>CANKXO010000002.1 GCA_947487765.1 uncultured Pseudomonadales bacterium | reverse complement strand
GGTCATCGTCAAGCTTTTAATTAAGAGCCCTGTCCGGTATCGGATAGGGCTTTTTTAATGCCTGTGCGAAAATTAGAGGTGAAGGTCACTCTTTTCTGAGATAGTAATGATGCTGCTGAGAGTGGTGTTAGATTCGAAGGTCACAATTATAGAAGGATTTTCAGAATAGAAAGACAATTAATGACGATTATCTCGGCATATGCACAAGAGGTATTTTAGAGAGCCTAAAAACGCTTAAACTGTTGTGTCAGCTTTGGCAGGTTTAGTTTTTGATTCTTTACTAAAGCTACCTGAATCTGATTGCTCATCGATCATGCTAACAAGGTCCTCCTGGCAGGATGAACAAAGCGCTGTTTTACAAGGGCTGCCGCAGCATTCACAATTTCCCTCAGAAGCTAAAAACTCAAAAAGTTTACTAATCATACCCTAAATCCTTTGATTCAATAATACGTCGAATAAAACTGATAGGTACAACAATAACCCTATGTCTGTGATATTAGTCTCAAAAAACTATATTAGCCAGAATCTTATTAGACGGATGCATTCTTAAAAGAAAGTGTTTTTAGATGGACTGTTTACAGTATTGTAAGAAATAATAAGATATTCTTTAGTAGATAATGAATTTGGATATCTGTCTTTAACTAATTCATATAAAAAAGGCTGCCTATTGGCAGCCTTTTTCGTTTTAATATTTAGTCCTAGTTAAGAACCAATAATACCACCGTCTTTACGCTGGATAACCAAAGTACAATCACGTGGAATAGTGATTCCATCAGGTTTAGCAGGGAAGTTAGTCGATGACGGGTCACCATTACCTGGGTGTTGAATATTGATAAATGCTGTGCGTTGATCAGGGGTAATAGTGAATCCAGTTATCTCATCACTATTAACTCCTGTTAATAAACGCTTAGGCACAGGTTTTTCTGCAGTTGTATCAAATACAATTAACTGATCTTGTAGGCCATCAGGTTGGCCACCATCAGTACCAATAAATAGGCGACCAAATGGGTCAGCCCATGCTGCATCAGGATCAGTGAAAGTTTCTTCGGTTCCGCGGAATGAAGAAGCAATTAGATAGATTTCCCAGGTAAAAGTATTACCTAAGAAGTCACCTGAATCAGTAGTGCGGATAATGTGACCATCACTATTAGGTGCTTCTGGATTAGCAGCATTTGGAGTAGTACGTCTAGAGTTATTAGTTAGCGTCCAATATACTTCGCCGTTTTTACCAATAGTTGTCCACTCTGGACGATCCATTGGTGTGGCACCTAAAATGTCAGCAGCGATACGAGTATTTATTAATAGCTCTGCTTGATCGGCGAAACGGTCAGCTAATAGAGGATCTTCAATAGTCAGTTCCATCCATTCGCCAGTACCATCATCGTTAAAGCGAGCAACAAAAAGCTTACCTTCATCTAGAGGGCTTTTGCCTTCATCAATGGCTTGTTGCCAAGGTAAGTCTGAAACATACTTGTAACAATAATCAAAGCGTTGATCATCTCCCATATAGGCCGCTATTTGGCCGTTAGCACTTTCCGCTATAGCGATTGCTTCATGCTTAACACGACCTAAGGCTGTGCGCTTAACAGGCTTTTTCGATGCATCAAATGGATCGATTTCAACAATCCAGCCAAAGCGATTCGATTCATTAATGTATTCTGGGTCAGATAAATCAAAACGCTTGTCAAAAAATTCCCAGCCATAGCCAAAGCCATCATAGTCAAAACCATAGCGGGCTTGTTCTTCTGTGAGTCTATCGTTAAAGCCTTCTCCTTCAGTTGCACCGAAGTAACCGTTGAAGTTTTCTTCACAGGTTAAGTAGGTTCCCCAAGGAGTTGGGCCAGAACCACAGTTGTTAACTGTTCCTAATGGGATATTTCCGTTAGGGTTTTGTAGTAATGCTGAACCAGCAGCTGGGCCACTGAACTCTACAGGAGTGTTAACAGTAATACGGCGGCTATTTGAGCTTTTAGCAACATCCCACCAACCATCGTCAGTTTCAATAGCAACAACAGATACACCGTGAACATTTTGCATGACACGCACATCTTCTAAGCTTTCTGGAGCAGATTTACCTAATACATGACTAGTGCGACCAAATTCATGGTTGATGCAAAGCATGCCTCTTTTACTATTCAACTCATAGCCATATTCTTTATAAGGGCTATATTTTGAATCTTCTGGGAAGAACCACATTCCGTCGTGGCCAATACCAATTTGTTGTGATGCTTCTTTTGATGTTGGGCGAATTGTTGGATCACCGGTATACTCTTCAACAATACCAGGCTCTAAAGGAGTACCCCAAGGGATAAGTACTTGGTATTTATATTCCCAAGCAATACTAGGTACAGTATTGTCTTGAGTTGCATCTTCAATTGATAACGGTGCAAAGTTGCATAGACCTTCAGGCGCTTCACCTTCGCTTGGTTGTTCTTCATTTAAGATATCAAAAGCCATTGCTTGAGGCGCAAGGAAAGTCGTTGCTGCAGTCGCTAGACTACCTTGAAGAACGCTGCGCCGGCTAATATTGGTTTTTAGAACATCAGCAAAAGGGCGATTGCCCGAAGTGTTACTAGGAATGTTCTCTTTGTCGTCACTATTGGTCACGTTTAGATCTGTATTCTTGTTGTTAATCATAGTTGGGTATCTCTCAAATAGGATTACTTGTGGGGTGTTTCCTTAATGGCGCGTTTAATGCCATAGCCTGGGTAGACTAAAAACTTTCTGTGACAGAAAAATGACGTATATATGAACTTATTATTTAAGGAATAGGAAAAGGTCAATTAAATTGACTTGAGTGATTAGGGGAGTCGCTTCTTTTGATGAATGATCAATAGTTAAGTTGAATAGATTTAGGTCGCTTTAGCCATATAAAATAAACAATCATCAATAGCAATGACTGGGTTTGGGGTGATCATAAATATTGTAATATTGTCTGCAGGGTAGAGTTTATTATTGTCAATTCGTAACCAGTCTTTTGCAGTTGTTTGGTGTTTGTAATCTTGAATAACAAAGTTATCTAGACCATCGTGATTAACCCAGCCAAGTTGGGTATCAGTATCTACTACCTGAAAGTTGAGATTATCAATATCGTGTTTCAAAGTGACATCAAATTCTATATTGGATGTTTTTGCATAACTTAAACTAATTCCTTTCGCTAACTCGATACGTATAGGCTCAATTAATAGCTCCATTTGCCATTTATCTTTACCCTTTTTTAGAATGTCATTTTCGGTAAAAAAATATACTAACCCTTTCCAGGCACTGTCGTGTGCGTCTTGATCCAATCTGCCACCAGCTTCAATTGTGACGGTTGGGAAATAATTCTCGCTTATATCCATCAATGCCCCAAGCTTTAAGTGCGTTATGATTAACCTCTTGCTAAATGGAGATGTCAAAGCTTCGTGATCTCTATCTTGATGAGTGGCAACACCAAAGGCTGGTCCTGAACCAGAGGTGTTGTGCATATCGATTACAGCTTCTGGTTGATATTGGTGAATAATATTCAATATAGCTTCAGCGAGTTGTCCTTGCTCATCATCAAAAGGAGGTTTGAAGCAGCGATTTAAATCTCTTCGGCCAGGTAATGTACGATAGTGAAATAAAGGCGCTTGGAGAGCTGTTTCTACTGATGCGATAATACAAATTATTCGTACAGCAGGCTTACGATTTTCTTTGATCCAGCGATACAATGCCATAACGCCTGACGGTTCATTTCCATGCAATAAGGTAACAAAAACACGTGCTCGTGTATTATCTTGACCATTAATGACGATGTAGCTTGGGCCATTCAATTGTTTAAGAAACGCCTCAATACTTTCACCGATATCTTCAGGTGTAAAACTACTAAAGTGTTTGATCATCATTAAGCCCTTTATTTTATTTCCCATTCAGCAACAGGAATATTTCGTTGGCTATTCTTGATAAATAACTCGAGCATTTCGTGTAGCGATGCTTTCATATCCAAACGTTGATTTAGTTTGTTGAGCATTTTTTTCTGCCAGATAGCACCATTTTGTTTTCTTGATATACGTTGCTGAATAATTGATAAGTAATTGTTTATTTCATCCGTTTCTATCCCAATAGAGGCTAGCCCTTTTTCTGCAATTGGTAAATTATCATCAATAATATCTATGATACATTGCCGCTTGTATCCTAGCTTAGCGTTAGGCCAAATTAGATTCGCATCAAGGCTGTATTGAGCGCTGCGATAAAAATTATATTCAGCGGTTTGAAAGGGTATAGCGGGTAGTATTTCATTAATCTGCTCACGATGACCTTCTGCCAAGCCAATAAGAAATGCAGCGTTAGCAATCATATCAATGCTTGTTGGTCCAGAAGGAAGCGCGCGCATTTCAATGCGTAGGTGCCCATTGTCTGTGGAATCGTATACGGGTCGATTCCATAGCCATACTGTACTTTGGTGTAATTGGAGTTCTGATAATTCAGGGGGTTGTCTTTTTTTCTCTAGAACTTTTTCTGAAGTGCAGATAGGCAATATCGGCGAATACAAATTAACTGATTCACTAAAAAGTTCGTAAGCCCCTTCTCTTAACCAGCCGTGGCCAAAATTAACACGTGCAGGTTCATTCCATTCATAACGATCGAGATGCCTCGTATCAATAGATTGTTTAAATAAAGGAATTCGTGTTTCATCCCAAAGATAATGTCCGAATAATGTTGGTGAATTAGCGCCAATAGCAATGGCTAATGGTGTCATCAGCTGAAGCGCGTTGTAGGTGTCGGCATAGTGCTTTGGTGACACTTGATGGTGAATTTGAAAGGATGTATTTGCACCTTCTAGTGTGATATCGGCAAGGTTAAACTTGAGAGGCGACTTCCCATCAATATCTATTTCAAAATCACCGCCACGCTGTCGTATAAGTTGGCTGACTAAGGCATGGTAGCGCTTACGTTGAGTCATACAATGAGGACCAAAGTCGCTTGGGGTGAGAGTGGGTAATATACCAATGGGGACTATCCGCGCATTCAATGTTGATGCGTGTTGGTTGAGCGACTGTAGTTCGTCGACAATTTTATTTTCTAATGTATGAAAAGGAGAGCGACTTGTTGGGCAGGGAGGAGTGTTATATTCAATATTGTATGAGTTGAGCTCAGGAGTTAACTGCGAATTTTGTGCCAACGATAAAAGCTGTTCATTTTTAGGTAAAGGTTTGCCTTGTTTATCTATGATATAAAGCTCTAGCTCTGCACCAATAGATGGGGGGGTATTACCGAAATTAGGGTTTGCTAGCGTTTTTTTAAGCAGTAGCAGTTGCTCGCTCAGTGTTAGTTGAAACTGGCGATAATCATTATCATCAAATTCAATTCGGTCGATGTCTACGCCCATGCTATGATTATGGATCTATCTTAACCGAATATCCAGTAACTATTTTTTGTATGATATTAATAAGAAATAAAAATTCTATTCAACCTCAAGACTTTATAGTTTTGGTTAAAGATCAACAGCTTTATCTAGAAGCTTCCCAAGATTGGGATTTATATCGTTTTTCTGATGTAAATGAGTCATTGATTAAAGATAATACCTGTCTTTTTGTCGGTGAATTTGAGCAAAGCATGTGTTATGTGTTTGAAATAGATGCAAGTGTTAGCGATGAAAATTTGGTTTCTCTACGTTCGCAAATGCATTTGCTATCTGAAGATAAATATCATCTTGCAAGCCGTTCATTGCAACTTATTACATGGTATAAACAGCATCGCTTTTGCGGCCAGTGTGGACAGCAAACAACAAGCAGTGCTGAGGAAGTTGCTGTTTGTTGTCATCACTGTAAGTTAACGTATTATCCTCGAATATCACCTTGCATGATGTGTTTAATACATCGGGGCGACTATGTTTTATTAGCGCATCATCGGCGATATGCAACTCAGTTATATTCGACATTGGCAGGTTTTGTTGAAGCCGGCGAAAGCCTTGAGCAATGCCTACATCGCGAAGTATTCGAAGAAGTTGGTCTAAAGGTAAAAAACCTCCATTATTTTTCAAGCCAGTCTTGGCCATACCCTCATCAATTAATGGTAGGTTATTTTGCTGAATATGATTCAGGCGATATTGTGCTGGAAGAGCTGGAAATAGAAGACGCTCAATGGTTTCACTATGATCAATTACCAACAATACCCCCTATAACGACATTGTCAGGTCAATTGATTGATGCATTTGTTAAATCCAGAGAGCAATCTAACAATCAATAGCAAGGAAATAAAATATAAATAAAATTTATTCCTCTTCGTAAAAAGATTGCTCTTTTTCGGCCATTGCGACGAGCGATGGTGCTGGGGTATATTTTATCCCGTGCTCTTTTTCCATTTCTTTTAGCTTGTCAACAACATAACTAATGCCTAGGGTGTCCATATAACTAAACGGTCCGCCAAGGAAGGGTGGGAAACCAATACCAAAAATAGCACCAATATCACCATCCCGAACGGAATAAATAATCTTGTCATCTAAGCACAAAGCAGCCTCATTCAGCATTCTATAAACACAAAGTTCGACAATTTCTTTTTCGGGTAAATCTATAGAGTCTCTAATGTTCAAGTCATCGTAAATAGTAGGGTCAATTTCTTTACTTTTCTTAGGGTCATCATAGCGATAAAAGCCTTTGCTGACTTTTTTTCCAAGACGCTTATTATCAAGTAGTGTTTGTTGTACACCAATACTTTCCATGCGTTCGCCAAAAGCGGTTTCCAAAATAGGTTGAATTTTGCTGCCCACATCCAAACCAACTTCGTCTAATAATTTAATAGGGCCTACTGGGAAGCCAAAATTAACCAGTGCTTTATCAATTTTATCGAATGCAACACCCTTCATTCCTAGTTCCAGTGCAGCATTAAGGTAAGGTGCTAATATGCGGTTGACGTAAAATCCAGCTCCATCATTAACCACAATAACGGTTTTCCCTTGCTTGCGACCAAAATCAACAGCAGTAGCTAATGCTTGTTCTGAGGTGCTTTCATGTTTAATAATTTCTAGCAGAGGCATCTTTTCTACTGGAGAAAAATAGTGCATACCTAAAATATTTTCAGGGCGCTCCGCTTTCTCAGCGATTTCAGTAATGGGGATTGAAGAGGTATTACTTGCAAATACAGTGTCTTCATTGCCTAAGCTTTCTATATCATCAACCATTTGATGTTTAAGGTCTGTATCTTCAAAGACTGCTTCGATAATAAGGTCGCATTGCCCGAAGCCGGTATAATCCAATGAACTTGTTAGTTGGTTCATTTTCTTTTTGGCTTGTTCTGGAGAAAGAATTCTACGTTTAATGCGTTGTTGATAAAATTTATTGACGTAGTTGTAAGCGCTGAGCAAGCCTTCATCACGTATATCTTTGAGGCGAACACTGGCATTTGCTTTTTCAATAGACACTGTCGCAATACCTGCGCCCATTAAGCCGCCACCAAGGATGCCTAGTTTTTCTACGGTTTTGGGCTGGCTATCACCATCAATAAAGCGTTCTTTTTTGAGTGTAGTCGTAGCAAAATACAGTTTGATTAATTGTTTGGCTTGAGGAGATACCGTTAACTCTCCAAATTTAACCGCCTCGATTTCCAGTGCTTCATCAAGGGGTTTGTTTAAACCTTGTTGTACAACATCCAAAATGGCTAAGGGGGCTGGATAAAGTCCATGAGTTTTCTTAAGTACCTGTTGACGCGCTTTATTAATGACGAAATCTTTAATAAAAGGCAGAGTGAGCACTTTATCTTTTAATGGAAGTTTCCTTTCTGGAATTCCATTTTTAACCAATCGTTCTGCAGTAAATTCTGCGACTTTTTGTAATATTTTTGGTGAAACGACTTCGTCTATCATACCTATACGCAATGCGCGCTTAGCGTCTAACTGCTTTCCTGTTAGCAGCATGTCCAATGCCGAAGGCAAGCTAATAAGCCGTGGCAACTTAGAATTGCCCATACCACCGGGTAACACGCCGATCATTACTTCAGGCAACCCAATTTTGGTCGATCGATTATCTGTAGCGATACGATAATGGCACGCGAGTGCCAGTTCGTAACCCACACCAAGGCAAACGCCATCAATAGCCGCAATATGAGGTTTACGGCTATTAGCGATTTTATTCAGCATCGCATGAGCATTCAGAGAAATTGCACTGCCATCCATAACCGTTTCAACTTTCTGTAGCATTTTAATATCAGCACCAGCAATAAAGCCTGTCTCTTTACCACTGACGAAAATAACGGCTTTAATGTCACTGTTTTGTTCAATTTCCGTTGCCAGTTCATTAAAGTCATCGGCGATCTGCTGATTAAAAACATTCATTGTTTCATCGGGGACGTCAATCGAAACCGTGAAGATCCCCTGGGTATTGAGTTCGGTTGTAAATGTTTTCATATTATTATTCCGCTTCAATAATCATGGCTGCTCCGATACCACCTGCAGCACAAGCTGTAGTTAGTGCAGTACCGCCACCTCGACGTTTTAATTCATGCAATGTTTGTGTAATGATTCTGCCGCCGGTAGCAGCAAAAGGATGGCCATAGGCTAATGATCCACCTAGTACATTGAATTTATCCATATCAATTTCGCCTAGGGCTTGTTTGCGATTAAGAAATGTCTGAGCGTATTCCTTGGATGCAAAGGCTTGTACATTAGCGAGAGTTTGTGCCGCAAATGCTTCGTGCATATCTATCAACGTTAGATCGTTTAATGTCATTCGTGCTTTCTTTAACACTTTAGCGGATGACTGTGTTGGTCCCATTAATAAGTCCCGATCAACTGTATTCGAAGTAAAGGCATAGTGTTTGATAAAACCTAACGGTTCATAGCCTAAGGCTAATGCAACGTCTTCTTTCATTAGCAGCATGGCCGAAGCTCCATCGGTTAACGGAGTGCTATTGGCAGCCGTTACACTACCATAACGTCGATCGAATGCTGGTCGCAAAGATGAGAGCTTTTCTAGGGTAGAATCGGGTCGGATATTCTCATCGCGAATGAATGCTTTTTTGTAAGGTTCTGAATAGGCGCGAATGACTTCGTTATCCAGTTTACCGTCTTCCCATGCCTGATTTGCCAGAGTATGAGAACGAATAGTCAGCTCATCTTGAGACTCTCGCGAAATATTGTGGTCTTTAGCCATTTGTTCAGCACTATCACCCATTCTTAAATTGGTAGAATATTCCGCAATAGCAGGGGGTATGGGCGCTAGGTCCTTTAAGCGTGTCCCCTTAAAGGCTTTGAGTTTAGCCATTAGCGTTCGCGCCTTATTGGCTTGAACGAGTTTTAGTGCAAAGTTGTCACTGAATGAGATTGGGATAACACTGGAGGAGTCAGCTCCACCAGCAATGCCGACCTTGATATCGCCAGTTTTAATACTGTCAAAAATACAAGCAACTGATTGAAAGCTTGTCGCGCAAGCACGCGAAACGCTATAGGCATCACAAGTAACAGGCAGGTCCGTCCCTAACACCACTTCTCTAGCAATATTAGGTGCTTTAGGGAGAATGGCGACTTGGCCATAGACTAGTCGTTCTACTTCACTGACATCAAGATTGGTTCGAGCAATGAGCTCCTTCACGACCATTCGGCCCAAGTCAATGGCATTCACTGTTCGGAAAAAAGTACCTTGACGGGCAAATGGTGTTCTTAGGCCACTGATGACTGCGATACGATTCTTTTTTGATGCCGTTTTTGGTGCTGTTGCCATAAGATAAATCCTATTGCTGATCGTTATTTTTAAATAATACTCTTAATCACTTACTCATGTCGCTATGAATAGAGTCTATCGTGAAAGGGTTCTCTGTTGAATAATGTTTTAAGATAATTAGCTTGAGTGATCAAGTTAATTTGTGGGCTAGGCGAACTCCGTCATTAATGGCTCTTTTGGCGTCTATTTCTACTGCTAAGTGTGCACCACCAATAATATGTACGGGTTGGTTTTTCGCCTTAAGCTCTTCATACAATTCGTTATTAGATAGTTGACCAGCACATAGAACAATGTTGTCGACTTCTAATAATTGCTGCTTGCCATTAATACTAATATGTAAGCCTTCTTTGGTAATTTTTTGATATTCAACACCGCCAATCATGTCGACACCTTTATCGTTAAGCGATTGTCGATGAATCCAGCCGGTTGTTTTTCCTAAACCTTTGCCAAGTTTGGATGCTTTTCGTTGCAATAGGTAAATTTGTCTATGGGACATCTCGGCTTTTTTATTTGTTATCGCACCTCTATGGTTATAGTGGATATCGATTCCCCATTCCTTATAAAACGCAGGTTTGTCCAATGATGTTGGTAATTTATTTGGGTCGTGTGCTAAAAATTCAGCAGTATCAAAGCCAATGCCGCCTGCACCAATTAATGCAACTGACTTTCCTACCGGTTTTTTGTGCCACAATACATCTTGGTAGGTCAGCACATGAGATAAGTCGGCTCCTTCAATTGATGGTATTCGAGGCCGGATTCCTGTCGCAATAATAATTTCGTCAAATTGGTTAATTAAATTCTCTGCTTTCACTTCAGTATTGAGCTGTATAGTAATGTTGAGTTTTTCAATTTGATAATTGAAATAACGGAGAGTTTCTTTAAATTCTTCTTTTCCTGGTATTTCTTTTGCGATGTTAAATTGCCCGCCTATTTCGTGATTGCGTTCATACAATGTCACCGAATGGCCAAGTTCAGCAGCTTCTATTGCAAATGACAGACCTGCTGGCCCTGCACCCACAACAGCAAATGACCGCTTTACAGTTGCTTGCTTGTGACTGAATTCTGTTTCATGACAAGCTTTAGGATTCACTAAACAGCTGGCAATTTTTTGTTTAAAGACATGATCCAAACACGCTTGATTACAGCTGATACAAGTATTAATAGATTTTGCATTGTCATTGGCTGCTTTTTGTAAAAAGTAAGGGTCAGCGAGGAAAGGGCGAGCCATACAAACCATATCAGCTTGTTTGTTTAACAATATATCTTCGATCACATCTGGTGTGTTAATTCGGTTGGTTGTAATCAACGGAATATTCACATCTTTTTTGAGCTTTTCAGTCACCCAGGTAAATGATGCCCTGGGAACCATTGTTGCAATGGTGGGCACTCGTGCTTCATGCCAGCCAATGCCCGTATTAATTAAATTAACGCCATGGGCTTCCAGCTCTTTAGCAAAGATGACAATTTCATCCCACGTTGAACCTTGGTCGATTAGGTCAAGCATAGATAGACGAAAAATAATAATGAACTGTTTGCCTACTTTTTTTCGAATGGCGTTTATAATTTCTAATGGAAAACGAATACGATTATGGATATCACCGCCGTATTTGTCTTTGCGGTGATTTGTTTTTGGCGCCACAAATTGGTTAATTAAATAACCTTCCGACCCCATGATTTCAATACCATCATAGCCAGACTTTTTTGCCAAGTTCGCGCAATTCGCAAAGTCCTGAATGGTTTTATAAACCCCGAGTCTGCTTAATGCTCTGGGAGTAAAGGGAGAGATAGGTGATTTAATTCGTGATGGTGCGGCACATAAGGGGTGATAACCATAGCGCCCTGCATGTAAGATTTGCAAACATATTTTAGCATCAGCTACTTCATGAACAGCATCCGTAATTATTTTATGCTTTTTAACTTGCCAAGGGAAACTCAATTGTGACGAGTAGGGAGCCACTCGGCCGGACAAGTTAGGCGATATACCTCCAGTAATAATTAAGCCAACACCACCTTTGGCGCGTTCTTGAAAATAAAGAGCCATGCGTTCATAGCCATTCTTTGCCTCTTCTAAGCCTGTATGCATCGACCCCATAATGACGCGGTTTTTTAATTGGGTGAAACCAAGGTCTAAAGGTTTAAAAATATGTGGGTATGGTTTCATATGTGTAGATAACCGTTATCGTTATTAATGGGTTTATGCTATTAAAAAATCTTAAAAAATAGCTATCGTAAATTTTTTCTCAATATTTTTCCGACATTAGATTTTGGTAATTCATCCATAAATACGACTTCTTTAGGGCATTTGTAAGCGGTTAACTGTTCTCTACTGTATCTCATTACCTCTTCGGCGGTCAGATCAGGGTTGTTTTTCACAACAAACACTTTAACGACTTCTCCAGATGTCGGGTCAGGCATGCCAATGGCTGCGGTTTCTAAAATATCAGGATGTTGGGATAGTACAGATTCCACTTCGTTAGGGAATACATTAAAGCCGGAAACTAAAATCATATCTTTTTTGCGGTCCAGTATTTTTACATACCCTTCAGCATTTATTGATGCAAAATCACCGGTTCTAAAATACCCATCGGCTGTAAATGCTTTGTCTGTCTCTTCCGGTTTTTGCCAGTAGCCCTGCGTTACCTGAGGGCCTTTAATACATATTTCGCCTTCTGCATCTATACCCATATCATTGCCATCTTCATCTTTGATTTGCACATAAGTAGATGAGATAGGCAAACCAATAAAGCCATTGTAATCTTGCAGGTCTAATGGGTTCATTGTTGCAGCCGGGGAGGTTTCTGTTAATCCATAAGCTTCAACCACGGGGGTATTCGTTACTTTCTTCCAGTCATCAGCGACATCTTTGGTGACAGACATACCACCCGCAAGTGTCAGTTTTAGTCCACTAAAATCAATGTCATTAAAGCCGTCTGTATTGAGAAGTTTTCGGTAGAGTGTATTCACACCGATAAAGGCATTAAATCGATTCTTCTTTAATATTTTAACGAAACCTTCGAAGTCTCTTGGATTCGTGACTAATAAATTGTGACAACCAATGGACATCATGGTTAATATATTCGCCGTCATTGAAAAAATATGATAAATCGGTAACGCTGCAATAATGACATCGTTTCCTGGTGTTAAGGTACTCCCTATCCAGGCTTTTGCTTGCAGCATATTAGCAACGAGATTGCCGTGAGTTAAAATAGCGCCCTTAGCGACTCCGGTTGTTCCTCCGGTATATTGTAAATATAAAATATCATCGTGATTCAGTGTCACCTCAGTAAACCGTTCGCTGTTGCCATCGGCAAGAGCACTTTTAAAATTGACCATTCCAGTAATGCTAAAACTGGGTATTGCTTTTTTAACGTAACGCAGAACAGAGTTAATAATAAGTGACGTTGGAAATTTTAAACAATCTCCAACACGTGTACATATCGCTGTTTTTACCCCCGTTTCTGGTAGTGCAGCGGCAACGGTATCGCCAAAATTTTCTAAAAATAAAATAGCTTCGGCACCTGAATCATTAAGCTGATACGCCAATTCTCGTTTGGTATACATGGGATCAACATTAATAATGATAATGCCGGCTCTCATTGCCGCAAAAAGGGCGATGGGATACTGCAATATATTGGGCAGCATAATTGCTAGTCTATCTCCCTTTTTTAGCCCTAAATCATGTTGTAAAAAATCAGCAAATTTTAATGACAGTACATTGACTTCAGAAAAGGTAAGAGAGGTACCAAAATTAGTATATGCAGTATTTTTCGGGTAATGCTGACAAGCATGAGCCAATATCGCAGGTACCGAAGGGAATTCGTCAGTATTAATATCATGAGGTACATCTTTGGGGTATGAGTTTAGCCAGAAGCGGTTCATGGATATTGACCTCTTTTTTTATCGTTTATAGTGTTATTAATAAATGTTGTTTGTTACATTCAAACTTATATCTGAAGTAGCTTTTTAACCATAATAAATAAGTACTTGGAATACTTTTCGAGATCCATGTCTTTTTCTTTATTTTTCCAAGGTTTTAGATACCAGTCCTGCAATACTATTAATATAGTGTGGGCGACAAAATAAGGGCTGTTTACATCAAATACACCTTTCTGCACCCCTGATTTTATGATCTTTTCGAATGTTGATATGGTATTGATTTCAATAGCTTTTGATTTTGCCTGGTTTTCCAAGGATAAAGATCGCGTTTCAAAATATAAGAAGAAAAACCAAGGCTGTAATAATGTACTACTATATAAATGGTATTTAATGGCCATTTCCAAACTGGCGAGTTCGTCAGTTTGAGCCGCGGCTTTTTCATTATTTTCGTTGGATACTAGCTCTACGATATCGAGTACCATCAGCGCTATGTCTTCCTTTTTGGTCAGGCAGGAGTATAGTCCTCCCATACTAAGCCCTGTTTCTCGGGATAGGTCTCGAAGTGACATTTCATGAAAGCCAATTTTAGCCGACAGTTTAAATGTGGCTTCAAACACCTTTTTGAGGTTGGCGGCGGCGATATCTGCTTTTTTAGATTTAATCCGATCTTGGTTTTTTTCAAATAATAGATGAAACAATGATTCATCTTGATAAGCGAAATGAGTACTGTATTCTTCGAATGTACTACCTAAAAAAGCATCTTGTGAGGTTGTTGTTAGGCCCATAAATAAAACAACTCTTATTATTTGATGTATATCAGTTATTTTGTGCACTAAAAGACACAAAATATTGCTTGTATAAACAATAGACTAATATTAACATGAATTATAGAGCGAGCGCTCGTTTTTTTTCGAGGTGTGAAAATAGCTCTATAAATCAACCTATCAAAGTAACCTGTATACGGAGAGAACAAATGACATTATTTTTCTTGTTGGCGACAATGGGAGTTCTTCTTTATTGTGCCTATAGCAAATCCTCTTTGATGGAAACTGGGGTAATTATGTCAGTATTGACCTTGGTGAAGTTGATAACGTCGGGATTTGGCCTTTTAGGGCTTATTATGATTGTGTTATCAGCCGGTTTCGTGGTGTTAGCACAAGCATCTATTCGCAAACAGTACCTGAGTCGTTCTATTTTTGAGTGGTTTCGGAGTGTATTGCCTGAAATCTCTCAAACTGAGCAAGAAGCAATTGATGCTGGCACAGTTTGGTGGGATGGTGAACTATTCAGTGGCCAGCCTGAGTGGAATAAACTCTTATCGCTACCTAAGCCTTCGTTAACTGAAGAAGAGCAAGCCTTTATGGATGGGCCGGTAAAAGAGCTTTGTGGTATGGCTGATAAATGGGATATTAACCACAATATATCGGTTATCCCCGATAATATCGTCAAATTCATTAAAGATAGCGGCTTTTTAGGGATGATTATTCCTAAAGAGTACGGCGGTTTGGACTTTTCCGGTATGGCTCAGGCTGAGGTATTGAGCCGAGTGTCTATTTGTGGCGGTTGTATTGGGAATTTCATTGGTGTGCCGAACTCATTAGGGCCAGGCGAGTTGTTGATTAAATATGGTACTGAAGAGCAAAAAGATTACTACCTACCTCGATTAGCAAAAGGTGTTGATGTCCCTTGTTTTGCGCTGACTGGTCCATTAGCTGGCTCTGATGCGACATCACTGCCCGATACTGGTGTTATTTGCAAAGGTGAATTTGAAGGTAAAGAAATTCTTGGTATCAAATTAAACTTTGAAAAACGTTATATCACACTAGCGCCCGTTGCCACCTTGGTTGGCTTGGCCTTTCAATTGAGTGACCCGGATCATTTGCTGGGGGAACAGGACGAGTACGGCATTACGTGTGCGTTAATCCCCCGTAATACTAAGGGAATTAGCATCGGTCGTCGTCACAAGCCTGTGGGTGATGCCTTTATTAATGGCCCTATATTCGGTAAAGATGTCTTTATCCCATTGGATTATATTATTGGGGGGGCAGACATGGCCGGTAAAGGGTGGACTATGTTGGTCAATTGTCTATCGGTTGGTCGATGTGTCACATTGCCGAGTATCAGTAACGGTTATGCCAAGCAAATGTTGTTAGGCACTTCCGCTTATGCATCTTTACGGCAGCAGTTTGGGTTGCCAATCAGCTTGTTTGAAGGCGTGCAAAAGCCTCTCGCTCGTATAGCGGGTTTCAGCTATATCATTAACGCAGCAGTGACTCATACAGTGCAATCTCTCTCCTATGGTGAGAAACCCAGTGTCCCTTCGGCAATATTAAAATATCACCTGACTGAAATGGCTCGTCAATGCAGTATTGATGCAATGGATATTCAAGGCGGTAAAGCCGTAATGACTGGGCCTAAAAACTATGTTGCAGATGCTTACTGCTCGGTTCCTATTCTGATTACAGTCGAAGGCGCGAACATCATGACTCGCAACCTGATGATATTTGGGCAGGGCGCAACACGCAGCCATCCTTATGTATTAAAAGAAATGGAATTGGCTGGCCAGCCTGTTAATGATGAAACAGTCGATGAGTTTGATAAGACATTCTTCGGTCATGTTGGTTTTTCTATCTCTAATGCAGCGCGTTCATTTATTTTAGGTGTGACTGGCGGGAAGCTAGGTAGTGTTGAAGGCAGTGCGAAACTGGAACAACATTATCGGGATCTCAACCGCTTGAGTACGGCATTTGCTTTGATTGCCGATGTCTCTATGTTGACTCTACAGTCCAAGTTAAAGTTTAAGGAAATGTTATCAGCACGATTGGGTGATTTATTAAGTACTCTGTATTTAGCGAGTATGGTGTTGAAACATTATGAAAATGAAGGGTGCCCTGAAGAAGAATATCCGCTGGTTGAGTGGAGTCTAAAATACTTAACAAATCAGTACCAAGTGGCGATGCAGGAAATATTACAAAACTATCCTAATCGCTTTTTGGCGATGAAGTTACGTTGGTTGATTTTTCCTTTAGGTGCACGATTCAATGCTCCTGCTGATTCGTTGGATACAACAGTATCTAAACTGTTTACTAAAAATAGTAAGGTCCGTGAGCGCCACCTTGAGAGTGTGTTCGTGAAAGATATGCCGACTAATCCACTAGGGCAAGTAGATGCTGTTTTTAAGAAGCAGGCCGAACTCAAACCATTGTTTGATAAGATCAAAGCGGCAGTAAAGAGCGGTACGATTAAAAAAGCATTGGGTGCAGAGCAAATTAATGTAGCGTTACAAGCAGAGGTTCTATCTAAAGATGAGGCTAACACTCTATTCGCTTATGATAAAGCGCTGATGGAAGTGATACATGTTGACCATTTTGATGAAAAAGAGCTGGTTCGTCACACGGTAGCGCCAAAAGCAGCTAAGAAGAAGGCTGCGCCTAAAGCGAAAACTAGTGAAGTACCTGTTCCTCCGCCCGAAGGGGAAGCTCCTAGCTCTGTTAATGCATAGTTTAAATGCACGTTTCTATAAACTTGTATTGTTAAAAACTAAAAAGCCACTGAATTTTCAGTGGCTTTTTAGTTTTAAAAATTGCTATTTGAGATGGCTTAAGATGTCTTCCATGCTCATGAATGTTTCATTATCGATAGTCACATCTGCATATTTCTCGTATAGAGGTAGACGCTCATCGTAAATATCTTTTAATGTTTGCCCATCGGATTTAGCAATTCCCCGGCTATTTTCACTGTCGTTAATACGTTTTTCTATCTCTTCAAAGCTCACTGACAGGTAGATGACGGTACCTTGTGATCTTAAATGCTTCATTGCCGCATCACTATAAACAGCACTACCACCAGTAGAGACCAAATCATTGGATAGTTGTAATTGTAAAAGCTCCTTTTCCTCGATATCTCGTAATACTTGATAACCATCGTTATCGAAAATATCCTGTAACATTCTTCCTTGGTTAGTTTGTATGACTAAATCTGTATCAATAAAATCTAGTCCGAGGTGCTTAGCTAACTGGACGCCAACCGTACTTTTGCCAGAACCTGGCATGCCAATTAAAATGATATTATTTGCCATCTTCTCTTTAACTCTTTTTTGCGAATCAATGCATGAACACTGACCTTTCTTTATGGGATTTCTCTTGTACTGTTTATTCAGCCCCTCAAGTCCAATCAGCCTGTTTGTACTTGCAGGATGAATATCATTTCGATATTCCCTTGCTCTTATTCTGCTGCTGGTCAGGGGTGCGCTATGGTGCCGTATCTAAGGAATTGTTACAACAGTCTGTAGACTTTTCGAACGATTGGAGTCTTCGTACTGTACGGGCCTTAAGAAGTATCCGCCGTGATATGAAGCATGACTATAAGCCTGAATGGCCTATTGCAGAGGAGACGTGGAGTCAACTTCGTGACCAAGTTAAAGCATTAGAGCTTCAGTCAGAGAAGTTATTATTAGAGGGGTTGGAGGGTTTCTTAGAGGGGCGTATTGAGCTTAAGCCATCAAGTCAGAGTGATAATAATGAGTATGAGCATCATATCGATGCATGTATTGTTAACATTGAAGCCTGTTTTAAATACTTCAAAAATATCCGGTCGTCAGAGCCTCTCGTTGTTATTCTAAGTGCGGTTTATCCAAGTTGCAGAGAATATATACAATCAGCGATACAAAAAACTAATGGAGACGCTAGTTAATACTGTGTATTTGCAAGCTTGTCGAATCTATTTAATAGGTCTATAGTCGCTTTATGACTTTCAGAAAAATGATATCAAAAGCTTACCCAACTGCGGCATCAGATGCTATTTTTGCTTTGTTACGCCTATCTCTAAGGATTTCTCTGCTGCCGCTGCGCGGCTAATCATCTATTTTACACATCGTTAACCCAAATTCTTTCACCTGACTTCTTTTATAGACTAAAGCAATCAGAGATAATGTATTACTAGATTTATGCCTTAAGAAAGCGCTTCGGGCTTCAGGTATGCGAGGACTCTTATGAACAAACCAAAAAAAGATAAATTAGTCATTTTTGATACAACCTTGCGCGATGGGGAGCAGAGCCCAGGTGCCTCGATGACGAAGGATGAAAAAGTACGTATCGCGAAAATGCTAGAAAAGATGCGTGTTGATGTGATTGAAGCGGGATTCGCCATTGCAAGCCCTGGCGATTTTGAAGCTGTTAAAGCCGTTGCTGAAGCCGTTAAAGATTCTACTGTGTGTAGTTTATCTCGTGCTGTCCCGGCAGATATTGATCGTGCAGGAGAATCCATTAAGCCTGCTAACAGTGGGCGCATCCACACTTTTATTGCGACATCGCCTATTCATATGAAATACAAGTTGCAAATGGAGCCGGAAGCGGTATTAGAGCAAGCGGTTAAGGCTGTGAAGCATGCACGACAATATACCGATAATGTCGAATTCTCTTTAGAAGATGGTAGCCGCTCTGACTTTGAATTTATGTGCCGCATTATTGAAGCGACGATAAATGCCGGTGCCGGTACCATTAATATTCCGGATACAGTGGGCTATGGTGAGCCTGATGAATACGGCAAGATGTTTGCCCGTGTGATTGCGAATGTTCCTAATTCAGATAAAGCCATTTTTTCTACCCATTGCCATAATGATTTAGGTTTGGCTGTTTCCAATTCTTTGTCGGCAGTAATGAATGGGGCTCGACAAATTGAGTCGACGATTAATGGTTTGGGTGAACGTGCAGGTAATGCGTCGTTAGAAGAGGTGGTAATGGCTGTTCGCACGCGGCAGGATATATATCCTGTTGCCACTCAAATTGATGCTTCCCATATTGTGCCAACATCTCGGCTGGTTTCTAGTATTACGGGTTTCCCTGTTCAGCCTAATAAAGCCATTGTGGGGGCTAATGCTTTTGCTCATGAGTCTGGTATTCATCAGGATGGAGTATTAAAGCATCGTGAGACCTATGAAATTATGCGTGCTGAGGATGTAGGTTGGAATACCAATAAACTAGTATTGGGTAAACACTCAGGGCGAGCAGCGGTTAAATCTCGTTACGAAGAGTTGGGAATTAGCTTTGAATCTCAAGCCCAGTTTAATGAAGTCTTTTCTCGATTTAAGGGGTTAGCAGATAAAAAGCACGAAATTTTTGATGAAGATTTACAAAGCTTGGTTGGGCATGATCAAAGTTCTATTTCACATGTTTATCAATTCGAGAATATGGAAATTTTGTGTAAAACGGGGCAGCCGCCACAAGCCAATCTGCACATTCGAGTCCAGGGTGAGCAGCAAACTGTCAGTGCAGAAGGTGCTGGTCCGGTTGATGCGGTTTTTAAAGCGATAGAAAAGATAGCGAATAGTGGCGCGGACCTAAAGCTTTACTCAGTGAATGCAATTACCGCAGGCACTGAAGCTCAAGCAGATGTGACAGTGCGTTTGGAGTCCAGTGGTAATATTGTTAATGGTGTGGGTGCGGATATCGATGTGATCGCGGCATCTGCGAAAGCGTATATCCACGCATTAAACTTGCTTGCGACAGGCAAGCATAAAGCGCACCCTCAGCGAGAAGGTGTGTAATGTTAGAGCAGCGACGCCAGCAATATTTATCGATCTTAGGCATAGAAAATTATGTTCCTCGACGAATAGCTTCTGGTGCTGCGCCCTCTGAACTATTGCCAAATGAATTGTTGCAGGTACCGTCTATAGTCGACTCGGTTGCCTCCGTTGATAATGCGGACGATATACAGAAGAATGAAAAAGAGGAAGTAAATGGATCTACCAAGCTTGCATCTGTACCGGACGTTTCATCTTTGCTGCAAGGCTTAGACGGGAAGAATGAAAAAGTAGAAACGTCGCTTGAATCAACCGTGGGTAAAGAAGGGCCCATTACGGACAGCTCTGCTGATAACTCTACCGATAGTTCAGCGTTAGATACCATCCAGAACAAGGTTAGTGATGATATTGAGGGCTTAGTGCCAGTTAGTTTTACACTGAGTGTGTGGCGAGTGTCTGAAGACTGTTTAGTGATTGATTCCCGTGAGCCCGGGACTGCATTACCAACGGATCGCTTATTGCAAAATATACTGCGTGTTATGGGTTATTCTATTGTGCAATTACCTCCTAGTGAAACAATTCGCTGGCCTGTTTTTATTGGCGATAAATTCTCCAGGAAGAAAAATGGTGGCGTGATTACTAAAGAGCAACATGACGACGAGGTTAAACAAGCGCGTGCTATGGTACAAGCTTACATATCTGCTCAAGTGACCAAAATGCCGATTAAAAAGCTTGTTGTGATGGGGGAAAATTCGACACTCTATTCTTTAGAGGATATATCTGATTTCGCTAAGATGCAGGGAACGTTTATTGAAGACTCTTTATGGCAAGCCAATATCATTATTATCCCAAGTCTTTTTTCTATGTTGCAAGAGCCTCTGCAAAAAGAAATAGCATGGGCGGCATTGCAGAATATCTCTCGATAGTCATTTAATTTCTATTTCCTAACCGCAAAATTACCTATTTATATATTTTGAGATCTTTTCCTTAAATGACGCAATTTCTTCTTAATGACCAATCTTTCCAATTACGAGAAATGTGCCTTGAAGACCTCTCTGATATTCTTGCGATTGAGCAAGTCACTCACGGTCATCCTTGGAAAGAATCGCACTTTATTTCCAGCATTAACTCCTCACATCAATGCCGAATTGTATTGCAACAGTCGAAAATCGTGGCGTATATCATTACATCAACGGCAGCTGATGAAGCTGAATTACTCAATATAACCGTTGCGCCGGAGTTTCAACGTCAAGGAATTGCTCAGCAATTACTATGTATGACCTGTGAATTATTCAATTCAGACACTCATAAAAATATTCACACATTATTCTTAGAAGTTCGTGAGTCTAACCTACCTGCTATTTCTCTTTATGAAGGGATAGGGTTTAATGAGGTGGGGGTGAGAGCCAACTATTATCCTGCTGAAAAAAGCGCTTCAAAAAATAGCAGAGAAGACGCGGTTATTATGGCTAAATCGCTATAGCATGATCAACTTTATCCCTCTTGGTGCTCGCTATATGATATTAAGTGCTCTCGGCTTTTCGTTGATGGGCGCGTGTGTGAAATTAGTCAGTGCACAAGGTATTCCTGTGTTAGAAATCGTCGCTGCGCGCTCGCTGGTATCAGTAGTATTAAGTTATTTGGATGTTAAACGTAAAGGCATTTCACTGTTAGGGAATCGTCGAGGCCTATTATTGGCTCGGGGTATGGTGGGCGCTTTTGCATTGATTTGTGTTTATTATGCTTTGGTACATATACCCTTTGCTGAAGCAACAATGCTGCAATATTTGCACCCTATGTTTACTGCCTTGTTAGCTATTTTATTTCTCAATGAAAGGTTACATCGTTCAACAATATTATGTATCGCATTAAGCTTTATCGGCTTAATTATTATCGTTCGCCCTGATTTTCTTTTTGGTGAGTTAAGTAGCTCCTATTCTTCGTTAGCGATTGCAGCAGCAGTGGCGGGTGCATTTGGTAGTGCTATTGCTTATGTGCTGGTTCGCAAATTGAATCAAACAGAAGATCCATCGGTTATTATTATTTATTTCCCTATTATCGCATTTCCGCTTTCTATTATTTTATTAGGCGATAATTTTGTCATGCCTCAAGGTTGGACATGGTTGTTATTATTGCTTGTGGGTATTACAACACAAGTGGGGCAAATAGGCTTAACCAAAGCGATGCAAACAGAGACGGCAAGTAAGGCGACAAGCTTTTCCTATCTTCAAGTCGTATTTGCTGCACTACTTGGTTGGTTGGTTTTTAGTGAAATGCCAACGATATGGACCTTTATCGGAGGGGGCTTAATTATTCTTGGTGCATTTATTAATTTTACCTGGAAGCAATAGTTGTAGTTATTTAGCTATAGAGCCAACAGTAAATTTTTATATCACTTACAAGTCTCAATAAAGCCGGCTTATTTATATTAGCGCTTTTTATATAGCGTCTGCGAGGACGTTAGGACATCAGCTTTTGTCTTAGGTTTAGCTAAATATAGAGTTTGAGTATAGGCGGTTACATCATATTGTGGGCGCCAATTAAATTCAGAATCATTCTTCATCTGAATAGCTAGGTTGATTAGCACTAAACTGGGGATGATGCTGACAATGGCAATGCGCGTGATAGTTTTAACAGATAGTGCAAAACGAATAGAAAAATTAAGTAATAAGGCAATAATAAGTATATAAGCTATAATGTTAAACCAACTGCTAACCCCTAGGTTTAAATTAAAAAAGATCAAACCTGATAGTAGATCATAGCTCATCACGAGAATTGTTGAGCCGCAAATAAGTGTGTAATACAGCCAAAAGCGGCTATCTTGTCGAAATGCTTTTCCCAAAAATGCAAATATCCCAGCATAAAATACTAGAGCTAGCCATAAATATAATACAGCCGTATATTCTGACGCTTTATCTGCCACTGCAAACGAAGATAGGTAAACATCTATTGTCGCTAACAGAAGGCATAGGCTGCTCACGAATATGATAACACGTGTTTGAGTTAATATATCGCTGGCTTTCTCCCATGCGGATAAGCGCGTGGCAGGTGGTACAGGTATAGATGGAGATGTAATTCGTAAAAGTGTCTTACCTAAAGAAATTACTTGCCCTGAATGCCAATGGCTTTGAATTTTTTGCTTGCGTCCTTTGATGTCAAATATTCCATTAACGCTTGAGTGGTCCTGACAAGTAAAGTCAGTTTCTCGATTACCATCTCCTGAACAGGAAATAGAAGCATGCACTGGATCAACATAGGTATCAGCAATCACTACATCATTCGTATAAGCACGTCCGACAGTAATAGAATTTTTATCAAAAATCTGACAGTGTTGAACGTGGCCAGTGCGGTTAATAATTTCAACGACTATTCCCACGATGCTGATTCCATAAAGCGATCTAAAAATCGATGAGCAGAAATTTCTGTTACCCCTGATAAAGTAAAGTGCTCCATTATAGCTTCATTGGATTGGTCAATACTGGTCGCAATATAAAAGGTATCGTACAAATTCTTTATATTTTTGTAAGAGCGTACACAGTAACTCATTTTTTTTGCAAAAGATTTCTCAGTCGCTGCTATCACACTATTTTGGCAAATATAATTATTAGCATCATCTTTATTTGTACGATTCCCTGCCGTTGCTCCTGATGTAATTTGATTAACATATTCGTAAAATGAAAAGCTATTCCATGAGTCAGCTGAAAAGTGTCTATATTCGTATTCAATAGAGCCAACTGTAAAGTGCCTGTTAATATAAATGCTGTCTTGGTTTCGACAACCTTTTGAGGTTGTTTTTAAACCATTTTCTTTGTTGTTGTGACTATCTCCCCAGCATGATAAAGAATCAGATATTTGCCCTGCTACTTTAGCATTTACCATCGCTTCTGAAGGCCAAGGCTTCTGTAATAATTTATCAATGGCCTGTTCGCTAAAGTTTACTAATTGTTGGCTAATTAAATCATGGTGGTCTAAATTTTTGTGGGTGTCGAATCGAGAAAGTAATGCGTCCAATTTATCAGCCGGCACTAAAAAACCAACTTGGTCTCCCATTGTGGCCACATTAATTCCGATAACATTGCCACGATTAGTGATTGTAGGGCCGCCACTCATACCAGAATTAATGGATCCACTAAAATGGATGGAATCAATAAAGCGGTGTTCAACCAAACCATTGTAAGTGCCTTCTACTACGGTCATGCCAATATTATGTGGGTTGCCAATGGAATACAAACTATGGCCTTTGTTCAATGATTCTAGTGATAATGCTAGTGGCTGTCCGAGGATCTCTTGAGTTGAGCTTTTCAATATGGCTAAGTCGTGCACTACGTCAAACGATACTACTTCTAGGGTATATACTTTGCCAGACAGTTCAATTTCAGCTCTATACTGTTCAGGTTTGTTAATTAAGGATGAAATAACATGAAAGTTGGTTGCCAATAAACTACCATCGTCCACTAAAAAGCCAGTCCCTATTGATGACTGACTGCCAGAGCTGATATCGACGATGCGTACTTTGAAAATAGATTGAGAAAAATTTTCGAACAATGTATCTGCGGAATAATAATCGGAATTAGAAAGTGCAGGCTGTAAAAAAATACAAGCTAGAAATAATAGGAATACTCGCAAAATTTATCCTGTATGATAAAGTTAATATGCCCAATAAATAAAACTTAACAGTGGACGGTAAGCGCCATTTTTTAACTCACTAGCTGCAGTTTTCTATATGGAAAGCTTATTGTAGCAGCAAACTCATGAGTTAGTTTCGTCAATATTTTAGTTGTAGGCTCTCTTCATGATAATCATCATTATAAAATACAGTTAGTCAGAGATTAATTCTATATATGAGGCGCTAATATCTGCATCATAATAAGCCATACCTAATGTGCTTAAGTATTCTAGACGGTCAGCTTTCATTAAGTCTATTTCTGGGATGCCAAAACCGTTCTCTTGATAAATTTCGGCCAAATACGCCATAAATTTTTCGCCTTCTGTTAAGAGTAGTAAGCTCGCCGCGCCCACATCAGGTTTTACTTTTGTATTTAATTTTTCTGGGAATCTGACAGAAAGTACGGCTGGCTGTTCATTACCTTCAATCTCAACTCGTACTTTGCGGTTTCTCACCGTTTGTTCGGCCCAATAAAAAGCGAGTTCTTTACTTTGCGTCAAAAAAACTGGCTCAATGGATTCTGAATAGCTATTACCAATTGTTGCCATGGTCTTTTTTGCAGCGTTTTTTAATGCTCTATCGCCGGAGCGCTTTAAACCTTGTTTTTGAATGGAGTCGACCAATGCCGATGATGTGCCGTGATACCAAGTATCACTTGTCGAAAAGCCATGATTGGTTAATAACTCTTTAGCGTCTTTAAGAAAAACAGGTGCATTAGCCATATTCGAAATTGTTTAATCAGTTTGTAGTAGAAAGATAGATTGGAATTCTAACGTAAAAGCTACTCCAATCATAAATAGTCTTCATAAAAAAGGCGACCCCTTTTACAAGGAGCCGCCTTTTCATTTAAGGACATTCTCCTGATTAATCAGGGGAGCGTCTTTAAACTAAGTTTTGCTTAGCTGAACTGGTTAGACGTATTTTTCGCGCCGCCAGCTTTCAGAGCATTTTCACCAGCAAAGTATTCTTTGTGGTCGTCACCCATGTCTGAACCAGACATGTTTTGGTGTTTAACACATGCAATACCTTGACGAATCTCTTTGCGCTGTACACCAGCAACATAGCCCAGCATACCTGCATCACCGAAGTACTCTTTCGCTAGATTGTCTACAGACAACGCAGTCGTGTGGTAAGTCGGTAGAGTGATCAAGTGATGGAATACATTCGCTTCGCGTGAAGTATCCGCTTGGAAAGTACGAGTGCGCTCGTCAGCAACTGCAGACAATTCAGAATCATCGTATTCAGCAGACATTAGGTTTGCACGATCGTAAGCAGAAACGTCTTTACCTTCAGCAACCCATGCATCATAAGTTTGTTGACGGAAGTTTAGTGTCCAGTTGAACGATGGAGAGTTGTTATAAACAAGTTTCGCATCTGGGTGTACTTTACGAACGTCATTCATCATTCCAGCAATTTCATGTACTGTTGGAACCGCAGTTTCGATCCAAAGTAGGTCAGCACCTGCATTGATTGCACCGATACAATCGAATACACAACGCTCATGGCCAGTACCTGCACGGAACTGATACAGGCCAGAAGGTAGACGCTTAGGACGAACCAATTTGCCGTCACGATTGAAGCACACGTCACCTTCAGCCATATCAGCTACGTCAATTTCTTCAACGTCTAGGTAAGAGTTGTAGATATCACCCGAATCGCCTGGTTCTTTAACTACAGCGATTTCTTTGGTTAGACCAGCACCTTCAGAATCAGTACGCGCAACGATTAAACCGTTGTCGATACCTAGCTCTAAGAAAGCGTGACGCAAAGCGCGGATTTTCGCGTGGAAGTCAGCATGAGGAACGGTAACTTTACCGTCTTGGTGACCACATTGCTTCTCGTCAGCTACTTGGTTTTCGATTTGAAGTGCACAGGCACCCGCTTCGATCATTTGCTTAGCCATTAGGTAAGTCGCTTCAGCGTTGCCAAAGCCAGCATCGATATCAGCAATAATGGGCACAACGTGAGTTTCGTGATTGTCAATTTGGTTTTGAATGTCTTTTGCTTTAACTTCGTCGCCTGCTTCACGTGCTTTATCTAGCTCGCGGAAAAGGCCGCCAAGTTCACGTGCATCAGCTTGACGTAAAAAGGTATATAACTCTTCTACAAGGCTAGCAACTGCTGTTTTTTCGTGCATAGACTGGTCAGGAAGAGGACCAAACTCAGAACGCAGAGCTGCAACCATCCAACCAGAAAGGTATAGATATTTACGCTCAGTAGTACCAAAGTGCTTTTTAATAGAGATCAATTTTTGCTGACCAACAAAACCATGCCAGCAACCTAGAGACTGGGTGTATTTAGTCTTGTCGCCGTCAAATGCCGCCATATCAGCGCGCATAATGTCTGCAGTGTACTGAGCGATCTCTATGCCAGTTTTGAACTTGTTCTGAGCGCGCATGCGGGCTACTGATTCTGGATTGATTGCATCCCATGAGCTGCCGTTAGCATCACGGAGGGCAGCAACTGCTGCGATATCTTGTGTGTAATTGGACATTGTTAATCTCTCTATAGTTAATAGCTATAAATGAATGGCTATAATTTCAAAAAACGTAGCGCATTATACATACGTGTAAATATCGTTTGGAAAACTTCACCCAAACGGTCTAGCCCCTATTATCAAGCTAGTAATACTTAGGATGCGGATCATACGGATATTCAAAAGTGCTGTAAAGTCTTGGTAATGAATCAACTGGTCTCATATTTAAGAGATAGTGACGCTTCAATCTTAATGTATATTTCTTTTGGAGATATAAATTCAACTTTTTAATAACGCTTTTTAGTATTACTCCTTACCTATGTATATCCTTTTGGTGCTATAGAAAATATTTTCTGGCACCAAAACTTGTGCTGCAAATTATTAGATAAGGCTAGACTCTAATGACTATAGCCTTATCTTCTCTTTGCATAATCTTACTTCTTTGATGATTTTGCTTGCTGACGATACTGATACAGCAGCGGCTCGGTATAACCTGAAGGTTGTTCCATCCCTTTAAGTGCTAAATCTAGAGCTGCATTAAATGCGATATTGTCTTCAAATGATATTGCCATTGGCTGATAATGCTCATCTCCTGAATTTTGTTCATCAACCATTTTTGCCACTTTTTCAAATACCTTACGGACTTGTTTTTTAGTGCATATGCCATGATGTAACCAGTTGGCAATATGTTGGCTGGAAATGCGCAAAGTAGAGCGGTCTTCCATCAGGATAACATCATTAATATCAGGGACATTGGAGCAGCCAATACCTTGGTCAATCCAGCGAACGACGTATCCCAAAATGCTGTGAGCATTATTTTCCAATTCTTTTTCGATGACATCATCACTTAAAGTTTCACCTTTAGGGATTAATGGCAATGTCAGCATGTCAGATAAATTTGCGCGCTCACGATTTAGCAGCTTCTTCTGCTGGGCAAAAACATCAACTTGATGATAATGGATCACGTGCAGCATAGCGGCTGTTGGAGAAGGCACCCATGCTGTATTTGCGCCAGCAAGATGTGGACCTTGTTCACTATCCATCATGCCTTTCATTTCGTCTGGTTTTGGCCACATCACTTTACCTATTTGACCTTTACCAGAAAAACCACACGCTAAGCCAGTATCAACATTATTGTTTTCGTAAGCCTTTCTCCAAGGCTCATCTTTGAGTTGTTCTTTAGGTAAGAATGCGCCAGCGTGCATGCTGGTATGAATTTCATCACCGGTACGATCCAAAAAGCCTGTATTGATAAAGACGCAGCGTTTTTTCGCTATACGGATACATTCTTTAAGGTTAATTGTTGTGCGGCGTTCTTCATCTAGAATGCCGATTTTTATGGTATTTTCATCCAGGCCTAGTATTTCTTCAATACGGCTGAATAGGTCACAGGTAAAAGCAACTTCTTCAGGGCCATGCATTTTTGGTTTTACAATATAGATGCTGCCGGTTTCACTATTGGCGATGCGCTTATCTTTATTTTGTAAATCAATTGTGCTGATCAATGATGTAATGATGCCATCCAGGATACCCTCTGGAATATTATTACCTTTACCATCTTTAATGGTGTCAATATCCATTAGGTGGCCAACATTACGAATAAACATCAAACTTCTGCGGCGGACATAATAAGGGTCGCCATCTCTGCTGGTAAAAATCCGATCTCTTTGCAGGGTGCGGGTAACTGTTTTACCGTCTTTGATAAAGTTAGTACTCAAGTTGCCTGTCATTAGGCCAAGCCAGTTGCGATAGACTTCAAGCTTATCTTTTGTATCAACCGCAGCGACGGAATCTTCGCAATCCATAATAGTGGTTAATGCAGCTTCAACGCGGATATCTTCAACGCCAGCATCATCTAGTGCACCAATGCTGCTATTAGATTGAATGCGAATATTAATTTGTAGCCCATTGTGTTTAAGCAGAATTTCATTGGGTGCATTTTTAGAGCCGTTAAATGCAACAAATTGTTTGGAGTCTTTTAAGCCAACATAGGTACCAGCTTTTAGTACAGCAGTAAATTGCTGGTAATAAATTTGATAAAGGTCAACATCGTGGTGTGAAGCACCATCATCTAAAGGGAAGTGCTTGTCTAAGAAATTACGTCCATAGCGTATAACTTCTTTACCGCGTAATTGGTTATAGGTTTGACCTGGTTTTAACTTACCCGTACGAGGAATGATGTCACTGCCATAGAGTGCGTCATATAGGCTTCCCCAGCGAGCATTGGTTGCATTCAGAGCAAAGCGCGCATTTTTTACAGGAACAACCAATTGAGGGCCTGCCATAGAGGCAATTTCGGCATCGACATTTTCGGTTTCGATAGTGAAGTCGTCACCTTCTTCGAGAAGGTAGCCAATCTCTCTTAAAAATTGTTCGTATTGTTCAGGGCTGGTGCTGTAATAATCATTATTCTGGTGCCACTGATCAATCTTTTGCTGGAGTTCTTGGCGTTTTTTTAGCAAATCACGATTGCGAGGTGCAAAATCCTCGATTAATTGTTGAACATCTAACCAAAACTTATCTGGATCTATCTCTGCCAAGGGCATAACTTCGCTATCAATGAAATGGCGGAAAGCCTCATTGATAGTAAGGTTGGGGAGCATATCTTTACTTGCTGTCGTCATGATTTTGCGCTCAGTTAGCTATTTAAAAAAGCGATTATAGGTTTGCAGAGTTCCAATAAGCAACGGTTGATTTCTCTCGTTTCTTGATAGAATAATTGTAGTATATCGTAAAATATGTGAAAATTTCACAATAAAAATTTTACAGTGTAAATTTCACAAAAGTGGGGGTGGCGAGGTGATGGCAAAATGACAAAGAGTATTATGCGAAATGCCCACTTTTTAGGGACAAAGATACGGAATTTGCGAAAGCGCAATAACCTGACGATGGAGGATTTATCTGCTCGCTGTATTAGGAGTAACAGTGAAGTGGCTCCATCGGTCTCGTATTTGTCTATGATAGAGCGAGGTAAGCGTTTTCCCAGTGAGGAAATGCTAGAGGTTATTGCTGAGGTTTTTCAAAAAGATACCAGTTGGTTTTTGGATGACACCCCTGAAGAGGACGCTATTAAGCCTGTTAAGGGGAAGCGTGGTGGTATTCACGGAATGTCATTAGAGCCTAAGTTTTTGTTTTCCAAGGATATCTTAGAAATTGTTGTGCCTGAAATGTTGTCTCAAACCGGTGTGTCTGGTCAGCAGTTTGCCCATTTGTTGATTCGAGCTCATCAAGAGCAACACCAGAATCACTTCCCGGATTTAGAAAGAGCCGCAGAAGATGTCGGTCGCAAGCAAATGCCTTTAAGTTTGGATGCTATTTTTGCCATTTGTAAAGATATGGGGCTGGAGATTCGTTGGTTTGACCGACTACCAGACGAGATCAGAGATGAAACGGGCTACGAGTCTAAAAATTTGGTGAGATCCTTTTTTACTCCCCCTAACACCATATACATAAATAATCTCTTGAAGTTGCACCCGATGCGGCTTAAATATGACCTTGCGGTACAGATAGGCCATTGTGTTTTACATAATAAGGATGGTGGTAAAAGTGCCATGGTGGCGGGGCAGGGCTTGAGTAGCAGCACTCGTCGTAAGGATGCTTCGATTGATGCTCAAGATATCATCCATGCCTGGCGTGATTTTGAATGCAGCTTTTTTGCAGGCGCATTGTTGTGCCCTAAAGTGCCTTTTCGCCAATTGCTGGATCGCCATAATTATGAGGTCAATGTTGGTGACATGGTTGATGTTTCAGCGTCTGTAGTCATGCGGCGTATGACTGCAGTTTCTCCATATTCTCACTGGCATTACTTTGATGCTTACCCACCAGGGAAATTAAAAGCAGTTTATCGCGGCAATGGTATTCCTTTACCGTGGGGAAATATGCGTATGGTGTTAGATCCTTGCCAGCACTGGGCTGTCTTTCGAATGATTAACGCGCCGCAAACCGAAACGTCCTCGCAAATTTCTATTCTTGAAGTGAATAATGAACCCCGGATCTACTCTTGCGAGTCGGTCAAGGTAACTGATTTGGCAGGCAATGATCATGTGCTTTGTGCTGGCATTGATATGAATCCTGCGATGGAGTCTCAAGGGACGGATGCACATTCGGTTGCTGCAGATTTAAAGGATGTCTGTTTAGATAACGGCGGGACAGCGACAATTCCTGGACATATAAAAAATGAGTTACTAAGGGTTGCTAAAATTCTCAATATTGCTTGGGTTGAACGAGGTATTAGTCAAGATGCGCGTTTGATTTGCCCTCGTAGTAGTGCTTGTCCTCGCAATCCATGCTGCTATACCGGAGAATCAGTACAAGACTCGGAATTAAGTTTACGTCATATACAAAAGCAGATTATTAATAAGGCATCAGATTAATCATGGGTTCCTATTTTTATTCTTCGGCCTGCATTTTTCTTGATTAAAAAATTAAACTTTTACCCATTTTAAGCATCTAACAACAGCTCTTCAAGAAGAGCTGTTGTTAAGCTCGTCAAAATGATTCAAGTCATATGAAACCATTATTCACGGTGCAACTTTTGGAGTGTAAATAGATCTGAGAAGTGGCAGGAGTAATGTTTATGAAAATAAAACCCCATTTTTTAAACGCAACAATAATACTTTTTATTATAGGTAGTGTTATTAGTTATCAGGCGCAAGCCAACCAACATCTTGTTAAAAACAACAAGATCGTAGACCAAGCATTTAATACACTTTCACAGCCATTTGAATTTACCAGTGCGGATGATTTTGCTGCAGTGAATAAAGCTATCGCAGATATCGATAAACATTGGAGTGATGCTTATATTCCTCATGTATTAGATATGCTGGCCGTTCCTCGAAACTTCGATTTGTACCAAAAAATGATGACTTTGCTTAGAGAAAAAACTGGGCAAAATTTCGTTGGAGATATTCATCAGTGGTATTTTTGGTTGTGGAATAAACCCGAAAATGCAGCAGCAAGCTACGCAAACTTTAAAGCAAATTATTATCAGGGGCTTGACCCTCGATTCGGAAAATATTTCCGTGATCGTCAGGTAGGTGCGCGTATTCGCCTTGATGAAATTCGCTGGGGTGGCGTTTTACAGGATGGAATTCCTCCTTTACGTAATCCTAATATGATTTCAGGGAATGAGGCGAAATACCTTGCTGATGATAATATTATTTTTGGGTTAGAAGTGAACGGGGATGCACGTGCATACCCTAAGCGTATACTCGCTTGGCATGAAATGTTTGTCGATAATGTGGGTGGTATCGATATCGCCGGCGTCTACTGTACGTTATGTGGTACGGTTATCCCATTTAAAACAAATGTTGATGGTTTTAACTATCAATTAGGGACCAGTGGGTTTCTGTATCGCTCTAATAAACTAATGTATGATCAAGCTACACAATCGTTATGGAGTACGGTTAGAGGTGAGCCAGTTGTTGGCCCATTAGTGGGTAAAGGAATTAAGTTGGAGCACTTAGGTATGGTGACAACAACCTGGGGTGAATGGAAGCGTCGGCATCCTGATACAACGGTGCTTTCTCTAGATACTGGACATCGCCGTAACTATGGCGAAGGTGTTGCTTATCACGATTATTTTGCTGATCATCGTTTAATGTTTCATACTCCATTCAAAGATGATCGTTTAAAGAATAAGCAGGAAGTACTAGCGCTTGTTTTTCCTGCATCGCCTAAAGAGCAATTAGCCATTGATACTGATTTTTTAAATAAAAACCCTCTTTATAAAGGTAATATCGGCCAGCAGCAGTTTATTGTCCTGACGGATTCTTCAGGAGCAAACCGTGTTTATGATCCAAAAGGTATAGATTTTGTTTCATATGATCAGGATGTGACATTGACTGATACTAAAGGCAATAAGTGGACGTTAAGCGAAGAAAGTTTAGTATCTTCTGCTAATGATAAGCGTTTAGGTCGATTGCCCTACCGTAGAGCATTTTGGTTTGGTTGGCATGCGGCATATCCTCAGACACGTCTCATTATGTGATTAATCGTATAATTATTATTTAAATAGAAAATAGAATTATGAAGCATTATATTTTTCTTGTTATGGCGAGTTTTTTATCAATTATGCCGCTAGCTAATGGTGAAAGTGTTGATGAACAAACCGTTATCGTTGCTGGTGGTTGTTTTTGGTGCGTAGAGTCTGACTTTGAAAAGCACAAGGGTGTTATCAGTGCTGAGTCTGGATATATTAATGGTTCTACATCTAACCCCACTTACCGGGAAGTATCGACAAATAACACTGGCCATTTCGAGGCAGTTAAAATTACTTACGATGAGAGCCAAGTATCCTTACGTGAGTTAATTGATTTCTATTGGTATACCATTGATCCGACTGACCCTATTGGTCAGTTTTGTGATAAAGGGGCCTCATATAAAACTGCATTGTTTTATCAAAATGATGAACAAAAGAAAACGTTTGAAGAGTCTCTTGCTACAATTGAAAAGAAAAAACCTTTTAAGAAAAAAATTGTAACGGAGATTCTTTCTGCTAAAACCTTTTATTCTGCTGAAGCATATCATCAAGACTATTATAAAAAGAACAAAATACGCTATAAGCTTTATCGAGCGGGTTGCCGAAGAGACCGTACTATAGAAAAATTATGGGGAAAAGTGGTAACCGGTAAACATTAGTTGTTTGTTGCTCTAGTGATAGTTTTGGATTACTTTCTAAATTTTTTGAAAGCATCGACAGCAATGATCGTTGCCAGCAACCCAAAACCTATGTTGGCAAAATGTGCTAAAGCAGCAGCCATGCCACTTAGTTTTATATTGTATTGAGGAATGATGTAGGTGGGCTCTTCAAAATGCATCATCTGCGAAAGGATTTTATATTCTATATAAAATACTGTCAGCGCTAAAAAGCTACCGACAACAAAACAAAGAAAATAGAGAGTCTTTTTTGCCATAGGAACAATATTCAGTCGTTATTGTTTGCTTCTGGTTAATAAGCGATCTAATGCATTGGCAAATGCCTGACGATCACTATGGTTCATTGCAGCAGGACCGCCAGACTGAATACCGCTAGCCCTCATTGTTTCCATAAAGTCCCGCATATTTAAACGCGCTTTAATGTTTTCTCGAGTATAGCGCTGGCCTCGGGAAGTTAGCACCAACCCTCCTTTATCTAATACCTCAGAGGCTAATGGTATATCGCTGGTAATTACCAGGTCGTTTGTCTCAACTCGTTGAACAATTGTATCATCAGCAATATCGAAGCCGGCTTCAACCTGTAACATCTTTATATGTCGAGACCTAGGCAGGTTGATAGATTGGTTAGCGACAAAAGTGACGAGTGTCTTAGTGCGATCAGCGGCACGACAAAGTATCTCTTTAATAACAACGGGGCAGGCGTCCGCATCTACCCAGATTTTTAGCTTGGGTATGTCCTCGGATGCTTTACTTTGTTGTTTTGAATCCACTATGAATCTGTCTAAATATATTGTATGGGAATCATACACTATTTTTTGACTATAAAAAAAGCCGGCAATAAGCCGGCTTAAGAGTATTCTTCAGTAGCATTGGGGGGCAAGTACTACTGAATTGATATTCTATTATTAGAATTTAACGCGCATACCGACTAGATAACCCACATCAGTATCATCCTCATCAGTGTCTTGAAGTTCAGCAAAAACGCTTACCTTTTTTGCTTTAGGGAACTTATAGACCACATTTGCATACCAGCCATCAACATCTTCCCCAACTTCTGGAGACTCACTTGTAAAACCAATGTGAGTTTTGGTTGTTGGTGCGACTTTAAAGCCTGCTGAAAGATTAGTAACTTCGATATCTGTTAATGCATCTTGGTCAAATTCTTTTTCACTGTAGTCAGCAGCTAGACTAACAGGCCCTAATTTAGCTTTTAAGTTGACACCAACAGTTTCAGACTGAGTATTAGCATCTTCTTCAAGATCTTGGTAAGCAAAGCCAGCTTTAACAGGTCCAAATTTCCCTGTGATATACAAATCTGTAGAAGAAAACTCGTCTGCGTCTGTTTCGTTTCTAGCACCTAAGTCATGAGATAGAGCAATTTTAACTGGTCCAGCTTTAGCTTCAACAAGGATTACATCATCACCGTCAACTTCGCCAGTTTCGAAAGCTGATTCAGCTAGAGGTTCTTCAATACCTTTTTCAGTTGCAAAATCATCAGTTACATAATCCATGCGGCCAACTTGAACCTTAAATACATCGTTTTTAATACCAACAAATGTTTCTTCTGATTCAACTGCACCATCACGATCTTTGCCTGTATCAAAATGTGATTCTGCAAAGGCAGTATAACCACTACCGATGTCATAACCTAATTTGAACTTTAATTCAGAATCGTCATAGTCAACATGCAATTCTTCGTCATCACCAACGCGCTGGCGAAGCTGAATTTGAATGTCGCCATCAACTTTGAATTTAAGGCCTTTGTTGTCGTAAACAGTTGCAGCATTAACTGAACTAGACGCAGCAATAATGCCAATTGCAAGTGCAAGTGGTAATTTTTTCATGGAGAACCCCTAAGGTAATTTAAATATAAAAGAGTTATTCGCTAGACGAGTAAAATTATTTTTAATAAAAATAATTACAAGTTTTAATGTTTTACTTCGTTAACGCGAGGCATATTAGGGTGTGTTTGTTACGAGATTGTTAAAAAAATATGTCATTTTCTTAACTTTTTGGAAAATAAATTATCGTAGTTGATAGGTTATAACCTTATGAAAATAACGTTTTTGTTTGAGTTTTTCTCAGAAAAGTGTGATGAAAGATTGCATTGTGCAATCTTTCATCATCTAAGTTGTTACATTTTTCCTGTAGAGAAGAAAACTGTTTCGCCAGAGCTATCATCTACGCCATCGTTATCAGTAATTGCATAACCTTGGTCATTAACATCAATTGCAAAACCTTCAATTTTATCAGTAACATAGCCGTTAGTTTTCTTAAGGTCAGGAATGAAGTCACGTACCAGTTCCTTTTTAACGACTGGTAAGTCGCTACCTAATTTACTTGGTGTCAATTCATTTTGAGAGACACGATATAAACGCTTAACTTTTGCTTTATCTCCTATCTGATTATCTCGCTCAATAATATAAATATAATCTCCATGTGCGGTAACCTCTGATAAGCCTATCCAGCCTTTTTCTGCAGCTTCAGTTGGGTAGCGGACAGCACCCCATTCCTTACTTTTAATGTTGTAAGAAACAAGCTTTACAGTATTTTTAGGGTCATCTTTCCATTGGCGCTGAATGGCAATCCATAAAGTGTCACCAATCCGAGTAATACCTTCTGCACCAAAGCGTTTTTCGACAGCTAACAACTCTGTTGGGAAAGAAATTTCTTTCTTGATTTTCCCTTTGGCGTTAACGTGAAAGATAGCATGAGGTACTAGTTTCCCTGTGCGGCCCTCTGAGGCAATCCAGAAACCACCTTTTCCATCTGTTGTGATACCTTCCATATCTAATTTTTGTGCGGGTATGCCATCGCGCTTTATGGGAGTTGCTTTGATAATTTTCGCAGGTGTTTGATTAGCGTCAATGGTAAAAATGGTTGGTTGGCTACGATAGAAACTATCATTAACTGCATATAAAATACCGGCTTTAGTTTCGTCAGCAACCAATCCCGAAAGTGCTCCCCAACCGATCGGGCGATCTCCATCCATTACTGATTCAATGTGTGGATATTCCGCAGTGCCTTTACCTAATTTATAGAGCATGACATGAGAGCGAGGCCCTTTATCTTCGATAAGATCTTTTTCATTGGCAACCACTAGTAGCTTACGATTAGGAATTGCAATAGCACCTTCTGGTGCAATGCCGGCAGGTAGTAGTTGTATAAATTCAGGCTTATTTCCAGTGTCTTTATAAACGCCAACAATGCCAGAGCGTTCAGCAAGAACAAAAATATAAGTATCTTTACCAAATGTTGCGACTTCAAGGCCTTCTGGCTCAACACCTTTATTACCTGAGCGCTTCTCAGGATAATGGCCTGCCATGGCTATACGGTATTCTAGGTCTAAACCAGAATCGAAAAGTACATTACCCTGCTTATTAAAAATAGTAAAACCCCTAGAGCCGCCCTCATAATCCCCTTCGTTAGCGGTTACAAAACGGTCATCATCAATCCATTTAACGGCATCTGGTTCACGTTTCCGATTCTTCTGTGTCCCAGCAAATGTTAGTGCGCGCTCTTCTTTAAGATCAACATTTTCTAAATTGACTGATCCTGCAGAGAAATGGCTAGTAACTTTGCCATTTTTTGCATCAACTATTGCTATGTGATTGTTTTCCTGAAGGGTTACTACAATTTCATTGTTACTGTTAAAGTCTACAAATTCAGGTTCAGGATCCGTAGCGCCGACCTCTGCTAGGTTTGTCAGGCTAACAATTTTCTTTTGTTCGCACTTTGGTTGCCCTTTGCTCAATGGAATGATGACGAGATTACCAGCTGGCAATTGTGGTAAGGCGCCATCATTTAAATCTTCGTCACGTTCATTTTCTATTGCAATGGCAACGTATTTGTTATCTTTAGAAACAGCAACAGAGTCGGGCTGGCCACCAAGTTCACATTGGCTGATGATGGTTTGTTTTTTAATATCGACTGTGACTAAGGATCCGCTAGGTCTTGTATAACTTTTAGACGTATTGATGCCCGCCAATACGTATTTTTTTGATACTGAGACAGAGGTAGGTTCACCGTTTAACGATAAAAAGCCTGCTGCTTTAGGTTTGGCTTCGTTACGAATATCGATAAAGCCTATACCGCCTAAAGGGCTGTCAGAATAAATGAGCGTCTTACCATCCTTACTTACTGTGATAATTTCGGCGGATGTTTCAGTTTTATATTCTTTTCCTGAGGGTAAATTGCTAGCCGTTGACCATGACGCAATGCGCTTAAAGGAGTCAGCATCTGCTACAGAAGTTGTGATAATTGCGGCTAGTGGTATTAATCCTTTAGTGAATAGCCTTTTAGTGAATAGTGTTTTCATAGATACCCTTTACTTATACATTTTATACAAAGCGCGGATAATAATGTGCCAATGTTACGGTAATAAGGCATTGGCTTTATATTTGTACAACGTTGAAATGATATACTGCTAAGATACGTCTATGTGTATTGTCTATGAAAAATAAAGAAGAGTTTTTGCAATATTATTGGCAACAAAAGCCGTTGCTGATACGAGAATCCATGAGTGACTTAAATGGTATTGTTGATGGTGGCGATTTATCAGGTTTGTCCTGTGAGCCTGAAGTGGAGGCGCGCATCATTTCTGGATTCGGTTTGAATGATGCCTGGAGTTGCCGCCATGGCCCTTTTTCAGAAAATGACTTTTCCTCCTTGCCGAATAAAAATTGGACATTATTAGTACAAGGTGTCGATCAGTGGATCGAAGAGGTTGGGCATATTCTCACGCGATTTGAGTTTTTACCGCAGTGGCGTTTAGAAGATATTATGGCTAGTTATGCACCTGTTGGTGGTGGTGTAGGCCCGCATTTTGATTACTACGATGTGTTTCTTATTCAGATATCAGGAGGGCGTGAATGGAAGCTAGGTCAATTATGCAACGAGTCAACACCCTTACAAAGTAATGATCAAGTCAAGTTACTTTCAGAGTTCAGTGCAATAGAAACGTATGTGCTGAACCCTGGAGATATGATTTATATCCCAGCAGGCGTTGCACACTGGGGTACTGCTATTAGTGATGATTGTATTACATTGTCTGTTGGGTTTCGTGCGCCATCGGAAAAAGAGCTGTTGACAGCGACGTTAGAACATTGGATTGAAAATTTATCAGAAAATAAACGTTATAGAGATAGTCAATCATCCATTGACAAGCACCCTGCAAAAATAAATCGAGCAGCACATAAGCAGCTAGAATATTTTTTATCCGGGCTGACAACAGAAAAACTACAAATCTCTATTCAGCAGGCATTTGGCGAACTTGTTACCGAACCACGTTATAGCGCGCTAGATGATGAGGGTATTTCTTGGGATATTGGACAGCTTCAGACTTTAGTACAAAAAGAAAAAACACTTACTTTCTATAAGCCGCCGCACAGTCGTTTGGCTTTTTCAGCAGCGAATTTATTTGTTAATGGGGAAACCTATGTTGTTGATGAAGCTTTTGCTCGATCCGTATGTGATGGTGTAGTTTCCTCACCGTTATCTCAAGAGCAACTTAATATACTTGTTGATTGCTTAAATAATGGCGATATCCAGTTATCAAATTCTGATGATTAATATTCATATTCTATTAAAAGGGGGGCATGGTCAGAAAAGCGCTCGTCTTTGTATATAAGGTCAGACCCTGTAACGATTTTATCTTTTAACCCAGGAGTGACTATTTGGTAGTCAATTCTCCATCCTGTGTTATTTGCCCATGCTTGTCCCCGATTTGACCACCAAGTGTATTCATGTTCTTTTTGGTTAATAACTCTAAATGCATCGACAAATTTTAATGGTCTCTCTCGTCTGTTATCGCCGTCATTCAATAGCCAATCCATCCAGGCCCGTTCTTCGGGCAAAAAGCCGGAGTTTTTTTGATTGCCGCGCCAGTTTTTTATATCTATTTTTTTGTGGGCAATGTTCCAGTCACCACAAATAATAAATTCACGTCTTTTTCGTAACATCGATTTCAATACCGACTCAAAACGTTCCATTACGTCATATTTAAATAATTGTCTTTCTTCTTTTGATGAACCAGAGGGCATGTATAAAGAGGCAATACTAATTCCTTTAAAATCTGCCTGTATGTAGCGGCCTTCAGCATCGACATCGCTCCAGTCGTCTTTACTGATTGCGCCTAAACCCATATGGATTGCATCAGGCTTTTGTTTACAGTAAATACCGACACTGCTATACCCTTTTTTTTCAGCACAATGAAAGTAACTGTAATAGCCAGCCGGGTGATAAAGCTCGTCTTCAATTTGATCTGGCTGAGCTTTTAATTCTTGTAGACAAATAACATCTGCATCCACTTTTTTGAGCCATGCATATAAGCCTTTACGCGCAGCGGCACGAATGCCATTAACATTAACCGATATAACTTTCACATATGCTCTTAGAGTTAAGAAATGAATTTAATATATAAGATTGTCTAATTTCATATTTTATTATTACATTCTAATGCTTTGAACAAAAGTCTTACGGGTATATTAAATCATTAAGCATTTTATTTTAGTGCTTAGATAAACGAATCGTTATAGACTTATTCTTTGTATGCCGAAAAATTTCTTAAGAGTTAAGTGATGAATGGTCAAATAGTAGACGGTCTTAAAAAATTTTATCGTTATCCTTCTAAGAAGGTAATGGCTTCTTGGTCAAAAGATATATATTTGATTGATACGGATGCAGGGAAAGTTCGAGTCAGAGATACAGGAGGGCATAAGCCAGTATTGCTTATGGTACCTGATGGTCCATGTGTGATTGAGCATTTTAATACTTTAATCTCTGAAACCCGAGATAACTTTAGAGTGGTTTGTTTTGATATGATAGGTTTTGGCTTTTCCTATCCAAAGTTAAGTTATGATTTTAGTATAAATAAAAGTGTCTGTAATATCATCCATATAATGGACGCGCTTGGGATAGATAGAGCAACTCTGTCGTTTACTTGCATAAATGGACATATCGCAATAGCTGTTGCAAAAAAATACCCCGAAAGAGTTGTTAGGCTTGTTCTGGGGCAAACTCCCTCTATCGATGTTATGCAATATCAATGGGTTAATTATAATATTCCTAATATATTCAAAGTTCCATATTTAGGTCAGTTAATTAATGTGGCTACATCTAAAAAAATTACTTCGATTTGGTATGAAAAAATGTCGCTGCCAAAAGAAAGTCCTCATAAAGAAGGTTTTACTGCCTGCGCGCTAAAGACGCTCGATACCGGAGGATGTAATTGTTTGGCAAGTTTGGTACAAGGGATGATGAGGGCGGACGGAAGTGAGCTAAATAATATTGAGGTTCCAGCTACAATGGTATGGGGTAACCAAGATCGATCACATAGGCATACCGATTTTGCTAGTATACGTGAACATCTGCCTATGTGTGAAATCGTAGAGTTCGATAATTGTGGGCATTATCCTAACTTGGAACAACCAAAGGTTTTTAGTGAATTGCTAAAGAGCTATCAATAATCATGCTTGAGAATATTTATACATGCTCGTGTATTATTTTTTTAGCAATCGAATCCCTTCTTTTTCTATATCAATAATACGTTGCTTGTATAAAGTTCCCAGAGCCCTCTTAAACGCATTTTTACTGATACCAAATAATGACGAAATCAATTGAGGGTCTGTTTTGTCGTGTACAGGAGCATAACCATTATGTTTAATGAGGTAATCTTTAATGATTTTAGAGTTTTTATCATGGGTTTCCTGTCCGCCCTGTAGCATTAAATCAATTTTGCCATCATGTCGGATGCGTTTAATGTACCCTTTTATGGATTGGCCATAGCTTAAGCGCTGAAAAACATCTTCTTTAAATAAAACTCCCCAGTGAGTATGGTTAATAATGGCTTTATAACCTAGCTCTGTACTATTGGCTATTACCAAGTCCACGGCTTGTTTAGGTTTGTAGTAGGGCGGCTGTTTGTCTAGGAATTTATCCAGCTTTGATGAGGCGACTATACGGTCGTCAGCATGATTTTCATAAATATACACTAAATATGAAGTACCGACTGTCATTGGCTTATGCTGTTCGCCAAAGGGTACAAGCAGATCTTTATCTAGCCCCCAATCCAGAAACGCACCAAAGTTGGTAGTCGCGGTAACTTCTAGGTAGGCAAATTCGCCGACTTGAGCTTTGGGTGTCTGTGTGGTTGCTACAAGCCTGTCTTCTGAATCTAAATATAAGAAAACATGAATGTTATCGCCAATTTGTGTGTTGTTGGGTGTGAATTTTTTTGGCAGTAGTATAGTGCCTAAATTATCTGCATCGAGGTAGACACCAAAACTAATCATTTTAACGACTTCCAGGGTATAACTTTTACCAATATAAATCATGTTTGCTACTCAGGGTTTGGTTAATCAGTATAACCGTATTTTTGCTATTCAATATCCCAGTATGGGTGATCGCCACCAAAATATTCTATTGCGAAATCTATAAATACACGTACTTTTGCTGGCAGATATTCTCTCTCAGGATAAATGGCATAAAAGTTTTGGGATGGAATATGATAAGAATCCAAGACTTTGATTAATCGTCTAGCTCTTAGGTCAGACCCTGCAACAAATGTGGGTAAACGGCCAATACCGATCCCTTGTTTTAATGCTTCAAGTAGAGCTTCACTGTTATTGACTTGATAGTTACCTGATACTTTTACTGTTTCTGACAAGTCTTTTTTATTTAATGTCCATTCATTGGTATCACTAGAGTAGCTGAAGAGCACACAATTATGTTCTCTTAACTCATTAGGGATCTTGGGTACCCCGTGTTGCTTGAGGTAATCAGGGGAAGCGCATAATACTTGGTGCAATGGCGTGAGTTTACGTGCAATTAATGTCGAGTCAGATAAGTGGTACCCCGATCGAATAGCAACATCATAGCCTTCGGCAATAAGATCTATCTTTCTATCATCCATGATTAAGCTTACTTGGAGTTTAGGGTAGCGTTTTAGTAATTTGGGGATTAGGGGCGCCATGTGCAGCCGTCCAAAAGACATTGGTGCACTGATTTTTAAAGTCCCTTGGGGCTCACCCTGCAGTTCTGTCACCGCATCTTCTGCCTGATTTACAGCCAAGAGCGCTTGTTTTGCACGCTCAAAATACCTTTCACCAGCTTCTGTTAAGCTTAGTTTACGAGTGGTGCGATGCAGTAAGCGCACCCCCAGATGTGTCTCAAGCTTATTGATACGTTTACTTACTGCAGATTTAGATATCCCTAACTTTTCCGCTGCTGCTGAAAAACCACCGTTTTCAATTACCGCAACGAATACTGGTATAGCGCCAAAATTTTCCATTTTTACTTTACTGTTGATTATAAGTTGACAGTTATTTTCTAAACAAGTGTATTGTTAGTCAATAGGAAACTAAATAAAATTTACTCGTGTGATTAGCAATTTCCTATATGAGGTATGAAGAGGATGCTCAAAATACCTAATTAAACGCAAATAGCCTAAATTGATAGGAGGGCATATGGTCAGAATTGAGCACGTCAATTTAGTTGTGAAAAATATGAGATCCAGTGTTGAGTTTATTCAGGCTGCTTTTCCTAACTGGAAGGTGAGGGGGCAAGGTGATAATAGTTGGTATGGGCAACCGCGACGATGGCTGCATATAGGTGATGAAGATTACTACATTACCTTAAACGATGGGGCAAAAGGCGAAAATAGAAACTTAAAAGGCCATACACCAGGACTTGCTCATATTGGTTTTGTAGTTGATGATCTTGATGGTGTGATCCAGCGCTTGGCTGATGTTGGTTTTGATGTTGATATCTACGGTGAAGAGCACCCCTTCCGTAAAACAGCTTATTTTAATGATCCTGCGGGATTTCAGTTTGAGTTTATGGAATACATGAGTGAGGTGGCGAGTGAAAAAAATCGATATGAATCTACAAGCAGTACATCAGTTGATGGAATACTTTCTCAATGATCACTATGCCTCTTAACGTGCAAAAATATTCATGGTCAACTATTTTACAAAACCCAATTGCTTTGTTATTGCTGACAGGTACATTGATCGGGTTTAACTTTCCTCTAGGGAAAATTGCTGGAAATGCAGGTGTTTCACCAATCCTTTGGGCAATGCTACTTTCATTAGGTGTCTGTATCGTTTTACTACCTGTGCTAATAATTCAGCAACGACTAAAGATACCTAAAGGTCCAATGGTTCGTTATGTCATTATTTCGGGATTGGTTTCTTTTGTGATTCCCAACATATTGGTCTTCAGTGTTATACCGCATACAGGTTCTGGTTATACCGGGTTGATGTTTGCCTTGTCCCCAGTGTTTACCTTGGTATTAGCCGTTTTGTTCAGACTTAAAACGCCTAATAAAATAGGTGTAATGGGTATTGCACTGGGTTTATTCGGTGCTGTTATTGTGAGTGTAACCCGAAGTGTAGAACCGGCCGCGCCAACTATCTTATGGATTATTGCTGCAGTGGCTATTCCAATGGCGCTTGCTTGCGGAAACGTTTACCGAACAATTGACTGGCCTGATGATGCATCGGCAGATATGCTAGCTTTTTGGAGTCATCTATTTTCGGTAATTGTTTTTATTCTTTTGTTATGGCTAACGACAGACTCTATGTCTATTGTGGTACTGCAGCAACTGCCTTGGGCTGCATTATCTCAAATGGTTGTAGCCGGGCTGACGTTCCCTCTTTTTTTCAGGTTACAACAAAAAGGTGGTCCAGTCTTATTGAGTCAGATAGGTTATGTGGCAGCTGCTGTTGGTCTAATTACCGCTACACTTTTATTGGGTGAACGTTACAGCCTGTCGACATGGGGTGGTGCTGGTGTTATTGCAATAGGTATCGCGATAACCATTATTTCCCAGAGAAGATAGAATAGTACCTAAGAAAAAATAATAATGACAAGCATAAATTAATGTATGGTTTGTCATTATTAAAGTAAAAAATATAGTGCTTATGTGGGCTTTAAATCTTGAGTGCGACTCGACAGGAACGATTTAATTTTTGAGCCAAAGAGTGACAATATTAATAAAGTTAATATCGCCAATGTAATTGGCCGTTCTAATAAGTAAGCTATATTTCCGCCACTAATTTGATAGCTGTGCAATAAAGAATCTTCCGCCATGCTACCTAATAAAATACCGATAACAGCAGCGGGAACTGAATAGTTATAGCGTCTGAATATCCAACCAATAATCGCAAAAACCAGTACTGTTATTGGGCCAGATATATTTCCTGTTAAACCAAATGACCCAAATATTGCGAGTGCTAGTACTGATGGGATCAGATATTTCATCGGCACTTTAACAACACTGGCGAGCATCGGTAAAAAAAGTAGTGCCAACCCCATTAGTAATACAACCTGCCCGAAATTAGCAAAAATAATAGCGTAGACAATATCGGTTTCTTCTCGAATAAATTGAGGCCCACCGGTAATATTATGCATTGCAAAAGCAGCAAGCATCACCGCTGTCGCACCTCCACCAGGTATACCTAATGCCAAGAGTGTTGCCATTGAGCCTGCTTCAGATGTACTGTTGGCAGATTCTGACGCAATCACCCCTTTAGGGTTTCCCTCTCCAAAGCTTTGGGGGTTTTTATCGCGGCGTTTAGTTTCTACATAAGACAGTAGGTTTGAAACTGATGAGCCTACACCAGGTACAGCGCCAACAAATACACCAATAATACTCCCGCGCAGTAATACGATCGGGTGACGAAATGCCTGAAAAAAACCTTTTAAAATAAGTCTAATATCGACTTTTCGTGCCGATTCATTATCCACTAAGTAGGGTGTGTTAACTAAGCGCAAAAGTTCTGAAGCAGCAAACATTCCCATCATTGCGGGAATGACTGGAACACCATCCAATAAATATTCATTCCCTAGGGTACCTCTCAGTATGCCGGTATCACTGAAACCAATGGTGCCGATTAATAGACCAACGAATCCTGCAATTAATCCCTTAAGCATATGAGTGCCACTGAGGCTGGCAATGAGTGTCATCCCCCAAAGAATAACCGCGAATAGTTCAGCAGGACCGAGCTTCAGCACTAGGCCAGAAATAGGTTTGATTAACACGAATAGAATAAGATAACCAATTAATACACCAAATGCAGAAGCACCTAAAGCAATTCCTAATGCTTGGTTGTGTTCACCCCTTCGTGCCATAGGGTAACCATCAAAGGCAGTTGCTATTGCAGATGATGTACCCGGAATATTCATCAGGATGGCGGGAACACCACTACCAAAAGATCCCCCTGTAAAAATGGCCGTCAAAAATAACATAGCTTGCATAAAGTCCATGTATAGCGTCATAGGCAAAAAAATTGCCATCGCCATGGATATTTGGAGGCCGGGAATAGCACCAAAAACTAAACCAATTAAAATGCCCGGTATGACAATTAGCCAAGGTGTTAGGTCAGATGACAACAATAATAAAGCTTGTTCTACAGCGACAGTGTCGATCATTATTATTCTCCTGAATCAATAATCAGTAGGGAATAGAGACATAGGCATGGGATAGGGCAGCATATAGGAAAAAAATAAAGTGACTAATAAGCCGAAGCACAGGCTATAACCCACAATCCAAAACCATCGTCGTTCGCCTTGCAGCCATAGAAAAGTCGCTATAAATAATATTGTCGCTAAATCAAAACCCAGCCATTCTAATGTAATAACATATATAGAAAATATGCCGATAATGGGTCCGGTTGTCTCAGCAGTTTCGCGTTCTTCATGAGCGGAAGTGGTGCCTGTTCGGCACTGTTGTATGAATTCCAGGCTGCACATTGCTAACGTTATTACAGCAATCGGTAAAATAAGAATTAAGTTTTCCGGTTGGCTTGAAGCGAACCATGCATTGAGTAAATACCATGAGGTAAAACTTGCAAGGCCAATAACGACAAGTAGGTCGGCGAGTATTTTTTTATTAAATTCCATACGGCATCCGATAACTCAAGCTTATTAAAAGTGAGTAATTAATGAAAATGGTAAGGTGTTGCTGATTTACTAAAGGGAAAAGTGGTATTAAGTTTTTATTAATCCTACTACTTTTCCCTTTTTAAGAATTTTTCGTTTAATCAATTTTTCATCAGATGGGAGTATTTTTTAAAAATATCAAAATTCTGTTTCATTAATTCAGTTGACTTTTCTGGACCAACCCAGATGCCACCAATTTCGCTTTTGCGAAGATATTTTTGTACATCTTTACGGGCTAATGTATTTTGCATTGCAACGGTTAGCTTCTCAAAACGCTTTGGGTGTTTTTGCTTGAATTCTGTGCTGACAGCAAAGCCTCGCATTGATCCTGGCAAAATAGGTACTGTTGTTTTTAACGGTTGTAATGCTTCATTAACCGAGGGTGCATCCCATTTATCACTGCGTTCTTCACGTACAACTGCTAAGGGACGTAAAAATTCACGGATACCTTCGCTGCCTTGTGCACTGATGACAACAAAATCTACCTGTCCTCCAGCAACTGCAGAACGAGCTTTACCACCGCTGCTATAAGTGACTAGAGCAAGGTTTTCTTGAGGAATATTATTCGCGTCTAATAGTAAGCGCACCATCAAATGGCCAGCAGAACCTTGCACTACTGAGGCTCGAACAGCTTTTGGCTCATCGCGAATTTTTGTTAGTAATTGTTCTAAACTTGTAAATTCAGTGTCTTTATTAACGGCGATTAAATCAAAATCAAACCACTGAAAGTTAATATAAGTGAAGTCATCAATGGTATAACCTGCATTGCCTTTAAGAATGGTATTTGCGAGATAAGGGGCAAAGGCAGATGAAAAAACAGTATAGCCATCGCCTGGGCGGTTAAGTATATAGTTAGCCGCAATTTGAGTGCCGGCCCCTTTTTTATTGATAACCTTGATGGGTTCTCCTAATTCATCTCCAAGAAATGAAGACATCGAGCGGGTCATGCGATCTGCGCTACCCCCTACACCAAAGCCAACAACAAAGTTAAGGGGTTTGTTAGGATAAATATCATCTGCGGCTACTTTTAAGCTTGTGAGTAGGCTCATGATAATAATTGCAGCCATCGTGAATATGTGTCTGTCGGGAATAAATAAATTCATTTTTTTTAACATCATAATGTGTTCTCATCTATTATAGTTTTTGGGAGAGGTTCAAACTATAAAAGCTCAATCTGTCACAAACCTTGCAAAATGATATAAAAGGTGACATAAAATTCAACAGCTGTTTTATCGAGGGTAATGCGTGCGTATTCTAATTTTAGAGGATAATCTAACACTGGCCAATGGTTTAAAGTCTGCTTTGGAGCAAGCAGGATATGCCGTTGATTTGTTACACGATGGTCAACAAGGAGCTAATTTACTCAAATTCCAAGTTTATGATCTTTTACTGTTAGATTTAGGTTTACCGAGTATTGATGGAATCGATTTGTTGCGGCAGTTGCGCCGAGCCAATAATGCCTTGCCAGTTCTTATTATTTCGGCACGAGACCAATTGGATCATCGCATTGAGGGCCTGGATGTAGGGGCGGATGATTATATTTGTAAACCTTTTGAATTAGACGAGGTAGTTGCCAGAACACGGGCATTACTGCGAAGAAGTACTCAAAAAGCTGAGCCGGTTATTCAGCATGGTCGATTAGAGTTTGCTACGGTCAATCGTCAATTGACCGTAGACGGTAATGATATTGAGTTGCATCGACGAGAACTCAGTGTTTTAGAGTATATACTGACTCACCCTGGACGAGTGATTAGTAAAGAGCAGATAGCGGAGCATATCAGTTCATTTGATGATGATATTAACCCCGTTGCTATAGAAACTTACATTTCTAGATTGCGTAAAAAACTAGGAGAAGATTTAAATTTAAAAACAGTAAGAGGCCTCGGTTATTTACTAGAGTTGAATAATGATTAAAGATACTCCTTCTATTCGTTCTCAGCTGATTTTGCGGCTGACTATTCCTTTAACCGCACTCAGTTTAATTGCTTTATTGACAACATCTACCATATTAACCGATAAAGCCAATCAGGTTTTTGATAGAAATCTATTAGGTGCAGCACGTAGCATTGAGCAACGTTTAGGGATACGTAAAGGCGAAGTGTACCTCAACATGCCTTATTTTACTTTGGATATCATGGAGTCTGCGGGCGAAGAAAAAGTATTCTATCGTGTTGAGCGTAGCGATGGAGAGTTATTGGCTGGTTTTAAAGGCTTAGCTTTTCCTAGTGGTAAAAATAGTAAAAGCAATAAAGGAGGTAAGATCAGTGATGCAACGCCTATTTTTTATAGTACAAACTTTGCAGGCAATGAATTACGCGCTGTGTATTTAAAAGTAAAGAGGCGCGGTTTTGATGATGGATATGTCCATATTAATACGGCAGAATCGCTTCATAGTCGTAATGCTTTTTCAAATGATATTCTGTTTGTGCTTGCTGTTGTCACTTTGTTGAGTGGAACGCTCTCAATTATTGCTGCTGTATTGGCGGTTAATCAGGGCTTGTCTCCTTTGCGGCGAATTCGTCAGTCAATTCTTGGACGCTCTGTTCATGATTTGGCGCCTTTGGATGAGCAAGTTCCAAAAGAAGTGGCAACATTAGTATCCAGTATTAATCAATTGATCAGTCGCGTCAGGGATAATATTGAACATATTCAACGTTTTAATTCAGATGTATCTCATCAGTTGCGGACGCCACTAGCAGAAATGAAAACGCTAGCTGAGTTAGCTCAACAAAAATCAGACCCACAAGAAGTGCAATTATCGCTTAAGAAAATTGAGCAGCGCACGGACTTTCTTGTTCGAACGACTCAGCAATTACTGAATTATGCGAAAACAAACCGTAGTTTATTAGATGATAGGCACCTGGAAAAAGTTGATTTAACTTCTTTTTGCCGACAGCTGGCGATGCAATTAGCGCCGAAAATTTATCAGCAAGGACATGAGTTAGCGTTTATCCCTGAGCAGCCTGTAGATACTGCTGACGGTGTTTTTATACAAGGTGATCCAGTGATGCTGGCAGGTTTGCTAACCAACCTGATAGAGAATTCTGTGCTTTATGCAACAGATAGCGAAAGTAAAGACCGTGGAACCATTATTATTCGGTCTGGAATGAGAGATCAGCAAGCGATTATTGAGGTCGAAGATCAGGGGCCAGGTATACCAGAGCACCACTTAGCTGATGTAACTCAACGCTTCTACCGCCTTGATCAACAGCAATCGGGAAGTGGATTAGGACTGGCAATTGTGCAGCAAATCAGTGAGTTTCATCAGGCGACGATGCAACTCACGAATGTCCAACCTCATGGATTGCGGGTAACGATAAGCTTTAAGCAATAATTTATGTTTATCTGCTAATTTCAAATTGCTTAACTTAAAACTGCAATAGCATCGACTTCAAACAGCATGCCATCTAACGCAAGGCGAGGAACCGGCACCAATGTTTGAGCAGGTAATGTGCCATTAAATAGTAATTTAACCTGCTTTGTCATTTCCTCCAGCATTGTTTGATCATAATTAACCACATAAGTGGTGATTTTAGTAACCTGGTTCGGACTCGCGCCTAATGTTTCAAGAACAATACTAAGATTTTTATAGGCTTGTCTTACTTGGTCTGAAAATGCTGACGATAAAGCTCCTGTTGAATCCTCTCCTCCTTGGCCTGCAATGTAAGCAATTTCAGAGCCTCCCTTGGCAACAATCGCATGGCTATAGCCGTTTGGTGCTGGATCATAAAGAGCTGGTGGGTTAACCGTTGTTAGTTTTATAGAACCTGTCGTTTGTGTGCTCATGAATATGCTCGCTATTAAAATTATTTATTAAATAGTATTAATGAATCGAAATTACCTTTAAAAGGTTAATCTTTTCAGGATTGCGCATGATAAAAATATGCGTGGCTTTATCATTGCTGTCGTAAGCAAATGATGCAGTCGCTGTGATCGCCTGTTTATCCAAAATGTTAATGCCTCGTTGCTGATTAATATTAGTTTTATGCCAATCATGATTAGCCCAATAGTTTTTTAAGCGTTTAGTTATAAAGTGTATAACAGCTTCTCTTCCTTTTATTGGTTCTAATATTGTCGGTACCTTACCTCCACCGTCAGCACTGAGTGTAATATCATTCGAAAGAAGGTTTTTTAATTCGGATATTTCACCTTCAGTGATAGCCAATTGAAAGGCATTAATAAACTGCTCTTGTTTTTCTAACGGTGTGGTATGCCGAACATGAGTCTTATCGATATTTGTTCTAGCTCTCGATACCAGCTTCCTACAATTAACCTCTTCGAGTTGCAGTGTCTGGGAAATTTCTTTATAGCTGATATTGAAAATTTCATAGAGCAAATAAGCAGCACGTTCTTTTGGTGATAGCCTTTCCAGCATTAACAAAAAGGCAGTGCTTAGTGAATTGGCGAGTTCAGTATGATAAAGAGTATCGCTTTCGATAGGCGTATGAATCGGTTCTGGTAGCCATGCGCCAATGTAGTTAACTCTAGAGTGATGGGCAGAACGAAGTTGGTCAATACAATATCGAGTACATACTGTTCTCAGCCATGACTCGGGTGCTTGGATATTTTCCTCTATTGCACTTGTCCATTTGATATATGTTTCCTGTACCGCATCTTCAGCATCGCTCAAAGAGCCAAGAATGCGATAAGCTAGTCCCAATAGTTTGGGGCGTGACATTTCGAATACGTTTATTTTATCCTGTTCTATCACGTTAATGCCCTGAAATTTGTATGCGGTTCCATAAATTAATCATCGCAATATTTGCAGTAAGAAGACTGATTTCTTTATGGCTGAAATGATCCTTCAAAACCTCTCTTAATGTGGGTATATCAGCTTTGGAGCCCAGTTCAGTTAAGGCTTCTGCCCAGGCAAAAGCTGCCTTTTCACGGTGGCTAAATACATCAACTTGATCCCATACTATGAGTTTGTCTAAGCGCTCACTACTTTCACCGTCTTCTCTTGCTTCCCGTGTATGCATTTCAACACAGTAACCACAACGATTGATTTGTGAGACCCGTAACAATATTAAATGATAAAGGGTGCGGTCAAGGTCATGGCTATCAATGACTCTATGGACCTTTGTCAAAGAGTGTAATACGTCTGGTATGTATTGTGGATAATCAATTACTTGTTGCTTGCTCATAGGGCCTCTTTAAGGTGATTTGTTTCTCTATACAGACGAATGAAGAAGGTTGTTTGTGACATCTAGGAATATAAATAAGGGAAGTTAATTAAGAATATTTTTAAGAGGAAAAAAATCTACCTTTTGATGATATGAACGGCCTTTACATATGCCATTCTGGTTGTTGATTCATCGTATATATGGGCTATGCTTAATACGACTAAAGTCGTATTAAGCATATGGGTGTTGATATGAAAAGCATCGTTGAGATATTGGCAGATAACCTGTGTAGCAATATGGAAACCGTAGCCCAGAATAGAGCCGCGAGGGAGTTGTCAGAATTGACTGATCAGCAATTAATAAATGCCGGGATTTCTCGTCAAAAATTAGAGCGGGGCAGTGAAGCATATCCTTGGCAGGCAACCAGTAAAAACACTACAGAAGTAGACATAGAGGAGTTATTAGCACAAGCTAAAAAGCCATTGCCAACGGCCAAAACCGCTTTTTTTGCCTAACTTATCATCTATTGCTTCCTTATATCATATCGATCGCAATTAACTGCCGGTTCTACGGTAAAGACTGACTATATAACTATAAAAACAAGGTGTATTTATAGTTAGTGGTAATAATCAGCGCTTCTTTCTTGCTTGTCCCTTCTATTGTATAGAAAGTACTTTGGCCTATCTTTTACGATTTGCACTTCTACGACATTCTTAAACAGCAACATCTAATGATTATTTTTTGGTACAAGCATGGCTTATGGGTTAGAGTAGGTAGCTTATAGCTTTTAACGCAACAATGAGTTTACGCTGCCATGGCAATACCTTCGAACAAGACTTTCATGCAAGTGTTTCAAACAAGCCCTTCCAAAAAAATATTGTGAAACAGTGTACTCAATGCGGTAAATGCTGCATCAATTATAGTGATGGTGGCTTATCTGCAACAGCCGATGAAATTGAATATTGGGAAATATTTAGACCCCATATATATGAATACGTGAGGAATGGAATCATTTGGGTAAACCCTACTACAGGTAAAAAAATTAGTCGTTGTCCATGGTTAGAGAAGCTACCTGATGAGGAAAAATATACTTGTAGTATCTATCATGATCGCCCAGACGATTGTAAACATTACCCTGTTACTGTTTCACAAATGATAAACGACAAGTGTGAAATGATAGAGGTAAAGGATCTATCTGAACCTAAACAAGCTCAGCGTGCTCTAGATAAACTTATGAGTAACAGTTTTCCATAATTATCTTGCGAGTAAAAACTATAGCTTGTAGTGCTTGTATAAACTAGATCTGATTTCTATACTGAAGGTATCTGTTTTTTGCTATTGCTTAAAATATTCCTAGTGAACCATTCCGCTAAGTTATTGTTAAATATGAAAAAAATAATGAAATGTTTATTTAAGCCAAAATAATCTCCAGATTACTCCTATATCATATACGGAATACTTAGCTCACTTATTGATTTATTAACCCATGCAAAATGAAGTTAATCCGCATAATACGAAATCAACTATTGTTACTGCACTAGTTGAGTTACTAAAATCTTGTTTAATGGATACTGCTGCTAGCCCTGAAAAAGCAGAGTATTATCGTCATTGCCAGTTTTTGACAGTGCTGACTATGATACCTCTCACCAGCATCGCTATTTATTTTATCATTCCCTTGAGTCTTATCAGTGCTTTACAGTTTCTTGAAAACTGGAAGCTCATTTCCTGGACGATCTCGCTTGTTATTGTTTCGTTAATTACTACTGGTTTATGGTGGCGTTATATAGTGAAGAAAAAACAAGCATTATCTAGCCGTTTTGAACGTAATCTTCTTTTCTTAATGATTAGTTTTGCCGCTTTACTATATACCTATTTGATACTTCAATTATTTGGGCGTTTAGAAAATGATAATAAAATTGTACTCATTGCGATAGGAGCCGCATTTGCGTCTACAGGCGGATGGTTGTATGCGAGTATGCCTTTAGTTAGTATCTCTTGGAGTTTGATTCTAGCGGGAGGTACTGGTGTCGGGCTGCTTGTTTTATATAAAGACCATCATCTGCTAGCATATCTAGCTATTTTTTATAGTGTATTTTTATGCGTAACAATTTTAGTAACATCGCGTCACTTTATTAAAAATTTGGTGTCGCAAACTAAAATAGAAAAACAGAGTGAATTGATTAGTTTGCTGTTACATGAATTCGAAGAAAATGTTAGTGACTGGTTATGGGAGATAGATAATAGGGGAGTATTACAACATATATCGGTGCAGTTAGTTGATGCGTCAGAAAAAACGGTAGAAGACCTAAGACAGCAAACACTATTGAATGTCATACATGGTTTGTTAGAGAATAAAGATAAAAATAGTGAAGGTCTTAAACAATTCGAATATCTAAAAAATACTTTAGAGAAAAATATTGCCTTTAAGCATGTCTTATTGCCTGTCAAAATTAAGCAAGAAATACGTTGGTGGTCATTTAAGGCAAAGCCGCTTTTTAATAGTCAACGAATTTTAACCGGCTGGCGTGGTGTTACTAGTGATATTACTGAAGCCTATACTCAAGAGCTGGAAATGACCAAGCTTGCCAATCAGGACTCTCTGACAGGTTTGGCTAATCGATATAATTTCATTAACGCCATTAATAATATTGTTCCGGAATCAACCAAGCTAGAACCTTGTTTGTTAATGCTATTAGATATAGATAATTTCAAAAATGTAAATGATTCTCTAGGCCATAGTGCTGGAGACCAATTGCTTCGTCATTTCGCAACTCAAATAAATTCTGTAATTCCTGAAAGTTCTTTGCTTGCTAGATTAGGCGGAGATGAATTTGCTCTTATTGTGAAGCAAAATGCTAATCAAATAATCAATAGGGCCAGTGCCGTAAAGATAGCTGAAGATATACAAACAAAAATAGATGCGCCTTTTACATTGCAAGGTCACAAAGTTGAAGTGAATGTAAGCATTGGTGTGAGCTTTGCGCCAGAAGATGCGATGAGTACAGATGGCTTATTAAAGGCGGCAGATATTGCGCTTTATCATGCAAAAGAAGAACGAAATAAAGTTAGTTTTTTTACAACTGCTTTAAAAGAAAAGGCTTTGTATAAACAAATACTACTCAATGATCTAAAAAAAGCCATTGATGAAAATCAGTTTTTTTTAGTGTACCAACCACAATACGACTTGAATAGTTTGAAATTAGTCGGTTTTGAAGCATTGCTTAGATGGCAGCATCCAACTCTTGGTGTTATTCCTCCAAGTGATATTATTCCATTGGCAGAAAGTAGCCAATTAATTATTCAATTAGGGGAGTGGGCGTTACAACAAGCTTGCCGAGATGCTATGGCTTGGCCTAGCTCAGTCAATTTAGCTGTCAATGTGTCGGCAATACAATTAGAAAGTTCAGAATTTGAAGAAACCGTGAATCAAGCCTTATCCAGCTCGGGATTATTGCATAATCGCTTAGAATTTGAGATTACAGAATCATCTGTCATGCGTAGTAGTCCACGTATCTTAACTATGCTGAGTGAATTTCGAAAATTGGGGGGGAGAATAGCGATTGATGATTTTGGTACAGGGTTCTCATCCTTTTCTTACCTACATTCTTTCCCGTTAGATAAGCTTAAAATTGATGGCTCATTTATTGCTCTACTCGAAACTGCCAGTTCAAATAATCAAGCCCAAGCTATTGTGAATTCTATTATCCAATTGGGTAAAGCTCTTAACTTGCAGGTGACAGCAGAAGGAATTGAAACCCTTTATCAGCAGAACTTATTAAAAGACCTTGTTTGCCACTTAGGTCAAGGTTATCTGTTTGCTAAACCAATGAAGGCGGAGAAGATTCAAGGTTTTATTGAAAAAAATATGTAGTTCTAGATAATAATACCAAGTCGTGTAAAGGCTTAATTTTTCTATTTAGTAAAAGATGAACCTCTAATATGAAATGCTTAAAGGGAGAGGCTATTTCAGTATAAGCAAGCCAAAGGCTCTTAGTTTAACTTATCATCGATGATCTGATTTGATCAGCAGGTGTTTGTTCGTTAACTGTATTGGGGGTTGCTATATTTTCTTGTTTATCTGCGAGTATGTTTGTAGGCGATGGTTAAGGCAGGAGTTAATAATTGCAAGTTGAGTGTAATGCTAGCAGTTCGAAAGGGCTGAGGCTTAAAAACCGAATGCAGCCCTTTAAATATCATCTATCCTATTATTTGTCTGTAACGGTTTTGACGTGACGAATAGACTTTTTAGAAAGTGATCTTAATTTGTCATTCTTTGTACTTTTGGAAATGTCTGTTAGTATTTTTTGGTATTTTATATTGTAAGAGTAAGATATGACACGTACCAGTAGTTCTGCACTTGTACTATCTTCTTCATTAGTTTTAGGGTGGTTTTTAGATAGAGCTTCCGCAGCAGCATCAAAAATATCATGATGGTAAATATTACTATAAATAATGTATTTTGCTACATTTTGAATTTGTTTGTCGTCACCACTTTTAAGCATAGCAATTAATGACTTTTCTGCCTCGGTTGGTGGTTTTGGTTGAGCCAATGTCACCATTCCCTTTGTGTATTGTTCTCCTTCAGCTTTCTTTAATTGCTTAAGTGCTATAGATACATGCTTGTCCAGTTTTTTAGATGTGGTATTTTCATAAACCTCTTTTAGTACCGAATAGTAACGTCTATTCTTAGATTGACCGAGGACGCGAGCAAGTAATGCTGCCGGTTCAAGTTCAGCAACGCTTGCTGTGGCATAAGTTTGTAGCAGGATTTCAGCCGCGATGTCTAATGTTTCAGTATTGCGGACATCCGATGTCTGCATGATTTTGGCAGTAACTTTTAATTCAGGGTAGCTGCCACTCTGGAGCCTTTCAATATATAGTTTTTCAAGTGGGTTAATTTCAGCATAACTGGTTATGGAGTAGAAAAAAAATATAACTAAAAAAATATACTTCATATGAGTCCCTTTTATTTGTTGGTTATTACAGTTTATGAAAATCAAATTATGATGATAGCGTTTTGTGTGAAGTGCTTCTTAGTTAATCACACCCGTCGTTCTCACACGTTTAGCACCCTTGATAATTTCTTTTGGTTGAGCAGCTAATCGTCTTTTTTCTATATAACTATCAATGGAGTTTTTAATCGCAATTAAAAAACCCGCAACTAAAAATGCACCAGGTGGCAGGATAGCAATCAGAAAGCCCGGATAGTTCTCACCAAGAATATTGAGTTTCCAATCGCGTGCGCTTTCACCAAATAGCAGCTGCATATCGGCAAAAAGGGTGCCCGCGCCGAGAACTTCACGGATAGCACCGATAGTGACGAGTACCACTAGAAAGCCTAAGCCCATCATAAAACCATCAATAGCGGACGGGATAATTTTATTTTTGCAGGCAAAAGCATCGGCTCTGCCTAAGATTGCACAATTAGTCACAATAAGCGGAATAAAAATCCCCAGGATTTGATAAAGCTCATAAGTGTAAGCGCGCATTAATAATTCTGTACACGTCGTGAACGAGGCAATAATCATGACAAAGGCTGGTAATTTGACCGCATCACTCACAATATTGCGAATAATAGAAACCGCAATATTAGAACCAATTAATACAACGAGTGTCGCTAAACCTAAGCCTAAGGCATTGACGACCGTTCCACTGACCGCTAGAAGCGGACATAAGCCCAATAGCTGAACGAGAGCAGGGTTATTTGTCCATAAGCCATTTTTGGTAATTTCACCATAATTGACGGTTGGCTCTTTTGATGGCTCAGTCGTCGCTTCGGTAATAGTGTCTACTGTTGCTTCTGTCATAACGGTTTAATTTGCGTTGGTTGTAGGCTTGCGGGGGTTATGCGAAAAAAGCTCACGATGCTGACTATTAACGTAGTCTAACACCTTACGAATTTGATGAACCACTGCTCTGGGGGTGATGGTGGCGCCTGTAAACTGATCGAATTCACCACCGTCTTTTTTAACTTTCCATTGGTCCGCTGTAGGGTTGCTCAATGAGCGGCCATCAAACGTTTTGATCCAGTCGCTTTTCTTTAAATCGACTTTATCTCCGAGCCCGGGTGTTTCGGTATGAGTCAGTACACGGACACCCGCAATTGTGCCGTCCAAATTGACTCCGGCAATCATTTTAATATCGCCACTATAGCCATCTGGTGCAACAGTGGGGATGATAACGGCAATGGTTTTGCCTTGATTGCGGGCAATATGAATATTACCGCCTTGCTTAAGCCCAAGTAACTTCCATGCACCCTGAGGTATTGCTAATGTATCGAGCAGTAGATCATTATCGATGCGTTCCGCTGGAACAATTTCCAATAATGCTTTTTCAGCCGCTTTGCGTTCAGCAATTGCAATCGTTTCTTTTGTGCCTTCATAAGTGCTTGCAAGAATACCTGCAGTCACTAATGCAAAAACAAATAGTAAGATACTGTTTTTGCTGATGGACTTTGATATTGAAGCTGTCATTGGTCACGGCTCCGTGTTGCGCGCTCTGATTTGGTGTGGCCGTATGTGCGTGGCAGAGTGTAATAGTCAATAAATGGAGCAGCAAAATTCATTAGCAACACCGCAAAAGCAATAGCATCCGGATAATTGCCCCAGATACGAATAATATAAATAAGGATGCCGATGCTTGCGCCATAAATCATTCTGCCTTTATTGCTGGTTGCAGAGCTGACGGGGTCAGTAATAATAAAAAATGCGCCTAACATTGTGCCGCCAGAAAATAGGTGTAATAAAACCGAGCCACCACTGTCAGAGCTGCCGCCGTCATAAAATAGGGTCGCCATAATGGCAAGTGCTGCCAGCATGCTGACAGGTGCATGCCAAGTAAACGCGCGTTTATAGAGTAAAAATAAACCGCCAAGTAAAAAACTTATATTGACCCATTCCCAGCCGACACCAGAAAAAGAGGCTAGAGAAAAAATACTGTTCTCTGATGTGATCTGCTCAACAAGCAAGCCTTGTTGAGACTTAAATAAATCTAAAGGTGTTGCGCCTGTGAACCCATCAATGCCGGTCGTGTTGCCTATAAAAACAGCTTGTAGAGCGGAGATTAACGAAGGCAAAGATTCACCATCTGCAATAAGCGTTTCTGGGATTGCCCAGCGAGTCATTTCGACGGGAAAAGAAATTAATAAAATAACATAGCCAACCATTGCAGGGTTGAACGGGTTATAGCCCAAGCCGCCGTACAACTGCTTGGCGAGGATAATGGCGCTTGCGGTACCAATAAATACTATCCACCAAGGTGCGTAGGGAGGGAGTGCAAGTCCTAATAGAATAGCAGTGACTAGAGCGCTGCAGTCTTTTAAATAAAATAAAACGGGGCGGCCACGCAGAAACAGTACTAGTGCTTCACACGCCAGGGCGGTAACACTGGCAATCACTATATTGATAATGGTGCCCCAGCCAAAAAAGTGTGAGAGTGCCACAAGCCCCGGTATAGTTGCCAGAATAACCCAGCGCATAACATCGCCAGTCGTGGTGGCAATGTGTGCATGAGGTGATGTGACTCGAATAAAGGCCATGGTTTACAATTTCTCTATACTTTAGGGTCGCTGTTTAATTGCTTTCTTTGAGTGTTTCCAACTCTTTTTGAGTCGTTGCCAGCTTTGTTTCCATTTTTTCCAGCCCGGTGCGAAATGCAGAGATATGTTCACTGCCTTCAGCTTCGGCTTTTTGCAACTTTTCGCGAGCTTTTTGCACGCGAGCCTCAAGCGATGCCAATTGTGTTTTTAGCTTATCTTCTTGGGACATGCTTGCCATCGCTTCAGATTTAGCTTTAGCGCGTTCAATGGCCGCTGCGGCAGCATCTAAGGATTTTTCATCGGCTGGTTTTAGCTTGTTGGTTTCAGAATCAGCTTTTTCTGGGCTTTTTGGCTTCTCTGGTTTTGTTGATTCTATTTGAGTCTCTAAAATTTGAGCTTCTAAAAAGTGACTTAAATTCTTTTTAGCATCTTTTAATCTAACTTCTGCCTGCTTTAATTGGGCTTCAAGTTTTTCCCGTTGATCTTCTTCGGCATCAATAAAGCGTGATTCCAGCTTTTCAAAACGACTTTGTGCGCTGCTAACGGCACGTTCTAGTTTTGCTTTTTCCGCAGCGGGATCTTGTGCCTTAGCTTGCATTTTCGCTATCGCGGCCGCAACTGGATCGGCGCCTGCATCCTGTGCTGTATTTTTGCTAGCGTCTGCCTCTCCGCTGGCCGCAGCGGCTGCTTTTTTCTCGGCAGCTAAGCGTTTTGCTTTTTCAGCCGCTTGTTTGCGAGCCTGACGTTTTTCTTCTTTTTCTTGCTCTGCACGTTCTATGCGTAACTTTCTAAATTCAAAACGTTGTCGGGCGTGATCAGACTTAATTTTTTCTTGTTCCTGATAGCGAATAACGCCTTTTGCTGCGCGGTAATACTGCACTAAAGGAATAGCCGAAGGACATACATAAGAACAGGCGCCGCACTCAATACAATCAAATAAATTGTGATTTTGCAGGCGTTCATATTCTTCCGCTTTAGCATACCAGTAAAGTTGTTGAGGCAATAAACTTGCAGGGCAAGCCTCTGCACATAAGCCGCAACGAATACAAGCCTGTGCTGGAGGTGGCTCTGGCATTTCACTTTGAGAGGGTGCAATAATGCAATTGGTTGTTTTTACAATAGGGACATCGGTGTTGGGTAATGCAAAGCCCATCATCGGTCCGCCCATTATTAGGCGTGAGGCTTGAGTCGCATTAAAACCGTTTTCGCTCAGCATATGTTGAACAGGTGTTCCGAGAAGAACTTTGATATTACGTTGAGTGTGTAATGCTTCTCCAACGCATGTAGTGATGCGCCATGTTAGAGGTTCACCATAGCGAACGGCTCGATACGCGGCCATTGCCGTTCCAACATTTTGTACAACAATGCCCAATGACGCAGGGATTGTGCCCGAAGCTACTTCTTGTCCTGTTAAAATTTGGATCAATTGTTTTTCGCCGCCCGATGGATATTTGGTGGGAAAAACGGACACTTCAACCGATGAGCCTTGAGCCGCCGTTTGTATTGCTTTAATGGCATTGGGTTTATTATCTTCAATGCCGATCACAACGCGTTGTGGGCTGCCTAAAATAAATGCCAATAACTCTGCACCGGCAACCACGTCATCGGCATAGTCTTGCATCAGGCGGTCATCAGCAGTGATATAAGGTTCGCATTCAGTGCCATTAAGAATTAGCGTATTGATAGTATTTTGCCCTTCAATACCGCCACTGGGATTGAGTTTTATCGCAGTCGGAAAACCTGCACCTCCTAGGCCTGCTATGCCCGCATCACGAATTTTTTCAATTAACTGACTGGGTTGAAGCGAGTGATAATCTTTAACTTCTGTATAAGCTATCGTTTTATGTTGTCCATCGCTTGTCAATACAATACAAGGGCCGGTGATTCCAGCTGTGTGAGGTAGTACTCGGTCCTCTATCGCCGAAATGGTGCCGGATGTTGAAGCGTGAACAGGAACACTTAAGCCTCCAACGGCTTCCGCAATCTTTTCCCCAGCTAATACAGTATCACCTACATTCACAATTGGGTCCGCAGGTGTGCCAATATGCTGATTAAGAGGGAATACAAGTTCGTTGGGAATAGCGATTTCTCCCAACGGTAATTGCATGGACTGAACTTTATTCTCTGGAGGATGAATGCCACCAGGAATATTGTACGTTTTAATCAACATTGGTTTGCTTGTAGGCTGAGTCATGCGGCCTGCCCATCGTTATAAGGCTCACGATCTGTGGCAATAATATTCGTTGAAATGCCTGTTTCGGGTTTTTCCCAATACCAATCTTTAACCGTCTGATCGATAGGAATCATATCAATGCAATCCACAGGGCAAGGTTCAACGCATAAGTCGCAGCCTGTGCATTCGTCAATAATAACGGTATGCATTTGTTTAGCCGCTCCTAATATGGCATCGACCGGACAAGCTTGAATACACTTAGTGCAGCCAATGCATTCATCTTCTCGAATATAGGCGACTGTTTTTAATTCTTTCTCTTCGCCATGTTCTTCGTCCAAGCTGGGTGCTTCGACATCCAATAAACTGGCGATGGCATTAATTGTTGATTGGCCGCCAGGAGGGCATTTATTGATAGCTTCTCCGTTAGCAATACCTTCCGCATAAGGGCGGCAACCAGGGTGGCCACATTGGCCGCATTGAGTTTGTGGCAGTAATGAATCTATCTGCTCAACAATAGGGTCGCCTTCAACTTTAAATTTGACGGCAGCAAACCCTAATATACCACCAAAAACCAAGGCGAGACCGCCAAGGCCAATCAGTGCAGCAATAATAGGGTGATTAAAAATAAGATCAAACACGCGTGCTTACCATAAATACAGACCCAGCTATAACTGGATTAAACCAGCGAAGCCCATAAAGGCGAGTGACATCAGTCCAGCGGTAATCATGCCGATAGCAGCCCCTTTAAATGGAGTAGGTACGTCAGCAACCGCTAAGCGTTCGCGCATTGCAGAAAACAATATCAATACCAGAGAAAAGCCTAAGGCAGCGCCAAAGCCATAAGTTGCGGACTCAAAAAAGTTGTGAGCTTTAGTCGTGTTTAACAGAGCAACGCCTAATACTGCACAGTTAGTGGTAATCAGTGGTAAGAAGACACCGAGTACTCGGTAGAGTAGGGGGCTGGTCTTTTCAATAAACATTTTTGCAAATTGTACAACGACCGCAATCACTAAAATAAATGAAATAGTTTTTAAATAGGTTAGCGAGAGTGGTTCTAAAATAAACTCATGAACTAAGTAACTGCAAATAGACGCGAGTGTTAATACGAAGGTTGTTGCACTGGCCATACCAATGGCAGTCTCTAATTTATTAGACACTCCCATAAATGGACACAAACCAAGAAATTGAACTAAAACAAAGTTGTTCACCAGGGTTGTGCTTAATAGTATGAGTACAAATTCGGTCATTGAATTTACAGTTTCTATCTCTACAGGCTTTTTACATTACTCTCATGCCCGGCTGTGCGCCGTCATGAGGTTCCAATAGATAAATCTCTTTGCCGCCAGGCCCTGCGGCCAACACCATGCCTTCGGATAAACCAAACTTCATTTTGCGTGGAGCAAGATTGGCCACCATAATAGTGAGTTTGCCTTCAAGGTCTTCTGGCTTATAGGCACTTTTAATACCCGAAAACACATTGCGGGTTTCGCCACCTAAATCTAATGTCAGTTGCAATAACTTATCGGCACCTTCAACATGAGCGGCTTTGACGATTTTGGCTACACGCAAATCGACTTTGGCGAACGCGTTAAAATCGATCTCATCAGCTAATGGCTCTTTGCTTAATTCAGAATCTGGTTTAGAGTTTGATTCTGTTGCGCTGTTTGCTTGAATCAATGCTTCTTTACTGGCCTCTACCATGGCCTCAACCTGATCTTTCTCCACACGATTTAATAAAGGTTTAAATTTGTTGATAGTGTGGTCTTTCTTAAATGTAATTTCTTTGTCCCAGCTCAACTCTTCATTCAAAAAGGCTTCGGCATTAGCCGCTAACACCGGCAATACGGGTTTTAAGTAAGTGGTAATCACCCGGAACATATTAATGCCGAGTGTGCAGATATCTAAAACGGCTTGCTCATTGCCTTCGACCTTTGCCAGGGCCCACGGTTCTTTAGCCGCTATATATTCGTTGGCAGCGTCTGCGAGGTTCATAATTTCGCGCATGGCTTTGGCAAATTCTCGCTGCTCATAAAAATCAGCAATAGTATCGCTGGCATCGACAAATTGCTGCCATAAACTTTCGTTTTCAATCGTGCTGGAAAGCTGACCACCAGATTTCTGAACAAAGCGTGCGGTACGACTGGCAATGTTGACCACCTTGCCCACAAGGTCTGAATTTACTCGCTGAATAAAATCATCAAGGTTGAGATCAAGATCATCAACCGCATTAGATAGTTTTGCTGCAAAGTAATAACGCAGATAATCTGGTTTAAGGTGATTCAAATATGTTCGGGCATTGATAAACGTGCCGCGAGACTTCGACATCTTTTTGCCATTAACGGTTAAAAACCCGTGCACGCAAACTGCAGTCGGTGTACGGAATTTAGCCGAATGCAACATGGCAGGCCAAAATAGCGCATGGAAATTAACAATATCTTTGCCGATAAAATGGTAAAGCTCGGTCCCATTACTTAGCTTAGGGTCACCCTTGCCATCATCAAGGCAATAGTCTTCCCAGTTTTTACCGGTTTTATCGCATAAGTTTTTAAAGCTGGCGAAATAACCAATCGGTGCATCCAGCCAGACATAAAAGTATTTGCCAGGGTGGCCTGGGATTTCAAAACCAAAGTAAGGCGCGTCGCGGGAAATATCCCATTCCTGTAAGCCGGCATCTAACCATTCAGCTAGTTTGTTAGCCATTTCAGTTTGCAGGTGGCCGGCACGTGTCCATTTTTGTAAAAAGTCTTCAAATTCAGGCAGCTTAAAAAAGAAGTGCTCAGACTCTTTCTGAATGGGGGTTGCCCCTGAAATAACCGATGTAGGATTAATTAAATCAGTTGGGGAATAGGTTGCACTGCACACTTCGCAGTTGTCGCCGTATTGATCTTCACTTTTACACTTAGGGCAGGTGCCTTTTATATAGCGGTCGGCGAGGAATAGTTCTTTTTCGGGGTCGTAGGCTTGGGTAATCGTACGTGAGGCAATATGGCCATTTTCGACAAGGCGATTATAAATCAGCTCTGATAATTCACGGTTTTCTTCCGAATGCGTCGAATGGAAGTTATCAAACTGAATCTGAAAATCACTGAAGTCCTGCTCGTGCTCTGCTTTAACATTCGCAATTTGTTCTTCTGGCGTAATACCATTTTGCTCTGCTTTGAGCATAATAGCAGTGCCATGGGCATCGTCTGCACACACATAGGTACATTCGTGGCCGCGCAGCTTTTGAAAGCGCACCCAAATATCGGTTTGAATATACTCGACCAAATGGCCTAAGTGAATAGACCCGTTAGCGTAGGGTAGTGCGCTGGTAACCAGAATTTTACGACTCATAAAAGTATGCAGATGCCTTGGACACAGAGGGTGACTGGATAAATTAAAAAAGGCGGCGATTATAGCACCTATTGCCCCGTTTTTGTTTTGTGAATATGCTTTTATTGATTCAATGCTTTTTGGTTCTAAGCATATAAGCAATGGTGATAAAAGCGACGGCTAAAGTGGCGGGTGGTCTCGGCAGTAAAATATAGGGTTTATAAAGAGATAAGGTGGTTTATTGGGCAATTGCTCGGTAATATGCACGCCTTTAATTTATGAACAGTGTGAAACTTTAGTATGTCATCCTCCATATCCCCAACCGTTGCTGCATGGATCGAACAGCATGTCCTACCTGTCATGATAGAGACAGTCGACCCTTTAACTGGGCAGCATTTGCTAGCACTAGAGGCCGTAAGTAATATTCAGTACTTGGATAAACGCCTATCGCTTAAGCTGACTTTGGGGTATCCGGGCGATGAAATCAGACAAGCGCTGGTCGACTCATTAACGCAGAAGCTGTCTGCATTAGCCGATGTTGATAAAGTTGTTATTGATGCCAGTTGGCAAGCCCCTGTCAGTATTAACGTTGAAGGCAAAAAGCCGATTGCCAATGTGCGCAATGTTATCGCCGTTGCTTCCGGTAAGGGTGGTGTCGGCAAATCGACAACAACAGTTAATCTGGCTTTGGCATTGGCACAAACAGGTGCTCGTGTAGGCATTCTGGATGCCGATATTTATGGCCCCAGTCAGCCACAGATGTTAGGTATTGGCCACCAGAAGCCGGATATCCGTGATGAAAAAGCCATGATTCCCATTGCTGCTCATGGTATTCAGTCCATGTCTATGGGGTATCTGCTATCAGAAAGGTCGCCGGCTGTATGGCGAGGGCCAATGGCAACCGGTGCTTTGCAGCAGATGATCTTTCAAACCGACTGGGATGATTTGGATTACTTATTCGTTGATATGCCGCCGGGCACTGGTGATATTCAATTAACGCTGTCACAGGAAGTCCCTGTTTCTGGGGCGGTCATCGTGACCACGCCTCAGGATATTGCCTTATTGGATGCCCAAAAAGGTATTGAAATGTTTGTTAAGGTCAATATCCCTGTTTTGGGTGTGGTTGAGAATATGGCGGTTCACCATTGTTCTAACTGTGGCCATGAAGAGCATATTTTTGGTGAAGGTGGTGGTCAGCGCATAGCCAATGATTATGGCAGTCAGCTACTAGGTGCTTTGCCGTTAGCTCTGTCTATTCGAGAGGAAGCTGATAGTGGTAAGCCTTCAGTTATCGCTGATCCAGAAAGCGCAATCGCTAAAAATTATAGAGACATCGCACAAAAAACAGCAGCGTTATTGTGGCTTGAACGTTTACATAATGGAGCGCAGCCTGAAATAGTGATCAGCGAAGACTGATAAGCTATTCATATAAATCAATCCTTCATAAAGATGATAGCGATAGCAAAGATATCACCGTAGAAGATGTAATAGACTACAGGTTGTTAAGCATTCAAGTGAAGGTGAGTCTTATGAAAGCTATTTGGAATGATCATGTTATTGCGGAATCAGATGATACGGTTGTCGTTGAAAACAACCATTATTTTCCGTTAGATGCCGTTAATAAAGAGTACTTGCGTGACAGCGATACCACCACAATGTGTGGCTGGAAAGGTACTGCTAACTACTACACCTTGAATGTTGACGGTAATCAAAACAAAGATGCCGCCTGGTACTATGCCGAGCCAAAAGAGGCTGCTAAAGAAATTAAAGGTCGTGTGGCTTTTTGGCGAGGCGTAACGATTGTGTAAGCCGTTGTGATGCTTTTATTGCATTGTAGTTTATTATTAAAAGCCGTTTCTTGTTAAGCATCGTTTCTTAAGATACGCACAAAAAATACAGATAAAATAATTAGGAGCCCGAATGAGTATTAAGTCAGACCACTGGATGCGCCGCATGGCTCAGGAAAATAAAATGATCGAACCTTTTGAGCCAGGTCAAGTTCGTTATGGTGATGATGGTAATCGTATCGTCTCCTATGGTACGTCAAGTTATGGTTACGATGTTCGTTGTGCTGATGAATTTAAAATCTTTACCAATGTGCACTCTACTGTGGTCGACCCCAAAGCATTTGATGAAAAAAGTTTTGTCGATGTCAAAAGTGATGTCTGTATTATCCCACCCAACTCATTTGCCTTGGCCAGAACTGTTGAGTATTTTCGAATCCCACGTAGTATCTTAACTGTTTGCTTGGGTAAATCGACCTATGCTCGCTGCGGTATAATTGTTAACGTCACGCCGTTAGAGCCGGAGTGGGAGGGGCATGTGACTCTGGAATTCTCAAATACCACCCCATTGCCTGCAAAAATTTATGCCAACGAAGGTGTTGCGCAAATGCTGTTTTTTGAATCTGACGAAGTGTGCGAAACCTCTTATAAAGATCGTGGCGGTAAATACCAAGGTCAGAAAGGTGTGACTTTACCTAAAACTTAAGGACGCCATTAATTTAAATGTATGATGTTTTCTCAAGGTGATTGAAAGTGAATCACCTTGAGATGTTATTAATAACTAGCCTGCAATCTAAATTTTATCTTATCCACGCTTTCTCCATCCTCTCAACGATTACAGTTTCCTGTTTCATCGTGAATAACACAGTACTATCGTTTTATTCACGCAGCTTATTATTTTTTTATCATTGTTTTTTCTTTGGGTAAGTGGTGTGTAAAATTATTGTAAGACTTTGTAGGTATTGTATTTTTATTCTTCGTGTTTTAGAGTTAACGACATTGCCCCAATTCTTAACAAAGGTTGGCGCAAAAAACAACATAAGTATAAATGTTGAGCAATTTTATAAAGAAAATTGATTGATAATTAAAAAAATATACAAGGAAGCCGCAGGGAAAATATGGGTTCTATCACTGGAATATATTCTTTTTATTTAATACGTGCATATCTTTTAAATAATATTAAATTTCTAACGCTCAAAAATACTCGTTATTGCTATAGCGAAAATAGAGGGGTCTTGTTTTTATGAACTCTCTAAAGCAATTTTGGTTTTGGGCTCTTCTGTTGTTTCTCATTGTTATTGCATTGCTTGCCTCGACTATATGGCAAACATCCCCTGTTCAACAGCAAAACATTACAGCGTCTGATCAGCCTGCATTGTCAGACCAACCACTCTCTGCATCATCAGACGCTGTTCCCAGCGCTGTAGATTCAAAGCCTGACCCTAGCTTTCCTGCCCCTGCAAAAAAATTGCACAAAGTGATTGCCAGTACGGAAGCGGAATCTGAAGTTCAGAATAAATTACAGCAACAAACACAAGAATTGGATGAACAGCTCGCTAATTTAAATCAACAATTGCGCGAGAAAGGCGTTGCAGTACCTGAGAAAGCTGTCGAGTTACCAGCAACTACTACTACAACAAATAATGGTGACACCTCTAAGCGGTTAGATGCGATTAAAAAACATATTGAAACTAAAAACACACAGTAAAATTAAGTTTTAAGGGAAAGGGAGAAATAAAAATGAAAAAATGGTTTTGTATTTTAGCAATCGGTTTATTTTTTAGTAATATCAGCTGGGCTGGAGCGCCAACTTGTCACACTCATTCCAGTGGGCCTTACTGCAGCTATCAAGGTAAAGTTAGTCGTATTTATATTAATACTGGCAATACCATTCTTATTTATTTTGATACGCTTTTAGATGCCAATGCTGCAAGTGGTGTGGGCTTTACTGTTACTCAGCGTAGCGCTGCGGCTTTCGATTTAAATGAAAACCCTGAGTTTGCTAAAATTTTTTACTCCACTGCATTAGCTGCACAAGCATCGAACAGAGATATTGTTATTCAAATGCGAGGCACGTTAGGAGGGTATCTAAAGCTTGACAGAATCTGGCTCGCCGCTCCCTGATTAATTGTTGTTATTGCTGATCATCGACGTTTGTAAAATACCATTTATTTTTTGAAATAAAAAATCAACAAGGACACCACAATGTTGAAAAAAACCATCCTTGCACCTTTAAGCTTTTTAGTTGCTACCTTACTACCTGTTTCTCCAGTGTTTGCTCAGCAGACTGTGGTGGGTTCTGTTCCAGGGGAATTTAGTGTCTCTGGTGGTTCGGCAAATTACTCCGTTCCGATTTCTGTAGCGCCTGGGCGTGGAGGTATGCAACCACAGCTATCACTTAACTATTCTAGTGATAATGGCAATGGTGAGCTAGGTCTTGGTTGGAGCCTTGGTGGTCTATCAGCAATACACCGCTGCTCCGCAACCATTGCGCAAGATGGTTTTGCAAGTGGCGTTAGCTTTGATGCAAATGATCGCTACTGTTTGAATGGGCAGCGTTTGGTCCCTATTCCTCATTCTGTCACCGGAGGGTTAACTAACGAATTTCGTACGGAAATCGATAGTTACTCTTCAATCAAGGGGTATGGTGGTTCAATCAATTATGACCGTACTGGCAAGGAAGTATATGTCAATCCATCGTACTTTGTTGTGCAAACAAAAGCAGGTCAGGTGATGACTTATGGCGGTGGTTCTGATAATGCCTCATATAATTTGCCACAAGGGACGATGACATGGGCTATACGTGAAATTACGGATACAACACATAGAAACGATATTACCTATAAATATTTTATTCACAATAGTACTCAATATCTAGATGAAATTACCTATCCTGGCGGGAGTGTCGATATTGTTCATGAAACAGGTAGGCCTGACCAAGGGAGTGGTTATCTATTAGGTAGTGGGCGATCATTAGTTCAACGCATTAACAAAATAGTGACTTATAGCAACAATGTGGTATTGCAGGAATATAAGTTAGCTTATGAGAATAATGGTATTGCTCAGCAATCAAAGATTAATTCAATCACTGTTTGTGACAATAGTAATACCTGCTTTAAGCCAACTGAATTTAATTGGTCAGGTTCTGGTGCTGCAACTTATGATTCTCTCATTTCCAGTACCCCCACGACTGCAAGTCAATATAGTGATAGTGCATGGACATTTGCAGGGATGTATGACACCAATGGTGATGGAGTCGTAGATGCTGTTTGGCAATATAAAGGTTCAGGTGATGGTACGCGAATAGCAGTGAGCTTGGGGCAAGGTAATGGTTCTTATGACTCCATTCTTTATAGTGCTCCAACAACAAGTGGCCAATACAGTGCATGGACTTTTGAGGGGATGCACGATACTAATGATGATGGTTTGCCTGATGCTATTTGGCAATACAAAGGGGCAAGTGATGGTACACGTATTGCGGTCAGTTTAGCGCAAGGTAATGGTACATATGGCGCAATAATATCTAGTACCCCGACAGCCAGTGGAAATTACAGTACATGGGAGTTTACAGGCATGTACGATACCAATGGCGATGGATTAATGGATGCGATATGGCAGTATCAGGGTGCCAGCAATGGCACGCGTGTTGCGGTCAGTTTAGCGCAAGGTAATGGTACCTATGGTGCAATATTGTCTAGTGCTCCGACAACGAGTGGTCAATATAACACATGGACGTTTGCGGGTATGCGTGATACCAACAGCGATGGTTTGCCTGATGCTATTTGGCAATATCAAGGTGCGGGCAATGGTACCCGTGTTGCTGTCAGTTTAGCGCAAGGCAATGGTACTTATGGGTCGATACTTTCTAGTACTCCGACGACTAGTGGTCATTATAATGCGTGGTTATTTGTCGGTATGCATGACACTAATGGGGATGGGCTTGCAGATGCTGTTTGGCAATATCAGGGAGCAGGGGATGGCACGCGCGTTTCGGTTAGTTTAGCTCAAGGTGACGGCACCTATGGAGCAATCCTTGCGAGTGTGCCCACGGTTAGTGGTCAATACAGTGCATGGACATTTGCAGGTATGCACGATGCCAATGGCGATGGTTTGGTGGATACTGTTTGGCAGTATCAAGGAGCAGGGGATGGTACACGTGTGGCTGTCAGTTTAGCGTTAGGCGATGGTAATTATAGTTCAATTTACTCCAGTGCCCCGACGCTGAGCGGCCAGTACAGTACGTGGGAATTTGCCGGTATGTACGATACCAATGGCGATGGTTTGGTAGATGCTATTTGGCAATATAAAGGTGCAGGCGACGGAACAAGAGTAGCAGTTAGTCTTGGTCAGGGTGACGGCACTTATGGCCCTGTTGTTTATAATTCGCCAACAACAAGTGGTCAGTATGATGCCTGGGAATTTGCCGGAATGCACGATACCAGTGGCGATGGTATAGCTGATGCTGTCTGGGAATACCATGGGAGTGATGGAACACGGGTAGCGACAAGCTTGTCGCAATCACAAATTCCACAATTGGCCAGTATTATCGACTCCAACGGTAATACAACCCTTATCAGTTACAAATCTCTTACTGACTCTACAGTATATACAAAAGGTACAGGGGCTACTTTTCCTGTCCGAGACGTTATTTATCCAGACTATGTGGTTAGCGAAGTTCAAACCGATAATGGTATTGGGGGGACGTCAAGCGTTCAATATCGTTATGAAGGCTTAAAGCTTCACCTTCAAGGGCGAGGCTCTTATGGTTATTCAAAGATTACAGAAATATACCCTGATACCGGTAAAACGATGGTATCGACATACGATCAAACAGGCTTTCCTTACACAGGAAGCATGTTGAGTACTATTGAATCTTATAATGGCCAAAAAATTAACGAGTCTATTAATACTTTTTCTGCCGTTGAAAGTTATCCCGGAATCTATCAGCTTAATCCAGTGCAGTCTGTTCAGAGTAGTTATGAATTAGGTAGTGCTAGTCAGCCTGTGACAACCATTACAACTGCTTACGATAATATCGATATTTATGGCAATGTTGGACGTATTACTACGACGTCGACAGGTGCGGGACAGAGTTTTACCAAAATTGCTGAGAGTAACTACGAAGAGCGTCCACCGGGAGGATGGAATATAGGCCGCTTATCGGATATGACAGTAACTCATCAAAGCCCCTATGGCTCTGATGAAGTGCGTCGCTCAGCTTTCGCCTATGATTTTAGTTCAGGGCTATTGACTACCGAAAGTATTCTTGACTCTACCGGTACTCCTTTAACAACGACTACTAATACCTATGATATTTACGGTCAAAAAACAGAAGTTCGTTTATCTGCAAGTGGGGAATCAGACCGTGTTACGACAACTACTTACGATGCTACGGGTCGCCCCACGCAAACCTGTAATGCCTATAATCAATGTGAAACTTATACCTACACAACGCAAGGTTGGTTAGAGTCTACGACTGGCCCGAATAGTATTAGTACCTCTATTGGCTATGATTCATTAGGTCGGCAAATTGTAGAAAACCGTGCGGATGGTACCAATACAACTGTCAGCAGGGAATTTGTCAGTGATGGTAATTGCGGTGTTTTAGCCAATTTTGCTTATACCTGTTCAATTACTCAGTCCAGCGGGTCGCAGCCAATCATTGTGCAATACGATACTCTCGGTCGCGAAGTCCGCAAAATCACCCAAGGCTTTGATGAGCGTTTGGTATACAACGATACCGAATATAATCATTTAGCTCAGATGTCACGTGCTAGCCGAGACTATTATTCTGGCGAGCATATTTACTGGGCAGAAAGCGAATACGATGCGCTAGACCGTGTAATACGAATGACAGAGCCAGGTCCTCATGGCTCAACAAATGAAATCACCTATGAATATAATGGGTTTACAACCACTGTTAGATCAGGTCCTGAGGCTCGTGCAAAAACAACTATAACGAATGCCATTGGTCAAAATGTTCGTATCGAAGAAGAGGAAGGCACCTATACCGAATACACTTATAGAAGCGACGGTAATTTATTAACAACAACGGTTGTTGGTGATGTGGATACTCGAATTACGCTTCACTATGATGAATTTGGCCGAAAGATTGCTATGGATGACCCGGATATGGGCAACTGGCAATACACCTATACCCCATTTGGTGAGTTAGAGACCCAGACAGATGCCAAAGGTCAGGTCACGACGATGGCTTATGATGTATTGGGGCGCATGGTTAGTCGCACTGAGCCAGAAGGCACAAGTACCTGGGTTTATGGTGGTAACAGTGCGCCCCAAGGTAGTATTGGTAAATTATTGCAAGAAAGTGGCAATGGTTTAACCAAAGACTACAGCTACGATAATTTAGGCCGGCCAGTCAGCACTACAACAACCATTGCTGGTGAAGGCAGTTTCACTACAGAAACCCAATACGATAGTTTAGGCCGGGTTCAGCGCGTGACCTACCCGGGCAGCCAAAGCTTTTATACAGAAAATATCTATAATGCCAATGGCTTTCTTGAGTCTGTACGTGGTTTGCGCTCTCAGGCCGAAGCTCATGACTATTCTGCACTGCAACCGCTGATTCAAGAGGCCGTCGATCTTGCAGATGATTACTTAGTTCGTGCTAATCAGTTGCGCACCATTGGCGCCTATTACCAATCACAAATAGAGTACTATCAATCGCTAACTGGCAGTGGTTCGGTCAATAGTGCATTGCAGTCTCAACTGACTCAGCATCAAACGACACTCAATACAACCGTAGCTGAAGGGCAATCAACGGGTGTGAAAAAGACGCTGGCACAATTTATCCCCATCATGATGGGCGATATTATGGTGCCCATTGTGCACTTCCAGCAGCAACAGACACTCGCCCCAGAATTACTAAGTCATATCAATAACACCATTATTGAGTTGCAAACCGTTACCGGCTTAATTACAACGCAATCGCAAACCTATGCCAGTATTGCGGAGCAGTTAGTCGTATTAGCGGAGCAAACCCTGGCGGCGGCAGACCATAATTTCCAATTTGTAAATACCTTGGATAATTCTTCCGCTGCTTATAGTGATTTTATCGCCGAAGGCAGTACCAGCCATATTACCTACTGGCGCGCCGTCGATGTCGATGCATCGGGCCGTATCAGTGCCGAAGTGTATGGTAATGGGATTGTTAATGATTATGCCTACAATCAAGCGACAGGAGAGCTGCAAAGTATTCACAGTAGCTTATTGGTGGTCGATGCAATTCGTCACTTGGAGTATCAATACGATGCTTATAAAAATGTGACCTTGCGGGATGACTTGGTTAACGATATTCGCGAGACTTATAACTACGATAGGTTGGACCGTTTAACATCAACCCAAGTGACCAGTAGCTTGTATGAAGGTACTGATTTTAATAATACGCAAAGTCAGACCTATAACGGACTGGGTAATATTACCGATAAATCCGATGTGGGTGCCTACAGCTATGGTGCTCGTCCACATGCGGTGACTCAAGCTGGCGGTAATACGTATAGCTACGATGCCAATGGCAATATGATCAGTGGTGATGGTAGAACCATTACTTACAGCAGCTTTAATAAACCCACCCAAATTACTCGCAATGGCCGTTCAGCAACCTTTAGTTATGGGCCAAACCGTGCGCGTTATAAAAAGGTCAATCATAAAGGCGAGACCACACTCTATGTGGGCCCTTATGAGCGTACGACGAAAGCGAATAGTCATGTAGAACAGAAACATTATATCTACGCAGCCGGGCAGCTGGTGGCTGAGCATATACTCTCAAGCAGTGACGGTACCCAGACTCGTTACCTGCATAAGGATGCTCTAGGCAGTGTCGATATGGTCACGGATGCTTATGCCAATGTAGTGGATCGACGCAGCTTTGATGCCTGGGGCAAACTCAGGAATATGCCTTGGCAATCTCAGGCAGGCTTGGATGACCCGCTCTACTTAACGCAACTGCCGTTCACCAATAAAGGCTATACCGGGCATGAGCATGTACAGGAAGTCGAGCTGATTCACATGAATGGCCGCATGTACGATGCGACGCTGGCACGGTTTATCAGTGCTGACCCGCATATTCAAGCAGGTAGTATGAGCCAGAGCTATAACCGTTATTCATATGTAATGAATAACTCCATGAAGTATACCGATCCAAGCGGATACTTTTTTAAGAAGGCGAAAAAGAAACTAAGAAAGCTAAGACGTAAAGCCAAGCGCCATGTAAAAAGAAATAATCAATTTCAAATTGTCAAAAGAACGGCGACGAGAAATTATCATAAATTCCGTGCTGAACAAGAGCGTGCACTAAGGCATAAATGGGTTGAGCAGTTAGGTTATGTTGCGGCTATTGGTTGTGGCCCATTTTATGCGGTGTGTGTCGGTGGCCATGCGGCTGCCGTAGCCGATGCCCATGGTGCAGATTTTAATGATGCATTCCAGGCAGGGGTGAAAGCGGGAGTAATAGCTTATGTTTCACAACAGGCGTCGTCCTATATTGGTGATCAAGCTTCTTGGGGGCGAGTTGGGCAAGCTTTTGCTCACGGAGTCGTAGGCGGTACTATCTCTGTTATACAAGGCGGCAAATTTGGGCAAGGATTTGCCAGTTCATTTTTTACCAAGATAGTGTCCGGGCCAACAGGTATTAAAGGCTTAACTGGCGGTAATCGGTTTGCGGGTGTTGCTGTTGCGGCATTAGTTGGAGGTACCGCTTCTGCATTAGGTGGAGGCAAGTTTGCAAATGGGGCGGCGACTGCGGCTATGCAATATGCGTTTAATGAGATGGGTGAAGGACTTGATGAAGAGGAATTTGAACAAAGTGATTTTGATAAGGGTGCTCGTTGGTTAACAACAGATGAACGAGTTGCTTTATCGAGCCACTTTAATGATGATGTGCTTGATAATGTAAGAATCTATGAGGGTAAGGTACCATTTTGGTTGAGGTCTGATATGGATGGTATCACCTTAGGAAATAAGGTTTATTTTCGCGATGGTGTGTATCAACCTAATACTGCCTCAGGTATAGAGCTATTAGCTCATGAACTTGTACATACAGTCCAATATAGTCAAGGTATGACTAAAGTTAAATATTTATGGCAAGGTCGTAAGGGTTATTGGAAAAACCCCTATGAGGTTGAGGCGTATGGAAAAGCTGCGGATTTTAGAAAATCTTTTTGTTCCTCATATAGCCATGTTCGCGGGTGTTAGTTATGAACAAGACATTATTACTATCTTTGCTGGGTTGGGGATTACTTTCTTGTTCTACTAACTTCTCGTTAGAAAAAGAGTTTTTTAAAGAAAATGCTTCTACGCGACTAGAAAGGTTGGATAAATATTCATTGGAAAAACAGTACAAGATTTTTTTATATGGAAATCAAGTTATTCATCCCCCGGCAAAAATTTTAGCGAACCCCATAGCTAAAAAAGGGCAGCAAGCTATTGAATATGTTTTAGAGCAATTGAAAACATCTAATAATGACTTAGATTTCCGAGATTCTCTAGTGATTTTTGATGCTGTTCAACGAGGAGATTATTATGATATATGCTCTGATAGTCGTGTTATTAAAACAATTAGAGCTAATAATTTGAAAGTGAAAAACTTGGATTGGCGAAAAGTATATAATCAAATTTTAGAGGGTTTATGTTGAAATCAAAGCAATCAAGGGGTCAATCAAGGGGGCAGAGAGCTTGATCTTCTCAGAGTGGGAAGCGTTAATTACAAACTATAAAAAGGATATATTTATGAAGAAAATTTTATTGTTAATAACTGTTTTTACTTTTTCAAATTTCGCGTTTTCTGCGACTCAATACTTCAACGGAAAAATAGAGCGAGTCGAAGTGTGTAAGAGCAATGGCGGTACAGTATACATTTACTTTAAAGAGGTTGATGGGACAGCGCCTGTAAGTACGAATGGTTGCTCTAATGATGTTGCCTTTCCTTATGTTCGGCTAAATAACAATGTCGGCACTTTAACTGATTTTGAAAAAGCCACACTGTCTACCGCCTTGGCTGCTCAGGCTGCAGAAAAATCGTTGAGGGTACGGTACGACGATCAGTCTATGTTTTTAGAATCAATTGCTATAGATTAGTTAGTGGTTAAAAATGCTGAGGAAAATAGTGAAATATGTTTTAGTTTTTATAGTGTTCGCTTTATTGAAATCAAGGGGTCAGAGAGCTTGATCTTCTCAGAGTGGGAAGAAGTAAGTAGAGTCAGGTACAACTATTTTCTAAAATATCATTAATTAAAAGGACGTAATGCCATGAAAAAATTAATAGTAAAAATATTTTCCAGTCTTGCACTCTTAGCATCTACTAATAGTTTTGCGGCTGGTTTTGTAGAGGGAGTACCTGTTGCGATACAGAAGACGGATTATAATAATCTTCATTTATTGTTTGTTCAATTAGATCAGCCTATTCCTGCGGTAGGATGTGCTAGCAATACGGGAGTTGTTGTGCTTGATTCCAATGAATCATCTGAAGCTGCTCTTGGTTTTGCGTTAACTGCCCAGGCGTCAGGCAAAAAATTCCGATGTTATATCTACGATAACCAATGCAGCGTCATTACCGGTGCGGCAGCTACCTTTCCTGTGTGCGCATACTATCCATCACTGGTCAATTAAGTTCTGATTAAAACTCAGTAAGCAACCAATACTTTCATTATGGAGAATAAAATGAAAATAATTTTATTGTTAATAACTGCTTTTACTTTTTCAAATTTCGCGTTTTCTGCGACTCAATACTTCAACGGAAAAATAGAGCGAGTCGAAGTGTGTAAGAGCAATGGCGGTACAGTATATATTTACTTTAAAGAGGTTAATGGAACGGTGCCTGTAAGTACGAATGGTTGTTCTAATGATGTTGCCTTCCCTTATGTTCGGTTAAATAACAATGTTGGTACTTTAACTGATTTTGAAAAAGCCACACTGTCTACCGCCTTGGCTGCTCAGGCAGCAGAAAAATCGTTGAGGATACGGTACGACGATCAGTCGATGTTTTTAGAATCAATTGCTATAGATTAGTTATCTTTTTAGTAAAGTTTAGGGTTGCTTATTATTTGATATGGGGTTTTGCATAAAATGATCTACAAAAGGAGAGTCTGTTGAAAAAATCAATCTGTTTATTGATGCTGTTGCCTGCGATCAGTATTGCTGGGCCAAACTATGCAACGGGTAAAGTAACGTCTTTATATGCATCAGGTACCGATCCCGGGATCAGAATTACTGGAAATGCGTCTCCCTCTCAATGTGATGGAGGCACTTATGGTTGGTTGTTTTTTTCGGGTACCGAGCAGCAAAAGCAATGGATGTATTCAACAGCTTTAGCCATGTCTTTGTCAGGAAAAACGCTCACTGTATATACGAATAACAACGGTGAACGATGTAGGATTTACAACATTCAAGTCACTGGCGGTTTAAATTAATTATATGGATTAAATGTTTTTATGTTTTTGTAATATAGAAGTGTTTTTTAATTAATATTACCAAGTTGTTAATTAATAAAGAGAGTTTTCAATGAAGAAGGTTTTATGTGTAATGAGTCTGGGTGTTGTCGTATCCACTATTGCAGAATTAAGTCACGCAAGACGATGCTGGCCATCTACAGTCTTAACAGAATTGACTTTATCTCTCAATAATGGAGTGGCCTATATTACTTCCCCTCAGTTTGCTGATCATTGCTCATATTCTCGTGGGCAAATTAATATGGATGGTACAGAGTTTAATAAAGCACAATATGCCTATGCTATGTCAGCAAAAGCAAGAGGTAAGAATATTCAATATGTTGTCGACGATACGCAGACAACTTGTATTATTACTGGATTGTATGAAGTCGATTAAGGAAATATAAACTGAATTCTTTAAAAAGCTAATCAATTTTTAATTTTATTATGAAGGTATTACTACAACTTTTCCTATTGATAAGTGGGCTTTCTCTTTTTGGCTGTGCGAGTAATAGTGGTCACTCTGCTGCGAGTTATCAAGCTGAAGCATTCGCCTTTTGTGATGTTTTTAACCCCAATCATTGGCAAAATACATCTAAAAATGACCCCCTAGATATACAACGATTACTATCGGAACGAATTTCATCTGCAGTGAAGTCAAAAGAAATGCAGAGTATTATTGACTCCATGACAAAAGTCGATACAAGTGAGCGTTACGATTATTATATCCAGGAAGTCAGAAAGTTAACGATGGATAATCATCATTGCTCGGCATTGAAAAATTACCTTTCTTTTTAATTATTATGAAATCAGGTATCTTTGGAAAATCATCAGTGGGCTTTGCTATTGTTTCCCTTGGGGCTATTTTATTGGTTTTCCTTGGGGGTGGAAATTTAATCGATGACAAAGGAAGCCTTCAGTTAATTATAAGAAATACAAGTATTATCTTAGCGTTTCTAGCGCTTGTAATGGCAGCCATTCGCTTATCTATCGTTGGAGCGAGTCTTGCTGTTTTTACTCTGTCTTTAAATATAGTGCTTCTGGCAATCGGGATTATTGTTCTTATTGCTATTGTTTTATACTTTTATTCAAATACGTAAATAATTTTCTTCATTTTCTCTGTGAGCAAAATCAGCCTACCATTCACAACTTAGAATTCAGATTAATGGTAATGATGAGCATACTAAATTGGAGGTTTTGATAGTAATAATACCTGTGAGATTGAAGGTATTAGAACCCTATAGATCGCTTGCTTTAAGGTGTCAGTGTCCTCCTCTTCTAATGGTATGAAAAAATGCGCCATTTTTTCATAAGTGAGAAAATTTCACCCATATCCCTAATATTTGTCGTTTGTTTTGCAAACAGCAAACCATTATTGTGCACCCAATGAAATAGCGCACTGCATCGGTGCGCTTATACACTCGGAGCCAAAAGAAATGAAACAACTCGTTAACGCCGCAGTTAACAAACTGACTAACCTTTACCAAGCAGCTGTTAACCGCAAATTGCCTAAAGAATTACTCGCATTATCAGATAGACAACTTGAAGATATCGGCCTTTGTCGCCATAAGTTGTTGCAAGGCACAGCAGGTTACCCTTGGACGATGGTTAGCTATGTTGCTCCAACCTTAGATGTGACTGATATTGTTGCACCGAAAGCAGCGCCTGCTCCTCAAATTCTTGCTGAAGCTAAGATTGAGAAAGTTGCTGAAGAAAACTTCGAAGCAATTGCTGCATAAATAACTTTTATTTCTCTTTCTAAAGAGAAATTTCACTGTAAAGGTGGCTTTCGCTGCCTTTACAGTAGCCTCTACAAATACCACTCTCTGATTCCTCTATTTTTTTATCTGACTTCCTACTCTTCTAGGAACATTCATCAATTGGTAGACTCTATTTTAATTAAGTAAATATGATACTGAGGGTCGGGGTGATGAAAAAACAGTCGAAGAGCCAGATTGTTGATCCAAATAAGCGTAAACACCTTAAGCTAGCGGCCTCAGCCCTATGTGCTAGCCAGCTCCCTTCTGTTTTTGCTTCTTCTCTCTCTTCTCCATCCTCAGCAACAAAAACGATTCCTTCATCTGGCCAACCTATTCCTATTATCGGGATGGGAACATGGCAAACCTTTAATGTTGGTAATAATCAGGCATTGAGAAAGCAGCGCCTTGAAGTGTTAAGAGCCTTCTTTAAGCATGGGGGTGGTATGATCGATTCATCGCCTATGTACGGTTCTTCAGAGGCTGTGATTGGCTATTGTCTTGAACAATTAGGTTTTCCTGCAAGCAATTTTTCGGCAACCAAGGTGTGGTCTTCCTCTCAAGGCGATGGTGTTGATCAGATTAATGACTCTCATCGCTTATGGGGGCTTAATCGTTTTGACCTTTTTCAGGTGCATAATCTAGTGGGGTGGGAAAAGCATTTACCCTATTTGCAACAGATGAAAGCAGAGGGAAAACTCAAATATGTAGGTATTACTACGTCCCATGGCCGTCGTCATCGGGACTTAGAGACGTTGATGGAGAGTGAAGTCTTTGACTTTGTACAGCTCACCTACAATATTGTGGATAGAGAGGTTGAGAATAGCTTGCTCCCGTTGGCTAAGGAGCGTGGAATTGCGGTTATCGTTAATCGGCCATTTCGTGGAGGGGCATTATTTAATGGTGTTCAGCGTGCGCAGCTTCCCGGCTGGGCTGGAGAGATTGGTTGTGATAACTGGGCACAATTTTTTCTCAAGTTCACTGTGTCTCATCAAGCCGTGACCTGTGCAATCCCGGCGACAACACAAGTTAGTCATATGGAAGAAAATATGGCTGCTCGACTTGGGCCAATGCCCGATAGCAAAACCCGTCAGAAGATGATTGCTTATATGCAGTCTCTCTAAGCACCCATATATTCATGTATAGCCTAGAAGACCTTGTTCTTTTTACTACCGAAGGTTGGTTTGGTTTGTACCAAACGATCAATGCGCAATATTGGCCTTTACATTTACTGAGCCTCACTTGGGTGTTATTGACCTTTTATAGCCTTGTTACTCAAAAACAAGGTTTAATTAAAATAGCTATTGCTGGTTTTGCTTGTTTGTGGATCTCTTGTGGCGCAGTGTTTCATTGGGGTGAATACCAACAGTTGAGTTGGGTCGCTGTGTATTATGGCTGGGCTTTTATTTTACAGGGAGTTGCTTTGCTTATTACCGCTGGCCTTTATCGCAGTGACTTTTCTTCGCAAAGAGTAAAGGTAATAGGCAAAAAAACCGGATATTTTTTACTGTTTTCTGGGTTATTTGTTGTACCTTTGTTAGGTTTAATCGAAGGGCGTAGTTGGAGTGCAATAGATGTTGTGGGTGTTGGCCCAGACAGTACTGCCTTATCAACCTTGGGGCTGATAGTGATCAGTATTCGTCATTCAATTTTAAGATTATTGCTGTGTTGTATTCCTACGTTGTGGTTAATTGTTTCAGCAGCAACGGCTTGGCCAATGGGGCTGTTGCAAGGCCTTTTAGGCTTGTTCTTTTGGGTATGTGTAGCTTTCTGGTTAATTATCCTAAGTTATATTTCGTCAAGTCAGAAAAAGGTTTGATTTGATGACTGCCTTCTAACAATCATACAAGTGGATGCGGTAAACTAGGCGAAATTTTTGATAGTAGGAGCCGTCAGTGACATTTCTTTCTCGCCTTCAATTAGTTATTTTGTTAGGCATTTATCTTTATCTAGGAACGGTAAAAATCCCTACCGATGTGGCTGCTAGTTTTAATGATTTGATTGCCCATGGTGTGGGCTATTTGGTGTTAATGTGTTCGGGTTTTTTTGCTTTTCCTGAACGAACGTATACTCTCCGCTTGTTTTTTGCCTTTTTAGCCTTTTCCTTTTTGGTTGAATGTATTCAGTATTTTTTACCGTATCGATCTTTCTCGCTAATGGATATGGTGGCGAATGGCTCTGGCCTATTGTTAGGGGTTGGGTTGGGTTGGTTGTTATTACCTCTCTTTGTTAAGTTGCGTTTTGGTTTTGGGGTCAAGAATTAGATGATGTCTGAGACAATTCAGTTATCTAAATATCAAAATGTATTGCAGCAATTGCTCGAAAAAAGCGCTGTGTTATCCCTGGCCGTTATTAATGAACAGCAAGAGCCCGAAGCGAGTTTAGTCCCTTTTTTGTATGATTCGGATTGTTTTTGGGTTTTTGTTAGCCAATTGTCAGGGCATACACAGCATTTATTAAAGGCTCCCAATGTTTCTGTGCTGATTTTTAATACAGAAGAAAAAATGAAGAATCCCTTTGCTATACAGCGAGTCAGTGCAAGTTGTCAGGTAAGTATTGAGCGTGAGAGAAGAGACGAAATCTTAGACCGTATGACGCAAAAGCTAGGGGAGACGGTGTCTTTACTGCGGCAACTAGGTGACTTTCATTTGTTTAAGTTGGCGCCTAATAATGGTCGTTTGATTGCCGGTTTTGGGCAAGCATTTGATATTGATTTTACAGCAATGACGCTAGAGCACATTGGTAAGCCTGAAAATGGGTAACACAAAATATAATGTGGCTCCGTAATGTTAGGTAATCGCGTGATATTGTTTTTATTAGTGGTCTTCCTGTTATTGTCATTTTTAGTTGGAATGCTTGTTACACATTATCAAGCTTTCCCTTATCAGCAGATAAAAATATTTAAACAACGATTTTTCCCTGAAGTAACCCTCATTCAAAATACGGCTGTTTATTCAAATTATTATTATCGTCAAGTATCACAACATCAATATTTAGCAAACAATAAATACGATGTCGTTTTTTTAGGTGATAGCCTAACGGACGAAGCGGATTGGCAATCATTTTTTTCACATCAGCAATTGCCGATAACGATAGCGAACTTTGGCATTATGGGTGACACGTCTGCAGGTGTTGTTGATAGGCTAGAGACTATTTATAAAACAGAGGCTAAAAAAGTATTTTTAATGATTGGAATTAATGATCTGTTTCAGGGTAAAAATCATGAAAAAGGTGTTGATGACGTTTTCAAAAATTATCGTACCATTGTTGAAGCACTAACGAATAAAAATATTGAAGTGTATATTCAGTCTTGTCTTTTCGTGGGGCCGGCATATCAATATTTAAATAAACATGTCAATGCATTAAACCTCAAACTCCAAACGCTGGCTAAGCAGAATAGCGCTGTACTTTATATTGATTTAAATAAAGGTTTAGCCAGCTCGTCGTTACTCAATACAGACTATAGCAGCGATGATATCCACCTAAACGCTGAAGGGTATCGCGTTTGGGTCGATCTTATTAAAGGCTATGTTGTTAATAGTCGTTAACATAAAGTCTCATTTTATAGCTTGTTGTATTAATAAATGTATTAACTATTAAAATGTCGCTCAATACCGACACTTTCCATAATCCGTGTTGATAATTCTTCAATCGACAAATGGGTGGAGTCTAGGTGTGGAATTTTGTAGCGGTCCAGCAGTGCCTTATATTGTCGGGTTTCAAATTCACACTGTTGCATAGAGGCATAGCGAGAATTGGCGTAGCGCTCCTGGCGGATGCTGGCCAGACGCTCGGGGTCTATCAATAAACCAAATAGCTTTTTGCGGTGAGGTTGCAATATTTTAGGGAGGCTTGAATCGTCAAGGTCATCTTCGGTAATGGGATAGTTGGCAGTGGGGATACCGAATTGCATACCGAGGTATAAACAGGTGGGCGTTTTGCCACTGCGGCTAAGGCCAATAACAATCACATCGGCAATATCGTAGTTTTTGGTTTTGCCACCATCATCGTTATCCAGCGCAAAATTAACCGCGAGAATGCGTTGTTGATAATTACTTTGATCCATGCCGAATGCTGATCCCGGATGTTGATCTGCTGAGTAGCCTAATAACTTTTCAATCGGCGCTAAGAAGGCTTCAAACAAATCCAGCACCAAACCGTCTGATGTTTTGATAATGTCCCTAAGCTCAGCCGAGACGATACTGATCACCACAATAGGCGTTTTACCTGTTTTAACCGCCGCATCCTTAATACGTTCCGCCGTTTGTATCGCTCGTTCTTCAGTATTGATATAAGGGAGTGTGACCTGATCAAGATGAAGGTTGCTGAAGCGAGATAGCAGGCTGTGGCCTAGCGATTCGGCGGTAATGCCTGTTCCATCCGAGATAAAAAAAGCCATATGGTTCATAAAAGTGCTCTATTTTGGTTTAATTGTTACTAACTTTCAGGATTTACCCGTTATATTACCGGAGTGAATTCCTTGTCGCACTACACTATTTATCTGACTACTATATAATGCGCGGCAATTAGTTTATGGACTCATTATTTAAAGGTAACACTATGACAGATTATGTACTCTGGTTTGATGGCTTAGGCATGGACGATGTGAATCGCGTCGGTGGGAAAAACGCCTCTCTTGGCGAAATGATTAGCCATCTTAAAGGTATGGGCGTCAGCGTGCCTAATGGGTTTGCCACCACTGCAGATGCATTTCGTGAGTTTTTGGAGCAGAGTGGCCTGAATGATAAAATCCAAGCGACACTCTCTGCATTAGACGTCAATGATGTGAATGCACTAGCGAAAGCGGGTGCAGATATTCGTCGCTGGGTTGTGGAGACGCCTTTCCAGCCTGAGTTAGAAGAGGCTATTAAAACTGCCTTTGTTACCTTACAAGCGGGTAATGAGAACCTTGCTGTTGCGGTACGTTCTTCGGCAACCGCAGAAGATTTGCCGGATGCATCCTTTGCCGGCCAGCAAGAGACTATGCTTAATGTGCGTGGTTTCGAGCAAGTAATGCATTCTATTAAAGAGGTTTTCGCCTCTTTATTTAATGATCGTGCGATCAGTTATCGCGTTCATAAAGGCTTTGAGCACGCCGGAGTCGCCTTATCTGCTGGCATCCAGCGTATGGTGCGCAGTGAAACAGGCTCCAGTGGTGTTATGTTTACACTGGATACTGAATCAGGCTTCCGTGACGCTGTGTTTATTACTTCCTCATATGGCTTGGGCGAAACGGTTGTACAAGGCTCAGTTAACCCAGATGAGTTTTATGTGTACAAGCCAGCGCTAAAAGCTGGTAAAACCTCTATTTTGCGCCGTAACCTCGGTAGCAAGCTTATTAAAATGATTTATTCTTCTGAGCCGGATCAATTAGTCGATACCGTTGATGTTGCAGAAGAAGATCGTTTGAAATTCTCTATCAATGATAGCGAAGCTGAAGAGCTAGCGAAGCAAGCATTAATCATTGAAGGCCACTATGGCCGCCCTATGGATATTGAGTGGGCCAAAGACGGTGATGATGGTTTGTTATATATCGTTCAAGCTCGTCCAGAGACAGTAAAAAGCCAAGAAGAAGGTAATGCTGTTGACCGTTATAAGCTGAATGAAACCAGTAACGTGCTTTGTGAAGGCCGTTCTATTGGTCAGCGTATTGGTAAAGGACCTGTTCGTATTGTGGATGGTATCGCCAATATGGACCAGGTTCAGGAAGGTGATGTGCTGGTGACGGACATGACGGATCCTGATTGGGAGCCGGTAATGAAACGCGCAAGTGCTATTGTCACTAACCGTGGTGGCCGAACGTGTCATGCTGCGATTATTGCTCGTGAATTAGGTATTCCTGCCGTTGTGGGTTGTGGCGATGCAACTGAAAAGTTAGCAACGGGTACTCCTGTCACTGTTTCTTGTTCCGAAGGTGATACGGGTTATGTGTATGCTGGTGAGCTTGATTTCACTTTGTCTCAAGATGAAATTGATGAAATGCCTGAGCTGCCCTTTAAGATTATGATGAACGTGGGCAACCCAGATCGTGCGATGTCATTCTCTAGCTTGCCTAATAAAGGAGTAGGCTTGGCTCGTTTAGAATTTATTATTAACCGCATGGTTGCTGTTCACCCTAAAGCCTTATTGGAATTTGACCAATTAAAAGGTGAGCTAAAGGATCAAGTGGCACGTCAGATTGCGGGTTATGCATCGCCCACTGAATACTTTATTGAAAAAGTAGTTGAAGGTGTTTCGACAATTGCAGCGTCATTCGCCCCAGAGCCTGTGATTGTGCGGATGTCAGATTTTAAATCTAATGAGTATGCGCATTTAATTGGTGGTACCCAATACGAGCCTGAAGAAGAAAACCCAATGATTGGCTATCGTGGTGCAGCGCGTTATATTTCTGAATCATTCCGTGACTGTTTTGCACTAGAGTGTAAGGCTTTGCGTAAAGTGCGTGAAGAAATGGGCTTAGAAAATGTACAGATCATGATTCCCTTTGTGCGCACTGTTGATGGCGCAAAAAAGGTAACAGAATTATTGGCCGAACATGGTTTAGAGCGCGGTAAAGATGGCTTAAAATTAATTATGATGTGCGAATTGCCATCAAATGCATTATTAGCCGAGCAATTTTTAGAATACTTTGATGGTTTCTCTATCGGTTCGAATGACTTAACCCAGTTAACCTTAGGTTTGGATCGTGACTCCGGTTTGATTGCTCACTTGTTTGATGAGCGTAACGAAGCAGTAAAAATATTACTGAAAATGGCAATTGATGCCTGTAAAAAGCAAGGCAAATACATTGGTATTTGTGGGCAGGGCCCATCGGATCATCCGGATCTTGCGCAATGGTTGATGGAGCAGGGTATTGATTCCGTTTCTTTGAATCCGGATTCAGTACTTGATACTTGGTTGATGTTGGCAAAAAGTATCAAATAGTAGTAAACGGCTAGGACAGACAGGATTATATGGTTTAGAATAGCCGGCCGTTTTAGTTGATAGATTAAAACGGTAACAACTTTGCACCCGTAGCTCAGCTGGGTGTAATAAAACTAGCAATTAATTATTGCTGGTTTTATGGAACGACCGTACAGGACGTACGGGCTGGAACCAAGTACCATGGATGGGTTAAAGCGCGTTAACAATTCTGCACCCGTAGCTCAGCTGGATAGAGTAGGTGGCTTCGAACCACTTGGTCGGGAGTTCGAATCTCTCCGGGTGCGCCAATTAAAAAAACCTCGCCATTTCGGCGGGTTTTTTTTAATTGTGGTACTCGAAGTGTTTCAGACAATATTCCTAGTTCGACAAATTGTTGGGAACAATTTGAACCGCGCTAGCGCCCGTAGGGCAGAGTACAAGGATGTGCTCTGGTTAATCTCTCCGGGTGCGCCATACTATGGACCATCCCTCTTTTATGATTGCACTATTGAATTAGTTCCCTTCTATTCGTTTTTAAGTCAAGCGGCAGCACTACTTCGTCCTTGCGTTGATAAACCTATACTGTTCACCTAATGACAGAAACAGAACAGATACTGAAATATTGATGAACTCAGTATTTATATATCCACATTTTGTTGATATTCATGCCATTTGTTATGGCAGAAAAGCCTCGGTCTCGGCTTTGTGACAAAATACCATTTTTTATGATGGCAAGCAGCTAAGATCGCCGCCATTTAATACAAAGGAATCTCTCTAGACAAGGCATGTTGTCAGCTCCTCTGCACTACAATTGATCTGCCTTTCTTACAGAGTGTTTTTTCATATTACTAAATGAGTAAAGGGAAAAGGTGAGAAATATGGCAAAAATAAGAGAATTTACCCTGAATAAAAGCGGTAGTTATCAATTAGTACGCGTTTGTGAAGATAGAAAAAGGGCACGTAAGCTTCCTAAAAAAATATCAAACGTACTCCTACATAATTATTTACCTTTTGACCATAGTTATACTCAGCGATTGAGTGTCTCCAATATGCTTGGGATGAAAATTCCTGACTTTGTTTTGAAAAGCGGTCAAGTTTATGATGGATTTGATGGTAAACGGCTAATCTATGAGGTTGGTTGTAATTCAGTCACATATAACCTTATTGATCCTAAATCAACGAATAAATATCAGTTCTTTATTCAGCAAATGGATGATTTTGTCTTCGATGTTACAACACGCAGCATGGCCGGAAAGGTAGCCAAGACAACCGCACCTGTTGTTACCATTGTTAAATATGAAATGTATTTCTTGTTAGGACTGATTTCGACGCTTAGTGTAGGAGCGTTGGTTATTGTTGTTGGGGGAGATATTGCTGTATCTGGGATTATCGGTCTTAATAAAGCTCAAGCAGCTCAAAGATTAAGTCAAACATTGCTAGATGAGCATCAAAATATAGAGTCCTATGCGCCAGTTTTGCACTCAAAACTGGAAGAGTTCTTTATTGCTGATAATAAGGTAACTATTAAAAACTATGGTAAGGGCCTTCCCGAAACGATAATCAAGGATGAAAAAACGCAAGCTCAGCTTGCCGGAGTATTAGTGGGTAAGGCGACTTTATCACCAAAGCCGTTTACCTATTGGACAGCGGTATTCACTATTTTAACGACAGCAGTTATCAAGTCTGCAACAAAGTCTCCGGAGTCATATGCGGCAGCTATTGATGATCGTTATGGCCCCATTATTAAAAACCTACAGGGTATCGATTGGGATAACGCTATAGGTGTAAAAAAAGTTGCCCAAGATTTAAGAAAAATAATAGAAGGGGCTGGCGTAAATGTTACAGATAAAGAGGCTTTTTCTATATTGCTTGAGGTTAGAAATAATTCAAATAAAATTGAAGGAAGTGTTAGAAATATTAATGATGCCTTTAAAGCCTTTCAATCTCAAATTCAGTAAACCTAACCTATGAACATTATAAAATCATTCTGCACATATATTTTTCTTGCCACGTTATTAGCGAGCTGTGGCGAGTTTACTTCGGTGACTGAGTCAGGTATCAGCAAAGATGCCATTACTCTTTGTCAATATTATAAAGAAGATAACTGGAAAGACGTTGATAGGTCAGCATCAATTGAAGAGTTTAACACGGTCGTTGGTCAGCGTATAAAAACTGAATTACAGTCTGATGCTGTAAAAGCCGTTGTTGATGAGATAAATGATATAGAATTCTATCGTGAAATTTATCCACATGTTAAATTAAAAATGGAAAAACTGACTAACGAAGAGTGGAGTTGTCCAGCATTGGAAGCATTCTATTCTCTTAGTATTACAAAGCATCACTCTGATGAGGCTTCACAGCCAAAGGAAATAACTGTAACGGCAGCGGGCGACTATTTATTCAGTGGTAAAAGCATCTCACCTATCAGTGAAAATATTGACGATATTAAGTCTGAGCTTATAGTTGGTGATAAAGTAGCCTCTAAGGTACTGGTTGTTATGGAGAGTGGAACGAATGATCAGCAGCTTGAGCCATTGTTTAAAATATTGGCAGACTTAGGTGTAGAAAATGTCAGTGTTCATTCAGATGAATGAGCAGCTGGATATTTTTCCCAAAACTCTGTGGGAGTTTTGTGGGAGGGAAATAATCTGTTTGCTCTTTCAATGGGACGACCCACATATAATGGGAGCAATTTGCGCTTAGACGTTGTAGAAGCAAGACCCCAAAGTTTAGGAGAAAGGCCTTCAATATTTGGTATTGTGTTGTTAGCTTACGGTATTTATGCTCGACTGATCAATGCCAACGAAATTCGTATAATGAATCCAATAAATAACGATATAAAAAATTATTACGAAGCATTTGGTTATCAATATGTTTCAAAAGGTGATTATCTCTATAGAAAGGTTCCATCCGATGTGTAAGAAAATAACTGATATTGATGATTTACGTCGAACTAAGCGCCAACAAACGGGTTGGTCGCAAGATGAAATTGACGCTGCAGCAGAAAAAGAGTTAGAAGAATATATTGAGGTCATGAAAAATAATTCTGAGCCCGATGAGTTGGTTTCAGGTGATATGAATACGATACATGAGGAGTCAGATGATGAAGAAAAATAACCTTTCTTTGCTTAATTATGAGAAGCAAAAAATTCCTTTAAAGGGTGAGACAACTCCAGAAAATGCTTTTGTTAAATCTAATTTTTTTGCGAATATGGAGGCAGGTATTTTTGAGGAAGGTTTTATAAAATTGAACCGTATTGATGATAAAGCTCAAAAATAAAATAAACGGCTCGTAGAGTCCTTTTATTAAACAGTTAACTTCTATGAAATGAGAAAAATATCAATAATTGGGTCGGGAGGTGCAGGAAAATCTACTCTCGCTAAGAGATTATCATCTAAACTAAATATTCCTCTCTATCATCTGGATTCCCTGTTTTGGAAACCGGGTTGGATTGAAACAGAGCGATCCGAATGGATTCGGATACAGAAAAAACTATGTAAAGGAGCAGAGTGGATTATGGATGGAAATTACGGAGGCACTATGCAGATTAGGCTTGATGCTAGTGATACCGTAATATTTTTAGATTTTAATCGATTTTTTTGCTTATATCGTGCGGTATATCGTTATGTAAAATATTATGGAAGGTCTAGACCCGATATGGCAGAGGGTTGTAATGAGCAGTTAGATCTAAATTTTATCAAATGGATTTATGAATACCCCAAGACTAAAAAACCGAATATTGTTCAAAATCTTGAAGAAATAAGTGATACAACAAAAGTCTATATCTTAAAGTCTCCAAAAGAGGTTGATGAGTTTTTAAATAATATAGACAAAAGCTAAAAATAAAATAAACGGCTCGTAGGGTCCTTTTATTAAACAGTTATGCGTCTGGTAAGCCTTGGCATTTAGAAGAAGAATAGGAGCGTAATGAAAAATATTCTAACAAATCTTGCTTCTGGGTTATTGGGGGCGCTCATAGCTATCGGTGCAAACTATTGGATGGCAAAGAATGAGACCAGATCGCAAGCTTATGAGCGGTTCTCCGATGCTGTACCTGGAATAGGACGTTTCAAAAATGAAGAGTTGAAAGAGCAAAGGCTTGATGAGGCTTATGCATCTTTTTATAATGCTTTATCTGTCGCAGCGAACGAAGAGCATGAACTTATTATTGTTTGGTTGTTCGCTGAAACAGCATTGTTTGCTAAATTCGATACGCCTGCTGCTATATTACAGCATTTGAAAAAAATACTACCAGACCACGCTAATCGAGAAGACTTTTTGGATAATCTGAGAATCGGTGAAGGGCAGATTAAGGCACGCAATGAGTTTATGCTTATTAGATAATAGTTCGTATTTTTTACTATGCATAAAAATAAAATAAACGGCTCGTAGAGTCCTTTTATTAAACATTTATGAATAGAGGAATTTACATGGATAACTATAAAAAGTTTTTAACAAAAGTAGCAATGCCCTCTGCTGGAGTGTTTACATATACAACTATCGCGGCAATGGATCTTGGATTCTATATTAAGGGTAATAACATATCTTTCGAAAAAGACCCTTTTTTATTTCTGCTAATATTATTTGTATTCGCTTTGATACCTTTAGTTTTAACTATTGGCTCATTAATTTTTTACATCGGTTGCACTTCAACTAAAAATAATTGGCTTAGCATGAAATCGAGAGAAAGTGCTGAAAATTATGAAAAAGCTAGAAAAGAAAATGAAGAGTATAATTCATAACTACGTCCCATCGGGGCTGGACAACCTACGCGCTGCTTCGGCTGCCAGTTATTGATGCGTTAAAAATTCGACGAATGACCGGAATGTGGAATTTTGTGCCAATTTATTAAAATAATCTAATGGTTGTAATCGATACCACAAGAGACATCAGCTAAATGTTGTATTAATATTCACTCATCGCCCTAAGTGGCCATTGGGGCGACTCTTATTAAGATATGAAATTATCTTCTTTAAAAAACATATCGACACTATTTCGATTCATTCAGGAGCGAGCATTGCGATACTATGTTTATATAAGTAAGCCAAAGGTGGAGATGCTGTACTCGCAAATTCCACAGAGCTTACTAGAAAATATTGCAGGCAAACTTACGATTGACCTTAAATTCATAAAAACTGAATTTTCAGAAAGTCCTAAGGAAAAATCTTTGCATTCGAAACTACTAATAATAGAGAGTTACCTTAAAGAAAAGAAACAAGTAGGAAGTCTTGAATATCCTAGTAGCTATATTGCTGATACTATGAGTATGAAAATGGGCAGCTATTCGTCAGGTCTTGTATATTTTGGTGGCTGTGGTGATGTTGTCCTTGGCCTTGGAGGTTCAAAGGTAAATGTCATAGGTAATTCAGGGGATGGACATGCTAGTTCACATTCAGCCACCCCCTATCTGGTTGCTGCTTTAAATGAAGAAATTGAGTTAGTTAATGCTCCACTCCGTGGAGGGAATAAAAATTCAGAATCCGTGGCGCTCTCTGGAGTTGAACTTGCGACGAGTCAAATGGAAGGTGTAATACAAAAAATGGAGTTTTTTGCAAAAATACTACTGCGTCACCCGTCTGATGAATATGAGTACACGTGGGCTGGCCGTTCTGGAAAGCCTGTTTTACTTGGTTCCCCTTTATATGTTTCGATAGTTGATTAGAAGAATGCAATCCAAATAACAAACGTGGCCAGCCAAACTACAACTAATTTTACGCTGTACCTCAAATTAGCTCACTGCTACGAGCATTAAAATTACTATATATGGCTGCTTAGTGGAAAAAGTACGCATTCGTGTTTTCAGTAAGTTAGTATTTAAATGTCTGTTTTACTCATTCACCTAGTCCCATGCTTTATTGCTAGTGGTTGGTAGCCTTGCAAATGGACTATAAAAAGCCTGACGCTAGCAGCAGTGCGTTACAGTGCGAGATTTTTTGTGGGCATTAATAACCTAACTGTTAGTCACCTACGGTTACATTTATTGTATAAAAGGAATGATTTTATTTAGCGAAAAGGAATAGGTTGCGATATAAATATTGAGTTCATCTTGAGCGCAAAAAATGCTCTGTGTCCATATTGTGTCCTCAAGTTAGGCAGCGTTAGGCTTAGTTAGGCATTGTGTGCAGCGGATGCGTTTCTAAGTGTTTGAAAAATAAAAGGCTTTAGTTGGTAAGTGTGTCTTCGAACCACTTGGTCGGGAGTTCGAATCTCTCCGGGTGCGCCAATTAAAAAAACCTCGCCATTTCGGCGGGGTTTTTTTAATTGTGGTACTTGAAGTGTTTCAGACAATATTCCTAGTTCGACAAATTGTTGGGCAAGTTTTTGCTCCATGCATGCCCCAAGGGCACGTAGAAACTTGCATTCCCTGCGTCCGTGCAAGTCGAGCAATTTGAACCGCGTCAGCGCCCGTAGGGCAGAGTACAAGGATGTGCTCTGGTTAATCTCTCCGGGTGCGCCATTTTTTTAAAGAATGAAACCCTCGCCTTAGCTGGACGGGGGTTTTTTATTGGTGTGTTGGAAATATTCAGCTTTCTTACCTTATCCCCTTCGTATCTGTTTTCATCAGTTTATCAAATGATCGCATACCCCCAATACCTAAAAGGCCAGTTAACATTGCAAATAATGCGCCGCTATCGAGGATTGGTGGTGTCGTAAATGTACATGCCGATGATGTGATTTCTGAATCGATATGACAAGGAAGCCAGCCTTGTGCTTGCCCCAGTGCCCATATCCAAACCAATAAAGGGTAGAGAATAAACTGGTAGCCCAGAGCAAGTCCTCCTATCCAGCCAATGAATGGACGCCAACCGGCAACAAACACATTAGCATGGCTAGCTTCTTTGGCATTTATCGCTAGCTGCCCTTGTATCAATCCTGCATCGATAGATTTTTCCTGAACAGCAATTTTTAAACGCTCTTCGTCTGAGGTAAATAAATCATCAGCAATATTACCAACGCCTTTAATGATGTCGTCTATTTTTAAAATACTCATGATATAGCCTTTAATGTTCGGTTTAACCAACCCAATAAAAATTTACTCTGACTGCGATCGCGCTTCACAATTTTTGTGTAACGTGCAACTTTAGCCAAGGCATATTTAGGAATAAAAAGTTCTTCTTCTGTACGGTTTAATTTAGCTAAGGTATTGGCGCCGATAATGCCATCAGGGTTTGCACCCACAACTAATTGGGTTAATTTGACGGCAGTACGAACGCCCGCATTAACAGAAAAATCAAAAATACTTTCGGCAATTTTTTGGTTTTTTATTTCGCTGGCTTTTAATCTATCCCAAAATTTTTCTTGATAGAATTCTATAACTAGACGAGTTAGTTGATTGCTACTTAAATCATTATTATCAATTAACTGCCAGCCTTGCCAGTCCTGGTGAAACGCACGTGCAATTCCTGCATAGGTTTGTCCACCACGATCCCCTTGTACCTTATGATTCACATAACCACCTTCGTTATGGATCATTTTATTATAGGCATTTATAAATTCAGCCATGAGTCATTCCTTAATAAAAATTGATGAATAAAATGTTTGTATTTATAAAGACGTTTCATATTCATGAATTGGATGCACTCACTAAAAATAAATTAATTACTTAATCAATATTTCCCTCGGTTGCATCTGAATAGCATCTGAGTCACGTCTTAATAATTGAAGCAAGGATAACCCATCGTTAATTGTTGTTTCTTTTTTAAACTGACTTGGACTTTATACAGTCTTCATTAAGGGAAAATATTATGACTATTCAACCAGTACATCATTGGGAATTTAAAAAAGGTGCTCACGACCGTGACAGTGTTACCGGCAAGAAGGCACGCTTTCATAAAGTGTCATCGGATAAACACGGCCAAATTGGTTTTTCGGTAAAAACGAATGACAAAGGCAGTATGATGAAATTAGATAAGGAAATCGGCCATTTTGGTAAAAAGGATTTCACTATTGCATTTGGCATGATGATTTTAAGTACTCACAAGCAGAAAGATTTGGATATTATTGGCAACCGTAGTGTCGGTGGTCACGGCAATTGGTTTTCTCTGCGTCAAGAGCATGGCCGAATCCTAACCTTTGAAGTAGATGAAAACAGTAAAGGTAAAAACCATGCTGTTGCTAAAACGGGTAAAGTATTGGCCGCGAATAAATGGTGTCACATTGCTATCGTCAGAAAAGGTTCAACGTTGAAGGTATACCATGATGGTGTTTTAGTTGCGGAAGGAAAGTCTAAAAATAATGGTATTGCAGACATTAAAAATAAGAACACTGTCAACCTCGGACACACAAAAAGACATGTGGCTAAGGCAAATTTTGAAGATTTACGTATTTATCACCAAGCGCTTAGTGAGCAGGATATTCAAGGGCTGTTACCGCCTACCGGCAGGCTATTAAAGGACGGTGAAGTTGAGTTGATGGCATCCAATGGCGCAAGACGTATCTTTACTAAAGATGACAAGGATCTTTTACGGTACTCAACTCGCTTTGAGAAATTAAGACTGGGTGCCAATACGGGAGCCACTATTTATAAGGGCAAAAACTTTTCTAGTACTTCCCAAAAACTGTATTCAAATATTCCAGAGATGCAGCTTTCCAGGATTAAAGCTTTTCCAAGGTCTATTCATATCTGGCGTTCTGCGGGTGAACCGTTTCAGGGTAAGTGGGTGATAAGGGCCGCTAATGGCAAGTTCTTAAGCTGGGATCGTACAGTGCTGAAAACATCAGCTAAATGTTCTCGTAACGAGCTATTCGAGTTTAACTTTAATCAGAATTATGGACAATTACAGTTAGTGCCCGCGACAGAGAAAGAAGGTTTGCTATTTACTATTAAAGGCGAGCGCTCACCACTCATTCTTAATGACTCTGAAAGTGGTAACGGTGCATTTTCGATTGAACACCCATCGGGCACACTGTGGTTAAAGCAAAATAGTAGGGGTCACTTTAGCTGGACGTCCAGTCAAGAAGGCCGAACAACCTTCTTCCGTGTAGCTAAATTTGCCGAAAACGAAGGGCAGGTTGGCGAGCTTAGTGAAGGGGAGGTGGCTTTATACCAACATATTCAATACCACGGGCATGCCTGGATATTATCTGATAACGATGATGACTTAGCCGGTAATTTTGCGAGCCTGCAGCAGTTCTTCGGTCTAGATAATACCACCTCATCTATTCGGCTCGGTCCAGATACAGGGGTGACTTTATTTGCTAATAACAACCAACAGGTTAATGAGGCAAAAAGAGAAACACAAATTGAAGATTTTATTACAAATCAGCCTAACATTATTGAGAGCCAAATTGGTAACGATAATATATCGTCACTAAAGATCTTTAAACGTATAACTGCATCTGATTTATTTACTTCTGTTACGAGTAAATTAAGCCAGGACTACCGTATGGTTGATGAGAAGTTGGAAGATTTTTCAGCCTATCGAACCATTTTAAGGCTAGATCCAGAGATAAAAGAAGTAGAAGTCTCAGCTACAGATGCAACCACAATAGAAGTTGAGGATGTTACCTACGAAATAGACGAAGTACGCTCGGTGACTTTAAAGCCTAATATGCTTAATCAAATTATGATTACTTCTGAGGCGGATGGAATTGATACACCCGCACTTAAATTCCGCACTCAGGATATGGCAGAAAACGAACGCGTAGTCATAGCACCGGCTGAAGAGCTACACCAACAAATTGCAGAGCTGGAAGATGACGCGCTTTGGAACGCAAAGGATGCACAAGGTAATGCGATTGTTGACCAAAAGAAGCATGCAAAAGCTGAGGTGGCAAGCGTGCAGAATACCATTAAGCGTGTTATGTCTTCTGTGGTAACAAAGAACGATGCAGCGGTTACTACTAATGACAGCATTAATGCTAACGCCAATAACGAGAAACTCAGTAAGGCATCTGTGAATACACCGCGTGTTGTCGGTACGGGTGATACTTCCCCTTGGGCAATTAATTTTTCTCCTGCACAAAATAATACGGTCAAGTTAGTCAAAGCAAGTGCAAAAGCAAGTATTAAATCAAGCACAAAAGCAAAAAATACTATTTGGGAAGAAGGAGTTAAGCAAAGTGACTTTGATCGCTTGTTGTTACAATCCAATAACCCTGCGGTTGTAAGTTCTTCTAGCAGCTTGGTTGCGCTTCGCGGAGTCAGTTCATTGCGATCAGTTGGCCGATTTTTTCGCAGGGTAGGGGATGCAGTAAAAAAAGCCACTAAGGTTACGATTGGTTTTGCTAATAATGTGATGAATGCGATAGTAGATATCGCAGGTAAAGTCGTACGTTTTGTGTTGGATACGGTGCAAAAAGTGGCTGAGTTTGTTCAAGCCGTTATCGAAAAAGTCGTCAAATCAATCAAGCAGTTTATAGAGTTTTTACGCTTCTTATTTGACTGGGACGATATTCTCCACACTCAGCGCTTTATCAAAGATAGTATTAATTCTGCATTTGATTCTGCGGCTGAATTTGTTGACTCGGCGAAAAAACCTGTTTCCGATGCCATTGGTGGTTTAAAAAATACAGTATCCGATGGGATTGATGGTGTTATCAAATCATTGGGCGTTGACCCCTCTGAAGTGGCGGCTAAAAAGTCTAGCTTGCCTGAGGCTGCGGAGTGGTTTTTGAATAAAATCTTCGCAAGTATTGGCCCAGGAAAACCGCCTCTACTGGCTGCACCTAAGGTATTGAATGCAAGCGAAGCAAGCAGTGGTGCTCTTGGGCATCTAAAAGATGCGTTGAGTACTCTGCTAGTAACGGCAGGCGTAACTATGACAGAAGGCTTGGTGAATACTATTGAAGCTGTTGTTAAAAACCCGACTCGGCCTGAGCTAGCACTGGCTATAGTATTAGAGTTAGTAAAAGAGCTGGGCATTCAGGCTCTAGATATTACCGAAGACCTCACCTTAGCTGTTTTGGATGCTATTGTTGCTGCGATCAAATTGTTCCAAAACGCTTTAAATGCTGAAATTAAGATTCCGCTGATTTCAGCACTATTTGAACTGATCGGTGCCGGTAAACTCTCCATTATAAATGTGATGACAGTGCTTGTTGCTATTCCAACCACCGTAATATCAAAACTCATGTTTGGTGAGCGCCCCTTCAATAACATTGATGTACCACAGTTAGCCGAGCCTGTCGCAGTTGAACAAGACACGCCGGCATTACGCAGCTTGGCGAGTTCTCAGAGCAGTGATCTACAAAACGTTGACCTAGATAAACAATCGCTTCAGTCTGCGGAAAGAGATGATGAGCGTACCAAGCAATTAGTCCAAGGTTTTGGTGCTTTAAGTTTACATGCGGATATTTTCAGTGGCTTGTTGGGTGCCATGGTAGATGCCATCCCTGAAAAAGCAGATGCTCAGGGTAAAAACGGTACCTTCTTTATTGAGGTATTAACGGTAGGTTTGGACTGGTTAAGTTGGTTGGGCAGCTTTCCTGCGTCACCGAATAACCCTGGTGGTTTTCCTTACTTGGTCCATAAGCACGATGTTAGTATTAAAGATAATCCGCAAGAATTTTGGCAGCGTGTGGTTTGGGGTTATCGCACAACCGTATTAGCACTGGATACGATTTATTTGGCGGCAGGGTTGGTGAAAGCAGCCACTACAACAAAGATCAAGATTCCTCCTAGAGTTAACACCTCAGGTTTAGTCGAACTCGCGGAGGTACTGAACATATCAGCTAAAGGTGGTCAGTTTACTTTGCAGCGGCTTAGAAGAGGGACTGAAGCGACGATGGGAATACAGTTTGTACTCTCAGGTATTGATCTGATACTCACCAGTATTTATATCGCACAAATTCCCAAAAACGATAAACCTGGGCTTGAGGCGGCTAATGAGATCATCGCTATTCTGCCTAATATGCTGGGCTTTCTCCGGCTAGATCCAAATGGTGCTTTGGCATTAGGGTTTATACAGCTTGGGAAAACCATTGCCAATTACGGTATCGGTATCCAGTTGCTGAATAAAACAGTGGCAGACTTGAAGTAGGCTTTTTTAGCTACTATTTCTACGGAGGGAGTGTATACCGGTTTTACAGGGTGATAGGGATATAGCTTGTTAGAGTAATGCATAGAGCCATTGCTCTAACAAGCAAAATGATAGTGGTGACGATATTATGTAACGTTGTTTTGATTCCTGCATTTCAGCAGTGTGTATGTGCTGTGATAAATTAGAGCGATTGATGCCAAGCACCACACAATAGTTGCACCTGCGGGTAAATCGAATAAAGCAGAGAGTAGTAAGCCACAGCTATAACCCATTATTCCTAAGATAAAAGACTTTACTAGAGAATAACGCTGATTTAAGGCCGCTAAACTTGGAATAATCAAGCTTGCAAATACTAAGTATACGCCAACAACTTGTGTTGATAATGTAATAGTGACTGCAAATAAAGGATAAAATAACCAAGCCCCTACTTTTTTTTGTAAGCCAAACCATACAACAAATATTGCAGAGTAAATTATCGCTAGTGGTAAAAGATCCCTTCCTTGAACCCACAAAATTTGCCCAACTAAAATATCTTTTAGCCTCTCCGCTCCGTGAGGGTCTGTCGCAAGTAACAAAATGCTGCCCGTTGCTGACAGTATAAAGACTATGCCTATAATCGCTTCTTGTACTTTAATGGGCAAATTACGTAGACGATACAAGCTCATTGCGCCAATAACCGCAGCGATAATGGCAACGACTGTTTGTGAGACGTAAGACCCTTTACCTAGAGAAAGAGTATTGGCAATGACAACACCAAAGGCGGCAATTTGCGCGATCGCCAAATCAAGAAAAATAATGCCGCGTTGTAATACCTCTCTACCTAATGGCACATGAGTCGCTAGTACCAATATTCCTGCCAGAAGCGCAGGCCACAATATTTCTACTTGAATTAAAATATGTTCCATCACTCGATACTTTTAATGAGCGCGAGTCAATATTGCTATTGCTTCATCGTAAAGGCTTGCCAAATCTTTTACTGGCTTGCTTCCTCCGACAGTAAAGGGCAGCTTAATGACGGGGATATCCGATTTTTGGCTAAGCCATCGAGCACCTTTATCACTTTGATAATTGGCCATTAAAATATAATCAGGTTTATTGGAGCGGACTTTGTTGAGTAGGTTTGCAAGGTGTTTGCTAGTTGGCGGGATCCCTGGTTTAGGTTCAAGGTCGCCTACATTTTCTATTTGCAGCCAATTGAGCAGGTAACTCCAGTTTTTGTGATAAACAATCACTTGTTTACCTTTTAATTGAGATGCTTGAGCTTCCCAGCGTGCAATATTTTTTTTCCACTGAGTAACAAAGGTGTTAAGTTGTTGTTGATAATCGACGGCATGCTCTGAGTCAATTGTTTGCAGGCGTTTAGAAAGCGATTCAGCGATTGTCAGTAGTCGGTATGGATCCCAGTGCACATGTGGATTGCCTGAGGCATGTATATCTCCATGGCTACGATCAAGCTCAGTTGGGATTTCAATACGTTCCACTTGGGCTGCTGCTAAGAAAAAACCTGCTTCATTTTCTTGGATAGATGCATTGCCAGATTGTCGCAGTAATAGCGGTAGCCAGCCAATTTCGAGCTCAGCGCCAGTGCAGACTAATAAGTCTGCTCGGCGCGTTTTTGCAATTAAAGAAGGGCGTGCTTCTATATAGTGAGGGTCTTGAAAAGCTGTTGTGGCAGAATAAGCGTTTACATGCTCGCCCCCGAGTGCCTCAACTAATGATTTCCATTCAGGTTCACATGCAAATACGTTCACTTTAGCAATAGTAGGTGAAGTAAATAAGAGTAAGCTTATGCTGACAACGGCTAATAATTTCATTCTATTCTCCAATTAGGCCAATTAGAACGTATGTGCGCCATGAGAGCCTAAGCTCATTACGTATTGTAGAGTAATAATGTCATTTGTTTCATCGTGTCCATTGTCAAGTTGGCTGTATTGCAAACGGATACGGCTAAAGTGACTAGGTGAGTAATCAAGCATAATACTGCTCTTTTCTGGATCACCTTCAGTGCCTAAGCTGGATTCTTCAAGAAATTCCTCTTCATCAATACCAGAGCCAGCGAAGTTAGTCACCGTGTTGTCAGCTTCTAAATAATCATATCGAAGCCCTACTCTCCAAGCAGGCATAAATTGATAAATGCCTTGTATATAATACCCTTTTTGCTCACCATCGTAATTGGCTTCAGCAGTGTTTACACCTTCAGTAAATTCTGAATCACCTTCTTCATTTTTTACAAAGTATTCTGCTTGAAGCTTAAAATTGGTTTGTTTGGAATTGCCGTTGGGAGCCCATTTATAAACAAAATCAATGCCGGCTACATCCACTTTGCCATCCAGCAGTTCATTATCAGCACCTTCCTCTTCATCACCATGGCTGTGTCCTCCAGCCTCGCGGACATCGAATTCTGATTCGTAATAACTTGCACCTAATAACCAGCTCGAACTCGCACCGATATCACCACCAGTTTTTATAAAAAAGGCTAAGCCATTATTGTTATCTTCGTTATCGCCACCGGGAAATTCAGAACCCCTCGTAACTTCTGCACCCAGACTAAGATACAAATCGGTGGGGGCAACCCAGCGGGCCTGTACACCTGTGTCGACAAGGTGCCCGCCAAATATCGCATCATAAACGAGTGGACGATCAGCAAAATCGTGTGCATGATCGTGAATGCTATTTAGATAGCCGATACCAGAAAAAAATCGACCGCCTTTAATGGCGAAGCCAGAACCTAACTTCAGTGTTTCGATATAAGCTTCTTCGAGTTCAACTTCCGTTTCTCCATCTTCGTAAATAATGGCAGACGTCATCGAACCGTAAAACTTATCATCAATATTGGCAGAAATAGACAGTTCATTGTGACCTGTAGAAAATCCATTCTCAGGTAGCTCTGCCTCGCCACCTAATTGAAAGCCGGGAAGTTCTAATTCACTATTGTCGATATCGGTGTAACGACCATCTAGAATCAAGCTGATAGCTGGATTAAATTCATTATTCGAAATTTTTCCAGCAGATTGTACATTTGCAGAAATGGATAAAGCGACGAGAGTGACTCCCGCAGCGAAAATAAACGGTTTCATTATTTCTCCTAAAGATTTAACTATTGGTATAAATTTATTATTAATTAATAAAATCGAGTGTGAGTAGAAGGCGACATTCATCGGGTGATACCGAGGGCGAGCGGTGGACTAAGCCTGCGTTTTCATTGCCTTCCCAGCGCTCACCTTTTAGCAGGCCAACATCGCCACTATTTAGTTGATGGATGTCACTCTTGTTTTGATAGAGGCCCGATTGTGAATCTGAAAGTCCTTGGCTGCCTCTGCCTAATTTAGTACGATCAACAGTGTTGTGAGGTAGCCATTCTGTTGCGATCCCTTGGTAGGTCGTTACCAATCGGCAAGGCACTTGGTCGACATGAAATTTAGGGCACATGGCGCGATCCAATGCTGTTAGTCGCAAACCTGCGCGTTTTAAATCAAACAAACAGCAAAACATATCCACTAGCTCGGCAATATTTTCGCTCAACTCAGAATGACAAGCTGAACGGCTAAGTAGTTTGTCTATGCTAGAGAAAGCACTTTGGGGCGTGACTGTCATCGACGTTTGAAACTTACTGTTAGCGCTTAAAAAATGGTTAACGGTTTGTTGTAAACTCGAAGATAGTGTTCGTTGCCAAATAACAATATTAGTGTCTTCGCAATAAATGTCGGTAAAAATTGCAGCTTCATCTGATGCTATACATCGAATTTTTGTAGGCTCTAGCGCACAAGTGCTCATTGTTGAGGTAGTCATGTTTATGCACTTTCCTTCCATGCAGGAAAGGGATCATTCAGTGTTTGCCAGTAAGCTTTCCCTTCTAATAATTCGTCTTCGTTCAATAGGCAATCGTCAAGTGCCTGTGTAATTTTGTTTTTATCTAAGCCTTGACCAATAAAAACTAATTCTTGTCGCATATCGCCAAAGGGTTCTACCCAGATTTTCTGAATCGATGCCAGGTATTCTTCATCGGTTGGCCAGTTTTCTTGAGGTACAGATTTCCAGAACATACCTGCGAAACCATAGCGGGCAATCCCACCAGCTTGACTCCATTGGCCGGCGAACTCCGGCCGTGTCGCTAACCAAAAGTAGCCTTTAGAACGGATGAGTTTTCCGTATTGTTCTGTGCTATGTAGGAAGTGATAAAATTTTTCGGGGTGGAACGGTTTCCTTGCCTCGTAGCTAAAGCTACCAATTCCATACTCTTCGGTTTCAGGAACATGCTCACCTCGCATTTCTTTTAGCCAGCCAGGTGCCTGTTGAGCCCGTTCAAAATCAAATAGGCGGGTTCCCAGAACTCGATCAACATCAACTTGTCCATTTTGGATAGAAATAATTGAGGCAGAGGTATTGAGAGTTTTTAATATAGCCGTTAATCGTTCTAAAGCCGTTGTCTCTACTAAATCGGTTTTACTAATTAAAATAACATCAGCAAATTCAACTTGATCAACTAATAGATCGGCTACGCTGCGTTCATCCTCTTCACCGAGGTGCTCCCCTTTATCTTTTAAAGACTGAGCTTCGTCATAGTCATTGAGAAAATTAACCGCATCGACAACCGTTACCATCGTATCCAGGGTTGCAACATCAGATAAAGACACACCGTCTTCGTCGGCAAAGGTAAAGGTTTCTGCCACCGGTAGCGGCTCAGAAATGCCCGTTGATTCAATCATTAGATAATCGAAGCGACCGGTTTTCGCAAGCTTATTGACCTCTAGCAGTAAGTCCTCGCGCAAGGTGCAACAAATGCAGCCATTGCTCATTTCTACTAGTTTTTCTTCGCTGTGATTTAATGACACTTCCTTTTGCACAATCGCCGAATCTATATTTATCTCGCTCATATCATTGACAATAACCGCTACTTTGCGGCCTTGCCGATTATTCAAGATATGGCTCAATACCGTGGTTTTTCCTGCGCCAAGGAAGCCAGAGAGTACTGTGACGGGGAGTTTTTCTATTTGACTCATGTTTGCCCTTTTTCTTACAAGTTCTTCTTTGAATTTTCTTTAGAGGTGTAACAGCTCATTTTGTTATGTTATAACATAACTTTAAAAACTAAAAGAGTTAACAGTACGAATGGGGTAATCAGTTAAGTCATATAGGAGATTATTAAGGAAAACGGTCGCGGTTAATGAAGTTTCGACACCTATGCGACTTTTGAAAATGGTTCTTGATATGTAGCAAGTGTCAGCGTAGGTGATAGTGGCTTAAGCTGTTGATTATTAAAAATAATGATTTAATTTCTGATGTTTTATCTAGGCGCACTTTGCCTTGTAGGAAGGTGACCCAATTATTTTTCAAAAATCCTTGGCTCCTTTAATTAGCACAATATCAATTCGTTAAAAGCTATTTCACTTAAATAAAAAAGATACGCATGCTCAAGCTTAGCTGCATGATTCTAGGCTGAGTAGTTTTCGCTAAATCTAGTTTTGTGAAGCCATTAAATCTGTTTGAGGTAAGAGGGGTGCGCGCTTAGTTAATTTATAATTGATAATAAGAATCATAATCATTTGCAATAGTATTACGTTATAATTTGCTTAGATTTCAGATTAGGTCGCATATATTTGAGAGCAGCGACTCAAAAGTCAGGGTTTTATACAAGGCTTTCCGATGTCCTATAAGTGCGAGGCTATTTGAAGCTAGGCCCTGAACAGATACAAGAATTTCAAAAAGATGGTCGCGTTTCTTCTCTTATCTTTGTGAATAATTTGGTTATGTTATAACATAGCGACCGATTTAATTATCTCTATATAAAGGAAAGTCATTCATGCCTGATCAAGTAGTCGCTGCATCATCACTGTGTGTAAAACTTGCACAAAATGATGTGATCGATAATCTTAATTTTACAATAGGCCGAGGCGAAGTTTTTGCGTTGTTGGGCGGTAATGGAGCAGGAAAATCTACCACCCTGAAAACGTTTCTTGGTGCTGTATCTCCTTCTAGCGGCACTGCATCGGTTATGGGGTTATCGGTTGATGCAGATATTAATACTATTCGTAGCAAAGTGGCCTATCTTCCTGAGTCGGTTATGTTGTATGGACACTTAACTGGAATTGAAAATATTGAATACTTTTTATCGTTAGCTGGTATTAAGCAGGCTCAACCAGAAATAGAAGAAGCACTGACAAAAGTTTCTCTCCAAACTGATGCTTGGCACAAAAACTTATCTCATTATTCAAAAGGAATGCGCCAAAAAACAGCTATTGCCTTGGCCTTATTGCGTGAAGCTCCAGTGTTACTTTTAGATGAACCCACTTCAGGTCTGGACCCAAGAGCCATTGACGAATTTAATCAATTGATTACGACCTTAGCGAATAGTGGTTCTACCATTTTTATGGTTACCCATGATGTCTATGGCGCTTGTCAAGTTGCCCACAGAATTGGTTTGCTGGATAAGGGGAAAATTGTTGGTATGTTCGAGCGCAAAAATAATGCGCATATTGATATCGAGGAAGTACACGCTGCTTTTTCCCAAGGAAAAATAAAATGAACGCGACTAAGCAGATTATGCTGGATGAGTGGCGTTATTGGCAGCGCACTAAGTTAGCAACAACTGTTATTTTCATCGGTGTAGTACTGACGCTAGCCTCCGTTGTTGTCAATACTATTGAAGTGCGCCAAGCGGCTGATGAGCGAAAACACTTTCAGCAAGTATCAGAATCTCGGTTTTTAGAGCAGCCTGATCGTCATCCCCACCGTATGGTTCACTATGGGCACTATGTATTTCGTGCACCTTCGCCATTAAGTATGATTGAACCAGGTGTGGATGCTTATACGGGCACTTCCATATTTCTTGAGGGACACCGACAAAATAGCGCGACATTTGCAGACCAAAGGCAATCCAGTGGATTGACACGGTTTAGTAGCTTATCCCCAGCCTTTCTGATGCAGGTATTAGTACCTCTATTAATGATTTTGGTGGGCTATGCCTGTATTACAAGAGAAAAAGAAGCAGGCACATTAAATATCATGTTGACCCAAGGCGTTAAAAAGCGAGAAGTGTTGACAGGGAAATTTCTCGCTTTGGTTGGTAGTGGACTATTAGTGCTATTGCCACTGGCTCTTGCGAGTATTTGGGCGAGTGTTACGGGCGAATCTATTATTGTGACTACCGGCTTTGTCGTAGGCTATTTTCTCTATATTTTAATTTGGGGTGCAATTGTTTTATGGGTTTCTACTTTCAGTTCTCGAAAAAATACGAGCTTTGCAAGCTTGATTTGCTTATGGATTGCTCTTTGTATACTCATTCCTCGAATCAGTAGTTCTACTGCTGCATCTATTGTTCCATCACCTGGTAAGTTAGAAGCTGACTTTGCAGTACTTGAAGAGCTTAGAAAATTGGGTGATGGCCACAATGCGTCAGATCCCGCCTTTAACCAATTAAAAGCGAATTTATTAGCCAAACATAATGTTAATGATATCGCAGATTTACCGGTTAACTTTCGTGGTGTTGTCGCAGAATATTCTGAAGAAAAATTGACCAAAGTATTGAATCAATTTGCTGAAATCCGTATGCAGGAAGAGGTATCACAAGCCGAAATTGCCAGACATTTCGGTTGGCTATCTCCTACCGTTTCTATCCGAACTTTTTCTATGATGATGGCGGGGACAAATCTGGAAACGCACCACCGTTTTTTACGAGAAGCTGAAGCACTTAGGTATGAATTTATACAATCACTGAATCATGTTCACCAACATAAACTCGATTACCATACAGATATCAATCGCTATCGAGATGATGTAGTCGCGCGAGTCGACGCAGGTAATTGGAACATTCTTTCCTCTTTTTCATTTGAGCCGCAACCAGGAATGGCTCGCCTTCATCAAAGTCTACTCTACAGCTTACAACTACTATTTTGGTGCATTGTGACCTTATTGTTAATTAAGCGTGCGAGTCGGAGGATGGAGCAGTGATTAGATTTTCTGATTTTTCTAGAGAAACTATATTTCTCTCGCGGCAACCTTATGTGCTGATATTTTTGATGATTGTATTGGCTCTTTCTATTTTTTCAGTATGGAGTGGTATAGCTGAAACTCAAGCGCAGCAGAACACTATTGAGAGTTTATTGGAAAAAGATAATGTTGATAGAGCTCAAGCATTAGAGAAACAGTCCAGCTATGGCAGTGCGGCTTATTATAGTTTTCATCTAACCTATTTTCCGCCATCACCCCTGGCTTTTGCTGCTATGGGACAACGGGATATCTATCCGTGGAAACATCGTATCCGTATGCTGGCTCTTGAAGGGCAAATCTACGAAACCGACGCTGATAATCCCGAATTATCGTTTTTAGGACGATTTGATTTTGCATTTTTAATCAGTGTGCTGATGCCTTTGTTTATTATTCTTTTGCTGCATGATATTCGTTCCAGTGAGCGTGAAGCTGGTCGCTTTGATTTATTGATTGTTACTGCTAGAAATCAACATACCTTATGGACAGCACGTGCGCTCGTATTATCTATCGCGTTGATGCTGGTCTTATTGCTTCCTTTATTTGTCGGCGCTGCCATTATGCAGGCATCGTTGAGCAAAACTGTTCTGATGGCTCTAATTACGCTAGCACACCTTCTATTCTGGGGAGCCATAACTATTACCGTCGGTAAATTAATGGCAATGCGTGGACAAAGTTCCCCGCGTATTGCTTCTGCGCTATTAGCATTGTGGCTTACGTTAGCTGTGATTGTGCCTGTTGTCAGTGATACAGCCATCAATAAAACGGTAAAGAGTCCTAATGGGGGAGACTTACTACTGCTACAACGAGAAACGGTTAATGATGCTTGGGATCTACCATTTTCAGATACATGGGATGCATTTTTGAGTAAGCACCCTGATTGGGCAGAGCATACACAAATGGAATCATCGTTTGAATGGAAGTGGTATTACGCTTTTCAACAAGTTGGTGACCAAAAAACTGAAGATTTATCGAATGCCTACCGAAACGCTATTGCTAAAAAAGACACTGCCGCAGGTGTTGTCGCATTTTTTTCTCCACCGATGATGACGCAACGACTGATGACATCTCTAGCAGATACCGATATCACGGCGTCTCTGGGATATGAACAGCGTGTACGGGATTTTCACCAGTCGCTACGCTATTTTTATTATCCCTTATTGTTCAATAAAAGTGAGTTCAATCTTCAAGTGATGGATGATTTACCTCGTTTTTTACCGTGATAGCGGAATTTATTTAAACCTTTTATTAATTTTCTGAGAAAAATGATGATCAACTCTCTCTCAAAGCATGTGATATGGATGTTATCTGCGATAGTGTTTTTTTGCTATCCAGTAGTGTACGCAGCAACAACAGATCAAATTATTAATGCTGAAGAAAAGCGGATTAATGATGGTCAGCGCTCTCAACAGCGAATTGATACGATTGCTGATAAAACGGATACATTAGTCACCCAGTTTCGTAACGAAAGTAAAATCGTTGATGGATTGAAAGTTTATAACCAACAGTTAGAGCGGCAGTTAAATAACCAGCAAGCGGCTATTAATTCGTTGAAAAGCTCTATTCAAGAGGCTGCCGTTGTTGAGCGTCAGATTGTGCCCTTAATGGTGAAAATGATTGATGCGTTGGATGTTTTTGTTAATGCAGACTTGCCTTTTTCATTATCAGAGCGGCGTGAACGAATAGAAAATCTCAAAGCTTATTTGAATGATGCCAACATCTCCGCAGCAGAGCGTTTCCGTAAAGTGTTAGAGGCCTATGAAATTGAAAATGCTTATGGTCGTTCTATTGAAACTTATACTGATCAGCTAAAAGTTGGTGATCAGGTGCTGGCTGTTAACGTATTGCGTATAGGTCGTATCGGTTTGTATTACCAGACTAAAAATGGAAAAAAATCCGCTGTTTGGGATAAGCAGAGTAGCACATGGATAGTGTTAGATTCTCAATATAACAGAAATATACGTCAATCAATTCGCATTGCGGCTAAACAATTGGCACCAGATTTACTCACCTTACCTGTTGCTTCACCGGAGGGAGTGTAAATGAAGAAAGGATTTTTTCCGTTAATGTTGGGCGTTAGTATTTTGCTATTTAATGTACATGTCAGTGGTGCAGATATATCGCTTGATCGTCTGTTAGATAATGTTAAGGCAGGGCATGTACGTGATAAACAACAGCAGCAAGCACGTGAACAGGTGTTTAAATCGCAACGAAAAACGCAACAACAGCAGTTGAATCAAATACGCCAAGAACGCACACAACAAGAGCAGCGTAGCGCAAGTCTCGAAACTCAGTTTGATGAGAATGAAAAAGTACTTGTTGGATTGCGTCAAGAGCTAAATGAAGAATTAGGAAATCTTAAAGAATTATTGGGCACACTTCAGCAAACGACGGCCGAAGCAAAAGTACATTTTGATACTTCATTAATTAGTGCCCAGATTCCCAATCGTTCTGAGAAGTTAGCGCAGATCTCGCAAAAGATAGGTCAGTCTAATGAACTAGTTTCGTTGGGTGAAATTGAACATGTCTGGTTTCAGCTGTTACAGGAAATGACGGAGCAAGGAAAAATAAAACAATTTCAGGCTAACGTCGTTGATAACAGTGGTCAGTCTCAAGAAACCACAGTAACACGAGTTGGTATATTCAATGCTGTTGCTGGTGGAAAATTCTTGCATTACGACTCGGTAACGGGTTTGTCGGAATTACCTCGGCAACCTCAATCCCGCTTCTTGGCGCAGGCGACTGAATTAGAAAATAGCCGTACTGGCGTAGTGAATTTTTCTATGGATCCAACGCAGGGCCAGTTACTTTCAGCGATGGTTGATAGCCCGACATTAATTGAGCGGGTTCATCAAGGTGGCGTTGTTGGTTACATTATTATTGTCATGGGCTTGGTCGGTTTATGTATCGCTTTAGTAAAAATTGTGCTGCTGAATTTGACAGATATTAAAGTGAAAAAACAAACATCACAGTTAAATAAAGTCAATATCAATAATCCGTTAGGCCGTGTTATTCAGGTTTATGAAAAGCATGCGGGCAGTGATCTTGAGTCAATAGAATTGCGGCTTGGTGAAGCGATAATGAAAGAAACGCCACGGCTTAATGCTTGGTTAATGGCCGTAAAAATTATTGCTGTAGTTGCACCACTAATGGGGCTGTTAGGGACGGTGACCGGTATGATTCAAACGTTTCAGGCTATCACGCTCTTCGGGGCAGGGGATCCCAAATTAATGGCGGGTGGTATTTCACAAGCGTTGGTGACAACGGTATTGGGTTTGTGTGTTGCTATCCCGATGGTGCTGTTGCACACCGCAGGTTCTAGTCGCGCCAAGCGTATTCAAGAAGTTTTAGAAGAGCAATCTACTGGAATGATTGCTCGCCAATCTGAAAAATAATGGATAGTAGAAATGTTAATGAAACGTCAACAGTCCCTATCTGTTAACACTCAATGAATAGCCGCTATCTATGAACTTTCTATTTGAAGGTATTAATGCAGTCCGTGACTTTCTCGCCTTAGGCGGTTGGGTGCTATACGCGATTGCTGCCTTGCTGTTTATGATGTGGTTGATGATTATTGAGCGGATTATCTACCTTAAAGGCCGTCACGTTCAGTGTGCTCGACAGGCATTTGAAGAATGGGAAAGTCGAACTGAGCGTCAGTCATGGAAGTCTCATCGCATCCGTGAAGAATTAGTTTCTCGCGTCGCCTTAGAATTGAATCGCTCCTTACCGATGATACAAGCATGTGTTGCACTGTGCCCACTGTTAGGTCTTTTAGGAACGGTAACAGGAATGATTGATGTTTTTCAAGTAATGGCGATTAATGGCACTAGTAATGTCCGGGCAATGGCCGCGGGTGTATCAAAGGCGACGGTTCCGACTATGGCAGGAATGGTTGCTGCGTTATCAGGTTTATTTTTTAGTTTTTGGTTGCGCAGCCAAGCTGAAAGAGAGCGGACGTTACTTAGTGAACGTCTTACTTTAGATCATTAATTCTAGAACGATTAAGAGCAAAGAATAGAATGAAACGTTTAGTGCGATTTCGCCAAGAAGAAGAGAGCCAAATTGATATTACACCTATGTTAGATGTGGTGTTTATCATGTTGATTTTCTTCATTGTGACAGCGAGCTTTGTTAAAGAAAGCGGCATTGATATCAATAAGCCAGAGGCATCTACTGCACAGCAAAAAGATCAAACGGCAATTCTGGTTGCCATTAACGACCACAATGAAATTTGGATTGATAAACGTAAGGTGGACCCGCGGGCTGTCAAACCAACTATTATCCGTTTGCGTACGGAAAACCCTGAAGGCCAAGTCGTTATTCAAGCTGATGCCAAATCGACAACAGAAACAGTCATGAAAGTGGTTGATGGTGTTCGTGAAGCAGGTATTCCTTTGCCAACAATTTCAGCAGTACGCGCGGAGTAGTAACGCTGTGTTTATTCGTTATGCGATCTCAACGCTTAGTGCAGGTATTATTGTGGTACTGCTGATTTTATCAATGCACGCGTTGATTAAAATGGCTGACCCTCGATTAGAAAAAGCCACGGACTTTCAGTTGCCTGACTTTGTTCATATTAAACCTGATGAAGTGCTTAATACAACCGTTGCTAAACCCAAAAAGCCCCCAAAGCCTCAAGAGCAGCCTGATAAACCTGAGCTTGAGCAAGTGCGTGATGATCTGAATTTAGAAAAAGTAGATATTGGGCAAATACGCCCTCAAGTCTCTATTAATTTAAAGAATGGGGTAGGGCTGTCCCCAGGTGATGGTGAGTATTTGCCTATTGTTAAAGTGGCACCGGTATATCCTCGATCGGCCCAGCGTCGTTGTTTGGAAGGTCATGTGCTGGTGGAATTTACAGTGACAAAAAACGGCTCTGTAAGAGACCCTAATGTGGTGAGTAGTACTTCTAAGCTGTTTGAAGGTTCGGCAAAAAAAGCGGCTTTAAAATTTAAATATAAACCTCGAGTGGTTGATGGTAAAGCTGTTGAAACACCGGGTGTTCAAAACAAAATTATTTATAAAATGAAAAATTGTAAGTAATTTTTTATTAAAAATACATAGCAGATTAAGTCAATAGAGAATAGTAATTATAACGTTAAGGCAGCGTGTAGGCATGCTGCTAGTGTATTCAGAGTCATATCAGTGATGTTAGAGAAAATGCCAATAAGTAACTTCTATCGGAATGTGTGCAATACAGTATTGTTGGTAGGTCTATTGTTGTTTTCTATAGAGAGCGTGGCCCAGCAAGCAAGTAAAAAAAGAACGCTAACACTCAGAGCAAAAGTGTATGAGCAACTCGAGAAAGCCAGCCAGCTTATTGAGTCAAAAGAATATGCAAAGGCAAAATCACTTATTGATAAAGTGAATAGTATATCGAAGTTGAATGCGTTTGAAAAAGCGCAGGTTGCGAACTTTTTAGCATTTTACTATTTTGAAAAGAAGCAATACACACAATCATTGAAAGAGTACCTTAAGGTGGTTGAGACACCAGAAGGTTTGCCTTCGGGTTTGTATAATCAAACGCTTTACACTATTGCGCAGCTTTACTTTCAGCAAGATGATTTTGCGAATGCACTAACCTATGCCAAACGCTGGTTCGATACTACGGATAAGCCACCTGCAGATGCCTATATGTTAATAGGGCAAGCACATTATATGCTCAAGGATTATCAATCTGCTTTGCCTAATGTTAAGAAAGGGGTTGATATTTATGTGCAAAGTAATAAAAAACCAAAAGAGAATTGGTTGTTATTATTGCGTGCGATTTATTATGACCTTAATGACTATCGCAATATGCTGCCAGCTGTTAAACAGCTAATTCAATACTACCCAAAGCCGCAACACCTTTTAACTTTAGCAAGTATTTACGGTGAGCTTAAATATGAAAAAAAAATGCTAGGTGTGCTAGAGGTGTTGTATGAAGGTGGTCATTTACAAAAAGAAGAAAAGCGCCTAGAAAATTTAGCCAGCTTATATCTTTATAATGATATTCCTATCAAAGCGGCTCGCTTATTAGAAGAGGCTATCGAAGCAAAACAGATAGAGGCATCAGAAAAAAATTTATTAATGCTATCGCAAGCGTTTGCTTTGGCTCAAGAGCATCAAAAGGCCTTAAAGCCTTTATTGGTTGTGGCAAATAAAACAGGTAAGGCAAAGCATTACTTGACATTGGCGCAGCTGTATATGTCCCAGGAAAATTGGGTAAAAGCAGAAGAGCATTATGTGCAAGCACTTAGTAAAGGCAGTCTCGCAAAGAAGGGGCAAGCGTGGTTGCAGCTAGGTTTATCTCGCCTGGAGCAAAATAAATACATAACAGCTAAAAAAGCGTTTTCTAAAGCGCTGTCAGAACAATATAGCCAAAAGTCTGCAAAACGGTGGTTACAGTATGTGGAATCAGAAATTAAACGTACTGAACTATTAAAAACTGACGCACTTTTAGGGTCTTGATCAGTTATGTGTTGGCCATCTTCAATACTTAAAGTGTAGGTCTTTTGAAGGACGGTAATTATTATTTTTATAGCGTAAAAATAGTCGGGATCGTTTGAACGATGTAAGCATATATAAGCTGCATCATTTAATTCGTTTTAATATCATTATTTTGGAGTTTACATGAATTTTTTTTCTCGCTTTGGGGCTGTATTTTTTGTCAGCGCTGTTACTTTAAATGCTTATGGGGATGATCAGGAGAAGGGAAAAACCCCTCTTTCTAGCTCAACACAACCTTCCGATTCTGTGGCGGATGAGGTGGTTGTTTATGGTGAGCATAAAGCCTACAAAGGAAACTTTGCCCCACTTGAAATACCACAATCAGATTTAACTATTGACGAAGAAGTACTGCGTAATTCAGGTGCCGTTGATCTTAATCAGGCTTTAGATTTGTCTGCCTCAGTCGCCCGACAAAATAACTTTGGGGGGCTTTGGAATAGCTTTGCTTTGCGCGGATTTGTGGGTGATGAAAATCTACCCAGTAACTTTCTTGTCAATGGCTTCAATGCTGGCCGTGGTTTTGGCGGCCCCCGAGACCTTTCCGGTATTGAATCTGTTGAAGTATTGAAAGGACCCCGTGCTGCGTTATTTGGTCGTGGTGAGCCTGGAGGTACGATTAACCTGGTGACTAAACGCCCTACATTTGAGAGAGAGGGTGAATTGAAATTGACGGCAGGAAGTTTTGATACCTATCGTACTGATATCGATTGGACTTCTCCAGTGTCTGACTCTGTTGCTATTCGTATCGTAGGTTTTTACGAAGATGCCGAGAGTTTTAGAGACACTGTCGAAACTCAAAAACAAGGACTAAGCCCTTCGATTACGTGGCGCGGTGAGCAGAGTGAAGTCACCTATGAGCTTGAATATAGTGAGCAGGAAATCCCTTTTGATCGTGGTGTAATAGCAATCGATGGTAAGCTTGGTGTAATCCCAGAGAGCCGCTTTCTCGGGGAGCCGGGTTATGGTCCGATAGAAACAGAGGTGCTTGGTCATCAGTTAGAATTCAGACATGAATTTAATGACGATTGGAGTGCGCTGGTAGGTTACAACTATCGTGATACATCACTAAAAGGTCTTGCATCAGAAAATGGCTTTGGCGATCCCGATGCTGATGGAAACTTTGGTCGTTTCAGCCGCTTTCGTGATTACGAAGCAACCTATCAGGTATTACGGGCCGAAATTAGCGGTAACTTCGACACAGGTGCCGTAGAGCATCGCGTTATCGTAGGTATTGATGCGGATGAATTTGAAAACGATCAAGTTGCACTTCGAGATAGAACCACTGATCAGAGTATCAATATTTTTAACCCAGTATACGGCAATAGCCCAGAATCCTCTCTTAATCTAGTTCCGCAGATTGACAGGGTTGAAACGCAAGAGTCAGCTGGTTTCTATATTCAAGACCAGATTAGCGTGACTGAAAAATTCGATATTCGAGTAGGGGCGCGTTACGACGATTATGAGCAAGAGCTGAATAACCGACGTTCATCTTCTGTTAGTAAACAAACTGAAGATCAGGTTAGCCCGCAGCTGGGTTTTGTCTACGCAGTTAATGATTCCGTTTCATTTTATGCAACTTATGGTGAAAACTTTCGGCCACTCTCTGGTGTTAATGGAGTAACCGGAGAAGGTTTTGAGCCAAACCAATCTACTTCCACTGAGGCTGGAGTTAAATTTGAACTAAATGACGGCCAGCTTGTAGGTAATATTGCTATCTTTAAAGTTGAGCAAGAGAATATTCCTGGTGTAAATAACAGCACGGATTTCGATGCAGTAGCAATTGGTGAAGCTGAAAGTCAGGGGGTTGAAATTGATTTAAATGGTGAAATTGCTGATGGCTTGAGATTATGGTTATCTTATGCCTATATAGATGCTGAAACTAAAAATGAATTTGTCGACCCAAATTTTGGTTTTACTCTACCTGCTGGCAGTCCTCTATTAAATATTCCAGAGAATCAATTGAATATTCAACTGGTTAAACAAACGCAGTTGTTTGAAAAGCCTTTCGACTTTGGTGGAGGCATACTTTATGTTGATAAACGAAATGGTTTTTTTGGTGATGATTTCGAACTGCCAAGTTATACCACGGTCCGTGTATTCGCCAAATATGATGTTACCGATGATATTACTTTACGCCTTGATGTAGATAACCTGTTTGACGAAGAATATTATGTGAATTCATTTTCAGATACCTGGGTTCAGGCCGGTGCTCCACTGAATGCACGACTTTCTGCTGCTTTTAAATTCTAGGAAGATGAAACTGCAAAAGGATTTGCAGTTATGCTCTCTCACTCCTTCTATTACATCTTCATACTATTGGAAATAAGATTCCAGTTTTCAAGTATCACCAAATATAGTGTTAATGATCCAAAAATAAGTAATTGGGCTGCTATGAAAGTATGATTTTTTGCTTTGTTTTTCAGTATATTCCATAAAAATAAAGCAAGTGCTGAAAAATACAATAATATAATGAGTAAAGGGAGTCTGAAAGCTGTTTCCACCCACAATGGTATAGTGATATGAAGTTTAAGGGCTTCTCCATTAAGTAAAATAATTAAGACTATTGGTACGAAAATAAAACTTAAGACTACTGCAGATATATTAAGCTTATATAAAGCTAGCATAGGCGGTTTTTGTCCTATACTACGTCTTTGCCATATTAGCCCTGTCAGCATGATTAAAAAAGCAGTGATGCTTAATAAGCCTTGTATTTTAGGTGTTTCAAATGCTGTTATTTTGATGCTGCCGCTGCTCCCATTAAATGATACGTATAGGTCGTCATTGATAGGGTCTTTTGTAAACGATAAATTACGAAGGCCGTCTTCCCTAAGAAAAAAATTCGGTTCAATTTCGTAATACTTTTCTCCCTTAGCTATTAATGCATTGTCTTTTACTTTTATTTCAAACGTTGTCTTAGGTTCAGAGATCATCATAAGGCGCTCTGTGTAGGGCGTGGTGAGCTGTCCGCTTGTGTAATAGCCTGAAAATTGTGAGAGAGGTACTGTTGGTTGCTCTTTTCGTGTTGGTCGTACGATATCTTTTTTAGGTAAATAGAGGTCCATAACAGCTTGGGTTGTTTTTTTCATTATGCTTTTATTTCTTTTATTCATAACAACGTAAACCCCCAATTTATATTCAGGCACTAATGTAAGGCGACCAAGGTGTTTAAACCATGAGCCGCTATGGCCAATAGCATGATGGCCGTTATAGTTAGCTTCTCTAAAGGTATAAGCCCAGCCAAAAGCAGAGGGGTGTGAGCTAAATTGTTGTTGCTGCATTAAAGTGACCGTTTCGGGTTTTAATAGCTGTGTGTCTTTATACTTGCCACCGTTTAGTTGCATTAACATAAACTTACCGATGTCATTGGCAGTTGAATATAGTTCAGTAGCGGGTGAAAAGTGACTGTAATTAAAGTCATCGGGTGGGAAATTTTTTTCTTTAGATGCCCCTGGCATCGCAAAATGCTTTGAATGTTCTGCTGTTAGTACCATTCCTGATTGAGTCATGCCGAGTGGATTTAAAATATGTTCTTGTACATAGTTTTGATAGTTTTGGCCTGATACAGCTTCAATGACGTGGCCTGCTAAGGCGATGCCATAATCAGAATAAACACTGACAAGCCCCGGTGTTCGCGCCACGGGTGGTAATGCCTTAGATAAATGTTCATTCAATGGCGCAGATACCTGGCCAAAAGGAGCAACCGTGCCCAATAGTTTGTAATGTAGGCCACCGGTATGGGTCAGTAAATTAGCAGTAGTGATTGGTTTGCCAAAAGGCTCATCGACATTTAAATCGGTAATGTACTGATTGATGCTGGTATGTAAATCCAGCTTGCCTTGCTCATATAGCTGCATCGCAGCAGTGCCAGTGAATAACTTTGTAACTGACCCTACATGAAAAATACTGGTGTCGGGGTTAACGGGAGTTTGGTACAAGGCATCTGCAAATCCGTACCCTTTTTTGAAGACGACCTGATTGTCTTTTACAACAATAACGGCGACACCGGGAACGTTATTTTTAGCCATTAGCGGTTGAATGATAGATGATAAATGTTGGTCAATCACTTTCTCTGCTGTGCTTATTTCGCTCACGTTATTTAATGTTTGTGCATTAATACTTTGGCTGCATAGGTATATGCTTGCTATGAATAGCAGTCGGTTTAAAAGTCGATAACGATAAAACATAGTAATCTCATTCATTGAAGGATATATCAAGGGTTGCTTTTATTGAAAATAGAGGAAGGGTGTTAAGAATTCCTTTTCTTGCTGTTTTATTCCCTTTAAAAGTAACGAATTAAATTAAAACTCTAAACGTGCAGTGATATAGGCAGTACGGGGTTCGCCCACATTAATACGCAAAGCACTACCACTACCATTAGCAGGGTAATAGGTTTTATCCGTTATATTTTTTACGCCAGCTTGTAAGCGAATTTTACTGTCACTGACTCGAACATAACCCCATACTGCTGTATCAAAAATGGTGTAAGAGGGTAACTCAAACGTGTTGGCGTCATCGCCGTAACGGCTGCCTACATATTCCGCTCCTAAGCCGAAACCTAGCCCTGCCAGATAACCCTTTTGTTGTTCGTAGGAACCCCAAAGGCGTGCTTTATTGTCTGGAATACTAAATGGTGTATTGCCTTCGTTATCTCTAGCATCATTGTTATCGTCAACAATTTCGCTATCGAAGTAAGAGTATGAGGCTAGTACATTGAGTCCAGGTAAAAATTGCATACTCGAACTGATATCGATCCCTTTGGTGCGCTCTTCTCCATTTAATCGAGCTTCAAGGTTTTCAAAGCGTAGAACATTCTCTCGTGTTAAATCGTAGGCAGAAAGTGAAACACGTAGTTTATTATCAATAAAGCTAGACTTAACACCTATTTCATATTGCGATGCCTCTTCTGGCTCTATATCGCCTTCTCCAGAAACAACGCCCGCAGTCACGTCAGGATAATTTGGTGTAAATGATTCAGAATAGGACCCGTAAATAGAGATGTTATCCGTTAAGTCGTACAGTACGCCTGCCTGTCCACTGATATTGTCATTTGAACTTTTAATATTCAGTTGGCTTGGCCTTTCTATATAGGCACCATTTGCTTGCCTTTCCAAGATGGTTGTAATGTCATTGTCGACTTTAAAATGATCGTAACGAACACCTAATAAAGTATGTAAGTGATTCGTTAAATGGCTTAAGTTTTGAATTGAAAGACCATACTCTTCAAAGGTCGCATCGCTATTGCTCACGGGTGTTTGGCTTGAGCGAGTGTTGGCAGGTTGCGTTGATGAATTAATATCAATAATACTGAGTTCGGGAAAGAAAACACCTGGGCCAAATATTCCAGAAACATCCAATAAGCTAAAACCATCGGTGACTTTTATATCACGTTGATAATAATTAGCGCCAATATAAAGAGTGTTATCAATGCCTGAAATTTCATAATCGCCGACTAGGCTATCAGAAATAAAAATATCTCTTTCGGTGACATCGAGATTAGAATCTAGGGTTCTGCCTAACAGGCCGTTAGATTGAATGTTGCCAGTAGCATTCATTAAGACAGAGGTTAAGTCTCCTAGTGTAGGGGGTGCGGTAAACCCAACAATAGGGCGTGCTTGATAGTCATCAAATTCTTTTTCATAGAATCCTATTTTTAATTTATTTGTCCAGCTGTCGTTAATATAGTAATCCCAGTCAAGTTGAATGCGGTTTTCTTCGCTATCTCGCTGGTCGAATTCACTGCCTAATCGGCGGTCACGAGGGATATTGGCAATCGACAAATTACCGCTACCGTCATCAACGGCGACAGTACCACGATCAATGGGTAATTCTTGTTTAGTGTAATTTAAGCGCAACGTAAAAATGTTACTTTCGTTGGGAGTGAAGCTAAAGGAAGGCGAAAGAGAATAGCTTTCTCTGCCGCCATCAAATGATCCTTCTGTCGTATTGACTTCGCGATAACTATCGGAATCTTCACCAGAAAATACTAAACGATATTGGAGCGATTCTGATAATGGTCCTGTACTATCCAATGACAATTTTTGTTTTCCATGTTCGTCAAACTCTAACTGTAATGAAGTGGCACTTTCTTCTTGTGGTTTTTTGGTAACGATATTAACTAAACCGCCTGGGCTCACTTGTCCATGTAATATTGAAGCTGGTCCTAGTATGACTTCAGCGCTTTCGATATCAGCGACATCGATATTATAGCGGGTGCTCACAGGGTTGCCATCTACAAAGATGCGGTTGTTCTCAAAGCCGCGAATATTAACCTGTGTTTCAGCACCACCAAAGCCATGAGCTCGTGTAACGCCTGCAGCATTGACGAGAATATCTGTCAAATCATCTGCATTTTGATCAATGATTAATTGTTCAGGTAATACTTGTACTGTGCGGGGTAAATCATCTACATCGGCAATAAATCCAGTGGCTGATTCTGCTTCGCCAAATTCGTAACGACTTTGTTGAGTGCCAATAATGCGTATGGTATCTAATTCGGTTGGCTCATTTGCCTTTCGTTTATACAGGGTTACAGTTGATTCATTGACAAAGCGATAACCCACCCCTATTCCTGTTAACAACTGATCGAGAGCGTCGTTTGTTTTTAACTCACCTTGCAGGCCTTTTGTAGAAAGTCCCCTAACGAGATTGGGACTATATGTCATAGTGAGCCCAGATTGAGATGCCAGTGTATTGAGTGCTCCGTCTAGTGAGCCTGCAGGAATTGTTATTGCTATAGCATTGGTTGTGGCTTGCTGGGCTGATGCAAAGGGTATATGAGACGATGCTAGCGCTATTGCGGTAGCTAATAATGTTGCCTTCAGGCGAGGTGAACGATTCAGGGGCATGGTAAAACTTCTCTTGTTAATAATTCAATCCATACTTATGACGGGCAAGACGATAAGAGGGACAGTGCAAAAGATGTTTTTTATAAATTTATTTTTGAATGGATGGACTCATTCTTTTTTAAGAGACAAAACAAGAAACCAATCTGTATAGGGTTTGGCTTCTATTGGTAATGTTAATGCCAGTGCATCCAGTGCATGTGGTATGTCATCAAGAGGTAAAGTGCCTGATATCCGTAAATGATCTAACTCATTGGGATCAAAATACAGAACGCCTTGATGATAACGGGCTAATTCATTGAGTACTTCTACTAAAGGCTCATCACGTACGCTCAGCTGCTTGCGAAGCCAGGTTGGTTCTGAAGGTTTTATCGTTGCAACCGTGCTCATCTGGTGAGAGGTCATTTCTATCTCGCGATGCTCTGTAATATCTTTACACTTATTGATTTGTGATGCACATACACGTACGCGTGATTCGTATACTGCAACACGCATCGCTGTATCTGACGAGCCTTTTTGAGGTATGCGTTCAACTGTAAAGCGCGTACCCAAGGCGCGAGCTGTGCCAGCTTCAGTCACTATAATCAATGGTCGTTTAGGGTCTAAAGCTACATCAATAAAGAATTCGCCTTGTTTTAAGGTAATGCGCCGTTCATTGGTAGAGAAGTCAACATCGATCGATGTTGTGGTATTCATTGTCAGCTGGCTTCCATCTTCCAAGGTAAGGTTTTCAATTTCTCCTTTAAAAGTGCGGTAGTCAGAGGTCCAATAGGTGACTTCGTAATTATTTTGAATAGACCACATTAACGGTAGAAATAGACATAGCGCCAAAATGGCAACAGAGCCTGTTTGCCATCGACGTCGCTGCTGTTTCTCTTCCTTTTCACAGTGCTCAAGTATCACGCGTGCATTAGGGTGCTCTGCTATATTATTGAGTGCCCCCCACGTTGCAGTTATTTCTTTCCATGCTTTGGTATGTTGAATACAAGATGCCTTCCAGCGAGTAAATTCATCTTGCTCGGTATCGCTTAAGCCCTCTTTACATTGCACGTACCATTCGGCTGCCTCGATAAGAACCTCGTCAAAGTCAGTTTGGTTCTTCTGCTGCACCGTTAAATACCCTTACCCGATTTTTTGCCATGTAAAGCGCGATGGCAATGTAATAAGCTTTTCGCTACATATTTTTTTACCATGCTGACACTGACGCCTAATTCTTTAGCGATATCAGCCTGTGACAGGCCATCGAGCCGGAACATTAAAAATGCTTTCTTGGAGCGCTCGTCAAGGCCGTCGAGCATACGGGCAATGTGTTCTAGACAATCTATTATTTCGACGAGTTCTTCTGACGAAGGGGCCACAGCATGGTCAGCAATAAATGCAGCATGGGCTTCACGCCAGGCGCGTTCTATACGTTCGCGTCGACTCTCATCTATCAGCAAGCGTATTGCAATGGTTGTAAGAAATGCGCGAGGCTTATGGAGTATTTCCGCCTGTGGGCCAGAAAGTACGCGTACATATGTATCATGTGCTATATCTGCCGCATGCTCATAGCACCCCAAGCGACGGAGTAACCAGGTTCTCAGCCAGCCATGGTGGTTCTGATAAAGTGCTTCAGTATAGTCGCAAGCAGCTATATTGCTGGAAGGCATGAAAGGCAAACCTAAAAATAGAATTGAGAATCATTCGCATTTTAGGTTATTTTAAGTGTCAGAGCAATGTTGTTTTTGGGAGGGGGAATTGTCGTGACCTTCTATTGTTAATAATTTTTAATTGATTAATTCCATTATCTTCAACAAATAGTATTGGTTTGCCTGATTCAGTACTTTCTTCGGCAGTATCAGTTTCTTGTTTCTCTTCAGGCGAGACCACTAATGAGAAGGTCTATTAACTCATTTAATCTCAGTGGTTTATTAATATGCTTGGTGTTCTCTATATCGGTTAGTTGATGTCGTATTCTAAATAAACGTTATTATTTGGTGCGCTTCTTTACATTTGTGCTGCATATTAGTGCTAGAGATGTTGCTGAGAAATGTCTGAAAAAGTAGATGATGTATTTAACGCCATGAATTAAAAGAGTTTTTATTATTTGGCACTTTTTTTGTATTACTTATATTGTCCGTACCCTTGTCATTTAGGACAAAACAATTTGGTATTCAAATAGAACGCTAGGGTTCCGATCAAGCTTAGTAAAAGACAAGTGTAAATAAGCTTGATGTCTGGTCCGAGAGCATTCGACCTCCACCTTTCAGTGTAAAGGCATAGGTTACACGGCGGGAAAAAAGCCCGGGAGACAATTGGTCTTTAATGCCAAGGGTGCTCCGTGTAATCAAATGCAACTGAGAGGTTCTCCATGAAACGCATTGCCGCTTTAATTTTAGCTCTTTCGCTTAGTTCGTTCACGCATGCTGCAGACTCTTTTAAGGTTTGTTGGTCAATCTATGTCGGCTGGATGCCCTGGGCCTATGGGGCTGAACAAGGCATCGTTAAAAAGTGGGCAAAAAAGTACGGTATCGAAATTGATGTTGTACAGATCAATGACTATATCGAGTCCATCAATCAATATACGGCAGGTGAGTTTGATGCTTGTACCATGACTAATATGGATGCGTTGACTATACCTGCTGCTGGTGGGGTCGATAGCACAGCTCTGGTTGTGGGCGATTTTTCTAATGGCAATGATGGTGTCGTACTAAAAGATAAATCATCAGTGACTGACCTGAAGGGGCAGAATGTAAACTTGGTTGAGCTGAGTGTGTCCCACTATCTGTTAGCTCGCGCACTGGAAAGTGCTGGGATGAGTGAGAAAGATCTAACAGTGGTCAATACATCAGATGCAGATATGGTTGCGGTATATGGTACCGATGATGTCACTGCAGTATCGACTTGGAATCCATTGCTTAGTGAAATTGAAGCGATGCCAAATAGTACGAAAGTTTTTGATTCGTCAATGATACCAGGAGAAATTATCGACCTCTTGGTGATCAATACCGATACCTTAAAAGCCAATCCAAAACTAGGCAAAGCACTTGTAGGCGCATGGTATGAAATTATGGGTATGATGAGTCGTACTGATGCCACTGGAGTAAGTGCTAAAACTTATATGGCTGAAGCATCTGGTACTGACCTTGCCGGTTATGAAGCCCAGTTAGCAAGTACAGAAATGTTCTACACACCTGCCGAAGCACTGGCTCTTACCCGTAGTAAAAAGCTCGTCAACACAATGGAAAGCGTTGCTCAATTTTCGTTTGATCATGGGCTGTTGGGTGATGGTGCTCCGGATGCTAGTTTTATCGGCATTGAGATGCCCGCGGGTACATTCGGTAATACGGCGAACATCAAGTTCCGCTTTGATCCTACCTATATGCAGATGGCCGCAGACGGCAAGCTCTGATTAGACCTCTGTATGCGTTAGCCCTGTTTCTCACCGAAAAGGGCTGGTGACACAGAACTTTTCTTTAACGACTCAAGAACTCAACATCTAAGAGAGCTAAATGAAAAAACTCATTAATCAGGTGCCTAGCAAATCCTTAAAAGTATTTTTGGGTATCGCACCTTTTTTGCTGCTGGTTATTTTGTACATGATGGGCTCTGAAGCGCGCTTAGACGTTAACCCGAATGATAAATTTCTGCCCAGCTTTAGTCAGATTGGAGATGCTCTTGAGCGGATGGCACTGGAACCTAGTAAGCGTACAGGTGAATATTTGTTCTGGCAGGATACAGCAAGCAGCCTGACTCGCTTAGGTTTTGGGGTCCTGATTGCAGCTACTCTGGGTTTGTTAATCGGTTTGCTAACCGGAGCATTACCTTTGTTTACCGCATGGCTATCACCGCTTTTAACAGTGGTTTCTCTGATTCCTCCTTTAGCTATCTTACCAATTCTATTTATTGTGTTTGGTTTAGGGGAATTATCCAAGGTGGTGTTGATTGCTATTGGTATTACTCCTTTTATTGCCAGAGATATTCAGCAGCGGACTCAAGAAATCCCGGCTGAGCAGTTGGTAAAAGCTCAGACGCTTGGTGCCAATACCTCGCAGATTATGATTCGAGTATTGTTGCCACAAATCATGCCTAAGTTAATCGACGCAGTCCGCTTGTCTCTTGGCGCTGGCTGGTTGTTTTTGATTGCAGCAGAAGCGGTGGCAGCAACTGACGGATTGGGGTATCGAATTTTTTTGGTGCGACGCTATATGGCGATGGATGTGATCCTTCCTTATGTTGCTTGGATAACTCTTCTGGCCTTTGTGATCGATCTGTTACTGAGAAATATGAATCGGCGTTTATTTCCCTGGCATTCGCAAGGGGGCAAATCATGAGCAGTGATGGGGCATCGATCACTCCAATGATTGAAGTTAACAATGTCTGGAAACAGTACGGCGATAATATTGTTCTTGAGAATCTTAATATCAGTGTACAGAGGGGAGAATTTATTACGCTTGTGGGTACCTCAGGCTGTGGTAAAAGTACCTTTCTCAATATGTTGCTAGGAACAGAGAGGCCAACTCGTGGAGAAATTCTATTGGATGGCAAGCCAATTCCTGCTGAGCCCAGCTCGGATCGGGGCATTGTTTTTCAGCAATATTCTGTTTTTCCTCACATGACGGTATTAGAAAATGTCATGTCCACTCGTGGGTTTGAGCGGCAGGGCATTACGGGTTATTTATGGGGAGCAAGTAAGCAAGCTGCTCATAAAGACGCCAAGGCAATGCTGGACCAAGTGGGTTTAAGCCATGCATTGAATAAATATCCCCATGAACTTTCCGGTGGTATGAAACAGCGTTTGGCGATTGCACAAGCTCTTTTGGGCAAACCCCGTATTCTGTTATTGGACGAGCCTTTTGGTGCACTTGATCCTGGTATCAGAGCTGATATGCATGAATTGGTTTTACGTTTATGGAAAGAGCACAAACTTACTGTGTTTATGGTGACTCATGACCTAAAGGAAGGTTTCTATTTGGGGACCCGCTTATGGGTATTCGATAAATTACGCCATGATCATCAGGCGCCGAATCGTTATGGCGCTGCAATTACCTATGACCTGCCTGTTGGGCAGATGGACCAAACAATCTATCAACAAATTGATGATCAGCTCAGGCCTGTGCCTGAAGCGGTCGAGTAACTATGGAGTTAGCGATGAATCAATATATTCGTTCAATTGATTATTCCACTGAAATTGAGTCAGGCTCGCATTGGTCGCTACGCGTTCGACGCGGCAGCATCATGCGGTTAACTGACCTCACAGGTGGCGCCAATGTAGGCATGTTGTTTTATAACCCAGAAAATTTATTGGAGCGTTATAACGCTCCAGATACACTGAAGTGCCAGCATACGTTTAAATTAACGAAAGGGAACTGCCTCTATTCTGATATGGGAAGGATATTTGCTTCCGTTGTGGAAGACAATTTGGGCTGGCATGAAACTGTTTCTGGTAATACTCATGCGAGTCATGTGAGAGAAAAATGGGGCATCCGGGATTATCAAAAAGATCGCAACAAATGGCTCCAAAATGGTCAGGATGCATTTTTGGTTGAGTTGGCGAAGTATGGCTTATCTGCTGCTGATATGGCCGCCAATGTGAATTGGTTCAGCAAAGTCTTTGTGGGCGAGCAGGGCGACTTATCATTGGATAGAGAGCATAGTAGATCTGGTTCGAGTTTGACCTTGCGATTCGAGATGGACACGTTGGTCTTGCTTCATACCTGCCCGCATCCATTAGAAGATTCTGATGACTATCCAGATGCAACCGTTCAGATTGAGCTGGGTCTATGTGAGCCTGTGACGGAGGATGACTTCTGTAAAAACTTCAGGCCAGAAAATGGGCGGGGGTTTCAGAACAATGAAATTTATCACATTGGGTTGGGAGGTTAAGTGATGTTACAGGAATCTAATCTGAAATCTGAATATGCAATCAATCGCAGTACAGTGGGCGCGGGTGATTATTTCTTGCAAGTTGTGAAAGCGGGGGAAACATTTCGCATTCTCGACCTTAAAGGGAATCAGGCAGCCGATACGCTTTTTTACAATGCGAATAATCCTATAGAACGATACAGCGCGACAGATACCATTCGGGAACAAGGGAATGTATATCTAACGACAGGTTCAAAACTGCGTTCGAATGAAAATAACATCATGTTGGAAATTGTCGCAGATACTTGTGGTCGTCACGATACATTGGGTGGTGCCTGTGCCACAGAGAGCAATACAGTACGCTATGATCTTGAAAAGCGCTGTATGCATGCCTGTCGTGATAGCTGGATGTTGGCAATTGCAGAGCATCCAGAATACGGCATTGGTAAACGAGATATCAGTCATAACATTAACTTTTTTATGAATGTCCCGGTTACCCAAGAAGGTGGCCTTACCTTCGAAGATGGTATTTCGGCGCCAGGCAAATATGTTGAGCTACGTGCCGAAATGGACGTAGTTGTGTTGTTATCTAATTGTCCCCAACTTAACAATCCTTGTAACGGTTATAACCCAACACCGATTGAGTGTTTGGTTTGGGCAGCTGACTAACGGACAGTTGTAATGCTGATTTATACGCCTCAGTGGACGACCACTGTTGTATCTATCATCGGGACGACCCGCTCAAGGTGATCATGTTTTCAAAAATACTTATTGCTAATCGAGGTGCTATTGCCACCCGGATTATCCGTACGCTGAATAGGATGAATGTCAGTGCGGTGGCTGTTTATGCAGAGAGTGATGCCAATAGTTTACATGTAAGCAATGCTGATGAAGCATTCAGTTTAGGTGAAGGCGCTGCTTCAGAAACATATCTTGATGTCGATAAAATTATGGCGATCGCCAAATGTAGTGGCGCAGAGGCTATACATCCGGGTTATGGTTTTCTGAGTGAAAATGCAGATTTTGTACGCCGCTGTGAATTGGAAGGTATTGTGTTTATTGGTCCTACTCCTGAACAGATGGAGGTCTTTGGGCTGAAGCATAAGGCCCGTGAATTGGCTAAAAAAGCTGAAGTGCCTCTTACTCCAGGAACTGATCTGCTAAGGGATCTGGAGGAAGCTGCCAACGCTGCAGAAAGTATTGGTTATCCGATAATGCTGAAGAGTACTGCTGGTGGTGGCGGTATAGGCATGCAGCTTTGTCATTCGCGTCAAGAAATCATCTCGGCTTTTGATTCGGTTAAACGTCTGGGAGCAAATAACTTTGCTGATGATGGTGTCTTTATTGAAAAATTTATTGGTCAAGCTCGCCATATTGAGGTGCAGATTTTTGCAGATGGGCAGGGGCAGGCATTGGCTATCGGCGAGCGTGACTGTTCCAGTCAGCGTCGACATCAGAAAGTGGTAGAAGAGTGCCCAGCCCCAAACCTTTCAGATGACGTTCGCAATAAGCTTCTACAGACTGCTGAAACACTTCTGGCAAGCGTCAATTATCGCAACGCGGGAACTGTTGAATTTATCTATGATGCAGAGACTGAAAGGTTTTACTTCCTTGAAGTCAATACTCGTCTTCAGGTTGAGCATGGTGTAACTGAAGAAGTCTATGGCGTTGATCTGGTTGAATGGATGGTAAAGCTTGCGGCAGGAGAAAAGATTGACCTCGGAGTCCAGAGGCAACAGTTGCAAGCCCATGGTCATGCGGTGCAGGTGCGAATATATGCCGAAGACCCCTATCGGGATTTTCAGCCCTGTGCAGATTTACTGACCGATGTATCGTTTCCAAAAGGAGAAGGCATTAGGATTGATCACTGGATTGAAGCGGGTATGGACATCCCACCATTTTTTGATCCTATGCTGGCAAAAGTGATAGTGCATGCGGAGGATCGTTCGTCGGCTTTTAGCAAACTTCACAATGTACTCACAGATATCTGCTTATATGGCAGTGAAACCAACTTGGATTATCTGGTCTCGTTGTGCAAGGACCCGATTTTACTGGCTGGAAAAGTAACCACTCGCTACTTGAATGACTTCTGCTATTGCCCAGCGCGTATTGATGTGATTCAAGGGGGCACACAGACAACGATTCAGGATTATCCGGCACGGGAAGGGCTTTGGGATGTGGGGGTGCCGCCATCGGGACCGTTTGATAGTTACTCTTTTCGTTTAGCAAATCGCTTATTGGAAAATGATGAATCAATGGCAGGTCTTGAGATCACGATGCAAGGGCCAACATTGCAATTCAGCAGTGCAACACAAATCATCATTACCGGTGCAGAGATTGATGCTGAACTAGATGGGCAACCTATTTCTCTATGGTCAATCATTGATGTACAGTCAGGGCAAACCCTCAAGCTTGGTCGTATTCAAGCACAAGGGGTACGTACTTATCTTTGTATCAAAGGTGGATTAGTGTGCCCAGAATACTTGGGTTCTCGCTCTACATTTACACTAGGTCAGTTTGGTGGCCACAATGGCAGGGCCTTACGTGCTGGTGATGTTCTCAGAGTTCAGAATGAGGCTAAACCTATTGCGGTTTGTACACTACCTGCCGAGTTAAAGCCTAATATAGGTAACAACTGGGAGTTGAGAGTAATTTATGGGCCTCATGGTTCACCTGACTTTTTTACCGAACAAGATATAAAAATGTTTTTCGATACGAGTTGGGAGGTACATTACAACTCCAGTCGAACAGGGATACGTTTAATTGGTCCTAAGCCTGAATGGGCACGCAAGAATGGTGGAGAGGCTGGTCTGCATCCATCGAATATCCATGACAATGCGTATGCATTTGGCACGGTTGATTTCACGGGAGATATGCCGGTGATTCTTGGTCCGGATGGGCCTTCATTGGGTGGGTTTGTTTGCCCTGCGACGGTCATTCAGGCTGATTTATGGAAACTAGGACAGTTAAGAGCAGGTGATAACATTCGCTTCTTGCCTGTTTCGATAGAGTCAGCAATCGCTATAGAGTTTGCGCAGTCTGAGAGCGTGCAAACGCTAGAGTCGAACACAGTAGCATTTACGATAGTTACACCAGAAACGCCAATCTTAGATCGATTAAGTGCCGAGGAATTTGGTGTAGATGTGGTGTATCGAGCGGCAGGCGACCACTTTATGCTAGTGGAGTATGGGGAACAGGTATTGGACATTTCCCTGCGCTTTCGTGCTCATGCGCTTATGCAATGGTTGCAGGAAAATTCATTGATTGGGATTCAAGAGTTAACGCCGGGCATTCGTTCTCTTCAGGTGCATTACGATAGTCAGATAATGAATTATCAGCAGTTGATCAGTCATCTTCAAACGGGTGAGCGTGAGTTGGCAAGCAAAATAGGCAGCTTACAAGTGCCTTCACGCATCGTTCATATTCCATTGTCTTGGGATGACGAAGCTTGTCATAAGGCGATTGAAAAATATGATCAATCAGTGCGTAAGAATGCGCCATGGTGCCCGAGTAATTTGGAATTTATTCGTCGTATCAATGGGCTTACCAGTATTGATGATGTTAAGAAAATTATCTTTGAAGCATCTTATCTGGTCATGGGGCTGGGTGATGTGTACTTGGGCGCACCTGTCGCAACGCCTGTTGATCCTCGCCATCGTCTGGTTACAACAAAATACAATCCTGCACGCACATGGACAGCTGAAAACTCTGTTGGAATTGGTGGCTCTTATCTTTGTGTTTATGGCATGGAAGGTCCGGGCGGTTATCAGTTTATCGGTCGAACATTACAAATGTGGAGCCGTTATCGCCAGACAGCAGTATTTGATAAGCCATGGCTACTGCGTTTCTTTGATCAAATTCGTTTTTACGAAGTGTCTAATGATGAACTTACGGCTATTAGAAAGAATTTTCCTCAAGGCCGCTACCCATTAAAAATTGAGGAGAGCAGTTTCTCACTCTCAGGGTACGAGTCTTTTCTTAAAGAAAATGAAACCGATATCGACAGCTTCAGAATTATGCGTGAGCAGGCATTTTCTGACGAGTTGGCGAACTGGCACGCCACAGGACAATTTAATTTTGAGATGGTTGAGCAAGAGGAGAGCCAAGCAGAACGTAGCTGGCCAGAAGGGAGTCTCGTTATCGATAGCCCAGTATCGGGCAGTGTTTGGCAGACTGAGGTCAAGGTAGGTCAGAAAGTACAAGCCGGTGAATGTGTGATGGTGTTGGAATCTATGAAGATGGAGATCCCGGTTCATGCATCGTCCTCCGGAACGGTTAGCCATGTGTTGCTGGAAAACGGACAGCGTGTCAGTGCTGGCCAAGTTCTTGTTGTTATTGAGGAGATGTAAATAAAAATGAAAGATAAATTTCCATACGATATGACGATAACGTCTCTTCAGAAATTGTATCGAAGTGAAGAGCTAACGCCTCGAAAAGTACTGTCAGATATTCATCAACGATCTAAACTTTACGTAGATCACAATATATGGATTCACCTGCTCAATACTGAGGAGTTGGAGTTTTATCTTCTTGGCCTAGAAAGCAAAGATAAGACATCTCCATTATGGGGCATCCCTTTTGCGATTAAGGACAATATTGATTTGGCAGGAATACCAACCACAGCTGCTTGTCCCGAATTTGCTTATACGCCAGAGTCGTCGGCCAGAGTTGTTCAGCAACTGATAAATGCAGGTGCTATTCCTGTTGGTAAAACCAATCTGGATCAGTTTGCTACTGGTTTAAATGGTACTCGCTCGCCTTATGGTGCATGCAAAAATTCATTTAACCCTGATTATGTCAGCGGTGGTTCTAGTGCTGGCTCAGCAGTATCTGTTGGGTTGGGGTTGGCTAGTTTCAGTTTAGGTACTGATACTGCGGGTTCTGGCCGAGTCCCTGCTTGTTTTAACAACTTGATCGGTTTAAAGCCCTCGAGAGGGTTACTTTCTGCTAAGGGGATGGTACCTGCCTGTAAAAGTCTCGATTGTATGACCATTTTTGCTTACGATAGTGATGATGCCAATCTGGTATTCAGTGTGGCAGAAGGGTTTGATATTGCTGATAACTACAGTCGAAAGAATCCATTCCCCAATCAGAGTCGTGCTTATGGTGATCGGCAAGGAAAGTTAAGGGTAGGTATTATTCCTGAGGAACAACTGGATTTCTTTGATGATCCTACTTATGCCGCTGCTTATATTGCTACTTTGAATCGATTAAAAGCAGATGAAATCGAATGCGTAGAGGTTGATTACCAACCTTTTGATGAGGCGGCACGTTTGCTTTATGAAGGGCCTTGGGTTTCTGAGCGATACATTGCGACACAACCTTTGATTGAAGATAATCCTGATGCTGTCTTTCCTGTCGTACGTGAAATTATATCGCGAGGTTGTGAGCCTAAAGCGACCGAATTATTTAAATCTCAATACCGTCTTAATGCATTAAAACAAGTGTGTGATCAACAGTTCAATGGACTAGATTGTTTGCTGACGCCAACAGCAGGGCGATGTTTTACTATTGATGAGATGCTAGAGGAACCAGTTCTTAGAAATAGCCAGCTAGGTTTTTATACCAACTATATGAATCTGCTGGATATGGCTTCAGTTGCTGTGCCTACACAGGTTACATCTAAAGGTTTACCGTTTGGAGTAACACTGGTTGGCCCAACATTCAGTGATCGTGCATTACTATCTATCGCTAAACGTTTCCAGAAAATATTTACGTTGAATATTGGCGCATCTGGTATTCCAAAAAATAATGTTGAAGTAACAACAGTAACAAACTCCGAATACATTGATGTTCTTGTTTGTGGTGCTCACCTTCAAGGGTTTCCTCTTAACTGGCAATTGACTGAACGAGGTGCAACATTGAAAACAGTTACCCGAACAGCGCCCGTTTACAAAATGTATGCACTTGCAGGTGGCCCACCTTTTCGCCCTGGACTCGTTATGGATGAAGCGAAAGGTGCTGCGATTGATGTAGAAGTGTGGTCTATGCCAGCAGATCAATTTGGGAACTTTGTGGATGGTATCCCTGCACCGTTAGGTATTGGCAAAGTGAAATTAGCGGATGATTCGATGGTAAGTGGCTTTATCTGTGAACCTTATGGCATAAAAGGCGCAAAAGATATCACTCAACTAGGTGGGTGGAGCGCATATATGCAACAAAAAAAATAATGGTATATGCTTTTTAAATTTACACATGAAATATAGGCATAATCGATTTGATTATTAACATAATTGTCCTGTGCTCTTGATTAAGGACAATATTGCCGTACTAACTGCTCCAGCCGGTCGCGGTCAAATGGTTTACCTAAGTGATCGTTCATGCCTATTGCATGGTAATGGTCGATTTCGTCGGGCATTACATTCGCGGTTAAGGCGATGATAGGGAGTTCAGTGTCGGTATAGTGTTCGCGGATTTTCTCCGTGGCCTGCATGCCATCCATTTCTGGCATTTGAATGTCCATAAAAATTAGGTCATATTCTTTTTCGTTAACACTGGATACGGCTTCAAGGCCATTTTCTGCAAGGTCTACGTCGAATCCCATATTTTTGATGATTTCTAATGCAATTAATTGATTAATTTCATTATCTTCAACTAATAATATTGATTGGCCTGGTTGAGTACTTTCTTCAGTAACATCAGTTTCTTGTTTCACTTCAGGTGAGGCGAGCCCGCTAATGAGAAGCTCTGTTAACTCATTTAATATTAGTGGTTTATTAATATGCTTGATGTGCTCTATATCGGTTAGTTGATGTTGTTGTTCATAATCGCCATAGACAGAGAGGGCAAAAACAAACGATGAACATGTTGGTAACTCCCTAATTTCTTTTAGTAATGTATGGCCGCCATTATCAGGTAGCTGCCAATCAACTAAAATATAATCAAAATCTTCCTCTTTAATAATAGTTACCGCTTTATTTACATCTTTAGCAACGGTCGCCTGTAATCCCATATGCTTCAGCATATTCATTGTGATTTTAATGGTCGTTGGGTGTTCTTCGACAAGTAATATTTTTTTATCAGTTAATGTAGATTGTTTGTTGGTGTGAGTTGTGTCATCAGCTGTGGTATATGGCATAACCACAGTAAAAGACGACCCTTGGCCGACCTGGCTTGTTACTTTAATAGTTCCATTCATTAGATCTACTAATAATTTGCAAATGGCTAAGCCTAGGCCAGTTCCTCCATACTTCCGTGTTGTTGATGCTTCAGCCTGTGAAAAACGTTGAAAGAGTTTCTGTTGTTGCTTCTCCGTCAAACCTATGCCTGTATCAATAATGCTAAATTCAACGCCTTCGAAGTTTCCTTCTTCCCAGATACAGTTTACAGAAAGCATAATATAACCTTCTTCAGTAAATTTAATGGCATTGGATAACAGGTTAGTTAAAATTTGTCCCAGTCGTATTGGGTCGCCGATAATCTGTTTGGGTAGATCAGTGTCAATGTTGTAAATGAATTCAAGGTTCTTTTCTGCAGCTGATTTTCCTAGCATAATTTTGACATGGCTTAGGACGTCATAAATATCAAATTCAATATTTTCAATTTGTAGTTTGTTTGACTCCATTTTAGAAAAATCTAAAATATCATTGATGATTGTCATTAGCGACATAGCTGAAAATTTTAATTTTTCTATATAGTGCCGTTGAATATCATTTAGTTCTGTTGATAAGCACAGATCTGATAAACCTAAAATTCCATTCATTGGTGTTCTTATTTCATGGGACATGTTGGCTAGAAATTGTGTTTTTACTTCAGATGCTTTTTCTGCCATGTCGCTTTTTATCTTAAGTTGTTTTGCTTGACGTGTTAAAGCTATTATCAGAATAGAGAAAAAAGTACAGACTAATAGAACAATGTGAAATCCTAGTTTATGGCTAATAGATAAAACATGATTGTTGATCCTTGTGATATTGTTAGAGAGTACAGTGCTGATAGGCAAGTTTTGAATATCGTTTAGCAGTTGATAGGCAGGCAGGCTATTTTCAAGTAAAAATTCAACATGCTTTTCAAACATTGGCCATTGGAAGCTATGATGGTTCGTTTTTTCTAACGTGCCTTCATTTTTACTTATGAATTGCTTAATATGAATTGCCGTTAAGCTATTAGGTTGAACAATAAACTCAGATAGCTTAGCTAATAAGGCTTCGCCGAACTTTTTACTATCTGCAGGTGCATTTTCAAAAACGTTATTGGCTGATGTAATAAATCGCCTCGATGTTTTTAGCATAGTTGCTAATTGCATATAATCAGACGTGGTTTGATTGAATATTTTCAACTGCTTTTGTATATCTTTATGAAGCAATAAATTCTGACTGATACGCTCCGCTTTCAGCTGTAATTGCGCATGATTGTCATAGTGATAAGTATTGTTAAAATCAACTAAGACTGTTTCAAGGCGAAGTGCTGAAATAGCTTGTTGTAGACTGGTGGCTATTTCTAACTCTTGTTTGATTTGGTTTTCTTGGCGGTAGAGGTCGATACATTGGATGCCAAAGTAAAATAACAAGATACTTAAACAAACTTCTACCCAATACTTAATCATTGCTCTAACCGGTAAAGTGGCCCACTGAATGATTTAAGCAATTCGACTAGATCACTGATGTCTTCTTCGCTTAAAGTAACGCCCAATTGGCTTTTTGCCATAATGGTTACGGCTTCTGGTAGGGTGCTAACAGATCCATTATGAAAATAGGGCGCTGTTTCAGCAATATTACGTAATGAGGGGACTTTAAATACATACCGATCATTAGGTTTTTTCGTGATTTCATATAAACCTAAGTCATCTAATAAATAAGATGGCACAGTGTCTATACGCCCTAATTTTTGATAGAGGTTTCCACCTATATTTCTACCTTGATGACAAGTGACACAGCCAAATTGTATAAATTTATCGTAGCCTCTTTTTTGTTGCTCACTCAGTGCATTGGTATTTCCCATTAAATATTGATCAATGGGTGCATTAGGGGTGATCAATGTTTCTTCAAAGATGGTAATGGCTTTAATAATATTGGCAGGTGTTACGCCATCAGGGCTCAGTTCTAAAAATACATGATTAAACTGGGGTTCTTGCTTTAATTTTTCCACAATTTCTGGCCACTTAGAGCCCATTTCAACAGGGTTGTGTACTGGACCAGAAACTTGTTCTGCTAAATCTTTACTTCGGCCATCCCAAAATTGACGAAAATTAAAGGCTGCATTTAATACGGTTGGAGAGTTCCGTGAGCCAGTGAGGTTATCGATCCCCGTTGATACTGGAAAACCATCATCACCACCATAATTGATTAGATGGCATGAGACACAGGCAATGGTGTTATCCCGAGATAGTAGAGTGCTGTTAAACAGAGCTTTGCCCAGTCGTGCCCATTGAGTGTTGACATTGATCGTAGTGGGAATAGGTTGAATTGGACCTTTGACAGCAGTGTAGTTATAGCTCGTATCGGTCAGTATTTGTATGTTGTCTGGTTCTGGCTGAGTAGAAAAAAAATAGGTAACCATTGTGGCAAGGAATACCACAAACATCATCAATAAAAAGATGTAATAGCGAATCAGCATTAATAACGAACTCAATAAGGCCCTATATTAAAGCGTAGATGAGCTTATCCATATTGCTAAGAAGTAAACTTTACAATACGGTGTACCATAGTTGTTTTTTGTTATAAGGGGTTTGGCTATTTACTCATCTGTTAACGCTGACATTAAAGATAAATAAGCCTTGAGAAACCCATTCATGTTATTGGTGGCTTGATTTCATTAGTCTTCTCAATTTATTTTAATCATCTAAAAGTGAAGTATGTGCGTACTGGTACCATGAGTTATTAACATGAGCCACCAATATATCCAGCTTTTATCGAATGTCTGTTACCTTACTTGTTTTCTCTCGTGACCTCCGCCTAAGCGATCATCCAGCACTACAAAGAGCTGTTTCACTTGATCAACCGCTTATCTGTTTATATTGTCTTAATGAGAATGACCTTAGACCTAATCGGTATGGCCTGCATTCCTTGGGGCAGCATCGTTTGTTGTTTCTATACCAATCACTTGAAGTCTTAAGTTGCCAGCTAAAGGAAAAGGGGCAACATTTGATTGTGGCTAAAGGAAATGTGGTCAATATCATCAGTAAAATAATCGAAGATTATAATGTGAGCCAGGTACTTTATACGCAAGTGCCAGGTTATTACGAGCAGCGGTATTGGCAACAGGTTTGTCAGCAACATCCAGCGGTTAATGTACAAGGTTGCTCTGGCCTGAGCTTGTTCTCTGAGGAGCAAGTGTTCAATCGATTTAGTTTCCCTGCTAGTTTTTCAAAATTCCGTAGCATTGCAGAAAGTTTTTTAATTGATATTTCTTGTGCATCGGTTAAGGAGTTACCACCGCCAGTCAGTGTTGATGTTGGAGAGTATATCGGTATTCCTGAGATCAATATTCCTAAGGTTGATAGCTATTTGGATTTTACCGGGGGGAGTGATGCAGCTGAGGGACACCTTAACCAGTATTTTGATATTGATAACCTCTACCCAAGTCACTATAAAGATACTCGCAATGCCTTAGATGGATGGTTCAATTCATCGAGGTTATCACCATGGTTGGCAAATGGGTGTATATCCCCAAGGCAAATTATACAGCGGCTACGAATGTATGAAAGCTGTTGTGGAAAAAGCGATTCAACTGAATGGATTTATTTGGAGCTACTCTGGCGAGAGTATTTCCAATGGTATGCCTATTATTATGATAAACGTTTATTTTTATTGGCGGGCATTGACCATCAGAAACCTCTATGTAGTTTTTACCCTCAGTACTTTAAACAATGGTGCGAAGGATGTACGCCATGGCCTCTTGTTAATGCATGCATGAATCAGCTTAATGCTTCAGGTTTTATGTCTAATCGAGGTCGACAAATCGTTGCCAGTTGTTTGATCTATGAACTTAATCTAGATTGGCGATATGGTGCAGCCTATTTTGAACAAATGCTGGTTGATTACGATGTTGGAGTAAATTGGGGTAATTGGCAATATATTGCAGGTGTTGGTGCCGACCCACGTGGCGGTCGCCATTTCAATATTGAAAAACAAACCAATATCTATGATCCTGAGGGTACTTTTGTGCAGCGTTGGCAAGGTGCTGAAAGCGTATTACCCCTTCATAGTGCTGATATAGTTGGTTGGCCTGTTGCCTGATAACAGGCTGTACAGCATCTGTCTTCATATCATTATGGTCAGTAAAAGTTCATTTACCTGCTAACACGTGTTTGAGTTGTAATTTGTTATTCAATTGAGGTAAACACTGGAAGAGAAGTTGAGATGGCATTAAGGATTATTTAGAGCGCTGTTGGCGTAATAAAAGTCTAAAAAAAATGGCACTATATTAACGGTAATTATTATGTCTACTCACTATAAAACAATGCGCTTAATACTAGGGGACCAACTTAATGCAGGCCACTCTTGGTATAAAGAAAAAAATCATGAGATTCTATATGTTATTGCTGAAATTCATCAAGAGCTAAATTATGTTGTACATCATTGTCAAAAAATATGTGCTTTCTTTGCTGCAATGAATGCTTTTTCACAATCGCTGGAAAAGGCAGGACATGATGTTCTTTATCTTACACTTGATGAAACGAGTGGTTATCAAAGCTTGCCTGATCTTATTTGTGTGCTTTGTAAGCGATATAACGTTAAGGGCTTTGAATTTCAGCGGCCCGATGAATATCGTTTGCGAGAGCAGTTAGGTAAAGTTTATTTACCTGAGTATATAAAAGTAAGTGAAGTTGATACTGAGCATTTTTTATTGCCTTTTGATGAGATTAAGCATTATTTTAAAAAGGATAAACATCATAAAATGGAATTCTTCTATCGAAAGATGCGCCAGCGCTTTTCTATTTTGATGGATGCTGATAAACCAATTGGTGGGAAGTGGAATTATGATACAGATAATCGCAATAAATTAAAAAAAGATGACCTGCCTTCTATCCCTGAGCCACTCCTTTTCGGTCATTCAACAAAAAATATTCTGGAGAGATTAAAAAGACATAATATTCACTACTTTGGTAAAGAAGTTGAGTTGCTGTTTTGGCCGGTTACTCGCAAAGATGCTATTGCATTGCTTGATTACTTTTGTGCTTTTTGCTTACCAAAATTTGGTACTTTTCAAGATGCGATGACTTGTCAAAGCGAGAGTCAATGGAGTCTTTACCATTCTCGCCTGTCTTTTTCCCTTAATGCAAAAATTCTACAGCCTTTACATGTTGTTCAGCGAGCCGTTGCATATTATGAAAACCATAGGGATAGTATTTCAATCGCACAGATTGAAGGTTTTGTGCGACAGATTATAGGGTGGCGTGAATATATTCGAGGTGTTTATTGGTCTAACATGCCTAGTTATGCGCAAAAAAATCAACTCAATACAGATAAAGAATTGCCTGATTATTTTTGGACTGCGAATACCAAAATGCAATGCATGAAGTCTACAATTCAGCAGTCACTAGATTATAGCTATGCGCATCATATTCAACGGCTCATGGTAACAGGAAATTTTTGCTTGTTAACGGGTATTGGTGTTTCTCAGGTTGATATGTGGTATTTAGGAGTTTACATCGATGCAATAGAGTGGGTTGAAATGCCAAACACTCGAGGCATGAGTCAATTTGCTGATGGTGGTATTGTTGCCACAAAACCTTATGCAGCAAGCGGTAATTATATTAATAAAATGAGCGATTATTGTCAGAAATGTCACTATAACGTTAAAGAGAAAACCAGTGAGCAGGCCTGTCCATTCAATAGCTTATATTGGCATTTTATGATTAAGCATCGTGATAAGGTGGAGAGGAACCCTCGAATTGGTATGGTTTATCGTAATTGGGATAAGCAGAATAAGGCACACCAAAAAGCGACACTAGACCGAGCGGCTTGGTGCTTGAATAATATCGATACTCTTTAGTTCATACTGTATATAAATCGATAGAAGTCTAAGTCATCTTAATCAGAGTTTGCACCGTATATGCTGTAAATATTATAGATAAAGGTGACTGTGATGATACAGCTGTGGAATTCATTTCTTGACGTATTTAGACAACAAAAAAGCAAAAATATACCTTCTGATAATGCACCCTATGCACATAAAAAAGATGGTGGCCATGATCTTGGTCATGCATCAAAATGTTTATGGGAACTTGATAAAGAGGCTTAATTTCTTTGCATCATCAGCAAAAAGTATAGAGACTTTTTAAGCATTATATCAGGCTTCTTCGAGCATTCTTAATGGCGTTCATGTTCTCTTGGATTTCTTGGCCGTTACACAAACCATCAGGCAAACTATGATGTTAGATTTGTGCCTGGTGGTAGATATGTTTTAGCTGAATAGAGAAGAGGTTGCCAACCTGATTAACATGAGCGGGTAATCAATAAGTTATCTCATCGAACGCTAGCCAAATCCTCAATACTGTATATAATTACAGTATTGAGGATTTGGCTATGAATATACAACGAAAGCTCTCTATCTTAGCTGATGCAGCCAAATACGATGCATCTTGTGCAAGTAGTGGTTCGAATAATAAAAACTCTCGCAATGGCAAGGGGGTAGGGTCGACCTCCAGTGGCATGGGCATCTGTCACAGCTATACGCCTGATGGTCGTTGCATATCATTGCTTAAAGTCTTGCTGACTAATTTTTGTTTGTATGACTGTAGTTACTGTATCAATCGTGCGTCTAGTTCTGTTGAACGTGCTCGTTTTACAGCTGATGAAGTGGTACAGCTGACTCTCGACTTCTACAAGCGTAATTACATAGAAGGGCTCTTCCTGAGCTCAGGCATTATACAATCTTCTGATTACACGATGGAGCAGCTGGTTAATGTCGCAAAATCACTGCGAAAGGACCATGATTTTCGTGGTTATATTCATTTGAAAACTATCCCGGATGCGAGTCCTGAGTTACTAAGGATGGCAGGTGTTTATGCGGATAGATTGAGCATTAATATCGAGCTACCCTCTGAACACTCCATTATTCGATTTGCGCCAGAAAAAAATCCAATCACTATCCATAAGTCAATGGGGCAGCTCAAAAGTCATATTGATGAGTCGAAAGAGGATCGAAAAAAGAGTAAGAAAATTCGATCCGATGGCCGCAATACAAAAGCTAAGGCTTCACGATTTATTTTTTCTCCGGCAGGTCAGAGTACTCAAATGATAGTGGGAGCCGACGACTCTAATGATATGACGATTCTATCAACGGCAGATCAACTTTATGGTCGTTATCAGATGCGCCGCGTCTATTATTCTGCTTATAGTCCAATCCAAAATGCTTCTGCTGCTTTACCAGCAAAAGCACCCCCTTTGGTGAGGGAGCACAGGCTTTATCAGGCAGATTGGTTATTGCGCTTTTATGGCTTCACTGTTGATGAAATTACTGAGCCCCATAGTGAACAGAACGGTATGCTTGATCTTGATGTTGACCCTAAACTGGCATGGGCAATACAACATAGAGACCTGTTTCCTGTCGATATCAATCGTGCGCCGAGAGAAATGTTATTGCGAATTCCTGGCATAGGGGCGATAAGTGTTCAAAAAATTATTCGAGCGAGAAAGTTCAGAGCATTACGCTACGGCGACCTTACCAAGCTCGGTTTGTCTCTTAAAAAAGTTGCACCGTTTGTTCAGACTCATGATTATAATTCATCAAATCGATTGCTTGAACGGGCAGACTTAAAGCAATATTTTATGAGCAGTGAGTCACCTCAGATGAGTTTGTTTGGATAGGGTGTTTTGTGTATGTTTACTGTCAGTATTAACTGTTTTGCAGAGTGGAGAGAACAGGCTCGGACATTATTAATGCGAGGTGTCACACCAAAGAGTATTAGTTGGCAACACGATAAGCAAAGCGCATTAGTTTTTGATGATGGTATTGATTTTATGTCATTACCAGTTTTGTATCAGTCGTTATCGATTCCTAAAGCATTCATAACAATGGCAGAAAAAGTTGCCTGTTGTCGTGATGATAGTCGTTGGGCTTTACTTTATAGTTTGGCGTGGCGAATACTTTTTGAAAACCGCGATCTAATGTCAATAGAAGTCGATTCTCAGGTTGTTAAAGCCTTGCGTATGCGCAAGGCTGTGGGTCGTGATATACATAAAATGGAAGCTTTTGTTCGCTTTCGGCTTATAGATTCACAGTGTTCCAATTATGGAGACTATTTCTCTGCTGAAGATGAGTATTATGTTGCTTGGTTTGAGCCTGATCATTTGATTTTGCCTATTGCTGTAACATTTTTTATCAAACGTTTTACTAATATGTCGTGGTCTATACTCACGCCTGATGGCTGTGCTCATTGGAATCAATCTTCAGTGATGTTTACCGAAGGAATTCATAAACGTCCAGATATAGATGACTCAATAGAGGTTCTTTGGTTGACGTATTACAGTAATATTTTTAATCCTGCACGAGTGAAAATAAAAGCAATGCAGTCAGAAATGCCCAAAAAATATTGGGTTAATCTGCCGGAGGCACCGCTGATAAAAACGCTAATGCGTAATGCTGGTCATCAAGTTGATGCGATGCTTGAAGGTGCCTCCACTCAACCTTGGCATAAGACAAAAAAGTCTACATTTGTCATGGCAGCTCAAAAAAAAATGCAGGCACATACGACTAAGAATACCTCTTAACTTTCAATTGTTGGTGGCTATTTCTGATTCTCTAGTATCATGTTGACTCTATAATCTATTGAATCCACCATGCTTTCACGTTCAAAACCAGCGCGAGCTCTAAAAACATAACCTTGGCGCAAGTCAAACATAAGGCGAGCACGCTCCATTGAGGGAAAGTCATCAGGTAAAACCCCTCTGGCTTTTTCGAGCTCAAACCGCCGTGATAATCGTGCATCGGTATCTAACGTGTTAGTGTTGGAGTTTATAACAATAACCTCGCGCCCCATAACATGAGCGAGCAAGCGCGGTATGTGATCGCCACCTTCACCATCCCAATGCCCTGGACGATTTAATAACTGTTGTGCACTTCTTTGCCTGTCCACTGCCCGTTCTTCACCGTATTCTTCAACGAAGCCTGAGCGACTGATCTCCTCGGAGTTGTTTGTCATAAAGTAGGCAAGACGCTCCCTTAAGGCGGCATTAGCGTCTCCTCCGGTCACATCCTCAGAGCGGGCTTGCCGCGCCCCTCATCAAATATGAATGAAACATACAGTCGCCATCAGGGCGAGCCTTAAACGCGTTCATTTTACTTGGGTGATATTATCCCCACGCCCTAACGTCACCGTTATAGGCTTTATCTGCGATGTCGACATTGGCGACACGCTCGATGCCTTGGCTGAGGGACTAAGCGTTTGAGTCTTGCCTAAAAAATCCTCAGCCTTCTTTGGAGAAAAAGTAGCAGTGTTAGGCGATTATTGGCTGTTCTCACTGTTATTATCGTTCTCGCTGCTGGCTGAGCTTTTAGGGGGAGCATCGCCAGTATAAGAAGACGCTTTTTTAGGTAAATCGCTAAATTGGTTGCGTATATCAGTCTCGCTTTTTGAGTTACTAAGTATTTGCTCATTACCCGATACGGCTTCAATTTTCCTTTGGGATGAAATCACAAAATTAGGCGGTTGTAGACTGCTCCCGCTGCTCTCACCGCTTTCGCTGCTGGCGCTACTAGCTGAGCTTTCAAGGCGAGTGCCGTGAACAAAAGAAGACGCATCTCTTGTCAATGGTTTACCTTGAAAACCTAACTCTTGTTTGAATTCTTCTTTAAAGCGTTCCATAACTGGACGATGCATTTCGCATATCTGCTTGAATGCAACTTTATAGTCGTTTTCCTGAGCTTCACCTCGAGTATAGGCATTAGCAATTTCATGTATTCTTTTATTGCCGCCAGTCGTCCCCTGTAAATTGTCAGCAAGTGTCTTTAATTGATCATTTTTTTCTTTATTGATATTGTCATTACCCTCTAATTTGCTGTAAATCATGTTCGATAGATTAGCTGTATACTCAGATAATTTATTGTCAATATGTTCAAGTATCTCTCGATGATCTCCATCGTTAGTCATCTGGCGCCCCAATATTCCTGCTAGGGTTTGTCGTTGATTTTGAGATGACTTTTCGTGCAAAATATCCCGACGAATAGTAAGCAGATTGTTAAGGTCCTTTTGCAAATTATCAGTGTCAGCATCAATGCCTACCCCTGATGTTTTTAACTGAATAAGAAGATTTTTTATATTCGTTTTCATACTCGCAGTAAATTGACGATCAAAGATTTCATGATGCATATTAGAGTCGATATCTGCTGCTTTAATTAACATTTCTTTTAGCTGTGGTGCATTTTTTTCTAATATTTCATCAAATCTCGGGTTATTGCTAAGTTCATCAGGCTCAGCAATATTCAAGCGTGTGTAGCGTTGTAATATATAGTTTAGTGAATCATTGCCAATTCCTTCATAAACTACTCCTGTTATTGATTTTTTAGCAGATCCGCCGGCAGTTACACTTACAAATGTATCTACGGGGATTTTGGCGTTTGCACTAGCGCCAACGCTGCCTGCAATAGCAACTCGGGTATACTTTTTCTGATCGTCTGGGTAAGCATCTTCCCTTGGTTTAAAATATTCAATAGATACTTTTGCTTTACCTTGAAAGTCTGGTCCTATTGTTACGCTAGAGGCAAAGCTTTGCATTAGCTCATCGAAGTTTTCAGTAATATTGTTCTCATGTAACTTTTCAGTAATACGGTTCACAACACCTGTGGGAATATTACCACCCATTGCAACGGAAAGGCCTGCTGCTGGGATTTCAAAATCGGCAACAATAGAAGTACCGGTTCTCGATATGATGGGAATGTTGGCAACCTTACGAGAAACAGTCATACCAATATCGAATTTTAATGCTGAGAGTGATTCTCCCACTGCTTCTGATAGATTGACATTAAAGTTTAATTTTCCGCTAATTGTTTTTTGATTTGGTGTTAGTCTGGTACCAAAAAAAATGTTCTTTCCGGCTTTATTCGCATCATATAAAAATGTAGGTGATGATAGATGTTTCCCTATTTCATTTAGTTTTTCCTTATTCTTATTCCATTCTTGTCTTTGACTACTGTCGACACGATTCCCTGTCCCATCAACACTATGGTTGTTTTTAATCCGGCTACCAATGGCAGAGTGGGTAACTAACATTGCCTGTATAAAACCCAGCCTGCCAGGTCGTGTGGGCTTTGTATTGGACATATTGCCACCCCAACGATCTTCGATAAAACGCTTTGTTGCTCGGCTAGGGTTTTCTCTGATATCTGCAGTTTTAGATTTATCCGATTGCTTAACCGCTTTTGTGTACTCATCAAATTCATCCTTGACATGGTTTAAAATCGCAAACAATTGTTCATTTGTGGCCTTGTCAATTGGCATCGACGTATTCGATTCCGAATCAGGAAAGTGATGCACTAGTAATGCATTGATCCTTGGTAACATATTTTTTTCAAGTTTAGCAAAGTCTGTCTTCCTTTGATCCCTCATTTTCTCATGGTCGCCATGGACATAATCTATTTCATTATCCATTGCACCCATTTGGCTCCAGAAAGTATCTGGCACAACAAAGGGAAATGTAAATTTTGAAGCGTTAAACGAAAAGCCGCCGGCAAGGGAGATAAGAGATGGTAATTTAGACTCTATCCCTGGATTAAATGTAAAAGATTGGTCTTCAAATTTTTCAACATAATAACCATTAAACCTATTCGGAGGAAAAATTTTAAGGCCATTTTAATCTGGTTTATGCCCTAGTAATTTCAGCTTGCTCAGCAGGTCTTCTTCATGGTTCATTGCCGTTTGTAAAACAGTATTAAGTGATTGAGGCTTATCACCATGTCGCTTAGTTATAGACTCTGACCTTTTATTTAATGTTAGAAAAGCATCTTCTTGAGGCCCTTGTTTAAAAAGATTGGTAAAGGAGCTAAGCTTTCTTTTAGAGCTTCGGCTAGAGGGCAGTAAAGGATCTGTTTCACCTATCTGGCTACTGCTTGTTGATGGTGCAGTGTGGTCTTTCAATGATGATTGAATAGCTCTATTCTCTATTCTTTTTGGAAGTTTTGTTTCATGTTGTGTTGTAGTTAAATAGCTCCCTTCATTAATAAATGCTTCTTGTTCTGCAAAATTGACCAGGCTTCCATAATACATCGATGTGCTTTCTACCTTAGTGCTATGTAATTCTGATCCGGTGATCCCAATATTTAAATCTAGCAGCTCTAATAATTTGGCTTTCGCACTAAGAGAGCCACTTACCTGAACTGTAGTAATATAACCAATTTCACCATCGGGTGAGGCAGAAAGAGTTTTTGCCACTTCACCTGAAATACTAGGGTTAATACTTAATTCTGGAAAAGCTGTTGCCAAACCTTTAAGTATGCCCGCCACCGAATTGCCATGTATATTTTTGGGGTTGGGGCTTTCCACTTCTATTTTAGGCGCATTAATTAAACCAATCGTAGCGCCGAGATTAAGGCTGCCTGAAGTAACATTGCTGGCACCAGGATTTTGTATATAATCATTATTTTTAAAAATTTCATCTCTAATTTCATGATGCAATCCCGTGGCGGCTTTTGCCGTCATAAAAATAGACAGCTCGATTGCTGTATCGGCTAACTCCTTAAGCTCGGGCGAAGTGGCTTTGGCTTTTAAATCTATGCCTACTAAATCTAAAACAATAGATAAAAAAGCCATGTCACTATTAAGCATGGGCTTTGTCGGGGTATCATATTTGTGGTTTAATTGGTTGCCTGTTCCTGCCTGTGACGTACTAGGTGCACTGCATTTGTTTTTTAGTCGAGTGGCGGTATCATTCATTTTTGTATATATTTTTCTTAGATCGCTTACAGTCGATCCAGATTGTTCTTGATTTTCTCTCTCAGCGAATAAATTTATATGCTTATTTAAATCAGTGGAAAAATCCTCAACAATTTTAGCTACTGTCTGCCCTGGAATAGAATTTCCGTCAGTATCTTTTGAACTAGTATCAGTGCTATAAGGTAATGCTTCGATATGGCTAGGAGCAACTCGGCTACTTTGCCCCTGTGGTGACGTCGGTGTAGTGTTTGATCGATGAAGACGCTGAAGTGGAATGTTGTCTCTTATATGCTGCATTAAGTAAGCTCCTATCTATATTGAATATAATGCCCTCTAGGCTCAACTCAAAAAAATGGGTATTGTCTTTTTTATCCATTAATTTAATTTAATGCTCATCGACATTATTATTTCGTTATGTGTCACAGGTAATAAAATAGTTCCGGCTTGTGGCAATTAATATTATCGCAGGTCAAAAGAGGCAGAACGAGAAATGGGTCAGTCAAGGCGGGTCATATTAGTATTAAGGTTAAATGTTCATTGGTTAATGCAGTAAATTACATAATTTAAGATGTAAGGTTTATTCTATATGGGGTAAGCTGGTGCAGGTTTTTTGTAATGTTTAATCCTGGAGAAAAGCTTTTCAAGATTGGCGCGTTTTTTTGTAAAAATAGTGGTTTTATTATTATCTTTAGGAGGTTGAGCTTGATTTTAAAAGGGTATTTCCTTACCGTCCCAAGCAAATATTTTACCGCTATCTTCTTTTTTTATGTCTCTAATCACAGCCATTAGTTTTTTTGCTGAGTACTCAGGGGTAAATAGCTTTTCTTTTGGGACATTTTTTTGGAATGGCTGAGATAGTTTGCTGTCAACTGTCCCTGGGTGTAAGCCTACTATAATCGCCTTTTTTTGGCGTCTGTTGATTTCAATGCTTGTTGTTTTTATCAGCATATTAAGAGCTGCTTTAGAAGCGCGATAGGCGTGCCAGCCGCCGAGTTGGTTATCTGATATGCTCCCGACTCTAGCTGATAATGCTGCGAATACTGAGTGTTGGTTTTTATGTAATTTAGGGGTGAAATGTTTAGCAACTAAGGCTGGCCCTATAGTGTTTATAAGAAAGCTTTTTTGAAAATTTTCTGCAGATAAATTCTTTAATGATTTTTCTGGTAAGGTTGTCTCATCATGCAATATGCCAGTTGCGACAATAACTAAATCTAAGGTTCCCGATCGAGCCGTTAATTCTGCTGCCTGTGATATGGTCTCCTCTTGATTAAAGTCAATCGCTGCCCAGTGAACATTATCATGTTCAGGGTGAATGCTATGACGAGAAAATGCATAAATAGTTGATGATTGGTTTTTTGCAAGCAGCGTGGTCAAGGCTGAACCAATCCCTCCAGAAGCTCCAATAATCGCAATGTTAAAGTTAGACATGTTAAAAACTTACGTTAGCTGCGCTAAAACGGTTTGATTCTAAGCAAGCTCAAGATAGGTGATTTGTAATATTAAATATCAATATGCAATTGTTTTACTCAATAGATCTAATCAAACAAAGAGATAAAGGGGCGATATACCCCCTTTATATTTAAGCCTTTCTGCAATTTACTATGCTGTTGCTTCAATTGATTGTAGTGCATCAACGACAGCGCTGGGCTCTTGTCGTTTAGTGTAGTCGGCATCGACAAATGAGCTGATAATAGTACCGTCTTGTGCAACGACGTAGGTAGCAGCTAAGGGTAGATCGAACTGCCCGGTGCCATTGTGAGCCTCAACATGAATGCCAAAGCTTGTATAGATAGGGCGAAGTTCTTCAGCCAGGCTATGAACTAGGCCGATGTTACGCGCATAGTCGGAGTTTTCATCAGTTAATACTTCGAACTTGAGGTCGTTTTTTTCTATTGTTGATAGAGAACTATCAGGTAGCTCTGGTGTGATCGCAATGAGTGTAGCTCCTGCTGCGCTAATATCGCTTAATACGGATTGATATGCTTGAAGCTCTAAATTGCAGTAAGGGCACCATCCTCCTCGATAAAAGGTAATAACCGCTGGTCCCTTAGCTAATAAGCTCTCTAATGTTTGTGTTTCTCCATTGTGATTAGGCAAGCTGAAACCCATTAACTTATCGCCTTTTTTGGGCGCTTTCTCCACGATACCGGTATCTGCTAAGGCCTCTGTAGCGTTAGCCATGACTGCTTGTACATCTTCTGGTGCTTTCTGACGGAAGCCAGCTTTATAGTCTTCGATTTTAGAATGAAGTGACATTGAATAAACCTCTAGTGATGTTGTGTATTGTGTCATTCAATCAGTTTTTTAATGATTATTCAATATATATTTGAATGGTCATTCAAAATTAGTGTGAACCTAAAGGTCAACCAATTTTCATAAATAGTTATTATTGCTATATACTGCTATCTATTGTGTGGTCTGATAATGACTAGACAGTTAAATTAAGTGTTAAATAAACGACAATTAAGTTAATTAAATAGTTATGGCTAAAGTCCAATTTGATCGAGGCGATGTTATCGAAAATGCTACTAAGTTGTTTTGGGATAGTGGTTTTAACGGGACATCTATGCAGGAAGTATTTGCAGTTACTGGGCTAAAGCCAGGCAGTATTTATTTAGCCTTTGGCAATAAAGAAGGTTTGTTTCGAGAAACTCTCGACTCCTATGCATTCAATAACTTAAATGACATTAAGCGTACGCTTGATTCCACTGAATCGGTTAGTCACGGGATCTGTAAAATTCTCAGGCATATGGTTAATGAATCGTCTCAAAGCGACTACTGTAGTTGTTTTCTTGTGAAGAGCCAGCTTGAACTAGCATCAGAGCATCCAGAATTACATGCTTTGGTGGTTAGACATTTACAAGAAGTTGAAGATTTATATCGAGATTATTTGCTTTCGGAATGCGATAAAGGTACAGCGATGATTCGAGCTAGAAGTATTATGATGCATATTTTTGGCTTGCGTGTTTATGGTTACCTTAATAGTTCGCCAAAGAAAATGCTTGATGGCGTCAAGGCTGGTTTACCATGGTTGCCATGGTAATGGCTGGTATGAATTTATTTCTATCGTCGGTCAAGTATTGAGTAAGTTGCCTTATGAATTTTAAGCGCATAGAAGCATTTTTCTGGGTAGCAAAGTTACATAGTTTCAGTAAAGCCGCTGAACAACAATGTACAACCCAACCCGCTATCTCAACACGTATTGCGGCTTTAGAGGAAGAGTTAGACGTTAAGCTATTTGAGCGTGAAGGTAACAGTAAGGTGTTGTTAACTCCTAAAGGGCATGAACTCATGCCCTATGCTGAAAAATTGGTTTATTTTGCTAAAGAATTTACCAATACTGCCAATAACGCCGCTGCTTACTCAGGGTTGCTGCGTTTAGGTGTATCAGAGACTATCGCACATTCATGGCTTTCGACCTTTCTTAAGCGTTTTCAAGAAGATGTTCCTGGCGTAACCGTTGAGTTAACCGTTGATGTTTCTATCACGCTGACAAAGCTATTATTGTCAGGGTCTATTGATATCGCTTTTCTTATGGGGCCATTATCAAACCCAGTCATTATTGACGACCACCTTTCAACGGTCCCTTTGGTTTGGGTGACGAGCCCAGTACTAGGCATTGGGTCTGACAGCCAGCCCATGTCCTCACTAACCCAATGGCCTATTATTACCTACGCTCGCAATACGATTCCTTACAACGAAATTACTCAGGAGTTTGCGAAATGTTCTGAGCGGCCAGCCAGAATTATTACGTCTAGTTCTTTGGCTATCTGCAGACGCTTAGTGTTGGACGGTATGGGCATATCAGCACTGCCGGCCGATCTTATTCAGGATGATATCGACAATGGCCTAATGCAGGTCATTAATACCAGCTGGCACCCGTCAGATTTAACCTTTACTGCCTCTTATCCAATGACGCCCCATAAGCCCGAATTGCTTCCTATGATTGATTTAGCTAAATCAATCATTAGCCTTAAACAGGCATCATCCCCGAGTTTCTATAAGAAAAATTAATAGAATTCTAAAAAAAATCATAATTTGAATTTATGATGTGGTTTGAATAGCATCACTTCTAAGATAAATAACAATAAATTGCATTCTTGCTGAGGGTAGCTAATTGAACAGCCTCAACGAAATAAGAGCACGTATACGTACAGGGTGTTTCCAAGAGAATACCAGCGGCTTAATGCCTAAGCTGGTTCAGGGCAACCTCGTCATTATGCCAAAGCAATGGGCGGATGAGTTCGTTGAGTTTTGCCAGATAAACCCTAAGCCTTGTCCTATTATCGGTGTTTCAAAGCCCGGTGATCCAGGCCTGCCAGCACTGGGTGATGATATCGACATACGTGTTGATGTACCGGAATATCATGTATTTAAGCAAGGTGGTTTTGCTGAATCAGTGACTGATATCAACGATTACTGGTGTGAAGATTCTGTTGCGATCGTATTGGGGTGCTCTTTTTCATTTGAAGATGCCTTGCAGTCCGCTGGGTTAGCCGTTAGGAATATCAGCCTAGGAACGAATGTGTCTATGTATGACACTAGTATTGCAACACAGGCGACACAAAACTTCCGCTGCAATATGGTGGTTTCCATGCGCCCATATAAGAAAGATAACATTGATGAAGTGATTCGCATTACTAGCGAATATCCGAAGGCTCATGGTTCTCCAGTTCATATTGGTGATCCTCAATCCATTGGTATCAATAATATCAATATGCCTGAGTATGGCTCTCCAGTAGCTTTAGAAGAGGATGATATTCCTGTGTTCTGGGCGTGTGGTGTGACAACACAAGCTGCAATTAGAGCCGCTAAGCTACCGGTAGTCATTACTCATGCGCCCGGAAAAATGCTGATCACCGATTGCGTTTACGAAGATTTAATATAATAAATAGTAAGAATCACTTAATGTGAATTAATAATTTTTAAAATAACTACTAAAGATGATGAGGAAATAATGATGAAAAACTCTACACTCTTAGCCACTGTATTAGGGTTGGTGCTATCAACAAGTGTATTCGCTGAAAAATGGGATATGCCAACACCTTATGGTGATGGTAATCACCCTACTCAGGTTGCTAAGCAATTTGCAGAAGAAGTGACTGCTAAGTCAGGCGATAAATTAAAAATTACCGTTCATTCAGGCGGTTCGTTAATTAAACATCCAGAGATTCACCGCGCAGTAAAATCTCGTCAAGTTCAAATTGGAGAAGTCTTTATTGGTCGTTTAGGGAATAACGATCCTATTTTTAAATTAGACAATATTCCATTTTTAGCAACTGATTTTGATTCAGCAGAAAAGTTATATAAAGCATCGAAAGCTGAATTGTCTAAGCAGTTAGCGAAAGACGGTTTGATTTTGCTTTATACCGTGCCTTGGCCAGCACAGGATTTATATTCCAGTAAGCCTGTTAATAGCCTGGCTGATTTGAAAGGGTTAAAAATGCGTGCATATAGCCCGACGACTTCACGCTTGGCTGACCTTATGGGAACAACGCCTGTGAATGTTCCTTTTAGTGATGTTGCTCAGGCATTCACAACGAGTGTTATTGATGCAATGATTACTTCGCCTAGTACCGGTGTTAATAATCAGAGCTGGGATTACATTTCTCACTTTACAACGGTAAGTGCTTGGATCCCTAAAAATATGGTTTTTGTAAATAAAAGAAAATTTGATAAGTTAGATAGTGATACTCAACAAGTTATTATGGCCGCAGCTGCCAATGCGGAGAAAAAAGGTTGGGAGTTAGGGCGTAAGAACGGTGTTGACCATACCAATATCCTTCGCGAAAAAGGCATGTCAGTGATTACGCCGTCTGAAACTCTACAGTCTGAACTACGTGAAATCGGTAAAACTATGGTTAATGAATGGTTGGCAGAATCGGGTGCCACCGGTAAAGCCATTATCGATAATTACAATAAATAAAAGTACCTGTGAGTATTTATTGATTTTTACTTAACATCCTCTGTTGTGGTGTGATATGAAAAAATTTAGACAACTATTTTATCTCACCTCAGCGTGGGGAGCTGGTCTGTGCCTTATTGCAATGACTGTATTAATATTGGCACAGATAACTGCGCGTATGGTCGGTGTTGTGATTCCTTCTTCTGAAGATTTTGCAGGGTGGATATTATCAGCAACCATTTTTTTCGGGTTAGCTTATACGTTTAACACAGGTGGCCATATTCGTGTCACGATTGCCTTAAATCGCTTGTCGGCTCGCAATCGCCATATCGCTGAGCATATTAATTTAATCGTAGGTTTGCTCATTAGCGCGTACTTAGCTTTCTATACCATATTTACGGTATACGAATCTTTTGAATACAAAGAAGTGACAGATACCTATCTAGCGATGCCACTTTGGCTGGTTCAATTACCGATGGCGTTGGGATCATCTTGTTTGTTTTTTGCGATATTGGATAGTTTTGTTTTGATGTTGTTGGGGCAAACCCCTAATTATATTTCCTGCGAAAGCGAATTAGATGTAGAAGGGTAGATTTGTGGATATAACAATAATAGGCTTTATCTTGGTTGTTGCCATGCTGCTAATGCTGGTAAGCGGTATTTGGATTGCTTTGACCCTAACAGGGTTGGCAATCATAGGGTTAATGTTAGTTGAAAACTCAAGTATTGGTTTACTTTTAGGGACCTCGTCTTGGAGTGCGACTACCGGATGGTCGTTAACGGCTCTGCCACTATTTATATGGATGGGAGAGATTCTTTTTCGAACACGCTTGTCAGAAGATTTATTTCAGGGACTTTCTCCTATTTTGGCAAAGTTACCTGGCAAACTGCTTCACGTTAATATATTGAGTTGTGGTATTTTTGCTGCTGTATCGGGCTCATCTGCAGCAACCGCGGCGACGATTGGGCGTATGACATTGCCAGAATTATCACGTCGTGGCTATGACGACTCTATGGCGATTGGTACCTTAGCGGGTTCAGGGACATTAGGTTTGCTGATTCCTCCTTCGATTATTCTTATCGTTTATGGTGTTGCAGCCGAAATTTCCATTGCGCGTTTGTTTCTTGCGGGAGCGTTACCCGGTATTCTGTTAGTGGGTTTGTTTATGCTGTATACCATGGGATGGTCGTTGTTAAAAAAAGGAACTCTCGCAGATAAAGATAACGTTTCTTATACTTTCAGCGAAAAGCTGATCGCATTAAAAAAATTACTGCCGATTGTTCTGTTAATTGGGGGTGTCTTAGGGTCTATTTATCAGGGTGTTGCGACGCCAACAGAAGCTGCAGCACTTGGGGTGACAGGTTCGTTGTTATTGTCTGCGATAACTGGTAGCTTTTCTTTTGCAAGTTTTAGTCAAAGTATTTTAGGTGCAGTTAAAAGCTCCTGTATGTTGGGCTTGATTTTAGTTGGCGCGCACTTTTTAACATTGGCAATGGGTTTTGTTGGTATCCCTAATGCGCTTGCAGCATGGATATCCGCACAAGGTTTGTCATCTATTGCATTAATTATTTATTTAACATTCTTCTTTATTATTCTTGGCTGCTTTCTTGATGGTATTTCAGTCGTCGTGTTAACCACATCGATTGTTTTACCGATGGTACAACAGGCAGGTATTGATTTAATCTGGTTTGGTATCTTTTTAGTGCTGGTTGTTGAAATGTCGCAAATTACTCCGCCTGTTGGTTTTAATTTGTTTGTGATTCAATCGTTAACGGGTAAAAATATCTTATACATTGCTAAATCTGCACTTCCATTTTTTCTTATGATTGCGGTGGCAATTGTTATTATTACTATCTTTCCAGATATAGCGCTCTATTTGCCTACCTTAATGACAAGAAGTTAGTGGCAAAAGTTTAACGATATAGGTCTGATAATGAAATTAAATTGTGATATGGGCGAAAGTTTTGGTCATTGGAAAATGGGGATGGATGAGGAAATCATGCCCTATATTGATATGGCTAATATTGCTTGTGGTTTTCACGCATCTGATCCTCTAACCATGTCTAAAACAGTGGCTCTGGCTAAAGCTAACAACGTTGTTGTTGGTGCTCATCCAGCATACCCTGATTTGTTAGGTTTTGGGCGGCGTGACATTAAACTTTCCCCTATAGAAATTACCAATATTGTCTTGTATCAAGTAGGAGCATTACAGGCGGTCTGCCATGCTCAAAATATACAAGTAGATTATGTTAAGCCCCATGGAGCGCTTTACAACACAATGATGCGAGATCCTATGGTTTTTTCGGCAATTGTTGATGCGGTTGCTGCTTTACCCGCGAAGATTCCTTTAATGATATTGGCAACGGATAATGCCCATGAAATGAAAGAACAGGCTGATAAGCAAGGTGTTTCTTTATTGCTCGAAGCCTTTTGCGATAGAGCTTACAGTGATGATGGCAGCCTAGTCCCTCGTAACGTCAAAAATTCGGTACTAACAGAAGATTCTTCGATAGAATATCGTATTAAAGAATTGGTAGAAGACAAAAAAATTACAACAATGTCGGGTAAAAAACTATCCATTAATGCTGATACCATTTGTGTTCATGGTGATAATGAGCACGCTTTTGAATCAGTTAAGAAGATCAGGCATTTTATTGAAAATTTATGAAGCTCTTGCCTCTGTCAGAAAATACTGTTCTTATTCTATTTGAGCAGGAAATTAATCATTCAGTATTCCAGCAAGTTACTCATTGCACAAAAAAAATTGAAGCAGACCTAGCGGAATACCTTGTTGATATCGTTCCTTCCTATGCTTCCATTCAAATTCTTTTCAATATAACAAAGATATCGCTTGAAGAGTTTAACAATTTGCTTAATCAAGTCATTAAAGATACGACTGTTGATGTAGCTGAGGACCGCTCTACAAAGATCATTGATATTCCCGTTTATTATGGGCTTGAAGTTGCACTTGATATTAAGCATATCGCTGCATCTGCCAATATTTCTGTTGATGAAGTTATCTCTATTCATTCTTCAGTAACTTATGATGTTTATGCGATTGGTTTTGCTCCTGGTTTTGCTTATTTAGGTAATGTCGATAAACGGATCGCAATGCCTCGTAAAGAAACGCCGCGTAAAAAAATTCGTCAAGGTAGTTTGGGTATTGCCGATCAGCAGACAGCAATATACCCCTCAGATTCACCAGGAGGTTGGCAAATTGTTGGTCGAACACCATTGTCGATGATTGATTACACTGAGGAAAAGTTAACTCAGTTTGAGGTGGGCGATCAGGTAAAATTTCATTCTATTAGTCAATCTGAATATATTGCAATGGGTGGAATACTCTAATGTCACTAGAGGTTGTTAATGCTGGCTTTTTGGCGTTAGTGCAGGATTTTGGCCGCTATGGTTTGCAGAAATATGGTATTACTAATGGAGGTCCTTTAGATGAGCATGCCTATCTTTGGGCAAACCACCTTCTGGGTAACCATTATAATGCGTCACAAATAGAAATTAGTTTTGGTGGGTTTTCCTGTCGCTTTACGAAGAAAACGATGATCGCTGTTTGTGGTGCCGATTTATCTGCCACGCTCAATGGACAGCCGTTAGGGTTATGGCAATCTCATTATGTTAAATCAGGGGATGAGTTAAAGTTTGTTTCACCAAAGTCGGGACTGCGTAGCTATTTGGCCGTTAAAGGCGGGTTTCAAATTGAGACCCAACTGACGAGTTGCGCAACAGTGGTAAGAGAAAAGTTAGGTGGTCTATCCAAAACCGGGGAAAAATTATCCGATAATGATTGTTTGCCTTTCCATGAATCAAAAGAAGAGCTGAACAAACGCGTACCTAAAAAGTATATACCTGCTTATGGCCATAAAATTAATTTACGGTTTATAGCCAATCAATCTGTTACTGGCTGTAAGGCGGAAGTATTAAAACAGTTTATCGGTCAACCATTTAAGGTAACCCCTAATATCGATCGAATGGGCTATCGATTATCGGGTGAGCCGATAGTGAATAAGCAGGCAGGTATTATTTCTCAGGGGCTTGCATTGGGAGCCATTCAGTTGCCTAAAGATGGCCAACCTATTGTGCTCATGCGAGACCGTCAGACAATGGGAGGGTATCCTCAGTTGGGGTGTGTTGCCTATTTAGATATCCCCTTGTTGGCGCAAAGTATGCCAGGGACCGAAGTTTCTTTTTCTTCTGTAGCGATTTCAGATATTGAAGAAGAGTTAAGACGCTATAAACGATTTTTTGGTGTTAACGTATAGAATGCCATATATAAAAAAACCGCTAAAAAAGTATGGCTTTTTCAGCGGTTTCTGAGGGTTATTGAGAGACTTTATTAACTTTCAACAAAGGCTCTTTCAATGGCATAGTGGGCTTGTTGTCCGCGCTTAAACTCTTTAAAGCCTGCGTTGTTGAGTATTTCGCATGTATCTTTAAGCATACTTGGACTCCCACAAATCATAAAACGGTCGTCTTCTAGATTAGGCTTAGGCAGACCGATATCACTGAATAATCGCCCAGTTAGCATCAGATCGGTTAGCCTACCATTGTTGATATACTTCTCTCGAGTAACCGTTGGGTAATAGATAAGCTTCTCTTTGACGAGATCACCAAAAAATTCATTGTTAGGTAACTCTTCAGTGATGTACTTCTCGTATGCTAATTCAGAAATAGTGCGTACGCCGTGAGTCAAAATAATTTTATCAAACCGCTCATATATCTCAGGGTCACGAATGATGCTCATAAAAGGTGCAAGCCCAGTACCTGTGCTGATCAAATATAAGTGTTTCCCTGGTAATAAGTGGTCAGCAACTAAAGTCCCTGTAGGTTTGGTGCTAAGCAATATCTTGTCGCCAACAGCAATTTTTTGTAAGCGGGAGGTCAGTGGGCCATCTGCGACTTTAATGCTGAAGAACTCTAGCTCTTCCTCGTAATTGGGGCTGGCGATGCTATATGCTCTGGTTAAAGGCTTATCTTCCAGTTCCAGACCTAGCATGACAAAATGGCCATTCTCAAAGCGAAAACTATTACCTCTGGTAGTTTTAAAGCTAAATAACGACTCATTCCAGTGATGAATGTCGGTTACAGTTTCTTCAATGAGTGCTGCCATGGATAACCCTTTAGGTGTGTGCAATAAATAGTCTAGCTATTCTAATTAGGTTTCTTTTCCAAGCGAAATGATTTAATCGCATAACCTTATACCATTTTGAATAAAGCAGGCTTATGTAGGTCGGAATGCATATTAATAAACTAGGGTATTAAATAACATGATTGTTTATTTATTAATCCCTAATGCTTCGATGCTTTCTGGTTAATACTTAAGAGTATGTTTTTGGTCACATAACGAAAGAGTTTTTGTGTGCTATATTATTCAAGTAGATATAAATCCTAAATAATATGAATAAATCTCTTACTGCTAAAAAAGCTCAACGGTTTGCCGTTTTCGTATTAGCCAATATACTGGCTACTTATAGCTTTGCTCAAAATGCCCCTGTAGACCCTGCTTCGAAGGGAACTGATAGAAGTGTCAATTCAGGGAAGTCTTTTTTAAACCTTGAAGTTATTGATTCGTACGTTGAAGTACGCACAGGACCTGGTCGAGGTTACCCCGTTTTTTATGTAATAGAGCAAGGCGAGACGGTTGAAGTGCTTAAACAACGTGTCGGTTGGTATGAGGTCCGCGCCCAAAATGGGAAGACTGGGTGGGCGACATCGTCACAGCTTTCTAGAACGCTACAGGCAACAGGCGAACCTGCTGATTTACCGTCAGTTAGTTTTGGTGACTATCAAAAGAATAAATGGCGTGTTGGTTTTACAACAGGTGAATTTTTTGATGGCGAATTGAAAGGCGCTGATATTTTTTCTGGTACTCTAAGTTATCGCTTCTACGGCTGGCTGAGCCTTGAAGGAGAAGTGGGTAAATTATTTAATTCAGGGATAGAGGGTGACTTTTATAATGCCAATATCTTGATAGAACCTTTTTCTCATTGGCGACTTTCTCCTGAGCTTTTATTGGGCGGAGGTACAATTTCTCTCGATTCTCAACCTGAATTAGCGCCATTGGGTATCGATGATTCTGATTTTACCAACTACGGTTTAGGGCTTAACTATTATGTTGGGCGTAATTTTGTAATTCGAGGTGAATACCGCTGGTATTCTGTGTCAACAGATGATGATAAAGCGACATTGGAATCATGGAAAATAGGCTTCAACACATTCTTTTAACAGCAATTTTGATTGCGGGTATTTCAGTGTCTGCACAGGCTCAGGTGACAGATACCTCTATCAATCAAAATGCGAAAGTGAGATCTGAATTTTTAGAATTTGGGATTAATGTCGGCATATTGAATTTGGAGGATTTCCCTAGTGAATATACCATTGGAACGAATCTTACTTTTCGAGCCACTGAAGATTTCTTCTTGCAGGTAAATTATATTCAGGCAAGCGATGTTGATTTTTCTTCCGCTGAAAAAAATCAGCCGGACCCCTTTTTTACAGGGAGCGATAGAGATTTTAAGCATTATAATGTTTTGCTAGGGTATAATTTCTTTCAAGGGGAGTTTTTTACGGCAGGTTCAAAAGCTAATTTGTCCACATTACATTTAATCACAGGTGTAGGCGAAACTGAATTTGGTGGTGAAAGCAGTTTTACTTATATATTGGGATTTGGCTATAAAGTTGCATTTAAGCGCCGTTATATTGCTAATTTTGATGTGCGAGATTATATCTATGAGTCTAGTTTAATTGCTGAAGATAATACAACGAATAATGTCCATGTTTCTCTTGGTCTGAGTTATTTGTTTTAAATAATTAAGCAAATGAAATACGCTACATTTTCATAATGGCAAAACTTAGGTTTTATACTCTTTATGTTTCTAGATAATTTAAAAAATAGTATTCATCATTCACTGTTTGTATTGCTGGCGTTTTTCGGTTCTTTGTCTTCTGTTGGTGCCTATAGCGCTGAAAAAACGATCTCTGATATTGCTAATGGCGACGATGGCTCAGTAAGAATTATTGAGCCAAAAAAAGAAGTGCCTGTTGCGGAATCGGCTTCTATAGACACAGAACAATTTGAATTGGGTTTGTTTGGCGGGTTTTTAGCCGTTGAAGATTTTAATACAAACCCAGTTGTTGGTGTTTCTTTTAGCTATCATATAACTCCTGCTTTTTTGGCGCAGCTCAATTATGGAGAATCAGAAGTTGATCGTGCTACCTTTGAAGAGAATGCGGGTAGTGGATTTAACTTCCTAAGTAACGATGACCGGAATTTTGAATATTACAATATACTTGCTGGTTATCGAGTTCTTCGAGGTCGCTCTTTCATTGGTCGAAATAAAAAATACAACTCTGATATCTATGTTTTGGGTGGATTTGGAGCGGTAGATTTTGCAGGTGATACCAATGTTAGTATTGTTTTGGGTACGAGCTATCGTGTTGTTCTAACCGATTCTCTTGTTGCTAACATCGATTTTCGAGGTCATTCGGTTGACCGAGACTTTCTAAATGATGACAAGCGCACGTTCAATACAGAGTTTTTATTTGGGTTGAACTGGCTGTTTTAATCTTTGAAGGTTTTGCTTCATTTTGTGACGCCTTTAACTATTCTGATAATTTATTTCATATTTCCTTTCTAGACTTGTGACGGGGTTCTCATTAGAGCTGGTCAATACGTTATTAGGTTATATTATTGAGTATTTCACGCACTATTTAAGAATGTTAGCTAGTTCTCAAATCTGCAAATAGCAGTATCACTTTATCTCTATTTTCGGTATTTTCAATGCTATAACTAACGTATTAGATGTTTTTACGTAATCTTTTTTATCCATATGCTTTTGTGTAATAAATGTGATTCTTTTATGAGAATTTGTGATTTTTGCACCAGAATAATAATAGACAAATTGCTAATGACCATATCCCGGTTTACAGCTTGAGGTATAAGCTTCATGAGAAAAATATTCCAATCCAATAAGTTATTAGTGCTTGTAATTAGTGCTATGACGGTGATTTTATGTGGGACTGCTTTAGCGAATACCTCAGAAGATGCCTCATTAAACGAAGTTAAGAAAATATCTCAAGATATTCAGGGCCTAAAGCAGGAAGTTATCTCTCTCAATAAAGATCTAAGGCTGATGGAAGAGACACTGCTTTTTCCATCATCAACTCGATTCTCTATTTTTGTATCCGTCAGCTCTGGACGTTTTTTTACACTGGAAAGTGTTAAGTTGAAAATTGATGGTAAATTGGTGTCGACCCATGTCTATTCTGATAAGCAAAGGCAGGCATTAATTCGCGGCGGCATACAAAAATTCTACGTAACAAACCTTAATGAAGGTAAGCACTTGGTTACTGCTTTTTTTACAGGCGTTGGGCCTAATGGCCGGGATTACAAACGTGCGGTCGACTTAGATTTTGAAAAAGAAGAAGGAAGTGGCTATTTGGAATTAGTGGTGAGTGATGATGGTGCGATTCAGGAACCAGTATTTCGTATTAAGCAGTGGTAGCCGGAGTTGCATGATGCTTTCTTTTAACCTTTTAGTCTTTGCTTTTTTTAAATGTTGTGGTGCTTGTTCGCGGCTATTTACATGGTTGCAAGCTCTTGTTTTTAAAAGTGTAGTGATTGCTTTAGGGTTAGCTTGCATGATTAACCGTGTCGATGCAGCCCCCTTAGACTCTCATGTTAAATCTTTGCCTGAATTAGAATACGGCACGGTATTATATGATTATTTTCAAAAGAATTACTTTTCTGCATTGGTTGAATACGAATATTCTTTTTATTTGAATAATCCGCTTGCTCTACAATCATCTGGCAGGGTACTAAAAGGCGGTATGATGCTGTCGTATGGCATGCCTTTGGCATCTCAGCAGTTATTTAATGCGCTTTTAGATGATGCAGCATCGCAAGCAGTTAGCAATCGTGCTTGGTATTATCTAGCAAAAATTTATTACAATAAATCAGAGTTTGCTAATGCAAACGATTCTTTAAACAGGGTTCAGGGTGAAATACCAGCAGATATTTATTTTGACTACTACTATCTGTCGACATTGATTGGAAATCAAAAGCCGCTGAATAACCTTAGCTCAGCTAAAAAAAATAGCCTGTCGAAATATTTGCCTGGCTATCCCTACCTATTATTCAATATTGCAATTGGTCATCTTAAATCTGGGGATGTTGTCCGCGCGGTCGATTACTTAAAAAAGACAGCGGAATATACCAATCAAAGTGAAGAGCTTTCACTTTTGTCAGATAGAGCAAGAAATGGTCTCGCTCAATTAGCATTAGAGTCTGGTCAGTTGGCTGAAGCATGGAATCACTTGACGGGTATTCGTACGACAGGCTTATATTCAAATCGGGCACTATTGGCTTATGCTTGGAGCGCTATTAAAAGTGAGCGATATAATGATGCAATTCCTGCCCTAAAAATTCTTAATAAGCGCTCTATTGCAATCCCCGAAGTTCAAGAGACAAAAGTGCTACTGGCACATTTATATGAACAGCAGGGAGCTCCTCGTAAGGCCTTGCAAAGTAATATTTCGGCGGAAAAGGAATTTAAAATAGGGATTGCAAAGGTTGAAGACGCAAGAAAAATTATTGATGGCCTCGATGTCCCTAGAGAATTCATTAATAATATAGAAGCTATCATGGCTAAATCGGACTGGTACGCCTCGACCCCATCTATTGATTATCAAAAGCTGACACCATTTCTTATTGACCTTATGGCGAGTAACGCTTTTAGTGAAGTGTTAAGGGAACTAGCTGATTTGTATAGCATTCGGGATAATCTGAATTATTGGTTAGGTCGTTCGAATGAGCATAGCGTTATTCTAGATAATGCAGCTAAAAAGAATTTTGATAATGAGTTAAGTAACTTTTTTACGAAGAGCGAGAGCCTTAAGAATAAGTTTGCTGAGAAAAAGTCTGAGTTGCGTTTATATACATTAACACTTGATGAAAAAGATCAGGCGAGAATGACGGCATTACTGGAGACAACAGAGAAAGAATTAAGCTTTTTGGATAATAAGGTGTCTCAATTAACAACAGTAGATTCCGCTTATAAGCAGCCTAAATCCTATAAAGCGTTAGTGAAGAAGAACCATGAGAGATTAAGCCAACAGCTAGCAAAAACTGAAAGCTATATTGATGCGCTTGAGCCGATTATGCGTAAGCTTGTGAATGCTGAATTAGATAAGCACGAAAAACGAATTCGTTATTACTGGGCGCAATCACGTTTAGCAAAGGCACGTTTGTATGATAAAGAGTTACTATCTTTGGAGCAGCCTCCTGCTATCAGTGATGCTTCCAGTAAAATCAAGAATAAAGCAGAAGGCGGTCTTAAATAATGAAGTATTTAGTGGGGAAATTGACCGTGGTTAGCTTGCTGCTCTTGCAAGGCTGCGGTAGTAATGAGCCCAAAACGTTAGCAAGCTTATCCTATGAGCCTGAACAAGAGTCTGTAGAAAAACCTACTGAAATTGATATTAAGCCTATTACTCATCAAGAGTTAAGACAAGAATACAAAGCGGTATTAGGGCTGTTTGAAGAAAAAGCTCTAAAGGAAAAGATAGAGCGCCGAATTGCTGATGTGCATATGATGGAGGGTACTCATAATCAAAATACTGATGTGCCTAAGAGCAGCTATTATTCAGAGGCGACTCAAGCGTATCGAGATATTCTTAAAAAATACCCTAATTCGCCTGATAATGCTGAAGTTTTATACCAACTTTCTAAAGCTTACGATATAGAAGGTAAGCAAGAAGAAGCATTAGATGCATTATCGCAACTAACAAGCCGTTATCCCGATTACGTCAATATCGATGAAGCCTACTTTCGTGAGGGTGATATCCATTTTAGCAACCAGCGCTACACTAAGGCTGAAACGTCTTATATTTCGGTTATTGAAGCCAATAATGATAAGCTTTCATTGAATGCGCATTATATGCTTGGCTGGTCTCGTTACAAATTGCTCGAATATCGCCAGAGTGTTGATTCATTCTCGTATGTTTTAAATCAGCTTTTGACGAATAATGTCAATATTGATGACCTAGGCAAAAAAGAAAAACCACTAGTTAATGATTCAATTAGTTCGATTAGTTTAGCTATCGATAAAATAGGTGGTGCGAAAACAATCGGCGATATTAAATCACTTGCCCGCCAGAATTATGTCTGGAGAATTTATGATAATTTGGGAGAATATTATCTCGCAAAAGAACTCTACGAAGAGTCTGCATCAACTTTCAGGTTATATGTTGATGGTTATCAGTTGTCAGATAAAGCACCCGACTTAAGTACCAAGCTTATTAATACTTATCTTGCAGGTGGCTTTGCGGCTCAAGGCCTTAAAGAAAAAGAAAATTACGTCAATAGCTATGGCATAAACTCGCGTTACTACTCATCTAAGAACGGTGCCACTACAACGGTGAAAGCATCGCTTAAAACCTACCTTGATGAGTTAGCAAGCCACTTTCATAGTAAAGGCCAGTTTTATCAAAAAGAAATCGCGGAAGCGAAGAAAAAAGATAGTACTGCTACAGAAAAAGAAAAAATACCTGGATTATATGAAAACTCAATTGCTTCATTAGATAAAGCTGCTGACTTTTATTCTGAGTATGTGCAGACTTTTCCTGGTGATGAGCGTATTGATGAAGTTACCTTTCTTAAAGCAGAGGCGCTTTTTTCTTCTTATCAATACCCTCGTGCAATCAAAGAGTATGAAAAAGTTGCTTATCAGCCTCAGGGTGTTAGTGCTGAGGAGCATGCGGAAAATGCAGGTTATGCAGCAATTATCTCGTATGAAAAGCAAATTGATGTGTTAAAAACAGGGAAGGCCTACAAAGAACAGCTTCCTCAAAAAATATACAGTGAAGATAGTCGCGAAATTAAAAAATGGAAGCAAAATGCTGTTGGCAGTATGCTGACGTTTGCGGAAACATTTCATACCGATGAGCGCTCTCCATCAGTGTTAACCAATGCTGCTGAGTATTTGTTTAGCCTTAACCAGTACAGAAACGCTATTGATGTATCGACTGGCTTGATCGCAAAAAATGCAACTTTAGACAAAACACTGAAAAAAACAGCTTATGGAATTATTGCTCATTCACATTTCAAGCTTGAAGAGTTTCAGCAAGCAGAAGATAACTATTTAAATCAACGTTTGTTAGTTGAGCAAGGTACTGATGAATATAATCAAATATCCGAACGTTTAGCTGCCTCCATTTATAAGAAATCTGAAGTTATGATTGCTGGTGATGAAAAAATTGCTGCAATTGACCAGTTATTGAAAATTAAACAGCTTACGCCACAGTCTTCTATTCGTGTCACTGCTCAATATGATGCAGCGACGTTGTTGTTGGAAGTTGAGCGTTGGGGTGATGCGATTGCTGAATTGTTAGAGCTGCAAGAATTATTTCCTGAATATGAATATGCCGTTGAATTCCCACGTAAACTAGCATTCGCCTATGAAAAGAACGAAGACTGGTCTAATGCAGCGTCAGCGTATGTTTTCCTGGTTAGTAAAGATCCGGATGAAACTATTCGCCAAGAAGCTTTATTCTTGGCAGCAACAATGTACGAGCGTGATGAAAACTATATTCCTGCTAATCAGCGTTATGAAAGTTATATTCAGCAATACCCAATGCCTTTTGATAACTATATGGAAGCACACTATCGTTTAGCAGTTAATGAAGAAACGCTTAAAAATGTGTCAGGTAGAAATGAATGGCTAACAAAAATTATTGATGTTGATAAGGTGGCAGGCTCTCAAAGAACAGATCGTAGCCGCTGGCTAGGCGCTTGGGCCAATGCAAAATATGGTGACTACTATGCGTCAGCGTTCTCCCAGACACGGCTTAAGTTACCTTTAGTAAAAAGTATCCCAGATAAAAATAAATGGCTTGAAAGAGCCTCTACCAGTTATCAGCTCTCTGCTGACTATGGAATTTTAGAATTTGTCGCTATGTCCAGCTATAAAATTGGTGCGCTTTATCGACAGTTTGCCGGTGAATTACGTGGTGCACCTGCACCTGCGGGTTTGTCTGAAAGTGATCAACAAATATATGCAAGCATTATAGAAGAGCAGGCTGCACCATTTGATCAATTAGCCATAGATCTACATCAAGCAAATATTGATCGAGCTTGGGATGGTAAATTCAATGAATGGATAAATAAAAGCTTTACTGAGATGAGAGTATTGCACCCTAAACGCTACAACAAAGTTGAATTGATAGTGAGTTATGGCGATGGGATTTATTAATTTTAAACTTTATGTTCAACGGTATTTTCGAGTTATGTTTACTGCTTATAAAGAAGTGTTAATGTTGAAGAAGTGCCCAGTAATGGTTTTAATTGCTGTTTCTTTGTTTTTAACGAGTTGCGGAACAGTGTCAACCGGAGATGAGCGGGTTGTTTATGAGGCGAAAGCAACGCAGGAAATTTCAACGTTAGAGTTTATTCCTAAGTTGAAGGTAGATAAAAAAGGCAATGTTGTTCCTTATAAAGCGACTAAAAACCCTTATTTGAGATCAGGGGGCGCCATCAATAAAAAATCTGTTGAAGCTTTTATTCAGGCGAAACGTGCTTATAAAATTGAAGACTATAGCCAGGCGGAAACTATACTAAAAGGCTTGTTGGAAAAAGATGGTAAGTTGTCAGGCCCTTGGGTGATGCTAGGTGATATTGCAATAAAGAAAGATAAGTTAGTTTTAGCGGAAGAGCATTTTTCTAAAGCGATATCTATCAACAAATATAATGTGAACGCTTATTTGCGCCTTGCAATGGCTAAACGTATGCAGGGTGAATTCGAGAAAGCGAAAAATATATATGCCGATACTTTGACTCTTTGGCGTGATTTTCCAGAGGCACATTTGAATTTAGGTGTTTTATATGATGTATATTTAAATGATGATATTAAAGCGCAAAAGCATATTGAAGCATATCAATTTTTAACTGATGGTGATAATGGTGAAGTTGCTAGCTGGTTGTTGGAAATACAAGAGCGTACAGGAATGGCCGTTGAATTAAATATTCAGGCGCAAGATCAACTCGGTAAGCCGGTTTCGTGATATGAACTGTAAACTATATTTAACTTGGTTATATAAGCGATATAACATTGCTCAAAAATTAGTGATACGTCTCATTTGTGATAGATCATTGCTGTTGACAACCACAATACTGAATATAATGTTAATAATGCCGCTGACGATTAGGTTTTCTATTAAGAAACTAATAGCTCGATTAAATGTGCTTGCTTTATGTTTTGTCTCTGTGATTTGCGTTGCACAACAAGCAGAAAACGAAAATGCAGAAAGTGTTCAAAAAATTGCAGCAGTTGAAGGCGAAAAAAAACCTTCCAAAGTAATAACTGAAGATGAATTAATACGACTAGAGTCAACATTTATTGGGGATAAAGAGCAACCGTCTGTGAGCTATTTTATCCCTTGGAAAGGCACGGATTCTCCAGATGGTTTGAAATGGAAGATTGAGCGTAAGAATGATGACACCCTTAACTTGGTTGACAGGGATATTATGCTTCGATCAATGAATATTTATAATGAAATGCAACTTGAATAATCGCATCATCATTAGTGTTGTATTAGGTTTAGTTTAAATGAGAGCTTAAGTGCGATCTGTAGTGTTTTTTATATTAGTAATTTTTGTTAACCCATATATTTAAAGAGTAATTATTATGGCCGACTTCTATAGTGCAGTAACTAAATTTTTTCAAGAGGGAGGACTGTTTCTTATTCCTATTGCGGTAGTCTTTGCAATAGGTTTAGTGATTGCTCTTGAGCGATGGTTTTTCTTATCTAGAGAAAAATCAAAAAATATCAAGGCATTTAGTGATTTTCTACCGTTGTTGCGAACAACGGACGTCGATAAAATGTATTCATTTACTCGAGAAAGCCAAGCGCCGGTTACACGTATTATCGCTTGCGGTCTAGATATGATGAAAGTGTCTAGGCAGCGTGCTGATGTTGAGAACTCGATGAGCGAAGGCATGTTAGAAACATTGCCAAAGCTTGAAAAGCGAACAGGCTATTTGTCGGTGCTCGCTAATGTCGCGACTCTGTTAGGTCTATTGGGAACTATTATTGGTTTGATCGATGCTTTTACTGCAGTTTCTAATGCTGATCCAGCTCAAAAATCACAACTATTATCTTCTTCAATATCGGTTGCGATGAATACAACAGCATTTGGTTTGATTGCTGCGATACCTTTGTTGATATTACATGCAATGCTGCAAAATAAAACAGCCTCAATCGTTACGAGTATTGAAATGTCTGCCGTTAAATTTTTGAATATCATGACATTGCATCGTTTTATTGAAGCAGGTATTGCACGTTCTGCCACAGAGCCACAAAACCCTGAAAGCTCGCAAGGCATAGGAGTTCAACCTCAGTTAGTGCCTGGGAGTTAAGGGAGTTATAGGGTATGAGCTTTAAGTATAAATACAAGCCTACTGATGATGCAGAACTTGATGTTACGGCATTCTTGAACTTGATGATTGTGTTAGTGCCTGTACTTTTGTTGAGCTTAACATTTACACAAATTACTGTGCTGGAGATTAAACTACCTGAGTTAACGGGTGGTTTTACCAGTAGTGAAGAGTCGCAATCGAAACTAGAAGTTGTCATTAATGACAGTAGTATTAAAGTGTTTTACCCCACTGGAACAATGGTACAAGATATTCCCGTAGAAACAGCACCTGATGGCAGCAAACTTTATGATTTTGAACGGCTGTCTAAGGTTATGCAGGCTTTAAAAGAAGAGTTACAAGATAAACGTGATGTTGTTGTTTTGTCTGGTCCTGAGATTGGTTATCAAAATTTGGTATCTACTATGGATGCGGTTAAATCGTATAAAGCGGTCGTTGTTACCAGTTTAGTTGAGATAGAGTTGTTCCCAGAAATTTCTCTGGGTGATGCGAGTTAATAATTATTATGATTGCTTCTACATTTTTATATAAAAGAAAAAAATCACCTTTTGGTGCAAAGTTGAGTTTAATATCGTTAATGGATATTTTTACGATTCTTGTTTTTTTCTTATTGTTGAATTCTGGCGAAAGTGACACGATAGAAAACTCTAGGTTTGTAGAACTGCCAGCGTCAACCACCGGGACATCTCCTCATGAAGACTTGGTAGTGTCTATCGGTAAAGAAGAAGTCTGGCTGGATGGTGTCATGGTTGCCAAAGTGGCCGATATTGTAGCCAAGCCTGATGATGTTATCGAAACGTTAGCAACTGCGTTGACTGCCTATGCAGAAAGTAAAGGTGAGCTGACTGGTTTTGAAAAACAAAATGGTCTGGCTATTACAATAATGGGTGATAAATGGGTGCCTTATGCTTTATTAAAGAGTGTTATGGCTACTTGTCGTCTTAATGACTATAGAAATATTTCACTAGCAGTTAATCAAGTTGCCACAAGTGGTGGTGCTAGAGCAGATGCTCCTGTAACAACAAGCAATAATTCGGTTGGTGGTTGATATGTCTGTGACTGGAGACAATTTAGCAATAAAGTCTGATGAAACTATTGAGCCAGTTGCTATTAATTCTGTAGCAATGCAGCCTATGGCGTTGGACCTGGTACTACCTTGGGAAGCCAATGTAGAACAGGAGCAAAAATTTAAGCGCTTGTTGAAAAGAGTGCTTATTGTTGTCTTCCTATTCGTTCTTATTATCCCTTGGTTGCCAGAGTTAGAACAGGAATACGAAGAGCCTGAAACTGATATTGTTATTACCAAAGTATTGTTGAAGCCTGTGGTTGAGCCAACACCGCCACCCAAGGTACCTGAAAAAATTATTCCGCCAAAAAAGGTGGTTAAAGAAATTCCGAAACCTAAGGAAGTTGTAAAGCCTAAACCTAAAGTTGCAAACATCAAAACACCTAATAAAAAAGCCTCTGGCTCAGCGAAAAAAACAGCCGTTAAAACCGATAAGGTAGAGGAAAAAATATCAGTTCAGAGTTCTCAAGGCTTAAACGAATTGTCTAGCCAATTGACCGCATTGAGAGGTTCTTTAGATACGTCTAAGTTTAAGAATAAAAATTTATCCAATAATACAACCGGTAGCGCGGCAAGAAGTGCTCGTCAGGTATTGGGGAATGATCAGGTATCTCGTAAAAGTGGTGGAATTAATGTCGACGGCAGTTTTACCAAAAACTCGTCAACGACACTTGCATCCCATACAACAACTGCTGTTGATGGCTTGGTAGAGTCTGGTAGTGGCCCAAGTGGGAGTCAGTCTTATCTTTCCTCGAAGCAAGGTCAAAGGGATCTTGAAAGTATACGTCGTACATTAGAGGGCGCCAAAAGCAGTGTTTACTCTTTCTATCAGCGAGCTAGACGTGATAGGCCTGACTTGGAAGGGACCTTTGTGTTTAGACTATCGATTGAGCCGGATGGGACAGTATCAGCCTTAAAGCTAGTGTCGAGTGAATTAGGTGTGAATGAACTGGAGAGTAAAATTTTATCTAGAATTCAGAAGTTAAATTTTGGTCCAGAAGACGTTTCTCAGACTACACTCCAATATAAGTTTAACTTCTTACCCAGCTAGCTCTATATTTTAACTGGGTCTCTTAGTAAGCGTGACAAGCTTCTCTTTTCCCACTAAAAATCCATTTTTAAGTGTATTTTTTGATCTGTAAGTGCCATTATCAATAGACAGGCAAGTGCATTTTAGACGTGTGATAAGTCACTCTAAGCCGATATCTGTATTACTGATGTAGTATCTTTTTTTTTTAGGCCAAATCATTTTAATAGTTATTGATAATAAATAATGATTGGTTAATAGGCGTAAATAAGAGAGCAGTATGAATATTCTTCCCTCAAAAATTGTTTCCCCGTTAGTATTGTCACTGACGATAGTATTGGCTGCCTGTTCGGGCGATAGTACGCAAAGTTCATCAGAGTCTTCGAGTGATTTGACGTTAGCTAAAGATACCCCTATTGCTTATGTCGAACGCGGTGTTGATCAAACAGCTTCATCTAATCAGAGTCGATTTGAACAGGCTCGAATCAGTGAAGGGCAGACGCCTCTCGAATTATATTCACCTTACTTATTTAACCCTGGTGCCAAACTAGTCGAGCGCTCAGGTCTTGATGTGAATGCTGTGAGCAATGAATTGCTTACAGATTATTTTCAATCGTCCATCTATGATGTCAAAGATCTTAATGTATCACCCGATGGCAATCATCTGATTTTTGCCGCTCATGGTCCAATTGACCATCCAACAGATTATACGTGGAATATCTACGAATACGATTTTGAAACAAAGTCTATACGTCGGGTTATTGAAGATAATGCGTTAGCCAATGAAGGGCAAGATACGAATCCTACTTATGCTCTTAACGGCAATATTGTTTTTTCTTCAGATCGTAATGCCGGTAATCCAGATAGCCCAGTGCTTAATGTGGTGCCTGTTGGGGATGAAGAATTCTGTTACAAGGTTAACCCAAAAGAAAGGCCTTCGCTGTTGCACTCGATGACAGATCAAGGTGAGAATATTTTACAGCTTACCTACGGTATTAATCACGATACTCATCCGACCACAATGAAAGACGGACGAATTACTTTTGTCCGTACTTCGTTTACCTATGATTTGGCAAAAGAGTGTTTGACTCCGTCGAACAAATCACTGGGGATTGAAACATTATTAGCGGGTCGGTCAGATACTCCTTTTGGCTTAGGCAAACCTGAAGCCTGGTCTGAAGAAACACGATGTGCGTATTCTGAATCAACACCTATTGGCCGAATTATTCCAACAGTTAACTATACTTTGCTTAGGATTACTCCCGCAGGTGATGAGATAGAGCAGCTGTATAAAACGGTATCCGTGGAGCCATCGTCTCAAGAAGTATTTGTTTCTATTGATAGAATTGTTCAAGCAGAAAATGGTCGTCTTGTTGCCGTTTTAAAACATAAATTTAACGATGCTTTAGGTGGTGACATTCTTGAATTCCAATCGCCGACGAATCCGACAAGTGAAGTCTTTGGTAACGTCGCGCCAAACTCGTTAGTTGATGGTGGTGTTGGCCTTTATCCTGATCAGCTTTCCAGAAATGGTTGGTATAGTGCTTTATGGCCATATCGCGATGGTTCGAACAGGCTTTTAGTTAGCTGGTCTCAGTGTATTACCAATGATAATGGTGTTAATGGCTTTTGTGAAAACGTTGTAGCCGATAACAGTGAAGACAGTCAATACGGTATCTGGGTTTATGATGTGGAATCCAGAAGCCGCCTACCTATTGTTCGAGCCAGTAATGATAAGTTATATGAAGATGTAGCGATGAGCCGTCCTCATACAGGTTTAGAATTTCCTTTTGAAGCTTACAATCCTAACTACGTCGATAACCTAGATGATAGCCAGGTTATTTGTAACTTCCCAGAGCCTGTGAATACTGCACCAATTGCTAATGCTGGTGCGGATCAGGCAGTGTATAACGATAATGTTGTGGCGCTGGATGGTTCTGCAAGTACAGATGTTGATGGTGATACTCTGACATATTACTGGACCGTCGTTAGTCAGCCTCAAGGTAGTAGCGCAACATTAGATGATGCCCGTGTGGTAGCGCCAAGTTTTACCGCTGATCGTGTTGGTACCTATACTTTCCAATTAGTGGTTAATGATGGCGAGTATGATAGTGAGCCGGACACTGTTTCAATTGTGTCGGCTTTAGAGGTAGTGAATGCTGCTCCAACCGCGAATGCAGGTGTGGACCAACAAGCATTGGTTGGTAATGTCGTCACTCTTGATGGGTCAGGTAGTAGTGATCCCAATGGTGACCCTCTAACGTATCAGTGGAGTGTGATCAGTCCGGCAGGTGTTGATAACAGTATCTTCTCTGATAGAACGTCAGTATCTCCGACTTTTGACGCGACACTTGCGGCAACTTATGTTGTACAGCTGGTTGTCAATGATGGGCAGTTGAGTAGTGCACCTGATACCGCATCAATTGTTGTTAACTACCCTAACCGGGCACCGGTTGCTGAAGCTGGGAACAATCAACAACTTGCCATTGGTAGTGCTGTAATACTTAATGGGTCTGGTAGTAGTGATCCTGATGGTGATGCATTAACCTATCAATGGTCTTTAGTGAGCAGCCCAGCTGGTAGTGGTGCGGCTCTGTCCAATGCATCAACACTTAACCCCGGTATCACAGTAGACGAGTATGGCAGCTATGTCATTCAGTTGATCGTTAACGATGGTGTACTTAGCAGTGCGCCAGATACGGTGACGCTCGAAGTGGTAAATGGCAGGCCCGTTGCGAATGCAGGCACAGATATCGCTGCTCAATTAAATGATACTGTCGCATTGGATGGTTCAGCCAGTTACGATCCAGAGAGCTCTCCTCTTACCTATGCTTGGGTATTTACCAGTGTGCCAGACGGAAGTGCTGCGACCTTATCAAATGCTACTAGCGTCAGCCCTGCGTTTGTTGCCGACGTAGAAGGCAGTTACGTTGCCCAGTTAATTGTAAATGACGGCTTGCTGGATAGTGATCCTGACTCGGTTTCTATCGAAATAAGCTATGACGCCAATACCGCCCCAGTTGCTGATGCTGGTGATGATCAGAAGGTATCCATTGGTGGTACCTTTATGCTCGACGGCTCACGTAGTAGCGATGTGGATGGTGATGCATTAACGTACCAATGGACAGTAATTAGTCCTAGCGGCGTTTCTCTTAACAATCCAACGTCAGTAAGACCTACAATTGATGTTAGCCAGTTCGGCAGTTATGAAATTCAGCTAATTGTCAATGATGGCCAAGTCGATAGTCAGCCAGATACGGTTAACTTAGAATTTGATAATGTTAAGCCTATCGCGAATGCTGGACCAGATCAGTCAGTGGCAGTTGGTGGCACAGTATTACTTGATGGCTCTGGCAGTACTGATGTCAACGGTGACCCTCTGACTTATAGTTGGCAAATTGTCGATCGCCCTGATTCCAGTAGTGCCGCATTAACTAATTCTCAATCAGTTAATCCTTCATTTGTTGCAGATCAACAAGGTACTTACATCATTCAACTAGTGGTAAATGATGGTTTGATTGATAGTGATCCTGATCTTGTAGTGATTACATCACCTAATACTAAACCTGTCGCGGATGCGGGTAACGATGCAGCGGTTTCTTTAGGTAGCAATGCTCAGCTTGATGGTAGTGGCAGTTCTGATGCTGATGGCGACACACTGACTTATCAATGGAGTTTATTAAGTGCTCCAGGGGGTAGTTTGGCAAGCCTAACCAATTCGACCACTGTGAATCCTACACTTCAAGGTATTGATATTTATGGTGACTATGTTGTTCAGTTAGTGGTTAATGACGGAACAGAAGACAGTTTGCCCGATACTGTCGTGCTATCCAGCCAAAATTTACCACCGATTGCTGATGCTGGTAATGATATCAATACTGATGTTGGCCTGGATGTTTCTCTAGATGGCTCTGGCAGCTCTGATCCACAAGGAGACCCTATTACTTACAGCTGGGATTTACTGACAGTTCCTGCAGGTAGTGGGACCACCTTAAGTAATACGACTAGTGTAACGCCAACTTTAACTCCTGATCTTGAAGGCCTTTATGTTGCTCAATTAATTGTGAATGATGGACAATTTAACAGTACGCCAGATACCGTCAAAGTACTTGCCAGTAATGTATCTTGTCAGATCAGCTCAGAGACAGAGCGAACATTCCCAGTGACTATTCGTGACTTCACTCCGGATCATGCTGATTTTGAGGGTACGCTTGGATTGGATCCTGGTATTGTTGAAGAAGACCTAGGCCCTAATGGCTTGCCTGTGTACGCTCATGCTGAAGTGGGTACCTTAACCACAAATGGCCAATTTTTATTCGATAAGTGGTATCGGGATTCTCCAGGAATTAACCATGTAATTCCTACTACGCTAACAATGACTCGACTACCTGGTTCTGTTACATGGCAATTCAGTGATGATACTTTCTTCCCAATTGACGATGGGAATCTTCCCGCAGGGACTACCAGTTGGGGAAATACACCTGAGGCTATTGCTCAAGGCTTGGATCACAACTTCCACTTTACCTTGGAGACTCATTTAGAGTTTGATTATCAAGGTGGAGAAACATTTACCTTTAGAGGTGATGATGATCTTTGGGTCTTTATTAATGGTAAGCGTGCCATTGACCTTGGCGGTGTTCATCTCGTAGAGGAAGCAACAATCAATTTAGATGATATTGCTACATACTTAGGCATCGAACCAGGTAATACTTATACCTTTGATCTATTCTTTGCTGAAAGACATTTAGTAGCGTCTAATTTCCATTTTGAAACCAGTATTAACTTAGATTGTTTACCCCCTGAATAATATCTAAGTCTTCATGTTGGAAATCTTGTACCCACTCGCGTTATGCGCGAGTGGGTATTTACTTTAAGGCCTTACCTCTTTTCTTAAGTTTCTACATTTTTCATTGCAGCTTCTTTGGTTTCAAGCTGCTTTATATATCTCAGTGCAATGTATAAGCCGATGACCCCTATAATCATTGAGCCTAAGAATAGTCCCCATAAAATACCCTCTGGACCTCCAAGCCAAGCTCCAGCAGATACAAATGGCATGGTTCCAAGCGTTGCCTTTAATAAATTCATAACGGTCGCATAGTGAGCGACTCCTAAGTTATTAAATAGAGCATTGGTCGTAAATGTGAGCCCGTTAAATATAAACATCAGGCTTAAACCACCGCAAAATAGGTAAACTAATTCATTAGCTTCAGGTGAAGCATTAAATAACGGCACTAGCCATGACTTAATTAGCCATAAAAAAGTACAAATAACTACGCAATAGGCAATAATTAAGCGAATTGACTCACGCAGAGTAATATAGACCCTGTCAATTTTATTGGCTCCAAAATTCTGGCCGGCAATCGGGCCTACAATACCTGATAGGGCAAACAGGCCGGCAAAGGCCACAGGCTGTATACGACTGATAATGGCATTACCGGCGACAGCACTGTCACCAAATTGAGCCATTACATAGGTTACATAAGCAATACCTATGGGTGTAGATAGGTTCGTTAATACAGCGGGAAGGGCGACCTTTATATAACCTGAGAATTGTTTTGTATATTCATCAAGGACAAAGCTTCCTAGTAATTTGTTGCGATAGACAACAACATAATAACCATAAGCTACCATTGCAAAGCGGCTGATCACGGTAGCTGTGGCTGCACCTTCTACCCCCATATTGAAGCCAAAGATAAAAATTGGGTCTAAAATAACATTAACGATACCTCCTATCATTGTTACCCACATGGCACCTTTGGCATCGCCTTGAGCACGCATGACTCCACCCGCAGACATCGCCAGAGCTAGTACTGGCATACTCATAATGATGATCGAGGTATAGGATATCGCTAACTCCAGTGCCCGACCTTCAGCGCCTAGGCTACTAAGTAGACTCGGAATACTTAGCCAGATAACGATGCTAAGAGGTATTGTTAATACAAGTGACGATACACAGGAATAGGTAACACTTTCTCGGGAGGCCTTAGTATTGCCAGAGCCCAGAGCACGTGATACTAAAGCGCTACAGGCAATGGCTAAGCCTATGTTTAAAGAGACTGTAAAGAACAGAATGGAGCCCGCGAACCCAACTGCAGCAGCAATCTCTACTTCCCCTAAGAGACTCAGGAAATACATGTCCACGAGATCAGATAAAAACATGGTCATTAATCCTGTTGTCCCTGAACCTGTCATGATGATTAGGTGTCGGAGAATAGAGCCTTGGGTATATTTAGCGGGGGACATAGAAAGATTGCTTTCGATAAGTGGGTTTTTTGAAAGAAGTAGAGGATGATAGCGCAGTTTGCTGCTATCTTTACAGTTGAGGTATATTAATAAAGACAGTAGTTGAAATGTGAGAGTTCATTTAGATATCCAATTAAGAGCGTCCAGTAAGTCTTTACTATATTGATAAATTGATTAGAGATAAGTAATGAAGCGTAGGCAGGTCATCACAGGTTTTTTAGGGCTAACAGCAGCAACGATGGTATCACGTTGGGGTATTACTCCAGAGGCTGATCAGTTACATAGCGTTGCCGGTGTTATTGAGCGTGATAATGATTTCTCCTATATGTCAGTATCATTTGACGAATTGGACCCGGTTAGTGATCGTGAGCAACCTGTGCTTTTAACCTCGGCAAATGATATCGATGAGCGCGACTCACAGACTATGAGTGTGTCTAAGCCGCAAGCCCCTGTTGCTGCTCAAATTGTGGAGCAACAACAAAACCTTCAAGTTCATAATGATAGTAAGCAAGAAGAAAAAACCTCTAAAGTGGATGAACCTCTACAGGTTCCAGTAGCCACTGAAGTCAAACCCTCTAATAAAATTATTGCTGCTATCAATAAAAATGTTGATTTTGCCCGCGATTACAGTGATGACATATTTGTCTCTGATCATGAACAGGTATTGTTACAGTCCGTATTTCTACGCCTAAAGAATCTGCAAAAGACGATTGGCTTTGGAAATTTTAATCTAGTGAGCTTTGATGAAGCGTTAACTTACGCAAAACGTTTCAGTGCTATTGGAGAATTTTCGCCGCAGGAATTGGCCTTTATTGAAAAAGTATTTTTCACTGATGCTGCAAATTATGGTTTTTATGGCAGCAAGGTGACCGAAAAACTGACTACCCGATTTAATAAATCTGATACTGTAAAAATCCCGGCATCAGGCCACTATATTTTTAAAAATGAATCGCTGGCGTACTATAAAAAACTAAAGCGAGATGTTGGTGACTCTATTATTTTGACATCGGGCATACGTTCTAATGTAAAACAACTGTACTTATTTTTAGCGAAAACGGTTCGCGTTAAAGGTAATCTCTCCCGTGCATCAAGATCGTTAGCGCCTCCAGGATATTCTTATCACGGCATTGGTGATTTTGATGTAGGACGTATCGGTTGGGGTGGTAAAAACTTTACTGATGATTTTGCTAATACGAATGAATATAAGCGTATGCAAGATCTTGGTTATATCGCTATACGCTATGATCATGGCAATCAATTAGGTGTCCGTTTTGAGCCATGGCATATTAAAGTGGTTTAATTTTTCTTTCCCTTTTTTAGTTATAGCTAATGCTATTTTTACTGACATTGAATGGGTTAATAATAGAATTTCCAATAGGGTGCTAGTTAATAAACTATTGATAATAGCTAAACTCATTACTAGCAAATTAGGTGTTTCAGGTGCCCAAAATCGGAGCGCTAAAATCGTTCCAAAATCACCTATTACACGCCCTATTAAGTACCATAAGTGTTGTATGCTGAGCGCTTCCACGTGGATTTTACATCCGCAGTAAATTGGTGTTAACGTTATGGCAGTGGTCATTTATGCGCCTTAATTTTTCAAAGTAAGTCTGTTTCAAACCTGGAGCCAACTCTAGGGTTAAGTATTTTAAATAGAATTGCTAGAGTTATCCCTTATGAGCCCCCTTATTAAAATATTCCCCCTAATTTTTATAATCTTGATGATATCGGCATGTGGATCCGATGAAAGTACAGACATTCAGGAAACCTCTTCTATTATTGATACTAAGGTTAAACAACCTGACACTAATCGTTGGTATACAACGACTCAAAAGGAAAGAGGATTGAGGATTTTTGCCAAAAACTGTGCGAGCTGTCATGGGGCTGAGGCAGAAGAAACGGTTGATTGGAAAACACCAACGGCTTCAGGTCATTATCCTCCGCCTCCTTTAAATGGTACTGCTCATGCTTGGCATCACCCTTTATCAGTCCTAAAGATGGTGATTCGCAAAGGCGGTAAGCCAATGGGTGGAGTAATGCCAGCTTGGGAAGGGGTGCTTTCGGAGGCAGAAATTAGCGTAGCTATTGCTGCCTTTCAAAGTTATTGGCCTGATGAAATCTATCAACGTTGGCTAGAAATAGATCAACAGTCTCAATAGTAATTTAAAGTTTGCTTATGGTTTAGCTGTTTCAGATACTGCACGGAAGCAAGGTAATTAACCAATTTCATTTAAGCTAAACCCCATTTTTGAGCATGTTGGATAGATCCTTGTTACTATAAAGGCGAATACCATTAGCGATACGTTCAATATTATTTAGCAAGCTTATTTTTTCGTGCTAACCTAATGTATCAATACTGGTATTTAATAACGTTGTTACTTCATCTCTTTTTCTAATACTCAGTGAACCTTACGGCATTTATCAACGATAGAAGAATCTAAAGAAAATTGAAACTAAGAAGACCTAATGATGCTTGAGGAAGACCTCAATTAAATTAAAAACGTAGAGGTTTTTTGTGGTAAGTGTTGTTAAGTAAGCATCACAATGAGACTAACGAAAGAGTAAATAGAGAAGGGTTCGAAAGTTCTCTTGCTTTATTGTAGGAAGCTTTCGCTTGCTAATTCATATACAATATTGGCCTTTCAATTTTGTCGTTCCCTGTAGTAATCCCATGAGTTTAATCCGTTTTGATGATCTGTCGCTGGAATTCGGTGACCAAAAAATTCTGACCAAAGCCAATTTTTCACTAGAAGCCGGCGAGAGAGTTTGCTTAATCGGCCGTAATGGTGCTGGTAAATCTACTATGCTGAAATTGATTATGGGAGAGCAACAGGCAGATAGTGGGGAGCTACACTACAAGCGGCATATACGTATTAGCCAGTTATACCAGCAATTGCCCAGCGATTTACATCGAAAAGTGTCAGATGTAGTGGCTGAGGGGCTGTCTGATCAGCAAGCCTTAATTGATAAATTTAATGCGCTATCACAGCAAGATATGAATGATGCTGATTTATTGGCCTTGCAAGATATACAGCAGCAGATCGAAGCGAGAGGGGGATGGAATCTAGAGCAAAAAGTTGAAACGATAATGACTCAACTAGGTTTGCCCCCGAATAAAAAACTGAGTGAATTATCCGGTGGATGGCAGCGACGAGTAGCACTAGGTAAAGCGTTGGTTTCTAAACCTGAAGTCTTATTGCTAGATGAACCAACAAACCATTTGGATATCAGTACTATTGAGTGGCTTGAGCATATGGTGCGAGGCTATCAAGGCAGTGTTATTTTTATTACTCATGACCGTTCATTTTTACAGAAGCTAGCAACTCGCATCGTTGAGATCGACAGAGGTGTCATGGTGAGCTGGCCGGGTGATTATAAGAATTACTTGGACTTAAAAGAAAAAGCCAACGAAGAAGAAGATACACGAAACAAGTTGTTTGATAAACGTTTGTCTGAAGAGGAAGACTGGATTCGTCAGGGCATTAAAGCTCGTAGAACCCGCAATGAAGGGCGTGTACGTGCCTTAGAGTCAATGCGAGAAGAATACGGCAAGCGGGTTAAGCGAGAAGGGAAAGCTAAATTCGAAATTGGTGAGTCAGAAAAGTCAGGCCGTAAGGTCATTGAAGCTCGCAGCATCACTCATGGTTATGCTGGTGATACGCTGATAGAAAATTTTAAACTGAAGATGATGCGTGGTGATCGCATTGGTTTAATCGGTAATAATGGCGTTGGCAAAAGTACACTACTGAAGATTTTATTAGGTGAACTTCAACCTGATGAAGGGACTGTAAAAATAGGTACTGGCTTACAAATAGGCTATTTCGATCAGATTCATCGAGAACTGGATGTGACAAAAAGTGTAGCCCATAACGTCGGGGATGGAAAAGAATACATTAAAATTAATGGTAAAGAGCGTCATATCATTAGTTATATGAAAAACTTTTTATTTAGCCCTAAGCGCGCGATGACACCTGTAGAAGCCTTGTCTGGGGGGGAACGCAATCGCGTTTTGCTCGCTAAAATGTTTACTCAGGAAACCAATCTATTAATTCTTGATGAGCCAACTAATGACCTCGATGTTGAAATGCTTGAGGTCTTGGAAGAACAGTTGGTCGCTTATGCGGGGTCTTTAATTGTTGTAAGTCATGACAGAGATTTTCTTGACAATGTGGTTACCAGTACGCTGGTGTTTGAGGATAATGGAAAAGTTGAACACTATATTGGTGGATACAGCGATTGGGCTAAACGAGGAAAAGGGCTGCAAGATAAAGAAAGTCCTATAGGAATTAAAAAAGCACTAGAAAATAGCGGTACTCCCTCTGTTGAACCAAAAGCAGCCAAGCCTAAAAAGCTCAGTTACAAGCTTCAACGTGAACTTGATGAATTACCTCTTAAAATAGAAAAGTTGGAAGAAGAAATTAATCAGTTACAGGAAGTGATGGCTGATCCCGACTTTTATAAAAAGGATCAGGGTACTACACAAAAAGTGATTGATGATTTGGCAAAAAAGAATTCAGAGTTGGATTATTCATTGGAACGATGGGCAGAGTTAGAAAGTTAGTATTTATTGAATTGCTTTCTGTAGGTAAAACGTCAATACCCACATAGTGTTGTGGGTGTTTAAACGTTTTGGCTTTTTTTGGATTGTTTAAGAATAGGTATCAAGATTTAGGTTGTTGGTTAACTGTCCAATCATATTTAATGACGTGAATTTTATATTCCTCAGGGATCGGTTGATCTAAATATGTATTCACATAAGGTACTAAATCCTTAGTTTTACCTGAATCTACAAAATCTTCTGCATAATAATCAACAATCCATGAAAGATGAACTAGACGTTCTTCATCGTCAATACGAAAATGCTTGTCTTTGCTGAAAAATTCTCTAGTAACTTCATCAAGTTGCTTATCCAGTGTTTCAGCTAAAAATGGTTCTTGAGGAAGGCGAGGGCAATCACGAACCATACAGTTGAGCGCGAAATGTATTCGAGGTTCATCCAGTGCACGAATGACCTTGTTTTCATAATCATACAATGACGTTTTTTTCTGGCCGATGGTTATTTTTCGGAGTTTAAAAAAAGCAACCCGCTTAAAGAAGCTATTGAAATCCTTAGGGATTTTTTTGGCAATGACTTGGTGCATGGCTAATGCGTTATAAGTATTGATATGATAGGCCAATACATCTTCTTTAGTTGGGAATAATTCTGGGTGTGAATCTGGACTAGTTAATGCAATAAATTCTACAAATTTTTCCAGTTCAGCTGAGTCTTCTGCCAATGCAATAAAGTCCGTTCTACCTTGGTCATCAACAAAGCGTTCTAATGTTTTTGACCAGCTAGTTAGTGCCTCTTGGTATTGGCCCTGAGTGGAAGCATTCACCGGTATTGTTGCTAGGACATTGCCTGCAATAACTGCAGTGATAACCATGAATGCGGATATTATTTGCTTTAACATACTCTTCAATCTTTTTGATAGTGTTGCTGGGTTAGTGTATAGAATCAGAAACGTGTTTCTGTTCTTTCCACTTAAGAGGCTCAAATCGCTGGACAGTTCCCTTGTCATCAATAATGTCGATAGGTTTTAATATAAATTCGTCACGATTCGCATTATGCTTACACATAGAAACAGGCCCTTCGGCGGTCATTACCATAAAAGAGCAAGCATCGACTCTGTCGGAGTCCAGATGTTTAGCATCCATAAAATTCTGCACAAAAATTGTTAGCTTATGTGCTCGCCCTCGAGCTTTTACTAAGTCAGCTGACATCAGCCGTAGATGCCTGAATGTATAGTTAATCACTTTAGGCCACCAGCGAGGTTGTTTGAGGAGACTCCATAAAAAGGGCTTGATAATGGTGGCAAGTGGTGCACGCCGATCCCATGGTACGGATGGAAAGTCTCTGACGAAATCACTAAAAAAATCCACATTATCGATGAGAGGGTACAAGTTGTCATTAGCCACTAGGCTTGGCATATAGCTATGGCAATCAGTATGGCCAACTTGTACAACTCCCCAAGGTAACGATTTTTTCAGGCCTGTTTCTATCTGGGCTTGTACGGTTTCTTTACTGATTATAATGTCGCGCGTGCGCCATTCACCGCGCCCAGTATCAGCTTGTAATTGAAAAGATGTCAGGCCGACAACATCCGCATTTTCGCTGAAGAATTGAATCAATTGAGGCAGTTCCGAGAAATTTTCTTTGTGTACTGTCGTATTAAAAATGATCATTAGACCGAGGCCACGAGCACGTTCGATATACTCCTTGCGAAGTTCGTTGAGTGCCAACTCATTTTTATAGCCTTTGCGACGTTGCGTCGTATCAACATGAAAAGCCACATCGCATAAGCCAGCATCGGCTAGTCTTTTTAGTAAATCATGGCTGGCAGCAATGCCATTTGTAAATAGTGCAGGGTATAAACCTATTTTTCTTGCATAACGAACAATTTCGATGAGTTCAGTATGTTTACGTAGAGTTGGATCACCACCGGTAATTTGTACATGGGTGCCTGCACCATAATGGGTAATGACAGCATCTAAACGTTTGTAGATTTCACTAATAGGAATATCACGAACAGATTGTGAATGCTCGGACAAGTAGCAAAGTGTACAGTCCAGATTACAACGTTGGGTAATTTCTACTGCGACACAGCCGATGGTTTGCAAACGCCCCAGTACTTGGTTGGGTGTGAAGAGACTCGCCATTCGATCTTTGGTTTGCTTTAACAAGTGCTCTTTCGTTATGCCTGTATGCACAGCATGCTGATTTAACTTGAGTTGACTCATCCAATTGCCTTACTGCTTGCTAGAGTCTTACAAAGCTTCTAGCCAACGCTTGAGAATAATAGTATCTTTCGAAAATACTGTTACGTGATAATGCTCTATGAGACCGTCTTTAGTCAGAGGAAGTTCCGTTTTTACTTTCCTGTTCATGCTTGCTGTGCTAATGCCATCTGCACTTGCTTATGAAGGCAGCAGTTTTAATTCGGTTAGTCAGATCGTCTTTCAAAACCCTTATGGTGTATTGCCTCAATACCGTGTCAGCAAAAAACAGTTTGGGGAGAAAGGGGTGGTGCCTGACAACTATGTGCTGCAAGCGGCCAAACGTACGCTGACAACTCAGGAAGATTTTTGGGATTTTCCCAATGGTCAAAAATTATTTCAAGCCAATGGTATTTGTTTTGCTGGCGAGTGGCTTATTGATAAAACATCACCTTATACTGGTCAATTTAGCTATTTGACTAAGAGTAGGGTCATAGCCCGTGCGTCTGTTGCTTTAAGTGGCACTAAACAATCTGATAAACGAGCCTTTGGTTTTGCGCTTAAGTTATTCCCAAGCTCTGACCCTAATACTGTCGCACCGACATTAAATGCATTTGTGATGCATTCAATGGCGGGTACTTATACTCAGCACGTATTAGACTTGGTGATGGATAATGAGCCTGCTTTAGGCGGATTGCCGCCGATCTCTCAGTTGGGGTTGGCGTACCGCCTATTAAAAGATTTTAAAACTGCTGACAAAATGTTCACGACGGCAAAGCCTGATGTCGGCTATCGTCCCGTTGCCCATCTGGCAGTGCCGAATAGAGAAGACCGTAAAGCGATAGTTGCGCCAACATGGTTAAGGCTTCGCCCCTTTGAAAACCTACCACGTATTGATAAAGCTGATTTTCGTGACGAGCTACGAGTAGAACACTATCCGAAACAGCAATTAATATGGGCTATTGAGGTGGCTTCAGGTAAACGTAATAATAAATCTGATGCTGAATGGATAATACTTGGTCGGCTGGTCTTGAATGAATCAATCACCTCTCCCGCTTGTGATCAACAATTACATTTTGCACATCCTGTCTTACGTTAGATGATACACCATGCTATTGCTAATGCCTTAATTACTTATAGAGGTAGCCGCTGCCTGTTGAGGCCAGTTGATGTTGATATTAAGGAGTGCTTGGTAATCCTTTTTATTAATATCATTATATTTATTGTGTTCTTTTTTATAACTTGCTGAAAAGCTTAAATCAATGCTGGGGTATATCCCCTTTGCTTTAAGCAGGCGCTTGTTAACGTCGCTTGTTAAAATAAATGTTCGGTGTTTTTCAGAAAAACTATCGTTAACGTCGTTGTCTCGTTGGTTAAATTCTATGGCTACAAATCCAGACAACTGATCGGGTGTAGGTGCTTGATTGAGTTTAAGTTTGTAATTTAGCTCTCTTGTGGTGAGTTGAGAGATGTTTTTTTGGCTGTGATGCGATCGTATGCTGGTTTCGATAGACGTATTTTTTCTAACAGAAAACTGGGTGCCAAAATCTAACCGGCTGGAATTAAAGTCAATGTTCTTATCAAACTCATCACTAACGCTTGAAATGCCCATGCTGTGAAACCAAGACCATGAGGTATGTTGAAATCGACTTTCTATATTGAAAGACTGATTGCGGTTATGATTTGAGCTGGATGATAACGTTTCTTGAGCGTACTTTTCTTGAGTGTTGTGAAGGTGGTTGTAACGTAATGTGTAACGAGGTGTTCCGAATAGGCTTAAAAAGCCTGTATTACTATAAAATCCTTTGCTCTGATAGCTTCCCGCTAAAGAACCTAGTTGGATATTATCCGTAGTGCTTAATCGGTTGTCCAAATTGTTTTTTTCATAAGCGACCGATGCTTCAGATGACCATTGCCCTTTTCGATAATGGCCGTAAACTCGGGTAATATCTTTGTCTTTTGGTAGGTTGTTATTAAATACGGTTTTAAATTCAGGGTCGATAATTCTCTTCTCTATGCCGATGCTCCAAATAACTTGTTTTTCTTTTGTATCTGGTTGTGAAGGAGTATAACTAATTAGATAATGCTGAGCGCGATGTGTATTTTCTTTGTATGTTAATTCATGTTTGCTATTTTTGGTGCTGTATTTCGATTGTGCATATTCGCTTTGTAGGCGGAGTGTTTTATTCAGTCCTGTCATTGCTGTTGTAAAACTACTGGCATTACCATGAGTTTTTTCTAACGAGTTTTTATCGACCTTTTTTCCTGATAAGTAACTTGCGGTTAATGTGATTTCTTCTTCGTCACTGGTAACTGGTTTATAATCCCAAATTAAACCATTTGCACGGTTGTCACTGTCCTCAATGCCAATAGTTGCCTGGTATTCTGTCGCCCCATTGTGAGTTGCATTTTCCCTTTGATCGGTATGAATACTATAGGTGCGAAATCGGCTGTTAAACTCAGGCATTGAAAAAGAGCCAGATACTCCATTGTTGTGCTGTGCTGTATAGATAAAGCTGGAATGTTCTATCGTGTTTTTTCCAACATAGAATTGAGCTTTATCATTTATATTGATTTCTAATAGGCGCTCACTATCAAACTCTTGGGAGAATAGGTCTTTTTCATAGATATTGCTATTAAGCTTTTCGACAAGCTGCTGGAATGGGGATTGTTTGATTGTTGTTACCTCTTCAAAGCTGTTGCTTTGGTCTGAAAAAGCGGATGCAGTCGTTACAGACAGAATAGAGATAATGCTGTAACGATATAAATTGGTAGTTAATGACTGCGGCATTGTAAAGCTATAATTATTAAAACTGAGTGGTATGCACTGAAGTATAGTAAAAAGAATACCCAGTGGTGGCTTTTTTAAGAAAAATAAATAAAGTATTTTAAAGTCAATACGTAGTTGATAGTAAATTTCAAAGTAGAGTATAAGCATTGATAGCTTATGTTTATTAAAACGGCTAAGAAATGCAAATTGCATGATTTGCTTTGAGCAAAGTAGGAGGTACGAATAGAGTTGGAGGCAGAAAGTGTAGTGAAAAATCTATATAAAGATATAGATAAAAATTATAGGTGAGAGTTTATTAATAGATAAATAAAAAGGGTGAAGATACTCACCCTTTTTAACAGTTTAGAAAATATAAAGAAAAATGTATAAATATATAAGAGAAAACGAATTAAATTTCTTGAATTTTTTCTTTTTGTTGTTGTAGTTTTTCCATTGCAGATTCAGCAGCCGCTAATCGCTCTTTTTCTTTATCGACAACGGCAGCAGGTGCTTTATCAACAAAGTTGGCGTTGCTTAATTTACTATTTAATCGTTTCACTTCGTCAGTTAGCTTGGTAACTTCCTTGTCTAGCCGAGCAATCTCAGCATCTTTATCAATAAAACCAGCCATAGGGACAAGGATTTCCATATCACCAACCAAGGCCGTAGCAGACATAGGTGCTTCATCTCCTTTGTTTAGCCAATGTGTCTCTTCCAGGTTGGCAAGCTTGGTTAGAAATTGTTGGTTTGATTCCAAGCGTTCTTTATCGGAATCACTGCCATTAGCAAAATACAGAGGTAATTTTGCCGATGGAGCAATATTCATTTCGCCGCGAATATTGCGTACACCAACAATCACTTTTTGTACCCACTCCAGATCATTAATAGCTTTTTGATCAATTTTGCTATCGTCAGCAACAGGGTAGGGTGCATGCATAATGGTATCACCACTTGTGCCTGCTAATGATTTCACTTTTTGCCAGACTTCTTCAGTAATGAATGGCATTAGTGGGTGAGCTAAGCGCAAAATGGTTTCGAGTACGCGAACTAATGTGCGCCGAGTGCCTCGTTGCTGTTCTGCTGTCGCATTATCATCTTTAAGTACAGGTTTGGATAATTCTAAATACCAGCTACAGTACTCATTCCAAATAAAGTCGTACAGCCCCTGTGAAGCAAGGTCGAGACGATAGGTTTCGATACCTTCTGCAACGACTTTCTCAACTTGTTGTAAGCGTGAAATAATCCAGCGGTCAGCTAAGGACAGCTCAACAGGTTCATCGTTAACACCACAATCTTCACCTTCACAATTCATCAAGACATATTGAGAAGCATTCCATATCTTATTACAGAAATTACGGAAGCCCTCTATGCGGCCTACATCAAAATTAATATCGCGTCCTGTCGATGCCAATGAATAATAGGTGTACCTCAAAGCATCAGTACCGTAAGGATTAATACCATCGGCAAACTCCTTGCGAGTTTGCTTTTCGATTTTAGAGGCTTGTTTTGGGTTCATTAACCCGGTCGTTCTTTTAGTGACTAAGGATTCAAGATCAATACCATCAATCAAATCGATAGGGTCAAGCACATTCCCTTTCGACTTCGACATTTTTTGGCCATGGCTATCACGAACCAAGCCATGAACATAAACCGTATGAAAGGGTACTTCTTTCTTAAAGTGCAGGGTCAGCATAATCATGCGAGCAACCCAAAAGAAAATAATATCAAAACCAGTTACAAGAACATCGGTTGAATGAAATGTTTCTAGTTCTTTGGTTTGTTCTGGCCAACCTAGTGTGCCAAAAGTCCATAAGCCGGATGAAAACCAAGTGTCCAGTACATCATCATCTTGTTTTAATTTAACATCATCAGCAAGCTTGTATTTCTTGCGAACTTCGTCTTCATCGCGAGCAACATAGACTTTGCCAGTATCGTCGTACCATGCAGGAATGCGATGTCCCCACCACAATTGGCGAGAGATACACCAATCCTGAATATCGCGCATCCATGAGAAATACATATTCTCGTACTGCTTGGGTACAAATTGAATTGAGTCGTTTTCAACGGCTTTAATCGCTTCATCGGCGAGAGGTTGAGTTTTCACATACCACTGGTTCGTAAGATAGGGCTCGATTACCACACCTGAGCGGTCGCCACGTGGCACTTTTAAAACATGATCATCAATTTTATCTAATAAACCTAATGCATCTAGGTCAGCAACGATTTGCTTGCGTGCAGCAAAGCGCTCCATGCCGCGATAAGCTTCTGGCGTATTGCCATTAAGATTAGCGTCGTCATCGAAGATATTGATCATTTCCAGATTGTGGCGTTGTCCCATTTCATAGTCATTGAAATCATGGGCGGGTGTGATTTTGACGCAACCGGTACCAAATTCTTTATCCACATAGTCATCAGCGATGATAGGGATCTTACGGCCAACTAAGGGCAAGGTAATGGTTTGTCCAATCAAATGAGCATAGCGCTCGTCTTCTGGGTGTACAGCTACAGCGGTATCACCGAGCATGGTTTCAGGCCGAGTTGTCGCAACCACTAAGTGATCATTGCCTGCCGTCAATGGGTAGCGGAAATGCCAGAGAAAGCCTTTTTCTTCCTCACTGATCACTTCTAAATCAGAAATAGCTGTGTGTAGTTTAGGATCCCAATTAACCAAGCGTTTGCCACGGTAGATTAAGTCATCGTCATAGAGCTTAACAAAAACCTCCTGTACTGCTTTATAAAAGCCATCATCCATTGTGAAACGTTCGCGGCTCCAGTCAGGGCTTGCACCCAAACGACGTAGCTGCCTAGTAATATGGCCGCCGGATTCTTCCTTCCACTCCCAGACTTTTTCAATAAATTTGTCGCGACCAAGGTCATGACGAGAGACACCTTCGCCTTCTAACAAGCGTTCGACAACCATTTGTGTCGCGATGCCTGCATGGTCAGTTCCCACCTGCCATAAGGTATTTTTGCCCTTCATACGGTTGTAGCGAATCAAAGCATCCATAATGGCTTCTTGGAATCCATGGCCCATATGCAAGCTACCGGTGACGTTCGGCGGGGGAATCATAATGCAGTAACTGTCACCAGAACCTGAAGGCTTGAAATAGCCTTTTTCTTCCCAAGTCTGGTACCACGATTGTTCTATTGTTTGAGGCTGGTAAGTTTTTTCCATAGCGTCTTTTACTAATGTCTCTTCTGAATAAAGCTTCTGTCGCTTATAGTGTGTGATTGGGCCAAAAAATCGTAGATTATACAGTGATATAGCCTTTAAATGCACAGTATAAGGAGGTTATTGTATGGAATATATCTATCATCAATTGGTTAGTTATTCATGAAAAAATATACGCCTGACTAATGGATGGAAAACGGGATAGGGTCATGTTCAAATGACTTTACTGGTAATAGCAAGATCATTAACGCCTATTACGTTTACCTTTTGATTGACCTGATGCTTATTTAAAGTGTTCAAACTCAGGCATTCTTTTGGCAACTTGCTTAACTGTATTGGCAAATAGGTGCAGGGACTTATGCTGACGGCTCCCAGTAGGGTATGCCAAACCATAGGCGTAATAAATTTCAGGCTCAAAAGGTCGGGTAATAATATTCTGGCTCGCCCAAACGCGTGCAGCAAAAGGCTCTACTACCCCTACAGCCATTCCGGCAGCAATCATAGCGTAACCAGTATGTGAGGTATCAATTGCGATATCTTGACGAATTAGATGCTTCACTGGCGCTAAACTGTCACTTATTTTACTCCATAAACTGGAATCTACTGCAAGCACAGACTCATTAGCTAGATCTTGTGGGCGCACGATGTCTTTCGTTGCCAATCGGTGATCGCCGCGTGCGACAAACACATAACGAGCAGATCCTATCGTTTCACTCTCAATACCAATCAATTCAGGCAGCTCTAAACCAACGGCAATATCAACAGCACTTGCTTGTAACTTTACTATCAGCTGAGCAACACTCTCGGTTTGGATAGTTACTCGTTCATTTGGAAAGTATTTCTTATGCTCTTTTAACGCGAGAGGCAATAAGGCACTGGCTATGGATGAAGTGCTGGCAATCTTAAGCTGGCTTGGCTCTTTGGAACGGATGCGTTCAGCGACCGACTCTAAGCGTTCAAACCCCAAAAAGCTTTCCTCTACCGAAGCAAAAAATTCCACAGCCTCTAACGTAGGTTGTAATCGCCCTTTGCGTCGATCAAATAAAATAAAACCCAATGAGTATTCCAAATCGCTAATTAGTCGACTAATTGCGGGTTGAGAAACATGCATTTCTACTGCCGCAGCTGCCGTTGTTCCTCTCAACATCACACATCGAAAGGCTTCTATTTGACGAAAGCGCATAAGCAAACCTATAACAATAAAGCATAGAGTATAAGTAAATATGAGTTGATGTTATCACTTGTTGCTCGCATTATAAATATACAGATAACAACCCCACGACTAATAATAAAAATATAAGAGGATTTGTGAAAAAGCTTTTCTCAAATGATTACTTCAGTGCGCGCCAACGATTCTTATCCGCGTGTGAAGTGCAGGCACTAGCTCTTGAGTCGATCATTCATCCCACATGCTGTGACCTACGTGGGGAGCTTGCTATAGATATTGCAAGAATAGGCGCCTCTAATGCTAGCAAGGTATTGTTTATTACTTCCGGTGTTCACGGTACAGAGGGGGCTACTGGATCAGCAGTTCAACTGGGTTTAATAGAACAATTTGCCAGAGAGTTACCACAGACAGATATCGCTATTGTACTAATTCATGCTGTAAACCCTGTGGGTTTTGCCAAACTGACTCGCACTAACGAAGACAATATTGACCTCAATCGTAATTTTAAAGATTTTGATAAAGCGCTCCCCGAAAACCCAGACTACATAGCATTGCACGATGCTCTATGCTCAAGTCAGTGGCGAGGAGAGCAACGTAAAAAAGATGACCGGCACATTGAACAGTATGTGAATCAATATGGTTCTGAGGCATTAACGCAGAAAGTACTTGCAGGACAACATTCCCACCCTGATGGGTTGTTTTTCGGTGGGTTCCAGCCAGCTTGGAGTAATGGGGTGGTGAGGGATGCTATTCAACGGTATGCAGCAAGCTGCGAATCAGTAGGTATTATTGATATTCATACCGGTGTGGGCCCAAAAGGTGTTGGTTTAATACTCCGAGATGAGCCTAGTGTCGTTAAGCACGATGAATTGTCATTGATTGATGGGCAGATGTATTCAGTACTTGATGACCTTACCCAACCAAGTAAAAAAATAAAAATAATTCTTGAATTTGGCACTTTGGAATTTTCTGAGGTGTTAACTGCATTGCGTGATGATAACTGGCTGTCACGCAATGCCGACGCTGAAGAGACGATCTGCCATGTCATAAAAGATCAGCTCAGAAATGCTCTGCTAATCGATGAAGACAGTTGGTATCAGGCAGTATTAAATCAAAGCCAGCGACTTGTGGAAAATATTATTGAAGAATTATGTTGAAGCAGCAGCGTAATTAGTTGCTGCCACTCTATATTTAATTGTTAATTAACAATGAGACTAGATCGAATTTACATATGTATTGATCAATTCTCTCTCAAATAAGAAGGGTAATAAAATGATAAAGCTACGCTCTTTCATCAAAGGATGCATAATCATTCTAATCTTGGCAATCAGTAATTATTCCATAGCCGAACAAGTACTGCGTTGGTCTTCAGCGGGTGATGCATTAACGATGGACCCACATGCGCAGAATGAAACACCAACTATTAATATGAACCGGCAAATTTACGAAACGTTAGTGATGCGTGATGTTAATTTACAAATGGAACCGGGCTTGGCAGAACAGTGGAAAGCCATTAATGATACTGAGTGGGAGTTTTCTTTGAGAAAGGGAGTTAAGTTTCATGATGGCGCTGATTTTACAGCAGAAGACGTCAAGTTTTCTATCAAGCGTGCTGCAGCCCCATCTTCTGATTTTAAAAACTATGTTGCGACTATCGACAATATTACTATCGTCAATGACCATACTATTCGTATAAAAACCAAAGAGCCAGACCCAATTTTGCCCAGTTACTTGACGTTTGTTTTCATGATGGACAAAGGTTGGTCTGAAAAACATAACGTGGCGGTTCCTCAAAATTATGGCAGTAGCGAAGAGACCTATGCTGTACGCCACACTAATGGTACAGGCCCTTTTCAACTTGTCGAACGTAAGCCAGATTTAAAAACTATACTCAAAAAAAATCCGACGTATTGGGGTGGAGATATTGCTCTGGATAAAGTGATACACACGCCAATTAAGTCAGCGCCAACAAGAATTGCAGCATTGGTGTCAGGCGAGCTGGATTTTGTATTAGATCCCCCCATTCAAGATTTGCAACGACTTAAAAAAGATGATTCTCTAAATGTCGTTTCAATCCCTCAAATACGCACCATTTTTTTGGGTATGGATCAAGGCTCTAAAGTATTGCGATCGAATCCTAGTTTAGGTAAAAATCCATTGTCTGATATTCGTGTACGCAAAGCTATGTACATGGCTCTTGATGTAACAGCCATTCAGCAAAAAATTATGAGAGGTCTATCTGTGCCGGCAGGTATGATTACAGCACCAGGCGTAAAGGGCTATACCAAATCTTTGGATGAACGCTTACCTTATGATCGCAAGCAAGCTAAAAGTTTATTGGCAGAAGCAGGCTACCCTGACGGATTTACATTGCGTCTAGATTGCCCTAATAATCGTTACATTAATGATGAAGATATTTGTCAGGCTGTAGTATCAATGCTTTCACGTATCGGTATAAAAGCTACCTTGAACGCTCAGCCAAAATCTATTTTCTTTAAGTCTGTTACCAATTCAGAATCTGACTTTTATTTATTAGGATGGGGAGTAGCTACTCTCGATTCTGAATATGTGTTTCGTTACTTGTTACATAGCAGAAGCAAAGATATTGGCACATGGAACCATGCAAATTATTCAGATCCTGAAGTCGACCAATTGATTAAGGATATTCAAAAAGAGTTGGATATGAATAAACGCGATCATATGATTGCACAGGTTTGGGAGAAAGTTAGAGATAATATTACCTATCTCCCCTTGCATCATCAGGTAATTAATTGGGTCGTATCATCTAAGTTTGATATCCCCATTCGAGCATCGAACGAGCCCTTATTTAAGCTTGTTAAAGTCGTTCGCTAAAAATAATTGCTAGGGTATCGAGAATACTCTAGCGCTATTAGAAATAGTTTGGAATCACTATGTTGAAATTTCTTTTGCAGCGTATCGTACAAGGTATTGTTGTTATGCTGGTCGTTGCTTTTGTAGCATTTTGTATATTTCGCTTTCTTGGTGATCCAGTTAACAACATGGTGGGCGATAGTGCAACCGAAGAAGAAAAGGAACAAATACGGCAGCAGCTGGGTTTGGATGAGCCAGTAGCAATGCAATATCTCAAGTTTGTTTCTAATATTGCACAAGGTGAGTTTGGAACGTCCTACCGCACTCGTACATCTGTTATCGAGCAAATGAAAGAGCGTTTGCCTGCAACACTAGAGCTCAGTTTTATTTCAGGGATGCTCTCCATTCTTTTAGGAATACCTATGGGTATATATAGTGCCTTGCATCCTAAAAGCTGGCTATCCAAACAATTCTTAGTCGGCTCGCTAATGGGTATATCCATTCCTACTTTTCTGACGGGGCTGCTATTAATCTATCTTTTCTCCGTTGTTTTGGGTTGGTTCCCGTCTCAAGGTCGGGGTGGTTTAGTGGAGTTGGGTTGGTGGACAACAAGTTTACTCACAGTGAAGGGATGGAGTTATATTATTTTGCCAGCGCTGACTTTGTGTATTTATCAAATGACGTTAATTACACGTATGGTTCGTGCAGAAATGATAGAGGTCATGCGTACCGACTACATAAAGTTTGCTAAGGCTAGAGGCTTACCTGATCGCATTGTGCAATATCGTCATGGATTAAAAAATTCATTAGTCCCTGTTATAACCATCATTGGCTTACAGCTAGGTTCTGTCGTTGCATTTTCAATTATCACTGAAACTGTTTTTAACTGGCCGGGGCTAGGGCAAATGTTTATTCAATCAATTGAGTTTGTCGATATTCCAGTGATGTCAGCTTATTTAATTTTTGTGGGCGCCTTTTTTGTTATCTTGAATCTGTTAGTAGATATTGCTTATGCGTTTATTGACCCACGTTTACGAGTTCATTGAGGTGTTTATGAACGCTATAAAAATAAAAGTAGTTGCAATGATCGATAGCGATCTCTGGTATTCATTTAAACGTTCGCCATTAATCATTATTTCAGCAACACTTTGCATGTTGCTAATTCTTTCATCTATTTTTGCGCCATGGTTAGCTCCCTATAATCCTTTTGATGAATCAACATTGAGTTTATGGGCAGCAAATCTGCCTCCTCTGAGTACTGATGAAGATGGCTTCTTTTATCTACTCGGCACTGATAATCAAGGACGAGATATTCTTTCTACCATTTTATACGGAATGCGAACATCTCTAGGTGTTGGTTTGGCCGCTGTTGTTTTTGCAATTGTATTGGGGACCTCACTTGGTTTATTGGCTGCCTATAGTGGTGGTTGGCTTGATAATCTATTGATGAGGGTCGCTGATATACAATTAAGTTTCCCCGCTATTCTGGTTGCATTGTTGGTTAACGGAATTGTTAAAGCTGTACTGGGGAATTCGCAAATGGAGATGGTCGCTATCTATGTGCTGATTTTGGCCATCGGGCTGTCGGAGTGGGTGCAGTTTGCGCGTGCAGTCAGAGGTGCCGCATTAGTTGAAAAACAAAAAGAATATGTACAGGCTGCTCGAACTATGGGTGTGCCAACTTTAATGATCCTGCTACGTCATCTGCTGCCTAACGTGTCTAGCCCGATACTTGTTATTGCCACTATTAGTATAGCCGTGGCTATTATCACTGAGGCTACTTTATCTTTTCTAGGCATCGGCATGCCACAGACACAGCCTTCACTCGGCACTCTAATTCGTGTTGGTGGTGATTATTTAATGTCTGGTGAGTGGTGGATTACCTTCTTTCCCGGTATCACATTAGTATTGCTAGTGTTGTCATTTAATCTCTTGGGTGACTGGCTGCGCGATGCGCTAAACCCACAGTTAAAGTAGGAAGCTGTTATGTCATCTTTAATCCGCATTAACAATCTTCAAGTCGAATACCCATCTCGTCACGGAGTGTTCATTGCACTAAATCAGATTTCTCTTAATGTCGATGCAGGAACTATTCACGGCCTAGTCGGTGAGTCGGGGGCTGGAAAGTCTACAGTGGGGTCAGCTATTGTAGGGCTATTGGAAAATCCAGGCCATATTACGGCAGGTGAAATTATTTTTGATGGTCAGCGAATTGATGAGCATTCAGAAAAATCCTTGCGTGCACTTCGGGGGCGTTCTATTGGGATGATTTTCCAAGACCCATTGACTTCTCTGAATCCATTGCTAACAGTAGCTGAGCAACTCACTGAAACTATAATTTATCATTTAAAATTTTCAAGGAAAGAAGCTTGGGAACGTTGTTTACAGTTATTGAGGGAAGTGGATATTCCGGATCCAGAGCAGAGAGCCCATTATTATCCGCATCAATTTTCTGGCGGCATGCGTCAACGGGTTGTCATTGCTCTCGCACTTTGTAGCGAGCCTAAATTACTTATTGCTGATGAACCGACAACAGCGCTGGATGTTTCCGTTCAGGCTCAAATATTACAACTCATTAAGCGTCTCACCAAAAGTCACAATCTCGGGGTTATTCTGGTTACCCACGATATGGGAGTGATCGCTCAAACCACTGATAAAGTGACCGTGCTTTACCAAGGTCAAGTTGTCGAAACAGGCGATACACAGACAATTCTTAAGGATCCTCAACATGGCTACACTCAAAGTTTATTAAGTGCTGTGCCAAGAGCAGACAGAAAACTGAAGCGCTTTCCACATGCTTCTTGGATAGAAGATGACGTACAAAGCAATTTTTCAGACCTGCTTGATGATTGGAAAGCTAGTTCAGTTAAAATCGTCAAAGGCGAGAGTCAAAATATCCTGAGTGTGAATAAACTTAATATGCATTTTAAGACGGCAGGCTCATTGTTTTCAGGTGCCTCGAAAATCATTAAAGCTGTCAATGATGTGAGTTTTGACGTTAAACGAGGGGAGGTTTTCGGCATTGTTGGAGAAAGTGGGTCAGGTAAGTCAACGGTTGCTCGCATGATTACGCGTCTTTATGAGCCTACTAGTGGGAACATAGCATTTGAAGGAGAATCTGTCACAGGGACCATTCCTAAAGTTCGATTGAATCATTATCGTCGCTGCACGCAAATGATATTTCAAGATCCTTATTCATCGATGAACCCTCGAATGCGAGTCCGGGATATCATTGCAGAGCCGATCCTGCTTTATGGTTTGGCGAATAAAAAAGAAGCTTTCTTGCGCGTTAATAAGTTACTAGAGCATATTGGATTGGATACGGCCGCAGGGCTTAAATTTCCGCACGAGTTCTCAGGTGGGCAACGACAACGTATTTCTATTGCGCGTGCATTAGCAACCGAACCTCGTTTGTTAATTTGTGACGAGCCAACATCCGCGCTAGATGTGTCTATTCAGGCTCAAATTCTAAATATATTGAAAGATTTACAGGAAGTTCTTGGCCTAACAATGATATTTATCAGCCATGATTTACCAGTGATTCGCCAAATGTGCGATCGCGTAGCGGTTATGAAGCAGGGGCACCTGCTTGAATTAACTGAGACAGCAGAGCTATTTAACTCTCCAAAACATGAGTATACACGAACATTATTGAAGCTTATTCCCAGCGCACCTGTAACTTGTGACTCTGTAGATAGCCACATAACTACTACATAATAATTATATTAAATAGTTTTTCTATTATTAATTTTGTATTTCTTAAAGGTTATAAGATTTTTTATATTTAATCTTAATTTAAAGCGGTAATATGATATACAAAAGGTTTTTAATGAAAAAATGAGTTTAAATTTTATAAAAAAACAATAATGGCCTAATCTTGATTGTATCTATAATTAAAATAATGTTTTTTTTTAAAACGCCATTATGATAGCTATATTGCCGTAGTAATTATAGCTTTGGTTATAGTGAGTTTTTATTTGATATTTAAATCGGTTTTTATGTAGACATCCCTGCCAGCTTGTATAGAATCCATCCCAATTTTTATTGTCGACTCTATAAAAAATTCCATAGCAGTTACTTTTTATTTTGTGATTTTTTATTTCCATTGTTGATGTAAAAAATAATTCTAATAAACAAAATAAAAATGCTATGAATAATTTTTATAATATAATTTATCTTTTAACGGCTTTGCTGTTAGCACCTTGTTCAGTTCAAGCGCAAGTTATTTATTTAAAAACGGAGCACTACCCTCCCTATAATATTGATTTGTCGCTTAACGATAGTGGTGAATCAGGTATAGGTGGTGCTTCGGCAGAAATCGTACTAGAAATGATTCGACGCTCAGGCTATCGACATGAACTGGAGTTGCTGCCGTGGAAACGTGCTTATCGGCTGGCAGAAACAGAGGTGTATACTGGTGTTTTTTCAACAACACGAACGGAGGCTCGCGAAGACGTTTTTAAATGGGTAGGGCCGATAGCAGATAACAACTACGTTCTTTTTACTATGCAAGATCGCAATATCATTCTTAATGATATTAATGCGGCAAAAAAATACTCTGTGGGTGCGTATCAAGGCTCAGCCGGCGAGGGCTTAATGCGTGAGGCGAAAATACCTATAGAGCTTGTACCTCGTGACCACCTCAATGCCTTAAAGTTGCAGCGCAATCGTATAGATCTATGGGTCTCAGGAAATTTATATGGACCTTACTTGGCAAAGCAGTATGGGGTAACGAACTTAAAAGAAGTTTATACAGTACGTAAGGCGCAAATGTATGTTGCCTTTAATAAAAGTACGCCAAATGTTGTGATTAACAAATTGAATAATATTCTTCAAACTATGCGAGAGGAAGGTTTTTTTAACAGGGTATATGACCGTTATAAATAAAGTAACTAATGTTTAGTTTTTGTAGAGGTAATGGCCTCTTTTAGTTTTTGGCGTAGCTTCGCTTCGATTTCAGGGAGATATTGGGCAACTAATGAATCAATAATTAGATCGTGCTCGCTCTGATTCTGCACACTATTTTGTGTAAAGCTTTGGGTAGAATCTTGTTCAGGGTTCGACGTTACCTGAAATGTAGTAGGGCTGACCTTTGTATTCAGCGTAGCCGCATTGTAAGGATTGTCATAGGCTGGCAGGTCAGACGTCCCACTTAAACGATCCCGAATATGTTTAGGTAAAAATGGGTTTTCACCACTTGTCTTTTTGGGAGGCGAAAGTATCGGGTTGTTTTTAAGTGCTTGTGTTGATGGCCTATCGGAAGTCTGTACTTTTTCAGTAGTGCCAGGTTTAACCTCTATCGATGCAGATTTAGAGGCAGCAGTAGAATTAGGGCTAGAAGGTGAATTATGAGTGTCAGTGCTAGCTGGGGGTGTTTGTTCGCTAAATAGGGATTGTTGGCCAGGGAGTGCGCCAGGTGATAATTTTATCTGATCTTTTTGAGGTGCAGCTTCATCAACAAGTTCTGTCGTTGGGTTATCGCCAGCCTCTTCGGGTGGCGTATGGTGGGTAAAGCTGGGCTCTAATTCAAGATTTGTTGCTTCCGATATATCTTCATCATCCACCATTTCCTGTAACAGTGGGATATCAATGCGGCCCTGTGCTTTCGCCTCTAATACATCTTGATCAACCAGTCGCTCATCTTCATCCGTAATGAGGTCATCATGGATCAGCAGTTCCTCTTGCTCCCCATCAAGAACCCCATCGATATCACTATCAATGGGCATATCGTTCTGATTTAGCTCATCTTCATCCAACAGATCTTTAATTGATTCCAGCTCGCTCAATATCGCTTGCTGTTCTTTACGCTTCCGGTCAGCTTTTTGAGTCATATGCTTGCCATATTATCCTTGCACAGTATGAGATTTTAGCGGATATCCTCTGTCACGGTAAAATTGAAAATGTGACCGAGTCAGTGCCAAGCATTCTGTCTCTTGAACAACTACCTCCATCACTCGCTGAAAGCGACTAAACCAATCAGGGATTTTGCTGCTCAAATTGATCAAAATATCGTGATACTGATCCTTATCTTCGTCCCACACCAGCACAATAGGCGCAGGGCCTTCTTTATATTGTAGCTGATGAGGGAGAAAACTCTCGGGTTTAAACGACCATAAATACTCACTTAGGGAGATAGCTTGAGCTTCATCATCAACTGCAATCACAATATGGTGGCCATGATTCATCGCTTTTTCCGTTAGTCGGCACGCATAGTGCAAACGAGCTATCGCTGAATCTTGCTGTAATACGTAAAAATCAACACGGGTCATTGGTACGTATTCAGGCCTTATTGATTAAATATTCGGTTAAAAGTGGCACGGGACGGCCTGTTGCGCCTTTTTTCGCGCCTGAATGCCAAGCAGTACCGGCAATATCCAAATGTGCCCACTTATAGCTTTTAGTAAAGCGAGATAAGAAGCAAGCCGCTGTAATGCTGCCACCATCGCGGCCGCCAATATTGGCAATATCCGCAAAATTGCTGTCCAACTGTGGTTGATAATCATCCCATAAGGGCATTTGCCAAGCACGGTCGCCACTTTCTACCCCTGCTTCTAACAAGGTTTGAGCAAAATCATCGTCATTACTGAATAGGCCAGAGGCGTGTTTTCCTAGCGCAATAACACAAGCGCCAGTAAGTGTGGCGATATCAATAACAGACTGTGGATTATAGCGCTCGGCATAGCTTAAGGCATCACAAAGTACTAAACGGCCTTCGGCATCTGTATTCAACACTTCAATAGTTTGACCTGACATCGATGTAACAATATCCCCTGGCTTAGTCGCTTTACTACCGGGCATATTTTCAGCAGCAGCGACGATAGCAACCACATTCATTTTGGGTTGAAGAGCCAATAGAGCGTTCATTGTGCCGAATACACTGGCAGCACCACACATATCAAACTTCATCTCATCCATTGCCGCGCCGGGCTTTAGGCTGATACCGCCGGTATCAAAAGTAATTCCTTTGCCGACCAAGGCATGAGGTTTAACACTTTTAGCGGCACCTTTATATTCCATAATAATTAATTGGGCTGGCTCATGGCTGCCCGCAGAAACCGATAGTAAAGACCCCATCCCCAACGCTTTCATTTGTTTTTCTGAAAGAATCTGGGTGGTTAATGATTTATGCTTGCGCGCTAAGGTGCGAGCTTCGCCAGCTAAATAAGAGGGTGTACAAATATTGCCGGGTAAATTACCCAGTTCGCGAGCGACATTCATACCGTCACCGATAGCTTGCCCGATATTGAGGCCTTTTTTGGCTTTTGCTGTGGTATCGGTGCCGTAAACAACTGTGAGTGTCGTTGATTTTGCTGTTTTTTTGCTTTTGCAGCGTGTAAATGAGTAGGCTGCATTAGACAGTGTTTGGGCACAATGGCGAGCCTTCTCTGTGGTTGCCCACCCATCAACCGCTATAGCATCAACTAATAAAGTGGTCTGTTTTACCGAGTTTTTGCTGAGCGATTGAGCAATGCTATTGATGGTTTTACGAAAATCAGCAGGCTTTATTTTACCTTTATTGCCAAAGCCGAGAATTATGGCTTTAGCTATACCCTTGGTAGGTTGGTACAGGGTAAATTGCTGGGCGCTTTTTCCTTCGAATTCTCCTTTGTCGTAGAGGCTTTTAATATTAATACCGCTGAGCTTTTGTAACTGTTTTGCCTCATCAGAAAGTGTTGCGCCAGTATAAGCCGCAACGACAACGCAATCTGTCTTAAGTGAAATCAGGTCAATGGTTTTGGCGGAGAATTTAATAGCCCGGTTAGTCATAGTATCCTCAGTGCTGGTATTTTAAATATGGAACATCCCGTTTAAGCGTATTATCTATACGTAAAGACAGGCATGTTGGTGTTGTTATCAATTGTCGTAAAACTAAAAATCTGGTGTGCCTATAATTATTATTGGGCTGTTAGATAATTTATCTGCTTATTTATCACTTATCTTTGTGTATGAACCAAATAACCATAGTCAATATAAGTGCAATTAAAGACCAATTAAGTTCCCAGTAAAACTCTCCGCTACATTTCGCGTTAAATTGTTATCTACAATAGTTATGCACAGGCTCCATTCTGTTATTCTATACCATTAACTGAAAAAATGACGACCCACTGCATGATTATTCTGCGTTATTTATCTCGCGAAGTATTACAAACCACCATTGCTGTGACACTGGTATTAATGGTGGTGATTATGAGTGGCCGCTTTGTTAAATATCTGGCTGAGGCTGCTGCGGGTAAATTTGACCCTGCCGTATTACTTGCCATCATGTACTACCGCTTACCCGGCTTCTTAGAATTGATTGTACCGTTGGGGTTTATGGTGGCAATTTTGATGGCTTATGGGCGCTTATATGCTGAACAGGAGATGACCGTTTTATCCTCCTGCGGTATGAGCCAGAAGCGATTATTGGCCTATACTTTAGTGCCCGCTGTATTTGTGTCCATTGTGGTTGGTGCCTGTAGCTTATGGTTGACTCCATTGGGGTTAGAAAAAGCGGAGCAAATAATTGAGCAGCAAAAAAATCGCAGTGAATTAGAAGTGTTAAAACCGGGGCGCTTTCAAGTATCCCGTAGCGGTAAATTGGTTAGCTATGTTGAAAACCAGGGTAAAGACAAGCAGCTCGAAAGTGTTTTTGTCGCAACCATGGGCGTTGCTGCCAATGAGGATGTGATTACCGTGCGAGCTGAATCAGCTGAACGTGTTGATCATCCAGAGTATCAACAGCGCTATTTACAATTAAATGACGGTGTTCGTTACCAAGGACGACCAGGCGATATCAATTACCGGATTACCTATTTCGACAACTTCGCTCAAGAATTACCTGAAGCCGAAACTATCGAGCTCGGCTCGGATAAAATCAATACTCGCCCAACTGCAGACTTATTCGGAATGGAGCAGCCAGAGGCTCAAGCTGCATTGCAATGGCGCCTATCGACGCCAATTCTAATTATTATTATCACTCTATTGGGTGTCACCATGAGCTACACCACACCGCGTCGTGGTCGCTACGTGATGTTGTTTCCGGCCATCCTTTTATATTTAATTTATCTAGTATTATTGAATGCAGCACGTGGGGCGATTGAAGAAGAAAGCGTTTCTCCAACGGTTGGTTTGTGGGCCGTACATGGTTTATTTTTTGTTATTGGCCTTTTACTATTTGGTTTGCGCACAGGTGCATTAAGACGCTGGCTGATAGCTTCTGTAAAGAAAAAAGAGAGTGCATAAATGCGTTTACTGAACCGCTATTTATTTAGCACCATCTTGTCCTCTGTGTTAATGGTGCTATTGGTTATTTGTGCTTTGGACTTGCTAGCCAAGTTTATTGATGAACTCGATAAAATAACTGATAACTATAACTTTACAGAAGTCATGATATACGTTGGCTTAAGCTTACCTGTAAGTATTTATCGTTATATGCCCTTTGCTGCTTTAGTGGGTGGCTTAATTGGTTTGGGTAGCCTAGCATCCACTAGTGAATTGATTACCATGCGTGCAGCGGGTGTGAGCTTATTGCGTATTACCTTCTCCATTATTAAACCGATTTTATTGCTGGTTGCTATCGTCTTAGTGCTGGCAGAGTATGTGATCCCTGTTTCTGAGCAATATGCCGAAAACCGTCGTTCATTAAAATTGGAAGGTGTAAAAACGGCACTCTCTTCGCGCAGTGGCTTATGGAATCGTGAAGGTAATGAATTTATGCACTTCAACAGTGTGCAGGCCAATGGGAAGTTGTTGGGGGTGACACGATATAGCTTTGATGAAAGCAATGAATTAAAAACCACCAGCTTTGCAGAGTCAGCTATTTATATTAATGGCCATTGGCAGGAAGAAAATATTACCGAAACCGTCATTGGGGTCGATAGCGTAGAGAAAAAGACCTATCCTGTTCGACGCTGGGATGTAGAGCTTTCGCCTGCTTTACTGGCGATACTCGTGCAAAACTCTGATAATTTATCGATCAGTAAGTTGCACCAATATATTGATTATCTTAAACAACAAAACATCGATAGTGGCCGTTATCAGCTGTCGTTCTGGAATAAAACCTTACAGCCTTTGGCTATTATCAGCTTAGTAATTATTGCTGTTTCGTTTATTTTTGGGCCATTGCGCGAAGTAACTATGGGTTACCGTATATTCAGTGGCGTAGTGGTGGGGATTATTTTCCAGCTGACACAAAAACTACTGGGGCCGATTAGCCTTGTGTATGGCTTTTCACCATTAGTTGCAGTACTAATACCGATAGGTGTTTGCTTTTTATTTGGTTTTTTTCTGCTCTCGAAAAACCGGTAAAAGTATAGCTGTCAATCTAACTGTCTGCTCGTAAAATTGATTCATCATCATTGATTTAGCAAATAATTTTGGGGGTTCAAATAAAAGGCTTTTTTATAGCCTTGGGTTGAATTATCGATCTTCCATATATAAGGCAGTAGGGTAACAATAGAGTAGTGTAAATGTGCAGGCTTACCCAGCGCATTACCTGTATCACCTATAGCACCAATAACAGTGCCGGCTTTTACAGTATTACCTGAGTTTACACTGATTGAGTCTAGATGGGCGAAATAGTGTAAGCGCCACTTAGGGCCAAGGCCAATAATAATTTTCCCGCCCCGGCTTAATTCCCCAGTATAAATAATCAGTAAATGACTTGAGGCGAGTAGGGGGGTGCCTTTATCACCAAAAATATCAATGCCCTTGTGTGTAATGGAAGCACCCCATGGTTCAAACCAAAATGAATCTTTATTCCAGTCGTTTTTAGAAGCCCCCGAGACAGGAATAAATTTGGGTTCGGGAACGAAAAAACCAATCAATAAAAATAGAGTAAAAATAAAAAGTGCAATCTTACGTTTCGAAATAGAACGAAATTTATCGCTATAGAAAGAGGTGATAGATTTAGAATTGCTCATAGGACCTGTCTTTACGCACGCAATCCATAGGAGAAAATTGTGTTTCCCCAATTTCTAGTGTGCAATCGACCAAAACCCCCTGGCCCCTAGCAGGAAAGTATTCGAAAGGAATGCTGATATCTGTGCCGTCTATAGAGATTTCTTTTGAATAAACGCCAGTTACATTGTCGGTAAAACTTAGTTTCTCACCTGTATTCAAAGTAATAGAGCTAATAGTTTGTTTCTCTAGCAATTTAAGTTCAGGTGTTACTAATCGTTCTATTTCTATTTGGGTTAAAAATGCAGGATTGTGAACAATAATACGTATAAGTTGTTCTCTCACTCTATGCACTTCTACAGTGTCCACAGATAAAGGAATTGAAGATTTAATAACAGGAGGGTTTGCTTGGACACAAGAGACACAAAGTAAAACTGATACTAATAGAAAAAATTTACTCATAGGGTCTTTCTTTACGGACACAATTCATAGGAGAAAACCGAGTTTCTTCGATTTCTATCTTGCAATCGACTAAAAAACTGTCGCCTCTGGCAGGAAAGTACTCAAAAGGAATGTGGATAGTTGTATCTTTAATAGTAATTTTGTTGCTAAAAACACCTGAAATTTCATCATTAAAGGGCAGTTTTTCACCTGTAGTTAAAGTGATGGAATCTATGACCTTTAATTCAAGCAACTTAAGTTTTGGAGTTGCTATTCGCTCAATATCAATACGTGGCAATATGGAAGTATTGTATTTAATTACCCGTATAATTTCATTTCTAACCCGTTCTACATGTATGTCGTTGATTGATAGCGGCATTGAAGACTGTAGTGACGTAGCATTGACACAGGAAATAAAAGTTAAAGCGGAAATTAAGAGTAATATTTTTTTCATAAGAATGGCTTAAGGGGTTAATTTTGACGTAGTTTTAGTTTTTGCAGGAATAATAGCTTTCGAAATGTAATCGCTGCGCCGTTTAAAGCGATCTAAAGGTACATTAGGCCATTTGCTTTTATCTTGTATCAATTTCTTAAAAGTTGCAATATCGTTGTTAGCTACTGATTGCTGAATAAAATTCCATGAGGACTTTTTATAATCTCCTCTATATTTTAAATCCACTACAAGGTCTTTGATATAGGGGTTCAGTTTTGCCCAGTCAGTTTTTCCGTAAAGTTGAGTGTTGTCGGTATTATTGGCTAATCTTTTGGCCTGTTTTTCTTCATAACCAAAACTAATCTTAAACAATGCCTGCTGCATAGGGTGTGTAATTTGATAATCCAATAAGTCATTATCAATAACAAACCGTTCTGCTCTAACACCACGTAAGCCAGCCACTTTTTTAAGTATTGCCACTTTAGCAGTAGCGAGGCCAGCAGTGGTTAAATCGGCAGCGATTTTGCCTGGAGTCTTTTGTGAGCAATCATAACCTCTGCCAATAGTCAGGCCAGAATAATTGCTGGGGACATGTAATTTTCGGCTATGGTAAAAGCCACCTTCGGTGCCTTCAGAATCCCAAGTGACGATGCCATATGTAGGGCGCTTAAACGAAACCGGTTGAAATACCTTGCGCAGAGTATCTTTTAGAGTGTTAACGGTTTTGCCTCGTGGGTCTACGCGAGAATCGGGCTTAGGTGCTTTCAAGGCAGTGGCTTGAAAATCGTGAATGGCTTGTTCCAAAGTAGTATCACTTTTATCAGCCATTGATAAAGCTGTTTTGCTTTGTGTACGAAGGTACACATTTAAAAGGGCTCTAACGAGTTTAACATCGTTGGCTGAATTCTGACCGCCTTTACCAACGGAACCCTGTAATAAGAGTTTTCGCATTATTGACTCCATTTCCTTGCTAATAAAAGAGTTGTAAATCCTGCTAATTCCTGAAATAGCTAGCTAAGCAAAATGTAACGTAATTTTTATTATGTTGGTGTGATCTGTGTCACTTGGGCGGTGAGATGGCAGTCTATCAGGGGCAGGGAAATTGAGAGGAATAAGTGAGTTAGATGCTAAATAAAGGTTTTCTAAATATGGTATTTTTTTCAATGTTATGGGATATATATCCGTTTGGGTTTGAGCTTTATACACAGTTCTACGCCATTTTGAGGGTCGATAGATTGATTGTGGGTTGGAAGGTAATATTCATAAGAAGGGACAACTTCTCGAGTTTTACCACTGGAAGGTAGCCAGACGGATGTTAGCCATTCCCACACATACTCCATTTTTTCGGCTTCACATTTTACTTTTAACACCGCATATGTCCCACCAGGTATTGTTTGAATACTAACAATTTCATCTTCGGGGAAATCGTCAGGTACTGCTATGCCTGCATCGTAAATACAATGGTTGGAAGGGGTAAACGCTGAATGATCTGGACACAAAGAGATACCAACGGTATTGTCATTCAGCAGGTTGTGTTTTCTTGCCCAATCTTCAAGGAGTCTATGGGTTTTGGGTATCCTGCAGTGCTCTCCAATATAAGGTCCAATATGGCGAATATAAGCCACTCGGTATTCCGGTCTGACTTCTATACGAACAGGTAGTTCGGCCCACTCCATTTGAGGGACTTCTATAGCAGGCCAGTCAACAATAGCTTCTGGACGTTGGCGTTGTGAATGGTTTCTTGTTGCCACCGAATTGTATTTTTTGAACGCGCGAGGCGAGATATGAAAGCGTTTTTGAAAAACTTGACTGAAAGACTGAGGGTTTGAAAACCCAGCATCTAATGCAATTTGAGTGATGGATTCATTCGGCTGGTAAATTAAATTTCGTGCGGCTCTTTCTAATCGTATTCTCCATAAAAACTGTATAGGAGATTCGCGAAAGTGTTCGTTAAAAACACGTGCAAAGTGAAACTTCGATAAAGACGCAATATCTGCAAACTTGTCAAGGTCAAGCTCATCAGCAATATGTGAATAGGCAAAATCCCAAACGCGATTCAAACGATGACGCTGATGTGCCCGACGTGATAGTGATTTCACCGGTAATCATTCCTGTGACCTGAATATTTATTACTCTTTCTTAAGCATATTATAGGTATCAGCTGTAAAACGCCATTGGCCGTTTGCTTGTTTTTGGGTGACAGTAATAAACTTCCCTTCATAGGTTTGATTTTCCCCATCAGGGCGTTGCTGTATGGTTGTAAAATATCCGATATCGTACCCTAATGCATCACCGTAAACTTCGCGTGCAATAATTCTAAAATTTATAGTAAGTGTTCCTTTGCCTGCTCTCATCCAAGAAAACCAATCCTCCCACTCAGCACCTATATCATCAATCCCGGTAATAAGTGGTGATTCAGGGGTTAAATAGAACGCATCTTTTGTGTAGATTTCGGAAATGTCTTTTGAGCTTAAGTCTGAAAATGATTTAGAAATATTTTGGTAAAGTGCATCAATTTTTCCATGAGGTTCTACACCACTTTCAAGTGTTACGTCCCCATCTGCTGCAGTAGCGGTTTGACTCAATAAGACGGTAATGAATCCAATATATGTACAAACCTTGTACATTTTAGAGAAAAGAAAGCTTGTCGCTGCTGCCATGAAATGCTCCTATACATTTATTGTGATATAAACTTTATGAGTCGACAGGCTATAACGACTTGATGTTTAGAACTTCATCGAGCTTGCTGTTTTGATTTCGATAAGAGGCGTAGATACCAATTGTTATGTCTACTAGACGATCATTATTGCCATTCTTAATGCTAGGTGGTGGCACGTAATGTTTCATCTATAAGTGTTTTCTGTGATCCTACACGCAAATTTAATCATCGCTAATTACTAAAATCATGTCTTATGGTAAAAAGCTCAATCAATAAAAAGCAAAACACCGGGATAGGAATATAAGGAGCGTAATATCTATAGTGCCCTTCTATTATCATCTCAATGCTTGTTAGCTAAAAACTCAGAATAGCCAAATACTAACTTGTAAAGGAGAGGCTTAATAATGGCCAAAAAAATATCTGGTAGTGTAGGTAAAGGCGGTAAAAACGATTCGAAAGATGTACTTGTTGTACAACAGTTAATGTCTTGGCATAAGGGGTGGGTACATCCTCATGTGATAAAGCCCACAGGGAAATACGATAAAATCTTAGGTGAAGCAATAGCTTTGTTCCAGAAAAAAGCCTGTTCCCTCAGCAAGCCAGATGGTCGGGTTGACCCTAATGGCTTTACGCTTAGTAGGTTAAATATCACACGTATCCCTCAACCAAAACATCCTATTTTTAATGTATGTTTCAATGTTAATACAAGTAAGTTAACGGATGCTGATTACAGCAAAGTAGCCACCTTACTGAGTTGTGAAATAGAAGCGATTAAATCTGTTGCTGAAGTCGAAACAAAAATGGGGGCGTGGGATTCTATGGGTAGACCTACCATTTTATTTGAAAGGCACTATTTTAGAGATCTTACTCTTGGTAAATATACGCCTACTCACCCAGATATATCGGGCTCTCCAGGTGGATATGGTCGATTTTCTCAGCAATACCCAAAGTTATATCGTGCAGCGGTGCTAAATGAAAAGGCTGCTTTGAAGTCAGCCTCATGGGGGAGTTTTCAAATAATGGGTAAAAATTATAAGCAAGCAGGGTACGCCACAATATTTGATTTTGTGAAAGGCTTGATGAGTGGTGAGAAAGAGAATTTAGACGCTTTTGGAACCTTTATTAAAAATGATAAAAATTTGTTAGACGCAATACAGAATAAAAAATGGAAGAAGTTTGCCCGTTACTATAATGGTAAAGGATATGCAAAAAATCAGTACGATACTAAAATGGATAGCGAATATAAAAAGCTAAAAGCTATTACAGCAGCAAAAAAATCGAATAATAAATCTACACTTGGAGTGTTACCCTAGTGTTTTTTCATTTAAATTTATCTGATCTCTGTAGGATTACTGTATATGATCTGCCTTTATAAAAAAAATGTATTTTCACTATCGATATTTTTACCGCTAGTAATTTTAGTTGTTGTTTCTTGTCAGGTTGAAAGCTCTAATTCAAATGAACCTAAAGGGGTTAAGCAATCTAATATTAAAGCTACTACGGATATAACAGTCTTGGAAAATGCTTTCTCGGCTAAGTCTGGAGCTTTGTATATCGATAATTCGGCGCTTGTTAAGTCAATTTCACTAGAACCGCCTTTCAAAGTTATTCCTGTAAGATATGAACCCCAAAGCTCTTATTTACCTAATGGTTTTCGCTGTGGCCTTGTCTTCAAAAGTGAAGGAAATGAGCAAGCGTTAGTGACTGTGGGAGAAGGTATTACAGAAGTTTTGTCTTGTGATGGAGTTATAGAGATAGGACAGTTGAAATTGAATTCATATGGCAACAGTAGTTCACATCTTGGTTTGATTTATGGATACCGTTCTCCAAATACATCATTTAACGGTGGTTTAGTGGTTAGTTACGATGCGGATAAGCAATCTTGGTACGTTAATGAAGAATTATCTTCTGATGATATTATTTCCGAGCAAGCATCTACTTTTAAAAAATTGCAGAATATGATGGGCAAGTGATTCATGAATAAGAATGGATATGCCTACTTTTTATATGTTAATAGCTAATTATTTATCTTGGAAAATATGTATCATTAATTTGGCTTTTTTATTTTTTTTGGTTTTAATTGGTTGTTCCAAAGCTGATAAAAGTGTAGATGTGTGTAAGGGACTAATAGATACCGTTGCTGTTATTGATCAGAAAAATATAAATAGTAATACATATTTCTTAGTTTTAAGACTTGCAGGTTTGCAAGATAAGACTGAGATTTTTGAAATCTATGATCGAAAGCCCACTTTTGATGTTTGTGGAGATGGTAAGATTCAGCCATTAGTAGGGAATACGGTTGATTCGAAAAATTTTGATAATAATGATCAATTTGTTGAGTCAGTGAATTTTAATGTTTCTCAGAATATAATGGAGATTAAATATTCTATTGGTCGCAAAAATAAAAGCAATAATAAAAATGTAAAATTAATGATTGAATAAAAAAGTTAAATTTCCAGCAGTTTTCGATAAAGTAGAATAAGTTATTCAGTTGTTAATTCTTCAATAGCCACCGACTTTACTATTTTAGACAGAGTGTGAGCTGCAGGTGTGAGGGCAGAGTGCTCCACTTGGGTGACGAACATTTTTGGTAAGCGTGGTAGGTTTGTTGTCTTGCTGAATTCAATAAATTTCTTGGGTGTCTGGTATTTTGTCCTTGCGGTGATACCTAAGCCTGCTGAAATTGCAGCCCACACACCCGCCAAGCTGGGTGTTGTCAGTGCGTATCGCCATGGGCGATTGGCCTGTTCGAGTGCATCGATGCCATGCTGACGAAATTCACAAGGGAAATTAAAAGTGACTAATGGAATGGCCTCATCGTTTTTTATTATTTCTTGATCAGCAGGGCCTACCCAGATCATATCCATTTCAGCGATAAGGTTTTCTCCATTGCCGTGGTATTCGGGCGTAAATACCAAGGCAACATCTAATCTCCCTAATTTAACCTCTTCTGCTAATGCATAATTCCGCCCAATATCAGCTTCAACATGCACATTGGGGTGCTCCTTTGCGAACAGCTTTAATATGCGCGGTAAAATTTTGTCGGCAAAATCCTGAGGCATACCCAAACGTACTGTCGCCATGCTCAAGCGAGCACCAAGCGAGGCGGCAGCTTCGTCATTGAGATCAATCATTTGCTCTGCGTAAGCCAATAGCTTTTGGCCGGCTTCTGTAGGAACAAGTTTATTCTTGCTTCTCACAAAGAGAGGAAGCCCAGCCTGTTCTTCGAGCTTTTTCAGTTACATACTGACCGCTGATTGGGAGCGACCAAGCTGGCGCGCCGCCTGAGCAAAGCTGCCCAGCTTGGCACCAACGACAATTGTCCGTAGGGCATTTAAGTCAAAATTCATACTTCAATAATTCGAAAGTAAAAGTTCAATACTATTCATTATACGAAACTCATTGCATTTGATAAAGTAGCGCCTACCTAAGCGATGATACGAACTAAGAGTTATGATATTCAATGAGGTAGATAGATAATGAATACAGCGGCACCAACTCAATATAATTCGTTACTGAATCCCGTGTTGATAGCAGGTTGCATTATCATCTTAGTCAGCTTTGCTATCCGTTCGACCTTCGGCCTTTTTCAAATTCCAATATCGGCAGAATTTAGCTGGCTCAGGGCAGATTTCTCTTTTGCTATTGCCATTCAAAATTTATTTTGGGGGATCGGTCAGCCACTGTTTGGTGCTCTAGCCGAAAAATATGGGGATAGAAAAGCAATTATTGTGGGTGCAGTCACCTATGCTATAGGGCTGGTTCTATCATCTTATGCGATTACTCCGGGACAGCACCAGTTGCTTGAAATGCTTGTAGGTTTTGGTATTGCGGGTACTGGGTTTGGTGTCATTCTTGCTGTTGTTGGTCGGGCGACAACAGATAAGTATCGTTCGCTAGCCCTTGGTATTGTTACTGCAGCAGGTTCTGCGGGGCAAATCGTTGGGCCTCCTTTAGCGCAGGCGTTAATGCAAGTGTTGCCTTGGCAATCAGTATTTGTTGTCTTTGCTGGCTTTATTCTATTATCACTATTTGCTCTTTTTTTCATGCGTGTGCCACCACCGGTAAAGCTACGTCAGCATGATGAGGGGTTAAGCAAGGTGATTGCTAGGGCAGTAAAAGACCCATCGTTTATGTTTATCTTTCTTGGATTTTTCTCCTGTGGATATCAATTAGCATTTATTACGGCACATTTTCCCGCGTTTATCACTGAAATGTGTAGTGCAATAGCGCCTGGCAGTATTATTCAATCCTTAGGTGTTACATCTACATCGACTCTGGGTGCGATCGCGATTGCGTTAATTGGAGTATCCAATATTGGAGGAACTATTTTTGCGGGATGGCTAGGCACTAAATACTCAAGAAAGTATCTGTTAGCGAGTATTTATGTCATGCGGACTATCGTCGCAGCACTTTTTATTCTTAATCCAATCACGCCAGAATCTGTCGTTATTTTTTCAATTCTAATGGGCGCACTATGGTTGGCCACCGTGCCCTTGACTGCTGGCCTTGTTGGCCAAATATATGGCTTGCGCTATATGGGAACACTGTACGGTTTGGTTTTTTTCTCACATCAGCTTGGAGGCTTTTTAGGTGTTTGGCTTGGTGGTACGATGTACGATGTATACGGTAATTACACCCTAGTATGGTGGGTAGGCGTCGGTGTAGGTGCTTTTTCAGCATTGATTCATCTCCCTATCAAGGAGAAACCGTGGTCAGAACGACAACCACAATTAATCGCTTCATAATAAAAATACAGTAAGATCAAATATAATTTTTATTGGTGGCTACAGGGCAATATGTTATGAAAATTTCTCTATTGTTGTTAGCAGTTTTCTATTTTGCAGTCTCTTTATCCAGTCATGCTGCTGGGAATTTTACAAAAATTCATGAAAGTTTTGTGGTGCTACAAAACTTGAGACCAGGAATATCTGAAGAAGGTGATATTGTTGCGGCGTCCAGAGATACACTTTTTGTTGGTAATGACTCTGATCTTAGTGTTGTAGAAATAGATTTGTCGTCAGAAAATTATAGATTTGGCGATGCTAATTTATCTCAGTCTATTCATATCCGTAATGGGCGTGAAATTGTATTTTTGGCTTTTAAAGATGATCCAAGCTGTAGTGATTTTGCTGGAGTCTATCGAAGGTTGGTGTTTAGTCCGCTTATAACTCCATTGCTAGAGGGGTGTCGAGGTGGAGGAAGTGCCAGTGATTCTCCTCGCTATTATATTGATATGTCATCAAATGGTGCTGTTGTTGTTCCGAGTTTTTTTGGCCTAATTATGATAGGCCCTTCGACAGGCCCTTTAGCTAATCCACTTGACGGTACACGTATTCGTTACTCAACGGTAGGTAGAGTAGCCGTTAATGACTCTGAACAGATTGCATTGCAAAGTGAAACAGGTGGTGCAAGAAGAATTCTTTTCTTTTCTGATTCTGAAGACCTCACTGATTTTTCAACCATTGCAACATTTAGTATTGCTAATAACCCTATTGTAGCGGTGAATAATTCAGGTGCGATTATTTTTTCTATCAATGATAATTTTACTTCCAGAATAGGTGGTATAGAAACAAGTTTTCAACCTGGTGTTTATTTGTCAGAACCCACAGCAGTTGTTGATGAAAGAAGTTTAACTGTAATTGCCGATAATAGTGGCGATTTTTGTTATTTTGGGGCTGTGACTATTAATGATTCAGGGCATTATGCCTTCAGTGCGCAACTAAGAAGCGAAATAACTAGTCGGTGCTCGTCTGATTCAGGAATGGATGGAGTGTTTAACGGCGATAACCCGATCGAAGATATAATTGTAGCAAGTGGTAATGAGGATTTGGAATCCCATCAGTTTTTTGATTCTGTTACGTTAGGGTATTTAAATAATCGTGATGAGCTGAGTTTTATTACCAGCTATAGTGAACCTTTGGTAAGTCCCACTTATGTATGGAAAGCAAATATGACCGATGCTTATCGCTCTCCGTCACTACTCTCACGCTTTTTTATTCTACTAGCAGAGATTTGGCAATATTTAATAAACTGGTTTAACTATATTTTTTCGTAATTTACATAATATTTTCTTGGTTAAGGAGTTTTTTGTCTTGAATACTGGAGAATCTAAAAAAAATGCAGAAGAAACATTAAAGCTCGCATTGGCCGAAGCACAACAATCAGTGAGGTCTTATGATACTAAAGCTCAGATCTGTGGGGTTGGATATATTTTTTCTCTGAATATTATTTTTGGAATCAACAAAACTATATGGCCAGAAGTAGATGTGAGCATTTTTTATCTGGTTGTCTGTTGGTCAATGTTTATTTTACCCATCATATTGTTTGGTTATGTTTTATATCCTTCGCGCAAAAGTATGAGCTTTGGTAACGGCCAAGAGAAAAATAGTACAGAAAAGGCAGGTATCAGTTATAGGGTAAAAAAGCTGCTTTATATCAGTTTAAATAAGTATGATTCTGTTAAAAAACTAACGGATTCAGCACTGGCATCTAATCTGTTGCAAGAGCTTGCATTTGAATTACTTAAATCTTCTGAGCTAAGAGATCGTAAAAGAAAACGTTTTCTTCGCGCATTAATTATTTCTTTAATTGCATTTATGTTAATGCTTGTATTTCAGTTTGCTGAAGTTATATTCGAAATTTCTTAAGTTGCTACTGAGCGCTAATTTTACTCAACGCTTTCGTTAATAATTCGTGTTCACGACAGCCGGCGATACCTGGCATCATCGCAAGTGTGACATGTTGTTTTTCTCCAGTAGGCATTATCAATTCCAGCTGATCTAGATGTAAGCCAGGGTGAGATTGAATCTGTGAACGCAGTAGAGCATCTAATTCCCCATTCAGTAGCATGGCAAAATCGTCACTTTCACTGACTACAGCCACAGGACCATTTGTTTTAATATCCTGTAATCGTTTAATTAAATTACGAAAATCTTTACTAAATGAGGGAGCAACACCTAAGCGAAACTCTCGACTCTTGAGTGTGGTGGAAATGTTGTCTGTGGCACGTGAGATAATTTTGAATGCACTGCTGATCGGTTCTAGGTAACTTTCTCCTTCTGATGTTAACAATAACCCCCGAGGTAATCGTCGGAATAATTCTACACCTAATGCTTCTTCAAGTGCTTTGACTTGTTGGCTGATTGCGCCCGGTGTTACGCAAAGCTCTGTGGCTGCATGTTTAAAGCTTAGGTGGCGAGCAGATGCTTCGAAAGCGCGTACGCCATTCAATGATGGTAGTCGGTATGTCATCAGATAGTGTCTATATCGGGTGGGAGGCGCATCATTTTAAGGGATAGATTTTCTAAGTCAATGATGCAGAAACATTGGTTTGTCAGTCTACATTCGTCGCTATAGACTTTGTGTTTTTATTAATTAGAAAGGTATTAAGTATGGGACGTATTGTTGTAGCACCGCCTGAATTAAAAAAACATTATGATGCGTGGGGGTTTTCTCCTGCGATCCAGTCAGGGGATCTCTTGTTTTTAGGTGGGCAAGTAGGTTTGTGTAGTGATGGCTCTGTACCGAGTGATCCATCTCAACAAATTGAACAAGCGTTTGTGAATGTAGAGTCTATTTTACAATCGGTGAGTGCAACATTTGATGATATTGTGGATCTCACTGCATTTTATACAAATTATCCTGAACATGGGCGGCTTGCGCGGCCAATACGAGATAAGTTTTTTGGTACAGATATACCGCCTAATTGGACAGCAGTTGGTGTTGCTGCATTAGCAGAGCCTTTTGTTTTTGAGCTTAAAGCTATTGCTAGAATACCCGCTTAATCATTGAGAGTTTATTGCAATCTCTGTTCTTAAGGGGGTTGCTTTATCAGCTTTTTTTCTGATTCTTTTACTATTTACTCGAAGTATGCGCTGAAAAGTGGGGCACTCTAAGTGACTAGGGGCGGGGCAGTCTGCTGCGTGAAGAAGCCCATCACGCATGGCTGTAAGTTGTTGGATACTCTTGTTTAGTTCATCGGCTTTAGTTAAAAGTTGTTGCTTGTCAATTTGGAGTTTGCCATCAGGAGTAAACATATTGCCGATTTCTTCCAATGAGAATCCGGCATGGCGCCCCAGTGTAATGAGGGATAAACGCTCAAATACATTAGCTTTAAACAGCCTGCGCAAACCATTGCGGCCTACTGACTGTATCAGACCCTTTTCTTCATAATACCGTAATGTAGAGGTAGGTAGTCCTGAGGTTTTGGCGACTTTACCAATATCTACTATGTTTTCTTGTCTCATTTCTCTTGACTTCAAGTCCGCTTGAAGTTTTATCCTATCGGTAATAAAACAGTTGCGCAATCTTTAAGGTTTGTGACAATTGTATTTTCATTCATACAATAACGATAGAAGGGCGTGATGGAAGCAGAGTTTTGGCAGCAAAAATGGGAAAAAAATGAGATTGGTTTTCATGAGGGAGCGTTTAATTCTCGGCTTGTGAAACATTGGCATAAGCTTGCTCTTGAAGAGGGCAGTCGTGTACTAGTTCCTCTGTGTGGTAAGACAAACGATATAGCCTGGTTATTATCACAAGGCTACTATGTGGTTGGTGTTGAGTTAGTTGAGTCAGCTGTAGAGCAATTATTTAAAGCGCTTGGAGTGATGCCTGACATTACGGATTTTGGTAACCTAAAGCGGTATTCTGCCGACTATATTGATATTTTTGTTGGTGATATCTTTGCTTTAACCAGTGAACCATTAGGTTCTATTAATGCTATATACGATCGAGCGGCATTAGTGGCTTTGCCAGCAGATATGCGTAACCGCTATACCAAGCATCTTGTGAATATTACCGTCAATAAACCGCAATTATTAATTACATTCGAATATGATCAAACTTTAATTCAAGGGCCTCCGTTTTCTGTCAGTAACGAAGAGGTAAAGCTACACTATAAAGATCATTATCATTTGACACTTTTACAAAGTGAAGTACTCGAGGGTGGTTTAAAAGGCAAGTATCCGGCTATAGAAAATATCTGGTTACTGACATCTAATTAATTCTGTACAGGATCATAGGGACAGTAATATTTGTAAACTGATCAGTAAAAGCGCCATCCATAGCAAATACTTGAATGATAAAGGCTTCGCTTTTAATAGTGGATATAAGGCGCTACTGAGCATACATACCCATAAAATAACTCCTGTGGCGTGGTCCGCTATTGACCCATCTGCAGGTAAGGTAAAAAAATAAAATATGCGCTCAAGACTTAAACCGCCACCTACTACCCACTGGTTAGGTAGGCCTTCAATTATTTGTTGATAATATAAATAATAAAACTGAGGTGCTAAAAAAAATGATAGTAAACATAGTGCTACTGTCATAAGTAAATCAAAAATAAGCAAGGAGGTGTACTTATATATAGAATGAGCGAAATGTTCAGTACGGTGGTATAGCCAATACGTTTTGCTTAGGCTGATCAAAAATAGTGTCATAGCCATAATGGAGGCGAGCATAAGTAGACCGGAAATTTCCGAAAAAGAAAGTGTGAATAGAGAGTCGTCAGGGTATCTATTTTGACTGGCTTTCCATAGGCCTGAATGAATGGAAATAGTTATTAATAGTGATAGGATAAATATTCGTAGATTATCTACAGTGTAAACAAACCGAAATGACTTATGAAAAGTTTTGAAAGACATTATTCGATTCTATCAAAATAATACTATTTTTATTGCACAAATATTATTTGCTTAATATCTGCATAAAAATAAAGGTTTTAGCCTTTTACATTTATTGATTGAGTAGGACTATTCTGTTTATTTTTTATAACATAATTAAACTTGAAAATAATCGTGCTTTTAGTAAAGTAGATAGATGCGAGAAAAATTATACGGTCTTGACGTTGATCAAAATATAACAATATTGGGTTTAGCATCTTTGCTGCTTGAGGCATGGGCGCGTAAGACTTGTCCCAATTTGATGAATTTTAGATTGGCACGTTTAAAAGGTTATAAAAGAGTGTTTAATAAAACAGACTCTTTTTTAATTCGCAATGATTTACTGCCTGGTAATTCCAATGCGTATGCATGTATCAGTGCAGTACCTTGTGATGATACGTCCGATTTAATTGTGTCTGCTTTTGAGATTCCTCTCACTGAATGGGCGTATTTTGTGCAGAGAGAGTTTGAATATCGTCTAGTCAGTGTTCCTTTTACAGAAATGATAACGGGGCATGCAAGTGAAGGTGTTATTTGCTTGGGTGATTTCGACAATGATCAGCAGTGTGAAGCTATTGTCAATGCTGATCCATTACGAGCACAACGATGGCAAGAGTTTAGAGCTAAGTATGATGGTCCAATGTGGCGTTATGATTTGCTGCCAGAGCCAGAATATCTTGCAGCTTGTTTAAAAACTGCCGAGCAATGTGGTGAAGAAGTTTATAATAATTTTGTTGATACCACCTTTGTGGGTGATGGCCGCACAATTAGAACGTATTTAAAGCATCTGGGTGAATAGCCTATTCTATTGCTTAATTATTAGCTTTTTCTTTTTGTTTATTTAACTCTTCCGCCAGCCAGGGCGATTCAGTGACTAATCTGACAGAATAGTCTAGACGCTTTTCTGTGATGTAGGGAAAACCATTATCAAAATTAACTGACCATGCCAGTGTTTTAATTGAAGGCACTTCCGTTCGGCTCCAATAAATATTGAGCGCAGTATTGGGAAAGTATGCAGTATCGATATCTGGATAGTAGTTAATGGGGTGATCTAATAACCCGAGCTCATGGGCGTAAGGTAATCGCCAGTCACTAGACGAGCATAGCCATTCGTCATTAACCGCCACCTTATAGCTGTGAGTGTCACATTGGATATCATAGCAGTTGCCTAAACCGGCAATGCCATATTCTGGAGGGATACTGGATTCTAGATTATTGCTAGTATTAGCCACAAATTCTGCGGCGGCGGTTGGTTCTGTCGGTGGTTCATACCAGGAATAAGTATGCTCTTTATCTTGCCAACCCCCATCATTTTGTTTGACTTCCCATAGTAGGCCAGAAAAATGGTCGTAGACACACACCCAGTGGCTGGCATCATTCGGGAGGAGTTGTCCGCTCATATCTACTTTATAAAACCGTTCAACGATCGGCTTATCTATTAATTCAGCTTCAAGCCACAGTTGATAGCCAGATTTGATTGAGGCCTTGTTATCGATAGTTTTTTCAGGCTCTACTTGCTGAGGGGTATTAGCGGGTATCGAAAGTGAAATGGTGCGCTTGTGATCGGTAGGTGACGGTTCATTTGCCAGAAATAATCCTACTCCAAAGCAGAGTATCAATAGTATCAGTAGTAAAAAACGTCGCTGTACCATGTTTAGTACACCTGTTTTTATAGCCGAAACGAATCTCCTATCTCTATAGGTTAAACCTATCCTTACTAGATGAAAAGGGGCTTTTGGCTTATTAGTATTAAGTCCTTTTGGAGGTACTTTTAGATTAATTTCAAGTTAGGGGTTGATTTTCAAGACGACTGGTCATATTATTTATGTATGAGCAAAAGCGAAGCAAAAAAAGATTATTTATTGTGCCGTGGTCTAGAGGTTATGAAGGCCAATGGCTATAACGGGACTAGCGTCAAAGATATTGTTGATGCCGCTGAGGTGCCTAAAGGCTCGTTTTACAACTATTTCGATAGCAAAAAAGCATTTGTGATCGAGGCAATTGAGCATGTGGCGAATGAAGGCTATCGAGACATGAGTGAGGGGCTGAGGAAAAGTAATGTCCCTCCTTTGGATCGACTACAGCAATATTTTTTATCGAGCATTGATGGCGTTTGCTCAGGCAATTACAAAGTGGGTTGCTTTCTTGGCAATATGTGCCAGGAAATGTCGGATAGCTGTGAGGATGTGAGAGCAAAAATTGTAACCGTACTGAGTGAGAAAGTCGCACTTATTGAAGAGGTCTTAAAAGAAGCTCAAGCCGAAGGCCGTATCCCAAAAGAGAGTGACCCAGCGGTTATAGCTGAGTTTATATTAAATGCATGGCAGGGCGCTTTGATGAGAATGAAAGCATCGAAATCCCGGGAGCCTTTAGATGCGTTCGTTAGAATGTTACCGGTGGTCTGTCGTCAATAAGTGAGGCAAACGAGCGGTAAATTAAGCGAATGATGACGCGGAGTAATGCTCCGTTTTTATTTAACAAAATAAAAGACGACCGGTCATATATTTTTTGTTGAAAAAATAAATCGACGTGATTTTTAAAGAGTTATTTAGAGTGGAAATAATTGGGGGAAAAATGAAGCAGATAGTAGATAGCAAATTTCGATTCAAGGCTTTACTGGCCACTATAGCAGTAATTGCTAGCTTATTTATTCTACTAAATTCCGCTCATGCTTCGGATGAGCATGATCATCAACTGGCATCAAAGTCTTTCTTGTTTTTGTCTTACCAAAATCGTAGTGATAAGAGTATTACATTCTTGTTGGATTCTCAGGGTTTGTCCTTGGTTTCTCTTGACGATGGAAGACTAATAGTTGGAGTGTTAGGAGTAGATGAGTATAAAGAAAGTGAAAGCTTTATTAATAATGAAGGCCAGACTAGTAGTGGTGGTTTTCGAAATGATAGTGAAAGTGTCAGAACTCAAAACCAGGTATCAGATGAGGGTGTATTGAGTGGTCGTTACAACCTTACTAGGCAAGAGGGCTGGAAAAAGCAGGATGAGAGTCCATTTTTTTATCGTCAATATAAAGACGACCGGTCGTATATTTTTTAAGTTATCAAGATAAATGTTAGAGGTACAACATCATGAATAATCAAATATATAGACAGCATATTTTAAGCCTTCAGTCAGTCTTTAAAGGCGCTAATCGTTATTTGTCTGTAGCTATTGCGACAACTTCTTTATTGACTCTATCGAATAGTACTAATGCCATAGGTACAGCGGGTGATGTGAAGTCGAGTCAGATCAGTGATTATTTAAATGAACGCTCATCTTACAATTATCACCGGGAAGAGCCTGAATTGAGTGGCTGGGCGATCTCTTTCGATAACGATGCCTTGGTGCCTTCAACCCGCGATCAAGACTATACCTACGGGACGAGTGTAACTATTGCAGGTAAATCAACCCGTAATTACTTGTTATCTTTGAACCGTCCATTGAGTTGGGTCAATCAATGGTTGGGAGTCGGTAATGGTGGTGAAGCAATCGGTCATAGCATAGAGGTTGGAATTTATGGGTTCACTCCCGAAGACAAAACTGAACCTGCTCCGTTATCGGATGATCGCCCTTATGCCAGTATTGTGTACTGGTCTAGCTCACAAGAGTTGACTGCGGCTTCGTCTAACAGTGTGTGGCACAGTACCTTAACTGTGGGAGCGTTAGGACTTGAAATTGCGGGTGATATTCAGAATGAAGTTCATAGAGTGACAAGCAGTCGACCTGCAAATGGCTGGAGCAATCAAATATCGGATGGAGGGGAGCTAACGGCGCGCTATAGTCTTGCCAAACAAACTCTATGGGATGTTGGCCATCCTAAATTGGAATTGAAAACGACGACTCAAGCTTCGCTGGGGTATTTAACAGAGTTGAGTTGGGGGGCGAGTTTGAGGGTTGGAAATATCCGGTCTCGCTGGCAGTCTTATCGCCCTGAGTTGACGTCCTATGGTGAGCAATCGAATCAGTCGGTTGATAATCAGCGAGTAAGCGAAAGCTATTTTTCCTTAGGGGCTGCACTTAAATCCAGAGTTTATAATGCTTTTTTACAAGGTCAGTTCCGTGATAGTGTTGTTGAGTATGACAATGATGAACTTAATAACTTTATAGTAGAGGCATGGGCGGGCTATACACGTTCATTCGGTAAAGGTTATCGAGTCAGTTACTTACTGCGTGGCCATACCTCTGAAGTGAGAGATGGCGACGGTGACCGCAATGTGGTCTGGGGTGGTTTAACGGTATCAAAAGTTTATTAATGGTATGAAGCGGAATAAATTCTGTAAAATACGTTTACTTTTAGTTAAATAAAACCGAGTAAAAGTATGGTGGAAACAAAACGGCCAGTGAATAAGCATAAGGCCTATCATGCCCATGTTTATTATGATGAGAGCTCCTTAGAGTTTGCCTCACAATTATGTGAGGCAGCTGGTAAGCGCTTTCATTTGCCCGTTGGGCGTTTGCATCAATCTTTGGTGGGGCCTCACCCTCAATGGAGCTGCCAAATAACGTTTGCCAGTAAGCATTTTGATGAATTTATTCCATGGCTTGAACAAAAGCGAGAGGGATTAACCGTTTTTATTCATGGCTTAACTGGCGATGATGTTAAAGATCATACTGACTATGCTTATTGGTTAGGGCAGCGTGTTGAACTTAACCTTTCTTTTTTTGGCCTTTAATATAAAAAGACATATCTTTCGTAGGGTTAGGTTATGAGTGCTGATAGTGAGTTCTTCTTGCTATTGAATAGCAAGAAGAATATGTACCCCTAAAATCATTTGTGCGATAAAACTTATAAAAAATGCGAGTGTCCGTAAATAGGGTACTCCAAATGTATACAATAAAAAGTGTGACATACGGCTGATAAAAAATACCATAGCAGCCATTACTGTGGTTTCAGTACTAATGTCCAAGTGTTGAATACACAACACTAATGGGGCAAAAATAACAAGGTTTTCTACAGCATTCTCATGAGCGTACATCATTCTATTTGCCCATTGCGATTGAGGTCTGGTATCTCTATTTGGGTTGCGTAATGCGGGGATTAGCTTATGTTCAGCTATTCTATTAATAATATAGGGCACCCAGAATATTGCCGTAGCCATAATAGTGAGCGTTAGCCAGAAAATTTCATTTTTCATTATGTCTCCATTTGTTGTTGTATGTACAACTTGATGCACCTAAAAAAAGCACCAAAGTGCTTAGTTGCTAATTACAATAAGTTTGCTGATATTATTTAGAGTTTTTCACTTGCTGCGAGTTCTAATGCTACTAACGTAGATAAATCATCTTGTTGTATTTTTTGTTGCATTGTCGCGTATAAGTTATCACCAATATCATTTAAGCGCTTTTTAATTTCCTCTGCTTTAGGTGTAGGAAATATAGATTGTTCTTTTTGGTTTTCACCATTGATTACATGGCGCTGTAAATACCCTTCTTCAACCATCTTATCAATAAAGCGGGTAATCGTTGATTTTTCAAGGTGTAGTTCCACAGCTATTTCTTTTTGTGCTAAACCAGGTTTTTCTAGGATAAGCCGCAGCAGGTAAGCGTGTGCCGGAGCTAGTTTTAGCTCAGCATAGGCATCTTTCCATATTTTGCTGACAACTCTGGAAAGGTGGTTGGTATTAAAGTACAAGCATCGATCAAACATAAGTTAACTGTACCGCATTTTTGTTGTATGTACAACCAATGATTTTATACTGTTAGATTGAAGCAGTAGAGCTATCTAGTGATGATAGCTCTATGCTTTTACAGTGTTAAGAATGGGGCGGGAGAGGAGTTTAATCTATTACTTAGCAAAGGTGGCTTTAACATTTTCAATGCTTTGCGCAACCATCTTATCGAGTTCACCTTTAGGCTCGAGGATATCTAATTCATCATCGATGATTTTTTTGAGCTCTTGAGCATATTTGAAGTTACGCGAAATAAGCAGATAAAACTTTTCTCGCGAAGAACCGGGAATGCTTTTGTAGCCTAAGTTATATTTTTCTATGAAGTTAACACCTAAATAGGCAAAGGTAATAAAGGATTCAGAGCGAGCAAAAAAAACATCACAGCGATTTCTGTCTGTTTTTTCAACTAATTGCTCAAATTTCTTAGTGCCGGTATCAACCTGCTCGACAGGTATCCCAAAGTTGGCATAGTTGTAGCCCAATAAGCCGCAGACCCTGTATTTTTGTAAATCGTCAGCGGATTCAATATTTAATCCATTAGGGTATCTATTCTTGGAATAAAAATAACTGGGTGTCATTGAGTAATAATGACGTGTCATCAAATAGGTTTTATTTCTCTCTTCGTTAAATGCAGAGCTTGTAGCAATATGGTACGAGCCTTGTTCAGTATCTTTTAAACACCGTTTCCATGGCTCCATCTTTACTGATGATTCAATGTTCTTTTTAGACAAAATTCTTTCGAGTATATCAACATCATAACCAGCTACTGATTTTGTGGGTGTCTCATAAGTGTAAGGGGGCCAGCCTGCACCATCGCCACAAACTAATATTTTTGTGCCCACAGGTATTTCAGCTGAGATGGTGACACTTGAATACAGAAAACCAAAAGCCAGTATTTTTTTAATGGGCAGCATGTGATCACCTTTATGTTAATGAATATATTTTTACTTATTATTTTTAGTGTAGTGCATGATTAATTAGTAGGCACGACATTCTACATACTGATGAAAAGGCGTCAAACAATAATTTTTTTGATATTTTAATTTTCAATAAATGATAACTTTGAGGTCAGTAATGGTTTTTTTAATTGCTGCTGTGAAAATGGTGAAAAGCAATGTTGGTTTTTTAATTAATATTTTTTGTAACCGGTTAACTATTTTTTTAATGATTGTTTCAAATTAGTTTTTTGTTTTATTTGATAAAGTAATTATGAAAAAAAATGTCATTATTATTTTATTTGATTTTTTAAACCTATTTTCGATTGCTTAAGTATCAATAACTGTTTTAATAATTTTTAAATATAACCATATTCTCTATTGAGTGTTGTTCTTAAGTTTTATGTTGATAGACTCCGCCCAAATTTAGTCATCGCGCTAATTTTCTATTTTTAAATGATCAATGAATAAATGTATGAAAAATATTAACAATCCCTTAGATGTAAAAATAGATTTTGTTCGGAAAAAATTATCTGATATTGCTTTGTACTCAAAGCCGGCGGTATTTGCATCCAGTTTTGGTGCAGAAGATATGGTGCTGATGGATATGATCTATCGCTATTCATATGATATTGAAATCTTTACTTTGGATACTGGCCGTTTACCGGAAGAAACTTATCAGCTTATACAGCAAGCAAAGTCTCACTATGACCGAGAGGTTAAAGTGTATCGGCCTGATGTTGAAAGTATTGATGAATATGTTAATAAAAATGGACTAGATGCTTTTTATGACAGTGTTAATTTGAGGAAGCAGTGCTGTCAGTTAAGAAAAGTCGAACCGCTTAAACGAGCATTAGAAAATAAAAGAGCATGGATTACTGGTATGCGACGATCACAAGCAGTGACTCGGGATGATTTGCTGATATCGGAATGGGACGATGAACATAAGCTACAAAAATTTAACCCTTTGCATGATTGGTCAAACAATGATGTATGGGCTTACATTCATCAATCTAATGTTCCTTACAATAAATTACATGATATGGGGTATGCAAGTATCGGTTGTGCTCCATGTACTCGGGCAATTGCTTCTGGTGAAGATGTTCGTGCAGGTCGATGGTGGTGGGAATCGCCAGAACATAAAGAGTGTGGCTTGCATCCGAGAGCGAAATGAATGAACCAGAATATAAATAGAAAGAGTAAAGGGTAGGGCAGTATTTTGACAAAAGAACATTTAACACACTTGCAGCAGCTGGAGTCAGAAAGTATTCATATTATGCGTGAGGTTGTTGCTGAATTTGATAACCCCGTTATGTTGTATTCCGTTGGTAAAGATTCAGCTGTTATGTTGCACCTTGCGCTAAAAGCGTTCGCACCGGGTAAACCACCGTTTCCATTACTTCACATCGATACGACGTGGAAGTTTAAGGAAATGATTGAGTTTCGCGACCAACGTGTAAAGGAATTAGGTTTAAAGCTGTTAGTGCATACCAATCAGGAAGGTCTTGAGCTAGGCGTTAACCCTTTCGATCATGGTAGCAAATATACCGATATTATGAAGACCGATGGCTTAAAGCAAGCGCTTGATAAATACGGTTTTGATGCTGCTTTTGGTGGTGCGCGAAGAGATGAAGAAAAATCGAGAGCTAAAGAGCGCGTCTATTCATTTCGTGATAAAAACCATCGCTGGGATCCAAAGCAGCAGCGACCAGAGTTATGGAATATCTATAATGGCAAGATTAACCAAGGCGAAAGCATTCGTGTTTTCCCATTGTCTAATTGGACAGAATTAGATATCTGGCAGTACATTTATCAGGAAAATATTCCCATTGTGCCACTGTATTATTCCGCCAAACGGCCCGTCGTAGAGCGAGATGGCCTTAAAATCATGATTGATGATGACCGTATGAAATTGGCACCTAATGAAAAGCCGAACATGGAGATGGTTCGATTTAGAACGTTAGGTTGTTATCCATTAACAGGTGCTATTAATTCAACAGCACAGACATTGCCTGAAATTTTAGAAGAAATGTTGTTGATGAAAACCTCAGAACGAAATGGTCGAGCCATTGACCATGATCAATCAGGCTCGATGGAAAAGAAAAAACAAGAAGGGTATTTTTAAATGTTAAATCACTCAGTTGTCGAAAACATCGATATTAACACCTACTTAAAACAGAATGAAAATAAAGAAATTTTACGTTTCTTAACCTGCGGTAATGTTGATGATGGTAAGAGTACTTTAATTGGTCGTTTGTTACATGATTCAAAAATGATTTATGACGACCAATTAGATGCTATTGCGCGCGATAGTGTTTCATCAGGCAGTGCAACACAAGAAGGGATTGATTTATCCTTATTGGTTGATGGATTACAAGCAGAGAGAGAGCAGGGTATCACTATTGATGTCGCTTATCGTTATTTTTCAACTAGCAAGCGTAAATTTATTATTGCCGATACACCAGGGCATGAGCAATACACTCGCAATATGGCAACCGGTGCTTCTAATTGCCAGTTAGCGATTATATTGGTGGATGCTCGTCATGGTGTAAGAACGCAAACACGTCGCCACAGTTATATCGCTTCTTTATTAGGTATAAAGCATATTATTGTCGCTGTGAATAAAATGGACCTTAAGGATTATAGTGAAGATGTGTTTAACGCTATACGGCAAGAGTATATGCAGTTCAGTAATAGTTTGGGTTTAGACGATGTTCATTTCATTCCCTTATCTGCGTTGGTCGGTGATAACGTTGTCAATAGCAGCCAAAACATGGTGTGGTATAAAGGCCCTACATTAATAAATTTACTGGAAAATATTTCAATAGCGCCTAATACCAATACAGAGCAGATGCGTTTTCCTATTCAGTATGTTAATCGGCCTAATCTTGATTTCCGTGGCTATTGTGGCACTGTTGCCTCTGGTGCTATTCAGCAAGGTGATAAAGTCAGTATTTTGCCTCAGGGAAAAACAAGTACGGTTAAATCACTAGTGACTTATGAAGGTGAACTGGACAAGGCGATTTCAGGCGAGTCAATTACAATTACATTAGATGATGAAATAGATATCAGTCGTGGTGATATGTTAGTTCATTCAAATTGCGAGCCCTTTGTAACCGATCGATTTAAAGCTGTTGTGGTATGGATGGCAGAGCAGGCGTTAGTGCCAGGGCGACAGTATGGTTTTAAAGTCGGTGCGACTAATAGTACTGGTATTGTCGAGCGCATTACTCATAAAGTGGATGTCAATACCTTAGATAAGAACAATGCTGACCAACTGCAGATTAACGATATCGGTGAGTGTGAAATTTCGTTAAGCAAACCCGTAGTGGTTGATGACTACAACGATAATCGCAATACCGGTGCATTCATTATTATTGACCGCTTGACGGATATTACCATTGGAGCTGGTATGATTATGTTAGCTAATTAAATGGGGCTGGGTATAGGTGAGATGAGTGACCAACCTTTGATACGAAAAGCAGAACCTGATGACCTTTTTTATATACATCAATGTGCTCAGGAAGCCTATAAGAAGTATGTAGAGCGATTAGGGAAAAAACCAGCACCTATGGTGGCTGATTTTGAGCAACAAGTTGAGCGTGATGTCGTCGATGTGTTGCTTATTGAAGCCACAGTGGTTGGTTATGTGGTGTATGACCATCGAGGTGATTTTCTGCATTTAGAGAGTGTTGCAGTTCATCCTGAATTCGCGGGTAAAGGGTTGGGTCGACTGCTGATTGATCATGTAGAGTATATAGCTACTAGTCATGGTTTACGTGGAGTAGAGCTTTATACCAATATAAAAATGACTGAAAATATACAATGGTATCCAAGGTTAGGCTACAAGGAAGTCGATCGTAGAATAGAAGATGGATTTGAGCGTGTTTATTTTTGGAAGGCCCTAGATGTCAAAGCCGATGCTGATACTACCAATATAGTTACCATTAAGAATTAACACTATTTTTTCTGGCCTCCCTTATACCATTTGCTCTACAATATCTGTCTAATAATTCATCTACTCCTTATAGTACAAATGGTTATCTCATGAATAAATCGCTGCAGGATCAATTGCTTGGTGCTGGTCTTATTGATAGCAAAAAGGCTAAAAAGATATCGAAAGAAAGCCGTAAGGCAAAAAAGGTACAGAATAAGAATAAAGATGATTCTATCAGTGAAGCTCAAGCTGCCGCTCTTAAAGCAAAGCAGGAGAAGGTTGAGCGTGATAACGAGTTGAACAAGCAGCGAAATCTTCAGGCAGAAAAGAAGGCGCTTTCAGCACAAATTGCTCAAATGATTAATCACTATAAACTACAGCGAGATGGTGGAGAGCAGGAATATAACTTTAGTGATGGCAATAAAATTAAAAAGATACGCGTTTCTCAAGGTATGTTGAATGAGATTACTCGTGGCCGATTATGTATTGCTCGTTTGGGTGAAGCCTATGAATTAATTCCAAAGCCAGTCGCGGATAAAATCCGCGAGCGAGATGAGTCCATCATCGTTGTATATAACGAAAAACCAACGGCTAAAGCTGATAATAACCTTCCTCCAGCCACTGACTCAGATGAAGATTATTATGCCCAGTTCGAAATTCCCGATGACCTAATGTGGTAAATCTGTGCTAGCCAGATTTTATTTCATATTATTATCGATAAAATGATTGAGTTCCGAAATCGATCGGATGATATATAAGGATTTATCTAGCGATATCTCTTCCAGTTTCTGCATAAAGTCATTATTCCAAAACCTTGGACAAAGCTTTAACACTTTATAGCTTTCCAAGGTTCCTTTTACAATCGAGCTGCCCTCAGGCCAACCCTCTGGTTTGATAATCAACCCTTTTAAAAGTCGCTTTGTCACCAGCCAGTAGCTGGTAATGTAGGGCAGGTCTATATAGATCAATGTGTCAGCTACCTCCAGGCGCCTGTAAAAAGAATCAATAGGTCCAAAACCATCAATAATCCAGTTATCGGCGGATACTATTTTTTCATGCTCCTTATCGTATGTCGCTCGGTCTACTCTATTTCCATCTTTTTTAAATTCAATAGAATCTAAAGCATGCAATTTAATACTGGTAGCTGCCGCTAGATGTTTACTTAATGTTGATTTACCACTGCCGGGTTTGCCGAATACGGCTATTTTTCTCATGCTGCCTCCTTTATTGTAGAACCAACCCATGAAGCAGACATAAAAAAACCCGCCTCATGAGCGGGTTTGATAAATACACAAAGAACCCACCATTCCTATGGAATGATAATAATTCGGGCTATCAGTTGTGTAAGATTTGTATTCATAGAAATATATTGGTCGAAGGGTAATTTAATGTCAACCATTAATCCAATAAAGCGATATTTGAGAAGCTATATAACACCAGTCAATCTAAATTGGCTGTATTAAGTACTTGTTTGATCGACAATAATATATTGTCCTGGTGATACCTTTATTGGTTCCGGGAAGCCTTTTCCTAGTACCTTTTTTCCATCTCTATTTTTCCCTTGCGCATTTTTAAAACCAATATTAACCACTTTCTCGAAGTGAGCATACGAAGCCCATACGACAGTATTAATATACTTAATACTATCGTCACTTTCACGATGAATCGATTTGTAAAATGTAGAGCTTATAAAACCTTCTTGCTCGCTAAAATAGGAGACGTATTCATCCCTGACTTGTTCAGCAACAACTTCCATACCTTTGGGTACGGTAATTGTATTGATTACACTAACTGATTCCATAAAATTTTTCATGACTCTAATCTAAGAAATATATCCCCACCGCCTAAGTTGCCAATTTCTTCAAACCCTAATTTTTTATTATGTGACTACCAATAAGCTGGATCATTAAACTCCTTAACACATGTTGGCCGTTCGTTGATGATCGAAATCGGCTTTTCCATTAAGGGTTGGCCTAGCCACAACCTTCTGGCATTGACAGTTTTAGCGGAGCCCTGATGATATCTTCTGAAAGGGTTTGGAATCCAACCTTAGAATAAAAGGAGGGATCGCCATATGTAACAGCCACAGCTACAGAACGATCTCTCAGATCATTCAGGCCGTAAGTGATTAGTGCCTGACCAACGCCGTTACCCTGATATTCAGTGTCCACTGCAACTGGAGCGAGCATATAAACAAGGATAGGTTCATTAAACCAAAGGCGAGTAAAGAAAATGGAACCAATAAGTGATTGTTGTTTATATGCACCAAAACAAATTATTCGTTTATTGTCTATATTCGAAGATAGCTCGGAAGCAAGCTTACCGATAAGCTTACCTTCTTCCTCTCCTTCTGACGAAGCGAAAACAGAAGTAAAAAGCTCCGCCACTTCATCTTGTTTGTCTTTGAAAAGAACTTTAATATCCATGCCTTACCTTTCAGTTACACATTGGTGGTCTTATATGAATATAGTGCCTTTTAAAGGGCTTTGAATCAATATGTAGGCAGCTTGGTGGGGAGTACCCCCTTTTTGTGGTTGGAACGAAATCAATGGTTTTGCTAGGGTGCTTGTTACAGTTATTCACTGTTTTTCGACTAAATATATTTAGCTAAAGCAACTGATATAAGTTGGAATGATAATGCTAAGGCGAAGAAAAAGGTCTAGTAGACTCTCATTCATTAACGTCCAACTAAATAAAATGATAAAAGCTAAAGTTTTTGGCTAAATAAATATATGGCACATTAATAACCTTGCTATATGTATCTAAACCCAAAACTGCCACCATTTTGCATTTTGTTTTTTGATGCGCTGCTCTTCTAGGTGTTTTCTAATGTTTTCATTAATATTCGATTTGGAAGTGATATTTTTTGGAGATTTTTTCTCTATATCGATTTCATGCTGGTAATATTCGTTAACATTTTTAGGGTTAAAGAGGTGCTGAAAAACTAATGCTATGCAAAGTGATATTAAGCCAAATATTACTTTTTTAGTATTTGAATCAATTAGGTTAAGTGCCCACATGAAAATAACGAAGCCTACAATAGGAACATACAATCTAACTTTATAATACTTTGGCTTAACTGGTTTGCTCATAGTTCGGTTACATATAACGCCGCAGTAAGCTGAGTAGATAGTTGGCTAAAATGTGAAGCGGAGCGGAATCGAGCCAACTGTTACGAATCCGGCTTCAAGGCCTTGTTAGATTTTATGTTGGAAAATCATTACCCCACTTGATGTCTTCACAAAGGCCATCTAGATCTGGAAATATTGATGCTCTGTGGACCCCATATTTCCTTAGCTCAGTAATTAATTGAGATTTCTTGTCGTACTTGATGATTATTTTTTCAACGCTTTCAGAGCTATATTCCTCATCTGGATTTGGGTGGGATGTAAATAGGGCTGATTGTCCCGTAATTCTACTTGTAATGTGACTTGGATAATAAACACCAACATCTTTCATTTCATAAGGGCTAACGTCTGTATCGACGATATCCATTACATCTTTGAGTACATATACAGCCCCGTTTATTCGATAGGAAATTGTTGCAAAAAATAAGGCTACTAAAGGATTTCTGCTCCAATCTAAAAGACGTGTTGGTAACCCATGGTGTTGTGCCAGTGCCAACCACTCCCATTCATTAGTTGGTTTTGAGACCATATACGCAGTTGAGTGAGCTTTGAACAAACGCATCATTTTAGCTTCGAGAGCATGAATATCTTTTGTTTCTATATTACGCTTTCTACCCAAAGGTGGTGTTAACGTGTATTTGTGATCACATACGCCGCGATAAATAGTAGAAGATGAAAATGAAGTAATAAGTTCGTGAAACTCTTCAAATGTCCCTATTTCAGTTTTCTTCATTGGTAGATATGTACTCCGAAAAAAAATCTAACAGCTAAATATACGGTCATAGGCCGCATATCTCTTAAGCCGTATATTTCTATAAGAGGCGGCATGGAGCTGCGGAAATTACTGTATTTTTAATCACTTAGCAAATGACTATTTAATACTGAGAGAAATATAGAGTCAGTGGCTGTATGTTTATTACAGTAACATGTAATTAATATTTTATTTATCAATAAGTTATGTAATATGGCCGCTTATTTTTATTATTGGCAGTGCAGTGATTTTTACCGGGATGATTTTGGCGACATTTTTGAGGGTGTATGAAGAGTGTTGTCCATTAGAAGGGCTGTTAGCCTCATTAATCGTTTTGCAGTATAGAGCGTTACCTTTATCAAAACCGGTAACGCTCTTTTTATACTTTACATTGATTTAACCACTGTGATGTTTCAGCTAAATATCAAAGCGATCCAGTGTCATTACTTTGGCCCAAGCTTTAACAAAATCGTTAACGAATTTCTTTTTAGCATCATCCGCTGCATAAACTTCAGCGACTGCTCGCAGTTCTGCGTTAGAGCCAAAAACAAGGTCAACGGGAGTCCCGGTCCATTTTACTTTATTCGTTTTACGATTCATTCCTTGGTAAATGCCTTCTTCTTCAGGAGATTTTGTCCACTTGGTGTTTGTATCCAGTAGGTTAACAAAGAAGTGATTGTTTAAAACTTCTGGGCTCTCAGTCAACACGCCGTGTTTAGACCCATCAGTATTGGTATTCAGTACGCGCATACCGCCAATTAAAACAGTCATTTCAGGCACAGTTAACGTAAGGTAGTCCGCACGTTCTATTAGCATACGAGTGGGCGATTGGTTGCTATCTTGGTTAACGCTATTTTTATCAAAATAGTTACGAAAGCCGTCAGCTGTTGGTTCAAGTACGGCAAAGGACTCGATATCGGTTTGTGCCTGAATTGCGTCGGCTCGGCCAGGTGTAAACGGTACTTCTATTTTATGGCCAGCCTCTTTAGCTGCTTTTTCAATGGCGGTTGCTCCCCCTAACACAATTAAGTCAGCCAATGATACTTTGCGCTGTGATTGATTGTTGTTGAATTCTTCTTGAATACTTTCAAGTTTATTCAGTACTTTCTCAAGTTCAGCAGGGTTATTGGCAGGCCAGCCTTTTTGAGGCTTGAGGCGAATTCGTGCGCCATTGGCTCCTCCTCTCATATCAGTGCCGCGAAATGTAACAGCAGATGCCCACGCTGTTTTCACTAGCTCTGATACCGCTAGTCCAGAATCAAGAATGTTACTTTTGAGCTTTTTAATATCCTTTTTGTTAATTGGCTTGTAATCGATAGTAGGGATAGGGTCTTGCCAGAGGAGTGTCTCTGATGGGATGTCAGTGCCTAAGTAGCGTGCACTCGGACCCATATCACGATGAGTTAATTTAAACCATGCCTTTGCGAAAGCGCGTTCAAACTCTTCAGGCTTTTCCATAAAACGTTTTGAAATTTTCTGATAAACAGGGTCTTCTTTTAAAGATAAGTCAGTTGTTAGCATAATGGGTGCATGGCGTTTATCTGGAATGTGCGCATCAGGTACAATTTTTAATTGATCCGCATTTTTAGGTATCCACTGTATTGCACCAGCGGGGCTTTTGGTTTGTACCCATTCGTAAGTAAATAAGTTTTGGAAAAAGTTATGAGTCCATTGAGCTGGGCTGACGGTCCAGGCACCTTCTAAACCACTTGTTACGGTATCTTCAGCATTGCCCTTACCGCACTTATTAGTCCAACCAAGCCCTTGCTCTTCGATACCGGCAGCAGCAGGTTCTACATCAACACAGTCTTTCGAGTGGGCGCCGTGAGCTTTACCAAAAGTATGCCCTCCTGCAATGAGCGCGACTGTTTCTTCATCATTCATTGCCATACGGCCAAAAGCAAGGCGAATATGATTTGCGGCAAGGAGTGGATCTGGGTTGCCTCCTGGACCTTCAGGGTTTACGTAAATCAACCCTTTTTCGACAGCAGCATAAGGTTTTTTAAGTTTGCCATCTTGAGTAAAGCGTTTGTCATGTTTAAGAAATTTCGTTTCTGAACCCCAATCGACAACTTCTGCCTCCCAATCATCTTCCCGGCCACCCGCAAAACCAAATGTGGTAAAGCCCATATTTTCCAGCGCAACATTGCCTGCGAGTACCATTAAGTCAGCCCAGGATATTTTTGCACCATATTTCTTTTTAACAGGCCAGAGCAAACGACGAGCTTTATCTAGGTTGCCATTGTCTGGCCAGCTATTGAGAGGCTCAAAGCGTTGTTGTCCACCCGATGCTCCTCCTCGGCCATCAAAAATACGATAAACCCCTGCGCTGTGCCATGCCATACGAATAAAAAATGGGCCATAGTTTCCATAATCCGCTGGCCACCAATCTTGTGATGTGGTCAGTAGTTTATTGATATCTTTTTTTACTGATTCGAGATCTAGGGATTTAAATGCTTCTTCGTAATCAAAGTCTCTGCCTAGGGGATTTGATTCATCAGAATGTTGGCGAAGTGGGCTGAGATCTAATTGATTTGGCCACCAATATTGGTTTGAGTGGATGTTAATGTTTTTTGTGTAGTCGGATGGTGACTTTTCAGATGCTAAGGTGGTATTAGATATTATCAACGGTGAGAGAGATATTGTTATGGTAGCTAATAGTGAAAGATTTTTTTTAAACATTGCTATTGTTCCTATTATTAATTAATCGTTAGTAGAAAAGGTACAACGGCAGGTACTTTATATGGATGCCTCTATAAAATCTGATTAAAAAAATTAAACAAAACGATAAAAAAATTAAATGAATTTTTCTCGAAAAAAAACCTCTATAAACAATCCAATTGTAGCTATAAATGTTTAAAAAAATGTCGCTTTATTCTACTGGAGTTCACAGTCTGTGATGATTGGCTTTATCATTTTTGTTATTAATTGACATTAAGAGGAGTTGGTAATATTTTTAGCTAAATATTTCAGACGGTATTAATAGAATTTTTTATACCTTTAGTACTCAAAGGTGTGTCGTCTATGTAGGTTTTTTTATGAGGAAAAATTCTCGACAGTTTAGTGGTAAATATATTTTGATAGATCATTTGGTGATAATTTATTCTGCTGTGGCAAATAGTAAGCCGTCTTTTTGCCATAAAGCTACTTGTACACCGCTTTTAATTACGGTTAATGGTTTTTGTTGTTTGCTCATGTCGGGGATAAGGCCATGTATGCCTTTTTCATAACGTGTTTGATAAACCGTAGTCCATAAATTGTTATCAGATTGATAGCGTAATTGTACGGCTGGTATATTTAAAATAAGACAGGGACGAGCGCCGGTTAATTTTCCATTAATGCTCATCATAGAACGCGAGTCAGATAGCATAAAGCCCAAGTAAGAAAATTTATCCGCTAATTCCCATATGGAGCTTGTATTGTATTTTAAGGATTTATACGACAGATGGTTATCGACAATATCGGCAAATATCCGCTCTGTTTTGCTAGTGCTTGGTACAATATTTGATAAGGCTAACCATATAATCCCACCTAAAAAAAAGCCACTAATAGCTGCTGATAGATAAGTACGTCGTGATAAAAACCAGCGGGTTTGCGCTTTACCTTTTTGTGAGTCTGAATATTCATCATCAGCGCGATGAAAATATTCCAGATCATCAGTCGATAATTTAACCTCTTTGTGCAACTCTTTAATGGCTGTCTTAATTGGCTTGCTCATAAATGGCCTCTTTTGACATGTTGTTATTAAGTACTTTTTTGCGGATACGATGAATTCTAGATAACAGCGTTCCTCTGGACGTTTCTGTTAAATGGCTAATTTCATCAATGGTGTATTCTTCAACGGCCCATAAATATAGCAATTCACGCTCCAGTGGCTTAAAGCTCTTCCATAACTGTACTAACAAATCCTGACTGATAATAGTTGATTCAAGCGTCACAAGGCTGATATCCATGCCATTGTCTTCCGGATCTTCTACTGCAATTAACCAGCGGTCATCAAAGCGTTTTTGGTCAATAAATGTGTTGCGCACACAGCGCAAAAAATACCCTTGTATATTTTTTATATCGCTGGCCCCTCTCCCTAATATACTGACATATGCCGTGTGTACGATATCCATTGCAACATCATGATCATTAGTTAGTGACATGGCGTAGCGATAGGCTCGCTGAAGTTGATCATCCGAAATGCGTTGCATTCATGTTTTCCATTAAAAATTCACTTGCTTGTCTAAATGACGTCTTAATCAACTTTTTGATTGCACTAGTTCTCAAATTTTTATATCCAAAAAATTAAATTGCGATGAATGGAAATCATAATCGTTATTGGTACGTCTTCTCCATGCGTTGTATAGCAACTTTGTAAATTTCAATTTTAATAATCAATTTATATGATGGAGATAGTATGAAATCTTTTTTTACCCGCAGTGAATGGCAACCAGAAGTGATGGCGATGGTGCTACGTATCGGTTTAGGTTTGGTCTTTGTGATAGGAGGGTGGAATAAGCTTTACCAATTGTTAAACCCAAATACAGTTGATGCAATAGTGAACAGTTATATGGGGTCGTCAGGTTATATTAATCAGTTTTTTACCGATTATTTATTTTCAGGGCCGCTTGGTTATATTTTAACACCATGGTCATTTTTAACGGCGCTCTCCGCTTTTGAGTTGGTTAGTGGATTAATGTTAGTTGCGGGTTTTTTGGTTCGGCCATTGTCGATTATTTGGGCACTACTGCTGTGGAGTTTTATTGTATCGCTACCCGTCGTAACTACTCCGGGCGTTATTTCAGCTGAAAATACTTATAACTCGCCAGCCATGTTTGTACAGATTAGAGATATCGCTTTATCTGGTTTATTTTTCCTACTCTATAATCTGGGATCAGGTCGATATTGTTTGGATGAGCGTTTTGGCACTGGTAGAGCGATAAGGTCGAATGCGACCCATACTCGCTGGAATGAACTGGGTTTGTTGTTGAGAGTGTCTCTTGCTCTGCCATTTTTAATTGCTGGCTTTTTCCATGGCTTAGATAATATTCAAACCTTTAAGTTGCCAGCAATAGTCGCAGTTTTATTAGGTGTGATGATTTTGGCTGGCGTGCAAACACGTCTTGTAGGGGCAGCTGTTGTTATGGCGATGATGTTGTTTATTATGCAGAAAATTAACCTTGATAAGTCATTGATTGCTAATCTCAATGGCTTCAAGAGAGAGTTCGCATTACTTGCGGCAGGCTTTGTACTCTTTCATGCGGGGGGGGGTAGCTACTACGCGCCTGGTCATAAGCATTTATTGGATAACCACAAATTTACTACAGCGAATGCAGCATAAGCTTGCTATTTAATTGAATTAAAGCTTGTCTTTATTACTAAACTAGCCAAAATGGGCTCACTTATAGTGAGCCCATTTTTATTGACTATGTACATTTGCCCTGTCTGCCATCTTCCGTTAACTGAATGCAGTGCTGAATCCATCGCCATTCAAAACAATCAAACGAAACAGAGCCCTTTACGTTGTGAAAATGGACATAGTTTTGATCGACATAAAAAAGGCTATATTAATTTATTGTTAGTTCAGAATAAGCGTACAAAGCAACCAGGTGATGATGCGTTGATGGTAGCGGGTAGACGTTCATTTTTAGAGGCCGGTTATTATCAGGCATTTGCTGATAAATTAGCAGATAGTGTGCTAAGTGTTGGGGCTAAAACTGTACTGGATGCAGGCTGTGGTGAAGGTTTTTATCTGAATCATTTATTGACACGCCAATCAGAGATATCCGCTTATGGCTTCGATATCAGTAAACCGGCCATTCAGTCAGCGGCCGGCCAATATAAGCATATTGAATGGGCGGTGGCGTCCAGTGCACGTTTACCTTATGGCGATGAATCCTTTGATGTCGTAATGAGTATTTTTTCACGAGTAGAGTCTCAGGAATTCTCCCGAGTATTAAAGCCCGGTGGCTATGTATTATTTGCAGGTCCAGGAGCTGAGCATCTATTAGCGTTGAGACAACTTATTTATTCAGAAGTCAGAAGCTATCAAAGTGATAAGCATAAAAATTATTTTACTGATGATTATGCGTTGATTGACCGAGCAGAATTAAAAGTCCCGCTCACAATTATGAAAAATGAGCATATTAGGCATTTGTTAACCATGACACCTCATGGGCAGAGAGTTAACGCAGAAGCCGAACAGCGTTTGCAGCAGGTGAATGAATTGAATGATGTCGCTGACTTTCAAATATATTTGTATAAAAAACTGGATCAATAACGAATCTTTGAGTTTTTATGAGTGACACGACTTCTAATAAATCTGGCCTGAAAATTTTAACTGGCCTTTGGCCTTTTCTAAAACCTTATCGATGGGTTCTTATCGCTGCAGCTGTCGCGCTTACTTTTACTGCGGGGCTTAGTTTATCTTTAGGTCAGGCGGTTAGGCTGGTTGTTGATGATGGCTTTATTGCAGGTTCGTTAGAAAAGTTAAATCAAACTTTATTATTATTTTTTGTCGTTGTTATTTTAATGGCAGTGGGTACCTTTATTCGATTTTATTTAGTGACATGGATTGGGGAACGTGTGACTGCAGATATTCGTAAATCAGTGTTTAATCACTTAATAACATTAGAGCCTAATTACTTTGAAACCAATCGCTCTGGTGAGTTAATGAGTCGCTTAACAACAGATACTACGTTGCTTCAATCAATTATTGGTTCCAGTGTAAGTTTTGCCTTGCGCTCATTTTTAATGATGCTAGGCGGTTTAATTATGTTGTTGCTGACCAATGCCAAGTTAACGATTGTTGTGTTTGGGGCTTTGCCATTGGTGATGTTACCGGTCATGATTTTTGGTAAGCGTGTTCGCAAATTATCCAGAGATAGCCAAGATAAGGTCGCAGACGTAGGCACTTATGCTGGCGAAATTCTTCAGCAAATTAAAACAGTACAAAGCTATACCCGTGAAAATAATGAACGCACGGCTTTTTCAACAGAAGTCGAGAGAGCATTTGAGGTAGCTAGAAATCGTATTATCAATCGGGGTTTATTGACATCATTAGTAATTCTATTTGCATTTTCAGCAATGGGCGCGATGGTTTATATTGGCGCAAGTGATGTATTAAGTGGCAATATGAGCGGCGGTGAACTGGCGGCATTTGTTTTTTACGCCATTATGGTTGCCGGTGGCGTTGCGGCGGTTTCAGAGGTCTTGGGCGAGCTGCAACGCGCAGCCGGCGCAACCGAGCGCTTACTGGAGTTGTTACAAGTGAAACCAGAGATTAGTTCTCCAATGTTAATAAAAGCGATGGACGTTGGTACTCAAAGCCATATTCATTTTAAGAATGTTAGTTTTTGTTACCCAAGTCGCCCTGATGTCTTAGCACTGAATAATGTCAGTATTGATATAAAGCGCGGGGAAACAGTTGCTCTTGTGGGCACTAGCGGAGCGGGTAAAAGCACGGTATTTGAATTATTGCAACGCTTTTATGACCCACAACAAGGAGAAGTACTATTAAATGAAACGCCATTAAATGATTTAGATATTTTTGTTGCACGTCAACAGATGGCGATGGTGCCTCAACAGCCTACATTGTTCAGTGCTAATGTTTTACACAATATAGCCTATGGAAAACCTGATGCAAGCGAACAAGACGTTATTGATGCAGCAAAAGCTGCACATGCCCATGATTTTATCAAAAAGCTACCAGAGAATTATGAAAGTTTTTTAGGCGAACGAGGGGTCCGCTTAAGTGGTGGGCAAAAGCAGCGAATTGTGATCGCTCGTGCTATTTTAAACGATCCAGAAATACTTTTACTGGATGAGGCAACCAGTGCCCTAGATGCTGAAAGTGAAAAGTGGGTGCAAGAAGCATTACAATTGTTAATGAAAAATCGCACTACGATAATCATTGCTCATCGCTTAGCGACGATTGTACATGCAGACCGGATACTAGTGATGGAAAATGGTGAAGTTATTGCGGAAGGAACTCACCAACAATTGTTAGCATCATCGGCACTTTATCAGAAGCTTGCTGCTTTACAGTTTGGGCACCAAGATAAGGTCGTTTAAGTTGTAGATCTGTTATTTGGTTTCGTCTAAAAAACTAAACGATAAAAAAGTCGTACCAATTAATAAACTGGTCGCCAATGGTGGAGAGGGGAATATTAGGGTGATCATTCCAGAACCTATCCAGAAAAACTTTACTATGCTTTTCTTTTTGGAATACTGCTTTGTATAGCGGCGGTAATGACAATGCTCTGAATCTACAATAAATTCTTGCCTGAAGGTATGTGACAATAGGTAATGTCGCCAAAGCTGTAAATTGAAATGAACAAACGCTGATAGCACAGGGTATTCTCTTCACTTTTAACTTTGAGTATAGAGATAAATACTTTATTTTGATGTTATGTTTGATGATTTTTTAGATTGAATACGACTAACAATGATCATTGTTAATGCTTTACTCTTTCAATAACCTTAGCTCAGTTTGGCTCCACTGGTCATGTAGGCAGTACTGATTATGGTTGAAGAAGGCGGTGAAAAAACACAACCAACCAATTGGCGCCAAGAAAAATCGCAGTAAGCACTGTTTTAGAGCAGGCGAGTCACCTTGTGTTGTGGTGATTTTCATTTTCCATGCACGCATTCCCGTGGTTTGCCCACCTTTCATCCAAAAGTAACAGAAGAAACCAACGATGGAAAGCAGCCAACCTAATTGAAATAGAAAGCCAGTAGCTCTATCACTATCCATAAGGAAAAGTAACTTTGCGATGCCGGTATAGAGTAGTCCATAGGCAATGCTGACAGCCATCAGTAGTAAGCAATCATAATTCATAGCGGCAAAGCGACGTAAAAGGGATGGATGTTGGATCAGGCTTGTTTCAGACACGTTCTTATCTCTAGTTAAGAGCGCATTATATCAAAGAAGTCGGGGGTGTTAATCAGTATTCGCTTTATCAGCGAAACGTTGCGAATATGTGATGGGTAATAAGAGTCAGGCAGGTAAACGAATCACTGCCCGGCATGTGTATGTATTAGTGCAAACAGACTCTAGAACGTGTACCGGAAATGAGCCTCGGCTTCTTTCTCTGTTATACGTATTTCGTAGCGCGCTTTACCTAAACGGCTTTTGCTAACAATTTCTTGTTTGGCTGCATTCAAGTAAACACGGTGTTTTGAGCGTCTGCTTTTTGCGCTAAACAGTGTGACTTTAAACTTTTCACTTAAACGACGAAGCAATTTCTTTTCATTAGACTTGGCAATTTTCTTGTTGGATTTAGAGAAGCCGTGTTCATTAACTTTCACATCAGGTGTCGTTAACGCATAGCTGGGGCTATTAAAATTAGTAGAAAATTCGCCTGTTGAATAATAAATGCCATCATCTGGTTTTGGATTTTGAGGTGCTTCTTGTTGCAACCAAAGGTATATATCATCGTCAGGCAGAGTATCAGCATGAACATTAATACTGAATGCGGCCACTAGTGATATAACGGCAGTGAGTGATCGATAAATCCACTGCGAGCAATGAGCGATACTTTTTGTAAAAGTCCTAATCATCGTACAACCTCCTTAACGCTTCTACCTAATGCTTTTGGCTCAGGTTTACATCGATGATTTACTATATTCAGTATAGATGCTCCTGTCAGCAGTTGATTTAGACGAAATAGCTATGAAAAGGGTGAAAAGATCATATATTTCAATGACATAGAAGTTCAATATAATTGTAAGCCTGTGGCTGCGGTGACTTCAAAGTAAGTGTGTGCTTACTTTTGGATGGGTTTTGGTGTGACATAGTTCTGTTTTATATTCCAAATAGCTTTGATTATATAATTTTTTATAGCAAAAATATTGGTTGATTCTAGACGGCTCCGATGATGAAGTTTCGTGGTAGTGAGTATCAAATATCCGTATAATTGCTTGCTTGCCCCTATTTTTAACGGATTTACCTCTCATGTTTGAAGAATTACCTGCCTTATCTGCGGATCCCATTCTGGGTCTCATTATGGCGTATAACGCCGATACAAATGACCAAAAGGTTGACCTTGGTGCTGGTGTCTATAAGAACGAGCAAGGCCACACCCCAATTATGGAGGCTGTTTTACAGGCACAGTCTCGCTGGGCAGCAGCAGAAACGACTAAAGTCTATGCGCCCCCTGCAGGCTTTACAGGCTTTAATGAGGGTGTATTGCAGTTATTGTTAGGGGAAGGACATCAAGCGCTTAGAGAGGAACGTGCCATCAGTGTTCAAACAGCTGGTGGGTGTGGGGCGCTGCGCGTAGCCGCAGGTATGTTGCAACGTTGTCGAGAGAACATAAAAATTTGGGTATCGACTCCAACGTGGGCAAATCATATTCCTTTGCTAGGTAGCGCAGGCTTAGAGCTGGTGGAATATCCATACTACAACGCACAGCAGCATAAAATAGACTTCGATGCGATGATTACCAGTTTGGCAACTGTAGAAGCTGGAGATTTGGTATTGCTCCATGGATGTTGCCATAACCCATCAGGTGCCGATTTGAGCCCGGAGCAATGGCAGGCAGTGGCTAAGGTGTTACTTGAGCGAGGAGCCACCCCATTTATTGATATTGCCTACCAAGGGTTGGGTGATGGTTTGGATGAAGATGCCTATGGCTTGCGCTACTTAGCGGAACATTGTCCTGAAGTTATTATTGCAACATCTTGTTCCAAAAACTTTGGCTTGTATCGTGAACGCGTGGGTGCAGCAGTCGTTGTAGCGAATGATGCAGAAACAGCTGAGGTCTGTCGGGGACAGTTACTGAATGTTGCCAGAGAAATTTATTCGATGCCCCCAAGCCATGGAGCCGCCTTAGTTGACTTAATCCTGCATGATGAGGCTTTGACTCAGCAGTGGCAGCGAGAGTTAGGCCAGGTTCGTGAGCGTATTTCAGGTTTACGTGAGACTTTTGTCCAGCGATTGGCCGATGCGGGAGCTGGAGATCGTTTTAATTATATAAAAGACGAAAAGGGTATGTTTTCCTTTTTAGGCATTACGGTTGATCAAGTCAATCGACTTAAACAAGAGAGCAGTATTTATATGGTCGGGTCTAGCCGTATTAATATTGCTGGCTTGAATGATAATAATATGGATTATGTCATCGAGTCTTTGTTAAAAGTAATTTAGTTTCAAGATAGCTCTAGCTTTTAACTGCTAAGTTTTAATGGTTTTTCTTAAAGGAGGTTGAGGTTTAATTTACAGTATATCTCAACCCTCCTATTAGACTTTAGTCTATATTCCATGAGTTATTTCTATTAGTAACTATTTGCCTAAATCATTTAATAAAAGTTATAGTGTGACCCAATAATTACTATAAATTTATCCATAGACGTCCAATGCCAGTGTCAGAATCTGTACTCTCCGTTGAAAACATACATAAAAAGTTTGGCGAACTTGAGGTTCTCAAAGGTATTTCATTAGCTGCCAATAAAGGTGATGTTGTTTCGATTCTGGGTAGTTCTGGTTCGGGAAAAAGTACTTTTTTACGCTGTGTTAATTTTTTGGAGCAACCTGATCAAGGTAAAGTGGTTGTTGATGGCCATGAAGTTGTATTCGACAGTAATAAGCAAAAAAAAATTAATAAAGAGACCCAAGCAAAAATATCGATTATTCGTACACAATTAGGGATGGTTTTTCAGGGTTTTAATTTATGGTCACATATGACAGTGCTTGAGAATGTCATGGAAGGGCCTGTTCATGTATTGAAACGACCTAAGGCAGAAGTGAAAGACGAGGCTATGGAGTATTTGAAAAAGGTCGGTCTTGCTGAAAAAGCCAGTAGCTACCCAGCCCAATTGTCAGGAGGGCAGCAGCAGCGAGTTGCTATCGCAAGAGCGTTGGCGATGCAGCCAAAAGTCTTGTTATTTGATGAACCAACATCTGCTTTAGACCCAGAATTGGTGAATGAAGTGTTATTGGTCATTCAATCGTTGGCCAATGAAGGACGAACGATGCTGATTGTGACCCATGAGATGAGTTTTGCACGTAATGTGTCTAGCAATGTTGTGTTTCTACATCAAGGCAGGATAGAAGAGCAAGGTAACCCTCAAGACTTTTTCGAGCGACCTCAATCGAATCGGTTGCGCGAATTTATTGCCCATGAAAAATAATTGAATTGTTAGTGTAATGCTAACCATTCTGTTTAGATAATAACACTATAGATAAAAAGAGGAATGACCATGAAAAAAATGACGACTCTATTAACAGCGCTTTATCTTGGAGTGATGTGCTTTGGTATCAGTGCTGGTGCAAATGCAGGAGAGAAGATTCGACTAGGGACAGAAGGTGCTTATGCCCCTTTTAATTCTGTTGACCCGAGTGGAAAATTAGTAGGTTTTGATATAGAAATCGGTGAAGCACTTTGTGCAGCAATGAATGCTGAATGTGAGTGGGTGACTTCTGACTGGGACGGAATTATCCCTGCGCTTCTGGCTAAGAAATTTGATGCCATAATAGCTTCAATGTCCATTACTGATGAGAGAAAGAAAAAAATAGATTTTACATCAAAGTACTATACCAGCCCTGTTAAGTTTGCTCGTATGAAAGGCTCTTCTTTTGAAATATCTGCCGATAAATTAAAAGGTAAATTAATCGCTGTCCAATCCAGTACTGTAACAGAGAATTTTGTTCGTGGAACTTTTCCTAAAGCTAAGGTTAAAGCGTATAAAACTCAGGAAGAAGCAAATTTAGATTTTATTGCAGGACGTGTTGATGTAATTGCGGCAGATTCGTTTGTTTTGTATGACTTTTTGGAATCTAAACAAGGCAAGCAAGCAGAAGCAGTTGGCCCTGACTTTGATGATGTAAAATACCTTGGTGAAGGCATTGGTATTGGTATTCGCAAAGGCGAAAGCGATTTACAAGCTAAGTTAAATGCGGCCATTAAAAAGATCAGAGAAGATGGAACCTATAAAAAAATTAATGACAAATACTTCAAATTTGACGTTTTCGGTTCATAAATAATAAGACAGTGCTCGATATCGAGCACTGTCAGTGCTTCTTACAATAATTAATATTGCGAATGTCGATTAAATTGGCTGTTGCCCATAATGAAATTTAATACTGAAGCTGGTAATAGTCATGTTTGATCTTGATGGCTATTCAAGTGCAATATTTGCTGGGTTACAGCAAACATTATTAGTCGGCATCTTAGCAATGCTATTAGCATGTTTTATTGGTGTTGTCGGTGCTTTGGCAAAGAAGTCATCAATTACCTTTCTTAGAACGGTATCCTCTTTTTATACAGCAACCATTCGAGGTATTCCTGAGCTTATACTATTGCTGTTAATTTTTTATGGTGTTCCTACATTCTTACAAGATGTATTTGCTGGATTAGGGTATGAAGTGATTATTAACCTTAATCCATTTGTAGCTGGCATAGTGACTCTTGGGTTTATTTATGGTGCTTTTTCGACAGAGGTTTTTCGCGGTGCCTTTGGTCAGGTTCCTAAAGGGCAGATAGAAGCAGCTAAATCCATAGGAATGAATGGTTGGCAGATATTCTTTCGTATTACATTCCCGCAAGCATTACGGTTTTCTATCCCAGGGCTAAGTAATGTGTGGATGTTACTTATTAAAGCGACAGCATTAATCTCTGTTATTCAATTAGATGAAGTAATGCGAATGACTAAAATTGCTGCAAATTCTACTCAGAAACCGTTCACTGCTTATGCCTTTGCAGCATTATTATTTTTGGGTATTACGCTCGTTTCCATGGGTGTACAACGTTATCTTGAAAATAAATATGCCAAGGGGCATCACTGATGTCTTGGTATGTGGTCTGGGAAAACTTCGCTTGGTTGATGGAAGGGTTTTGGGTTACTGTTCAACTAACGTCGACTTCTGTGTTTATCGGTTTATTTATTGCCCTTTTTCTGGCAATAATGAAGCTGTCTCCGATCATTATTTATCGATGGCCTGCTGAAACAATCATTTTCTTTTTTCGTGGTACGCCTTTGCTGGTACAGCTGTTTCTAGTGTATTACGGCAGTGGACAGTTCCGCCATGAATTAGATGCGATAGGTTTATGGACCTATTTTCGTGAAGGTTATTTTTGTGCGGTATTTGTCTTGGCTTTAAATACTGCGGCATACTCTTCAGAAATTTTTGCAGGCGCTATTAAGTCAGTTGATAAAAAGCAAATAGAGGCCGGAAAAGCATTCGGCATGTCACGCTGGAAACTGTATCAGCGAATTATATTGCCTCAGGCTATTCGTATAGGGTGGACGGGGTATATCAATGAAATTATTTTTATTATGCAGGCTACCTCTTTGGTTAGTATTATCACCGTGCTGGATTTAACAGGAGTCGCTGGGCGTATTATTTCAAAAACATTTGCGATCTATGAAGTGTATATCGCCATTGCTATTATGTATTTAGTTATTACCTATACGTTGGTTTTTATTTTCAGTCGTTTGGAAAAAAGGCTCAATCGCCATCAAACTTAAAAAATAATTCTTATGTTATCAGCAGCTGTACAGGGTTTTTTCCTGGGTTTATCTTTGATCGTCGCTATCGGTGCACAAAATGCCTTTGTGTTAAAGCAAGGCTTAAAAGGGCAGTATGTATTTTGGGTATGCCTAATTTGTGCTTTTTCAGATGCAATACTTATTGCGGTGGGTGTATTTGCCCTTAATGTCGTTGAAACGTATTTGCCCAAATTTGCGATATTTGCTCGGTATTTTGGCGCATGCTTTTTACTTTTTTACGGTTTGCGTAGTTTTATTAGTGCCTATAATCAAAAAGGGAGTTTGGAGCCTGAAGGAGCTTCTGTAAAAGGCTTGTACAAAGTGTTACTGATTTGTTTGGCATTAACTTGGTTAAATCCTCATGTATATTTAGATACAGTGATTTTATTGGGGTCAATTTCTACTAAGTACGGTGAGTATTCAGATTATTTTGCACTTGGGGCGATGGTCTCCTCTTTCTTTTTCTTTTTTACACTAGGTTATGGTGCAAGATTGTTACGCCCTTTGTTTCATAAGCCAAAAACTTGGTCGATATTGGATGTGTTTATCGGTATAACTATGTGGGTTATTGCATTTAGCTTAATTTTTTAATTTTTATAGTTTTTATATTTTTACAAAATTCTTTGTGCTGTAGTCACTGTAAAATTGATAGTCATAGAGTCAATATCTTTTTTGTCTCGCTTGATTTTACACTTCTTCTCAAAAAAAGAATTGCCTGCCTGCATAACGATTCTACGTTCGACACCAAAAAACAATTCCAACCCTATACTTATTATTTGTAACCTCTCCTTAAAACCTCAAGAATACTAACCCAAATTTTATTTTCTACAGTTTGCATCCAAGCAGCCCTTTCGTTTCGTCTTAAATAATATGAGCTAAGCAGCTTTATAACTACATATAACTTATTTAGGAGAGATCAATGAAATTGTCTACAAAACTTACGTTAGTCGTGGTTACTGTTTTTTCATTATCTGCTGGCGTACAGGCAGATGGTGACAAGGTATTAACCGATGAATTAGGTATGACTTTATATACCTTTGATAAAGATAGCCGTAATGAGTCAGTTTGTTACGGACATTGTGCAGAAAAATGGTCACCATTTATTGCTGAATTTAGCGATAAAGTTAAAGCTGGTTGGGGGATGACTGTTCGTAAGGATGGGGTTAAGCAGTGGACTTATAATAATCAACCTCTTTATACATGGATTGGTGATCGCAACGTAGGTGATACAACAGGGGATGGTGTTAGTGGTGTTTGGCATGCCGCCAAAAAATCAAAATCTAGCGGCTACAAAAAATCATCCAGCTATTCATCTTTAGACTATTAGTCAATCACAATATTTGATTAGTAATGACACACCAATCAATTAAATATAATAGAGGCAAAACAATGAAAAACAATAAAGCGACAATTTTTTTTACAAAAACACTCATCATGGGTAGTTTGCTATTGAATAATGTTCAAGCAGATGTGCTGATAGGTAATGATTTAAATAGTGCAAATAGCGCTAATACAGAGATTGCTGATATTTATTCGGCTAATCGTGGTTCTAATGGTGGCGGTGACCAAAGTCTTCAGTTTGGTGACGTCATAGAAGGGACAGCGGCTAATGATTTACTTGTTGGTGGTTTAGGTATCGATATTCTTTTTGGAGGTGCGGGTGACGATATTATTGTTGGTGGTACCGAAGACTTTAATAGCTTTAATCGCGACAGGGCTTTTGGGCAAGAAGGTGAGGATGTTTTTCTTTGGGCACCTGGAGATGGCAATGATTTCTTTGATGGTGGCCCAGGTCTCGATGTGGTGTTTTTGTCATTAATCGGAGAATCTAGGGATGCTCATGGAGAAACATATGGTGCACCATTCTTTGCGGTAAGCCCTCCAGGTACGCCGGGAACACAAGATTTCGATGGTATTCATGAGGTAGAACCGGGTATCCCTGTCGTTAACTTTATTAACTCACCAGGCTTTTGTGAAATTGTTGAAGGTGATGAGCAAAACCAAGCAGGCCTTGATGAACTCAATATAGATCATTTAATTCGTTTTGTACTACGTGGCCCTCGCGCCAATTTTCTTGAAGAAGTTGAGTACGGTATTGCCCCTGAGTTACTAGACGATGGGCTGCGTGTCGCTCTTCACCTTAAGAACGTTGAGTTTCTTGCATGTACTGGGCGAGAAGGAAATCGTGATGTTCGTATTTTCGATTTGAGAGAGATTCCTGCTCAAGAAGTCTCTGTAACAGATCTTCCTGCAGGTGCTGCTGCGTTAGTCGATGGAGCGATAAGCTTGAATTCTTCTGAGCTCTGAGCTTGCCTTTTGAAATGACAAATAACCCTATAAAAAGATACATATATTGGAGCTTAATACTATGAAAACAGATAAAACATTAACCCGTATAACACTGCCGAGCATCGATGTTCGACGACAAGATTATAATTCAACATTCATACAACGTATGCCAACGGCTATCATTGCAGTCAGTTTGATTGCTCTACTGACCGCTTGTGGTGGTGGCAGCGGCGGAGGTTCTAATGATGATGCCGCTGACGTTGATAACACTCCTCCAGCCAAGCAATTTCAGCTAGTTCAGGGAACAGATAGAAACAACGGTAGCAATTCTTTGTTGTCGGCTAATCCTGCTGGGGTAGGCGGTTCTCCTAATCAAAGTTTGCGTTCAGGCGATGTGCTCATCGGTAACGAAGAAGATAATATAATCATTGGTGGTTTAGGTGTTGATGTACTACAAGGCTATGATGGAGACGATATCATGATTGGTGGTACAGAGGATTTTAACTCTAATGTTGATGGTGATGGGAGAGGCGCTGACAATCGAGATAGATCCTTTGGCCAAAATGGTGATGATACGTTTATTTGGGCCCCTGGTGACGGTAGTGATTTTTTTGATGGTGGAGAAGGTATTGATGTCGTCATGCTAGGTGTGATTGGAGAAGCACAAGATGCAGCAGGCAATACTGACGGTGCACCTTTTTTTGCTGTTAGTCCACCCAATGCAGAAGGTAGTCAAGATTTTGATGGTATTCATCTGGATGCCAACAATCAACCTATCGTTAATGTATCGGGTTCTCCTGGATTTTGTACTTTTGAAGATGCTGTTGCTAATGAAGGCCTATTTCAACAATTGAACATTGATCATATTGTTAGATTCTCATTACGTAATATTGCTAATCAATTTGAAGCAGGCGAGAGAACTGATGATGATGGTTTGCGTGTTGCATTAACACTTAAAAATACTGAATTTGTTGTTTGCACCGAGCGAGAATTAGATAATATCGATAGTGCTAACAATATTGAGGTATTCGATATCAGTGGTCCTACGCCGATTGCCGCTGAAGTGGCGGATTTACCTGACTATGTTCAAGCGTTGATTCAGTAATATTTGATAAGTAGAGAGCTATCTGTTTTAAGAGATAGCTCCAATTTTATACTTAGTGATATAGTGGCGAGTAACAGTTATTTTATTTTCCTGTGATTTCTTTTAGTTTTAAATACAGTACTTATTTGTCTAGGGTATTTACGGGTTTTCGTAACGAATTTCATCAATAAAAAAAGATTCTTCTTTGTTGTTTAGTTTTATTGTAATTTCATCATCTATTTGTTTTTTGAGTAGAGCACGAGCCATCGGTGAATCTACACTAATTTTTCCTTCAGCTATATTGAATTCATCGGGGCCTACAATACGATAAGTCTGTGCTTCATCCTCTTCATTAAGCAATGTGACCCAAGCACCAAAAAAGACTTTGCTCTGATCTTTGGGGGCTTGTCGAACAATAGTTAATTCATCTAAACGCTTTGTCAAAAAGCGTACACGACTATCAATTTCTCGCAGGCGTTTTTTCCCATAAATATAATCGCCATTTTCAGAGCGATCTCCATTTTTGGCAGCTTCGTGTACATCATGAGTGACTTTGGGGCGCTCTTCTTTCCATAGGAATTTTAATTCAGCCGTCAATGCTTCCGCACCTTCTGGTGTGATATAAGGAGACCCTTTTTCTCTGGGTGGCCGCCAACGTCCCATTAACGTGTTTCCTTCTGAGTGCGCTTGGTAACAAAAGGGACTTCAGGTAATGTTTCTTTTGTCTCTAAATTGAAAATGTTGGCATAAAACGCATACTCTACATCTAGAGCATAACGGATATTTTCAGCTTGCCGAAAGCCGTGGCCTTCTTCAGGGAAGGTGACATGAGCCACAGGAATATTTTTTTCGGTTAATGCAGCAACCATGGCTTCTGCTTGATTGGGTGGCACCACCTTATCTGCCAAACCTTGTAAAAATATTACCGGACATTGGAGTTGTTCGACATGATGTAGAGGTGAGCGTTCGTTATATAGCGCCTTTTCTTGAGGGTAGGGGCCTATAAGCTGATCTAGATAACGAGACTCAAATTTATGAGTATCTTCAGCCAGTAAATTTAAGTCACCAATACCATATAAGCTGGCGCCAGCTTTAAAATTATTGCGAAAGGTAAGTGCTGCCAATACGGAATAGCCGCCAGCACTACTACCTCGCACAGCAACTCGTTGTGGATCTACCCAGCCTTCTTGGACTAAATAATCTGCACCTGCACAGATATCATCGACATCCAGTACACCCCACTGACCTTTTAAACGGTCGCGGTAGGCGCGACCATAACCTGTACTGCCGCTGTAATTAATGTCGAAAACGGCGAAACCACGATTAGTCCAATATTGAATTTTCAAATTGAAGGTAGCACTGGTTGCACCTGTAGGTCCTCCATGGCACATCACCAATAAAGGCGGTAATGTGCCTTTTGAGCCTTCATGATATTGATTATGTGGAGGATAATAAAAGCCGTGGACATCTTGATCTTGGCTGTTTTTAAACGTGATTGCTTTAGGTGCTGATATTTCATCCGTTGCTATTGTTAAGTCACCACTTTTTGCAATCACATCGAATGTATTTTTATTCTGCTGAGTATCGACATGCCATTTAACAATTGACGTTAGCTGTTTCTCGTCGGCGGCAATAAAAATAGTCGTATCGGTTTCATCATTGCAATGAATAGATTGTATGCCGGTATAAGGTAGTTCTACCGGCGTAAAATGCCCGCTGAGTATATCGATAGTGGCCGCGAACCATCGACCCTTCTGGGTATAGCAGCAAAAAATTGTAAAGCTATTAAGAAACCCATAGGTGGACATGCCAAATACCCATTGTGGCGTGGCAAACTCTGCGTCCATTGATAAAAGGGTGCTTGTTGATTTAGTGCTTGGGTTGTAGCGGTAAATATTCCACCAATTGTTGCGGTCAGAAACAAAAAACAGTTCGCCAGTAGGGGACCATTGTGGTTGAAAGACGGATTCATTGCGGCTGCTATTATCATTGCTATCGCCTACACCTCCAGCGACTTTATGCTGTTTGTGAAGTAAGCCAAAAGAACTGAATTCTGCGATCCAGCACTCACTATTGTCCCAAGGCATATTGGGATGCTGCCAAGTAAGCCAGCTGATATAGGTGCCATCAGGCGAGACCCGTGGATTAGAATAAAAATCATTGCCAAAGACTAAAACACTAAAAGCAGTGGTTGACGAGCCATCTAACTGGACGGAGATAATACAGTTTTCAGGTTCATTACCCCCTTCTTTATGAATTTCGCATACACAAATTAATTGTTGGCGTTCATCATCGATACAAAAGTCTGCATAGCGATAGTTACCTTCCGGGGTCAGAGGTTTGGGAGACGTTGCCTCATTACTATTTTTATTGATCGGAAGTTGATAGATGCGTTGATCGCTATCATCTATAAAATACACAGTGTCTTTGTGGATATGGTAACTCCCGCCTCCATATTCATGAGCGCGAGTACGGACATTAACGCTATCGGGTGTAATGCTATATTGAGAGCCTTCAGCGTATCGAGAACCATCAGCACATTGACACATAATAGCGGTACGCCCTTTTTCCTCTGGCAGTGATTCCAACCAATAGCAATTTTCACCGCTCAACTGGGGTTCATTTAATTGTGACATTCCTTGAGTTAACAACTGGCTTGTGATGGTTGATGGCCAGCTGCCATAAGGGAGTGTTTGCTTTGTCATAGAGGCCCTGTAGTATAGGATGTTCTGTGATAGATAGTTGTGCAGAATAATTTCTGCTCATATCCTATTTATTGTTTTTGAATATTATTACCAAATTCTAGTTCTATTATTTTATGTCTCTTGAATCACATATGCTAGCGCAGTTGCAGTCTAAACCTGATATCAAACGCTGGGTAATTGCTTACAGTGGTGGTCTGGATTCTACCGCATTGTTACATGTTGTGGCGAAGGTAAATAATAACCTGTCATGTCCAAGGGTTGTTTGTGCATTACATGTTAATCATCAGTTATCCCCATTTGCTGATACATGGCAGAAGCATTGCCAGCAACAGGCGGATCAATGTGATGTCGACTTTTTTCCTCACGTTGTTGAATTACAGCAAAAAGGGCAGGGAGTAGAGGCAGCTGCTAGAAAAGCGCGATATGATGTATTTGAACGTTTTCTTCAAGAAGATGATTGCTTGTTGATGGCTCATCACTCAGATGATCAGGCCGAGACTTTTCTGCTTAGATTGTTTCGTGGTGCCGGCGTGTTGGGTTTAGGTGCAATGCCATATGAGCGTCCACTAGGGAAAGGCTTTTTATCCCGACCTTTTTTAAATTGTAGCCGTGAACAGCTAGCTGAGTATATTGAAGATAACCACATACGTTGGGTTGATGATGAAAGCAACGAATCAATAGAGTTTGATCGCAATTACTTGCGTCATCAAATCATGCCGTTATTGACTCAGCGTTGGCAGCAGGCGAAAAATCAGCTTGCCAAAACAGCGGTGAGATTACAGAAAGCTCAACAATTATTAAATGATTTAGCTGAATTGGATCTTCAACAGCTAGACGAACGTACAGAGCGTTATGGATTTAGCCTAGACTGGAAAAAATGCAAAACACTCGACCAAGAACGTATCAATAATGTGCTGCGGTTTTGGTGTGAGAGTAAGGGTATTACTCTACCGAACGGTCAACAATTACAGCAGATTCATGAACAATTTTTCAGCTCTAACGCAATGTTGACTTCTGCTATAGTGACATGGAGCAATTATGAATGTCGTCAATTTAATCAACGTTTTTATTTAATGCACTCGTTAAGTCCTTTTGCTCCTCCCAATGATATTATTGAATGGGATTTACAGCAGTGTATCGATTTAGATGTTGCTGGGAATTTAGATGCTAAGTCTATTACTTCTGATTTGTCTGATGCTACTTCAGTAAAAGTATTAAATAGAGAAAAATTAGGTAAAACTGTGAGTGTTCGTTGGCGTAAAGGGGGAGAGCGTTGCACACCTGCTGGTCGAGCGAACTCTCAGCTTGTAAAGAAGCTATTACAAGAGTACCAGTTGGAAACGTGGTTAAGAGATCGTATTCCTTTAATTTATGTCGATGACTGTTTGGCGGCTGTTGGCGACCTATGGGTTTGTGACGAATTTGTTGCGAAGAAAAATGAAGCTGGAATTCAATTAAACTGGATATTAAATAATAAGGGTTAATGTAAATTAATTTATGGGGTAATATTATGAGAAAAATATTAGCGTTCGCGGGCAGTGCACGGAAAGAATCGTTTAATAAAAAACTAGTTACTATTGCAGCAGAAGGAGCTCGCCAAGCTGGTGCTGAAGTCACTATTATTGATTTAGCTGACTACCCAATGCCTTTGTTTGACCAAGATTTAGAAGCCGAAAAAGGCATGCCAGAAACTGCTCATGCCTTTAAGCAATTGCTTATAGAACATGATGGCTTGTTGATAGCTTCTCCTGAATATAATAGTGCTTTTAGCCCACTGTTAAAAAATGCGATTGATTGGGCCTCGCGAGCGACCGAGGAAAACGAAGCTCCATTAATTGCTTATAAAGGAAAATATGCAGCCATAATGGCTACTTCTCCTGGTGGTTTAGGTGGATTGCGGGGCTTGGTGTTTCTAAGAATGCTATTAGGGAATATCGGTGTAACTGTATTGCCAGATCAGCAAGCCGTACCTAGTGCTTTTCAGGCTTTTGATGAAGCCGGTGGATTGAAAGATGAAAAGCTTCAAATGAAAATAACTGCGCTAGGTGGAGAACTTGTACACCAACTCGAAAAATGAAAAAGTTATGTGAAATTATGATGATTTTGACGTCATATATTCTCTGAATATCCTTTTCTGTGTCTTCCTGCGTACCATAATTAATAGCTTTCTATATACTATACTTAAGTTAATATTTATTTCTTAGATACTTTAATGAATACCTTGTAAAGCTTAGATAATATTTTATTCTTTGAAGTAAAGAGTCTATTTTTATGATTATGTTAGTGCTTAATTTTTCATTATGAAAAAGTACATGAAACACCTGTATGCTCTAATTTGTGGTCGGGTTGATCTTATTGCTACAGTCGATATTGAAAACGACAAAGGTTACCCTATCGTAAAAGCGGGTGGCTTAATTACGACTGAACTCTATAATGATTTACGCACATCTACTTTGCTTGTTTCATTGGAAGAGGCTGTTTGTTTTTCTAATAAAGTTTCCTCAGATAACATTTATCGAAAAATTAAAAAATTAGTTGAAAGCGATAGTTCCTTTTTAGCTATTGATGAGAAGTTTAATAACTCAAATGGCCTAAAAAAATGTTGTGGCAGTTTAGTTGCTTATCCCGTGTTAGACGAAATTCTTACGGCTTTTTCTATTGAAATGCCTCAGTTATTCGATCAATCTCTTGTCTCGGCCTATCTTGCATATATTAGTTGTGTCATATCAAAAAAATCACAGGAAGAGTCTGAAATAACATTTTTAGCGGCTTTAATGCATGATATAGGCTTGTTATTTATTAGTCGAAAGGTGCGTAATAAAGCAGGTTGTCTAACAGGCAGTGAATGGCGTCAAATGCAATTACATCCAATTATTGCATATAAAATGCTTAAGTATATTAAAGGGTTTCCTATTGAGGCTCGTAAAGCGATTCTAGATCATCATGAGAATATGGATGGTTCAGGTTATCCGTCAAGTAAATCAGGAGAATCTATCAGTGATCTAGGTCTATTAATTGGTTTGCTAGACGATATTATTGCGATTTACCGTAAAAAATTTAGACCACTTAATCGTAGCTTAAATGACGTGTACCCTATTGTTCAAATGAATACTCACAGCTATCCTGATGAAGTATTGTCTGACGTACTACAAATATTAAAAGAGGTTGAGCCTTCAGTTAATAAAGATATTGATGTAGATACACTTAGAGATTTAATTGAATATACTTATCAGCAACAACTTTTTATTAATAAACTTATGGATATTATTGGTCAAATACACCGTGGTATTATCGTTGAGGACAATGATAAAGATGTTGTTAAGCTACAAAGAGATTATGATAATTTGTCTGTTGTTATTGCTAGTTCTGGGTTACAGGAGTCATCTTATATAGAATGGCTACATACGTTAAATGGAGAAGGATCTTCACAGCTCTATAATGAAATAGAACACACTCGGTTAATGTTGGAGGAAGTTATTTATAGAGTTAACAGTTTTTATAATTCAGCAAGCGCTTATTCTTCTAAGTATTCAAATGAAATTGCAGTTAAATATAAAGTATTTGTTGATGTTTACGCATCTACAATTTATCCGGTTGTACCATCTTCTTTAGAAAATTATTGGAATAGTTCTTCCGATCGTGGTGTTTGAGAAGCTTAACATGCAAATGAACTCTTACTTCAACAAGGCCTGTATAGGATTAGGAATATTTTTACCATCAATACGCTTGACTTGACTACGACAAGAGAAGCCGGTGGCTACGAGTGCACCCTCTAAGTCAGGATTGTTAATGACCTCATGCCATGAGAGTGAGTAGATATGTTTCGACGTTTCAACATTATTCTTTTCATGGCCATAGGTGCCGGCCATACCGCAACAGCCTACATTTACGACTTCCAGTTGGTGTCCTAGTTTTTCAAAAATAGTTTGCCAGTCTTTAATTGAGCTGGCTGCATTTGTTTTTTCAGTGCAATGAGCCAACAGTTTATAGATTTTACCCTCGGTTTCGAGAAAAGAGGGAAATGATTGTTGTGCAAGCCACTCTTGAATCAGCATAATACTTGGTGCATTTTTATCGAGTGCTTTTTTATATTCTCCTCTATAAGCTAATGTCATAGATGGTTCGATGCCTACCAATGGTATTCCTGTTTCTGACAGTTTATTCAGAACTTGGCTGGTTTTATAAGCCGTTTTAGTAAATTTCTTACGGTAACCGTGCACATGTAGTGGTTTCCCATTAGGCTTAAAGGGAGCAATCCATGGAATAAAATCTAATTTTAATAATAAATCAATAGTATCTAAGACAAGTTCGGTTTCAAAAAAGCGAGTAAATGCATCCTGAACAATAATGACTGAACGAGCTTTATCTGCTTCGTTTAGTTTTTTAAATGCGCGGCTAGATGTATAGCGGACTTTGCGTTTCCGTAACTGTCGGTTGAAGTTGATTGTCGATAATGACGGGCTATCGCTAACGCCTATCGTTGCTTTAATAAACCACCTAAAGCCTAAAGCCATGAATAAATTATAAAAAGTAGGTACATGAGCAGCGAGAGGCAACATCCCTTCTAAAGAGCTAATAAATCGATCTTTTAAAGGCCGTAGGTAGCGGCTATAGTAAAGCTCCAAAAACTTTGAACGAAACTCTGGAACATCAACCTTAATCGGGCATGACCCTGTGCAGGATTTGCAGGCAAGGCACTCCATCATCGATTCATGGACTTCATGAGAAAAGTCATAAGTACCCGTGTTTTTGCCTAAGCTGTTTTTAATCTTTATGGGTAGTTTAAAAATTCGTTTAAGGAAAAAAGTAGACTGCGCTTTTTTTGTTTCTACAACAATATCAGTATGATGGCGATGGAGTTGAAGTAACCATTCTCGGATCAGCGATGCTCGACCTTTAGGTGTGTGTGTACGTTTGCGTGTGGCTTTCCATGAAGGACACATTGCATCATTGGGGTCCCAATTATGGCAAGCGCCATTGCCGTTACAATACATACCTTCGCTGTATGTCTGCCAGGCTTCGTCCTGAATCATTTTGTCATGCTGTCCGCGTGTAGGAACACCGTCAATTTTTAATAAAGGAATCGTGTCGGCTGGCGTTGCAATTTTTCCTGGGTTTAACTGGTAATGAGGGTCAAATGCCTGTTTGATTTGTTGAAGTAGCGGATAGAGGCTACCAAAAAACTTTGGCGCATACTCTGATCTAACTCCTTTGCCATGCTCACCCCATAACAGACCCCCGTACTTATGTGTCAGCTTAACCACTTCATCAGTAATTTTACGTACAAGCCTTTCGTTTCCGGGTAGTTTCATATCCAGTATGGGGCGAACGTGTAAGACGCCAGCATCAACATGGCCAAACATACCGTATTGCAAGTTATGAGAGTCGAGCAGTTCGCGAAACTCTTTAATATAGTTTGCCAGATTTTCAGGGGGGACAGCAGTATCTTCAACAAATGCCACAGGACGTGCTTCACCGTCAGTATTACCTAATAAACCAACTGCTTTTTTGCGCATCCCCCATATTTTTTTAACATCTTCATCCCAGGCAATAGTATGACCCTGGCTGGTATTTTTCTTCTTTTTCCCATTCCCCTTGTTCAATTTATCTAGCAGGGGGCGCATTTTCGCTTCCAGATCCTCTTTGTTGTCTGCGGTGTATTCAACGAGGTTGATAGCTTCCAGTATTTCATTTTCTTTGACAGGAAAAAATTCAGTCACACTGTCCCAGACAATGTCTTTTTTAGCGAGGTGTAGAACTAACGAATCTACCGTTTCGATAGATGTCGGGCCGGCTTCCATAATTGATTTTGCATCACGAAGAGATGCGTCAAAGTTGTCATAACGTATATTGACTAGAGCTGTACATTTAGGAATAGGGAGCAGGTTAAGTTTAGCTTCGGTTATGAAACCCAATGTGCCTTCACTACCACAAAGAATACTGTTTAAATCAAATTTATCGTCCTCTGTCCGAATATGGGCTAGGTCATAACCAGTAAGGCATCGATTTAGTTTTGGGAATATTTTTTTAATGTCTTTTTTATGATTCTTATCAATGTAATCAACTAGTTGATAAATTTTCCCCGCAAGGTCTTGTCGTTGTTTTTCATTAGACAATTCTGCATCATTGATAGGGCGTGATTCTAGAAGGCTACCATCCATTAATACCGTTTGCAGTTCAAGAACATGGTCTCGAGTTTTACCATAAGCGCAGGAACCTTGCCCTGAAGCATCGGTATTGATCATTCCCCCAATGGTAGCGCGATTACTGGTCGATAACTCTGGTGCAAAAAAGAGACCGTCAGCTTTAATGGCTGCATTTAATTGGTCTTTAACCACACCACATTGAACACGAACCCAGCGTTCTTCAATGTTAATTTCCAAGATTTGGTTCATGTGTCGGGACGTATCAACGACCAAGCCATCGGTTAATGACTGTCCATTAGTACCTGTACCGCCGCCCCTCGGGCTTAATACGATATCGCAATAATCAGGTTCGTAACTTAAGCGAGTAAGTACGAGTAAATCTTGGATATGTTTAGGGTAGATAACACCCTGAGGGAGGATTTGATAGATAGAATTATCTGTGGCCAGCACAGTACGGTTTGCATAATCCAAACATAGCTCACCTTCAAATCCTGTATTTTTGAGGTCTTCAATGAATGCATTGTAAAGCGCTTGAACGGTCGATGTGCTACTGATTACAGGAATCATAAATCGGCATATATCCCTAAGACTGATTCGATATTCTACCTTATCATCACTATAAATGACCAATTAGGCCCGTTTTGTGAGTAAAGCTTAAGCTTCTGATATTTAATATAAGTAAGAAGCCCACGATTGCAGACTTCTTGAGCTATTTATAATGCGGCTAGCGCATTATCGTAATTAGGCTCGTCTGCAATTTCATTGACCAGCTCGGTATAAATAACCTTTCCATCCGTATCGATAATAACGACGGCTCTTGCTAGCAGTGCTAGTAATGGGCCGGTCGTAAACGTGAGCCCATAGTCTTGCCCAAATGCAGATGAACGAAAAGTAGATGCGGTACCAACATTTTCGATACCTTCAGCGCCACAAAATCGCCCTTGGGCAAAAGGTAGATCGGCTGAGACGCATACTACTGCTGTATTATCCAATTGAGCAGCTTTTTCATTAAAGGCTCTGACGGACATCTGGCAGGTAGGAGTATCAATACTTGGGAAGATGTTTAAGATCAGGCGTTGGCCTTGATAGTCTTTGAGTGATACTTCAGATAGGTCTTGTTTAACGAGTGTGAAATCAGGTGCTGAACTACCTTGTGCTGGTAAGTCGCCACAAGTTTTGACGGGATTGCCTTTAAGGGTAACAGTTGCCATATTTTTACTCATTTATAGGATGGATGAGGAAAAATATTATAGGCTTGCCGGCTATTGATTGCCACACTACATACTGTGTGGTTATTCCCTGTAGTGACGAAATTATTGCATATTAGCTTGAGAGAAGCTGGTTTTATAAGTGGTAAATGTCGTTTCTGTTTCACCGTAATACAGCACATCATCAACTGAGATAACAACCAGTAATTTAGCATTATCAATATCGCGGTTTTTGAGTGTTGTTTGCCACTGAGTCTGATCGGTATCGATGGCTTGCATCTGTTGAGGTAATTGCTCGCTTCCTGTTGAAGTTAGAGCAATCTTGGCGCCGTGGAGAGGTAAGTCTGAATGGATTTGAAAGTTGATATTTTCATTGTTACCAAGCTCAGAGGTTAGTTCAATTTCTATATCGCCATTTTTCAATGTGCAACGTCCACTTTGGTAGCGGCAGTTAGATTTGGCCGCAAGTGGGTAACTACTTCCAGGCACTGCGCTGTGAGGGCGCTCGCTGACTATATAGTCTGTCGCAAAATAGCCACCAAAGGCAAGAATAGGTGTAATGATCATAGCGGCGATAAAATGTTTATTAGTGAACAACATAATATGAATCTCTCGTAGCTCTTTTAAGTATCAGCCTTGTATGTAAAGAAAAAGTATACTGGGCTTTTCAGCCCAGTATACAAGCGGTGGTTAATGGTTATGCTGGTGGATGGTCTGGTGTAAGGTGTCGAGCACTACCTGACTCCCCAGGAACTCGGATATCATCCACTAAATGTTGCACATGCTCAGGTGGTTCAGCTGTCACTTTGGATACGACGGTCGCTACAGCAAAGTTAACGATAGCGCCGATAGCACCAAAGGCATTAGGTTCGATGCCAAAGAACCAGTTAGGTGACATATCCCCGAGGAATGATGTACTGGCGACAAACATAATGCCTTTATGTTGGAACACATAAAGTAATGTAATGCTTAGCCCTGCAATCATACCTGCGATAGCCCCTTCCTTATTCATCCTTTTGTTAAAGATACCCATCATTAGTGCCGGGAATATAGATGATGCTGCCAGTCCAAATGCCAGAGCAACGGTACCAGCGGCAAAGTCCGGTGGGTTAAACCCTAAATAACCAGCCAGTACAATGGCGCCCGCCATGGAGATGCGTCCCGCTAATAATTCACCTTTTTCAGAGATGTCAGGTTTAATGACACCTTTCAGTAAATCATGAGAGATCGATGAAGATATCGCCAACAATAAGCCTGCTGCAGTAGATAGTGCGGCAGCGAGTCCGCCTGCGGCAACCAAGGCAATAACCCAGTTAGGAAGTTTAGCAATTTCAGGGTTCGCCAATACCATAATATCTCGGTCAACTTTTACCATTTCATTGGTAGCTTTGTCCGAAGTGTATTGGATGAGGCCATCATTATTTTTATCTTCAAACTTTAATAGCCCAGTTTTTTCCCAGTTTTTAAACCAGCTAGGTCGTTCTTCATAAGATAAATTTTGTCCGTTAGCCGGTTGAATCGTTTCCATTAGATTCAGGCGAGCCATGGCTGCGACAGCAGGAGCAGTAGTGTAAAGGATAGCGATAAAGACTAAGGCCCAGCCTGCTGATTTGCGTGCATCACTGACTTTCGGTACTGTAAAGAAGCGAATAATCACATGAGGTAAGCCTGCGGTACCAATCATTAGAGACATGGTGTAGACGAACATATTTAAAGTGCTTAGCCTTGCCTGTGTCGTATATTCCGCGAACCCGAGTTCGGTGACTACCTGATCCAGCCGGTCAAGCAGGAAGGTTTCTGTCCCTATCATGGTACTTCCCAGTCCTAATTGAGGAATGGGGTTACCTGTCAGGTTCAATGAGATAAATATGGCGGGAACGGTATAGGCAAAAATCAAAATACAGTATTGTGCAATTTGGGTGTAGGTAATACCTTTCATTCCACCTAATACTGCGTAGATAAAAACAATTAACATGCCTGACATTAAACCCGTGTTGTAATCTACCTCTAAAAAGCGAGAAAAGGCGACACCGATACCTTTCATCTGGCCGATAACATAAGTCACTGATGCAACAATCAAGCAGATAACGGCAACGACTCTAGCGGTTTTAGAATAATAGCGGTCACCAATAAACTCAGGAACGGTAAATTTACCGAACTTACGTAGGTAAGGTGCAAGCAACATGGCCAGTAATACGTAGCCGCCGGTCCAGCCCATTAAGAAAACTGAGCCACCATAACCATAAAATGCAATTAATCCTGCCATAGAAATGAATGATGCAGCAGACATCCAGTCAGCCGCTGTTGCCATACCATTAGCAACGGGATGGATACCGCCGCCGGCAACATAAAATTCACTCGTTGTTCCTGCGCGAGCCCATATAGCAATACCAATGTAAATCGCAAAGGTAATGCCTACGATGATAAACGTTAATGTTTGTAGTTCCATGATATGCCTCCCTTACTCTTCATCGACGCCAAATTCACGGTCAAGTTGACCGATTTTCTTGGCATAGTAGAACGTTAATATAACGAAAACATACATAGAACCTTGTTGTGCAAACCAAAACCCTAATTTGTAGCCGCCTATTTGTATTGTGTTGAGAAGGTCGACAAAAATAATGCTACAACCAAATGCAACGATAAACCAAATCATTAGAAGCTTTAGTACAAGCCTTATATTGGCTTGCCAATAAGCATTGGCTTTTTCTCTGTTTAATGACATAAAAATTCCCCTCGTTATTTTTATTGCTGGCGCACTTTATCAACAGTCAATATGAATAACTGTCAGACGATGGTCGAGTTCACGACTAAGGTCTAAAAATATTTTATAGCGGCGAAAGTTGGAGAGGCGGATAGTTGGTGGTAGAGTAAGTCCATGTAAAAACATAAAAATAATTCTTTATGGCTCCTTCAGTCCTATTAATTGCAGTATTTGTTTATATTATTTTGCTTTTTGGTTTAGCAAGATGGGGCGATCGCCAGCATTTTGTTGAAAATAGTTGGGTGCGGCACCCCATTGTTTATGCATTGGCTCTCGGTGTTTATTGCACATCTTGGACATTTTATGGGCTTGTAGGCACTGCGTCCGAGAAAGGGTGGACTTTTCTACCTATCCTGTTGGGGCCTGTATTATTATTTACCCTTGGCCATCCTATTTTAGAACGCATCAGGCGTGTCTGTAAGCAGGAGCATATTCACAGTATTGCTGACTTTATCGCTTCACGTTATGGCAAGCGTCAGGGCGTTGCTGCAACGGTTAGTGTCGTTGTGCTGTTGGCAACAATTCCTTATATATCTCTTCAATTAAAAGCGGTGTCTGATACTTTATTGCTTACTATTGGCGACGATTTTTTAGCGAGCCAGGATCTTACTTTTATTATTGCGATGAGTATGATGGTGTTCGCATTATTATTTGGCGCTAAGCGTTTGGATGTTTCTGGTTATCATTCGGGCTTAATGTCAGCAATTGCCTTTGAATCTGTTATTAAGTTGGCTGTGTTATTGCTGATCGCATTTATATCTCTATCATGGTTGTTTAGTGACACGTCACTCTCCACAGTTGATATTTTTGCAGCAAATAAAGTACTGGCTGAACCACCATCGTGGTTACGATTTAGTGTCGATATGTTGCTATCTGTATGTGCAATTTTTTGTTTGCCTCGAATGTTTCATGTCACTTTTGTGGAATGTTTGTCACAGCAGCATTTAAAAAAATCTCGCTGGCTATTTTCTGGTTATTTAATATTGATCAGTGGTTGTGTACTTATTATTGCATGGGTTGGTAATGCTTTATTTTATGGTGAACCTTTAGTCAATGGAGACAGTTATGTGATTGCATTACCGTTGACGAAAGACTTACCTTGGCTAGCATTGGTTGCTTTTATTGGTGGCTTTTCTGCAGCAACGGCAATGATTATTGTGGCGACAGTAACATTGAGCCAGATGTTGAGTAATGATGTTATTTTGCCTCTACTTGTACGGCGACGTAAAAATACTAATAAAAACCAATCCAGTGATTTTTCTCAAAGCCTGATTATTATAAGACGAATAACCGTATTATTTGTAGTAATGGGCGCTTATTTATATCAGAGTGCGTTAGCTGAAAATGCAGCGTTAACCAGTATTGGTTTGATTGCATTTGCTTTGGTTGTGCAATTGGCACCAGCAATTTTATTTGGCCTTTACTGGCGTAAAGGTAATGCGCATGGTTTATACGCGGGGCTTATCGTTGGTTTGGTTTTGTGGTTTTATATCTTAATGATTCCTTTATTAGCAGAAGCAGGGTTAATTAGCCCTTTTGTCGTCGAACAAGGCTTATTTGGTTTTAATTGGTTGCGTCCGGAAGAACCATTAGGGTTAACATTTGGTGATAGTTTTACTCGCGGCGTTATTTTAAGCCTAAGCGCTAATATTATTTGTTACTGCTGGTATTCCATTACATCTATGGAAAATCTTGCTGATCGTATTCAAGCCACGGCTTTTACTCGAATGCAGAGAACGGCTTATGAACCTTATCAGGATATCAATCTCAGCGATTTACGTGCCTTATTAAAAGAATTTTTAGGGGAGAGTGTCACCAATTCATTATTTTATGAGTATGAGGAAGGTGAAAAAGACGAAACAAAAAGGAATTTAGTGGAGCAAGCCCAGCGTATACTGGCTGGGACCGTTGGGGTAGCCTCATCTCAAACGATGCTAGAAAGTTTGCATAGTGGGAAGAAAATGGCCGTTGAGGAGGTGGTCAATCTTTTTGGCGAAACAACGAAAGCGCTACGGTTTAACCAAGAAGTAATGTCTGCTTCTTTCGAAAATATTTCTTCAGGAATCAGTGTAGTCGATGAGGACTTGAAACTTATTGCCTGGAATTATCGTTATGAAACGATGTTCACTTACCCTGAAGGAATGTTGCATATCGGTTTGCATGTGTCTGATATTATGCGATTCAATGGTGAGCGCGGCTTATTAGGTGATGGTAATAGTGATGACAATATCGATGAGTTAATACGTAAACGATTGTCTTTGATGTCAACGGGTAATGCTTATCGTGTTGTGCGTTATCACAGCGATGACACCATTATCGAAATTAAAGGTAGACCATTACCTAACGGTGGCTATGTTACTACCTATGATGATATTACTGAATTCATAACTGCTCAGAGACAATTGGAGGACGCTAATACCAATCTTGAGAAGCGTGTTCAGGAACGTACAGAAACTATTGCAGAAATTAATCATAATTTGATGCAGGAAATTGAGCAAAGAATTCAGATTGAAAATGAATTATTAAAAGCAAAAACGATTGCTGATGAGGCTAATGCATCCAAAACGAAATTTCTGGCACTAGCTGGTCACGATATTATGCAGCCTTTAAATGCAGCAAATTTATATGCAAGTGCATTAATTGAAGGCAATGAATTTAACCCTGTACTCGCCTCACAGCTTAAACATGCGATACAGAATACGGAATCTATTATCTCTTCATTACTGGAGGTATCGAAGCTAGACAGCGGTGTGCTTGAGCCCAAGTTAGAAATGTTTTCATTGGATGATTTGCTGTCGAACCTTATTAGTGAAACGATGGTGCAAAGGCCTGATGGTCTTGAAATTCGTTATTGTTCAACATCTGTGATTGTTCTTTCAGATAAGCATTATTTACGACGTATTTTGCAAAATTTTATATCGAATGCCGTTAAGTATACTCAGACAGGCAAAGTGCTTGTGGGTTGTCGGCGACACTACAGGCAAGAGAAATCTACTGTTGAAATATGTGTATTGGATAATGGTGCAGGGATATCCAAGCAAGAATGTTCTGCTATTTTTGATGACTTTTACCGTAGTACACGCCAGCAACAACAAGAGAATATACCAGGCATTGGTTTAGGTTTATCTGTGGTGAAAAGATTCAGTGATTTGCTGAGTCACCCTGTTGACTGCAAATCTGAACTACATCGGGGCAGTTGCTTTTCCATTGTTGTGCCAGTCGCTGATCAGAAAAATATTATAAATAATAATGTGAAGCTTGAGCAGCAACAAGATTCTTTAAATGAATTGAATATTGTATATGTTGATGATGACCCTCAAAATTTATTAGCGACGTCTACCTTACTTAAACACTGGGGGTGTGGTGTTAACGTGATGGATAAGGTGGAGATAGCTAAAGAATATGCGCAATCATCGATTATACCCGATGTATTATTGATGGATTATCAATTAGGTGATGTTAATATCGATGGGCTGACATTGGCCCAAGAGCTTATCCTAATCTGGCAAAAACGCTCTGATACCGAATTAAATATAGCGGTCTGTATCGTTTCTGCGGCGACGGACCCAAATCTTCCTCATTTAGTGACTGATTTGGGCTATGAACTGTTACGTAAACCAGTGAAGCCAGCAAAGCTACGCGCATTACTATCCCAATTAGGGCAGCGCAAACAGCGATAAACTTATTAGCTATGAAGAGATATAACGTTAATATCCGTTAAAGAGTACGGTTAAAGTATAATCTTTACGGTCAAAAAAGAGCTAAACGTGATCTTGCTCAATAGACAAATGTGACAACATAATGACGGCTTGTGTACGATTGCTGACCCCTAATTTCCGAAAAATAGCGGTAATATGAGCTTTAATCGTTGCTTCGGTTACACCTAACTCAAAGCCAATCTGTTTGTTCAGCCATCCTTCCCGCAGGTAACATAACACTCGATATTGCTGTGGTGTGAGTGTGGCAATTTTTGCCGCCAATGATTTTTCTTCATCAGTGATGGGCGATACCTGCAGAGTAATATGGGCCGGTAGCCAACGTTCACCATCGGTGACAGTTTTAATCGCTTCATGCAATATTTCTACAGACGACGATTTAGGGATATACCCGCTGGCGCCATGGCCCATCGCTCGGTTGATGATGGAACCATTTTCATTGGCAGATATGACGGCAACTGGGATACTGGGGAATTTCTCTCTAACGGTAATCAAACCATACAGGTCCTGACTGCCAGGCATGTGTAAATCCAATAATAAAAGATCGATATCAGTATCGTTTTCAAGCGCTTTTATTGTTGTTTCTAAATCTGATGATTCGCTGATAACAGCATCGTCAAAGTGTTGGTTGATGACCTCTAATAACGCATTGCGAAACAGGGGGTGATCATCAGCGATATGAAAGTGGTACATAGCCATCCCAATATTATTGTTAGCACGATACTTTACCATCACTCTTCTCAACTACCAAACAAGAATATTTTATCTTTTAGGTGATGATTTTTGATATGTGGTATGAGTATTGCTGTTTATTATAAAGTGTTAAACGTGTAGATATAGGCATTGTTATTGGTAATTGTAAACCGCCAGTCCTTACATATACTCTATATACATTAAAAGAATTATCAATTGCCAAATATGTATTTACAGGGCAATACAGATAGTTAAAACGTAAAATGCTCTTTTTAAAATGTCGCGTATATTAACGTTATTTAATGTAAATTCTATTGGATTATAGTCTATGAGACAGTATTTATTATTCTCTCTGTTTATATTGATGCCCATGACAGTAGTGGCTGATAGCTATCGGCACGTTGAGTTAAAGCATCGTAATGCGGTTAGTCTTCAATCTCGATTATTGCCATTACTGGGTGATGAGGTCGTGGTTGTGCCTGAAGGTAATGGCCTATTATTGCGTGGCCCATCGGCAGACCTTAATCAATTGGTAGCAGTCATTAAAAAGTTGGATAAGCCTCGTCAACAATTATCTGTTTATATTTATAGAGGGGTTGATCCTGAACTTGATAGTAGTCCTCATCGGAATAAAACGTGGTCGACTAATAGAGATGTTGTTAACCGCTTGGATAAAGCTATTGTTGAAGAAGAGACAACCTTGGTTATTACTGATAGTGAGTTGATATCCATTCCGCAGAGAATTTATCAAGAAAGTTATCAACGTAAGTATACTGATGGGCAATCTTTTAAACAGCTGGTAGACGGACGGCATCATGCACGTGCTCAAAGCCATGAAATCATTGCGCAAGAAAATAGTATAGTGTTGACTCCGTCACTATTAGATGATGGCAATGTTTCTTTTATTATAAATTATTCAATTCCGACTTCATCGGAACAATTATCATCACAGCAAACATCATCCCAGAAAACGGGCTCTCAAAAGGTAATATCAACTACGTTGTCGAGTATTAAAGAGGTAACTACAACCCGTGTTGTAAGAATAGATGAGTGGATCAATCTCTCATCTCATCACCAGCAAACGTATCGCCCATCATTAGATTCTAAAAAGAAAGTTGTATCCACACAGAGTAAAAGTAATAAAAAAAACAGTGTTTGGATTAAATTTCGTTCAATAAAGTAGTCTCAAATTTAGTTGTAAGCTGCCTGTTTTTTTGTATATTTGTCGTTGAATACGACATCGGTTACAATCCTTTCGATTATTTCCTGTAGTCTATAAGACTGTTCGCTAGTGTAGGGCGTGTAAAACAAAGATAGTAGCACGTGCGACCATAGTCGTTTAAGTGGCAAATAATGTATTACTAAAACTAATAATATAAATACATTTAATCTTATGGAGACCACTATGAGTTTTGCATCTGAATTTAAAGAATTTGCAATGAAAGGCAATGTTGTCGATATGGCCGTTGGTATTATTATCGGTGCTGCGTTTGGGAAAATTGTTGCGTCATTTGTCGGTGATGTACTGATGCCACCTTTAGGCTTGGCCTTAGGGGGGGTTGATTTTAGTGACTTAGCGATTGTGCTTAAAGAGGCTGTTGGTGATGTGCCTGCAGTTAAATTGGCATGGGGAAAGTTTGTCCAAACGGTTGTCGATTTTATTATTATTGCACTAGCTGTTTTTGTTGGGATTAAAGCGATGAATTCCATGAAGAAAAAAGAAGAGGAAGCTCCTGCTGCGCCAGCAGCGCCACCGAAACAGGAAGTTCTACTTGAAGAAATTCGTGATCTACTCAAAAAATAATGTTTAACTCAGTGGATTGTTACGTTGTAATAATCCACATTTTTAATGTCTTCGATAATTAGGCTTTCTCATTTCCTTGCATTATTTTTTCCTTCTTTTTCCCTTCTATATAGGCATCAATACTACTAACAGCCCAAGCACCAATTATAGCAATTTTTGCGTTGATTAGAGATGGTTCTTTGTAAACATCCATTGCTTGCCTGATGACTTCTCGAATGCTCGCTATGCCTAATGGTATGTTTCCCATTTGAATATCATTCGCGATAGCTAATGCAATAGTAAAAGCCGTGGCCATAATAAGGTAAAGGCCAACTCCAGCTATCGCCATAAAAATAATACCGCGGAGGTAGCATTTTAAAAAAAATTGTCCGCTGCCCGGAAAAAGGAAAGCAGATAGGCATGTCGCTTTAATTGATAATTTCATGAGAATGGTTACGTAGGGTAAGAGAATATTTATTTTTCTAGGATAAGTTGATCGCCAATACGTATCGAGGTATTTTCTCCCGATTCCAATATGCCGTTTTCACCGAAAGCAGGTGCTTTTTCGTTGTCGGGCATTGAATTAAGTTCAGCAAGTAGACTGAAAGGTTGCTGTCGAGCATTTCGAGTCCCAGATAAAATATCAATAGTAGGAATTGCACAGCGTTGACAAGGGTAGCAAAGCTTTAATTTATAATTTGCATGCATTAATCCTTTGATTTGGTGCTCAGCAAAAGCATTAACGCCTTCTATTACGATATTGGGGCGAAAATTTTCTATGGTGACTGGCTTTATGTCATTTTCTTTAAGTGAATGATTGATCGCTTGTAATGATGCTGTATTGCATACTAAGTAAGGTGCTGCATCGGAAAATAAGGTATGGGTCGTATCACCTAATAAGCTAGGTCTACTTTGTGGGCGTTTATGTTTGTTAGCCATTCTCACCAGCCTTAATGGCTTGGGTGCACCAATAGCGTTTGTTAACCAGTCACTTGCTGCTTTGCCTTCGTCGTTTACTTGACAGTTATCTTTCCATATCTTGGCGGTAAAATTTGAATTAGAATCTATCTGTCGAATAAAAGGGATGACTAAATCATCCATTCCTACTTTTGAAAGAATAAGTGAATCATCGGTCAGTTTTGTTTGTATTAATACCATTTGTGGAAACTGGCGTTGAGTAATAAAACCCCCATCGGGCTTTACTATCATCCAATAGCGATCCCACTTTAAGCCCGTCAGTGTTAATTGCCCTTTATCAATAGGTATTCCCCGTAATGATTTTACAGGGAAAACGTAAAGCCCAGTGACTTTAACTGATAGAGGTATCATTGTTGCTGCTGCATTTTGGCAAGTTGCTCGGGTGTTGCTGGAGTTTGGTATTTTTCTTTCCATTCCGCATAGGGCATACCATAGACAATCTCGCGTGTTTGTTCATAATCCATTTCGATACCTTCGGCCTCAGCCTCGGCTTTATACCATTTACTGAGACAATTACGGCAGAAGCCTGCCAAGTTCATAAGGTCAATATTCTGTACGTCTTTGTTGCTATCCAAATGCTCTAACAGTTTGCGAAAAACTGCAGCTTCTATTTTCGTTTGGGTTTCTGTATTCATAATTTAATTACTACTATATCAATAAAAAAATGTTAATTTAGGGAGAGGGAATCATTTATTAAAAAAGTTGCGAAAATGGCAGGTATTGTACTTGATCCCCGGGCGCTATTGATGCACCTATTGGTATAACTGCAAGCCCATCCGCCTGAGTGACTGAAGACAACACGCCAGAACTTTGGTTAGAAAAAGCAGCGAGCTTTTCAGCGTTCTGTTTTACGCGTAGGTATTCTTGTCGTTTAGGATTGGCTTTAGTATGAAAATCAGCGGTTAACATTTGACTTAGTGGTGGCTGATAGTTTTGCCCTTGTAAAATTAATAAAAATGGCCTTACAAAGAGTAAAAATGTTAGAAATGTTGAAACGGGGTTGCCAGGCAAACCAAAAAATGGTGTGTTTTTAATATTGCCAAAGGCTAGAGGTTTGCCTGGTTTTAGTGCGATACGCCATAGGTCGAGTGCACCTAGTTCTGTCACTGCCTGTTTTACATGATCTTCGTCACCAACAGAAACGCCGCCTGTTGAAATAATACAGTCAGCATCAGCGGCTTTTTTTAAGCTAAACTTAGTTTCTGTAAGTGTGTCCTCAACGACGCCTATATCCATCACTTCAATATGTAGCTTCTTTAAAAAACTCTTTAGTAAGTAGCGGTTAGAGTTATATATTTTGCCGCCAGTTAAAGGTAACCCCGGTTCTACTAACTCATCGCCGGTTGATAAGATAGCGACTTTAAGTTGCCTATAAACCGAAATGGTTGCTATGCCTATTGAAGCCAGTAAACCAATATCTTGAGGCTGCAGGCAATGTCCTTTTTTTAAGATTGTATCGCCTGCCTTAATGTCTTGCCCTTTGGGGCGAATATTCTGACCCACTTTTATATCAGAGGGTAATATGACTTTATCTCCATCGACTTCACACTGTTCCTGCATAATAACGGCATCTGCATTTTCAGGAATTTCTGCACCTGTAAATATGCGAGCAGCGGTATTTAATTCTAGTGGGTTCGGAATACTACCTGCGGCTATGATTTGACTAACGGCAAAAGTTCTATGATCTGGAGAGGCCTCACTAGTGCTAATAACATATCCATCCATTGCACTGTTGTCCGCAGGGGGTACATTAATAGAGGATATTTGATCTTCTCCTAATGTGCGACCTAAAGCATCTTCAATAGAAATGGATTCATATTGATTAATGTTTTCAGCATGAGCAAGAATTTGGGTTAAGGCATCATTTATGGGTAGTAACATATTTATTTCTTAATTCTTTTTGTCAAATAAATCAGGGGCTATCAACCAAACGCTTTATTTAATAAACCAACATAGTTACATGGCTTATGGTTGTTATCGAGTTGCTCTTTTAAAATTTTATTCCATCCTGTTTGACAAGCGTTGTTTGAGCCGGGCAGGCAAAAAATCAATGTGTTATTGGCCAGGCCGCCAACACAGCGGGATTGTATGGTTGAACTACCAATCTCATCGTAGGAAATCTGACGAAATAATTCGCCAAAGCCATCGATAGTTTTATCAAATAAAGGGGTTACAGCTTCTGGTGTGCTATCGCGCCCAGAAAAACCTGTCCCGCCAGTACTGATAATGACTTGAATATCAGGGTTTGCGATCCATTGGGAAATCTGTGCACGAATTTGATAAACATCATCTTTAATTAAGGCGCGGGATGTCACTACATGATTGGCGCTAACAGCATTCTCTGCTAATAGGTTTCCCGAGGTGTCATTCTCTGGGGTACGAGTGTCTGAAATGGTTAAGACGGCGATATTGAGCGGTGTATTGGTCATAATATTCTACTGACTGTCAAAGAAAATAGGTTGGTTGTTGATTCGATAATTGCTAATAATTGTACGTCCTGTTCCCTCAGTGAGCCAGTTTTCCCACTGTGAAACGTGATCGCTGTTTAACACGTTTTTGAGCGATAGTAGGCTGTAGCGATTGGGGAGAAGTTCTGGGGCTTCGAATAATGTCGTTAAACCTTGCTTGTTAGCAAATTGTAACCAAGTCCCTCTATCGACAAGGGTATACCCCTTATGCTCTGCTGTAATAGCTAATGTAGCTCCCATGCCTGTCCCAGTTTTTATATAATTTTTTTCGGAAGGTAAGGTATTCGCCTGTTGCCACCAATATTGCTCCATCTGATGAGTGCCGCTTTGATCTGCTCGAGAGACAAAAGGAGCCTTTACATAAGCAATTTTTTCGAAGGCTTCGTCGGGTGTCAGTGATAGTTTGATATGCGCAGGGTCATCTGTGGGACCAATGATCAAAAAATCATTCTGCATTAGCTCTGTACGCTTAGCGATGATACTTTCTGCAAGTAATTTTTTTTCGCCCGAAGGGTCGTGAGTAATCGCTGTATCAATATCTCCTCGCCTAATTAGCTCATGTATTTGTCCGCTGCCGGCTATAATAGGTTTGATCGATATATTATGTTCTTTTTTGAATGCATCGACTAATACACTCAATAAACCAGAGTCCTCGAGTGTGGTTGTCACTCCTAGCTTCAATGCTGGGTCATTCGTACAAGCTGTCATTAATAGGCATAGTGAAATTGTAAAACTATAAAAAAGTCGTTTAAACGTCATATTGTTCATAGCTAGTGATGATAAAAGTATTTCAGCTCTCATATTTCTGAGAATCGTTTGAATTCTGCAGAGTCAAAAAAAGACTCAGCCACTGAATGGATACGCAGTTTACCATCATCTAGCAGCAGTATGTCAGAAGCTAGCTTTTTCGCCTGTTGAATACTGTGGGTGGATATAAATATTTTACAAGATTCACTCAACTGCTGGATTAACATATCAATTTCCTGACGTCGTGTCGGGTCAAGATTGGCTGTTAGTTCATCCAGCAACAGTATATTAGGTTCCAAAGCCCATGCCCTTGCTAAAGCGACCAACTGTTGCTGACCTGTAGATAGTGTTGTGGCGACTTGTTTACCTATATGACTAATGCCTGCCCATTCCAATGCTTGGCGGCTTCGTTCGATAATATTTGCTCGGCGATGATAAGACAAAGGTAGTTGTATGTTGTCGATAACCGTTCGATTTAATAAGACAGCATGAGGGGGGACCAGTGTTATTTGTGGTGGTTGGGGTAGCTCTTGCCAATTAATACTTCCATGGGAGGGAGTGAGCAAACCGGCACAAAGCTTAAGTAGTAATGTTTTGCCGGAACCATTGCTGCCCATAATGACGGTTATTCCTGAATTCTCAATAGAGAAGCTGATATCACTTAAACATGTTTTTTCGCCAATATCTAATCCGACATTTTTTAAATTGAGTGGTAAAAAAGTAGGATCACTCATGAGTTACCCTCTTTTTTAAATATTGCCTTTCTCAATAAGCGGCTATCCATAGTGAATAGATGAGCAGCGGTATTAATCAACAAAGCCAGTAAAATAAGGACGATACCTAAGGCTAAAGCTAAGGCTAGATTTCCTTGTCGAGTCTCCATTGCTATAGCGGTTGTCATCACGCGGGTGTGGTGTTCGATGTTACCTCCGACAATCATTACCGCTCCAATTTCAGCGATAGCTCTGCCAAATGCAGCTAATATAACGGTGACTAATCCGATTCGGGACTCAGCGATTAAAATTCTCAAGCAATGTCTGGGTTTAAATCCCAGCATATGTAATTGCTCATTAAGGCGTAACCAGTTTTGCGCGAATATAGGAAAGGATAAAGCAACAACAATAGGTGTAATGAGTGCAGTTTGAGCAATAATCATGGCAGTAGGTGTATAAAGTAACCCCATAATGCCTAGTGGGCCATTGCGAGAAAGCAGTAGATAAACTAATAAGCCAACAACAACGGGTGGTAAAGCCATTAATGTATCGACAATAATATGTAAAAAACGTCGCCCTGGGAATTGATAAATAACCATTAGTATTGATATAGGAATACCGATGATGATGGCCAACAGAAGTGCAGATAAGCTTACTCGAAACGATAAAGCAATGATCTCCCAAAGTGCAGAGTCACCGTTAAGGATAATATGTACAGCTTGGGAAATAGCGTCAGTTAATGTTGAGGTGGGCATAAGTTGTAGGGTGGTTATTCGCCAAAATATTTTTGTTTAAGTTGATTAAAACTGCCATCTTCTTGCATAGTAATTAAGGCGGTATTAATTGGTTCAAAGAAAGGAGAGTCTTCACTGAAGGCGAAAGCAATGTTGCTTTTAGAAAACACTCCTCCGGCAATAGCTACTTTTCCCTGACCTTGGTTTTGTGCGTAATAGCGACTAACGGCAGCATCGCCAACAATAGCATCAAGCTTTTTCTGTTCCAAATCTTCAAGGCTTTGAGAAAAATCATCATATTCAATATAGCGAATATTTTCTTTATCAAGAAAATCACTTATGGTTGTTCCTTTAGGCGCCCCCACTTTTTTTCCGCGTAAATCATTGTAGTGATTGATACCACTGCTTAATTCAGCAACGGTTAATGAAGAGGCAATTTTTGCAGTTAACGTAGAGATAAAAAATAAACTTGCCAATACCCAAAAGACGGCAATGATTCGACCAATAACGTGTTCTGGACGTTCTTTTTCAAAGCCTCCCATTGTGCAAATCACAAAAGCCCACCAAAAAGCGTCCCAAATACCCCCAAGATATTCATCTCTAAAATAATCATGTTTGGCATCTTCGCCTCTTTCGAAAAACCACATAAGATGAGCAACAATCAGTAAAACCAGCAATGCGCCACATAAAAAAATGAGGATACCTGAGTCCCATATGATGTCCCAATAGTTGATTTTCTGATAATCGGCAGATGTTAGTATTTGTAAGCCAGTAACATATATGGGTTGAGAAAAATCCATCGAAGCCTCACGAGAAGAGGTGACAGAAATATTAGCAACGGCCACTTGAGACGCGCCGGTCTTCACCTTATTCAGCATGTCGGCAAAGCTGGATTCTTTCTCTAATTTGTATGTAATACCTGTGCGTTGGCTAATCGTGTTCAGTAATTCAATGGAGAAGCCTGTCCACTCGCCATTGCTTTGTTGAGTTGAAAACGGCGGCCTTTCGATAGTACCAACAGTGATAGGCTTGCTTTCTAATATAGTTTCATTCGCTAACAAAGGTAGTGAAGTTAGCAGGAATAAAGTGAAGGGCAATACCTTAATGAATATCTTTTTTATAAGCATATTTAAGTAGATTTAATCGAATATCAGAGGCTGCCAGTTAGAGGTGCAGTACTATCAGTTCTAGGTCATATTAACACTAATTTTAGCCACAGCAGTGGCCGTACAATTGGAGTTAACATGCCTCAGATGAGGCAGTGCCAGATAAAACTATTGCCAATAGTACCTTGAAAATAATAGCGGCACCATAGTTTGCATTAAGAATAAATAGCTCGGGGAAATGCTGATTTAGGCTGTTTGCTTGTGATAATAGTAGGTCTTATTGAGGTATAAAAGCGGTATTAAAGCATTGAATGACTAGCGATAGCTCATGACGCGTTGTTTTTGTTCATTGGAAAGCAATGCTAGTAGAGGTGCAAGATGCTCCAAGGCTTCATCCAGTTGTTCGGCAATAATAAGTTCTTCACCGCTGTTTACATGTTCTAGCAATGTATCGATAGAAAGAGCATGCCCATTTTTCTGGTATTGTTTGCGGAATTCATTTGCGGTGATCAAGTAAAGTTGGCTTGGTCCTAGAGACGCTGCTTTTTGTAAAGCAACATCAGCCATTTCAAATAGAGTATCAGGTTTAACTTCGTCATCGGGCTTTAAGCAGCATATGCCGATAGATACTGTTAGCTTTAAACGCTTGCCGTTAAGCTTAGCTTTAACGACTTCGATGGTTTCACAGATTTTGTTCGCCATTTCCAGTGCGCTTTCCTTATTCACTAATGGCATAGATATACTGAAACGGGCTAAACCAGTGCGAGCGATGGTATCTTCTTTACGTAAACTATTTGTTAATATCTCGGCAATACGTTTGATCAGTTTTTCTGTACTGCTACGACCCATTGATATAAATAGATCTTTATAACTATCCAATTCAATAGTCATCATACTCATGTTGTACTGATGTCTTGATGTGAATGATATTTCTTTTTCAAGCTGTTTGTAGAAGCCTCTTTGGTTTAGTGTTCCTGTCAAACCATCAATCGTCGTTTGTGCTCGAAGGTTATTTTTTGCAGCAGTAAACTGGGCGTAGGAATGCGCTCTGGCACGGATATCGGTGACGTTATTGAAGGGTTTCGTAATAAAGTCAGTGGCCCCTAATGAGAGTGCCTTTTGTTTTGCTATTTCAGGGTTTTCTGCCCCTGTCATTACAATAACAGGTAAATGGCTAATATGATCGTTAGTATGGTTTCTAAGGTTTTTTAAGAATTCAAAACCATCCATTTCAGGCATGACGAGGTCAGTAAAGACAACTTGGATTTTTGTATCATTTTCAATCACATTAAGCCCATCTTCGCCATCTACGGCTAGTAGCACATCAAATTCGGAGCCAAATATACGAGAGGCAGCGATTCTGACGGTGCTTGAATCATCAATGACTAGGACTCTAATTTTGTCGGAGTTTCTAACTGACATAAGGTTTTTATCCAATATTATCCTTTTAGCGAGCCGTGTGATTTTGTTACATAGCTCGCCTCAACCTATATCATTATAGTCGGTTTAAATAAAATGGAGAATATTGATTCAAAAGAGAAAAATTTGCCTATTGTTACTTTAATGTTCTAAAAAGAAGCTAGGCTTATGTGTGGGCCTTAAGATAGTTCAGAGGAATCAAGGAGTTACAGATTGTGGATTGATATTTATCACAATCTCAGTGGTCCCTTTACTATTAGGCCTTTATACTAAACAGATTATGTCCATTTCAGGTATTTCAGATGAATTCGATTAGTTTTTTAAAGCCATTAAAACATCTAGTTATAGCCACTTTTTCTTTAGGGTTAATTGCCTGTGGTTCCCAAGCTACAAATGCTAGTGATAGCGTTCCGGTTAAGTCAGAGCCAACGACTGCTGCAGGAATGCCAATTGTGACTAAAATGAAGAATTATATTTTTGGCCACAGCTTGGTTAATCATACACCCCCTGCGATTCCAACGCCGAGCAATGAAACATCAGTGCCTCACTGGATGAAATTATTAAGTAAGGCATCTGGATTTGGTTATACCGTTGATGGCCAGTATGGCTTCCTTCAAACACACACGAACCTGCCTCCAACCCCACAGTGGGGCTTCGATATCGCTAAAAGTGGTTGGAGAGGGTCGTTTGCATCGAGTAATTTCACCACTATTTTGTTAACCCCTGCTAATTTCATTCAGTATCAACCCGCTGATGTTCCTTACGACGGCGATAACCCAAAAAGAACAACTCCGATACAAGCGACACTTACAGTAGTTGATTGGGTGACCAAGAAAGAGCCTGATGCCATTATCTATATTTATGAAAGTTGGCCAGATATGGCATCATATATCCCTAATTTCCCGCCATCTGCGCAGGACTTTACGAAATATAACAACTATACCAACAATGAATTTCATGATTGGTGGATAAACTATCAAGATGCCATTTTATCGGCAAGACCTAATGCCAAGATAAAAATGCTTCCTATAGGCCCGATTATTAGTAAGTTATTGTTAGAGACTGATTTAGGTCAGATTCCTGTAACAGAGCTTTATGAAGATGCTGCTCCTCATGGTAGGCCAACCATTTATTTCCTCGCAAGTTTAGTGACATTTATGGGAACCTATGGTGTTCAGCCTGAATTAGATTTCAAGGTGCCAAAGATTGTTCACCCTCTCGTTAAGAAAAATTATGCAAGCACAGTGAGCTTTATTTGGAAAGAATTACAGAATTTCAATGATAGTCAAGGCAATAGCCGGATTTGGTAATCCAGTAATATCGCTTCTAATTACCGCTCTCTTAATAGGTCGATATAGCCACAATGTGATTATATCGGCCTAATCTTTTATAGGGTTCTTGATTTGAGTACTCTACCTCTTTTAATAGGACGTCTTCCTGTGATTGATGTCCGCCTCTTTTATTGAGGACATAATCACTAAAGACACGAATGCCGGACATACTTTTTGTGATAAACCCTTCTGTTTGCAGCCAGCATTCTACTTGTTGTATATCACGGGCATTTTGCGGGGTTAAACTGCCAGAATCACTTTGTTTGGAATCTATCTCGTCTAAATAACGAAAGTTGCCACAGATTAAGTTGCGATAAATTAATCCTGCGGGGTTATAAAAACAGAGAGATAAATACCCCTCTTTTTTTATTAGCTTTTTAAGTGCTGGTATAAGGGCTTCCGGTTTTTCCAGCCACTCTAAAACAGCGTGACATAAAACGATATCAAAGTTATCAAGGTATTTTTCACTCAGTGTTTGATAGGGTAAATTAAGCCACTCGATATGATGTTGAGTGTTAGTTGCCTCTGCTTGCGCTTGCGCTTTTTCCATCATTTTTACCGACAGGTCATTGTAGGTTACATGATGACCTAGCTCTGCCAGTTTAAGTGAAAAGTGACCCAGACCTGCACCAACATCAAGAATGCGTAAAGGAGTATTGTCATTAATAGCTGGGACTTGCTCTACTAAGTCTCTCCAAATAACGGCTTGTCTAATATTGCCTTTAAGGCTGCTATGAATACGGTTTTCAAAACGCTCTGCTAAAGAATCAAAATTTTTATCGGGCATGTACTACTCGGAGTCTAGATCATTGTTGTTGACATATTCAGTATATTTTCGAGAGCTGCCATAAGCTTTATCAATAGGGTATTTCTGCCTGTTTTTTTCCATTTTTTGTTCTACAGCTTGCAAGATATCAATATCGAGTTTTTGAGCTAACCGTAATAAATAGACTTGTACATCAGCTATTTCATCGCGAACTTCTTTAAATTTTTTATCGTCTAAGTTGTGAGATTCAGCTTCTGTCAACCACTGGAAATGTTCCATTAATTCAGCGGCTTCAATGCTTAATGCCATGGATAAATTTTTCGGTGAGTGGAATTTATCCCAATCACGTTCTGTCGCAAACGTTTTAATTGCCGTTTGAATATCGTTTAAATTTTTCATATAAGGTTATAAGTTTTATTGAATTGAGTATGGCTAAGATCTATCCCACCAACGATTAGAACATTCAATCAAGCCTGCATTAACCAGTGACCGGCGAGTCAGCTCTAGATCCTTTGGGTTAAGGAATTCTCCAATGGGCAATGATGTCGATTGATTCGTGAGCGTTAATGCAAGTCTTTCAATGGGGTGATTGGGTTTTGTCGCCAAGAGATAACATTCCGGCCGCAAGAAAATTTGCTTTTGGTCGGGCTGGTGTATACCTGATTCAATGGTAACTGTATCTTCATTGATAACAATTTGCTGTTTACGGTAATTTTGATAGCATACCTTGTACATAAAATAGCTCAGTAATCCCAGTTCCAAGCCTACAAAAGGTAATATAATCCAGACGCCAAGAGCAAACCACCCTACGCCGACTATGAGTGCAGGTATACTTAAAATGAATAACCAGAGGCGAATGTCTTGCCAATCCGCTGACCGGTTGGGAGACAGAGTAATCGTAGTGTCGCCATTAGTGGTTGTCGTCGTTACCATACAATCGCCACCATGAAATAGTAAGCATCAGTAGACTATACATTCAGCCATTTAATAGGCCAACGGAAATTAACAGTCGTAGCGTTAGTGTAACAATAGGGCAGGGTATTCGGCTATAACATCTTCAACTCCATTGCTATGGTACTTGAAGCATATCTTAAATATATTTACAGAGAGGTCTCAATGCTTAGACTTGCCGCTAACCTATCCATGTTGTTTGGAGAGTATGACTTTCTTGACCGCTTTGAAAAAGCTGCAGAAGTTGGCTTCGAAGCAGTTGAATATCTTTTTCCTTATGACTATGAAGCGGATGAAATTAAGCGGCGTCTGGATCAATTTTCTTTGGCACAGGCTTTATTTAATACGCCTCCAGGTGATTGGGGTAGTGGCGAAAGAGGGTTGGCTTGTATCCCTGGAAGAGAAGTGGAATTTACCGACGGTATTGATAAAGCATTGAATTATGCGCAAGCCTTAGATGCTCAGCGTATTCATGTGATGGCAGGAATAAAACCAGAAAGCGTTACTGATAATGAAGCACGAGCCTGTTACATAAAGAACTTACGCTATGCAGCGGTTGCTGCTCAAAAAATTGGCGTGAACGTACTTGTTGAGCCGATTAATAATGTTGATATGCCTGGCTATTTCGTTAATTTTCAAGAAGAGGGGATGAGCCTGATTGAAGAGATTAACGAACCAAATGTTCGTTTGCAATTTGATTGTTATCATTGCCAAATGATGCGGGGTGATGTTGTATCAACCTTTCGTAAATATTATCAATATATCGATCATGTTCAGATCGCAGGGGTACCTGGTAGGCATGAGCCTGATGTGGGTGAATTAAATTATCGCTATATACTAAAAGCCATTGATAGCACGGGGTATTCTGGTTTTATTGGTTGCGAATATAAACCTAAAGCCGCAACGGCGAGCGGTTTAGGTTGGGCTAATGACTACTTAAGCAGTGTTTAATTTAGCTTCAATTTCATTTTTTCACCCTGAAAATAAATAAGCTCATGCAGCATAGCGAACTATATAACCAGCTTTTTAACTTTATGCTTGATATTATCAACTGTGATGATCAAGCGATTGCCAGCATTTGTACGGATAATTCTGAATTATTCTATAAAGATAATCATTTAATTTTTATGATTAACGGTTTGTATGCTCATTTAATGGCGAGCAAAAATTCTGTGGATAAAATTAGCTATTTAGCATTTCGCCATTTGCTTTACAGCAGCGACTTAAATTCGCGATTGGCTGAAAAAGGATATGTCGTTTCTGTTTATTCTCCAAGTAGTGATTGTTGCGGTAAGGTAGATACGACCTGGTATGTATTGGAGCCTATCGGAGATAGTTGATTCAATGGAGGTGGTTTCTTCTGGCCCGCTTTACTGATAAGCTACCGGGCTTATAGGTGCTCTCTATTTAAGCTATGTTAAGTAGAGGGATAATCGGGAAGTATGGTGACTTTGTCGAATGTGGTTTTATAGATAGTTTTATTGTAAAACTGATCAATCAATAAGTAATTCCATCGCTGCCCCCGCATCGGTATTAAAGAGTAGTTTGTGTTAACCACTGGAACAGAGCCTGATAACGATGGTGGGTGTTCTGGGAAGGTACAATCGACGGTGGTATTACCTCCCTCTTTTAGCCCGAAGACCGGCCTATATGTTTATTATAATACTTGCACGGTGGGTGCATAGAGGAATCACATGACATCAAATGTAGAATCTATACAACAGGTACAAGCGAAGCCGCTATTATCTGTTTTCGTCCAGAATCTTGCGGCATTAGCTTTTGGGGCTATTATCATTTTTGCGGTTGGTTTTTTACCTGTTGAGGCCGCTCATAATGCAGCTCATGATACGCGCCACGCATTGTCTTTCCCTTGCCACTAGCAGTTAGTTTTCAGTTAGATAGCGTTCATTATTGATTGAAGCTTTTACTGAATAAGTGATCATTTCTAAATTTGTTAATAAATTTAGGTGTTTATCTATAGTGTGCAATCAGCTTCCTAGTGATCGTATTCCGTCATAATCTATAAATAGGCACCAATATCTTTTTGGAGAAATAATGATTTTTCGCCGCATTATTTACACGGCCATTTTCGTTGGGTGTTTAGCAGGTTTAATGTTGAGCGCTGCCCAAATTATTATGGTGAATCCCATTATTTTTGCCGCTGAAACATTTGAATTAGCAGAATCTGCTGCAGATAGTGGAGGGCATAGTCATAGCGGCCATGATCACGGTGATGCTTGGTCATCTGAAGATGGAAAAGAAAGAACCTCATTTACAATATTTGCGAATATCGCTGCGGGTATAGGCTTTGCGGCAATATTGTTATCGCTGATGAGTCAATTACAAATACAAGGTTTGACCCAATTATCTTTGCTTAAGGGCGCGTTATGGGGGCTTGCAGGTTATATTGCAGTGTTTGTTGCGCCAGCAATTGGCTTGCCTCCAGAAATTCCAGGCATAGAAGCTGCAGCCCTGAAAGAGCGCCAGCTATGGTGGATATTGGCTGTCATTGCTGTAGGGGCAGGCTTATTAGTGATCAGTTTTGCGCCACTGAAGTATAAGGTGATTGGTATCATTTTGGCCTTTATTCCTTATATCGTAAATATCCCCCATCACGAAGGGCCTGCATTTGCTCATCCAGACCCTGAAGCTGTCGCTACCTTAACGGCTTTGCATCAGCAATTTATTATTGCCAGTGCTGCTAGCAACTTAGTGTTTTGGTTAGTCCTTGGTGTAATTGCTGCCTGGGGATTGAATCGATGGGTATTGAAAGGCATCACGTTTAACTCTGGTTCTAGTCATGCCGCCGTATAACTTTCCATTTACGGCAATTGAAGGGCAGGCGAGCTGTAAGCTTGCCCTAATATTAGCAACAATTAACCCTGCTATTGGTGGAGTGTTGGTTAGTGGCCCACGGGGTTCAGCCAAGTCAACATTGGCTCGTGGTTTATCGGATGTTATGCCTTCCACTAATGAAGAACAGTCTCCATTCATCACTTTACCCTTAGGTGCAACAGAAGAAATGCTGGTAGGGACTTTGAACCTGCAGCAGGTATTGGATGAACAGAAAGTCATATTTCTGGAAGGCATGCTTGCCAAGGCTAATGGTGGTGTTCTATATGTTGATGAAGTGAATTTATTACCCGATAACTTGGTGGATTTATTACTTGACGTCGCAGCCAGTGGAACGAATATCGTAGAGCGTGATGGCATTAGCCATAGCCACCGTACACAGTTTTTATTGATGGGGACGATGAATCCTGATGAGGGAGAATTACGTCCCCAGTTACATGATCGGTTTGGTTTTTCTATTGAGTTGGATAACCGCTATACCTTGGAAGAGCGCATGGCAATTGTGCGCTTGCGAGAGGCATTTGATAGTGATCCCGATGGCTTTACAAATCGTTATCAAGATCAACAAAGAGAGCTGAACACAGCAATTGCTCAAGCGAGGAAAATACTGGGAGCAATTGAATGCAGTGATGAACTACGGCTTTTGATTGCTGAGCGTTGCCACGATGCTAATGTTGACGGTTTGAGAGCTGATATTGTCTGGTATCGAGCAGCAGTTGCTCATACAGCATGGCGAATTTGCCAGGATAATTCTGAGCCGGTTGTTACCAAAATCGATATCCTAGCGGTTGAAGAGTTGGTATTGGCTCACCGTCGACAAATGCCATCACAAACACCTCCGAATGACCCTCCGTCACCACCATCAAAGCAACACTCACCAAAACAACAACCGTTTTTACGTCCGCCTGAAAGGCAAGCGCAACAACCTTCAAAGGCGTCTATAGATGGTCAAGGTCAGGGTGAGCAAAATAAGATGCAAGGCGATTGGGGATGTATGTCGCCTCAGCAGCAGATAACCGCATCATTAACACCCTCTTTGTCATTGCAAAGTGATATTCGTAAAACAAACAATGTGAGTAGAAAAAATAACTTATCCGTCTGTCAGTCTTCGTTATCGAGGAATGCATCTGCAATCAGTGCTAGAGGAAAAATAGGAGTCAATGGGCGAGGGGTTGACTGGTTTGCCAGCTTGGTTGCTAACATAGGACAGTGGCCTTTGAAGCAATTACGCTACCGTAAAAGAAAAATGGGTCAGCCTATCTTGCACCTGGTGTTGCTCGACACGTCAGCATCGACGTTACAGCAACAGCTATTTTCTAATGCAAAAGCAGCTATTGTATCGATTGCAGAACAAGCCTATTTAAAAAGAGAACAACTGACGATTCTAGGGTTTGGCAATCAGCAAATTAAAACATTATTGCCACAACAAAAAGCGCCTAAAGCGTTACGGACTTGGTTGGATTCAGTGACAGCAGCTGGGGGTACCCCTTTTCGTCAAGTGCTTGAACAGGCGTTACAATTTCAGCAACAGCAATACCGAAAAAATTCTGGCATCGGTATTCGTACCTACCTCATTACGGATGGCCGAACGACACAGTCATTTGACAATATGTATTTATTGGGTGATGTAATTGTAATTGATACGGAACAATCATCAGTTAAACGTGGCAAGGCCCAAAAAATCGCAGACATTTTGGGCGCTGATTATTTTCCATTGCCAATCTAGGTTCATTGAATAATACTCGTTAAATAGGATCCCTTAATATGACTGATAATCACAAAACACGCATGGTAGCGAAAAAAGCAGTAATGGATAAAAAAATTGCTGCTGCCAATGAAGAGCGTGGTGTATTAATTTTATTAAAAGGTAATGGCAAGGGAAAAAGCAGTTCTGCCTTTGGCACAATGGCTCGTTCTATTGGGCATGGAAAAAAGTGTGCTGTTATCCAGTTTATTAAAGGTCGCAATGAAACAGGCGAGTATAAATTTTTTAAAGACCATCCAATGGTCGACTGGCATGTAATGGGGCACGGCTTTACTTGGGAAACACAGGATAAATCTCAAGATATTACTGCAGCTCAAAAAGCCTGGGCGTTGGCAGAAGAGCTATTACAAAACGATGCTTATGACATGCTCGTCTTTGATGAAATGAGTTATATGTTTAAGTATCAGTATTTAGAGGTGGGTCCAGTCGTCGCTGCTTTGCAAAAACGCCCTAAAGACCAAAATGTCATTATTACCGGCCGCACGATGGCTTTGCCACTACAAGATATTGCGGATACGATTTCTGTCGTACAGGATGAACGCCATGCATTTCGTTTAGGTGTGAAAGCGCAAAAAGGTATTGAGTTCTAGACAGTACTTTCTAGTGAGAATTAAACATGTCTTCTGAAGATAAAAAAACAGTAAAAAGTACAACTTGTCCGGCATTATTTTTGTCTGCACCTGCTTCAGGCCAAGGAAAAACCACGATTACCGCAGCATTGGCTAGATTGTTAACGCGTCAAGGTAAAATTGTTCGTATTTTTAAAACAGGCCCGGATTATTTAGATCCTCAGATATTAGCACAGGCTTCTCAACAAGATGTTATCCCTTTAGATATGTGGATGGCAGGTGAAGCGTGGTGTCAGGAGCAATTATATATCGCCGCTCAGACTGCTGATTTAATACTTATTGAAGGCGCTATGGGGTTGTTTGATGGAGAACCTTCTAGTGCAGACCTTGCTGCTCGTTTTTCTATTCCCATTGCGATAGTGATGGATGTGAAGGGTATGGCGCAAACTGTTGCCGCCATTGCCAGTGGTTTGGCAAATTTTCGTGATGATATTGAGGTCGCAGGTTTAATTGCAAATAATTGTGGTTCAGAGAGGCATCGCGAACTTATTGAAAATGCACTGCCTGAAACTTTATCTCTACTGACTTGTGTTGCACGTTCAGAAGACATTGCATTGCCAGAGAGGCATTTGGGCTTGGTACAAGCCGATGAGGTAAAAGAAGAATTAGAACAGCGTTTTAATTCAGGAGCCGATTGCTTGGAACGGGCGGGCGCCAAAAATTTATTGGAAAAGATTAAACCTGTTACTTTTTATGCGCCTGATGTAGATGATACGTTGCTATTAAATATAAAGAGCAAAGGCAAGCAACTTGATGGAACGACAATTGCGGTTGCTAGAGATAAGGCCTTCACATTTATTTACGATGCCAACATTCGTATGCTTGAGCAATTAGGAGCACAGGTTACTTTCTTTTCTCCTATTAACGATGATTTTGTACCTGTTGCTGATGCTCTTTGGTTACCCGGTGGTTATCCCGAATTGCACGCAGAAGCTTTATCCAGTAATTTATTGATGCTCAAGTCAATTAATGAATTCTTTGAAAAGAATAAACCAATATTAGCGGAGTGTGGAGGCTTTCTTTATACACTAAATACACTGACTGACTTAACAGACAGCACGTATCCAATGTTGGGTTTATTAGAAGGAGACGGTGCCATGCGAGGTAAGCGTGGTTGTCAGGGTATGCAGACAGCACCGTTGCCAGAAGGTGATGTACGTGCCCATGCGCATCATCGTTCTCGTAGTACATTAGTGCAACAACCTATCGCTTATGGACGACGTCAACGGCATCCAGCACCGGGCGAAGCCATTTATCGAGAAAACAATTTAACGGCAACCTATCTGCATTTATTTTTTCCATCGAACCCTGACGTTATTGTTCAATTATTTAAATCCAACAAAATTGCCGATACTATTCAAGACTCGGCCCCAATAGAGAATCAATATGCTGATTGAATGGTTGCCCCTTCTTTTATTAGGCTTTAGCCTAGGATTAATGCACGCATTAGATGCTGATCACGTTATGGCTGTGTCTGTACTAGCGAATCAAAAGCCCAGTGTCAGGCGTACATTATTGTTTAGTTTGCAGTGGGCGTTAGGACATGGTGGTGTTTTGGTTGCTTGCGGAGTAGTTTTATTTGGTATAGGTGTTAGTATTCCAAGTCATTTACAGCATTGGGCTGAAATGTCGGTTGGTGTGTTGTTAATTCTTTTAGGACTTAGTTTTTTTTGGAAGTTCCGGCAGCAAAAAATTCGCTTAGTACAACATCGTCACGATGAGATAGTCCATACGCACTGGAGTACGGATGAGCATGAAGATAATAGCCACTATATTCATACCTCTGAAAGCCATCGGTCTGTCAAAGAAGCCATCATTAAAAACCATCAGCCAGTTATGATTGGCATGCTGCATGGTATGGCAGGGAGCGCACCTGCGCTGGCGTTAATTCCGGCTGTGACATCGGGGCAGTTAACCCTAGCGATGACCTACTTAATGATTTTTTCTTTAGGTGTTATTTTATCGATGATGACTTTTGGTTTAGGCTTTTCATGGATACAACAATATCTCTATAAAAATTATCAGAATATATTTGCCGGGTGTCGTTGTGCTATCGCACTAGCTGCTATTGGTTTCGGTAGTTTCTGGCTAATTAAAACAATATAACGTAATACAATATGTGGAATGAAAGTGCTGAAGCTAACAAAGGTGAGAATCCGCCAGCGCTACGTACAGGCTTAACAACTGGCTCCTGTGCTACCGCATGTTGTGTTGCAGCAGCGATGAATTTATTAGCGGAGCAATCTCCCGATATTGTCAGTATTACCTTACCTGTTCGTAAAGCAGCCCGCCATGAGAATGTTTCTGATGGCAAAACCGTCGAACTATCCATAGAAAATTATGATGTTACTAATACCGGTGTGCGGGTTAGTACGATCAAAGATGCGGGCGATGACCCTGACGTAACGCATGGTGCAACGGTATTTGTTGAGCTGAGCTTAAATAGTGAAGGTAAGGATAACGAAGTTGAATTTGTGGCAGCGCAAGGAGTTGGTACAGTCACAAGAGATGGTTTGTTATTGCCTGTCGGTGAGCCTGCGATTAACCCTGTTCCACGACAGATGATCGTTGAACACCTCAAAAAAATTTCTCAGCAGTATCAATATTCCGGTGGTTTTATTGCTGCTATAGGTATTGAGAATGGTGAGGCGATTGCTAAAAAAACGATGAATCCGCGCCTCGGTATAGTGGGGGGGCTCTCTGTTCTTGGAACAACTGGCATTGTCAGACCTTTTTCCTGTGCCGCATGGATTGCTTCAATTTATCAGGGTATCGATGTTGCTGAAGCCAATGGTTTAGCCCATATTGCTGCATCTACTGGGAATCGTAGCGAAGAGGCCATTAGACATTTTTATCAAATGGACGATATGGCATTGATAGAGATGGGGGACTTTGCTGGCGCAGTATTAAAGCATTTGAAAAAAATCAGTATAGAGCATGCTGACTTAACCATTAAGAAATTATCAATCTGTGGTGGTTTTGGAAAAATCAGCAAATTAGCACAAGGCCATATGGACCTTAACAGCCGAGCATCGGCGATAGATTTTGATTTCTTGGTTTCGGTAGCGAAAAGCTGTGGTGCTGATGACACTTTATGTCAAAAAATACATGCATCAAATACGAGTATAGAAGCTTTAAAACATTGTCAGGAGAGTAATGTTGATTTGGCGTTGGCGTTATGTCGACAAGCATTAGCCGTTGCAGAAAAGATTGTTCCTGAGTCAATAGAGGTTGAAGTGATCTCCATTGATCGCCATGGTAAGTTTGTAGCCAGTACCCAAGTTGCCGTTATGTCGAGTCAATAGCAATGATGAAAGAGTGGGCTGATAATAAGGGAATGAAACTGTTATTACTAGGGGGCACAGCGGATGGTCGAATATTGGCAGAACGACTACACCAACATAATATTTCTGTCATTTATAGTGTTGCAGGTTTGGTAAGAGTACCTACCGTCGAGTGTAATGTTGTCAGTGGTGGGTTTACTCAATTTGGTGGTTTAGAGTGTTTTATAAAGCAAAATAAAATAGATGCAATTTTAGATGTGACTCACCCCTATGCTGAAAAAATGAGTACAAAAGCTATCAATGTCGCAAAAGTGTGCCGGATACCCTACTGGCGATTTCATCGAAAAGAATGGCAGCCACAAGCAGGCGATAATTGGGTGTTGCTCAATAACTGGGACGAGGCACTCTCTTTTTTATCCACCAAACAATCTATATTGTTAACGGCAGGGCAATTAAACCAATCTTTTATTGATAGCTTATATGAATTATCTATTGCTCAGTTGTCTGATCTCTCTCCTGAAATTCAGCCACGTCAGTTACTGAGAACGGCAGTTAAACCTAAAGCTATGTTGCCGCCCACTATGGAATGGATTAAAGCGATTGGTCCCTTCACTTATGGTGATGAATTAGCATTAATGGAATATTACAACGTCGATGTGCTGGTCACTAAAAATAGTGGGGGTGATTCAACTATTGCCAAATTGGCTGCAGCAAGGGACCTGGATATTTTGGTGCTTATGTTAAAGCGTCCTGAGTTACCCAGTGCAACTCAAGTATTTTATAGCAGAGACGAATGCGAGCAGTTTGTCTTAGGGGTATGTAATGCGCTTTGATTACGAAAAAGATCCACGAGCGATCGAAAAAGAAAGCTTTCGTCAGATACGAGAGCTAACCTCTCTTGATCATTTGAATAGAGAGCAGCAGCAAGTAGCAATGCGTATTGTGCATAGCCTGGGTTTACCGCATTTGGTAGAACAAATACGGTTTAGTGGGCAGGCTTGTGAAAAAGGTATGGCTGCACTGGAGAGCCATTGTAATATCTTATGTGATGTCGAAATGGTGAAGCAAGGTATTACTAAACGAATGATTACTGAAGAACCCTTATGTTTTTTAAATCATCCAGAAACAGTAACACTTGCAAAGCAGTCTCAGGAAACTCGCTCAATGGCAGCGGTTGCACAATGGAAGCATCATTTATCAGATAGTATTGTGATTATTGGTAATGCGCCGACAGCTTTGTTCCGGTTGCTAGAAATAATAGCGGTAAGTGGAGAAAAGCCTGCACTGGTTATTGGTATGCCCGTTGGTTTTGTTGGTGCGGCGGAGTCAAAGCAAGCGTTATGGGATAACCATAAAAACTTAGCTATAGAATGCATTACTTTATTAGGGCGCGAGGGCGGCAGTGCGGTATCTGCAGCGACCTGTAATGCGTTATTGCGTTGTAATCGTGGTGAATATTACTAATGGCGACGCCGAGTATTCATATTATTGGTTTAGGTGTTTCTAAAAAAGCAATGCTTTCAGATGCTGCGCAACATGCGATTAACAATGCTGATGTGATTATCGGAGCAGAACGACAGTTAAAAACGATTGATAATATCTTATTGGAAAATCCTCAAAAAACTCCTACCCATTTATTACCTAAATTATCGGAACTCTCATTGTTAGTTGAGTCATATCCTGACCAGCTAGTTGTTATTTTGGCATCAGGTGACCCTTTGTACTATGGTATCGGGCGTTGGTTGGGAGAGCATTTTGAGCAAGAGCGGTTAACCTTTTATCCAGCTGTTTCCAGTATTCAGGCTGCTTGTCATCAGTTAGGTTTAGCCTTGCAGGATGTGGACGTATTAAGCTTGCATGGACGGCCCTTAGAAAAAATTCGCACACAATTGCATCGCCATAAACGGTTAGTTGTACTTACCGATAAGCAGAGTCAGCCCCAAATTTTAGCCGCAGAGTGTGTGGCCGCAGGGTTTGAACAATCCATATTAACCGTATGTGAAAACTTAGGGTATCCGCAACAGCATATTCGAACATTTTCAGCTGATGAATTAGCCAGAAATAATAGTCTTACTTTTGACCTACTTCATGTAACAGTCATTGAGGTTATTGGTAACGGTGGCGTGCTTCCTGAATTTCCGGGTATTCCTGATACACGTTATATAACGGGAGAAGAACCCGGAAAGGGGATGATCAGTAAGCGTGAAGTACGTTTAGTGATTTTATCACTGACGCAGCCAAGCAACGGTGATGTTATTTGGGATATTGGTGCAGGCTGCGGTGGCGTAGCGATTGAGCTGGCTTATTGGAATGAAAAAGTAGCAGTACACGCTATTGAATGTCATGAAGAGCGTTTGGGATATTTACAGGCTAATCGCCAGCGTTTTGGTGTAAGCCATAATCTACATATTATCTATGGGCGAGCGCCGGATGTTTTAGATGATTTACCTTCACCGACTAAAATTTTTATCGGAGGCAGCGATGGTAAATTGGAATCCATACTTGCAGAAGCTTGGCAACGTTTACCTGTTGGCGGTGTAATGGTTGCTAGTGCAGTAATGGAATCAACTAAGGAACAATTAAGAAAGTTCTCAGAAGTGCTATCAATACAATTACCTGAGAGCTTAAAGGAGAGTTTAATAGAAAGTGTTGAGGTAGCCATTAAGCGAGGGGCTATTCAAAATCAACAATTGATGTATGAATCAAAATTGCCAGTAGAAATTTTTAAATTTACAAAAAGTATGGCTGGAAATAAATAATGGTAGCAAAATTTATTGGTGTAGGTGTAGGCCCTGGTGATCCTGAATTGATTACATTGAAGGCAGCACGACTTATCCAAGGAGCTGACGTCATTAGTTATATTGCTAATGAGGAAAATCTATCACAAGCGAAATCAATAGCATCATTAGTATTGGATAATACTGAAAAAGAACAGGGTGAAATACCTGTTGTTATGCCAATGTGTGATGATCGAAGCGTAGCGAATCGCATATATGATCAAGCGGCAAGTGATATTCAAAAGGCGATTATAGAAGGCCAGACTGTCGTATTTTTATGCGAGGGTGACCCATTATTTTTTGGTTCTTTTGCGTACTTGCTAGAACGCTTACAAGTACTCGACATTAACTGCGAGGTGGTTCCTGGTATCTCGTCTGTTCATGCTGCATCGTCTGCGTTAAAGTTGCCTTTAACAATGTTAAAAGAGTCCTTTGCTGTGATGAGTGGTCGCCATAGTCAAGATCAATTGGCTGAGGCATTAAATGTCTATGATAGTGTTGTGATTATGAAGGCTGGACGCTCCCGACAAAAAATACTGGATGCTATTAATGCTTCTCAACGACAGCACGAAGCTAAGTATTTAGAATATATTGGCCGCGAAGGTGAAGTTATCCATCATGATGTTGATCATCTCACAGGTGAAGCCGGGCCCTATTTTTCTCTTTTTGTTATTACTAAAAAACAACGAGATCGTTCATGATTCGCGTTATTGCATTAACTGATGCTGGGCGTCTACTAGGTGAGCGAATCCAGTGTTTTTTATCAGAACAGCATCGGTTAAGTGAGCTTTGGTTTAAACCTCAACCTTTTACCGAAACAATTCAACAAGCTTTTAAAGAGGGTGATGCATTACTGTTCATCTGCGCAACGGGTATTGTTGTTCGAACCCTGGCTCCGGTGATCAATAATAAGCACGAAGATCCGCCTATCTTAGTTGTTGATGAGCTGGGGCAATTTGTTATTCCTCTACTGTCAGGGCATGAGGGCGGTGCAAACCAGTGGGGTGATGAGATAGCAAACGTCATTGGCGCGCAACTAGTAATGACAACAGCAAAGCCTTACCTTAAGCCTATCTATGCTGTTGGTATGGGTTGCGAACGCCATTGTTCTGAAGAAGAATTAATAAAGCTTTTAAAAAGTTGTTTGTGCGAAGCCAATATATCTATTGACGATATATGCAGTATTAACAGTATTGATATTAAGGCCGATGAAAATGGTTTGATTAACTGTGCAGCCTCTTTTAATAAGCCTTACCATACATTCGATAAAAGCCAGCTTAGTACTGTTGAGCATTTGTTAAGTACAAAATCTGATTATGTCTTTGATACCGTCGGTGTGTATGGTGTTGCAGAATCAGCGGCATTAGTGGCTGCCCAAAATGAGACGGGAGATGTTGCAGAATTGGTATTGAATAAAGTAAAAACTAAAAAGGCAACCTGTGCAATAGCTAAGTCATATATGAAAGACTGAGCATTTTATCGATATTATAAAAATAGGAAATATATGAGTAAGCTGTACCTTATTAGTGCCGGGCCAGGTGATAAAGACCTCGTTGCGCCCAAAGCCATTCAAGCTATCTCTGCTTGTAGTGATCTAGTGGCCTATGGGCTCTATTTGGAATTACTCGGTGATGTTTGTAATGATAAAGTACATCACGACCTACCTTTAGGTGAAGAAATTGGTCGAGCTCGTTTAGCCTTGGATTTGTCGGCAAGTGGTAAAGCCACCGCATTAATTTCCAGTGGGGATATCGGTATTTATGCGATGGCGACCTTGGTGTTTGAGTTGTTGGACCAGCAATTATCCGGGCATGAAAAACACCCTGAATGGTTGAATGTGGATATTGAAGTGGTACCAGGGATTTCTGCTATGCAAGCAGGTGCCAGTAGAGTCGGCGCTTTGTTAGGCCATGATTTTTGTACGATATCACTATCGGATTTGCTAACACCTTGGCAAACGATTGAAAAGCGCTTACATGCTTGTGGGCAAGGTGATTTTGTTGTTTCTTTTTATAACCCTCGTTCAAAAAAACGTGATTGGCAAATAAATACTGCACGGGATATTTTGTTGGAGTATCGTCCGGCAACAACGCCAGTACTGTTAGGAAGGCAACTAACCCGTGAAGACGAAAACATAACGATAACCACATTAGATCAACTTCACTCTGATGATGTTGATATGTTTACCTTAGTCTCTGTTGGCAATAGTGAAAGTCGCCATATTATTAACGGCTCTAAAGAATGGGTGTATACACCAAGAGGATACAGTAAAAAATTATGACAGTTTATTTTATTGGTGCCGGTCCAGGTGATCCTGAATTAATTACAGTTAAAGCGCAGCGCTTAATCAATCAGTGTCCGATAATTTTGTATGCTGGTTCATTAGTGCCTCGTGTTATTTTCGCTGATATAGAGAAGAGCGCAGAAAAAATAATTGATACAGCCCCGATTCATTTGGACGATATAATTGCTCACATGGAAGCAGCTCATGCATCAAATAAAGATGTTGCTCGTGTGCATTCAGGTGATCCTTCACTCTATGGTGCTATAGGTGAACAAATTCGTCGCCTTGAGGCATTGGGTATCGACTATGAAATTATTCCCGGTGTCACAGCAACGTCAGCGTCGGCTGCATGGTTAGGTAAGGAATTAACACTGTCGGGCGTGTCGCAAACGATAATTATGACGCGTTATGAAGGAAAAACTCCTTTTCCTGAAAGAGAGCGTTTACCTACCTTAGCTGCTACTGGTGCAACTTTGGCGATTCATCTAGGTGTTACCCGTATTCATAAAATTGTGGAAGAGCTTATTCCTTTTTATGGAGAAGATTGCCCAGTGGCAGTCTGTTATCGCACCGGCTGGTCTGATCAGGACAAGGTGACTGGAGTATTAAGTGATATTGTGAAAAAGGTCAGAGAGAAAAAGTTTACACGAACCTCTTTAATTCTAGTGGGACCAGTACTCGGTACTGATGAGTTTCGAGATTCTTATCTCTACGATGAGACAAAAGCTCATGTTTATCGACCTAAAGTGAAGCCAGATAAATCACGAAGCGTCGATGATTCACAAGCTCATCCTGCTCTAAAAGTTAAGTCGTAAGATAAAATGTTTATTTGAGAGCCATCTAATAAGTTTTTGAAAATGCCCGTTAATAAGCGGGCATTTTATTATAATTTTCTTTATTCCGTTTTATAAAAATAAGAGTTATTAGGTTACTAAAGGTTACTGTAAAAATTGAGGCCTTAACCCTCCTAGTGTAAACCCTCCGTCCACAAGAATGCTTTGTCCTGTCACAAAGCGTGCATCGTCAGAAAGTAACCATAATACTGTATCAGCCACATCTTCAGAGTAGCCAACACGCTGTAAAGGTGTGTGTAATGCAAAAGGCTGCATAGCTTCTTCGCTGCCAAGTGCTGCCAAGCCCATTGGTGTGGCAATAATTCCTGGGCTCACATTATTCACACGAATGCCTTTGTCACCGACTTCTAAGGCAGCTGTTCGCATCATCGCATCTAGTGCGCCTTTGGTGGCGGCATAAGCCGCAATCCCTGGCATTGCGCCATGTGCGGTCCATGATGAAGTATTAACAATAGATGCATTTTTTCCCTGTTGAAGAATGGCTTTTAATTGGTATTTCATTGATAGAAAAATACCTTTGAAATTAATTCCTATAATATGGTCGAATTCTTCCGAACTTATCTCGTTTAAGTGCTTAAACTCACCTAATATACCGGCGTTATTCCATACTAAATCAAGGCTGCCGAAAGCTTCGATAGTTTCAGAGACCATATTCTCGACTTGCTTTTCGTTGCTGATATCTGTGGCAATAGCTTTGGCTTTTCCTCCAGCGATATTAATAATATCCACAACTTCATTTAGTGGTTCTATTCGGCGTCCGGCGACAGCAACTTGGGCGCCTTGTTTGCCTAGGCTGATAGCAGCTGCCCGCCCCATGCCTGTTCCGCCTCCACTGATAAGTGCGGTTTTGCCTGTAAAGCGTAAAGAGTTTTCATGAGTCATATTGTTCTCCTAATGTAATGAGCAGTTAAAAAGTTGTTTTAACTCATTAAAAGAGAATACATTGGCTATTATTATTTGATAATATTGATTTTATTAAAAACATTATAAAGAAATATTAAGTAATGAATTTATTTGCCAGCATGCGTGTGTTCGTAAAGATTGTCGATAAAGGAAGTTTGACTGCTGCCGCCAAGTCTTTGAATTTATCTTCTGCGATGGTGGGTAATCACCTACAGGCCTTAGAGGAGCACCTTGGCGTCATGTTGCTTTATCGAACTACAAGGCGACAAAATCTAACGGATTTCGGGCTTCAGTATTATCATCGTTGTGTCGATATATTAGAAAGAGTTTCTGGTGCTGAGAGGCCAGCACTTGAGAAGAATAAACAGCCAGCGGGAACGCTAAGGGTGACGGCCCCAATTTCTTTTGGAAGTGAAACATTGGTACCTTTATTAAATCCGTTCTATCGTGACTATCCTGATATTGTTATCGATCTTGTTTTGGGTGATCGTGTTTTTGACCTCGTTGAAGATGATTTCGATATTGCGATTCGTATTGGCGACATACCTGATTCAGGCATGATTGCCCGTAAGCTCGGGCTTTACAAAATGTCTGTATGTGCTTCTCCAGACTATATAGAACAATACGGGTGCCCTATAACACCAGAGCAACTTGCCAATCACAACTGTATTCAATTTAAATCATTGGAAACAGTCTGGAAATTTGATGATCAAGGTAAGAGAGTCGAGGTGGGTGTTTCTGGAAATTTAAAAGTTAATAACGGTCAAGCGTTAAAAAAAGCGGCTCTTGAAGGCTTAGGTATTATTATGCAACCTCAGCTTGTCATCAAAGATGAGATTGATAGTGGAAGGTTAATCGAGCTTTTTACAGATTACCAATTGCCTGCCCGCGACATGAGCATCGTTTATTTACGTGATCGATATATGCCAGCAAAAATACGTTGTTTTATTGACTTTATAACAGGCTGTTTTTCTAATTAAAAAGTATAGAAAATATTAAAACTCTAGCGTTTACAACTAGGAGTACCTTCTAATTCTATTTTAACCGCTTTCTCTTCATCAATAACTTTTTGTGGAAATTGACCCATAAAACAGCAGCAAATATTTTCATTAATCATTGTGCGCGGGCCATATGGGTGGCCTATATGTTTATAGGGCGCATGACTATGGGAATGTCCATGCGAGTGATGGTGCTGATGGTCATGAGAGTGGTCATGGGAATGGCTGTGTGAAAGAACATTTTTATGTGAATGTCCTTGTACTAACGTCAGCTTGGCTTCATCATCTTCAGGGTCAAGGTGTGTTTTTTCAGACTTCCCTTCATTATCTGGCTGAAACTCTGCATGATGATGGTGTACATCAACTTCTCCACGAGCTAACCTTTGCTTAAAATCCTGCATTAGCGAAAGTGGTTGGTCAGCTCCCGTTACATTGCCATTAATAGTTTCATCTATACGTGCGATAAATGTGTTGATCACATGAGATTGGTCGCGTAAATAATCTGCTTTTAAAAATTCTATATCAGGGTTTTCTTTCGCGACTTTATCAACATAACCATAAATGCGATCAATCAGGCGACCGCCAAAAAGAAAGTAGGGTGCAACAACAATTTTCTTAAAGCCTAGCTTGACGGCCATTTCCAGACCCCGACCAACAGAAGGGAAGGTAACACCAGAATATACGGTTTCTGACCAGCCAAAACCTAAATTTTCGCAAACGATGCGGGTTAGCTTACTGGCTTCAGCATTTGCCTCGGTTACAGAAGTGCCGCGTCCAACAGTGACCAGCATAGTATCGTATAGCTTACCAGTAGCAGGTGTTTCTGTATCGACTTTTAAGGCTTCCAGTATTCTCGCTTGAAAAGCATTAATCATTTCCTGATGCAGGCCCAGTTCCTTTCCGTATTCTATTTGCAGACCAGGATGTTTTTCTTGGTAGGTGGTGAGTACGGAAGGGATGTCATTTTTGGCATGGGTTGCGGCGAATAACATGCCAGGAACCGCATAGATTTTTTTAACTCCTTGCTCAACCAAGCTATCAAGAGCCATATGAATATTAGGCGCAGAATACTCTAAAAATCCGTACTCTACTTTTAACTCTGGAAAGCGGCTTTTTAACCCTTTTGCTAATAAGCTGAACTCCCGTTCAGCTATTTTTGCTCGGCTGCCATGGCCGCAGATGAGGACGCCTTCGTTTTCAGAGAGTTGTTCGATATTCATACGTATTTATTTCTACTTAATTTTCTGTTTAATGCTGATAGTGGTGGAAATCACTTTCCCTTGATGAGCCCATGGCGAGTGATCATTGGCGTTCAGTGTGACCATTAAATCATATTTACCAGGTCTGAAATTATTCAGGTGATACCATTCGCTGTAGATTCTACTTAATTTATGGCCGTTAATATATAAGTGGGCATGTCCTTCACCAGCAATATTTTCTAGATTGACTTTTTCAGGTGTAAAAACGAAGTTTTCGGTTTGTATGTGTAAATTCCAACCTGCCATTGTGTCTTGGGTAACGGTTGCGCTGACAGCAGGTATCGGAGCTGAGCTATCTAAATCAGAGACTTCCAATGGTTTATGGGCGTGATGTCCGTCGTCATGGGCGCCATGGTGATGGCCATCTCCAGTGGTTTCTTTTTGACATCCAATTAAGAAGCAAGATGCGAGTAAAACAGAAAGAGTGGTCTTGTGACTGATTCTTAAATTCATAATTCCTGATGATTACCTCCATTGTTAATAGAATGCATTGAGCTAGAAGCGGAGCGATAGTGTTTTGTTGGGTGAATCTTGTCAATCAAAAGCATCACAAATCCCCTAAATAAAGTTTGATCAGGGCAATAGTGTTTTTCTTTGCCTATAAATGCCTTTATACTGTTTGGGCTCGATTTTAGGTTCCAAAATGCCAGTGCTATCTTATGTTAGGTTCTGGTGATCAATGGATTAATAGGGAATGCCAATAACGTCGTAAGATGTTAATACCGCAGCTGTCCCCGCAACTGTATACAACGAGTTGCTATCAATAACCACTGGTGCATAAAGCATTGGGAAGGTGATAGCAATGATGACCTGTGAGCCAGTAGACCTGCCTTAATCGATAAACCTGATGGTCGGGGAGTGCAATCAGGGTAGGAAATTATTGGTTTTCCTCCTATCACCACTCCGTGTTTACACACTGTGTTACCTCTATATGGCTTGCTTCTTACATAGAGTTAGTTTGACGTTGTTCCCGACTTACATTATTGACTCTCATCATTACAACTTGAGTTTTAGACTATAAATATTTCTCAGTCGTTTGGAGCACTGTATGCAATTAAATAAAATCCCCGCCACCATCGTTACTGGTTTCTTAGGAAGTGGTAAAACAACACTTTTATCTAATGTGCTCAAACAAGCGGCCGGTAAACGAATTGCGGTTATTGTTAATGAATTTGGCGAATTGGATATTGATGCTGATTTGTTACGTAGTTGCCCTCTAGATTGCAATGAAGAGGAAGCTGCAACGATTGCTGAGGGTGAAGACGGTATTTATGAACTAGCCAATGGCTGTATTTGCTGCACCGTTGAAGAAGAATTTTTACCAGTGATGAAACAACTAGTCGAGCGCCGTGATGATATTGATCATATTCTTATAGAAACGTCTGGTTTGGCGTTACCTAAACCCTTGGTACAAGCATTTAACTGGCCGGAAATTAAACAATACTGTACGGTAGATTCAGTAATTACTGTTGTCGATGGGCCTGCTGTTGCAGCTGGCCGTTTTGCCAGTGATGAAGATAAAGTTCAGCAACAACGCCTAGCGGATGACAGCCTTGATCACGACCCCAGTTTAGAAGAGTTATTAGACGACCAGTTAAGTGCAGCTGACCTGGTTGTTGTGAGCAAAAATGATCTTTTGAGTGATGAAAAGCGAGAGCAAGTTAGAAAATCAGTGACAGCAAAAGTCCCTGATTCTGTCAAAACCACTTATGTGAGTAATGGTGAAGTGGCTTTAAATGTATTGATGGGCATTGAGTCTGCGGCAGAAGAGCGCATTGATGATGTGCATACGCATCACGATCACCACCATGAGCATGGTGAACACCATGATCATGCTCATGATCATTTTGATTCTTATGTCATTCGTGTTGGCGAAGTCGATAGTGATAAAGTGCAAACTGTTATTTCAGAGTTAATTGCGAAACATACGATATATCGCGCCAAAGGCTTTGCTGCTGTTCCAGGCAAACCAATGCGACAAGTTCTCCAAGCGGTAGGTAAGCGTTTAGATTCTCATTTTGATCGCCTGTGGAAAGAGAATGAACCGCGTCAAACACAACTGGTTGTTATCGGCAAAGGCTTGGATGAGGCCATACTGACGACAGCATTAAAAACTGCAGAAGCTTAACCGAGATTTGCTAGATGCATCTATTAGCATCTCAACCAGGTGGCTTTACCGATGATGAAGGTATTGTTGATTTAGGCCAATCTCCCGCTGATATTGTGATTTTGTCAGCAGCAGATGGCACGTTGGCTGCGTTGGCTGATAGTGCTGAAGCCTTGCCAGAGGATTTCCCTTCGCTGCGTTTAGCAAACTGGATGCACTTATTAAAGCCTGCTGCGTTCGATTTGTATCGCGATAAAGTTATCGATCATGCGCAAGTCGTTGTATTGTCTTTATTGGGGGGAGAAAATTATTGGCAATATGGTTTTGAGGAATTACAGCAGTGGGCGCAAACAGATAAACAACGCCGGTTAATTATTGTCCCTGGAGATGATGCGCCTGATGATGCCTTATTTGCTGCATCCAATGTGGCCGTTGAGTCTGCAATTAATGTTTGGCGTTTTTTGCGAGAGGGCGGTGCGCTTAATAACCAACAATTGTTCCGTTTTATCGCCACAGAATATTTAGCAAAGAACTATTCTTGGCATGCCCCTCAATTACTACCTCGTTGCATGTTATACCTTCCTGACATTCAATTGCGTCAGAAAAATACAGTGCAACTTGCTCTTGAACAATCTGCTTTATCAAAAAAATATCAAGCCAGTTTTGCAGATTGTCGAAAGCGTTGGCAAATGCTTAGTCCAGATGCGCCTGTATGTGTCGTACTATTTTATAGGAGCCATTTGCAGTCAGCGAACACCGCGATGTTTGACCAATTGCTTTTGCAAATTGAATCTGAAGGCTTGAATGTCTTGCCTATTGCTATCGCTTCGTTGAAAGATAAGGAGTCTCTGGCATTAATAAATACTCTTTTACTAGAGGCTGAAAATTTAAGGACTGAAAACTTAGAAGAAAGCAGTAAAAAAATCTCTTTAATTATCAATACGACAAGCTTTGCCAGCAATACTGTTGGCAGCCCTGATTTGTCGTCGGAGCCGACTAATTTTCAATCTCTATTTGCTGTTGATGTACCGGTGTTCCAATTAATTTTATCCAGCTCAACGGAGTTGGATTGGGTGACTTACAAGCAAGGTTTACGCAGTCGTGATATTGCTATGCAAGTGGTATTGCCAGAAATGGATGGTCGTATTATTACGCGAGCAGTGAGCTTTAAGGCAGAAGAATGGTTTTCTGAACGCTGCGAGATTTCTGTTGTGCGTTATGCGCTGCATCAAGAGAGAGCACAGTTTGTTGCAAATCTGGCTTTTCAGTACAGTCAATTAGCCATTAAGAAAAACAGCGACAAACGCATTGCAGTGGTACTAGCTAACTACCCGACAAAAGATGGCCGTATTGGTAATGGCGTGGGTTTAGATACGCCAGCATCGACAATTAATATTCTCCAAGCGTTACAAAATAGTGGTTATCCTATTGAGAATATTCCAAGGGATGGGACTGCACTGATTACGGAGTTATTAGGGGCTGTAACAAATAACCCAAATACTCTTCATCAGTTGCCTTGTTGGCAAAGTATTTCGTTAGAAGACTATCAACATTATTTTTCACAATTACCTGAAATAAATCAGCATGCAATACTAGCCCAATGGGGCAGTCCTGAGTCTGATCCCAAATATCGTAATGGGCGATTGATGTTGTCAGGTATTCGTTTAGGTGAATCGTTTATTGGCATTCAGCCTGCTCGTGGTTTTAATATTGATTTGATCGCCAACTATCATGACCCGGATTTAGTGCCTCCCCATAGCTACCTTGCATTTTATTTTTGGCTGCGCCATTGCTATCAAATCGATGCAATTATCCATGTGGGAAAGCACGGTAATTTGGAATGGCTGCCAGGCAAAGGGACGGCATTATCGGATCAGTGTTGGCCTGATATTGCTTTAGGTCCATTGCCACATTTTTATCCTTTTATTGTGAATGATCCAGGAGAAGGAGCACAGGCTAAACGCCGAGCACAAGCGGTTATTATTGACCATCTTATGCCACCGATGACCCGTGCTGAAACTTACGGCGAGTTGGCTGAATTGGAAGGTCTCGTGGATGAATACTATCAGGCAATGGGTTTGGATACTCGTCGTGAAGAATGGCTAAAAGAAAAAATATTAATAGTTGCTAAGCAGACACATATCATTGATGAGCTACCTCAAATCAGTGCAGTTGAAAATACAGCGACTAAAACATCGAATGATGATGAAATCTTAGCAGAACTAGATGCGTATTTATGCGATATTAAAGAAGCACAGATTCGACATGGTTTACATATTTTAGGTGAATTACCACCACCAGAAAAATTGACCGATACTTTATTGGCATTGTTGCGTTTACCTCGTGGTGAGGGGGTAAACGAACAAGGCATATTACATAATTTAGTCGATGATTTAGAGTTACATCATCTATCTACAAATAATAGTGATAACACAAACGCTGCACTATTATTTGATCCCTTACAAACAACTGTTGATCTTTGGCAAGGTGAACGCCCTGAACTGTTAGAAAAAATTATCGATAGTTCAGAAAATTCACTATGGCGTACCACGGCGGATACTCGTGAGCGATTAGAGTTATTGGCAGCAAAACTAATAATGGAAATAATTTTTCATCCTGACAAAGCAAGCCTCAATTTAAATGTAGAAAAAACCTTACCGAAAACATATCAGCAATTGCAATATGTAAACGCAACATTGATGGCAGCATTGAATAAAAGTGCTGCACAAGAAATTGATGCATTGATACGTGGTTTACAAGGTGATTTTATTGAACCCGGACCTAGTGGAGCGCCGACTAGAGGACGATTGGATACATTACCCACGGGAAGAAATTTTTTCTCTGTAGATAATCGCTCAATTCCATCGCCAGCAGCCTGTGCTATTGGTGAAAAGTCAGCTCAGGCATTGATTGAAAGGCATTTACAAGAACATGGTGATTACCCCAAACAATTGGGTTTATCTGTTTGGGGTACCGCTACAATGCGAACAGGTGGCGATGATATCGCTCAGGCTTTTGCATTGATGGGCATTAAGCCAATACGTGCCGCTGGCTCTCACCGAGTGATTGATTTCGAGATCATTCCGAGTATGCTATTAAAGCGCCCTAGAGTCGATGTCACCCTGCGTGTGTCTGGTTTTTTCCGCGATGCGTTTCCTAATGTAATGAAGCTTTATGATGCAGCGGTATTAGCGTTGGCAGACTATGATGAACCAGGGACTGATAATACTATCCAGGTTAATATTCGTCATCGCACAGCAGCGTTAATAGCCAAAGGTCTTTCTGAAACAGAAGCAAATCGCCAGGCAAGTTACCGTGTGTTTGGTAGTAAGCCAGGTGCTTATGGTGCGGGCTTGCAGGGTTTAATTGATGAGCGTTGTTGGGAAACCCGTGCTGATTTAGCAGAAGCTTATGTCAACTGGGGTGGTTATGCCTACGGTCAGCATACTAATAATAATGTTTATAAAGATAGTATCGATAGAAAAACAGCCAGCCAAAATAGCCATGAAGATGGCGTAGAGGCAAAGACAGCTTTTCAATATCAGTTGAGCCAGTTGGATGTTGTTATGCAAAACCAAGATAATCGTGAACATGACCTACTGGATTCAGATGATTATTATCAGTTTCAAGGTGGTATGGTCAATGCGGTAACAGAGCTTTCCCATATGGAACCAGTGGTTTATCACAATGATCATTCTAATCCCTCTGCTCCTAAAATTCGGACATTAAAAGAAGAGCTAAATCGTGTCATTCGGTCTCGGGTGTTAAATCCGAAATGGATTAACGCCATGCAAGAGCATGGTTACAAAGGGGCCTTTGAAATGGCCGCCAGTGTCGATTATTTATTTGCCTACGATGCAACAACCAATTTAATTGATGACTACCAGTATCAACAAGTCGCTGAGTCACTGATTTTTGATGAAAAAAATAAAGCATTCTTGGAACAGCATAACCCTAACGCTTTTGAAGAGATGGCTGAGCGTTTACTCGAAGCGACTCAACGTGGTCTTTGGTCTGATGACGAAGGGTATGCAGAAAAACTGCAAAATTTATTATTAGAAATAGATGCTGCTCAAGAGGGTTTATCATGACCTCAACAATATCAACAAGGGCTGATTCAGCAGCAACTGTTTTGAAGACAAAAGCCAGTCAGAAGCAACATTCATTTCGATCCCCTAATACACTGATGGTGCAGGGTACGACATCTGATGCGGGTAAAAGTATTGTAGTCACTGCATTGTGTCGTATTTTAGCGAGGAATAAATTTTCTGTTGCCCCTTTTAAACCGCAAAATATGGCTTTGAATAGTGCGGTAACGGTTGAGGGAGGTGAGATAGGTCGAGCGCAGGCCGTTCAAGCTGATGCCTGTTATCTACCGGCGTCTATTAAAATGAATCCCGTCTTATTAAAACCAAATAGTGACTTGGGCGCTCAGGTCATTGTTCATGGTCAAGCGATTGGTAATATGCAGGCTCAGGAATATCATCAATATAAGCCTGAATTATTAAAAACTGTTACCTCAACTCATGCGGAGTTACAAAGCCGCTATCAGCTAGTTATTGTAGAAGGTGCAGGTAGTCCCGCAGAAATTAACTTGCGCGCACATGATATTGCCAATATGGGGTTTGCTGAGGCCATTGATTGCCCTGTCATTATTGTTGCTGATATCGATCGTGGCGGTGTATTTGCACATTTATATGGTACTTATGCGTTGTTGAGTGAGACTGAAAAACAACGTGTACAAGGTTTTGTTATTAATCGCTTTAGAGGCGATGTTGCTTTATTAGAGTCAGGGTTGGAATGGCTGCAAACAAAAACAGGTGTTCCTACATTAGCAGTTATCCCCTATATCAACGACCTTCATATTGAAGCTGAAGATAGTCTTGCTCGTCAGCAACAATGCTCTGTACAGCAGCCTGATGTCATTGGATACCATCGTTGTAAGGTTGTTGTTCTTATGTATCCTCGTGCCAGTAATCATACCGATTTTGATGTGTTACGAATGCATTCAGATATTGACTGTCAGTTTGAAAAAGACAGCAGTCAATTTACTGGAGCAGATATTATTGTTCTACCTGGCAGCAAAAATATACGAGGTGATTTGCAATGGCTAAAAGACAATGGCTGGGAAGCTATTATTAATCGCCACCTGCGTTTAGGTGGAAAAGTGATTGGTATTTGCGGTGGTTACCAAATGCTAGGGAAATGGGTACATGACCCCGATGAAATAGAATCTTCAGCAGGATCTACACAAGGTTTAGGCCTCCTTGATATGGAAACGACGCTGACACTTAAGAAGATGTTAAGAAATGTAAAAGGGACTTTTATTAAAGAGATTTGTATTAAAGAGGCTTGTATTAAAAGGGATTGTATTAAAGGGGATCGTATTGATAAAAGTAAGAAAAAAATTACGGTTAAAGGTTATGAAATTCATGCAGGGCAGAGCTACGGTGCTTCTTTAGACCAGCCTTTATTGCAACTTCAATATGCAGATAATGCTGAAGCCAACAATAATCAAATGTTTACTGATGGTGCTGTTAGTTGCGATGATAAAGTGATGGGTACTTATGTCCACGGCTTTTTTGATCAAGCAGATGCTCTTGAGTATTGTTTGCAGTGGGGAAGGCCAGATTTAGGCGTCACAAAGAATACTATTGATTATGATTATTATAAAAATGCGGAAATTGATCGTTTAGCTGATGAAGTAGAAAAAGTATTTCCCTTAGATAAAATATTACCCCTGCTACATGTGAGTCAGGGCTAACCAAAGAGTTAGAAAACATGCCAAATAATGAATTGCCTATACACGGTGGCGATATAGTCAGTGCCAGTGCTAATTATGGTATAGGACTTGATCAATGGGTTGACCTGTCTACCGGTATTAATCCTGAGTCCTACCCTGTTGAATTGAGTGATGCGAGTTTTAAACAATTACCTTATGTTCGCCCTGAATTTATTACAGCATCAACTGAATATTATCGTTCATCACAATTTATACCCGTGACAGGAACTCAGGCTGCGATACAACAACTGCCTTTTTTATTGGCTGATTTTCCGGTGCTTATACCAATGCTTGGGTATCAAGAACACGTAAAATACTGGTCTGAAAAAAATGCAGACATTCACTATTATCCAGCACTCGAAAAAAGGCAAACGATCGATTTTATTGATGATGCGCTTCACAAGAATAATCAGCAACATGTCGTTATTATTAATCCTAACAACCCTACTGGAGCCTTGTTGGAAAAAGAACAATTATTATCTTGGGCTGAACAACTAGCCCCTAAAGCGTACTTAGTCGTTGATGAAGCATTTATTGATATTATTTCGGAGTACAGTGTTCTTGATTATGATTTACCTGATAACATTATTGTCTTGCGCTCATTCGGAAAGTTTTTTGGCTTGGGAGGTATACGTTTAGGTTATTGCTTTGCTAACACATCGATACTTACTGCATTACAAGATAGGATAGGTTTATGGCAGGTTAATGGCCCCGCTCAAGCCATTGCGATTAAAGCATTGAATGATAGAGAATGGCAGTTGCAAGCAAGATTAAGTATTAAATCGAATGCTGAATTAACACAAGGTGTGTTTGAACCGCTTATACAAAAGCTTGGTGTTAGTCTTCTAGAGAGCTTTTCTTCAGGTCCCCGTTTGGGGCTATTGTCTTCTTATTTGATGCCTTGCCAAGAGGCTGTCGCACTGAGTCAATACTTTGCGCAAGCAGGTATCTTGTTAAGAGTCATTGTTATTGATGATGAACAGGCATTATTGCGTATAGGTTTACTTGATAAAAATAACTCATTGTTGGTAAAGCGAGTTATAAAGCGAGTTGAATCTGCACTATTAGAATTTTCTAGCCATAAGGAAATTGCATTGTGAGCCTTTCTCCAATAAGAGATAGAAATGTCTGATTTTAGCTATACTCAAAAAGAAAAAGAGTCTGTTTATAAAGCAATGGCAGAACGTCGAGATATTCGTCATTTTACCAATGATGCTATCGACGAAAAAGTATTTAAACGCATATTGTCGGCAGCGCATATGGCACCAAGCGTCGGTCTTATGCAGCCGTGGCGATTTATTCGAATCACCGATCAAGCTATTCGGCAAGCTATATTTACCATTGTTGATCAAGAGCGCTTGGCAACGGCAGATGCTCTGGGTAAGCGTAAAGAAGAGTTTTTGAAACTAAAGGTAGAAGGCATTCTTCAATGTGGTGAATTGGTTGTTGCTGCTTTACCTGATAAACGTGAGCAACACGTTTTCGGTCGGAGAACCTTGCCAGAAATGGATCTTGCCTCGCTATCGTGTGCTATTCAAAATATGTGGCTAGCGGCGAGAGTCGAAGGCATTGGTATGGGTTGGGTGTCAATGTTTGACCCTATTGAATTGATGAAGTTGCTGAATATGCCTGAAGGAAGCCAGCCTGTAGCGATACTGTGTATTGGCCATGTTGAAGCCTTTTACGAAAAGCCAATGTTAGTATTAGAAAAATGGACCGAGGAAAAGCCTCTCGAAGAGTTCCTCTTTGAAAATAACTGGCAAAATAAAGCATGAAATATTGTTAGATTGATTAGGAATGGTGGGCTTTGAAAGATTATGGCTAAACATTTAATTCTAGGTGGCGCACGTAGCGGGAAGAGTCGCTATGCTGAACAGGGTGCAGAGTCTTGCGCTAATAAAAATCAACAGCAATTGATTTATATCGCTACGGCTACTGTGGGTGATAAAGAAATGTCTTCTCGTATTAAACAGCATCAATTACGTAGAGGTTCCCAATGGCAATTAGTGGAAGAGCCCGTTGATTTGGCGGAAATTATTAGTTTATATAACGAATCAAATTATTGTCTCCTCGTCGACTGTTTAACGCTATGGTTAACTAACTGTCTACTGAAGGATGACTGGAGTTCGAGGCGCAATGATTTTTTTCAGGCATTAACATTATCGAATGCTAATATTTTTTTCGTCAGTAACGAAGTTGGGTCAGGAATTGTTCCTATGGGAGAGTTGTCACGACAATTTGTCGATGAAGCTGGCTCTCTACATCAAGAATTAGCCCAAGTATGCGAGCATGTAACATTAGTAACGGCCGGATTGCCTATGAAACTTAAATAGAAAGCCTATGAAATTATGTAGGATGTTTATTTATGTAGTATGAGTTATGGTATTTCCTAAAACCTTCTATTCTCTAACCGTTAGTCCTTGTGCTAACGAGTCCCGATAAGCCATAAATGATGGAATAATTGCTAAGAATGTCGCTACGCCAATAATGACTAATGCATAAATTCCTGTTCTAAGCGTGAATAAGTTAGCTGATAAATATAAACCATAGTAATCTGCAACGATAGGTTGAGCTAACAGTAAGCTGCACCATAGTAATCCAACCCCCAGTCCAATACCGACAATAGCGACTAAGATAGCTTCTAGCTCAATGAGGCAAAAAATAAATCTGGCTGATGCACCAGTTGAGCGAAGGATAGCGATTTCTCGTTGGCGTTGTTTAAGAGAAGAAAGCATCATCGTTGTCATTCCTAATAATGAGGCAATAACAACCAGAGCAGCAATGAGGGCGAGGATTTTTTCAATAATACTCATTGTTTGCCATAATTCACTTAGTGCAATACCAGGCAGTATAGCCAGTAAAGGCTCTCCCCGAAATTCATTAATCTGCCTTTGTAAGCGAAAAGTTAAAATTTTATTATTTAAGCCGACTAAAAATGCAGTAATTGTTTTTGGCGTGAGGTCTTTTAATAGGGCAGTTTCTGCATCAATTTTTAAGCCGGCAATTGGTGCGCCATTTTTCCAATCTATATGTATGGCTTCCATACCCGCTAGGCTAATATGGATAGTTTGATCAACTGGTGTGCCTGTGGATTTTAAAATGCCTACAATGGTAAATGGTTTGTCATCGTGTTGAGTAAAACTGATTTCGCTGATTCCATGAGACAATATTATTTTTTGATTGAGGTTATAGCCTAATTTTTTTGCAACATCTGCACCTAACACTACATCATATACTGATTTAAATTCAGAGCCTTGATCAAAGCGCAAAGCCTGTTTATTTCCATAACGATAATGCTTGAAATAATCGGTATTTGTTCCTAAAACACGGTAACCTTTATGAGAATCTCCCAGGGAAATTGGAATTGACCAGCGTACCCCTTTTTGCTGAGCAATTGTTTTATAACTTTTCCAGTCTATATTATTTGTTGCATTACCGATGCGAAATACAGAATAGAGCAATAAATTAATTCTTCCTGAACGTGCACCAACGATTAAGTCGGTACTTGACAATGTGCTGGTGAAACTTTTTTTTGCTTCATGTCGTATATGTTCTACAGAAAGCACAATAGCGACGCTAATCGCTATCGATAATACTGTCAGCAGTACAGAAGTTTTACGATTAAGTAAGCTTGCGGACGCAATTCTAAATAGCATATTTTGACTCTATCTCGTTTAATTGTTGTAAGTCAATTAGCTGGTCAAAGTGTGTTGCAAGCGTCTTGTCATGACTAACAAATAATACAGTGCTGTTGTTTAATTGACATTGTGTAAGTAGAAGTTCAATAAAATTATCACGAGTTTCTGTATCCAGTGCCGATGTGGGTTCGTCAGCAATAATAAGCTTTGGTTGATGATAGAGCGCGCGAGCCACAGCAACACGTTGTTGTTGGCCAACGCTCAGCTGATTAGCCTGTTGCTGGAGTATATCTTCATGCAAATTTAGTTGTTTCATGAGTAATGACAGTCGATCTTGATTGTAATCTTTTCCTGAAAAATACTGGCTTAATCCAATGTTGTTTGCGACTGAAAGGTAGGGGATTAAATTAAATTGTTGAAAAATAACGCCCATGTATTCTGCACGAAATTTATCTCGCTGGCGTTGATTTAATTCGGTTAGTGTTTTTCCATAAATGTCGATATGTCCCTGTTGTGGTTGCAAAATACCTGCTAGTATATTAAGTAGTGTCGATTTTCCAGAACCTGAGCGACCATACAGGAATACACGTGAACCGACATTAATATTCCATTGGGGTATATTAATTACAGGCTGGCTTGTTTTTGGCCAGGTATATCTGAGATTATTAATGGATATTGCAGGTGTAATAGTTGTCATATAGCTGTCAATAATTAAATATATAGAGATTGAGTATGAAGCATCCTAATAAGGTTCAATACTGCCACAATTCTTTCAGAGCAATAGGTCTGCCAAGCATTCTATCGATTGTTTTCTTAATAGCCAGCTTTCCTGCATTGGCCGCTAAAAGCTTTGCTCCAATTGAATGGGTTGACCTGATTCCCAAGACTGATCTCGATGCGTTATTAAACCCACCGAAAACATTGATGTCTATTCCCGATGGCTCAGAATTTGACATTATTCCTGCAGACCCGCTAGCCAATGCTGTTGAAGATGCCATTGGCGCTAGCCAAGGACAGGTTTCTGAAGAAGATCAGGCCTATTATGCTGCTTTAAAATCGACCAATATTAATGCAGGCTTAAGCGACAAAGATATTCGTCTTGCGGGCTTTATTGTTCCTATAGAATATAATGATAATCAAGTGATTACCGAGTTCTTTTTGGTCCCTTACTTTGGTGCCTGTATCCATGTTCCACCTCCACCACCAAATCAAATTGTCTATGTCAAATACCCTGAGGGTTTAGCACTTGATGCTTTGTATGATCCGTTTTGGGTTGAGGGGACTCTATCGACTGAAATTGTCGAGAATGATTTGGCAATGTCTGCTTATTCTATCAGCGCTAATGGCGTTAAGCCTTACGCTGCGTACAATCAATAATTAAAGATAGCACTCTTCTACTTAGATGCTATCTTTAATAGCCTTTTGCTATTTTAAGCCAACAGAGGTTTGCTTAGCTGTTACCTTCTGAGATCCTTGCTTATCACCTTTAATCCAATTGACTTGGATGTTTTCAAAACCTTTAAAAGACTGAAATGCTGTTATATCAAGGTTCTTAATTGCATCTGTATCGTCACAAGTTAAGGTGTAGTTAATGTGAAAGCTAGAGTGTACAGCCTCTGAATGATTGTCTTCGCCATGTGAGTCATGATGCTTTTCGTCGTGCTCATCATGGTGGTCGTGTGAGTCATGATGCTTTTCGTCGTGCTCGTCATGGTGCTCGTGTGAGCCGTGATGCTCTTCGCTGTGTTTATCATGATGGTCTTTGTCATGTGAGCTATGATGTTCGTCGTTGTGTTCATCTCCATGATGGGTTTCAAAAGGAGATTCGATATTGACCTTGGTTTGTTCGCAGCCCCCTTGTTTCAAGGCGACCAAGCTTGTGTATTTGGATAAGGTCTCTAAGCTATTTTTTAGCAAGCTTTTTTCTTTTTCGCTTGATGGCTGATACTCAAATCCTAGTATGTTATCAGCAGGCGACTCCAGTTCTAGTAGTACTTGCTTACCTTGGAGGGCTATAAATAACTCCGCCTCTCCGTGTACATGTTTTTCCGCTGCCAGCGTGCATAGTGGTAAAAGAGCAAAAGGCGCTATCATTAAATAGTTTTTCATGAGTTTATCCGTAGTAATTTATAGTTATGTTATAACATAATTTACTTATATTCTAGACCTACCAATGCTCAGATTAATCAAGGAAAGGTTTTCTAACATAGAGGTTTGTGTGGTGTTATTGGCTGGGTTTTAGATATGGAGGTTATTGTGTTGTATTTGATTAATTTTATTACGGAAGGGGCTTGCCTTAAGCCTATATGTATCATGGTTATTGCCAATAATTCTTAAGCAATAAATTGTTTGCGATAACTGCCTGCTGTAACGCCGTGGAATTTTCTGAATGCCTTGCTGAATGAACTAGAGTCTTTGTAACCAACTTTAAATGCGATTTGCTGTACGCGAAGATCACTTGTTTCGAGTAACTGCTGAGCTTTAAATAAGCGACAATTTAAAATATGTTGATAAGGTGTAATCTGCGATGACTTTTTATATTGTCTAGCGAAATGGTATTCGCTCATACTCAGTAAGTCTGCTAGGTTTTTTAACGTAATCTCTTCAAAGAAGTGCGTATCAATATATCCATTGACGCGACTTAACTGCTCCTTATTTAAACCCTCGGCATTACTATTCGTTTGTGAAGATAAAGGTATGCAGTATTGTCTTAATAGATGGACAACAAATTGCTGTTTAAGTGAGTTCAGTGAGGCCTTGCTGAATGGGTCGTTATTAATGAGTTCATAGTACAGCCGTTCAGCCAGCTTTGTGATGGTTACGTCACCTTGGGTGACTTTATGTTCTAATTCAGCCAACATTGCAAAAGTATCAGAGCCAATCGAACTGATGAAGGATTCATCTATTCTAATGAGCAGGATGAGTAATTCATTCTGCTCATTCATATGATGCCAATAGAGCGGTGTTTTTTTGTGTCCTGGTGCGAGAATAAATTCACTTTTGCAATGTTCTGTAATGTGCCATTGATAATTGGCTGATGAGGCGGGGGTTTTTGCGATGCCTTTAAGTCTGATGCCTAAGGTAAACCCTAAATTACAGTTGTTAGAGTAAGGTGCTGAATGGGATCTTGTTAATCCCATGGCCATCGTGATGACATCGGTCCATATCTTATCTAGATTACCAACCTGTGTAATATTCATAATAGTGTGTCCTTAAAGCCTATTACCAATGTCATCAGAAATCTTGATTCATTTAATTCATATTTTATTTCGGATGTAAATCATAAGCGTTTAATCTGTCACGAACCTTGCAATATGCAATGATCTTCAACATTATTTTATTGAGGGTAGCGCTGGGGCGCTTCGTTTTATAAGGTAGAGGCGGTAGGCAATGAGATAAAATATGATGGGTAGTTTGTCGTATCTATAAAGATAGGGGTATTTTTATAAATTTATAAATACTGGCCTTCTCTTTTGTCAGACGTCCAGATTTCTTAAGCTACTAGTTGACGACGATAATTGCCGGCAGTAGTACCATAAAATTTTCTGAATGCCTTACTGAATGAACTGGAGTCTTTATAGCCAACTTTGTATGCAATTTGCTGTATACGAAGATCGCTTGTTTCGAGTAATTGTTGAGCTTTAAATAAACGGCAATTTAAAATGTGCTGATAGGGTGTAATCTGTGAAGACTTTTTATACTGTCTGGAGAAATGGTATTCACTCATGCTCAGTAAGCCTGCTAAATCTTTTAATGTAATGTCTTCAAAGAAATGGGTTTCAATATACTCGTTGACACGATTTAACTGTTCCTTACTTAGACCCTCAGTATTGCTATTTTCTGAGGAAGATAAGGGTAAACAGTATTGTCTTAGTAGATGGACAACAAATTGTTGTTTAAGCGATTTTAAAGAGGCTTTACTAAACGGATCGTTGTTAATGAGTTCATTATGTAGACGCCCAGTAAGCTTTGTAATAATGGTATCACCTTGAGTGACTTTATGTTCCAGTTCAGTCAAGGTTGAAAAAGCATCAGAGCTGATAGAGTTGATGAACGGTTCATCTATTCTGATAAGCAAAATGAGTAATTCATTTTCATCATTCATATGATGCCAGTAGAACGGTGTTTTTTTATGTCCTGGCGCGAGAATAAATTCGCTTTTGCAATGTTCTGTAAGATACCAATGGTAACTGGTCGATGGATTAGGGTTTCTCACGATACCTTTAAGTCTGATGCCTAATGTAAACCCTAAATTGTTATTGTCAGAGTAAGGGGTTGGGTTAGTTCTTGTTAGCCCCATAGCCATCGTAGTGACTTCATTCCATATTTTATCTATATTTCCAATCTTAGTAATATTCAAAATTATATCCCCTCCAGCTTGTTATCAATTTCATCACTTCTATTGGTGAATTAAAGTAAGGGGCTAGTAGCTATATTCAACATACCTGTAAATACAACAAGCTCACCATCCTTTAGCCCCTTTTAAACATCCTTGTTAGTCTTATCGTCCTGATATCACTCCTATTAACTTTCCTTTGTACTGCTTGTCTACGCGTTGGTTTATATAAATAGATCCATATTTGGTAATATATCATCAAATATGGATATTTCAACCCTATTTTACACTTTCTGATTAAAACCTAGTGCACTTTTTATAACCAGCCTTCTTAGTAGGTTAGGGGCTTTTTGCTGTGGCTGCGGAGGAGCCATATAGTTGCTGTGAACGAATAAGGGGAAGGGGTGAGCGATTTGATAGCTGTATTGTCTGCTGGATATTTGGACTGAGAGCCTGTTTGCTTTATATCCCTTAATTGAAAAATAAGACAGGGACAGCTTTTACAGCTCAAGCACTGCAGTCTTCGATTCCATTTTATTATGAGTCTATTTACGCAGCAATTTGGGAATGAGTACGGCGAAATTCACCAGGTCTCATTCCATATTGTTTTTTAAATGCTTGGCTAAAAGCGGCTTCTGATCGATAGCCAACACTTTCAGCAACGGTGATTAGGGGGGTAGACGTTTCGGTTAACAAGCGGCTGGCCTTTTGCAATCGAACAAAAATAACATACTGCAACGGCGTCATGCTCGCTAGTTCAGTAAAACGGTTTGAAAAAGATGAGCGTGACATATTCACAAGTTGACCTAAACTCTCAACACTCCAATCGTTAGCCGGGTCAGCGTGTATTGCGGTCAGCACCTGATTAACTCTTGAGTCGGTAAACGCAGATAAAAAAGGAATATGCTCCTTAGTTACGCTGAGCGTAGCACGAATTACCTGTATTAGAATGATCTCAGATAAACGATCAATAATAGCATGAGCACCGGGTTCAAGTTTGGCAGCTTCATGGGCGATAAACCCCACTGCGCTATCAAGCCATTTAGTGTTGTAGCTGCTATCACCTGGTACAAGAAGCCTATGTGGAAGGTTTTCAAGTAATGGGTGGTTACCTAAATCATCGAAAGAAAACTCTCCACAAACGAGGCAGCATCCTGCTCCGCCACCGCCATATACCAAAGGGCCTTTGCCCGTATATGCGACTTCTTCCAACACTTCTGACAATGGTCGTATAGTAGTTGTTGGTGTATCTGCAAGCTGATGTGAAGCGCCGTGAGGGATGACGACCAGGTCGCCATTCGATAGATGAATCCCTTCTTCTCCCCTAATCTGAAGCCAGCATTGCCCTCGAATGACAATATGAAAACGTGCAACCTTCTCTTTGGTTGGTACTTCAACGCCCCATGGGGATGTCAGTTCAGTTCGAAAGTACAAACTGCTTGTCAGGCGAAGTGTATTTAAAATATCTGTTAGAGCATCCATAACATTTAGCCTGTTTATAAGTTTAGAGACAGTAATCGTAGGCTAGCAGACACCTCTAGATAAATCACCGTTAAATATAAAAATAGATACGATTTAGCATTTTTTATAAACGAATTAGTATTAATGGTATTGGTTTATACGAATTAGTATGAATTATCTTGTTTTCATTATTTTCTATCAGTGTTTCCTCAGCAATCATAGCGTCCAGGAAAGTTATCGCTTTCTACGTACTATTTTATAAATTAACTCAGGAGATTTTTGATGAATATCAAACAGTTTTTAATCGCAATAATTGCGGTGATGACATTTTCCACTGGTGCTATAGCCGGTGAGTACACTCATAGCACACCTGCCGTACAAGGTTATGACGTTGTTTCTTATCATACGGGTAAGCGACCTCTACGTGGTAATGGAAATTTTGTGTCTACTCATAAAGGAGCGACTTATCAATTTTCCAGTAAAGCGAATTTAGCAGAATTTGAAAAAAATCCTGATAAGTATATTCCCGCTTACGGTGGTTATTGTGCGTATGGTACTTCTGTTGGTAAAAAGTTTATCGGTGATCCAGAAGTTTGGCGTATTGTCGATGGTACTTTGTATCTCAACCTCGATACTGGTATTCAATCCGAGTGGTTAAAGGATGTTCCTGGCCGCATTAAAACAGCGGACGTTAAATGGGAAAAAATCAAAGATAAGTCACCTGCTTCTTTATAGATATTAGAACACTCGATAGAGGGGGAAGTATATTCTCTTTCTATCGTTAAACCTAACTTAAGAATAGGAATTTAGTATGAATATTATTGATCACTTAAGTCTTGGTGTTTCATCTATTGATAAAGCTACTTCATTTTATGATGGTCTTTTAGAAACACTGGGTGTTGGGTGTTTGGCCGTTACCGATACCTTCGCTGCCTATGGTGATGGTTCAGTTCAGTTTTTAGTTATGAAGCCTGAAGACGGTAAGAGTTTTTCTGTTGGAAACGGTACGCACATTTGTTTTATTGCGCCATCGCAAGAGTCCGTTGATAGCTTCCATAAATATGCTAAAAACAATGGTGGTATTTGCGAAGGGATGCCTGGATTACGTACAAATTATCCTATTCCTGGTATATACACTGCCTTTATACGTGATCCATTCGGTAACAAACTTGAAGCTATTTTTAATGGTTTTAATAGTAAATAATTAACTATCAATTAAGGAGTTTCATATGGAAACTGCGTATTATTATCTTGGTTTAAGTGGAGTGTTAACCGTTCTGCTATGGGTGCCTTATATTCTTGGACGAGCTATTACATGGGGAATTCCAGTATTTCTTAACAATTATCCGGAAGGCTTTCCTAAAGAGCAGCCAGAGCCACCTTTATGGGCACAGCGATCTCAGCGTGCGCATCTGAATATGGTTGAAACATTACCTGCATTTGTTGCGGTTGTATTAGCTGCAGGTGTTATTGCACCGACCACTGCTTATGAGGAAATTGCTCAGTGGGCGCAAATATTTTTTATCACAAGAATTTCTCATGCCGTGATATATACATTAGGCGTGCCCTATCTGCGTACACCTATTTACTTGGTGTCGTGGTTAGCAATACTGATGATTGGAGCAACTATAGTCTAACTATTAGGCTAGGGTATGTTAGAAACTTACGAAAAGAAATAGCTGCTTAGTTAAATAAAATAAGCACTATTTCTTTTTGATTAATCAATAACGTTACTTTCGATTTTGATTGATGACTACGTATTTTTTTACACGCAGTACTATGAGATTGACAAGCCAATACGATTGGCAGCATATGTAGATACAATATCTTATTTCAGAGCTCAATATCGACAGTTTCTGTTCCTTTTGCAGGAACTGCACAACAAACTAATATTTCACCTGATGCGTGATCTGCTGTTGGTTGTGTTCTATAAGTTACAGAACCTGAATTCAGTTTTACTGCACATGATCCACAAGTACCATTGCGACAACTAAAATTGGGCGTAAGTCCATGTGCTTCTGCAGTTTCTAGAATAGTACTATCTCCTGCCTGCCAATGTTGTTCAAAACCAGATTTAGAAAATGTAATGATAGCCTCATCAGCTTCTTCTTTAACTGCTGTCGAGGTTGTTGTTTTATCAGTTTGTCGTGTAATTGAGGCTGGTCCGAATGCCTCAGTTAAAATACGAGCATCTCGAATACCTAAGCTTCGTATAGAATCGTATAGCGCTTGCATAAATACAGGTGGGCCGCATAAATAAAAATCATAATCATCAAGAGCAAGTGCTTGACGAAGAATGTCTGCGTTGATATATCCTTTTCCATTAAAGTGAATACCCGCTTCTTCGCCTTGTGTAGGCTGAGAGATAAATGAAAAGTAACGAATAATGCCATTGGTTTGTTGTTCTAATATGCGTAAAGATTCGCTAAAAGCACGTTCTTTAGTTGTGCTTGCAGCATGAAAAATAGTGAGCGGTCGTGTATGCCGGGTACGGAAACCTTCAATTGCAACATGGGATGCCATTGATATTATAGGGGTAATACCTACTCCTCCAGCTATTAACACTGCAGGGCGGGTTGTCTCAGTATCAATAAAAAAATCACCTCGTGGAGATTTGGCTTCAATAATATCTCCTTGCTTTATTTCATCATGTAAAAACCGTGATAGGTAACCATCCTCTTCTCGTTTGACTGAAATTCTATAATACAACTCCCCTGGAGCAGATGAAATTGTATAAGTACGTGTAGTTGGTTGGTTTGTATCATTGAGTGTTGATCTTACTGTTAAAAATTGCCCAGCTTTAAATGGCAATACACTATTTTGATCGTTCGGCTCTAAATAAATGGAGCGAATGGTTGAGCTTTCATTTTCGATACGCGTAACACGGTAAGGGCGCCAGGCCTCTCGTTTAGCTTCTGCTGCTAATGTGGCACTCGCCTGAGCCCAGTCACCCGATAACAGTGTGTTAGGTGAGTAGCCTTCAAATGATGCTATAAAAGGTAGTGCATTTTTAAACCTTAAGCCATGATTAACTGTGAAACGCCATGCACGTTCTGCTCCTTTGAATGCGCGTACTTCAGCTTCTTCTTCCCACAATAATTCCACCGTACCTGTTAACATTAATAAATCACCAGTAGAAAAATCAATGAAAGTAAGTCCCGCTTTGGGGTTCAATAAGAAATTACCAAATGTATTGAAATGGTAATTGCCAGGGTAATCTGGAATGGTTAAAATATTTCCCTCTACCTTCACAAAGCCGGGCCGTCCACCCCGGTGAGACACATCAACCCCTTCAATTTCTGGGCGCTCTTTAGTTTGTAAATAGCTGGAGACAAAAAATGTATCTGCTGTTTTAATCATGGTGTAAGCACTATTATCTAATGTCGTCAACGATTCTGGCAGTGCTACACTTTCGAAAGAGGTTGGTTCGCGAATAAAATTAATAGCACGGTTCTGAATGTACTGTGGGCAATTGCCAAAGGATTGATCAACCGTGATAGCAAACTGTGATGGGCCTGTTTGAGAAATACGACCATTTACACGATTGCGTCGACGGCTCATCATTTCTATCCCTAAAAACCCTAAAGGCGAATTTATTTTTGTAAGGGTATTTGCAAGTGGGTCTCCTTTAGCAGTAAGAGCATCAAATGTTAAAGTCGTTGAATCTGGCGATTGTATAAAGCCCGGCTTGCCAGATAAAATTGATGCCCATGGCCAGCCAGTGTTATCGACACTACCTGCGACGATGAAAGGTAATTCAGAAAAAAATATACGATGTTGCTCTGGCATAAAAGTCCGGATTGCTCGGCGACCAAACCTCTCCATAAGTTCACGTTTTCCAGTGCGCGCCTGAAGCTCCTGCTCTCCATTATGGAAAGGTGAATCTTTTATGTGTGAACTTGTTGAATTGGTCATTGGAAGCCTCATGGATAAACATTTATCTAGATAAACCTGTTCTCAAAACTAATTAATAACGGATGGTTGAGAACAGGTAGTTACAATAGATACTTCGGAAAGATTTATGCAGCTAGTCCTACTTTAGTTGCTTGCATGGGGACAAAACCTTTTAATCCTTCAATGGTTGTTAACCAACGGCGGACATTGGGGTAGGGCTCTAACGATACATCGCCCTCCGGCGCGTGTGCGATATAGCTATATATGGCAAAGTCAGCGAGTGTTATTTCGTCGCTGACTAGAAATTGGCGGCCACCTAAATGGTTCTCAAGTTTTGTTAGTGCGTTATGAGCAATATTTTTGGCAACATCAGGGTCAGCGGGTGAATTGAAAACATTAATCAATCTGGCTGCGCCTGGGCCATAAGATATTTCACCTGCTGACATTGCTAGAAACCTATTCATTTCAGCTTCTTGCTGTGGGTTTTCAGGGATAAACGATGGTGCGTATTTACGTGCTAGATAAATCAGAATAGCAATAGAGTCGTGAATAACAGTTTCACCATCTTCAATGACAGGAACTAAGCCCAAAGGGTTTAGCTCAAGAAATGGTGCTTGCTTGTGTTCACCAGCAGGCAAGTCTACGTGGATAACTTCGTGAGCTATTCCTGCGACGCTGGCAAACAGTTGAACCCGGTGTGCATGCCCAGAAAGTGGAAAACTGTGAATACGAATAGCATTAGACATGATTAATTCCTCTTGAATATTTAGTGATTAGTGTTTGTTTACAGATCAATAGTAGATATGATTCCAAATGGATACAATTGGCTTTTTTGTGGAAATATTATCTCTATTTTGGATATAATGGGGGTGGTTAATAAGGAGAAAAATGGATGGATACTATCGATGGTATGCGTGTTTTTTTGGCGGTTGCAGGGCAAAAGTCCTTTACTACTGGAGCAAAACGACTTGGGATTAATACTAATCTCGCCAGTAAATATGTGCGGCAACTAGAAAAGCGGCTAGGAGCTCAATTATTTAATCGTACAACTCGTAGTGTAACGCTAACTGAAACTGGGCGAGCATACTTTGAACGTTGTGCGTCGCTTGTTGATCAGTTCGATGAGCTGGAAGGTTTAGTTAAAGAGCAACAGTCAGAGTTGGCTGGGCCTATTCGTATTACCGCTCCAACAGGCTTCGGCAGCAGTCACTTTGTTAATGCGCTTCGGCCATTTCAATTAGCACATCCTAAAGTATCTATTGATCTTCATCTTTCAGACCAGCATATAGCAATAGTGGAAGGTGGTTTCGATCTGGCTATTCGTTTCGGGCAATTAAAAGATTCTACATTGATTGCGCGCAAATTATTGAATATGAGATTTGTTGTTGTTGCTTCACCTGAATATTTACTTCGTAACGGAGAACCTGTTCACCCGAATGCATTGTCCACACATAATTGTTTGTTGCAATTAGCATCAGCAGATCCCCATCACTGGGAGTTCTGTATCGAGGGTCAGTTGAAGAAGTTTGAAGTGGGAGGTTCATTTCAAGCTGACTCTCCTCGTGCTGTCGCCCATATGGCAGCCGGTGGCTTAGGTATTGGCCGGTGCCCATATTACGTTGTTGAGCCTTTTCTTAAAAATGGAGAGCTTAAATTACTATTTGAAGATAAAGAAGCTGATGAATTTAGCCTTTATGCTATATATCCTTCTAATCGTCATTTAACTGCGCGTATTCGAGCTCTAATCGACCACCTGGTTGAATTTTTTTAGAGGTAATTTCCATTCCAAATAATACATTATTGCATGTGTAAATCCTTTATAATTATGTCTCAGATGTAGAGACCTGTACTCATTATTTTTAGGGCTTAAAGTAAAAGGAAAAGGAAAATGAAAAAGATTAAAGCAATACTTTTTGATCATGATGGAACACTTGTTGACTCAGAATATGTGCATTATGAAATGTGGGCGACTATTTTAAAAAGCTATGGAATAAATTTAACAGAAAGTGACTATATACATAATTATGCAGGTATTCCAACGCCAACAAATGCGGTATTAATTGTAGAAAAATATGCTTTAAAAATTCCCCCTTCGTATTTGATAAAATCTAAAGCATCGGCAACGGAATCATTTTTACAGAAACAAGCATTTCCTCTAATGGCTGGGGCTCAAGACTCGATAGGATTTTTTAAAGAAAAAGAAGCAAAACTAGCGATTGTGACAGGTGCTGGCAGAGAGGGGGTTGATGTTACAATTAATTCAAATGATCTGCATAATATATTTCAAACTATAGTTTCCGGTGATGATGTTGCTAATAGTAAACCTTTTCCAGATTGTTACTTACTTGCAGCAAAAAATTTAGGTGTTGATGTCTCTGAATGCATTGCTATTGAAGATTCTGAAAATGGAGTTAAAGCCGCTGTATCAGCGGGTGTTCCTTGTGTTTCGATAGCGACCCCAATGTCTATACACCACGATTTAAGCCAGTCGATGAAAACGTTCAAAAATTTGAATGATGCAACGTTATGGATTACAGAAAATTATATTGTGGGTAATGCTTAGCATTATCGAAAAATCATAATCGCATAACGGCTAAAGCTATAGCCAACAATCAGGTAGAGCATCCCCCTTATTCACTAGAATTTTTATCTCGGCTGTCTTGTGATGGGCTAGTTGTCGGTGTTTCCCAGGATTTAAATTAGTAAAAGCAGTGCGTAGGATTTGTAACATATCCCCATGTGATATGAGTAATATGCACTGGTTTTTATACTGTTTTTCCAGCTCTTTTAATAGCTTTATACCCCGTTGACGAACAGCCACTGGTGATTCTACATTATTAGTAGCATATTCTTCATTCATTTCATCGCCTTGCCAAACTTGTTGATAGTAAGAATCCGATTTCCCTTCAAAGTCTCCAAAGTTACGCTCACGCAATAGCTTATTAACTTGTGGGGCAGGCAAACCGAGTATATGAGTGGTTAACTCGGCTGTTTGAACGGTACGAAGAAAATCTGAACAGATGACTTGAGAAAATTTAGTATTTCTGGATACTGTGACTGAATTTTTGACCTGTTGTCGCCCTTGTTTGCTTAATCCAAAACCTATACATCCCGTTGATGGGTTTGCAATAATTAAACCTGCTGTATTTGCTTCACTTTCACCATGACGCATTAGGTAGTAGCTATTGTTAAAATGAGACATTGTATTATTGTTCTTTATATCTTGCATTTATATCAAGCGTTTACGAATGTTAACAACAATAATTTCAGCAAGAATAACTACAACAAAGATGGCAAGTAACGACATAGATACACGTTGCCATTGAAATAAATTCATTGAGTCATTAAGCACAACACCAATACCACCTGCGCCGACTAGCCCCAATACGGCAGACTCTCGAACATTGATATCCCAACGAAATAATACAAGACTGAAAAATGCTGGCATTACCTGTGGCCAATACCCTTTTAGTAAAACAGTCATCCATGAAGCACCGCTAGCACGTAAGGCTTCAATTGATCCCATGTTAATTTCTTCTATGGCCTCGCCTAGTAACTTACCAACAAAGCCGACAGAGCGGAAGGCAATAGCCAGCACACCAGCAATAACACCAGGGCCAAAAATAGCAACGAATAGTAGAGCCCAGACTAGAGAATTGATTGAACGTGATGATACTAAAAAAAAGCGTGCTATCCAATGAGCCCATACAGATGAAACAACATTGCTGGCATTCATCAATGCTAAGGGTAAGGCAAATACTAATGTCAGTAGTGTGCCGAGAGTAGCAATATTTAGTGTTTCAATCATCGCTCCATGAACAGATATGGGATAAAAATCAAAATCGATTGGCCACATACGTGAGAATAAATCAGCCATCTGTGTAGGGGCATCGAAAAAGAATTCAGGAATTACTTCTACAGTACGAATAGATTGTACTAATGCAATAATAATAACTAAATAAACTGTATAGCGAGATAACTTTTGTCGAAGTGTGAAACGTTGATAATTATAATTAGTAGTGTTCATTCAAAACGTCTCCACACGATATTATTTTTATTCCGTTTATATTTTCTTGTATCATCGAAATACTCCACGAATAATATTAGAGAGCAATTCACCAAACATAATTAATGCGATAATGGTAATAAGAATTGCGGCAACAAAATCATAGTCAAATCGTTGGAACGCAGAAAATAGAGTGCCACCGAGGCCACCGGCACCAACAATACCAACCATCGTAGAGTTTCGTAAATTAGAATCTAATTGGTAGGTTGAAAAACCAATAAAGCGTGAAAATACCTGAGGCATGACAGAAAATAAAATAACACTAACAAAGCTTGCGCCAGTAGCGCGAATAGCTTCGACCTGTTTTAAAGAAATTTCTTCAATGGCTTCAGCGAATAGTTTAGCAATAAAACCAATGGAGGCGACAATTAAAGTAAGAATGCCCGCAAGAGCACCAAAGCCTACGCTTTTTACAAATAAAATAGCGATAATCACAGGGTGAAATGTACGGCAAATTGCAATAAACGTACGTGTTGGCGTACTGACCCACCCTGGCATCATATTGCGAGCTGCAAACAATCCTAAAAATAGGGAAATAATGATTCCGGCAATACTCGATATAATGGCGATTTCCAGGCTTTCCCCCAAACCATTAAGCAGCAGTTCCCATCGAGAAAAATTAGGGGGGAACATTTTATCCAATAGCTTTCCTGCAAAGCCTAAACCGTCGCTAATACGTTGCCAACTTAGTCCCATGGCATTAAAAGAATAAACAAGATAAAGACCCAATAGTATCCATAGGCTAGTCGATAGCCAATTTCGCTTAAAAGGGTTTTCTCTATTGATTGCAGTTGAGGGGTTTAATCTAGCCATGATTCCCCTCCATAAATTTTCTTAAGGTGATCGTCTGTAATATTTTCGGGGCTGCCATCATAAACAACCTGACCCTCAGACATCCCTATAATTCGTTTAGCAAAGCGTCTGGCCAAAGTAACATCATGAATATTAACTAAGGCGGGAATATTTTTCTCTAATGAAAAACGTTCCAATAATTCCATGATTTCCACGGCCGTTTTTGGGTCTAGAGAAGAGGTTGGCTCATCTGCCAATATAATGCGGGGATCTTGCATGACGGCTCTGGCTATTCCTACGCGCTGGCGTTGGCCACCAGATAAACTGTCAGCACGTTGTTTAGCTTGCTCGCTTAAACCTACGGCCTCTAATAATTCAAAAGCAGTGTTGATATCTTCTTGGCTGTACTTGCGGCGCCAAGCTTGCCAGGCGGACATATATCCCAAGCGGCCAGTGAGTACGTTTTCTATAACGGTAAGCCTTTCTACTAAATTGTACTCTTGAAATACCATACCGAGATGACGGCGCAATTTACGTAGTTGCTGATTTTGGGCTTTGCAAATATCTTTTTCTTCAAAAACTATCTCCCCATCTGTGGGGTCTATTAATCGATTAATGCAACGTAGTAATGTGCTTTTACCTGTTCCTGAAGGCCCTATAATTGCGATAATACCTTGTTCTTTAATAGTGACATCAATTCCTTTGAGTATTGGTTTTCCAGCAACATATTCTTTTTTGAGTCCTTTGATCTCAAGGAAAGCTTGAGTTGAAGACATAATTAATTCCTACAAATAAAAGCGAGTTTTGCGACAAGAGCTATATCTATATTAAGGTGTAATAGCCTTAGTCGGTGATGATCATCATGACTTATAAAAAATCCGGGCTCTTAAGAACCCGGTAATGAGATGACAAGTCAAAATTAGATAAGACTAAAAGGCTTATTTATTGAGCTTTTTTCGCTTTTTCAGCAGCAGCTTTTTTCGCACGTTTTTTTGCTGCCTTAGCGGCATCTTTTTCTGCTAATTTTTGTAGTCCTTTTTTCGTGTAGGCGGTACCAGTAGCATGTGCAATATCACGAATTACTGCCCAATCATCTTTGTATGAAACTGGGAAGAAACGATCAGCTCCGCCGAATGTTTCTTGCATCTTTTTAGGAAAACGGAAGGTCGAGAAAGCATCTTTGATTTTCTTCACAAGGTCTGGATGGAGGTCATGGGCATAACCAAATGCTGAGGTAGGGAAGCGAGGGCTGGTATAAATAATGCGAAAATCATCTCTGTTGATTCGACCTGCAGCTGCCATACGCTCAAATACATCAGATGCAACTGGCGCAGCTTCATAGTCTCCGGCGAGTACCCCCATAATTGACTGATCATGCTTTCCGGAATATTTGACTGTGTAGTCTTTGTCAGGAGTAATCCCCTCATTCGGAAATAGTGCACGAGGTGCTAGGTTGCCAGAGTTTGACGAAGCTGATGTGTGGGCAACTAACTTACCTTTAAGATCGTTCATTGATTGTATCGAGCTGTCTTTTCGAACTATAGTAATCAGGTTGTAACCTTGGAAAGCATCAGCAGTTCCTTTGACTGCAATGGGGACATAACCACCAAGATTTACTGCGTAACCTGTAGGCCCCGTTGAAAACCCTGCAATATGTAAACGGCCAGAACGGATAGCTTCTACTTCTGCAGCGTTAGAATGTACCGTGTAATAAATAACTTTTTTGCCTGTCTTTTCAGTTAAGTATTTTTGAAAATCACTAAAAGCATCTTTATAAACGGCTGGATCTTCTACTGGGGTGTATGTAAAAACTAGTGTGCTGGGGTCTCTCCATTTTGAAGAATCTTTTGGTGAATCAGCGACTAAATCTTTGTTTTCATCACAGAACTTGTCGTCTAAGACCCCGCGATGATTACAGTTGTCAGCAGCTTGCGCAAGGTTGGTACCTAGCAGCAGAGAAGAAAAAAGTAGAAGGCTTGGGAATAGTTTATTTTTATTGAGCATGATTTTTATCCTTATGGTATCTATTGCTATTATTGTTTTTGCATCATTATGGCAATCAGAATGATTTGAGATAAATAGGTTTTATATTCAACTTAGGGTATAGAAAAATACCGAAGAAACTCTATTTTGCCTCTAAAGTATGAAAGGCAAAAGAGGTGCCATTTTAAAAAAAGCCTTTTATTTCAATGGAATAGCGTAAAAACTTTTTTTGAAGCAGGTTAAATTAGACAATTAAGACCCGTAGGATATTAATTTCTGGGTCAATATTGTCCTTTTTAAGCTGTAATCTTGAATTGTTCCTTATTGAGTTGATGTTTTTTAATCTTTCGATATAAGGTTTTTCGAGATAAATTAAGAAGTTCTGCAGCTTCACTCAGTTGTCCATGTGTTGCACGCAAACCTTCTTCCAGTATATGCCGTTCGTACAACTCCATCCGTGACTCATAGCTTTTTAATTTATGACTATGTATATCATCTTCCAACACAGGTGAGGCTACCATTGAGTGTTCACTGATGCCCAGTACGAAACGATCAGCGGCATTTTTTAATTCCCGAACATTTCCTGGCCAGTGATGCTGTAATAGTTGATCAATATCTGTTCCGCTAAGCTCAGGCAAGGGGCGGGAAAATTGCTCAACGGCTTTATGAGTATAGTAATGAAATAGAGGGAGTATATCTTCCGGACGATCTTTTAGCGGGGGAATTGTTAGGCTGGCAACGTTTAGACGGTAGAATAAGTCCTTACGGAATAAGCCTTCTTCGCCTAGTTGAACTAAGTCCTTTTTACTAGCGGCAATGACTGTTAACTGGACTGGGATTAGCGCTGTGCTGCCCACACGTTCGATAGTACGTTCCTGCAAAACACGCAGTAATTTAATCTGTATAGGTAATGGCATTGTTTCTATTTCGTCAAGAAATAAAGTGCCGCCATTAGCCGCTTCAATCTTTCCAATGTGGCGTTTGTTAGCCCCTGTAAAAGACCCGGCCTCGTGGCCAAATAGTTCACTTTCGATTAAACCTTCACTGATGCCGCCACAGTTAATAGCAATGAATCGTTTGTTATTACGGTGACTAAATTGGTGTAATGCTTGTGCAACTAAATCTTTACCGCACCCAGTTTCGCCATAAATAATAGTATCTACATTGGCCTCTGCTAATGAAGACACATGTTGGCGAATGCTTTTAATGGCGGCTGATTCACCGATGATAAATTGTTCTAGACTATTTTTTTGTTCTAGATCATATTTTAGTCTACGATTTTCTAATTCCAATCGACGCTTGTCGATTGCTCGATGTAATTGGCTTAGTAGCTTTTCGAGCAACAGGGGTTTCTCTAAAAAATCGTAGGCACCTTCTTTCATCGCTTCTATTGCCATTGGGATATCACCATGGCCACTCATGAGTAATACTGGAATTTTGGGGTCCAGTTTTTGTACGTGAGCTAATAATGTTAAGCCATCCATCTTGGGCATTTTTACATCGCTAAGAACAACTACCGGGCTATTTTCATGAAGAACGGCTAATGCTTTTTCTGGATGTTGAAAAGCGGTAATACTAAAACCTTCCAGCTCTAGCATTTCCTGTAATGCTTCGATAACTTCTTTGTCATCGTCAATAATGATAACCTGAATAGTAGTACTAACCATTATTCATTTGCCTTATTTAAAACTAGTGTAAAACAACTGCCTTGTCCTTCTTCCGATTGAACACGGATTTGACCACCAAAATCTTGCATAATGTTATAACTGATTGATAAGCCAAGCCCTAAACCTTGTCCTACTTCTTTGCGTGTAAAAAAAGGATCAAATATCAGTTGTAACTGATCTCGAGGAATACCGATCCCTGTATCTCGAACGTTAACTTCAATTTGGTGTTCAATCTGACGTAAGGATACCTCTATCTCTCGTAACTTGCAGTGATTCAATGCATCAATAGCATTACTCAATAGATTGACCATAACTTGTTCTAATCTTATGGGTTCGGCTAATACATTTAATTTTGAGGTTGTAGGATGGTAACTGAGCTGACATTGCTCTTCTTTGAGTCGATTTGACATTAATTCTGTAGCATCACGAATCACTTTATCAACGTCAGTGGCAACTAGTTCCGTACTGGCTTCGCGAGCAAATGCTTTTAGGTGACGGGTGATACCCGCGATTTTATTTAATAATTGTTGGATTTTATCAAGGTTTTTTCGAATAGCGTCTGGCTGTTGTCTATCCAATCTATGGCCGGCGGTACGCAAATGACTGGAAATGGCCGTTAATGGTTGATTTATTTCATGGGTGATACCCACGCTGAGCTGCCCTAAAGCCGCTAGCTTACCAGCTTGTATTAATTCATTTTGAGTTGATTTTAGCTGTGATTCAGCTGTAATACGCTCATTTATTTCGGCTGCCAACTGCTGATTGGTGCGTTCTACTTCAATCGCTGTATTCTGGAAATGTTTAAGATCTCTTGCCATATTAGACACTTCATCAACACCAATAATGCGAATTTGTGTATTTAAATGTCCTGAAGCGATTGCGCGCATATTCTGCTGAAGCTCGGTGATTCTATGTAAAATATTACGGCGAACATAAAACCATGATATTGCCGCCGCAACAGCTAGGCTGGCAAGTGATAAGAATAGAATACTATAAACGCTAATGTTAATTGATTTAACAGCCGCACTCATAGAGTCACTGATATTATTATTCGTTTGATTAGTATACTGGTTAATTTGAGCTGCTAATTGCTGAATATGTTGTTGACTATTTTCTAATAGAAAGCTTTGTTGGTAGAGTAAGTCAACTTCTTCATTCTTTAACCGAAATAGATGGCCATCTCGAGAACCCATACCTAAAAGCATCTGAATGTCATCGATAATATTGGAAGGAAGTAATATTTTGGGGAGTAGGGTGTTGATTTTTAACCCTAATTCTTCTAGCCGTATGAATGTATAATCCAGATCATTAAAAGAAGAGTCGCTTTGAATTTTTTCAACTATGCCTGAGAAATAATAAAAGTATCGAATAGTTTTCTCTAATTCAGAATTTCGTATAACATTTTTTTGGTTTTCAAGATCGTTGATTAATTTTTGAAATAGGGGTGAAATTTCTTGTAGTTGTTCTTTTATTTTCTCTCTAATATTTTGCTGGTGTTCGACGCTTTGATTAAGTAGGATTAAATTGTTATTGATCTGAGTGGTAAGTTCACGGAAATAGCTATTATAATCGGGTAGGTTCTTCATTAACTGATCCATTTCATCGATAGCTTCATGTAATACAGTCATGGATTGTTTGCGGGCTAGGTCAGAATCGCTAGTAACCAATAGCGGTGCAGTGGCTACAATTTGTCGACTTTTATCATTTAATCGTGCTGCTGCATCTAACCCTGGTATATCCTGGTGTTGAAGAAGCAATAAGCGTTCTCCAAGGTGAAGGTAAGTATTAGTTGCTAACCCACTGGCAACAATAGTGATTGACGATATCAGTGCAAAGGCAAGGAATAACCGACCACCAATACCTAAACGCTTTAGCCATAGAATGGGATGGATTGGCATTTAATCGTTCTCATTATTATCATTGTAGTTTCAGTACTATATTCTTTAAGAGTAAAAATGTCTCGTAGAAATGATAATAGAATAGTATTAAAAGATGCAATTATTAGATTTAACAGCTATGTTTCCAGAGTTTTTTGGAAATCGATTCTTAAGAAAAATACTGAGTGTTCTATTTTATGCATCATACGCCAGTCTAAAGCGTAACAAATTCGTTCGATGATATTAATCCCTAGATGTGAACTGCCTGAGTTTTCAGTACCTATTCTGATTTTATTGTATGTTTCTAAATGATCATTGGTTATGACCATGGTTGCGCTTTCTTCTGCATACTTATTCGCGTTATCGATTATGTTGGAGAGTAAAATATTAAAAAGGTCAACTGGAGAGCTAATGGTAGTGTTGGGCTGGCAATCTACATTCCAATTGATGCTCTGGTTATCTGATGCATCAATAAAAGATTGGATGATATGGGCAGGATTAAAAGATTCTTTTTCTATTGAAAACTTATCATGACGGGCTAATATCAGAAATACATTGGTTAAATTGCTCATGCTATTAGTTGCTCGAAGCATACGATCTGTACTGCGGGTAATAATTGTTAATGGTTCTTTGTGTGCCTTTAAAATGTCTAAGTTGCTCTTCATTACCATTAAAGGTGTTCGTAGTTCATGGCTGACAGACTGAGTAAAACTTTTCTCTCTTTTTAATGTCGTTTTAATGTGTAGCATTGCCTCATTAAATGAGCGCGCTAACATATTCAGTTCATAGTAATTGCCTTCTTTACAAATATTGTCTGTATCTAGGCTAGCTTGTTTAACATCTTTTACTAGATTTTCTATAGGGGTTGAAAGCTGGCGTGCAAGTATGAAAGCAAGTGCTGCTCCGCATAAAATAATAATTAGACTAAAAATAAAAAGTAATATTAATACAAAAGATTCAAACTTATCGTTTAAGCCATCTACTTCTGGTAGCGTGAGGAATAATACCTGATCGCCTTTTAATGGCTTCACCAATATATGATCTTCTTCCAGCTCGGCAATGCCTGCAGGTAAATTTCTAAGGTGTTTAGGAATTGCTTCTTTACGGTAGATTTTTTGAGATATAAGAGGCTCTTGAAAGCCAATGCTTTGATTTCCTTTATCGTATTGTTCAGATAATTTTGTATAGTATTGTTCAAGAAGGTGTTGGTATAACTGATCTTCTGTCGTATATAGCGTCCCCAAAATTAAAATACTATAAATGAGAGTTAAAAATAAAGAGTAGGCTATGAAAGCCAAAGTAAATTTTTTTCTATAAGTCATGTGTTTAATGCCAGCTTAAACCCAACACCGTGTACATTTTGAATGATAGATGTTGAAAATGGCCTGTCGATTTGATTGCGTAATTGATAGATTTGCGTTTTTAATACGTCACTGTCAGGAATTTCATCTCCCCAGACTCCCTGTTCGATAACATTTTTACTGACAACGTTAGGGTAATGTTTTGCGAGCAAGCAAAATATTTTATATTGTGTCGGATTAAGCTTTATCGGTTGGTTTTGTCGGAATACCTGATAAGTATGGTGGTTAATTTGAACATCCAGTAACTGAGTTTCACCAATATCTTGTCTATTGCCTCTGCTGATCAATGCTTTGGCTCTGGCCATAAGTTCCTCCATGGCAAATGGTTTAACGACATAGTCATCAGCGCCAGAGGTAAATCCTTGTAGTTTGTCGTCCAGCGTGTCTCGAGCGGTAAGAAATAATACCGGTGTCTTACAAAATAGATCTTCTCGTAAGATCTTGCATGATTCGTAACCCGATTTCCCTGGCATCATCACATCTAAAAAAATAACGTCGTATGTGTTGTTCTTAACCAGCTCAAGCATGACATCACCACGGTCAGCGTAATCTGCGGTATGTCCTTCAAGTTCAATATAATCAATAATTGAACTAGCAATGTCTCGATGGTCATCAACAACTAATATGTACATAGGGTAGGCCGTTGGTAAATAATTGGTATAAAATGATAGGGATATTTCTCATGCGTGGATTTTTAGTCGGTATCGATTAATTCAGGGTAATAATTTTTAAGCCAATGCTCATCAAGAGTATATCAATACTTCAAGTCAATAATACATCCTTGTATTATTTATACTAATTTTCCTTGTGTTTATATGATATCTATTGGTGCCTGAGACAATTCCTTATAAAACAGTACTTTCTAACCATTGCATTGCGATTGGAAGTGCTTTTTCATCAGAAGGGCAATGTCCTTCATCCTCTTCACTCGTTCCTTTATCAATGATTATGTACTGACCATTGATAGATGAAGAAGCCACTAATTTCATATCGCTTGGTGGTGATATATCATCGTCATCATGATTGATACTCAGTATAGGTACACGAGTTTTGACCTTCCCGAGGTAATGTGTTGAAAGTGCAAGTTTATCACTGGTTTTAATAATGTCGTCTCTCGTCATATCAAAACGCTGTAAAAAAGCATCTCCTGTCATTTTAGGCACTTCAGTTAATGCAAATTTCAATTTTAAAAATGGAGCATTAACAGCACCACAAATATTAACAACAGCCGCTATATCATCAGGGTTGGTAAAGGCTGTTTTTGTTATTGCATTGCCAGAAAAGCTAGAACCCATCAGAGCTATTTTGGTATTATCAATTCTGGTCTCTTGCTGAAGTTTCTTAACTAAATATTGATGGATGATGTTAGTTTCATCAGTCGTGATTCCAATATGAATATTGCTGCCTATGCCAGGTAAATCCAATGAAATCATTGCCCAGCCTCTTGGTTTTAAGTAATCACGATACACAGAGTAAAGTGATGTTAGAGTATGATCAGAACCATTACTAACAACTACTACAGGTAGACGTGTAGCAGGATTTTTTTCAGGTAGGTGCAAATAAGCATACGCAGTCCCTTTGGGAGTATTGACCTGCAACTCTTCAATATAATTTCCATCACCCTTTACTGCTGCTTTGTAATTTATCATGGCAAAGTCATATGAACGATTAGATAAATCATCGTCTTTAAGAAAAGGGTAGGCGGCAATTGTGTAGTAACTTGTTGCTGCGAAATACTCTTTCTTTATAACCGCATCTTGTGCAGCTTGATCCCACTCATATTGCCAATTACCTGGCTTATAGTCTTTGGTTGCCATATCTACATTATTACGTGTTTTAGAATTCAATTGCTTAATTCTTTCAATGGTATTGTTAATGACTACAGGATCGCCGCCTTCTGCAATCCAAGTGTCGAGATGAAGCTGTCTATAAAGTTGGCTTTCATCCAATAAGTAACGACTTACTTGGGCGCAACCACTTAGGCTTAAGATTCCTATCAGGAAAAAAGTATAACTTTTCATCATTTTCTCCTTTAAAAACGGTAGCTGATGCCCGTAGAAAGTGAATAAAGATGGTCATCTTCTACTAATGGAGAATCTGTGATTGAACTATCCAAGCTGATGTATTCCATTCTTCCTGATAGCAACCATTTTTCTGAAAGTTCATAGAACATCCCAAATTCAAGACCAATGTTATTTGCACTATCAGCTTTATAAGTACTTGATAAGCGAGTGTTTAAAGGATTGTTGACTTCTGATTGGCTAACGCCAAAATAATTATCTGTATAGTCTTTATCCAGGTGTTCAACAAATAAAGATGACATTAAGAATAACTTTCCCTTTCTATACTCATGCTCTACCGATAACTCGATACTTGAACCATCTTCGGAGTGTTTCATAGGCTTAATGCCAAAGCTAAAAGGTTCTAATTCAAAACCTAAAAATAAGCCATAAGATTGACCATCATCTCTAGTTTCCAGACCTTTATAACCATCACCTAGATCTTCCTCATCAAAACCATAGCCTTCGAACAGACTAAAGACTGGTCCTATTTCAATATTTCTATTTTCATACAAGCGATAACCAATATCGCTGCCTTCCCAATAAAAACCGCCTTTTTGGGCATTGATTATAGGAAATGCTTCAACTTCATCATCAATGCTTTCATAGATGCTACTCTCGAAATTGGCTCCGATACCCAGGTATAACCTATCTGGGCCACCAGCCAAGGTTGTGTGTGGAAAACTTGTACTTAAGATACAAGCCATACTGAGTGCTACGTTTGTTGTCTTCATTAAATAATCACCTCGGTTAGTTTGCGAAGCAATATAAATTCAATTAAGTAAAAAAATAGTGATTCCAAGCATTATTGGTATAAGCAATGAAGAATAAAAAGTTTTTTTGCTCAGGAAAATGTTCACAACTTTTTCACTGCTCGTTGCAGATAATTCTCTCATCTAATGATGGAGTGATGAGCGATGACCAACTTAACGATAAAAACTGTGCTAGGGCGCTATATATTATTACCGGTTTTATCCGCTATGTTTTTGACAGCTTGCGGAAGCAGTAATAGCAGTAGTAATAATAGTGATCCTGCAACCGATGAACCTGCGACCTTAGAAGAGTTAGGGCGACAGCTATATTTTGATACGAACTTATCGAACCCCGTAGGACAATCATGTGCCAGTTGTCATACCCCTGAGGTCGGATTTGATGACCCAGATGATTTGTTGGCGACCTCTGAAGGCGCTGTTATTGACCGCTTCGGTTCACGTAATTCGCCGACTGCCAGTTATACAGCATTTATTCCTCCATTGAGGTTCGATGTCGAAGAAGACCGCTTTGTCGGTGGCTTATTTTGGGATGGCAGAGCGGACTCGTTAGAGGAGCAAGCCCGAGGGCCTTTTTTAAATCCTTTGGAAATGAATATGGAAAGTGAGGCTGCTGTTGTTGAAGCTGTCCGACAGTCAAGTTATGCGCAGGATTTTATCGATGTGTTTGGTGAAGGTGCGTTTGATGATGTTGAAGAAGCGTACATTAATATTTCAGAAGCCATTGCAGAATTTGAACGAACGCCTGAATTTTTACCGTTTACCTCTAAGTTTGATGCTGTGCAAGCAGGCACTGCTGAATTTACAGAATCAGAAAAGCGTGGTTTTGATTTATTCACTGGTGAAGTTGATGATCCTGATGAACCTGGCGCAGATTGCGCAGGGTGCCATAATAGTTTTGAAGATGGCCCTGTCTTATTCAGCAGCTTCGAGTACGAAAATTTGGGTGTTCCTGCAAACCCAAACAACCCATTTTATTCAGTTAGTGAAGATTTAAACCCCGATAGTGAAAGCTTTATCGACCTTGGCTTGGGTGCCGTTGTCGGTGATGACAGAGAAGATGGAAAATTTCGTACACCACCTTTACGTAATGTCGCCGAAACAGCCCCTTATATGCACAACGGTGTATTTGACACATTGGCAGAAGTGCTAGAATTTTATAATGATAGAGACCCTAATGATGCGGAAGTAACACGTAATATGACAGATGACGAGTCAGTGGGTAACCTGAATTTTAACGAACAACAATTGCAGGATTTGGAAGCGTTTTTGCGTACGCTTTCTGATGGTTATTCTGAATAAAAAAGCGATAGAGCAGGGATGCTCTAAAAAGTTGTGTCGATTTGTTGGTTTACGAGTGTATTTTCTTTGGCGTCGATTTTCTGCGACTTATCCCTGCCAAAGCTGACCCTCCTACAACGGCTGAACATGCCCAAAATAATGCCCAGCTTATTTGTGCTTCACCTACGACTAGCAATAACAGCACTGATATTAATGGCGTACTATAAGCGAGTACGCCTAATAGCTGTAGGTTACCGTGTTTAATACCGTAGTCCCAAGTGAAAAAAGCTATTCCCACAGGGCCTAGACCTAGCCCTAAGATACCAATCCATTGAAGAGTATTTAGAGGCCAAACGGTTTGCTCTAGTGCTAAGTGACACATTGTTGCGAGTAGAGCTGTTGCAGCACAAAACCAACCAACGGCATCCGTGGGTACAGCCTTTACTAATCGGCTAGCAACCGAATAAGAAGACCAAATAAGTGCGCATGCTAATGCTAAGAGGTAACCGCTAGTATATTCGGAGCTAAAGCCAGCACCTTCTTTATTAATTAATAGCCAACACCCAATCAGGGCAAGCAACGCTCCTGCTACATGCTGTAATTTGAGTTTTTCACCGGGAAGGAATGATGCAAATAAAACAATAAGAAGAGGCCATAGATAAGCTATCAAACTAACATCCACTGCTGGTGCCATGCTCATCGCCAGAAAGTAGCAAAAGTGATAACCAAAATAACCACCAACGCCGATTATCCAGGCGAGCGGTGTCTGATGTAAATGGTGCAATCCTAAGTGTCCTTGATGCAACCAACGCATGCTCATCAGCAAAAAAGCGATGGTGAAGGTCATAGCCATCATCTGAAATGCTGGGATACGGCCATCGGTAAGTCGGGTAAATAGCGCAAGTGCCCCCCATAGCACTATTGATATGGAACCAATCAATGTCGCACGATGTGTTTGAGACATAACCGGCCCCTAAAAAATATTTACATAGTATTAAAAATTACGAAAAGTATATGAGTTAGGAGAGCTTTAGTCTTTGCCTAAACGGCGATGTTATTTGCCAGTTCGGCGGAAGTAACTCGGTGGGTGGCCAAAATGCTTTCGGAAACGATCACTAAAACTAGCAATGCTGTTATAGCCAACTTTATCGGCAATACTCTGTATGCTTAATTCTCTCTCCTCCAGTAGTTGCCGGGCAAGCTGCATGCGCTTTTCGGTAAGATATCTTTGCGGCGTTGTTCCCAGTTGGCGTTTAAAAAGCTCACTAAGCTGGCGGGGGCTAAGATTGGCAACGGTAGATAAATGCTTAAGGTATATCGTTTGGTGAAAATGTTGATCAAGATAAGTGCGCGCGGCTTCTAGGCGTCGGTCAAATCTTAAGTTCTCTCCATAACGCTCTTTTAGCAACTGAATTAACAACAGTAGCATTTGTCTTTCACTGGATTGCCCATTCGCATTAGTGAGCAACTGCTGATGCAAAAATGTCACGTACTGTGTTAACACGTTATCAAGAGCAATAAATGAGGGTAAACGTTCTAACTCTGGTGTAAAGGCAGCGGGAACATCGGCGACAATAAAACGATTCTGGTCAAATGCAGCAAAATCATGCTGTTGGCCGGCCGGAATAATCGCCACCTGCTGAGGACACACACTTCCTTCTTGCTTGCCAACAGTCATGCATAACTCACCAGCCACTGGCAATACCAATTGATGATAATCATGATGATGACTACGAGCTTCTGAGCTGTAACTGCGCAGATCTATTGTTAAATTAGAATGTTCCATAACCGAATCGTATCAAAAAAATGAGCCTTTGAAGGCTTAAATACAAAAAGGTGGTATAAATATTTTTCGATGAGAGGGTGGGATGGTAGCTATGGGTGGACTTGAACCACCGATCCCAGCATTATGAAATCGCCCAATCAAAGCTAAGCGATTGCTTTCATTGGTTATTTTGATAGACGTCTGTTGATAACTACTTAGTAATGGCCAGCGATATTGGACTGATTCCCGCAAAAGCCCCGCATTAGGTTAAATGGCATAAAAGTGTAGATTGACAGCTTGTGATATTTTACTCGAATGTTTCATTTTTAGTCCTGTGATGTTCTTTTTCCCATTCTAACTCTTTCGCAATAGATGCTTCCATATTAAAGCACTCTTCTTTTACGGCATTTACAATATCTAAATTGTCATAGTCTAATAGTGTTTTGAAAATATTCATTCTTTCTTGCATGATTAACAGGTTAAACCTCCAAGCCTCGAAAATTTTCCAAATGGTGGTATGTTTAACTGGTTCATAATTGGTTTCACATAAAGGCGAGAGGGGTTAAAAAGGTAATATATCAATCTCCCTCGCCAAGAAATTACTGCATTACGATTAACTTAGTTAAAAAATTATTTTAGATAGAAAAGACAGAGAATAGAAAGTATAACGAGTGAAAAGAAGAGTTAATTTTTCTATCCTCTCTTGAATCTAATAAAAATGAGAAAGTTATTATAAAATAAAAAAGTAACTTTTCTGATAGCCGAATGAACTTACTGTATATCGATGGGGTAATCATATCGATGATGCTGGCAATAGTTTTAGGGCTAATAAATAAATTTTAATTAATTCTGATGTGTCAAATCTTACACCTTTAATATTTCTAGCACTTACATATATTGGTATTTTGATATTACCTTTTTGTGGCTTGTTTTTAATTGTGAGAACTAAAATAGTTATTAACGTTGCAGACTTACAAGAACGTTACCGTTGCACAATTGCATCTATGTCAGTGATGTATATAAAGCGCATGAATTAGAGGATAAAAACGACATTAACCAAATACATGACATACGACATTGATATGTGCAGCAGCGGTTACAGGCTGATTACCCATACGAATAGGAAAGACTTAGGTGTAGAACAAACAGTAATAGATACGTAAGCTCGGTTAACGATTTTAAAGGTATATGGAACATCAGTGTTTGACTAATTTTAAAAATGAAATAATTTGCGCCAATTTAACTTATTTTATTAAATTCTAAAATGGCAGTGATGGGTTTCACGGTTTTTACATATATTCGTCGGTATGATTTACCTAAACAATAAGCACTACGGAGAAGTTATTTATGCTAGCTACGCATAAGGACGCTGAGCAACGATATAGTAAAATTAGAGGGCAGGTTTTACAGATCGTCAATAAAGACTTTAAAGATGATGGTTTACACAATTTGGAAGCAACTGTCATTAATCAATTTGCTTTGAATGAGTGTTCAAAGTGGGGGCTATCTGATCGTAGGCGTGTCAAGTGGGATTGGGTTGTTGGTTATCCAGACTTTAAGTTCAGTTATCCCAAACGTTTTGAAATGGCTTTGTGGCATAAAGGTAAGCTTGTCAGTTTATCTCTTGGTCGCCCAACTTATAACGGTTTGTCATTACGTCTTGACTTTGTTGAAGGTAACCCAGAGAGAGCATCTGATGTGAAGGTGTTTCAAGCAACATTCGCAGCTATGGTTATCTATGCTGATAGCATTGGTGCAAAGAGCTTACGAATTATGAACCCTGTTAATGCTCAAGTACGCAAATACTATGAAAGCTTCGGTCTGAATTATGTTGCCAAGGGTGATTACTTAGAGTTTAAATTGTAATATACGACTATGTGTAAAAAAATCGAACATATCAGTGATCATAAACGTAAGAAAAAGCCACGCACAATGGAGGAATCCTTGAAGGTGGCTAAACAGCATATGCGTAATAATAAAGTTGATGATTTGGAAGAGCCTCAAGATTTAGCTTCGGGGAATATGGATAAATTTATAAATGATCGTGATAAGTGGGATAATGATGACAACGAAGATAAATAATCAAGAAAAAAATCCTTTGCATTATAGTGATAAAGAGAAGCAAAGTTTACCGATGCCAAATGAGCTTGATCCTAGTCATCATGGAGCGCATGTAAAAATAGCTTCTGCGGCATTGAAGATGAAAGGTCGTCTCTCTTCCCAAAAGTCGGCACAATAAACTCCAATTCCTCCGCCTTCGTATAGCTTTCTGAAGAGGGGGCTTATGAGGTTAGTCAGGTATTATTAGGTTATCGTAAATTGTGATGTGACTTACATTACAGTGGATCAAAGTTACAAGAGCTGATTGGTGCGTCTTAAAAGGTCGTTGCCGAGTGATATGAGCAATAAATAGGTAAGTGCTTGATTTGTTTGGTAGCTACGGGTGGACTTGAACCACCAACCCCAGCATTATGAAAACGAAAAAGGCATGAATCGCTATCAATCCCAATCAATGAAAATCTACCAAAGTGAATTAAAAATTATAATAAAAACAATAAGTTAAAAATTTATTGTTATTCATTACTATTCATTTCTCTTCCTGCTTATATTTTTCAAATGGACTTAATATGGACTTAAATTTATCTTGCTCTTATAATCCCCGAAAAGGGAGCCTACATTGCAAGCTAAATTATCCGCATCTACGATCAAATCACTACAGCCTAAAGACAAGCCTTTTGAGGTACTGGATACCTTAATAAAAGGCTTTCTATTACGGGTGCAGCCAACAGGCAGGAAGACATTCTATTATTCATACCGCAATACTGCCGGTAAAAGGCAGCGAATCAAAATAGGGGTGTTAAGTCCTGAGCTAACCATTCAGCAAGCCCGTGATGATGCCCTCAACTACGCTAATCAAGCCACTAAAGGTATAGATGTTCAAGAGCAGAAAGTCAGCAATAAAAAGGCAACCGCAGCCCTCCAAGAACATACCTTGTCCAAGTTTATTGATGGCGACTACAAAGACTGGGTGCTTTCTCACCATAAGAGAGGGCAGGAAACCATTGATTGTATCAATGCCAGCTTTAAAGACTTGCTTAAATTACCTCTTGTTGAAATATCGCACTCTGTCGTTGAAAAGTGGCGAATGCAGCGGGTCGCTATGGGGCGTAGGCCAACTACCATTAATAGGCAAACCAACCTGTTACGCGGTGCCTTATCCCGCGCTGTGGAATGGGAAGTCATTCCAGATCACCCCTTAAAGAAACTCAAAAACCTGAAAACCGATAAATCCCCTAAAGTCCGCTATCTCACGGATGACGAGCGACAATGCCTATTTGATGTGCTGGAAGAGCGGGATAACGAGCTAAAGCAGGCGCGGGAGCGGGGGAATACTCACCGAGAAAAAAGGGGGTATAAGCTGTTTCCAAGCTTGATGAATCAGGCCTATGGCGATAGAATGACGCCACTTATACTACTGTCTATATATACAGGTGTTAGGCGAGGTGAAGCATTCGACCTTTGCTGGTCAAATGTGAATTTAGAGGAGGGTTATATCACCATTTCCGGTGATACTGCCAAGTCCAGCAATACGCGACATATCCCATTGAGTCCCACTGTTTTGGCCGCACTCAAAGCATGGCATAGCCAACAAGAGGAGGACGACAGCGACCGTGTTTTTCCTGCGGATGACGGAGGGCGACTGGATAATGTACGCAAATCATGGGCGACCATTCTAAAACAATCCAATATTACCGGCTTTCGGTGGCACGACATGCGCCATGACTTTGCGTCACAATTGGTGATGAAGGGTGTGCCACTCAATACAGTTCGTGAGCTATGCGGTCATGCCAGTATGGATACTACACTGCGTTATGCTCACCTTGCCCCCGATCATAAAACAGACGCAATCGCGTTACTTGGATAGTGCTATAAGTCTCTCTTGAATCGCTGGAAATAGTAGTAAGTACTATAAGGAGAAGACGATTGACCAGACATAGCTTAACCGGCCCCTGGATTAACTTTGACGAACTTACCCATAAAACGGGATTTGTTAAAAACGAAATTTTATTTAATATTCAAACAGGTGTAATCACTCCTGTTATTTTTACAGATAACCGGCCTTTTATGGCCTACTCAATAGATAAAAACAATAAAATAATCGGGCATGGTTGCTTTCGCTATAGCGGCCCCTTTGCTGTTGATACTGCCATCATTCATAGAATGGTGCGGGATTATAAAACCATCGTAGGCAAACAGCCTGTTCAACCTCTTTGTACAGATAGTATTGTTGATTGGTCTCACACTTACCCGTACAAGGGCGCGTTACCTAATGGCATTGTGGATTATTGGGAACCTAGATCAATAGAGCAATTACAAGGTAAGCATTGGCAAGCCATGATATTGCCCTTTGAACACTCTAGTTATGATTCGGCAGAATCTTCACTGATTGAATTTGTACCAAAGCGCTATGATGAAAATGATTTTTTTAATCGTTATGCCGACGAGTATTTAATTCGCTCTCCTTCGGCACATTATGTTTATGGGGCTGAATTTTATAGCGAATATAATCAAAAGGATTTTCGCTTTCCCTCTGCTGCATTGTCACGGCTAGAATCAGTGAATAAGCAGCAAGAGCCATCCACCACCATCAATACTTTGTCACTATCTAGCCGAAAGCGAACCAATGAGTTACATAGCGTAATACAACGGCTTATAGAGCAGTGTGCTAATGCCAAGTCTGGTATCTTGTGGAATGAGCTACGCAAAGATGTTCAACTCAAAAAGCGGCGTTATGATAGTGACCACTTAATTACTCAAATAGACCATCTTTCTATTCAATGGACCAGTTCAAGTGGTATACAGCAAACACTTAAAAAAAGCTCCTTTCAAACACTGGTTTCTAAACTGCGTAAAATCGGATTAACCGGATAATCTTAGTGCTAACCTTAGCGTAAAAAACGAAAAATTTAGCGGTAACTTTATCGCTAACATTAATCTTAAAAAAGTTTTAGCGCTAAGAAAAAACCAAAAAATACTTATGGTCAAATTTGTCCTGTCAGCAATAAACGACAGGATAAATAACCATGACAACACCGCTATCAGAACTCACCCCTCGCGCTTTTACTGAAGCAGAAGCCGCACTTTATATCGGCCTTAGCCGCTCCTTTCTTGCCAAATCCAGAATGGATGGCAAACGCGAAAACCATACTAATGCACCAGATTTTATCAAAATAGGCCGCGCCATACGCTACCTGAAAGACGACCTCGATAATTGGCTAGATGGCCAACAAAAACTAGAGCACTTGGGGCAGTTAGTATGATGTTATCACCCTTAATGATTAAAACCCTAGTTGCCAATATGCACTTGGCTATTCGTGATGAAGCCCATTTAAAGCAACTAATAGATGGTCTTTGTAGCACGATCAAAGACAAACACCTAGACGGTAGTTTTGATTGTTTTGCCTTTGCTTGGGGCATATTGCCCCAGTGGGCCAAAGTACTGCTTTTATCTATCGCTTATCGTGAGGATAAAAACAGTTTTCAAGGTGTTACCCCCTTAACCCCCATCGAATGCTTTACCGAACAACAGCGAACCATTTTATCAACGGCTTGTGACAAGTTATTAACCGCCGTTATTACGCTGATGGCTGATTACGATTTTACTGAAGATTTCTATAAAGGCTGGCTAGATGCTCGCCGTTCTGTACTACATCAACAACAAAACCAACAGGAGCAAGCCGCATGATTGAATGTATTGATACTCGCTTTTTTAAACGCCGCCGTAACTCAACCCCCTACATTGAAGAACAAATAGGGTATGGCTATTTATGTCAAATTGTTCCCGCCCGTAATGGCTTTATCGTTAATGTTTTTTTAGAGGTGGAGTAAATGCAGATTGAACATATTGATAGCGAAACCTTTACGACCTATCCGGAAGTCAGTGACTTTGTGAATAGACAAAATGAAGAAGGTAAAGCCTGTTTAGTAACCAACTGTAACGACGGTTTTATTGTTGACGTTTACGAAGAAAAGCCCACTCTATGATTACCATTCCAGAACATTTATTACCAAAAAATAACCAAACAGTTAACGGGTCAATCGACCCGTTTTTTGTGTATGCCGATGGCATGACGTTGGCGCAAGTGAAATCTTTGGGCGGCCAGCCTTGTAGCGAAGCGAAAAGGCTTAGTCTAGTCAAGGCGTCCAAAAGTCGGACACCCGAAGAAATCCTAGAAATACAGCATAAAAAAGCCATTTTTCTAACCGATGAGAAACGCCTGCAACACAATCACCAACACATGCTAAATACGGGTGAGGTTGAAGGCCCTAGACCATTTACTGAATTTGAACACAGAAAATACCATACCCCTCTAAACTCTCCCGGTTGTCGTGCTGTGGTCGAATTTAAGGAATGGGCCGACGAGTGGCGATTACGCACAGAAGTTGATGGACAAAATCTGCAACCCCCGGAGCAAGCCGGTCAACGGATTTCCGAAATGCTCTCCCATCGTGGTGCTTCAAAAATTGCAGAAAGCTGCGCTTTTATGTCCGCGAAAAAAGGTGGTTACAAAACCTTTGTCACGGGCACTTTTACAGCGGAAGTGAGAGAACAAATTTCTAATGGTGAAACCACCATACAAAAAGAAGTCAGCCGTACCATGAACTCCATGCAAAAGATGTATCAACGGGGATGGTCGACTAAAACCGGAGAACGTATTGCAGGCCATTCGGAAGGCTTACCTTACTGTTGGGTGGTTGAAGTCCCAAAAAATGAAGAGGGAGAAGATAATCCCCATATCCATATGCTATTGGGTTGGCGAGTCGAGTATAAATATTTTCATGAATGGGCAGACCGGATAGAGCGCCTATGGGGTAATGGCTATTTTCATTTAGAAAAAATCAAAGACTCAACCTGTGCCGGTGCTTATATGGCAAAAGCGGCAGGTTATCTTTCCAAAGCACAAGATAATGATTCACAGGGGGAGGTTAAAGGCAACCGGTATGGCATTAGTGCCGTGGCTCGTGCACCCGGTTGGTTAGTCTATGCTAAAGCACAATTGCATATTGTTAGCCAATTGATCGTAGACGTATACGATAACCTAACGCAAAAATACGGTGAGCAATTCCGAGAGCGCAAACGCTTAAATACTGCCTTAGCCAAAATCCCTAAAAATAAAAAATCTATTCGTCAACGACTCGGTAAAAAACTTGCCAAGGTTCGGGAAGAACTTAACGAGTTACCGATACGCTGCAATAAATACCAAGTGATCTGTAAAGGCCGTGGTAATGCCTTCCGGTTTTTAAATTGGTGTATCAATGAGGAAGATTCCGGTAATGATTGGTTACCTGAAAAAGAGCCGGGTATGGCATGGATAACCGGTAAAACACCGGAAGCTAAAGACTCTCTCTATTTTTCAAAACTCTATGCCCTTATTGATCGCCGCAAACTGTGGCGGCGATTAGCCGCAATACCTAAACGATTATTCCAAACAGATACCGAATGGCATCAAGTCAAAATGGATTATGAAAGCTACGTCTATACCGAAAAAGAAAGGCTAGACAGCCTTCCGGAAGCCTCCGGTAATCTTTGGGATGAATACATACACTTCACCACACCACAGGAATTTCATTATGCCTAAAGTAATTAAAGGCCATGCGAATTGCCCGGAATGTAACGAACAGCAGCCGGTGCAATTCGACGGCAAGAAATATTTTATTAGCTGTACAAGCTGTCGCACCTTTACCAGTTACCAAAGCAAAGAAGCTAAAGCTCGAATTCAAAACCGATTAACCCCGGTTGAAATTAAAGAAGACCAACAGGAGGAACAGCCAGAAAGAGTCGTAGGGACATCGGAAATCAAAACTAACGCCAAACCTTACAAGCCGGTAAAAACCCCAAGCTTTATAGAATCACTAGGAGAATTTCTCTAATGAATGAAGTCGATACCTCACAAGAAACCATTAATGCTGAATTTGAAGCCGCAGAGCAGGCAATTGGTATAGAGCCGGAAAATACACCGGAGCAACCCATTATAGACCCAATGGCAGAGGCCGAAAAAGAAGCACAGATAGCCATTGCTAAGGAAATGATTGGTACAACCCTTCGTTTATCTATCGGGTTATTTGCCAATGTCTCTATCGATACCAAGCATACTGACGAAGCGGCCCAAGCTTATGCAGTATTAATCATTAAATATTTTCCCGGTGGTATCTTCGGGGTATTGGATAGATACAAAGAAGAAATTGCCGCAGGTACAGCCACCTTTATGCTAATTCGAGCCGTTAGCCAAGCCAAAGTCAAGCAGGTAGAGGAAGAAGAGAAAGCAGAGCAGGCAAAAAAGCAAGGCGATACCTCCGGTACGGGGCCATTCAAATTAGGCGAGGACTCACAAGAGCTACAAGGAGAGCCTACCAATGGGTAAACGTAAAGATGGCGTTATGGGCTTATTTATCGGTATTACCCGAAGCGGCAAAAGTACCCCCATTAAAGCCATGATTAAAGACCCAAGAAAAGCCAAACGGGTGTTAGTGTGGGATGCCAAAAACGAATACGGCCCTTCATTGGGCCTTAAAGTGATTAAGACCTTGCCTGATTTATTAATGACGCTTAAATCAACAAAAAGTAATGGCCGTTTTAGCTATGTTCCTACCGGGTTCAGTAAACAAGAGTTTGATAACTTCTGTCGCCTCGCCCATACATGGAATCGACAAAAAGAGGCCATTATCGTGATCGAGGAATTAGCGGCTGTAACTAATACCGGCAAAGCTTCGGGTTACTGGGGTGTATTGGTCAATCAGTCTCTTGGGTTAGGTGCCACACTCTTCGCTACTGTTCAAAGAGGGCAGGAGGTGGATAAGTCAGTGATGAATGCGGCGTCATACCTTTATGTGTGCCAACACAATACGGATGATGATGCTAGATATATGGCAAAAAAACTTGGGGTTGAGTTAAATGCCATCCCTAGGGAACCTTTAAAATTTATGGTATGGTCGCCGTCGATGGGAAATATTATAGAGGGGAATGTTAAGTTTAAGAAGAATTGCCCAAAATTTTTGAAAACTTTACCAGCTATTGGAGAAATTAATGTTGACTTGCTGTTCAGACAATAACGAAATTAAATAAAACAGGTGACATAATATGGAGTTTTTAGTTGTTGTTATATTAGCTGTTGCAGTACTGGCAGCAGTGTTTTTTTCATATTTTATAATTGGAGAGTTTTCTTTGTCTCCATCCGTGACCAATACTGATTGGGGGGCTTTTGGTAGTTACTTTGGCGGAGTGGCTGGGTCAGCCCTTTCTTTTATAAGCGTTATTCTTGTTGCATATACCCTTTATCTTCAAAGAAAACAAATCGGAGAAATTCAGAAAGAGAATATAAAACAAGATAATTTAAGATATATTGAAAAAATAGATGATGAATTATCTATGTTGCTATCTGAAAACTTAAAGGCTAACAACGCTGAAATCTTTAGTTTCGGTGATATTGTAAATGGTTGTATTTCTGAAGAAAAAATTGATTTTGTTCAATATAAATCACTAATGGATAAGCTGTTAAAATTAACGGCTAGTTATTGTCAAGCAATTTCTGTTTATAAGGATAATGTAAATTCTTATTTTATATATAGAGTTTATTGGGAAAAGGCTAATGAATTATTAAATTATCTTGAAAGCAAAAGAGAATTTCTATATGAAATGTCTGGGCCTACGCTATTACTTTGTCGAAATATACTAGATGAATCATAAGATATACTTATATTTTACAAAATAAGGAGATCAGTTTTGACAGATAAACCTACTGCATTTTTATCAAAGTTAACTTTTTCGAGTGGACAATCTTATTCTTTTGATAAAAATGATAAAATTATATTGGTTGGGCCAAATAATAGTGGAAAATCGCAATCTCTAAGGGAGATTATGGATATATGTCATTCTGGAAAATCAGATCGCACTTTTGTTGTTAAATCTCTTGAGTTGTCAAAGAGTGGTAGTGCAGAAGATCTTAAACAATTCTTAGAAAATAATGCCGAATTTAACAGCCATAATTCAAGTTATATGTATAAAGATTGGCTGATTCATGAGGGCCATATAATTTCTTGGAATGTGGATTATCTTCAAAATGGTTTGCTTTCAGGTTTTTTTAAAAATATTTCAGCAAAAGATCGTTTGATTATATGCGAGCAGCAAAACAGTGTTGCGCCAAGAGAACAAAAAACTAGACCTCAGCATATTCTTTATGATGATGATTCACTTATGAAGAAAATTAGTAAGTTATTTAAGTTGGCGTTTGGCAAAGATTTGATTTTCGATTTTCGCGGAGGAAGCAAAATCCCTATCCATGTCGGAAATATTCCAAATGAATTAGTTAACTGTGATAGGGTAAATGATGAATATGTAAATGAAGTTAGAAAAAACCCTTTGTTAGATAAACAGGGGGATGGTATGAAAAGTTATTGTGGAATTCTATTTGAAACCATAGTAAATGATCTTGATACCATTTTGGTTGATGAGCCAGAAGCGTTTTTGCATCCACCTCAGATGAAAAAGTTGGGGAGTACACTTGTCTCTGAAGTAAACGGCCAGCTAGTTATTGCAACTCACAGTACCGATATACTCCGAGGATGTTTGGAGGGGGCTAATGGTAATGTCCGAATTTTGAGAATAACCAGAAAAAATGATTTAAATTTTATCTGCGAGGCTTCTAATGATCTTATTAAGGAAATTTGGAGTAAACCCGATCTTCGGTATTCAAATGCTCTTGAAGGAATATTTCATGAACAAGTCATTATTTGTGAAGACGATAGTGATTGTAGATTAATAAATTCTATATCGGATTACCTTGAAGTTAATTCTGAAAGTCAATGGTTAGATACTGTGTATGTTCCCACAGGAGGTAAGCACGCAATACCTAAAGTCGCTGAAGTTCTGCGTAAAATTGGTGTTCCAGTAAAAGCCATTTTTGATATTGATTTTTTATCCGAGCGAACTCTGGTGAAAAAATCTGTTCAAGCATTTGGGGGGGAATGGAGTGAAGTAGAAAGGCTTTGGGAAAATCTTGACAGAGATGTGCGAGGCGGTATTCAACCTAAATCAAACTCTGCTATAAAAGATGAAATTATTAATATAATTACTCGTTCTAATAGTGATTACATTCCAAAGAAAGAAATTATTGAAGAATGTAAGCAATCTAAGTCTTGGGAAAAAGTAAAGAAATATGGCTTTCGAGGAATACCAAACGGTCAGGCACAAACTAACTACAATTTACTGAAAGAAAAGTTAGAAGATATTGGTATCTATTTGGTTCCTGTAGGAGAAATAGAAAATTTTTGCCCTGATGTCGGGTCTCATGGGCCGAAATTTGTTACTAAAGTTCTGTCATCTATCCCTATGGATGATGATAGGCTTGACGATCTTAGAGAATTTGTCGATAAAGTCCACTTCGGGCAGCACGGAGTATTAAATAATTTGTCAACAGTAACTAGTTAGCGATTTTTTCTTAATAATAACGCTTTCCTTCCTCCCGGAAACCCCTGTTAACCTTGATTTCAACAATTGATTTAACTCTTTTATTGAAACCAAGGTTAACTTATGTCTGCTTCTACTAAAAAACTTGTCACCATTGCGGTGATTTCCATGCTGGTGAGCGCTGGTGTGGTCTATGCGTCTAATCGCGTTCCTTCTGTCCGTAATGTGATCGGTTAAGGAGGAGCTATGCGTCATACTGAGATTGATTTCGATTCCTTCAACGGTTCCTCGGCCAATGGCTATTCGGGCCGCTTCAACCTGCAATTACCGGCAGGGATTACCTATAAAGAAATTACTTTGCATGGTGTGAATTTGAATAATGATCAAATTCGCCGGGTTACCCTGTCTATGAACGGCGATTCTTTAATTGATGTCACTGGCTCTGTACTGAGAATGATTCAGCGTTTTAAGTCGGATTATATCGAGGACAGTAAATGGGTGATTCCCTTTGCGGATTTTTCTATGACCACTCAAGAGGGCCAGAATTTAACCTCATTGGTTACGCTGCCCGGTGAAAACATCGTTTTAGAAATTGAAACCGATTCACCTACCCAAGACCAGATTGATAACAATACCGTCGCTTCTATTCGAGCTGAGGGTATTTTGGGCGTTTCACAAATTCAGCGTTTAACTGTACCTCGTATTTATCGGGATGTGATGAATGGTGGTGTAGCGGGTGAGAATCGCTTTAAAAACTTTGTTAATCAGAACAAAACGACTAATCCCGTGCGTATTCGTCGTACCCACATGCTGGATGGCTCGATTAATAACTTAGAGATTAAGCGTAATGGCATTACCTTGTTTGATAAGCCCGTAGCTGATCAAAACTATTCTTTACGCCGCTTTGGTAAAACCCCACAAGAGAATATTTACCACTTTGATGCAGTAAAGACGGATTTTGGTATTGCTGATGCTCTGCGTACCCAAGGCTCTACGTTTGAAATGATTGTGAATAAAACTGCTGTGGGTGATTTTGAAGCGATCTTTGAAACCTTGGAAATTCTACCGGCACCTGTTGGGGCATAGGAGAAGGTATGCAATCTAATTCAAGTACAGCTAGCGCCAGTGGTGGCTTCTTTAGTCAGCTCGGCGGCTTTTTTCTGGATACCTTAGATCAAGTCAAGGATAGAGCCATTGACAGGGAATTTGGTGAGGATAGTTCAGAGCGAGATGAAGGCCCTACGGAATTTGGCAACCCAAATACGGTGAGCCAACCGGTGCGCCAGTCTCAATTGCCCGGTGGCCAATCCCTCAATAACTTTGCGGCCAGTGTGGGGGTATCTCCCATGATTCTATTGGCGGGTGGTGGTGCTGTCTTGGCGCTATTACTGGTTCGATTGGTGAAAAAATAGAGGGTGTTATGGCATTACCGTTAGTTCCTATTGTCATCGGTGCGGGTTTATTGGGCACCGGTGGTTTTATTACCGGTGCTTCTACTAGCGATAAGTTAGGTACAGGTTTGTCCCTTGCCAGCCTTGTGGTGGGTTTGGTACTGGTGATTATTTTAATTCAACGCTTTGGCTTATTGAGGAATTGATATGGTCGCAGGTGCATTATTAGGTGCCGCAGGCGGCGGTGGCGGTACATCACTACAAGGCGGTAATTCTGGCCCAGCGAAGTCGGGTATTACCTCGGATAACTCCTTTAATATCGGTGGTAATACTGGCATTGGTTCCAGCCAAGGTATTAACAGCACCATGATTGCGATTGCGGCTATTGCCGTCGTCGCTATTTTCTTTTTGAGGAAGTAAATGATTGAAATACTGTTTCATCCTCGTTGGTTGGATAACGCCACAGCGGGATTAAGTCATGCCTTACGGGGCGATTTACCATTACTAAAACAGCAAGTGAATAGTGGTATTGCCCAGCTATGGGAAATCAATAGCGATCAAGGTAAATCATGGATGATTAGCCGTGCTGAAAAAAGCGGTGATCAAAAGGAATTAGTGATTTGTTGTTATGAGGGTTGTGACTTAAAAGCTTTATCACACTTAATTTATAACAGTGCCGAGCGACAGGGCTTTGATTCTATTCGTTTCCACACCCAGCGCAAAGGTTTAAATCGTTTGATTGTCGATTTAGGTTTTACACCTTATGAGACGGTCTATAAAAAACAGCTTAAGAAGGTAATCAACTAATGGGCGGTGGTAGTTCTAGTTCAAGTAGTAGTAATACGTCGATTGTCGATACAGACAACAGTAATTTACAACAAAATGAAAATGCTGTTGCCCTTAATATTGATGATGTCAGCGTTGACAGTGTGGGCGATAACAGCAACGTCAATTTTGATTTAGAAATCACCGATGCAGGTGCAATAGAAAAAGCCTTTGAGTTTGGTGGTGATGCACTGGACTTCGGAGCACAGAGTTTAAATAGTTCCCAAGACTTTGGCCGCGACATTATCCGTGAAGCCTCAGAGATTAGCCAAGAGGCAATACAAGTCGCTGGCAACGCCCAGACCAATGCCTTTAAGAAAATTAAAGATATTGCCGCGTCATTTACCAATACGGCTAATGGCACGAATGCGGCATTATTGGTTGCAGTTGGTGCTTTTGTGCTGGTTATCTTTATCGTATTTTTATTGAGAAAGAAATAATGTTGCGAAATTTTGTATTACAACCCAACGAAGTTAAACGCATCCAGTTTGAAGGCAAGTGGTTAATCGTCACTCAAGCTTCAGGGCCGATTGAGCTGACCATTGGTGGTACATCGCCTATTGTAGTTGATGAAAAAGACCGTGTGCATTTGCGGGATATTAGTCCTAATGATCGAGCAATCAGAATTAATAATATTTCGGGAGCAGTGAATACCATTGAATTACATACTAGTGATTTATTGGTTGATAAGCGCACCGCCGTAGATTTAAAAAATGCCATTGAGATTGCACCTGATCAGCTTATTGGTATTGATCAAAATGCCAATATTGTGCAATCCATTATTCAAAATCCAATTTGTATTGATCAAGATTGCAATACAGTGAAGTTGGAAAAGGAAACAACTGTATTTCAGGCTCTGCCGAGTATTGTATTTGAAGAGGTGCCGCTATGACGGATCAATCAATTGAAACTCAAGTGTTGCCCGTAACCATTGCTGCTAATCCTTTACGTAAAACTTTATTCATTGCTAGTCATCCAGCAAATGACAACATTGTGTGGATTGGTGGTGAGGAAAATACGGGTATCCCTTTATTGCCCGGTGAAAAATTACCTTTTGATACTACTGAAGCAGTAGCTGTATTAGGTCAAGCGGGGGATTGGGTGCATATAGCGGAGTTAATGACTGTGCCTGCTAGTGAAGGGGTATAAATGAATACGGTGTTATTTGTCATTGTTGCCGTATTGACGGCTATAGCGGGTGAGTTTATTCGCTCCTTTATCAAGCAACTATTAAATTAATGAAATTACTATTTATCTTTTTACTTGGAGGTTTTATTTTGACTACTGTTTCACGCTCATCATTACCCCGTGGCATTCGTAATAATAACCCCGGCAATATTCGCTTAACTAGCGATCAATGGCAGGGTTTACAAGATGCACAAAATGACCCGGATTTTTTCCAGTTCGTTCATCCCCGTTATGGCTTTCGGGCTATGGCGCGTATTTTAAGAAATTATCAACGGCGAGGTTTAACTACTCTGCGGGAAATGATTGGGACTTATGCGCCTAAGAGTGAGAATGATACTAATGCTTATGTGCGCTTTGTGGCTAATGAACTCAATATTAATCCCGATGCGGAATTGAGTTTGGATGTTTATCTCTTTCCACTGATTAAAGCCATTACTCAGTTTGAAAACGGTAGACGTTTTGCTGACTTTTACGGTGATAACACCATTAAAGAGGGGATAGCACTAGCATGAGTTGGTTAGGTTCACTTTTTGGTACGACTAACTTTGTTAACAAGAGTTTAGATATTGTTGACCAGTTAGTTACCGATAAAGATAAAGCCGCTGAATTAAAAGCGGCCTTTTATCTACAGGAACTACGAACCCCAACTATTCCCATTATTGACGCTATACACAAAATGGGACGGCAAAGCTTAGCTTTTGCTCAAATGGGTTTTTATTACGTCACCATTCAACAGTATGGCACCGGGGCTATTACGCCGGAATTAGTGGCTGGTGTCTCCGGTGCCGCCAGTATTTACACATTAGTAAAAGGCAAAGGTAAGTAATAATGGATATTTTAACCGTCACTGATTTATTGATTACCAATGGTGTTTTGGGTTGGGTAGGTTTACGGCTGGTTAGGCGAGTAGACGACCTTGATAAACGGGTTGATGATCACGAAACCCGAATACAGATAAACGAGAGAGAAATACAGAATGCGAAAAGCTAGAAAAGGTCGTAATGCCAAAGGCCAGTTTAAGAAAGGGTTTTATCAGCCTTGTATAAAAGGGGCTGGGATTAGAAAAGCCAAAAAGCGTTAATCAACTTTAAACAACAAATCAACGATGGGGCAATCTGGTGTTTTTCCTTTCTCACACTTTTGTGCCATATCACTTAGTGCTGACTCTAAGACTTTTAATTGGCTAATCTTCAAACGTATCTCTTTAAGTTGCCCCTGTACCATCGCTTCAACTTGCTCGCAGGTATACTCACCCTTATCAACCAAATGTAGCAATTCACGGATACTGTTTTGGCTAAAGCCCAGTTCTCGGCTATGAAGAATAAAATTAAGGCGCTTGAGGCCATCATAGTCATATAAACGATAGCCAGATTCACTGCGTGTCGGTTCGAACAATAAGCCTACCTGCTCGTAATAGCGGATAGTTTCAGGCTTACAGCCCGTCTTAGATGATAGTTTGCCGATGGTGAAGAACTTTTCTGTCATGCTTGACTCTATAGTTACTATAAGGTTTAGGCTTATGATATGGCAAAAGAAGAGAAAGCAACAGACCGTATAGGGCTAATTACCTAATGAGTGATAATAAAAACGTAAAGCTAGAATCAACTCTTACTTGTCCAGAGTGTGGGTATATCAAATTGGAAACCATGCCTACGGATGCTTGCCAATTTTTCTATGAGTGTGAAAGCTGCAAAACAGTATTAAGACCAAAACAGGGTGATTGTTGTGTTTATTGTTCTTATGGAACCGTCCCTTGCCCACCTATTCAACTCAACAAAAGCTGCTGTGGTTAATTTATGATGAATAATCAAAAACTACTTAAAATTGGTATTGTTGGTACTGTGGTGGCCGTAATATGTTGTTTTACCCCAGCACTGGTTATCTTGCTAGGTACTCTTGGGCTTTCTGCTTGGTTAGGCTGGTTAGATTTTGTTTTGCTACCTGCTTTAGCATTATTTATTTTGATAACTGCTTATGCCGCATGGAAAAAGTATAGATAGAATTTGTTTGCCATCAAAACTTAAAAGCTTTGGATTTTCTCTTTGCATACCTTTTCGGTAAGCTCTAAAAGCTTTTTAACACTATTAGCTAATGTCTCTAATTCACTCTGACTAATTTTAAATTTCGTATCGTAGCGAGCACCGATATAAGCGTAATCAAGTAATTGAAATCGGTCTCTTTCTTCGTCAGTTTTTTTGGGAAATATTCCTATAATACTGGGATGGGCCTTTTCTGCCATACGGCCTAACAGTGATAAGTAATGTTCGTGAGGAACGTAATTATTAAACACTAGCAGGATAGTTTTATAGGCTGATTCGGTAGCTTGATTAAGTGAAAAAGCGGCTTTGGTCAATTTACCTTTAGATAAGCAAAATTCGTATACATCAAAAAAATCAGAGGCACTGGTAAAACAAGTATCATAATGCTCTTGAGCCAAGCGTTTGAGTTCAGCCGGTAATAATTCGCGCTTTTCTGCCAGGGTGAATTTATTTGAATTGTAGAGAAAACAACCTTCTTCAGCGATGTCAGTATAAAAATAGTGGGCTTGAGCCAGTTTGATATTAAGGTCTTGTATATCATGCACAATCAGTCGTGGTACAGCACTAAAGTGTTGCCCTTGACACTCATCGTTTATTGTTTGCCATAGCTCACTATTATCAACAGTCTCTTGTTGATTCGTTACCACCAAAATATCATAGTCTGAAGCATGGCCGGATTTGCGGTCTGGCTCCAAATCCTTTTCTTCTTTGTATTCGCCGCGTGCATACGAACCAAACAAAATGACCATCACAACATCGTTGCAGTGTTGTCGAATGATCTTGGTTATTTGATTTAGTTCAGATTGCTTATGTGTCGGTAAATGTTCGATAGTCGTTTTCATGGCCGTGATGTTACTACAAGCGCTAAGGGTTATGAAATTGGATATAGCAATAAGACTAAATTAGTCGCCGAATTCATCTTAGAGAATAATATAGCTGAGTTGATGAATAGACAGTCGGGGATTGCTTTGGACTTAAATACAATTTAAATGGACTTAATATGGACTTAAATTGTTATTCTAAAAGGAAGATAGAAAAGTGGTTTTTATGTAAGTTTATGATTTTAAAGGATAATTATGGTAGCTACGGGTGGACTTGAACCACCGACCCCAGCATTATGAATGCTGTGCTCTAACCAGCTGAGCTACGTAGCCATCGATTTCAGCAGAGTAAAGACTTGGGAGGTCCGTTGCTGAGGGCGCGTATTATCCAGCTCAGCTGGAATACTGTCAAGCCTTATGACGGCTGTTTTCTAGTTAGCTGTCAGTGGGTGTTATGCATTCTTTCGTTGAGCTTATCCAGATATCCCATCACTTTTTCACTGGCTTTTTCCATGGCATCGAAGTGTATATAACTATCTTCTAGGCGACCTTCATTGGCGGCATCTAAGGCCTGTTGGGCATGCTCGTGTACTTCTTGATGGGGCTTTTCTAATTGTTTGTATTCATTGCTTGTGCTGTACAGGTCTTTACCTTCGCCTTCGTAGAACCATTTCCCTAAAGCGCATTCTTTGTGGCTACTGAACTCGCTAGAGTTATAGTTGCCTTCATTGAAATAATAGTAGGCTTTGGCTTTGTAGCATAGATGATCCATTTTAATTTTTCGGATAAAGCTGCTCGACGTCTCTATCACAATTGTATCGTGCATGGATTTTGACAATGTAAGGATGTTTTCAATATCCGCTTGGGACTCTTCTGAGGTTTTTTGAGTGTCTTCGCAACGAGTATAGGTCGATTGTATGTTTTCGTCGGTGGTTTGTGTGTCTTGATCTATTTTCTTAACAAGTTCGGCAATCTCACCACTGGCCTCACCTGCACGTTGTGCCAATGCACGAACTTCATCAGCAACAACCGCAAACCCTCGGCCTGCTTCACCCGCACGAGCAGCCTCAATAGCAGCATTGAGAGCGAGTAGGTTGGTTTGTTCTGATATGGTATTAATGATATCGGCGAACTTAGTGATCTCTCCTGCCGCCCCTTTTAACTTGGTAACACTTTCGCTGCTTTTTTTAGCACTATCACAGATAAAAGATAGGTTTTCATAGGTTTGTCGCAAAGAATCTTGGACGCCATCATAAGTGAGGTTGGAGTTACTGAGTTCAACACTTTTTTCTTTTAGGCTAATGGCAGATGCTTCCACACCATCCCGAATGTCAGTCATGCCACTGTTGTAACTTTTAACGGCTAATGAGACGCCTTCTTGGTTGTTATCGTGTTTTGGAGTGTCTGCTAGTTGGGCACTGAGGTCGGCTATTTTCTCTAACTGAGCATTGATTTCGCTTTGCTGTTGCTGATTTTGCTCTGCAAGTGATTGATTTTGAGTTTTTAAGTCATTGATTAGTTGAGAGTTTTTCCAAAACATGAGGGAAGCCTATCCTAAAAATACGTAGTTGTTTCATTTTAGTATAGGCGAGGATCCAGTCTTTCCTAGGAAAAGATTGAATTAACCGAGTAGGTTTTAAATGGCTAGATTTTTATTGGTTGGATAGCTAGACATTAAAACGGAAGTGGATGACATCGCCATCTCTCACGATATAGTCTTTGCCTTCTAGGCGCCATTTACCGGCTTCTTTTGAGCCTGCTTCGCCTTTGTTTTCTACAAAATCATTAAATCCAATAATTTCTGCACGGATAAAGCCTTTTTCGAAATCTGTGTGAATTTTACCTGCCGCTTGAGGTGCACTAGAACCCACAGGTATTGTCCAGGCGCGTACCTCTTTTACGCCAGCCGTAAAGTAGGTGTGTAGGTGTAGTAGTTCGTACCCCGCTCGAATGACTCGGTTTAGGCCCGGTTCTTCCATCCCTAGGTCGGCTAGAAACTCTTGTTTTTCTTCATCATCTAATTCGGCAATTTCTGATTCAAGCTTATTGCAGATCGGTACGACAATGGCATTTTCAGATTCTGCAATCGCTCTTACACGATCTAAAAACGGGTTATCGTCAAAACCATCTTCATCGACATTAGCGATGTACATAGTGGGTTTTAGGGTTAAAGGGTTAATCTCTTTTAGCAGTACTCGATCATCATCGCTAAGCTCTAAAGAGCGTAAAGGCTTGGCTTCATTTAGGTGAGGAATAATTTTTTCCATCAAGTCTTTCATTTCGATGGCATGTTTGTCTTTGCCCTTAGCAGCACGTAGATAGCGGTTAAGTGCTTTTTCAGCGCTGTCCAAATCAGCGAGTGCTAATTCTGTATTAATAATTTCAATATCCGCTTGTGGGTCAATCTGGCCAGCGACATGAACGATGTTTTCATCATCGAAGCAACGAACGACATGAGCAATGGCATCAGTCTCGCGGATATTGGCAAGAAACTGATTGCCAAGCCCTTCGCCTTTAGATGCGCCAGCGACAAGGCCGGCGATATCGACAAATTCCATTGTGGTAGGAATTATTTTCTGAGGCTTAACAATATCGGCTAATTGGTCTAAGCGAGGGTCAGGAACAGGCACGATGCCTGAGTTAGGCTCGATGGTACAAAAAGGGAAGTTTTCGGCATCGATTCCCGCTTTGGTCAGTGCGTTGAATAAGGTTGATTTACCTACATTGGGTAGGCCAACAATGCCGCAATTAAAGCCCATAATAAATTCCTGTGTAAAAACTGTAATAAAGTGTAGGAGCGCTAAAAATGTGCGTATGCTAAGGGTTTGAGTGGTAAGGTCAAGCGTTTCTTTCGATCGTGTAGGCTATTGTGTGTGTAAGTCTTTCATTGCTTTGTTCCAATCACCTGCAACGGCTGTTGGTAGTGCGCGTAAGCTATTAGCAATACTGTCTTCTATCAACTGTTGCTCATTGGCTGGAGCTTTACGCAGAACGTAGTTGCTGACCAGTTTTGCATTACCGGGGTGATCAATGCCAATTCTTAGCCGAGCAAAGTCTTTATTGTTGCCCAACGCTTTAATGATATCTTTTAATCCATTGTGGCCGCCATGGCCACCGCCTATCTTTAGTCGTGCTATTCCTGGAGGTAAATCCAGTTCATCATGAGCAACTAAAATAGACTCGGTAGGAATTTTATAAAATTGTGCAATTGCCCCAACTGCTTTCCCGCTCAAATTCATAAACGTGGTTGGTATCAATAGGCGTATATCGTTTGAACCCAAAAAGAATCGACCTGATAAGCCAAAAAATTTACTCTCAGGTGTCAGAGTCAGGCTATGTTGACGAGCGAGTTCCGTTACAAAATCGGCGCCGGCATTATGTCGGGTAGATTCGTACTCGGTACCTGGGTTGCCAAGACCTACGATGAGTTTAATGGGGGTGTTTGCAGGAGAGTTCATGCGATTTAGTGAAAAGAATAAAGTGTGGCGAGAGGAAGAATATACCCTGCTGCGAATACAGCAGGGTATAAAAGCTTATTCAGCGTCTGATTCGCCTTCAGCGCTGCTTTCATCAGCACTTGTCTCTTCATCGTCAGCTGAAGCACCTTTAGGTTTGTGAATCGCTGCAACAGGAAGATCGTAATCTTCGCCGTGAATTAGTGCAACGGACTCTACACCTTTAGGTAGTTTCAAGTCTGAAATATGAAGAACGCTATCAAGCTCTAGATCAATAACGTCCACTTCAATGTACTCAGGTAGGTCAGCAGGTAAACAGCTGATTTCTACATCAGTTTGTGAGTGGGATATGACGCCGCCTTGACCTTTAACACCTTTAGAAATGTCTTCGTTAATGAAGTGTAAAGGTACTCGAGTAGTGAGTTTCTGGTTTTTAGAAACACGCAAAAAGTCAGCATGTAAAATCTGCGCTTTTGCTGGGTGACGTTGTAAGTCTTTTAAAATGACGTCTTCGCTTTTTCCGGCAACATTCAATGAAATAATGTGTGAATAAAAGGCTTCATTTTCCAATTGTTTAAACAGTTCTTTACTGATAATGGAAATGCTTTGTGGTTCTTTAGAACCGCCATATATAATTGCTGGAACCAGAGATTGATGACGAAGGCGGCGGCTCGCACCTTTCCCTTTGTCTTCACGAATCTGGACATCAAGTACAAAGTCTTGTTGTGACATTGTAATATCCTCTAAGTAAAACTGTAGTAATCTGCGACCAGGTAAATACTACTACAGTGGTTGATTTAACTATTGCACATGCAATAGAGGTTTCCAGAGAGAATGTTTGCTAATAACTTCACAGGAAGTATTAGTCAAACATTGCACTCAAAGATTCTTCATTGTTCAAGCGGCGAATTGATTCTGCCAATGTACGGGCCAAGCTTAACTGGCGAATGTGAGAACAATTTTTAGCTTCTTCGCTGAGAGGGATCGAGTCTGTAACAACAAGCTCATCCAGTGAAGAATTTGTAATATTGTTGATTGCCTTACCTGATAGTACAGGGTGAGTAGCATATGCAACCACTTTAGTGGCGCCGTACTTTTTCAGTGCTGTAGCGGCATTGCACAATGTACCAGCAGTATCGACCATGTCATCTACCAGAATACAAATTCTGCCCTCGACATCACCAATTAGGTTCATTACTTCGGCCACATTCGCTTTAGGGCGGCGTTTATCAATAATGGCCAAATCAATTGTCAATTGCTTAGCAAGAGCACGGGCGCGAACAACGCCTCCGATGTCCGGAGAAACAACAACTAGGTTTTCGTATTGTTGGCGTTTGATGTCGTCTAATAATATGGGTGCACCATAAATATTGTCGACAGGTACATCAAAGAAGCCTTGAATTTGTTCTGCGTGTAGATCAATCGTCAGTACGCGATCAATGCCAACGTTAACCATCATATCTGCAACCACTTTCGCAGTGATGGGGACTCGGGCAGAACGGACTCGTCGATCTTGGCGTGCATAGCCAAAATAAGGAACGATTGCCGTTACACGACCAGCGGAGGCACGACGTAAGGCATCCACTAAAATAATCAGTTCCATTAAATTTTTGTGAGTAGGTGCGCAAGTCGATTGAACAACAAAAACATCGCGTCCGCGGACATTTTCGTTAATCTCGATGGAGATCTCGCCATCGGAAAATTGACTTACAGTAGCATCGCCCAAACGCATTCCCAGCTTACTAACAATGCTTTCTGCTAACACCGGATTGGCAGTACCAGTGAATACCATAAAATCTGACACGATGATTTACCTTGAATTATTCTAAATCTGATAGCTATCGATATGAATGGCTGGGGTGGGAGGACTTGAACCTCCGCATGGCGGGATCAAAACCCGCTGCCTTACCACTTGGCTACACCCCAGTAATAATTGCTCTTTTACGAAAGGAAGGGTAATACAGCTGACTGATTAATGCCTTTGGCAACAAAACAGGCCCAGCGATTTTCTTCCCCTTGTTTGAGTGCTTCTTTATATACACGCTTTGCATCACTTTCATTTGAAAATGCAGCAAATATGCAAGCACCTGTTCCTGTGAGCCGGGCAGTCGTATGATTACGTAACCATTTAAGGGCTTTTGCCACTTCAGGGTAGTACTTACAAACGACCAATTCGCAGTCGTTTTTACCGCCCTGCTCAAAGAAGGCCGCTACTGTAATGGCGAGGGTGTCTCTTGTCAATTCTTCACGAGAAAAAATATCAATTGTAGGCACATGACAGTCAGGTTTAATGACTAAAAACCATTTTTCAGGTAAATCAATGGCTTGTAATTGCTCTCCAATGCCTTCTGCCCAGGCAGAATGTCCTTGTATAAAGACGGGAACATCCGCACCTAATGTGATACCTATATCACAGAGCTCTTTACAATTGAGGTTGGTGCGCCATAAATGGTTAAGTGCCACAAGAGTCGTTGCAGCATTCGAGCTTCCACCACCTAGGCCGCCACCCATGGGTAGTTGTTTATCGATTTGAATGGTTACACCACTTGCCTGGTGCGAGCCTGTAGAGGTCTGTAAGGCCTTTGCTGCTTTAATGATTAAGTTATCTTCATTCTCAATACCGGCTATGGCTTTGGATAAAACGATTTGCTTATCATCCCGCAAAGCAAAATTCATTGTATCGCCATAATCCAGTAACTGAAAAACCGTTTGCAGCTGATGATAGCCATCAGTGCGGCGGCCTAGTATGTGTAGGAATAGATTCAGTTTAGCTGGAGAAAGTAGAGTTAGATTCATTAGCGATTTTGACTCAATTACAGTAGCTGCCATTCACGTATGATTAATGTGAGTTGAGTCTCTGCCTGTTTGGCACGGATACGGCCGGGCAACTGCCACCTTTCAATAATTTTGTAGCGACTATAGTCGAGAACCCACTGCGACTGCTCTAATGTTGATAGTGTGCCAGTTGGGCCGTAGTTGACGGAATGTATGGGTGATTCTGGGTTGGCGATACCCCGAACCCAAAATTTAAAGTTATCGATAGGTAAGGACCAACCAAAAGTTTCTTTAATTAATGTGGCTGCATCGGTTGATTGCAAGGGTGGTTTCCCAGGTTGTTCTATCAGAACGTACGCCTCGTTACCGCTGATCGTTGCATTGCCTTGCCCTAAAGGCCCTTGAATCTTAATACTGAAGTCAGAATCTGTTTGTTGCCAGTCCAAAGTGACACTGCCACTATCTTCTGCTGTGCGGATACCTAATTTAGCCTTAATAGACCATTGTGCAGGGGGTGGTGCTGTTGATAATGACGGTGGTGGGTAGTCTACAGAAGGTGTCTGGCTACAGTTGATCAGTAACAGTGCCAGTAAACATAGTAAAAATGAACGACGAATCATAAGGTCAATTACGTAGTAAGAGAATAAACCAAGGTTATTGAGTCAAATAGGGTAGAGCAATATTAGTAGGGGTTAACCCGTAACCGTTCCATGGTATCAATTATACGGTTATCGTTGGGATTATCTTTTAGATTGTTTATCCAGATGCTGCGAGCTTCTTGCTTATTGCCCTGTGTCCACAAAGCTTCACCGAGATGAGCAGCGACTTCTGGATCGGGGAAGAGCTCAAATGCTTTACGTAAATATTCAATGGCTTCATCGTAGCGTTTTAAATTAAATAAAACCCACCCCATGCTATCCATAATGGCAGGGTCGTCTGGTTTCGATGCTAATGCTTTTTGAATGAGTTGGAATGCCTCTGCATGGCGATCTGTCCGGCTTGTCAGGAAATAGCCTAATGCATTTAATGTGGCCGAGTTTTCAGGCTCTAAATTCAGAATATGCCTTAAATCGTTTTCCATTAAGACTAGCTGATCTGTTTTTTCATAAAGGCTGGAGCGAGTATAGCGAAGGTTGATATTGTCGGGGTATTCGTCAATACCAACACTCAGTATATCCAAGGCAGATTCAATATCATCCTGTTGTTCCAGCATTTCTGCTTCTGCGGCATAAAGCTGTGAGCGTCGATTAGGTGATTCTGTACGAAGTTTGCTGAAGTGTTTTTGTGCTTCGCTAACATTACCCTGGTTCGCCATGATACGGGCTGCGCGACTATGGGCTGGAATATAATCGTCACCGCTGGTAACGGCTATATAGTGCCCTAACGCGCGATCATAGTTTTTATCCAGTTCAGCTATATTTCCCAGGTAATAATTAATCGTATTTTTACGATAATTTACCTTTAATAATTCTTTTAATAATCGCTCAGCTTCTTCTTTCTTTTTCAGCTCAAGAGCAATTAACGCACGAGAAAACTTAATATCTAAGTGTTGGGGTGATTGTTCAGAAAGGCGGGTGAACTCCTCATAAGCTGCTTCAATATCCGTCTGAGTTAACATGCGCGCATAGAGTAGTCGCAACCTAGCATCATCGGGTTTTTTGTCCAGCTGAGTCTTTAACTTTTTGATGGCCAACTCATTCTGCTTACTTTCTTGGAGTAGGCGAATTTCCTGCATAATAGCGGGTAAATAATCGCTATCGTTAGCAAGTGCCTCTTCAATGACTTTATAGGCGGCAGCTGTGTCAGGTTGGGCCTCATAAAGTATGCTTAAACCTACTTTGATGGCAGTGAAATCCGGGTAGCGCTCACTAAGGCTTGTGTAACGGCCAATGAGCTTTTGTCGCGTTAATGTATCAGCGCTACGGCTAAAATTAGCGATAGTTTCTGTTATTCCCGCACTTTTATAGCCGTTGGAATCATTAACATCAATCAATGACAGGATGATTTCTGCATAGTCCAGCGCTTGAAAAAACTGGCGTTTTTCAATATGGGCGGTGGCGACAATCGCATTCGCTTCAATATCATCAGGTGTCTGAGCTAGCCATAGTTTTCCCATAGCCAGTGTTTGCTCGTGAGCCCTGAAGTATTGAGCTAAGCGGGTAGCACGGGCAATAACCCCTAAATCTCCGGTTTCTTTTGCCTCATCAATATAGTTGTTAAGGGTAATATCGTATTGTTGGCGGCTGGCAGCGACTTCAGCAACGATGAGTGAATATAGAGTTTCAGTCTCAAAATTGCTATAGGTTGGCTTTGCCGCTTGTTTAGAATTGTTAGATTTCGAGGATTTGCTAGCTTCAATAGCTGGTGTACCGCCTTCTGATGGGGGAATAGGCTGATTATCCAGAAAACTACATGACTGGATCAGTAGAAAGCTGCAAAAACAAGGCAGTATAAGTTTTCTCATAAATAGGTAAAGCCAAGCAAATCTTACTCTCAGTGTAAACCCGATGTTCTTTTTCGCCAAGTATAAGGTGGCTGAGGGGGCATTTATTGAGAAGTAGATAGGTAAATCGTCATAAATAAAGTACGCAGGCTATAGTAAATAGATCATATTGGGCAAAAAGTAGGATGCCGCTAGCTTGCTATTGTTGCCGGGTATGCGGACAATACGCTATTACCTCGGAACCCTTTAGTTTTTCATGATTCCATTGTTTGTTATTGGCATTAACCACGAGAGCGCAACGGTCGATTTGCGAGAACGTGTCACTTTCGCACCAGAAACCATGGTTTCTGCGCTACAGCAGTTAGTGAATGAAACACCTGCAGAAGAAGCTGCTATTTTGTCTACCTGTAATCGAACGGAATTATATATCTCAGGCGAAGTCAGTGAGGCTGGATACTCTATTGACCAGCAGTTATTACAGGAATCTCTATTTGCTTGGTTTGCCAAGTTTCATCAGCTGAGTTTATCCCAGTTGTCTGACTGTTTTTATGCCTATGAGGGTGATATAGCCGTTACTCATATGATGAAAGTTGCCTGTGGGTTGGATTCTATGGTGTTGGGTGAACCACAGATTTTAGGGCAGATGAAATCGAGTTACGCTGTTGCTCAGGAAGCAGCAGTACTAGGTTCTGAGCTACACAGTGTATTTCAAAAGGTATTCAGTGTCGCTAAGCAAGTGAGAACAGATACCGCTATTGGGCGCAATCCAGTTTCTATTGCTTATGCTGCTGTGAATTTAGCACAGCGTATCTTTTCAGATTTGAAACAAGATACCGCACTATTAATTGGTGCCGGTGAAACTATTGATCTTGTAGCTCGCCATCTCAAAGAGCAAGGTATCCATAAAATATTGTTTGCCAATCGTACGTTAGAACGAGCGCAAAAGTTGGCCGATGAGTTTTCGGCCAAGGCGATTTTGTTAGCAGATATTCCTGATTATTTAGCTGAAGCCGATATTGTTATTTCTTCTACAGCGAGTCAGTTACCTATTTTAGGTAAAGGTGCTGTTGAGTCCGCATTAAAACAGCGTAAACATAAGCCTATTTTTATGGTGGATATTGCGGTACCTCGTGATATTGAACCTGAGGTGTCGTCCTTGGATGATGTCTACCTTTATACGGTGGATGATTTGCGAGATGTCATCGATGAAAATAAACAATCTCGAGAGGCTGCGGCTGCAGAAGCAAGTTTGATCGTTGACGACTGTGTTGCTGACTACTTAAAAGAGCGGCGGGCACGACATTCTATTGCAGCGATTAAATCGTACCGGCAATACGCCGAGCAGTTGCGTGATGAAGTCTTGCAAAAAGCTTTACGTGATTTGGATAACGGTTTGCAAGCTGAGCAAGTGGTTCGTCAAATGGCAAAAAGCCTAACCAATAAACTATTGCACAACCCAACACAACAACTAAAGCAGGCAGGTGAAGAGGGGCAGCACGAACTGTTAATGTTGTCCCAACAACTGTTAGGTTTTCCTGAGATAAAAATACCTGAGCAGCATGATTTTAGTTCGGCTCATCTAGAAGAAAAAAGTGTTAATAAAAAAATCAGATCAAAAAAATAGAAAAGAATTATACAAAAATATTCCTTGAATTTTTGACTGATTATCCATAAGTCAACAATAAAAATTAAACTTTGAAATTATAAAACATATGAAAGAATCGATACTCTTAAAATTAGAAATACTGCAGGAACGTTACGTAGAAGTTGGTGCATTGTTAAGTGATAGTGAAGTTATTGGAGACCAAAATCGCTTTCGAGAATTATCTCGTGAGTATGCAGAACTAGAACCTGTAGTGAAATGCTTTTCTTCTTATCAACAAATACTTGATGATATAGAAGAAGCAAAATCACTAATGGACGATAGTGATGCAGAGATGCGTGCCATGGGGCAAGAAGAATTAAAATCTGCTGAGAAAGCAAAAGAACCACTGGAATTAGAGCTACAAAAGCTATTATTACCGAAAGATCCTAATGACGATAAAAATGTCTTCTTGGAAGTACGTGCGGGCACAGGTGGTGATGAAGCAGCCATTTTTGCTGGGGACTTATTTCGCATGTATAGTCGTTATGCAGAACAGCGCAAATGGAAAATAGAAATCATTAGTGAAAATGCAGGTGAGCATGGTGGTTACAAAGAAATTATTTCACGTATCGTAGGGCAGGGAGTTTATTCTCAGCTTAAGTTCGAATCTGGCGCTCATCGAGTCCAACGTGTACCGGAAACCGAATCTCAAGGTCGTGTGCATACTTCTGCATGTACAGTGGCCGTTTTACCTGAAGCAGATGCTCAGGCAGAAATAGAAATCAATAAAGCTGATTTGCGCGTTGATACCTTTCGGGCCAGTGGCGCTGGTGGTCAACACGTGAACAAAACAGATTCTGCCATTCGTTTAACTCATATCCCCACGGGCTTGGTTGTTGAATGTCAGGATGAACGATCACAACATAAAAACCGTGCGCGTGCGATGTCGTTACTTGCTTCAAGGTTGCAAAATGCCCAACAAGAGGTTTCTGACAAAGAACGTGCAGATGAGCGTAAAACACTGGTAGGTAGTGGTGACCGTTCAGAACGTATTAGAACGTATAATTTTCCTCAAGGGCGAGTGACTGATCATCGTATTAATCTGACACTTTACAAGCTAAATGAAGTTATCTCCGGCAGTCTCGACGAAGTTGTGCAGCCATTGGTAAATGAATATCAGGCCGATCAGTTGGCAGCTTTATCCGATGGCTAATCTGATAATTAAAGTAATTGTGAAACCGATATACAATAACTGCAAAGCGTAATTTAATTCTATGTTAACACTTGCTGCGGCTCTCGCTTTGTCTGACCGTTTGAAAAGAGTGTCGGACTCTCCTCGCTTGGATTGTGAAGTACTTTTGTGTGCGGCTTTGAAGCGGGAAAGATCTTATCTCTATACTTGGCCTGAAAAAGTACTAACTGAGGATGAGGAAAACATTTTTTTAACTCATTTGGCCAATAGAGAGCAAGGCAAACCCATTTCTCATATCTTGCAGGAAAAAGAATTCTGGTCGTTATCATTGAGCGTCAATGATTCAACTCTTATCCCTCGCCCTGAAACAGAATTGTTAGTGGAATTAGCGCTTGAATTGATGCCAGATGATCGTTCTATATTAAAAAATGTAGTTGATTTGGGAACAGGAACTGGTGCAATTGCTTTTGCATTGGCAAGTGAGAGGCCTCACTGGCAAGTTTGGGGTTTAGAGAAATATGCCAAGGCATTAGCGTTAGCTCAGCATAATCAAAAGCGTCTAGGCTTAGATAATATTCATTTGTTACGCAGTGATTGGTTTGAAGCGCTTACTAAAAAACATAAATTTCATTTAATAGTATCTAACCCACCTTATATAGATGGAAGCGATAAGTGCCTACACCAAGGTGATGTCCGTTTTGAGCCCAGAACAGCCCTGGTTGCAGCAGACTCTGGCTTGGCCGATATCGAGACTATTATTTGTGAGGCGTCGGATTACTTAGAGGAAAATGGGTGGCTGTTGTTTGAGCATGGCTTTCAGCAAGCTGAAGCAGTACAAGCGCTATTGAAATCAAATGGCTTTCATCATATTTTAACGAGAGACGATCTGGCGGGTCATCCACGAGTGACCGGTGGCCAATTAATATGACGTCTAATGAAGTTCTTAATGTGACCCAGTTCGAATTAAAATATAGCCCTGTCAGGGTGAGTGTTGAGTCTTTTATAGAAAGAACGTAAAGTTTACGTTCAGGAATGACAAAATATGCTAATAACAAAAATTAAGGATGGTAAGGAGCAAATATGTCTATGTCAGAACCCCTTTATCAAGTTGTTTTTCACGGTGTTTTACGCCCTGGTTTTGCTCAAGAGCAGGTTGTTCAGAATCTTAGAGATAAGTTAAAGCTATCGGATAGCATCACCGGGTCTCTATTTTCTTCACCTCGCACTATTATTAAGCGCAATTTGCCTCTTTCTAAAGCACGAAAATATGAGCAGCAGTTTTTCCTTCAAGGTATGGTTGTTAAGTCAGAGCTTATAGAGTCAGAGCCGTTAACATTGATTGAGAACGAGCCTGAATCTACTGAGACAGCAAGCAACGGTGTTGATGAAAATAAAGCACGCTCCGATCAATCCTCAATGGCTGATTCAGGCGTTGTCAGTGGAAACGATCATTTAGCCAAAGAAGTACCTGATGACCAAGTAACAGATCAATTAGAAACAGATGCTTCTTACCCTAAAGTATTGTCTTTTGAATTTCATGGTAATGGTAAAGAATATTTTAAAATCTGGATTGTGAATATTTTGCTGACGATCGTAACCCTAGGCATCTATTCCGCATGGGCAAAAGTACGCAATAAACAGTATTTTTATGGCAATACTGTATTGGATGGTGCTAGTTTTGAATATACCGCCAAGCCATTACAAATTTTAAAAGGTCGTTTGTTAGCTTTTGCTATTGTGGGTATTTATTATTTTTGTGGTAATTTTTTACCTCCTTACTACCAAGCCATATTCTATGGAGTAGCGATTGTATTCTTTATCTTTATCTTTCCTTGGGTAGTCGTTAAAGGCTTACAGTTTAATGCGAGGCACAGTAATTACCGCAATATAAATTTTGGTTTTGATGGCACTTACTGGGGGGCTTTTAAAGCGTTTATACTCTGGCCTATTGCCGGTGCAACGGTATTTTTGCTTCCTTTTTCTTGGCACAGAAGAAATCACTTTTTTGTAGATAATAGTCGTTATGGCACGGAAAAGTTTCAGTTCAGCGCTACAACAAGTGACTACTATCGTATTTTCGGTATGGTGATTGCCTTAGGTTTTGGCCTTGGTATTGTGGCATTAATTGCGATGTTTTTAGGTGGTCTGCTTGCTGCTTTAATTCCAGCATTGGGATTTATCGTTATGGGTGTGGTATATGCCGCAGCGTATTTTATTGTTTTTGCTTATTTTAATGCGGCTAATAATAATCTTCTCTATAACAGTACGATCTTAAAGCAACATAGTCTCACCAGTGATTATGATGTGAAATCTTATGCTATGTTGCTATTCACTAATACATTGGGTATTGCCTTAACTCTTGGCTTTTTCATTCCTTGGGCAATGGTGAGAACCGCTCGTTATCATGCTGAGAAAACAGATTTTATTGCGTCTGAAGACCTTAATGGTTTTATTGCAGCGGAAGAGCAACACGTGAATACCTTGGCAGAAGGGTTAGCTGATACTCACGATATGTTTGATATTGATGTAGGTATTTAATGTCAGGCATGGATATCCAAGGGTATTGGTATGATGGTCAGCAGTCAGGACAACAGCCTGCTGTTGTCCATATTGACCAGCACGGTTATATGGATGTTTTTTTATCAGATGGTGATTCGTCAACCTTGGTTTATGCTCGACATAAATTATTCAGCGGACAGATCGCGGATATTAAAATCAGTCAGAGATTAGGTAATACATCACGTTATTTTTATTTTCCTGATGGGCAAAAATTTGAAACCCGTGATAATGATCAGGTTGACCACGCTACTCAGCAGTTTTCCTCTAAAAATAATTCTTTAATCTATAAACTTGAAACTCGCTGGCGTTATGTTTTAGTCGCCGTTGCTTTAATGATTGCTGTTGTCGCCTGGTCAGGGTTATATGGCGTACCAATAGCAGCGAAAGCTATCGCCAAAGTTATGCCGGATTCCTTAATCGAGAAAGCGGGTGAGCAGACATTGGCTTTTTTAGACAAAGAAATGATGCAGCCAACGACACTTGATCATGTCGCTCAGGAGCGAGTGCGGCAGCATTTTTCTACGATTATTCAAGAGCACCCTGATCAGAATATCAAGTTACATTTTCGAAGTAGCCCAGAAGTGGGGCCTAATGCCTTTGCTTTGCCTGATGGCAGCATTATATTCACTGACGAAATGGTTGTGTTGGCAGAACATAATGATGAACTATTATCTGTGATGGCTCATGAAATTGGCCATGTGGTTCATCAGCACGGTATGCGAGGTGTCATTCAAGGGTCAATTGTTGGTTTTGTTTTAATGATGATGACAGGCGATGCTTCAGCAGCGACAGAATTGTTTTTAGGTATCCCTGTGCTGTTGACACAGCTAGGTTATTCCAGGGGCTTTGAGCGTGAGGCAGATGATTACGCTCTTGCTTACATGCAGGATAAAGGGATTGATACAGAGCATTTTTCTCGATTAATGTCTCGTTTACAGGGTAATCATTGCGATAGTACACCGGTAGGTAACGAATCAGACATAGAAGAATCGCACTGTGAACATGATCATACTGGTGATAGTTGGCAGCGCTATCTATCGACTCACCCCGGTCTAGAGGAACGTATTAAGAAATTCTCTGATGATTCTAGAAAGAATGACTAAAAATATTACCGTGTTATACTCCGAGGCTAACTCAGATGTGGATTCTCAGTATTAGAGAACGATAGGTAAATTTTTTGTTTAAAAAGCTATTTAAAAAAAGTAAAGATCAACAGTCTGACTCATCGTCAGTACCATCAAAACCTACCTCATCAGCTCCTGATACCTCCTCTTCCTCCAAACCATCCGGTAGCCGTAACTCCTCTAATAGACGTAGGCGTCGACCTCGAAAAGACGTGAGCTGGGATTTATCTAAATTTCAGGTGCCTGAAGTTGAGGGGAAAACACGATTTCATGATCTAGACCTTGAACTACCTTTGATGAGAGCTATTGCGGACCTTAAGTTTGAATATTGTTCTCCTATTCAGGCACAGTCTTTACCTAATACACTCAAAGGTTTAGATTTGTTGGGTAAAGCGCAGACAGGTACAGGTAAAACTGCTGCATTTCTAGTTGCTATCATCGATGACTTTTTGAAAAACCCGATTCAGGAGAATCGATATGCGGGTGAAGCTAGAGCGTTGATTATTGCCCCCACTCGCGAATTAGTTTTACAAATAGCTGATGATGCAAAAGCATTGACTAAATATACCGATCTTACCGTTCATACCTTAGTCGGCGGTATGGATTATGATAAGCAGAAACGGAAAGTCCATGATCAGCTAATTGATATTCTTGTGGCAACGCCAGGGCGCCTATTGGACTTTGCCAGCAGTAAAGATGTTTTTCTTGATCAAGCAGAAGTCATGGTGTTAGATGAAGCCGATCGTATGCTTGATATGGGCTTTATCCCTCAGGTGAGGCGTATTGTTCGTTTAACTCCATCACGCCACAATCGACAGACACTATTCTTTTCAGCAACGTTTACTGATGATGTTATGCGCTTAGCTGATCAGTGGACCCATGAACCGGTTAATGTTGAAATTGAGCCAGAAAGTGTTGCAACCGATAATGTTACACAGCATGTTTACCTCGTTTCCACAGAAGAAAAATATACAGTTTTATGCAATATCGCCAAGCAACCAAATACTGATAGCTTAATTGTATTCGCCAATCGACGCGATGAATGTCGGCGGTTGCATCAGAAATTACAACAGCAAGGCTTTCAGGTAGGACTTTTATCCGGTGAAATACACCAAAGCAAGCGGGTCAAAACGCTTGAGGCTTTTAAAACTGGCAGAATAAAAATTCTGGTAGCTACCGATGTTGCAGGCCGTGGAATTCACATTGATGATATCAGTCACGTTGTTAACTATACCCTTCCTGAAGAGCCTGAAGACTATATACATCGTATAGGTCGAACAGGGCGTGCAGGGAAAGCTGGTGTTTCTATTAGCTTTGCCTGTGAAGATGATGCTTTTAGGTTGCCTGCGATTGAAGGGCTCCTAGGACAGCCTATTGTTTGTGAACAGCCCCCAGAAGGCCTGTTATAGCACTCAATACCAATCTTTTTTAGCCTTTTTATTCTATTTGACTACACTAAAAGGAGACTACGTGTATTGATAATAGAGACTTTTCTACTGTGCAAAAAATATTGATTGTTGAGGATAGTGCAATTGTCGCCAAGGTCCTCCTACATCTAGCCAAACAAGAGCTAGAGCATGAGATAGTGCTAGCTACCACATTCGCTGAAGCTCAGGCCAAATATCAAGAATATCAAGGCCAGTTTTTTGCTGCTATCGTTGATTTGAACCTCCCTGATGCCCCAGACGGTGAAGTCGTTGACTTCACACTTGAGAAAAAATTACCCACGATCGTTCTTACGGGCTCTTTTGATGAAGAGCGTCGAGAATCCCTATTGAATAAAGGAATTGTTGATTACGTAACAAAAGAAGGGCGTTATTCATATCAATACGCTTTACGTCTAGTTAATCGCTTGAAGGCCAATGAGTCTATAAAGGTACTTGTTGTCGAAGATTCTTCAACAATGCGTAAGTTTATCTGTGGCATGTTGACCCGACATTTGTTCAAAGTTGTTGAAGCAGTTGATGGTATTGATGCAATTAAAGTATTTTTAGCCAATCCAGATATTAAGCTATTGATCACCGATTACAATATGCCAAATATGGATGGTTTTGATTTAGTTAAGAACCTTCGTTGTAAGTATGAAAAGTTTGATTTGATTATTGTTGGCCTTTCGGCTGAAGGTGAAGGTAGCTTATCAGCAAAATTTATCAAAACCGGCGCTAACGATTTTTTGAGCAAACCATTTAATCCTGAAGAATTTTATTGTCGCATTAACCATAATATTGAATCTCTGGAATTAATAGAAAAAATTCGCGATGTCGCTAATCGAGATTATTTTACTAATCTGTATAGTCGGCGCTATTTCTTTCAAAATGGTGAAGAGCAGTGGGAAACTGCAAAACATAATAATACTCCTTTAGCGCTTGCTGTCATTAATCTTGATGACTTTAAAGAAATTAATGAGCAATACGGTAATGTTTTTGCTGATTACATGTTGAAGCGTGTAGCGGAAATACTGGATAAAGCTTTATTTCGTTTTCTGTTGGCGCGGGCATCGGGCAAAGAGTTCTATGTGTTGATGCCAGGCTTGGATAATGGCAAAGCCGTAATGCTGATAGATAAGGTGCGTAGCATTGTATCTCGCGAAAATTTTACTACAGAAGATGGAAATGCCTTTGTTACTTTTAGCGCAGGCGTATCTAACAATTTAGGTGAGCAACTGCAGGATCAAATTGTTTTGGCCGAAAGCATCATGAAAAGTGCAAAGCAATCTGGTAAAAATATCGTCTTTGGTGAAGAAGATGATGAGGGAGAAGACGTTTACGAAGCTTAAGCCAACAGCTTAATTAAAAACCTATTGGCCTAAGAATAATGCACTTTCAGTTAATAAAAATAATATTGCACTCGAATTTTTAACTCTTGCTTACAATAAATGCTCTTGTAGCCATTGAGAAATATCAGTAATTTCTTCCATAGAAACGCTGTGATCCATTGGGTATGTTTTATAATATGTCTCGTAATGTTGACTTTGTAGTAAACTATTTGCTTGCTGACCGAGTACTTCCGGAACAACACTGTCATAATTACCATGACCAATAAATATAGGTATGTTTTTATTGTTGGAGTGAAATTCTATTGTTTCTTTCGTCGCGAAATAAGTAGAAAGAGCCATTAAACCACCTAAAGGTTTGGGGTAACTCAACGCCAGCTGGTAACTGACCGCCCCGCCTTGGGAGAAGCCGGCAATAACAATTCTTTCGCTGGCAATGCCTCTCTCAATTTCACGATCAACAAACTTTTTGATCTCATTAGCTGATGCGACTAATTGCTTTACATCAACTTTTCTATCGATATCGATTGTTAGGATGTCGTACCAAGCAGGCATTGACATACCACCATTGATAGTTACCGCCCGTTTGGGGGCATGCGGAAATATAAACCGCACACCTAATTCTGTTGGTAGCTTAAGTTCAGGCACAATAGGCTCAAAATCGTGGCCATCAGCGCCTAAGCCATGTAGCCAGATAACACTTGCAGTAGGGTTGTTATTCGTTTCAATTTCGACAGCAGGTAATAGAGTAGACATAATGCTATGGGCCTTAATGAAAATGGCCCATTATACAGAGCTGCTCGCTAAGTCTACATATTTTTTAGGGATATTGAAGGGAAGGTGAAGTTTCTTAGTTATTACTCCATAAAATTCTCTTTAAAGTAATCCCATATCCCTAAAGAGAAACTAGGAAATAAATCAATACCTGCATAGGATTTGAGAAGATAAATGATTAATAAGCCAAACATAGCCGAGCAGCTGATAAAGATTAAGAGAATAACTGCTGTCATAAATGCAGATGCCCTTTTTTCTCTATCTGATAGTTGTCTACGGTTACGTCCTAGTAGAAATACGTAATAAAATCGCCAGCGAGAGAAGGGGAATGTCAGAGTGCCTCTTAAATCAACTGCATGATGTCCCCAGCTGCGGCTGCCAATTGCGATTTTAATATGCGTGAGTTGGATATCTGAAAGGGAGTTTGCAACTTTTTCAGGCATTCTGGACAGTATGTTTTGTATTGCAGGGTCCTTGCGGATATCCATATTTTCAGGGAACGACTGATGACTATTCATTAAAATTTACTGCTAGCGATGGGTCTTTTTGCATTCTATCCTGTAGAAACATAAGTTTTTAACTCTGAATGCCAATATGCTAAATGAGCTTCTTTCATTTAGCTCACCTATTATTATTTAGTGTAGACAAGGAAATTCACCTACACAAATTTTTGCTAACTGAAAAAGTTATCTAACGCGCTTATAGGTAGCCCTAAGATAACTAGTGAAATCGTGATTTATTTATTGCACAACTTGAATCGGTTAGTTAATTGGCCCAATGTTTCAGCTTGTGATGATAAGTGGTGTGTATGTTCTTCAAGTATAAGGCGCGTTTTTTTGGTGTTTTCACTTTGCTCAAAGATATGTTCGACCTGAGTGGCGATATCATTGGTGTTATAAGAAATTTCTTCAACAGCAACGACTACTTGATCCATTTCTACCGCAACGTTCTGTACATAGTTTTCAATAGATTCAAACGAGACGATGGCATTATTTGCATTTTCTTGACCAGAACAAGCCAGTTTAACCCCTTCATCCATTAAGTCACCCATGCGTTTGGATTGATCATTAAAGTTCTTGATAATATCGCCAATACTACTGGTAGCATTGACGGTTTTTTGCGCTAATGCACGAACTTCATCGGCGACAACTGAAAATCCACGACCTGCTTCACCTGCGCGTGCTGATTCTATCGCTGCATTTAAGGCTAATAAGTTCGTTTGGTCGGCAAGGTCATTAATGACATCAATAATGCCTAGCATTTTGTTACTTGATTGCGCTAGATTCTTTACTTCTCCGTGAGTATCTTCAATGAGCTGAACGATGTGACTCATAGACTCCACGCAGTTATTGATGACCTTTCCGCCAGTCTGTGTTGCATCTGACGCGGATCGAGCCGTTTCACTGACATCGACCGATCGTTTAGCAACATCGTTTACAGCAATGGATATTTGCTGAGTGGCTACGGTAGATTGTTGTGTTTTTTGTTCAACCTCTTGGCTTGTAATGGCAAGCTGCTCGACAGCTTGTTCCATTTGCTCACGAATACTGAGTAATGACACATTGCCGTCGACAACTTTAGCTATTACTCCAGAGATATCATGAACCATATGGTTTGATGCAGTACGAAGTTGGGTAAATTCATCTTTTTGATTGTTGCCTACAGATAGGTTCTCTGAAAAGTTTCCTTCAGCAACCTGCTTTAAGAAAGCTTGCATGTTTTTCAACTGTATATTCAATTGCCTAGCGATGCTACCTAAACTCATAAATATAATAACGCCGACAATAATTCCAGCAGTAGCGATAATGGTAATAGATGTTTTGCGAGCGTTATTGGACTCGATTTGAACAGGGTGAATGACATTCTCTTCGAGGAAAATATTTTGCTGCTTAATTAGGTCCGTTAGTTCTTCTTTTAGAGGCAGCATGGTGTTGATAATTTTTCGTTCTTTTTCAATCAGTATTTTTACGTCTTCAAAAACTAACCGGTGTTTGGTAATAGCTTTACCTAGGTCTTTTGTTTGCCAGTTGAGCCTCACTACCATAGCTTCGAGTTTTTTTAGCGGAGCCTCCATGTTGGCTTCATTTTTTTTATTCTTGGTTACAGAATATTTTTGCTGGCTGAATATTAAAGCGCCTACAGGCTCTTCAACTGCAGAGAATGAGAGTTTTTCTAGCGTATTTAATGCAGAAAAAAGGTCTTTAATTTTTCCTTCTTCTGTATTAAAACCGAGAATTATACCATTGTTAAGCCACTCTCTACGTTTCGTAGCATAGCTCTTTATAAGTTCGGATAATTTGTTAGCAAATGTTGTTAACTCTGCGTTATTCAGCGCTGTTGCTTTGCTTTGCATATCGAAACTCATTTTTTCTAAAGACGCTAAACTCGTTTCGAAAGAAGATGCTTTATCAGTTTTTAGTTGAGCAGCCGCAGCTTCAAGTTCCAGTAAATCAATTTTTAATAATAAGGAACTAACTTTATACTCAGTTGCAGCATTTTGTTTTTCAGTACTACTATTTACAGTATTTAGGCTCATGAATGCCGAACCTGCTACAAACAGTAAGCCCAACAAGGTAATGGCAATGACTATAGACAGTTTTTGCTTCCAGGAAAAATGTAAAGCTAGCTTAGAGTTTGGTGTCATAACAGCTACTTTTACTTACTGCAAAGCTTGAAACGATTGGTTAAATTGCCCAGCGCTTCAGCTTGTGACGATAAGTGATGTGTATGTTCTTCGAGTGTGAGGCGTGTTTTTTTAGTGTTTTCACTTTGTTCGAAAATATGTTCGACCTGAGTAGCAATATCGTTGGTGTTATAAGATATTTCTTCAACAGCAACAACTACTTGATCCATTTCAGCGGCAACGTTCTGTACATAGTTTTCAATAGATTCAAACGAGACCATGGCATTATTAGCATTCTCCTGGCCAGAACAGGCTAATTTAATCCCTTCATCCATAAGGTCACCCATGCGTTTGGATTGATCATTAAAGTTCTTGATAATATCGCCAATGCTACTGGTTGCATTGACGGTTTTTTGTGCCAGAGCGCGGACTTCATCGGCTACCACTGAAAACCCGCGGCCTGCTTCACCAGCACGTGCGGATTCTATCGCTGCATTTAAGGCTAATAAATTGGTTTGATCGGCAAGGCCATTAATGACATCAATAATACCTAGCATTTTGGTACTGGATTGTGCCAGGTTAGTTACTTCTGTATGAGTATTTTCAATGAGCTCCACAATGTGGCTCATAGACTCTACACAATCATTAACGACTTTTCCGCCAGTTTGAGTTGCATCTGACGCGGATCGAGCTGTTTCGCTGACATCGACAGATCGTTTAGCGACATCGTTTACAGCAATAGATATTTGCTGAGTGGCTACGGTAGATTGTTGTGTTTTTTGTTCAACCTCTTGGCTTGTTGCCGCAAGTTGTTCAACGGCTTGTTCCATTTGTTCACGAATTCCGAGTAATGACACATTGCCGTCAACGACTTTGGCGATCACTCCAGAGATATCATGAACCATATGGTTTGATGCTGTGCGAAGTTGAGTAAATTCATCTTTTTGATTGTTGCTCACAGATAGTGTTTGAGAAAAATTACCTTCTGCCACCTGTTTCAAAAATGTTTGCATATTTTTTAATTGTATATTTAGCTGCCTAGCGATACCGCCCAAACTAATTAAAATGATAAGGCCAACAATAAATGCAGCGATAAAGATAATCTTCATTGCTGTTTTACGTGTGTTATCCGCATCTATGGTTGTTTGTTTGATAACAGTTTCGTTAACGAATTGGTCCTGTTGAGCGACAACATCGACTAACTGCTTAGAAATAGGCAGTATACTATTCAGAATTTCAGTGTCTTTTGTAATGAATACTTTGGTGGTATCAAATGCGACACGGTAGGCGAGTATCACTTTTCCTAAAATATTGTCTTGCCAATCCATATCTTTAACGACAGCTTCTAATGCCAGTACTTGTTTTTGTACATCGTTTTCGTTTTTCTTATCTCGTGAAATGAGATATTTACCTTGACTAAAGACTAAGCTGCTTACAGTATCATCGATCATGGAAAATGACTGTTTTTCCAGATTTTTCATAGCGGTAGACAAACTTAATAGTTTTCCTTCCTCGGGAGAAAAGCCTAAATCTGATCGGTTCTTTAACCATGTTTTGCGTTGATCAACATATGTAGCTGTTAGTTCATGTAGCGTTTTAGAAAATTCATTCAGTTGATCATAACCAAGTACCACCGCTTGTTCCTGCATCTGCGTAGCTAGTTGTCCGAATGCATCGAGGCTGCTGATAAAGTCATTAACTTGATCAGCAGTAAGGTTTGATGAGGATGATTCTAATTTAAGTAGACTATTTGTTAGTTTTAATGAGTTTTGTTTATATTCAGAGGCGGCGCCTTGTTGTTTAAAGCTATCATTAACTTTGTTCAAGCTCATAAAAGCCGATGCTGTTACGATAACTAAACCAACCAATGTAATAGAAATGATAAGGGTTAATTTTTGCTTCCAGGAAAAATGTAGATCTACTTTAGGCCGAGCTAACATGATTAAAAACCTTCCAACAGTTAAGTCTGAATAAGATATACCCCCTTTTTTAGTAGGGCACTAATCAGTGTAGACAAAGAGGTTAATAAGCGCCATTTTTTAGAAGTATTGATAATTTATATAATCTATTGGTTTGTTAATTCTGATAGTATTTTATGGTTGGTTGTATACAAAATATTGCTATCGATATGATTTTACTGGGTTTTTCTATATGGTCTGTTTTCTTCCTATAGCTTTTCGATACTAAACCATTAATATACGCATCCTTACTATATATGTCTAAACCCCTCTAGGACTCTTTTAATGTCATCTTCCGCTTTTGTCGACCAAGTTAAAAAACGACGTACTTTTGCGATTATTTCTCACCCTCAGACTAAAGAAAAATGACGGTTTTCACCTGATCCATTGCATGGGGCAAACCTTCCGCAATTTGTTCTTGAGTCTTTCACCCGCTGTCTAGTCGGCCTAGTCGCCAGAGGCATAAGCGCGGCGCATACGCGATGCGTTAGACCTCAACAGCGAATTTAGGAGAAAGACCCATGACAACTACAGCGATAAACAACAATTTAAGTGAGTGCGATTTACAAGAAAAGTGTGCCGAATTTGTAGGGCGTGAAGTGCTGGTATGTTTGAGTGCTTTAGTTAACGAGTTCATGCAAAAAGAGTGCTGTGATTTTATCGACAATTATCCTGAGTTAGTTGGTGGCTATGTAGAGAATGAAGACGGCGAAGAAGACTTTATCGAAATCTATGAATACTGGGCGGTAAGTGGTTGGTTGGCTGAGAAGCTTCAATCCAAGGGCGAGCGTGTTGAGTGTGATTTTCACGGGCTTTGTGTTTGGGGCAGAACAACGACAGGCCAAGCTATCAGTATGGATGGTGTTATACGAGAACTGGTACAGGAGGCTTTATCATGAAGCCTTATCAGTTGGATTTATTCGTTGATGGCTGGTTTTTCAATGAGCCTCATGCGGTGATCGACCAAGCATTAGACTTGTTGTCTAAGACCTTCAAAAAGCGTGACGTAACGATGGACTCCACGGAGGCGGTAAAAAAATACTGCCGTCTAAAATTGGCTTCAAAAGAGCATGAAGTTTTTGCAGTGTTGTTTCTGGATAATCAGCACCGATTGATAGAATTTAAAGAGCTATTTCGTGGCACAATTGGCGGTTGCTCAGTCTATATCCGAGAAGTTGCCAAAGAAGCCTTAAAGCGTAATAGCGCGGCGGTGATCTTTGCACACAATCACCCCTCTGGCATGTTTGAACCAAGTCATGCGGATATAGGCATCACCAAGGAGCTACAAAAAGCCTTGAGTCTCTTTGATGTGCGTGTGTTAGATCATCTTGTGGTTGGTGTTGATGGTGCGGTGAGCCTTGCGGAGCGGGGGCTGATTTGAGGCTTATAGGTGGGATATGGTTTATATATTTCAGTTATTAAGTATTTAAAATACTTAAAATACGAAATATATAAACTATTTGGTTGCTTTGGTTTAAAAATAAGTGTAAATTCGTATTATGGGTACGGAAAGAGAGTCAAAATTAAACCATTTGCTGAGTACGCAGTCTCACGGGATCGTGTTAACGACGACGTGGCTCGTCGATCAGGGGTATAGCCTTGATCTTCAACAGCAGTACAAGCGAAGCCAATGGTTTGATTCAATTGGCAAAGGCGCTTTGATACGCCACGGTGATCAGGTGGATTATCTAGGTGGCGTTCATGCGCTCCAAGCACAACTTGGCGCTACCACCCACCCAGCAGGGAAAATTGCATTGGAAATACAGGGCAAAGCCCATTACTTGAAGCCGTCACTTAAGCAAGTGCAACTCTTTGGCGGGAAGGATGAGAACTTGCCGCTCTGGTTTAAAAAGCACGATTGGGGGCTAAGCGTAGAAGCCAAGTTCACTTCCTTTTTACCACCAGAGTTGGGGTTGGTCGAGATCGACCATAAAGGCTTCAAAGTAAAGGTTTCAAGCCCTGCTAGGGCGTTGATGGAGTGCTTATATTTAGCACCTAAATACCAGCCGCTAGTGGAAGTTTATGAATTGATGGAAGGGCTTAATAATTTACGCCCAGTACTCGTACAAGAACTATTGGAGCAATGTACCTCTATAAAGGTAAAGCGGTTATTTTTGTACTTGGCGGATAAGGCAGGCCATGAATGGCTTGATCTTGTTAATTTAGACAAGGTTGAGTTGGGTTCGGGTAAACGTGCCATCGTCAGTGATGGCGCTTATGTCTCTAAATACCAGATAACCGTACCCAAGGAGTTAGAGGCCGCAGCATGATGGATGCCTATAAAAAACAAGTTAGCCTCTTGTTGGATGTACTACCTGAAGTCGCCAAAGAAAGTTGCTTTGCGATGCATGGCGGCACAGCCATTAATTTGTTTGTAAGAGATATGCCAAGGCTATCGGTTGATATTGACTTGACCTATGTGCCGATAGAAGAGCGAGGCGAAAGTCTTAAAAACATTAATGATGCGCTTATCCGCATAAAAGAGCGTGTAGAAGCAATAAAGCCGAACGTGCGTATCGCTCATAAAGAGAATGTATGCAAGCTTCAAATCTCGGACAGTGGTACGCAGATCAAGATTGAAGTGAATATGGTCGGGCGAGGGTTATTAGATGAAGCATACAAAGCCCCTTTATGTGATACCGCGCAGGAAGAATTTGACGCTTTTTGCTCCATGACACTTGTGCCAATGTCACAGCTTTATGGTGGCAAGATATGCGCGGCACTGGATAGGCAGCATCCGCGTGATTTATTTGATATCAAGTTGTTGCTTGATAACGAAGGTTTTACGAGCGAGATCAAAAAAGGCTTGGTTTTTGGGTTGGTTAGCAGTAACCGCCCAACGCATGAATTGTTAAAGCCAAGACTACAAGATCAGCGCACCGCTTTTGATAATCAGTTTGAGGGGATGAGTGTTATTGATTTCTCCTATAAGGATTACGAGCAAACCCGCTTGCAATTGATAGAACTGGTTAATAGTTGCCTGACCGATGAAGACAAAGCATTTTTGCTCAGTGTTAATCGGTTAGAGCCTGACTGGGGAATTTATGACTTTCAGAGTTTCCCGTCAGTCAAATGGAAGCTCTCAAATTTGGAGAGGTTCAAGGATGAGAGAAGCAGTGATTACCAAGCGCAATATGAGCAGTTAGAACTCATATTAGTTGGTAATTGATGTATAGCCTTTAGGCTAATTAGGTAAAATGACGCGCCTTTTGGGTACAAGCAAAAGGCATACTTTTAACAATGGGTACAAATTTAGGTACAAAGTAAGGTAATCAGAGTGGCAGATAGCAATTTTCTTCAACAAATTCAAGCGCGTAGAACCTTTGCTATCATCTCGCATCCTGATGCGGGTAAAACCACAATAACGGAAAAGTTGTTGTTGTTGGGGCAGGCCATTCAGTTAGCTGGGTCTGTTAAGGGCAAGAAAGGGCCTCATGCAAAATCTGACTGGATGAGTATGGAGCAGGAGCGGGGAATCTCAGTGACATCCTCGGTGATGCAGTTCCCTTATAAAGATAGAGTCGTTAATTTGCTGGATACGCCGGGCCATGAAGATTTCTCCGAAGATACCTACCGGACATTAACCGCTGTCGATTCAGTCTTAATGGTAATTGATGGGGCTAAAGGTGTAGAAGATCGTACGATTAAACTCATGGATGTCTGTCGATTACGGGATACGCCGATCCTTTCTTTTATTAATAAGATGGATCGTGATATTCGAGACCCCATTGAAGTCTTGGACGAAGTGGAAGATGTCTTAAAAATTGCTGCTGCCCCCATTAATTGGCCTCTAGGTATGGGCAAACAGTTTAAAGGTGTTTATAACTTATATACCGATACCATCCATGTTTATCAACAAGGTATGGGGCATACTTTGAACGATGATATCCGTATTCAAGGTCTTGATAGTGATGAAGCATCAGCGTTATTAGGGGCCTATGCTGATGATATTCGAGAAGAAATTGAATTAGTTAGGGGAGCAACTAATGAGTTCGATCATGAGGAATATTTAGCAGGTCGCTTAACGCCCGTGTTTTTTGGTACGGCTCTGGGCAATTTTGGTGTTCGTGAAATGCTGGATGGCTTTGTTGAGTGGGCACCAGTACCGCAGCCACGGATGACCAAAGATAGAGAAGTGGCGGCTAACGAAGAGAAGTTTTCAGGGTTTATTTTTAAAATCCAAGCCAATATGGACCCTAAGCATAGAGATCGTATTGCATTTATGCGTGTTTGCTCGGGCAAGTATCATCAAGGAATGAAGATGAAACACGTACGCATTGGTAAAGATATTAAAATTGCTGACGCGGTTACTTTCTTAGCCGGGGACCGAAGTTCAGTCGACGAAGCTGTTTCAGGTGATATTATTGGTCTGCATAATCATGGCACGATACAAATTGGCGATACCTTTACGGAAGGCGAAAAACTGAAATACACCGGTATTCCTCATTTTGCGCCAGAACTATTTCGTCGTATCCGCTTAAAAGACCCTCTTCGATTGAAGCAGTTACAAAAGGGGCTACAGCAATTATCTGAAGAAGGCTCGACTCAAGTATTCTTTCCCGTCAGTAATACTGACATTATTGTTGGTGCTGTGGGAGTGCTGCAATTCGAAGTAGTCGCTTACCGTTTGAAAGATGAGTATAAAGTAGAGGCCATTTATGAGGCTGTGAATGTCACTACTGCCCGTTGGGTAGACTGTGAGGATACTAAAGAGTTAGATAACTTTAAGAAAAAAGTGAATGATAATCTCGCCATTGATGGAGGGGGGCATTTAACATATTTAGCTCCAACGAGAGTCAATTTAAGCTTAACAGAAGAGCGTTATCCCGAAGTTGAGTTCAGGTCTACCCGAGAGCACTAATGGCAGCTATTTTTACCACCTTGGGTTTAACACTATTCATTATTTGTATATTGTTGTTAATCTTTCGGTGGGTAAAAACACCTTACTATCGTGTTGATGCTAAGCGCATGATTCATGTACTGGAGATGGCCCTAACAGGGCAAGCGACGGAAAACGACTGGCATATGACATTTGGTATGACTATACGCCATTCTCCTGAATTAGAAGGCGTGCGTCAGCAGTGTCTTGTTATTGAAGAAAAGCATTTTATCGGAAGCCAAAAGCCGCCGTATTTATTTACACGCTTGGGGTTGGATGAACTACAAGAAGTACTAAAGAACTTAAAGAAAAATGACAAGGAAAGCTAAAAGGAGAACATACTATGAATAATATTAAATTGTGTGTGATATTAAGTTTGTCAGTGTTTTTATTTAGCTGTAGTAGTATTAATACAGATAAACATGAAATTCCCGTTATCGATAAAAACCCATCTATCGTGAGTTTTCCTGTTTGTTACAATCATGGCTGTAGCATTATTAAGAATATTCATGTATCAGAATCGACCTGGAATACGGTGGAATCGTTATTCATGAATAATGAAACAGCATTTGAGGAAAGGCTTGCTGTTCGTAAAGCTATTGCGCTTTTCGAACAAGAAGCAGCTCTACATACACCTGTCGGTAATGATCGCGCAAAGAATACCATTGAAGATTTATTGGGTCAGCAAGATTGCCTTGATGAATCGACTAACACGACACATTTTATGACGTTGTTGAGCAATAATGGTTTATTAAAATGGCATAGGGTAGGTTCTCGAGTTTATCGTGCACACTTTTTTTTAGATCAGCACTATGCGGCACAATTGGTTCAGGTACAAACGGGTGAACGCTATGTCGTCGACTCATGGCATCTTGCGAATGGTGAACCAGCTTATGTGCAGCCTTTTAATGAATGGGCTCGCAAACGCTCTTTCTCTCCAGAAGAAAACCCTAGCGATTAAATAATTCGTTACTTGATAAAATAATCACTGTTTAAATAATAGAGCATAAATTATGCAGACAAACTTCTCACCTGTTTCACGCTTCCTTCTCATTGTTGCCGCTTTTATTGTGGTAGTGGCAGGTATGCGCGCTGCAGAATCTTTACTCGTCCCGTTTCTATTATCACTTTTTATTGCGGTTATTGTGACGCCATTACTGAGTTGGTTGAATCGACGGGGATTTCCTAATTGGTTATCAATCTTATTGATTATTGTGCTAATTGTGGTGCTTGGCTTTTTTATGGGGGTCATCGTTGGTTCATCCATTAATAGCTTTAGAGCCGACTTGCCAGAGTATCAAGCACGACTGTTGGCATTGTCAGATGGTTTACAGCAGAAACTAGCCAGCATGGGTATTGTGATTGATATATCTCAATGGCGGGAAATTTTTAATCCGAGCGCGGCGTTAGCGATGGCCGGTAATACCTTGGCGTCTTTCGGCAATTTAATGACTGACGGTTTTTTAATTCTGCTTACTGTGATGTTTATATTGGCAGAAGAGGTTAATTTTACCGATAAATTACGGCAAGCGGTTCCAGGTGGAGCTAAAACAGTAGTGGCATTAAATAGTTTTACATCCAGTGTGAATAAATATATGGCGATTAAAACAATGGTGAGCCTGTTGACTGGTTTCATTGTAATGATTAGCTTGTTTTTTATTGGTGTTGATTATTATGTGCTGTGGGGATTGTTAGCATTTTTATTAAATTTTATTCCGACATTAGGGTCAATTTTAGCGGCAGTGCCTCCCGTTTTGCTGGCGATTGTTCAGTTGGGTGTGCCTGAGGCTTTAGCAACGGCAGCCGTATTTTTTGGTGTTAATACGATTATTGGTAATGTGCTTGAGCCACGATTTATGGGGAAGGGGTTAGATCTTTCTTCATTGGTTGTATTTTTATCGTTAGTATTTTGGGGGTGGATTTTAGGTCCGGTCGGAATGCTGTTGTCAGTGCCTTTGACAATGACGGTAAAAATCGCATTAGAGAATTTTGAAGGGACTCGCTGGGTGGGTGTGATGCTTGGTTCTGGTTCGGGTATGACACAAAAGACAGATATTGCCTAAGCAATATGTAAGGGAATGTCGAAATATAGAGAGCAGTATGAAACAACAGAGCGATAAAAAATTTAACCGCCAGTTGTATTCATAAAACGTAGAATTTCAGGTTCATCTGATAGTTCGAAGTAATGGCGTTCGGGCTTTATTGTCATTGCTTCGATAATGGCATCTTTTAGTCGTTGAATTTGATTTGGGTAACGACGAACAATCGCTTTTAAATCGACAGAATGTTCGTTACCTAAACACAGTAAGAGTTGTCCTGTTGCGGTGAGTCGAACACGATTACAGCTTGAGCAAAAGTTCTCGCTGTGAGGCGAAATAAAACCAACGCGAGAGTTGCTGTCTGTAATAGACCAATAGTTAGATGGTCCTGCATTTTCTTTATTGCTGGTTTGTTTTTCCAGAGTATATTTTTCTTCTATCAGCTTTCTCAGGTCTTCACTACTGACGAACTCTTCTTCACGTTCATGGTCAGCAATAACACCTAATGGCATTTCTTCAATAAAGCTGATATCGATTTTTTTACTTACAGCAAAATCAACTAGCTGTATTACTTCATTGACGTTGCGATTCTTTAATACCACGCTGTTTAATTTTACTTTTAGGCCAGCGTCGATTGCACTGTCAATGCCTGCTAATACTCTATCCAAGTCACCAGTGCGAGTCAGTGCTTTGAAGAGGTCTTTATCGAGACTGTCAAGGCTGATATTAATGCGCTTAACCCCCGCTTCTACCAAAGTGGGGGCGTGAAGTTTTAATTGAGAGCCGTTTGTCGTTAGTGTTAACTCATCTAACTCTAATTGACCTAAATTTTTAAATAATTGGTCGATATTGCGGCGTACCAAAGGTTCGCCACCCGTAATACGAATTTTGGACACGCCAAGCTCTACAAATGCTTGGGAAATCTGAGACATTTCTTCAATCGTCAGCAATTGTTGGCGAGGGACAAATTCCATCTCTTCAGCCATGCAATAGACACAACGGAAATCACAGCGGTCCGTAACAGATAAACGGAGGTAGTTAATGGTGCGATTGAATTGGTCCTGAAGCATAGTTTTCACAGCTGTACGTCTAAAAAGGCTAGTTTACCTTCGATTAGACGGCAACAGCAATGGGAGTTCCAGCTTGTTGGTCAATTAATCGCTTAATTTCGGAGATACAGGAGCCACATCCTGTCCCAGCTTGTGTTTTCGAGCCAATACTCTCGATACTACAGCAACCCTCTTGAATGGCATCCGTTATCGTGAATTCTCCCACTTGCTTACAGGCACAAATCTGTTTGCCTGTGAGCAGTGACTTAGCGGCAGAGCCGCTGAGAATAGAGCGTTGGATATCAGTATTCATCTCACAGCTTAAAAGGCCTTCCAGCCATGTGTAGTCATTTTGCTGGATTTTAGGGGCCGCTATGTAGGCGCTCATTAATTCACCATTAAGAGTGCTGGCTGAACGATAGTGCCCTGTGTGTGAGTTAGTAAAGCTTATATGATTGCTACCACCATCAGGAAGGGTACTTAACCGCTCTAATTGTTGAAGGATAGCCGAGTTGTCATTAAGCTCAGAGGATGACTCTACGGCTAGATAATAAAGGTAACCGCCTGCTATTTTACGTTTTACCCAATAATCGAATTGAGGATTCTTGACCTTTTGGCGGGTAATGACTATCGCTTCGCTACTGTAATGCCAACGTTTAATGGCAATGGGAGTGTATTTTAGCTCTGGTTGACCTGAAACAGGGTCAGTATCTGGACTGATAACAGGGCATACACGGCCTTGACTAGAATCCACCTGAGTCCAATGGATAGGCATAAAAACGTGTCCAGGGTTAACCTCTGAGGTGACGACTACACGGGCTTTAGCGATTCCCCACTGGCTGTTTAATTCAGCAATATTACCATCTTGTAACTGGAAACAACGTGCATCCTGTGGGTTAATTTGTATGTAAGGTTCAGGTTTATGAGCGCGTAAGTGAGGTACCAGCCCCGTGCGGGTCATGGTGTGCCATTGGTCCCGAATACGCCCTGTATTCAAAGCAATAGGAAATTGCTGACTGACTTTTGTCATCGGAGCACGATAAGTGATAGGAACTATATTGGCTTTCCCCGTTGATGTGTAAAACTCTCCTTCTGCAAAGAAGCGCTTTTGTCTTATTGTTGAGTCAGTCGAGTCGATGAGATCAATACTTTCCAATGGCCATTGCTGTGGCGATAAGTGATCATATTCACTGTCGCTTAAATACTGTAATGGACTGATATCCAAGTCACGCTTATGTTCAAGTTTGCTATTGCGGAAACCTGTCATGGCTGCATATTCACGAAAGATATCACTGGATGACGTAAAGTTGAACCCTGAATATCCCATACGTAAGGCAACCTGGGACATAATCCACCAATCAGGTTTTGCATTGCTATCGCTGGTAATTAATTGACGTTGACGGGATATACGGCGCTCTGAGTTGGTGACTGTGCCGGATTTTTCTGCCCATCCCATGGCCGGTAAAAGAACATTTGCGCAACGTATGGTGTCAGTATCAGCGATACAGTCAGAGACAACAACGAGTGGGCATTTTTCCAATGCGAGCTTAATTTTTTCAGCATCAGGCATACTGACGACAGGATTAGTTGCCATTACCCATATGGCTTTAATTTTGCCACTGGCTACAGCATTGAATAATTCAACGGCTTTTAATCCTGGCTTTTTGGTCAGTTGGTCAGTTTGCCAAAAATCACTCACCACCTGCCAGTCATGGTCATTAAATTCCATATGTGCAGCTAATGTATTTGCTAGGCCTCCGACCTCTCTGCCTCCCATGGCATTGGGCTGTCCTGTGATAGAAAAAGGGCCACTGCCTTCTTTCCCTATACGACCAGTAGCAAGATGACAGTTAATGATACTGTTTACCTTATCGGTCCCAGCGGTAGACTGGTTGACTCCCTGAGAGTAAACGCTCAGCACCTTGTCATTGTCGGCAAACCAACGATAAAAGCATTCTAGGGTTGCAATGGGGACTCCAGTTGCTGTTGATACTTTTAAAAGGTCAAGCCCAGATTCTCCAGTATCTTCTTTGGCTGCAATTAAAGCCTTGGAAAAACCTTGTGTGTGATTTTCTATATAGTGATGATCAAGATGATCATTATCAGCTAAATAAGCCAATAACCCGTTAAATAAAAGCACATCTGTGCCTGGTTGAATAGCCAGATGTAAATCAGCTAATTCACAACTATCGGTTTCTCTGGGGTCGACAACAATTATTTTTAAAGAAGGTTTTGCTTGCTTAGCGTCTTTTAAACGTTGGTAAAGAACCGGGTGGCACCATGCTAAATTTGAACCGACTAATATCACCATGTCAGCGAGCTCAAAATCTTCATAGCAGTTAGGTACAGTATCGCTACCAAAAGCACGTTTATGACCAGCGACACTGGATGACATGCAAAGGCGTGAATTTGTATCAATATTACCGCTGCCAATATAGCCCTTCATTAATTTATTGGCGACGTAATAGTCTTCGGTCAGAAGTTGCCCAGACACATAAAAAGCAACGGAGTCTTTGCCATATTTTTGTATTGTTCTTTGAAAACCATCTGACACATGAGACAGCGCTTTTTCCCAATTAACGGTTTCACCATTAATTGATGGTTCAAGTAAACGCCCTTCCTGAGTAACCGTTTCACCAAGAGCCAAACCTTTAGAGCAAAGCCGACCATAGTTAGCCGGGTGCGATTCATCTCCACGTATAGCAATACTGCCATCAGTATCGACCTTGGCTTCAACGCCACAACCCACACCACAATAAGCGCAAGTTGTTTTAATCCAGCTATTATCGTGGCTATTGTCACATACGTTAGTAGGGCTGGGTGTGGAATTTTCTTTAGACAAAATGTACGAGCCTTTAATTAAGTAAGTGTTCAAATTAGGGCGCTATTTTCTTTGCACACTAGTAGACATTGTGGATTTGCAATATCCAAACCAATTTTATTGATTGTTCTAAGTGATTGATAAATATAAATTTTTATTTGATAGGGCTAGGCTGCTACAGAGCAAAAGCCTTTTATTGGTGCGGGAGCAATCTTTTTGCCTCAAAAAAATGCTTTCAATCTGGACAAATTTTAACTCTCAAAAATCAACTGCTTATTTTTGCACTTAAATGATGCGTTTCTTCAAGGTATGAAATCTATTTAAAAACCTGTTTTCTTTTTAATTTGGTTTAACTTTTTGATTCTAAAAGGATTTTTAATTTTTTTAGATTTTATAAAAAGCCTATGGCATTTAATTTGCTAAAGCATGCATCGTAAATTAATAAATATGATCTGAGTTTGTGTTGCCTAAATACAAAAAATGATTGAGGGGTAGAGGAATCACTATGAGTAAACAACGCATCGTTGTTGTCGGTAACGGTATGGTCGGTCATCACTATGTGGAGACCTTAGCAAATACTAATCTGGATGTTGAAATAACTGTGATTGGCGGTGAGCCTCGTCCTGCCTATGACCGTGTTCACCTTTCTGAAGTATTTGATGGTAAAAACCCTGAAGACTTGGCGATGACAACTCGAGAGCATTACAAAGAGCTGAATGTCTCTGCCCATTTTGGTGATTTTGTTGCAACCATTGATCGAGAAAACAAATGTGTCGTGACAGAAGGTGGTCGACGCTTTGAATACGACAAGCTTGTTTTAGCAACGGGCTCTTATCCATTTGTGCCACCGATTCCTGGTGGCGATCAAGAGCACTGCCTAACCTATCGCACTATTGATGATCTCGGCGAAATCAAAGCCTCTGCCAAAGGAATGAAAAAGGGTGTTGTGGTTGGTGGTGGTTTACTTGGACTTGAATGTGCCAATGCACTTAAAAACTTAGGTGTAGAAGCTCATGTTGTTGAATTTGCTCCCGGCTTAATGGGCGTTCAATTGGATGAGGGTGGCAGTAAAATGCTGCGTCGTAAAGTCGAAGGTTTGGGTGTATGTGTTCACACTGGCAAAGCGACGCAAGTGATTAAAAAAGGTGAAGAGCATCGCTTGCGTATGGAGTTTGCCGATGAGACACACCTTGAAACCGATATGATCGTTTTTTCTGCCGGCATTCGTCCCTATGATCAGTTGGGTCGTGATGCAGGATTAGATGTTGGTGATCGTGGCGGTATTGTTATTGATTATCACTGTCGTACCAGTGATTCAGACATTTATGCTATTGGTGAGTGTGCGTCACTAGGCAACTTTATTTATGGTTTGGTTGCACCGGGTTATCGCATGGCAGAAGCAGCGGTATCACAACTGACTGAAGACAAAGTGTCATTCTCTGGTGCGGATATGAGCACCAAATTAAAACTGCTGGGTGTTGATGTTGGTAGTATTGGTGATGCTCATGGTCGTGCAGACGGTGCGCAACGCTATTCTTATTGTGATGAAAATGCTGAAGTCTATAAAAGCATTATTGTGTCACAGGACAATAAAAAATTACTTGGTGCAGTATTAGTTGGTGATGCTAGTGAATACGATACATTGCTGCAATATATGCTCAATGAAATTGAGCTGCCTGAAGCACCAGAAGCATTTATTTTACCGTCAGTAGAGGGTGGTGAATCGATCGGGCTAGGCGCAGATGCCTTACCGGATACTGCCACAGTTTGTTCGTGTTATGCGGTTACTAAAGGTGACCTGTGTAATGCGGTGCAAAATGGTGCGACCACTATGGCGGCCATTAAAGATGTCACCAGTGCATCAACAGGTTGTGGGGGGTGTGCTGCTTTAACCAAACAAGTAATGGACAGTGAATTAATTAAGCTAGGTGTTGAAGTCAACAATGATATCTGTGAGCACTTCCCGTATACCCGTATCGAGCTAGCAGATATTATTCGTGTTAAAAAAATAAAAACCTTTGATGAGTTATTAGATAGCCATGGTAAAGGTCATGGCTGTGAAATTTGTAAGCCAACAATTGGTTCTATCCTGGCTTCTTATTGGAATGAGTATGTCCTGAAAGATGAACATATCAGCTTGCAGGATACGAATGATATTTTTCTTGGCAATATGCAAAAAGATGGAAGCTACTCTATTGTGCCTCGTGTGCAAGGTGGCGAAATTACCCCTGATAAATTAATTGTTATTGGTGAAGTTGCTAAAGAATTTGATTTATACACTAAGATCACTGGTGGACAACGGATTGATTTATTCGGCGCACAGTTACATGAGCTACCTGCTATCTGGCGCATATTAATCGATGCTGGTTTTGAAACCGGCCATGCCTACGGTAAGTCTTTACGGACAGCTAAATCCTGTGTTGGTAGCACATGGTGTCGTTATGGTGTCGATGATAGTGTCGGCATGGCGATTGATATGGAAAATCGTTACAAAGGTTTGAGAACACCTCATAAATTTAAATTAGGTGTGTCCGGTTGTACACGAGAATGTGCTGAAGCTCAAAGTAAAGATATTGGCATTATTGCCACTGAAACCGGTTGGAATTTATATGTCTGTGGTAATGGGGGGATGCGTCCACGCCATGCAGATTTATTTGCAACTGACCTTGATAAATCAACCTTAATTAAATATGTTGATCGTTTTCTGATGTTTTATATTCGTACAGCAGACCGTTTGCAGCGTACTTCAGTATGGCTAGAAAACCTTGAAGGTGGGTTAGATTACCTAAAAGAAGTTGTTATTGATGACAAGCTGAATATTGCTAAAGAGTTAGAAGCTGAAATGGCCGTCAATATTGAAAATTACCAATGCGAATGGAAAACAACCATTAATAATGAAGAACGTTTAAAGCGTTTTCAGCATTATATTAATTCAGAGGCAACAGATGATAACTTGGCTTATGTTGTCGAGCGTGAACAACGTCGCCCGGCATTTGAGGATGAAAAAAATAAAGCCGAAGTCATTAAGTTAGTTGGCTAATTTTTAACATAGAAAAATATAGATTTAAAAGAGAAGAAATAATGATGAATAATTGGGTTACTGTTTGTGATGAAACAGATTTAGTTTCTGGTACGGGTGTCTGTGCTTTGTTAAATAAAGAGCAAGTTGCCATTTTTAAAATCAGTAAAGGCAGTGCTCTATACGCTATTTCTAATTACGACCCTATTGGTAAGGCAAATGTATTATCCCGTGGGATTGTTGGTTCTGTTGGTGATGACATTGTTGTTGCTTCCCCTTTGTATAAACAACATTTCAATTTGGAATCTGGTGTTTGCCTTGAGGATGAAGCAGCATCGGTTAAAACATTCCCTATACGTGTGACTGATGGAAAAGTACAACTGCAAGCAGCTTCATAATGAGAGTGTCTTAACTCATTAACTCTTTTGTAGATATTATCTACAACCCCTAGTGTTCTCTGCACTATTTGGGGTGGCTTGTGCCACCCCTTTTTTTGATTCTAATAATTAATAAATTCTCTCAGCCCACTATTTTGAGTTATCTTGCTTATTTTTATGTTTTATTAGCATGAGGTCGGTTGGCTCTTTTGGTTTCGTACAGTTGATAGATTTCATCAATGCTTTCGCGGCTAGAGGCTGTTACATCAAGGTCTTTTATTAGGCCATCATGCAAACTGTAAACCCATCCGTGAATACCGAGTATCTGTCCACGGTCCCAAGCGTATTGAACAGCTTTAGTACGTGCAAGGTTTTGTACTTGAGCAATCACATTGAGTTCGCACAAGCGATCGGTTTTTTGTTTGCCTTCAAGCTGATCTAACTCTTCTTTATGGGCATAAATAGTATCTTTAATGTGTCGAAGCCAGTTATCAACAACACCATATTCATCATGCCCTAATGATGCTTGAATTCCGCCGCAACCATAATGTCCACAAACAATAATATGTCTGACTTTGAGTACCTCGATAGCGTACTGCACAACAGAGAGACAATTAAAATCAGTATGGACAACTTGATTAGCAATATTGCGATGAACAAATAATTCGCCAGGAGCCATATCAACGATCTGGTTGGCTGGTACACGACTATCAGAACACCCAATCCAAAGGTGTTCTGGTTTTTGTATGGCCTCTAAACGTTCAAAAAAAAGAGGATCTTCTTCTTTCGTTTTTTTTGACCATTCTCGATTATTATTTAGTAATTGGCTGAGATCCGGCATTGGTTTTACCTTATAAGAATAATCATTGCATTGTTGAGGATAGGCCAATATCAAATTCATAACCTTCAATAGTGGCTTCACTGACAATGCGATTTAAATACTGAGATATCGCTTTCCTTTGTACCTTGTCGTTTAAATAGGTTTTAATTTTCTCTTTGACTACGTCGAAATCCAACGGTTTTCCCTCTACTTTATGAGCGATAAAGACAACATGATAACCAAATCGAGATTCAACAGGGGTTGCCATTAAGCCTGTGTCAGCGGCGAAAACCTGACGCTCGAATTCACTGACCGTTTGTCCATACGATAATTGTCCCAAGCTTCCGCCAACGTCTCTTGACGAACAAACAGAATACTGTTTGGCTAATGTAGCGAACTGTTCAGGGACATTGCTTAATTGTTTTATTAAGTTCTCTGCGAGTTCCCGCATTTGAGTTCTCTGTTCTAAATCTTTAGGGTCAGCAGCTAAAAGAATGTGGTTGGCTTCTATTAATGGAGACGTTGTGAATTTTTCAGTGTTTGCTTCAAAATAGCGTAAGCATTCTTCTTCTGTTGCTTTTGGTACTTCTACCTCTTGATCTAATAACGAATCAATGAGAGCAGGCTGTTCATTAATCATATCGATATCAATATTTTTCGATAGGCCTTTTTCTTCTGCTTTTTGTACTAATAGTTCACCAATGATCAGTGATTCGGCCGCTTTGATCATTGCCTGCCGACGTGTTGGTGCTGGATGATATTGCATTTCGGTATCGATGTCAGAAGGGGAAATGATATATCCGTTAACGATAATTTCTGGTGTGTCAGTGAGTGACATGGATTTACCTCAGTACTGTAACAAAGAGTGTATAGGCGTTAAAAAGGACATCCTGTCCATTTATTATCAACGATTAAAACGATACCTTTAGAATAACTATGCTTTTTTTCTAACGACTTGATAGCTTCTTTGTACGTATTGCACCGGTACGCTCCAGATATGTACCAAGCGGCTGAACGGAAATAATACAAACAAAGTAATACCGAGTGTGACATGCATTTTGTAGATCCAATGAACATCTGCAATATAAGCAACAGCCTCTACTGGACGGAAGGTTAATAAATATCGTGACCAACTCATTAAGTTAGCCATAACAGAACCGTCCATATGTTCAAAAGAAATGACAATTGTAATCATGCCAAGAATCAGTTGTAGGTAGATTAATAACAGGATTCCAGTATCCATTGTGCTACTTGTGGCTTTGACTCTAGGGTCGGATAATCTACGTTTCACTAACATAGTCAACCCAATAAAACATAATGCCCCAAAGAAGCCGCCCACACCCATTGCAATAATTTGTTTTGCAGGTAAAGAAATACCAAGGGCATGCCAGATTTCAAAAGGAACAACGAGGCCGGCAAAATGACCTAGTAGTATTGCTATGATGCCAACATGAAATAAAATATTCGCTACTCTGAAATTTTTATTACTAAGCATCTGGCTAGAGCCTGTTTTCCAAGTGTATTGTTCGCGGTCATACCGTATAAGACTTCCTAGAAAAAAGATGCCTGTCGCTATATAAGGGTAAATGCCAAAAAAGAATGTATTTAAAAAGTCCATCATTAGCTCCTTAACTCGCCGCCGAGTTCTTTACTCTGGGCAGCATCGATAAATTGAATAGGAATGTCTTGGTCGCGTCGTTGAGATTCTGAAGGTTTAGAAACATTGCTTGGGCATCCACCATTAATTGCATCACCGCCAAAGGTAACAGCTTCTTCTTCCCATACTTTATCCAATGCCTTTTTAGTATCATCGCGTTTTTCGTCACTCACTTGTTCACGTAATGCATCCATGTCAATGCTCATTTCAGAAAGTGATACCAATGCGCTAAATAAAGCACTGTAATTACATTGGCGCTTTTCAAGTCGCACCGATAAAAGTGCAAGAATAGGCGCTATATCTTGTAACCATGTTTTGGCATTTTTGTCTCCTTGGGTGCTGGCGAATTCAAGAAAGAGAGGGATGTAATCAGGCAGTTCTCGAACGCCAATGTCTAATCCAGCTGCTTTATACTGTTCAAGCAAGTTGACCATCGCTTGTCCGCGGTCGCGAGATTCACCATGGAGATGTTCATAAATTAATAATGATAAAGAACGTCCACGTTCAAACAGTCCATCGTAATCTGCTTGCCAATCTAATAAACTATCGCTGAAACGTTGATCAACAAATAATAACAATCCTAATTTATCTTCTTGTGATAAGTGTTGATCGTTTGCAATGATTTCAGTAATTTCATCACCATGTTGATACAGCATATCTGTTGGATAATCGATCAGTCTTGATAGTACCGTTAAGATTTTCATTCGTTTATGATCTCCACTGGTATAATTTCTCGAACGGTTTGTTTTTTACTACCAAACAAATCGGCCCCGCTATCACCACCACTGCATCCATTACCAAAGCTGAAGCCGCAACCTGATTTCATATCATAGGCATCTTCTGCATAGCTTTTGTGGCTTGTTGGAATCACGAAACGGTCTTCGTAATTGGCCAGTGCCATATAGCGGTACATCTCTTCAACTTGAGCAACTGTTAAACCGACGTGTTCAAGTGCTTCGTGGTTGATATCGCCATCAACTTGTTGTGAACGTTTAAAAATACGCATCGCTATCATTCGTTCTAACGCTTTTTCAACTGGCGCTTCATCACCGGCAGTTAACATATTGGCGAGGTACTTCATTGGAATACGCAGTGATTTTAAATCAGGGAACACGCCATTCATTGGTACATTGCCTGCCTCTACTGCACTTTGGATCGGGCTTAGCGGAGGGATATACCAAACCATGGGCAATGTTCTGTATTCAGGGTGCAAGGGCAGGGCGACTTTCCAGTCCATTACCATCTTACGTACGGGGGATGCCTTAGCTGATTCAATCCAGGCTTCGGGAATGCCTTCTTTACGTGCAGCTTCCTGTACTGCTTCATCATTAGGATCCAAGAAAATATCGTATTGTGCTTGATATAAATCTTTGTCATTCGCAACAGAGGCAGCTTCTTCAATGCGATCAGCATCGTAGAGCATTACGCCCAGGTAACGAATACGGCCTACACAGGTCTCTGAACAGACGGTGGGTTGACCGGCCTCAATGCGTGGGTAACAGAAAATACATTTTTCTGACTTGCCTGTTTTCCAGTTATAGTAAATTTTTTTGTAAGGGCAGCCGCTGACACACATTCTCCAACCACGACACTTATCCTGGTCGATCAATACAATGCCGTCTTCTTCACGTTTATAAATTGCACCACTTGGGCATGAAGCAACACAAGCAGGGTTGATGCAGTGTTCACATAAGCGGGGCAAATACATCATGAATGTTTTTTCAAATTCACCATACATATCAGCTTGCATCTGATTGAAGTTGCTATCTTTACGGCGTTTAGAAAATTCGGTGCCGAGAATTTCTTCCCAGTTAGGTCCCCATTCAATTTTTTCCATTCTTTGCCCTGTAAGCAAAGAGCGTGGACGAGCAACGGGTTGATGTTTGCTTTCACCGGCTTTATGTAAATGTTGATAGTCGAAATCAAAGGGTTCGTAATAGTCGTCGATTTCTGGCAAGTCTGGATTGGCAAAAATATTCGCGAGTATGCGTAACTTACCACCTTGTTTGGGGATGAGTTTGCCGTTGTTATGACGTTCCCAACCACCATTCCATTTATCTTGGTTTTCCCATTCTTTGGGGTAGCCGATGCCAGGCTTTGTTTCTACATTATTAAACCAGGCATACTCAACACCTTCCCGAGACGTCCATACATTTTTACAGGTGACAGAGCAGGTGTGACAACCGATACATTTATCAAGGTTTAGCACCATGCCTATTTGCGCTCTTACTTTCATGCTTAGTTCTCCACCTTGTTGTAATCAGTTTTAAATTCACTCTGGTAACTTCCGTCAGTATCCTTACTGTCATCGTCTAGCCAGTCGACCTTGCTCATCTTGCGCACAATGACAAACTCATCGCGGTTACAACCCACCGTGCCGTAGTAGTTAAAGCCGTAAGATTGTTGTGCATAGCCACCAATCATATGTGTCGGTTTCATTACCGCACGTGTGACTGAGTTATGAATGCCTCCGCGGGTTTTGGTGACTTGTGAACCGGGTACATTAACGATGCGTTCCTGTGCGTGGTACATCATGCTCATGCCTTCAGGTACTCGTTGAGAAACGACAGCCCTAGCAGCAATTGCACCGTTAACGTTAAACACTTCGATCCAATCGTTATCAACAATCCCTGCATTTTTTGCATCTACTTCAGATAGCCAGACAATAGGTCCGCCACGAGACAGAGTCAGCATCAATAAATTGTCTGAGTAAGTACTGTGGATGCCCCATTTTTGATGCGGTGTTATCCAGTTCAAGGCAATTTCTTTATTCCCATTAGGGTGTTTATTCATAATGGGTTTCACCGTTTTTAAATTGATCGGTGGCTTGTATAAACACATGGTCTCGCCAAAGTCACGCATCCATTCATGATCTTGATAAAACTGTTGACGGCCAGTGACGGTTCTCCATGGAATACACTCATGAACATTGGTATAGCCTGCGTTATAGGACACATGTTCATCCTCTAAGCCAGACCATGTAGGTGAGCTGATAATTTTACGAGGCTGAGCTTGCACATCGCGGAAGCGTATTTTTTCTTCCTCTTTGGGCTTGGCTAAGTGGGTATGATCTAATCCCGTAAACTCACCCAGTGCACTCCATGCTTTTACAGCAACCTGTCCATTGGTTTCAGGTGCAAGTGATAAGATAACTTCAGCGGCATCAATGGCTGATTCAATTTTTGGCCTACCTTGGTTGGCACCTTCTTCAAGGTGCCGATGGTTAAGGTCACCTAAAAATTCCACTTCTTTTTCAGTGTTCCAGTTAATTCCTTTTCCGCCATTCCCTAATTTTTCAAGTAAAGGTCCTACCGATGTGAAGCGTTTATAGGTATTTGGATAATCCCTTTCAACTTCAATCATATTGGGTGCAGTTTTTCCGGGGACCAAATCGCACTCGCCTTTCCACCATGATTTAACACCAAAGGGCTGAGCAATCTCGGCGGGTGTGTCGTGCAGAATGGGTAGAGTCACTAAATCTTTTTCAACACCAAGATGTCCTTCTGACATGGTAGAAAATTCTTTGGCAATACCTTTAAAGATGTCCCAATCAGAACGTGATTCCCAAACTGGGTCGACGGCAGCACTCAGCGGGTGAATAAACGGGTGCATATCTGACGTGTTTAAGTCATCTTTTTCATACCATGTCGCCGTAGGCAAAACGATATCGGAGTACAAGCAAGTGGTAGACATTCTGAAGTCGAGCGTCACGAGCAAATCAACTTTACCTTCAGCGGCTTCATCAACCCATTGGACGTCTTCAGGCTTTTTGCCGCCATCTTCGCCTAGATCCTTACCCATTAATCCATGTTTAGTCCCGAGTAAATGACGCAACATGTATTCATGACCTTTACCGGATGAGCCTAATAAATTTGAACGCCAGATAAACATATTACGCGGGAAGTTTTGAGGGTTTTCTGGTTCCATACAGGCAAATGTTAAGTCGCCTGATTTGAGCTGTTCGACAGCATAATCTTTCGGTGATTTTCCTGCAGCTTCAGCATCTTTGCATAATTGCAATGGGTTTATGCCTAACTGAGGAGCAGACGGCAACCAACCCATACGCTCAGCACGTGTATTAAAATCAATAATAGAACCAGACCATTTATCTTTATTGGCCATAGGTGAAACGACTTCAGTCATTTCCAGTTTTTCATAGCGCCACTGGCTGGAATGGTTGTAGAAAAATGATGTGCCGTTCATATGTCTTGGTGGTCGCTGCCAATCAAGAGCAAATGCCAACGGGGCCCAACCAGTTTGTGGTCGTAATTTTTCTTGACCAACATAGTGCGCCCAGCCGCCACCACTTTGGCCAACGCAACCACACATCATCAACATATTAATAAGGCCACGATAATTCATATCCATGTGATACCAGTGGTTCATACCGGCACCAACAATAATCATTGATCGGCCTCGAGTTTTATCAGCATTTTCTGCAAATTCTCTAGCAACTTTGATTACATCCGCACGAGGTACGCCTGTAATTTGTTCCTGCCAAGCAGGCGTGTAAGGAATATCTTGATCGTAACTACTGGCAACATTGGGATCATCGTAACCATTGTCGACACCATAGTTCGCCAATGTTAAATCAAATACTGTCGCAACATAGATTTGAGAACCGTCAGCAAGTGTAATCTTTTTAGCGGGAACTTTGCGGGGTAAAACATCGTCATGTTCAGTATTTTGGAAATAACCGAATTCATGCTCTGCACCACCGAAATAAGGGAAGGCGACATTCACTAATTCATCATGACTGCCTTTTAAGCTTAATCTTAGATCGAGTTCATCACCGGTTTTTCCGTCTGTCTGGGTAATATTCCATTTCCCTTTTTCCCCCCAGCGATAGCCAACAGAACCTGTTGGAGACACTAACTCACCATCGCTTTCGTTAATGCTAATGGTTTTCCATTCAGGGTTATTATCTTGACCAAGGTTGGCTTGCAAATCTGAAGCGCGCAGGAAGCGACCTTGATGCAAAGTGCCATCGTCAGACTGATCTAACATAACCAGTACAGGGAAGTCGGTATAGTGTTTTACATAATCGGTAAAATAAGTGGATGGCTTTTCAACATGAAACTCTTTAAGAATGACATGCCCAAATGCCATGGCTAATGCTGCATCGGTTCCTTGTTTTGGCGCAAGCCATTGGTCTGTCAGTTTGGCAACTTCCGAGTAATCCGGTGTGATACCAATTACTTTAGTACCTTTGTAACGTACTTCCGTTAAAAAGTGAGCGTCAGGTGTACGTGTTTGTGGGACGTTAGATCCCCAGCAGATAATATAGTTTGAGTTATACCAATCAGCCGATTCGGGTACGTCGGTTTGTTCACCCCAGATTTGCGGTGATGCTGGAGGTAAATCACAGTACCAGTCGTAGAAGCTTAAGCAGTTACCACCAATCAGTGATAAGTAACGAGCGCCAGCAGCGTAAGACACCATCGACATGGCAGGGATGGGTGAGAATCCAGTCACTCTATCGGGCCCATACACTTTGGCAGTGTAAACATTGGCAGCGGCAATAATTTCGTTCACTTCACGCCAGTCCGCTCTAACAAATCCGCCCAGACCACGTTGTTGCTTATATTCTTTTGCTTTGCTGGGATCTTCGACGATAGAACGCCATGCATCGACAGGATCTTTATGTTCCTGTTTAGCTGCACGCCATAATTTGACGAGACGTTTACGAACTTTAGGATGTTTTAAACGATTAGCACTGTAGATGTACCAAGAATAGCTTGCGCCTCTTGGGCAGCCTCGCGGTTCGTGGTTAGGTAAATCAGGACGGGTACGTGGATAATCCGTCTGTTGCGTTTCCCAAGTAACAAGGCCATCTTTAACGTAAATTTTCCAGCTGCATGAGCCAGTACAATTGACGCCATGGGTGGAGCGCACAACTTTGTCATGCTGCCAGCGACGACGATAACCTTCTTCCCAATCTCTGTTTTCGTCTGTTGTCACACCGTGACCATCTGAAAATGACTCTTCGTTTCGTTTAAAAAACTGTAATCTGTCTAAAAAATGACTCACGCCAGACTCCTCTTTTATGGTGGTTACAACGTAAAGGTAACGCTGTAATTCAAGCTTTGGTGAGATTAAAATCTATTAAAAATAGTTGTACAAGAGGAGTCAGAAGTACGTAATAACAGGGAATACCACCAAAGTGGTAGTAGGCAAAAATACCCTTTTCCTTTGCTTTAAAGGGGTCTAGACTGGTACCAATTTCAATACAGACATAAAAAATAAACTATTGCTATTTGTAGGTATCACCACTGATTCAACAAAGAGACCGATAAATTATTACTATGAACCGCGAATATGAATAAAAGCTTCTTTCATTCAACCGTTTTTAAAATTATTGCCTTAATGCTACTGGTGAGTTCTTTAGCGGTTATCAGTATGTTTAGCTCCGTATTTATCAGTGATAGAGCGCAAACAGATGCTCTTGCTATCAATGTTGCTGGATCATTGAGAATGCAAAGTTATAGGCTGATAAGCCAAATGCAGATAGAACGTGAGATGGAAGGTGAGCCAGATAAGACAAAAAAATTAATTAACGGCTTGGTTGATGAATTTGAACAAGACCTGACGACAGGGGTTTTGGTGAATCAGCAAGTGTTGATTCAATCTAAAGAGTTGGCAACGCTTTACCATGACGTTCAGAATGATTGGTTTAAAGAGATAAAGCCGGTATTTATAAAAGTATTGCTTAAAGAAGATGTCGATTTGGCAAGACTGAATCAATCGATTGAATCGTTCGTTAACAAGATAGATACCCTTGTTTTAAGTTACCAAAAGCATGCAGAAAAAAATATTGCGAAGATTCGATTAATTCAAACCTTAGCGCTGTTTAGTACCATTATTTTAATTGCCGTGGCAATCGTAATTGTGAAGCGGCATATTGAGCAGCCGCTATCAAAATTAATAGCAATTGCTGGCCAAATTGGACGTGGAGATTTTACGACTCGTGCAGATGAAACGGGTAAGGGGGAGCTAGCAGTATTGGCACATGCTATTAATAGTATGAGTGATTCTATTTATCGTTCTCAGTCTCAGCTTGAAGAACATGTTATAAGAAAAACCAAAAAATTGTCTCGGTCTAATGAATCTCTCAATTTACTTTTCCAAGTGTCACGAAAAATTAATGAAGTCGATGCTGCTAATGCCAATTTTGAGCCCATCCTAAAGCAGTTGGCTAAGGTGACAGGTGTGCAGGACCTGGATCTTTGTATCATGACAGCGCAAGGACAGGGCCCTTATGAACACTTAATTACAACAGATAAGGCGATACCCCAAAAATGCCTTCAACATGACTGTTATGATTGTGTACAACATCATGAGGATGTTCCTCAATCAGGTAAAAAACTCAAATACCAGTTGAATCATAGTGAGAACAATTATGGTGTATTGGTTGTTTATCCCGATGATGAAAGTCAATTGGAAGATTGGCAGCACCAGTTGTTCAAATCTGTTGCTGAACAAATTGCGAATGGTTTAAGTTTAAAACATAAGAGTGAACAAGGCCGTAGAATTACTCTAATGAATGAGAGAACAGTGATTGCCAGAGAGCTTCACGATTCGTTAGCGCAAGCCCTCTCCTATTTAAAAATTCAGGTGACTCGTTTACAGAAGTTGCAGAAAAAAGAAGATGTGCAAGATCAAGTCGAAGAGGTCATTGATGAACTTAAAAATGGCTTGAGTTCGGCTTATCGAGAGCTGCGAGAGTTACTGACAACCTTTAGACTTAAACTTGATAATCGCAGCTTAAAAGAAGCCTTTGAACAAAGTATTACTCAGCTCAAATCACGCTCAGATGCTTTTCAATTCACACTAGATTATCAGGTTGACCATATCCCGTTTGCGCCTCAAGAAGAAATTCATTTATTGCAGATCGCAAGAGAAGCTATTCAGAATGCCTTTTATCATTCGAAAGGGAATAAGATTGATATTAGTATCGTGATGGATCAACAGTCTTTGGTGACGTTAACGGTGCAAGATAATGGTATTGGTATACCGGGTGACCCTAATAAGTTAAACCACTATGGTCTGGCAATTATGCAGGAACGTAGTCGTAACTTGAATGGTGAAGTTATTATTACTAAGCCCGATCAAGGGGGCACAATGGTGTCTTTCCAATTCATACCCGAATATGCCAAAGTGCCAGCCGTACAGAATGGTTAATTTTATGAAGCTCTCATTAACCTCAAGTAACTTCTGTATGAACCTACGATGCGCTTAGTTAATGTGCTTAATTAAGGTGTAAACACTGATTACCTAAGTCCTATAGGACTAGGCTATGTTAAAAAGAGCTAAAAAAAGGATTCACCCAATGGCGAATCCTTTTTTGTGTGGATAAGACGGGCTTATTTATGGGTTGTAGAACTCACCATCTTTACGCAGATAAAACCAGTAGTTAATCAAAACGCAAACCACATAGAAAACTGCAAACCCTATTAATGCTACTTCTGGTGTTGTTGCTTTAATTTGTTCGCCAATTACTTTAGGGATGTAAAAAGCACCATAGGCTGCGACTGCTGATGTCCATCCTAGTACGGGGCCTGCTTGCTCTTTTGGGAATACCATTGCAATAGTTCTGAATGTTGAGCCATTACCAATACCTGTCGCCGCGAACAGCACTAAAAAGAGAATGAAGAATGGAACAAAATACTCTTCAGGAGTTGCTGATTGATAGGCAGCTTTCATATAGTAAGCAACACCTAATGCACTGCCAATCATTACCAGTGAACAAATTTGTGTTACAAAAGCGCCGCCCATTTTATCTGAAATCCAACCACCCACAGGTCGAATCAAGGCACCAATAAAAGGTCCCATCCAAGCATACATTAACGCACTCGGTCCGTTGGGGTTAATGGTATCGTGGGTCATTACACCGTCTACCATTATATGGCTATAGCCAAAGATAACTTTAATAGCGAGGGGAAATGACGCAGCAAAACCAATAAAGGAGCCAAATGTCATGGTGTAAATAACACTCATCGCCCATGTATGTTTATTGTTAAAAATTTGATACTGGCGAGTAAGACTTTGACCAATCGACCCTGGCAAAAACTTAAGAATAATTACCGTTGCTGTGACAACAAGTACAAGAACAATTTCTTTGGGTACGCCAAAACCGGAACCATTGGCAGATTCTGGTAGCATCAGCCATAAGCCGAATGCGGCAACAACCAGCCCAATCATTAACATCACGGATATCAATGCAAAGGAGGCTAAAGGGCTGCCAATGTTAGGGCTGACGTCATCAGTACGAATATTATTCATTCCAAACCAAGTTAAGAAAAACAAGGGAACCAATAAAATCAACCATACAAAACCCGCATTTGTAATATAGCTCTCAGTACCTGCAGGAATTTTACCGATCAAGGTTCCCGAGGCATTAACTAATATCATTGGGTCACCACTGAAAGCACCAAAAGCGGCAAAGGTCATAAATAAAGGTACAACAATCTGCATTGTTGTCACCCCAAAATTACCTAGCCCTGCATTGAGGCCAAGTGCTAAACCTTGTTGTTTTTTGGGAAAGAAGAAGCTGATATTTGACATTGATGAAGCAAAATTACCGCCGCCAAAACCAGAGAGCAGAGCCAATAACTGAAACTGCCAAAGCGGGGTATCAGGGTTTTGTAATGCAAAGCCTGCCCCAATGGCTGGAATCATTAGCAGAGCGGTTGTAAAAAATATTGTGTTTCTACCACCGCATAAGCGTATAAAAAAGCTACTCGGTATTCGCAGCGTTGCCCCCGTTAACCCCGCGATAGCCATCAGTGTAAATAATTCAGCTTTTTCAAAGGGGAACCCTAAGTTCAGCATTTGAACGGTAATAATTCCCCAATACAGCCAAACAGCAAAGCCGGTCAGCAAACTGGGAATCGAAATCCAAAGATTGCGATTCGCTATTTTTTTGCCGGTAGATTCCCAGAATTCGGTATCTTCCGGGTTCCACTTGTGCAGATCAGACATGCGCTTTCTCCATCAATTAGTAACATAATTCGCGCATACTATGATTTAGCTATCGCAGCCTCACAATTAGCATCAATGGGTAGTCTGTGTTTACAAGGTGTAAGAAGAAAAGATAATTTTTATAGAAGTGAATCAACGCTTTATTCTAACTTATTGATATCTATCGGTTAATCAGGTTTTTCTTAAAATTTTTATATACCCCTTTGTGAGTAGTTGTATTACCTCAAGTAATTTATTTAACTCGTAGTAGTTAGTGTATAGTTAGGCTAAATAAAGTTAGATAAAATAAAGTCAGTATCCAAATATTCATTTGTTAGTGGAGACCTTCGTTATGTTTCAAGATAAACCTGCAACCATCATGATGGTCGACGATCATCCACTATTGCGTAAAGGGTTAAATCAGCTACTGGAATTCGAAGACGACCTTTCGGTTATTGGGGAAGCGAGTTCTGGTCAAGAGGCTATTGATCTTGCACTTGAACTTGAACCTGACCTGATAACATTAGATTTAAATATGCAAGGGATGGATGGTTTAGAAACATTAAAGATAATGCGTGATAAAGGCGTCGACTCGCGCATTATTATGCTGACAGTTTCGGATAACGATGAAGATGTTGTAGAAGCGATTCGTACAGGAGCTGATGGTTATTTATTGAAAGATATGGATCCAGAAGATATCGTCGAAAAACTACGCGAAGCGGCATTAGGCAAAATGGTCATGAGTGCCAAGCTAACTGAAATTTTAGCTTCAGCCCTTCGCAAACCCGAGCGAGCAGGTAATCGAGCACTTGCCAGCTTAACCAGCCGTGAATATGAAATACTAAAACTAATTGCAAAAGGGATGAGTAATAAATTAATTGCCAGAGAACTGGATATTTCAGATGGGACAGTCAAAGTGCATGTAAAACATTTTCTAAAAAAATTAAACCTGCGCTCACGCGTTGAAGCGGCAGTTTGGATAGTGAATCACCAAAATGAGAGTCGGTAGTTGATCGATTATACAGATAGTCTAATTGGATTGGTTTTTCTTACCGTTGTATTAAATTTGGCCAAAAGCCAACTCGATCTTTAAAATACTTTCCCACTCCTAAAAGATCCATCATAAATGATTGAATGTATACATATTTCTCTTTAGTTTTTGGCTCGATGAGAACTATAGGTTTCGTATGGTAAAAAAGGCTAAATCCAATTAATTTACATTCTAAATTATATATTTCACCACTCATAACTCCATCATTGCGTAATGCAGTAATAACACTTGCACTCGATTCGGGAATAGTGATATTGCCAAGTAGTACGCCAATCACAGGTTTAATTGATCCTTGTTCTTTAGTAAAGGATGAGGGTGATTTAGTTCTCTGACGAGAAAAAATGTACTCATTTTCTACTAATTTAGGCTGCGAAATAACCTTATTATAATAGTTTTTGTAATTTTTATTGATAAATAAAGTAAATCCATTTCTAGTATAGATAATGTCTTTTACTAACTTTTTCTTATCTTCGTAAATTATATATAATGTATCTTCTGGTGTTAGTGTGTGGGGAATTAAGAATACCTTCGTATCAATTAAAAAGGCTCTTTGGTGTATTGTATTCTCCTTTGTGTTTATTTGAATTGATATCGAATTATCATGAGTGCCACTATAACATTTGTTGATTTCTTGATACTTTTCTTCAAAATTCGGAATTAATATTTTTTCAATATTATCCGTTATCATTTTTCTATTTCTTTCTTGGGTTTCTGGAGTGATAGTTATGCTTGAATTGTCTGGAGTAGTAGAGCAGCCATAAATAGAGAGTAACATGGCTGTGAGTAAGGTTTTGTAAAACTTAATTTTCATGTTTATCCGTAATTCTTATAGTATTTAGTTGGAAATGAAATTTTATTTCCTAGCTGAAATGTATGTATAAGCTTCGCAATCATATGGTCGATATACCTAATTTTATCTGCCTGTGAGGAATAATTGTTTTTATACTCTATTTAATATTTAATTTCCATTCACACAAACATATACTGAGTTGGTAGATTCACCACCTTGAAATGGATTATAAAAAGAAACGACATGGGAATCGACACGCTCAAAGACTGTTTTTAATAATGCTTCAAAACTTGTTTCGGGCAGATTTTGGGACCACATGGCAAAGATGCCATTGGGTTTCAGTTGGCTTGCCATAAGTGCTAGGTTTTCGGTCGTATAAAATCTGGCGTTTGCTGCAGCCAAAAATTCGGTAGGGGAGTGATCGATATCTAATAGAATGGCATCAAACTTTTTTCCGTCGCTACGTTGGTTAAAGCCTAAACTAGGGTCTATGGCAAGGTCGAAGAAGCTACCGAGTACATAGTGATTTCGCTTATCGGCATTGAGTACCTTCCCTAGTGGTACGAGTTCATCTTTATGCCAACCTATCACTGTATCTAAGGCATCGACCACCAGTAGCTCTTCTATTCGTTCATCCTTTAATGCGGCAGCAGCGGTATAACCTAAACCTAATCCACCTACAACAACACTGAGCTTGTCGCCTTTTACAGCCGCTAAGCCAAGAGTTGATAAGGCTTCTTCGGCTTCTACAAACATACTCGACATTAAAAACTCATCACCTAATTTAACTTCATAGATGTCTCTTTCGCCGAAGGCAGGCATGCGTCGTCTACGTAAGGAAATTTCACCTAAAGGGGAAGGTTGGCTATCTATTTCTTTGAATAGTGGAGGCATGGGTGAATTATCCTAATAAAGTAATTGGCGGTTATCATACTTATTATATCCCTGAAAAATGCAATACTCAGTTAAATAGTCCGTAAAGCAGAGTAGATTGTTTTGTTAACATGGGTATAGCTAACGCACAAATAAGGCGCGGCGCTTTATAGGTGGGCTGAGCTGTTAAATAAAAATAGATCAATTAGGAAAAAACACAAACTTGTACTTAAGCTTTGTATCTGCAGTATTTATAGAGCCAAAATTTAATTTGGTAATCTCTTCTTTAATTGATTTATTTAAGCTTGTATTATCAAGCTCACTTCGCAACAGCTTAAAGTTTGTAACAGTTCCATCAGCCTTTATTAATAGCTTAAACTCATAAGCCCCTTTTAAGTCTGGATCTTTGGATAAAGCTGCTTGGTAGTGAGAGTATATTTGATTTTTAACTGAATCTATTGTTTGTTGTATGTTTTCAACATCTCTAATACTTACTTCTGCCACATTGATCTTACTGTCGGCAGGATGATCCATATATGAAGCACATCCTACAGAAAATATAACTGCCAATGTAATAAGTAATTGATACAAATTTTTCGTTATGTACTGTTTAAAGATTTTTACTGTACAGCTACTCAAGGGCATCTATTACCTCAATTAACCCGACAATATTGTCATTTAATTCTTCTAAATCTTCTGCAGGAATCCACCATTCAGTATGATAAGAGCCACCCACTTTTTGAATCTCGTATCTATCTACAAAGGTTTTTTTAACATCGAACTTGGTGACGTAACCTTTCGAATAATCCATTTTATTCCAAGCATTAACTTCCTTGGCATATTGTTCATTAGTAACAGGGTAAAAGATTGGTTGACCTAGTAATCTTGGTGGCCATTTTTTGTAGTTGCTTGCAATAACCAGGTCAAGCTCTGCTTGGTTGCAAGGCCTATACATCGTAACTGTTTCCATTTTTCTCTCAATCTTTACGTTAAATAAAATGTAGCAGAATTCCTCATAGCCCAAAATGCCTTGGTGGTGGTAAAGGCATCTAAAAACCAATTGCATATTGGTGAAAAACTATACTAGAGCCGCCGTTGGTATTGTGCAGTTATAGCAGAAGAAAATTCCATAATTCTAGATATAACTGGGCCTTCTTACTTTTTATTTTATTTAGTTGCATATTTAAGGCACAATAGCCAAAGAATAATTAAAGTAATAATTTCTAATATGACTAAGAAAACCCAGAGTGGGCCAGTATTTTGGATCGTATAAAAAATACCAAAATAAATTAAGGCTATCAATAAAAAATTCGCAATTGCCACGAGACCCTCATGTTTATGCTTCCCAAAGACAGCTAAAATCGTGGGCAAAAACAAAAAAGGCAATGTGGTGATAAAAATTACACCTATAATTAATTTATAAATCTCCATATTCATCTACAACCATAACTCCTACTCACATGCATATACTGTGAAAACTTACTATTCATTTAGTCGCTTATTTTCTCAATATAAAGCTCTATATCTGACAAGATTTTAGGGTCGGAATCTTCTTTACTTTTATATATTAATTTTGCCTTCTCACAGTGTTTTCTTGCCTTAGCAATATTAAACGTAGATTGATCTCTATCAGCGTAAGCATGACATAAGTGGTATTCTGCTTCATAGTGACCAAGTAAAATAGCTTCTTGCCAATAGGACATTGCAATCTTCTGGTCTCGTGAAGTTCCGTACCCAAAAAATTTCATATACCCAAGATTATTTAATACATCGATTTTTAGTTCTTCATCTTCATTGGAACTTGGTTTTAGAGAAGGTATCTTCTCCCAATTTTTAACAGATAAGTCATAATCTTTATTTCTATAGTGACAGGTTCCTGTATAAAAATATTTTTTAATATGGCTCGATTTATCATCTAGGCCTACGGTATTTATACTACAGTCTTCTTCAGCAAATGACTCAACTGCTGCAAATAAAGCGATGATACTTATCAAATTCTTCATTTTTATCTACAATTTTTTTTTAGGCATCTTTGTGCCACACCAAGGACAATATCCGATTAATAAATTACCACCCACCGATTCAAAATTGGTTACAGCCCAAGTTGACTCCCCTTGAAAATTAATAAGGCGAATCTGAAGCTCATCATAGCCTTCATGTTCTATGGCACCATACATAACAGGGCAACAATATTTTTTAATCCGTTCCAGTCGTAATGATTCTTCCACGGGTATTTTTCCTTTAACCCAAGATTTACATGATTCACAATTTTGTAAGTGGCGTATATCTTCCCGGTACTTCTCCTCTCCGTCACATGGTAATCCGTCTTGCCCCTCGGGTATGAAACCGCATAACGCCTCAAAACCGTTCCAGCTCTCTAGATTTTTTCTTATATGTTTGCACTGATTCATAGGGATACTGCTAACGCCACCAGAAACTGCCGGAGTAAATTGGCTGCGTTTTTGCAAAAAAAGAAGACAGTTTACGGAGGTCAGATTTGCCGGCCTTGTTAGCACTTTTTAATCCCACCAATTAAATATAACCTCACCGATAATTTTTGGCTGCCAATATTTGGCTTGACTAAGCTCTGCGCTGTTAAGACAACTTAAATCTTCGGCAGTCAGTTCTTTCTGAAGTTCTAAAGCAGGGATTATATCAAAGCTTGTGTAATTCTGAATCCAATCTTCAGTGCTCTCGTCTATTATGTAATTTAACTCACACGTATGATTTTCAGGCTCTTCAGCGAGAGCCACATATGGGTAAATAGAATTACATACCACAGCTAGCGTTTTATCTAGGTTTTTGAATAAGGCCAAGTGGAAATTTGGAGTAACCCCAGCTTCTCTTACTTCTACTAGCTTGTATCCTAACGGAGCAAGTGCGCCAGCTACCTCCTTTTTGAACTTTCCCACTTGAACATGAGGCAAGCCCTTCTTTTCAGATGCGTCATAAAAACCAGCTATGCCTTCAATTAATTTCATGAACACACCTGAGTGCTAACAGTATATTAGGCAGAATTCCGACTATGCCACAATGCATAAAGGGTATTTCTGGATTTTAAATTTCATAAAATAATATCAAATTCAATCACTTATGGCATTCTCTTTATTCAATGCTGATTGCGGAAAAGAGGCCATTGGGTTTAATGAGATCTTGTAGTGGTCTTATATGCACTTAGTTCTCGTTTTAAATTTCTTTTAAAACAATGGCTTACATCGATACTTGTGTTAAAAGAAAGCCTCCTGATTTTGTTGCTCATGAGATATTGGCAGGTTGTTTGATCTTTTTTATGAGGATATGGGTAGATCTGAAGGTTTTATGTAAGTGGTCTGTTTTTAATAATTATGGCTTAGAATTATTTTTGCCAACGAGACGCTGCTGTCTGATCAGACTGTTTTGATTCAACCCATTTCATCCCTGTAGCGGTGCCTTCCTGTTTCCAGATGGGGGCATTTGTTTTTAGGTAATCCATAATAAATTCTGCGGCTTCGAACGCACTTTTGCGATGCTTTGATGACACACCGACAAAGACAATTTGTTCATTCGCGCCGATAAAGCCGACTCGGTGTATTAATCGTATTTGGCCGAGTTCCCAACGCTTGCGTGCGTCAGAACAGATATTCATTAATGATTTTTCGGTCATGCCAGGGTAGTGTTCCAAACGAATCATCGATACGGAACCGCTATTGTTAAAGTCGCGTACTAGCCCGGTAAAGGTAACAATTGCACCGTCGCCATCGGCGTCTTGCCGAAGCATTTGGTATTCATGCCCAAGGTCAAAATCATTGGTTTGAACACTGATCATTCTAGCCTCCCGTTACTGGGGGAAAAAATGCAACTTCATCACCATCATTAATATTTGCATTGGCATCAGACAATGTTTGGTTTACTGCCACTAATACGTTTTTATTGTTGAGGCATTGCCAATGAGTATCTCGCTTTAATAAGCTTTGTTTTATATCGGCAACCGTATGTTCACCTGAATATTCAAAGTTTAAATCCGAACAATCCAGTTGTTCGCTCAAGCTGGCAAAGAAATGAATCTTAATCATATAGACCTCCTTATTGCTACTTTCTATTAATCATGGCTTTTTATAGATTGCTCATGGCTGTTAACAGGCTCATGGCTGTTAATAAGCTCACGACTGTTAACAGGCTCATGGCTGTCTGCTATCACAGAGGCTGGTATTAGAGCCTCGTAAGTGCTGAACAAAGTTACAAGGCCCTTGGGTACCGTTAAGTTGTGGTTGGATAATACCTTCCCAAGCGGTTTTGCAGGCGCCTGTTGAACCCGGTAAGCAAAAAATCACGGTTTTATTGGCTAAGCCAGAAAGTGCGCGGGACTGTACTGTAGCGGTACCAATTTCTTGATAAGACAGGTAACGAAATAATTCACCAAAACCTTCAACTTCTTTATCGAATAACGGAGTAACGGCTTCTGGTGTTGAGTCACGATCAGTAAAACCTGTGCCGCCAGTAATTAATACAGCTTGAATCGTCGGGTCAGCGATATAGTTTGAGATAACAGCTCGTATTAAATAGACATCATCAATCACTATTTTACGAGAGGATACGTTATGCCCTGCTTGCTTAACGCTTTCAACAAGGTAGTCCCCTGATGTATCGGTATCGATACTGCGGGTATCTGAAACGGTTAGAATAGCGACCGATAAGGCTTCGAATGTTTTATTTAAATGACTCATAATTATTTCTCTTAATAACTAGTCAATAAGCTAGTAAGTAATATTTTAAATGCTGGTGTTTGTATTTTTTCGACAACATACATTACCCTCCGAGCATTGCCAGCTGGCGTGTCGCACCTGTAAACCCGTTGGTTAACTTGTGGCTGATTGTTTTACTTTGAAGATGATTAACAATAACGTCACAGGTTTTTTCAATATCCTGAGCAAGCAATAACGGACGAATATTAATACCCTCTTCGGCAAATAAGCATAAATGCAACTTACCTTGAGACGAAATACGCAAACGATTACAAGAGGAGCAAAAATCTTTGCTATAAGGCATTATTAACCCAATATTTCCCATAAAGTCAGGGTGGGAAAACTCTTGAGCGGGGCCTGCATCCTTAGTGCGTACAATACGTTGCCAGCCTTGTTCTAGTAGTACGTCTTTTAGAGCGTTGCCCGGCACATGATTTTGTTTGAAGAAATTATGGTTGTCACCAGTCTGCATTAACTCAATAAATCGCCACGTCACTCGGTGGTGTTTTATATAATCAAAAAAAGCACCTAACTCTTTATAATTAAATTGCTTAAGCATAACGGTATTAAATTTTATGGTGTCGATGCCAGCAGCGGCAGCGTGGTCAACACCACTGAGAATATCTTCGAGTTTCTGTCGTCCGGTAATTGCTGCAAACATACGCGGGTCCAAGCTGTCAGCGCTGACATTAATCGCATCGAGGCCTGCGCGTTTATAAGCTTTTGCATCACGCTTAAGCAAATAGCCATTGGTCGTCATGGCGACTTTTTTGATGCTTGGCGTGTTTTTGCATAATTCAATAATGTCGGTTAAGTCTTTACGTAGTGCGGGTTCTCCGCCAGTGATCCGTATTTTACTGGTGCCCATTGCAGCAAACGCTTTAACCAAAGTATCGATTTCGGTAATGGAGAGGTCGTTTTTTAGTGTGTTGCAGTCATTGCCATTGGGTAGGCAATAGTTACACCTGAAATTACACATTTCAGTAATCGACAAACGAAGATAATGAAATCTTCTACCAAAGGTATCTTGTAATGCCGTTTGTAATGCCACTTAAATACTTTTCCATTAATGGTTATATGGAACGATTCTGGACTAAACAGCCTAAGATTGTTATTGCGCCGAAGGAATACCTCTAAGGGAGTAGTTGGTTTGTGGTTGATGGATTAACCCGGTCGTCGATCCAAGCGTGGTGTACTTAATATGGGTATATACACCCACAAAAAGCCACTGAATGCGATACACCAGAATATGCCGGATAACAGTGTTAAAGGAAGTGTGTAGGCTGGTAGCAATGCAATCAATATACTGCGAGTAACAGCAGCCAAGACGATCGAGGCGAATGCTGCTTGCATTAGACGGTTAACGGTAAGCGGCCGACCTGTATGCCCTAATGACACTCTCGACATCATAGCCAAAATCATCCCGCCAATTGCACCGACAGTCAGGCTATGTATGGCAGCGCTTAAACTAACGGTGTTCGTAAAAAAATGCAGTGCGATAAGTGCTAAACCTATCGGGATAAAGATCATAGTGAAATGCAATGCCCACACTAAAGGCACTTTTAAGGTAAGCCAGGGGCGCCACCTTAACCAGCGATAAGTATGTAATCCCGCTGCAATCAGGGACAGAACACCAAAAGCCTGAGTATATTCAGTTAAGCCTAACAGGAAGCCTGCATACAGTAAAAACAAAATACTTAATGCGCTGACTTCAAGCCATTTAATGGGTAATACTTTGGTTATTCCGACACCATTGGCTGTGAACATGGGTATGACCCTACCACCTAATAACGCCACAAGCAGGGTAACCAGTAATACCATGCTATGTAAACCTTGAGTTGCCCATTGAGCGGAAAAGCTAAATTGAGGCAGGTATGTCATTGCATTGGAAAAAGACATCAACAATAAGATGGGAATAAAAATCATATTGCGATACATGCGAATGTTAAATAAAGGTAAGCCGAGTAATAAGGTTGTGAGTGGCAAAAAAGCCACATCAATCAGCATAATAAAAACGGGGTTTATAGCAGGGCTATAAAAAATTACTATTCTTGCTGTGGCCCATAAGGTGAATAATGCCAGTAATTTAATGCCTTTTACACCGGGTATGCTTGTCCAGGTTTGTACTGCTGTCAGGAGAAAGCCTGCGATAATCGCAGTCACAAAACCAAACAACATTTCATGACTATGCCACCATAAAATTCCGTTCAATGGGTGTGGGTTCAATATCCCTTTAAGTGTTAGCAACCAGATAGCGACAGACAATAGTGCAAACACTGAACCAAATAGAAAAAAGGGGCGAAAGCCAAGGCGCAATAGTGGGAGTATTTTTTGTTCTTGTTGCAGATCAGTAATATTCAGCACCACTAATCATCCTGTTCTAAAAAATTAAAGCGAGCCGCATCGCTCACGCGCTGATTGTAGCGCTCACGCTTTATAGCAAAGTGCATTACCAGCATGCATATTGCCAATACACCGTAAAGCAACATAAAGCATGCGCTATAAACGCCGACCAGATCTATGGCGATACCAAAAATAATGGGTAGGGTACAACCGCCTAAAGCACCCAGCATAGCCACTAAGCCACCGACGCTACCCATATGCTCTGGATAGTAATCGCTGATGAGTTTATACACGCTGGCTCTGCCAAAGCCCTGCGCTAAGCCAATAATGATCAGTAAAAGTGTGAAAACCCAGACGTTAAGCTCAATGAAAAACTCAACATTTTTTTCTACGCCGTGAATTGTCATTGTTGTTGGTGGATAACTCAGAAAGAACAGGCAGACTAAGCAAATCCAGAAAACTCCCCAATTCACATTTCGGGCACCAAACCGATCCGCAAACCAGCCACCCGCTGCACGGGCCATACTGGAACTCACAACGAACAACAGGGTGAGTGCCATTGCTTGGTTAAATTCTAATTTATAGGCATTTACATAGTATTGCGGTAGCCAGAGAATCAGCGCTAAAAAACTCCCGGATACAAAATAGTAATACAAGCCAAAACGCCATACATTGGCTCGTGCAAATGGCTTTGTATAAAAACTAAAGCTTTTTGGTGCCCCTTTCTTCAAGTAGCTCGGTGTTTTTGGCGCCACTAGCCAAAAAACGATACAGGTAATAAACATCATGGCGCCATAGAAAGGTCCAATCAATTGCCAGCCCCATAAGTCATTAATGATTGGAACCAGTAGTAAACTTATAGCGGCACCGGCATTACCAGCACCAAAAATTCCCATGGCCGTGCCTTGTTTATTGTTTTCAAACCAATCGATGAGATAGCGAATACCAATGGTAAAAGACACGCCTGAAATACCAATAAGTAGCCCTACCAATAAATACTCTAAAAAACTGTTTATCGCGGGCATTAATAATAATGGCACAACGACAATAAGCATTTGTATGATAAATAATGACTTTGTTGAGTATCGTTCACACAGTAGGCCGACAGGAAGGCGAAATAGTGCCCCGGTTATTATTGGCGCTGATAATAATAAGCCGATTTCTGTCCCTGATAAATTGAGTTGCTGTTTTAACTCAATGCTCATGCCTGCGTAGAGTGTCCATACAGAAAAATTCACGGCAAACGCAATGGTTGCCATGATCAGTACTCGGGTCGATTGGCTCTTTTGTGCTAAAGCATTCAAATTTTTAATCTCTTTACCTTAACATGTTAAAAACACTATAACGTGTCGTTACGCACTTCACTATATCCCTAACTAGTTGAAATTATTTATAGCGGTAAATCTAACTACCTAATTGGTGGTAGTTGATGTAGTAATGGCGCCTTATGCCGCCTAATTAAGTATTACCACTTAATAAATAATAAAAAAAACAATGGGTTCTTTTCGTCTCTTTAACAACTAAAACAAGTCAATAAAGCATGTCATTATTGCCATCGTCAATAAATGATAAGGCGTGCCACTGGCACCTTGGGAGTACAACATGTCTACTGACAGTAAACTTAATCTTCTTAATTTTAGTGATCCTAAAATTAAAACTCTCCACATTACATGGTTCGCATTCTTTCTGAGTTTTGTTGTGTGGTTCAGTCATGCACCTTTGATGGTGTTTATTAAAGAGGCATTTGATTTATCTACGGCGCAAGTTAAAGCGTTGTTAATTTTGAATGTGGCTCTGACAATTCCAGCACGTATTGCGATTGGCATATTGGTTGACAAATTTGGCCCTAGACATGTTTATAGTGGTTTGCTTATTAGCTCATCGTTTATTTGTTTTGGTTTCGCAATGGCAGATAGCTACAGTATGCTCGCTCTGTTTCGTTTTCTTTTAGGTTTTGTTGGCGCTGGATTTGTGATTGGTATCCGTATGGTGGGTGAGTGGTTCCCTGCCAAGCAAGTAGGCATTGCAGAAGGTATTTACGGCGGCTGGGGTAATTTTGGCTCTGCTGCTGGCGCGATGACTTTGCCTAGTATTGCATTATTATTTGGTGGCGATGATGGTTGGCGCTACGCTTTGGCTTTAACCGGTTTATTGACCTTAACTTACGGTGTATTTTATTTTACTCAGGCAAGAAATACTCCAAAAGGATCAACTTACTTCAAACCTAAAAAATCAGGTGGCCTTGAAGTAACCAGTAAAAAAGACTTTTACTTTTATCTGATCACTAATGTGCCTATGTATCTTGCATTAGGTGTATTGGCTTGGAAACTGTCACCTGCGGGTGTCAATCTGTTCTCTGAAACTATGATGTATGGTTTATGGGGTGCTTTAGGTCTTTTGTTTGTTATACAAACTAACCAGATCCATCATGTTAATAAAGAAAACTTTGAACACGGTGTTCCTGAGCTGGAAAAATACAAATTCAAGCAAGTAGCTATTTTGAGTATTGCTTACTTTGTGACATTTGGTTCTGAGCTCGCTGTTGTTTCTATGCTACCACTATTCTTTTTGGATACATTTGAGGGATTAGATCCAGTCAAAGCCGGTTTATTAGCGTCTGGTTTTGCCTTTATGAACTTGGTTGCCAGGCCAACAGGGGGTTGGTTTTCAGATAATTTTGGCCGCCGCAGGAGTTTAATGTTTCTTATTGGTGGACTATCCATTGGCTATCTTATTTTAGGGCAAATCGATGGCAGCTGGTGGATTCCTGTTGCTGTGATTTCAACAATGATGTGTTCGTTCTTTGTACAGGCGGGTGAAGGTGCAGTATTTGCCATCGTACCTTTGGTCAAACGCAGGATGACTGGCCAGATTGCTGGTATGGCAGGTGCTTACGGTAATGTGGGTGCTGTTACTTACTTAACGGTTTTATCCTTTGTTGATTACAGTACGTTCTTCTTAGTTATTTCTGCATCAGCATTAGTTATTTTCTGTGCTTGTTGGTTCCTAGATGAACCCAAAGGTCAGATTGCAGAAATTGCTGCAGACGGTAGCGTGCATTTGATTGATGTAAGCTAACTAAAAGTCTTAATAAAAGAGGGGCATTATCTTGGGTGCTCCTCTAATTTTTTAAGAGGATTGAGTAACTGTGGACAAGGAGCAACCAATAATAAACGATGTTCTCGAACCCGTATTGGCTGTCGATACGGGGAGCGCAAGTATTGCAGGGATGAAAAGTGTCAATGAAGATGCAGTCAATACTGAAGTCCCCAACAGTCAGTACGCATTAATCAACAAAGGCGTCAGCCTTGTGATTGCCGATGGAGTCAGCAGCGCAGAAGCGGGTAGAGAAGCCAGTGAATATGCAGTATTAAATTTTGTAGAAGAATATTTTCGCACACCTGATACATGGTCAGTAAAGCATGCTGGTCAAAAGACATTGTCGACCATTAATCTTAATCTATTCAAAAAAAGCCATGCCTTTACTCAGCAGGAAAAAGGGTTTTTATGTACCTTTAGCGGGCTTGTTCTGAAATCACGTACAGCGCATTTTTTCCATGCGGGTGATTCAAGGATTTATCGTTATGGCGATAGCGAATTAACACAATTGACTCGTGATCATACGGTTAATATCGGTGGAGGAAGAAATATTTTATCCAGAGCTGTAGGGATGGATAGTGTTTTACAGATTGATTATGGCAAGTATATCCTTAAAGAGGGTGATTTATTCCTGTTAACCACCGATGGGGTCCATGATTTTTTAACAGAAGATGAATTGCTGGCGGTACTGGGCACGGATAAAAGCCCTCAAGCAATGTGTGATGCGCTAATTGAGCTGGCAAAAGCGAACTATAGCGATGACAATATCAGCTGCGTTATCGCAAAAGTACTTCATTTACCGAATGAAAGCCGCGATGATTTCAATACGAAATTGACACGCCTGCCGTTTCCTCCTGATCTTGAATCAGGGATGATACTCGATGGATATCGAATAGACTCTGAATTATTTGCGAGTAGTCGTAGTCAGGTATATAAGGTAACCGATATGGAAACCGGGCAGCCAATGGTGATGAAGACACCGTCGATTAATTTTCAGGAGGACACACACTATATCGATAAGTTTATTCAGGAGGAATGGATTGGTAAGCGCATTGATAGCTCGTATGTGGTAAAGATAATCACCCAAAATCGTCCGCGAACATGCCTGTATTACCTGATGGAATATGTTGAAGGAGTGTCTTTAAATAAGTGGATGATTGAAAACCCATTACCTTCACCTAAAAAAGCAATTGGTATGGTCAAACAAATTGCTAAAGCGCTTAAAGCATTTCATGACGCTGAGACGATCCATCAGGATCTTAAACCTGCTAATATTATTATCGACGATGAAAGAAATATTAAAGTCATTGATTTTGGCTCGGTATTTGTGGCGGGTATTGCAGAGATATTTATCCCATTAGAGCATGAAGGTGCACTGGGTACGGCCAGTTATTCTGACCCGCATTATTTGCAAGGAAAAAATACCGGTGTGCAAGGTGATATTTATGCGCTTGCTACTATCACCTATGAATTATTCACCGGGAATTTACCCTTTAGTGAAAAAATAGAACAATGTAGAAATACGAATGATTTCAATAAACTGAGGTATATTTCCGCCAGTAGCCACAACCCAGTCATTCCACTTTGGTTTGATCGAGCATTAGAAAAGGGCGTTAATTTGGATCTTTCAAAGCGCTACACACGCTTGCAAGACTTTATTGATGATGTGTCTACGCCCAATCCACTATTCTTACATGATGACCCTGAGATTGAGCAGAGTCGGGGCTTAGTTTTTTGGCAGTTAATGTCTGCTTTCTGGGTGCTGACGTTAGTTATTGTCGTATTATTGTTTTCAACGTCTAGTTAGTTGGCTGAAATAACATTAATAATAAAAACCTGTATAAAAATTATTTTCTGTAAGAGCTATAAGCTAGTTCGCACTGAGCTCTATCGGGTTTTCATGTCGATCAAAAACAACATAACGCATTATGTTATTGCCGCTCATTACGTCGTCAGTCATTTTTTTCAAAAAAGGCTCGGCGTCCTCACTATTGGGGGCACTCTTTTCATCGCCGCTAAGACTGGCAATAAAAATAAAATCCCACGCTGTATTAATCGCGTCAGCTTCTTTTACGAGTGAGCTAAAGCTTGTAATTTCTTCAGGAAGTTTGTCGACAACCATCACAGGCTCTATTGTTCCCTTTTTATCTTCTTGTTTACGGCTTTTATTGGATTCTTTTGTGCTCGCAAAGAGTAAAAGTAAACGTTGAGGTTCAATTTTCTCATTCGCCATTTTCAGTAAATTTTCGAAATTTGACTGTATTTCTTCTTTCATTGCTGCTTTTTGCATAAATAAATCCTGTGACGATTGACTATCAATCTAATTGTATCTTTACGTTAATCATATAGCTTGGATATTAGTGAGTAGAAGCTACCCCAAAAGGGGTAGGGATAGATTGGTAAGATAAAAAAACACGTTAAAAAAGTCTTTGTTATCAGTGATATAGAATTTATTAAATGAGTAATTCTGTTTTGTTTTCATAAAATGCTTACTTTTATCACGATGTACTACCTATTCCGGCTAATAGAAAGAAATGGCAGATAGATTTAGCATAAGCGCCATATAAATTTAACAAAAACAGCATCTTAAATATTCAGAGAAATTAATTTCTCGCTTTACATGCGAATAACGATAGACCAAAGGAAATATAGATGATTCAGAAAAGTTCGCTCACTTGTTCCGATACTAAAAAAGATGGTAAGCCGATAATGGCTTTACAGCCAGCCTCGCTCGATATTTGGGATAAAAAATACCGCTTGAAAGATGCCTGTGGGAATAGTCTGGATAACACTGTTAATGATACCTTTAAGCGTGTAGCGAAGTCTTTGGCAGAGGTTGAATCCAAGCGCCAAGCTCATTGGGAAAAAGAGTTTTTATGGGCCCTTGAAAATGGAGCGATTCCAGCTGGCCGTATTATGTCTAATGCTGGTGCTACAGCATATAAACCTTCAACGTCTACGATTAACTGCACCGTATCAGGCACCATAGAAGATTCTATGGTGGGCATACTTCAAAAGAACTTGGAGGCTGGTCTGACACTAAAAGCAGGTTGTGGTATCGGTTACGAATTTTCTACATTGCGTCCTAAGGGCGCTTATGTTTCTGGTGCCGGTGCCAATACGTCAGGCCCTCTTTCGTTTATGGATATATTTGACAAGATGTGTTTTACCATTTCTTCGGCAGGGGGGAGGCGTGGTGCACAAATGGCAACCTTTGATGTGCATCACCCAGATGTTGAAGAGTTTATTCAATCAAAGCGGGAAGATGGGCGCCTGCGACAGTTCAATCTGTCCTTATTGATTACTGATGAGTTTGTTCAAGCCGTAAAAGCTGATGCGCTTTGGTCGTTGTCATTCCCCATGACTAAACGCGAGTTAGAAAAAGATGACCTGAATGTAAATGACCTGACTCAGGTTGTATGGCGTAGATTAGATCACCTTAATGGTAGTTATTTTTCTAACGAAGCGGGTGAAGTTGCTTGCAAAGTCTATAAAAAAATTCCAGCACGTAGATTGTGGGAAAAAATTATGCAATCTACATACGATTATGCAGAGCCAGGTTTTATTCTCATCGATCGTGTTAACGAGTGGAATAATAATTGGTTTTGTGAATCCATTCGAGCAACAAACCCTTGTGGTGAACAACCCTTACCGCCTAATGGTAGTTGCTTATTAGGCTCCGTTAATCTGACTTGTTTTGTCAACGATGCCTTTACTCAAGAGGCCGTTTTTGATTGGAAAAAATTTCGTCGTTTGGTCAGTGTTTTTACACGCATGCTTGATAATGTCGTCGAGATTAATGGCTTGGCACTGCCCGAACAGCAACAGGAAATTATTCGTAAACGACGGCATGGTATGGGTTTTCTGGGCTTGGGCTCGGTACTGGCGGAATTGTGTATCCCTTATGGTAGTCCTGCCTCTATTGCCTTTACTGAGCAGGTGAGCAAAGAGCTAGCGTTAGCAGGGTGGCGAGAAGGTGTTGCTTTGGCTAAAGAGAAAGGGGCAGCTCCTTTACTGGAAGAAGAATTTACGATTACCGCAGATATGGTTGTAAAACGTCCGGCATTAAACGCTCAATATAAAGTTGGGGATAAGGTGGCCGGCAAAGTGCTAATGGCGCACTACAGTCGCTATATGAATCTACTAGCAGAGGAAGATCCTGAGTTGGTCGAAGAGATTGCTCAATACGGCTGCCGTTTTACCCATCATAGTTCCATCGCACCCACAGGTACTATTTCCTTATCATTGGCGAATAATGCCAGTAATGGTATTGAGCCAAGTTTTGCACATCATTACTCACGCAACATTATTCGTGAAGGACGTAAGACAAAAGAAAAGGTCGATGTGTTCTCCTATGAGTTATTACGTTATCGGGAGTTATGTGACCCCAATGCCAAGCCGTATCCACAGGAAGGTGAAACCGGGTTGCCGGATTATTTTGTTGTCAGTGATCAGATTACACCAGAACAACATGTTGATGTTCAGTCCGCTGCACAGAAGTGGATTGATTCTTCTATATCAAAAACAATTAATGTGCCGACAGATATTCTTTATGAAAAATTTAAAGGTATTTACTTATACGCCTATGATAAGGGACTGAAAGGTTGTACGACTTTTCGGTATAACCCTGAGGCTTTTCAAGGTGTGTTGGTTAAAGAAACTGACTTAGAAAATACTGTTTATGGATTTGAACTATCAGATGGTACTACATTAGAGTTGAAGGGTAATGAAGTCGTTGAATACGACGGCGAACAGCATACAGCAGCAAATCTTTACGATGCTATAAAAGAAGGCTATTACGGGAAATTTTAATTTAAGGTGACAGGTTAATGACAATTAAAGCAATCAACAAAAAAATTACCAGCGTGTATGTTAAAAGAGAAAAGGAAGAGGAAAAAGTCTCCAACATTGAAGAAATGCATGAAAACCTCAAACGCCCTGAAACATTGGTTGGCGCAACATACAAAATTAAGACACCATTATCCGATCATGCTCTTTACATCACTATTAACGATGTCATTCTCAACCCAGGGACAGATCATGAAAGCCGTCGCCCATTTGAAATATTTATTAATTCTAAAAATATGGAAAATTTTCAGTGGATTGTCGCGCTTACACGTGTCATATCAGCTGTGTTCCGAAAGGGGGGGGATGTTATATTTTTGGTTGAAGAATTAAAGGCAGTTTTTGACCCTCAAGGCGGTTATTTTAAGAGTGGAGGGCGATTTATGCCTTCGTTAGTTGCAGAAATTGGCGATGCCATAGAAACGCATATGAAGAGTATCGGCTTGATCGAAGAAGAAAGTCTTAGCGAACACCAGAAAAAAATCCTTCAAGAAAAAAAAGAGCAGTACGAATCTAAACATCAATTAAGTAGTACCGAAGGGGAATACCCACCTACTGCAAAGCTTTGCCTTAAATGCCATACCAAAGCAGTGATCTTTTTAGACGGTTGTAAGACCTGCCTGAGTTGTGGGGATTCAAAATGTGGATAAATATCGAATTTAGTTAACGACAGTAGCTGTTGGTTCTCATATTTACTTAATTAAAAATTTCACGTTTCTAGGAGGTACAAAATGACAAATGCTTCAAAACCCATTGTCTATTCCTGTTCTGGTTGCTCCAATGTTGCCCAACTTGCTAATGATCTTGCGGTTGTTATGGATAGAGAGGGTATCGCACAAATGTCATGTATCGCGGGTGTTGGAGGGAATGTCAGAAAGTTGGTTAATTTGGCAAAGTCAAAACGAGATATTTTAGCCGTGGATGGGTGTAAGTTATCCTGCGTAAAAAATACACTAGCACAGATAGGTGTGCAGCCCACATGGCATGTTGAACTCACAAGCCTTGGCTTAAGGAAAAAGAATAAAGAAAGCTGTTCCGCAGATGATTTTTATGAAGTGATGAATCACACCTATAGAACCTTAGGCTTAATACCAATTAAACAGGTATAACGTTGTTTAATGGACTGTTAGCTGCCGAGTGATGGACTGTTTAATGGGCGGGAAACGGTTACTGAAGTGTAATAATCCTTTTCTTAGTAACTTAGCTGGCAAAAGATCATTAGTGTATAGCTTCACAATAGCATTAGTGCCTAAATAGATAGGTTTGCTGACACGACGATGTTTGGACTGATATTTTTCTAATAATTTTTGTGAGCCTATATCCTGATTCTGATTAAGAGCGGTTTGTACCAAAGTGCTTAATGTCTGTTGCCCTTGAAGGCCTAAATTAAATCCATGGGCAGTGACAGGATGCATCCCGACAGCTGCATCACCTAATAAGGCAAAGCGAGTACTGACAAATTTATCGGCATAGACGGCGACTAATGGATAAGAGTAGCGATCAGTGATTAATGTCATATGGCCAAAACGGTTATTCAACCCTTGTTGGATGTAGTGATTGAATGTGTCTTCATTCATAGACAATATTTGGTTAGCTTGATTAGCCGGTACCGTTACGACTATTGATGATTGATTTCCCGTCAATGGTAATACTGCTATGGTACGACCATATTGAAAACATTCATAAGCAGTATGATGGTGAGACAGAGAGTGCTGCATGCGGCAGACAATTATAGTTCGCCCAAAATCCTGCATAGAGGCTGATATACCCATACTGCGCCGTGTTGTTGAAAAGCGGCTATCGGCTGCAACAACGAGATCTGCTGATAATATTTCCCCCGTATCGAGTGTAACGGATGCTGTTGCGTGGTCTGTTTGTATCTCTGAAATCGAAGTGCTAGTGATTAAATTAACATTTTTTTGATGCTGAACTTTTTCGTATAAAGCTTGGCGAATTAAATAATTAGGTACAAGGTAGCCCAAGGCATCAACGGGATGTTTTGATTCATGGTAGTTAAAATGTAGTGTGTACGGGGAATCGCCATTGAGCACTTTAGCTTCTTTAATTGGTGATATCTGATCGCTGTCTATATTGCCCCATATGTCTAATTCAGACAGTATAGATTTCGAAAAGTGAGTCAGAGCAATATCTCTCCCATCCATTTTGGGGTTAGCTATCGATTCTTGATCTAATTTCTCTATAATTATGATTTTAATATCAGCATTTTTTAATGAAAGAGCCAAGCTCAGGCTTGCAGGGCCAGCACCTATGATAATGAGGTTTTTATTCAATTTTTTTAACCTTGTTATTATTTTAAATAACGTGAATGATTATAAAACTTTAGAAAATTTAATGAGGTTTTCGTCTTTTGACAATTTTTCGGATAGATAAGTATCGAAAGCCATCGCTATATTGCGTAGTAGTAGACGTCCTTTTTCCGTAATCTTAAGCTTTTCTGGCGTAATGATTAATAGTCCATCGTTAATCATGGGAGAAAGCTTTTCTATTTCTTTTTTAAAATAACATTCGAAAATAATCGAATGCGTTCGGTTAAATGCATTGATATCTAATGTCTGGCTGCACATGATGTGCTGAATAACAGCTGCCCGTATTTTATCGTCAATTGAAAGAGAGCAGCCTTTTTCTATGGCCAAACTTTTTTGTTGTATGCGATTTTGATAGTCAAATAATTTTTTGTAGTTTTGGCTGAAAATATCGCCTACCTTACTGATAGCGCTGACACCAAAGCCAATAATGTCGCAATCTCCGTGAGTGGAATAGCCCTGAAAGTTACGATGTAACGTTCCCTGTTCTAAACTTTGGCTAAGTGGATCATCAGGCAACGCGAAATGATCCATGCCGATGTGCCGGTACCCGACGGCTGTTAATGTGTCGATGCTAAGAGTTAGTAATGCAAGCTTAACCTTTGCTGATGGAATATCTTCGTCGTTAATTAGTTTTTGTGACTTTATGGTTTGCGGCATATGTGCGTAGTTATAAAGCGCTATGCGATCAGGTTTAACCTTGATGATTTCTTCTAAGGTTTTAGCAAAGCTATCGGCAGTTTGTTTTGGCAAACCGTAAATTAAGTCAACAGAGAGTGATTTTGTTCCCGCTGATCGAGCAGCTTTTAATAAATCGATCGTCTCATCTTTATCCTGTATACGATTGATAGCGATTTGAACATCGCGATCAAAATCTTGAATGCCAAAACTCATTCGGTTAAATCCCATCAGGGCCAATCGCTTAATATCAGTCGTCGTTGTTGTACGCGGATCTATCTCGATGCCAAATTCACGTTGAGAAATAGGCGTTAAATTAAAGTGATTTTCTATGGTATCCAGGATTTTATGAATATCAGCAGTATTGAAATAAGTGGGGGTTCCACCGCCTAAGTGTATTTGCTTAACTTCACGGTCTTTTGCAAATAACTTTGCTTGCAATTCTATTTCTTTATGCAATGTGTCAAGGTAATTCTGTGCCTTGCTTGTGTTTTGAGTGATTACTTTATGACAGCCACAGTAGTAGCATAAAGATTTACAAAACGGGATGTGCAAATAGAGAGATAAAGGTTTGGGTATTGGGTCCTGATTACTATCTTCTACATGCCAGTGGTAACTCTCTGAACTCACAGATTCACTGAACTCTTTTGCTGTAGGGTAAGAGGTATAGCGTGGCCCATTGATATTATATTTTTTTAGCAATGCTTGATCGATCGTCAATTTACTAATCCTTACATTAGTGCTAATCAAGCCTTATTTTGTACTTATCCATAATAATTGCTTTGATTTAGATCAATTCGCCCCAGTGTCTTCATTTTTAATGGGTACGTGGATACATCGCAGAGCGTTTAATCTTAGCTTTTTAGTATAGTTTGCCTCTTTTGGGGGCCTATGCCCTTATTATTTCTGCCTAATAGTCGATTAAACGCTGAATCAGCCCCATTTTTGGGGCATCTTTGAAGAATCGTCCAACTGATTTAGTGCAAGTAATGAATTTTTGTATGATTAAACGCTTTATTTTGTAGCGCCCTTTAATTTAATTGCACATATATGGGGCGATGTTGATGCCCCTATTTATTTCGATATTAATTTATTATTTAAAATCAATGGCTTATAAGTTGGTATAACTCTTGCCAATATCCCGCTTTGTAAATATGTGTACAGATAATTATCAAGGCGAAATCGATGGCGACTGAAAAATTTAATTTACTGGCATTCTCAGGGAAAATGAAAGTATTGCACCTTAGTTGGATTGCTTTCTTTATTACGTTTGTTGTTTGGTTCAATTTGGCCCCTTTACTGCAATATTTAAAAGCAGATTTAGGGCTGACAACGGCAGAGATCAAAACACTACTGATTCTGAATGTCGCTTTGACTATTCCGGCTCGTGTACTGATCGGTATGCTGACGGACAAATACGGTCCACGTATTGTTTATTCTGCCCTATTGGCGGTTTGTTCAATTCCTTGTTTCATGTTCGCAATGGCAGATACTTTCGTTCAAGCCGCTGTTGCCCGCTTTTTACTGGGCTTTATTGGTGCTGGTTTTGTAATTGGTATTCGTATGGTTTCGGAATGGTTTCCTGCTAATGAACTGGGAACAGCCGAAGGAATCTATGGTGGCTGGGGGAACTTTGGTTCTGCAGCCGCCGCTTTCACATTGCCTGCTCTCGCATTGTGGTTAGGTGGTGAGGAAAATGGCTGGCGTTATGCTGTTGCGGTGACTGGGGTGATGAGTTTGTTATTCTCATTTGTCTACTATAACAATGTCAGTGACACACCTAAGGGGTCAACCTATTTCCGCCCTAAGAATATTGGTGCGATGGAGGTGACAAGCAAAGGCGACTTCTTCTTTCTATTAATCATGAAAGTGCCGATGTATGCCGCTTTGGCATTGTTAGCGTGGAAGCTATCACCAGCTGGCATTGGTATGTTGAGCGCAGTCGTTGTCAATATTATCTATATAGTGCTTGCTGCTGTTTATCTATTGGAAGTTTATAAAGTGTGGCAGCTGAATAAGAACGTGTTTGTTGAGCCTGTGCCTGAATTGCATCGTTATCAATTTAAGCAAGTAGCTGTCCTTAATATTTTATATTTCGCAACGTTTGGCTCTGAGCTGGCTGTTGTTTCCATGTTGCCTTTATTTTTTGCTGAGACATTTGAATTAACGCCAGTCATTGCGGGTATGGTCGCATCGGCTTATGCTTTTATGAACTTAATGTCGCGTCCAGCAGGTGGTTTAATTTCGGATAAATTTGGTCGTAAATCAACATTGTTAATTTTAACGGGTGGCCTTGCGGTTGGGTATTTTTTAATGTCGTTAGTGGATAGTACCTGGACCCTTTGGTTAGCTGTTGTTGCGGCAATGTTATGTTCTTTCTTTGTACAGTCCGGTGAAGGTGCTGTTTTTGCTGTTGTGCCTTTAATTAAACGCCGTTTAACAGGACAAATAGCAGGTATGACGGGAGCTTATGGTAATGTCGGAGCAGTAACGTATCTGACGATTTTAACGTTTGTAGATTACGGCACATTCTTTATGGTGATTGCCGGTACAGCTGTCCTTGGCTTTGTTGCTCTATTGTTTATGAGTGAGCCTAAAGGTCAAATTGCTGAAGTCAGGGCAGACGGTTCAGTGGAATTAATTAATGTTTCATAATAAGCATGTTTCTTGATCATATGCATTGTAAACAGCACTGTGTGAAAGCAGTGCTGTTTTTTTATCAGTACATTCGATTAAGATAGCTTATAAATGTGAAAATGATTTAACAAGTATGATCGCTCCAGACAAAAATAAAAAGCTAAAGGTAAGATTTGGTGGCTGCAGTTCTTCTGGCCTTAAACAGGAAAATCAAGATGCATTTGTTGCTTTAGCACCAAAGGGCAGCGCTAACTATTTAAAAGGAGCAGTAGCTTGTTTAGCTGATGGCGTGAGTTGCAGTGAAAATGCACAGCAAGCAAGCCAAATGGCAGTATCTCAATTTGTTGACGATTACTTTTCTACTCCTGATACCTGGTCTGTGCGTACCGCCGCCTCAAAAATCTTATCGTCCTTAAATGCATGGTTATTTCATCATGGTCAGCAGGCGTCTGCTCGACACAATAGTTTTGTTACAACGTTCAGTAGCATCATTTTTAAATCCAATACGGCACATTTATTTCATGTCGGTGATAGTCGAATTTATCGGTATCGTAATGATCAACGCCTGGAGTTATTGACAAGAGACCATATTCAGAAAAATGGCGGACGTAGTTTATTAACGCGAGCTCTTGGAATGGATGATCATTTGGAAATTGATTATCAACAAGAAGATATAGAGCTTAACGATATTTTTATTTTAACCAGTGATGGTGTGCATGAATTTGTATCGCCGGCTGAAATACGTCAAGCGCTAGAGGCTGATAATGAGGTTGAATCGACAGCAAAAACGATTGTTGAGCATGCATTAAAAAGCGGCAGTGATGATAATTTAACGTGTTTGATTGTTAAGGTTGATGAGTTGCCCATAGCAACGATTGATGAAGTACATCGACAATTAACACAGTTAGCGATTCCACCTGTGATGGATGTAGGAATGACGATAGATGGTTATGAAATAAAGCGTGTTATACATAGTGGAACTCGTAGCCATGTTTACCTTGTGCAGCATCCAGACCATAAGCGGCCTTATATATTGAAAGCGCCGTCCCCTAATTTTTCAGAAGATGCGCAATATCTTGAAGGCTTTATACGTGAACAATGGGTTGGCTTACGAGCTGACCATGATTCTATTATGAAGGTTTATGCTCCGAGTCATGATAGTCAATTTCTTTACTTGTTAGCAGAATATATCGAAGGGCAGACATTGCGCCAATGGATGCATGATAATGGTAAGCATACTTCGTTGGAAAAAATGCGTGAAATCGTTCAAGGTATTGTTACCGGTCTGCGTGTATTTCGGCGAATGGAAATGATACATCGGGATCTGAAGCCAGAAAACATTATGATTTGCGATGATGGACGAATTAAATTAATTGATTTTGGGACAGTGAAAGTTAGTGGTCTCAGTGAAATAGCATCACCTATTTGTGAAGATGTGCCGGTCGGTTCAGTTGATTATATTGCGCCTGAATATTTGCTAGAAGGGCAGGCAGATCATCGTTCAGATATATTTTCTTTAGGGGCTATTATCTATGAAATGTTATCTGGAAAGTTGCCTTATCAAATGAGCCATGCTCATCGGCGCACTCCTAAAGATATACATGAATGGCGCTATCAATCCATTAGAAATTACGATAAAAATATACCTGAGTGGATTGATTGTGCATTAGAAAAAGCAACGCACCCTTCTTTTCAACAACGTTATGAAGTCTTGTCTGAGTTAGTTAAAGATTTATATGAACCCAATGTAAATCTTCTCGAAAAATATCAACGAGTGCCTTTAATAGAGCGCAACCCTAAAGTATTTTGGCAGTGCTTATCTTTTGTGTTCGGGTGCATCATCATCTTGCAGTGGTTATTGCTAACGTAACCATCGATTATTATGTAATGCTTTACCATATAGCTTCTTACTATATAACTCTGGGGTATTAGTAAAGCACTACTAATTAAGAAAAAAACTTTGCTAGATTTGGCGCGATTTCGTACATTTTGTTGAATAAATATTTTTACAGTAGTGAATGTTGTAGGAGATATCTATCGCAAATGAAATGTTTGATGCAGTATTAGATTCTCTTGATACGCACGTAGCGGTCATTGATAGTAAAGGTTTTATTCGCTATGTCAATAAAGCCTGGGTAGAATTTGGCTTGAATAATGGTATATGCCCTGATGTCAATTGGCTCGGTGTAAATTATTTATCAGTTTGTACATCTGCTGCGAATGATGGCGATGTTTGTTCTTTAACGGTATCGAATGGTCTGCGGTCAGTCATTGATCATAAATCATCTACTTTTTCCTGTGAATATCCTTGTCATAGCTCTACGGAAGAGCGTTGGTATCTTTTTCGTGTTGTCCCTCTCTATCATGAAGTCAATCGCTTTGTTATTTCCCATCAAAATATTACACCCAATAAGCTCGTTGAGCGTCAAGCTGAACGCTTATCCTTAGAAGATCCATTAACAGGACTTTATAATCGGCGTGGTTTGGATGTGTTTGCCCGAGCTATTCGCTATCAGACAGCGATTAGTATTATTATCATTGATATTGATCACTTTAAAGAGTTTAACGATACTTATGGGCATCATAAAGGTGATCAATGTTTAAATAGCATTGCAGGTGTCATTCAGCACTACGCACGTCGCCCAGGTGACATCGCTGCTCGTATCGGAGGTGATGAATTTGTTCTAGTGCTTTCTCAAACGTCAAAAGAACATGCTATCGATATTGCTTATGGTATAAAAGAAAGTGTATATACACTGGCAATGATGATCTCTAATCAGCAGCGGGTAACAGTAAGTGCAGGGATTACCACCTTAATACCTACGCCGGCCAGCGATTATCATTATCTAATCTACCAGCAGGCGGATACTGCATTGTATATCGCTAAGAAAAAGCGCAATTCTGTTTTTGTTGTCGATGAAGCTATAGAATATTGAGGTGGCGTTGTCATAATTGTCTGGTATTCTCTCATTTCTCACAGAAGCTTCTAATTTAATGATTCAACAAATTGCACAATCGCTTTACTCTGGTTTTCCTGACGAATTGTTATACCACTATACAACGATAGGTGGGTTGCAAGGTATTGTGGAAAGCCGATGCCTATGGGCAAGTGATGTGCGTTATATGAATGATTCTGCAGAACTACAGTATATTATTCGATTATTACGTGAGCGGAATGAAAACAAAGATAGAGGTTTATTAGCACAATTCATTGATTGGATTGAGTATCGCATGACTAATGGTCATATGGTATTTGCTGCTTCTTTTCGTGCTAATGGCAATTTATTAAGCCAATGGCGCGGTTATAGTCGCATAGGTAAGGGTGTCAGTATTGGTTTTAAAGGTGGTGACATTCAGCAATTGTTGATTAACAATCAATTTCAACTAGGGCGTTGTATTTATCGCCGAGAAGATCAAATCACATTGATTGATCGCGTTCTTGGTAGCCTTTCCTCAATGATTACACAGTTTGAGCAAGATAACCCTGGTGCTGAACGAGAATACTTCTTTGGTTTAATTGAAGCCGATATGTTGCGTATTGCTGCCTTGCTGAAACATCCATCATTTGCTGAAGAAGATGAGTGGCGTATTGTTTCGCCTGTGATTACTGACTATCTATCTGCCCCTGTTAAATTTAGAGAAGGTAAGTCAATGTTGATTCCTTACTACGAATTTCCCTTGAGTATACAGCGACAGGCAATTCCTATTGAGCATTTATTTCTTGGGCCGACACCTAACAGTGCCTTATCATTGAACTCTATTCGATTATATTTTCGTAAACAGGGTATTCAGCTGGGTCAAGATATTACGTATTGTGATATTCCCTATCGTAGCCGTTAAATCACTGGTATCAGGAATTAAAAAAATTACGCAATCATTTATTGCATACTTATCACATCTTGTTTCGGACTTTTCCTATTTTCAATTTCGAGCTTGCTCACTAAAAGGGTAGTAATGAATTCTCGTATCGCCGTTGTTGTATTGTTAGTCAGCTCTATTGGTTGGGGCTTAACATGGTTGCCTCTTAAAGCTTTAGGTGAGATGGGTTTACACCCTCTACACTTAGTTTTAATTGTTTCGCTATCTGCTAGCTTGGTGTTAATGCCTTGGATTATTAAACAGCGTACTAAATGGTTGCCTGTACTATCCTTAATGGCCTTGATTTGTTTGTTTGGAGGGATTTCGAATGTCTCTTTTCAAACCGCTATTTTAGAAGGCGATGTGGTTCGTGTAATGATTCTATTTTACATGTTGCCAATCTGGAGTGTACTGGGGGGCCGATTAATACTAAAAGAGCTTATTGATAAGCAACGATTGGCCGCACTACTATTATGTGTTGGTGGTGCTTTTCTTATTTTAGAAGCTTGGCAGGTGGCATGGACAACCTTTACATGGATCGATGTATTGGCCTTGGCTGCGGGTTTTGGTTTAGCTGTTAATAATATTTTATTCCGTTTTACGTCTACTATTCCTCTGGCTAGTAAAGTTGGCTTTATTTTTATCGGTTCAATAGCGGTAGCAGGTATATCATTATTGATTCTGTCTGTTCAAGCTCCCTTGCCATCTAATGGAGCTGTGCCTTTAGCGATGGCTTATGGCGTTGGTTGGATTATGGTTACCTCGTTTGGCACCATGTGGGGTGTTACATGTCTTGGTGCTGGTCGCGGAGCCGTATTAATTGTCATGGAACTGGTCGTTGCTGTTCTTTCGGTCGTTATAATTACTCAGGTAGAATTACAATTACATGAAATTATTGGCTGTATTATGGTGATTATTGCTGCGTTGTTAGAAGGTATGCGTGCAGACGATAATGGTATCAATAATGAAGAAAAGAAACTCGGCGTATAAAGAACTGTAATTTTTGTTTAATTTTTGTACATTTCTTGTAATGCTTAAGCTGATGGTGAAATAAGAAATGACAAAAACTTTCTATATTTACTGGGTTTAAAGCAGCCTAAATATCTTTTCGGTCTGTTCAACTAGGAAAATTCTAGTTACAATTCGCGCCCGTTCACACGCGGTCATTTATTTCTGCGGTCTCAGGAGTTTTCGACATGCCATCATCCAATCCATCATCGATCAAGAAAGTTGTCTTAGCCTATTCAGGCGGTCTTGATACTTCCGTTATTGTTAAATGGTTACAAGAAACCTATGAATGTGAAGTAGTGACTTTTACAGCAGATTTAGGTCAAGGTGAAGAAGTAGAGCCTGCACGTGCAAAAGCAGAAGCTTTAGGTGTAAAAGAAATTTACATTGACGATCTACGTGAGGAGTTTGTACGCGATTTTGTTTATCCAATGTTTCGAGCCAATACGATTTACGAAGGTGAGTACCTGTTAGGTACTTCCATTGCAAGACCATTAATTGCTAAACGGATGATTGAGATCGCTAATGAGACTGGCGCTGATGCTATTGCTCATGGTGCTACGGGTAAAGGTAATGACCAAGTTCGTTTTGAGTTAGGGGCTTATGCTCTAAAACCAGGTGTGCACGTGATTGCTCCATGGCGCGAGTGGGATTTAACCTCTCGTGAAACATTGATGGCTTATTGTGCTGACCACAATATCCCTGTTGATTATTCCAGCAGCAAGAAAAAGTCTCCTTACTCAATGGATGCCAATTTGTTACATATTTCTTATGAAGGCGGCATTTTAGAGGATCCTTGGGCAGAAGCTGAAGATGATATGTGGCGTTGGAGTGTATCTCCTGAAGAAGCCCCAGATAAGCCTGTCTATCTTGAATTAACATATGAAAAAGGCGATATTGTTGCTATTAATGGTAAGACGATGTCCCCAGCTACTGTATTGACCTACTTAAATAAAGTGGGTGGTGAAAACGGTGTGGGTCGTTTAGATATCGTTGAAAATCGCTATGTCGGTATGAAGTCCCGCGGTTGTTATGAAACGCCGGGCGGTACTATTATGCTAAAAGCCCATCGTGCGATTGAATCATTGACTCTCGATCGTGAAGTTGCTCATTTAAAAGATGAGTTTATGCCTAAATATGCTAATTTAGTTTATAACGGTTACTGGTGGAGCCCTGAACGAAAAATGTTACAGACAGCTATTGATGAATCTCAGCAGTCTGTAAATGGTGATGTACGAGTAAAACTGTATAAAGGTTCGGTAACGGCGGTTGGTCGGCGTTCGGAAGATAGCTTGTTTGATGAAAAAATTGCTACGTTTGAAGATGATGCTGGTGCTTATGATCAGCAAGATGCAGAAGGCTTTATTAAACTTAATGCATTGCGTATGCGAATTTCGGCTAATAAAGGCCGAGACCTGCTGTAAACTAATAACTGCTGTATTGATGGTCTAATTTAAAACGCTTTTTTAGATCATCACTTTTGAGTCTTTTTGGGACCATTGTTTTTGTACCTATTGTTAGGTAAAGAGGTTATTTTTGACCTTAATTTTTTAAGTATTTCTTTTGATTTCGTTTGAGTAGCGCAAAATACCTAAAGTCATCTAAACTTAGAAGCAGTCTCGACAAGCTAAAATACTGATATCTTGTTGTTATATGTCTGCTAAAAGTCGCTGATAAGTGTGATATTTAAGGGTAATCAAAAGAAGTTTTGATTTTAATCAAGCTGGCACTATTTTCGTTATATTAAAGTGCCGACCTTGTTGATTAAAAAGGCTAAGCATCTAGATGTCATTAGCCAATCGTTAGTTCCATCCACAACAATCTGGGAAAGTTTTTATGAGTAGTCACTCAACAACTGCCGGACAAGAGCCAGTATATAACTACGATATCGTTCGCCAATTTTCGGTAATGACGGTTATTTGGGGTATTGTCGGTATGGGGATCGGTGTGCTGATCGCAGCGCAATTAGTTTGGCCTGATCTTAATGACATATTTCAACCTTATACTCATTTCGGTCGTTTACGTCCACTACATACCAATGCCGTGATCTTTGCTTTTGGTGGTAGTGCATTGTTTGCAACATCTTATTATGTTGTTCAGCGAACGTGTCAAACCACATTGTTTGGCGGCTGGCTTGTGCCATTTAGTTTTTGGGGCTGGCAATTAGTGATTGTACTGGCTGCAATTACCTTACCGCTTGGTTTGACAACCACTAAGGAATACGCAGAGCTAGAGTGGCCAATCGATATTTTGATTACTCTCGTGTGGATAGCTTACGCCATTGTTTTCTTTGGCACGATTATGAAGCGAAAAACATCGCATATTTATGTGGCTAACTGGTTTTTTGGTGGGTTTATTCTTACCGTTGCTATTCTACATGTGGTGAATAGCGCTGCTATTCCTATTTCATTAACCAAATCTTACTCAGCGTATGCGGGTGCAGCTGATGCAATGGTGCAATGGTGGTATGGCCATAATGCGGTAGGCTTTTTCTTGACGGCTGGTTTTTTGGGTATGATGTATTACTTCGTACCTAAACAAGCAGGTCGCCCTGTTTATTCATACCAGCTGTCTATTGTTCACTTCTGGGCACTGATCTCTTTATATATTTGGGCCGGTCCTCACCACCTTCATTACTCGGCTTTGCCAGATTGGGCGCAAAGTTTGGGTATGGTAATGTCACTAATTCTGCTGGCGCCAAGCTGGGGCGGTATGATTAACGGTATTATGACTTTATCAGGTGCTTGGCATAAATTGCGTACTGACCCAACACTACGCTTCTTGGTTGTTTCTTTGTCTTTCTATGGTATGTCTACCTTTGAGGGCCCAATGATGGCAATCAAAACGGTAAACGCACTTTCTCATAACACGGACTGGACTATTGGTCACGTGCATTCAGGTGCATTAGGTTGGGTAGCCATGATTTCTATTGGTGCTATCTATCATTTGATTCCTGTGCTTTATCATCGCAAAGAAATGTGGAGTGTTAATTTAATTAACAGTCATTTCTGGTTAGCAACAGCAGGTACGGTTTTATATATCGCTTCAATGTGGGTGAATGGTATTACCCAAGGACTCATGCGTCGTGCCTTTAACCAAGATGGGTCTTTGACTTATACCTTTATCGATTCGGTCGAGGCAAGCTACGGTGGATACATCGTGCGTGCATTAGGTGGTGCTTTATTCCTGTTAGGTATGCTCTTCATGGCATACAACGTTTATCGCACTATACGTGAACCCGGGGAAGAAGAAATTCCTTCTCCTGCAGCTAATAATGCACAAGTTGCTTAGGAGAAATAACAGTGAAGAATCATGATATTGTCGAAAAAAATATCGGCTTAATGTTAATCCTGGTGATTGTAGCGATCAGCTTTGGTGGCTTGGTTCAAATCGTTCCACAGTTCTTTTTGAAAGAGACAACAACACCAATTGAAGGCCTAAAACCTTTAGCCGCAGTTGAGTTGGAAGGGCGTGATATCTACATCCGTGAAGGTTGCCATGTCTGTCACACGCAAATGGTACGACCATTACGAGCAGAGGTTGAGCGTTACGGACATTATTCTGTAGCGGGCGAATCGGTTTATGAGCACCCATTCCTATGGGGTTCTAAACGTACAGGTCCGGATTTGGCTCGTGTTGGTAAACGTTATAGTGACGCGTGGCAAAAAGCGCATTTATATAACCCACGAAATGTTGTACCAAAATCTAACATGCCTGCATTCCCTTGGTTGTTTGATAATGTATTAGATGGAAAGCATACCGCAGCTAAAATGCGTGGTTTACGTAAAGTGGGTGTTCCTTATACGGATGAAGATATTGCTGGCGCTAAAGAAGCTGTGAAAGGCGTGACCGAAGTTGATGCTCTCGTTGCATACCTACAACAATTGGGTACGCTTCCTATTCTTCAGCAAAAGAGATAGCACCGTGGATATCAATGATGTACGTGGTTTTGCAACAATCTTAGTCATGATTGCATTTCTAGGTATTTGCTGGTGGGCATTTTCACCAAAACGCAAAAAACGTTTTGATGATGCAGCAAATCTGCCTTTTGCTGACGAAGAGAGCCATGAACAAGCGCAGGCTGCCGATAGCAGTCATAAAAAGCGCGAACAATGAAATTAGTCGCTGATAATGTTATCAGCGCAAACTCCGAGAATAAAAGCGGGATTAATTTATGAGTACGTTTTGGAGCCTTTGGATTATTATTCTGACATCAGTTAATTTAATACTGTTGCTATGGGTGTTGCTTGCCAATCGCAAAGTTGCAGTAAGAGATGATGCTGATCCGGAAAACAGAACAACTGGCCATGTTTATGATGGCATTCAGGAATATGATAACCCATTACCTAAGTGGTGGTTTTACATGTTTCTCTTAACGTTTGTCTTTTCTGTGCTTTACTTAATTGTTTACCCAGGCATGGGTAATTGGAAAGGTTTTTTCCCTTTTGAGGGCTACGATGGCAGTTGGACAAGTGCGAAGCAGCTTGAGCGAGAACAAAGTCTTGCCTTGGATCAGTATAAGTCGAGCTATGGCGTATATTCAGCGATGTCTGTTAAGGAATTGGCTGACGAACCTAGAGCGATGAAAATGGCTCAGCGTATTTTTGGTAATAACTGTGCGGTATGCCATGGTGCTGACGGTGGTGGTGCATTAGGTTTTCCGAACTTAACAGACAAAGATTGGCTTTATGGTGGTAGTCCGGAGCAAATTAAAGAAACTTTGGTGAAGGGACGCCAGGCAGCGATGCCAGCCTGGCAAGGTGTTATTGGCGAAAAGGGAATCGCTGAAGTGACAGAGTACATATTGAGTTTATCTGGGCGTGAGCATGATGCCACTAAAGTGGAAGCAGGGAAGACGATTTTTGCGCAAAGTTGTACAGCTTGTCATGGTGCAGACGGTAAAGGTACTTATGCTGTTGGTGCCCCTAATCTGACTGATGATATTTGGTTGTATGATGGCTCTCCAGCAGGTATTCGCCAATCTTTACGCTTAGGTCGTGAAGGTCAGATGCCAGCCCAAGAGCAGCTTTTACGTGATGATAAAATTCATTTGTTAACTGCGTATATTTACAGTTTATCTTTAGAAGATTAATGCTGTTAAGGTAAATTTTGACTGAGTATCAATAATGGTTTTTGAGAAAAATTATTGATACTCAGGTACATGTTTAATCCTTTTAGGTAAGGAATGTCTTAATTATATTGTCCTTAATGTAGAGCCACGCTGATTTTATGGCCGATTCTCCAGATACAAAAGCACCTATCGACGAAAATTCTATTCACTACGTCAATCTTTATGACTCAGGCGGTAAGGTTTATCTCCGTAAGGTTAAAGGCTTCTACCAATCTATTCGCCGTTATACCGGTATTCCTCTGTTACTCGGTTTTTTAATATTACCTTGGTTAATAATAGATGGCCGTCCTGCTGTTTTTTTTGACCTTCCCCAACGGCAATTTCATATATTCTGGATGACATTTGGCCCTCAAGATGGAATGTTATTAGGTTGGTTACTGATTATTTCTGCATTTGCCTTATTTACAGTGACAGCATTATTAGGCCGGGTCTGGTGTGGTTTTACTTGCCCACAAACGGTGTGGACTTTAATGTTTATTTGGGCAGAGCATCTTTGTGAAGGTGACCGCAATAAGCAAATTAAACTGGATAAAAGTGGTTGGAGCTCAGAAAAGTTTTTCAGAAGAAGTGGTAAGTATACCTTATGGTTTTTAATCGCTTTTGTTACTGGTGCTACTTTTGTTGGATACTTTTATCCCATTCGAGAATTGATTTTTCATTTTATTCCAACCTTTAATGAAAGTGGCTTTCTTGAAATTAAATCTAATGCAACCGTTGTTTTTTGGACATTATTTTTTGCTGGCATGACCTTCATGAATGCAGGATTTTTGAGAGAGCAAGTCTGTAAATATATGTGCCCTTATGCACGTTTCCAGTCAGTGATGTATGACAATGATACGTTGGCAGTACATTATGATACGGCAAGAGGTGAATCTCGCGGACCTCGTAAGTCTGGTAAAGATTACAAAGAACAAGGGCTGGGAGATTGTATCGATTGCTCTTGGTGTGTACAAGTATGCCCTGTCGATATTGATATTCGTGACGGTTTGCAATACGAATGTATCAATTGTGGATTATGTGTCGATGCCTGTAATTCAGTTATGGATAAAATGAAATACCCTAGAGGATTAATTCGTTTTACCAGTGAGGACCAATTACAGACAGGAAGCACCCATTATATTCGTCCTCGCGTGTTTGGTTATTCGGCCTTATTGGTAATCATGGTTTGTGTTTTTATTTATACCGTCTCTAATCGAGAACCGGTTACCGTTGATGTTAATCGTGACCGTGGTGCACATTTATACCGACTACAGGGGGATAGGGTCGAAAATGTGTATATGATTAAAGTCCATAATATGGATAGACAAGAGCACGAATTTGATTTGAAAGTTGAGGGGCCTCATCCCTTTAAGATTAAGCGTTATCGTCCTACTCCTATTGAAAAAAATGAGATATTTACATTTCCTGTGCGTATACAAGTCGATAAATCTCATTTGACGGATGTTAAGACAAAAATTAAATTTACGATTACATCATTTACTGACAATAAAGTGGTTGCTCATGAAGAAACAACTTTTATTGGCCCTGAGATTACACCTGAGTAATCAGAACCCTGCAAAAACTAGATTAATTATTTATGACAAATACTGGTAATACATTAAATGAATCACGACCTTGGTACCGAGAGTTTTGGGCATGGTTTGTCTTGTCGCCTTTGATTGTTGTGGTGATTGTATCGAGCATCACTGTGAGTATCGCTGTTCGCAATGCAGATGACCGTGTAGTGGATAATTACTACAAAGAAGGTCGTATGATTAACATGCGTTTAGATGAAGATCTTCTAGCCCAAAAATTGGCAGTAGAAGCAGAGCTAAACTTTGACTTGGAAGTGAATGAGTTAGTTCTACGGCTCAATATAAGTAACGAAGAATTGCCTGAGCGTTTGCTGTTAGAATTAAGTCATCCAGTGCAGGCAGTATTGGACCACGAATTAGTATTAACTCGTACAGCTAATAATCAGTACAATAGTGAGTTGTTTAAAGAATCTACTCAAAAAACAGCACATACTTCTTCGTTAGAAAATCGTTGGTATTTACGTTTAAAACCAATGTATAGCGATAGCACTACATCATCTGAAAAAAATCAAAAACCAGTTTGGCGATTACGCGGCGAAATTGACTTTTCAAAAAGTAATTCACTGGTTTTGAAAACTGATGGCTGAGACTTTATTGCGATTAGTGCCTTCGTCATCAACGACACCTGATGATAGTGATATTGATTGCTATCATTGTGGCCTTCCTGTCCCCAAGTCGGACGAGTTTACATTTAAAATTCAAGGCGACATTCAAAACTTTTGCTGTGCTGGTTGTCAGGCGGTAGCCAGTATGATTCATCAGGGGGGATTGGATCAATTCTACCAATATCGTTCGGAGCTTAATCAACGGCCAGACGCTAACGCTACTGATTATTCAATTTATGATCGGGATGATATACAGCAGAGTTTTGTAATCCCTGCTGCGCTAGAGACGGATGCTAATGACAATCAGAATAAGATAGCTGCATTATTATTGGACGGTATTACCTGTGCCGCTTGTGTTTGGTTAATCGAAAAATATTTGCTTTCGTTAGATGGTGTTCTCAAAGTAACCGTGAATGCCTCTACCCATCAGTGCTCAATCACCTGGGATCGTCAAAAGCAGTCGCTGAGTTTTTTAATGCAGCAGTTAGCAAGCATTGGTTATCGTCCTCAGCCTTATTCTCAAAAAGAACAGCAACAACAGCAACAATATCAGCAACGACAATTATTATTACGCTTGGGTTTAGCTGGTTTCGGTATGATGCAAGTTGGCATGGTCGCCATTGCACTTTATGCAGGCGCATTACAAGGGATTGATGCGCAATGGGTACAGTTGTTTCGATGGGTGAGCTTGCTGGTAGCGACACCGATCGTATTATTCAGTGCTCAGCCATTTTGGACCAGTGCATGGAGAAGCCTCAAACAATATCACCTAACGATGGATGTTCCAGTTTCTCTGGCAATATTGCTCGCCTATTTTGCCAGCTTCTGGGCAACTGTCAGTCAGTCCGGTGAAGTGTATTTTGACTCTATTGCGATGTTTACCTTTTTCTTATTGCTGGGTCGTTATCTTGAAATGCGCCTGCGCTATCGCAATCAGCAGTCAGTTGGTGCGATGGCAGAACTGTTGCCCCTTACCGTCACGAAGGTATCTATTGATCAGGTCGATAACGACACTACAGATGATAGCGTCATCCCTTTGGTAGAATTGAAGCGTGGTGATTGTATTCGGATTTTTAGCGGGGATACTATTCCTTGTGATGGGGTGGTTCTTGACGGTAATAGTGCGGCTGTTGAAGCCATAATCACAGGGGAGGCGAAACCGGTACCTAAAAAGAAAGGTGATTCACTCATTGCTGGAACAGTTAATACTGATGGTACCTTACTTGTTGAAGTGACCGCTATAGGTTCCGAAACCCGATTATCGACCATCAGTCACTTGGTACAGCAGGCTGAGCAAGATAAGCCACAGCTACAAAAACTTGCAGATCAGGTTGCAAGTTATTTTGTGGCTGTTGTTTTAGTCATTTCTGCAATTGTATTTATAAGTTGGTGGCAAATAGAACCGGAGTCGGCACTATGGGTCACTTTATCCGTTTTAGTCGTCACTTGTCCTTGTGCATTATCTCTCGCGACACCTACAGCGTTGACGGCAACTATTTCAATGATGCGACGCCTTGGTTTACTTATCCTAAAAGGACATGTCATCGAAGCACTGACTAAAATAGACAAGGTTATTTTCGATAAAACAGGAACACTAACCTATGGCCAACCAAAGATCATAGGTGTCGAGAGCGTAAAATCAGAGCTCACTGAGCTTGAGATATTATCGATTGCCGCTGCATTAGAGCAAGGGTCGAGCCACCCAATTGCTCGAGCATTTGATGTATGCAAAATATTGAAGAAGGCAAGTAACATCGACACTGTAACCGGAGCCGGTGTTGCTGGCGATATTGATGGGGACCATTATCGTCTGGGTAAACTTGAATATGCTTTGCAAATAACAGGGTCCATATCTGATGAGCGTTTCAGAGCTTCTTTACCGCCGATACCTTCAGCAAAAGGGCAATGGTTGTTATTGACTAAGAATAAGGAAGTGTTGGCTTGGATAGGTTTGTCGGATCAGCTGAGGGGTTCTGCTGGCCCTGCGGTTAAGATATTAACTGATAAGGGCATTACAGCGGAAATATTAAGTGGTGATAATCATTCATCTGTTAAAACCGTCGCTGAAGCATTATCTATCGATTTTCATGCAGCACAGATACCGGAAGAAAAGTTAGCTTACGTCAGGCAGCAACAGAACGCACACCGATTGATGATGGTTGGTGATGGAATTAATGATGTGCCTGTGCTTGCTGGTGCGGATGTATCTGTTGCAATGGATTCTGCAACGGATTTTGCCCGAGCACGTGCAGATAGTGTATTGCTGCATGGAGATTTGACCATATTGCCCCAAGCTATTCAGTTAGCTCAAAAAGCGAAAAAGATTATCCGGCAAAATGTATTCTGGGCAATTACTTATAACCTACTGGCATTGCCCTTAGCTGCTTTTGGTTTTATCCCTCCCTACGCGGCAGCTATTGGTATGTCGCTCAGTTCATTGGTTGTTGTTTTTAATGCATTGCGGTTGTATAAGCTTTAAACTTTACATTGTTAATGTCCATTAGTATGCCAGTTACGTAGATAAGCTATTTCAGAAAGAGCCTTTTTAGGGTTTTTCTTAGGTATTTTCTATTCAGAGGTTTCCATGAATATATTGTATTTATTAGTCCCCATTGCTTTGGTTGCAATTGCTGTTGCGATTAAATTGCTATTTTGGGCGATTAATAATGGACAATATGATGATTTGGATACAGAAGGTAAACGAATTCTGTTTGACGATGATGATATTTCCCCCAAAAAGGTTGAGCGTGGTAATCAAAAGTCCCCAGAGGAATAGAAATATTACCCATGGATTATCTGGCATTTTTCTCTGCATTTAGTATCGGTTTATTAGGCGGCGCTCATTGTATTGGTATGTGCGGTGGTGTTATTGGTGCGCTTACAATGGCAATTGATGCTAATCAATATCAACGTCGCTTATTGTTGATTACTGCTTATAATATTGGCCGTGTGAGTAGCTATGTCATCATAGCGGTTATATTTTATCTCCTAGTTAATTCTATAGAGAGCTATTTTTCCCTAACGATAATGCGCAGTATTGCGGGTATTTTACTGATTGCAATGGGGCTATATCTTGCAAATTGGTGGCGTGGACTCACCTATTTAGAAAAGTTAGGTAGCTATTTATGGCGATTCCTTCAACCATTAAGTAAGCCATTATTGCCAGTGACTAAAAGTTGGCAGGCATTATTGTTGGGAATTATATGGGGGTGGTTACCTTGTGGGTTGATTTATAGTGCATTGGCTTATTCGGCGACGGCATCTTCTGTCCATAATGCTGCATTGATTATGTTTAGTTTTGCTCTAGGTACGTTGCCTGCTGTATTGCTAGGAAGTTTGTTTGCTGAACGTTTTTCAATTTTTATCAAGAAAAAAAATATTCGTATAACAATGGCTGTTTTAATCATAATTTTTGGTATCTGGACATTGTTGAATAGCCAGCATGATCATGGTCAAAGTATTGAAACTAAAGATATGGGTAATCATCACATCCATCACTGATAAAATTCTCTAAGTGAGCTGGTTTATGTCTCGTATATTTTCTATTTCAGATGTGCATATCGATATTAAGGACAATTTAACGAAAATCGAGGCGCTGTCTAATCAAGACTATATAAATGATTTTTTGATTGTTGCTGGCGATGCAACTGATTCCTTAGATAAATTAGAGTATTTATTTTCGCTATTGTTAAAAAAATTTTACTCTGTGGCGTTTGTCGTTGGTAATCACGAGCTTTGGTTAAGAAAAACCCAATACGATAATTCGATAGAAAAGTTTTATGCGATTAATCAGTTATGCACTTCTCTTGGAGTGCATATTGACCCGGTTAAAGTTGATGCAGCTGATTCTTCTGTGTGGATTGTGCCTCTATTTTCCTGGTATCGTTTTCCAGAAGATGGGCATGAATCACTATTTGTTGAAAAAGAGGGAGAAGCATGGGAAAAGTGTGGTTGGGTTGATAATGCTTTATGCAAATGGCCCGACTCAATTCATGATGAATATGACAGTATAGCTGATTACTTCTTAAGCCTTAACCGCTCAAGAATTGATGCTCGATATGATGCGCCGGTTATTAGTTTTAGTCATTTTTTACCACGCCGGGAGCTTATTTTTAATAAAGTTGAGCATGCCCGTCACTATTCAAATGGTGAGCACTGTATTCCAGTTTTTTCGCAAGACCCTCATCCATGGTTTAATTTTTCCCGAGTTGCAGGGTGTCGCCGATTAGATGAACAAATAAGAGAAATGGGCTCCATAGCACACATATATGGTCATCAACACCGCAATCGTAATCGACACATTGATGGTATCACTTATGTCTCACACTGCCTTGGTAATGTATCCGAACAAAAACTGCTGGGTTATAGCTCTGAACCAAAGCTGATATGGGATAATGGGCGCATTGTAGAAGCGAATGATACGATTTAACTTGTGGTTATCTTTAAAGGATTATTCCTCCTTTAATTTGTAGTCACTCGTATTAATATTATACTTATTGAGTTTTTGATTAAATGTCCGTCGCTCAATGGATAGTTCGTCTAATACTTTTGAAACCTTTCCTCTGTGTTCATGCAGCTTCAGTTTAATAACGGATGATTCATATTTCTCTACTAATTCTTTAAGTGATTTTCCCTGACTATCGGTTTCAATAAATGTTTCAGTGCTTTCTAATGCATAATCAATGTCGGAGCAATTTTTAATAGCATAACGAGTCGATACATTAATTAATTCTCTAACATTACCGGGCCATGAATAACTCATGAGCTTATCTAAGGTATAGGGTGTAATTGCACGATAATTTGTCCCTAAGTTTTTGCAGTGCTGTATCGAAAATACCTCAAAAAGATGTGCAATGTCTTCTTTGCGTTCCTTCAGAGGGGGGATTTTAATCTCTGCTACTTGCAATCTAAAAAATAAATCTTGTCGAAAGTCATTGTTATTTCGTAAATCTTCTTTTGTTGCCGATATGATTCGACAGTTAATAGGGATTTCTTCATTGCTTCCAATTGGCGTAATAACATTGTCAGATAGAGCTCGCAGTAGTTTTGCTTGTGTAGCAAGAGACAAGCTTTCGATTTCGTCTAAAAACAATGTTCCATTTTTTGCATATTCAAGTTTTCCTATACGTGAACTCTTTGCATCAGTAAACGCTCCTTTTTTATAACCAAATAATTCGGCTTCGGCCAACTGTTCAGGAATAGCGGCACAGTTTAAAGGAACAAAATTATATTGGCTGCGTGAACTGTACTCATGTAAGCAACGTGCTGCCAATTCTTTCCCAGAGCCTGTTTCACCATAAATCATAATAGGTATATCCATTGGTGCAAAATCAACAATATCGCGTTTTAATTGTTTAATCGCAGGACAGTAGCCGATCAGTCGATTTTCAATCTTAATATTATTGTCGAGTTTTTGTTGTATTTCGGCTAGTGATAATGTCAGGAAGCGCTTTTCAATAGCTCTGTGGATGCTATCCATTAAGTGATCAATATCAAAAGGTTTTTCAATAAAGTCATAAATACCATGTTTAATGGCATCAACCGCAATTGAAATATCACCATAACCTGTCATTAAAATAACGGGCAGATTAGGATCTATTTCCTGTACTTTCTGTGCAAACTCGAAACCATCTGCATCGGGCATTCTGAGGTCTGTCAGTATAATTGCCGGAAGATTAGGAGTGATTTTCTTTATTATTTTAATTGGCGAATCATAGAGTTCAATATTTTTATATTGGGTAGATAGAAGGTCAGCTGTATTAATGCGTATGTCTTCGTCATCATCAACAATGATGATGGTAATATTATCTTTTTCTAATGAATTATTCATAAGGTTCTATTTTTATTGAATGATGGACATACTACTTTGCAGCAGCTAAGCTGTAAAATTCGGTTAACGGTAAGCTGATGATAAATCTGGCGCCTTGCTGAGTATTGTCAACAGTAATTGTTCCACCATATTCTTGAATGATTTCATAGGTAATAGCAAGTCCCAATCCTAATCCTTTGCCGACTTCCTTTGTTGTAAAGTAAGGGCTAAACATTTTTTTCATGATTTTTTTATCAACACCGCCAGCATTGTCTTCAATAGTTACTTTGGCCCAGTTATGATCATTTTCTGTCTTAATAGTTATTTCGGCTTTTTCAATGTTATCCAATGCGTCAATAGCATTTTGAATAATATTTGATAGGACTAAATCCACTTTTAGAGGGTTTGCATTAATCAGTAGTTCTGAGTGTGTATTATTAATTATGATTTTGATATCTTTTTCTTGAAGAGTATCTTTTAAATTTTCTAATGCCTGGTTTATCGTGTCAATAAAGTTAATGATTTCATAAGATTCTCTATCTTGATAACTAAAAAACTTTAATAATTTGATAACATTGTGCATTTTACTGTTAAGGGGATGAAGTCTGGCAGTTGATTCAGCAACACCTTGCCAATCGTCTTTTTGGATTTTTGCATTAATCGCTGCAATAGAACTTTTCATAGCTGTCAGTGGTTGGCTAAGCTCATGTACAATCGTCGCTGCCATATTTCCTAATGCGGCAGCTTTATTTTTTTGCATTAGCTGTGTTTGAGTCTCTTGTAGTTCTTTTGTTCGATCGCTAATAATATCTTCTAGGCCTTCGTTAATTTTAATGATCTCGTTTTCCACTTGCTTACGTCGTGTAATATTAAGTATAGTCATTAAGTAAACTTCTTGGTCCATTGTGTTCACTTTACTGATGGCAAACATAACAGGAATAGATGATTTTTCTTGAGAAATTGTGTTAGTTTCATGATATGCAGGTGCAGTAATATCTTGTAGTAATATATTATCGAAATTCTCATGATCAATATCGATAAGCTGGTTGATATGAATAGGTGTATATTCACTGCTGTTCAGGTTTTGCCCATCTAGCAATAGGTGCCTTGCATGTTCGTTAGCAGATAATAATTCACCAGAGTCAGAGAGTAAAATAACACCAATATGGATGTTATTCATGACTGTTTGCAATTCTTCACGGCGTTTAATTTCAAGTATTCTATTTTTATTTCGGGATTCAGCAATATGCCTTCTACCTTTGATATTCAATTGTGCCAAAATGCCTAAAATAGAGATAATGATAAAGAATACAAATGAAGAGGTTAAAATAGCGTCATGCTTAACTAAGTAATAGAGTTTCCAACCTGTTTCTGAAATATCAAAGCGGCTAACAAGATACAGTTTTTTATCAACGAACCAAAAAGCTTTATCGGCATTATTGGAAAAGTTTAATTCAATAGATTTAGAATAAAGGCTTGAATGCTCTTTTCCAGCAAATTGTTGCTGCTGGTTGATTTTTTGTAGTGTGGTTTCGGGGAGTTCGCCAATACTTCGGTAGCGCCATTCATCAATTGAACTAAGAATCACCACATTATTCTCATCAACAACAGTAATACTTTTTTTTGCGTTAGCCCACTTTTTCTCCCAATGTCTAAAGTCAAGCTTTACTACAGCGACTCCTATCGCTTTATTCGCTTCTATAACGGGGGATGAAATAAAAAAACCGGGTATGCCTGTAGTTGCTCCTTTAGCATAATAAAACTGCCTAGAGCCCTCTTTGATAGCGCGGCTAAAGTATGGCCGAAATGAATAATTGCGATAAAGAAAGCCACCGTTGTTATCCTCGTAATTACTGGTGGCTTTAACATTCCCTTTATTATCCATTAAGTATACTGCATCTGCTCCAGAACGTTTTGCAATAAATTTCAATTTCTGGCTTGCGGGTAGGTGATCACTTTGTGGCTGTAGAATAACTTGTCTAAGCGTTTCGTCTGCTGATATTAGTGCGGGTAAATATTCGTATTGGTTTATTGATGCGACTAATGATTGCTCGTAAATTTGTGAAGAACGATTATTGGTTGAGCTTGAGTAAAGTAACTGAATAATATAAAAAATGATGCTTAAGAAAAAAGCAATAATTAAAATCAATAGAGGCTGACTATATTTTGTTTTCATACCACCTTAACCTTTTTGAACTCTATTGATATACATAAATAATTAGGTGAATGGGTGCCTATTGTCATAGGCGTTACACTATCGATCACATCACAAGTACCACAAAAGTGTGCCAGGTAATCATTTTTCACCTACCTGTTATAGTCTAGCAAGCATATATTAGGCCAGAAAAAATGACTACAACAGAGAGGCATTTTTCCTACTAAAAGCGACAAAATGTTGTTTCTTTCGAAGCTATGACGAATAAGTAAGAAAAACTAGCTATGTTTTAAGCTGATTTATTCTCTTTTGAGCGATTAATTCGGAATTTTTTTTCTTTTTTGGTGCTTTTATCAGCTCTTTCTTACAGATATTAATCCGTAAAGCCTTTGTATACATTCGCTTTTTATAGGCTGGTACAGAATATGCTATAGAAAACATGTTAAAAATATACAGATAGCTAATTCTGATACTACAGTATTGAGTCTTTGGTGAACAATTCACTCACAATTCTGTTATTATTTTCTTGAATAATAATAACTTCAGTAAAGATGTAGTCTGTAGTACCTCATTTAACTATGTATAACAATTACCTATAAAAATAAAGTGGAGACAATGTTATGTTGAAAAAAATGAATAAAACGGTTATGGCATCAGCAGTGGTATTTAGCTGTGTCGCAACCAGTGTTTCGGCGGCGACCGAATGGAATGTTTCTCTCTGGAGTAAGCGTCGAGCCTTTACGGAGCATGTTGAGAAGTTGGCTGAATTGGTATCTGCTAAAACGAATGGGGATTTTAAACTTAATATCTCATATGGCGGCCTTTCAAAGAATAAAGAAAATTTAGACGGTATTTCGATTGGTGCATTTGAAATGGCACAGTTTTGTTCTTTTTATCATAAAGCAAAAAATCCTACTATTACCGTAACAGAGCTTCCATTTGCAAAAGATGTTTCATTGGCGAAGCTGGCTGAAATTTCTCAGAAAGTCTATAAGCATCCAGCAGTAGTGAAGGATTTGGCGCGTTGGAATGCGACCTTATTAATGCCATCTCCTTTACCTCAATATAATCTGATTGGTGTAGGAGATACACCTAAAAAGCTATCGGATTTCAGTGGTAAGCGCCTTCGCGGACCTGGCGGTATAGCAGGTGTTATGTCTCAATTGGGGGCAGTAAAAACGGGTGTCGCGGCGAATGAAGTTCGTCAAGCATTGGATGCGGGTGTTATTGATACCGTTGCATTTGCTCAACATGCACACTTAGCCTTTGGTTCTATCCAGGCTGGTCAATGGGCGACGACTAATTTGAATCTAGGAACTGCGAATTGTCCAGTTGTTGTTAACACTGATGCACTGAATGGTTTAAGTAAAGCCAATAAAGAAGCATTGTTAAGCTCAGTGAACGAATCGCTGGATTACTACGTGAGTAATTATGAAGGCAAAGTAATTGGTAAATACAATTCAACGCTTAAAGAAAAAGGAATTACCGAGGTCACTTTTACTTCTGAGCAAACTGCTGAGTTGAATAAGCTAGCTGATTCTGTTCGTGCCAAATGGATCAAAGATAATAGCAAAAAGTTCAAGTCAAAAGAGCTGTATGACTTTACTGCTGCTCTATTCAATGAGTAACTCATTGGTTTAGCAAATGTATTTTTATATATAGTAGAAAAGTGCTTCATAGTTGAAGCACTTTTCTTATTAAATATTCAATTAATAATAAAAATGTTTTTCATCCCCTATTTGCTGTCACTGGATAGTAAGTGGCTATAAATAGTAAATACTGTAGTTAAAAAACCATCAAAAGATGGCAGTTCTGGTGTTAATAATTTTCTTTTAATAGAGAGTGTCTATGTCTGGTTCATCCACTATTCTTGAGGACGACTCACTTTTAAGTCGCCTCGATAAACTGTATTTCAAACTTGAATCGCTATTAAATTTAATTGGCGGGTTTGTCATATTTTTGATTGTGCTGTTGGCTGTCGCTAACATCTTGGGTCGTAAGTTACTTGGTATACCGGTGAGCGGTTATATCGATTGGACTGAGCAAGCCATGGCCTTTTTCGCTTTTTTTGGGATCGCGTATTGCCAGCGTTTGGGCGGTCATATTCGCATGGATATCTTTGTGAGCTCTCTTCGTGGTAGAGCCTTATGGTTTTTTGAACTGCTCTCCACTCTGTTGATGCTGGCAATTACGGTTGTTTTAGTCATTGGTTCTTATGACCATTTTTTACGTGCCTGGACAAATGGCGACAGCTCCTTTGATATCGATTTGCCAACATGGCCAGCAAAACTCGTTGTTCCTATTATGTTGAGTGTACTTGCATTACGCCTTGTATTGAATGTGTGGGGTTATTCACGAGCCCTGATAAGGGGAGGGGATAGTCCTGTTGCTGTTCCATTAATTGAGGATGCTGCAACACAAGCAGCTCATGAGGCAGAAACTGTGTCCGGTTCTAAGACTGATGAGGTAGTGAAGTAATGTTTGATACCTTATATGAAAATATGATGAATATGGCCCCTATCGATATGGGGTTGTGGGTTTCTGGTTTTATGCTGTTTGCTGTACTCATTGGGGTTCGTGTGGCATTTGCAGCAGCTATTGCTGGTTTTCTAGGCCTACTCTGGTTTTTTACTGCAAAGCTAGGGTTTGAAAAAGCATTTTGGGTTGCCGTTAAAATGGCAGGTACGGTGCCTCATTCCAAAGTGTCGACATCGGCTCTCTCTTTGATTCCAGTTTTTATCTTAATTGGTTTTCTCGCTTATTATGCGGGTTTAACTCGGGCGCTTTTTGAAGCGGCTAAACGTTGGGTGGGTTGGTTGCCTGGAGGCATGGCCTTAGCGACAGTATTTTCTACTGCCGGTTTTGCTGCAGTATCGGGCGCTTCTGTGGCGACTTCTGCAGTATTTGCCCGTATTGCAATTCCAGAGATGCTAAAGCTTGGATATGACAAGCGCTTTGCAGCTGGTGTTGTGGCGGCTTCAGGAACCCTAGCCTCGCTGATTCCGCCTTCAGCAATTCTAGTTATTTATGCCATTATCGTTGAGCAGGATGTTGGTGCGCTATTAATGGCAGGGTTTTTACCTGGTGCTGTTTCTGCATTTATTTATGCGAGTTTGGTCATTATATTGGCGATGATGAATCCGAAATATGGCCCTACGGTTAAAGGTTTTACCTGGGGAGAACGATTCGTTTCCTTACCGCCAACGTTCCCTATCTTTTTTGTCGTCGCAATCATTATTTTTAGTGTTTATGGTGGTTGGGGTACGCCAACTGAAGCTGGTGCATTAGGTGCTTTTGTTGTCTTTTGTATGGCTGTTTATAAGGGAATGAAGTGGGGCAATTTTCGCGATGCCTTAATGGAAGCGGGTAAATTAACAGTAATGATTTTTTCTATCATCTGGGGAGTGCTTCTCTATGTTCGTTTCCTAGGGTTTGCTGATTTGCCTCATGCCTTTTCAGATTGGATTGCTAGTCTGGATCAAGATCCAATGGTAACGCTTTTATTTATATTGTTGGGGTATGCCATTCTGGGAATGTTTATGGATGCAATCGGCATGTTGTTATTAACACTGCCTGTCGTATTCCCTGCAGTTATAGCCTTGAATGGCGGACCAGATGTAGCAGCAGCAGACTCTGCGTTTGGGGTTTCTGCTGTGGGATGTGCAATATGGTTTGGGATTATTGTCGTGAAAATGGCAGAGTTTTGTCTTATAACTCCCCCCATTGGGTTGAATTGTTTTGTTGTTGCTGGAGTGCGCCCGGAATTATCGGTACAGGATGTTTTTCGTGGTGTCATTCCATTCTTTTTTGCTGATATGGTGACAATTGGCGTTTTAATCGCTTTTCCAGGTATTGTGCTTTGGTTACCGAATATTATTATGGGGATTAACTAATGCTCTAAACGAGTTTTATTGTCTCGTTTTTAATTAAAAATAGTTTTTAAATTGCTCCGCTTGTTGAGGTTATATCTTGTTCCTTGCAGGTTTTATAAGTGGCATCTATATTCATTAATAGATTGGGAGTATACCGTATAGCGGTGTTTATGGTATTTGCGGTTAAATAAGCCCTTTCAAATAGCTATTTGAAAGGGCTTAAATGTTATAGGATGTCTCATTTAGGCGGTTGAACATTATTAATTCATCCCTAAAGCAGTATTCAGTGCATTAATATTCAGCAATATGCGGGATATAGTGACTCTATTGCTTTTCTAATTTATCAGTTACAATATTTGGCAATAATACTAAAAACTGGCCAAAGCTGTTTCTAGAAGAGGGAAAATTATGCAGTTCGACTGTTTAATGTGTTGCTTGGGAAGGCTGAAGATCATTGATGTTAAGACCGTAATAATAATTCAAGGTAAGTAGAATGGCCTCAGAGCTCGACATTGTTAGTCAAATTAAAAGCTATTGGAATAATAAATCGACAGGTGCTTTGTTTCTAAAACTTTCTAATGAAAAACTATTACAGCTGTTCTTTGTAAAGGGAGAGCTTCAGTCTATTAAGTATCACGGTGTTACAGGTATGGAAGCTCTCAAGCATATTCCTGCTTTGGTATCATTAAAAAGCCAATTTCACGAAGGCGCAATTAGTCGAATTGTGAATGACCTGCCCCCAACATCAGACATCATTGATATGATCAGTGATAATTCGTTCAATAAGGTCTCTACTAGTGCCAATGTGGCAGGCATTACGGGTGAGCAGAAATCAATTATTGAGACATTTTTCATCGAGCATGTAGGGCCGATCGGCGATATTATTTTTAATGAAGAACTACAAAAGGCTAACTCTATGGATGAGTTAATTAAAAGTCTATGCCGACAAATGGATGACCTAGATGAGCAGGTTCGATTTAAAGAACAAATACAATCAGCTCTAAAGAAATAGTCCAACTTTATAATACGCTAATTAATAGATTATTATCTTTTCCTATTAGCGTAAAATTCCTTAATCGCTTCTTTTAATGCAATTCTCGGATAGTACTGTTCTAACGAATGTAAAAATTTAAGTGTACGAAACCCATCAAACCAATGATGGGCATGCTGCACGCAAATAGCTTTGTCCTTGCTTTGAGATTGGATATGTTTAAATAAGCTTCCAATATTCATTGCCTCTAACGCGATTGTTGTTTCCTTTGTTTGTAAATCCAACCATCCATTTAAATTATTCCTGTAATCAAATAGCTGTTCAAAGGTAGATAGTAGACCTTTCAATTCTGTAAATACCTTAGGGTTATAATAAAGGTAAGAAGCCTCAGGGTTTTCAAGTTGTGTTATTTTTTCTACAGTGGGCCCTGTGCCAAATGGTGCCCGATTAGAGGTTCTTGCTTCTATTAACAACGGTTGGCTATTGAGTTGTTTAATTTTCCCTAGCTTGGCCAGCTTGTTTAAAAGATAGAAATCCTCCCCTCCTGCGCGTTTAGGAAAGCCTCTTGCTTGAGCATAGTATGTTGCACAAAAAGCGATGCAGCTACCCAATGTATGGTAGGCATAAGGTGATTGTGAATAACATAAACCATCAACATAATAATTGAGAGCTTGCTCATATAAAAGTGTAGCCATTGTTATTGCTTTATCTGAACCTTGATGAGAGAAGGGATAAACAACGGCACTGGTTTTGCTGTGAGTAGTATTTTCATTTGGTATTTGTGCTAGATAATCATCAGGCAACTGGGTATCTGCATCTGTAGTATGTATCCATTGGGTTTTTAAATATTGTTGTTGGATTAAATTACACGCAATATCACAGCCTAGCTTTCTAGCCAGTCCTACACCTTGTTTTACGGGCAGTCGTTTGTCTTTTCTAAAGCAATTAATGGCAAGGAGGTAAGAATTACTCAGAGGCCAATTAATCAGTTGGTGATTATTTGATGAGTCAATGGTATTCCCTGTTTTTTCAATCCTTGCCCACAATTTTTTATTTGTAGTGTTATCACTGTCGGTATCTGGTTGATTGATAATCGTGATAATCAATAGCTTATTCTTAGACAAGGCGCTGTTCTTTAATCGCTCTATAAAATCTATGGTTTCGTTGTAAGCTGGAATAACAATACAGTGGTTGAGAGGTGCTATCGTTGATAGGGTCTTGCTGATGTTCGTTGCGATAGTGTTGGAGAATGCCTCGGCGTAGCGATTGTTATAAAGTTGTAAATGATCTTTGATCGCCATGGGAAAAGGTATTTGTGAAGGTTAGTGTAAGGCTGCACGTAGTGGCAATGTTTCAATGATTGAGGCTTCTACATCCAACAATTCATCCAGCCGTTCTTCAATGATGGGCTGATCAATATAAAGTGTTGCTAAGTCTAAAAATAACATATGGTGCTTACCTTCAGACTCAGCGATTAATTGGTAGAATTTTTGTAGGCTTGCGTCAGTGTGTGATTGACCAATTAAGCCAAAGCGTTCACAACCCCGAGCTTCTATAATTGCTGCAGTTAATAAACGGTCCAGCATATAGTTTTCAGAATCTCCTTTTCGAATATGTTTGCGAATTTGATTAACATAGGGGTCTTTCTCATCATTACCTAGTTGCAAGTTACGCGCCTGCATTAATTTAATGACTTCGCGAAAATGGGCTAGTTCTTCTATACAAAGATCGATCATAGCGCTTACAAGCTCGGGGCGATCTGGATAATGTGACAGCATGGACATAGCCATTCCAGATGCCTTTTTTTCAGCCTGGGCGTGATCATTCAAAAATGAATCAAAATCGGATAGTACAGTTTTTGTCCATTTGTCATTGGTGTTAAAGCGCAATGTTAATAATGCAGGGTCAATTTTTGCCATAGTTTGGATATTGTTAGAAGGTATTAAGAGATAATTTAGAAACCACTTGGGGCTGTTTATAATTAATAGCTTACATGTGTTTTCAATGAGCAAGGTATTATAGTGATTTCTGATGTTTCATGTCAGCTAATACTGATCTGTTAGCCAATAGTCCGCCATGTGTTTATAATGCTAGCTTGTACGCTATATGTCCAAATTTTTAAGCACTACTCTTTATAACGTCAGTTTTAGAAAGTAAGCTTTTATTCGTAATAAGGTTACCTTGATGATCATCTCTCCTAAAGTTCGTGGTTTTATTTGTACTAATGCTCATCCGCAAGGTTGTGCAGCTAATGTTCAACAACAAATTGATTATATTCAATCCAAGGCGTCTTCTTTTGATGCTGATAATGGGCCTAAAAATGTACTAGTGATTGGTGCCTCTACAGGCTATGGTCTCGCTTCACGGATCACTGCTGCTTTTGGCTATGGTGCAAATACTCTGGGTTTATTTTTTGAAAAGCCACCGACAGAAAGAAAAACGGCTTCAGCTGGCTACTATAATTCAGCAGCCTTTGAGGATGCGGCACATAAAGCGGGTTATTACGCTAAGAGTATTAATGGCGATGCTTTTTCGAGTGCAGCTAAACAGCAGACTATTGATGTTATAAAAGAAGATATGGGAAAAATAGATCTGGTTGTTTACAGTCTGGCTTCTCCTCGCCGTCAAGACCCTGTGTCTGGTGAAGTTTTTTCTTCTACATTGAAGCCTATTGGCGAAAGTTATACCGCAAAAAATCTGAATACAGATACCCAAGTTGTGGGTGAAATAACGGTAGATCCAGCCTCTGAAGAAGAAATTGCCAATACGGTTAAAGTCATGGGTGGTGAAGATTGGCAGTTATGGATGGATGCTTTATCTGAAGCTGGTGTATTGGCAGAAGGTGTTCAAACGGTTGCTTATACCTACTTGGGTGAGAAGTTAACTTGGCCAATCTATGGTCATGCGACTATCGGTAAAGCGAAGGAGGATCTTGATAGAGCTGCAAGTGAATTGCGTGAGCAGTTATCACCTCTTAATGGTTCAGCTCATGTTTCTGTTCTGAAAGCGGTTGTTACTCAGGCAAGTTCGGCCATCCCGGTAATGCCTCTATACTTGGCTATTCTCTTCAAAGTAATGCAGGAAGAGGGTACTCATGAAGGTTGCATCGAGCAGTTGTACCGTTTGTTTACGGAATGTATGTATAACGCTTCACCACGTATGGATGATACACAACGCTTGCGTGTCGATGATTTGGAGTTAAAGCCTGAAACCCAAGCAAAAGTAGAAGCTATTTGGCCTCAGGTAACAACGGAAAACCTGAATGAACTATCAGACTTTTCTTTGTATCAAAAAGAGTTCTTACGATTATTTGGCTTTGGTGTTGAAGGTGTTGATTACACGCTTGAAACAAATCCTATGGTAGAAGCTAGTTTTTTATAGCAGTATTAAAAAATCAATTTACAAGGATGTAAGTAATAACAGTAGTTGAGTTATTAATTCTAGTAACATTTGCTCCCATTTCGAAACCTTTCTGACATAAGTAGCTTATTATGATTTATCGCTCCCTAGGTAATACTGATATTAAAGTAAGCCTGATCGCTTTAGGAACCATGACTTATGGCGAACAAAATACAGAAGCAGAAGCATTTGAACAAATGGATTATGCCTTTGAGCAAGGCATAAATTTTTTTGATGTTGCTGAAATGTATCCTATACCCCCTAATCAAGAGACCTATGGCGCTTCTGAGGTAATGGTGGGGAACTGGTTAAAGGCACGTGGCGTGAGAGATAAAGTTGTTGTAGCCACAAAAGTAACCGGTAATGTTGGCCACAACTCCGGGTTTGAATATATTCGTGGAGGCCCGCGTTTAAGTGCTGCTCATATAAAACAAGCAGTCGAAGGATCCTTGAAGCGATTACAAACGGATGTCATCGATTTGTATCAATTGCATTGGCCGGAACGCACCACCAATTTTTTTGGACGTTTAGGCTTTCAACAGGCAAAAGATGAAGATGTCTACTCTTTGCAAGAGTCGCTGTCGGCTATGTCTGATTTAGTTGCTGAAGGAAAGGTGCGTACTGTCGGGTTATCGAATGAAACTCCTTGGGGGGTCATGGAATCTTGTCGCTTGGCAAATGAATTTGATATTCCTCGAGTGGTGAGTGTGCAGAACCCTTACAATCTGCTCAATCGTACTTACGAAGTTGGATTATCGGAAATATCTATTCGTGAGCAAATCGGTTTGCTGGCCTATTCACCATTAGCATTTGGTGTATTAACTGGAAAATATATTGGTGGCGCTAAGCCAGAGAAAGCACGCTTAACCTTATATACTCGCTTTGGTCGTTATAATAACCCTCAGTCCGAAGTCGCAACAGAAGCTTATGCAAAGCTAGCTGCCGAACACGGTTTAAGTTTAACTGAATTGGCTTTAGCGTTTGTGAATCAGCAACAGTTTTTAACTGCCAATATAATTGGTGCAACAACGATGGAACAACTTCGAGCTGATATTGACAGTGTGAATACCCATCTCTCCGATGAAGCTTTAGAAGGTATTGAAGCGATTCACCGTGAAAACTCTAATCCGGCTCCCTAAATTTTATTGATGCTTATTTGATGCAGTCTCCTCGTTTTTCTCTATCATTATTGCACCCCAAATATTGGCTGACATGGATGGCAATGGGGATCATTGCCCTTGTAGCTCAGTTACCTTATCGTCTACAAATACTGATGGGGATAATCGTTGGTCGTATTGCTTATGCTGTAGCTAAACGACGTCGCCATATTGCACGACGCAATATCGATTTGTGTTTCCCTGAATTAAGTGATGGTGAGCGTGAGTATTTGGTTAAGCAACATTTTGAAACCAATGGTATCACTATGTTTGAGACAGGGATGGCGTGGTTTATGCCGTATTGGCGTTTGCGCAAACGCTTTGTCGTAAAAGGTAAAGAGAACTGGGATCAATTAAAAGAAAAAGGTGTTGGGGCTTTAGTGATTGGGCTGCACTTTAATACTCTCGAAATAGCGAATATACATGTCAGCCGTTTATTTAATCTCCATACTTCTTATCGTGCTCATAACAATCCAGTTTACGATTTAATTCAACATAGAGGTCGTGAACGTAATAACCCCACTTCTGAGGCGATTAACCGTTACGATATGCGTGGCATGATACGTGTTCTCAAGAAAGGGGATTGGCTATGGTATGCCCCAGATCAGGATTATGGTAGAAAAGTCAGCACGTTTATCCCTTGGTTTAATATCCCTGCCGCTACATTATCGGCGACACCAAGGCTGCTGAAAGTGGCTAAGGCCCAAGCGGTTGGGATTACCTATCGGCGCCTGCCGGGCTATAAAGGCTATGAAATAGAATTTATCCCTGCTTTTGAAGATTTTCCTACCGGTGATGATACGGCAGACCTTGTTAGATTAAATCAATATATCGAGGACCGCGTCAGAGAAAACCCTGCTGAGTATTTATGGGTGCATCGCCGATTTAAAACTCGCCCAGAAGGGCGGCCTAACCTTTATAAATAAAGACTCATACAATCCAGCTGATAAGTGTGAATACGCTTGTATAAGACAGGCGTCGTCAGTACCATTGCATCTTTTAAGTAGAATATAAAATCGGAGTACCGGAATGAACAACAATGGCTCGACAATTCAGGGCAGTATGGTTGCCCTAGTGACCCCAATGAACGCTGATGGATCACTGGATTGGGCGTCTCTCGATAAGTTGGTCGAATTCCATGTTGAACAGGGTACCGATGCTATCGTTGCCGTCGGTACTACTGGGGAGTCAGCCACCTTAGCCGTTGATGAGCATCTTAGTGTTGTTGAGAGAGTTGTTAAGCTTGCCAATGGGCGAGTGTCTGTGATTGCAGGTACTGGCGCAAACTCTACCCGCGAGGCCGAAGAGCTGACTCGAGAGGCTCATAAGCTAAATGTTGATGCCTGTTTATTAGTTGTTCCTTACTACAATAAGCCAACACAGGAAGGCCTGTATCGACATTTTATGCAGATTGCGGACTCCGTTGCTGTCCCCCAAATTCTATATAATGTTCCTGGGCGTACCATTACCGATATGGATAATGAAACCGTTCTACGCTTAGCTTCCCATGAGAATATTATCGGCATTAAAGATGCAACAGCGGATATGGTTCGCGGTAAAGCACTCATTGAACAGGCTCCAGATAACTTCAGTGTTTATTCGGGTGATGATTTAACGGCAGTTGAGTTAATGTTATTGGGGGGTAAAGGAAATATCTCTGTGACGGCTAATGTTGCGCCTAATAAAATGGCTGAATTGTGTCGTTTAGCAATGGCTGGAGAAACCGAGGCCGCGAGAGCACTGCAAGCCGAGCTATTACCTTTGCACAATGCGTTATTTATTGAATCTAACCCGATCCCTGTTAAATGGGCCGTGTCATCAATGGGATTAATGCCCGAAGGTATTCGTCTACCATTAACACCTCTAATGGCGTCAAATTCGGAACCTTTGCGTAAAGCAATGGGCTCACTTTCTATTACTTCCAATTGATATTGATTTATGAAGCAAGTATTTGTGCATTTGCTATGGCCTGTTTCGCTAGTATTTATTCTATCAGCCTGTGCAACTAAACAACCTGATTATTTAAAAGCGACAACAATACCGCCGGTTGTGCCCCCAGAAAATGTTGATAAAGAACGTTTGGGGCAATTATATCGTGTACCGGAAAAGACAACTCGTGATCCTAAAAAATTCACGACGCCTTTTCCTCCGACAGTAGGCAGTGCAAATGATTCTAATATAGCGTCTATTCAAACTTTCAATGAGCAATTATGGGTGTTAAATGCAAAACCTCCTGCAACAACTTGGTCGCAACTGGTCAGCTTTTGGCAGCAAAAAAATGTGGTTCTTGCGCGTAGAGATTTGAATGCTGCGACATTGGACACAGGTTGGTTTGAACAGGCAGTACAGCCCGGTTTTGCCGCTCGGTATCGCCTTCGACTGGAGCAAGGGCTGCAAGCGGATACGACAGAAATCTATATGATCAATGAAAAGCGTGCTCTTGCAGATCAGTCCAGTAACTTATATCAATGGCCTGATCAGCTAGAAGATCGCACGCATGCTAATTGGCTGGCTCAACAACTGGTAGCTAGTTTAAATAGCGCAAGCTCAAGTGTGGGTGATTCCTATTTGGCGGCAACAATTAATCTGCCTGATAAGGTTCAATTTACAGAAAGTGACCAAGAGCCTGTATTGATCATGCAAGCGGATGATGGGCGTGTTAATCGTGCATTGATCAATGCGTTAGATGAAAATGGCCTGTTGATTTATGATAGTGATACGGCTAAAGGTGTTTTCTATTTTGATACCTACAAAGTTAAGAAAAAGAAAAAATCCAGTTGGATTAATTTTGTAAACTTTAGTGGTTCTCAAGAAGAAAAAAAGAAAAGTCGTTATTCTTTAGAAGAAATTTTAGAACGTCTGCCTAATGATCCAGAAACAACAGCGTTATTTCCGAATTCAATCAATAATCAAGATGTAAAAAAATTATCTAATATTTCTGGTTATTTATTGGTTAAACGAAAGCGACAAAATGAAGCCGTTATTTATGTCCGCGATGGTTACGGTAAATTGCTTGATGTTGAAGAGGCTAGAGTTCTGCTTGATACTATTCGCCTAAGGTTGATATAAGATTGCAATTTTCGTCTCTGGGTAGTGGTAGTAAGGGCAATGGAACATTAATTCGCCATGATGATTGTTTACTTTTAATCGATTGTGGCTTTACTCTAAAGGAAACTGTCAGGCGTTTGGCACGCTTAGATGTGTCACCCGATCAAATAGATGCCGTCATTGTCACTCATGAACACAGTGATCATATCGGTGGAGTAGGGCCTCTTGCAAGAAAGTATAAAGTCCCGGTTTATATGACACCAGGGACTCAAAGAGGTCGTGATATCGGTATGTTGCCGGAGGTAGCACTTATTAAAAGTTATCAGCCCTTCAGTGTTAAATCTATCCAAATTACTCCCGTCGCTGTTCCTCATGACTCTGTAGAGCCAGCTCAGTATATATTTGAAGCTAACGATACACGCTTGGGTATTTTGACCGACCTAGGTAGTATTACTCCCCATGTTGAGATGCATTATCAAGCCTGTGATGGGCTTATCTTAGAAGCCAATCATGATCCATTGATGCTGGCATCTGGGCAATACCCTCAAACATTAAAACAACGTGTTGGGGGAGCATGGGGGCATTTAAGTAATCGACAGGCTGCTGACTTTCTTACTCGAGTTAACCGGTCTCGTTTGCAGCATTTAGTCGTCGCCCACATTAGCCAGCAAAATAATACCGTTGCATTAGCACAAGAAGCATTTGCAGAGTTAGAGGATGCTATAGGGGAGGTACGTTATGCCTGCCAGGAAGAAGGCTTTGATTGGATTTCCTTAGGCCATTTTACTGAACGCTGATATCAGTTATTCTAGCCGCTTTTGTTCAAATGAATCGTTAAGGTTCTGAGAATATACTTTCTCTTCAAGGTTTTGGCGGCTAATTAAACTTTGTCAGGTTGATTTTTTGACGTATTTCGACTATTTTTAAAAAACAAAGTGAATTTTTTGCTTTTTTAGATCACAATAAGATTATGACTTTTATTACTGGTATTACTAACGACCCCTCACGTATACATAAGCTGGACGATCGTCGTCGGTCTGAGCGTAAGTCTACAACTATCCGTGTTGAGATTATGCACCCATCAATTGGTACTATTATTGGTTCAACCCAAGATATTTCTGATGGCGGTGCGTCGGTGAAAATCGAAAATCACCCAATTCCTCCTTTGGGAACAGAAGTTAAAGTTCGTTTCGTAAAAATGGTGGGCGCTATTAATCAAGAACCTGTTGATATGAAAGTTATGCACCATCAGCGTAATACCATTGGTTTGATGTTTGCGAGATAGCTAACGTTATTTCTTAGTCACTTTATACCTTTCCTTTTTATTTAGTTAACGTCCATATGAGTAGCGTAGCCTCTATTATAGGCATTTGCCTTGATCCAAGTGGTTCCATCTCTCAGGATGTTAGCGAATTATCGGCATCTTTATCTTTGCCTATAGTCGATGCTCTTCCCAAATACCTCAAGGCTGGGCAGTTTGTTCTATTGATAAATACTCAGGGGTTATCCTTACAGAGGACCGGTAAAGGGGCTCCTGGCCCTGTGTATGTAGATTTTATACAAGGAGCAAGTGCTCACCGTCGCCACTTTGGTGGGGGGAAAAGTCAATTAATTGCCAAAGCGGTTGGTATTAAAGGAAGTTTCCGGCCTCACATTTTCGATCTTACGGCGGGTCTTGGGCAAGATGGCTTTGTTCTGGCAACATTGGGTTGCCGGGTAGATATGGTTGAGCGTGTCCCTATTATTTTTCACTTATTGAATGATGGGCTTCAGCGCGCCCAACACTGTGATGACGATCAACTAAAAGCTATTGTTAGTCATATGACTTTACATAAACAGCAATCGTTTGATTACCTGAATCAAGTCTCAGGTATGCCGGATGTTATTTATTTCGATCCCATGTTTCCCGAAAAAGAGAAAAGTGCGAAAGTTAAAAAAAATATGGCAGCTTTCCAATCGCTTGTGGGTGGTGACTCAGATGCTGGCGAAGTATTATCGTTAGCGTTGGCAAAAGCAAAATATAGGGTGGTTGTTAAACGGCCTAGAAAGGCGCCTACGCTATGTGAGCAATACCCACAGAGCAACATCCCATTACCTGGTTTAGTGATGGAGGGCAAGTCTAGCCGCTATGATATCTACCCCATAGCTCGTATGCCCATTTAGTTTCTGTTTATTGTGTATTGCCAGATATATGTGGGAAGCTATTCATTAGGAACCAATAAAATGTAAGTGAAAAGGTCAAATATTTTGAAAATGATAATAATAGTAATAATTTTTCTTTGTACAAATTGTGCCTTTGCGATACCTAAAGTGACCATTACTTACGAAAAGGCAACAAATGCCCAAGAGCAGGAAATTCTCCAGCTCATTCAAAACTCCGGGGTTGTTGAGTCGGTTGTGACGTTTATTAATGAGGAATTTCTATTGGACCGATCGATTAATCTTATTATCGGTCGTGGGGAGTTTCCTTTTGCAGACTTTGATCATAAAGAGATATTTATCCCTTTTTCCTTTGTCGAGTCAGTATTTGATACCTTCGCTGAATCTCAGCAAGGTGCTAATACACATCAAGCGGCAATGAATGTTCTTACCCATATTATCCTGCATGAGTTTGGGCATATGCTGGTGTTAATGTATGACATTCCAGTCGTTGGTCGAGAAGAGGATGCGGTTGATGCTTTTGCGACAGTGTCGCTGATTCATTTTAACGAGGAAGGGATAGATATTGTTAAGCATGTTGCGGAGTACTATGGTTTAGATAAAGAAAATATTAAAATTCTTAGGAAATGGGATTTTATGGATGAACACAGTTTAAGCTTACAAAGGCATTATCAAATCAGTTGTCATCTTTATGGTAGCGATCCACAAAAATTTAAATCGCTACCCAGAAAGATAGGTTTTTCGAAAAGACGTTCCGAACTATGTATTGAAGAATATAGGCGTGTTTCTGCCAGTTGGCTAAATTTATTAAAACCCTACTTACACAACTCGATGTAACTCTGAGTCTTTAAAAAAATGATTAATATTGTCGATTAGCATATTGGCCTGGCATTGCAATGATGAATCACTGCTCCAGGCAACATGTGGTGTCAGGATAAAATTAGGCAGATCAAGTAAAGCCAATAACGGGTTGTCTTCCTGAATAGGTTCAACTGTTGCGACATCAAACCCGGCACCAGCAATGAGTTTATCCTTTAGTGCAGTGACTAAATCTTGCTCGTTTACTAACCCTCCTCGTGCAGTATTAATTAAGAGTGCACTGGCTTTCATTTTCTTAAATTCATCTAAGGCAATTAAGTTTTGAGTGCTTGGTGTTAGTGGACAATGTAAAGAAATAACATCACTACTTTGAATCAATTCTTCAAAGGGTAAATAGCCCGATTTTTGAGTATTCACTTCACCTTTGCGCTCTGAAAATACAACATTCATCCCTATTGCTTTTGCCAATGTTGCCGTTGCCTGCCCTAGGCTTCCCCCGCCAATAATGCCCAGTTGAGCATTTTTTAAATCAAGAGTTTGGGTTAAGTAGCCGTGGAAATAGGGTGAGTTTTGCCAGTTGCCCTGTTTCATACTATTTTGGTAAGCAACGAGGTGGCGACGTAGAGCGAATATTAGTGCTAATGTATGTTCAGGGACGGAGGTAACTGAATAACCAGGCGTATTAGTAACCGCTATACCACGAGCTTTGCAGGCTTCAATATCGATATTGTTGTAGCCTGTAGCAATAACGGCAATATGTTTGAGTTGGGGTAACTGTGCGATAGTTTCTGCGTCCAGAACAACCTTATTTACGATAATGACATCGGCTTCTTTACAGCGAGAGATAATTTGCTCTGAAGTGGTTAAATCATATTCTTTCCATTCATGTTCAACCTCTAGGGTATTGAATTGAATATGAGGGGGGATGGTCGCTTTATCAAGAAATACAATCGTCGCAGTCATTGTTAAGGTCTTATATTTGTTTATTAAGAAATTCTTTAGCTTCTTCTATATTAAATGGGCGATCTTGGCTTTCAGATGCATGGCGCAATTCATCTAATTGCTGATAAAAGTGGATTTCATCATCTGGCATGTGGTGTAAGCAGCTACCGCCAAAGAACCATAATAAGTCTCGTGAGAAATGCTGCAATAGGTGGTTGTAGCCACTGATAATGCGTTCAACTAACCACTGTCCTTGCTCGATCATTTTTTCATCATATTCTTGGTAAGTACATAATGTATCGAGAGTGCGCATAAATGTCTGGTCACTTTCTGTCAAATCACTGAGGTTAATTTGATAGGGGGGCAGTTGACCAATGTCGTGCTTAAATTTTTTGAGTAGATCCACATGATGGATAAAGTATTGCGTATAATGCATGTAGTTGGTTATCTCCAGCCTTGCCTATCGGCGATCTAGTATAAGGCATACAACGCCCGTTGAATGATAATACGCCATTGTACCCCAATGGCTCTGTTAAGCGTTTTTAGCATTTTTATTTTGAACCACATATTATGACAATAGCATTATCCATAAAAGCCCTACGAAAAGTATACAGTAATGGTTTTGAAGCACTTAAAAATATCGATCTAGAAGTTGCAGAGGGTGATTTCTTTGCTCTTCTTGGGCCCAATGGAGCAGGGAAATCGACAACAATCAGTATTATCTGCTCTTTGGCTATCAAGTCAGCAGGCACTATACGCATCTTTGGTCATGATATTGATACAGATTTTTCAGCAGCTAAAAAGTGTATCGGTATTGTCCCTCAAGAATTCAATTTTAATCAATTTGAGAAAGTTAGGGATATTGTCATCAATCAAGGTGGGTATTACGGCTTACCGCGGGCACTGTGTGAGGAGCGAACAGAGAAATATTTACGTAAGTTAGGTTTATGGGATAAGCGTCAAAGCCCAGCCCGTAGCTTATCTGGTGGAATGAAGCGTCGATTGATGATTGCCCGTGCATTAATTCACGAGCCTAAACTACTAATTCTGGATGAGCCAACAGCCGGTGTTGATATTGAATTGCGTCGGTCTATGTGGCAGTTTCTACAGGAAATTAATCAACAGGGAACGACGATCATATTGACCACGCATTATCTTGAAGAGGCAGAAAGCCTCTGTCGCAATATTGGTATTATTGATAAGGGCGAAATAGTAGAAAGCACAAGCATTAAAAAGTTGTTACAGCGCCTAGATCAGGAGGTGCTTATTTTTGATTTGCAGGAAGAGCTTTACGAATCTCCTCAATTAGAAAATTTTCAATCCAACTTAATTGACAGTCACACTCTAGAAATTGTTGTTCAGAAAGGACGTTCATTAAATGCAGTCTTTCAGTGTTTAAATGAAAAAGGAATAGAAGTAACGAGTATGCGCAATAAAAGTAATCGTCTCGAAGAGTTGTTTATTTCGTTAGTTGAGAGTAGTCAGGAGTAAATAATTGATGACGTTATTAGAACAATGGGTTTCTTTATCTACGATTATCAGGAAAGAGATAGTACGTTTTACGCGAATATGGGTCCAAACGTTGTTACCCCCTGTCATTACTATGACGCTTTACTTTGTTATTTTTGGAAAGCTTATTGGGTCTAGAATAGGACAGATGGACGGTTTTACTTATATGGAGTTTGTTGTTCCGGGTTTAATTATGATGTCTATCATTACAAACTCTTATGGCAATGTTGTCAGCTCCTTTTTTAGCGTTAAGTTCCAAAAAAGTATCGAAGAATTACTGGTATCTCCAACACCTAATTATATTATTCTATTGGGTTATGTTTTAGGAGGGGTTGCACGTGGATTATTAGTCGGTGTGGTTGTTACTCTGGTTTCTTTCTTTTTTACAGACTTAACAATACATAATCTGCCAGTTACGATTGGTATTGTGTTTTTAACATCTGTTGTTTTCGCACTTGCCGGTTTCTTTAATGCATTGTTTGCGAAAACATTCGATGATATTTCTATTATTCCAACATTCGTCTTAACCCCACTGACGTATTTGGGTGGAGTCTTTTATTCTATTAGTTTGTTGCCTGACTTTTGGCAAGGTGTTTCCAAGTTGAACCCTATATTATATATGGTGAACGCATTCCGCTATGGTATTTTAGGGATATCAGATATCAGTATTGTTTCAGCATTTATTGGTGTTATGGTATTTATAGTTGCACTAACGATTATTTGTTTGTATCTGTTGGCGCATGGGACTCGTCTGCGTTCTTAATTATTTTACCCTAGGTTGTTACTATGAAATCATCTATTCCTCTAGGCCAAACGACTGTCTACAGTGGTCAATACAATGCAGGTTTATTGTATCCAATTACACGACAAGAGTCTCGGCAACATATTTTAGATGGAGATACATTACCCTTTGGTGGAGAAGATAGATGGACCGCGTATGAAATTTCATGGTTAGACCAACAAGGAAAACCTCATTTACGTTTAGCTGAATTTATATTTGATTGTCAGACATCACATATCGTTGAATCTAAATCATTTAAGTTGTACTTGAATTCATTTAATCAAACTCAATTCGAAAGTGAATCAGCAGTTATACAAATAATGAAGCAGGATCTGATGCAAGTCACTGGGGGTGATGTTAACGTTGTATTTTATTCTTTAAATGATAGCGAGGCTTTAAGTATTGAGGCTTTTCCAGGGTATTGCATTGATGACTGTTTGGTTGATATTAAAAACTACCATCCTCAACCTCAGCTATTGGTGATAGATACCAAACAGTCGGTTAAAAATGAAATACTCTATAGCCATTTATTAAAAACCAATTGCCCTGTGACTGATCAACCTGACTGGGCTACTGTATTTATTGAATATACAGGCCGAAAAATTCGGCCTGAAAGCTTACTTGCCTATCTGATCTCTTTTCGAGAGCATCAAGATTTTCATGAAAATTGTGTGGAAAGTATATTTTGTGATCTATATCGAACTGGCGAACTAGAGCAATTAACTGTTTATGCGCGCTATACCCGTAGAGGAGGGCTCGATATTAATCCATTACGTAGTAATTATGGTCAGAAAAGTAATCAGCTTGTCAGAACACGATTACGAACCAGCCGACAATAACGTATTTATCGAATATTTTTATCTTGTAATTTTTTGACAGCAACTTTTAAACTATCGATAACCTGCTCTTTGTCATAGTTTTTTATCTTTTCTAAATCTAAATGCATAGAAAATCCATCCATGCTTTCTGAAAGATAACTCTGGTTGCTGCCTAAATCTTTTCGATAGTTGACTACTTCATATACTTGTATAGGGTAAGAAAACCCTTTCGCTTTAATTTGCCCTTTATCCCGGCACAAAATGACATCTTTAATTAATGCCCATGTTTCATGAGATATAAGGATATTTCCAGGTTTGCCTGCAGATTCCAAGCGGCTGGCCAAATTAACATGAGCGCCAAGTGCCGTATAGTCTAGGTTTTTATCAGTACCGAATGTGCCTACAGTACAGTAACCAGAATTGATTCCAATACGAATTTGTAAGGGTTTTTTAATACCTAGTTCAGCCCATTGAGGTTGTAATTCCCTCATTCGCTTAGTCATTTCAATGGCCATGGCAACACATTGAATAGCATCTTTTTTAACACCTTTAGAGGTGTCTCGATCATCACCGAACAATACCATGATCGCATCGCCCATAAATTTATCGACAGTACCGTTGAATTTATTGGCGACTTTACTCATTTCTGACAGATAGCTATTGAGTAATTCATTGAGTGTTTCTGCTTCTAGCTCTTCACTGAGTTCAGTAAACCCGACAATGTCAGAGAAAAAGACAGTAATACGCTTGCGTTCTGTTTGTAAGTTTTGATCCTGGCCTTTGATCATAGCGGTTACCGGGCCAGGAAGGTAGCGAGATAGCTTATAGGCATGGTTGCGATAAGTTTCACAATCGCTATGGAATTGACGGTTAGACTCAATTAGTTGCTGTTGATAATTGTATGAGTAAGCGCCGTAAAGACACAAGTAAGCAAAAGCACCGATGAGTACAACGTTATTTAATGTGCTATTTGTATCAAAATTGATAGATTGGTTCGCTAATAGAAAAAAACCGATTAATAAACCAAAGAGTACGCCAATATTAACTTCCAGCCATTGTTTAACACTACCTTGAGCTAGCGCATTAAACTGTAACAAGATAATCAAAAGCAGGCTAGGCCATGGTGTATAGTCCAATTCAGATATCGCCAGCGAAATAACAAAGCCATCAGCAATGGCGAGCCAAGTAATGCTGGAGGGATTGTGCCCATCTCGAAGCAGTGTTAACCAATATGTAAAACTGCAGTAAGCAAGTAGGAGCAGAGCTATGACTAAAGCGGCGATATTAAGGCCTTTTCCGTCTGTTAAATCATAACCAATCAATGCGGCACTAGCGGAAAAGCCTAGCAGTACTCGAAAATAGTATTGATAGCGAGGGATAAGTTCCTCGAAAGTAGTTTCATTGGTAACAGGGTATAACATTATTAAACTACTAATTATAGAGAATCATTGTTTTACGTGGTTTACGTATACGATATACTCTTGAAAAATATACGTACAAGTTATCTAGCTAGTATAGTATAAATTCTAGTTGGGGGCATGGCTTTCAATCCCCTTGTTATGGCAAATTCTGCTTTGCTTTATCGTTGTTCCTGTAACTATGGCTATCCTTTTTGCAATTATTCCTGTCTTTTTAATTATCCTTTGTGGTTGTTTATGTCGTCGCTTTCAGTTTCCCGATATTAGTTTTTGGCGGGAAGCGGAGAAAATCACTTATTTTTTATTATTCCCTGCGTTGTTAGTCAGCAAAATGATAGAAGCTGACTTAGATGATATTAGTTTTTTAAGGCCAGTGATGGTTATCCTTTTAATGTACTTTATTGTCAGTGTATGCTTGATCTTAAGCAAGCCTTTTACTCAGGTCAGTAATGCAGGGTTTACCTCAGTTTATCAGGGGGGGATCCGCTTAAATACTTATATCGGGTTGGCGGTTGTTGCAGCTTTATATGGTGGCCCGGGTCTAGTTATTGCCGTTGTATTGGCATCAGTTATGATTCCTGCCCTTAATATCTACTGTGTGCTGGTTTTAGAATGTTATAGCGAACAAAATGGTGAAGGAACTGTTCGGCGCATTACTAAATCCATTTTATTAAACCCATTAATTTTAGCCTGCGCTATCGGTATGGGAATTAATTTACTTGGTATTAAATTACCTAGTGTATTACTCGAAACAATCGATATTTTTTCTCGGGCAGCTTTACCACTAGGCTTATTGACAGTGGGTGCAGCATTAACATTGAGCTCTATTAAATCGTCAAGCAAACCTATTGTTATGAGTAGTCTCATAAAGTTTTTATGCTTACCGATGGTGGCTATGGGTTTATGTGCCCTTTTTACTATCGACCCTATGGTTAGAAGTGTTCTTTTAGTGTTGACCGTATTACCCACGGCACCGGCTTCTTATGTATTAGCTCGACAATTGGGAGGGGATTACGAGCTAATGGCGACAATTATTACAGCACAAACATTACTTGCAGCTGTTTTTATGCCATTGATGCTGGTTGTTTTAGGTTAAGTTATATACCTTACTTTAAATACTAGTGGTAACAGGCTCTGGTAATTCTGATTATTTCCTGTAAGCTGCGCGGCCACTTTATTTCCATATGTAACAGATGAATATTATGAGTTTTGACTCTCTTGGCTTAGCTGAGCCACTACTAAAAGCCATTGCTGAAAAGGGCTATGACACGCCATCACCTATTCAGGCGAAAGCGATACCAGCCATTATCAATGGTGGTGATGTCATGGCAGCAGCTCAAACAGGCACAGGAAAAACGGCGGGCTTTACCTTGCCTTTATTGCAGTGTTTGATGAAAGGGGATATCGCTAAAGCGAATAAAGTTCGTGCTTTAGTATTAACACCCACTCGGGAGTTGGCGGCGCAAGTAGGAGATAGTGTCGCTCTGTATGGTAAATATCTACCGTTACGTTCCGCAGTTGTATTTGGTGGTGTTAAAATTAACCCTCAAATGATGAAATTGCGCAGTGGTGTCGATGTTTTGGTGGCTACACCTGGAAGGCTATTGGACTTATATAATCAAAATGCGGTTAAGTTTGATCAATTGGAAGTACTGGTGTTGGACGAAGCTGACCGCATGCTTGATATGGGGTTTATTCACGATATACGTAAAATTATTAAAGTATTACCTCGCCAACGCCAAAACTTGCTATTCTCGGCCACTTTTTCGGATGATATAAGACAGCTTGCAAAAGGCTTGGTTAATAAGCCTGTCGAAATCTCTGTAAGCCCAAGAAATACAACCGCAAAAACGGTCAAGCAGTGGATTCATCCTGTTGATAAAAAGCAAAAATCTGCACTATTGTGCTATTTAATCCATAAGCATAAATGGGAACAAGTATTAGTTTTTTCTCGTACAAAGCATGGGGCTAATAAGCTGACACGTCAATTGGAAGCTGATGGCATCACGGCTGTAGCTATTCATGGAAATAAGAGTCAGGGTGCACGTACACGTGCATTGGCAGAGTTTAAAGCAGGTGAAGTGCGTGTATTGGTTGCAACGGATATTGCAGCAAGGGGTCTGGATATTGATCAATTACCACAAGTCGTTAATTTTGATCTGCCCAATGTTGCAGAGGATTACGTTCACCGCATAGGTCGTACTGGTCGTGCAGGCGCGAGTGGCCAGGCAATCTCTCTGGTGAGCGCTGATGAGTTTAAAGAGTTGTCCGGTATTGAGCGCTTAATCAAACAATTATTAACGCGTAAACTTATTGAAGAGTTTGACCCAATTCATCAGCTACCAGAATCTCGTTTGGATCATCGACCCATAAAACCGAAAAAGCCTAAAAAACCAAGAGTTGAACATAAAGATGGTCAGCGCTCTGGAGAGAGTGCTCGAGGGCATAAGCCTGCCTCTAAAAATAAGAGGCATCGAAGTCGTCAGCATAATAGTAAGTTGGGTACCGCTACTCAACGAGGAAGAAATAATTCTTCTAGACGTGGTTCAGATACAAAGTAAAGCCCAAAAATATTCGTTTCGATAATGATTGCGAATGGATATATTACTAGAGCTAAATTTTAAGTATTTTTATGTTTTTGATTAAAATTATTATTGGTTATCTCCAGCGCTAAACGCTCGTTTCTATCGTTCCAAGGTTGGCCGATCAGTTTACGCATCAAGCCTTCAATTGTTCTTGTTATAAAGATATTTTTCAGTAGTGTAATCCGCTGATTAAATTTTGTTGGGAAAGATCGTAAGGTTAGTGAAAAACCAATATCTTCGTAAATTATATAATGCCAGTAGCCAGATGGTATATAGAGAGCATCCCCGTGATTAAGGATTGCTAACTGGGCGGTAACATTTTTTAGAGCAGGGTATTTATCAAAATCTGGATTTTCGAAGTCTACATCATACAAAGCACTAAATGAAAATGGGACTTTATACATGTGTTCAGTTTGTTCTGGAGAGACAAGCAGCACATGTTTTCTTCCACCAAAATGACATAATATAAGTTCTGCTAAATCAATATCGTAGTGCATTTGTACCTTAGCACCGCGCCCGCCAACAAATAATACCGGTAATCGCTTAAAAAACTTTAAACCTAAAGTAGGATATGAAAAATCTTTTAATAGTGATGGTGCACCATGGAGGATGTTATAAAAGAACATGCGCAGGTTATTTTCCCCTTTTTTCAACATGCTCAAATAATCACCCATTTTCATTTTCGCTGCTGCTGCGTGCTGGTGAGACTTCCCCTTCGCTGTATCACTACTGTACACAGGTACAATCTTGTGACCAGCCACCTTGATTAAATAATCAATGGTCCACTTTTCCCGTGCCGGCCAATCTTGGGTGGCATCCGATAAAATAACGGGGTTTGCTGCACGTTGATATTTTTCGATAAATTCCTTAGGTGAGAGTGCAGATTCACGAGTCACCTCGGTATGGGATATTTTTTCAAACATGGGCGTAAATCATTCCATTTATCATTCTTATAAACGATTTAGAAAATACTCAATCAGGCCAGTTGCTCTAACTATGAACCCTAGATTACCAATCACATTTACAATGCTATGGAGGCATTTGATTTATAGTACTGTTATCCTATTCAATACGCCAGATAGGGCAGCATAAAACCTCTTAAAATAACCATTATTCGAGATAATAATGAGAAAAACAGCAATTTTTGTCGATGTGCAGAATATATACTACACCACGCGTCAAGCCTACGGGCGCCAGTTTAACTATCGAAAGTTATGGGAGAGGCTGGATTCAGAAGGTAATATTGTTCTGGCTAATGCATATGCAATACACCGAGGTGATGATCAGCAGATCAAATTTCAGAATGCCTTAAAACATATTGGCTTTACGATTAAGCTAAAACCTTATATTCAGCGAAGTGATGGCTCTGCTAAAGGAGACTGGGATGTAGGCATAACTATTGACGTTATGGAAGCAGCACATAATGTTGATAGAGTCGTTCTTCTTTCTGGTGATGGGGATTTTGATTTGTTATTAGAGAAGATTAAAAAAGACTATTCGGTTCAAGCTGACGTCTATGGGGTACCGTCTCTCTCAGCTGATTCGCTGATTGGTTCTGCAAGCACTTATTACCCCATTGAAGAAGGTATGTTGCTGTAATGAATGTTGTTAGCATATACAAATAATGTGACTAAAGAGGATGAACTATGTCGGCCCGAATATCTAGTATCAAACCATTAGACAGAAAAAAATTAAAGCAGTTAGAAGGTGATTTTCTTATGCGATATCCAAAAGGATTTAATGATCCTGAAATGGTGGAAATTGGTAAGAAACACAAAATGAGTAAAATGGTTGAAATGTCTCAGGAATATTTTACTAAGACAGCATGTTCAAATATCCATGTGACAGCAGATAATATGGTAAAAATAATTAGTCGCTCTTCTATGGTATCGATGTTCGAGAAACCAAAATTTAGAGACTTTGTAAAAAATTTAAATGAAAATGATAAGGCTTTTTTAGTGGAATCTTTGAGCCAGATGCTTCATGGTAAGCAACGACTTGGTTTTGAAGCCATGGTTGATATATTAAAAACAGAAAAGCTTGCAAAGTGGAGTTTAGTGACGATTATTCCTGCTTATTATTCTCCCAATAAAGAGGTATTTGTAAAGCCAACAACAGCAAAGGGGGTACTGAAGCATTTTGAGATTGACGATCCGATCTATAAACCTGCTCCAACATGGGATTTTTATCAGAAATATCGTCAGCTTATTAATGATGCTAAATCGAAAGTAGACAAAAACCTATCGTCTTCTAATGCTGCATTTTCTGGGTTTTTGATGATGTCAGTTAAGACGTAATGTATTATCCAACTGGCAAATGATTATAGCGAAAACTTATAGGGAAGCAGCCTTTGATATAAAAATACGCTTTCTACTAATGTAGTACTACATTAGTAGAAAAATCAGAGATATAAACTGAATAATATGTTTTTTTAGCGTATATTGTTAAAAGTTAAACGTGAGCCCTATTTAAAATAGTGGTAATTTAAAAATAATAAAACTAATGTTTTTAATGTTCTATTTAATTTGCCTATTAGGTAAATGTCTCTCTATGTAAAAGTGTTTGCCCTCTTATCCATTTTTAACTTAATTTTTATATTTTTAACTTAATTACTGTTTAAATCCACGATTTTTTACTATACATATAGGTAGTAACGTAAAAATAGTCACTTTTTCTAGCAAAGGGAAAGGGGGTATCTGTGAAGATACATGCGGGTTTACAACTGATATTATCACTTTTAATAAGCCAGATAACGGTGGCAGATGATAGTCATACGCTTATTAATAATAATTTTGGAAACCAAATAGCAACAGAGCTTAAAATATCAACCTCTGACGTTACCACTCACAAAAATTTTACTACTAATTATCCTAGAAAATCATTCAATTCTCTTCCTATTAAAAACGTTATTTTAGTTGGCACAAAAAAACAAAAGCAACGATTAAAGCGTTGGCTAAATGATATTTCTGTTATTCCAAAAGGTTATATGACTCTGGAGGCAATAGAAAAGTCAGGGCATACTCTTACCATTAAGCACTCTGTTGCTGCTCGTTTATCGTCAGGCAGAACTATAGCGCCTATGACAGAAAAGATTACAAACGGTATTGGTGATGACATTACTATTATTTTCGATGCAGATATGGATGACAGGGGCACTCATCGGGTATTCGGTGTGGCTAATGAATTAATCGAATTTAATGCGCAGCAAAACTTGTTTCATGAACTTGCCCACGCCATGCACTTAATGCAAGGCACTTGGCGATATTTTGCATCTGAAAAGCAAGCTATAGAAGAAGAAAATGATTTTCGAATTGATTGGGCAAAAGTTAATGGAGAAAAGCCCAGGTTAAGATATCATACTAATGGCGTTTTAATTACTACGATTGCTGCTGGTGGAATAGGCTATAAGATGGTGCATCAAAAATAGTTTTCTACTTCTACATCTGTTATTTCTATCATTTAGTTTCTAGGCTTACTATTGTAGACTTATTGATATTCTATGATTACTGGATAATTAAATGAGCACTCCATTTTTATTGCCAACGATTACTATTAATGAAAGTTTTATTTCAGTTTTTTCTGAGGAAAATTTTTCATCATCAATACGTGGCGGAATGGTGTTAACGGACCAAATTTCTGCTATTAATTTACGTTTGCGCAACAGTGCAGCAGGTTATAGTAGCGATTGGCATGTGGCCGGTGACCCAACACTGATTATTATTAATAAGGGTACACTCAGAATAATATTACGTAATAATGTATATCGAGACTTTTCTGAAGGGGAATCTTTTATTGCTAAAGATTTTCTACCAGAAGCAACGGCATTTGATTCGTCTATTCATGGGCATAGAGCAGAAGTCATCGGCGAGCAGGAATTGCAGGCAGTACATATAAAGTTAGCTTCAAGATCCTAATTACTGATAACTTTCTAGCTCGTCATGAGCAAGTAACCATTTTTCCTCTAATTCAGTGATGATAGATGATAGTTGCCCTTGTTCTTGCAGTAGTTCTTGTAGTGTTTTTTTGTTGTCATCACTATAAAGATTTTGGTTAGTGAGTTTCTCTTGAACAGCTGTAAGTTTCTGTTGCTGCTGTTCCATTTCTTTTTCAGTTTTTTTAATAAGGTTTGTTAAGGGTTTTATTTTTTCCCTTTTTGCAGCATCTTGTTGACGTTGTAACTTCCTATCAACTTTTTCATTCTGAAGAGCGTTGGTGTTACTGTTTTCAGGTTTTGAACCCGTTAGATTATTCGCTTTCTGTAAAGATTCCTTTAACCATTGCTGATAATCGGATAAATCTCCATCAAATAATCGTATGCGATGATTTGCCACTAAATAAAACTGATCTACGGTATTTTTGATAAGATGTCTATCATGAGAAATAACGACTAAAGCGCCTTTGTACATTTGTAATGCTAATGTTATGGCATGTCGCATATCTAAATCTAGGTGGTTAGTTGGCTCGTCGAGAATAAGTAAGTTCGGCTTTTGCCAGACAATCAAAGCTAATGCTAACCGAGCTTTTTCCCCACCAGAAAAGGGTTTAATGGGTTCTATTGCCTTATCGCCATGAAAGTTAAAACTCCCCAGAAAGTTTCTAATTTCTTGCTCGCTGATTTTGGGTGATAGTCGCTGAATATGAAGCAGGGCACTGGCTTCTAAATCCAGGTATTCCAGTTGATGTTGAGCAAAATAACCTATTTTTAAATGTTCACTTTCTTTACGTTCACCAGATAATAAGGGTAAGTCTCCAACCAGTGTTTTGACTAGTGTCGATTTACCCGCACCGTTATATCCTAACAAGCCAATACGGGTATCAGAACGAAGTGTCAATTCTACGTGGGATAAAATAGGGGGTGAGTTATAGCCAAGTTCTGCTTTTTCTAGTGTGAGTAAAGGGTCTGATGTTTTGTTTGCCTCAGAGAAGCGAAAACTGAATGGTGAATCAACATGAGCCGGCGCTATTTTTTCCATACGCTCTAATTCTTTTAATCGGCTTTGCGCTTGGCGGGCTTTAGTTGCTTTTGCTTTAAAGCGATTTACAAATTGCGTAATTTCACTAATACGTTGCTGTTGTTTTTCATAGTTGGCTTGTTGCTGTGCCAAGCCTTGTGCACGCTGGATCTCGAATGAAGAGTAATTACCGCTATAAGAGGTAATTTTTTGATGTTCGATATGCAAAATTTGCCCAGCAATCGCATCAATAAAATCTCTGTCATGAGAGATAAAGAGAAGGGTACCTTTATAATTTTTTAACCATTGTTCTAACCATACAGTAGCATCTAAATCCAAGTGGTTCGTGGGTTCATCGAGTAGCAATAAATCAGAAGGGCACATTAACGCTTGTGCTAGGTTAAGGCGAATGCGCCAGCCCCCAGAAAAGGCCGTCACTGGTTTATTTAAATCTTGCTGTCTAAATCCTAGACCGTGTAAAAGTTGTTCAGCACGATTGTTCGCTGTATAGCCGTCAATAGTTTCCAGATCAGCATAAGCCTGGGTCAGCTTTTCATGATTCTCATGCTCGTTAGCATCAGCAATATTCTGTTCAATTTCTCGTAAGCGATCATCGCCATCTAAAACATAATCAAGCGCAGAGCGATGACATTCGTCAACCTCCTGTGCCATATGGGCAATACGCCACTGGCGAGGTATGAAAATATCGCCATTATCAAGATTAAGTTGGCCTAGTAATAGCTTGAATAAGCTTGATTTCCCGCAACCATTCGCACCAATAATGGCTGCGCGGTGTTGGGGTTGAATAGTGGCTGAGGTATCGTTGAGTAGACGTTGTGGACCACGTTGTAGGCTGATGTGCTGCAGTGTAATCATTGCGATCGAATTGATTTGAGTGTGTTTGGATAGTGTGAGTTTGGCAGCGACTTAGATTAGAGTCCTGCCTTATACAAGCCTAAGCAGCTACTTCAATAGACTCTTCTCCAAAACGCTCGTTTAAATAACGAATAATCTCTTTTGATTCATACAACCAGCGAACGTTACCCGCTTCTTCTATACGTAGACACGGAACCATAACTTTGCCGCCATTCGCTTCCAGTTCTTCGCGATAGTGGTTGTATTGACGAATATCCCGAGTTTCTATAGAAAGGTTAAGCTTTTGAATAGCGCGGCGTGTGCGAATGCAGAAAGGGCAGGCATAAAACTGATATAACGCTAAGCTTTTTGTTTGTGAGTCTACAGTAGCTTGTGCTTCGCTAGTGCGTTTTATAGGGCGAGGGCGGGATACCCAATCAATAAAAACAATAAGCCGGCCAAGGCCTTCTCGCAGCACTTTCAATAAAAACGACATAATTTGTGACCTTTCAAGTAGGCGGCTAGTTTACAGAGTAAATATCGACTTGTCTTTTAGTGGCGCCAATTTTTGCCGTTTGACATGGGTTATTTACTGGCGTACAGTTATTTCTGTCAGTACAGAAATAACTGTATTAAGGTAAGTTTCATGAAATTAACACCTGTTATTAAGAATTACATTATCCATTGGGGTGAAATGGGTACCCGTTGGGGGGTTAATCGCACTGTGTCTCAAATTCACGCCTTGCTTTATTTGTCACCTCAGCCATTAACGGCAGAAGAAATTTCAGAAACTTTATCGGTTGCTCGTTCTAATGTCAGTAATAGCATTAAAGAGCTGCAAAGTTGGGGACTTATCAGTGTGGAACGTGAACTCGGCGATCGTAGAGACTTTTTTGCCGCTCAGGGTGATACTTGGGAGATGCTAATGATCATTATGGAAGAACGTAAAAAGCGCGAGATAGAGCCAACGCTCACACTATTGCGTCAATGCGTTTTAGAAATGGATGCTGAGCAAGAAACCCCAATCGAGGTGAAAGAGAAAATTAACAACATGCTAACATTTATGACTACGTTATCAGATTGGTTTGATCAAGTTAAAAGACTGCCCAAAACAACACTAATCAAGTTGATGAGAATGGGGTCAACTGTCGCTAAACTCGTTTCTTTTACAAAGTAGATCCTGAGTCAATTGGGATGTTTAATTTATTTATACCAAGGTATTTTTAAGCTATAAAACTACACTGGAATATAATTCAAAGGAGAATGTCATGAGCAAAAACCCTCCACTACTTCCTGTTGAAAAAATATCACCTAGTTATGAATCTCTCCTTGGTAAATCTGCCTGGAGTCGGCTAAGACCAGAGATTCGTCAACGCTTTGATGCTACTCAAAAAAACAAGTCGACTATTTATGAAGGCATTATGGAAGAGGTTTTTCTTTCTGGCGCAGGGAAGGTTTTTGCTCAATTATGCCGACTAATTGGTACACCACTGGCTTTGCATTCTGGCAGCAATGTCCCTATTACCGTAAAGGTTTATCCAGATAAAAAAACAGGAGGAATTACCTGGGATAGATTTTATTACTTTCAGAATAAGAAAGTGAATAGAGTTAAATCAACAAAGCTGATTCAGCAGGATTCAAAACTGATTGAAATTGTGGGTTGTGGTTTCGGCATGCACTTAAAGGTGACAGAAGAAGAGGGTGGTTTACATTTTACGAGCCAGCGCTTTTTTTGCCAGATAGCCAATATTAAAATTCCGATTCCTCATATATTGTCTCCAGGCATAACGAAAGTCAGCCAAATTGCATTAGATAAAGAAAACTTTCAGTTCAATTTAACGGTTGAGCACCCTATATTGGGGTATGTCTTCAAGCAGAGAGGAACATTCAAGGAAAAACTATGAAGTGTATCCTATAACTACTTCATTATCATGGTGTAAGTTTTACTGACAATTTTCCAGCTTGAGCCTATTTTTAACAGCGTTAAATAGTCGTAAAAATCTCTATCCAACATATCGAGTTGAATTTTCGCAAATGCCATATTGTTGGTCACTTCAACTTTTAAGATATGGCTCTTATGTTTAGGGATTTTCCCAGATATTGCACGTTTAACTAAAACATCTCGTGGCATGAAGTGCAAATCCCCCTTGTCATCGATCCTATGCAGGTTTGTACTAGAATAAAATGCTTTCTGGATATTCTCCTGAGCCGTTTCAGGCTGACTAATCCCTTCGAGGTAGCGATTAACCGTAGTTATTACTGCTTTTGTATCCGCGCTTGTTGACACATTTTTTGAGCCTTCTGCAAATGATATTGCAGAAATTAATAATAAAAAAATGCACCTGCGTTTTTAAAGACTAGGCTACTCATAATATTCCCCAACGTTTTAATTAGGTGATACCGAATTCATAAGTCGATTTAATCATTAAGCTCTTACCATTACTTTTGATAAAAATTAACGATATTACTAGTCGACACAATTCTGTGGCATGCACTATTTGTATTTAATAGCCTCTTTATTATCAACTAATCTGCCGTAGTAGGCATTGTATGGATGAATGTTTTTTGTACTTTTACCATTTTTAACAAAGCCAAAACCGTCGTTATGGCGTTTAAATGCGCCACCCTCAAGATTATAAGCTTGAGTAACACCGGCTTTCTTAAGGTCTTCCTCACTCAATCTAGATAACATGCCTGTCGAGCGTTGTCCTACTGAGCAGTAAAAGACAGCCACTTTTCCTTCGAGTTTATCGCCATGTTGCTTTAAAAAGTCATTGGCGCTAGTACGAGGGTTAAGATGAATCGCATAGGGAATATGGCTTACTTTATATTCTATGTCTTTGCGGACATCAAATATTACAACATCGTCTGATGGTATTTTTTCAAGGTCAGCGTTGTTAATGTGTTGAATATCAGGGTCTTTTTTAAGGTCTTCGATAATTTCATTTAGGTCACTGGATGCAATGACTGGAGTAATAATAAAAGCAGACAATAAACCTAGTAACCCGATTAGGCTGTAAAATGGTTTTTTAGTAAAAAACGTTTTCATAATAACTTTCTAGATATCAATCAATGAGGTTAAAATATTATCTTAATAGTCAATTTAATCCATACACAAATACTCCATTAATATGGACAAAATAATTAACTTATAAAAAGTATGAATAATTGTATTTTTAATGGATTCGATAAAAACGCGTTATTTATTGTTGTTCTAGGATATCAGTAACGATTGTGGTCGAAAGCTGTGCCAAGGTATCTAACGGTATATAGTGTCCACTTTCTAACTCGATGATATTCGCACCAATGCGTTGGGCAATATTGTATTGGCGGTGGGGGACAACGACATTGTCGTATCGAGCGATGATGATCGATAGCGGAATGCCTTGGTTTGCAATATCCTCGTAAGCCTTACGCAATGTCTCTTGCCATTTTGGTGATACTCCATTGTCAGCAATTAGACTTGGTTTTTCTTCAGAGTAACTTTTCCCAGCGTATAGTTCATGATATCGGCGCATTCGTGATTTTGCTAAAAACATGCTGTTATATGTGCCCTCAATATTATTTGAGAGTTCAATAAAAAATGGAGCGATCTTAGGTATCACTAAGCGTTGTGTAAATGTGTAATCCAGAGGTACTACAGGTGCAAGTAAAGTAAGCGAAGCAATTTTTTCTGGTGTATTTGAGGCTTGAAGAACACTTGTCGCCCCTCCATAGCTATGACCAATAAGATGCGTAGGTAAGTTATTTCTCGATTGAATAAATGATAAAACAGCAGACTGGTCCGTGACATAGTCCGTTGCGTTCGCATCTCCAATTGCAGAGCTATCAAAATGCCCGCGCCAACTTAAGGCATACAGATTGTAGCTCTCCGGCATATGTGCAAAATAGTATTCCCATGCCCAGGCGCCACCACCTGCTCCATGTACCATAAACACATTGGCTTTTGCGTCTTTTCTTTCTCTGGCATAGACAGTAATGGTTATATCGGCCGACACTGCCACTTTAAAGTCTAAATATTCAGTAATGGGTTTTGGTACAGGTATATTTTCAATCGTACGATTAGCCAGAGACAGAACTTCTGATGATAGACTTTCTAAGCCCGCTTGTAATTTGATAACACTATGCCCCATGATAGAGAAAGATATCAGTAGGATAATTAGCATGAAACCAACGGATAATCGCCTTATGTGTATGAGCATAAACATAGTCTCGCTATTTATCTGGTAGCATGCGACGTAAAGTTTTATCTTTTAGCCAGAATTGATGAATTGATACAGCGCTGATATGACCCTTTTTTAATGCTAAAAGGGTGTATATGGATTGTGAATGTATATAACGCTTTAGAGTGAACTCATTATTACCAAAAAATGGAAAAAAGTTCTGGGCGCTCGTTTGTCCGTATAGAATAATTGGGACTTCATGCGCGGCAGCGACTAAGAGCCCGCTTATAGGAACCACAAAAAGCAGTACGTAAAAGCTCATATGTACAATATTGATGGCAACTTTTTGTAAATAGGCCAAGCTGTCAGGTAATGTTGGTGGAGGGTGAGAAATACGCCAGCTTATGCGTAATATTGTAATCAAAATTACTCCGAACCCTCCAAGCACATGATAGGAGAGCATCCGATAAACCCTTGCCGGTGCGATCATCTAAAGACCATCCAAGTCCAAGCATAGCGAGCATGAGTACAGCGCTGATCCAGTGCAAAATTTTTGCGGTTGACGTATACCCATCTACAGTTTTCATTTATTTCAACTTCCGTATTTATGAGGTTGAGAGAATTTTAATGTTTCTTTCTTATTCAAGGATTCATAAGGCGCTTTAAAATATCGAATGGCTAAATCCCAGTTGAGTAAGCCGAACCAAAAAGCTAAAAACACACCACTAAAGCCACTCGTTGGATCAGTTAACTCGAAAGGTTCATTGAATAGCCGGTAAGCAGCAACCCAATAGCCTCCAAAAAAACCAAGTTGCACATAAATACAGATAGTTTTATCGAGCCAGCTTGATCGATTTCGCCAAATAAGCCACAACATACCGCCTGCTATGCTGCTGATATAAAAATGAAGTGGACTTACCCATGGTAAGTACCAAACAAAGCTATCGTAATCAGTTTCCTCAAATATCATGGTCTTGAAAGCAACGGCTGTTGAATTGGTTACGATGAAGCACAATGTGAAATAAGAGAATTGCCATAATTTAGGAAATCTAGCGCGAGTCGTATCATTAAAGGTATTATTTTTTTGAATGATAAGGCGCAGTTGAATAAATAAAATGACAGCAGCTATAGTCATTAGCGGCATGAATATAAAAGCTTCAAAAAAGCCTGTTACTCGAATAAATTCTAATAATGGAGCAAGCATTTCGGAGAAAGCATTAGTATACGTCAGTGCGTCATTCATAATAGTTGTCCCTTAAAACTGATATGAGAAAAAGATGCCGCCAAGGCTCTGATTTTCAGAGCCGCGCTCTTGTATTAATGGCGAATTACTTGCGTCATCGCCAAGCTTGTTATAACCAGCAAAGCCACCTATCGACCATTTATTATTGATTTTCATGACGAAGTTAGCGTGAAGCCCATAAGAAACAAGCCCCGCTTTAGGCGTGTATTGATCCAATCCAGATTGAACAGATTGTGCTGAAGTAATACCAAAATATGCCTGTTGATAAGCTTCATCACCATAAACAGCTTCAGGGCCAAACGAGTAAAATAGTGGTTTGCTGAAAAGTGTTGCTTGCCCTAATAACTTAACTTCAAATTCGCTAATTAATCCTTCATGCCCACCATCCAAACCTTGACGTACTTCTACTTTGGTTTGCCATCGGTTAGTTTTATAAGATAAAAATGCTCCTGCTTCCGCTGAGCCTTCGATATCACCTAGGCCCAGTAGGTCATCAGAGGTATTGTCTGATAAGCTGAGTGGATTTCCGTCTTGTTCATCGCGACCAAAGTCATATTTGATGATTGGCCCTGCTTGCCAATGTTTTGTTGAGATAATGTTATAGCCAATACCACTTAGAAACGATGCAAAGAATGTATCGCCATATTTAATGTTTATATCTGGAATTACGCTTAGCTGTGTATCATCGTCTCCTAAATAGGGTGGTAAGCTTGCAACGCCAATCAGTGCTGATACACGCCACTCGCTGTGTTCGTCATTCTGATTGTCGGCTAGAGCAACAGGCCCATGGAGTAATGCATAGACGGCGGGGAAGATAAAAATGTTGCGTGGGTTCATAGTAACCTCGTGGTTGAAAAGCGTGTCTTATTGGCGGTTACCATTTCATCAAAGAGATATTTCTCTGGTTTTTCTCTTATGTAAAGCTATGTAAAGTTTTCGCCACAACATACATTTATGTTTTATATTGTCACTATGATGAAACAAGGCGATAAAATCTTACTGATTGATGATGATCAACGGCTTGCGGAGATGATTCAGGAGTTCCTTCAAGACGAAGGTTATGCCGTGACTATTGCGCTCGATGGTCAAACAGGCCTTATGTACCGTGAGAACGAGAATTTTCGTGCAGTTATTCTTGACTTAATGTTACCTGATATCAATGGCTTGGAAATCTGTCGAATTCTTCGGGCAACAGATTCAATTCCAATTTTAATGCTGACCGCTAAGGGAGAGTCATTAGATCGTGTGCTCGGCTTAGAAATGGGGGCTGATGACTATTTACCAAAACCTTTTGAACCAAGAGAACTATTGGCGAGGCTGCGCGCCATTCTCCGGCGAGGCGGTGCCCCTTTATCAGGTAATATTATTCGGTTTGGTCGTTTAGAGGTTGATCGAGACGCGATGGAAGCTCGTTTAGAAGGTAAGCGCTGTGATCTCACTGTTTATCAATTTCGCCTGTTGTTAGCGCTGGCTGATAGTGCAGGGCGTGTGCTTACTCGTGATCAACTAATGAATGCATTGCAAGGAAGCGATCTGGATGCTTTTGACCGTTCTATTGATGTGCATGTTTCTCGTATACGTGCAGAAATTGAGAATAACCCTAAACAGCCACGCCGACTAATTACGGTGCGAGGTGTTGGTTATGTATTTGCACGCGATCAGGAATAAAGCTGTGATTAAAAAGCGCTTATATTTACAAATCTGCAGTCTGTTTATTACAAGTCTTGCCATTTTTGCTGTGCTTGCCAGTATTGCTTGGACATTAATTGGGCACGATCAAGATGATAGTGATTTATTTCTTAAAAGTGCCGCACTGTCTGAAATGCTGATCCCTCCTATTGAGAGTAGCCAAGGTGTTCAGCAAGCGGCACTCAATGAGCTGCATCAATCTCTCGACTTTGATGTGTCGTTATATACAGAAAGTGGTGAGCTATTAGGCAATGCTGGTGTACTTGTTGAACTTCCTGCAACAGTCAATAAGATTAAAACAAGTATCTGGAAAGAAAGCGAGGGCGGTACACGTTGGATAACCAAGCTTAAAGATGGTCGTTACCTTGCAATCAACCTTGAACGTATACAGTTACCTGGTGAGTCGGCAGTATTTGTAATCTTTTTAGGCATTATTGCTATCGGGATCGCTATGATTATGTATCCCTTTATTCGCCATCTTAGTGGGCGGTTGGAACGGTTGCAGATAGGGGTTCAGCAAATTGGAGTTGGCCATTTAGATACTCGTGTTAGCGTCGAAGGCGAAGATGAAATCGCACAACTGGCTAAGAGCTTTAATACTGCTGCTGAACGTATTCAATCGTTGGTTAATGCTCAACAGTTATTACTTGCTAATGCATCCCACGAACTGCGAACACCACTCTCACGAATTCGTTTGGGAATAGAAATGCTCGAAAAGAAAAGCACTCCATCTCGTTTGCAAGCCTTGCAAGTCGATATTGCAGAACTTGATATCCTTATTGAAGAGTTGACTATCATGACTCGCATCGATGCAGGTGTTGGAGAGCGAGATTTCGAAGAGTTCGATCTGATGGGTTTGGTAGCAGAGGAGTGCTCCCGCTATGAAAATTGCGAGTTTCAGGGCAATGCCACAATTATTATTGGTGATCGGCGCATGCTTCAAAGAGCACTGAGGAATCTAATCGATAATGGGTTCAAGCACGGTAAGCCGCCTGTTGAAGTTTTTGTGCATGAAAAAAATCGAAAAATAACGTTATCTGTTAGCGATGATGGCGGAGGCATTTCGGTCATTGATAAAGATAAGCTGTTTGAGCCATTTCAACGAGGTAAAGGGAAACAAAATGTCAGTGGTTCTGGATTAGGTTTGGCTCTTGTTAAAAAAATTACTGAGGTGCATAAAGGTTCTATTAGTGTTAAAAATAAACCACGGTCAATAATATCGCTTACTTTTAGTCTGTAAAGTAGTGAGGTTATCGATTGTTTCGATAAGTTTAAGGCAAGTAAATTTTATAAAAATATTAAGGAAGTTTTTTTCTTGCCGCTAAAATTGCTTGTACTAATTCTTCAGGCATTGCTTCATAGTCTGATTCGCCTTTATTATCAAAGGCTGCTTGACTTAATTTCACACTTTTTTGGTAGTCTTCTAAATATCGCTTGCAACTAGGGCATTCATTTAAATGCTTAAGAAAAATATTTTGTTGCATAGACGATAGATTACTATCTAAAAAATCAATAATAAATTCTTCGAATTCCTGACAGTTAATGGATTGAATTGTCATATCATTCTTTAACTCAAGTTTGTTTTTGCCATTTTCATTGTTTATCTTCATATTGCTATTAAGAGTGATTGTTTAATAACGTTCACTTTCCAAGCTTTTTTTCAGCCTTTGCCTAGCTCTGTGTAAGCCAGTTTTTACTGCAGCAATAGAAATATTTAATAATTCTGATGTTTCTTCGGTACTATACCCTTCAATATCGCGCAGTAACAATAAATTGCGGGATGTGATGGGCAAAAGATCTATCTTTGCTTTAACAAGCCATTGTTTATTTGCATCTATAGCTAAGTCTTCTATCGATAAAGTAATTTCACTATTTGTCTCGATACGTTTACCGTTACCATCAAACAAAGACGGGCTGTCATCAATCAGTTCTACAGGCCGACGACCATTAGCACGAAGTTTCATTAGCGCTGAATTAACAGTGATTCGATGTAACCAGCTCTTTATTGATGAATGTCCTTTAAAATTATGAATAGCTTGAAAAGCGCGAATATAGGCATCTTGTACTGTATCTTGAGCATCAGCATCATTGTGTAGATAACGTTTTGCTATTGCTAACATATAACCACCGTATTCTCTTACTAAATACTCGAAACTATCCGTGTCTCCATGTTTTAGCTGTTCAACTAATTGGATATCGTTAGTGCTTATTTCAACTTTTTTTGATAGGTCCATTATTCAATAAACAAAGGTATTTAATAGTAAGGTTAGTCTAATTCTAGCTTGGGCTTATTTATTACTCTATGAATATCTTAAATAGTTATTTAAGATATTCAAGTAACTGTTAAGCTAATGTTTACTTGTTAACAATACAACAATTAAGACGCCAACCCCCATTACTAAATAATAAATTTGAGCAATCCCTGTAAAATTTAAAATAAACGGCGCTACTATAAATACAATTGCAGCAAGTGAATCTAAGATGATATGCATAGTGAAAGATATAACTTTAGCCATGCTATAAGCATAATCTGTCAATAAGCTGTAAACAATTAACCCAATACCAGCAATGACAGATAACCATAGTGCTAGATCTTTAAGTTCCAAAATTATAGGGGCAACAATTAGTGTAAGGGCAGCAATGTAATCAAGTGCTCCGTGAATAGTGGGTGTTAAAATTTTCATGGAATATCTCTTTATAGCTCAATTTTTTAATAGGTTCTTAATTGAAATAGATGGCTTTCAATTTCTCAATAGTAAGCCCTAGTTAATTAACTATTTAAGTTCAGCAACACCTAACGGAACGCTAAACTTTTCGCACCAAATATAGACTTCGTTGTAATTGTTAACATTGACTGACGTAGGAATCAAATAACGTTGTTCTCCGGTTTTAGACTTTAATTTGGCAAGCTGTGCTTTGATATCGTATTTACCATCTTTGCCAAATCCAACTTTAGGGTCGGGTGCGCCATCTAGGGAGAAGTCAGAGCCTAAAACAACGACATGGCCTTTATCCGTTTTAATGACGCTAACACCTCCTGTTGTTATGTGATCACTTGCGCCAGTAAATTCACCCGATGCAACCACTTCTTTAGCCGTTCCCTGTAAAGAAAAGGCTAATAATGGTAGGGAGATTAAAATGCTCAGAAAAAATTTGTAGCTGGTTGAATAGTTCATCAGTAAGCCTCTATAAATGTTGAAAAGATGTCCTACAACTTAATTGTTGTTGTATCTTTGATGCCGCTGATAGATGTTTGGTTACATAAAAATTGAAAAAATAACGATCAGTCTTGCTTTTTCGAGAGATCGAAGAGCTTTTGAAGAGTATCTTATTGTTTTAATTAGATTTTCTTTATTAGTGTGTTGTTATGCTTTAAATGGTAGAGCAGTTATTGCTGTATCAACAATGGCTTCTAATTCACTTGTTTTTTTATCAGCTCGTGCCATTGCGGCAGTGCCGTGCAGTAAAGTGACAATAAAGCGGGCGAGGGTTGCACTATCGGTACCTTTTGGAAAGTTGCTATTAATAATCTCCTGTTGAAAGAAGTCAGTTAGATAGCGTTCAGCAAAATCACGGATTTCTGTGACAAGTTCAGCAGCTTTATCAGGAAAAACGTCGCCTGCGGCTTCGGAAACGCAGATGGATACATAGCAGCCTTTCACACCTTGTTCGTTACACTGCCCTTCAATGATTGACAACAGGTAGTTTTTTAGTCGATCTTTTAAAGGTTTGTCTTCGTGTAAATAGGTAATATGAGGTTTTGCATACTCTTCTAGGTAGTGATGGGTTGATTGAATGAATAACTCTTCTTTATTACCAAAAGTGGCATACATACTGGGTTTATTGATATTCATCGCCGTAGTTAGATCGGTTAACGATGCACCTACATAGCCTTTTTTCCAGAAAACATGCATTGCGGCATCTAATGCTTCTTGTTTATTAAATTCTCGTTGTCGCCCGCCAGCCATAAGTACCTCACATGTTCCATTAAAAAAAATTACAAACGGCATTGACTAAATTATACCTATCGGTACATAATTATCAAATATACCGATCGGTATAGATTTGTGCCAACTATGAAAGGTATTTATATAGAGGTTTTTAATACATATAACAGCCATTGCTTAACATGATGGCGCATTAATAATCAGTAGAGGGTATTACTATGAGTTTTGAGTTAAAAGGTAGAGTTGCGTTAGTCACTGGAGCTAACCGTGGCATAGGTAAAGCAATTGCTGAATCATTTGTTGCACATGGTGCCAGTAAGGTTTATCTAGCGGTTCGTAGCCCTGATTCTACAAAAGAGTTAATTAGCAAATACGGTGATAAGGTTGTTCCATTGCATGTAGATGTTGCGCAGGCAAAGTCTATAGAATCGCTCGTCCAGCAGGCATCTGATGTCAGTGTGGTCGTTAATAATGCTGGTGTTCTGGAACTGGAAGAACCATTAAGTGAGAATGCAGAGAGTGCATTGTTGAGAGAGTTTACTATTAATGCTCTTGGCTTATTACGCATGGCCCAAGCATTTTACCCTGTCCTTGAAAAGAATACAGTGGATAATGAAGGAAGCGCATTTATTCAGTTAAATTCAGTAGCATCTATTAAGAATTTTCATGGGCTTACGACCTATTCTGCATCTAAAGCAGCCGCTTATTCCATTACACAAGGTTTGAGAGAGAGTTTTGAGCCTCAGGGTATCCAAGTGCTCAGTGTGCACCCCGGCCCGATTGATACAGACATGGCTGCTCAGGTAGGTATGGATGGTGAACCTGCAACAGTAGTATCTGAGGGGATTATATCGGCATTAAAATCTGGGGACTTTCATTTGTTTCCTGATTCGGTAGCAAAAGAGTTCGAAGATTTATATCAGTCTTACGCAAAAAATATGATTGAAGTAGAGTTAGCTGAAGCGTAGCCTCAGATCTGAAGTGGCTAATAGCCATATTAGCCATTTTTACTTTTCTATTTTCACCAGTTTGCTCTACCATAGAACATTAATTTATCTGCCTGTTGAGCAGTAGCTATGGATATTGATGCTATGAGTAACAAGAAATACGAAATTTATACGACAGAAGAAAATAATAGCTGGACTGGGGGTGTTGTTCGCAGGGTGACTGCTCGTAAAACGGCTATTACTAAAAGCCAACAAGGCTTTGCCAGCGAAGTGGAAGCTACAGCATGGGCTGAAACTGAATTAAAAGCATTATTGAAGGTGTTGGCTGAACGTAATGAGCGCAAAAAGCTAAATAAGTAGCCGGCCTTAGTATGGATAACAACGATATACTACGCCGCCTTCGCTATGCGCTAGAGCTCAACGATAAAACCATGGTTAAAATCTTTGGGCTTGCTGATTATAATGTCAGTCGAGAGCAAATTAGTCAGTGGCTTAAAAAAGAAGGCGATTTAGATTTTAAGCCTTGTAATGATTCTTTATTAGCGACTTTTCTAAATGGCCTTATCAATCACAAACGAGGTAAGCGAGAAGGTGAACAGCCAAAACTAGAAAAGCGCTTGAGTAATAATATTATTCTAATGAAGTTAAAAATTGCGCTTAACCTTAAATCTGAGGATATTCTACACTTACTGGAATTAGCCGATTTTATTCTCGGTAAACATGAATTAAGTGCTTTCTTTCGCAAAAAAGGCCACAAGCACTATCGTGAATGTAAAGATCAAGTGTTACGTAATTTTATTCAAGGTGTTCAGTTTAAATATCGAGATGGAAAAGAACTAGAGCCAGCCTTCGTGTGGAAAATACCAAAATAATCATTAGAGTTATAAATGGTCTACGCTATACCCGTTTTGAATGCAGTGATCGTATAAGCGTTTGCCTTTTTCATCCTGGAATTTTTCATCAAGGGTAGACAATTCTTTAATGCGATCAATTCTAAAATTGCGGAAATCATCACGCTTTTCACACCATGCAAGTAGCAGCCAAATAGGACTAAAAAACACAAGGCATAAAGGGCGTATTGTTCGTCTTGTTATCTCTTTATTTTCACTTTCATAGAGAAAGCTAAGTTTATTTTTATTGCGAATTGCCCTGCGTAAGCTTGTGAAATCAATCGTAATATCAACTTCTATCTTTGAAGGCCTTGAAAACAAAAAAGTTTGTGAAATCTCTCTCTGTATATTTTCTGGCAGTACATTGGTTAACTTATCAATAGCTTGGCTGGCTGATTGTGCTAGGCCTTTATCTCCCCAGCTTTTCACCATCTGTACTCCAAGCATTAATGCATCAATCTCTTCCAAGCTGAACATAAGCGGTTGTACTTTATGGTTTTGATTCAACATATAACCAATACCTGCTTCGCCGGTAATCGGAATACCAGAAGCATTAAGGTCAGCAATATCTCGATAAATTGTGCGGGGGCTTACCTCTAATACTTCGGCGAGCTGGTTTGCAGTGACAACTTTACGGCGTGCTTTTAAATATTCGACAAGTCGGAATAACCGATCTGCTCTGCGCATGATTTTCGATTCTTAGTTAACGAATAATGATCATAGTTTAACTCGGCACTACTGACAACACGCTGTCAGTAGTGTTATGTCAATATGTGGGTCTTCAGCAATCAGGCTGTATTTCTTAACATATCGGAGGTTGAAAATGACTATTAAACAGACAATTGCAAAAGAGTTGGTTGATGCATGGAATACGAAAAATGAGGCCATTATACGTGCACATTTGCATCATGACTTTTATTTTAAAGGTCCAATGATGGAGTTAAATGGAGTAGATGGTTGTATTGCTTCGATGGATGATTGTCCATTTGAATGTACAAGTGCTAATAGTGAAATGATTGAACAAAGTGATAAAGTTGTACATGTATTTGACTGGATTGTTACATCACCTTTTCAAGAAACGATTCCTGCGGTAGAGATTCTTGAGTTTGAAGATAATAAAGTAAAACGCTCTCGTTTATTTTTTGATACGGCCAAGTTTCCTGTTGAATTTGCAGAGCAAATGAAGCAACAAGCAGCATAGAAAATAAAAGGCTTGGTAATCAATAGCTAATAAATATGATTACCCGGCCTTAAATATCCGCTGGGCATCCCGATTACAAATCGTAAGGGGATAGTTTATTTAGACAGTTAAGGGCAGCGACTTTATAAGCCTCGGCGAGAGTAGGGTAGTTGAATGCGGAGTCCACAAAATATTCTAAGGTACCACCATGAGTGATAACTGCTTGGCCAATATGAATTAATTCAGTTGAGCCTTCCCCAATTACATGGACGCCCAGTAACTTTTTGTCATCGACAGAAAATAGCATTTTGAGTAGACCTTGATGTAAACCTAATATCTGACCTCGGGCAACCTCTCTAAAGCGAGCAACGCCTGTTTCGTAGGCAATGCCTTGCTCTCTGAGCTGTCTTTCCGTCGCTCCGACCATACTGATTTCAGGAACAGAGTAGATACCATAAGGAAAGTATTCTAATTTGTTATTATAGTCATGGTTAAACATATGGCAGGCAGAAAGGCGACCTTGTACCATTGATGTTGCCGCTAAGCTTGGGAAACCAATAATATCTCCAGCTGCATAAATATGAGGAAGCTCTGTTTGAAAATTCTCATTCACTTTAATGCGGCCACGCGAATCAGCACTTAATCCGATGCTGTCTAGGTTGAGTGTATCGGTTGCACCTGCTCGTCCCGCTGCAAACATCAACATATCCGATTGAATTTTTTTCCCACTTTTTAATGAGGTGATTACCTTTCCATTCGGGGCAGTCGTTATATCATCAACTTTTTCTTCGAGTTGCAAAACCATGCCTTTGTCACGCATCTGATGTTGCAGTTCATCCGTAATTTCGTTATCTAAAAAGCCCAGTACTTCGGCACGTTCTTCAACTAGTGTTACTTTGACATCGAGTGCGGAAAATATCGTAGCGTATTCGACGCCAATGACTCCTGCACCTACGACAACCATACTTTTAGGAATCGTTTTTAAATTGAGTACCTCATCACTATCAATAATTGTTGTATGGTTAAAAGGTATATGTTCTGGTCGATAGGTTTTCGTACCTACGGCAATGAGAATAAAATCAGCTTTTAGTTGACTGATATCCCCATTATCTTGAGTTACCGTCAATGTATGTGGGTCGGAAAAGCTGGCTGAGCCCGTAATCATTTCAACGCCGTTTCGGCTTAGTTGATCACAAGTTACCTCTACTTGATGATTGAGTGTGACATTGACTCTATGCAACACGTCATCAGGAGTAATTTGAGTTCGCTCTCGGTGGCTCATACCGTAGAAGCCACGTTGTCTCCAACCACTGAGATATAATACGGCTTCGCGTACGGTTTTGCTGGGAATAGTACCGGTGTGGACAGAGACTCCACCGACTTTTAAATTTCTCTCGATAATTGCAGCGCGTTTGCCCAGTTTAGCTGCTTGAACTGCTGCTCGCTGACCAGCGGGGCCGCTACCAATAACAATTAAATCAAACTTCTTCATCGTGGAGATACCTATTATTATTTTATAGATCGACTTACATAGATTAATTTATCTATCTATCGAGAACGCAGGTGTGATTACAGCAATCTCTATTTTTATAATTTCCCAGAAGTATACTGCAAAACTATATCGATGGGGCTATTTGTGTCGTTGAATTATTACTATAAAAATATTTTTCCTATAGTGAATGAATTTATTTTATGGGTGGCATGATTATATTTCATCTTAAAAATTATTGGTCTATGATGAGTATACATTAATCCTTAAAAGGAGTTGGTTATGGCTAGATCAATTTTTTATCCTATTGTCTATGTGCGTGGTTATGCAGGCTCGCAAGGCGAGGTAGAAGATACGGTGGCGGACCCCTATATGGGTTTTAATGTGGGCAGTACTAAATTGCGTCAAAGTTGGGATGGTGGTATTAAAAAACATTTTTTTGAGTCCCCGTTAGTGCGGTTGATGAAAGATTATGATTATCGGGATGCGTATAGTGATGGTAGCGAATTTGACTTTAATAGCGATGTGCCTATGAAGTCAGTATGGATATATCGTTACTATGAACCTGTATCAGAAGCCTTAGGCACAGGGCAGCGGCCAGAAATGGAAACTTATGCAGAAGGCTTGGGAGCTTATTTACAGAAAATACGCGGTATTCTATGCGGTAAAAATAAGCAGAAATTAAAAGATTTCAAGGTATATTTAGTGGCTCATTCTATGGGCGGTCTGGTTGTTCGCTGCTGGTTGCAGAATTTACGCTTTAAGGAAACAAACCCTGTTGAGATTGAAAAGGTGTTTACTTACGCTACCCCTCATAGTGGTATTGATTTCAGAGCGATTGGAAATATTCCAAAATTTATCAAAATAAATAATACCGAAAATTTTCAAGTAGACCGAATTCGACAATATCTTAAAATCCCCAAGAGCAAACCGGTTAATAGTCTCAATGGAAAATTTCCAGAGGAACGTTTCTTCAGTTTGATAGGAACCAATTCGAAGGATTACACGGCTGTTGCAGGCATGTCCAAACGTCTTGTTGGCCCAATGAGTGATGGGCTGGTGAAAATGAAAAATGCCTATGTCAATAAGACACCACGGGCTTTTGTTCATCGTGCCCATTCTGGCCATTATGGCATCGTCAATTCAGAAGAAGGCTATCAAAATATGATTCGCTTTTTCTTTGGTGATATCTGCGTAAATGGTAGCCTTGTCGTTAAGGATATGTTTTTACCAAGAAAGATCGAGTTAGCGAAAAAGAAGGGCAAGAACGTTCGTGCAGCCTATCATGTAGAAGTTGTCACAAAAGTTCGCGATGCGCGTTGGGATATGTATCGTCGAACAGTGGCAGAAGATTCGGCAATATATAAAAGTCATGAAGAGCTAGAAAGAGGCGATAAACCCATTCGATTATTTAGTTCATACTTGTCCAAGCGGCAAATATTTCGCGATAGTAAGTATATGGGATTTGCGATTAATGTTGGGTTGCTGGCACCAGAGTACGTTGTTAATAACCGATACTTTTTTGATGATTACTATAACGGCGATTATATTTTTAATGACCAGCTGAAGTTTTTAGTCAAATTAGAAAGCAACAAAGCTGTTTTTAAATACCAATGGTCTCAGCAAAATGACGATAAATGGATGAGTGATGTATTCGTTGGGCCATTTGATAAAGATTGGTTGATAGAAATCCCATGTGTAAAAGATACCAAACCAGGTATAGATGCCACTTTACAGTTAGTAATATCACCTCACTGCTAATGAATAAAGGCTTGCGCGACAAAGTGCAAACCTAATTCAATGTGTTAGTGGTTATGTCCACCAATACCATGTGCATGTCCATGAGCTATTTCTTCTTCAGTTGCTGACCTTACATTTTCAATTTTAACTTCAAAGGTCAATGCTTTGCCTGCGAGAGGGTGGTTGGTATCGACATCGACATTAAAACGTCCGACTTTAACAACGGTGCATTGCTTTGTGCCTTGGTCAGTATTGACATGGACTAACATGCCCGGTTTTAGTTTATTTTTTAATTTTTTGGCATCATGAAGGTGCTTAATTGGTACTCGTTGTACAGAGTTCTCTCTAGGGAATCCATAGCCTTTTTCTGGTGGGATTGTTGCTGTAAATTCATCGCCTGCAACTTTGCCCAGCATTTCATCTTCTAAGCCGATAATAATATTATTTTTACCGTGAAGATAAGCCATTGGTTGGTCATCATAAGAACTTTCTAACTCTTTATCACCATCTAATAAGCGATAGTGAAAGCTAGCAACGCAGCCAGATGTAATTTCCATAATTTGCCTTTATAAAAACGTAGGTGATGAATAAGGAAAAAATTCGGATAAAGAGAGCCATGAATATTAAGTAATTAATAGCCCTCTACCCATGTCTTATGACCACCGAAAGGTAGCCATAAAATAGGGAAATATTAGCTAACGATAGCAAGTAACTCAATATCAAAGATTAATGCTTGATAAGGACCGATAGCGCCGCCTGCACCACGCTCGCCGTAGGCTAAGTTATAAGGAATATACAGCTTCCATTTGCTGCCAACAGGCATTAACTGAAGTGCTTCTGTCCAACCTGCGATAACGCCATTAACTGGAAATTCAGTCGGCTCATTACGGCTGTACGAACTATCAAATTCATTGCCATCAATGGTCGTGCCGCGATAATGAGTACGAACCGTTGATGATGCGCTAGGCTTTTCTCCATCACCTGCAGTGATAATTTCGTACTGTAAGCCAGATTCTGTTACTTGAATTTCATCACGTTTGGCATTTTCTGCTAAAAATGCTTCTCCAGCACCTGCTTGTTCTTTGGCTTGAGCTGCTTCTTTGGTCTTAAGCTGTTCTTGGATAACCATAAACGCTGAATTGATGTCCTCTTCAGCGACTTGGCTAGCTGCGCCGTTATAGGCATCGCTTAAGCCTGCTAGTGCTGCTTGAAGTGAAGAGCCTTCAAACATATTCTTCAATTGATCGCCCATTTGCAGGCCTATACCGTAGGAGGCTTTTTCTTCAGTTGTACTGAGTTGAACATCAGACATAGTGTTTCTCGATAATATGTAAGTGAATGAATAGTGATCTATTGTGTTTCTGGGTGGGCATTAAACACTAAAGTGCCTATATTTTCCATGATACATCTGTATAGAGAATGTACAGTGGGTGAATCTGCCAGATTATCTGATAACATGGCCGCTTTATTTGATGGAGCTTCTTGGTATGCGACTGGTTTCGTGGAATGTAAACGGCATTAGAGCCGTAATGAAAAAAGATTTTATGGGCTCACTTGATGCTTTGGCGACAGATATCTTGTGTTTACAAGAAACGAAAGCGCAGTGCGATCAAGTTGATGAGGCACTGGCTGATATTAGTGGCTACTATTTATACACGCATTCGGCAGTTAAAAAGGGCTATTCGGGTACTGCTATTCTGAGCCGTCAAAAGCCTTTAAGTGTGTCTTATGGTTTAGGTATCGAAGAGCATGATCAAGAAGGCCGAGTGATTGCAGCGGAGTATGATAATTTCTTTTTAGTCACAGTCTATACGCCAAACTCTGGTAGTGAACTCAAGCGTTTAGGGTATCGCCAACAGTGGGATATTGAATTTTTGAAATATCTCAAAGTACTTGAAGAAACAAAGCCAGTATTGGTGTGTGGTGATCTTAACGTTGCACATACAGAGATCGATCTTGCCCGCCCTAAACCTAATTACAATAAAAGTGCAGGTTATATGCAGGAAGAAATTGATGGCATGGATAATCTTATTGCGGCGGGGTTTGTCGATACTTTTCGCCACATCAATCCTGAAGAAATCAAGTATAGCTGGTGGAGTTATCGTGCTGGCGCACGACAAAAAAATATTGGCTGGAGAATTGATTATTTCTTATCCTCTCCTGGTTTATTAGAGACTATTGATGATGCCAATATTCACAATGATGTGTTGGGCTCCGATCATTGTCCTGTTTCCATTGATATAAAACTATAAGCGAAGAAAGCTATTTAGTTGTTGCTTAAATAAACAGAGACGAAAAATAACGCCTCTGTTTATTTATTTGCATTCTTTAAAATATTAGATTATCAACTCTAAAATCATTCTGCTTATTTTCTCAGTTGATAACCAGTTTTAAAAATTCTCCATACCACAAACAAAGTAATCGCTAAGAAGACTAAAATCATAGCGATACTAACCCATATATCAACATCGGAAATTTCATAAAAGCTCCAGCGGAAACCACTAATAAGATATAAGACAGGATTAAAGAAGGTCACTTTTTCCCAAAAGGGCGGCAACATATCGGCGGAATAAAAGCTGCCACCTAAAAATACGAGTGGGGTAATAATTAATAAAGGAATAAGTTGTAACTTCTCAAAATTATCTGCCCATATACCAATAATAAAACCTAATAAACTAAACGTAATACAGGTAAGGATTAAGAAAAATACCATCACAAATGGATGAGCAATTTGGAGTGGAACAAAAAAATTCGCAGTGATAAGAATAATCACCCCAAGAATAAAAGACTTTGAGGCCGCAGCGCCGACATAACCTAATACAACTTCTTTCATCGACACTGGAGCTGATAATAGCTCATAGATGGTACCTGTAAATTTCGGGAAATAAATACCAAAGGAAGCATTGGCTACACTTTGAGTCAATAGTGAAAGCATTAATAATCCAGGAACAATAAAGGCACCGTAAGGTATGCCATCGACTTGCTCTATCCGTGAACCGATAGCAGAGCCAAACACAATAAAGTAAAGCGATGTTGAGATAATAGGAGACACGATGCTTTGCAATAATGTTCTCCAGGTACGTGCCATTTCAAATTTATAAATGGCTTTTACTGCATAAAAATTCATTCGCTTTCCCTCACTAATTGCACAAATATTTCTTCCAGAGAGCTTTTTTTGGTATTGATATCTTTAAATCGAATATTATTATCACTGAGGTCATCCATAAGGGCGGTGATTCCTAAATGCTCTCCTTCAGTATCAAACGTATAGGTGAGTTCAGAGCCATCGTCAGACAGGCTTAAGTCGTAATGTTGCAATGGTTCAGGAATGGCCGGTATATCTTGCCTTAGTTGTAAAATAACCTGCTTTTTACCTAGCTTATGCATGAGTTCATCTTTGCCCTCAACAAGCACAATTTCTCCTTTATTGATGACGCCAATTCGGTCAGCAATTTCTTCAGCTTCTTCGATATAGTGGGTGGTCAGAATAATGGTGACCCCCGATTGTCGAAGTTTATTGATAACGATCCACATATCCTTGCGTAATTCAACGTCAACCCCCGCTGTTGGCTCATCGAGAAAAAGTATCTCGGGTTCGTGGGATAAAGCTTTAGCAATCAATACTCGCCGTTTCATACCCCCGGATAAGGTCATGATCATATTATCTTTTTTATCCCATAAGGATAGATCTTTTAATATTTGCTCAATGAGGACGGGGTTCGATGCTTTGCCAAATAAACCACGACTGAAGTTAACTGTGTTCCACACTGTTTCAAATGCATCCGTTGTCAGCTCTTGGGGAACCAACCCTATTTTGGATCGTGTTTGACGATACTCAGTTTGAATATCATCGCCGTCGACTAAGATCTGACCGGAAGATGGATTAACAATGCCACATATCACGGATATGAGCGTCGTTTTACCTGCGCCATTGGGGCCTAGTAAAGCGATAATCTCTCCTCGTTGAATATCGAGGTTAATATTATTTAATGCTTGGAAACCAGAATCATAAACTTTATTTAGATTCTTTACGGATATTGCAGACGTCATATTTGGTCAGATCCTTGGACGATCAATGTAAGACAGAGTCTTTTAGTGGAATGATTAGCGTTGAGTCACGCTATTGCCAGTAGAGCGTAGAATGGGGGCAGGTGTAGAGAAAAACAATACCTGCAACAGCCATTTATGGATAAAGTTATACCCATTAAACATTGTAGGTATAACCCTAGCCAGTACGGCAACTATTTCTATTTGTGATCTATCTTTTCTCTAATTTATGATGGGCTAGATGAATAACACGGCTGTTCTTTAATTGCTGATACCACTGTGAAACTTTATCAAAGTCACTTAAAGAAAAGTCTGCAAGTTCAGCATTTTCAAAATAAGCAAAAGCAATGTAATCAGCAATAGTAATGTCGGTACCGGTTAAATAGCGATTGTGACTTAACTGATCATTGATGCAGGGAAGTTGTTCGTTAATAAAGCCCAATGCTTCTTCTTCTGCTGTTTTATTCGGTGTGCCTAGGCCGTATTTAACTTTTGCCACTTTTTCAAAAGCATAGGTATTCAACCAACGCCCTAAATGATTGGTAAAAAAATGAATCCATTGATTAATACGGGCGCGGTACAGTTTATTACCACTAAGGTAAAGGTTGGAGTTTCCTACATTAGCCAGATAACAACAAATAGCATTCGATTCGAATAGTGTTTCCTGGTCATGAGTTAATGTTGGCAGCTTGCCTAGTGGGTGGCGTTTAAAGTGCTCCGGGGTTTTATGTTACCTTTGGTAATATCCATTGAAATATATTCATATTGAATACCTAGAGCTTCAGCGACATACACTGTTTTGGTTGTATTTGAAGAAATACTTAAAGCATGAATCTGATACATAACAATATTCCTTCTGTACTTTCGAAACTGATATTAATTCTTCGAGTCAATAAACGGTTGGCCAGTGCCTGTTTCTAAATAAGAAACAAGGCTGCTAGCAATAAAATGATTCCACCCATTATTACAAAGCTCGTAACATTGGAGAGAAGGCGTTAAGCCTTGATGAGTAAATTTGACGTGAGCTCCTTTTTCTATAGGGCTTATTTCCCATATTAAGAGTGTACCAACCCATTCATCTTTTACTGACATTCTTTCATCAGCGTGATATTGATCTACACATTCCCAAACAATCAGTTGGTTTTCGACGAGCTTTTTAACCAACATAGTATTGTAGGTTTCACCAAATCGAAAATTGGCTTTAGTCTCGACTACAGCGGCCTCATCGGCAGATGTTGTCCACCATTGGTTAATATTTTTTGTTAACGCTAGAAAAACATCGTTGGGTTTTGCCTTAATATCGGCTTCGCAAGTAAAGTGAGTGGTATCTATTAATATATTCATAAACGACTCCTTTGATAGGGTTATTTCCGAAATAACTTTTCGATATAGCCCCACTAGGCGATGGATTTTTCTGCATTGGCCATTGGAATTAAATGACTTTCCAAGCTTGCTAGGCAACCATGCCAGCCCATCGTGTGTTTATCAGCAAACTCTTGTTGGCTAAAGCCTCTATGGGTTAGAGTCAGCAGAGTATGGTTCTCTCCCTTTGCTTGAAGCTCGATGATGACTTGCGTTCTATCTACGCCGTCTTTCCACATCCAGTTAAAAACGATTTTTTCGTTGGGAATAATTTCTTCATAAGTGCCTGAAACAATATGATCAGAGTTCTCTTCTGCATCATGCATATGGACTAAATAGTTACCACCTACAGTTAAATCAACTTCTGCATTGGGAACTGTCATTGCTCCTGGTGCAAACCATTGTTTCATTAACTCTGGTTGCGTCCATGCTTGAAAAACCGCTTCGACAGGAGCCGCTATTTCCTTATTGATAGATAATTCTATGGGTGAGTTACTCATGTTTATCTCCTTTACCAATATTTTTATGAGAAGGGGAGAGTGTTGTATTTCGATCAACACTTTTTTCAACAAACTGTTTAAGGTTTTCCAGCTGTTCATTCCAAAATTCTTGATAGTACTCAAGCCATTCCATAGCGCTTGTCAGGTTTTTAGGTTCTGCTCGACAGAGCCGTTTACGACCTTCTTTCCGTCGAATAATTAACCCTGCTTGTTCTAGTACATTAAGGTGCTTGGTAATAGCAGGCATGCTCATATTGTAATGAGCAGTTAGGTCAGAAACGGTTTCATCACTGTTGCGTACGCGCATTAAAATATTCCTGCGCGTAGTATCCGAAAGTGCCTGAAAGATGCTGTCTAATTGTTGATCATTCGTATTCATATCTAACATTTAACCATTTGGTTAAATGTTTTGTCAAACATTAATTTTGAATTTTATAGTGAGTTAAGACAGAGGTTGAGTGAGGAGTCATCCTTACTCGAATGGCTTCTCAGTTTTATATATGACTAACAATCGCCGTTATTGAGTACCGCGGAGGTTCCTGTCCAGCCAATTAAGGCATTCAGGAATGTCTGGATACGGCTATTACAAAGCCGAGGGTTATTGAGGAAATCTACTTCGCCGGCACCACGAACCTCTACTTCGCCAGGTAGAATATCGACAAGGTCATTATTATTTTCAACAATGAGGCTACCGACTGAAACTGGAAATGCACCTAAGGCAAAAGTATTTCTAGATGAGCCGATAAGTTGCAGAAGACCTCCGACCCGTTCAAGAGATTCAAGGTTCCGTTCAGACCCTGTTCCACCTCTCACCCACCGAAAAGATAGACGGGCATCGCCTTCGATAGTTTTTAGATTGGTTAAGACTTCAGGCTTAATACGTGTTGCTGGTATCTCAAGGTCGCCACCGATTGTCTGGAGCTTTTGTAAAATTGTTCCATTAGGTTTACCTCCACCAAAGTAAAGAGTGCCATCGATTCGACGAACATTATTTAATATCCCGAAATATCGATCAGGATGATTTGAGATTTGTACATTTCCTCCTATATATGTCAGTTCATCTAAACCATAGAAGTATCCATTGGTAACTCTTTCCCCATTAGGGCCTATATTTAAGAGTTCAACATCACCTCCAACTCGTCGGAGCAGTGGAATGTCTAGCTCCATGCGGCGTTGAGAGTATAGGGGGAAACCAGGTCCTGGAGATGGTTCACCTCGGGCAATAGCATGCAAGTTTCCTTCAATGTGAGCAAGTTGTGGTAAGTGGCGTGGCACAGCGATGCCTCTATGCGGGCCTGCTGGATCCATCTCTACTGGGTGCTCAAGCTCAACATCACCTGTTACATTTCTTAGCTCGGGTAGCGTAATTTCTCCGATAGTATTTTCGACTCGAAGGTTACCATCCACCGTGTCGTGACAGCGGTGCAGGTTGTAATCAGCTTCATTGCGAATAACGACATCACCTTCATGCCGGGTAATCTGACTATCGACTAAAAGGCGTGTTAATGGGCTGCGGCGCCCTGCACATTTGGATGCATCGTAACCATTATCTTCGAGGCAAACAAAAGGGTTAACACCGGAAAGGGATTCCTCTTCAAGAGAAATTAAACCTGGCGCAGGTGTAGTGGATACTGTACTAATGCCGATGTACGTTTCATGACTGGCGCAGTCACTTGGTGGTACTTGCCATAAGCCTGTTGGTATTCTAATTCGGGTACTAAAAGCGTAAAGCCTTCTTCCTCCATAGTATCTTGGGGATGTTTCAGATGTTACGGTTTTTAATATTGTCCAAGGCCCTTCAGGATTAGAGCTTGCGACGATGTAAAGTGGCGTTGAAGGTTGTGCCCAAAAGCCGAGCACTGGCACGCTAGCGTCAGTATTGCTTAGAGCTCTTCCATCCAGAGGGGAAACTGTACAAGCTGACGTAAAAAGGGCAAAACAAATGGGTAATAAAAACCGGAGAATACGAAGTTTTTTAACAGGGAAAGTAAAAAAAAGTAGAGTAGAGGTTTTGATATTATTTAGCCACATAACGCCTCCTATCTTCCGTAATTGATAGCCTATATAAAAATATGAATAAGCTATTCGAATAATAATGTAAAGAAAGTAAAGCTAGTGTATAGAGTATGGCTATTTATTAAATCCCTAATTCTAGGGATGGGCTGAGGAATTATCAAAAAATCTATAAAATAATTAATGGGTAAGTTTTAAAGGTTGTATTACCGTTTTTATATTTTAACCCATAATATATAGATAGCTATACTCAATATAACTGGTGCAAAAACACCGGAAAATAATAAGCTGAATTTTCTAAAATTCTGTAAGGCACTTAATTGATGTGTCGATTTAGAATGACTAGCCTTACTGTCGACGGTTGAGCATTTATAAGTATACAGTTGTGCAATCAAAAATAAAGTTAGAATAAAAATAAAGAATATTAGTTTAAGGTTATGATCTATAGCGGTATAAATTATTGTCGCTAACGTGGCTAACATTATCAGTCCTAATGCTATGCCGACTAAAAATATTAGTTTATTAGACATCGAAAAAGCCTATATAAAATAGCATGCTTGATAGAGAAAGCCACTGCATCGATTAACTTTCTTGGTGATTTTTCTTTACGTGTTTACTGACTTGGCGAATAGTATCTACGGCTATAATATATTCTTCATCAGTAGGAATAGTCCAGGCGGCGAGTTTGCAATTGTCAGTCGAGATTTTTTGGTAATTCTGCTTGGATAACCCCTGATCATTTTTATCATCATCAAGCGCTAAGCCAATAGATTGTAATGGCTTACAAATGCGCCGGCGTATCTCTGCCGAGTTTTCTCCAATACCGCCAGTAAATACAATCGCATCAACGTTTCCTTCAGCTTCTACATAGTAGGCGGCAATGTATTTGCGTACATTACGGCAAAAAATCTCTATCGCTAATTTAGCGCGACGGTCATCGTGCTCATGTACTTCATCCAGTAGTTCACGCATATCCGATGTTAAGCCAGAAATACCCAATAGCCCCGACTGCTTATTTAACAAATTATCCATATCGTCAAAGTTGAGCCCCTCTTTTCTATGAAGATAATGCAAGATAGAGGCATCAGTATCACCCGAGCGGGTACCCATTACTAAGCCATCTAGTGGTGTAAAGCCCATCGAAGTATCTACCGAGATCCCTGCCTGTATGGAACAGGCCGAGCAGCCGTTGCCTAAGTGGACGGAGATAATGTTAGTTTTATCACGGGGTATCTGGTTAATTTTGCGATATCGATAAGCAATATAACGGTGGGAGTTGCCATGAAAGCCATAGCGCCTGATTTTATAGCGGCGATAAAACTGATAAGGAAGGCCATAGAGATAGGCTTCCTCGGGTAGAGTGGCATGAAAAGCCGTATCAAACACTGCGACCTGCGGAACGGTCGACCCTAATAATTTAGTGACGGCCTCTATGCCTTTTAAATTAGCGGGGTTATGTAAAGGCGCGAGGTCCATACATTTTTCTATGCCGGATTTTACCTTATCATCGATAATAATTGACTCTACAAAAAGCTCCCCACCATGAACGACACGATGCCCAACGGCATGTATATCACCATAGCTTCGAATGCCTTTAATTTGTGACTCAGGAGATATTAACCAACGTAGTACTTTATCAATGCCAGCTTGATGAGTTTTTACTGGCTCGTTCTGGCGAACCTTTGATTGCCCCGTTACGTGATAAGTAATTTGCGCATAACTGCCAATACTCTCAATGATACCCTCGGCAAGATAATCGGCGGCGCATTCACCCGATGCCGTTATCTCTACATCCATTACCTGAAATTTTAGGGAGGATGAGCCGCTGTTTAGTACCAGAATATTCATAGTGTTTTAACTCGTTGTGTTTATTGTTATGAATGACGTCACCGCGAGTGTACAGGTTTTATCTTTTAAAGTGACTTCGACAGGGCTGTTTTTGCTATAAAAATTATCTCAGATAGCATGTTTGATAGAAAAAGCCATGGCATCGATTAATTCTTTTGGTGCGTTATCATTGCTAATAATATAACGTTTTACAGTTGGCAGAGGCGGGAAGCCATCGTGTATGGAAAGAACTTTCATATCATCCTCAAGATTGTTTTCCAATAGTATACCGATGGAAAAGCCAGCTCTTATTGCCGCTTTCTGGCTGGATAACCCGCTGCATTCAAATGCAATTTCGTATGGACGTTCGTGTTGTTCCAGCACTTTTTTAGGTAGTTCACCCATCCAGCAGCGATGATTGATGACTGCTAGAGGGACCGCATCCGATTGATTAATAAATAACGTTTTACTCGCAGCCCAAACCATATTTTGCTGAAGAAAAACGTCTCCTTGAACATTATCTGTACCCGAACATACCGCAATATCCAAGTCGCCTTTACGAATGGCCTCGGGAAAATTTGCTGTGCAGCCTGAAGAGGCAGCAATTTCTACCCCAGGGTGATTGTGAGCAAAAGTTGCCAGAGTACGCTCCAAGACGTTCTCTTCAAAGTCATCAGGGATACCCACTCGAATACGTCCTTTTAACGGTGTTGTAAACAATGCCTGTAGTTTATCGATATCACTGAGAACACAGCGTGCTAATGGCATAAGCTTTTCGCCGTGGAGTGACACCCTCATCCCTTTAGCGCTGCGCTCAAATAAGGAGACGTTCAATTCTTCTTCAAGCCTGCGCAGTTGAACACTGATGGCCGACTGGCTGCGATTTAACCGTGATGCGGCTTGGGTGAGGTTGCCACAATCAGCGATCTCGACAAAGGTTCTAAGAAGATTACTATCTAATTGGCTGCGTTCGTTTTTATTCATGAGATAGATCATATCATTTCATTTTTCTTATCACTACTTTTGCGGTAGTCTTGTTTAACATAAATCTCGTTAAACATATTTTTGGGATCAAGTTTATAGCTTCTAGGGGATAGCAACAGTGAATGAAAAGCCTACAATGTTGCTGACATTAGCGCCTGGGGTGTTCGTACTAATGTGGTCAACCGGCTATGTAGCTGCCAAATTTGGTCTAGGTTATATTGAGCCTTTGACATTCTTAGCTTTACGATTTTTTTGTATCGTCGCGATAATGGCCGTGCTATTTATAGTGATGCGGCCACCGTTGCCTAAGACAAAAGCAGAATGGATGCATTTACTTATTGTCGGTTTTCTTTTACAAGCTATGTATTTCGGCATGTGCTATCAGTCTTTCAATGCAGGCTTGGCTGTAGGAACGCTGGCATTAATACTGTCGTTGCAACCTATTATTGTCGCATTGGTTGCGCCTCGATGGAGTGGTGAGGCCGTGAGTTGGAGTCGTTGGTTCGGTCTTTCACTGGGTTTGCTCGGTGTTTGCATCGTCATTATTACGCGGTCGCAAATTGTTGCTCCTTCCGTTTTAGGTTTTCTTTTTGCTACCTTTGCTCTGGCAGGTATTACCGTTGGGTCTCTTTGGGAAAAGCGCTTTGGTGTTTCTCAACATCCTGTTACTGCCAATCTGATTGGTTTTAGTGCCGGTTTGCTTGGAATCATTCCCTTTATGGTGATATCGGAGTCAATGACCATTGTATGGTCTTGGCCCTTAATTGGTTCGCTGACGTATCTTATTATTGGAAGTTCCCTTATTGGTGTCGGTTTGCTCCTTGCCATGATTCGGGCAGGTGATGTTTCCCGTGTATCAGCCTTGTTTTTTCTAGTACCGCCAATGGCTGCTGCGTTTGCGTGGCTGGTGTTAGATGAAGAGATGCCACCAGTAGCTTGGCTAGGCATGCTATTTTCTGCAATAGGTGTTTTTTTGGCAACGAAAAATAAAACAGTTAAAAGTGTATAGAACCAATTCCTCATATAGCCCGCTAAAACACCATTTTGTTTAAGTATTCTTTATCTTACGATGCCAATCTGTAAAATAAGGCCATGCTAAATTTTATCTGGATTTTCTTTTTTTTCTCGGCTTTTATAGTGTCTCTCATCAAGCTATTGTTTTTTGGCGATACACAGATATTTGGTCAGATGATGACAGCGATGTTTAGCCTATCTAAAACTGCATTTGAAATTGCATTGGGGCTAACGGGTATTTTAGCTTTGTGGCTTGGCATTATGAAGATTGGCGAACGCAGTGGTTTTATTCAACTCCTCACCACTTGGCTTAGCCCGCTGTTTATCCGTTTGCTACCTGAGGTGCCCAAAAACCACCCAGCATTGGGAGCGATAGTCATGAACATGTCGGCTAATGCTTTAGGTCTAGATAATGCAGCAACGCCATTAGGCATCAAGGCGATGCAGGAGTTGCAAAAACTCAACCCACTTAAAGATACCGCCAGTAATGCCCAAATTTTATTTTTGGTGATTAATACATCAGCGGTAACTTTATTCCCAGTGACAATATTTACTTATCGTGCGCAGATGGGTGCTACGAACCCAACCGATGTCTTTATTCCTATTTTAATTGCGACGTATGCCTCTACTCTAATAGGTTTGCTTACGGTGGCGGCAGTACAAAAAATAAATTTGTTCGATAAAGTTATTCTGGCTTATTTAGGCGGATTTTCTGCATTAGTATTTGGCTTGCTGGCTTATTTCTCAAACCTGTCACAGGCCGATATGCTAGTGCAGTCTGCTTTAATTAGTAACGTCACTTTGTTTTCTTTAGTGGTGTTATTTATTGCTGGAGCAGTTTTTAAAAAGGTCAATGCTTATGATGCGTTTATTGATGGCGCTAAAGAAGGTTTTAATACTGCGATAACAATTATTCCTTATTTGGTCGCCATGTTGGTAGCCATTGGTGTATTTCGTGCCAGTGGCGCCTTAGATTTATTGGCTGAGGGGCTTCGCAGTCTAGTGTTATCACTCAATATGGATGACCGTTTTATTGATGGTTTACCTACCGCGTTAATGAAACCTTTTAGTGGTAGTGGTGCTCGAGCAATGATGATTGATGCGATGCAAGTACATGGCGCTGACTCTTTTGCTGGCCGTTTATCATCAATCGTTCAGGGGAGTACCGAAACTACCTTTTATGTATTGGCGGTTTACTTTGGTTCAGTCGGTATTAAAAAGATCCGCCATGCAGCCGCTTGTGGTTTAGCGGCTGATGCAGCAGGTATTTTTGCTGCGATTACCATTGCCTACTGGTTTTTTGGCTAAGTTAGTTCGGTTTTATTTACGGCGGCTAAATCAATATAAAAGAAAAAGGGAGCCATCTCTTAACCTGATAAACTCCGCCGTACATTTCTGCAATGGGCTTCGCTAATTTTTAGTCTCTTTTGTATAAGGATTCAATAGTGCTGGATCCAATAGCATTCGCATTAATCATATAACCTGCTAAAGCGCCGGAGGCATTAGCCGGTAGATCTAGTTTCTCCACAGATAATGCGTGCACAGTAAAGCGGTAATGATGCACACCATGACCGACAGGAGGACAGGCACCACCAAAACCTGCTGAGCCATAATCATTTTGTACTTGTATACTACCGTTTGGTGCTGAATTTTTTTTCGTACTGCCGGCACCTGTAGATAGTTCTGATACGGTTGCAGGGATATTAACAATTTGCCAGTGCCACCAGCCACTACCTGTTGGTGCATCAGGGTCATAAGCGGTAATAGCAAAACTCTTTGTACCTTTCGGTGCATTTGACCATTTAAGGTGTGGTGAAAGATCGCCACCAGAACACCCGAAGCCATTAAACTCTTGTGCTTTATCCATAAATTTACCTTGGGCGATATCATTACTGGATAATGTGAAAGAGTCTGCAAAAGTAGGGAGGGTAGCGATAAGCGCTAAAACGGGAAGGAATTTGTGTGTGTGCATGATAAGCCTCAAAAATACGTTGTGATATTGAGAGGCTATCGTAAGCCTTACTTGCTTAACTGTTTAGACGCAAAACGTTCAACTTCTCGCCTTAATCCGTCATTCTGGTTTTTCTCAACTCAGAAGGTGTTAAGCCAAAATGATTTTTGAAGCGATCAGTAAAGCGTGATTGAGAATGATAGCCACATTGTTCGGCAATTAAACCAATGGATAGATTGGTTGTTTGTAGTAAGTGTAAGCCTAAACCTAATTTGGACCTGTCTTTTATTGCCTGAACGCTGGTGCCTTCTGCTTTAAGTTTTCGGCGCAAGGTCGATTCACTAATTGCTAACTGTTGGCAGATATACTCGTTTGTTAATTCATCAAACCTTTGTTGATGGAAGAGTTTATGTAGTTGATGACTGATTTTGGGTTTTCCCATCAGAGAGGCAATATCCGTATATCCAAGTTGATATAGCAGCATCAAAATTTCTTTTTTTCTTAAGGATTGAATAGTGTCTGGTGCCCATGTTGTGCATTCAATAAACTGTTGTAAACACTGCTTTAGTACAGGAGTAACCTCGCCAATAACATAATCGGCTTGTTGAGAGTTATTGATGGGTAATTCATTAAAATCGTCGTAATCAAATTCAATTAATAAGGCGAAATAGGCTTTATCTTGCGGAATGTTGCGCATATTAATTGCAGGGCTATCTGATAAAAAGATGAAATGATCGGAAGGACAGCTGATCTCGTGGTTTTTACCTAATTCTTTATTACCGCTAATAACCACAACCAGTAAGGGCTTTACAATGGGAACATTCAGTAGTTTTTGCTCATGAACAGAAGAATAGACTGAAAATGGCAATTCTCTGTCTTCGCTGATGATATTGGTAATACTACTTAGCAAATTTTTCATTATTGAATAAGTTTAATGTGATGGACAGGAGGTGAATTTTAGTGATGATGAAAAATAAACCATAAGTTCATTCTTCAGGGTTCTATTCTGATTTTCAAAGCTAACAATCAACATGAATGCCGTCAAGACCATCTGCGACTAACAAAATAGCCATAAATCTACTTTTGTCCATACGCTTGCCAGTATTGTGCATGTATCCAATGCAATAAAAAAATTATTATTTTGTGAAACTACTAAGTACTTAGAGGGGAATCATGAAATCAATTATATTCAGTGTATCAATATTGGCATCATTATCCATTGGTGTACAGGCGGATGGCCCACACGATGATGCGATTAAGGCAAGACAAGCACTTATGCAAGTATATCGTTTTGATTGGGCAATGCTCGGTGACATGGCAAAAGGTAAAAAAGATTATGATTCCGTTGCCGCAGGTATTGCTGCGAGTAATCTGCTGACAGCCTTAAAAATCAAGCAGGATTATATGTGGCCTGAAGGCTCAGATAGCGAAAGTGCAGGTAATGTGGAAAATTGGAGCTTGCCTGATTTATGGACAGCAGATAGTGCAAAAGTGGCCGCAGCAGACAAAAAAATGATGGATGCAGCCGTTAAGATGAATAGCGTTGCAGCCAATGGCCTAGGTGAATTAAAAAGTGCGATGGTCGATATCAATAATGGATGTAAAGGCTGTCACGACGATTTTAGAAAGAAGAAAAAGTAAGGGGCAATGAGTAGTCAATCAACACCGGCCTTAGTCAAAATCTGGGATATTTGGCTGAGGTTATTTCACTGGACGCTGGCCGTAACGGTTATTTTTCTCCTGTTAAGTGGTGAGTTTGGCTGGTTCTTTTTTGAAGGGCATAAACTGGCAGGTGAAATAGTTGTACTGCTTATTATTTTTCGATGTGTCTGGGGAGTTATTGGGAGCAGCAATGCAAGGTTGGGGGCTTTGATTGCTCATCCCAAATACGCGATAACACATTTACGGGACCTCTTTAAGGGTTCTGTTGAGCAAGAGAGTGGTCACAGTGCATCGGGTGCTTGGGCCGTGATTATCATCTTAACCTCAGTGGGCTTTCAGGCGGTCAGCGGTTTATTTATCGCTGATCAAGATGAGCTACTTGAAGGCGTATTTTATGGCGTCTTATCGGATGATATCTCAAGCCAGTTGATGTCCTTGCATTATCAGAATGCTCGCCTTATTCAAATTGTATTAATTGTACATGTGCTAATGATTGGCTTTTATTGGCTTAGGGGCAAAATCAATCTCTTATATCCTATGATTACAGGCTATATAAAATGGTCGAGTGAAAAGCCATTACCTTCGATCCGGCTTCAACAAAGTTGGGTAGGGGGTGCATTACTTGTGGTGTTATTTTTATCGTTAAGTTGGCTATTTCGCTGGTGGTAATAACAATACAAACCTGAATTCGTATAGCTATTTAGCTAGGTTTGATCAGTGGATGCCATTTCTACAGGGCAGCCTTTAGGACGACAGACTTGTTCATTACACAAACGACAAATACGTCTTGCATCGTGTTGATTATCTGTGAGCTTAGCTAATGCGTCTTCCAGTACGGGTTGCAACACTTCTATCTGATCAGCTGAAAGTGTACCAAGTACTTTTTCAGTGATTTGTTCTCGTGCATTCAATACCTTGTCTGCACGTTTCTTGCCTTTCAGTGTGACTCTCAGCACCGCTATACGAGCATCCTCACTGCTTCTGTGGCGTTCAACTAACCCTTCTTTTTCTAGAGTATTCACAAGTCGAACGGCACCAGAATGCGTTAGCCCCAACACTTTGCTTAAAGTATCAATGCTTTCATCGGGGTGCTGGCTCATAGCAACTAATGCTGACTCGTGAGTCAAACTGTGCCCGCCTAAACCTGCAATATCCTGCTCAATACGCATCGCAACGGTCGTCGCAAAGGCGCCTAGCAGATTGTTTACATAACCATCTTTATTCATAGCGTCATAATATATGACTCAGTCATAAAAAACCATAGACAAGAGTTGGTGTTATATATAATATATGACCCAGTCATATATTATTTTGAACCCAATGAAATGGGATAGATAACAATCATTAAAGAGAAACAATAGTAGGAGAACACCACAAATGAGCATAGATACAGAAACACTTCGTTATGAAAAACAGTTTAAGACCGTTCTCGGAAAACGCATGGCCTATATTGATGAAGGTACAGGTGACCCCATTGTTTTTTTACATGGCAACCCTACCTCCATTTACTTATGGCGTAATGTAATCCCGCACCTTGAGGGGAAAGGCCGATTAATCGCCATAGATATGATAGGTTTAGGCGATTCTGATAAGTTGGATCATATTGATGAAAACAGCTATTCATTGGCAGACAACAGCCGTTATACCTTTGCATTGTTAGAGGCATTGGGGGTGAATAAAAATGTCACGCTGGTTTTGCATGACTGGGGATCAGGTGTGGGTTTTCATTGGGCAAACCAACATCGCGATGCAGTAAAAGCTATTGCCTTTATGGAAGCCATTGTGACACCGTTTCCGACATGGGATGATTTCCCTATCGGTTTGCATGGGCCAATAGGGACATTACGTTCTGCCGAGGGCGGTAAAATGGCATTAGAAGATAATTTCTTTATTGAAACATTATTGCCGAGTGCTATTTTGCGAACACTCAGTGAAGCCGAGCATAACGAATACCGCCGACCTTTTTTAAACCCAGGTGAAGACCGCCGCCCAACCATTGTTGGTCCTCGTCAATTACCTATTGCTGGTGAGCCTGCTGATACGACAGAGATTGTTGCCAGCTATGCGGATTACCTGGCACATTCCGATGATATCCCTAAATTATTTATTAATGCTGAACCGGGTGCATTTCTTGTCGGCTATGCACGAGACTTTGTGCGTACCTGGCCAAACCTTAAAGAAGTCACCGTAAAAGGCGCACATTTTATTCAAGAAGATTCTCCGAATGAAATTGGTCAAGCTATTGTAGAGTGGTTACCTGAATAGAGTATTGTTTAACAACAATCGAGAGACACTGGGGCAGTTTTGGAGTCGAACCTTTTGTGGTGAAAACTACAAAAGATTCAACGGAAAAGCTGCCTTTGGCTTGAGCTGCTTGTTATGCGTACTCATTTAAAACTCGTTTTATTTTTGAGATCAATGCTCTCAGGCGCCCTCAAATTTAGTATAACTGACGGTCCTATGCCAATTTCTATAAAGAATTTTTTCAGTATTCTTCATTCATTATTATTTCCGCATAACCGTGTATTAATAAGGCCGTTAGCCTCATTAATATAATTATACATAGCTTTTATATACTTTAATTACTCTAACATTTTATCTATTTCAGCAATAGCAACAAGATCTTCTGAAATTCGCTTGCGGAATAATTCCTTTTTATCTTGTAACTGTTTAATAAATTCAGGACACAATTCCCCTAAAGTTTGGTATTGCTCATAACCTCTACGGATTTCAGCCAATGTAAACCCTATTGATTTACCTCGCTCAATAAAAGCAAGTTCATTCAGTTGGGTTTCTCCATAATATCGATAACCATTATCTGCTCGCATAGGCGGGGTTAAGACACCTATTTTTTCGTAATAACGCAGAGTATCACGAGAAAGGCCTACTTTTTTTTCCAATTCTGAAATTTTCATACCATAACATTTGACTATGGAGTAAATCGACACTTTACCATAGTTTCCTTTAATAGAGGATAAATTATGAAAATCACCCAAATTAGAAATGCTACTATCGTAATTGAAATACAGGGGATCAGTATTCTAGTTGACCCCATGCTGTCAAAAAAATCGACGCTTCCAAAACTGCGTTACTATAAAAGTAACTACAGGAATCCGTTAGTGAAATTACCTGAAGCATTCCATCAACTGAAAGACAGTATTGATTATGCATTGATTACACACTGTCAAAAAGGACACTTCGATCATTTAGATAGGGCTGGTGTACATTGGTTAATAAAGAATAAAATTCCAACTTTTTGCACCAGTCATGACTCTACCTACTTGCAAAAAAAAGGTATACACACCAAAGTATTGAAGGAAAAATGCAGTGCTTTTTTTAAAGGTACCATTCAACAAATTCCTGCAAAGCATACTAGGGGATGGCTTACTCCTTTTATGGAGCATGGTGTAGGCTATTATATCAAGCTAGAAAATGAACCTAGCCTTTATTTAATGGGAGACACAATCCTTACTGATGAAATCCGAAGGTTTATACGTGATAACCAGCCTGATTATATTGTAGCACCAACGGGGAAAGCTCAATTTGATATCGGTGCCCCCTTATTATTAAATGAAAAAGAAATTATTGAATTGGCGTCATTAAGTACGGGATTAATTATCGCTAACCACATGGAAGCTTTAGATCATTGTCGCATTAACCGTCAAGATTTAACGACTATATTAAAAGACCAGAATTTGAGTAAACGTTTTATGATCCCAAATGATGGTGAGACAGTAAACTTAACTGAGATGCCCAATTAGTTTTCTATGTATAGTGCCCAGCTAAATGGACCGAAAAGCTGCTAGGCTTTTTGTGTCCATGTTGAGCGCCTTGTTATGCTTTACATTCTCTACGAAGTTATAAAGTTCATTGTTACTAGAGATAGTAATGCTGTTTTTATTTTTCATGTCGCCGATAATACTTGGTCTAGCCAACGTATTAAACTGCCAAATCAGTTTTATTAGTTTATGCACTATTTTGAATTCAAGGCAATTATTAGGTAGCTCCTGCCTTGTTGAAAATAAGTGCTTAAAAGAACGTAAAACTCCTCTTTTAAGACAAGTCGAGCGAGGGAGGTCGAGAAAAATAATGTAATCAGCTGACCGTCTAGCTATTGATGACACGCCCTCAATTATCCATTCTTCCTTATTTGTTAATTCTCCTTCAAGAGCTGCTCTCTCTTTCTTGGAGGTTACTCCCCAATTTTCCTTCCAGACAATTTTATCCAAACCGAAAACATCGACATTAAGAACTGCTCCTAGCTCTCTTGCTAGTGTGGTTTTACCGCTGCCGGCATTACCTGTTATATGTATTCGCATAATCCGATAATCAAGAAGTATAACGCCGTGGTAATTTGATCCAATTGCGGGAACGGATTTTTGCCGCAAAAAAGAGTGGAGCAATAGAGGTCAAATTGACCACTTTGCTATGTGTTGATTTAATACGCATTACTTCATTCCTGCACCGACAGTAGCGCGAATAGGAACACCTGATGGGTCAAAACCCTCTAGGCAGAATACATTAACTCCATAATGATCGGGAGTAACTCGCTTTCTGTGGAACGGGTAAATACCACATACCTTGCAAAAGTAGTGTTCAGCTGTATGAGTATGGAATTGATATGTAGTTAGCGAATCGGTGTTCGATAAAATGCGCATAGAACTTTCATGAACTTTAACCATGAGGGCATTTTTACGGATGCATATAGAACAGTCGCACGTGGTTAATTCTGATAGATCAGTATCGATCTCAAATTTTACAGCATTGCAGTGACATGACCCTTGGAAAGTTTTCATTTTATCCATATTATTTTTCGCTCTTTCGACCTCAAGACACATAGCGCCGGCCAAATAAACACAGTGTTTTGGGCGTCCCAGCGACCAACTGGAGTGATTTGCGTCTTGTTAGCTGTCACCTTGATACTCCATTGTATCATCCCAATACTTTGAGAATAAATTAGGATATTTTTCCTTCAAAACTGAAGCAGGTGGCCAATTATCTTCAATGTCGGGCTCGTCTGGATATACATAGCTTTCTTCCAGTTCTTCTGCTTCACCTGCGAGTGCTTCCTCGCACACATAAAGCAGTGCCTCCCCTGTAATTTCTTCAACAGGATCTTCGACTTTAATAAATGATGCTAGATAATCTGGATTTTCCAAAGAACGATTAAACCGCTCTTTTCCATTGAGTATTATCCAGTTTCTAAAATCCTCGAATACGTCGTCAGAAATATAGTGAATTACTATAAAACACGCCTCAATAAGATTCCACGTATAAGCTCGACTTAAAATAACTCGATGAATATTGTGGAATTCAATGACTTCTTCTTTGCTTTTTGATGAAAGAACTTCAGAGATAGCTTCACACTGCTCATCAGGCTCTAGGTTGTCTGGAGAACATGATGCTTCGATTATTTCCCAAAATTCTTGTTCGTTCATCAATATTTCCTGAACAACTAACGTCTCAAACAAGGGTGCACGTTAGCGCGTCCCAGCCGAAGGCCCTTGCTGATTTAACTTGTTAGAGATTCTTTGTGCAAGAATCTTACTTGCGTATTGATTCGGATGCTCATTAAAGTACTCTTCTAAACGCTTAATAGATAGCCTTCTATCTGCCGCCAGCAGTATTTTGGTTAAGCCAAATAAATCTTCTGGGAATCTTTTATTTAGAAGCTCCTCTTTCGGCGTATCTATATAGTGCCTAACTAAGACGTTAATTTCAGATACAGAGTACTTCCATGGATTGCCCTCTGGCCACATTTCCCAATCTGGATCTTTAAAGTCTTTCGGGAAATTCCAAATAGTTTCTTTATTGAGATTAACTATATAGTTTCCCAGCGACAGCATAGATAACCCTTCACCCATATTTCTGTTTCTAGATTCAATTGAACGATTTACATCAATACAATGCAAATCTAAATTGAGATCATCTACAAAAAGAGATTCGATTTCTTTTTTAAGCTTACTCCAGCGTTTTGACATAGTTGGTCTCTAACGCACAACACAGCGAGAAATTGAAGCAAAGCATAAATTGTTCCGCTGGTGTTTCTTGTTAGGCACAATTAGTAAGGACAAGCATTACTGGTACAGGCAACAAATGTTTCTAACTCTTTTACTCTTTGCTGTTTATGCCGATCAATACAAGCTCTGTATGTTAGCGCCCATTCTCTTCCACCCTCAGACTCGGTGCCTTCTTCATACAAACAGTCTAACTCAATAAATTTAAGCCAAGCACGCTGAGCTTTTCTAAGGCGTTTAACATTTTTAGCTTCCTTAAATCTATTCATTAGCTCTTGGTAAAGCTGATTAAGTTTAGTATCCGTTCTTTCAATGCTTATATTTTGGCATTTCAGCATACTAATTCTATCGTATTTCCCCGGTGCACATGGATCATCATTTTCTTGAGCATAAATTACGCTCGACAGAGATATTAAAACTAGGAAAATTATAAGTTTCATACGTAATTCTCGTACTGCCTAACGCTCACATAAAAGGCGAGCGTGAGCGAGTCCAGACCACGCTTTTTGTGGGCGGTTTTCAATGTGCTTGTTAGCTGGCACTTTCGATTGATTCACTTGTAAAATTTAAATTTAATGACGGTACTTCTAGCGACCAAGTTGAGAATGTGCAAGCATATGATTGTGCTACATCAGCCATGAATTCAACCCACTCCACGTGCTCTTTTGATGACAAAGTTAAACCATAAGGCCTTGATGTGCCATTTATGTACCAAACACTATCTTTACCAGCTACGATTTCGATTGTGTAATTCTCAGATAGTTGTTCCGATAATAATTTCGCATTTTCGTGGGATTTAGAAAAATGAACAAAATCCAATGCCAATACAGTTTCTTCTGTTACACGAGCATCTTGCAATTGTTTACACAATGTATGAGCTTCTTCAAGACGCTGAGACTTTTTCTGCTGGTAGTATTTTTCCCAAATTTCCTGAAGATTATCATTTGGCATAAATTCTCCTTGTGACAGCTTTACCAAGTCCATTTTGATTTGCCTTGTTATAAATTAGTTTGATCTAACCCAATCCATTAATTCCCACGATTTACTACTGGATGATTGTGAGATGCACCCATTGGTTCCTATAGTTACTGACTGCCCCCTTGCTTGAGCTGACAACAACTGTGATGTCATTACTTTACCCCATTCTGTACCAGCATCTAGTAGTAACCTATTATCAGTAGCGCAACCACCAGCAATATCAGGAGCTGTATCTAATGTAATCATTATGTAGGTATCACTAGAAATTTGGATAGATGGTTTATGACCTGATTGGACGAGTGTTATTTTTCCTGCATAAGTGCCAGCATAGCTTACTGATGAAAACAGTAAGAATATTACCAAAACGATAAACTTCATTTATTTCTCCTTAGATTTATAACGCTTGTGTATGGGGCGGGCTGGAGCGTAGCGTAAGACCGTCCCAGCACGCGTTTTTTTGCGTGCGCACATGACACATTTGTTATATTTATAAGTAACGAATATATAGAATCTTTTCTAAGTTAGTTGAACAGCTATTAGAACCACCAGAAAATACTTCTGCACCAGATGCTTTAGCAGCTAAAGCAATACTTAAAATGGCTTTGCCACTTGGCGTACTAAGATCTGCTACCATCCTATCATCCGTTGCACATGATGGCCTATCGACAGGTGGTGCTTCAAATTTTATTAAAACAGTATTTGGTATATTTCCACCAGCGACAATTTGAACATATTTTATTTTAGATGTTACTGAACCAGCTATTGAATAGCTCGAAAATAACAAATTAATCAATATAATTAATAGTATTTTTTTCATTAGATTTATTCCTTAAGTAAAATATAACAGTGTATTAATAAGGCCGCTAGCCTCATTAATATAATTATGAGGCGGCCCTTGTTTTCTAAATTTTTAAACCTTTATCTCCAATGTTGCTTATTATTTAGTGCTTTAAAGTAAGCTTGATTGCTTAGGCAACAATTAGAGAGGTTTTGATTGATATTTAATCTGTTGAACATATTACTTTGGAGGTTAACTTATCAACACAGTTTTGAAAAGATGTTTATGGCTTGCTAATTTTTTGAGGAAGGTTTGATTGTCCGTGCATCCTTGCACTGTTTCGTCACTAGCTTATCTTACGTGACAGAAATATCCCTATCACCATTAATATAATGCCAAATAATCGTGTTGTAGACATCGGTATAATTTGGGCATTAAATAAGCCGAAGTGGTCGATGATAGAGGCTGAGATTATTTGTCCTAGTAATACCACGAATATGGCGTTACCGACGCCAAAGCGTGGCACTAACCAAGTGATGGATAACACATAAAAAGCGACAAATATCCCGCCAATATATAAATAGGGTGGAGCACTATTAAAGGATAATGTGGTTGGTAGACCATTAATGGCTAGTGCAACTAATGCGATCACAAATGCGCCAAAAAATAAGACGGCAGTGGCAGCAGTAGTGGAGCCTAAGCGAATGCTTAAGGCCCCACTGATGGTTGCCATAATAGGAATACCAATACCTGCGGCTAAAGCCAGTGCAGAATAGTGCATGTTGAAGGACATGGTTAAGACCCTGCTCGTGCGCGACGCACAGTGACGGATTCGCCGCCAATTCCCCAATTATCCGTTTCGACAACATCGATAGTGACCACGGTGGTTTCCGGATTTTTACCCAGTTCGCGTTGCAGTAATTCGGTGACGGATTTGATGAGTGTGGCTTTTTTTTCTGCCGTCAGGTTTTCAGGGGTCACTTTAAAGTTAACGTAAGGCATGGTGGTGTTTCTCCATTGATGGTTAAAAGATAAAAGAGTTACTTGCTCAATGAAAACAGCTTAACAAATCTATAATATTAAAAATAATGATTGTTTTTGTTTTTTAATATCAATATTATTGATATATGGATTATCTACTATTAGAGACATTTTTGACGGTGACTGAAGCCGGTAGCTTTTCGAAGGCCGCTGAGTTAATGAATTGTGTTCAGTCGAATATCACTGCTCGAATCAAACGTTTAGAGGCACATTTTGGCCAAGCCTTGTTTGAGCGCGGCCGCGGCGGGGCCCGTACGACGGATTTTGGTTCGGAAGTTCAGCAACAGGCTCGCCATCTAATGGCCACTCACCATCAGGTGGAACGTCAGCTGATGGATGCTGCAGGGCGGTCAGCCAAGTTTCGTTTGGGCTCTATGGAAACAACCGCTGGCGCGCGTTTACCGCCTTTACTAAAACGCCTGTCTGATCAATTCCCCGAAGCTCGTTTGTCATTGCGGACTGCGCCAACAGGTGAGCTGATAGGGATGGTATGGGAGCGGCAAGTTGATGCGGCGCTGGTCGCTGGGCCAATCGATGAAAGCCGGTTCCATAGTATTCCGGCTTTCTATGAAAACTTAGTCGTTGCTCAGCCGATAAAAGGTCAAGCTGAGCTATCCTTGCTGGCTTTTCGTGCCTCTTGCAGTTATCGCAATATTGCTAACCAGTGGCTACGGTTGAATGGTTGTATGGATACTAAGGTGATTGAAATGGGGACTCTGGATGGAATGTTAGGTTGTGTTGAGGCTGGCATGGGCTTCGCTATTTTTCCCGAAAGTGCGATTAAAACTTATCGCCACTTCGACAACCTCGAAATAAAACCCTTGCCCGCAGATCTTGCTGAAGTGACGACACATTTGATTTGGCGGTATGATCATAAACCGAGTGCTGTACATCAAGCGTTTGGCGAATACTTAAGAAATAAGAATTAGAAAAAATCATCTTAAAGAAAATGTACCCTGTAAATAATTCATCAATAATAAAGCATCGAAAATAACGGTTATTAAGAGTTATTCTTAATGTTTTTGGTTTACGTCTTGATAGCAATTATTCCCGACCCAACAATCAATACCATACCCAAAATAGTCAGACCATCTGGAAGCTCAGCAAACAATAACAATCCCCACAATGCGCTAAAAATAAGATAAGAATAATCGAGGGTTGCAATAATTGATGGGGGTCCTTTTTGGTAAGCGATTGCGGCAAATAAACTTCCGAGTATCATAATGATTGCCAAAACCCCCATTGCTAGCCAGCCGTTGGTATCTAAGAAAACCCAGTCGCCGAGTAAGAACGGATTGGTCGCTTTAGCTTTTTCTGTTGGTGATAACACCATAAGAACCAAAGTGGCGATGCCTCCCATAACAATAAACATACTATTCAACGCCAGCGATAATATTTTAGGGTTTTCATTCTGGCATTTTGTTCTTGTCAGTATCATAGCCAAGGCATAAAGGATCGCAGCCAGTAAAGGGAGTAGTAAATAAGGGTTAAAGCCGTCAGCGTCTGGTCGAACAATCACCAGCACGCCTACAAAGCCAATGGCAATCGCCAGCCAGGATTTTAAGTTGACTCTTTCGCCGGTTAATAATGCAGAAAATAGCGTGATAAAAATGGGAATGGTGTAATACACCGCGGCGGCTATAGATAATTTGATATGGGGTAATGCTACATAGTAAGCAATCCACATCAAGGCTAGCAGCAAGCTACGTAAGACGGTCCATTTTAGTTCGATAGGTATCAGTGATATTTTTGGGTCAAAATACTTAATAAGTGATATGAGAATCGGTATGGCAATTAAGGATCGAATCACATAGATCTGCCAAATAGGTAAGCTAACACTGATCATCTTTATGACGGCATCGCCGAAAGACAATGACAGTACGGCAATAATAATAGCGGCTATCGCAAGCTTCAGATTATCGTTGGTGGGCGCAGAGGGTTGAGCAGAGAGTTGAATAGGCGGCGTTGGTCGAGACATAGTAGTTAATACTTATTTGCTTAATTATTAATTAAGTATAAATTCAAGTGTGTTTGAATTATATTGATATAATTTAACCAATAGTTAACTTTAAATTATGTAAATTGATATGGATCTATGCAAAAATTAAAAAAACAACTGCCGCCGCTGTCCAGTCTTCTCCCTTTCGAAGCCACTGCACGCTTGGGTAGTATTACGAAAGCTGCCGATGAATTGGGGCTGACACAGGCGGCTATCAGTCGCCAAATCAGAGCTTTGGAAGAAAATCTCGATGTATCCTTATTTGAGCGGCGTAACCGGGCTGTTTTTCTCAGTGAAGAGGGGCGGGAGTTTGAAAAAGTGGTATCGGAGGCAATGCGATCAATAGCAACTCACTCTGCTCATTTGCGAGCGCAAAGTGTGAAGAACGAAGTCGTTTTGTTATCGCAGTTATGTGAAGGCTTTTACTGGCTTATGCCCAACTTATCGAAATTTTACCAACGTCACCCCGATATTCGTGTCAGAGTCTCTGCTACCACGATGCCTATTAGCCAAACTACAGAAAGCTTCGACTTGGCGGTGCAAACCAGTACAAGAGCAAGCGGGCCGCACACATTAGTTTTTACTGCATCGGATGAAATCTTTCCGGTGTGTAGCCCTAAGTATTTATCAGAGAAAAAGAAGGGATGTTCACGTTCCCTCGAAGAACTCTCGTCTCATCACTTATTGCATCATAATGTTAAACCGCAAGAATGGATGGATTGGGATGAGTGGTTTAAGCGTATAGCCCCTGATATAAAAATAGAAGATAGAGGTTCTGAATATGAAAACTATTTACTCGTTATTCAGGCAGCGATAGAAGGTCACGGTATTGCATTGGGTTGGAGGCGCACAACAGAAAGCTTGTTAAAGACGGGCAGTCTTGTCAGGCCTTTTAAGGAAAGTATTTATTTATCAGAGGGGCTTTCTATTTATCAGCATTATCATAGTGCATCTACTAATAGTACAGCGCGGCCTGAAGTAGAAGCGCTAGTCAACTGGCTCAGAGACGAGCTTAGCTAATATATCAAAATAAATGACGTCGTGATCAACTTAAAATTAAATAGATGCGAGTTATTATGATCATAAAGCTGACACAGTATAACTTGTTTAAAAATGCCTGTTTCATTGAACAAAAGTGCCTATTAACTCACAAAGAATTAAATAAAACCTAATTAATATTTACTGAGCCGTAAGGATATGATTTACTTTTTAAAAATAATAATCGAAGGGAATTGTAAACTAATGACTACACTAACAAAAAGTGATCGAAGCACTACCAACTCACTATATCGTAATACAACTGCCCTTATTCTTAGCAGTTTATTCCTCTTAAGTTGCGGTGGTGGTGGCAGTGGAGGTGGAGGTGGTCTTGACATTGCAGAAGAAACTGCAAAGGCAATTGCGGAGTGCGGACCTAATTTGGAATATACAAAAGGTTCGATACCGATTATTTTAACTAACCCTCATGGAGCATCAGATCAAGATCCCTCCACTTTGATTCCTGATGTATCCCTACGAACAGGTAGGAATTTTAATGGATTAAATGGCAGGTTCGTTACAATACCAGACACCAATACTGATATAGCTACAGATATACTTGCAGATAGGATTGAAAGCATTACAGGAGAAAGGCCTTATGTTATTAAGGCCCGCTTTAGACGCTCTCAAATCGATGCCGCACGCAGTGCTCCTAATGTAGTAAACCAACCGATAAATTCCCCCACATTGGTAAATCTCGCTTATGACGATCCTAAAGCAAAGCCCTGCTATGATGCTTTTTACTATGCTATTAATGAATCCATTACCGAAATCCGAGAAAACTATGGGCGTGGATTTATATTTGACATACACAGTACCAGACGCATTTCAGTAAATACGGGTGTTGCTAGAGGTACTCTTAGTGTTGCACCGCTCCGAGGGGAGAGCATAAAGGAATTAATAAGATTATTTGGCAATAGCGTACTAGATGGCCCCGATAGTTTGTTTGGCATCATTGGCTCTAAAGGTATTATAACCACGCCGATGGACCAACGTGGTGATGATGAGGCATGCTGTGTTGGAAGTTACGTCGTTCAACGTTGGGGAGGTTATGTAAACCCGAATTATCCCACTAGGCCAAACAATACAATGGATACTATTATGATCGAGATCGCTAAAACCATTACGGAAGCACCTGATTTGAGTACTCTAACCAATACCATGAACATAGTTGGAGAATCCATAGTTGAATACTATGACATATGGTACAACGACTGACTCAAACTGGGTATAAGCAGCTAGCAACAAAGCTGCTTTCTTTGGTGAGGAAGGGCGGCAGTTTGAGAGGGTTGTGTCAGGGTGCCTGCTCCACACATCGATTAGCTAAACGACAGAACGCTTCGGTTTGGGCCTGTAAACCAGTAACAGGCAGGAGCACCGTATTACGTTAGGTTGGAAAAGAACAGCGAAAAACTTGTCAAAAGTCGGTATTTTCCTTCCAAAAGGACTTTCTATCTATCAACATGTTTACAGCTAAAGCAATGATGACATTCGGCCAGAGGTAGAGGCATTATTAGGTCGGCTTAGAAATGAATTCAGGTAGTGTATAAGAGCAAAAAACATTGGTAGTAATGTGCAAGGCTTAAGACAGTTTATTGGTGATTACCCTCTGACTTGTCTAACTCTGAATGAGCGTCCTTTGAGTTTCCCGTGTTCAATTTTCTTTAAGGCATCCATTGCGACTTTGCGGCTAACAGCGACATAGGCGCAGTTATCAAAGATATGAATCTTGCCGACTTGTTTACCTTCGATACCATCTTTACCCGTTAGTGCCCCGAGTATATCGCCGGGCCTTACTTTCTGTTTTTTGCCGCCATCAATTTGTAGCGTGGCCATTGGTGGCTTATAGGTTGGTTCATTTAACAAATTATGATCAGGAAGGGGTGTCGTCACTAGTGTTTGATTTAAATGCTCTTCTAGTGCCTGTAGCTTGTAATTTTCTTTTTCTGAAACCAGTGTGAATGCACAACCTTGGCTGCCAGCTCTTCCTGTACGACCAATGCGATGAGTGTGAACATCCAGTTCTCGTGAAAGTTGATAATTGATGACAGCATCCAAAGCATCGATATCCAAGCCGCGGGCAGCAACATCAGTAGCAACTAAAATAGAGGCACTTTTGTTATCAAAGCGAACTAGAATCTGGTCTCTCATTTTTTGTTCGAGATCACCGTTCAATGCAACGGCACTAAAGCCCATATCTCGAAGATCATTGGCAATTTCTTGTGTTTCACGTTTGGTATTGCAGAAGATAACAGCGGAATCAGGACGATGCTTTAGTAATAATAATTGTAGAGCAGTGATGCGTGAGGTGCTCTTATCTACATGGTAAAAAATTTGTTCAATACTGCTGTTGTCATGAGTTGCTTCGACCTTAACCATTACGGGAGTGTTCATTACCCGATTTGCAATCGCTTGTATTTCTTTTGGATACGTCGCACTGAATAGCAATGTCTGGCGTTGCTTTGGAGCATATTCGATAATGGCATCAATCGTTGGTTGAAAGCCCATATCCAGCATGCGGTCTGCTTCATCTAATACCAGCGTATTTAAGTGGTCCAGATTTAAATTGCTTTTCCGTAAATGCTCTTCAATTCTGCCCGGTGTGCCAACAACAATATGTGCGCCATGTTCAAGGGAGCCTATTTGAGGCCCAAAAGGCATGCCACCGCAAAGCGTTAACACCTTAATATTATGGATGCCTCGGGCAAGCTTGCGAATTTCTTTCGCGACCTGATCGGCCAGTTCCCGTGTAGGGCACAACACAAGTGATTGCACTCGGTAGAATTTTACATCCAGATTATTTAGTAAGCCCAAACCAAAAGCAGCCGTTTTACCTGAGCCTGTTTTTGCCTGTGCAATAATATCTTTTTTCTCCAAAATGACGGGCAAGCTTTGTGCCTGTATCTGTGTCATTGTGTGATAACCGAGGGAGGAGAGGTTTTTCAGTAAATCAGGGTGTAAGGCTAGAGAGGCGAAATCAGCTTGGCTCAAGTGGGAGTCCTATAGGGTGTTGGAATAGATTAAATATATAAATGGTAGAGAGCGCCTAGTATAGCACTGAGAGTTTTGGGATAGATATATTAAAACGTCAAGTCGATGGTATAGTATGTTGATTAGGTTGTTCATAAGGAAACGGGAGTTCTTGTGATAAAGGTTATTAAGTCATTTATTGTTATATTAAGCCTAACCATGTCGTTGGGTGGGTTTGCATCCAGTATTTCCGATAGGATCGGAGAGCTTTGTCCCGACTGTATTCACAGAGCGCAAAGTCAAACGGCAACGCTGATTTTAGATCGTGGGGAAACAGCCTTATATACTCGCGCATGGCTAGCGCAAAATGCACAGCAGAGTATCGATATACAATATTTTATCTGGAGTGATGACAATATTGGTATCTTGGCTGCCGAAAGTCTCCTTCGGGCTGCTAACCGAGGTATAAAGGTTCGGGTTATTGTTGATGACTTTTTGATTGATGCCGATACCACATCATTATTGTCTTTGGCTGCCCATAAAAATGTCGAGATTAAAATTTATAATCCTAAGCATAAGGTCGGTGTCTCGAAAATAAAACGCTTAAAAAATCTGGCATTGGACTTCAGGGATTCTAATCAGCGAATGCACGATAAGCTGGTTATTTTTGATGACATGATTGCGATTACAGGTGGCCGCAATATGGCTGATGAATATTTTGACTTTGACAGAGAATATTCTTTTCGCGATAGGGACGCTTTAGTGTATGGAAAGTCGGTCACGACAATGGAAGAAAGTTTTGAGCGTTTTTGGACAAGTGATTTATCTTTGTCCTTGGAAACATTATTGCAGGGCGAGTCACCTACGTTATCGCAGTCTCAGATTGAGCAGTCATACGCCGAATTAACCGAGTACGCCAATAATCCTGAAAATTTCACGCCAGAAATTCGCGATAGTATTGCTGGTTTGTCAGAACGCTTTAATGCGACTATAGAAGAAATGCGTTGGAGTGATGCCTATTTTATTTACGATATTCCCGGTAAAAACGATGGTGCATCTGGCTTGGCGGGTGGTGGAAAATCTACGGATGAAATCATTCGTTTAATTAAAAATGCACAGGAACAAATTATTATCCAATCGCCTTATTTAATTATGTCTGAAGACGTTATTGCGTTATTCAGACAACGCATTGAAGACGGTGTAACAATAAAAATATCGACTAACTCATTGGCATCGACAGATAATATGATGGCTTACAGTGGCTATCATAAAGTCAGAGATGCCATATTGGAAACCGGTATTGAATTGTATGAATATAAGCCTGCCCCCATTAACCAAATTAGGCTGCATCAGCGGTATCTAGAAATGAGAGCATCACCGCCCATTTTTGCAATACATGCTAAAAGCATGGTGATCGATAAAAAGATTGCTGCCATTGGGACGTTTAATTTTGACCCTCGTTCGATTAATTTAAATACCGAAGTAGGCATTATTATCCCAGAAGACGAGATCTCAGCAGAACTTTATCAATTAATTACAGATGATATGGCGCCCGGAAATAGTTGGCGTATTTTAAAAGATCAAAACCCGGATAATACCGTTTCACTGTGGAAGCGTATGAAACTATTCGCGTTTAAACTATTGCCCTTAGAGCCCGTCCTATAAGTTTGCAAGACACTTCTGTTAGTGAGTTACTAATATGCCAATGAAGATCGGACAGTTCAGTCGCGAATCAGAGTTAAGTCCTCATACTATTCGCTATTATGAAAAAATCGGGCTTTTACAAAAAGCGGATAAAGATGATAGTGGCCATCGTATTTATGATGAAGCGGATCTGGATTTAATCAACTGGGTGACATGCCTTAAAAAATCAGGAATGCCGTTACAAAAAATCAAACGTTATGTTGAAGCATATCGGCATAATAATAATAGTGAAGTGACAGAAATACTTGGGTTGCATCTTGTTAAGTTAAAAGCGCAGCAAGTTGATATAGAGCACTATATCGATGTGACAAAAAAGAAGCTTTCTCAGCTCAAGAAATCTAATTAAGAAGGGCTTGACTTAGAGTATGCTCTAAGTTGTTAGGATTTATTTAACTCTAAACCTAACAGGAGCCTACGATGAAAGCCACTATTAAAAAAGTAACGATTAAAATAGTTAATGCATTTATAGATGGAACTACGGGCGGCAACCCCGCAGGCATTGTAACGGATGCTGATAATCTAACTCACGATCAGAAACTGGCCATTGCTAAAGAAGTGGGGTTGTCAGAAACAGCCTTTATATCAACCTCACTCACTGCCAGTATTAAGCTGGATTTTTATACCCCGACACGGCAAATAGCTCATTGTGGTCATGCAACGATTGCTGTCTTTAGCTACCTCGCTCAAACGGGAAAAATTACCCAGGGGTGGTCATCTAAAGAAACCATTGATGGTAATCGAAAGATCTTTATAAAAGGGCATATGGCCTATATGGAGCAGTTGGCCCCAAAATATGAGGATGTCAGTGAGTATCATAATGAGATACTTCATTCTCTGGGTCTTAAAGATCAGCACATTATGGGGATGCCTAAATTAGTGAATACAGGGAATTCATTTATTGTTTTAGGGGTTAAAAATGCTGAGTATCTCACGCAACTAACGCCAGATTTTAAAGCAATTGAGTCAGTGTCAGAGAATTTAGACTTAATTGGCTATTATATTTTTACTCAAGAGGCCTCTATGCTTGAACGTGATGCAGCGGCAAGAATGTTGGCACCGCGTTATGGTATCAATGAAGAGGCAGCCACAGGCATGGCTGCTGGGCCTTTGGCTTGTTATCTGTATGATGAAATGGCGATTAAAAAAAATAGATTTTATATAGAACAAGGGGCTATGATGCAACCTGCTTCCCCTAGCATAATTGATGTTAATCTGGACCTTACCGAAGGGAAAATTTGTTCATTAATGGCCGGTGGAAGTGCAACATTAACCGAAGACCGTGTTATAAATATTGGCTAAAACTGATTAGGTATTATGTATCCATTTTTAAAATTTGCTGTCACTCTATTCAAAGCAAAATATCGCTCTAAAATCACTCTGCAAGATAAAAGTGTCTTGAATCTCAGGGCAGGATTAACGGATATTGATATGTTTATGGAATTGAATAACGCCCGCTATTTTAACTATATGGAGCTAGGGCGATGGGATTATTCTCAGCGAGTTGGATTTATCGCATTAATGAAGAAAAATAATTGGGGCGTTGCTGTTGGTGGTGCCAGCATTCGCTACCGAAGACGAATTCCATTTCTCAGTAAGTTCACACTCTCTACCGAATTAATCTGCCATGATGGCAGATGGTTCTATTTCTTACAGGAAACCCACAGTAAAAATAAAATCTGCTCCTCTGCGTTAATGAAAGTATGCGCTGTATCGAAGCAAGGCTTAGTGCCAGCCTCAGAGGTGGTTGAGAAGCTAGGGCAGAGTGTAAGTACAGATGTTCCTGATTGGGTAACCGCTTGGATTGATGCTGAGGGGCAAAGGCCTTGGCCAAAGGAATAGACAAAGGCTAGTAAAGGGCGTGTTGTCGAAAGGAGTGGGCTATGCATTGTAAACCTCGTCCTTATCTTGCTGGCATTCCTTAGTTGTCATCACCCCCTTTCTAGTAATTGTACTGTAATACTGATCGCTTATTAGTAGAGTGTTTTTTTAATCCACTCTGTAAAGCGAATCACTTTTTCCTGCTCTTTTTTATGAGGAGGCGTCACAAGGTAATAACCATAGTCACTGTTTAATTCTATCGTTAAGGGGTTAATAAGTTTTTGCTCTTGTATTAGGTCATGGCAAAGAAAGTCGGGTACGAACCCGATGCCAAGATGCTTCAATGCAGCTTGAATAACCATATAAAAATGTTCGCAGCCAAAACTGCTGACAACGCCTGTTTTATCCAGTTGATACTGTTCAAAAAAGTCATGCCAGAGGTGAGGGCGGTTATTCAGGCTAATGCATTGATACCTTTGTAAATCAGCGACTGAATTGATAGGGATTTCTTCAAGATGTTGAGGGCTGGCGATGAGCAATAGTTTTTCAGCCAGAAGCAGTTCAGCATCCGTATTTTTTTTGTCTCTTGGCAAGCAGCGAATGGAAATGTCAACCTGACTTTTACTCCAGTCAATATCATCATCTGCCGAGTTGATATGCAAAACGATATCAGGGTGGAGATGATGAAATTCCTCTACTCTTGAAAACATCCATAGTGCACTAAGCGAAGGTGTTATGTTGATGGTTAATATTTCTTTTTCTTGATGAGAATAAAATTTTTCTGAACCTGTTTCGACGATATCCAAAGCTTGGGATATGACCGATAAATATTGCCTGCCTTCGTTTGTCAGGGTGACCACACCACCATTGCGCTCAAATAATACTGTACCTAAATGCTTCTCTAATAGGCGAATTTGTTTGCTTACTGCACTTTGAGTCACAAACAGGGCTTCAGCCGCTTTGCTAAAGCTTTCTGATTTTGCGGCGACTTCGAAGACGCGTAAAGCATTGAGTGGCGGTAAATGTCGTTTCATTTCATTTGTTTGCGGATGGGGGCAGGTAGAGAATATCGTGATTGTTATGCCTTATCAATCTTGAGTGAGTTCTCGAGTATGTAACACTATGAGTTTTTTTCATCATGTCAAAAAATAAGTTGTTTGTATAAGCCTTTCATTTTTTTAATACTACATTGGTATCCCAGAGGTCATTTTTAATACCCTCTACGTATATTTGTATCGTTATATTACTGGAGTTTTTCATGTCCCATGTTTTTCCTCGCCATACTAAACATACCTTGCCGACGGTGGTTGCCGGTGAAGGCGTCTATTTAGTTGATAATCACGGCAAGCGTTATATTGATGGGTCTTGTGGGGCGGCAACCTCATGTCTGGGGCATAGTGATGCCAAGGTCATTACTGCCATTAAAAGCCAACTGGATTCTATACCTTACGCGCACACGAGTTTTTTTACTTCGGACCCGGCAGAAGAGTTAGCAAGTTTGCTGGTCTCACATGCACCTGCAGGGATTGAAAGGGTCTATTTTCTTTCCGGTGGTTCAGAGGCGGTAGAGGCCTCGTTAAAATTAGCACGGCAGTATTTTTTAGAAAAAGGTCAAGTTTCTCGTCAGCACGTGATTGCGCGTCGGCAAAGTTACCACGGTAATACATTAGGGGCATTGGCAACAGGGGGCAATCAATCTCGACGTAAAGCTTTTGCACCTTTACTGATGGAAACAACACATATATCCCCTTGCTATGAATATCGAGATAAAGAGGATGGAGAAAGCGCTTTTACTTATGGTCAACGTGTGGCTAATGAATTAGAAACCGAAATTCAACGCCTTGGGCCAGAAAATGTCATGGCGTTTGTGGCTGAACCCGTTGTGGGCGCAACAACGGGTGCTTTGCCTTCAGTGACGGGATACTTTAAACGTATTCGCGAGATTTGTGACCATCACGGTGTTTTGTTAATTTTGGATGAAGTGATGTGTGGCATGGGAAGAACGGGCACCTTGTTTGCCTGTGAGCAGGATGATGTTGTTCCCGATATCGTAACCATTGCTAAAGGCCTAGGAGCAGGTTATCAACCCATAGGCGCGATGTTGTGTACGGAGACAATTTATCAAACTATTGCTAATGGTTCGGGTTTTTTTCACCATGGCCATACTTACATAGGCCACCCCACGGCTTGTGCTGCTTCACTAGCCGTTCTGCGCCGCCTGGTGGATGACGGTTTAGTTAAACAATCCAAACAGTTAGGTGAAGTACTGCAGGCGACATTGATGGACCAATTTGGTCAACACCCTTATGTTGGTGATATTCGCGGCAGGGGTTTATTTCGCGGTATAGAAATTGTGGCGGATCGTGATACAAAAATGCCTTTCCCGCCCGAGCAAAAAATACATCAGAAAATTAAGGCGGCTGCATTTGATTTAGGGTTAATTTGTTATCCTAACGGCGGTACTATTGATGGCTCACAAGGTGACCACGTACTACTCGCGCCTCCTTTTATTATGAATGAAGATCATATTGAGGAGATTGTTGATAAGTTATCAAAAGCGTTTGAGAGGGTATTATGAAAGCATTGCCAGCAATAATGGTTGCTCCAAACGGTGCACGTCGTAGAAAAGCAGATCATCCTAAATTACCTATGACAATACCTGAAATAGTATCGACAGCCGCTTCTTGTTGGGACGCCGGCGCAGGCGGTATACATTTACATGTGCGTGATGAAGAAGGTGCGCATGTGCTTGATGCGGGCTTGTACAAGGAAGCCATTACTGAGCTAAAGAGTACGGTCCCGGATATGTTTGTTCAAATTACAACAGAAGCCGTCGGTCGATACTCGCCTCAGCAACAGCGGCAGGTTGTTAAAGAGGTTAAGCCTGTTAGTGTCTCTGTGTCTATTGCTGAAATGCTTACGGATGATGATTACAGCTCTATCGTAGATTTTTATCAGTGGTGTGACCAAGAGTCAGTTGCTGTTCAGCATATTCTATATAGCACCAACGATTTAGAATCATTAAATAATTTATTAAAAAGCTATAAGCCGATTTCTTCACGGTTACATTTGCTATTCGTGCTGGGCCGATATGCTAAAAATCAACAAAGCCGACCAGATGACTTACTCATATTTACTGACTGGCTGTCAGGTGTTGATATAGGCGCTGACTGGGCCGTTTGTGCATTTGGCCAAAGCGAAACAGAATGTCTCTTAGCTGCGCATCAAGCCGGTGGTAAGGTACGAGTTGGTTTTGAAAATTCACTATGGAACGCTGATGGTAGCGTCGCTGCCAGTAATGCAGAGCGTATTGCTGAAATAAAGCAGGCGATGGATAATAGCGATAAGTCTGACTGATATTGTAATGTTAGAGAGTGATTGTAAAATTTTTGTATAAGTAAGAGATGTAATGAACGAAAAAAATGCCCCCCTTTGGACACCAAGCCCGGCATACGTTGAGTCATGCCCTATGTCTGTTTTTGCTCAAAAAGCAGAGAATTTATCGGGGAAAAAATTCAACAGCTATTCAGATTTGCATAAATGGTCTGTAGACAGTATGACTGATTTTTGGGATCTTTTTTGGGACGATGCTTCTATCATTGGTGAAAAGGGCGAATGGACTATTATTGATTCTGACAAGATGCCTGGGGCACAATTTTTCCCTGATGCACAGTTAAATTTTGCTGAAAATTTGCTGCGTAAAAATACAGAAGAGCCTGCGATTATCTTTCGCCGTGAAGATGGCTTGAGCGAAACTATTTCTTGGAAAGAATTAAATAATCTGGTTTCACGTATTCAGCAGGCAATGGTTGCTCATGGTATTTCTGTGGGGGATCGAATAGCGGCAATGGTACCAAATTCGCCACATACGATTGCTGCCATGTTGGCGGCAGCATCATTGGGTGCAATCTGGTCCTCATGCTCTCCAGATTTTGGTGAAAAATCTGTTGTTGATCGCTTTGGTCAAATTCAACCGACACTGTTTTTTGCCTGTGATGGTTATCTATATAATGGAAAAGATATCGATCTTACAGAAAGGCTTGTTAATATTGTTCCTCAACTTGGTGTTGAAAAAACCATTATTTTTCCTTTTATGGAAAGGTCTGAACGGGTAGCCTCAGCCTTACCCAATGGCATCTCATTTGAAACATTTATTGAGTCGTTTGATCCGCGTGAAGTGACATTTAAACGGCTTCCTTTTGCTCATCCCTTGTATATTTTATTTTCTTCAGGAACAACAGGGGCACCGAAATGTATTGTGCATTCAGCGGGTGGCACCTTGTTACAACATTTAAAAGAGCATCGATTGCATTGTGGTACCCAAAGTGGAGACAGGGTATTTTATTTTACGACCTGTGGTTGGATGATGTGGAATTGGCTCGTCAGTGCTTTAGGGTGTGGTGCTACCGTCGCATTGTATGATGGCTCGCCATTTTATCCTGATGCTAATGTGCTATTTAATTATGCCGAAGAAGAAAAGTTTACTGTATTTGGTACATCGGCAAAGTATATTGATTCGGTCCGTAATGCAGATTTGTCGCCAATCAACACTCACAACTTATCATCTGTGCGGATGATAGCCTCCACAGGTTCTCCATTACTTCCGGAAAATTTCTCGTATATTTATTCTAATGTGAAAGCGGATATTCAGTTAGCGTCTATTTCGGGTGGTACTGATATCGTCGCTTGTTTTGTTGGTGGTGTGCCTTGGAAGCCTGTTTTTCCAGGTGAAATCCAAGGGGCGATGCTAGCAATGGATGTTAAGGTATTGAATGATCAAGGGGAGCCAGTGGTTGGCGAAAAAGGGGAGCTTGTTTGTGCCTCTCCATTCCCGTCAATGCCCATTGGTTTTTGGAATGATACCAGTGGAGAAAAATACCATAGCGCTTACTTTGATCGCTTCGATAACCTCTGGTGCCAAGGTGACTTTGTTGAAAAGACAGAACAGGATGGATTCATTATTCATGGCCGTTCTGATGCCACCCTTAATCCCGGTGGTGTTCGTATTGGTACCGCTGAAATCTATAATCAAGTTGAACAGTTAGCGGAAGTTGAAGAAGGGCTATGTGTTGGTCAGGAATGGGATAATGATACGCGTATTATCTTGTTTGTACGCCTTGCGGTTGGAATAACCTTAGATGATGATTTGATCATTAAAATCCGTAAAAAAATCCGTAGTGGAACCTCACCACGCCATGTGCCAGCGGTAGTTATTGCGGTACCTGATTTGCCGCGTACAAAATCAGGGAAGATATCTGAACTATCCGTTCGAGAAATTATTCATGGTCGCAGTGTTAAAAACGATGGTGCGCTGGCGAACCCTGAATCACTAAATCTATTTAAAAATATAGCGAGTTTGATGAAGTAAAAGGCTGTTTATTTATTTTTATTTTCCCTAAAAATGTAGCAAATTTACGTTAGTATAATAGGTCTTGAATTTAATAAGGCCTTCTCCGTATGAAACCAGTCATTCCCTTGATCAGTCAGATGTCTGAAAAAGAGGTTCAGCACTGTTTGGAGCTATTTGCGACTATCCTTCCTGAGGAAAAGGTTGTTCCAGCCTCGATGATCCCTTCTGCTGAAAAATCACAATGTGATATTGCAATTGTGGCTAACCCTAACCCAAAAGATGTCGCTGAGTTTGCCGAGCTACAATGGGTGCAGAGCCTGTGGGCAGGAGTCGAGCAGCTGGTTTTGGAATTGGATAACCCCAGTCTGCATATTGTTCGCTTAATCGATCCTAGCCTTGCCAAGGCGATGGCTGAAGCGGTACTTGCATGGACGTTATATCTGCATCGAGATATGCCACGTTATGCATCACAACAACGGAGTAGGGTATGGCATAGCTTGCCGTATTGTCCTGCTCAAGAGCGTACCGTGGGTATTCTGGGTCTTGGCGAATTGGGTCAGGCAAGTGCCCGCCAGTTGGCTCTCAATGGCTTTAAGGTATTAGGCTGGAGTCGTCGCTCTAAGCAGATACCGGATATCATTAGTTATAGTGGCGAAGAAGGGTTTCAATCCCTATTAGAACACAGCCAAATTCTGGTTTGTTTATTACCACTAACTAAGGAAACTCATCAATTGCTGGATAAAAAAGCACTTGCTCAATTACCCAAAGGTGCTTCAATGATTAATTTTTCTCGTGGGGCTATTGTCCATATTGCAGATTTAGTCGATCAACTAGATAGCGGGCATTTGGCGCATGCAGTATTAGATGTGTTTGATCAAGAACCTTTGTGTCAGGAAAGCAGTTTATGGTCACACCCACAAATAACGGTGCTGCCACATATTTCTGCGCCTACTCAGTTGGAATCAGCGCTACAAATTGTTGCTCAGAATATTCGGCAATATAGGCAAACCGGCGAACTGCCTGCGACTGTTGATAAATTGCGTGGCTATTAATATGTGGCTATTAATATAAAGCTACTGACTAAAAATGTAAGCGCGCAGTATCGATGTAGATAAGGTTTAGAATTATTTTCAGTATTAATCCTGAGCTATTATTAGCTTATGTATATCATTCCAAAAGCTGAGTCTGATAGCTAAAGCTTTTTCTGCTGTTTTCATTGCTGCATTGTATTTTTCTACTGAACCTTCACACATATCCTCTACAATCTGAATAGATAATGGACCATGTTCTTCCCCGTCTAGCTCAACATGCCGTTCCAGGTAAGCGAAAAGAGTCGGGGTGGTGTTCGCACTTACTTGGACCTGTGTTTGAAGGGAATGAAATAATTGTGGGACTAAATCTTCTCTACCGTAAGCCAAAGCGGCAGCTAATAAGTGAGCTTGGTTAGATTTAATCACTTCAAACGTAAACGCCATAAACTGTTTGGCTGGTGCAGGGATATCTGCGTTTTTAAGCGCTATTCTTAGGCCGCTGTTATTCACTTTTTCAATAAATTGCAAAACTGGTTGTGTATCTGCGCCAATTTCAGTCATTGCATGAAGATAACTCTCAAAGTGGCTGGCATGGCTCGAATGAGATGCATCACTGAGCGCGTAATCAGATTCTTCTTCGAGCACTAATTGATTAATAAAGTTGGCATAACGAGCATTTTTTGGAGGGATCCATGGTGTTGTTGTTGGTGCAAGATGTTGCTGCAGTGATTTTATCAGCGACATAAAATCCCATACGGCATACACATGATGTTCCATAAATATTTTAAGTTTATGAATACTGTTGATCGAATAATACAGTGGGTGGTTCTTCAGATCATTCTGTAATGAGCCATACTCTAGAGAGACTCGATCAGGTGTGGTTAATGTTTCAATCATATTCATTATCTATCTAACGCACGTTTTTGTAGTGACTTTAAGGTGCGGGTAAAAACTTTAGGGTCATTTTGTGAGCGGGCTAAAACTAAAGCACCCTGAATACCAGCAACAATATCTTCAGATACTATTTTGGCTTCATGAGTCGACATGCCGTTTCTTTTGAGTGCAATGGCAAGTGAGTTAATCCATGCGGAAAAATAGTCATTTATTTTCTTTGAGAATTTATCTCGAGTGTTGTCGAGTGCAAAAACACCTACCAAACACACTCTATTACCAGAATAAAAATAATCATTCACCGCCTGAAACATTACATTGATACCTGCGGTTGGATCTTGGTTCTCTCTTAAAGGAATATAGACATTTTCTTCAAACCATTGGTCAATATGATTAAGTACAGCCTCTGCCATTTCTACTTTCCCTTTAGGGAAAAAATGGTAGAGACTGCCTTTTCCAAGGCCAGTTCGGGCAGTAATCACGGCAAGTGATGCCCCTGAAAACCCATACTCTCTAAATATTTCGCCTAATATGGGAAGGACATCATTGCGCTCTGAAACGGTCTTTGCCATCTATTAAAGACCGAGTTCCGTCAGACCTGGGTAATCATCGGGGCGTATATCGCCTTCCCATAAGAATTTGCGTTCTGATTCCTGAATAATTACATCGTTGATACTGGCTTCGCGTCGTCGCATTAAGCCAAGCTCATCGAATTCCCAGTTTTCATTGCCGTATGAACGGAACCAATGCCCTGAATCATCTCGCCATTCGTATTGAAAGCGAACCGCTATTCGGTTATCCGAATACGCCCAAAGCTCTTTAATCAGGCGATAATTCAGCTCTCGTGCCCACTTGCGCTTGAGAAATGTGACGATTTCTTCACGGCCGTTGATGAATTCGGATCGATTACGCCAGCGGCTATCTTCTGTGTAAGCCTGAGATATCTTATCCGGGTCCTGCAAATTCCAGGCATTTTCTGCCATACGAGCTTTCTGTATAGCGGTTTCTTCTGTAAACGGGGGGAGTGGGGGGCGTTTTGACATAGTAGCTTCCTCGATAATGTAAATTGTTGTACCAATTGGTACATAGTATACCAATTGGTACAATCTGCAAGTGTATTAGATGGTTATGTAAAGTCACATGAATTGAGACTCATAAATAGTGAGGGCATATATTTTGGTTATACAGCGACTATGTAATGTTTTATGAGCATTAATTGGGGCTTTCTGCAGAATATCGTCTACCTTAATAAATAGTATTGATAACTATTGTTATTTAACTGTAGACTGGCGCGCTTTTTTGCATGCAGGTAATAATCTGTTCCGAGTAACAGATGTTGGAATCATATGATTGATATATTGTTAGCTATTGTCCCTATTTTTGTTCTCATTTTATTAGGTTTTGCACTAATGCGCTTCAGCATTCCAAGTATGGAATTCTGGCACTTAAACGACAAGCTGGTTTATTGGGTACTGATACCATCTCTTTTATTTAATCGAACATCCCAAATTGAAGTCACCGCAGATTTAGTCGGTAAATACGCTGTAGTGATTTACAGCGCTTTTTTTGCAGTCTTAATCTTATCCCTGTTGATCTCCAAGCTGTTTAAGTGGTCAATTCCATCGATGACTTCGGTCATGCAAGGGTCGGCAAGGCACAATACGTTCATTGTTTTGGCAACGGCTGAGACCTTATATGGTTCAAGTGGTTTATCAACTGCTGCATTAGGTTCAGCTATTTTGATTCCAATTACGAATATTAGTGTTGTAACGTTAATGGTTTGGAACTTAAGTGAAGGTAAGAAGCTGCATAATTTATTATTGGGAACATTAAGGGAATTAGCGCGAAACCCACTGATCCTTGCAGTACTGCTTGGTATGATATTTAACTACCTTAATTGGGAAAGTGTCCCTGTTTTACATGAGACGACAAGAATACTCGGTGGTGCTGCTTTGCCGATTGTTTTACTTGGTGTTGGCGCAAGTATCAAAATAAAAGAAATTTCAGCAGAATGGCTTCCTGTTGCAATGTCGTGTGCATTAAAAATGGTTGTTTTTTCTTCAATTATTTTTCTGGCCTGCATTAACTTAGGCTTAGACGCTATCCATACTTCAATTGCAGTGCTGTTTGGAGCAGCTCCGACCGGTGCGGCGGCTTATACATTAGCAAAACAGCTGGGAGGTAATGCCCCTTTAATGGCATCAATGATCGTTATCCAAACTGGATTATCGATTATTACTATTCCTATAACCGTTACGCTGGTTAACATGTATTTTGCTATTTAGTATAGAGTGCAAAAGAGAATATTTTAAGTGCGATGTCTATTAGTCGATTCGCACTTAAAAATCCCTAGTATCTTTTGGATTGAGAGTGGCGCAACTTTTAAGTCGCTAAAGCCCTAAATATGGTTCGTCATCGCCAAACCCAACGCCAACAAATGAATTGGGGGTGTATATTGATATTAATGGCTTATTCTCCCCTGAAAGTAACAACACTTTATCATTTTGTGTATCAACTTTTTTCATCTTTCCAATGTATTGATTATTTAGTAGTAATATTCCGGTCGGATTTTCTTCGATTGCTATTTTTTGCCTATAGGTATTCGATCCAAAATCATTCAAAAATAGATCGATAACTTCATTCATGCCTCTGTCTAAGGCGTTGATTAAAATGTGAGGATTTTCAGCTAAAAACTGAGTTTTTTCTTTAATAGAGCCTTCGATACCTAGTGGGCTTAGATCATGGAATGATTTGTACATGTGTTTATATCGCTTATCTACATCATCCCCATCATCTATTCGAAGGCTATTTGGGTCCGAATATAATTCTTCCTCTTTAGCATCTTTTTCCATGCTTTTAGGGTCAAGATAATTTGCCCATGCAGATACAACCAGTTTATTTCTATCATTAGATAAAACGTAACTAATGGCGAGCCTTGGTGTATTAACTTTTATTTTACCTACTTCATCTTTTGATAAAGAAGTAATAAGAACTGTGCCAGCAAGAGGGCTTTGTTTCTCTGCGATTCTTAATTTTTTAATAAATTTTTCTTTAAAGTCATAATCCTTTGTTGCATCAACTATATTTCTAATCGATTTTTTCCTACTGGCATTTATCCCAGAATCAATAGCGGCTCCAATTAGAACTCCGACTAAACCAAACGCTGCACCTCCCGCTGTCGCTCCTGAGCCGCTGTATTGTATTAGTAATTTATCTTGAGGTATGACTACTTCAATCGAAGTAATTTTTTCTCTATCAGGTGATGTTCTATCTAATAATGATGGTTGATTACCACATCCAGATAAAACCATTATCATGATTGCTGTTATTAAAATCTTGGTACTTCTCGTCATTTTTTTGCCTTGTCATTGTTTATTTAAACGCGGGCGGACTCTAGCATAGAGTAGAATTAATATGAATTTCATTCTATGAAGAGTTCAATATACTGAAACTTAAAATCCTCATATTATGCTGATAGTAGGTAATATTTGTATTGAAAATTCCACTATCAAGAGGATAAAGAGTTAATGTTATTCTTGTCGTCAAAATCAACATTTTGACTGTTTAAAAAAATTTAATAAAAAATATTTGATCCTGAGCGAAAAATAATCTATTCTTCTCGTCGTTGTATTAGGCGACATGTAATCATTATCGGTGTTAGCATAATAGTATAAAATATTATTGATTTGATAATTGGATTGAGTGAAAGGTGATTTGTACTTTTACTTTATTAATGGATTTTTTATTGGAAGTTGTATGATGTTTTTCTGGAGAGTTACCCGGCCTGCGATCGCAAGGCTATCTATTTGCTTTTTTTCTGCTATCTCTTTTCCTTCTTTTTCTTCTGTTAATGAGACGACTCTTCACGCATGTACCAGTGCGGTTTCTCAAACTAGTAAATATGTCACATCCAACCGCCAGTTAGCCCAAGTACGTTTTAATGCGAACGCTATTACTGCTGTTGAATACGAACAACTCATTATTGAACTTGATGATGTTGAAGCAACTGTATCCATGAAAAATTGCATGGCTGCTGAAACTGATAGTGACATTAATTTATACCAATGCCTTGCAACGAACAAAGGCAACTATGCGGTGTGTCGCTAACAATAACACGCACTAACACCGTTAAAAATTTCAAAAATAAACAACCTATAATACTAGGGACAGTCGTATGAAACCGTGGGCGCTACTTAATTTTTTGGGCTTTATTGGATTAACTATTGTAAATAGTGCCAATGCAGCACCACCACAAATCACCAGTACAGCACCGACGACAGTTGAGGTTGGTCAAACTTACAGTTATCAAGTGGAAGCGGCTGACCCAGAAGCAGGCGCATTAGTATTTGAATTACAGGTATTACCGAACGGGATGACCATTAGTCCCGCAGGTTTAATTAGCTGGACACCTACCGCACAAGGTGCTGGTATACAGACATTTAAAGTGAATGTTCGTGATCAGGAAGATCTTGAAGCCTTTCAGTATGTCGACCTCATGGTTAGTGATCCCAATAATACTGCTCCCGCTATTAATCAAGAACCATTGACTACTGTTACGATTGGCAATACTTATAGCTATGATCTTCAAGCTAGCGATGCTGATGGCGATACACTGAGTTATCGAGTGTGGTCATGGCCATCACTAGCCGGACTAACTATTTCTGCGCAAGGTGTGGTTGATTGGACACCTGTGGATCGCAATGATGCAGGTGAGTACTGGGTTACGGTTGAAGCCGATGATGGTCGTTTAGGCGTAGCAAAACGCGAATACTATCTAACAGCAACAGATCCAAACAATAATGCACCAGTCATCGCTGGTGTTCCTGTAACGGATGCCATTATCGATCAGCCTTACACTTTTGATTTGCAGGTAACTGATGCCGATGGCGATACGCTTATCTATGAATTCGGTACTTGGCCACAAAATATTGGCGCACAGATTTCAGCTGATGGTGTGATCACCTGGACACCAACGCGAGACAATGTGGGTGAAAATTGGATCAGCACAACGGTTCATGATGGCCACTTAGGTCAGGCCGAGTTTGCTTATACATTGAATGTTACTGACCCCAATAACCAAAATCCTCAGATCACATCAACACCTATTACTCAGGCCACACAAAGTGTGACTTATGAATATATTGTTATTGCCAGTGACCCTGATCTTGATGTAGTAACGTTGAGTTTGTTTGATGGGCCGGAAGGTATGGTGCTCGATCAACCAACGAATACACTTATCTGGACACCTCAACAAATATCAACAGAAGGTGAACATGTAAAAATTGATGCCCGTGATAATTTTGGTGGCTTTACCCGTCAGGAATTTTTGATCATCGTTAATGATGGTGGCAATACCAACGATGCACCTATTGCCAATAACCAGTCAATTACAACAGTAGAAGATTCTGCGTTGGCAATTACGCTGACGGCTGTTGATCCGGAAGGGCAGCCGCTCACGTACTCCGTATCATCGCAGCCACTTTCTGGTAGCCTTTCAGGGTCAGGCGCTGAACTAACTTACACTCCGGCTGCTGATTTTTATGGCACAGACTCGTTTATCTTTACAGCTTCTGATGGTGTGCTGACCTCAGCCCCAGCGACAATTTCCATTGTAGTAACGTCAGCCAATGATGCGCCTTTAGCAACTAATCTTTCTCGACAAGTGAATGAAGATACTACTGTCGCTGTGCAATTACAGGGCAGTGATGTTGACGGCGATGCTCTAACATATACGATTGCCTCGCAGCCATTAAATGGTATTCTTTCTGGTACTGCACCGGATCTAACCTATACACCGAATGCTGATTTTACCGGTTTGGATAATTTCACCTATCGCGTCAATGATAGCAGCCTTAGTTCTGGTATTGCGACGGTTTCGATAACCGTTAACGAGGTAAATGATGCTCCTGTAGCGGATACGCTTGCTCTGCAAACGGATGAAGAAACCGCCGTTGTGGCTGTACTTGCAGGTAGTGATGCTGATGGCGATAGCTTAACTTATACCATTGCGTCACAGCCAACCAATGGTACCTTGTCTGGTAGCGCCCCCAACCTGACATATACACCTAACACTAATTTTTCAGGTAATGACAGTTTTACTTACCAAGTGAATGATGGTGTTTTAGATTCCAATATTGCGACTGTTACTATTGCCGTTAACACCATTAACGACGTGCCTGTTGCGCAGGATGTGACTGCGCAAACGAATGAAGATACTACAGCAACCATTAATTTGGTGGCAACGGATGCTGATCAGGATGGGCTGACTTATCAAGTTGTAACACAACCACAGCGCGGTGTATTAACTGGAAGTGGAGCAACACTGACATATACACCAACCCCCAATTATTTTGGTACCGATACATTTACTTATCGTGCCAATGATGGCACTGCCGATTCCAATACGGCGACAGTCACGGTTACGATTAATCCGGTTAACGATAGCCCGATTGCACAAAATATTACTGTGCAAACAGCAGAGGATACGGCCGCAGCGATTACACTCATTGGCAGTGATAGCGACAGCGCTGTATTAACCTATAGCGTTGTTACGCAACCCAGCAATGGATCACTCTCTGGTACAGCGCCAAACGTAAGTTATACACCGGCAAATAATTTTAGTGGTAGCGATAGTTTCACCTACCGTGTTAATGATGGACTTATTAATTCTTCTATCGCAACGGTGTCTATTACCGTAACCGCAGTTAATGATGCGCCAGTGGCCCAAAATATTACGGGCGCTGTTAATGAAGATGCAACAGTTTTATTAACGCTTTCGGCGAATGATAGTGATGCAGACCCATTAACCTTTACCGTTGTGACACAACCGCAAAATGGTACCTTATCCGGTACCGGTGCAGAGCAAACTTATACACCAAACCCAAATTACTCGGGTGTCGATTCGTTTACTTATAGTGCTAACGATGGTACTGCTACTTCTAATACCGCAATTGCAACGATCACTGTTAACCCTGTTAACGATGCGCCTGTTGCAGAAAATACAGTAGCAACAATACCTGTGAATCAAGTAGCGACTATTAACCTAACAGCAACAGATATTGATGGCGATATATTGGCATACAGCCTTGTTAGCCAGCCACAAAATGGTACTGCTGCTATTCAAGATAATGTGGTCACTTACACGCCGAATAATAATTATTCAGGTACGGATAATTTTACTTTTGCAGCAAGCGATGGTGTCTTGAGTGCTAACGCCACGGTTTCTATTACGGTGACTCCAGCGCCAAATAGTCCGCCACAAATTACCAGTACACCCGTGTTGGTAGGTATTGAAAGCAGCCTTTATGAGTATACGATTGAAGCCACTGACCCTGATGGGGACGCTCTTTCATATTCAGTTATCGAAGGCCCTTCGGGTTTAGTTGTTGATAATTCTACGGCAATTGTAAGTTGGGCTTCTCCTGTTCTTGGTGACCACTCGATCATATTGGAAGTAGCCGATACACATGGCTTAACAGATCGGCAAGAATTTACATTGCAAATAGTGTCTCAACAACCTCCGTTGACAACAGTGGGCCGAGATTTTTGGGCGATGTTCAACACTCGAGCTCGCAACGAAGGTGATCCACAAATGTATGAAGCATTATTTGCTTCTGCAGCTCAAAACGGCCAACTACATGTTGAGGCGACGGGTCTTGGGATTGATTTAACCTTTCCTCTCGTTGCGAATGAAGTATTAACGATTGACCTGACCAGTTACTTGCCAGAGGACGTTATACATGGCTTAGGCATTAATAACTATGGTATTCATGTTACGTCTGATGTTGATATATCTTTACATTTGATTAACCAGGCTAATTTTTCCAGTGATGCGAGTTTGTTAATTCCTGTTCCCGCATTAGGAACAGATTACATGGCCATGTCCTATGCTAACTTTCATTCCTGGGCAGAGGCTTTAGGGTATGGGCGAGCCAACTATATTGGAATCGTCGCCACCGAAGATAATACGACAATTGATATCGACCCTGTCAGTGTCTTAATTGAAACAGAAAACGTTAGCGATTCAATTACCGAACCTTATCAAATTATTTTAAATCGAGGCGAAAGTTATCAGGCGATCGCAAAAGGTGGAACGCAAAACCTTGCGGTTGAAGTGACGGGTGCGACTATCTCTGCAGATAAACCTGTTGCCGTATTCAGTGGAGATCGGGCCGCGGGTGTTCAGGCGAATCATGGCGATCACCTTGTTGAGCAGGTTCCGCCCATAGCCAGCTGGAGCTCGTCGTATTTAACATTCCCCTTGGCCACACGATTTGGTGATACCTTTAGAGTCTTAGCGAGCGAAAATAATACCGTTGTTTGGGTTAATGATGTTGCAGTCGCTTTGCTTAATAGAGGTGAACACTATGAAACAATACTAGAAGAGCCAGCGCACATTGTTGCAAGCAGCCCCATTCTTGTCGCGCAATTTTCAAATGGAGCTCAATTTGATTCGGGCCAGAGAGCATCTGGGGATAACCGGGCTGATCCATTTATGGCAATTGTGCCTCCGGTTGAGCAATTTATCTCTACATATAACATAGCAACGCCTATTGATTTATATAGTTTAGATTTCGTCAATATTATTGCACCAGCCTCAGCGATTGGTTCTATTCGCCTTGATGGTTCCCCTGTCGATACCAATCTATTTGTTACCTTGCCTGACTCTGATTTTATGGGAGCCACTATCTCTGTATCTGATGGCCAACATAATTTAACGGGTGATGAAGCGTTTGGTGTTTATGTTTATGGTTTTAATGAATTCGAATCTTATGGCTATATCGGTGGAATGGCGCTTGCTGAAAACACAGCTGTTACATCTGTCAATGTTTCACTAGATCGCTCTCAGCCTATGGCAGGGCAGACTGTTTGTGTAATTGCTGAATTGAGAGGAGCAGATAATGATTTGGTTACACAAAATCAAGTGTCTTTTACACGGCAATTTTCTGGGCTTTCGCAACGTACGGTTCGGTTAAGCGATGTATTAGGTCAGGCTAGATATTGTTACGAAGCTAATACAAGTGGCCAAGAAACTATTGTCGTTGAAGTTCAATCCATTGTTGAATCAATCAACATAGATTGGTCACCGTTTGTGCTTCCAGAAAATCGTGCCCCTCAATTTATTTCTATTCCTGTTTTGCATGCAACACCGGGCGCTCAATACAGCTATCAATTTCGTGCACAAGATCTTAATGATGATGAGCTTATCTTCTCTATTGCAGATGGCCCCGAAGGTATGACAATCAATACGACAACCGGGTTGGTAGAGTGGGCCACTCCTGTTGATTTTATAGAAGCCTTTGTGAGTTTAAGTGTGTCGGATGGCTTGTTCTTTAGTACACAAGAATACCGATTAACGGCTACGCCAGGCGCTAATCATTCACCGGTCTTTACAACAGAGCCGGTCACAACAGCAATGACAGGCCGAGACTACGATTATCACTTTTTTGCCCGAGATGAAGATAACTATCCTCCATATGATAGCAGTGATATTTTTACCCCCATATTATCGCCAGACTCTCGAACCTACGAGTTAGTACAAGGGCCTGTTGGTATGGAGTTGGTTGTTGTTCCTAGTGGTACTAACCATCACCTTATTTGGAATAATCTAGCGCAAGCAGATATTGGTTCTCACCCAGTGAGTTTGCGAGTCACCGATATTCGCGGAGGCTCAACAACGCAAGACTTTACCGTTAATGTAGTTGCGAATGCGCTGCCACAATTTAATTCTACGCCTATAGTCAATGCGGTTACTCAGCATGATTATTTTTACTATTTTGACGCATCAGATGAAAATGGCGATGCACTTCAATTTAGCCTAGAGTCTGCGCCACAAGGTATGACTTTGGTTGCCAGTGCGCGTTATCTCCGCTGGAGACCAACGGCCGATCAAATAGGCGACCACACAATAACGTTGGTTGCTGATGATCAATTTGGTGGCATTACCCGGCAAACCTTTACGTTAAATGTTACTGAAAACCAGTCACCAATATTTACCAGTGCACCACTGACCAATGCCACTATAGGACGCAGTTATCGCTACATACTAAGCAGCACTGACCCTGAAGGCGATGTTGTGACTTACGGTTTAGTTTCAGGGCCGGCTGGGTTAACTGTGAGTGGCCCAGATGTTCGATGGAATTCTATATCGGCAGCAGAAGGTGTTTACCCGGTTGTTGTGAGTGTAACGGACAATCGTGGAGGCTATTCAGAGCAGAGCTATAGCATCAATGTGTCTCTTAATTACGCGCCGGAGTTTACTTCAACACCTATTTATGGCGCCGTCGTTGGCCAACCGTATTTTTATCAGCTAACGTTGGTTGATCAAAATGGCGATGACTTTAGTGTTCGCAGAGTGACGCCACTAAGCGGTAGCTCTTTTAGCAACAATGCCTTGAGCTGGACCCCCACGAATGCTCAATTGGGTACTCATTCACTTGTATTTGAAGCGAACGATATCTACGGTGCAGTCAGCCAGCAAGCATTTAATGTTGTCGTTATTGATAATGCATTAACCATTGTTAATGCGCCGCAAGACACAACCATTATCGAAAATGAAAGCTATAGTTTTGGTGTGCAGGCAATACACCCTACCGGTTTACCGATTAGTTATAGTTTGCCGCAAGCGCCTGCAGGTATGAGCATAGATGCCAATGGTGTGATTCGTTGGGTGCCTGTTAATGCACAGATGGGAGCTCACTTGGTTGAAATTCTAGCGAGTGATGGTGCAGGCCAGGAAGACCGTGCAACCTTTACCATTACTGTGTCAGACGACCCGAATGAAAATCAGTTGCCTATCTATACCGGGACGCCTCTGACGCGTGCCTATGTCGATATTAATTTCCAAGACCAGATATTAGCCACAGATTCAGACGGTGATACATTAACTTATGACGTTATCGGCCCTGTCGGTATGACCGTTAGCGCAACAGGTTTGCTCGACTGGACGCCAAGCGATAGCGATGTAGGCGAACACCCCATTGAATTGCGCATTCTGGATGGTACTGGCTTTACACGAGTGACGTATAACTTAACCGTTGAAGCTGATGTAGTCCCGCTCGACCTGGACATTACTGCAGAGCCTAATCGTGTGAACCCAGGTGAAGATGTATTGATCAGCCTTATCGCCTCAGGTGGTTTAGGCCGTTACGATACGCAACTAAGCATGGACGGTTCACCAGTCGTATTAGTGAATAACCAGGCAACAGTGACAGCGCTCACGCCAGGAAGGTATGAACTCAGTGGGCAAGTTATGGACTCGACAACCACTGTCGATGCTCTTGCGCATTTCACCGTGATGGATCCAAGTGATGTGACGGCACCGATTGTATCCATTGCGTCACCTGCTCAAAATACCGAATTAACATCGCCTGTCGATTTAATTGGTACGATTCAAGATGATAATCTTGATGAGTATATCGTCGCATTGGTTGAACGTGGCTCCAGTGCGCAGCAGATTATTGCTCGAGGCACTAGTAATATTAATAACGCAGTCATTACGACGATTGACCCTACCGTACTCATCAATGGTCAATATGCGGTTGTTGTTCAGGCAACGGATATTAACGGCTTGCAAAGTTCGCAAACGGTCAACGTTGTTGTTGAGGGTGACCTCAAAGTCGGTAATTTCAGCTTTACTGTAACCGACCTCGAAATACCCATGGCAGGTATTCCTATACGGGTGAACCGAACTTACGATAGTCGCCGTCGTCATGAGGACTTGGATTTTGGTTATGGCTGGAGCATTGATTACCAAAACATCCGTGTTGATGAATCGCGTACTCCGGGTTTAGGTTGGGAATTAAACGAATATGAAACAGGTCCCTTTGGTGTACTTCAGCACTTCTGTGTAGAGCCCATTGGTGCACCGGTTATTACGCTCACATTGCCTAATGGCGATGTTGAACGCTTCGAAACCGCCGCCGACCCTTGGTGTGAAATCTCCCCGCACTTGGACGTAAATTTAGTCTTTACCGCAGTAGAGGGCACCGAGTCGACATTAGAAACAGTAGGTGATGCTGGTGGCCGATTAACGTCTGGGAATATTGCGGATTTGGCGGATGCCAGTGCGATTGTAAATCCAGATCACTACCGTCTTACAACGCGTACCGGTTATATATACACTCTCAGCCAAACTTTTGGTATACAAACCATCACCGACCCTAATGGGTACGTGTTGACGTACACTGATAATGGTATTTTCCATAGCAGTGGCAAAAGCATTCTCTTTAACCGAGATGCTAACGGCCATATTGTTTCTATTGTAGATCCTGCCGGTAATACGCTGGATTATCGTTATGATCTAACTGGTGACCTCCGAGAAGCACGCAATACCTTGCAGGTGCAGCAGAATGAGGATGGTGTCAGCTACGACTACAACAGAAGTCATGGCCTTCTTGATATTACTGACCCACTGGGTCGCAGTATTGTCCGCAATATTTATGATGAAGCTGGGCGTTTGACGGCTCAGGAAGATGAAGACGGCAATCGCACCGAATTTAATCATGATCTCCCGGGTCGTGTATCGGTCGTGACGAATCGCTTAGGTCATAACACCCAATACAATTACGACGAGCGTGGCAATGTACTCAGCCAGGTCGATGCGCTGGGTAATACTCGCCTATATACCTATGATGCAGATGATAACCAGCTGACCGAAACCAATGAGCTAGGGCACAGAACAGAAGCCACTTACAACACGCGGCATGACCAGCTGACGCAGACTGATGCCTTAGGTAATGAATTGACTTATGCCTACAATAGCCGTGGTCAGGAAACCCACATTACCGATGCCCGAGGTAATGAGTTTGCTAACGTTTACGATTTGTTTGGTAACCTGCTCAGCGTTACTGACCCTGAAGGTAATAGTGCAAGCAACCTGTTAGATGGAGGCTTGGTGAGTACAACCACGGATGTGCTGGGTAATGTGACTAGCTTCACCTATGACGATGAAGGTAACAAGCTCACAGAGACCGACCCGCTTGGTGTTGTGACCACTTTTACCTATGATGCCAACAATAACGTGCTCACAGAAACACGCACGAGAACCGTCAATGGTACGTTAACTTCTGAAACCACCCAATTTGTGTATGACAGCCGTAACCTGTTGACCCAAACAACGGATGCACTGGGCAATGTTACTCAAACGGAATACAACCTGGCAGGTCAGGAATCGGCACGAATAGATAATTTGGGTCGCCGCACAGAAATGGATTACGACGTATACGGCAACCTGTTGGAAACTCGCTACCCCGATGGTACGACAGAGACCCACACCTACGATGCAGAAAACAATAAGCTGACAAGCTCGGACCGCTTAGGCCGTACCACAAGTTTTACTTACGATGTCTTAAACCGTCAGATCAGCATGGCTTATGCAGATGCAACCAGTACCCAAACAGAATACGATGCTGCAGGGCGTGTGATTGCAGAAATAGATGAACGTGGCAATCGTACACGTTTTGAATACGATGCCGCTAATCGTCGCACAGCAACAATCGATGCCTTAGGTAATCGTCACACCTTTAACTACGATGCCGATGGTAACCTCATCAGCGAAACTGATGCTAACGGTAATGTGACAAGTTATACCTACAATAGCTTGGATCAGCGTACTCAAACACTGTTTGCAAATGGGTCTACCTCCAGTGAAGCTTTTGATGCGCTCAGTCGCCGTACACAAATGACCGATCAAGCGGGCATCAATACGGCTTATCAATATGATGCGTTGGGTCGTTTGTTATCAATAACAGATACCTTAGGGCAGGTCACTGCATACACCTATGACGAGCAAGGCAATAAACTGACCCAAACGGATGCCGAAGGCCGCACCACAACGTGGACTTATGATGCCTTAGGCCGAGTGCTGACACGTACCTTGCCACTAGGGCAGCAGGAAAGCTTTGTTTATGACGCCAATGGCAATATGACACAAAGAACGGACTTTAATGGTGCGATCCATACTTACACTTACGATATCAATGACCGTTTGATTCAGACAGACTTTGCCGACGGTAGTCAGGAAGTGATGACCTACGATGCGGTGGGTAACCGCCTCAGTGCCACCACTACCGATAGCGATGGAACACGAACCTGGACTTACACCTACGACAACCGTAACCGCTTAATACAAGAGAGCAAACCGGATGGTTCTGTCCTTGGCTATGGTTACGATGCGACGGGTAATAAAACCACATTAACCACTACACGTGGTGCCAATGTTCGGTCAGAAAGTAGTACCCATGATGTGCTTAATCGTTTAGCACAAGTGACGGATCATAATGCTCAAGTGACGACATACAGTTACGATGCCGTCGGTAACCGTATGGGGATGACCCATGGCAATGGCAACGTTACATTGTATAGTTACGATACGCTCAATCGTTTGACAAACCTGACAACACTGGATGGTTTGGGCGCAACACTACTGAACTACAGCTATACACTGGATGCCACCGGCCGGCGTACTCAAATTATCGAGAGCACCGGGCGTGTCACTGACTATGCCTATGATGATTTGTATCGCTTGACGAGCGAAACCATCACGGACAGTGCCAATGGCAACTACAGTGCGCAGTACAGTTATGACCAGGTTGGTAATCGTGTACAAAGTATTATCGATGGTGTCACCACCGCGTATACCTACGACAATAACGATCGTATTGCTCAGTATGGCGGTACCGCCTATAGTTACGATGCGAACGGCAATACACTGACAGAAACCTTGGATGGTGTGGCGAAAACCTACACCTACAATAGCCAGAACGAACTGGTCAGTGTGGAAGAGAGCGGCAATACAACGACTTACCAATACAATGCTGATGGTATTCGTGCGGCGCAAACTTCAACAGGTGTGACCACAAGCTACTTGGTAGACCATAACCGCGACTACGCCCAAGTATTGAGCGAAGTTGAAAATGGCACAGAAGTGGTTAATTATACCTACGGTGACGACTTAATTAGCCAACAGCGAGGTACGGCCACGTCCTTCTACCATTATGATGGACTAGGTTCGACACGGGCACTGACGGATACAAATGGGGTGCTCACCGATAGCTATCATTACGAAGCCTTTGGTGAAACACTGGCCCAAACCGGTTCAACCCTAAACAACTATTTATTTACGGGCGAGCAGTTTGATCAGGGGTTGAATCAGTATTACTTAAGAGCGAGGTATTACAACCAGAATAATGGTCGCTTTACGCAAATGGATACGTGGATGGGACGGAATCAGGATCCTATTACACTTCATAAGTATCTTTACGCGAACAGTGATCCGGCTAACTATACTGATCCGACGGGCAACTTCTCGTTAGGGCAGTTGATGGGTGCGATTAATACTCTGTCGACGTTAGTTAATGTGGCGCAGGGTGGTTATTCATTATTCCAGATTGCGACAGGGAAAGAGGAATTAACAGCTAAAGATGTTGGAATGGCTATTTTGTTCACAGGAGTGAGTGGAAAAGCAATGAAAATGATGCTGGGAGCTAAGTATTTTAATAAGGTGTGTGGTAATAGTTTTGAGGCGGATACGCTTGTTTGGACTCAGCGAGGTCTAATTAAAATCTCTGATATTAATATCGGGGAGAGTGTTCTTTCATATAATGAAAGTTTGGGGTTATATGAATATAATAATGTCATTCATTTAATTCAAGGAGAAGGCGAATATCAAATTGTTGAAATAGTAACTTTGGATGGAAATGTTTCATCGACAGATAACCACAGATATTTCTTGTCTACTAATGATTGGGTGGAAGCTAGAGATATACAGGTTGGCGATGAAATACTTACATCGTCCGGTAATTATTCAAAAGTATTAGATAAGTTTACGATCGTTAAAAATTTAAAAGTTTTTAACCTTACAGTTGATAATCTTCATAACTATTTTGTTGGTGAAGAAGGGATTCTTGCTCACAATGTAAATGTAAGTTGCCCTATTCCAGCAATAAAAAAAGGAGGGCCTTCAGGTGTAGCTTCAATAAATAAGTTTTTAAATAAAAATTGGGATAAAGGTACATTTGGTGCAACTAAAAAGTCAATTGAATATCATGTTCTTAAGCATGGTAAAGGCTTGACTCCAATTCAGTACACTCAGAGAGCTTTACAGGCTTTTTCAGATAATAATTCAATAAAAAACAAAGTAAAAGATTTGAGCGGAAAAGCAGCCATTAAAGTGATTTCTAAATATGGCTCTGGTTTATATACTCCAAAAGGTAAGATAATATGGTATCACCCAAGAATCTAGGTAAGCTAAAGAATGTATTTTTAAATTTTTCAAAACTAAAGGCACTTGATGTTTTTAGCTTTGAGGATGATTTAATGGATGCTGTTTTTGACTTAAATACTATTGATTCTCATATTGCAGGGCTGGTACAAAGGGTTACGGAGGGAAAAGCTTTATCAGCAGATGAAAAGGCATCTATTCCTGAAGGTATATTCACTCACGATAAAGAAAGTTTGTTGCCTGCAGGTAGTGATCGAATGCCTATAAATATAAAATCTTCTACTGAGGTTTATGAGTATGCTCTTAGGCTTGAAGAGGTTATATGTTTGTTGAGAAAATGTATAATCAGCGATCAAGAGTCAGGTTAACTTGAAATGGTAAGTCTAGGTTGTTGCTACAAGCAAATATTTGGGGTCAGCAAAATGATCAAGAAATGATCAAGGGGTCAGGTACACTTGAAATCATTTAAAGCCCAGCCATTGGGAAAAATGATCAAAGAGTCAGAGAGTTTGGTTTGAAGAGCAGTCATTAAGTAAATTATGCGAAGAATCAGTTTTTCTAGGCCAAAAGAAAAAGTTAGAGGGGCTGCTCGACGGTTAAAAATGCTTGATAAGTGGGCTAACGGTTTTGATGGATATTTCCCTACGGAGTGGAGTAAAGAAAGATATGTTGAGTTTCGGCTCCCCGTTCTGGATCGCTTGGTAGATCCACCTACAACGCAGCCAGAATGGCAACTTCAAGCCATTCAAGCAGTTTTTAGAGTAATGGATAACTTAAATAATGCAAGGCATAAAGAATTTTCTTCTGTGCCTATAAATTTGATCCTTACGTGGCCAAAATTGTCAGGCTCTAGAATTATATTGTTTTTTGATTGTTCGTATTATAAAAGTTTCTATGAGAAAGATGATGAATGGCAAAAAACAATCCCTAAAGTAGTGGGCCTATCACGATTACCTTTTCTCCCTCCGAATAATCTATCTGTAAAATCAATTAAATTTATGAATCGTAATGAAGGAATGTCTAGCTGGTACGAGGAAGATTGGTATGTTTATAGCTATAAAAGTATTGAATAATGATGGCCTTAAGTAATACAGAGCAAGAAGAAGCATGGATAAATGCTTGGAATGACTTGGATGGTCTCATTAAAATGTATCCCGATGGCTATATTTTAGTTCCATATTATAAGCAAGTTACTGTTGGCCAAGCACAAGCTTGGATGCAAGAAGCAGCCTATGATAGTAATAGACTCATCCTGAGATCTGAATACTACAAAGGAAAGAAATCGATTTTTATCTATAAGGTTCTGGCGTAATAATAGAAATTATTTAAAGCTTAGCCATTGTTTCTAGGCTGTTCTATGTTTAAAGATTACAGTCGTAGTTTCTGGATCAGTAAAGCTAACTGAGGAGCTAATAAAACGTAGTTTATCTGGTGTTAGGTTAGTTGCTAGGCAGAAAAATATCTCTATACTACGGCTGGAAAGATTTGTAGAGGATATGTTGAAGGGAGATAAATTCCCCCTATCAAAGTAGGTGGGGATGTGATTGTAGAAATGCAACATCGATATATCGCTTCAAAAATTGCTAAAGTAGATATAGGTATTGATCCAGGTGTAACTCCTAATTTTAAAAAGAATGATCCGACTCATCGTTTAGCTGATATGGTGTTCTCGGGATTGGATTTTTAATATGAATGTTAATTTAGATAAATTGATTAAAGGGATTGAAATAATCGTTAGGCAGAAAAAAATAGCAGTAGATATACTAGCCGATCATTTTGGTATCAAAAGAGAGAATATATTCTATAAATATATGATGGATGAAATCGATCATAGTGGTGTAACCGAAGAGGGAGTTAAGTTTATGTTTCATGGATATGGTTGCTCTATCATTGACAGTAAAAGTGACTCAAGAGTTGAGATAGAGTTTGGTCCAGAAGGTAATTGTTTGGTATTTGATAAGAACACTTTGGCGCATTGTTTAGAGTTCTCCATAGCTGAAAGTGAAGGCTTATCTAGTTTTTTGCTTTCTAATGGCGTCATTGAAATCGCGAATGAAAACTTGTTTCAAAAAGTAAAAAGTGGAAATAATTCTTGGGAATCTGTTAGGGAAGATATTGATTCCTGTGTATCTGATCGCTATATATTTAAACCAAAGGCGCTGAGAAATTAAAAAACGAAGTTCATATTTGCGTTTTAGGATCAAAGGATCAAAGGATCAAAGGATCAAGGGGTCAGGTACACTTGAAATCATTTAAAGCCTAGCAATAACCGCTAGGCTTTTTTGTGACTGAAAAATAATACCCTGTCGGGTCAAGTGTGTGGCCGTGCTGTTCGGCAAGGAAAAAATGGGGCTAAATATTTGGTTGTTCCAACAGGTCCGGTTAGTTTTTATTTTAGTGATGGTAAGTTTGGTCTTTAATTATGAGTGTGAGGGTATTTATAAATCTTTTAATGATCATATTCTTTTCGGAGAGTTGTATGGCAAATGATGATATTGAAGAACAGCTGTTATATGTAAAAAGTATTATCCAAGATGAAAGCGATAGTCTTAATCGATGCTCTGAACTTAGTAAAATAGTTGATTATGAATTGCCGCTGGAATTTTGTAATATTCTACATAATGCTAAAGAGTTTAATTTGTTGATAAATTCAGGAAAGGCTAACTTTTTTTGGAATTTAAATATCCTTTCCTATGATGAATTGCTTATTCAGTATAAAAATAAGACTAAAAAAAATACTTTCTTTAGTGACTGGGGTATTGATGATGGCTTTAATGTAAATGGTTATCAGAATGTTGGTGGAAATTTTAATATTGAATATGACCTAGATGGAGAGTTACAAGAACCTATAGATATAAAAAATGTTAAGTCATTTGTGCCATTGTTTTATTCTGACGGGCATTATATTTTATATGGAGTAGGGCAGGAAAAAGGATTCGCTGGACTGCTATTTGTTTCGCGTGAAGGTTTTGGAACAATGCTTGCTCCTAGTCTATTAAGCCATATTGAAAACTTGATTGAAGGTTTACGGTCTGGTGTATATTATTTTGATGAAGATAATTTGGTATACCCAGCTAATTGGTTTGATAGAAAAAAGGCTAAGGCTGCAGGAGTGATGGTTGATGAACCTGAAAAGGTTGATGGCGAAAGCGATATTGAATATCCTAGCTTTGTTGAAAAATGGCTAGACCAATGGAGAAAATAAAAATCGGAGAAAAGGGGACGCTAGAATCAAGGGGTCAGAGTACTTGAAATCATTTAAAGTCCAGCCATTGTAGAAAAGGCTGGGCTTTTTGTTTAGAGGTGCTGCGCAATGCGATCAAAGACACTTTGCGGTTGTTCGTCTTCGGTATCACTTGTCTCGCTATCTAGTGCTTCATTATTCACCGGTAACTCATTCGTGTTAACGGGCTTAATCGCTAATTGCTCAAGCGTGAGAATATAACGCTGTTGTGCATCGGATGTTTCAGGCAGTTGTAGTGTAATCACATTCTCAGGTTTAGGCTTTTCTTTTATTGCCCCTGCGCTCCCAGTATGAGTACTTCCCTGTACGTCTAGCCGCTGTTCAATCCGTTGCTTGGCTTGCTGTGTTTGATAGTAAGCCAACACACCACAGTTTCCTCTCTTCAAGAGCTTGCTAAAATATTTTTTAGAAGGTGATTGATTGAAATATAGCGAATACAGAGATTCTAGTAATAGATTAACAGTGGCCGTTAATAATATTCCATCACTGGCTTATAGGTTTGTTAGATGGAAGTTGTGTCGAGAGTTTGAGCTAAGAAAGAATAGTGAATACGTAAAAGGGTTAAATGAAAAATTTCAAGTTTTTGTTAATTCAGATGGAATAGTTAGTATCGACTGGGACACATGGTCCGGTTTTACGGTAACTGCATTGAATTCAGAATCGGAACCATTAGTTAAAAAAACCGGTGAATGGCTAAATAAAAAATATTGCTAACCTTGGAATATGTGGGGTCAGATTGAACTTTAACTGATAGATAGGCTGATATTTGACAGTATTATCAAAGTAACGTATTTTACGTCGTGGGATCAATCACACCATGCAATTAGAGCAGAAATGTCATATCTCACATTATTTTAGAAACCGCTGTTAAAGGCGGTTTTTTTATGTCCGAGCAATAGATCAGCACCGGTTTATTGGGTGTGCAATAAGACCGGTTGCGCTTGGGCAGTGAATCCAGCAGGGTGGGCAATTTAGTGCAGCGCCTGCAGCAAAGGCAATTATGAGTTAAAACCTGATAAAATGTAATTCCATTGAATATCTCAAAAGCTATATTGAGGGACTTGGGATATACATAATGGTTGTGTGAATCTCGAAGTATGGAATATTCACCCGGATATAAATATTACTGACATCGATTTAGAAGGTAAATCGATGTTAGGCGATGGTGTAATAGCAAACACTGAAATAGAAATTCCTTTAACTGAAGCAGAAACCCTTGTTCAACAATTTATAGAAGCTATTAAGGTAGCTCGTGATAAAAATAATGAGTAGATCAGTCAAAAGAAAAATAGTCGTTAACGCTACTCAATTTAATTGGGTGTTAGATGATAATGATATCGATGGGGTTAAAGATACTCATATTCGTGTTCACAAAGAAGGTGAAACTAGTAATATTTTATACATTGACCCATATGATTGGCATTTTGAAGTTAGACCAAAGTTCGTAGCACTTGCTATACAATTTGCATTAGCTTCTGGTTGGTTCTCAAATGAGTCAACAAAATCAATGTATATTGGTTACATAGATGAAAAGTATTATGTTTTACCTGAAGGAATAAAATTCGGTTATGAACTTCTAAATAAGAAAACGTAAAAATAAAATAAATGGCTCGCAGGGCCCTTTTATTAAGCAGTTATGTTTCAGGAATATAGAATGGATGATGATCTCAAGAGAATAGCTCTCGATTTATCTGAAAAAGGTGATGCTGGGAAACTCTATAAATTAATTAAACGTTTTATTGATATCGAAGACCCATTTGCTCTCAATTTATACTCTACTTTTAGCTTGACTGAATTTGGGGAGTCCGAAGAGGAGTTTTCTAAGCGAAGTGTCAAGTTGAAAATACAAGCCTCAGAGAATGGTATTGCTGATGCGTCATACTGGATGGGAGTAAATCACCTGTATGGTGATGATGTGCCTCAAAGCTACAAGGAAGCCACCAAGTATTTTGAACGCGCTATTTCTCAAGGCCATACCCATACGAAATTTACGTTCGGTTTTAGTTTGTATTACGGTACTGATGGAAATCCACTTGATAAGGTACGAGGGCTAGCCTTGCTAGAAGAAGCTGCTCTCGAAGGGTCGGAAGGAGCAAAGAATGAGCTTCAGGTTGTCAGAGGTGAAACATAACAAAAGCCAAAGGGGACGCATTTATTTAAAGCTCAGCCATTGTAGAGAAGGCTGGGCTTTTTGTTTATCGCTTAAAACAAATCAAGGGGTCAGGTACACTTGAAATCATTTAAAGCCTAGCAATAACCGCTAGGCTTTTTTGTGTCTGAATAATAAAGTGAGCAGGTTGCGCTTGTGCAATGAACCCAGCAGGGTGGGCGGTTTGATGCAGTACCTGCATTTGTGGTTTACGGCGTGAATGTTTCCCTATGCCGATGTCAGTACTGGTCTATGTGGAAGAAAAGTTTGCACACTAATAAATATGTAGTTTACTTTTTAAAAGGTTAATGTCCCGCTTTGGGGGATTACCAAACATGCGCGTATACTCCCTGCTAAACTGTGAGGTGCTTTCGTAGCCAACTTGATACGCTGTGCTAGATGCATCTGTCCCGTTTGTCATCATTATGTTTCGAGCTTCCATGAGTCGAATAGACTTTTGAAATTGTAATGGGCTCATTGTTGTGACGGACTTAAAGTGGGAATAAAAAGAAGAGTTGCTCATCCCAGCAAACTCAGCCAGTTCATCCATAGTAACAGAGAGATGAAAGTCTCTCTTTAATTTTTGTATTACACTTGAAATACGTTGCATATGACTACCTTTCATTGCAACCTGTGCAACCATATTGCTATGTTTTCCGCAAAGTATACGGTAATAAATTTCACGCAGCATCTGTTTGGCGAGCGCTGAAATATCTTTTGGTGTTTCCAAAAGTTGTATTAAGCGAAGAACACTTTCTCCTAAAGTTTGATTTACTTTCCCGATAAAAAGACCACATTCGGATCTATTATTTTCAGTAGATGAATGCTCTATATGAATAAGCAATTCTGAAAGCAAGTTTATGTCAATGTCAATTTTTATCACAAGATAAGGTTTGGATTCTTTTGCTTCAGTGATATTTCCAATAACAGGGAGATCAACAGATGCAACAAGGTATTCACCCGTGCCATAGTGATACAAATGCCTACCCAGTAAAACGTCCTTGCTGCCTTGTACAATGATACACAAAGATGGATTGTAAACAGTGGGCAAGGGTGTATTTATTTCTGTAGCTTTGAAAAAAGATACGTTTGGGATGATGGTGTCATTTAACCCTTCTTTACTAGAGAATTTTTCAACTAATTGAGTTAGTTTATTTCTTTGCTGTTTATCCATAATGATTAAAATTATGAGTGACTTGACTTATTTATCATAATCGCTTGTTATCCACCTTTCTATAGAATATTTTTCCTGCTGGAGAAATAGGCAATACTTCTAGAGTATTGTCTATTCGTAAGCCGATATATCATCCCTAAAATAGAGTCATGAGTTCTTGTGTGGCAAGAGCGATAAAACATGATTAATAAGGTAAGAAGGGGTACATGGTGGATAAAGTTATAATGGTTACAGGAGCCAGTAGTGGTATTGGTGAAGCTACGGCAAAGGAGTTAGCAAAAGCCGGGCATATAGTCATTCTTTGTGCAAGGCGCATTGAGCGGCTTGACTCTTTAGTTAAAGAGATTAAAGCTAATGGTGGTTATGCCAGAGCATATTTTTTAGATGTTACATCCAGTGAAAATTTTAAATCAGTCGTTAATAAGACGATTGAAGAGTTTGGTCATATTGATGTGCTTGTTAATAACGCTGGGTTGATGCCTTTATCTCCATTAGTAGCTGCTAAAGTCAGTGAATGGGAGCGTATGATTGATGTAAACATCAAAGGGGTTCTTTATGGTATTGAGGCACTACAACCATTGATGGAGGAGCGTGGTCGAGGCCATATTATTAATGTTGCCTCAATTGCTGCACACTCGGTGTTTCCAACTGCTGCGGTTTATTGTGCGACTAAGTATGCAGTCTGGGCGATTTCAACGGGTTTACGGATGGAATCCAAAAATGTACGCGTAACAACTGTTTCTCCTGGTGTCGTTGAAAGCGAGCTTGCGAATACAACAACAGACAAAGAAACGAAGCAATGGTTAGACGATTTCCGTAGAGTGGCTATTACACCAGATGCTATTGGTCGCGCTATCTTATATGCGGTTGAACAACCCGATGATGTAAATGTAAATGAGGTCATCGTTCAAGCAACAGAGGCACAGTATTAAGGTATGTAAAAGTATTAATTTTTTTGGAATATACAGGCTTAGATACGACTTAATTATTTTTATATGAATGTTTGAGTCAGAATCTTGGTTTGAGGGTATGTGGAATTTTTGAAGATTGCTTGTCGAAATAAAGGAAATACTAAACTTTTATTTATCTACTATGCAAAACCGTTGTAGAAGGGGTTGTTTTATATGGCAGAGGAGGAAATAGTACATTCAGACCAGCAGTTCAATATTCTAACTTCATAGAATAGATTTTAGGGATAGTTTGTTGGACATCAATCAGAACCTATTCATTAGCTCGACTAAAGCTAGTAATTTAAAAATTGCTCTAGATATATTACAGCTTACAATATGTTAGATATGCTTAAGTAATTACAAGCAGCCATTGAATGAGATGGACTTTAATTCTTAATTTAACTATCTAACAGATCAATTTTCACAAAGCAGGCTCTTATTTGAGTCATAATTTCTCGTTACCCTAGTTATTCCAAAATCTATGGCCAATATTGGATTTGATGACAATAAAAATCTATGTGTTATTTGGCTTAATAGAAATAGTACTCTATACTAGAGTGCTAATGTGATACTATACGTCGTCTCATCTATTCCACGATCATAGGCAAACAGTATACCTACCTATCGATATCGTTGATTTATCTGTTTTCAACCCTGTCGCGTTTTCTCCCTACCAGAATAGGGGTCTCGATAGCTCCAAGAAACCTTGATGATCTGTTCATCAAGCTCATGACATCTCTAAAATAATTTTTTACGCTATGAAAATTAGAGGTGCTGCTTCGCCTGAAATTTATGGTTTGCCTAAAATCTACGGCTATTTCAATGTTATTGGGAGCTTATAGCTTTCGATTAAAGAGGTTTATTATGAAAATAGAAATTATTACAACACTCAACGATGAATTAAAAGAAACCGGTTTTGGGAATCTTCAATCCTGTGGTAGCGTATTAGAGTCAATGATGGGAAAAGGCTACAGCTTAAGGTTAAGTGTTTGCAAAAATGCCAACGATTTGGCTGATGTTGTCAAAAGAAAGCCCGATCTAGTGATTTTGGCGGTTAAGTATATTGCCATCAAAAATAAAACAGATATCTGGCTTTCTGACTTTTTCGATCACAATAATATAAATTATTCAGGGTCGCCACGGAACGTATTAGAATTTGACTCGAATAAAGTTCTCGCCAAAACGTTCCTACGAGACTTAGGTATTAATACCGCTGATTTTTTTACTGTAACACCGGGGCAATTTCAGTGTGAAAAGGAATTGCCAATGAACTTTCCTTTGTTCTTAAAACCACTTGATGCTGCAAATGGTAATGGCATTGATGATTTGTCATTTGTGACTAACTTTTTAGATTTTGAGCATAAAGTATCTTCTTTATATGAACAGTTTAAGGTTCCCGTACTAGTTGAAGAATATTTAGGTGGTCGTGAATTCACAGTTGCTATAGTCCAAAAAACAGATGGGGATCTTATTGTCTCTGCCATTGAGATAGTGCCTGTCGAGTCATCACATGGGCTTAGAATTTTGGGTTCAAAAGCAAAGAAAGATGATTCAGAAATATTATTGAATATTGAAGAGGGCGAAATAAAGGATCGAATTAAACAATTAGCTGCTGATGTATTTGTGAATTTGGAAGCAAGAGATTTTGGCCGAGTCGATATTAAATTAAATAAAAATGGAAAATGTTTTTTTATGGAAGCTAATTTAGTTCCTGGTATGACCCATGGTTCAAGCTATTTTCCTAAAGCATGTGAGATAGACAATGGAATGACATATGATGAAGTGATCGAGCAGGTCTTGGATACGTGCTTATGTCGATTACCATTAAATATCATATCGGGCAGACATCCTGTACAAAATAAAGAACCCATGCTTCTTTCAATTTAACTCAGGCTCAATAGTTTGTTTATCGTAGTAGAAGAAGAGCTTATTTTATTATTGCCCAGAGGATAAAACATTGAGAAAAAAACAGTGGGGTTTAAACACATTCGCCCTGATATTATATTTTCCTGTTCTCTTGCTTGCTAACCCGCTTGCACTGGCAAAAGATGGCGTTCGAGAAATGCCCGCAAACTCTCATGTCAGAGCTTATAGCGATAAGTGGGAGTGTAATAGAGGTTATAAAAATATTGATGAGTCATGCGTTCTTATCAATATTCCAGCAAATGCTTACTTAGATCACAGTGGTCACAAATGGGCATGTAAAAGAGGTTATCGAGCAAAAGGGACGAAATGTGTTGATATTAAAGTCCCTGCTAACGGATATCTGGAAATGTCGACGCATGGTGAGGGTTGGAAGTGTAATAGAGGGTTTAAAAAAGATAAGGAAACATGTATCGCTATAAAAGTTCCCTCTAATGGGTATCTTGATTATTCATCATATCGCCAAAAATGGAGTTGTAATCGTGGCTATCAAGTAGAGAGAAATACGTGCCGATTAATAGAAATTCCAGAGAACGCGCATCTTGATTATTCCGGGAACCAATGGGCATGTGATCGACCATACCGCAAAAGAGGGAATGTTTGTATTTTGCCGTAATATATATACAGATTACTGGTCTATAAAGATTTTCCTTAAATGGCAGCTTAGGGCACTTTTGCGTCAAGTTATATTTTTATCCTGAATAGCTGCAATAGGCTATATAACCAGCCGTCGGGTTATATAGCACTTAACTTACTTTGAATTATACTTCCTCAAATCAGAGGTAATATCTTTAACCACGCTAGCGGCCACGCCAATAAAAATTAGTTTCTTTTAAATGATCATGGCTTAAAAGTCCTTATCAACTCTGTTTGAATCGATTAAAAAACAAATAAACAGCCTTGAAGTGGATGTTTGCAGGAGCGTTGGTTTATCGCTGAAATGAGGATTTTCGAACTGCTGATTATTCCTTACCTTTCAGGGTGTCAAGTGACCTAAACGGTAAGAAATTTTATATGGCGGAGAGAGAGGGATTCGAACCCTCGGTACCGTGAGGTACACACACTTTCCAGGCGTGCTCTTTCGGCCACTCAGACATCTCTCCGAATTTGAGGGCCGCACTCTACACAAGGGTGGGCTTAAAGGCAAGTAGTATGAATTGGCAGCAATTTCATTATCCTTTGCTAGACTTCTTAATATAGCTAAATTTAGTCGTATTAGGTGCATGAGATGAACAAGCAGCGTGGGTCGGTTACCGCTCTAATTATGGTTGTACTGCTGATAGCAGTCGTTGGAATTGGGTATTTTGGATGGGCTGAGTATGAGCAGAGATTGGCTCTCACGGAGGATGTAAAGCGTTTGGAGTCTCGCTTAAAGTCCAGCCAAAAAGAGATAAAGCAAAAAAAGGCTGAGTTAAATGAGGAGAACTCGGACAATTTTCGTCTTAATCAACAATTATTGACCTTAAAGACTGATATTGATAAGGCCCAGGAGGCTCTTAAAAAGTCTGAGGCGGCTAGAGTTCAGGCGCAAAATAACGCAGATACACTCAATAAACAGATTACTGAAGCGAAAAGTACATTTGCTGATGAGACAGGTGCCCTAAACGCTAAAGTTAATGGGTTAGTACAAAGTCGGGCTAATTTGGAACAACAATTATCTAAAATTAAACAAGACAATAGCGCAGCAAAAATTGCTTTGCAAAAGGAAAGAGACACTTTACAGGCCGATCAGCAAACGTTGACAAAGGTCAATGCAGATTTAGAGCAACAAATAGGTAAGTTGAATAAGGCACTTGAAAAATCGGTGGCTTCAAACAAAGAAGCAGAAGTCTATATGGAAACTATGCAACAGCAAGTAGTTCTAGAGAGAGAAGCATTAACGAATGAGAAGGTGTTATTAGAAGAGAAAAATGCACAACTAAGTAATGAGAACGTAAAGCTTATTGGTGAACAAGAAAACCTTGCTAAATCAAATAGTCAGTTGGAAAAAAAGATCACTCAGCTTAGTAAAGCGCTTGAAGACTCTCGGAATTTACAAAAGAAGCTTAAGGGTCAAAATTTAAAACAACCAGTATCGAATTCTGAGGAAACGTTTAAGAATGAAGAAAAAAAACCTGATTCAGAGAAAAATGTTTGATGCCTAGGCTTATGAATATGAATGATTGTTTTTTATTAATCACAAAATAATCTTAAATGGCAGGTAAATAATCATCTAGATCAGTGGTTTATGCGAATATTAGTGAATAGTAATTATAATACCTTTAAAGAGGTGATATTTATGCCTGGATATCTTTCTCTCCTTAAAAAGCCACTGCCCTTAAGCGATGCTATTCAGTACCCGTCAATCGACAAAGTTGTTATTGATTCCATAGAGCAAGCTCTTTTCTCAGTAGAAATAGAAATTGCCGGTGATGCGTATTACATTACTGAAAAATCAGGTCATCGATTAACGCGGCGTAGCATTTTGGCTATTCAAAAACTGTTTATTCCTGTTTCTGTTAAATCAATGTTTTTAAGACATAACAGTCCATACGATGAGATGATTGGGCAGAGTGAAAGTGCTTCAAGTAATGAACTGTTGGTACCGCTAGGTAATTATTTTTCGGAAGATGATATTTCGGTTAATCATTAACTGTGAGTGGATACAGCCATTACTCTTTATTAAATACTGTGTGAGATTACATTTTATGTGTGTGAGAATATTTCTTGCTGTTCTATCTTTGTTTATTTTTTCTATTGCTCACGCAGAGGATATGTTGAAATTAGATGTTGTTACCGAGGGAGGTAGTGGCACGGTACTCATTAAATTATTGCCGGATGTCGCCCCAAAACATGTTGAACGGATTAAGCAGCTAACCCGTGAAGGTGCTTATAATAATATGGTATTTCATAGAGTTATCTCTGGCTTTATGGCACAAACGGGCGATGTGGCACATGGTAATAGGGATAATTATGATGATACTCGTGTGGGCAAAGGCGGATCTCAATACAAAGACTTGTATGCAGAGTTATCGGAGCTTCCTTTTAAAGCAGGTATTGTGGGTATGGCTCGCAATCGATATATCCATTCAGCGAATAGCCAATTTTTTATTATGACGGCTTCTCATCCTAATCTGAATGGTCGTTATACCGTGGTTGGGGTTGTAACAAAGGGTATAGATATTGTGAGACAGTTGAAATCAGGCTCACAAGGCGGGCAAGGGAAGGTAGATGAACCCGATTATATTCGTTCAGCCAGTATTATCGATGGTTAGCTCTCATATCAATATAATTCAATAAAAATTCGACTAGGCAAATGCGATTGCACCTTTGCCAATCCCTTCAAATGCACGCACAGTATAAGAATGCTGAGGTTTTTGCATTTTTAATGTATGCGCAATATGTTGTGCTATAAATTCTACTGTTGAGTCAGAATCAATCAGGTAGCAGTGCTTAGAGGGTAGGGTTAGCTTAAATTCACCTTGTTGTGCACAGTAAATAAATTGATAGTATTCGACACCATCAATACTTACCGTGTTATGTAAGTCTTCCTTTGTACCGATATAAATATCACGCCATTGCTGGCACCATTGTTCTTCCAAAGAAATGTCTCGTTGTTTGTCGGAATGAATGTGTATTGTCGAACGATGACCGTGTGCAATACGTTGGCAATTACCTTCATGCTTTTTTAAGCCATGGCTGTAATGATAATAATGGTGTGGGATGACTTCTGGCGTAAACGTTAATTGAATACGATCTATGGTATCAGGTAGTAATTTGCGTAATTGTTTGATACACCAACTGGCAACAGATTCAGGGCTAATGTCATCACTATCGATAAGAGTAATTGCTTGATTTGGTGATGTGCAATCAAGGGTATACTGCTGAGCGTTTCCATATTGCCAGGACAGGGCGATAGCATCGTCTTGCTTTTCACATGTCAGCTGAGGTGAACTTTCTGCAACGATCAGGCAATGGTCAATGGTTTGATCTAACCAATTGCGCAGTGTTTTTTTTACAATCCCAAAGTCGCACACCATCCCTTGCTGATCTAATGAGCCTTCCAAAACAATACTTGCCAGCCAGGTTTCGCCCACTAAGCCCCGTTCAGAGTGCAGGTAGCTGAAATCTACATTAGTTAGGTTGTCGACAAATAGATGCATGCGCGTAGCTCGTGTTGATCAGGGCGCATGATATAGCAGATCAGGCAGTGTTGGTACCGGCTAATTAATCAGCCTAACGATAGTGGGTAGCGACAAGGCAAAAATTAAGAAGAACCTGATAGTTTGTAGAATTTTAAGACTTTACGGACGTAATTCTGGGTTTCTTTATAAGGTGGTATACGGTTGCCATAGCGAATAACGGCATTTTCACCCGCATTATAAGCCGCTAGGGCTAATTTATAGTCGCCTTTGAATAACTTAATGAGGTAGCTGAGATAACGACTGCCACCATTAATGTTCTCAGATGGGTTGAATGGGTCTTTAACGCCGAAGCGTTGAGCGGTGGCAGGCATTAGCTGCATAAGGCCCTGTGCACCCGCGTGAGAGACGGCATGAGAGTTATAGGCCGATTCAGCACGAATAACCGCATGTAAAAGGTGGTAGGGTACACGATGCTTTTTGGCTGCCCTGCGAATATAGGGCGAAAATGCCTGTTTATTGGCTGGGTCAAATGTATAGCGTGTTTCAGGTACCCAGCCGCGATCAGTTTTGATTAAACGTATATACCCCCCATGTTTGGGGGTGTCGGTTAGTACCAATCGACCATTGGAGTTAATGTACCGATAGATAGCAGCTTGGCTGGCTATTGGCAGTAAAACCAAAGCTATGAACAAAAAATAACGGCAATGTTGGCGGTAACGATAATACATAATTGACAGAATTTATTACTACATCACCTTAACCTTAGACAAAATTTATACACTTGCAGGTCATTTGTAAGAACAAGTGGTTTTATTAAGCGCAACTTACCTTGAAACTTAGACTAAAAATCTCCATAATCCCCACCCTCTCGTAATGAGTGTTATGGAGGACTCGGTTGGTTCCCTCGCAATGATTATCTGTGAACCCCGCCAGGCCCGGAAGGGAGCAACGGTAACAGTGCTGTCATGTGCCGAGGTGTCGCTGGCCGAGAACTCCACCCTCGATTTTCTACATTGTATTTCGTAGGTTGATTGGTTATGACTATGAAAGAACTTCTCAATAATTGAGGCCTCCCTAATTGAATTCTCTATCTATCAACTCTGATGCGAGAACCTACTTGTGAAGACGATCCGCAGTAAAGATTTTAAACATGAGCGTCCCTGGGGTGCTTTGGATATTGCTAATATCGAAGGTAGTACTGTGCGTTTACATTGGACTGATCAGCCCTATAAGTGGCATGTGAATGATGGTCAGGAAGTCTTTGCTGTAATGGATGGTCAAGTTGAAATGTTCTACCGCGTTGATGGTGAAGAATTATCAACGATATTAAATGTTGGCGATATTTTCTATGCTTCGGTAGGGACTGAACACGTTGCTCATCCTATCGGTGAAGCCCGCATTTTAGTGATTGAAAAAGAGGGTTCGGTTTAACACGAGTGTGAGCTTAATTGTAATACTGTGATTCATGCCAATACCCCCCTCTTTTGGTATAGCACTCTCTTTTTTTACTTTTTCTCCAGTCTGTGTGCCATAACTCGATACGATTAGGCTTTATTACATAACCTGCCCATGACGTTGGTAATGGTGGTTTAGATTCTTTAAACCGTTGTTTAGTCGCCAGTTTATATTCTTCGATATTATCTAGCTTATCTTTTTTATCTGCGGCCATATCCAGAGCCCAAGCAGTAATTTGAGCGTCATGGTTGCGTTTACCCCATAGCTCTTCGCTCTTTTCTTGATCTAATTCTCCAACTACGCCTTCTATAGTGGCTTGCATCTTTAATGATTCCCAATAAAAACAAATACCAACTTTAGGGTTTTCAACTAATTGGATGATTTTCCCGCTATTTTTATTCGCGAGAAATAAAAAGCCTGACTCATTAACATCGTAAATTGTAATAATTCTCACGCTGGGTTGATGAGTATTCCCCGATGTGGCTAAAAAACAACAGTTAGCTTGTGTTTCACCGAAGTCTTTTGCATCACGTAAGTAACAATTTAAATCTTCAATAACTTTTTGATAAACTGGATCATTGCCGGACATAAATAAATCTCTTCGCTATAATAAATAATTGATATAAAAAAGCCTCTACAATAAGTAATAAATCATAACTTATCGCAGAGGCGTTCATTACTTTAATAATGATTAAGAGTTAATGGGAATATGATTAATGGTATTTTCTTTTACTAATTTTTTGGGTAGTGTTAACGATAAAATGCCATCTCTAAATGTTGCCTCAACGTCTTTCTCTCGAATATCATTCCCTACATTGAAGCGGCGAGCGAATTTTCCGTACTGGCGTTCCTGATAAATTATTTCTCCTTTATCCTCTTTCTTTTCTTCTTTACGTGTTTCGGCTTCAAGAGAAAGAATGCCGTTTTCCAAAGTTACTTTAATATCTTTTTTATCAATTCCAGGAAACTCGGCATTGATAAGATATTGTTTGTCTTTTTCAGTAACATCAACTTTAGGTGACAGTAATGCAGTGCTATTTCCATCCGATGATAATTTAATTTTATTCCAGAGATGATCAAAGTCCGAAAATGGTTGGTAGGGTATTAAACTCATTATTTAACCTCCTCTTGTGATTGTGTATGAGTTTATTATCTACCCATTAATTCGGTTTAGATTTGATTTGAATCAAACAGGGTATTCTTCATACCAGTACACTGATCACAAATACTAATTAGTACTGGAGACCATCATGTCAAACCCAATAAAAACCATTTTGTATGCCGTTGATTTAGGTAGGCAATCCAAGCCAGCACTGAGTATGGCTGTGAACATTGCAAAACAACATAGTGCTAAATTATTACTAGTCTATGTAATCGAACCAATTAATGCGGCGACAGCAGAGTCTATAAGCTTTTATTTGTCGAACGATACAGTGGCAGAGATGCGCAAAAAATCTATTGAAGAAGTTTACGATAATATTAATGAAAAAATTGAGGAATTGTATAAAGAAGAAGTTGAAAAAGAGTTGCCTGATAGCGAATTAGAATCCTATGTATTAGAAGGGATCCCAGCACCCACAATTCTTAAAACGGCTGAAAAAATGGATGTTGATCTCATTGTGATGGGTAGCCATAGCCATGGGACACTCGATACTTTATTTATCGGCTCAGTAGCAAATAAGGTCATGAATCGCTCGACTAAGCCTGTATTACTGGTACCGATTAAGAGTGATTAACTTGTCGCAATTGTGCGCAATTGGTCGATATTTAGTAAGGTGACAAGGCGTCGGTCAGTACTGATAATATTTTCTTTCTGGAGTCGGCCAAAAACACGACTGACGGTTTCGATCGTCAGCCCTAAATAATTACCAATATCTGTGCGTGACATGGGTAAATTAAACTCTGTACCTGATAACTGACGTTTTTGATGGCGAGCTGAGAGGCTGAGTAACAATGCTGCAATACGTTGTTCTGCAGAGCCTTTGCTGAGAAGAGAGATGAGTTTTTGGTCTTTAGTAATCTCTCGGCTCATCAGTTGAAAGAAATGCCGTTGTAATGATGGAATCTTATGGCTCAATATTTCCAGTTTTTGAAAAGGGATTTCGCAAATCGACGATGTCTCTAGAGCAATAGCAAAGTTGGCATGATAATCATCTGTCAGTCCGTCCATGCCTAAAATCTCACCAGGCAGATAGAAACCAGTTATTTGCTCCTCACCCTCCTCAGAGTTATGGACTGATTTCACGCAGCCCGCGCGTACCGCGTAAACCGATGTAAACGGATCGCCTATACGGTATAAATAATCACCTTTATGGAGTGGCTGGTTGCGCAGGATCACTTCATCAATTTGATCAAGCTCGTTGAGTTCGAGACTAATAGGTAAGCAAAGAGACGATAAGCGGCAGTTGCTGCAGGATACGCGTTTATTGTGAGGGCACTGAGCAGTTGTATTTTGATCTAGTAGCTGGGTCATCTCTACGGCTTCATCAATGGGCTGAGACGCATATTGTAAGCTTTTATTATTTATACTGCGAGCCTCAAGGCTGAACGTTTTTTAGCCAGTTCTTCACTATGATTTGAGAGTTGCTGGGGCTGGCGATGATTTCACTCAACCACCAAGTAGCGATTGAGTGAACCCATTAAGCAACTTTACTACTCTTGTTGTTGGTCTGGTTTTTCTTTTTTGCATTTTCAAAAGGTTCCACCTTACGCTGTTTTTCATATAAGAAGCGTAATACTTCTGAGCGATAGCGATTGTATTCGGGATTGTCTGCTAGCGCTAAGCGATCACGAGGGCGATCTAATTCAACGTCGAGAATTTCACCTATCGTCGCTGCTGGGCCATTAGTCATCATCACGATACGATCCGACAGTAATACAGCTTCGTCGACATCATGGGTGATCATTATCACAGTATTTCCAAGCTTATTTTGGATTTCCATCACGGAATCTTGTAGATGAGCCCGAGTTAGCGCATCAAGCGCCCCAAAAGGTTCATCCATCAATAGTACTTTAGGTTGCATAGCTAAAGCTCTGGCAATACCAACTCGTTGCTTCATGCCTCCCGAAATTTCATCTGGACGTTTGTGCATAGCGTGGCTCATGTGAACAAGCTCTAGGTTGTGCTCAATCCATTCTTTCATTTCCGCTTTACTTTTTGTTCGGTTGAAGACTTGCTTTACTGCCAGTTCGACATTTTGGTAAGCCGTTAGCCAAGGCAGTAGAGAATGGTTTTGAAAAACAACGGCGCGTTCTGGCCCTGGTTCATTGACTTCCTTACCTTCAAGAATAACACCGCCCTCTGTTGCTTGATAAAGACCTGCAACAATATTCAGTACAGTCGATTTACCACATCCTGAGTGGCCGATAAGAGAAATAAAATCTCCTTGTCTTATATTTAAGCTAACGCCATCTAACGCTTTAAATTGCCCTTTTGGTGTAGGGAATTCGATACTTACTTGTGATATTTGTAAAAAATGCATGGCAATGTTGTCCTCAATAATATCTCTTCACTTTCTATCAACTAGAATTAGCGGATGACGGCTGATTTATCCCAACTGACCCATCGTTGTATCAATAGCATGATGCGATCGAGAAAGAATCCGATTAAGCCAATGATGAGAATGGCAACCATGATTCTTCCTAGTGAGTTTGAGCTGCCATTTTGAAACTCATCCCAGACAAATTTCCCTAGACCCGGGTTTTGAGCGAGCATCTCAGCGGCAATAAGCACCATCCACGCGATACCAATCGATAAACGTAATCCTGTGAAAATCATAGGTATTGCAGAAGGTAAAACAATTTTTCGGACATGAGTCAGCCAATCTAAACGTAAAACTTGACTGACATTAGTAAGGTCCTTTGATACGCCGGCAACGCCGACAGCCGTGTTGATCATTGTTGGCCATAGGCAGCAGAGAGAAACAGTAATCATCGAGACTAAAAAAGATTTCGATACGGCAGGGTCATCTGAAACATACACCGCACTGACAACCATAGTAACGATCGGTAACCAAGCTAATGGTGATACTGGTTTTAAGGTTTGAATTATTGGGTTGATCGCAGAATATGTACTGGAACTTAACCCTATAACGATGCCTACAGGAATCGCGATGAAACTGGCAACAGCAAAACCACATAGTACAGTAATCAGGCTTGTTAGAATCTGATCAAAAAAAGTAGTGCGGCTTTTGTATTTTCTCCAAATAATTTCAGCGTCAGGATTTTTCGCTAATTTTTTATCATTACGAACTTTTTGACGTTCATATTTTTTTTGAACATTTGCACGTTCTTCTTTATGTTCTTCAATCAGATTATTGAATTGCATGGCAACCTGGCTGGGGCCAGGGAAGTCCCCTAATGATGTTACAATACTGTTAGACGCTAATTGCCAAATCAGTAAAAATACTGCTAGTCCTATCATCGGTAAGCTAACAGATTTTGTTATTTCTACTATTTTATCACGATTAATATCTTCGCCCGAAAAACTACTAAGAGGTTTAAAAGGTTGTTTCAGAAAAGCAGCTATACTCATTTTTCAGTCCGGTAGTTAACAACTATGAAAAAATAATTTTAATATTGCATAAATATTTGTGGTTACACTACTACTAGTAATAACCACAAATTGTTGATGTTAAAGTACTTGAGAGGCCTTTAAACCAATTTTGAATTTGTTGATATATTCGGTTGGTTTGGTCCCATCGAACGTAATGCCATCAATGAACTCAGATTGTGGTGGTTTATAACCTGTCTCGGTATCAAAGTTAGGAAAATCTTTCAGATCAGCTTCACCTTCTGCGATCAATAATTTAGCTGCTTTTGTGTAAATATCAGCACGATACACATCAGTTGCTATTTTTTTATACCAGTCATCACTCTTTTCTTCTGCAATTTGTCCCCAACGGCGCATCTGCGTCAAATACCATACGGCATCTGAATAATAGGGGTAGGTTGCGTTGTAGCGAAAGAATACATTGAAATCAGGCACACTGCGTTTGTCGCCTTTTTCGTATTCAAATGTGCCTGTCATTGAATTGGCAATCACATCATAGTCTGCGCCAACGTAATAAGGTTTGGATAAGTATTTAACTGCTTCTGGTCGGTTAGCATTATTATCTGCATCGAGCCACATTGCTGCGCGAATGAGTGCTTTAACCACAGCGATTGTTGTATTTGGGTATTTTTTATAAAACTCTTTTGTGATTCCAAATACTTTTTCGGGGTTATTTTTCCAGATTTCATAATCGGTTATCACAGGCACGCCAATCCCTTTAAATACCGCTTGCTGGTTCCATGGTTCACCTACACAGTAGCCATAGATGGTGCCGGCTTCTAACGTTGCTGGCATTTGTGGTGGTGGTGTTACCGATAAAAATGCTTGTGCATCAATTTGGCCTTTAGTATCGCCTTTGTGAGGAGCATAGTATCCTGGGTGAATATTTCCCGCAGCTAGCCAGTAACGTAGTTCATAATTATGTGTGGAAACGGGGAATACCATACCCATGTTAAAAGGTTTACCTGAATCATTATATTTATCAACAATTGGCTTTAAATAATCTGCTTTGATAGGGTGAACAGGTTTGCCGTTTTCTTGGGGTATATTTTTTTTCATTTCCGCCCAAACGCTATTGGACACAGTAATCCCATTTCCATTTAAATCCATACTAAATGGAGTAATAATGTCAGCTTTTGTACCATAGCCAATTGTTGCTGCTAATGGTTGCCCTGCTAACATATGTGCGCCATCAAGTTGCCCATCGATGACACCATTTAATAAAACTTTCCAGTTTGCTTGAGCTTCGAGTTCAACTTCGATGCCTTCATCCTCAAAAAAGCCCAACTCTTTTGCTATGGCAAGTGGTGCCATATCGGTTAATTTAATAAAGCCAAATTTCAGTGTTGTTTTTTCGGGTTTCAACGCAAAAGCTGATTGGCTGCTAAACGTAATTGCTATAGCAGAGCAGATGGTCGCAGAGAGTTTTAGTGTTTTTTTAAATACCGATAGCTGCGGCATTAGTTTTCTCCTTATTGGAAATATAAATACATAGACACTTCTATGTATCGCAAAAGCTTTGCCAACTTTTAATAATAAGGTGATTTATTTATTAAATCTTTTTGAAAACAATGAGTTAGAAGGTTAGTTTTAATATTGTTATTGGGAGGTAATGCGAAACGTAAAGAATATATTGATTTAATTTTTATGATTTTGGTCACTAATAGTGCAATGCGGCATTAGATTTGTGCACATACTGCCTTATTTCTTAAGAAAATTAATTATTCAAAATTTGTATACAGGTAAAAATGATAACTAAAGGTGCATAATGGTGGCAGAAATATAATATAAAGGTGTAAATATATAGATTTCTATTTATTCTTTAATTTTTCTTATGACACCTTCCTGCATGGTTGAGGCTACAAGTATCCCTTGCTTGTTATAAATACTGCCTTTTGAAATGCCGCGGCCATTATTCACGGACAGTGGTTCGCAAAGTGTAAACAGCCAATCATCTATAACAACGTCACGATGAAACCAGATGCTGTGGCAAATAGTTGCTAGTATGATTTTTTCTAGTTGAAAGCGATAGCCAACAGGGCGCAAGTTAGAAGTTAATAATTTAAAATCAGATGTATAGGCGAGAATGGAGTAGTGTAGCTCAGGTGTTTTAGGGATTTCTCCGTTTGTTTTTACCCAAAAACGCTCAAATGTTTCGATAGTACCTTGCTCTATATTCTGAGATTCATCCGGATAGCGAATCATAAAGGGTAAGCCATCTGAAATCTTGCTACGATCAGAATGGCCAATACCAGGGTCATGTTCTAAATTCACTTCGATGGTATTCTCATGAGACAATAAGCTCTTATCGATTTCTCGAGAATAATCCAATGCAGAGCTCTCTTCCTTCTGAAAAGAACACATCATTGTAAAAATAGTTTCGCCCTGCTGTGTGGCGGTAACTGTCCGTGATGAGTAGGTGCGTCCATCGCGGGTAACCTCGACAGAGTAGGCGATAGGTAATCTGACATCTCCTGGCCTCAGAAAGTAGGCGTGTGCAGAATGGATTTTTCGATCAGTAACGGTCATTTGAGCAGCCGATACAGCTTGCCCCAATACTTGACCACCAAAGACTTTGCCTGTGCCTATATCCTGGCTATAACCCAGGAAACTGTTGTTATCAATTTGTTCTAATTGCAGTAAATTAATCAGTTCAGCGACTTTTGCTACCATAATTTTGCCTGGGAGTTATATTCAAAATCCGGTGTGATAAATAGTAATATACCCTAAATATCTATGCGCGATGAGCTAAAATGGCGCGTTTACTGTTAATAGTGTAGTGGAGAAAATTGTTGGTCAATAAGAATCAAGTTTTAGGTGTTATCCTCGCAGGTGGCCAAAGTCGGCGGATGAACTCGGAGCCAAAATGGCAATTAATGCTGGGTAATCAGATGATTATCCAGCATGTTTTGCGAAAATTCACTCCTCAGGTCTCTGAGTTTATTATTAATGGGGTAGCTCCTGAGCTAGAACAGTTTAAATGCCCAGTGATCGGTGATTCTGTGCAGGGCAGTTTGGGTCCGTTGGCGGGGATACTGACAGGGCTTGAATACGCCGAAAATAAGGGGTTCCAGTGGCTGGCTACGTGCCCTTGTGATTCGCCTTTTTTCCCTAGCGATTATGTGACTATTTTAGCTCAGGCAATTACGGAGGAGGACGCTAATGGTGCTGTTGTAAAAAGCGGAGGGAGAATGCATGGGGTCTTTGGGCTTTGGTCTGTCAAATTAGCCTCTGATTTACGAAAAGCATTAGAAGAGACAGATTTACGAGCAATAGGGCAATGGATTGATTTGTATGCAAATGTTGCCACTGTTTCAATAGAGACTGCTACGGATGCTTTTTTTAATATCAATACACCACAGGACTTGGAAAAGGCGAGACATTATCACTCACTCTAAAGACTATTGGGTATAAATTGCCTTTTTATGTTGTTGAAGTTGTTAAACAATTAATAATTGCTATTCTAAAAATATAGAGGCCGAACTGTTACCTGTAGATAATAGGCAGGTAATAAGATTGGCTTGGTTATTAATAGGGTATTACGCAGGTCTTGGTAATGATTAGGTTTAATGGTTTCAGTGTAGTTTCTATCTTTTTTCTAGTGTCATTCTACAGTAGTGTCAGTTTGGCTAAGAGCCCGGTGTATATTGATGGTTATACCGGGTTAGCAATTCGTGGTTATGATACGGTGGCTTTTTTTACTGAAGATAAAGCTGTTAAAGGTTCTGATCAGTATACGACGGAATATAAAAGTGCGACATGGCACTTTTCATCAGAAGAAAATTTGGCAAAATTTATTGCCAGCCCAGAGAAATATGCTCCTCAGTATGGTGGCTATTGCGCCTATGCAGTATCGCAAGATACAACGGCATCGATTAAACCAGCAGCTTTCACTATTCACGATGGTAAGTTATATCTTAACTACAGTAAGGGTGTGAGAAAAACATGGCTAAGAGATATGGAAAATCATATCAGCAGAGCCAACGAGAATTGGCCTGGAGTACTCAAGTAATCATTTTTCCTGCTTGTTAAGGAAGATAAGAAGCAGCTTTTCATGATATTTCTTAATTACCCTTGTCTTGATTATATAGGCTAGGGTTTTCTATATTTTTATTCTATTTTTCACTGTATTTTCTTCACTTTCTTTCGATATTTTCTTTATTAACTCTTTTTCATCTCAATATTCTAATGGGAATAAGGTGAAGGTCTAGATAGGCTTATGATTATTTTAACCCAAGAATTAATTGATCAGCTTACTTTTAGATGCGAGTACTTACTAAAGTAAGAATGGATATGTTGAAAAGGCAAACACGTATTGGCTTACTGTTCTGGCAATATAGCGCTAGTCATAGCAACTCAGGCTATAGTAATTGTTGCGATCTATCATTGAAGTAGATTTGCTGCAAAATAGTCCTTTCTCTTTTAATGGATGACATATTGGCGCTGCTGTATGCCAGTTCTAATATATATCGTGGTGATTATCTGTTGTCTGTATCTATTATTTAATCCTCACGTTTTAATGTCACTAGTTGTTATATATCAAACAATTTCGATCGGGATCACGTAGAATGACGTGGGGTCTAGAGCTGTTATTTGTTATGTATATAGCTGATAATAGGGCTGTTATAGACAAGTAACCGAGTAGAAATTAGGTAGAAATAAAGCGTTATGAACTTACATGATTTTCGTAGGCAGTATCAATCAGATGGTTTGAATCATCAGGATTTAAATGTAGATCCTATTCGCCAATTTGATCTATGGTTTAACGAGGTATTGGAGATGGAGTCCTCGGACCCAACGGCAATGGTCTTAGCAACCGTTGATCAGCAACAACCTCGTCAACGAATAGTCTTACTAAAGCAATTTGATAACCAAGGCTTTGTCTTTTTTACTAATCGCAAAAGTACAAAAGGCAAGAATATGGCGGCTAACCCTGAGGTTAGTTTGCATTTTCCTTGGCATTTCGCCAATCGCCAAGTGATCGTTTGCGGCACTGTGGAGTTACTGTGTCGTGAGGAAGACGCAGAATACTTTACTAGTCGTCCTAAACAGAGCCAATGGGCTGCTTGGGCATCCGCTCAAAGTCAACCATTGGAGTCTCGTCAGGAGCTGTTAGATAACTACGAAGAGAAAAAGCAATCGTACCCAGATGATATTCCATTGCCTGACTTTTGGGGTGGCTATCGAGTTGTACCTTCATCCATCGAGTTCTGGCAAGGTAGAGAAGATCGTTTACATGACCGTTTTATTTATAAAATAGATGGTCAGCAACAATGGTCGATCCAACGATTGTCGCCTTAGTGTGTGATACTGATATTTAAATGAAATCCATGTCCAATATGTTTAAATCTAAGGTGCTACAAAATGCGGCAATTCGCATTTTGGTGCCACCAATGATGGGTTTGTTGTTTTATGGCAGTTGGGCATTTTGGGTAAACTCAGACCATGGCCAAATGGCCGCTTTCAAGGCGGCTTGTACCCAAGGTGGTTATAGTTTCACGATTACATTAGTGTTGGCGCTGTTGATTGAATGGCTATTCAAAATATTAAAACCTGTAAAGTTTCGTTTTTTTTGGGTTGGTATAGTCTCTTGCAGCTTGTTATATGCCACGTCTTGGGGAGTTAATGCCTTAACCGGAACGCCTAATATTTTATTGACTATTTTGCCTGGTGCTACAGTCAGTACGGTCTATACGATTGTTTATATAGCAACATTGAAAAAGCTTGAATTGAATCAGGCATGATGTAATTCACGACACGCTCCTTAAAAATAGAACGTTGTAACTTCCGACTTTAGCTACTACAATAAGGCTATGAGCATGTTAAGACTCCCATCAATTATTATCATCGCGGCGATTATTATCGTCGCGGGGTGATTTCTGGGCGGGATATGTAGTACAGCCAAACAGATTAATCGACCCCCGCACTGTAAAGTCCGGGGGTTTTTCTTTTTTTAGAACATCACTTTTATAACCTTAAAATTAAGATCATGTTAAAAACACTTGTAAAGAAAATAAAATTGCCATTCAGTTCACCAGCTAATGATCAATTTGATTATTTTAAAGCGGTAAAGCAAGCGGATATGACTCCGTTAGTGGTTAATACAGATGTGACCCGTGTCAAATCGCTTGAATCCAAATACCAGAATGATATTTGGTTGAAACGGGAAGACCAACAACCGGTCTTTTCATTTAAGTTGCGTGGCGCCTATAACAAATTACGCCAATTGCCTACAGGCTCTGATGTTGTGACGGCCTCTGCAGGTAATCATGCTCAGGGTTTGGCGTATAGCGCTAACCATCTTGGACATAAATCACGCATTGTTATGCCAAGTACAACGCCACAGATTAAAATTGAAGCGGTACGTAATTTTGGTGGCCAAGTAATTATTCATGGGCATAATTTTGATGCAGCCAATGCTTATGCTCTTGAATTGGCGAAAAAAGAAGGTGCTATTTTTGTTCCTCCTTTTGATGACCGCGATGTCATTGTTGGGCAGGGCACTGTTGCGAGAGAACTGTTAGAGCAACTTCCTAATCTTGATGTGGTGTTTATACCTGTCGGTGGCGGCGGTTTGTTTGCTGGAATGTCGATGTATATAAAGTCAATTAACCCAGATATTAAAGTCATCGCGGTTGAGGCTGAAGATAGTGCTTGTTTGGATGCGGCGATGAAAGCCGGTGAACCTGTAGATCTTGATTATGTTGGAAGTTTTGCTGATGGTGTTGCAGTAAAACGCATTGGTAAAGAAACGTTTCGTCTAGCCCAACAATATTGTGATCAGGTCATTACGGTTTCAAGTGATGGTATCTGTGCGGCTATGCAGGATATTTTTGTTTCTATGCGCGCTATACCCGAGCCTTCAGGAGCTTTATCTCTTGCGGGTTTAAAACAATGGTGTGAAGAAACCGGTGAAACCGGGCAGCAATTAGCAGCCGTTTTATCTGGGGCCAATTTGAATTTCAATACTCTGCGTTATGTCGCCGAACGAACGGCATTAGGTCAGAAAAATGAAGCTCTGCTCGCAGTTACGATCCCTGAACAACAAGGTAGTTTTAAAGCATTCTGTAAAGCGATACATAGCCGCCCTATTACAGAGTTTAATTACCGTTATGCAGCTAATAGTGAGCGTGCAGAAATTTTTGTAGGTATTGGCCTACGTAATGGGGAAGAAGAGCTAGCTGAAGTTAAACAAGAATTAACAGATGGTGGCTATGAATTCGTTGATTTATCTGATGATGAGTTGGCTAAGCTGCATGTACGCTATATGGTCGGTGGCCGTGGTGGAGCTGCAACTAAAGAGCGTTTATTTCGCTTTGATTTTCCAGAATATCCTGGCGCCTTACTGCGTTTCTTGGAAACCTTAGGTTCAAAATGGAACATTAGTTTATTTCATTATCGTAATCAAGGTGCTGCTATCGGTAATGTACTGGCAGGTATTGATGTGCCTGAATCAGATAACGAAGAGTTTGCTGAACATTTGCAACAATTGAATTATCAATACTCAGAAGAAAGCAATAATCCTTGTTATCAGCGCTTTTTAGGTTAATATTTAAAGGTACGGTTGCTATTTGTTTGGTTAATCCGAGTATTTTTGGTATTTGATTGTGCCTTTAGAGAAACTATTGGTATGTACTGGATGTTTAAGCGATCTTTGATTTATCTATTTTAAAATCATCATAGTAAAGATACCTATATGCCTATTGAACTCAAAAATTTAACTATTGCTGTTTGGGTTTATGACATTGATAATTATTGTATTCATTGGGCAAATGAACCAGCATTAATCTTGTGGGAAAGCGACTCATTAGAAGAGTTATGTTCCCGCGATTTTAAACCTATAACATCTAAAGCTGTTGCAGAAGGGCTTCTCGAATACCAGCGAGCGTTTAAGAAAGACAACACTCTATTTACTCAAAATTGGCACTACTCCCCAAGAGGCATTAAAAAGTCTGCTTTTTGTCAGTTCTCAGGACATGTGCTTGAAGACGGTCGTATGGCTATGTTGGTTGAAGCCTTACCTGTGCCTCAGCTTAATCATGATATGCCGGCCGATTTGACAGCGATGCTATCTGATTATTCTGCTGATGGAACCTTTATCAGTGGTAACCCTCCTTTTATAGAAGCCATGGGACATGAGCTTAATCACTTTCAAGATTTGATTGTCGACCCTTCGGCACTTAAAACAATCTATCGAAGTCTTTCTCAATCAGGTCGTTATGAAGATGATGTGTTAATGAAAAGCGCTGATGACGAAAACCGTTGGTACCATTTAATCGCAGTTAATGTTCAAAGTGCGAGTGAAAAGGGAAAAATATTACTGCATCAATATGATATTCATCGACGGAAAATTAGTGAAATCGCCTTGGCTAAGGAAGTCTTAACCGATGCGCTGACGGGGTTGTTAAACCGTCGGGGCTTAGATAAAAAATTAACAGAGCTCGACACTAAAAGAGAGCCTTTTATTATTTATTATATCGATCTTGATGGATTTAAAATTATTAATGATTCTTTTGGCCACGGTGTGGGTGATCAAGTACTACAAACTGTTGCTGACCGCTTATTGGACTGTTTGCCTGAAAACAGCTCTACTTGCCGCTTTGGAGGGGATGAGTTTGTTATTGTTGTGCAGGTCAAAAATATAGTAGTAGACAAAGAAACACTTGCGAGTATGCTCGTAAAATCTTTATCCGATACCTATTATGATCGCTCTCGTCCGATGGCGCTATCTGCCAGCATAGGTATTGCAGAATATCCTGCAGATGCTAATAAGTTGTCTAATGTGATTCTTTATGCTGACGCTGCTATGTATCAGGCTAAACAATTGGGCAAGCATCGTTGGGTAAATTATGAAGAAGGAATGGAGCAAAAAATATTAAGGCAAAGTGTCATTGCTCAACGATTATGTTATGCAAAAGAGAACGGTGAATTAGCATTATATTACCAGCCAATATGGGAGTTTTCTGATAATACTGGAGGGAAAATCGTTTCTTTTGAGGCTTTATTGCGATGGCATAATGATGAGCTAGATATAGTTTCTATCGAAGAAGTTATTCAGGTGGCAGAAGAAATAGGAATTATTAATGATATTGAGCAATGGGTCGCTCAGCAGGCATTATCTGACCTGCTTGTATTAAGAGAATATACGTCACCTGATGTAACAATGGCTATCAACCTTTCTGCAATTCATTTGAGAGAAGAAACATTACCTCAATTTCTATTAGATCTCTTAAAAAACAAAACGTTATTACCTACGGATTTAGTTATAGAGCTTACTGAGAGCGCTTTAGTGGAAGACCTTGAAAGTGAATATAGTATTGTTCGTCAGCTAGTTGATAGTGGAATAAAAATTAGTATCGATGACTTTGGGACAGGTTATTCTTCGCTAGCATATCTTCATCATATACCAGCGGCTATTGTAAAAATAGATCGCTCATTTATAGTGCAAATTAAAAATAATAGTAAAACGTTGCAGCATATACAAAGTTTAATCGAAGCTCATGAGATGAATGCTCTTATTGAAGGTGTTGAAACAGAAGAGCAACAAAGGATATTGATTGATTATGGCATCTCCCTTCATCAGGGGTACCTTTTAGGTTTACCTAAGCCATTGAGTTATTACATTGAAAACTGTGGATCTTTAAATTAAGTAATCTTCACACTTTAGAATGAACAACATTCATACCCTAATCAAATCCTTCCAGCTATAGCGTTTCTTTGCATTGCGAACCAATTTAGCTTCGTCATCTCTACGTTTTAATAGTCCATTAAGTCCTGTACCTTCCCATAGTCTTTTCATAGATACTATTTGATCTGCGATTTCATCATACTTTTGTTGTTTGACTAATGCTTGAATGGCTTTCATTTCCTTTCTTTTAGAGCCAGATAAGCGAGTCCCTCGGTTATAGACTAGAGAAACGATGGCTGCTTGGGCATCGGGTAGTAATTTATCGATACCTTTATAGGTTTTGTGAGCAGCTTTAGCATAATGGGGCAGAGTGCTTTCGGAAAATACGGTTGCTGCAACCTGGTAGGGGATGCGAATATATCTAACACTTTTTAGGATTTTTTTAGCATCATTTCCCTTTCTGCCCGCGACACTTATTAATAGTTGTAACTCTTTGTCTGATAAGTAAGGTGACCAGTCACGCTGTATTTGAGATTTTCGGTTGTACCCAAGGTCATAGCCAATACCAATAGTGACACCTGAACCACCACCAGGCCAAACAGGTTTTTGTAAGCGTAGGTTGTAGTATTGAGGTGAGCTGATTTCATGGTTAATTAGCTGATCAAATCCTTTTTTAGACAAAGTTAATGAATAAAGTGCAGAGGTTTCTGTTGCCTTTGCCTTTCCAAGAATTTTATTTTCAAAAGCAGATAATGTGGCTGGTCCAATAACACCATCTGCATCCAGTTTAAGATGTTTTTGTAATCGTTTAATTCGCGTTATCGACATAAAATACCTTTTTAATGATTATTATTTTAAAAAACCATAATAGCTGATGTGCCTTGGTCCCAACTATAAAACAACCTCAACCTAATTAGGTATGTCCTTCCTTTTTGTAAACGCAATGATACTTTGGCATTGAAGTCCTGACCACTATCATCATCTCCAGCGATAAAGCGCTCTTCGTTATCAGTCTCTTCAAACAGTGTTAAAACTGTATCGGTGCTGCCGAACGTTTGAATCGTGTATTTTCGTGATTCTTCAGGTGTAAAAAAACCATTAAATTGCTGGCCAGGACTTAGGGACATAGGTACTGATGTAAAGGCAAACATGGGCGTTATATCGCGTTGGCGAATTTTAGGGTAAACGTGTTTAACCCAGGCTTTGTCTCTCTGTGAAAGTCCAGCTTTAGGAACAAGTGCTTTGGTTTGGAATTCCTGTGGACGCAAAATCATTCCGGCTCTGAACGGATAGTGCATGATAGAATTGCGGTCCCATTCAGATCCTATCACGCTATCATGTTCAATTTTATTAATGATGTTGTGACGGGTTTTACTTTCATCCCAAAAATTAGGTGGTCCAGCTAAATCACGAATAACAGCGGGCTCATCCCATATAATGCCTGCATTAGGATTTTGATGCTCATGTGGCATTCCCAGGGTATGTCCTATTTCGTGTGTGGCTGTATCCAGCCCATCAGTATTGCGTAGGTCCCAGCCAAAGTTCATTGTTCTTTGATTTTTTCCTCGGTTGAGTATATCTCTTCCTAGGTAAGACCATGAGCCATCACCTTGCATAAAGCCTATACGGACTTCGGCGTCTTCACGGGAGTTCACTTCCGTAAATTCAAGCCCAATACCGACTTTCTTCCATAATCTAAATGCTTTGCGAACGATATCTTGTTGTGCTTTAGAGCCGACCCACGTTGAAAATTTGATAGTGCCATTGCTGAGCATACGCTCTTCGCCATCTGTTTTTTTAGTGAAAAAGTAATAGCGTAGTTTGGTGCCGTTAGCCCACTTCTTGTCATGTCTAAAAATAGCATCTAAGCGGTCAGAGCCTACACTAGAAGGAAATACTTGTCGTTCAGGGGGTCTTGCTGAACAGTACCCACTGATTAATGTTTTTTTATCGACTTCCATCATTTTATGGGGTGTTAATTTTCGTCGATTCGATTTTGTTGTTTTGGATCTAATTGAGCGAGCCATTGATAAACCTCCTCATATTTATAAAACGTATAAATAGGAATGTTTTTTATACAACCATTTTTATTATCGATTTATTTATACAAATCGTTTGATTTTTTAACCAATTGTTCTACTTATGTTATTGATTTAAATCGATTTAATCTCAATTGATATTACGATAACTACTAGCCAGTGCTATGTTGAGAGAAATCATATACCTCAAAAAGTATTGATTATGTATATTAGCTATCATTTTCAGCAAATTAAATAATGAGTTTACGGTATATGAATAAGCTGAAAATTAGAGTAGGGCCTATTAATTGATCAAATATGGAGAGATATTAAAGATAAGAGATATTAAAGGCTAGCAGTGTATGCCAGCTTATGAAATGAGAATATAAATAATAGGATTGGGTTTATACTTTAAATTGTTGTAATTGTAATTTGAGGTTATTACTGATTTTATTTAGAGATTTACAATTCTCTAATGTTTCATCAACCCCTTCAGATGTATTACTGGTCAATTCCTTAATATTGAATATGTTACTTTTAATGGTTGAACTGGCTTCTTTTTGTTCCTCAATGGTTGCAGCAATATCTGTATTCATGGTGTCGATTGTTTCTATAGAGCTGGATATTGCGTTAAGCGCTTCACTGGCCGAACTGGCATCGTCAACAGTATTAGTGCTCAATGTTTTACTCGATTGAATAACAGAGACAACATCATTGGTGAGCTTTTGGATTTCGTCGACAATGACTCGTATTTCTCCAGAGCCTTCTTCTGTTTTTGCTGCTAGGCCTCGCACTTCATCGGCAACCACTGCAAAGCCACGACCTTGTTCTCCTGCACGAGCTGCTTCTATTGCCGCATTTAAGGCAAGCAGGCCGGTTTGCTCAGTCACTGCCTGAATCATATCGACTACTTTATTAATTGTTGTCGATTTTTCACTGAGTAAGTCTATCACTTTACTTGCATCTGTCATGGTTTCAGCTAAAGCTTTAGTAGAGGTGTAGGCATCGTCTACTTTTTTCTTTCCATCAATTGAATGTTTATTGGTTGTAATAGATACATCTTTCGCTTCCATTGTTTTTTGCGAAACATTTTCAGACGATGCACTTAATTGCTCAATAGATGAAGCGATTTGCTCAGTTTGGTAAAGTTGTTCTTGTATAACATTACTGACTTTTTCCATCTCATCGTGGGTTACATTGGATGATTCGTTGACTGCATTGGCAGAAGTATTTACTTCAATAACAAATTTTTGTATTTTTTCTAAGAATAAATTAAAGATATTGGCAATCATTGCCATTTCGTCACTACCTTTACTTTCTAATCGTTGAGTTAAGTCTCCTTCTCCTTCAACGATATCCTTCATCAAGTTGATTGTTCTATTAATAGGCCTGATGGTAATTAAGAATATAACAATACAAGCGACGATGCTGATTAATGTAATGACCAAAAGAGTTGCAATAATAATATTTTGATAGTTTTTAATGACGTCGAGTGCGACTTTAGATTCTTCTTGGATGGCAAAGCTATTGTCTCTATTGGTTTCATTGACGCCGACTAGTTCTTTTGTAGATGCATTGACAATAGAAACTTTAAAGGCTTGCTTGTCGATGTCTTTACTAAAGACTTTCATTTCTTTATAAGATTTATTTATGCTGTCTAACGCTTCGCTCTTTAAGCGTTTCGATATTTCCCCAATGTCGGCATTGATCTTATTGATGATTTCTTTGGAAGCATCATCGGTAACAGTATTTGATAAATCGTCTATGGTTTTCGTTAAACTTTCTAGAGAGCGGCTAATTTTTCTAACTTTTCTTCTTGCTTGATTGGTTTGTTTTCTCGTGACATTGATCTTTTCCACTGTTTGCATCATGTCTAAGCTGGTTTTAGACAGAGATGTACTGATGGTGGACAATTCGTCGGCTGACTGTGAGGCGCTAGTGACATTAACATCTGTTCTTTCAACAACATTTCCAAAATACCCAGATAAACGATTAAATACTAACGCAACTAATACAATGGAAGCAGATAACAATACGACTTGTATCACACTGATGGATGTTAATTTAGTTTTAATGAGCATCGTAGGCCTTTTGATTCCTGTAGCATTGGATCATGATGAGTTCAATGAAAATTGATTTTTTTGGTGGTTAAATATCAACGTCTGACACTTTTAACAATCGTAAAAGTGGATTTTTCCACATTCATAATGAGGTCATATTAATAAGTGTAGACACCATTTTGGGGGTGTCAAAAGGGGGAGTGATGGATTTGTAGTGCACTAATATATTTGAATTTAATAAGTGGCGCTTTTATCTTTTAATAATTATTTTAAGCGGACATATTTTTAGTTTTTTAATAATCTTTGTCTCATTAATATTCTTTATGAGATTTTTAGTGGATTTTATATGTTGATTAATTCATAGGTTAATTAATTTTTTTATTTATTGAGATTTTTTACTTTTCTACTGTATAAACTAGATCTCCCCCGCTGGTTTCTGCTGATGTTTCTGACGTCAGTTTCCAACGGCGCCCCAATGAATATTCCAGTGACAGTACATTAACAGGCTTGAAAAGCCCTATGCCATAGCTGACATATAGATCTGGTGACAGATATTTTCCTAATACAAGTTCAGCAAGATCATTATCACTGGCTGCGCCAGCTTCTCCAGAGCCTGTTTTAATACGCATAGTATCCAAGTTGAAGGTTTCTCCTAAGCCACTCAGTATTGAGTCTCCTTTATCTAGGCTAAGAGACAGGAGAAGTTGGTTGATGGCATTATTTTCACCTTCAGAAGACTGTTCCAGCGGGCGCCCCAAGACCAGCCATGATAGTTGTTCTGATTGAGTCATCGATGGTTCAGAAAAAATCGTTAAATCTGGCTGAGCCAAGCTACCTCGGGCGAATACACCAACAGTAATACCTTCCGCAGGTCGCCGTGATGCTTTAATATCAATACCGGGTTTGGCAACCGGTCCACCTGCGAATAAAATTAATCCCTTATCGATCACTAAGCCTTGCCCAAAGGCTCTGTATTCACCATTGAGGATGTTTATTTCCCCGTTACCCAATGCAGGCCCTTGTCCTTCTTTCTGTATATTTAGCTTACCTGATGCACCACCTTTAAAGCCAAAGCCGTCGATGATGACATCGTCTCCTAATATTACATCGATATTTGCTGATACATCTTGCTGTGATTGATTGAGTGAACCATCAGTTTGAGTATCAACAATAATTTGATCCTCTGTCACATTAATCACTGATTTAGGGACCTGTTTAGGTGTAATTTTTGCCTCTGGGATCTCTACAGTGCCATTTATGTTTATCGATTCATTATTCGTAACAATGGTAAGGTCCGGGGAGGCAAATACAGTGGCTTCTTCTGTTCCGAAGACTTTAACTTTTTCACCAATCAAACGTAGGTTTAATTCAGGTATTGATTCTCCTTCCTTAGGCAATTTGATTTCACCTGTAGCGGATAAGGTTCCTCCTCCTGAATTAGCCGACGCTTGATAACGGATGCCAGATTGTTTATCTCCATTTAATGTTAATGATACTTGTTCTAAAAAAAGGCCAGGACTATTGAGTTGGAGCTGTCCATTACTAAGCGTAAGATCTCCATCGACCCATGGTTTAGCAATAGAGCCTCCTATGCGCCATTGGCTATTAAGCTTACCTTTTAGGTCACTGGCATCTGGAATAAATGACACGAATGGAGCAATGTTATCCAGTGCTAAGTCTAGATTTCCAGTCAATTTTCTTTCTGTTAATGGGGCTTGGCTGGTAGCGATAGACAAGGCGCTATTAATCCCAGGTTGTTTTTCTATAGGCAATTTAAGTGAGAATCTTAAGGCGCTTTTATCGGATTGTATTGATATTTTTCCCGGCTCTAGCTGAATAGATTGTTCAACTGTACTTTCTTTCTTTTTTTGTTTTTTAGGGCTTTCTTCTATAACCAGAGTTTTCCAATTAAGCTTGCCGGCAGTGGTTGCAATATTGATGTCGGCGTTCAAATGTGATGCTGAAGAAGAGGAATCTGGGGTTAATGAAATTTTTCCGGTTCCACTAATCAGGGTGTCAGTCCATGAAAGTTCTTCGGGAAAGAGAGGTAAAAAATACTCTGTTGATAAATTGGTAATTGTAAAAGCGGCTTGGGTCAGTGCTTGCTGGTTTTTACCGTTAAAACAGATACTTGCTTTGCCGGTTTTGTATTTATTTGCTCCGGGTATCTGATCGCTTAACCAACAGTGTTGCCCAAGATGCTGTTGCTGGGTTGAAACGATACCATTGACGTTATTTTGTAGGTACCACGGTGCTAAGTCGGGTATTTCAATATTGGCAGATAATAAGCGAAACCCCCATTGAGGTTCAGTTTGTTGATTTTCTAATTGCCCGGATAGTGCCAAATCAATATTGCCTTGATTACTGATCGCATCAATAACTATTTTATGGTTACTGAGGTCGCCATTTGCATTTATGGACGCGGATTCAATATCTAATGTATCCATTGAAACGTTATTGGCTTGTATAATAATTTTATTGTCTTTGGAGGCAGTGTTAGAGTTCCGCCAATCCAAATCAATATCAGTCGTTAATGTATCAACTTTGATGTTATTCACGTCTAACTTATTGATTTGTAAATCAGTATCAACCTTTGCGGTATTGAGTATACTTTGGAGTGTTGTTTGAGACCCTTGCTGAACACTTGCTTTAATATTTCCTTTTGTTACTAATCTCCCCTTACTATTTGGCAGAAGCTCATCAAAATTTTCAATGTTAATTGACCATTCAGCAGATATATTTTTGTCTTTCTCAAATGTAGCAAGTGCTGAAATTTTATTACTACCAGAACTAATCTGTAAGTTTTCGAGTGTCAAAATATCATTTGCATCTTTGCTAATAGCGTAGTTACTATCTGCTTTAAGGAAAAAAGGGTGATTGCGTAATTTACCTGATGAATCGATTTGAGTATGAATGACAGACAGACTATCACTTGTTTTTTCAGTATGAATCGATAAATTAAGTGCAAGCTTGCCAGGCCAGTCTGCAGATAAAATTTCTGGATTAAGATTTTCTCCTGACAAATCCATGCGTGCATTCAGTTCTGGTTTTAGCTGTATATCGCCATTACCATTCAGTGTGCCGGCAGCGCCAGTGAGTATTATTTCTTTCAGCGCTACTTGGTCTGTGCTCCCTGTACCATTAATTTTTAATGTACCTTCTTGTTGAGTCGCTGTATGTGTAGCGAATAAAGTATCTAGAGTAAAGTGGTAATTCTGTAGATTGCCGGTTATATCCAATGATCCTGTTGGGCTGGACACGGTTGTTTCTGTTGATGCAGCTTGCGTTGGCTTTTTACTGTTTTTTGCAGGCGTATTTAATTCTTGCCACTCAATATGGAGAGTGATGGCTTCATTATTTTTTGTTTGTAGTTGATCAGGTCGGGCAATGCCTTTGACTGTTAATTGTTTAACGATATCTGGAGCTTTAGCTAAAAGATCAACGGTTAATTCTTGATCTTTCCAATCACCAGTAAAGTTAAGTGTAGCCATACGGTCTGAATTTAATTCATGAATTATAAAAGTGCTCGTTGTATTGGCGATATTTTCTGTGCCTTCTGTATCGAGTTCACCAGTTATTTGATAGCTTGGCCATTGAGAATTAATTTCAGAGAGTTTGATATCAGTAAATGTCAGTGATGAGAGTATATTAATATCGTTGAATATATCATTAATAGAGATATTGGCGGAGGTACTATAAGGGGGCGCTATTTCTGTATTTACATTAATGCCTTTTGTTTTTCCACGCAGTATTGTTTTGCCTTTCACTGGTTTTAAATCAGGCACCCGAACTGTCCAATCCAATTGTCCATCGAGAGTTTTTTCAGAAAAAGTGTTGCGTGATATATCTATGTATACTTTTCCTTGCAAGTCAGCAACATTGCTTTTTAATTCAACTGTCGTCAGTGATAAGGATTCTTGGTTCGTTTTACCCTTCAGCTGAAAGCGTTCCAGCTCTATTGGGTGGTTCGCCTGGTAGGCAGTATAGTGACCATTAATGATCTCAATATTGTTGAGATTAATATTAATTGGCAATTGTAATTGAGAAAATATTTCCTCCGCTGATGGTGTCGGCGTAGTTGAATTCTCTGCTGGTTTTGATGGGGCAGTCTGCTGAAATTTTATACCAGAAATGATAAGTGAGCTGACGTCGACAGTACGAGAAAATAACTGGCTAGGTTGCCAGTCGAATGCTGCATTGTTGACTGAAAGATCTGTTTGTTGATCTTTATAGCGAATACCTTTTAGTGTTATCGGGCCAATTAAACGGCCTTCAATAAGTTCAATCGATAATTCTGGTACTAACGGCAACACACGGCCGGCTATCCATTGTAATCCGCTCTGGCTTGATACTAGCCAACTGATACTAATTGAACCGATCAATAAAATGACCAATAATCCAATCAATATCCACCGTAACCATTGTTTTTTCAGCAACTGCTTTATCATCATAGGTCAGGCCCTATACTGATATGAAAACGAAAATTCTCATCCGGGTCGTCAAAAGGGTGTGCAAAGTCAACGCGTATCATTCCGACTGCAGAGCGATAGCGAAAACCGATGCCAGCAGATTTTTTCAGTGATACTTGCTGATCTTCTGCAGCATCACCAGCATCATAAAAAATTGCCATCCCATAATTTCCCCAGAGCAAATAATCAGCCTCTATGCTACCGGCTATTAAATATTGTCCGCCAATATTATTACCGAAGCTATTAACAGGCCCGATATCTTTGTAATCATACCCTCTAACCGATTGAGAACCACCGGTAAAGAAGCGTTCTGAGGGAGGTAAGCTATCAAACTCATCGGTTGATATCACCCCAAGTTCTAAACGGCTTAATAAACGTGACCGACTATTGAGTGGAATAACAGAGCGGCCGGATAAATTCGCATTAATAAATGTAGTTTCAGAAAGTGAAGACTCTACACCTCCATGAACATCTGCAGAAAGGCTATATCCCTTTCGTGTAAATAAAGTATTGTCAGCCTTTTTACGTGTGTATTTTATACCGGGTATGAGCAGGTTCGCTGTCTGTTCGGGTTCATTGTCAAAAGAGAACTCTTCCTGAATCAGTGTTAAAGAAAATCGGGCTCTGCCTTTCCAAAGGTTTTTGTTCAGGCTCGTACCAACGCTATATTGTATGGCTTCCGTATCGTTAACATTTTGTTGATCTGCATTGGCAAATAGATCGATAGATTCAGAATTAATGTTGCCGATGGGGATAGAGTATTGCGCGCTTAAATTACTTTCTATTTGTGACAATCGAATGCTGTATCGAAGATTATGCCCATATTTGTTGACCCGCCGATTCAATACACCTAGACCAACCCGTGGCCCTGTATCTGTTCCGTAGCCAATACTGGTTGAGTATTTTAATTTTTTGGATGGAGTCATATTGATAGTGACAGGGATACGCTGATTAAGTGCGGCTTCTCTTTCAACTGTGATCTCAGCATTGGAAAAATACCCAGTGTCTATCAGTCTTAGCTGTAGCTCTAATAGTCGGTCGGTATTGAATGGTGTTTTGGTATCAATCAGAATAAGTCGATCAATTAGTGATTGGTGAACGGCAGACTGGTTAACCTTAACGTCACCAAAAAAATATTTGGGACCACTTTGTAACACAAAAGCAATATCGGCCTTCTGATTTTTAATATCAACGCGTAGCTCACTTTTTTCATAGCGTGCATCGATATACCCTAAATCGAACACAGTGTCGTACAGTGTTTGCTTGAAAGTACTATAATCTTGGTGATTGAGAGTTTCGCCTACAATGAGTGGCGTATCTGCGGTGAGTTGCTTAACCCTACCTTCATTTTGCCCAGGGCCTTCTATGAGGATACTCACGTTGCCAATGATGACTTGAGCTCCAGGTTCAATTGAGTATTGAGCGAACCATCGTTTTTCGGTCTTTGTTAGCGAGCTGTCAATAGTGGGTTGATAATAACCAAAGGGCTGTAGTGCCTGTTGAATTTCTTTTTTCGCTTTATTATGCAGGCGTTGAATATCCTGCTTTGATAAACTTGGTTTATCCTTTTGTGTTGTCTCTCGGGCTATAGAAAGGCTATTGCGGACATTGCTGAGTACTTCACCTTCAACCCCTTCGATCTTAATTTTTACGTTATTATCTGCATAAATAAAGTTGCTAATCGAGGCTAGTAATAATAAAAGCAGGGATTGATAAGGTAATAGTGAGTGTTTCAACGATTTACTTCTTTGTCTTATAGGGTATTTCATGGCAATAAGTGACTTCTTGGACTCACATCTTATCATCTGTATACTAACTACCACTAATACAACTATTACTAACTCCCAATTTATCTAATCAGCGAATTAATTGTCTTACACTATGTTTGAAAACCTCACTAGCCGTCTTTCGAAATCATTAAAGAACATCTCTGGTAAAGGTCGTTTGACCCATTCTAATATCCAAGACGCTTTGCGCGATGTTCGCAAAGCATTATTGGAAGCAGATGTTTCTTTGCCTGTCGTCAAAAACTTCATTGATAAGGTGCGTAAACGTGCTGTTGGTCAGGAAGTTGCTCGTGCTTTAAGCCCGTCTCAGCAGTTTATCAAAGTTGTTCAAGATGAGCTGACGGCGATGATGGGAGAGGCGAATGAGTCTCTCAACTTAGCAGCGCAACCTCCAGCAGTGGTGCTTATGGCCGGTTTGCAAGGTGCTGGTAAAACAACGTCAGTGGCTAAATTAGCCAAATATTTGCAAGAGCGTGAAAAGAAAAAGGTCATGGTGGTCAGTGCGGATGTTTATCGTCCCGCAGCTATTCAACAGCTGGAAACTCTGGCCGATGAAGTTGAAGCTGTCTTTTTCCCTTCTTCTACGGATCAAAAACCTATCAATATTGCGAAAGATGCCATCAGTGCGGCGAAAAAGCAGCATTTGGATGTTGTTTTGGTCGATACGGCAGGACGTTTAGCTGTTGATGAAGCAATGATGGCTGAAATTCAGGGGCTGCAGAAGGCAATTAACCCAATTGAAACGCTATTTGTTATCGATGCGATGATCGGTCAGGACGCAGTTAATACGGCTAAAGCCTTTAATGAAGCACTGCCGCTTACAGGCGTCATTCTTACCAAGGCTGATGGTGATGCCCGAGGAGGCGCAGCGTTATCGGTACGAGAGACCACAGGTAAGCCTATTAAGTTTCTGGGCGTCGGTGAGAAAGTTGATGGTCTAGAACCTTTCCATCCCGATCGTATCGCCTCTCGGATTTTAGGGATGGGTGATGTGCTCTCCTTAATTGAAGAAGCTGAGCGTAAAATTGATAAAGACAAGGCGCAAAAGCTGGTTGAGAAGGTTCAAAAAGGGACCCGGTTCGATCTTAATGATTTAAAAGAACAAATTCAGCAGATGAATAACATGGGTGGTATGGCTGGCATGTTGGAGAAAATGCCTGGTATGGGCAATATGACCCAAATGGTTGAGCAGGCTAATATGGGTGGTCAATTCAAAAAAATGGAAGTTATTATTGATTCAATGACTCCTCATGAGCGTAAACACCCAGAAGTATTAAATGGCTCACGCAAACGTCGTATTACTCAAGGCTCAGGCACTCAAGTCCAGGATCTTAATCGCTTATTGAAACAGCATAAGCAAATGGCCAAAGTTATGAAAAAGATGAAAGGTGGCGGCATGAAAAAGATGATGCAGGGCCTTGGCGGTATGATGGGCGGTGGCGGAGGTATGCCTCCAGGTGGTGGTTTACCTCCAGGGCTTGGTCGTTAATAGCGAGCAAAATCATTAAAGGGTTTATTTTCTCTATTAGCAGCAGATAAGAACTATACTGTTGAAGTTCCTTTTTACAGCTTGTATGACGTTACAAATGAGTAAACAAATGCTTATTCGGCGGGAGGCACGTGAGCATGGGGAAGTTACTAAAAGAAAATACATCATTTGTTGCGGCAATCGTCTTTTACCTGGCGGGTATTGCCGCGTATTCTTGTTATGAATTTTATGATGCCAAAAATCTGAGTTTGAAGGCGATTGATAATCGTTTGCTAACAGCCGTTGGTTTTACAGAACATCTCTTACAGCAAAAATTACGTGATAATTTAGTTGGACAAAAGCCTTTAACGCCTGATGAAGATTATATTCTAGCACTAGAGCTTCAGGAACTTGCCGAAAAAATCCCCGTCACTTACATATATAGCCTCGTTCAGCGAGATAACGATATTCTTTTTATTAGCTCTAACCCAGAGCCTAAAGAGCTGGGTAATGAAAATAGCGATAAATATAAATATGTTTTTCTTACTCCTTACGAAGATGCTCCGACAGAAGTTTATAAAGCCTTTTCTTCGGGCCATAAACAATTTGGGCAATATGAAGATAATTGGGGGGCTTTCCGTTCTGTATTTTTCCCCTTATTAGATCTATCTGGTGAAACCTATGTGATCGGCGTTGATATTAATATCAGTGATCTCACTGAGGCTGCCTACTATAATTTACTGAAATCACTGATTTATGGCTTGTTTTTAGGGGTTATTGCTTTTCCTTTAGTCTGTTTGTATCTAAGAACGATCGGGCGCCAATATAAAGCGAAGCTCGCAGCATTACATTTACACCCGGTAACAGGCTTGCCGAATAAGCGTCGTTTAGAGAAGCTTTTCGCAGATGTGGGGGAAGAGGGTGCGGATCAATATCAATTATTAGTTATTGAGGTCGAAAACTTTTCTCAAATTGCTAATGTAATTGGTGTGGCTGCAACAGATAGGCTAATGGTGCAGTTATCATTTTGCTTGAAGGAGCTCGATATTGAAGGGATAGAATATTGCCAGATTTTTCATTTAGAAGATGATCAATTTGCTATTTGTAGTAATCATGATTTTACTGATGAGCAGATTAAAAATATTATATCGAGTGCTTTTCACAGTATGACCAAAGGTCGGCAATATATTGATGGGGAAGAAAAGGTTCCTTTAATTGTTCGCATGGGAGCTGTTAATCATCAATCTAATCCGTTAATGCTTGCAGGTATGTCATTATTACATGCCAAAGAAACCAATCAATCGCTAGTGGTATACGAAGATTCACTAAATCTTCCGCATCATTGTCGCCAATATATCAATATCTTTAACTTATTTTCTGATGCTTTAAAACATAATCGAGTTAAAGTTTTCTTCCAGCCTATTTTAGATGTCACCACAGGGCAAATTGTTAAATATGAAGCCCTTGCACGTATTTTGGATGAGAAAGGGGAGATCGTCAGCTCGCCTGATGAGTTTATGCCAATCGCTTATCAATCCAGGCTATGTCACAAGTTAACTAGAGTGATGTTGGATAAGGTAATCGAAGCGATAAAAGGTACAAATCATATCGTTAGCATTAATTTATCGGTTAAAGACTTATTTGATAAAAATACGCGTACCCATATTATTCACAGGATTCGGGAAACAAACTCTGGCGGTCAAATTGAATTTGAGCTTTTAGAGCAGCAAGTTATTACTAATTATCATTTAGCAGCTGTTTATATTAAGCAGCTGAAAAGCTGCGTCAGTTATATTGGTATGGATGATTTAGGAAAGCTGTATTCCAATTTCGATCGATTGCTGGGATTACCGTTAGATTTTGTCAAAATCGATGGAATGGTGGTGGAAGCGATGGAGCGTGATAGTGATGCCAAAACGATTATTGAAGGAATTGTCAGCTTCGCTCGCCAAAAAGGTATTCATGTTGTCGCTGAGCACTGCTACAGCCAATCTATTTGCGATATGATGGTGTTAATGAATGTTGATTTATTGCAGGGCTTTCATATAGGGGTTCCTGTTGATAATTTCGCTGTTTCTCATGCAGAATCTGTAGCTGAATTAAAAGTCATTTAAGTGCTATACAGGCACGATTATTTCCCGTAAAATACGCCGCCTTCTCCGAGTGCTGGATGATTTTTGGTTGTCTATACACTTGGAATAACAGAATTTGTCTTGCCGTGAGGCAATACTTTAATTGAAATTGATAGGATAAAAGCCAAGATGGTTACCATTCGTTTATCTCGTGGTGGTTCAAAAAAACGCCCTTTTTATCATTTAACCGTTACTGACAGCCGCGTATCTCGCGATGGTCGTTTTATTGAGAGAGTAGGTTTTTTTAACCCTGTTGCTCGTGGCCAGGAAGAGCGCATTCGTATTGATAATGAGCGCGTTGATTATTGGTTGTCTAAAGGCGCACAGCCTTCAGAGCGTGTTGCCAAGTTACTAAAAGACCAAGCTAAGTCAGCTGCTTAAGTTCCGGTTTACATGTGCTCGCCATAAATGAGTAAGCTTATTGATGTCGGGCGTATAACAGGAGCTCATGGTATTAAAGGGTGGGTTAAGATCCACTCCCAAACTGAGCCAACAGGTAATATCTTTGATTATCAGCCCTGGTACCTCAAAACTCGGCATGGTGTTAAATCAATAGAACTGATTAATTGGCGTCCTCACGGCAAAGGTTATGTCGCGCAAGTTAAAGGTATTGATGACCGAAATGAGGCAGAAGCTCTCTCCCCTGTAGTGATTGCTGTTGATAAGGATAATTTGCCAGTATTAGACAGCGGAGAGTTTTATTGGCATCAGTTAGAAGGATGTCGTGTCGTTAGCATTTACGAAGATAAGCATGTTGATCTTGGTACTGTTAAACGCATGATGCCGACAGGTGCGAATGATGTACTCGTCGTAAAAGGAGATAAAGAGAGCCTGGACGAAGGTGAGCGATTAGTTCCCTATGTTCTGGAGCAGTTTGTTAAAGAAATCGATATTGATAGCCATATTATCTATGTTGATTGGGACCCTGAATTTTAAAATAGTGAGTAAGTTTACTGTTAACGAGTATTACTTAGTCAGTAAGGATTAAAAAGACTATGAAAAAAATTGCCATAGTCAGTTTATTTCCTGAAATGTTTTCTGCTTTAACTGAATATGGCATTACAGGCAGAGCAATAAAACAAGGGTTACTAGAGGTTTTTTTTAGTAATCCGAGAGAGTTTACTGAGGATCGTCACCATACAGTTGATGATCGCCCTTATGGGGGTGGTCCAGGTATGGTGATGAAGATTAAACCTCTAAAAGCCGCGATTAATGCAGCTAAAAACTGGTTAGGTGTGTCAGCAAGTGAATCGGTTAAAGTGATTTATTTGTCACCGCAAGGCCAACTCATAAAGCAGCCTGTAGTTCAGAGGTTTGCAGCCGATGAAGCTTACCAGAATATAATTCTGATAGCGGGTCGTTATGAGGGCATTGATGAACGCTTTATCGATATCGAAGTCGATGAAGAATGGTCAATTGGTGATTACGTCTTGAGTGGTGGTGAGCTACCAGCAATGGTACTGATGGATGCATTGATACGTTTGTTGCCTGGTGCGTTAGGGCATAAAGATTCGGCTGAAGAGGATTCGTTTAGTCAAGGTTTAGGCTTGTTGGATTGTCAGCATTACACTCGGCCAGAAATTTATAAAGGTCAAGAAGTGCCACCGGTTTTGTTATCGGGTAATCACAGCAACATTAAACGCTGGCGCTTACAGCAATCTTTAGGTCGAACGTGGTTAAGGCGCCCAGAGTTGTTGGAAAAAATTGAACTAACGGCTGAACAAGCTGAATTATTGGAAGACTTTAAGTTACAACAAAAAAGCTTCCCTAAAAATTAATGATGAGATTGCTCTAGCTGTGAAGCTACAGACCCTATGAAATGAGGAAAACATTATGACTAACAAAATCATCCAGGAGTTGGATAAAGAACAAGCCAAGACAGACGTCCCTGAGTTTTCACCTGGAGACACTATTGTTGTTCAAGTTAAAGTTAAAGAAGGTACTCGTGAGCGTTTACAGGCATTTGAAGGTGTTGTAATTGCTAAGCGTAGCCGCGGTTTAAACTCTGCTTTTACCGTACGTAAAATTAGCCACGGTGTTGGTGTAGAGCGTACTTTCCAATTACACAGCCCATTAGTTGATAGTATTACTGTTAAGCGTCGTGGTGACGTTCGCCAAGCGAAACTTTACTACTTGCGTGAGTTGACTGGTCGTGCTGCACGTATTAAAGAAAAGTTGGGTTAATAAACTAACTATAAAACGTTACTTTGTTGATAAAAGAAAAAGCCGGAATATATTCCGGTTTTTTTGTGCCTGAATGTTTATCCCCTTGGGTGATGCTTAGTATGCAATTCTTGTAGCCGCGCTTGCGCAACGTGAGTGTAAATTTGTGTGGTAGATAAATCGCTATGGCCTAATAGCATTTGTACCACTCGCAGATCGGCACCATGATTTAACAAATGGGTAGCAAATGCGTGACGTAGCGTATGAGGTGACAATGTTGTTTCAATACCGGCCGTTGTCGCCCAGTGTTTTACGCGATGCCAAAATGTCTGGCGTGTCATTTTATGGCCACGGCTGCTGGGGAAAATAATGTCATTACTTTGTTGTTTTAATAAGAGCGGCCTGGCTTGCTTTAAGTATTGCTCCAGCCAACTAATTGCTTCTTCTCCCAATGGGACTAACCGTTCTTTCCCGCCTTTGCCAAAAACTCGAACAACTCCCTGGCGTAAATTGATTTCAGATAGTGTCAGCCCTACTAGTTCCGATACTCTAAGACCGCAAGCATAAATTACCTCAAGCATGGCTTTATCGCGTAAACCGATAGCGTCATTTATATCTGGTGCATTCAATAGTCTTTCGACATCCGTTTCAGTGAGCGACTTTGGTAAAGGCTTGCCTAGGTTAGGGTTGTCGATAGAGGCTGTGGGGTTATGTTGAATGTAGTTTTCTCTGACAAGGTATTGATAAAAACCTCGTAGGCAGGATAAAAAACGAGCTGTCGACCGAGACGATAACTGTTGGGTAAAACGTTTGGCCAAGTGAGCTTGAATATCCACATTAGAAACATGAGTAACTTCCTTGTTAATTGATTCAGTGAAACTGACTAAATCCCTGCGATAGGCTGAAATAGTGTTGTCACTTAACCCTTTTTCCAGCCAAAGTGATTGCTGATATTGCTCAATCAAGTTTTTATTACTTTCTTCAGTGGTTGTGTGTTTTGACACAGCTAATTACTCTTAAAAATGTCATGATAAGGTGTTCTACTATGGGCTTTAGGTGTACTAAACTATTCGTTATGACGTTATTAATGGAAGCCTAGCGTAAACAGATCTTAATGCCTTAGCGTATAGTAAAGTAATTGTTTGTAAGAATATCACCAAAAGGGAACTTTGTGCTCGGCGCCTGCTCCAAGGCCCATGTAATGAAAACCAACTGAGTTGTTGTAATTATGTTCAAATATAAGTGTGGTGTAGTTTTTGGTGTTGCAGGCTTGTTGTTATCTTTTTTGATAACAGGCAATGCCCAGCCATTAACCAATCAACCCCAAGCTGATACTCTTGTAGCGCCAATTATTGAGAGGCAAATCATGTCTCGCCTTAAAAAGGCTCGCCCAGAATTGACTTTTTCGGATCTTAAGCCATCTCCTATGCCGGGCGTCTATAAACTTAAGGTCAATGGACAGGTAGCATTTGTTAGCAAAGATGGCGGGTATTTGATTGCTGGAGAAATGTATGAAGTACAAGAAGGTAATTTAGTTAATTTGCAAGAGCAGGATCGCCGTGAAGAGGAAATTGCCTTTGCCCCTAAACGCGCCAAAATGCTGCAAGAGATTAAAAGAGACGATATGGTCATATATTCTCCTGAGAAAGAGACTAAAGGCTTTGTTTATGTGTTTACGGATATAGACTGTCCATATTGCCGTAAGCTGCATAGCAGTATGGAAGGATTCTTAGATAAAGGTATTGAAGTGCGCTATCTTGCATTTCCTCGTGCGGGAGTCACTTCTAGAAGTGCTCAAAAATTGGTGACTACCTGGTGTGCGAATAATCCTCCTGAAACGATGACTGAATACAAAGAAGGGAAAGACGTCGCCATGGCAACGTGTCAGGATAACCCTGTCGCTGACCAGTACATGTTAGGTCAGCAAATAGGTGTTACAGGGACTCCTGCAATAGTGTTGGAGTCAGGTCAATTGATTCCTGGTGCTGTTAGCCCTGACTATTTAGCGAAAGCAATGGGTTTGTAAGAATCTTCCTTTTATAACGAGCCATATCTTGGCTCGTTACTCCATTTTCCTTCTCTATTCTCTATCAGATTTTCTCTTCTTAATTTATCTTTGATTGACAGTCTTTCAGTGCCCTTGTAAGGTTGCCGCTTTTTCTATTTCTTAGTGGGTAAAGATTCTTGAAACAGGTAAAAATCGGCATTTGCGGCTTAGGGACAGTAGGTAGCGGTACCTTCAATGTATTGAAACGTAATATTGAGCAAATACAATCGCGTGCAGGCTGTGAAATTTATATTCAAGAGGTTGGTGCTCGACGTGACAATCCAGCGTGTGACTTAAGTGGTGTCAATGTTGTACGAGATATCTTTGAGGTTGTTAAAAACCCTAAAGTTGATGTAGTTGTTGAGCTTATTGGCGGTACAACCATCGCTAAGGACTTAGTGCTGGAGGCTATTGAGAATGGCAAGCATGTTGTTACTGCCAATAAAGCGTTAATTGCTGAATTCGGTAATGAAATATTTGGAAAAGCCGCTGAAAAGGGCGTAACTGTGGCTTATGAAGCAGCAGTTGCCGGCGGAATTCCGATCATTAAGGCTTTGCGTGAAGGCTTGGCGTCTAATCGTATCGAGTGGCTAGCTGGTATTATTAATGGTACAGGCAACTTTATACTGACGGAAATGGGCGATAAAAATCGTGATTTTGCCGATGTACTAAAAGAAGCTCAAGAGAAAGGCTATGCTGAGGCTGATCCAACATTTGATGTTGAAGGTATTGATGCGGCCCATAAATTAGTGATTCTTGCTTCCTTGGCGTTTGCGATGCCTTTGCAATATGACAAGGTTTTTACTGAAGGAATCAGCAAGATTGAAACGAAAGATATCGAATATGCAGAAATGCTTGGTTATCGAATTAAGCATATCGGTGTGGCTCGTCAGTCTGATGATGGTATTGAATTACGTGTACATCCTACCTTAATACCAAAGAAACGTTTAATTGCTAATGTTGATGGTGTGATGAATGCGGTTGTTGTCAAGGGTGATGCCGTTGGTCCAACCTTATACTATGGTGCCGGAGCTGGTGCTGAACCAACAGCTTCAGCTGTGATTGCCGATATTGTGGATGTTGCTCGTCAAATTAGTTCTGGTGCAGTATCAGGTGTTCCATCTTTAGGGTTTGATAAGTTGGAAGACCGGTCAATTTTACCTATGGAGTCAGTGAAAACAGCTTATTATTTGCGGTTACTAGTCGAAGACAAACCTGGTGTTTTATCACAGCTAACGAAAGTCTTAAGTGATCTGGAAATTGGGATTGAGGCTGTTCATCAGGAGGAGCCTGGAGAAGGTGAACCATGTGCAGAAATAGTGTTGTTGACCGATAAAGTTCAAGAAGCCAATTTGATGAAGGCTATTAAGCAAATTGAATCTTTGGATAGTGTGCAAGCTGATGTGAAGAAGATTCGTGTAGAAGCACTAGGTTAATCAGAGTTTCCTAAACTTTAATTGATATATAGATCAAGCGTAGAGAAGAGATTGAGAGTGAAATATATTAGCACCCGTGGCGAAGCACCAGCCCTTAGTTTTGAAGATGTTGTTCTTACCGGTTTAGCGACTGATGGCGGTCTTTATATACCAGAGACATTGCCTCAGTTCTCTCAGAAGCAAATTGCATCATGGGCAGGCTTAAGTTATCAGGATTTAGCTTTTAACGTCATTGCTCCATTCGTGGATGGTGCACTCACTGATACTGAGTTAAAAAATATTATTGAGAAATCATATTCTACCTTTCGCCACCCTGCTATCGCACCGTTGATTCAAACGGGCCATAACGAATGGGTGTTAGAGTTATTTCAAGGTCCTACCTTAGCGTTTAAAGATTTTGCTTTACAATTTTTAGGTAATTTACTGGATCATATTCTAAAAAAACGTGATCAGAAAGTCGTTGTAATGGGGGCGACGTCGGGTGATACCGGTTCTGCCGCAATAGAAGGTTGCCGGCATTGCGACAATATCGATATTTTTATATTGCACCCTCATAATCGTGTATCTGATGTGCAGCGCAAACAAATGACCAGTGTATTGGCTGACAATGTACATAATATTGCGTTAGAAGGTAATTTTGATGATTGCCAGAATATGGTGAAAGCCAGTTTCCGTGATCAATCTTTTTTGCCTGACGGTCGACAGTTGGTGGCAGTGAATTCAATCAATTGGGCACGAATAATGGCTCAGATTGTTTATTACTTTTATGCTGCGCTTGCTTTGGGTGGGCCGCATCGCAACATCTCTTTCTCTGTTCCTACAGGTAACTTTGGTGATATTTTTGCGGGTTATCTGGCCAAGAAAATGGGCTTGCCAATTGATCAGTTGATTGTTGCTACCAATGCGAATGATATTTTACATCGGTGCATTAGCAATAATGATCACAGCAAAAAAGAATTAATGCATTCATTATCACCCAGTATGGATATTATGGTGTCGAGCAATTTTGAGCGTTTACTATTTGATGCTTACGGTAATGACGGTGCGGCTATTCGCCAGTTAATGGAAGACTTTAAAACTGGTAGTATGAAACTATCTGATACTGTGATGGAAAAAATACAAAGCCATTTTGGTAGCTATCGCCTCGATGATGATGCAATGATTCGTGTGATAGCTGAGGTATTTGATAAGACAGAATATCTTCTCGACCCTCATACAGCGATTGGAGTTGAAGCCGCAAGAAAAGTACGCGATGGAGTGGATGTACCAATGGTGTGTTTGGCTACAGCTCACCCTGCTAAATTTGGTGAAGCAATTCAGAAAGCTGGATTACAAGACCCTGATCTACCACATCATATGGTAGATTTATTCGAACGTGAAGAGCGCTATCAAGTGCTAACCAATGATATTAGTTCAGTGCAACAATTTATCCAGTCTAATATTCGTTAAGTCAATTAACTAAATGGATCGGCTTTCAGTTTGTAGTGAATGCCTCAATTTAAACCAGATAGTTATCCCTGCAGCGGTAAAGAGTAGGGGTAAACTGCCTAGGTTTACTTCTGTCCAACCAAAGGCATAGAGCAGTGCGCCTGAGCCAAAGGCTGCTAAAGCCGCCAGACAGCTAATAATTAATTCAGCTACCCCTTGTACCCGGCCTTTTTCTTCCGGTGTATGACTACTGGTAATCATTGTTGAACCTGCGGTGTACATTAAATTCCAGCCCACACCTAATAAAAATAAACCAATATAAAAGTTTGGCAGTGCAGTACCGCTGATCGAAATGATAATGCTGGCCGTCAGCACAAGCATGCCAGATAAACTGATTGCACTTGTACCAAAGCGATCCACGAGTTTTCCGGAAAAAAATGATGGAATGAACATACCAAGTACATGCCATTGAATGACATGCGTTGCATCATTGACTTGATAATTACAAGCAAGCATTGCCAGTGGTGTTGAAATCATAATTAAAACCATTACGGCATGGCTAATCGCGGTATTACTGATTGCCATTATGAATATAGGTTGCTTAATAATAACGCCAATAGCTCTCCCTTTTGATTTCGTTGCACTTTGAGTTGTCGTATTATTAGGTAAGAGTGAACACAAGAGTAGTGTAATAACCCCTAATACTCCGATTAATGCATAGGAGCCCGCAAATAACTGTGGTAGCAAAATATCCTTAGACCAGATCGCTAGGCTTGGGGCAATGAGAGCAGCAATAATTCCGCCGGACATAACTAATGCAATGGCTCGTCCTCGCTGTTCTGGTGTAACGCTGTCAGTAGCGGCTAGACGATAGTAGAGCGCGCTCGCTTGGGCAATGCCTAACAACATATTACCAAAGCAAAATAACCAGAAACTCATCTCGTAAATAGCCCAGCACGAAATAACTCCTCCCAGTAAACTTGCTATTGCACCTAAACTAAAGCCAATACGGCGACCAAAACGTTGCATAATCAATGATAGAGGCAATGTTGTTAAGATATTACCAATGGTAAGTACGGCTAAAGGGAGAGTTGCCAATGCGGGGTTTGGCGTTAATTGAGTGCCAACAAGGCTTGCTACCGCTACACCTACTATGACAGTGCTCCAATATAATATTTGACATAAAAATAAAATACGGAGGGTAGGGTTCAACATATACTAGTAATCCTGATGTAGGTTTCGTTAGATTTGAAAGGCATCAATCAGTAATGGCTGAGCTTTTGTGGCAATGCTAATAACAACAACGTTTCATTATGTCTGTGGTAAGGGGGCTTCTGCAATAATAATTTCAGCATAATTCTGGCCTAGCTTTAATTTCCGTAAAGTTCAGGGCTAAGGGTGTACAATTCTTTATTTTTTGCTTTGTGTGCATATTTATGACGACTATTGTTCAGCGTAAGGCTCTATCTCTTTCAGACAAACCCGTTTTAGAAAAGTGTGATTCGGAAGAGTTGTGTTTTAGTGAGAATATTTCTCCTTTATTGCAGCGTATTTATTCAGCTCGTGGTGCTTATGGCGATGGTGATATTGATTACCAACTAAAGCGCTTAGAAAGGCCTCACTCTTTAAAAGGGTTAGATGAAGCGGTCAACGTACTAGTGACCGCACTACAGCGTCAACAACGAATACTAATTGTTGGGGACTTTGATGCTGATGGTGCAACGAGCTGTGCTTTGTCAATATTGGCCTTAAGAGCAATGGGCTTGCAGCATATTGATTTTTTAGTGCCCAATCGTTTCGAATATGGCTATGGGTTAACCCCGGAGATTGTTGAGGTCGCAAAAGACTATACCCCCGATTTAATTATTACTGTTGATAATGGTATTGCCAGTATCGATGGTGTTGCTCGAGCCAAAGAGTTAGGCATTCGTGTCATTGTGACCGACCACCATTTGCCTGGGAAGAAGTTGCCAGCTGCAGATGCTATTGTTAACCCCAATCAGCAAGGTTGTGATTTTTCCAGTAAAAATTTAGCTGGTGTAGGTGTTATTTTTTATGTATTAAGTGCAGTAAGAAGTCATTTAAGAGAGAGAGGCTGGTTTGTTGAGCAGAAAATAGATGAGCCAAATATGGCAACTTATTTGGATTTAGTTGCACTAGGCACTGTCGCCGATGTTGTGCCTCTTGATCGTAATAATCGCACCTTGGTATACCAAGGTATACAGCGGGTTAGAGCAGGTAAAGCGAGGCCTGGAATTTTAGCCCTGTTAGAAGTGGCAGGTAAAAATTATCAACGATTAACTAGCCAAGATTTTGGTTTTATTGTCGGGCCGAGATTGAATGCTGCCGGGCGTTTAGATGATATCTCTATTGGTATTCAGTGTTTATTAACCGAAGATGCTGATTTGGCGCGAGAGCTTGCCGCAGAAATGGATGGGCTTAATCGTGATCGTCGAGCAATTGAGTCATCTATGCAAGCCGAGGCATTATCGTCGATTAATTCTCTGTCTCTCAATGAATCAGAATTACCTTGGGGCTTATGCTTACTTGAAGATAATTGGCATCAAGGCGTTGTTGGTATTCTAGCCTCTCGTATCAAAGATAAATACCATCGTCCGGTTATTGCTTTTGCCGATGTTGATGATGGCCTTATAAAAGGTTCTGCTCGTTCTATCCCAGGGTTACATATTCGAGATGCATTGGATGCTATTGCGACTCATTATCCTGATGTTCTGCAAAAGTTTGGAGGGCATGCAATGGCTGCTGGCCTCTCTTTAGAGCGTAAAAATTTCTCTCGTTTTTCTGAATTGTTTGATAAGACTATACGCGATTTGCTGACTGAAGATCAGTTACAGGAAGTGCTATTAACTGATGGGGAATTATCCAGTGATACTATCGATATCGACAGTGCAAAGTCATTGCAAGCAGCAGGCCCTTGGGGGCAGCATTTTCCTGAACCTGTTTTTGATGGTGTGTTTAATTTGGTAAGCCAGCGATTAGTAGGAGACAAGCATTTAAAGCTGACACTGTCTCTTGCAGAAAACCCACAAAAGCTTATTGATGGTATTGCATTTAATGTGGACCTAGAAGAATGGCCCAATATATCTACTAAGAGTGTCAGGTTAGTGTATCAATTGAGTGTCAATGAATTCAGGGGCTTGGAAAACGTTCAGTTGATTGCACGTTATATAGCGGCGCTATAAGTATTAGAGTAATGTTGCGCACAAAAAAGCCCGTTAATACGGGCTTAGAGATTTATACAACACTTCTATATCGTACATACTCTAATACGTATAGTTAAAACTATAGAGAATTATGCAACGTTTAAAATAGCGTCGTCATTAGCTGAAGCAAGAGTCTGACTTTCAACTGAACTAGCTGTAGTTTTAATATTCGTTAACCGAGTCTTAATGTTGATAGGGTATCCAAATTCTCCTTTGGCAATTAAATCTCGAGAAAGCCCCAAGCCTTTTAATTGCTTGTCGGTGAGTAGTAAAAGCTCTTTGGCTACCTTGTTTGAGCGTGAACGAGCGATAATCTGTGCAAACTTATCTATAAGTGTAGTCAATAATAATTTCATTTTTCACTCCTTCATATCTTTAGTGGTTGTTGATTAATTACTATATTAGCTCTCGACATTACTACCGACAAACGAAATAAATTTAGTATATACGTGAGTAAAAATATCTTATTAGATTAAGGTAGCCTTTGCGTCGGAGATGCTAAGGAATAGCTAAAGAGATATTAAAAAATAATAGTGTTACTCTAATAATAAGAGAGGGGTTGGTTGCTGATAGAGTGTTAAATATATTATGGAAAGGAATGTTTTTTGATGATAATAATGCTTTGCCATTTTGTTACCCTATAAAATTCAGTAAGAACGTGAGTTTTATAGGGTAGCGGTAGCAGGCCTTTTAAGCAGCAGATAAAATCTCGTTACTATTGGAAACTACTATTGGTGTTTTTACGTTAGTGATGTCATTAAGATTTTTTACTTGAACAGTAGCCTTTGGTGTTTCTAGCCAAGGGTATCCAGCAGCTCCTTTTAATAATAAATAACGAGAAATGCCGATGTCTGATAATCGGCTATCAGGGTATTTATATAATTCTTTAGCAGTCTTATTCAAACGTAAAGTCGTAATAATCTGATTTACTTTTTGTATGGCTGCATTTAGCAATGGTTTCATTTTAATCTCGCAAACGGGTATGGGTGTTAACAACTGGATGCGATAATATAGATGAAAATTACTGGAGACAAATGAAATAAAATCCCTAAGTAAGTGAAAATATCTAACCTATTTAATTGGAATAAAGTCTTATTATTTTTTTATAAATAGCGATAACTAAGGTGTGTAGTTATTCGTATGGTTATAGCTATAGACTTAAGCGCCTCAATCTGACGTCTTCTTCACTATTTTTCCATAAGTCATTAAATACTATGTTGAAGCGTTTGACTTCTGGGCGGGCGTCATAATTAGCAAAGCCTGTATAACTCTCTTCCTTATGTTGCAACCAAAGTTTATCGTTATCGACAATCATAAACTCATAATCATCTTGAGGTTCAACAACAATTTTTTGTAGTTTGATTTTGCTCATTAATCGGTGGCTAAGATGCAAGATTCTATGGTTTTCTTCAACAATATACTGCGGGCTTTCAATAAGAATTTTAATATCCGATCGATGTGATTTGCGGGCTAATGCAGAGAGTTTATCGGCGATATGGCTATGATTAAAAAATAAAGGGTTAAGTTTACGACTAAAGATATAAACGCTTCGATCTGCTTTGCTAAGCATTGTCTCAACATGTTCAGTTAAATCTTCTCTGTTATCAAGCAGGAAGAGTTGATCGCTGGTATTTGAGGTGACAGACATAATAGAGCTTAGATATGGGTGTTTTAGGTCCTGAATAGGATATCAGAGTTTGTTTTTGGTAAATACCGTTAAAAATCGCCCAATTAACATTCTTACCTGTGCTAGCATCGAATATAAAAAACCACCCCCAATGAGACCTAGGCCAATCAATGTCACGATTTCTTGGGCTAAGGAGGGTTCTAGTAGCTGATTGGCGCTGTACATGACGACGAGCCCCCAAAAGAATATAACCACTCCAAGTTTAAACTGTGGGAATACTTTCTCTGCAGGGGTGGCATAGTGCTCATAGAATGCTTTACGCCAGTTACGTTGCATCAGCGTGTGACCTCTCTAAAATGCTGTTGGTGTCTGTATTAAGATAAGTATAGACGATGGCTTTTAGAGTGACGTGTGAAGAAGGGGGTGTAATTAGCGTTAACAGGCCCTAGTTTTTATTAGTTTCTTCGTTATTTTCCCATTGTTGTTGTGCTTTCTGGTCGCTGTCTTTTGCCTCTACCCAGTATTCTGTGTTGGTATTGATGGCTTTTTTCCAAAAGGGGGCTTGAGTCTTTAAGAAATCCATAATGAATGCACAGGCATTAAAGGCTGCTTTTCTGTGTGCGCTGTTGACGCCAACGAAGACTATTTGCTCACCTAAGTTCATTTTGCCTATACGATGTATGATTCGAGTGCTGATAATAGGCCAGCGTTGATGGGCTTGTTCGCAAATGTTCTGTAAGGTTTTCTCTGTCATTCCGGGAAAGTGTTCTAGAAAGAGACCTTCACCCTCGCCATCATCAAACTCTCTTACCAGCCCACAAAAAGTGACGATCGCACCAATTCTAGGGGCATCAGCGCAGAGTTGTTTGTATTCCTCGGCATGATCAAAGTCTTTTTCTTGAATGCTGATATGGGTGTGCATGATCAGCCTCCCGTAACAGGAGGGAAAAAAGCAATTTCATCGCCATCTTTGACAGGTGAATTTGCGTTTACCATTTGTTGGTTAATCGCGATTAGTATTGTGTTCTTGGAGAGGAGTTGTTGCCAATGCTCATTACGTTCTGATAGATGATTTTTAATATCGCTGACTGTTGAAAAATGATCTTGCCAGGATAATTCTTCATTATCGCAGTCAAGTTGATCTCGTAAGCTGGCAAAGTAACGAAGTTGAAGCATAGTAAATTCTCTATAGTCTATAGTGAGATAGTCAGGCCCTTAACATTATGTGGCTTGCCAATCTCCAGATTTTCCGCCATGTTTTTTGAGAACACGAACATTATTAATACACATCGTCTTATCAACCGCTTTGCACATATCATAAACGGTCAACGCTGCTACACTAACAGAGGTTAAGGCTTCCATTTCGACACCCGTTTTGCCATTGAGTTTACATAAGGCTTGAACTACTACGCGGTTGTGTTCTGGCTCTGGTGTTAGCTCAACAGTTACCTTAGTTAATGCCAATGGATGACAAAGGGGGATCAGATCAGAGCATTTCTTGGCTGCTTGTATACCTGCGATGCGAGCAGTGGCAAAAACATCCCCTTTGGCATGGCCGCCTTCCATAATTAACTTCAATGTTTCAGGCAACATCGTGATATGGCCTTCTGCCACTGCTTCACGAGTTGTGTTTGACTTATCACTAATATCGACCATATGCGCTTGGCCGTTGCTATCTACATGACTTAATTGACTCATAGGGACCAACTTTAACTTAGCAACTTTTCTAAAATGGATTGATAAATGTCACTTAAGGTATCTAAATCTTTTATGTTAACGCATTCGTCTACCTGATGTATGGTGGCATTGATTGGACCTAATTCAAGTACCTGGGCACCTGTAGGCGCAATAAAGCGACCATCAGATGTACCTCCTGCTGTAGAAAGAACTGCTTGTCTCCTGGTTGTTTCTTGAATGGCATCAACGGCAGCACTGACGAGTTTGCCTTCTGCTGTTAAAAACGGTTGGCCACTTAAATTCCATTCTAAATGATAATCGAGTTTATGCTTGCCAAGGATGTTCTCTGTTCTCTGTTTGAGGTCATTAGCAGTAAGCTCCGTTGAAAAACGGAAGTTAAAAACAACATCAATAGAGCCCGGAATCACATTTGTTGCGCCAGTGCCACTGTGAATATTGGAAATCTGGAAGCTGGTTGCTGGGAAAAAATCATTCCCATTATCCCAAATTTCGGTAGATAATTCGGTCAAAGCCGGCGCTATTTTGTGAATAGGGTTGTCAGCTAGGTGAGGGTAGGCGACATGGCCTTGTTTTCCGTTGACCGTTAGCACGCCGCCTAGAGAGCCACGTCTGCCATTTTTGATGACATCACCAACCTTCTCAGTGCTTGACGGCTCACCAACTAAACACCATTCAAGTTGAATGTCGTGTTCTTGTAGCCATTCTATAACCTTAACCGTACCATACTTCGCAGGACCTTCTTCATCTGCCGTAATCAGAAAAGCGATACGGCCCGGATGACTACTGTGTTCTGAAACAAAGGTTTCGCAGGCAGTAATCATGGCTGCAAGGCTGCCTTTCATATCAGCTGCACCTCGGCCATAAAGCATGCCATCTTTTATGGTTGCAGCAAAGGGTGGTAATTGCCATTCTTCTGCAGGGCCTGTAGGTACAACATCGGTGTGGCCAGCAAAGCAAAAGATAGGGCCGGTATCACCACGAATAGCCCATAGGTTTTCAACAGCATCTTTGCCTTCGCCAAATATCAGGGTTTCACATTGAAAGCCTATAGCTTCTAAGCGTTTGCGCATTAGCTGCTGGCAGCCAGCATCTTCCGGTGTTACCGACTGGCGTTCAATTAGCTCACTAGCTAATGCGACTGTAGGTGATGAATTAGTTATTGGCATGAAGTTCTTCATTCAGTGCGATAGCTGTTTTATTGGTTTTGCACTCTAGAATACCGGTTAAAGAGTTACGTCTAAATAGCAAATCGGACTTGCCTGCCAGTTCCCTAGCTTTTATTTCTTGAACGACATTATTACTATCATCTAAGAGGTTCAATTTAGACCCAGCGGTAATATAAAGACCTGACTCGACAATACAGCGGTCTCCAAGAGGAATACCTATTCCTGCATTGGCACCTAGTAAGCATTCTTTACCAACAGAGATAACGATATTACCACCACCAGATAACGTTCCCATTGTGGAGCAACCGCCACCGAGGTCAGAACCTTCTCCTATCACAACACCTGCAGATACGCGACCTTCAATCATACTGGTACCCATAGTGCCTGCATTAAAGTTCACAAAGCCCTCATGCATGATAGTTGTGCCTTCACCTATATATGCACCTAAACGTACTCGTGCGGTATGGGCAATACGAACGCCTTTAGGGACGATATAGTTAGTCATTTTAGGAAATTTATCGACGCATTCTACGGTAAGGGTTTTACCTTTTAGGCGAGCTTTAAGTTGACGTTGAGGGAGTTCATCTAAATCAATTGCGCCCTTATTCGTCCAGGCAACATTCTGTAGTACACCGAAAATACCCGTTAAATCTGTTTGATGAGGTTTAACTAAGCGGTGTGATAACAAGTGCAGTTTTAAATAAGCGCCGGGAACGGATGTTGGTGCAGTGTCTGTAGTGAATAAGCTAAGTACAACAGGTCTTTTACTGCTAGCCAGTTTTTGTGCAATTGATGCTTGTTCATCTTCCCCAGCTGAACCTAATGTGGTGGCCAGTGATGCTAATTGGCCGCCATTTAATCGGCAGCTTGTTGTATCTGATGCTGACTCTATCAATGGTTTTACAGCGTTATAAAGGGCTGCTGATGGGTTCAGTACAGGTTGGTGATAATAGACTTCTAGCCACTCGCCTTTTGCATTATGAGTGCCTACGCCTAGGCCAAAACAGTAAGATTCAGACATGGTGTTTCCTATAATTTAGTTCGTATTAATAAAATTTTGATTGTATGGATAAAAATAAGCTAACCTAATAACAGTGCTTCATAGTCTGCTGGCTTGAAGCCAACACTTCTTTGTTTGCCATTATCCAGTAATGGGCGCTTAATCAATGTTGGAGAATTATGTATGATCTCAACAATATTCTTCTCATTTAGGCTATTTTTTGTATTGTCGTCTAACTCTTTCCATGTCGTACTGCGTTTATTAACGAGCTTTTCCCAACCTAATTCAGTCACCCATGATTGGATTTGCTCTGGGTTGAGTCCATCACTACGAAAGTCATGAAACTGATAACTTACCTGATTAGCTTCGAGCCATTTTCGTGCTTTTTTAACACTATCGCAGTTTTTAATGCCGTAAAGAGTGATCATTGAGAGAATTTTAAGTGATTGTAAAAAGGGTGGGGATTATAACAGGGTTTATGACAGTGATAGCTTATCTAGAGTGAATTCTCCTTTTTTATGTGACTTTTAGCTGATCATTAATATAACAGCTTGTTAGAATAAGTGAGTTGGAGTTAATAGTAAACGAGGGCTGTTCATACTAATAGCTCGTCCTAGTTAAATGACAGCTATATTATCTGGCAATTTTTAAGTTGTTGATACCGATGTGTTGCCTGCATTAAGAAATTTGCTAACTAAATAGGTGGTTTTATGCCATTGGACCAATATTATCGTGTGCTTGCATTCTCATGTGTATTTATAGCTGCCTGTGCTTCACCATCAAAGAAATATGAGTTACACAAGGAGTATTCAGTAAATACCAATGTAATTGTTAAGGATAACTCTGTTAAGCAGCTTATCGAAAGCGGTTATATTTGTGAGAATGCCTATCGATACAAAGATCGTAGTGTCGGTACTGGGCATTGTGTTTCTCTCATCCAAATTTGTAGTGGTGCTCCACGTACGGCTATGTGGAGGCAAGGTGCTTTGGTTAAGGGTGCGGAATTAAGCCCGGGTACCATTATTGCGACCTTTAGATCAGGTAAATATCCCAATATTACAGGCTGGCATGCTGCTATTTATATTTCTCAAGATAAAGATGGGATTTGGGTGTGGGATCAATGGGTGGGTAAGCCTGTACATAAACGATTAATTCGCTTTAAAAATGGAAATGGTAAAGCGAGTAATGATGGTGATGCTTATTCAGTTGTCTATTAATTAATAACCTTTTCAATAATTCATTATCGGATACATTATATGATTTTTGTAAAATTACGTTTTTTTACGTAGTTTTTATCTACGTGTTTCCCCGTATTTTCTGTTTTTTTCGCAAATAATTCTTTTATAATTTTTTTGATTATTATTTAATCCATTTGTTCAAAGTCGACTGAACTCCATCGTCGATATTTAAATTAACCAAAAATAATAATTAAGTGGTTGGTTGTATGAAGTTTTTAACATTTAAAAATAAAATATTACTGTTAGTTGTCATTCCTTTAGTTTTAGTAAGTATCGCTTTAACTATTTTGTCAGTTTACCAAGCAAAATCATTAGGTGGAAAAAACGTACAGAGTTTTTCAGAAATGATATTTGAGCTTCGGCGTGGCGAATTAAAAAATTATACAGAACTTGCAATAACCGCAGTCAAACATATTTACGGCCAAACCGGCGGCAATGTTGAAGCTCAAGAACAGGCAAAGGAAATTTTTCGAAATCTTGAGTTTGGTGAGGATGGTTACTTTTTTGTATATGACTATGATGGTATTAATATTGCCCACCCGAAGAAACCGCAGCTTGAAGGCAAAAACCTATGGGGTATACAAGATCCTAATGGTACTTTTTTAATCCAATCTCTCATTGATGGTGCTAAAAAACCAGAGGGTGATTATACAAACTATATTTGGGATAAGCCTTCTAAGGGGCGTCAAGTGGGAAAAATTGGTTACAGTATGGGGTTGCAGAATTGGGAGTGGATGGTAGGTACAGGCCTTTATATTGATGACCTTGAAGATGCCGTTGCCGGTATTGAGAAAGAGGTTAGCAATAATATTCAGAATACCTTAACGTTGATTACAGGGTTTGCACTGGTTTTTACTGTTGTTGTTGGTTTTATTGGCGCTCGTTTTACAATGACTGAAGGGAAGCTGGCAGATAAAAAATTACAGCAACTCTCACGCAAGGCTGTAGAGGGGCAGGAAGAAGAGAGAAGTAGAGTTGCCCGTGATTTACAAAAAGGCATTAATCAAGCACTTTATACCACTCGCTCAAAATTAAAAGATATCGCAGCAATAGGTTCATTGGAAAGCGCAAATGCTCGAAAAGAGTTTTTATCGGCAGTTTCCATTTTAGATCAAACGATTAAAGAGGTATATAGAATTTCTGGTGAATTGCGCCCTGAAATACTGGATAGGTTAGGACTTTATCCGGCAGTAGAAGCTTTATCGATTAAAGTATCGAGCGAACAGAGCTTGGATGTGGCGTTTAAGCATGTTGGTACCGAAAATCGCTTGAAAGAAGAATTGGAAACATCGGTATACCGAATAGTACAAGAGGCATTAAAAAATATAGTCGAGCATGCTCATTCAACAGAAGCCAGTATTCGAATGCGTGAAGCGGATGGTATGTTGAGTTTAACAATACAAGATAATGGTGATGGATTTAATATAAAAGATGTAATGGGTAAAGATGGTAAAGGTAGCGTCGGTTTTACTGATATGCGTGTACGAGTTGAAGCCCTAGGTGGTCATTTTCATGTCTTTTCATCGAAGGAAATCGGAACAGTCATTAAAGCAACGATACCTGTATAGTGATGGACCTTCCAAAAAATTACCTGCGTTACAGTTACTGTTTCGCTAATATTTTTGGAGGGTGTTATAGAAGTAACTTTTAGAAACTCTTTGGGCTTCGATATTGGTAAATTAAGCTTTATGTATTTTTTTGGTTTTTTTTCTATTAGGGTAACAGCTTGTGCAAATAGGACAGATCGTCCCATCACAACCTCTGGCCGTGCAATATTCTCGGCCATAAAAAATAATTTGTAGGTGCAGTTTATTCCATCGATTTTTAGGAAACAGCCGCTTTAAATCCTTTTCTGTCTGTACCACATTTTTACCGTTAGTTAAGCCCCAGCGTTGAGCTAAGCGATGAATGTGTGTGTCAACAGGGAACGCAGGAACTCCAAACGCTTGCGACATCACAACACTTGCTGTTTTGTGGCCAACGCCAGGTAGTTGCTCTAATGCATCCATATCTGCGGGGACTTCTCCATTATAGTCTTCAACCAGTATTTGGGAGAGAGTCGATATTGCTTTTGATTTTCTAGGAGAAAGACCACAAGGCCGAATAATTTTCTGAATTTCATCAACAGGTGCTTTTGCCATATCAAATGGGTTGTTGGCTAATCGCCACAAAGCGGGTGTGATCTTATTGACTCGTTCGTCTGTACATTGAGCTGATAGCAATACAGCCACTAGTAATGTGTAGGGATCACTATGTGCAAGAGGGACTGGTGTTTCGGGGTAAAGTGCTTCCAGTTCATTTGCTATATACTCTACTCTTTCTTTTTTTAACATAAGTTCTTATTGCTATCTATCAACGGTTAAAATTGGCTAACAAATTCTTTAATTCGATAAGCGGCTTCTTTGCATTCATTGATAGGGGCGACTAATGCCATACGTACATGATTTTTGCCAGGGTTAATACCACTGATTTCACGACTAAGATAGCTACCAGGTAAAACAGTGATATGTTGCTGTTCAAAAAGCTGCTGTGCAAAAAGTTCATCATCAATAGGTGTTTTAGCCCAAAAATTAAACCCTGCTTCGGGCTGAATTATTGGCCATGAATCTTCTAAAATATCGGCTACTTGAGAAAATTTCTCGCGATATAATGCTCTATTTTCAATAACATGCTTTTCATCTTGCCATGCGGCAATACTGGCCAGTTGAACGGGTATAGACATAGCGCAACCATGATATGTCCGATATTGTAAAAACTGATGAATAATAGAAGCATCGCCAGCAACAAAGCCAGAGCGTAACCCGGGTAAGTTTGAACGTTTCGATAAACTATGGAATACGATACAGCGTGAAAAATCATCTCTGCCTAGTTCTGCACACGCTTGTAATAAGCTGGGAGGTGGCTGCTGATCATTTGGATATATTTCAGAATAGCATTCATCGCTTGCGATAATAAAATCGTGCTTGTCAGCAAGTGCGATTAGCATTTTGTAAGTTGCTAAGTCGACAACTGAGCCAGTAGGGTTATTCGGTGAGCAAATATAAAGTAGTTGGCAGCGTTGCCATTCTTTATCAGTCACTCCAGAAAAGTCGGGTATGTAATTATTGTTTTCTTGGCAGTTAATTAAATGTGGTTCTGCGCCGGCAAGAAAAGCTGCCCCTTCGTAGATTTGATAAAATGGGTTGGGCATAATTACTACTGGGTTAGTGGAGCGATCCACGACAGCTTGAGCAAATGCAAATAAGGCCTCGCGTGTGCCATTAACAGGTAATATATGTTTTTCTGAGCTTACCGTATTCTTGTTTAGTTTGAATCGCTTAGTCAGCCAGGCTTCAATTGCTTGTCGCAATTCTATTGACCCTTTAGTGGCTGGGTACTGAGAGACCTTGGGGAGCTTGTCGGCTAACGTTTTTAAAACAAAATCGGGAGGTGTATGTTTGGGCTCTCCAATTGACCAAGCAATATGCTTCATATCCGTATTGGGATTTGTGTTCGCTTTTAATGCTGCTAATTTTTCAAAAGGATAGGGTTGGAGTTTGTTTAAATCAGGGTTCATATACTTAATACGTTGTCGTTAGTTTTTGCATTTAGTTCTTGTTGAATAGTAAGTTGTAATTGCTCGCACAATTTAGGGTCATTTAAACGATTACCGTTTTTGTCGGTAATAAAAAAGATATCTTCAACCCTTTCTCCCAGTGTCGTGATTTTAGCTGTTACCAGTTCAATATTATATTCTACAAAAATTCGCGCTAGTCGGGCTAGAAAGCCTGGACGATCAGGGCTAATGACTTCGAGTATTGTATGTTCGAGTGAAATATCATTGCTGATATTAGTTCTTGTCGGCGCATTGAAATATTTGAGCTTCCGCGGAGTTCGACGCTTGATAATGTCGCTATAGTGGTCACTCAAACTTAGCTCATAAGTAATAGAGGAAATAATAGTTTTTATGCTTTTAGGGTCAGTTACAGGTAGGTCATTTCTATCTAATACATAAAATGTATCCATTGTATGCCCGGATACAGTACTGTAAATGCGTGCATCTTGAATGTTAAGTTGTAGCTGGTCCAATGCGCTGGTTGCAGCCGCAAAAATATTATTTTTCTCTAAAGCATGAATGAAAATCTGAGTCACTTTGTGACTGCCTCTTAAGTTATGGTCAGAAACCAATACTAGAGGTTTTTCTTTGTTCTGCTTTGTTAGTATTGCTTGTGTATGCCAGACAATATCATCAGCACTTTCACGTAAGAAATAGTCGTCTCCAGCGGTTTGCCATAACTCCCAAACTGATTGCTCATCGATATCAGTCTCTTGTAACAGCATATGCATTGCAGCTTCTTGTGTTTCTGCAATGCATTCTTCTCTATCAATTGGGTTTTCCAGGCCTCGATTGAGTGCGCGTTTAGTTTCATTGTAAAGTTGCAATAACAAACTAGCGCGCCAGTTGTTCCAAATATCAGGATTTGTTGCATTCATGTCGGCAACAGTTAAGACGTATAAATAGTCCAGATGAAGCTGATCTCCAACCAGTTGTGCGAAGTCATGGATGACCGCGGGGTCAGATAAATCCTGTTTTTGAGAAGTCGAGGACATTGTTAAATGCTCTCTTACCAACCAACTTATCAGCAGAGTTTTGCGTTTTGAAAGCTGATGCCTAGAGCAGAAGTTAATAGCATCCTCTTCGCCTAATATCGAGTGATCGCCTCCTCGCCCTTTGGCAATATCATGATAAAGGCCAGCGATATACAAATTTTCTTTTTCTGGTAGCTGATTAAATATTCGAGTAATTGATGGGTGCTTTTTTTCTAATTCAGGCCGTAATAGTCTTCTTATAAATTCGATTAGATTAAGCGTATGGTCGTCGACAGTATAGATATGAAAAAGGTCGTGCTGCATTTGACCAATGATATGATCGAATTCTGGTAAGTAGCGTCCTAAAATCCCGTAGCGTTTCATGCGCTTTAATTGCGTGGCCAGCTTATAAGGTGAACGCAATAAATCTAAGAATAGCTGTTGGTTGATAGAGTTTTGGCGAAATTGCTCGTTAATCAATGTTCGACTTTCTCGAATGAGCCGAATCGTTGAAGCGCGGATACCGGTAATATTTTCGTTTTGTGATGCTAGTACAAAAATTTCTAACAGTGCCGATGGTGTTTCTTCAAAGACTTTGATATGGATAACTTCAATGAAGTTTCCTCGGAGTTGGAAGCGCTCATTAATTGGTATGGCTCTTGTGCTTGAACCTCGATTAATAATTGCTTCATCTAGAAATTGCAGGAGTACATCGTTTAATTCTCTAAGCGAGAGGACAATGCGATAGTAATCATGCATAAACTGTTCGATAGCAAGTTGCTCATCGGCATCTTGATAGCCAAATAGAGAAGCAAGATCTTTTTGGTAATCAAAAAGAAGTCGTTCTTCCGGGCGATTGGCTGTCATATGTAACCCATAACGAACTTTCCATAAGAACTCTTCACCATAAATTAATGAAGCGTACTCCGCATCTGTAAAAAAGCCTTTACCCTCTAGTGCAGCCAAGGTATTGACGTTGAAAAAACGTTTAGCGACCCATTGGATGGTTTGAATATCTCGTAAACCGCCTGGGGCATTTTTAACATTGGGCTCTAGGTTATATTCAGTGTCATTGTATTTTTCGTGGCGAGCTTCTTGTTCCTTAGTTTTGGCAAGGAAAAACTTGTCGTTGGACCACATTTTATCACTTGCTGTATTTAGCTGGAGTTCTTGAAATAATGACAAAGGCCCTTGTAAAACTCTAGCTTCCATTATGCTGGTGGCAACAGTAATATCTTCGCGGGCAATATTAATACACTCATCGATTGTGCGAACGCTGTGCCCGATATTTAGTCCAATATCCCAAAGCAGTGTTAAAAATGCCTGGTTACTATTGTAATTTTTTGAGTCAGGGGAGTTAGACATCAAAATAAGTAGATCAATGTCTGATTTAGGATGGAGTTCTCCTCGGCCGTAGCCACCAACGGCAATTAAGCTGACTTCATTATCATTCCATTCAAACTGATGCCAGGCATAATGGAGAAGGCAGTCGATCAAAAGAGCCCGCTCGTAGATAATATTGCGAATAGATTCGCCTTCTTTGAAGCGAATATCAAACTGGTAATTTATTGCTTCAATAGCCGCTTTAAATACACTAATGATGGAGTTTGTTCTTGCTAATGCAGCACGAAATCGCACTTGATTAAATGCGATTGGAACAGGTGTGTCTTCTAATATGGGAATTTCCAATAACGCAGGGTTAGGCAAAATTTTCTTCCTGGCGAGCGGTGAGGACTTCAACACCTGTTTTGGTAACGAGTAGAGTATGTTCCCATTGAGCGGATAGTCGTCCATCTTTTGTTTCAACTGTCCAACCATCACCTTTGAGTTTTGTTTGAGCTTTACCTGCATTAATCATTGGCTCTATGGTAAAGCACATGCCTTCTTGTAAAGCCATGCCTGTGTTGGGTTTGCCGTAATGGAGTACTTGGGGGTCTTCATGAAAAGTACTACCAATACCATGGCCGCAATATTCTCTAACGACTGAATAATAATTGGCTTCGGCGTGTTGTTGAATAGTATGACCAATATCGCCTAAGCGAGCGCCTGGTTTGACGAGATCTATCCCCTTATAGAGGCATTCTTGTGTGATATTCACTAAACGCTCGGCATGAGAAGATGTTTTGCCTACAAAATACATTTTACTGGTATCACCATGATACCCCTCATAAATAACGGTAACATCGATATTGATAATGTCACCATTTTTTAAGGTTTTCTTTTCCGATGGAATGCCATGGCAGATTACATGGTTAACTGATGTACAGATTGACTTTGGAAAGCCTCTATAACCAAGGCATGCGGGAATAGCTTTTTGAACTTGGGTGATATGATCATGGCAAAGTTTATCCAGCTCAGCAGTACTAATGCCTGGTTGGACATGGGGTCCTATCATTTCTAGCACTTCAGCAGCCATTTTGCCTGCAATGCGCATTTTTTCGATTTCGTCTGGAGTTTTAATGCTAATAGTCATAAATGCTGAACCATGGGCTAAATAAACAATATGTGATTACTTTTATAGGGGTGAAAGCCGCTATTGTAAACTACCTTACCTATCGGGTCAGCTGTATTTGAGAAAGGCTAGCTTGACAAAGGCATTAGTAGTTATTAACTTGGCGGGCTAATAAGCATCTTTCTGCTAGAGTTGTATGTAAGGGTGAGTTGAAAAATGCCGTCAGAAGGGCATAAATGACTTTGTTATTTAATGTAGTACTACAGAAGAAAAGTTCGTAAGTGTAAATGCTATTTCTAATAAATTACCTTGGTTCGGCCTTTCTCAGGCTTTCCAGGAAAAAATAATAATGAAGTTAATGAAGTTACAGTTCCCACAATTGTTCCGGTATTTTCTTTTTTTGTCAGTGCTATTACTGGTTAGCTGCTCTGGAGGGGGAGGCGGCAGTGACTCCGATACACCAGTGCCTGAATTTGTCACTATTTCTGGCCAAGTGAGTTATGAGAGAATTCCTTTTAGTCTCGTATTAGATAATGGTCTAGATTACGCTAACTCGCAAGTAATGCCCGCTCGTGGTGTCAGCGTTCAATTGCTGGATGCTGATGGCCTTATTATCACGGTTGCCCGAACAGATGATGATGGTAGTTACGCACTTACTTTTGTTCCTTCCAACACTTTGGTCAGAGTCAGGGTATTTGCTGAGCTATCCAAAACCAGTCTACCTTCATGGGAAGTCAGAGCATTGGATAATACCGCTAGCAATGCGCAATATGTCCTAGATGGTGATTTAGTTAGTAGCGGCATAGCTGACTCTATTCGTAATTTACATGCAGCTTCTGGGTGGGATAATTCTTCAACTAGTTATACTTCTGCTCGAGCTGCCGCTCCTTTTGCGGTTCTTGATACTATTTATGATGGCTTGTTGCAGATTACTGCAGCGGACAATACCTTACGCTTGCCTGAGTTGGATGTGTTTTGGAGTCCGTTAAATAATCCTGCACAAGGATTTTTGGCTGATGGCGATATAGGGAGTAGCTTCTATCGTCGCTTTGGTGTAGATAGCCGTATCTACATTCTTGGAGCAGAAAATCAAAATACAGATGAGTATGATGATCATGTTATTTTGCATGAGTTGGCTCACTATTTTGAAGATGTGTTATCGAGAGCAGATACTATTGGTGGTAGCCATAACGTAATTGAGTCGCTGGATATGCGTTTAGCGTTTGCAGAAGGCTTTGCTAATGCATATTCAGGAATGGTGAATAATGATCCTATATATCGTGATTCTTTTGGTGTTAGTCAAAATGAAGATTTTGATATCAATGTTGAGCTGAATCCCGATAATGCTACCGATAACACCGGATGGTTTGTCGAGAGCTCTATTCATTCATTATTATATGACTTCTATGATGATGATAATGAAGGGCTTGATAGTCTAAATGTCGGCTTCCAACCTATTTATGATGTGCTGAGTAGTGATGAGTATGCGGACCAGACATCATTTACTACTATTTTTTCATTTACCAACCTTTTTAGGGGCCACTCTTCTGTTGATTCAGCAGCTGTTGATAATTTATTGGCAGCACAATCAATTTTTGGCGTTGGCCCCTATGGTTCTGGTGAAACGAATGATGGTGGCTCTGTTGATAACCTTCCTGTTTATAACGAGCTAACAGTTAATGGCGGTTCTGAGCAGGTATGTACCGGGAATATGTTTGGGGCGGGAAGAGAAATTAATAAATTGGGTAATCGCCAGTTTATTCGTTTTACGACTGCGGTTGGTGAGCATATGATCACAGTGACACACCACTCAGGGTTTATGCCATCTAACCCAGCATTTGTATTGTATCGCCGTGGTCAGGTGGAAGTTCGTGTCCCCGAGCCGAATACAGTGGCGTATGATACTGATGGCGATACGGTAAGTGATCTTCGGACGCTTGGCTTTTCAGACGAATATATACTAGAAGTGTTCAGCCGCTCTAATGTTGATGGTGACCTGTCTACAGGAGGCGACGTATGTTTTTCGGTTACGGTAACCAGTTAGCTTTATGTTTCAGTATCGAGAGCATCTTATGAAAAAAATAGGGATGCGTTTAACCTTTGTCGCAATGGTATTGGCTTTGATGTCTTGTGAGCAGAGGCCGGTGACCAGTGAAAAATTAATAGCTTCAGGCTATCAGAAGCCTGGAGCTGATGTCCGATTGTTTGGGTCTAGGGTTTTTCTAGCTGAGGTAAGTGATACGTTAAGTGTTTCTGTTTTATTGCAAGCTGGCCATCCTCTGGGCTTTCTGTCTGTTCATCTTTCTCCTAATGATGGGTTTGATATTCTTCAAGGAAAGTTGTCCCAAACAATTGCTCTTGACGGATCCTATACTTATGAGATTCCTATAGTGCTTTATGCAAGGCAAAAAGGTAAGCACTATTTGCCTATTAGTGCGATTGTGGAGTTGCCTAATGGCCAGAAAATGCAGCGTTCATTATCGTTGATTGTTCAGGTTGGAAAAGAGGCAAGTTTGCGAAAACAAAAGGACTCATCTACTAAGCTAGATGATAATGGTCGCTTGATAAAGTCCCTTCCGGCGGTAGAGGATATACGCTAATACTTTGATTTTTAAAAAAATTAAAGTTAATTGTCTTTTCTCTAAGTTCAAATTTCTTTTATTTGCTCTCGTCTTGTGGTATAAAGCCGCCCGGTGTAGTGCAGGTTGTTTTTGTGCTCGCTGAAAACTAACGAAATTAACTAATCGTCACACATATGCCGTCACGTCGATCTGGGTGCCTTAGTCGATTATTTTGCTATTCAGTATTTGGATATGCAGAGTAACTGTATTAGAGGTTGATCGCTCGGGGTATATGGAGGCCTAACCCAAACAGGAAATTATATGTCTACAGTAAGTATGCGCGATATGCTGCAAGCCGGTGTCCATTTTGGTCACCAAACTCGCTATTGGAACCCGAAGATGGGTCAATATATCTTCGGAGATCGTAACAAAATTCACATTATTAACCTTGAGCAAACTGTTCCAGCTTTTAATGAAGCGTTGGACGTTATAAAGGTTATGGCTTCTCAGAAGAAAAAAATTCTGATGGTAGGCACTAAAAGAGCTGCTCAAAAGACGGTTAAAGAACAAGCTTTACGTTCTAATCAGCCTTTCGTCAGCCATCGTTGGTTGGGTGGAATGCTTACCAACTATAAGACGATCCGCGCTTCTATTCGCCGTTTTCGTGAGCTTGATGCTCAGAGCCAAGATGGCACATTTGAAAAGCTAACTAAAAAAGAAGCGCTTATGCGTAAGCGTGCCATGGATAAGCTAGAGCTTTCTATTGGTGGTATTAAAGATATGGGCGGTTTGCCTGATGCATTATTCGTTATTGATGTTGAGCACGAGCGTATTGCTGTCAATGAGGCCAACAAATTGGGTATTCCAGTTTTTGGTATCGTTGATACTAACAGCGACCCACAGGGCGTAGATTACGTTATCCCAGGTAATGATGATGCGATTCGTGCAATTAAGCTTTATGCAACTGCTATAGCAGATGCATGTATTGAAGGTGCTGCTAATTCTCAAGCGGTTCCTAATAAAGATGAATTTGTTGAAGTTGAGTCAAATACAGCAGAAGCAGCGAAAGGCTAGTTTTGAGCTTTTTAATCAGCCTCTATTGTAAAGAGGTTATTTTTAGGGGGCATAATAGCCCCCTTTTTTAAACAGTTAATTATTTTTAGAGAATTTAAGAGGATAAGATCATGGCAGCAGTTTCTGCTTCAATGGTAAAAGAACTTCGTGAACGTACCAGCCTAGGCATGATGGAGTGCAAAAAAGCACTAAAAGAAGCTGATGGTGATATCGAGCTGGCAATTGAAAACTTACGTAAGGCAAGTGGCCTGAAAGCGGCCAAAAAAGCAGACCGTACAGCCGCTGATGGTGTTGTTGCTACACGTGTAGCCGATGACAATAGTTATGCCGTTGTTGTTGAAGTGAATTCTGAAACTGATTTTGTTGCTCGCGACGAAGGTTTCTTAAATTTTGTTGGTGTTGTTGCTGATAAAGCTTTTGCAGACAGGCAGACTGATGTAGCAGCCTTAATGTCAGGTGAGTTGGAAACTACTCGCGAAGCATTAGTGCAAAAGATTGGAGAAAATATTTCAGTTCGACGAGTACAGCTTGTTGAGGGTGGTGTTGTAGGAGCCTATGTTCATTCCAATAACCGTATTGCGGTGGTTTCTCAGCTTGAAGGTGGTAATGGCGAGCTTGCTAAAGATATTTCTATGCATGTTGCGGCTGTAAACCCTCAGGTGGTCAACCCTGAAGATATGCCAGAAGATGTTGTGGCAAGAGAGAAAGAAATTATTAAGGCTCAGCCTGATATGGCCGGTAAACCAGATGAAATTGTTGAGAAAATGATGGTTGGCCGTATTAAAAAGTTCCTAAAAGAAGGTAGCTTAATTGAACAGCCTTTCGTTAAGAATCCAGAATTGTCAGTAGGCCAGCTAGCCAAGCAAGCTGATGCTGAAGTTAAAGCATTTGTTCGTTTTGAGGTTGGTGAAGGCATTGAGCGTGAAGTGGTTGATTTTGCCGCTGAAGTTGCTGCTCAGGTTGAGGCTTCAAAATAGGCTGTTTTGCATTCTTTTTGCCGGTAGATTAGGTTTGCCATAAAAGGTGTTGATGGTAGTTGATCACTGGTTTTTAAAGATCTATATAACGGGGTGAGCGTTGTCGCGCTCGCCCCGTCTTGCTGTTAGAATACGCCATTTTCCAATTTAAGGACTATTAGCTATGCCTGCCAAGCGCGATAAAAAATATAAGCGAATCTTGCTTAAGTTAAGTGGTGAGGAGTTAATGGGCAGTGAAGGGTTTGGTATTGATCCTAAAGTGCTTGACAAAATGGCTCTTGAAATCGGCCAGCTTGTGGGTATTGGAGTGCAAGTAGGGCTGGTTATTGGTGGTGGTAATTTATTTCGCGGTGCAGCGTTAAATGCTGCTGGTTTAGATAGAGTAACTGGTGACCATATGGGCATGCTGGCGACAGTTATGAATGCCTTGGCTATGCGTGATGCTCTGGAAAGGTCAAATATTACTTCCCGGGTTATGTCTGCTATACCAATGAGTGGTATTGTTGAACATTACGATAGGCGAGGAGCTATTCGGTTTTTAGAGGGTGGCGAAGTCGTTATATTTGCAGCAGGTACCGGTAACCCATTTTTTACCACTGATTCCGCTGCTTGTTTGAGAGCTATTGAGGTTGAGGCGGAAATAGTGCTTAAGGCAACTAAAGTCGATGGGGTTTATACTGCGGACCCTATGAAGGATTCCAGTGCAACAAGATATGAACGTTTAACCTACGATACTGCCCTTGAGAAAAAGCTGGGTGTTATGGATTTGACTGCTATTTGTTTATGTCGTGATCACAATATGCCCGTTCGCGTATTTAAGATGGCAAAGGCCGGTGCTTTGTTGAGTATTGTTGTAGGTGGAGATGAAGGGACTTTGATAGAAGAAGAGTAGGTAACCCCTCTAAGTATTATAGGTTTCAAGTCAATTATAATGGCAGTTATTAAATAAGGTTTGAAGAATGATTGAAGACATTAAAAAAGATGCAAAAGTACGGATGCAAAAAAGCCTTGAGGCTTTGTCGGCCAACTTTAATAAAATTCGCACTGGCCGGGCTCATCCCAGTATTCTAGATAGTATTATGGTTGACTATTATGGTACTGATACTCCGCTGTCTCAGGTAGCTAATATTTCGGTGCTAGATGCTCGTACCCTTTCGATTAGTCCATGGGAAAAGCAGTTAACCCCGGTTATTGAGAAGGCTATATTAAAATCTGATTTAGGCTTAAATCCGGCAACGTCTGGTGATTTAATTCGCTTGCCTATGCCAGCTTTGACAGAAGAGACGCGTAAAAATTATATTAAGCAAGCTAAATCAGAATCTGAAAATGCTAAGATTTCTATTCGTAATATCCGTCGCGATTCTTTGGCAGATGTAAAAGACCTGTTAAAAGAGAAAGAAATTGGTGAAGATGATGAGCGTCGTGCACAAGATGAGATTCAAAAAATAACTGATAAATTTGTCGCGGATGTTGATGCTGCTTTTGCAGTTAAAGAAAAGGATTTGATGGAAATCTAAACGGTTTTAAAACTAGCTGTTTTCGTATGCATAAAAAAGCAGCTAGACATCTCTCTATAAAAAATAATTACATTATTGGTACCAGTTTTGTCTGAACAACTCCTTTCGCCTAAGTTGCAACATCTTGCGATTATCATGGATGGCAATAATCGCTGGGCAAGACAGCGTGGCCTTCCGGGTACTGCGGGGCATAAGGCTGGTATAGAGCGGCTGCGTGATATGTTGCAGGGGTGCCATGAGCATAATATCGATGTTCTAACTGTCTTTGCGTTTAGTAGTGAAAACTGGAAGCGCCCTCTACAAGAAGTTCGTGCGCTTATGTCGCTCTTCCAGCATTATCTTTCAAGTGAAGCTAAGAAACTTAAGAAAGAAAATGTCCGTTTGCGTGTTATTGGAAATCGCCAACAATTCGATAAAAAGTTATTGCAAGCCATAGAAAAAGCCGAAAGCATTACTGAAGATGGTGAGCGCACATTGGTGATTGCTGCAGATTATGGCGGGCAGTGGGATATTGCCAATGCAGCCAAAAAAATTGCTGGCAAGGCCGTATCTGGACAATTGGATATCAATGATATTAATGAAGAGATATTTAATAGTTATACGTCATTAGCAGGCATGCCACCGTTGGACCTTCTCATTCGTACTGGTGGTGAGAAACGTATTAGTAATTTCTTATTGTGGCAGGCAGCCTACGCTGAACTATATTTTAGCCCATTATTATGGCCTGATTTTGATGGTGCTGCACTAAAGGCGGCTGTTAATAATTTTTCCAATAGGGAGCGTCGTTTTGGGCTGAATGGAGAGCAGTTAGCAAAAGGAACTGTAGAGGATAAGCCCTGTGCTTAAGCAGAGAATTATAACGGGCGCTTTATTGGGGATTGTATTTCTTCTTTGTTTATTTTTCTTGCCTTGGTTAGGTTTTACTGTATTTGTGGCTTTAGTGCTGCTCATCGGCGCTTGGGAGTGGGCCAATCTCGCAAGTTTTGAGACGCTTTATCAACGGTTAATATACACTGCGGCAACCTTGTTGTTGATGATATGTGTTGCATTTTATGTTGGTATGGATCACCACCTGATTAAACAGACCGAAGTTCGTAATGTTTTATTGGTTGCTGGAACTTGGTGGGCTCTAGCACTCTTATGGGTTCAAGGTTATCCTTCAAGTACTGTTTTGTGGGGGAGTCGATGGGTTAGAGCCTTAATGGGGTGGCTTGTGCTAATTCCTTCATGGCTGTCACTTTCGTATTTGCATCAATACTCCAACGGTTCATGGTTAATTTTGCTGGTAATGATGATAGTAGTTATTGCTGACAGCGGTGCATACTTTTCTGGTAAAGCTTTCGGGCGGCGGAAATTGGTTGTTCAGGTGAGCCCAGGAAAATCATGGGAAGGGTTTTGGGGTGGTTTATTTTGTTGTTCTTTACTAGGGCTAATAGTAGCCAGCTCCACAGGCTTTAAAGAATGGTTGTCATTATTCGTTATTGTTCTACTGACAGCACTGGCTTCAGTATTGGGTGATTTGCTAGAGAGTATGATCAAACGTCATCGAGATGTTAAAGATAGCGGTACTATACTTCCAGGGCATGGTGGTGTGCTGGATCGTATTGATAGTATAACTGCTGCGGCACCTATTTTTACTTTAGGTGTTATTTTATCGGGTTGGTCATTGTGATTAAAGATATGAGCGATGATACTATCTCAGTTTCCTGTCAGCTGATCACTGTGTTGGGGTCTACGGGTTCTATTGGTGTAAGTACTTTAGATGTTATTGGCCGCCACCCGGACAAATTTAAAGTTTTTGCGCTCACTGCAGATCGCAGTATTGATGTATTGGCTAAGCAGTGCCAACAATTTAACCCTGTATATGCTGTTATGCGCGACGAAGCTTCTGCCCTGCAGTTAAGGCAAAAACTATCAATTAGTAATTGTCAGACTGAAGTTCTTAGTGGAGAGGCTGAATTAGTTAATGTTGCTCAGGAAGCATCAGTAGATAGTGTTATGGCAGCGATTGTTGGTGCTGCTGGATTATTGCCTACACTGGCTGCCGTGAAGGCAGGCAAAAAAGTATTGCTGGCAAATAAAGAAGCATTGGTTATGGCTGGCAGCTTATTTATGGATGCTGTAAGACAAAATAATGCGACATTGCTGCCTATCGATAGTGAACATAATGCAATTTTTCAGTGTCTACCGACAAATTGTAGAGCAGGTGATGAGCCGCCAGGTATTCGCAAGCTATTGTTGACAGGTTCTGGTGGCCCTTTTCGTACATGGTCTGCCGAAAGCATTGCCTGCGCAACCCCTGATCAAGCATGTAATCATCCTAATTGGTCAATGGGTAAGAAGATTTCTGTGGATAGTGCATCATTAATGAATAAAGGGTTAGAGTTTATTGAAGCTCGCTGGCTATTTGATGTGATGCCGAAAGATATTCAGGTGGTTATCCACCCTCAAAGTATTATTCATTCAATGGTCGAATATATTGACGGTTCAATATTGGCTCAATTAGGTAATCCTGATATGCGTATACCCATTGCTCATGCATTAGCCTGGCCACTGCGTATAGATTCAGGAGTTAAATCATTAGATATGGTTACTTTGAGTAGCTTAGATTTTGAGGCGCCTGATCTGACAAGGTTTCCTGCGCTAGCCTTAGCCATGTCTGCTGCTTCCGCTCCATCATCTGCGGCTACAGTGCTTAATGCAGCTAATGAAGTAGCTGTTGAAGCCTTTCTTAATAATAGGATAAGTTTTGGCGATATTGGTATTTTATTAGATAGTGTGATGTCTACCGCAAAACTCTGGGAACTGGATACTATTGATGCTGTCCTAGACTTGGATTTTAATGTGCGCCGATCGGCTAATGCATTAATTGATTCAAAAATAAGTGCATAATTTCTAATGATTTTAAATGAGCGAGCCAGTAATAACCTGGTTAATCTGACTATAAGATATCCGTGAAATCGATATGATAAGTTTGCTAGCGACAATTCTCTGGTTTTTATTAGCTCTGGGTATCTTGGTGACTTTCCATGAGTTTGGTCATTTCTATGTTGCCCGTCGTTGTGGTGTAAAAGTTCATCGCTTTTCTATCGGTTTTGGTAAACCACTAATAAGTTGGTACGATAAACACGGTACCGAGTTTGTTGTTGCTGCTATCCCATTGGGTGGTTATGTGAAAATGCTTGATGAGCGTGAAGATGATATCCCATCATCCGAATTGCCTAATGCATTCACTCAAAAAACTGTTTGGCAGAGAATGGCTATTATCAGTGCTGGCCCAATTGCTAATTTTATTTTAGCCATTGCTTTCTATTTTATTTTAGCAATGTTAGGTATAAAAGGTGTCGCTCCCGTGATTGGCGGAGTTGAGCCAGATAGTTTGGCATCAGAGGCTCAGCTACAGGTTAATGAAGAGATTGTTAGTATTGATGGTAAAAAAACACCGACCTGGACAGCGGTATTTGAAAGATTGACATCTCGTATAGGTGATAGCGGACCCGTGGTCTTTGAGGTAAAACCTTTTTCTGAGCAATCAGAGTCTGATGCAAAAACATTCTTACCTGGTACCACATCAACCTTAACAAAAACAATTCAAATTCAACAGTGGCTAGGGGATAGTGATCGGCCAGATTTATTATCTGAGCTAGGTATTGGACCTTATCAGCCACAAACAGATTGGGTGGTTACGCAAGTTGTCCCAAATGGTGCTGCTGAAGAAGCGGGGTTATTGGTTGGAGATCAATTAATCTCAGCAGATCAAAAACCTCTAAATTCTTGGTCATTATGGGTCGACTATGTTCAAGCTCGCCCTAATCAGCATATTGATTTAGAGGTCTTACGCGATGATAATATTCAAGTATTACAAATTACTCCAAAAGCGTTTGATGCAAATGGTCAACAAATTGGTAGAGTAGGTATTGCTACTTCTACTGAATGGCCGAATGGGATGGTTCGCCAGCTCGATTACTCTGTTTTAGAATCGATAGGTTACGGTTTTAGTAAAACTTGGGACCAAGCCATTATCATTCTTTCTTTCTTGAAAAAGCTAATTTTATTGGATGTTTCAGTAAAGAATATGGGGGGAACATTTACCATTGCTCAAGTAGCAGGTGATACAGCTGCTGCAGGGTTGACATATTACTTATCCTTTTTGGCTTTTTTTAGTGTGAGCTTGGGGGTGTTTAATTTGTTACCCATACCAGTATTGGATGGCGGACATTTGATGTTTTATATCATAGAAGCAGTTAAAGGAAGTCCTTTGTCTGAAAAAATACAATTGATAGGCTACCAAGTTGGGTTGTTTATTGTTGTGAGTCTTATGATTGTTGTTCATTATAATGATTTAGTCAGAATCCTTTCTTAACAATATTCACACTTAATTTACCTAACTATAACTATATTTTATGAAGTCGTTTTTGTTTTCTTTGATCTTGCCATTATTAATTGGACTGTCGTTTTCTAATTTTGTATATGCGAATACTTATACTATAGATGATATTCGTGTGTTGGGACTGCAACGGGTATCATCAGGGACTATATTCTCCGCTATAAAAATTAAAGCGAATACAGAAGTAACAAATGCCCAATTGCAGGATGTTATCCGAGATTTATTTAGAACAGGTTATTTTGATGATGTAACCGTAGGTCAGGAAAATAATATTTTAATTATTAAAGTAAAGGAACGCCCGATAGTTAATCGTATTATTATTGAAGGGAATAAAATCATTGAAAAGGAACCTTTACTCGAAGGTTTAAAATCTATTGGTCTTGCTGAAGGTGAAGTATTTAAACAATCAGCACTTCAAGCAATATCCAAACAGCTCAGTTCCCAGTACAGTAGCCTTGGACGCTATTCAGCAGAAATTAAAACAGTTACAAAGGACTTAGATAAAAATCAAATTTTAGTGGGCATTAACATTGATGAAGGCCTTGTAGCAAAAATTAAGCATATTAATATTGTTGGTAATAAAGAATTTAAAGAAGATGACCTTCGAGACCTGTTTAGTTTAAATACGACCGGTATATGGTCATGGATCTCGGGTAATGATAAATATGCGAGAGAAAAATTAGCGGGGGATATCGAACGTTTAAAATCTTTTTATTTGGATAGAGGATATTTAAAGTTTGAAGTGACATCGACGCAAGTATCTATAAGTCCCGATAAAGAAACAGTTTTTATTACTGTCAATGTTGATGAAGGAAAACCTTTTTCTGTTGAAAGTATTGAGCTGTCAGGGGATCCAGTTTTACCTGAAGAAGAAATAAAAATTTTAATTGGCATTAAACCAGAGCAAACATTTTCTCAGCTGTTAGTGACACGATCAGAGGAAGCGATACGAAACCGATTAGGGAATGATGGGTATAGTTCAGCAACAGTTAGTGGTATCCCTGAGATTAATGAAGAAAATCAGACTGTCAAGTTAACATTCTATATAAAGCCAGGTTCTATTAGTTATGTTAGGCGTATTATTTTTTCAGGTAATTCATCAACAGCTGATAACGTTTTAAGACGAGAAATGCGGCAATTAGAAGGTGCGCCCGTATCGACTGAAAAGCTAGAACAGTCGAAGTTGCGTTTGCAACGTTTGGGTTTGTTTGGTGATGTCAAGCTTGCTACACGTGAAGTGCCAGGTACTACAGATCAGGTCGATGTAGAGTTTATTATTACTGAGCAATCAACAGCTAGTGTTAATTTAAGTGTAGGTTTCTCTGGTAATAGAGGCGTTACTTTAGGCGCAGGCTTACAACATAATAATTGGTTAGGTACGGGTAATACCTTTGGTTTTAATATAGAAACAAGTAAAACCGAGAATAATTACTCTCTTAATTATAATAACCCTTACTATACGCAAGACGGTGTTAGTCGAGGGATTCGGCTGTTTTTTCGTGAAAGAGACTTTGATGAAATCGATGTTTCTAATTTTGCAACAGATACTATAGGAGCCAAGGTTACCTTTGGTTATCCTATATCAGAAACAGGAAGATTATCATTTGGCGTTGGTGTTCAAAATATTACGGTAGAACCTGGAACAACAACGGCACAGGAAATTCAAGGTACACCTACTCTAAGAAATCGCACTGTTGAAAATGCTTATGTCTCTGATGAATTTTATAATGGAACTGTTTTGCCGGCTTTGGGAGGTTTTGATGAGGCAGATTCTAATAATAATGGAATAGTGGATGAAGATGACAATGTTAGCGAGAGTGATGATCTTAATTCCTTACATATTGATCCAACTACAAACTTAAATCCTTCTGGAGCAGATTCCGGCTATACGACATTTGATGACTCTTCTGATGTAATAAGAGGTAGTTCAGAAGGCTTTCTGGATAGGTTTGGTGATTCATTTGATACATTGACTTTTGATCTCGGATGGCGAGACTCCACGTTTAACCGTGGTATTTTTCCAACAGATGGTATTTCTCAACGGCTGAATCTAGAAGTTGCTGTGCCTGGTGGCGATCTTGAATATTATAAATTGACTTACCGAAATGATGCATATTTTCCAATTAAAGGTAAAACAGCATTTCATCTAAGAGGTAGGCTTGGTTATGGTGATGGTTATGGTGATCTTGATGTGTTGCCATTTTTTGAAAACTTCTTTTCAGGTGGAACAGGTTCTGTAAGAGGATTTGAAAGTAGCTCTTTAGGCCCTAAGGGCACTCCTGCCAATGCCTATGTTGCTGTACCTGTTGCTTTTGGCCAAGGTGATCCAACAGATATTGATGTTAGAGATTTAGACTATGTTTACGTTCTCGATACTGATGGACAATTGTTGACCGGCACAGATGGTGATATTGATACGTTTGGCGGTAATATTCTTGTAGAGTTAAGTGCTGAGGTGGTTTTTCCTATTCCTTTTATTAAGGCAACGGATAAAGCTCGTATGGCTTTGTTTGTGGATTCAGGTAACGTTTTTTCGACTGACTGCGGTTCATTACAGGAAAATTGTGATAATGTTGATCTTGGTAAATTGAGTGTTTCTACTGGGCTTAGTATTCAATGGTTGTCACCTGTTGGACCAATGAGTTTTAATTTCTCAAGGCCGTTGGTAGAGCAGCCATTCGATGAAACTGAAGCATTTCAGTTTTCTTTAGGTCGATCTTTTTAATTTGTAAGGTGATTACATGTCTCTGTTTATTAGAAGCTCTATAGCATTCTTTATTCTTATTTTTTCTGGTGTAGTGATTGCTCAACAAGCTATAGCGGTAATCGATATTGAAAGAGCTGCTATCCAGTCTAACTATGCGAAAAGCTCAATAAAAAAATTGCAGGAAAGTGATACATTCAAAAAAAACCTTGATTTATACAAGCGCTTAGGTGGTGAATTTAAAGCACTACAAAATGATGGAAAAACCAATGGTTTAACATGGTCTGATGAACAAAAAGCAGCTCATACTAGTAAGTTAGAAAAAAAGCTCGCAGAAATTAATAAGGTGGGTGGACAGTTAGATTCAGAAAAGGCTGCTGTTGAGAGGCGAATTCAAAAAGAGTTAACCCCAAAAATTGAAAAAATTGTGCCTGAAATCATTAAAGATAAAAAGCTGGGGTTACTACTAAATTCACGTGCTGTGTACTTTAGAACGCCTGAATATGACATTACTCAAGAGCTGACGGATCGACTTAATAAATTAAATACTAAGTAGCTATATATGATAAAGCAATCAACATATAGCTTGCAGCAGCTGGCTGATTATATTGGTGCTGAGCTTGAAGGTGATGCTGATCTTATCATCAATGGATTAGCTACTTTACAAATGGCTGATGAACAAGAATTAGCTTTTTATACGAATAGCCGTTATAAGAATTATTTATCTACTACTGCCGCCGCTGGTGTATTGTTGAATAAATCAGACAGAGATAAGTATCAGGGTAATAAGCTCATTATAGACGATCCTTATTTAGCATATGCGCAACTGACTGAGCTTTTCATCCCTAAATGTATCAATTCTGGATCTATTCATAAAACAGCGGTTATTGATAATACTGCCTTATTGGGCGAGGGGGTTACTGTTGGCCCTTATGTTGTTATAGAATCCGGCTGCAATATTGGTAAGGGCTCCTGTATCCACTCTGGTTGCTATATCGGTGCTAATACACATATTGGCTCTAATACTACTGTGTATCCTAAGGTAACCATCTATCACAATGTGATAATGGGAGATAATTGTATTATTCACAGTTCAAGTGTTATTGGGTCTGATGGATTTGGTTTCGCGCCATCAAAAGAAGGTTGGCAAAAGATTCATCAATTAGGTGGGGTTCGTATAGGTAACCATGTCGAAATAGGTGCTAGTACAACGATTGATCGTGGCGCTTTAGAGGATACGATCATTGGTGATGGAGTAAAAATCGATAATCAAGTCCAAATAGCTCATAATGTTCAAATTGGAGAGCATACTGCTATCGCAGCATCTGTTGCTATTGCGGGTAGTACAGCTATTGGTAAGCGTTGCACTATTGCGGGAGCTGTAGGTATTGTTGGGCATTTATCTATTGTGGATGACGTACATATTACCGCTATGACAATGATTACCAAATCAATCACAGCGGCTGGATCATATTCGTCCGGTGTTCCGATGAATACAACTCGTGAGTGGCGAAAGAATGCTGTCCGTTTTAATCAATTGGATACAATTGCAAGACAGCTGAAATCAATTAAAAAGTAAGGTTTTGTTTATGATGGATGTAATGGAAATTAAAAAGTGGTTGCCTCATCGCTATCCATTTTTATTGGTTGATCGAGTGGTTGAGCTACGAGAAGGTGAATATATTCGTGCCTATAAAAATATTAGTGTTAATGAAGAAGTATTCAATGGTCATTTTCCTCAAGCTCCTATTTTTCCTGGTGTAATGATTATTGAAGCAATGGCGCAGGCTTCTGGGATTTTAGGGTTTAAAACGATTGGAAAAACGCCTCAAGATGGCTCTGTTTACTTGTTTGCGGGTGCTGATAAAGTGCGTTTTCGTCGCCAAGTCGTTCCCGGAGATCAACTTGAATTAGAGGCAACCGTCATATCGGAAAAGCGTGGCATTTGGAAGTTTGAGTGTAAAGCATCGGTTGATGGCCAGCTAGCGTCTTCAGCTACTATCCTTTGTGCTGATCGTAAAGTTTAATTTCGTCAATGCTTATTCATCCAACGGCGATTATAGATACTAATGCCAAGATAGCTGATGACGTCAGTATTGGCCCTTATTCAATTATTGGTTCTAATGTTGAAATTGATTCTGGGTGCGTTATAGAGTCACATGTTGTTGTCAAAGGGCCGACTTATATAGGTAAAAAGAATCATATCTATCAATTTTCTACTATTGGCGAAGCGACGCCTGATTTAAAGTACCAGGGTGAACCGACTACGTTGGTGATTGGTGAGCACAATGTTATTCGAGAAGGCGTCACCATTCATCGAGGAACAATCCAGGATCGTAGCGAGACAACGATTGGCAATCATAATCTCATCATGGCTTATGCTCATATCGGGCATGATAGTGTTATTGGTAACCACTGTATTTTAGTAAACAATACAGCACTGGCGGGCCATGTACATATCGGTGATTGGGCTATTTTGAGTGGCTATACCTTGGTTCACCAATATTGTCATATTGGCCCTCATAGTTTTACAGGGATGGGTAGTGCTATAGGCAAGGATGTACCCGCATATGTCATGGTTGTCGGAGCTCCTGCCGAAGCAAAGACAATTAATTCTGAAGGTCTGTCACGCCGGGGTTTTTCAAAAGAGTCTATAAAAACGTTACAGAAAGCATTTAAGATCATTTATCGAAAAAAATTCACATTATCAGAGGCTTTGGATGAACTAAAAGTATTGGCAGCCAAGTGTGATGATGTCCAACCTTTGATTTATTCCCTTACCTCATCCACACGCGGTATTGTCCGTTAATAGCTCGACCGTTAGTTGCCGGGTCAAGGTATAAATCTTTATGAAAAAATTAGTCATATGAAAATCGGCATTGTTTCTGGTGAAATGTCTGGGGATATCTTAGGTGCTGGTTTAATCAGGGAACTGAAACTTATTTATCCTGATGCTGAATATATTGGTATTGGTGGTGAACGAATGATTAATGAAGGATTTATTTCATTATTTCCTATCGATCGTTTATCAGTAATGGGATTTATTGAACCACTTAAAAGGCTGCCCGAGTTACTTTCTATTCGTAAGCATCTTTATCAATACTTTACTAATCATAACTTTGATGTTGTTATTGGTATTGACTCACCAGGCTTTAATACGACTCTTGAAGAAAAATTAAAGAAAGCAGGTGTTAAAACTGTACATTATGTCAGTCCCTCTGTTTGGGCATGGCGCCAAGGGCGTATTAAAAAAATAGCGCGTGCAGTTGATTTAATGCTAACACTTTTACCTTTTGAAACTGCAATATATCAGCAATATAATGTGCCGGTTAAATTTGTAGGACATCCACTAGCTGACCAATTCCCTCTTGAGCATGATCAATTAAAAGCTCAAGAAACACTATCGCAATTGCTAAATAACAAAGCGTTAGTAAATCAAGGTAATATTGAATATAAAAAAAATGCCCCGTTATTAGCCTGTCTTCCTGGTAGTCGTAACGGTGAAGTAAGCCTTATTGGTCCAGTATTCTGGGATGTAATAACAAGGTGTTGCGATACGGTAAAAAACTTACAAATTGTTGTGCCGACAGCTAACAAACAGCGTGCTGAACAAATAAAAGAACAGCTTAAAGGTTATCCAAATCTGCCTATTACGATTATTGATGGGCACTCTCATGAAGTCATGGCAGCAGCTGATGCAGTATTGCTCGCATCAGGAACAACAGCTTTAGAAGCAATGCTACTTAAAAAACCAATGGTTGTTGTTTATAAGATGGCGAAACTATCTTATTGGATAATTTCATCATTACTTAAAACACCTTATGTTTCTTTACCTAATTTATTGGCAGATAAAGCGTTGGTTCCAGAATTGATTCAAGAAAATGCTACTGTTGATGCGATTACAGATCAAATTTTGCAAAAATTACAGTCTGAAGAATATAAACATGAAATCATGGAAGCATTTACTCAATTGCATGAAAAAATTAAAGGTGACGCTGACCGTTCTGCTGCTAAAGCGATTCATGATTTATTGGCATCAGGAATAGCTAATAATAGGTGCGATAATGCTTGAGCCATTTATTAGTTGCTATAAAGGTATTCTTGTTGCTGGTGTTGATGAAGTAGGGCGTGGCCCTCTTGCTGGTGATGTTGTTACAGCTGCTGTGATACTTGATCCAGACAAGCCTATTATTGGTTTGGATGATTCCAAAAAACTATCAGAAAAAAAACGTGATTTGCTATTCGAACTAATTATAGACAACGCATTGTCATGGTCTATTGCTCGCTGCTCTGTTGAAGAAATTGATTCGCTTAATATATTGCAAGCGAGCTTATTGGCAATGAAGCGAGCCGTTGAAAGTTTGGATGTCCAACCGGAACATGTATTAGTGGACGGTAATAAAATACCTCAATGGGATTATAATGCTGAAGCCGTTATTAAAGGTGATAGTCGTGTTGCTGCGATCGGAGCTGCTTCAATTTTAGCTAAAGTGACTCGTGATCGAGAAATGATCGCTTACGATAAAGAATATCCCGGATATGGTTTTGCTAAACATAAAGGTTATCCTACCCAGCAACATCGGGATGCGATTAAATTATTAGGTATTACAGAGATACATCGAAAATCGTACGGTCCTGTCGATGCTATTATCAAACAGCAGCGACTATTATAAATTTCTGAATAGTAAATCAAGAAGCTCATGCTATTTATAATTCTAGTCTGAGCTTCTTATAGATTATTATTAACAATCTATTTCGTCAGCGATAAAGTCATCTTAAGTCTATAAAATAGTTAATGCTGCTACCATCACTGCGGTTAACGCTAAGCTGCAGTGAATCACACCGACTACTGATGCTAATGGGCCTTGTTTGCCAAATAAACCATTTAACTCTAGCAGCGCAATTAATAGAACGACGATCAACAGGCCTGTGCCTCCAGTTTCAGTTCCATAACCGTGTCCAGTAAAATGTGGCCCTGCTAACATGCCAAATGCCATGGGAGCAGAAAAAAGTACATTGGTTCGTGACGCTAAAAGCGCTTTAGCTCCCGCCGCCGCCGCATCGCCTTCTGTTAAGCCCAAAGCAATTTTCTGGTTAGGCCAAATAATGATCCAAACATTTAAAAACATTAGAGTGCCCATCAGAGCGCCAGCAACGATATAGTTATTGAGTTGCCCTAGCTTGCCTACACCTGCCAGCAGTATGAGCCCCGTTATAAAGGTAAACATAGCGCCCCAGCGAAACCACCAGAGTGCACTGGGTGCCAGTTTTGCTTTTGCATCGGCTAACCCTTCTGGGCTGGCCTGTTTAAAATAGCCGCCTTGAACAAAATTAAAGTAATACAGCATGCCTATCCATGTAATGCCGAACATTAAATGTCCCCAACGAATTACAATGTTAAATAATTCCATAGTAGCCTCTTATCATTATTGCAGTGGTATTCCAGTATTTCTAGTTAGTGGGCATTCTAGCGGAAACCGTCACAAAACACAGCTTTTGTAGGGCTATATCTACTGTAAACGATATCGCTATAGTAGATATCTATCTCGATAGGCATCATAATAACGTACCTAAATTTATAGGGTTATTGCCCCTCAACATAATGCGTATTCTCTATGATAAATGAACGTAAGGAACCCACATTTTCAGCGACACCAAAACCTACTGGTGGTGCGGCAAGTCAATCACCAACAAAGTCGAATGCTTCACGCCCAAAACAGGCGCCTCGCCAACAGGTTGTCGTGCAGAAACAGTCATCTGGACTGCTTTGGTTAACCTTTTTAATAGCACTGGGAGCTGCAGCAGCTGTAGGTTATACGTTTTGGCAGTTTACGTTGTCTCAACAGGTCATCGTCGAACAACAGCAACGTATAGATGAGTTAGAAAATAAATTACTGTTATCTGGCGATGAATCAACGCAATCATTAACTGTGTTGGCTGCGAACCTTAAAGGTTTGGATAAAGATGTTAAATTGGCAATGACTGAAGTTGACAAACTTTGGGGTACTAGGAACGCTAATCGCAAAGAGATAGCAGATACTAAAAAACAATTAGAAACTGATATCGGTCAAGCTAAAAAAACCTTAGGTACTCTTGAAGGTAAGATAAGCAAGTCCGAAGGTAATATAACCAAGTTTGAAGGAAGCATCACTAAAATGGAAAATAGCTTAACAAAGACTTTGTCTCCATTACAGCAACGTTCTGCTGAGCAAGAACTACTTATTCAATCATTGCGTGAGCGGGTTTCTGAGCAGGAGCAAACGCTACAGTCAATAAGTGCTTCCACTAAACAATATGTTTCGATTAATAAAGACTTAAGTAAGCTATCTAATGATATAAATGCTATTTCTCAAAAATTAAAAGCTTATGATGAAACGGTTAGATCTTTTGATAAGTTTAGAGTGACAACAAACCGTGATCTTATAGTATTAAAGCAACGGGCTGGTGTTCCACCTAAATAAAAATATCACCCGATATTTTTTATAATATAGTTTCAGATATATAGAATATTTACTCGCATATAAAGGTAACTTGATTGTTATGACTACCGTAATCCAACAAGATGACGTGATCAGTAGTATTGCTGATGCACTGCAATTCATTTCTTATTATCACCCACTGGATTTTATACAAGCTGTTCACCAAGCATATGAAAAAGAGGCTAATCCTGCGGCTAAAGATGCGATGGCACAAATTTTAATCAACTCAAGAATGTGTGCTGAAGGCCATCGTCCTATCTGCCAAGATACCGGCATTGTTTCTGCCTTTGTTGAAGTCGGTATGGATGTACGCTTTGAAGGGAATATGACCTTAGAAGACATGATTAATGAAGGGGTTCGTCAAGCTTATAATCATCCAGATAATGTATTGCGTGCATCTATACTGGCTGACCCTGATGGTGCTCGAAAGAATACTGGTGATAATACGCCGGCAGTGATCAATTACAAAATTGTTGCTGGTAATAAGGTTGAGATCCATGTTGCCGCAAAAGGCGGAGGTAGTGAGGCAAAATCCAAGTTCGCTATGTTAAATCCATCGGATTCAGTAGTAGATTGGGTGTTAAGCGTTGTTCCAACAATGGGAGCTGGTTGGTGCCCTCCTGGTATTTTAGGTATTGGGATAGGTGGGACTGCAGAAAAAGCTATGATTTTAGCGAAGGAGTCTTTACTTGAGCCGATTAACATCCAAGAATTACAAGAACAGGGTGCTTCAAATAGGGCTGAAGAATTGCGCTTAGAGCTTTATGATAAGGTGAATAAACTAGGTATCGGAGCCCAAGGTTTGGGCGGTTTAACGACTGTACTTGATATTAAAGTGAAAGATTTTCCTTCTCATGCTGCTAACAAAGCCATTGCAGTAATTCCAAATTGCGCGGCAACTCGCCATACACATTTCACCTTAGATGGTTCAGGCCCGGCTACACAGACACCACCAAGCCTTGATGATTGGCCTGAAATTGCTTGGGAAGTCGGTGAGAGTACGCGCCGAGTTGATTTGGATACCGTGAAACCTGAAGATGTATTGGAATGGCAACCAGGGGAAACAATATTACTATCAGGTAAATTATTGACAGGTCGAGACGCTGCTCATAAACGAATGGTCGAAATGCTGGGTAATGGTGAAACTTTACCTGTCGATATGCAGGGGCGCTTTATTTATTATGTGGGCCCAGTTGACCCGGTCGGTAATGAAGTTGTTGGCCCAGCCGGACCTACAACAGCGACCCGAATGGATAAATTTACTCGAACAATGCTTGAGCAAGCAGGCTTGTTGGGGATGGTAGGTAAAGCCGAGCGTGGTCAGGTTGCGATTGATGCTATCAAAGATAACAAAGCTGTTTACCTCATGGCTGTCGGTGGCTCTGCCTATCTGGTTTCTAAAGCGATTGTTGGTTCAAAAGTCGTCGCTTTTGAAGATTTAGGAATGGAAGCTATTTATGAATTTGAAGTAAAAGATATGCCCGTTACCGTTGCGGTTGATTCTAATGGTGAATCTGTTCATAAAACTGGTCCACAAATCTGGAAAGCTAAAATTGAAGAAGGGGTGATTAACGTTCAGTAACTCTTCATAACATCCAGTCGGTCATTATAAGCGTATAGACAAGGATAATTAATATAATATTCTTTTGCTTAATAAATAATCGACGATGTTTAAGGATTAAAGCGCTTTCCTATCTAATCAATCTGGGGAAATACTATGGCTTCAATAACTAACGAAGAGCTTATACAACAAGAGTGCGAAGCCTGTCGAGTTGATGCTCCTCGGGTTCCGGACGATGAAGTAGAAAGCTTACTCAAGGCACTAAGTGATTGGCAGGTTGTCGAGAAAAAAGGCGTCCCGCAATTATTAAAAGTATACGAATTTAAAAATTTCGTTGCAGCGTTAGCTTTCACTAACAAAGTAGGTGATATCGCAGAGGCAGAGGGTCATCACCCAGCTTTATTAACCGAATGGGGGAGGGTGACCGTTCGTTGGTGGACGCATAAAATTAATGGTCTTCACCGCAATGACTTTGTAATGGCAGCTAAAACCGATTTATTGCTTAAATAAAGGGGTTTTATGTGATTATTGTGGAGAATTTTGTATTCTTGGCTTGAGTTGTGGGGCAATAACGCTCAAAATCGGACATGTAGCTATATAAATACATCTGTAGTTGAGAGGGGTACTGAAGATATTCAGTCTCTGGATGTAATAAGAAAATAATTTTAAATAAATAAGGCTTTAGGAGGTCTTTCATCATGGTTAAGAAAATCGCTAGCTTAAGTGCTGTTGCACTATCAGTAGCACTTATGAGCTCTGGGGCAGTTGCTCATTCAGGTAAATTTTTGGCAGATGGTTCTGGTAACAAAATCGTCAATGGTTTTGGTGAGTGTGTGCTTACGCCTGTTGGTACGGATGCTTGTAATCCACCAGCACCGGCTCCAGCTCCAGCACCTGTTGCTGCACCGGCTCCAGCACCGGCTCCAGCTCCAGTGCCAGCACCACCAGAGCGCGTCGTTGAGGCCGTTAGTTTTGAAGGCGATGCATTATTTGCCACTAACAGCGCAGTATTAACCGATGCAGGTAAAGCATCAATTGATCCAATCATTGTTGGCGCTCGTGATCTAAATGATTTTAAAATCTCTCTTTTCGGTCACGCAGATAGCCGTGGTAATGACGATTACAACATGAAGTTATCAGAGCGTCGTGCGCAATCTGTTGCTGATTATATGATCAGCAAAGGTGTTGCAGCGTCTGCGATTTCTGTTTTTGGTCGCGGAGAAACTGAACCTGTTGCTTCTAACGCTACAGCTGAAGGTCGTGCTAAAAATCGTCGTGTTGATGCTTCATTCAGCGGCGAAAAAATTACTTTTAAGTAAGACTGTTTACTTAATCGTTTTTAATTGCAAAAGGCCCCGCAAATGCGGGGCTTTTTTGTATATCAATATTGTTAAATCTAGAGATACTACGTGAACACATTGTATTGGCATGACTATGAAACTTGGGGTGCAACTCCCAGTTTAGACAAACCATCTCAGTTTGCAGGTATTCGTACCGATGAAGATTTGAATATTATTGGCGACTCTCTAGTTTGCTATTGTAAGCCGACAAATGATTGCTTACCTCATCCTCAAGCTTGTTTAATCACAGGGATTACTCCACAAAAGGCATTGGCAGAAGGGCGTTCTGAATCGGAATTTTTCCAAGCCATTCATCAAGAATTGTCTCAACCAGGGACTTGTGGAGTGGGCTACAACAGTATACGTTTTGATGATGAAGTGACCCGATATGGTTTGTACCGTAATTTCTATGATCCTTATGAGAGAGAGTGGAAGAGTGGCAATAGTCGATGGGATATTATCGATATTGTTCGTCTTACCTATGCTTTACGGCCCGATACACTTGAATGGCCCTTAAGGGAAGATGGTATTCCCAGTTTCAAATTAGAGTTACTAAGTCAAATGAATGGCATTGAGCATATATCTGCTCACGATGCACTCTCTGATGTACATGCGACTATCGCTTTAGCAAAATTGATTAAAACTCGACAACCTAAATTGTATGATTACTGCTATCAATTGCGGGATAAGCACAGAGTTGCTGCTTTGATTGATATAGATCAGCGTAAGCCATTACTGCATATTTCTTCTCGTTTTTCTGCTGCTCACGGTTGCGCTGCATTGGTTGTTCCATTAATGCGCCACCCTCGAAACAATAACAGTGTGATTTGTTATGACCTTTCTATCGATCCAACGCCATTATTAAATTTATCGGTGGAGGAAATAGTTGAGCGAATCTATACAAAACAAAGTGATTTACCCGAAGGCGCTGAACGTATCCCTCTTAAGGAAATTCATACCAATAAATCTCCTATTGTAGCAACACCAAAATTACTCGATGACCAGTCCGCTCAGCGCTTAAATATTGATAAAGCTTTATGTGAAGAGCACTGGCAAAAACTACGGCATGCTAACTTGAATTCTACATTGACAGCTGTTTATTCTAGCAATGCTTTTCCTCCAAAGACTGATCCAGAACAGCAATTATATGACGGCTTTATCAGTAGTCATGATAAGCAGCTATTCTCCCAAATCCGTGCTAGTGAACCAGAAACACTGGCTTCTTTTTCTGAACAACTTAAAGATAAGCGTCTAATAACCTTGTTGTTTAGGTATCGTGCGCGCCACTATCCACATACTCTAACAGCGGATGAACAGCATCAATGGGAAGAGTGGCGATACGCTCGACTTACAGATGAATCTGCTGGTTCGGGCATTACTCTGGACCAGTATTTTACCGAGCTGGACCAGCTATCTCAGGAGGAGCAGGTCGATCAGTCAGTTATACAGACATTAATGGATTATGGTGATGGTATTCTAGCCTGATTATTTTATTTGCTAAACCTAAGGTCCAGTCATAGCTGAATGGAGCAAACATGGTTAAAATGGCGTTATCAATATATTTCGAAATCATGACAATAAGGTTTTTTAGTGGATTTTAAAGGCTCACATATTCTCTCCATTCAGCAGTTTGAACAGGATGACATCGATAACATATTTACCGTAGCAGATGCTATGTTGCCCTATGCCCGACGACAGAAGGTTACCCGAGTGCTTGAGGGCGCCATTATGGGAAATATGTTTTTTGAAGCCAGTACACGTACTAGAGTTAGCTTTGGTAGTGCTTTTAACTTGCTAGGTGGTGATGTTCGTGAAACTACAGGGTTTGAAAGTTCAGCGATAGCAAAGGGTGAATCTTTATACGATACCGCACGAGTCCTTTCTGGTTATAGTGATGTTGTGTGTATGCGTCACCCTAAAGCAGGCTCAGTTGCTGAATTTGCTGAAGCTAGTCGGGTGCCAGTGATTAATGGGGGGGATGGTTCGAATGAGCATCCGACTCAAGCACTGTTAGATTTGTATACGATACGTAAGGAGTTGGCCTCTAAGGGAAGAGGAGTTGATGGCTCACGTATTGCTATGATCGGAGATTTAAAGTTTGGTCGAACTGTACATTCTTTATGCAAGTTATTGTGTCTCTACAAAAATATACATGTTAGCTTAGTGTCACCGAAAGAATTATCTATGCCTGATGAACTGATAGAAACATTAAGATCATCTGGGCACACAGTGTCAGTTTCAGAAGAGCTAACAGCCAGTATCGCGAATGTTGATATCGCCTATTCAACACGTATCCAGGAAGAGCGTTTTCAGTCGAGAGAAGAAGCTGATTTATATCGAGGCCGGTTTCGTTTGAATCAAAGTATTTATACGGAATTCTGTGAACCCAATACGGTTATTATGCACCCTTTACCAAGAGACTCTCGTGCGGAAGCTAATGAGTTAGATGTCGATTTGGATAAAAACCCTAATTTAGCCATTTTTCGTCAAGCTGATAATGGTGTCGTTGTTAGAATGGCACTGTTTGCACTGGTACTTGATGTTGCTCATTTAGTTGATCAATATGCTCAAGATGTACGTTGGTTTCCTGGTATTGGTCGCTGAAATGATTTTAGAATTTACTATTTTTATATGACTTTCATTTATACAACTAACAATATAATTAATTAAAAAGATTTTAAATGAATCAATTTGATGATATCCGTCCCTATAATGACGATGAAGTAATTTCTACAATCGATCGCTTATTAAAAGATAATGAGCTGATGAAAGTGATTACTCGTTTCCGTTTTCCTAATATGCCAAGACCAATGATAGCGCCGATGGTGCCTGTTGTACGTCATTATGTAAAAAAACAGGTGGAAGGTATTAAAACAGTTCATGATTTGCAATTGGTGATAGAGCGCTATGTTGCTCGAATGTTAAGAGAGACAACGCTGGGTTTAACTGTTTCAGGTGATGAGCATTTAGATAAAGATAAAGCACATTTATTTATCAGTAATCATCGAGATATAGTGGTTGATCCAGCAGTTGTTAATTGGACGATTCATCATAAAGGACATCATACGTTACAAATTGCTATTGGTGATAATTTACTAACAAAACCTTACGTTTCAGATTTAATGAGGTTAAATAAGAGTTTTATTGTTAATCGTTCTGCCAAAAAACCAAGAGAAAAATTTAAAGCAGCCAAGCATCTTTCTTCTTATATTCATTATGCTATCGTTGAAGAACAAGAGAATCTTTGGATTGCACAGCGTGAAGGCCGAGCAAAAGATGGTATAGATCGTACCAATAGTGCCGTTATAGGTATGTTGGCGCTAAGTAAACCCAAAGATGTAGATTTAGCAACTTATATAAAAGAGTTGAATATTGTTCCTGTATCAATTTCTTATGAACGTGATCCTTGCGATATTGCTAAAGCCAAAGAACTTCATGCCCATAGAACGCTTGGTGACTATGAAAAAGAAGAGCATGAAGATGCGACCAGTATTGCTAAGGGCATTACAGGATTTAAAGGGCGTATTCATCTTGCCTTTGGGGAACCATTAACGGGAAATTATCAAGATACCGATGAAATTGTTGATGAACTGGATAACAAAATTGTCAGCAATTATGTTTTACAGCCCAGTAATTGTATTGCCTATCAGGAATTGCATGGGTGTTTGCCTGAAGATATTGTTGTGACTCACCAACAAATTCCTTTTCATGAAGGTGACTTCGTTAAAGAAATGCAACAGTTTCAGCAACATCTCTCTGAATGTGATGAGTCTTATCGAGATATTTTATTAAGTATGTATGCAAATCCTATCGTGTGCCAGCAATCGCAAAAAAATAATAAACTATGCTGACAACCGACCTTAAGTCGACGATCCAATCTGCCTATCGTCAGTTTCTAGAACACCGTGAATTAACGCCTCGACATGGTCAGAAGCTGATGATTGCGAATATTGCTAATACCTTAGCGAATATTAAAGCCGATGGCCAAGGCAGGCGAATTGATAATAGTGACCCAGACCATAGCGAAGCTGCAGGCAAAAATAACACCTCATCGCCACACCTTTGCATTGTTGAAGCTGGTACTGGAACCGGTAAAACAGTAGCGTATTTGTTGGCGACAATCCCGATTGCTCAGGCATTTAATAAAAAGCTAGTTGTCTCCACAGCAACTATTGCTCTGCAAGAACAAATTATTCTTAAAGATTTACCCGAAGTAAAAAAAAATACCGATTTATCGTTTAACTATATTTTGGCAAAAGGGCGAGGTCGCTATCTTTGCTTAAGTAAGCTAGACCGAATTTTAATGGACTCAACTCCAGAAGTAGATTTGTCACAGTCACTTTATGACCAGGAATCCCCATTAGTCGATGAACAAGCATTGACTATTTATAATAGTATGGTGGATGCATTGACCGCTGGGAAATGGGATGGAGATCGAGATAGTTGGGACACGGAAATTGACACCGATGTTTGGGCATCAGTTACGACAAATCACCGTGAATGCACAGGTCGCCGTTGTTCCAATGTGAATAGCTGTAGTTTTTTTAAAGCGCGAGAAGCGATTGATAAATATGATGTTATTGTCGCAAATCATGATTTGGTATTGGCAGATTTAGCCTTAGGTGGCGGAGCAATTTTATCCCACCCCGAAGATACTATTTATATTTTTGATGAAGGGCACCATCTTCCAGATAAAGCGCTTAGCCATTTCTCTTATCACACGCGCGTTGCCTCGACGAGTAAATGGCTGGATCAAAGTCATAAAACATTGTCCAATATGTTAGGTGATATCAGTGGCGCAGGCCAAATTGATCATTATGCTGAGCGATTACCAGCCACTTTTTTAGAGGCTAAGCAATCGTTAGAAAAGCTCTATCCGCAATGCCAATTATTAATGGAAGAACAATTACTTAATGGTAATGATCGTTCGCACTTCACGAATAACAATTTTTCTAATGATGGAAAACGTTATCGTTTCGAAGGTGGTATTCCTCCCACAAATATCATTCAAATAGCTGAAGAGTTAAGTCTGCAGTTCGATCGCCTCAATAGTCTGTTAGCGCATATGACAACAGAAGTGCAAGAAGCTATGGAGGATGGTTACTGTAGCGTACCAAAAGTTGATTTAGAAACATGGTTTCCTGTTATTGGTAATTGGCAGTCACGTGCAGAAGCTAATTTAGCGCTCTGGAGGTCTTATGCTAATGTCTCTTTGGATACAACGGACGAGCAGAATAAGACTGTTCCATTAGCGCGATGGATTACATTAGTTGAATTCTCAGGTGTCGTTGATTTTGAAGTGTGTTCTAGCCCAATATTAGCATCGAATACACTGAAATATCGGTTGTGGGAAGAATGCTATGGTGCCGTTGTTACATCCGCAACGCTAACAGCATTGGGGCGATATGATCGTTTTATGATGCGTTCGGGCACGACTGCTGATCAACATTACAGTGTGATGCCTAGCCCTTTCGATTTTTCTCAAGCGTTATTACAAGTACCCAATTTTACTGTTGAAGCAAACCAAGCTCGTGAGCACACGGAGAATATTGTTGAAAATTTGCCGGGCTTAGTAAGCAAGCAAAAAGGTAGTCTGGTTTTATTTTCATCACGTAAACAAATGGAAGACGTTTTTTATCAATTGCCCCAACACCTGCGCGATCAAATATTAATGCAGGGAGATCGTTCTAAACAGGCGATGTTGGTTGAGCATAAGAAAAAAATTGACGAAGACGAAAGTAGTATTTTATTCGGCCTTGCGAGCTTTGCTGAAGGTGTTGACCTTCCAGGGAATTATTGCAGCCATGTCATTATTGCTAAACTTCCCTTTGCTGTACCCGATGACCCTATTGAAGCATCTTTATCTGAATGGGTAGAGCAAAGAGGTGGTAATGCTTTTATGGATATTACTGTGCCTGATGCAGCAATGAAGCTAGTGCAAGCTTGCGGGCGATTACTGCGTAAAGAAACCGATACGGGAACAATAACAATTCTAGATAAGCGTTTAATGACTAAACGTTACGGAAAGCTGTTATTGAATTGTTTGCCTGAGTATAAGATTGAATTAGGACGTTGATATTCTTAATTTTGAATGACTTTCTTGTTGCGATATTGGTTCTATAGCGTTAGAAAATGTCGAATAATCGACGCCAATAATTCGAAATGCTCCTCATTTTATATAAATATAATTATCTTCTCATTAGATTAAGACGTACTTCCTTGTTTCTAAATTAGCTAATGAATACTCTGCTTTTCAACATTCTGGTAAAGAATAAACATTATGAAAAGTTACATCGTATTGATAATTGTGTGTGTATCGCTTTATGGATGTGGAGGCGGTGGCGGCAGTTCGAATTCATCAGCTGCGACAAATTCAAATACAGAGACTAATTCTAGCCCGCCAACCAATTCAAATAACGAAACAAATTCTGGCTCGAACTCTACTTCGGTTCCTGATTTACCAGGTGAAGAGCAAGTGTTAACTCGGTGTGAAAGTCCGGATGAACTTGAACGTTTAATGCTTGAAAGGATTAACGCTGAGCGTACTCAAGGTCGAATGTGTGGTAATCAATCTTTTCCTGCGGTTAGTCCTCTTACCTGGAATGCACAATTGGTCAGCGCAGCAGATGCACATTCAACTGATATGGCTCGCTTTAATTTTTTTAGTCATACTGGCTCAAATGGTTTGGATGTTGGTAGTCGAGTCACCGCTACAGGTTATACTTATAGTGCCGTTGGCGAAAATATAGCAGCAGGTCAGCAGACAATAGATGCAGTGATGGCTGGTTGGCTGGATAGTCCGGGTCATTGCCGTAATATTATGAATGCTAACTACGCGGAAGTGGGGGCATCCTGCACACGTAATAATGCTGCTGATTTTAGAATCTATTGGACGCAGGTATTTGGTCGAGCCAGAAATTAATAAAATAAAACTGGGTGTTTAAATCCACCCAGTAGAGCTAGAACCCTTATCTTTCGATGAAAATAACGTTGATTGATCGTTACATTCTTTCCATTACTTCAATGCCCAGTAATTCTAAGCCCATCTTCATTACGGTAGCGGTAGCGTCACTGAGTTGTAAGCGGCTATTTTTTTCTACCTTACTAACATCCCCTTTTAATATCGGGCAAGATTCATAAAAACGCATATACAAGCTTGCTAGGTCGTAAAGATAAGTACATAGCAAATGAGGGTAGGCATCTTTGCTGACTTGTTCTATAACTTCGGAGCTTTGTAGTAGTTTAATGGCGAGAGTCTTTTCGTCATCATGCTGTATGATTATTTCGCCTTCTAACTCTTTGGGCAGCAGTTTGGCTTTACGGAAAATACTTTGAATTCGAGTATAAGCATATTGAAGGTAAGGCGCGGTATTGCCTTCAAAGCTGAGCATGGTGTCCCAGTTAAAAATATAATCATTGGTACGCGTTTTAGATAAATCTGCATATTTAACAGCGCCAATGCCTATTTTTCGAGAAATACTATTGCGCTCGATGATATCGAGGTTAGGATTTTTTTCAGTAACAATTTTTTCAGCACGCTCAATAGCTTCATCTAGAAGGTCAGCCAATTTCACTGTGCCGCCTGTGCGAGTTTTAAACGGTTTGCCGTCGCTGCCCATCATTGTGCCAAAGGCATGGTGTTCTAAGCTAATATCATTGTTTACAAACTGGGCTTTACGGGCAATTGCATAGACTTGTTGCATGTGTAGTGATTGCCTTGCATCGATAAAATACATAAGGCGATCAGCCTTAAGTGTATTGGCTCGATAACGTAAAGCTGCCAGATCTGAGGTCGCATATAAAAATCCGCCACCTTGCTTTTGAATAATCACTGGGCTAGGGTTACCATCTTTATCTGCTAGCTCTTCAAGAAAGACAACAGTCGCTCCTTGATCTTCTACAGCCAGTTTCTGTTGTTTTAATTCTTCAACTAGTACCGATAAATCATCGTTATAAGCACTTTCACCACGGACATCATCTGGTGTTAGGGTGACATTAAGTTTGTCATAGATTTCTTGACTATGCCTTAATGAAATATTTTTGAAAGCTTCCCAAAGTTTTAGCATATTGGCATCGCCAGATTGTAGCTTGACGACATAATCACGCGCTTGATTGGCAAAGTCTTCGGATTCATCAAAGTGTTTTTTGGACTGCTGATAAAACCCTTCTAAATCTTTTAGAGCAAGGTCTGCAGGTTCACCATCAGTTAAGTGTTTTTCCAGCTCAACCAATAACATACCAAATTGTGTTCCCCAGTCACCGACATGGTTTTGGCGAATGACGGTATGACCTTGGTATTCCAATATTCTTGCCAGTGCATCACCAATAATGGTGGAGCGTAAGTGGCCCACATGCATTTCTTTGGCAAGATTAGGTGCTGAATAATCAATAACAATTGTTTGCGGTGTTTCGGTCTTAATCGCATTATCAGGTTTTGTGCGTAAGTTGCTGATTTGCTGAGCAAGCCACTTTTGGCTAAGGTAGATATTGATAAACCCTGGGCCAGCGATCTCAGTTTTTTCGGCAATATCGTCAAGCTCTAGATTATTAATAATCGCCTGAGCAACCTCTCTCGGGATTTTCCCTATGGCTTTGGCTGCCCCCATCGCGCCATTGGCCTGATAGTCGCCAAAACCTGCTTTTTTACTGGGTGCTATATGAGGCTGACAATCAGCGGGTATTCCAGCAGCTTGCATCGCTGTATGAAAACGGGTAGATAGCAGGTTTTTAATCGATTGTTGTGTGCTCATGAATAGGGGCTTTTAGGTCATAAAATTAAGGGAAGAATAAGCCGGCCATTTTATCTATGTGTCAGGTACAATGCTAGGGTCTGTTGACGTTTCATTATTACTCCTGTTGGAGTTTAAAAAAGCACTAATCAAAGCGCGAGGAGAGTGGTTTGGTGGTTCCAAATGAGCGACGAGCAATGCAGAGTAGCGCTTTTTTAAGCCCAACCCGAAGGGCCATGGCTATTTTTCCACCTGACTGCGTTAGAACTCGTTTATGTGGGCCCGCTACGCTGCTCTCATTCTGCCTTGTCAGCTGGAAAAATAGCCGATGGCAGGAGTAATAATGAAACGTCAACAGACCCTAGACTTGTTGAGAGCTTCCTTCAGTATTATCAAATTGGTGCAAGGTAATGGGTGATGTACTTCAATTTAAAAAGAAAACCCCTTGGGAAAAGCATAAGGGCAAAAGCCTTTGCCGAGATGGTTTTCATAAGTGGAAGGTGATTGTGAATCAGCAATTTGATGTGAAACAAGGTAAGTTGGTCACTAAATCTAAGTGCGAGCGCTGCGGTAAGGAAAAGCTTGAGCTGCTGTAGTCCATTGTTTTGTATTTGTTACAGAAGTAGAGTTTGAGTTATTTGAATGATCCCAATTCTTTATCAAGATGATCATCTGCTGGTTGTCGATAAACCTCACGACCTATTAACAACCCCAGGTAGAGGGCCTGATAAGCAAGATTGTCTGATTAGCCGGATTCTTGTTGATTACCCCAATGCTCGAATTGTCCACCGTTTAGATATGGCAACATCGGGTATTGTGATTCTTGCTTTAAGCCACCAAGCACAAGTGGCCATGGGTAAACTATTTGAGCAGCGTTTGGTTGAAAAAGTCTATATTGCCATCGTACAAGGTCAATTAAGTGATAGTGAAGGCGAGGTGAATTTGCCATTGATTTGTGACTGGGTAAATCGCCCACGGCAGAAAGTGTGTTTTGAGACAGGAAAATCGGCATATACCAAGTACACCTGTTTAGATTATGATGAAGCCAATCATTGCACGCGGGTTAAACTTGAGCCAAAAACAGGGCGCTCACATCAACTCAGGGTTCATATGATGGCGCAGGGCAGTCCTATATTAGGCGACTATTTCTATGCTTCAGAGGAGGCAATGAAAAAAAGTGATCGACTATTGTTACATGCTCATCAGATTAGCTTTATGAATCCATTGACTCAACAGCCGTTGCTTATTGAATCAGCAGTGCCTTTTTAATGCCCCTAATCAGTAGGTTATGATTGTATCCACGAATACCTGAAAATTTGTGCTGTATTCTGCTAGAATGCGCGCCTCTTAGATTACTAATCAGTACTAGTTACCCCGAATTTATACCATGATACAAAACCCACAAATTGGCCAGCGTTGGTTGGTTGATACTGATGCTTCTCTAGGCCTCGGTATGATAGTCGAGTGTGAAGGGCGCCGTTTGACCCTTGAATTTCCTGCCACTGGCGATGTTCGTCACTATGCCATTAAAAATGCACCGCTAACTCGAGCGGTATTTGCCGAGGGAGATACGATTGAAACCGAAGATGGTAGTAGCCACCAGGTTTCTCGCGTCGAGACCATTAATGATTTATTAATATATATCAATCAAGATGGTGATCCGATTCCCGAAAGTCGATTGGCGGCAAGCATTCAGCTCAACCACCCGTTAAAGCGATTATTGGCAGCTCAATTGGATAAGCCAGATTGGTTTGACGTACGAAAACAGCTGGCTGAAGGTTATCAGCATTGGTTACGCTCTGACGTTATCGGCCTAATGGGTGCCCGTATTAGCTTAACGCCTCACCAGCTATATGTTGCGCAATCAGCAACAAGCCGCTCACCGGTCCGCATTTTATTGGCTGATGAGGTGGGTTTGGGCAAAACGATTGAAGCAGGTTTAATTTTACAACGATTGCAATTGCAGAATATTGTTGGGCGAACATTAATACTGGTGCCCGAAGCATTATGTGTGCAATGGTTTGTCGAAATGCTGCGCTGCTTTTCTATCTACAGTAGTTTAGTTGATGAAGAAACAGACCTGAATGATACCCGTGTTTTTATTGCTCCCCACCATTTTCTGGAAGAGGATAAGGCCCATGAAGCCGACCCCTGGGATATGGTGATTGTTGATGAAGCGCATCATTTCGACTTAGTTGAAACAAGTTTAGCCGGCAATCAATTAAGAAAGTTATCTGATCATACAAGTCATTTGCTACTGCTATCAGCAACCCCAGAACGTTTAGGTTTAGAAAGCCACTTTTCTCGATTGCAGTTACTCGACAGTGAGAAATTCCATGATTTTACTGAATTTCAACGAGAGTATGACAGTTATCAATCTCTAGCGACTGACTTACAGGCATTTCTTGATAGTAGTGATGATGAAGATGCTGCTAAGCCTGTAACAGAAGGTCAGCTTACCCAGTTACACAAGCATTTTTCATTTGATATCGATGCCTCAATGAGTAAAGCCTCGATAATGGAATTACTCTTGGATAGCTACGGTACTGGGCGGATGATTTACCGTAATACGCGCCATGCTGTTGCTGGCTTCCCAAAACGAAAATTAGTACAACATAAAATTAATGGCGAAGAGGAAAAATTAGCGTGGCTAACTTCTTTCGTTAAACAATATCAAAATGAAAAACTGTTGCTCATCACTCATGAAAAAGATGATGTGCTAATGATTAAGGAATGGTTATATCGGAAGACGGGTATTGATTGTCCTGTTTTTCATGAAGATATGACTCTAATTGAGCGAGATCGTGCAGCAGCCTACTTTGCTGATGCAGAAGAAGGAGCTCCTTTATTATTGTGTTCAGAAATTGGTAGTGAAGGCCGTAACTTCCAGTTTTGCCATCGCTTAGTCTGTTGGGATTTACCTGAGCATCCCGATGTATTAGAGCAGAGAATTGGTCGCTTAGATAGGATCGGGCAAACGCAGGATATCGAAATTCATGTGTGTGTAGAATCTGATGCAGCTGCACAAAGATTGCATTGGTTTCATGATGTTTTGGCCTCTATTGAACAAATTAATCCAGCAGCTGGAATTATTCATGAGGAGTGGTATAAAAAGTACTGTGATAACCCCGTAAAGGTAGAGAAAGAAGCGGTTGCCCAATTGACTGAATTATTACAGCAGTTGGAGCAGGGGCGGGATCGACTATTGGAAATGAATAGTTGCCGGCAACCTGATGCAACAGCTTTAGTCGAAAAAATCACAATAGAAGAGATTAATAATCACCCACAAGAGTTACTGGAAAGTATTGCTGATGTACTGAACTTACATTATGAGCAACTAGACAGTACGCGCTTCCGCCTTGTGCCATCAGATCAAATGCTGGTGCCAATGATTCCTGGTATTCCTTTGGAGGGGTGTGAGATTACCTTTGATCGAGTAACAGCGACCTCGCGAGAAGATATTGAGTTCATAACTTGGGATCATCCATTGATGCAGGGTTTAGCTGAGATGATCGATTTGTCTGATTTAGGTGTTGCTAGTGTCGGTCTATTGCCCAATAAGAGCTTAAAGCCAGGGATGTTATTTGCCGAAGTGCTTTTCTCCTTGTCTATTCAGTCATCGCATAAACAACAGATTCAGCCTTATTTAACTCAATCTGGCTTAAGAGTGGTTGTGACCGCTAATAATGCGACTAATATCAGTGGTGCGCTACCCTCTGAACAGTTAAGCCAACTTATCGAAACTGCAGGAAAACCAATTCGTAAAGCGGTTGTCAGCGATTATAGAAACCATATTTCAGAGTTAACTGAGCAAGCGGAAAAACTAGCGATTGATGAGACATCAGGAATTATTCAGGAATCGTTAAAACAGCTTAATGAGCGTTCAAAGCTTGAAGTGACACGTATGAAACAGTTACAACAACGTAACCCAACAATTACAGATGATGATATCGATGTTTTACAACAGCACTATTCGGATGTTGCCCAGGCGTTAGAGGTCTCGTGTAAGCCAGTTGTGAGTGCTATTCGATTGTTAGTCACCTATAAACCCTAAGCCATTTTATAGAAGCTTTCTCTCATTTTGTTTCCGGTAATCAGCCCTAAATAGTAAAAGAGTTAACAATAAACTTTACTATTTGGGGTTTATTTTTGCTTTAAAAGCGATACGTTCTTCTAGAGAGGAGTATTGGTATTTGTAATAAATGAGTCATGGGTTATTACTAATTAGCATGATTATTTTTTTATTAAAAAAATAATTTTTAATTTCATTTTTGCTGCGATATTGATCAATATCAAGTCTATTTAAATGCATAACTTTTAGACTATGGTCGGTATTAATTGTCGGCTGACTATTATAGAATGCAGCCGCTTTTTACTCCTCCTGCTTTACTTGTTGTTTAAATTTTTGGAAGAATACATTTAATGTCTCGCTGTCACTATTCTTTTATCGTTGGTTTCTTTCTTGTTTTTCTATCGCCATTCGCATTTGCTTCTGAAATAGCTGGAGGTCGCATAGATCTCACTGCCTCGACGATAGGTTATTTGTGTTTAGCTGTTTTTGTACTTGCTTATGTCTTGGTGATTGCTGAAGAGCCTTTAGGTTTAAGTAAATCTAAACCAGTGCTGTTAGCGGCAGGTGTTATATGGATATTAATTGCTATTTATTATGCAATCCACGGGTATGACTCCATTGTTGAGGATGCACTTCGGCATAACTTATTAGAGTATTCAGAGTTATTGCTCTTTTTGCTCGTAGCGATGACCTATATTTCTTCTCTCGAAGAGAGAAAAATGTTTGATTGGTTACGTGTTTGGCTTGTATCTCGTGGTTTAGGTTATCGACAGCTATTTTGGGTAACCGGTGTTCTTGCTTTCTTTATTTCTCCCATTGCAGATAATTTAACAACCGCGTTGGTCATGTGTGCTGTTATTCTTGCTGTTGGCGGTGAGAATAAGCAATTTACCAGCCTTGCCTGTATTAATATTGTTGTCGCAGCGAATGCAGGCGGTGCTTTCAGCCCCTTTGGTGACATCACAACATTGATGGTGTGGCAAAAGGGTTTGGTGCAGTTTACCCAGTTTCTCGATTTATTTTTACCTTCTGTCGTCAACTATATTATCCCCGCATTTATCATGAGTTTTTTTGTTCCTACCGAAAAACCAGTGTTGGCTGAAGGCGATGGAAATGTAGAAATGAAACGTGGTGCTAAACGTATCGTTGTATTATTTCTAGCGACGATAGTCACGGCAATACTTTGTCATACTTTGCTTCACCTACCTCCGGTATTTGGCATGATGACGGGCTTGGCTTATTTACAGTTTTTTGGTTATTTCTTGAAAAAGACACTGCCAAAGTCATTAGAGCGTAAACGTAAGAACTATAAAGATAACCCAGTAAAACTACAGAGCCTTAATCATATTGTTCCATTCAATATTTTCAGTCATATCCAACGGGCGGAATGGGACACTTTAATGTTTTTCTATGGTGTTGTGATGTGTGTCGGTGGTTTAGGTTTTCTGGGTTATTTAGGTTTAGCATCTGAAGTGATGTATAACCAATGGAACCCTCTATACGCAAATATTGCAGTCGGTGTATTGTCTGCAATAGTTGATAATATTCCGGTCATGTTTGCAGTGCTTAGTATGAATCCTGATATGGTGCTTGGACAATGGCTGTTGGTTACGTTGACAGCAGGTGTTGGTGGTAGTTTGTTATCAATTGGCTCTGCGGCCGGGGTTGCGCTAATGGGGCAAGCTCATGGGAAATATACATTTTTCAGCCATTTAAAATGGGCGCCAGTTATTGCTCTAGGTTATATTGCAAGTATCCTATGCCATTTATGGATTAATGGTAATTTGTTTTAAATAGTAAGCCGAAATTAATATCGATATAAAAAAGGTGCATGTGGTGCACCTTTTTTGTAGGTCTTGATTTTATTTTTGGTTAGTGGTCATGACCACCTGGTCCATGTACATGGCCATGATCTAATTCTTCAGCACTAGCTTCACGTACATCGGTAATTTCTATCTCAAAATGTAAATTTTTTCCGGCTAGTGGATGGTTGCCATCGACGGTCACTGTCTCGCCTTCTACTTTAGTAACCATTACCACTTGCTGGCCATGTTCTGTTTGTGCGTGAAACTCCATGCCTGCTTCAATATTTTCTACGCCACTGAACATAGATTTGGGTAGGTCTTGTTTTAAGTTTTCATCAAGTTCACCATAGCCTTCTGCTGGTGGCACAACAACTGAAAGCTTGTCTCCTATTGATTTTCCTTCTAGTTCTTTTTCTAAACCAGGAACAATATTGCTTGCGCCATGAAGATAGCCCAGAGGTTCATGCCCTTCTGAAGAATCAATGGTTTCCCCATCGTCATTTTTTAGTGTGTAGTGAAAGCTAGCAACACATTGAGCAGATATTTTCATAATTTTCTCAGTCAGTAGTTTTTAATATTTATAATTATTTATTTTGGAGCCCTGAAACAGCTTTGCCATCCATCGTTGCACTGGTGATTTGAATGCTAAATTCTTTTTTATCATCTTTATACTGCTCAAGGCGAGCCAGTAAATGTTGCCAGTCTTGAGCTAACCAAATATAAGTGACACGCTTTTTTTTATCTCGAATAACTTTTACTTTGGTAGTATTCAGTTTCCCTAATTCGGTTGCAATAACTTCATTACCCATGATTTCAAAGCTGTATTCTTTAATACGATTCTTATCAGCGATACGATAGATATAATTGTCTTTTGCTAACAGTAAGTCATGCTGAAGTTGTAGTTGAAAACTAAGTCGATCAAGTACTTTTTCAGTATCAGGTATCACATAGGTTTTATCTTTGCTAATACTGATAATTTTTTGGTTATGCCAATCGAAGGTCAATATTTTTTTCTGTTCTTTACCAATTAAATTACGTTCATGGGTAAAGCGTACAGGTTTTATTTGATCATCGTCCCATGTGAATTGCGACGTTTCTGTCAGAGTTGCAATTAAAGAGGTTGCTGAAAAATTTAACTCTGCCAAGTCTTCGTTAATGGGTTTGTATTCCCGAGTTGCGGTAACCGAAAAGCCATGGATATTGGCAGTATAATTAGCTGAAAAAAAAGGCAATGGAGTCGGTTTGCTCAATGCAGTAAATGATACCGCCATTAAGATTAAGAAAAGTATATTGGGCCTAAAAGTCATTTTGTAGTGTATATCCATATCATTGAATCACTATTAATTAGTCACGTGAATCTATTTGATGCCCATTAACAGGTAAAGGTTCCTTATCGAGCAATACCTGGTTCTCATTTACACTTAATCGTTTGTTGGCAAACCAGTTAACAGCCATTGGATAAATAATATGTTCCTGTACCTGAATGCGTTTGCTGAGGGTGTCTACCGTATCATTCTCCAAAACAGGCACAATAGCTTGAATAATAGGAGGACCACCGTCAAGCTCTTCAGTTACAAAATGGACTGTCACACCATGGATATCATCTTTTGCGTCCAAGGCCCGTTGGTGTGTATGTAAGCCCTGATATTTGGGCAATAGAGAAGGATGGATGTTGAGTAAGCGACCACTGTATTGGCGGACAAAGTCTGAGGTCAGAATCCTCATAAAGCCAGCAAGAACCACTAAATCAGGCTTATAAGATTCAATTTTTTGAATTAATGCCTGATCAAAGCTATCTCTATCCAGAAAGTTTTTGTGTTCAATCGCTTCTGCTGGAATACTGGCTTTGGTTGCTCTTTCTAGTCCAAAAGCATCTGCTCGATTGCTGATAACGGCTTCGATATTAATGGCCAATGAGCCATTATGTTGGCCATCAATAAGTGCTTGCAGATTAGAGCCGCTTCCTGAAATCAATACAACGACACGGCAGGGTGTCGTTGACATTAGCTTAAACCCTCAAGAATGACGGCATCAGTATAGTCATTCTTCTCTTGAATTTGCCCTATAACCCAGGCGTTTTCCCCGTTAGCATTTAGCAAATCCAAAGCCTGTTGCTGATTTTCTGCGCTGACACAGATAACCATGCCGACACCACAGTTAAACGTACGGTACATTTCAGTAGCATTAACATTGCCTTGTTGTTGTAACCAGTTGAATACAGTTGGCATTGCCCAGCTCTGGGTGTCAATAACGGCACAGGTGTTCTCTGGTAGTACTCTCGGGATATTTTCTAATAAACCACCACCGGTAATATGCGATATTGCGTGAACTGGCAGTGATTTAATCAGCTCAAGAACTGATTTGACGTAGATACGGGTAGGCATTAGCAGAGCATCACCTAATGTACCACTATCCATTGTTTGGCTCAGGTCGGCCTTACTGACCTCTATAATTTTACGAATTAGCGAGTAACCATTGGAATGAGGGCCGCTTGCGCCAAGGCCGATGAGCACATCACCAGCACTGACTTTGCTACCGTCAATGATTTCTTCTTTTTCAACGACACCGACACAAAAACCGGCGAGGTCATAGTCTTCTCCCTCATACATACCCGGCATTTCTGCCGTTTCCCCCCCCACTAGAGAGCAAGCAGATAGCTCACAGCCTTCGCCTATGCCTTTAACGACATCAGCAGCGACATCGATATTAAGTTTGCCTGTTGCATAATAATCGAGGAAGAATAAGGGCTCAGCACCACAAACAACCAAGTCATTAACGCACATAGCAACGAGATCAATACCAATGGTATCGTGCTTGTTAGCATCCATGGCAAGGCGTAATTTAGTTCCTACTCCGTCTGTGCCTGACACCAAGACAGGTTTTTTGTAGCCTTCGGGTAATTCACATAAAGCGCCAAAGCCACCCAATCCGGCCATTACTTCAGGACGGCGAGTACGCTTGGCAACCCCTTTAATACGGTCGATAAGCGCATTGCCTGCGTCAATGTCGACACCTGCATCTTTATAGCTTAAAGAGGGAGCGGTTGAAGAAGAGTGTGTATTGGTATTTGGAGAAGATGTATCGCTCATAGAAGGCTGGTTCAATATGGGTAAAAAAGGCCGCCATTCTATCAGTTTGTCGCAATTACCAGTAGGGTTTGAGTAGCGATTCAACGCTTCTTTTACAATATAGGTACTGCTATGGCGAGTGATGTGGATTTTTGATGAGTAGTTATGTCACACTTAGCGGTTATTTTAATAAAAACATGTATCAGAGAGTATTTTAAGAGAGAGTTGTGTGTTGTTAAAGCTATGGTTTAAAACGCTTGTCTTAGTATCAGCGGTACTATTCGCGATATTAATGTCTGTAACGAGTTATGCTGAAAAAACGGTCGATATTTATAGTGCTAATGTATTAGTTGTCAATCAGACGGCTGAGATACGCCGTAAAGCAGCAGCAACGGCTTTATCAACGGTACTGGTTCGTCTCTCTGGTAGCCGAGAGGTTCTGCAAGCACCTGCCGTTCGTGATGCACTGCGTAATGCACCCGTTTACCTTTATGAATATAGCTATCAAACGACTGATAAAACGTTAACCATTGCGGGTGCAAATCAACCTGCCACTCGTTTAGTCATGCGCTTTAGCCAATCCCCTTTAGAAAGCTTGCTACGCAATGCTCAATTGCCTTTATGGTCATCCAATCGCCCAGATATTTTGGTGTGGACAGTGATTAACCGCAATGGCCAACGTTATGTCAGTGCTAAGTCCACGATGGGGCGAGCACTTAAATCAGCAGCAGAAAATCGAGGTTTACCAATTGCTAATCCTGTTTTGGACCTTGAGGACCGTTCTGCTTTGTCTGTTTCTCGTTTGTGGGCAATGGATGAGGGAAGTATTCGTGTAGCCTCTCGACGCTACGATACGGATGCAGTCTTAGCGGGTCGATTTAGTAAGGATCGAAACAAGTGGGTAGGGCGCTTTATTTTATTACACCGAGGTAAAACGACTTACTATACCGCTTCGGGGGCAAGTCAGTCAGGAGTCGCAAGATCAATAATCGATAAAGTGACTAATTTTATGGCCGATATTTATGCGGTTGCTCCTGGTGCGTCGGGTAATTTACGATCAGTATTGCTTCAAGTGAATAATGTCCCTGATTTTTCTCGTTATGCAGAAGTTTTGGCCTACCTTGAAAAATTACCTTTAGTAAAATCGTTGAGCGTAGCGAAAGTCGATAATGCAAAACTTTTAATCAGGGCTGATCTCAATACGGATATCGATAGGTTTTTAACAACATTAAGGCTTGATAGAAAGTTAAAACGTGTCAATCAATCTTCAACTACAACGTCTGTGCCGCTGAGTGAAATTTCGGTGTCGCTAGGTCAAGATGGAACGACAACTTCTCAAGTTGATTCTGTTACTGAAAAGCCCCATGAATTTTTATGGCAGTAGTTTACCCTGAAATACTTTTGACCCACATATTTTTGAATAGTGTATTAGTTTAAGGTTGTTGCTGTGTATAAGCAGATTCCTCTGGCCATATCACCCGAAAGTGATTCTACGTTTGATAATTTTTTTGTCAGTTTGTCAAATCAACACCTCATTACTGCATTGAAACAGTTTTCTATGTCAAATACTGATGAACCCTTTATTTACTTATGGGGTAATAAGGGTAGTGGTGTCACGCATTTATTGGAAGCTGTACAGAATAGTGCTGAATTTTTATCTATCCAATACTTACCTATAAAAGAGTTATTAGATTATCCACCTGCAGATATTATGGAAGGGATGGAGCAGTTGGACATGGTATGCATCGATGATTTTGAAACAATAGCTGGGCGTGCGGATTGGGAAGAAAGCTTATTTCATCTCTTTAATCGTTTGCGCGAATGTCGTAAACGATTATTGATTGCCAGCCATTTGCCTCTTCGATCTCTACCTATACAACTGGCAGACTTGCAGTCTCGTTTACAATGGGGTGTTGTATTTCATGTAGAGTCACTAGATGATGTTGAAAAACAGCAAGCTATCCAGTTTCGCGCAGATAAATTAGGAATGCAATTGCCAGATGAAGTGGCAGCCTATTTACTTCAGAGAATAGGGCGGTCAACCAATGAATTATTTTCTGTTGTTAAAGAACTGGATCATGCATCTTTGTCTGAACAGAAAAAGCTTACAATTCCTTTTGTAAAAAAAATACTAAAGTTATAACGTAAAACGCATCGAATGTAACTATACAATCGATGCGTTTAGAAAAGGTTATAAAATTTATCTAGCTTTATATATTAAGCTAGATAAAGAACTGCGCTGCTTTTTCTTAACCTACTTTAAAGAATGATAAATCCTGTCGGATTTTTCTGGCGCTATTCAACATTTGATTGCTGGAATTGGTTGCCTTTTCTACCATAGCAGCATTTTGTTGTGTTGTTTTGTCAATGCTCATAACAGATTGGTTGATTTGTTGAATACCTGATAATTGCTCTTGGCTGGCATTGGTAATATCGGCAATCATTTGACTGACCTCAGCAATTGCTTGATTAATATTTCCTAACACTTCACCGGAATTATTGACCAGCTCGGTTCCCTCACTGACTTTAGAGCTACTGTCAGAAATTAAGTCACTGATTTCTTTAGCTGAATTGGCTGATCGCTGTGATAGGTTGCGAACTTCACTGGCTACTACCGCAAAACCTCGTCCTTGTTCACCTGCGCGAGCAGCTTCCACACTTGCGTTTAAGGCAAGCAAGTTGGTCTGGAATGATATTTCGTTGATAACCGTAATAATGTCAGTAATTTTCTTACTGGACTCATTGATTTTATTCATCGAGTCGACGGCACGTTGAACAACATTTTGTCCTTCTGCCGATGATTTTTCAGATTGACTGGCTTGTTTATTTGCTTCTGTCGCATTATCTGCATTTTGTTGGGCTGTACTGGTAAGCTCTTCAATAGCGGCAGCGGTTTCTTCTAAAGTAGCAGCTGTGCTGGCAGAACGCTCGCTCAGTTGTTGGTTATCTTCAACTAGGCTATTGGCGACACCAGAAACTTCGTCAGCCAGTTGATAAATATTTTTAACGGTATCCTCTAAACGTTCCATGGTTGAGTTAAAGGCAACTTGTAAAGCAGAGAATTCACCTTTGAGTTCCCCATCAACACGAGCTGTCAGCTCACCTTTTGCCATTTCGATTAAGCAATTGCTGATCGCGTTGACTGCTTGTTTTTGATCGGTGACATCGGTACCGTACATAACATATTTATTGGGTTTTCCATCCTCACCGAGGATTGGATTGTAAGAGGCTGATAACCATACTTCTTTACCTTGGTTACCCTGAAGTAAAAATTCACCACTCACAAACTGTCCCGATTTTAACTGTTGCCACATGCTGCGATAATTTTCATCGCTTGTATCACTTATCTCGTCAATATGGCGCCCAACTAATTGGTTTTTGTCTTGATAGCCCATGGTTTGGAGAAGGTTGTCATTCACTACACTGATTTTTCCATCAAGTTCCATCTCCATAACGGTATTTGCGCGTCCGATGGCTTCTAATTTATAGTTAAACTCTTCGGACCTCATTTTTGTTTCAGTAACATTCGCCTGAATGGAAATAAAACGCTCTATATTGCCCTTATCATCAAATACAGGGTTAATCGCTAGAGAAATCCAATATGTACTGCCATCCTTATCATAATTTAATATCTCATCATAAAATGGTTCGTTAGCGTTAAGCTTTTCTCGAATTCTACGTTTAGTGTCTTGACTGGTTAATTCGCCTTGAAGCACATCGCCAGGTTTTTTACCCATGACTTCTTCAGCTGTGTAGCCAGTTAAACGAGTAAAGCCTGGGTTTACATATTGAATTTTACAATCTTTGTCGGTAATCACCACGGAGTTATCGGTTTCATTCGCCACCAACGATAAGGTCTCAAACTGCCGGCGGTTTTTAACATCTTCTGTTACGTCTTTAACAAAAGCGGTATAAATAATACTCTCACCCATTTGGACTTTCGATAATGAAAGGCTTCCCCAGCACTCTTCGCCGTCAGGTCGCTCAATAGGCACTTCTCGGTTGGTCCCAACAATTTTATCGATACCTGTTGTACGGTTGGCATTGACAAGATTATCATGATTACTTTGTATGGCTTGTGGGACCAGCATTTTAACATTCTGCCCCATGACTTCTTCTCGTGAGCGCCCCCAGAGTTTCTCAGCAGCGCTGTTATAAAATGTGACTAAATTCTCTTCATCAATCGTCACTACAGCATCGATTGCTTGTTCTAGAGTCTGATTAATTCGCTCCCTGTTAAGACGCTCTTCCGAAATATCTTTAACAAAAGCCGTATAAGTGATTTTGTTACCCATTCGAACTTTGGATAGTGAAAGATTGCACCAGGTTTTACTGCCATCTTTACATTCAATTTCAACATCGCGGCTAGTACCTACGATTTTATCTTCACCTGTCCGACGATTACGGTTAACCAGTTCATCATGGCCACTTTGAATAGCTTTTGGAACGAGCAACTTAACATTCTTACCAATGACTTCGCTGCGTGAATAACCCCAAAGGTTTTCGGCAGCATCATTGTAAAAGGTAACATGGTTGTTTTCGTCAATTGAAACGACAGCATCAATACACTGTTCTAATGCCTGAACTGCTGAACTGCTAGTTGATGCCGAACCAAAAATTCCACTAAGTAATTTACCTAGCATAACCAAATCTCCACTAAAAACGTCTGTGTAATGGGGGGGTAGATAGAGTGAATATTAACAATATACTCTAAGCAACCCTATTGAATTAGGATCTCTTAATTGTTAAGACTAGCAGAATATTGAAAAAGAACAGGTTGGGAAGGTAATTAATCAGTTTTTTTGGCGCATCCTGAACATTGCGCCATAGGAGAGTGTTTAGTGGTTGTGAATAAGTCGTAATAAATAGTATTTTTGTTATTAAAACTTATGTATTTATTGCAGATTTTTGTAAGCGCTGTAACCAGCGGCTGGCAAACATTGCAGCAATAAAGACAATAATAGTAGCGGCGAGTCCAAACCAGTCGTGTGGATCTCGAGTAGAAGAGTAAACTTGCACAACATGACTGGTAAAGTAGGCCAACATTAAAAAGCACAACCAGCTATAGCTACGGTAATGCTTATAAATGATGCCTGGTAATATTAATAATAATGGTAGAACTTGTAGAGACCAGATAACCCAAGAAGGTTCAGAGGCTGCTAGAGTATCTAAGGTCAGGACAACCAATAAGAGAAGATAAGCACTATAGGTGAGCCATAGAGCGGCGTTAATTTTCTTATCGGTAGTTACTGTCATCATAATGCTTTCATTCGTCTATTATTTGATTGCTAATTAGTAGTAGCTCTATAAGTAAGTAGTGTTTTATACAAGCTGTTTTTATAAAAGTTGCTTAGCTGTTGTTGCAATGCGTTTACCCATTGCCTGGCAGAGTGTGATTTCATCTTCACTTAATGATAATTGGCTATCAGAGCCCGCAAGGTGTGAAGGCCCATAGGGTGTTCCACCCGTTTGAGTCTGCATGAGTTCAGGGTAGCTGTAAGGTAACCCCATCAACAGCATCCCATGATGCAATAACGGTAACATCATTGTCAGCAGCGTGCTTTCCTGTCCTCCATGAAGGCTACCGGTAGATGTAAAGACTCCGGCGGGCTTATTGATAAGGTCGCCATTGAGCCAGTGACTACTGGTGCTATCCCAGAAATATTTCATAGCAGCCGCCATATTGCCAAAACGTGTCGGACTGCCAAGCACAAGGCCGGCACAGCCTTTCAGATCATCTGCTGTGCAGTAAATTGCACCTTCAGAAGGGATGGATTCTGAGGTTGTTTCACAAGTCGCGGATACTTTCGGGACAGTTCGTATACGGGCTTCTAAGCCAGCTTGCTCGATACCACTGGCAATGTGTTTAGCCATGGTTTCAGTTGCACCGTGAACGCTGTAATAAAGGACTAATATATAAGGTTTGCTCATAGTGATAGGCCAAATTACAGAAGAGTAAGAACATTTTCAGGTGGTCGACCAATAATGGCTTTATTGCCTTTGACAACAATGGGGCGTTCAAGCAATTTAGGATGCTGAATAATTGCGTCGAGTAATTCATCATCAGTCAGTTCAGGGTTTCCTAATGCCAGTGTCTTATAGGCTTCTTCGCCTTTGCGAATAATGTCTCTGGGCCCTGCTTTTAGCTTCTTTAGCAAAGATTGTAAGGTGTCTTTATTAGGGGGGCTGTCCAGATAATCAATAATTTCTGGTGCAATACCTTTTTCTTCGATCAAGGCGAGTGTTTGGCGTGACTTTGAGCAGCGTGAATTATGGTAAATAGTCGTCATATAGAAGGCCCTATCCTTACGAGATAAAGGCGCATTGTAAACAGATTTACCTTTTGGCCCAATCAACTTAGGGTAAAACCAGCATTTTTTATCAATTATTATGAAAAAGCCTGACGATTAACAGATTCTGTCTATACTTAGGGATAGATTGTCAGTGCCTATATGGCCGAGATACGATTGTTTCTACTTAATTAAATGATGTAATAAAGCGCTATGGCAATACCTTTACTTATTTGTGATGACTCTAATATGGCCCGCAAGCAAGTGGCTAGGTCACTTCCCGATAACTGGGATGTCGATATTACCTTTGCAACCAATGGTGTCGAAGGCCTAAGTGCTATTCGAGAAGGTAAAGGGGAAATGACCTTTTTAGACCTGACCATGCCAGAAATGGATGGTTATGGTGTCTTAGAGCATGTCTATAATGAAGGCCTTAATGCGATGATCATCGTTATTTCCGGTGATATTCAGCCTGAGGCTCGTGAGAGAGTTAAAAATCTAGGTGCAATAGATTTTATTAAGAAACCTATTAATAAAGAAAAGTTAGCAGATGTACTCAATGCTTATGGGTTGATGTAGTCATAAGCACGTCGTTACTAATTCCTTTTTCCTGTCCTATAAATTAAATCGGTGATAAATAATGAGCCTTTTGTTACCGCTCAATGAAGAGCAACGGGATTGTCTGCAAGAACTCAGTAATGTTGCTATGGGTGCAGCGGCAGAATCACTGGCGGAACTAACCCAAAATTTTGTTACTTTACCTATTCCCGTTATTCGTTGTATTGATACTTCACAATTCGTCGATTCTTTCGATGAAATAGAGGATAGCTTGCCCGCTTCTGTTGTCAGTCAAAATTGCTTAGTCGGTGATGTTAGCTGTCGAGCGATGGTGATTGTTAGTGATGAGAGTATTAAGGATTTGGCGAATTGTGCTCAGAGGATGATTGAGACAGAAGAGGATAATAATCAGTTGCTCAAAGATTTATTCAATACCATCAGTGATACTTGCTTTGATCGCTTAGAAGAAATGTTTGAGCAGCCCATTGTTAGACAAGAGGCTATGATTGAAGGTAGTCATATTATGCCTGAACTATTTGATATGCGATCTATCATTGGTACTCGGGAAATTGTTGCGGTAGAGATTTATTATCACACGGAAGATTATCCATTTAGCTGCCATTTGATGTTACTTTTTCCAGATAACACAGTGCAAAAGTTAGCGGGTAGCTTAGATCGCTTATTGAGTTAATAATGTTGTGAAGCATTCTCTGAACCTCTGCTAGGCATTCTTTTTTGGCAGTTAAATAATCTGCTGAAAGGGTATGGCATAAGTTATCATTCTATAATTTATATTATGACTCCTATACTAATAAAATAATAACTCTTAGCAAAAAACTTCATAAATAATAATCTCTTTCTTAAATTATAGAAACATAATCAATTATTAACATTGAGTAATATGGCATAGCAATTGCTGTATCACTATAGTTATATGGCTATCTAACCACTTCTTTCTTATGATATTTGATAGCGATAACGTTTTAATAATAAATAAGTTACTATCATTTTTAAGGCAGAAGCATTAATGACCACAGCGACACCTCATACTAAGGTGAAAATTGAAGAAACCAGTCAGTTAATAAAAAATCACATCTCAGAAAAAGACACCGAACATTTCTCAACACTAATTTCCGGTATTTTCAAGCACACAGACACCGAAGATATCGAACACTATCAAGATGAAGACCTAAAAGGATTAATGGCAACGCTATACCGCCATATAAAAGCTGAGCCGACGAGTAAAACCACTATTTTTAACCCAAATGTTGAAGAGCACGGTTGGCAAAGCCCGCATTCTATTTTACTCCTACATAATAAAGACATTCGCTATTTAATTGATTCGGTTAGGAATACCTTAAATCAGCAAAAAATAAAAATGCATACAATTTTTCATGTTTATTTGTCTGTTGAGAGAGGTAAAGATGGCACGATAAGGAGCCTTGAGGAGCAAGATAAAGAAAACCCAAGAGAAGGTAGCGATGAGTTACTGCTCTACATCGAGATAGATCATCACTCTCGCAATGACGATATGAAGGCTCTGAGCAGCATCGTAGATCAAACGATTAAAGATGTTGAAGTGGTTGCTCAGGATTATCGAACAATGGCGAGCCAAATTGACCATGTTTCTTCTTCCTTAGATGTTTATACGAAAATATTCCCTACAGAGACAATTAACGAAAGTAAAGAATTTCTTGAGTGGCTAAGAAAGAGCCATTTTACTTTTCTTGCTTACGATGAATATGACTTTAGCGATAAAAGTGACAAGGTAACGATTAATTCAGGCTTAGGTTTGTTTCGTAACTTTGACAAGCACAAAGCAAAGTTATACGAACACATGTCCAGAGAGCAACTCGAAGTGGCCGGTGTTGATTCGCCGGTTATTTTTTCTCAAGCGGGGCAATTGTCATCTGTGCATCGATCAGCCTATTCAGATTATGTGATTGTTAAAAAGTTTGATAACAAAGGTAACATCATAGGCGGTTATCGCTTTATGGGCTTGTATAAGCATAACGTTTATATTAATAGCGCCAGTGATATCCCAATTGTTAGAAGAAGGATACAAACAGCATTAAATAATTCAGGAATATCACCGGAGACATATAATTATGCAGAGTTGTCCCATATTCTTGGTACATTCCCACGAGACGAGTTGTTTCAAGCAGGTGGGCAGCACTTATTAGATGTATGCCTAAATGTACTTTATATTCAAGAGCGACGTAAGGTAAAACTCTTCCTAAGAGAAAATATTGATAAGAAATTTATTACTGCTATTTTTTATGCGCCTCGGGATATTCTTAACTCACAATTAATTCAGCAAGTTTATAATTTACTTGCCGAACATATTGATGTGGATAGCTCCACTACCAGTACATGGTTGAGCGAATCTTCTTTGGCGCGTTGCCGCTTTGTTTTCAGAGTGAAATCGCCTTTAAAATCCCCTCTCGATCAAGAAATGTTGGAACGGAAAATTGTTGAATTGTCGCGAGATTGGAATGAAGACTTGCAAACTGCATTAACTGAAGCGTTTGGCGAAGAGCGTAGTGTGTCTTTATATCGACAGTATCGCAATGCTTTCCCCGCAGGTTATACCGATGAAAATAACCCTAGAGTTGCTGTGGCCGATATCGATCGAATGCAAAAGATTGCGAGTAATGACGAATGTGATTTGTCATTGAGTTTTTACCGTAGTTTAACGTCTGATCATGGTGAACTGAAAATTAAGATCTATCAGAAAGGCGAGCAATTATCCTTGTCGGATATGATTCCAGTATTAGAGAATTTTGGTCTTAAGATTATTGAAGAGTACCCTTATAATATTGAGCATAACCATGGGAGTTTCTGGATTTATAATTTTACAGTTTCCTTCCCCCATGATCCTGGAATTAAACCTGGTGAATACCGAGACATCCTCGCTAATGCTTTTGTCGCTGTCTGGCTAGGTCATGCGGATAACGATAGCTTTAATGAATTGGTGTTAAAAGCAGGGCTTACATGGCGTCAAATCACAATGTTGCGTGCTTACTCTCGTTACATGAAGCAGATTCGGATGGGTTTTAGTCAAAAATATATTGCAACGTCACTGATTGATAATACTGAAATCGCCAAAAAATTGATTGCCTTTTTTGACTGCCGCTTTAACTTCGAGCGTAAGCGTTCAGAAAAAACGATACTACGTATCACTGATCAGCTAGAAAATTTGTTTGAAAATGTTGCTACACTGAGTATCGATAAAATATTGCGTCAATATTTAGAGTTGATGAGGGCAACGCTTAGAACGAATTTTTTCCAGCAAGGTGAAGGTAATACTGATTACAAAGAGTATTTGAGCTTTAAATTAGATCCGAGTGAAATTAAAAATATTCCACTTCCTCGACCAAAATTTGAAATATTTGTATATTCACCTCGATTGGAAGGTGTTCATTTGCGCGGTGGTAAAGTTGCTCGTGGTGGTTTGCGTTGGTCGGATCGCACTGAAGATTTCAGGACAGAAATTCTTGGTTTGGTTAAAGCTCAGCAAGTGAAAAATGCGGTCATTGTTCCTGTCGGGGCGAAAGGTGGTTTTATTGCGAAGAACTTACCTCCGGCCAACGAACGCGACGCTTTTTGGCAAGAAGGCATCGCTTGCTATAAGTTATTTATAAGAGGCTTATTGGATTTAACTGACAATGTGAAAGAGGGGATTGTTATACCGCCAAAAAATGTTGTACGTTATGATGAAGATGATCCGTATCTTGTGGTGGCAGCAGATAAGGGAACCGCTACCTTTTCTGATATTGCGAATGAAATTTCCAATGAATACGGTCACTGGCTAGGCGATGCGTTTGCGTCTGGTGGTAGTAATGGTTATGACCACAAAAAAATGGGCATTACGGCACGTGGTGCCTGGGTAAGTGTGCAGCGACACTTTCGTGAAATGGGAATCAATGTTCAAGAAAAGCCATTTAATGTTGTTGGTATTGGTGATATGGCTGGTGATGTATTTGGTAATGGCATGTTGTTATCTGACCAAATTAAGCTGGTTGGAGCATTTAACCATCTGCATATTTTTATTGACCCTAATCCCGATGTGGCAGAAAGTTTTGCTGAACGAAAACGCTTGTTTCAATTGCCTCGATCTTCTTGGCAGGACTACAACAAACAGCTAATTTCAAAAGGCGGTGATATCTTTAGTCGGTCAGCAAAGTCAATTACGCTAACCCCTGAAATCCAAACGCTAGTCAATACTACGCTCAACAGCGTTACACCATCTGAGCTGATTTCATTATTGCTAAAATCTAATGTGGATATGCTCTGGAATGGTGGTATTGGCACATACGTTAAGGCCAGCAGTGAACAGCATACTGAAGTAGGTGATAAAGCGAATGATGGTCTACGTGTTAATGCCAATGAGCTTCAATGTAAAGTTGTTGGTGAGGGCGGAAATCTAGGACTGACACAAAAAGCTCGCATAGAATATGGTTTAATGGGCGGTGCTATTTTTACGGACTTTATTGATAATGCTGCAGGTGTTGATTGCTCAGACCATGAAGTTAATATCAAAATTTTATTGGATAAGCAGGTTACCGATGGTGAGTTAACCGAGAAGCAGCGTAATCGGCGCTTGGAAGAAATGACTGAAAGTGTTTCTCAATTAGTATTGGAAAACAACTACCGACAAACGCAATCTATTGCTTTGGCTTATATGGAGTCTAGTCGCCGTGTTGAAGAGCATCGCCGTATTATTCAATATTTGGAGTCAACCGGTAAGTTGAATCGTGCTTTGGAATTTTTACCATCGGATGAACAGCTTTCTGAAAGAAAAAGCCAGCAACTAGGCCTGACCCAAGCTGAGTTAAGTATATTGATTTCTTATGTCAAGGCGGATATGAAGGAAGCGTTAATTCATTTGGACTTAGAAGATGATAACTACTTATCTCAACCTGTAGAGTCAGCATTTCCTAAGGAGTTAGTGAAAAGCTTTAAGGACGCTATTAGCAGTCATCCACTTAAGAAAGAAATTATTGCAACTCAAATCGCGAATGATATCTTTAATCATATGCCAATATCTTTTGTTGACCGGATGGAACAATCTGCTGGAGCAAGCCATACCGATATTGCTAAGGTGTATGTTGCGGCTAAAGAAATATTTGCGCTAGAGGAATTGTGGGCCTCAATTGAGTCTCTTGATTATAAGGTTGAAAGTGATCTTCAGTACCATATGATGTTGAGAGTATCTCGTCTTGTGCGTCGGGCTAGTCGTTGGTTGGTAAGAAATCATCGGGCGCAATTAAATGTTGCTACATTGATTAAGCTTTATCAGCCTTCTATTAAAGCATTACGCAAAAAACTACCGTCATTATTGCCAGAGCCTTTACGCGAGCAATGGCAAACTGCACGGGATGAGCTGATCAGTATGGGGACCCCTCAATCTCTTGCAGAAACCCTGGCGTCTTGTGAATATTTTTATGACTTCCTCGGCATTATTGCAGCGCGAAATGAGCTTGATAAAGATATCAATATTGTAGCGAGCGGCTTTTTTGCTTTAGCTGAAAAGTTAGACTTAGATGATTTCTCTGCACACCTCGAAAACAAGATGCCGACAACAACCCATTGGCAAGCGCTTGCAAGGGAATCTTTGAGGGATGATCTTGAGTGGCAGCAAAGACAATTAACGAAAAATATGCTGAAGTTTTCTGACTGTAATGAAAATAATGTTCAGGAGGTCATTGAAAGCTGGTTGGCGGAGCAAAAACTATTAACAGCTCGTTGGAAACATATGATGTCGGAGCTCAATAATCACAATGATACCGATACATCAATTCTAAGTTTGGCTATTCGTGAGTTATCTGATCTCAGTCAGGCAACGGCACGATAGTGATTAGTCAATGAATTAAGCATTATTAATAGTATAAGTTCATAAACTTTCACTTTTTTATATTCACTGTTAAGTGATCTCTTTGGCGGAATTCATTCCGCCGTTTTTTATTTCAATAAAACACTGGTTTGCCACAGACTATATCGTTATGATTGGTAATATCTATAAATCAGATGCAGGTGGTAGTAATAGTAATGAGTCGTTTTGCAAAACGTTTTACTGGTCTTTCGGGTACAGCGTCATTAATGGAAGACCTTGGTGATGCCTTAAATCAAAACCCCAATATGATTTTTATGGGTGGAGGGAATCCGGCACAAATTTCTGATGTGGAAGATTGTATTGCTAAACACTTACAGGCCATTTCTCAAAACCCTCAAGCGCTGCATAAGCTCGTTGGCGAATATCAACCACCTAAGGGTGATCCCGTTTTTTTAGATATATTGGCTAATTTTTTAAAAGAGCAACATGGTTGGCCAGTGAGTGCCGCCAATATTGCGATTAGCAACGGCGGACAATCCGCATTCTTTTCATTATTTAATATGTTAGCGGGACAAAGCGATAATGGTCCTCACAAGCGTATCTTGTTACCCATGGTTCCTGATTATTTGGGTTATGCTGATGCAGGGCTTGATGCCAGTATGTTCCAGACTTATTGCCCAAAAATACAAGAACTCGATGAACCATTTTTTAAATATTCAATTGATTTTGATACTCTCTCAATTGATGACTCTATCGCAGCTGTCTGTTTGTCCCGTCCAGCTAACCCATCCGGTAATATCGTTACTGATGCGGAAATAACACGATTAAAACAATTATGCGATGCTAAAAATATTCCGCTTATTTTAGATCTTGCCTATGGTAAGCCTTTCCCTGGGGTCACTTTTGTGGAACATGAAATAAGCTGGGATGAAAATACTATTTTAATTTTAAGCTTGTCTAAGTTAGGTTTACCTGGCGTGAGAACTGGAATTGTTGTTGCAAATGAGGAAACGATTAGAAAATTCTCTAGAGCGACAGCAAGTTTATCCTTGGCGCCTAGTAATTTGGGACCAGCATTGTGTAAAACTCTAATTCAGTCGGGTGATTTGTCAGCGTTGATGACGGAATCTATTCGCCCATACTATCAGAAAAAGATGCAGCAAACGTTGGATTACTTACTGCAGTCTTTCCAACACCTGCCTGTAAAAATTCATAAGCCAGAAGGTGCTTTTTTCCTATGGCTATGGTTTCAGGAACTACCTATTAGTAGCCAGGAATTATACGAACGATTAAAGGCAAAAGGGGTACTCGTTTTATCTGGACATCATTTCTTTCAAACGTTAAACGATGACGCTTGGGAGCATCAGCACCAATGTTTGCGTTTAAGCTATTGTCAATCTTGGGACCGTGTTCAACAAGGAATCGACCTTCTGGTTGAAGAAGTAGAAACTTTATCTAAAGTCGTTGTTGAGTAAACCAAAAACCTTTATATACTTTAGTTTTATGAGAAGGCTTTATGAAAAAGGCTGGTAAAATTCAAAGGCATTTTCACTAAACACTTTTTTAGCGGCAACCTCTCCTAGCGTTTCTTCCACAAGTATAAAATCCTGGTCTGAATAAGGGTGTGGCGCTCTTGTAGACGGTAAATCACTGCCAAACATAAGAGCTGCCGGGTTTGCCTTATAAATATCCTTTAAGGCAGAGCCTATATCGAAATTTACGCGACTGAAACCAGTCGCTTTTACGCGAACCCCTTTTTCTACTAGCTTGAGTAAATCACGAAACCCTTCTTTACTTAAACCTATATGGTCAATACTGACGGCAGGTAAATCCAATAAAGTAGGGAGCAGGCTTTTTATATTGCTGGAATCTACATAAAGCTCAATATGCCAATTAGCAATCTCATAAACTCTTTTTGCCATTACAGATAAATGAGAAACTTCTTCTGAACCACCACGTCTCAGATTAAAGCGAATGGCTTTAACACCCAATTGATTAAGTCGAAGAATTTCGTCATCAGATACAGAAGAGGGAAGTTGTGTAACACCTACATACGACTTACCCAATGTTTGTAGAGCATTGATTAAATAAGATTGATCAAAAGATTGAAATGAACCTGATACGATAACCCCACCACATAACTGATAGGGTGACATCCGAGTGAGATAATCTTCGCAGGTAAATTCACCAGGGAGATAACCATTATTAGGAATGAGAGGAAATCTCTTGTCGATAATATGTAGATGGCTATCAAATAGCGGGTATTTGCTAAGCATAACATTCGCTCCTATAGTATCAAATATATACATTCTTACGTCGGTAGCTGACCATAACAACTAAGAATAGACATGCAATATTGACAGCAACAGGAAATAAAACCGTTGTCAGAGAATAGTATTCTAGTGCCATCAGAGCAAATGTATTTCTTACGATAAATAATATAAAAAAGGAAAGGTTTTCTTCATGTGGAAAGGCATAAGCTTTTCTAAGCGTAGGGCCAAAACCTAACATGTCGACAAAAGTTAATATTACTACGGCCCATAATGGGTTAGACGTAAAATACCAGAAGGGCAGTGATGCCATGGCGATTAGAAAAAGCAACCAATCAGCTCGTGTAATAGAAATATCTGAACGCTTGATAAATGCCAGAAAAGCAACGAATAGGGTAATCATGCCAGATAGACCGATAGGCCATGCACCAATACCTCCTTTTGCTTCAAGTTGGGCAAGAAAAATGATCGTCGTGGTTGCTCCCCATATTATCCATGAGAAAACATGGGGTTTTGTTCTTCCAGATAAAATTGAGAGTATATAAGGAACAAAGGTGACAAATGTGAAAGCAATTGCTACTCCGCTAAAAATTAATTTAAGACTTTGGTCCATAATAGATCACTTAAAATCAGATGTCACAATACGCTGTCAGCTCACGATTATTCGTTTTATCATAGAATCTATAGTGAATGATAGTGCTGAATAGCTGCTTCTTTTTACTGCTATGGATTTATTGATAATTTATGAAGGTTTTATCCATATTAAAGTTAGATCTGTACATGGAGAAAAATGCAGGCTTATGAGAATATTTAAGCTTATTAATGCTTTGCTTCATTAAAATTAAAGGTATAACTCATGAAACACTTAATCATTAATCACAAGCTTAGTTTGGGGATAGGGTTGCTTACTTTTGTGGTGATTTTTTTCGTAAGCTCTATTGCTTTTGCAGGAGAGTTAGATGATATTCACGAAGATATTGTACGGGACTATGATGTTCATCATATCAGTAATGAAGCTTTTAATAAAATCCCCTCGAAAGATGTGGTCATCTTTGATGTACGCAAATTAAAAGAATATAAAGTTAGCCATATTAATAATGCGATACATCTTGACCCTAGTACATCGGCAGAAGAGTTTTTCAAAGAATATGCCAGTAAATTGAATAATAAAGTTGCTGTGTTTTATTGCTCGGTAGGTCAGCGTTCATCGAGAATGTTATCAAAGCTGAATGATAAGCTTCCTGAATATGGTGTTAGCCAAGCTTACAACTTAGAAGGCGGTGCGTTTAAATGGCACAACGATAATATTGATTTTGTGAAAAATGGGAAAGCGACACGTGATATTCACCCCTATAATGCTTATTGGGGCCGACTTGTTGACGATAAGGAATTAATCAAATATCAATAAGTGCGCATTTGGTTGCTTAATTTATTGGCATTCATAGTGAGTTTCAATGAAGGATAAGTTGGCCAGCAATAAAACGATTACTGTTAAATGGTGTTAATATCTATCTAACTATATGTGTATTGAGTTATTATTTCTCAGTATTGAGTTATTAAGCTCATTTATCAGGATAGTAACCTTTAGGATAATACCCTCGAATTTTAATCTAACTTTTCTCATCGTATCAATATTGCTGCTTTCTACTACTGAATAATAGACTAGTGTTTAGTCTATAGATATTGTGAATAGGCATGAAACCATACGATATAATACCTGTCGAAGAGAAAGATATTTAGACTCACTCGGCGTATAAATGTCATTATTTAATTAAGAGTTCAATATGAGTACCACTGCAATACAGGCCAGCCCTTGGGCACCCTTTAAGTCAAAGATTTTTAGTGCTCTTTGGCTATCAGGCATGATATCCACGATTGGTGTAAGGATGCATGAAGTGGGTGCAGGCTGGTTAATGACATCATTGACTTCCGACCCCTTGATGGTTGCGCTTGTTCAAACGGCGACGACTTTGCCAATCTTTCTGTTTGCTCTGCCTGCTGGTGCAATTGCAGATGTTGTCAGCAAACGTAAACTGCTGATTGTCGTTCAAATCCTCATGGCTATTGTGGCTGGAATACTTACTTATATTGTTTATAAGGGAACTATTACTCCCGCATTATTACTGTTGTTCATTTTTGCTCTGGGAACGGGCGCTGCATTTGTTGCGCCGGCTAAACAAGCCATCGTGCCTCAATTAATACCGAAAGAAGAGCTACAATCCGCTATTGCTTTAAATAGTGTAGGCTTTAACTTAAGTCGAGCTATTGGGCCGGCCATAGCTGGTATTCTTATAACGACGGTTGGTATTGCTGCACCATTTGCGTTTAATGCGGTTAGCTTCCTTTTCATTATTGGAGCACTGTTGCTTTGGTGTCCATTCAGGGTCATAGGGGATTTACCCAAAGAACGTATACCTGGTGCAATAATGACAGGCCTGCGTTATGTTCGTTATAGCCCGCCGTTGAAAGCTACATTCTGGAAAGCATTTGCCTTTTTTATTTCTGCCAGTGCGTTTTGGGCGTTATTACCTCTACTAGTTAAAACTGAGCTTCAAGGTGATGCTAAATTATTTGGTTTATTAATCGGCATGATCGGCTTAGGTGCTGTTCTTGGTGCTATTTTATTGCCTCGTGTGAAAAGTATATTAAACCCTCAGCGATTAGTAACAATATCCTCGTTGTTATTGATGGTTGTGTTTATTGTTTCTGCATCATTGCAGATCAAAGAACTGATTATGCTGGTGTGTATTATCTTTGGCGCTTGCTGGGTGTGGGTATTATCGACCTTTAACGTTTCAGCACAGCTAGCCCTTCCTGATTGGATCCGAGCGCGTGGCCTTGCAATTTATTTGATGGTGTTCTTTGGTTCTATGAGTTTGGGCAGTATTGTATGGGGTTTGGTTGCCAGCCAGTTTGATATTTGTAATGCTCTAGCTATATCGGCTTTTACATTGGGTGTTGGTACTTTTCTAGCTCGAAAATGTGAGTTAAACCAAGGTAAAGTTCTCGACTTATCGCCCTCAACCCACTGGCCTGAACCCATTGTTGTTGTTGACTCCGAATGCGAAAAAAATATGCTGCACGAAAGGTCGCCAGTCATGGTTACCGTTGAATATAAGATTGATAAATCTGATGTAAAAACATTCCTGTCATTAATGTACAAGTTAGGTCGAGTAAGAAAGCAATATGGTGCTTATACGTGGGATATCATGCAGGAGTCTGATCAACCCGATACTTTTGTTGAGCATTTTATGGATGCTTCATGGCTTGAGCATTTAAGACATCATAAACGAGTGACTAGCGAAGACCGTGAGCTCCAGAAACAGATTCATGCGCTTCACCAAGGCGATGAGCCACCGAAGGTAAGACACTTTCTTGGGTCTTAAAAGCAAAAGAGTAGAGTGGTAACTAATTATTCTGTTATTGCTCTACTTTTTGTTCAGTAGATCGGTATTTCAAAAAACAATATTATCTCCACCGATCAAACCATGCCCCCATGACTTTTCGTGAGTATTTTGTACTTCCATAACTGCCATTATAGCGAGCTAGGGCGGGGGCAATATTGCCTTTTTCTCTATCGAGATAATGTTTGAGGATGGTGCAACCGTAACGCAGATTGGTTTCAAGGTTTATCAGATTATCGTCAGGGCGGCCGATTTCTTTTTTCCAAAAAGGCATAACTTGCATCATACCTTGTGCACCGACAACCGAAACGGCGTAGGGATTAAATGCACTTTCAATTTGAATAACGGCAAGTACAAGTTCTGGCTCTAAATTAGCGCGTTTAGCTTCGCGATGAACGTTGCGCAAAATGTGTAGGCGTTCGGTTGGGTCTTTGATGTAGCGCTTTAGTTTATGGGACATAGCCGTTAGCCAGACTTCGGCGTCAAAGCGATCTTCAAAACTATCTGATGCTGCAATCGCTTTTTTCAACTCGACTCTAAGATCATCATCAACTGCTTGTCTGTTTGCAGTATTGGCGACTGCTACTGAGCAATGAATCATTGCTAATAGCAGTATCACCAGTGATAAGGGCTGTTGTTTTATTTTTTTTGTCATACCGCTTTATATCAACATTTATATCTTTTTGTCAGATAGAAATAAATAGCAAAGAAATTAGAGATTACTCAAAAATGACATCAGGTTATCTAATGGGATCTCTTGTTTATTTTCATCCCTACGGCCTTTGTATTCTACGTTTCCTTTTTCTAGGCCACGGTCACCGACAACAATACGGTGTGGTATACCCATTAGTTCAGTGTCAGCTAACATGACACCAAGCCTAGCTTTTGCTTCGTCCATATAGAGTACTTCGTAACCAGCGGCTTGTAACTCACTGTATAGCGTCTCACATTTTTCTTTAACCGCTTCGGACTTATGTGGGTTAATAGGGATTAGTGCAATCTGAAAGGGAGCAATGGCTTCAGGCCAGATAATGCCATTCTCGTCATGATTTTGCTCAATAGCAGCAGCAATAACACGAGTTACACCGACACCATAGCAACCCATCATCATGGTTTGTGATTTGCCATTTTCATCCAGTACAGTAGCGTTTAAGGCTTTGCTGTACTTTGTGCCTAGTTGGAAAATGTGGCCAACTTCGATACCACGTTTAATTTCTAGTGTCCCTTGACCGCAAGGGCTTGGATCACCAACAACGACATTACGTATATCGACAGCGTTTTCAACAGAAAGGTCAGATGAAATATCACGCTCCCAGTTTGTTCCTACAAGGTGATAGCCTTCTTTATTAGCACCACAGACAAAATCGTTGAGAACGGCAGCAGAGCGATCAACATAAGTTTTAATAGATAAGCCTTTTGGCCCTAAAGAACCAACTTTACAGCCGATTTCTTTTTCGATACGTTCTTCGGGCGCAAAGGTTAAGGGATCTGCAACGCCTTCTAATTTTGCCGCTTTAATTTCATTTAAGCTGTGGTCACCACGCAACACCAGCGCAATTAATGGCTCATTGTCGTCTTCGTCTTTTTGACCTAACACGATCAATGTCTTAATAGTTTGAGTAGAAGGCACATTGAGAAATTCAGAGACAGCTTCGATCGTATGCTGGTCTGGTGTTGCTACTTCTTCTAGTGTCAGCGTAGGCTCTTGCCTTTGTTGTGTTTCAATGGCCTCAGCCATCTCTACATTGGCCGCATAGTTGCTTTCGGTGCTAAAGGCGATATCGTCTTCCCCGCTGTCTGCCAGTACGTGGAATTCATGAGAACCTGAACCACCAATTGAGCCGGAGTCGGCAATTACCGGGCGATAGTCTAAATTAATACGATCAAAAATATTACAGTAGGTTTGATGCATAACATCGTAAGTTTCCTGCAATGATTCCTGACCTACGTGGAATGAATAAGCATCTTTCATAATAAATTCACGAGAGCGCATAACACCAAAGCGGGGGCGTATCTCGTCACGAAATTTAGTTTGGATTTGATAAAAGTTAGCGGGCAGTTGTTTGTAACTGCTAATTTCGTTACGAATTAAATCCGTAATGACTTCTTCATGGGTTGGACCTAAACAAAAGTCTCTTTGGTGCCGGTCATTAATGCGTAATAATTCAGGCCCATATTCTTGCCAGCGGCCAGACTCCTGCCATAACTCGGCGGGCTGTACTACAGGCATTAAGACTTCCTGTGCGCCGGCACAGTTATTCATCTCATCACGAATGATGTTTTCCACTTTACGAATAACGCGTAAGCCTAGCGGCAGCCATGTATAAAGCCCTGATGCTAACTTGCGGATTAAACCGGCTCTTAACATCAATTGATGGCTTATAACTTCTGCATCAGCAGGGGTTTCTTTCAGGGTGGCGATTAAAAAACGGCTAGCGCGCATCGAGTAAATTTCCTAAAGTTCAAAAGATCTATTAACAGGTAATGTTAAAAAGGGTGTATTTTCATCAAATTATACGGAGATTTCCACTACATAATCATCTAATCGTCTATTTAGTGTGTTTTGCTCTTTTGTTTGGCGATAGGCAAATACACTATTTTAGGTAACAATAACCGTTTCCCCTGAGTATCACTACTATTGAGGATCCTTATGTCGGCACTTCCTTTTCAATTACATTCTCAGTTGGCTACCGATACACATGTTGTTGGCCATTTTCCCTTATCGCTGCTATTGCTCTGCAAAGATGCCAATTACCCCTGGTGTATCTTGGTGCCTAAGCGAGAGGAGATTAAAGAGATTCATCAGTTAAATAAGGAGGATCGACAGCAATTACTCGATGAATCCTGTACTTTAGCCGAAGTGATGGAAAGCCTCTATCAGCCAGTAAAAATGAATGTCGCAGCGTTGGGTAATATGGTGCCACAACTCCATATTCATCATATTGCTCGTTTTAAGGCTGATCCAGCTTGGCCAGGGCCTATTTGGGGTAAGGTACCCGCGAATGATTATTCGGTTGAGTTGCTGGGGCAGCGTATTCAGGACTTGCGTTCAAGCCTTATCGATAAAGAGATAGGGTTTAGAGGGTAAATAGGTTTCTGGAGGCAAAAAAATAGCGAAGTGATTAAGCTTCGCTATTCTTGAGATTAGCTATAGAGACTTATTCAGCCATTTCTTTCAGTTTCTTCAATGGACGAATTTTAACCGCGATACTGGCAGGTTTCGCTTTGAACATGGTTTCTTCACCAGTGAAAGGGTTAATACCTTTGCGGGCTTTCTTCGCTGGTTTCTTAACAGTGACTATTTTCATTAAGCCAGGTAAAACAAACTCACCACAGGCGCGTTTTTTAACATGGCCTTCAATGATATCAGTCAATTCATTGAGTACAGATTGAACTTGCTTGCGAGACAGCTCAGTATTATCTGCTATTTGGGTTAACATCTGAGTTTTGGTGTAACGCTCAGAAATAGCCTTGATTTTTTTAGCAGGTGCTGCAGCTTTCTTTGCAACAGCTTTTTTTGCAGGAGCTTTCTTTTTCGCAGCGGCTTTTTTTGCGGCCATAGGACATACCTTTATTTAGTTATCATTAACGGAATGACTTTAGAGGGTTTACCATCGACTGTAAACCTATCTAGAAGCAACGGGTGCTATATATATAGCATTAAAATAAATCCTTCAAGAAAAAACCCTGTATTTTAAGGGCTAAATGCGTTTTTTTTATCCTATGTCTCAAAAAAGGACGCTAGTCATCGGTGCATAGGGTAAATCTGTTTGCAAAACGACCAAATTCGGGTTTAAGCATAATCATGCCTAAGGTATAATCCTCGCCCCTTTATAGTTGACCAGTTTGTTGTTGTGAGGTTTGTTTTTTTATGCCTATTTATGAGTATCAATGTGGTGAATGTCATCATGAATTTGAAGCACTGCAAAAGATGAGTGATCAGCCTTTGGTCGATTGCCCTGAATGCGCTAAAGCAGCACTGGTGAAAAAAATATCAGCAGCGGCATTTAGGTTATCTGGCAGTGGTTGGTATGAAACCGATTTTAAATCCGGTAATAAAAAGAATTTAGCAGGTGATGCTGCTAAACCAGATGCCTCTGGTAGTTCATCCAGTGAGAAAAAAGCGTCAAAACCCTCTGGCAATGACAACTCAAGTAGTAAAACGACATCAACGACAGCAGCTAAAGCTAGCTGATTTTTAGATCCTCTTAATTTTATTCAAAGGAAATACTATGCGCAGTGAATACTGTGGTGCGCTCAACACCGCCTTTATTGATCAAACCGTGACCCTATGTGGCTGGGTTGATCGCCGACGTGACCATGGTGGTGTGATTTTTATCGACCTTCGAGACCGGGATGGTATCGTACAGGTGGTATTTGATCCTGATGGTAAGGATAACTTCGCGCTGGCAGATAAAGTCCGTAGCGAATATGTTTTGCAAGTGACGGGTAAGGTACGTGCTCGTGACGCAGCAACCGTTAATCCCAATATGGCGACGGGTGAGATCGAAGTCTATGGAACTGAGCTGGAAATTCTCAGTGTTGCTGAAACACCGCCTTTCCCATTAAGCGAGCACAGTAGTGTGGGCGAAGATGTTCGCCTTAAATACCGCTATTTGGATCTGCGCCGTCAGGAGATGCAACATAACCTGCGTTTTCGCTCCAAAGTCACGAACGCCATCCGTAACTATCTTGATCAACATGAATTTCTGGATATTGAAACGCCCATTCTCACTCGCGCAACGCCTGAAGGTGCCCGTGATTATTTAGTGCCGTCACGAACTCATGACGGTAAGTTCTTTGCATTGCCACAATCGCCGCAGTTGTTTAAGCAATTGCTCATGGTATCGGGCTTTGATCGCTATTATCAGATTGCAAAATGTTTCCGTGATGAGGACTTGAGAGCCGATCGCCAGCCAGAATTTACTCAAATCGATATTGAAACCTCTTTTATGAGCGACGAGCATATTATGTCGATCACAGAAGGGATGATTACCGACGTATTCAAAAGTATGAAAGATATCGATCTAGGTGAGTTTCCACGTATGCCATATAGCGAGGCGATGGCTAAGTACGGCTCTGATAAGCCAGATCTACGTATTCCTCTTGAGTTAGTAGATATTAAAGACTTGATGACAGAGGTCGAATTTAAAGTTTTCTCTGGCCCCGCTAATGACCCTAAAGGCCGCATTGCTGCTCTGAAAATAGAGGGCGGTAACGCTAAGCTAACTCGTAAGCAAATTGACGACTATACAAAGTTTGTCAGCATATACGGTGCTAAAGGTTTGGCTTATATCAAGGTTAACGATAAAGCTGATTTAGAGAATGGTTTACAGTCTCCTATTGTTAAGTTTTTACCCAATGATGTGCGTGGTGCAATTCTAGAACGCGTTGGTGCCGAAAATGGAGATTTAATCTTCTTTGGTGCGGATAAAGCCACCGTTGTTTCTGAGTCTCTAGGTGCGCTACGTTGTAAATTAGGTGAAGATCTTGATTTGTATACCTGCGAATGGGCACCGCTATGGGTTGTAGACTTCCCAATGTTTGAAGAAACCGATACAGGTTGGACGTCTTTACACCATCCATTTACTGCGCCTGCCTGTACACCTGAAGAGCTTGAAGCTAATCCCGGTGAAGCATTATCAATCGCTTATGATATGGTTCTTAATGGTACTGAGTTAGGCGGTGGTTCTGTGCGTATTCATGATCAAGCCATGCAGCAGACAGTCTTTAAGGTTCTCGGTATCGGCGAAGAAGAGCAGCGTGAAAAATTTGGTTTCTTATTGGATGCCTTACAATACGGTGCCCCTCCTCATGGTGGTCTGGCGTTTGGTCTTGATCGCTTGATTATGTTGATGACGGATAGTGATTCCATTCGTGATGTGATTGCTTTCCCTAAAACTCAAACGGCAGCTTGTGTTATGACAGATGCTCCAGGTGCTGTCGATCGTAAACAATTGCGTGAGCTCAATATTAAACTTACTGAGAAAGCGGCTGAGAAAAAACCGAGTAGCGAGTAAACGCTAATCAAAAACTGGGAGCTTCATAAAGAGGAGCATTCAATGGCTGGTCATAGTAAATGGGCCAATATTAGACACCGCAAAGCTGCTCAGGATGCTAAGCGCGGTAAGATATTTACTAAAATAATCCGTGAGCTGGTTGTCGCTGCCAAGAAAGGCAGTGATCCAGTGGATAATCCCACCTTGCGCGCAGTGATTGACAAAGCACTTGCTGCTAATATGAAGCGCGATACCATTGATAAGGCCATTGCCCGAGGTGCGGGTAACACTGATGACGACAATTATGAAGCAGTATCCTATGAAGGTTATGGCATAGCAGGTGTTGCCGTATTGATTGAGTGCCTAACCGATAACCGTAATAGAACTGTGGCCGAAGTCAGGCATGCATTTAGTAAGCGCGGTGGCAATTTGGGCACTGATGGTTCAGTTGCGTATTTATTTGCGCGTAAGGGGCAAATATCATACGGTGCAGGTATCGATGAAGATATTATTATGGAAGCGGCACTTGACGTAGGTGCTGATGATGTAGTGATTCATGATGATGGTAGCACTGATGTGATAACAAGCTTCGAGGATTTTTTAACAGTTAAAGATGCTTTAACTGTTAAAGAGAATGATGAGAAGTTTCAGCCTGAAAATGCGGGCATCGTGATGATTCCATCAATAACGGTAGCATTAGATAAAGCCGATGCTGAAAAAATTATGGGTCTGATTGATATGTTAGAAGACCTTGATGATGTACAAAATGTTTATACAAATGCCGACATCTCAGAAGAAATTTTAAATCAATTTTAGTTTTCTTACGTGGCGTACTACCGAAGTTAGTCAATTAATGGTACTTAGCCATACTCTCTTGGTAGAATAGCTCGTGTATTCAATCAAAACTGTCTCATCACATATAACCGTTTAGTGTCACTTTCAAAAACCTTTTTAAGCATACGATCGATAAGAGTTTGATAAATGAAGTCCTCATCAGGAGAAGTACTGCGCCGCTGGAAAAACCCCTTTACATTATTATTGTTGATGGCATTTGTGATGCCATTGATCTTTTCAACATGGATGGCATTAATTAATAATTTCAGTAAGGAAATTGTTGAGTTTACCGGAAAAGAGATTGGCATTCTGCAAAGCTTGCGTGAAGTACCTGGTTTTCTGGCATTTACGGTGGTTTGGGTGTTGCTGATTGTTCGTGAGCAACGCCTCGCTTTGTTTTCGCTATTGTTATTGTCCGTGGGGGTACTGCTGACAGGTTATTTTCCTTCTGTTATGGGTCTTTATATAACAACTGTCATTATGTCTATCGGCTTTCACTATTTTGAAACTGTTCATCAGTCGTTGATTTTACAATGGATACCTAAAAAAGAGACGCCGCACTTTATGGGTAAGTCGCTGGCTGTACGCGCTGGCGCTTCTATTTTAGTTTTTGGTTCAATGTGGTTAATGCTCGAATATTTTGCAATATCCTATACAACGATTTATACCTTGTTTGGCGGACTAGGTATTTTGATTATTTTAGTTATCTGGTTCAGTTTCCCTCAGTTTTCAGGCAAGGTTGAACAACATAAGCATCTTGTATTGAGAAAAAGTTATTGGTTATTTTACTTGCTGACGTTTTTAAGTGGTGCGCGCAGGCAGATTTTTGTTGTCTTTGCAGGTTTCTTACTGGTTGAAAAATTTAACTACTCAGCGGCTTCTATCGCCTTACTTTTTTTGGCGAATTATGTGTTTAATTTGTTTTTTGCTGCCAAGATTGGGAAATTAATTGGCTTTATTGGTGAGCGTAATGCATTAACCATTGAGTATATTGGTTTAATTATAGTGTTTGCATCTTATGCAGTTGTTGATAATGCCGCTATTGCAGGTGCGTTATACATTATTGACCATTTCTTTTTTGCATTTGCAATTGCAATTAAAACTTATTTCCAAAAAATTGCCCGAGAGGCAGATATCGCGTCGACAGCTGGCGTCAGTTTTACAATAAATCATATTGCCGCAGTTGTCTTGCCTGCGATACTTGGTTTTATTTGGTTATATAGTCCCGCTACAGTATTTTTTTTCGGAGCGGGTCTTGCATTGGTGTCATTGATATTGTCGCAGCTTATTCCCAACAATCCAGTGCTAGGTGCAGAAACCAGAATAATTAAGACGCCAGCTAATGCTATTAATTAGCTCTGCCTCTTAATCACTGTAGGAGGGGTTCACATGAATAAGGCAATTTTTATCGGTAATTTTGTTTCTACACTATTTTTTTTAATGTCAGGTTTTTGTGGGTTTCCTGGTATATTAATGAGGTTGTGGGAGCATAATTCTGCCTGATTTTTAAATTGAACAGTGCTTCCATACTTTTTATGGTATGGTTTCTCTATTTCCAATTCCAGACAGATGATGAGATAAGAGTTATTCGTTATGAATGAAAAAAGTTCCATCGTTATTAGCGGTAGCGGTCTCTGGACACCAGAGAATACGATCAGCAATGAAGAATTAGTCAATGCTTATAATCAATACGCTGAAAAGTATAACAATGATAATGCTGCTGACATCGAACGTGGTGAATTAGCGGCAAAGCCATTATCCAGCGCAGAATTTATTGCTAAAGCATCAGGTATTAAAAGCCGCTTTGCTTATCGTAAAGACGGTATTTTAGATGTTAATCGAATGCGGCCAAAAATCGAAGTTCGCAATAATGATGAATTATCGCATCAAGCTGAAATGGCACTTAAGGCTGCACGTATAGCATTAAAAGAAGCTAATAAGTCGCCCGAAGATATCGATGCAGTGATTGTTTCCTGTGCTTATACACAACGGCCTTATCCTGCCATTGCTATTGAAGTTCAAAATGAATTAGGTATTAAAGGCTTTGGTTTCGATATGTTGGTTGCATGTTCCGCAGCAACCTTTGCTTTGCAGCGAGCTTATGAGATGGTTGCTGCCGGTACAGCCAAATGTGTGCTGACGATCAATCCTGAACTAACGTCACCTCAAGTTAATTACTGTGATCGAGATAGTCATTTTATTTTCGGTGATGTTGCTACTGCCACGGTCATTGAGCATGCGGATAGTTGTACATCAGAGCATAGTTACGATATCGTCAATACAAAAGCGGTTACCAGCTTTTCTAATAATATTCGCTCTGATTTTAGTTATGTTTCTCATGCGGATGATACCGAACCCTTTGCGGCTGATAGATTATTTCATCAGGAAGGTCGGAAAGTTTTTAAAGAGGTATGTCCAATGGCGGCAAATCATATTGCAACACAGCTCGAAAGTCAGGGTATAGAGGTGAGCAGTGTTAAACGTTGGTGGCTGCATCAAGCCAATATTAATATGAATACCTTGATTACAAAAAAATTATTAGGTCGAGACCCTCAGCCAGAAGAAGCACCCATTGTATTGGATCGTTATGCTAATACGGCATCTGCAGGTTCATTAATTGCATTCAACCTTCATCATAAAGATTTAGTGAGTGGAGATATTGGTTTGATCTGTTCATTTGGTGCGGGTTATTCCATAGGTAGCTTAGTATTGCGTAAGCGTTAACGTATTCTGATCGTTAAAATAACGTTACAGTAACGACTGTATCGCCGAATTTAATTGTTGTGAAGTCGGCGATATACTCGTACCAAAATGAATTACTTGCTCTCCATCGGCACTTACTAAAAATTTATTAAAGTTCCAGCTCGGCGTTTGAGATTTTGATGCAATGGCTTTAAATAATGGGTGTGCATTTTGGCCTTTTACAGAGATAGGAGCCATCATTGTAAAGGTAACACCATAGTTTTCGTAACAAATCCCCGCTGCTTTCTCTTCTGATGCCGCTTCTTGACGAAAATCATTACTGGAAAATCCGATAATGGCTAAGCCTTGGCCTTTATAGCGTTGATGCAGTGCCTCTAGTCCAGAGAATTGATGAGTAAAGCCACAATGGCTAGCCGTATTGACGATTAACAAGGGCTTATTGGCGAATTGTTCGCACAGGCTGATTTCATTTGTGGAGTGAAGCTGACGAAAGGTTTGATTCAGCCAGTTAGGGCATTCTGCAAAAGCCTTAAGAGGTAAGTTGCCAATAAAGCCAATGATGATAAATCGCAAAATATTCATAAAGCACCTGATTCTGTTCCTTGTATGCCCCCGTATTTACGCATGCATGTTTGAGAAAGTTCATTTCAATCAGGTTAAATATTGAATGCTTTATTGTAAATCACTTGTCAGTAAAGAGAGATTTTTGTAGGGTGAGCCGCTTCTGGATTTATTTATTAAGTATTGAGTAGTTATGAGAGAAAATTTGCAGGTATTTGGGGTTGGGTTTCTATTGATTGTTGCCGGTTTTGTTTTGGCTTATCAGTTTGTTAAACCTAGCCCGCCAAAATCTATCACCATTGCTACTGGTAGTGAGGCGGGTGCCTATTATGCCTATGCCCAGCAGTATAAAAAGCTTTTAGCGAAAGAGGGAATCGAACTCAACATTATTTCTACCTCGGGTTCTATCGATAATATTCAGCGTTTGAAAGCAGGAGCAGTTGATTTAGCGTTTGTTCAGAGTGGAACCGGGCAAGATTACAAAAATGATGTAACCGATGCTGGCCAAGCATTAGTCTCTCTGGCGAGCCTGTATTACGAGCCTCTTTGGTTATTTATGCCAGCTTCCCAAACAGCCTTTAAAGCGACAGACCTTAAAGGTAAAAGGGTAGCGATTGGAGAGGAGGGCAGTGGTACCCGTGCGTTGACACAAGTCTTGCTTGCAAATAATGGTATTACGGAAGAGAACACTCAATTACGTGGCCTCGCTACTGATGATGCCGCTAAACAGCTCGCTTCAGGAGAATTGGACTACTTATTTGTTGTTGCTTCTGTTAATGCACCATTGGTTCAGTCTTTATTAGCGGATACAACAATCATTCCTTTCGATTTTGAGAGAGCAAAAGCCTATACGCGCCGTTATCGATTTTTATCAGCTGTAGAACTGCCTCGTGGTGTTGTCGATTTCAGCCATGATATTCCAGCTAAAGATGTTAATTTACTGTCGGCTGCCGCTACATTGGCGGGCCATGAAGATGTGCATCCTGCACTTGTTGCTTTATTAATGCAGGCCATTAATATCGTGCATAGTGAAGGTGATCTGTTGGAAGAGCCAGGGCAATTTCCTTCTCAGCATTATGTAGATTTTCCTTTAGACGCGAGTGCCGAACGTTATTTTGAATACGGCCCGCCTTTATTACAGCGATACCTTCCATTTTGGGCGGCTGTACTGGTTAACCAATTTAAGGTGTTTTTGATCCCTTTAATTGCATTGATGATTCCTTTAATGAAAGTATTACCGCCCCTTTACCGTTGGCGAGTACGATCACGCATTTATCGATGGTATCGAAATTTGCGGGAAATTGAAGAGCGGATGATGCAGCAGGATGTGTCATATGAGTCTCTATCTGCATTAAAAGTTGAGTTAAACTTATTGCAAGAGGATGCAATGGAGCAGCCTACTCCGCTTTCTTATACTGACGAACTCTATCATTTGCGAGAACATATCAAACTCGTCAAAGAAGGCATAGATAATCGCCTAGCCGCTGCTAGTTAGTTCGACATAGGCCGATATGAGGTCGAGCGCTGGACATCAGCGCTTAATGCTTTATATACTCCGAGTGCTTCTAAATGCATTGTGACGGGGCTGATGGCTTTTATAATGAATTTTCATGTAAGCCCTCTCCTTATAAGACAATAAATCCATAACAATAAAAGCAAAGGTGCGAATTATGAGTGCAAAACAAACGGCAACTTCTCTGTTAAATCAATTAGATGATAATGCCAGTTGGAGTGATGTAAAGAACACTATCACCAAAGTTTACAAGCGTGAAACCGGTGATGCCAAGGCGGATGCCATTGCGGCTGTTATACTTTGTGCCGTATTTGTATCGACCTGTATTTTCTGGGTTAGCAACCAGTAAGCTAGCCCTTTTTATTTTATTGAGCATATAGCTGAGACTGTAGTAATGATCAATATCGACCCTTCATCCTATCCTTACCCTTCTAGACGATCCACAACCTATGCCCGAAATGGTATGGTTGCCACCTCTCAACCCTTGGCGGCGGAAGCTGGTTTATCGATGTTGAAGGCAGGTGGTAATGCTGTTGATGCTGCCATTGCAACCGCAGCAGCATTAACCGTTGTTGAGCCAACGGGTTGCGGTATTGGTGGTGATGCATTTGCCTTGGTCTGGATGAAAGATACATTACATGGGTTAAATGCAAGTTCATTTGCACCAGCAAAACTGACCCCTGAAGCAATCAAAGCTCATGGTTATGAGCAGCAAATGCCTGTGCATGGTTGGTTGCCAGTAACTGTTCCTGGAATTCCTTCCGCATGGGCTAATTTGAGCAAACGTTGGGGTAAGTTACCGTTTGCGGAAGTATTAAAGCCTGCTATCAAATTAGCCCGTGAAGGTTTTCCTGTTTCTCCAACGATCAGCCATCTATGGCATAAAGAATCACAATTGATGAAAGTCGTATTGACCGATGAACGCTTAAAAAAAATCTGGTTTGATACATTTTCTGTCGATGGTCGAATACCCAACCCGGGTGATATTTTTTCATCTCAAGGGCATGCCAACTCATTACAGAGTATTGCCGATACTCATGCAGAGAGTTTTTATCGTGGTGAATTGGCAGACAAAATAGATACGTTTGCACGAGAAACTGGCGGCTTAATTCGCAAAGAGGATCTTGCGCGCTACGAGCCAGAGTGGGTTGATCCGATCAAAATTAATTACCGTGGCTATGACATCTGGGAAATTCCGCCAAATGGACAAGGCCTTGTTGTATTGATGGCCTTAAATATTTTAAAGGGCTATACCTTTGATAAGCGCGATACAACGGATACTCTGCACAAACAAATTGAAGCGATGAAATTGGCTTATACCGACGGTCAGGCCTTCATTACTCAGCCGGATCACATGCCTTATAGTGTTGAGCAATTATTAGCAGAACCTTATGCCGCTAGTCGCCGAGCAGATATTCATGATCAAGCACTAATGCCAACGGTAGGTGAGCCAAGTAAAGGTGGGACGGTGTATTTAGCGACAGCGGATAATGAAGGCAATATGGTGTCTTATATCCAAAGTAATTTTCATGGTTTTGGCTCTGGTGTCGTTATTCCTGGTACTGGTATCGGTTTACAGAATCGTGGTGCTGATTTTTCTCTTGATCCTAAACATCCCAATTATCTACAGCCCGGCAAAAAAACATTCCACACAATCATCCCTGGTTTTATTACCAAAGGAAATCAAGCTGTAGGCCCTTTTGGGGTAATGGGTGCTTATATGCAGCCACAAGGACAGTTACAAGTCATTACTAATATGATTGATTTTGGTATGAACCCTCAGACAGCTTTAGATGCACCGCGTTGGCAGTGGTTTGGTGATAAAAAAATTGGCCTTGAATCTGAGTTGGACACGAATATTACCCACGACCTGAAAGAAAAAGGGCATGATACGGAAATCGCCACGGATCCCACTATTTATGGGCGTGGACAGATTATTTTACGTGATCCTGAGACTGGCGTGTTGTGCGGTGGAACGGAAAAGCGCATTGATGGGACCGTTGCAGCATATTAGTTTTGAAGATAATGAACTCTCTCATTTATTATTTTTAAACATTCTTGAGGGTTGGTTTGAGCGATGAAATGCCCGCCAGGTAGCATTTTTTCTTTGACAACTTTGAACACTTTTTTAAAATCATTGATGGCAAGGTAAGAGACTAATAAATCATTATCTGCTGCTATATAAGTGATTTCTAAATCTATTTTCTCTTCTGGACTTTTCATATTGGCTATATTCCTGAGCCGTGTTTTCAGAATATTATCATCAACAGTATTTATTGATTGGTAAAACAAATCGATTAATTGAAGAGATTCTTTATTTTGAAAAAATAACCAATTGATGAATATATTAGGCATTAATCGCTGTTTCAAAATAGAAAGAGGGAGCAATTGGCTAAATCTACTTAAATATGATGGTGTAGAGAGAAAGCTTGCGGCAAAAATGATGTGCTTTATGTCTGTTGTTGGTTTCTTCGCAAGCTCATAAGCTATTCGACCTGAGTATGATTCAGCAAAGATGATAATAGGTTCACTCTTTATAATCCTTGCAATTCGTTCAACTTCATCATCGATCGATTGATAGCCAGTATCGGACAAGGGAATTATCTCTAATGTTAAATTATTTGAACTCAGTTGTAACAATGGTTTAAAAAGTAACCCTGTACCATCCATTCCGGGCAGCAATATAATTTTGTTGTAAGGCAATAGGTGATCCTTTTACTAATTATTGATATACACAGCTCTATAATAAACCGTCTTAGCCCATTTCAGAAAACCTCTTGACCTCTATTCCTTATCCTAGGATACTAGCCTTAAAAATACTGGATAAAAAAACAGTGGCTTTGATTCTAGGCATCGACCCGGGCTCCCGGAAAACCGGCTTTGGTATTATTAACACCTTAGGTGGGCGGCATGAATATGTGGCTAGTGGAGTTATTCGTTTGCCAGATGAGGCTTTGCCAGAACGTTTACAGGTGATTTTTGCCAGTGTTTGTGAGGTGATTGAGGAATATTGTCCTGAGCAAATGGCCATTGAGCAAGTATTTATGTCTAAGAGCGCTGGTTCTGCTTTGAAGCTTGGGCAAGCCCGTGGAGCTGCTATTGTTGCTGCTACTAGTTGTGAATTACCTGTTTCAGAATACGAAGCCAAAAAGGTAAAACAGTCCGTCGTTGGTAACGGTGGGGCAGATAAATTCCAAGTGCAGCATATGATCAAACAATTATTAAAGCTCTCTGCCGTACCTCAAGAGGATGCAGCTGACGCTCTAGCGGTAGCATTATGTCATGCCAATACCGAGCAACACTTAGTGTCAGTTGCCCAAGCTAAGCATTTTCGTCGAGGAAGAATGGTGTAATGATAGGTCGATTAAAGGGGATTATTCTCGAAAAACAACCACCCCAAATACTGATTGATGTGGGTGGCGTAGGGTATGAAGCACAAGCTCCGATGACTAGCTTTTATCCATTGCCGGCGGTGGGTGAAGTTGCGACATTACATACACATTTGTCGGTCTCTGAAAATGCTCATCAATTATTTGCTTTTTACACAGAGGATGAGCGCCGCCTTTTCCGTACTTTAATAAAGGTGAGCGGTGTTGGACCTAAAATGGCATTGGCTATTTTATCGGGTATGCCAGTCGATGATTTTGTTCAATGTGTGATGGCAGATAATTCTGCGGCATTGGTAAAAGTGCCTGGTGTGGGTAAAAAAACAGCTGAAAGATTAATCATTGAAGTCAAAGATCGTCTAAAAGGTTGGGAAACTGTAGCGCCATTATTCGCTGTAGATAATAATGATAAACAAGCCTTATCTAGCATTACGGCCGATGCTGAAAGTGCTTTGATTGCCTTAGGCTACAAACCTACGGATGCAGCAAAAGTAATTACAGCCGTACAAAAGACCTCATCGCCTGAAAATAGTGAGGAATTAATTCGATTAGCGTTGCGTAGTTTGGCAGGGTAAAGCTTGGCAGGGTAAACGCCTGTTTATATTGGAAAAATAATGATTACAAAAGATAACCTTCAAGCCGAGAGAATAGTCACATCTGTTGCTATGCCACAGGAAGACAGGCAGGACAGGGCTATTCGACCTAAGCAACTAGAAGATTATATTGGCCAGCCACAAGTTCGTGAGCAGATGGATATTTTTATTCGGGCCGCTCAGCAGCGTAAAGAACCTCTTGATCATACCCTTATTTTTGGGCCACCAGGCTTAGGTAAAACAACCTTGGCGAACATTATTGCTGCTGAAATGGGGGTGGAGATGACGTCTACCTCCGGGCCTGTCCTCGAAAAAGCCGGTGATTTAGCTGCCTTAATGACCAATTTACAGCCCGGTGATGTACTGTTTATTGATGAGATTCATCGCCTTTCTCCTGTGGTTGAAGAAGTGCTCTATCCTGCAATGGAAGATTATCAGTTGGATATTATGATTGGTGAGGGTCCAGCTGCTCGTTCAATTAAGTTGGACTTACCGCCTTTTACTTTGGTAGGTGCAACGACAAGAGCTGGTTTGCTGACGTCACCGCTGCGAGATCGTTTTGGCATTGTTCAGCGGCTTGAATTTTATAATGTAAAAGACTTAACACACATTGTGAGTCGCTCGGCGCATTTATTGGGTGTAGAGATGGATGAAACTGGTGCTGTTGAGATTGCGAAGCGCTCTCGTGGAACCCCTCGGATTGCTAACCGTTTACTACGCCGAGTGAGAGATTTTGCAGAAGTGAAGGCTGATGGTCATATCACTTCAGATGTAGCCGATAAAGCGCTCAATATGCTGAATGTTGATACACATGGCTTCGATCATATGGACCGGCGTCTACTGTTAACTATGATCGAAAAATTTTCCGGTGGTCCTGTCGGTATTGATAGTCTGGCTGCCGCTATTAGTGAGGAACGAGATACCATCGAAGATGTGTTAGAGCCTTATTTGATTCAGCAGGGCTATATCACTCGTACGCCTCGTGGCCGCACAGTTACTAATTTAGCCTATACACATTTTGACTTGCCAGCACCTCGTCATGAATCTTCCTGATTTTAACCCTTCCTTTATATATGCAGGATGAATGAATAACTGCATAATCGTGACTTCCTTAGCAAAAATACGTTACATTAGAAAAAATGAGTATTTCATCTTCTATTAATGAATTTAAACTGCCGATTCGAGTCTACATCGAGGACACGGATGCTGGTGGTATTGTGTATTACGTCAATTATTTGAAATATATTGAGCGTAGTCGCACGGAATTATTACGTTCTTTAGGGTATGGTAAGGCAGCTGTTCTTGATGAGCGCTTATTGCTTGTCGTTCGTAGTACAGAAATTGATTATTTTTTGCCCGCAAAATTGGATGATGAAGTGACAGCGACAGCATCGTTACAAAAAGTGGCTAATAGCTATGTTGTTTTTCATCAAGAGGTACGTAGAGGTGAGAATATTCTTTGCCGTGCGATTGTAAAGGTAGCGTGTGTCACACAACAAGACGATGGGAATATTAAACCAACGGCCTTGCCAAAACCAATACAGCACGACTTGCGTGAATATATGAATAGTAGATGTATAAAAAGCAGTGCATAAAAAGTACCGCGTTAAATATTAGAAACAAATGAATAATGGACAATAGGAAATTATTCAAACAGCAGAACAAAACAAATAATGTGTTAAGGCAGACGTTATGACTGAACAAGAACAAACACTTTCAATCTGGTCTCTGATTATTGAAGCAGGCATAGTTGTACAGATTGTTATGTTGATATTATTACTAGCCTCGGTTATTTCCTGGATGATGATTATCCAACGAGGGGCATATCAACGCAGAGCGAAATCATTATTTAATAATTTTGAAAAAACGTTCTGGTCTGGTGTGGATTTAACTCAACTTTATCGTCAAGGTAATGATAAAGCGAGCCATGGTAAAGTGAGTGGAATCGAAAATATTTTCCGTGCGGGCTTTAAAGAGTTTTCTCGATTACGTCAGCAGGAAAATATAGATTCAGATACAGTCATGGTGGGTACTCAGCGTGCCATGAGAGTTGCGTTGGCAAGAGAAGAAGAAGAGCTTGAAGCTAATTTACCCTTCTTAGCCAGTGTGGCATCGGTGAGCCCTTATATTGGTTTGTTCGGAACCGTATGGGGTATTATGAATTCATTCCGTGGTTTGGCCACTGCTGGTCAGGCTTCCTTGGCAACGGTTGCCCCTGGTATTTCAGAAGCATTAATTGCAACAGCCATGGGTTTATTTGCAGCCATTCCTGCTGTACTTGCATACAACCGTTTTTCTGCGCGTGCGGATACGCTTAGTGGTAATTACGAGACCTTTGCAGAAGAGCTTACTGCCATTTTGCATCGTCAATTGCACCGCTAAACTCTTTAATTATTAAGTACTCTTATTATGCCATCCAATAAGAAATCGAAAAAAAAGCCAATGGCTGAAATCAATGTTGTTCCTTACATTGATGTCATGTTGGTATTGTTAGTGATATTTATGGTTACTGCTCCTTTGCTAACTCAAGGTGTAAAGGTCGACTTACCTCAGGCTTCGTCTGCGCCTTTGGATAATCAAGACCAGGAACCTTTAGTGGTTTCAATCAAGGCTGACGGTAGCTATTACATGAAAATTGGTAAGGATGAGGAATTACCCAAACCGCTTGATGAAATTACAGCGCAGACGGCAAAAATCATTAAAGTACAACCCAAAACACCCGTGTTAGTTTGGGGCGATACTAATGTTCCTTATGGCAAAGTAGTTGATTTAATGGCGTTGTTACAACAGGCGGGCGCGGAGTCTGTTGGTTTGGTCACAGAGCCACCGCGCTAAGGTAGTCAGAATGACCTCTTATTTGCCAGCAATGTTGATTAGCCTTCTTGTGCATGGAGTGATCATATTTTTGGTATTTATAGGTTGGGGATATACGACACCGCCTAAGCCAGTTAAACCGCTAGCTTATATAAAAGCAACGTTAATTGATTTGAAAGCTAAAGGTGAACAAGGTGCCCCTAAGAAAAAGCCTAAACCTAAAAAAATTGACTTAGAGAAAAAGCGTAAAGAATTAGAAAAGAAAAAGCTTGATCAAAAAAAGAAAGCCGATGAAAAGGCGCGTAAAAATAAGTTAGCGAAAGAAAAGGCTAAACAAGAGCAAGCTAAAAAGGAAAAAGCGAAAAAGGAAAAACAAAAACAGCAAAAGATAGCCAAAGAGAAAAAATTGGCTGAAGAGAAGAAGTTAGCTGAAAAGCGCAAAGAAGATCAGCGTAAAAAAGAACAAAAGGAACTACAAGAAAGGGCTAGGCAAGAACGAGAAAAGTTAGAACGGCAGCGTTTGGAAGAAAACCTCGCTAAAGAAAGAGAGCGTTTAGAAGCTGAGCGAAAAGCAGAACAGTTGGCGCAACAGGTTGAAGAAGATAATTTAATATCCCAGTCCTATCAACAAATTATTCGTCAGCGTGTAGAGCAGAGCTGGAGTCGACCTCCGTCAGCACGTAACGGTATGCAAGCATTATTACAGATACAGTTAATACCGACAGGTGAAGTGATTGATGTTGCGGTGATTAAAAGTAGCGGCAACGCCCAATATGATCGTTCTGCGGTACAAGCAGTTAAAAAAGTAGGGCGATTTTCAGAGTTAAGGGAAATGCCATCACGTGTTTTCGAAAGAGATTTTCGACAATTTAAATTAACATTCCAACCACAGGATTTAAGGCAGTGAATCGTACTATCCAAAGCCTTTTGGCAATACTGATTTTTATTTATAGTGTATCTACTCGAGCAGAGCTGGTTATCCCTATTGTTCAGGGTGTCGATAACCCAACCGTAATCGCCGTTTCTCCCTTTGCTTACAATGGTGCTGCGCCATTGGCTGAAAAAGTGGCAGATATTATTTCCGCAGACTTATATCGCAGTGGGCAATTTAAAACTATTGCTGCATCCGATATGTTGTCTTTCCCTAGTCGTCAGCAAGATGTTGTCTATCGTGATTGGCGTTTGTTGGGTAGTGAATACCTTGTCATTGGTAATGTGCAGGCGATTCCTACGGGCTTCTCAGCTAATTTCTCTTTGTATGATGTTGTTAGCCAGAAAGTAGTACTGAACAATCTTAAAGTGAATGTTGGTTCTGATGCTCTAAGAGATATGGCACATTATGTCAGCGATAAAGTGTATGAAGCGATTACAGGTATTCGAGGTGCATTTTCTACGCAAATTCTTTACATCGAACAGACACCCCAACGTCAATATCGCTTGATACGAGCGGATATGGATGGTGCAAGACCTCAGGAGTTGTTACGGTCAAAACAGCCCTTATTGTCTCCTTCCTGGTCCCCTGATGGAAAATCAGTGGCTTACGTTTCTTTTGAAACGAGCCGAGCGGCTATTTTTATGCAGAATATAGCCACAGGTAAAAGGACACAGTTGACCAACTTTCAAGGGCTAAACAGTGCACCCGCATGGTCGCCTGATGGGAAAAAGCTTGCCTTGGTGCTCTCAAAAGACGGCAATCCAGAGATATATACCCTGGATATTGCCACTCGACGTTTTACTCGTATTACCAATCATTTTGGTATTGATACCGAACCGCACTGGTCAAGCGATGGTAAAGCTGTGATGTTTACCTCAAATCGAGGAGGTAAACCGCAAATTTATCAAATAACGCTTTCCAACAGGCGTATAGAGCGTTTAACCTTCGACGGCGATTACAACGCGAAACCGCAAGTAACTCCTGATGGCAAAGGGGTTGTGATGGTTCACCGTTATGACGGCGTTTTCCATATTGCAGTTCAAGACATCGCGACTGGCAATATACGTGTGCTGACTCAAACTGCATTGGATGAGTCCCCCAGTATTGCACCGAATGGTGCGACACTGCTTTATGCAACGAAAGATGGTAATCGTGGCATTTTGGCCGGGGTTTCATTGGATGCAGGGGTGAAGTACAAGTTGCCGGCAAAGTCAGGTGATGTGAGAGAACCCGCATGGTCACCGTATTTGACTAATCCGTAATGCTTCGACGGAGTGCTCTACAAGACATTTTTAGAGGTATTAAGGCTTTAGTCTTGGTTAATAGGTATTTTTTATTAGCCGGCTAGAGCTAACAAGTTAGGGTGTGGTACTATTCGTTTGAAAATGTCGCATCCATAACTATTTTTAACAAAATTTTTAACTACAAAAAACTTACAAACAAGACCATGGAGACAATCATGCTAAGCAAGACCATAAAATTGGGCTTTACACTACTTTTTGCCGCTGTATTTCTAGCAGGCTGTGCGAGTAGCTCTAAACCTGTTGAACAGACACCTTCTCAACCTCAAGCTCCTCAGTCTGTTCCTCAAACTACAGGCTCAGACACTAACACTGTTCAACCAGTGGAAGTTAATCTAGAGACTGTATTCTACTTCGATTTTGACCAATCATCTCTTAAGCCAGAAACTCGTGCGCTATTAACTGCTCATGCGGTTGCATTGAAAGCAAGCCCACGCGCTATTCGCTTAGAAGGTCATGCTGATGAGCGTGGTACTCGTGAATACAACATCGCTTTGGGTGAGCGTCGTGCTTTAGCAGTACGTGACTATCTACGTTCTGAAGGTGTTAACTCATCGATCGAAGTAGTTAGCTACGGTGAAGAAAACCCAGTTGATACTTCAAGCAACGAAAGTGCTTGGCAGTTAAACCGTCGTGTTGAGCTTAAGTAATAACACATATCTATAGAGACTAATGAAGACGTTACTTAGTATTCCCGCGGCTCGTATAGCCGCGGTACTTTTGATATCAGCAGCTAGTTCTGATGCGTTTGCTCAGGCTACAGTAAGAGATTCTCAGCCTATTATTCCAGGATCTGGAACAGGTGCTGTATCAACGCCAGTAACGTCAACCTCTGTTATTGCTCAATCATCCTCTTCCAATTTCGCTTATCAATTGCAGCAACTGCAGCAAGAGGTTCTTGAATTAAGAGGCTTGGTAGAAGAGCAGGCATTTCAGTTGAAAAGGCTGAAGCAACAACGCCTTGATGATTATTTGGATTTAGATAAACGTTTAGCCGAATTAACTCGAGCAAATTCACAACAATCTACTATCGGTCAGAGCGGTTCAAGTCAGTCTAGTATCGGTCAAAGCGATCCAAGTCAGGTATCGGTTTTATCGAGTAATTTACCAAGCGTTTCCAATCCCATTCCTTCCGTCAATACAGAGGAAGAGAAGAAGTTGTACCGCAAGGCTATCGATCAGTTACTAAGCCAGCAAGATTACCAGGGTGCGCAGGGTAGCTTTTCTCAATACCTTAATAGTTATCCAAATGGTACTTATGTGCCTAATGTGTACTATTGGCAAGGCCAAATTTATCTGACTGAAAGTAATAAATCGGCTGCTGAGAAATCATTCGCCACATTGATAGATAAATATGACGGGCACCAGAAAGTCCCGGATGCTAAATATAAGCTAGCAACTATTTATTTTGATCAGGGTAAAAAATCACAAGCAAAAACCTTGCTTGAAGAGGTTGCTTCCAGTGATACTGATGCTTCTCGTCTTGCTAAGTCCTTTCTGGCAAATCAATTTAAATAGACTTTAATTGGCTTGCTTGTAATCAGAGTTGATAAAACTCTTAGTATATTTAGTTTTTACCCATGTCCTCCGAATCCCAATCTCTCAGAATTACCGAAATGTTCTTATCTATCCAAGGTGAGGCCGCCAGTGTAGGTTACCCAACAGTCTTTGTTCGGTTAACGGGTTGCCCGTTACGATGCCATTATTGTGATTCTGAGTACGCATTTTATGGTGGCGAGAAACAGCCTCTAGATGAAATTGTGAATAAAGTTGTCGACTATGGTTCAAGCCATGTATGTGTCACAGGGGGTGAGCCTTTAGCTCAACCTAACTGCCATCATTTGTTAGCTAGAGTGTGTGATAAAGGCCTGAATGTGTCATTAGAGACGAGTGGCGCGATGCCCATTGCCGATGTCGATAAACGAGTCTCTATTGTTATGGATCTTAAAACACCAGCCTCTGGCGAAGTGGCTCGCAATGATTACAGCAATATAGAACACCTCTCAGGTAAAGATCAGGTGAAATTCGTTATTTGTGACCGACAAGATTATGAATGGGCCGTGTTTAAGCTGAATGAGTATCAGCTGGACAAAAGGGTAGGGAATGTCTTTTTCTCTCCATCCTATGAGCAATTATCTGCTGAACAGTTGGCAGAGTGGATCATTGCAGACCGTTTGCCAGTGCGTTTGCAAACCCAGCTTCATAAAGCCTTATGGGGCGATAAGCCAGGAGTCTAAATGAGTAATAATCGCCCTAAAGCCGTGGTGCTAGTCTCTGGTGGCCTCGATTCAACAACAGTACTCGCCATAGCTAAATCTAAAGGCTTTGATTGCTATACACTTAGCTTTGATTATGGTCAGCGCCATCGGGTCGAACTGCAAGCCGCAAATTCTTTGGCAAAATCAATGGGCGTTGAGGCCCATAAAACGGTTAAGTTAGATCTCCGTACTATTGGTGGCTCAGCGCTAACAGATGATGCTATTGAGGTACCTGAGCACCTTAGCGATGGTATCCCAGTTACCTATGTGCCAGCGCGTAATACCGTCTTTTTATCCATTGCTTTAGGTTGGGCTGAAGTAATAGGAGCACACGATATTTTTATTGGTGTCAATGCCGTTGACTACTCAGGCTACCCTGATTGTCGGCCTGATTACATAGCGGCTTATGAAGCGATGGCTAATTTAGCCACTAAAATGGGGGTAGAAGGGCAAACGCTTAAAATACAGACCCCACTGATTGATTTGACCAAGGCCGATATCATTAAAAAGGGCATAGAATTGGGTGTAGATTACCAAAAAACCGTCTCTTGCTATCAGGCAGACGATGATGGCAAAGCCTGTGGTCGATGCGACAGCTGCCGCCTGAGACGTCAGGGGTTTGCTGATGCCGGAGTTGGTGACCCGACTAGATACAATAATTGAGCCTTCTTTTAGCAAGTTATTGTTTTACTGATAAAAAATACTAAAAAGTGCTTGTGTTTTTTCTGCGAATCATTATTATGTGCGCCTCTTCAGCACCAACCGTTAACAAGTTTTGGGTCGTTAGCTCAGTTGGTAGAGCAGTTGGCTTTTAACCAATTGGTCACTGGTTCGAATCCAGTACGACCCACCATATAAAAAAACCTCGTCCATTAGGCGGGGTTTTTTTATGCCTAAAAATTGCTTCTTGCAAAGCCTTGTAGGCCGTGGGCTGAGTGCTATTTAAAGCACTGGCCAATCCAGTATGACCCTCTTTATAATTCAGCCTCTAACGAGATTGGATTATATAAGAGAGCTTTCTTTTTCAATCTCCTGTGGGAGATTGGTGGGACTTTTAGTTTCCTTGCTATTAACAACTGTTAATTGCGACCTTAAAACAATTCCTTCTTTACGTTCACACAATAACTCAAACGCATCCAGCAACTCTTTAACCTCTGCGGCTGAATAGTGTGTGGTGATGTCTCCATTTCTATGCCCTAAACAGACCTTCCTTGTTTCTCTGGAAACGCCAGCAGCACGTAAGCGACGACCACACGTATGTTTAAGTGTATGCACACCTTGTCGTATCCACGGTCCTGTAGGTAAACCAGCTTTTCCCCATGCTTGCTTCCAGCTGCTAGTCTGTAGCCGAGAATAGGGTAAGTCCTTTTTAGCTTTTGGGTTGGGAAAAACAAATTTACTTTTGCCTTCCCATTCCTCACGCTGTACTTCAATGATGGAGCGTGCGATACGGTTCATCACAATCAGGCGTGCCTCGCCATTTTTGACATAGCCCTCAGGAACAATAAATACCGTTATATCCAATTCTGGTACTGCGTGTTCCCATTCCCAACGAAGTTGGCAAACCTCCTGTTCCCGTGTGCCTGTATTGACTTTAAATAAGCACATCTTTTGCAGGCGAGCCGATAGTAATGGAAACAGCTGATCTTGTTCATCCCAAGATAGTGAATACGTTTTGGCGCTATGGGATTCAACGGGTTTACCTTTGCTGGGTTTGGTTGGCAACATGGTTAAAATAGGCGCCGAATCAATCCAAGGTTTACCTGTTAACTCACAGCGCCAGCGCCGCCAAGCGGAAATTAATATAGTTCGAATAATCTCTAACTCTCGATTAATCGATGCATATTTTATATCGCGCCTGACCGTATAAAACTGGCCTGTATTCACGTCCTTTTTTCGGGTCTTAACGCCCTCTTTAATGCGCCACTGGATATAAGGTTTGAGTGTATTATCGTGTAAATCGGCTAATGCTATATCTCCAAGAAAGGGCATTAACCTAAGTACTACAGACTGCAAGATAGTAAAGGTAGCGACATGCTTTCGCTCTTCCAAATACCGCTCGGCACCTTGATGAAACAAATACACTGGCCTTTCGCCATGTAGCATTGCCTTACGTAATTTCTCTAATTCCGCATCTAATAGGCTTTCGGCTTCATCTGGGTTATCCGAGTAAGTGAGGCAGTATATCCGCTTGCCTTTCCACTCTTTATCGATAATCCAGAGGTTTCGTCGGTCACACCAGTAGATACCTGATCGTCGATGTTTACGTTTTGACATAATGTCTCTCCTAAGTTGGACTTAGCAGGACACCCGTTACGCTGTTTATAATGCTCCAACCAGAGATCTAATTCAAGTCGGTCAAAACCAACACCTTGTTTGCCAATGGGTAGTGCCGTGATGTGGGGTTTGACATCTTGATTAAAGACAGAGCGGCTCATGCCTAGATAAGCTGGCGCATCTTTAGCGCGTATCACGCGAGGGGTAATTTGCATAACTGTGTCCTGCTATTGCCTAAGACACATGATGACAAGCCCTTACATTCTATTCTATAAAGAACGTTTCATTTAATAAAGAATGCTACCAGTCATTATTTAATAAGATGACTTTATCTTTAGCCGTAATAAGGTATATTGCGTTTTATGAATCAAGCACTTAGCCATTTACCCCAAGATAAACAAACTGAACTCGATTATATTCGCGCCATTATTCAGCGTGAGAGCGACGATGTTCAATTAATTATTCTTTTTGGTTCCTACGCCCGAGGTACTTGGAAAGATGGCCCCCACGAACAAGGGCGCGGTAAATTAACGATTCACAAACAGAGTGATTACGATATTCTGGTGGTTACTCGTAGTGAGTACACCGCTAAAAATACAACCTTATGGAAAGCCATTGAAAAAGCCTGTACTGCGGAAGGCGTTAAACCCTATGTGCGTATTATTCCCCGCGACAGTGAATTTATTAACTACAAACTTTCTCAGGGACAGTACTTCTTTACGGAAATTATTGATGACGGAATAGTACTATTTAACAGTGGTAACGTTGAATTAGAGCAAGAGCGCAAAGCGCTTGATCCAGTAGAAGCTAAACGTATCGCACAAGCGGATTTTGATGAAGTGTTTAATAGTGCGAAAGCTTTTTATAAAAATTATAAATTCTCTTTAAATGAAGGTGACTATAAAGTTGCAGCCTTTCTATTAAATCAAGCCTGCGAACATGCCTACAAAACAGTCCTACTTGTATTTGCAGCCGAATGCCCACAAGAGCATCATCTCGATAGCCTTAGCGATCTGGCCGATGACTACTGTCCCGAACTCAACGGTATTTTTCCTCAACAAACCAAGGTAGACAAAGAAGCCTTTGAGCTACTCGACTATGCCTACATTGGCGCACGCTACGACCGCCACTATAAAATTACTAAACAGCAGTTAGAAAAACTGGCACCTTGTGTAGAAAAATTGCATGAGGTAGTGGAAAGAAACTGCAAAGCCAAGATTAATCGTTTTTAACTTCCTATTACCCTTGCTTCAATACTTTGGGGTTTGGGGCAAAGCCCCAAGTTGTTTTATCAATAATAAAGCGGATATTTAAAATACGATAAAGTGAAGTTATTAAGGTCTACAGTATCGGTCATTAGCCGTCTAAAAACGGCAATATACGGATAAGCCTTTTATCTGGCAACAATCCATTACTTGATTAACGTTTACATTATGTATGCCTTTGATTGCCGTAGATTATCGCGACAAAATCATTTTCCGCAGTATGTTGTTATTACACACAAGCGCTCATGGCCCAATTCTCTGGAAATGATTGATCGTGCGTTTTTGTCTATTGCCTTTTGTTCAGGTGTTAATTCTTTATGGCATGGGCCACCTGCATGACGACAAGGCCAGCCGGTCAGTTCCTGATAACGCTGCTGTGCATAGCGGTGTCGTAGCCCATGCATTTTGTTTAAGCCCACTTGATTAGTAGCTTTTTCATAACGTCCACGTTGCTTATCGTATCTGATTGATCTGGGGATGAGAGAACCATTGGCAGCAATGGTTTTCGCATGATTTAATGTTTCCCGCTGTGCGGTGTTTCGTATGGGGACAGTTCGCGCTTTACCGCCTTTCGTCCAACTGGCTTTGATCCTTATGTAATCTCCTTGGTTAGCATAGCTAGGAATAAATTTAATCGCCTCCTCTCGTCTCAGTCCAAACGCGGCTTGTAGCCGTAAGCTGGCGACGACATACTCATCAGTAATTTTTTTGAGTTTATCTTCATCCAATTCACGGGCTTTGGAAAAGTCATTATCGCTATTATCTTTTGATAGCCCATAATGACTATTACTAAGTACTACATTAGGTTTGCCGATCTTTTGCGCCCACCACCGTACATGGCTCATACGATTGAGGATGGTCTCCATTTGTATTTCTTCCGATAGCCAACGATTTACTAGCGCATCAACATGTTTCTGTTTTAATGAGGTGGCCTTCATGTTGCGATAACCCATTTCCAGCAGTTGATTTGCACATTGTTTCAAAATACTAAATCTTTCATAGGTGAATGATGGCAAGTAAAATCATTCTAAACTACAAAGAACGTTTCATTGTTTTTGAAAGCTTATTGAGAGAAAGACAAGAAAAATAAAAAACTCAATCACTCAGGCAGGAGTGATGCTTGTATTCTATGGATTGAATACAGTCAATCTAGTCGTAGCAGATAACAGTTGATTCGATTGATCTTGAATACCAAGGCCAGCGCCTGTATTGCGTAATAAAGAAAACGGTTAGTGCTAGTGACCCATTATTACCGTTTCCAATAATAATTCCTCCAAAGGAAGATAAAGGGTCGTGGGATACGAGTCCCGATCAACTATGGCTGATATTAGCCGCGTTAAGTAGTGCCTTTGCTAAGGGTACTTAACGGTGTGATCAACAGAGTGCGTTGTAGTCTCTATAAACTACGATCTATTTCATACTATTTTTCCTCTTTTAAAATATTTTTTGCGATTAAAAATAATTGAAAATATTGTGTAAATATTTAGTCAATATTGTTGCAATATCGATTTTTCATTACTGTCTATTTTTGTTATTTTTCCTCTCTAAGATGTTGGTTTAACTAACAATAAAATATTGTTCATGCTGTTTCCTCTCTAAATAAGTTAAAAATATTAAGTCAATATTTTGTAAAACTTTCTAAAATATTGGTCTCGTTTCTCTTTCTACTGATTTGTATTAAAAAGTACCCACTGTTTTCCGTAGAACACCACGGCCCGATTGGACTTCGGGGTAAGGTATTTATTGTCGATAATGCAGGCAATAAGGGATTGATACCGCGCAGAGGCGGCGCATTCATTACACAAATAAACTGCCTAGGCAGCGATAGTAATGAGGATTGATTGGACTATCAAAATAGCTTTATATAACCGAAGGACAAACGTCCTGATGTGGTTGGATTTGATTGTTTTAACCGACAACGAACAGCTCGCTCGGTTAGGTGTTGAAAGGTATTTAAGGCGCTTACTGCATGTGATCGTCAACCCTATTAGGGTGGTCTTATACGATCTGTCTTGCTTCACAAGAAGGTGAAGATCAAGTGAAAATAGTATATTCCCTTTGTATCTTGATAGACAAGTGATTTTTTCACTTACCGTTCATGTTGTAAAATAAATTTTTTGATCTTATTTTTGTAAGTAAATCAAAATTGTAGACGGTAGCAGTAACTGTCGGTTTGATACTGTATTTTTCTTATTTAACGCTGTTAGTTCTTTATGAATTGTAAATAGACGCTATAAAAGCCTATCTTTCTGGATAGATTATAGCTTAGCACCTCATAATTAACACTTGGGGTGAATGGGTCAAGGAGATGAGCGTAGCGAATCCCGCAGGTGTATCTTTGACGCATTTACCACAAAAGGGAGTCCTGTATTGAGAGGTGCTGTCCGTATTTTAATATGATAGTAATATCAGTACAGGTATTTTGTGATGAAACATAAATATTATTGTTAATAACACAAGCGTTTGTATTGGAAACATATTTGTTTTTATGGTTGATAGTGGGGTTTGACCGATAAACCGAGATATCAATGGACAAAGCGAGTGTTAAGAAAATGAAAACCAAAAGAAATACCCAACCCCTAACCATTAGTGTACGGATAACCAGCACAGCCGCAAGGAGCTTGCCAGCCAAAAGACGCTGGCACTCCTCCTTGCACCTGAGCTGGTTATCCTGTGTGGGTTGACTATGGGTTTGGGCGTTGTCTTGTTGAGAGTATGAAATCTATAAAGGCATTGTATGTTAAGTAATGATCTATGCTCGGCTAATAGTTGCATGATATTGTCGCCGTTTTTAATGAATGTATGGCATCCTGAAAAACAAGAGATGAATGTAAGTTTTATTGCACAGAATTATAGAAAATACTGTGATATATTCAGTCCTTATTTCGATTTCAATAACCATAAATAAGCAAAGGTTCGCTTATGAACATCTTTATAAAAATGGCAGGAAAATAACGGGGATTTTTCAGATTCAAACCATAACGGCTGGATCATAGCTGATATTATGCAATGGGGGGAGCGGTAGAAAGATAACCTCTGCTGCGTCAACACGCGGTGATAGAGAAAGCTCAAGCGCGACAATATCTGATCTCTTCCTTTATAAATACATGGATAAGTCCACTGTTGCCTTGTTTCTAGCAACATGTTGCGGTGCTGCTCAGGATATTGAAGTTCACTTGACCGAAACAGGAGCGGGGCAAGGTACAGACGTGTATATGATCTATACGCTTAAAAATGCTATTGTCAGTCATTACAGTATGCAAGCCAAAGGCAAGAGCCATTTTCTCCCTTACGAAGAAATTCATATCAGCTTTACTGCAATGACGGTCAGATATACTCCATACGATGAGGATGGCAATATGACCGCGCCTATTGCCGTAGGCTTTGATACTTCAACGAATACAAAAATCTAAACAGGGAGTTATAAATTATGTCTGCTGTTGCTATGCCTTCTTTATCAGATTTACCCTATCATCCAGATAAAATGCCTAGCACTACCACCGAGGCCGTAGATGCTATTGCAAAAATATTAAAACTCGAACCATTCCATGCAACTAAAAAAGACGAGTACACGTTGAATACTTTATGCGGTGTTATGTTGTACCGTTATCTTGACCAACCAACAAGAAATAAAGTAATGGAAATGATAATTAATAAGGATCGCATTGCGCCTGTTGATTGGGGTGAATTGAGAGCAAAGTGTACAGATGATTTAGTGCAGCCATTATGGGGCTTGTGGTCACTTACAACCCCTGAGCTTGAAAGTATTATAAAAGACCAAGAGCGCACTGCTGCTATTTTTAGCATTTTAGGGTATGACGCGAGTGTTAGTTCTGTCGCAGACTTTATTAAAAGTGTGAGAAAAAACCTAAAAAATGGAAAATCCCCCTTTAAAAGGCAAACTAGAAATATAGCTATATTTTTAATTGCAACAGCTTGGTCGCATGTGAATGTCAAGCAACTATCTAACTCTAAAGAAGAGGTGGATAGAAAAATGTCGAACCCGAAATCATCAAGTTATCATAAATAAGTTATGAAAAAATTAAATAACTGGATGTTCTTTTTCAGAGAGATGTATTTAGCTTTACTTGGTGTATTATTGGGGTACGGTGTTGTTCTATATTTTTCTCAACAATTTCATAACCCCCTTCTTTGGTTTTTTTGGTGCGTTTTTTATACAGGTAACTATGCTAAAGTCCAGTTTTGATGATGCAAAGGAAATTAAAAAGCTCAAAAAATTTTGAAAGAAAATAATATACTGATGTAAACACACAGACGGTTTTATGTTTAAACTCTTTTTAGTTATTATTTTTTCTGCATTACCTTTCTTTACTTATAGTCATAGTAAGGGCATTACATATTGGGGAAAGCCATGTAGCGAGATTGCAGAGAGAGTCTTTTTAGAACCAACTTCGCCGCGTAAGGTTATGCAACTCTATCTTATAGATATTGGTATAAAAATCCCTGTATTTGTCGGTATAAAAACTATAGGAGCAGCAGTAACTAGACCTGCAAACTCCTTTGATAGTGTCTATTACTATGATGGTCAGAAGCAGTCTATCAGTGTTTCTTTTTTTGACGTTGATTCCGATATAGATTTGTTACCAAAACCCAAGGAAATATCATTATTCAGGCATGATGGTATCAGTGTACTTTTTTATGAAACCAGTCATTCAAAAAGTCATCCTCAAACCCCTTTGTTTGAAGCAATTACTCCCATTTCGTATAACGGTACAGATAAGTTTATCATGTACGCTACTAAATGTATTTCGGAAGAAGAATTTAGAACCCTGCTTAGTAAGCTGGAGTTAAATAAAAACTGAGGTTGAGGTACTACAAATTTTCTACAACAGTGCGACCCAGTATATAAAACCTCTCTAATGAGTATAGATGCCCTAATTTCGTTGCTTCGGTTGCTTGTCAAAATTTTATTTAAAACCAAAGGTATATCAGCAGAAAGGAGGTGCAGATAGCATCGACTTGGCTTGGTGAATCTCGCCATATATTCCATTCTATTGGCTTACCTATTTTATAGGCGCGGATTCAACTCTGAAAGTGCAATCATTGGGTTAATGCTTAACAACACTTGATCACCCCCTTCCTGAGTGATAGTAGTGAAACCTTGATTTTTTTGGGGAAGTGCTGGTGAATAAAGCCACTCGTATTTTTATTTAAACCGCACTCCCAAGGCGTATAAGGAGGAGCAAAGTAAAAGTTTGTATTAGTATTTGAGTAATAAACTTATGGTCAGTAAGCTCTTAAACGTCTTGAACACCCCTTCGATCTCCGATATTGGATAGTGAGTGGTTCACTGTCAATACACTATGCTCTAAACAATTCGATGTATTTTTTGATCCCCCATACTCAGTGAAATAATTGGGTATTTGGGTTTGTGTTGATTTTGTGCCAAAAATACCGCTTTTCCTGATACATTGTTGAACTTTCACACCGCCTTTGTTAAATTTGGCGCCATTAAAAAGAACAGAAATTCATTAAAGAGCAAAAATATTACTACTGCGATGACTGTTAAACTGTAGTAAGTCAATACAAATAGGTATCCAATGGAAGGCATTACGATGAATCAGGATGACACTGATACTCTCCGCACCGGCCCGCAAGCGCTTGCCATTATTGCCCAGCTTCATCAAGTGGTGGCTGACCCTAAACAATTATCCCATCAGTTTTCCAATAAAGATCAAGCCTTCGGCGATACCGAAATTCAGCGTGCTGCCAAAGTTGTTGGCTTTAAATCGCGATTAATTGAGTGTGAATCGAAGGATTTGTTAGGCGCAGCATTGCCAGCAATTACCAAAATACAGGGAGGCGATTATTTTATTATTGCCAAAGTTCAAGAGGCCAAGGTTCAAGAAGGTACTGAGCCAGATCAAGATAACGCGAATAATGAGTCTGATAATGTAACCGCCTCATCAGCAAACGTGCCAAAAGATATAAGCTTAAATAATTCATTCCTTGGCTATTATCAACCAGAATTTAATGGATAAAGGATTAAGCTAAAATTATGACCAGCTGGCTGTTTAAAATATCGATACAATACTTTAAATATTGCTCTGCTACTCGCGTGCAGCTTTTCTTATTTTCTTTTGATTAATATACTCGTCAATAGAGAAGATATGTATACATTTAAGTGAGCGGTGTCTAATTTACGTATTTATTCGGTTGACTTTTTCTCAAGGCTGCTAAACTATTCGGCTTGGTATTTGAATTTCGTAGGAAAAGAAAACATGGATTCCTTGCATTTTTCTAGCTCGTTTGTTGAGAATAAAAAGAAAATTGAAACGATAGAAAGAGTTTTCTCTGAAGTCCTGCAATTAGATGTCGAACTTCCAGATAGCATGTCCCCTTCATTTGAAGTTAATGCTGCAGGTTCACCTGACATTGGTATTTTAACATTTTCTGGCACACCAGCTTGGGCGACAAGGCGTATAGAACAGGTACGCAGCTTGCCAGATGATATCGTTTTTTGTGTAACTCAGGGCTCAGAGGTTTGCATTAATAAGAAAAATCGACCAATTGAAATATATGATGCGAATCAAGCCCACATATCAGTTGCGAATCAAGCTTATCGTATTGATGTTAAAAGTCACTACAAAACGTTGATGGTGGCCATTCCCTCTAAGCAGCTCGTTACCGCAGGAATTGATGTTGATAAAGCTCTCCATCATGGCCTATCAACTCGAATGTCTGAAATGAGACTGTTAACGGGTTACGCAAAAATGGTGCTTAGCGAACTAAATAATCTTGGTGCAGATACTATTACTCAAGCCACTGAATATATCCAGAAACTTGCTGTGTTGACACTTAGTACTACATCTGAGAGAGAGCATATTGATGTTGGTCGTAGTGTAAAAGCGGCCCGTTTAATAAATGTGAAAAAGGATATTCAGCAAAACCTCAATAACCCAGAGTTAAATGGTGAATGGATTGCGATTAGAGAAGGAATTAGTACAAGATATTTACGTGAGTTATTCGCTAGCGACGATACCAGTTTTACAGAGTATGTTTTGAAACAGCGTCTAAAATGTGCTTATGAGATGCTAACGACCCCACGTTTTGCTAATTGGAAAATTAGCGAAATTGCTTATAGTGTAGGATTCAACGATTTATCCTATTTTGGGCGTGCTTTTAAACAAGCATATGATTATTCACCATCATCAATCCGTAACAGGCAACATTAATGTCGTTGTACTTTCAGGATTGAAAGGTTTCATCCTTCCCCTCTTTAACTAAAATCTTCTGTCATTTTATACTGCCTAAAATGTAGCAACTACTATTTTTTAATTAAAAAATTCATTCTCCAAAATACTTTATTGAAAACGTGAAATACTGCGTATAACGAAGTTATTTAACCTGCTTTGGCTCTTGAGGCATTTCAATGGTGAACTCTCCCTATAAGAATCAATTTATTGTGCCGCAGAGTCCATCTTTATCGTGTTTTAGTGCCGCTTAGTCCAAGATTTGGAATCAAATCCTAACTACCATTATCGAATTGAAACGAGGTTTCATCTCATGAGGTTTAATACAGGGTAATTAAGTAATAGGTCCTTGTATGACTTGAATTACACAAGCTCATACACTGAAAGGGTACATCATTTACATTTCATGTTTCTAATTTAACCAAAACCTTGGTTGAACTTTGATATAAAAGGATATTTATTGTGGATGTGTTAAACAGTAGTGCCACGTCATCTAATAAAACAGAGACTAATGGACATAGTGCTAATATAGATACTGAGAGCCTAGTTCAAGAGCAAGCTACAGAATCAAATAGCCTGGAAATTCCTGATATTTCTCTTCCTAAAGGTGGTGGGGCTTTAAGGGGAATTGATGAGAAATTTGAGGTCAATGCTGCTAATGGTACGGCTGGCTTTTCTATCCCTTTGCCAATTACGGCCGGCCGTAATAATATCACTCCATCACTTTCACTATCTTATAATTCTGGTAACGGCAACAGTGCTTATGGTTTAGGTTGGTCTCTTGACCAACCTATCATCCAGCGAAAAACTGATAAACAGCTTCCGCAATACTGCGATGATGCGGAAGAAGATAGTTTTATGTTTTCTGGGATGGAAGATCTGGTGCCTTTTCTAAAAGAAGACAGCGAGTCTTTTACTCCTCTAGAAAGAGTCGATAACGGCTACAGCGTAAAACGATATCGCCCCCGTATAGAGAGTGGTTTTGCCCGTATCGAAAAAATACATCATGCGGATCACGGCCTATTTTGGAAGGTAACGACAAGAGAAAATGTCGTCACAATCTTTGGGTTGTCGCCGCAGGCAAGAATTGCCGACCCAAATAATTCAGATAAGATCTTTCAATGGTTGCCTGACTATAGCTTTGACGATAAGGGTAACTGGATTCAATATTACTATAAACATGATAGTAATGTTGATGCCAAAGGTTTATTGGTGTCTGACGGTACAATTCCAAATAGTCTACATGAAAGAAATAGAAAATCCGGCCTAGCACCTTATACTAATACTTACCTAAAAAGTATTCAATATGGCAATCGTGTTGCGTGGTATGCAGATGCCTCTGAGCCTTATGCACCCTTAATTCCTGACGGTGCTGAATATTTCTTCGAGCTGGTGTTTGACTACGGTGAACACGATGAGTTATCGCCAACACCGCAGGATAGTGGTGATTGGGAGTATCGGCAAGATGCGTTTTCGTCCTATCGCTCAGGTTTTGAAATTAGAACCAATCGTTTATGTAAACGCATCCTAATGTTTCACCATTTCCCTGATGAAACCCAATTTCAGGGAACCAGTAATGAAACCGCTTTCGGTCAAGATTATTTAGTGAGATCACTGGATCTTATTTATGAACCCTCATCTATCAATGATTCCCATCAATCAGAAACCACCTATTTACGATCCATCATACAAAATGGCTATATAAGAAAGCCCGACTCTCAATACTCAAAAAAAACCTTGCCACCCATTGAGTTTGCCTATGAAAAACTCAATTGGAATAAAAACATAAAAAAAGTCAGTGAAGAAAGTATCGTCAATGCACCTGTCGGGCTTACTAATAATTACCAATGGGTCGATCTCTATGGTGAAGGTATTTCAGGTATTTTAACGGAGCAAGCGGAAGGCTGGTATTACAAAAGTAATTTAGGTAGCAACGATGAAAGTGCTGACGTGACGTTTACCCTTGCTGAAAAAGTGCTACAAAAACCCAGTTTTTCAGGTCTAGCCGGTGGTGCGTTATCGATTCAGGATCTTGAAGCAAGCGGTGAGAAACAAGTTGTCGTTAATAGCCCAGGTGTTCAAGGTTATTATTCGCTCAATGATAATGAAAATATCTTGGAGCCTTTTAAACATTTTACAGCTGTCGCCAATATCAATCTGCAAGATCCCAATACCCGTTTACTCGATGTCAATGGCGATGGGCAACCGGATCTCGTCGTCACTGAAGACCGCGCGTTCACATGGTACGAAGCTGCTGGCAAAGTGGGGCACTTATCCGCAAAGCGAACCTTTAAAGCGCTCGATGAAGAAAATGGGCCAGCTATTGTTTTTTCTGATCAACAGCAAACTATTTTTCTGGCGGATATGTCAGGTGATGGACTGACCGATATTGTTCGCATCCGCAATGGTGATATTTGTTACTGGGCGAATTTAGGTTATGGTCATTTCAGTGCAAAAATCAGTATGAGCAATGCCCCCATTTTTGATTATCCTGATGCTTTTAATCCAAACTATCTCCACCTTGCCGATATCAGTGGTACTGGCGCGACGGATATTCTCTACTTAGGTAAAAATGTTTTTAAAGCGTTTATCAATCTCAGTGGTAACGCTTGGAGTAATGCCCATGAAATAGAGCCGTTTTTCCCTATTGATTCAAATAGCCAGCTTGCTGTTGTCGACTTACTGGGTGCTGGTACTTCCTGCATTGTGTGGTCAAGTGACTTACCCAGTCATCGCCGCTCACCTATGCAATATATTGACCTAATGGACAGTAAAAAACCCCATGTTATGCGGTATTACAGCAATAACCTGGGTAAAGAAACCCACCTGGAATACAAAAGTTCTACCTATTTTTATTTGCAAGACAAACTTGCCGGTACGCCATGGATTACCAAACTGCCTTTCCCGGTACAAGTGGTGAGTCAAGTGGTGATCGAAGAAAAAATTACCGATGTCCGCTTTTCAAGTTCATATACCTACCACCATGGTTATTACGATCACCCCGAGCGAGAGTTTAGAGGCTTTGGCAGAGTAGAGCAGACCGATACTGAATATTATCGGGAGTGGCATAATCACAATAACGCCAATCAATTAGAAAACGATGAGCAGCTTTTTCAGCAACCCGTGCTAACAAAAACCTGGTTTCATACGGGTGCCTATTTAGATCGTGAACGTATTTTAGAGCAATTTCAAAGGGAATACTGGCACCAGGAATTTAATCGTAGCTTTCCAGACTCTCCCATTGCGATTACTGAACCATCACTAAGCGATGCCAGACTAAGCGATGACATTAATGCCTTGCCCGGTGATGAATACCGTGAAGCACTACGTGCCTGCAAGAGAATGATGCTTAGGCAAGAAGTTTTTGCCCTAGATGCGCCCTTGGAAAACCCAACGGACGAAGCATTGCAATTGCAAAAGAAACCCTTCAGGGTCGCCACTCACAATTGCAATATCCAAATGCTTCAGCCGAAAGCGAATAATGCCTTTGGTGTCTTTTTGGTCACAGAAAGTGAAGCGATAGCCATCCATTATGAGCGTGATGAAACCGATTATCGCCTTACTCATACGCTCAATACCCATATCGATGAACTAGGCAATATACTGGAATCAGTCAGTGTGATTTATGGGCGAGATCCGCAGCGGGCAGCAGAAGCCCATGCAGCATTGCAATCCCGTGTCACCGACTTTTCCGCATTTGCAGAGCAGAACAAACTCCAAAACGCTTTCAGCACCAATACTGAAAACTTACGCAACGCACAGCAACAAACCCATATTATTGTGAGCCAAAACCGCTTTGCGCAATTTAGGCACAATGGCCAATTGCTTAACGATCTTGATGAGCCAAGGGTCTATCGAACCCGATTACCCCATGAATCACTAAGCTATGAAGTGACAGGCATAACGGCAGAAAATACCTTGTTTCACGTTGATGAACTGCACACTATTTTGGGCGATATTTCTACCAATGAAATACCCTACCATGTCACTGCTGATGGTGCTCCACAGCGGCGATTAATCGAACATGTTCAAACCCGCTATAGAGATGATAATTTTATTACGCCGCTACCTTTTGGCGAAGCCGCTAGCTTAGCGCTGCCCTATGAAAACTATCAATTAGCCTATACTTCCGAATTAATCGATAACATTTATCAGCGCGATGCTGAGTTACTTACCGTCAATGGGCTTACGGTTTCCGAATTGATGGAATCGCTGGGTGATTACACGCAGATTGAGAATCAATTTTGGATACGCTCAGGTTTGACGCATTTTCTGAGTCAAGGTGAAACGCCAACCGCAGCCAGAACTCGTTTTTTTTCACCGCTACGTTATGAGAGCCCTACAGGGTTGCTAAGCCAAGTTCGTTATGACAACGAGACTTTCAGTAACAGTCAGCGCAATAATGATGGCTACTATCTGTTTATTCGAGAAATAGAGGATGCCATCGGCAACACCACTCGCATAGACCGTTTTAATTATCGTCTGCTTGCACCAAGTCGTTTAATCGATATCAATGCCAATCCGGTTTCTGTGATTCAAGATGAACTGGGCTTGGTCAAAGCCACCGCAGTGGAGGGTAATGGCTTTTTTGATGAGCAAGGCGAACATAGCATTGAAGCGGCAGATAATTTATCTGATTTTACCGAGTGGACAGATGAAAATGAACAGGCCCTTATCGATCAGTATCTTAACAGTGAAGACACGCAAATATTAAGAACAGCAGGGCAGAACTTATTGCAGGGCGCTTCTAGCCGTTTTGTTTATGATCTTCATCGTTTTTATCAATCGGTTCAAGAAAGAGACTTACAGCCACAGGAAGCATTTGAAAATAGCCCCTGCCGCCGTATTCCTTATCGTCCTAGTGTTGTGGCTTCCATTATTCGTGAACAGCATTTTATAAATAATCCCCAAAGCCCTCTGCAACTGAGTTTTGAATACTCCGATGGTGGTGGCAATGTCGTAATGAGCAAGTCCCAAGCAGAGCCAGGGCTTGCTTTACAACTACAAATTGAGCCAGATTGTCGCTTTACTCTAAATGAAATTGACACGGGCGAAAAACTGCGTTGGGTTGGTAATGGCCGCACTGTTCTGAATAATAAAGGCAATGCGGTAAAACAATACGAACCCTATTTTTCGGTCACGCCTAAATTTGAAGAGGCCAAAGAACTGGTTGAACGTGGTGTAACACCCATTATGCATTACGACTCCCTGGGTCGTTTAATCAAAACCGATCTCCCCGATGGCACATTTTCAAAAGTAGAATTTACTGCCTGGGAGCAACAACACTATGATCCGATTGATACCATTTTAGATAGCGATTGGCACCGGCGGCGCACTGATAATACCCACCCCAATTTTATTAACGATCCAAAAGCACAAAGCGCCGCTCAAAAAGCACAGGTACATGTTAATACGCCTTCTGCCTTATATCTCGATGCATTGGGTAGGCCAGTACTCAGTAGTGAACACAACGGGGGGGAAGAAAATAACGAACAGCTCTATACCACCTTTATCGAGATGGATATAGAAGGCAATGCGCGTTCTGTAATCGATGCGCGGGGTAATAGGGTGGTGAGTTATCGCTACGATATACTCGGCCATCGCATTGCCGAAGCCAGTATGGATGATGGCCGCCGTTGGGGTATGGTCGATGTAGAATCCAAACCGTTGCATAGCTGGGATGAACGCGATCAAATTTGGACTCACCACTACGATGAATTTAATCGCCTATTGAGTCTGCATGTGCAAGGCGGTGAGCAAGAACCGTTTTTGGATCATATCTATGAGCGTTATTTTTACGGTGAACAACAAGCCAATGCCCAGCAACGTAACCTACGTGGCCAAGCTTTTGTTATTTATGATATCGGCGGCAAAACCGAAAACACCGCCTTTGACTTTAAAGGCAACCCTTTGCAAGGCCAACGCCGTATTGCGGAAGAATATCGGCAGACATTAAATTGGTCGCTATCAGTAGCCAATGAAACCAATTTTACGGATTTAGAGAAAATAGCCGAACTGGATACGCGCTTAGATGCGAGTTTTCCCGCTTACCAAAGCCAAGGCGTTTACGATGCGTTGAATCGCGCCGTACAAAGTACCGAAGCCGATGGCAGTATTCATCGCCCCGAATATAATCAAGCAGGCCTGTTGGAACGTTTGCATGTTGCTCTACCTAATTCCAATGGCGGTTTGCTCCCTGAGAGAACCTTTATCAGAAATATTGATTACGATGAGAAAGGCAGGCGCACACACATTGATTATGCTGATGTACAGAATGGGAGTTTAAGCACTACCACATACCATTACGACCCGCTCACTTTTAGACTGACACAGCTACAAACGACAGCCATTAATCAGACCACAGGCAGCCATCAAACCATTCAAAATCTGCTGTATACCTACGACCCAGTGGGTAATATTTCAGAGATAGAAGACCGCGCTATTCCCACACGTTTTTTTAATAATTTTATAATCGAACCTCGAAACAATTACAGCTACGATGCCTTAAACCGCTTAATACAAGCACAGGGTAGAGAGCACGCCGGGCAAAATTTACAACATGGCCCCTGTGATAATTGGCGGGATGAAATCTATCGCATTCGCTACCAAGCAGGCGATGATATGGCCTGGCAAAATTATCAACAACAATACCACTATGACCCGGTGGGTAATATTTTACAAATGCGCCACAGCGTGCCTAGCAACACTGCACGAAGCTGGACGAGAAACTACCACTATGCCGATAACAGCAACCGTTTATTATCGACCCAAGTAGGGGAACAAACACCCTACAACTACAGTTATCATCAGCATCACGGTTTTATTACCAGTCTAAACCACCTCAGCCAAATGCGTTGGAATTTTAAAGATGAACTCCAACAAACCGCCACCCAACAAATTTGTACCGGCCAGGTACCTGAAAGCACCTGGTATACCTACGACGGTGATGGTGAACGCATAAGAAAAATCACTGAGCGTACTGGTGGACAAAGTAAAAGACAGGAACGCATTTACCTGGGCAATGTAGAAATTTATCGCCGTTACGATAGCACCGGTAATATCGAGGTCGAACGCCAAAGTTTACATATTGGTGACGATAGCGGTCGCATTGCTTTAGTCGAAACCCGCACTCAAGGCAGTGATGAATTTGAAACTCAACTCACCCGTTATCAATTCAGTAATCACTTAGGTTCTGCCAATTTAGAATTGGATGATAACGGCAATATCATTAGCTACGAAGAATACCATCCCTACGGCACGACTTCTTATCAAGCCAATAATGCCAATATTCGAGCCACAGCCAAACGCTATCGCTATACGGGCATGGAACGGGATGAAGAGAGTGGTTTAAATTATCACTCGGCGAGATATTATTTACCGTGGTTGGGACGGTGGTTAAGTGCGGATCCGATTGGGCTTGTAAGTGGAATCAATAGTTTCGAATACTGTAATGGAAATCCCACTAAACTAAGAGATATCAATGGCAACCTTCCCGATGAGGGTGAATCTGTCGTAAAAAAGCTAGGGGAAAAACAGGGTAGAAAAAAAGATGTGTTATTAGAATCAGCGTTTCGTGCAATTATCGAAATGGCTGCACCCAGTGAATATATTCCACCAGACTCAATAGGTATTCCCGGTGGATATTCTGGTACCACCAAGCCTCCAACTCAAATTAATCCCGTGGGTGGTTTAGAACGCTTAGATCAAGAGCTAGAACGTGATAGAAACAAAGCGCCAAAACCAGACTTATCAACTCAGCCGAAATCATCAGGTGGAAACCCACCAAATCCAGATAGAAGTCCTAAAAATTCTAAGTCATCAGTACATTCTGGCACCATTCAAGCCAGAAACCCTAATGCTTTTGGTGATTTTAAGGAGGTAGAAACCAAACCCTCTTTATTCAGTCCACCGGAAGCACCGCCACTGATACATCCTAACTCTATTTGGAATAATGTTAGCCCACGTTTTCTTAAAGGTATAAAGCTTCTTGGTGCTGCTGTCCCATTTGCCGGAACTTCTATAGGCCATGCATCAGCTGTTCAAGCGGCTTCCGAAGGCCGCGTTGGAGAAGCTGCGTTAGATGAAGCGGGAAACATTCCATTTTGGGGAGATCTACTTGATGCCTTTAGAGGAAGTTACGAAATTGCTTCTGGTGTTGATGAAATGCTTGGAATCAGTAACTCAGTCGCAGATTTTTTTGGATCTGTAACAGGCCAAACCAATGATTTAAATAAATTAGACCGATTAAACGGCGGCAGAACAAACATACGTGGTATAAAGAAAGCAGCCCCACAATTGGGGATGAAAGGGCTTGTTGATGGCTCCAGTTTTGGACTGGAACTCAAAGAATTTTATGAACCAAAAAACACGATTCGTCATGAAAAAGATGGCGTACGATTCGGTATTCAGAAAGATAAATTTAAAGTCAAAATAACTCCAATTTTAAATAACCCTAATTCAATTTGATAACTCAATGACAAAAGGTGACGGAGAGAATATTTTTTATATCAAAAGGATAAAATTCAGTTGAAAAATAAATAAGAAAGCTATCAGCAGAAAATAATCAATAGCTAACAAATTTTCAATATCAAAACCTAACATTTATCTACAGGTAAAAGACCATGGATATTATCCACCCGCTTAAAACCAATATGCGCGGCCAAGATGTACAAGCTTTACAAGATGCACTACGTCAACTCGGCTTTGACCATCAGGGGCAAGCTGGCATCTATGATTCGAAAACTTTTCTCGCGGTTGAAAGTTTTCAAAAAACTGTTGGCTTAAAATTGACAGGACTTGTCGATCTCGCTACTGCCACCGCGATTAGTCAACGACTAAAAGCCTTGCCTATATCACAATATATTATACGCGGTAGTGTTGTTAATAGCGACGGCAGTGCGCTTGGCTCAGGTATAGTGGTAGCATTTGAAAAACGGCTAAGAAGCGAAAAGGCAATTGGGAGAGACTTTTTAAGTCGAGGAGAGAAGGGCTTTGAAATAGCCTATAATACGCCCGCAGAATTTCCCTTTTCTGTTATCGTGCGCGTTTTCTCAGATCGAAGCGAAGAAAACGAAATCGCCACCTCAGAATTAATCTGTGATGTGAAACCCGTTGAAAATATTAATTTGATTGTCGGCGGAAAACCATTGCTCACTCTTTGGGAGTACCAGCAGTTACATGATGCGATAGCACCGATTTTATCACAGGAAAATATCGCTGCCGCTGATTTGAATAATGACGATATTGAATTTATTACATGTAAATATAAAATAAATTCCGAACATCTAGCCTTGTATAATGTCAGTAGTCGGCATCATCAAAGAACCGATATCTTAGCAGAAATTTTTTATGGTCTGCTCCGACAAGGTCTGCCAAGAGAATTGCCAGCCTTAGTGACGCAACCCCTAGATATATTAGAACATGCACTATCGGATTCTGTTGCACAGCATATTATTAACCCAAGATTTGGTGATCAAATTCCTAAGGTTTTAGAGCAGATACAGGATCAAGTTATTCAGTTAGCGCAGAATAAAAATGACCCAGATAAACCCAGCTTTGAGGCTTTATTTGACGTAGCTGGTGTTAATGTTCTCCAGAGGTCGCGAATATTGGGCGCGTATGTTAAACGTAAAGGAAGTGTTGAAGAATTTTGGCAAGAGTTGAAAAATGATGTCGATATACGTGACGAAGAACTCGATGAACTGCAAAAAATACTTAAAATAAGTAGTATTACGCTCAATCATTTAAAGCTTGTTAATCAGGTAGTCATGATGCAGCGTAAAGGCGATCTCGGTAATCAGCTGAGCGATCTGTGTCAACTAAAAGTGGAAGATTGGCTTGAGCTTATTAATAAACAAGTTGGTAACCATAAAATTGGTGCGCCAGCATTTTTTGGTACAGAAGAAGATCAACGTCATCTACGTTACGCTAAATTTTTACCGCGAATGATGGAAAGTCTCTTTCCAACAACCGTACTTTCTCATCGCTTAGCCGATTTCGAAGAGCCTGATTTTAATGTGAGTGCAGTAACCGCATTTTTACAAGCCAATCCTGAGTTTGAATTTCGCAATACCTCAGTTACAGCATATCTTGACAATCACCCAGAAGCTCTGGCTGGCATAGATAACCCAGATGATACAATCTCAAGGCTTAAAACGGTTCAGCGATTATTTGATGTTGCACCTGCGACCAATAAAGCTCAGGCTATCGCCGTATTAATGAAGAAAGAGATTGCTTCGGCAACGGCTATTCGTCGCATGGGAGCAACACAATTTATTCGTTTAAATACAGATGATTTAGGGGCTGATGTTGCACAAACTATATATACGCGAGCAGCACGTAAGGCCGACACAGCGTTGCATATATTTAGCCAATCCCAAGCATTTAATTCGGCCAATCCCAAAGTCATTCCTGTACGACCATTTGGCCAAATAGCACCTGATTTAGATGATGTGTTCGGTTCATTAGATTTTTGTGCTTGTGAGCACTGCCAGTCTGTTTACAGCCCTGCAGCTTATCTTGTTGCTATTCTACATTTTTTAATGAATCGTTCTGGCGATGTAGAGGATAGAACAGCATTAGACGTGTTATTTGATCGACGTCCTGATTTGGGCGAGATAGCCCTGACGTGTAAAAATACCAACACGACTATGCCGCATATTGATTTAGTGCTGGAAATTCTCGAAACAGCTGTAGTGAATAACGGCATGCTTTCTGTTGAGTCTGAATCTGGTATCGATGATCATTTCCCATATCAAACCACAGAAGATGCTCAGACGCTTAGTATTTCACCTCAGCATGTGAATGATGATGCCTATAAAATATTGAGTGATGCAGTCTACCCTTGGCAGCTTCCATTTGATTTGCGGTATTCGGAAATTCGTATGTACCTTGAACATTTAGGTATGCCGCTTTATGACATTATCCGTTACTTTCGTTTTTCGCAACGCACTGACATTCAATCAGCTTACGCCTCTGAATTTTTAGGGTTGACACCAAAAGATCGAACCATAGTAATTAATGCCAGTAACGACACTGTTTTTTCGTTATGGGGCTTTTCAAACGCGTCATTATTCAATGATTTTGTATTACAGGGAAATCTGGGAGACATTCTTGAACGCTCTGAATTAACCTACGATGAATTGGTTTTACTCATAAAAGTGCCGTATATTCGAGGGACTCAGCAACTTGAAATACAGTTTGAAGCAGGCAGCTGTGACCCCAACAAAGCGACAATAGAGAGTTTGGATGAATCCGTTTTGGAACGTTTACGTCGCTTTGTCGTACTTTGGAATAAAGCAACGTGGTCGATTGAAGAGTTGGCTTCTGCTTTGGATGCAACGCTTGGATTTACTGACGCCAATGAAATTGATAGTGATGTTTTAGTGCAGTTATCAGCGATAGCCGACCTTCAACATACTCTTAATGTGCCACTCGAAACGTTGTTAAGTTGGTTAAATGAGCCTTTAGCCACAATGACTTGGCATGATGATAAACCTAGTTATTATAAAGTGTTTCTTGGTACAAGTATTGGGAAAAGTCATGCGAATATTTTTCAATTAAATGAACAGAATACAGAGTTAGTCGATACGACGGCAACCCTTATTGAGCATAAAGAAGTTCTTTGTCAATTATTACGAGTCTCTTCGGATGACTTGCAGCAGCTTATAACGGCAGAGCTATCAGATGATACATTTAACCTGCATAATTTAAGTCGACTTTATAGAATAATTTCTTTTATTCAATTACAGAAACTCTCAATACAAGATTATTTAGCTCTTTTAGGTTTGTTAGGTGGATCTATTTTCGGTGATATGACGGCAACGGCATTGGTTGATATTGTCGATTTACTTCAGCGTATAAATGATAGTCCATTTACAATTGCAGAACTAGACTATCTGCTTCGTCATAAACTATCTGAAAATCTAGATATTGTTCCTGATAGCGATTATGTTGCTGGTTTTCTCGAAGAATTACAAAAAAATTTACAGAATATAGATGATAATTTTTCTATACCGGAGGAAGATAGAAAAATACTATCAACGATAGAGGAGGCACTTTCACGTTTTTTAACGCTAGATGAGGTTAATCAAGTTCTCGGCATTGTTTATGGAACCTCAGTTCAGACTCTCGAGAGTAAGGTTAACTTAATCGAAAGCGCATTCCCTCTTTTGGCTAACGCTAGTAATTTAGTCTCAGCATGGCATGAAGAGGTAGAGGGTGACAAAACGCCAGCTGCTGAAAAAGCGCGTGCCTTTCTTAATGCAGCCATTCCAGCATTACGTCAATCTGAAAAAGAAAGAACGACTGTTCAACTATTCTCTTTAGCGTTAGGTCTTGATCAATCTACTGTTGAACTCTTATTGGGTAGACAAGTTAGTATGTCTGAAAGTAATGTATCATTTCTTTCGATTTTTTCTCAAATAGATAGTGATGAAGATGTTGAGATTAGCAAACAGACAAGCTATGACTGGCTATACAAAATCACGTTTCTTATTAATAAATTGAGTTTCACTAATGACGAAATTCAATTTTACTTTTTGTCAGGTATTACAGCAGGCTGGCCTGATTTAGAGCAATTACCATTAGCACCACTTGAGCATAGTCCTCTAGAGCTTTCATCGTTTCTAGATATCGTACAACTTTTTGGCGTTGCATCTAATTTAACAGGAGAACAAGAAGGCTTAGTGGACTTGCTAACCCTTTTGGACAAAGATTTACCAAGAGATGAATATCTGAAAGTTGTGAGTCAATCAACACAGTGGGATCTGGATGATGTGATGTTCTTAACAGGTCCACAAGCTCTGAATATTACTTACCCTGATGGATTCAGAGATGGTTTGTTTCTGTCGAAAACTGTTCCGCGAATACATATTCTCAATATACTTAATGTCCCGGCGGAAGAGGTCTCTGTTTGGGCGCAAAGCATTAATTCAGATCAGGTTCTGCATACGGCAAATGCTGTTAAACAAATGGTACGGCAAAAATATGTTGATGAAGATCAATGGCTTCACGTTGCAAAACCTTTACATGACCATTTGCGGGAGGAGCAACGCAATGCGCTCGTTACCTATTTATCACATTTACTTGAAGTTGATAATTCCAGAACACTCTATACTCATTTCTTGATTGATGTAGAGATGAGCGCTTGTATGTCGACTTCTAGAATTGCACAAGCCATTAGCTCGGTTCAACTATTTATTAGCCGCTGTTTATTGAATTTAGAAACCGTTCAGTTATCGTCAAAAGATATCGAAGAATGGCAATGGATGAAGAGTTACCGTACTTGGGAAGCGGCACTTAAGGTTCTTATACATCCGGAAAATTGGCTGCATATATCATCAAGAGAAGACAAAACAAGCCTTTTTCAACAGTTGGAGAATGGCCTTATGCAAGGTGAGGTAACGGAGGATTTAGCTCAGCATGCCTATAAAGAATATCTTGTAGGTTTAGATAATATTTCCAAGCTAAAAATTTGCGCGACATGCCGCCAATGGGAGCAGTATCAAGATATCTTGCATGTGTTTGGCCGAACTCGTAATGCCCCACATGTTTATTATTACCGTCGTTGGGTTGATCAACGATATTGGACGCCATGGGAGTCTATTGAATTAGCAGTTGAAGGGCAACAACTTATCCCTGTGTTTTGGGAGGATACACTGTATTTATTTTGGCCGACTTTTATAGAAAAGGCAGATGCACCCAAAATATCCGAGGATATTACACCGTTACCAGACCCTATTCGTTACCATGAGGTCAAGATGTCATGGAGTGTTTATGATGGAAATACTTGGTCTACCCCCCAAGTGTCGGATGACTTTATTACTACACCTAAATCATCGGTGTCTCGCAAGTTGGCGGAGATTAGTTTCTGGCCTCAGTTTGATGCTAAGGGACGGCTTTATATCGTTAATGATTTTGGAACTGAACAATTCAGGTTTAATGAAAAGCGAGGGGAGTTAATTGCTAATAGGCAAAAAACGATTCATGGCCAAGTGATAGAAGTTCCTTTCCGCTCTTTACCATTGCAACAGCGTTCACCATTGCCTAATACTAAAAATCGTTACGGAAACCTTAAAGAGACGGACGAATCTAATGGGCGTCTCATTATACATTCTGTTGACGATGATCCTGTTTTGGGTGACCCTCAAGCAGATGTCGTACTTAAGTCGACACCGGGTAAGTTTAATTTAATTATCCCCAGTACTGAGCGGCTGGCGCGTTCTCGGTCACCTTTTTTCTTTTCGGACCCTAAGAGAACATTTTTGGTGCTTCCTCGTGGAAGTTATATCGGTGGTTTTAGCGCACCTGAGATTGATGATCTAACCATCGGTTTCTCACCCGTTGTTCCTCTCGATCAATCAGATGCTGTCACAAGAACTATTGCTGCGCATACCATGCGTGGATTGAATTTGAATGACTTGCAAAATACCAACTTTTCGACTCACAATAATAATTTTATCACCACTGATGCTCAATCGATATTGCTAAATCAGCAAATGACTTTAATCGGTCCCGCGCGCTGGCAGGCGAAAACGTATCGTTTTGAAAATCATTATCACCCATTTTCATCACTATTACTTCGCCAATTTGAACGCTATGGCGTAGATGGTGTGTTAAAACCTGATGGAGAAAAAGAGCCGCAGCGTAAAAGCCTTTTAAGTACACTGCGAAGACAAAATACACGCAGGGCTTTTTTCCAAAAAGAGTATGGCCCTAGTTTGGATGTAGTGGAAAATGTAAAGGGCATTTCGTCATTATTAGAACTTGCTCTTGCCGAACCATTAGAACGGTTTGATTTTTCTTATGGTGGGGCTTACTCGACGTATAACTGGGAAGTTTTCTATCATATCCCTTATACCTTAGGTCGACAGCTTAGCAGGAATCAACAATTTGCTGATGCACAACGATGGTTTCATTATATTTTTGATCCAACATGTACTCTTGATGGAAATAGTAATGATCCTTGGCCTGAGCGAGTTTGGCAAATCCATCCCTTTTTTGAGCATAGCACTGGGAAATTGGCTGAGGATATGAAGCTTTTGTCAAGGTCTAGTGCTTTAAACCGCCAACAAAAAGCATCACGACAACAATTGTTAGATCAGATTGAACAGTGGAGAAAGAATCCTTACAGCCCACATGCCTTAGGACGGATCAGAATAGAAGCCTATATGAAAGCAGTAGTAATGTCATACTTAGACAATCTCATTGCATGGGGTGACTCGTTGTTGCGGAATGATACTAGGGAGTCTATTAATCAGGCCACGCATATTTATAGTTTGGCGGCAGAGTTGTTAGGAGACAGACCTAGAGAGATATCTCCACCGAATAGAGACGTAACAGCTGATTCAGAGAGAGCTAAAACATTTAATGATTTAAGTAGTGATCTTGATCAATTTTCTAATGCGCTTGTATTGCTTGAAGAACAAATTGCTGCTGATCAAACTCCTGATACTGGCAGTGTGAGTTCGGATTTATTGCCAATGACAGATTTTTCTATTGCGGACGTCAATATTGAAAATGACTCAAAGCGGGATTCATTTGTGGCTGTCTCACCCGTTGAACCGCCAGAAGGTAATTCCTTTACTTTGGATTTACCACTTGCTAAACCTATTCCTCGATCTTTGGTGTCGTTATTTTTCTGTATTCCCAAAAATGACAAGTTGTTAGGTTATTGGGATATTGTTGACGATAGGTTATTCAAAATACGACATTGCATGAATATTGATGGTGTTATTCGTCACCTTCCTCTCTTTCAACCCCCTATTGACCCAGAACTTCTTATTAGAGCATCAGCGTCGGGAGCAAATATAGATAATGTTCTTAGTGATATAGCAATGCCGCTTCCTTATTATCGTTTTAGAATTATCGTAGCGAAAGCAACAGAACTTACAAATGAAGTGAAAAGCTTGGGGGCAGCTTTGCTTTCTGCGATGGAAAAGAAAGACTCTGAGGCCTTGTCCTTACTTCGCTCTGAGCAAGAATTGCGTATGTTAAAATTGACAAAAGAAGTTTTGAGAAAGCGGCTTGAGGAAGAGAATGCACAGAAAAAGTCTTTGCTCGCATCACGAAGATCAATTGCGCATCGTTACAAACACTACGAATCATTATTATTGAAAGAGGAAGAAAGTCTTCAGAGTATTGCAGTAGGCGAAGAGATTTCTCTACGTACACCTTCATCCAATTTAGTGATGTTTGACACACTACCTCAGAACATTGATATTGAGAATGAGATTCCTGGTCATGACCTGAATAATATTGTTTCTAATATTAAAGATTTAGCTGGTGGGTTAATTGGTAAAACACGCAGTTTTATTTCTAGTGTTAATCCTCTAAAAGCATTGGCGAATAAAAGTCGAATTATTAGACGCTTAAGAAAGGCTGGTAGAAAGGTTAAAGGAAAAATACGAGGAGGTATTTCTTTTATCAAGGATAAGGTATTCAAAAATGTTAACGCACCTATATTTAGTTCTGTTTTTGATGAAGACACACTTCAGGTTCCTGATTCGGTCAAGCTCAATTCATCTTTGCAGTTATTGGGACAGGAGAAGAGTGCAATAAAATCATTGGCAGGCGCGCAACGTTCTGCAGAGGGAGCAGGTAATCAGCAAAAACTAGCAGCGCTTTGGCAAGCGTTACCTATGAGCGAAATATCTGCTAAACCGCTTGGTATTGGGGCTGCCGTAACGGTAATGGGGAAAATGTTTAGTGCTCGCACTTCTGCTTTAGCCATTGCCTATCAGAATGAGTCTGGGCGCTATGGTTTTAATGCTAGCCTTGAGGATAAAATCGGAAATTTTATACTCCGTGAAAATGAATGGACATTACAAAGCAACCTTGCTGCTATGGATATAATGCAAATAGACAAGCAGCTTGCAATAGCAGATATACGAATTTCTATTGCTAAAAAAGAGATTCGTAATCATGAAAAACGTATTAAAAATGCAGTTGATGTCGATAATTTTATGAACGAAAAGTTTACGAATGTTGAGCTGTATTCCTGGATGGTAGAACAACTTTCGGACCTATACTCAAAAACGTACCAATTAAGTACTGATTTTGCGAAAACTGCAGAACGTGCTTATCAGTACGAATTGGGTATTGATAAAACACATTTTATTAAATCAAGAGTATGGAATAACTTAAAGCAAGGCTTGCTTGCAGGTGAGGCGCTTCATCATGATTTAAAACAGATGGAAGTGTCATACTTGGAAGGTAACAAACGTGAATTTGAGTTAACAAAACACATCTCACTACATCAGTTAAACTCAATGGCTTTGCTAAAACTTAAAGTGGAAGGGCAGTGCGATATAGAGTTTCCAGAATATATTTTTGATCTGGACTGTCCAGGGCATTACTTTAGAAGAATCAAATCTGTTAGTCTGAGTATTCCTGCTATAACGGGTCCATATACTTCCATTTCGTGTTCAGTAAACTTACTTAAAAGCTCTATCCGTAAGGAGAGTACGCTTTTAGGTGGACAATATTCTCGAGATTTAGAAAATGATGATAGCCGGTTTAGCGATACTTATGGTGCGGTTCAATCTATTGCAACGAGCTCAGCACAAAACGATAGTGGTTTATTTGAATTAAATTTCCGTGATGATCGCTATTTACCTTTCGAAGGGCATGGTGTTATCAGTCAGTGGCAGCTCAATATGCCTCATGATCTACGTCAATTCGATTATAATACAATTACCGATGTTGTTATTCACATCCGCTACACTGCTCGCCAAGGCGGGCAAGTTCTAGGTAATGCTAGCACTAGCTTTATAAAGAATGAATTGCTTCCGGCCGCGAACTCCAATGGTTTGTCGCAGTTATTTAACTTGAAGCAAGATTTTCCCATGCAATGGCATCAAGCTTTTAATGGAGATGATAACCTTCGGTTGCCAATCAAAAAAGAACACTTTCCCTACATGGCCCAAGTGTTTAATCTAGAAGTCCATGGTATAGAAATATATTCGTCAGATGGGGAGACATTGACTCCTTTAGCGGGAGATAGTCTTATTTCTCCACCGCACCCTAATCCAACAGATGTACTTATTATAGATGAAGACGCATCATCTCCTACAGAGCTTGTGATTGATTTAAGTTCTATAGGGTCGGATGAGCATATTTTTGTTTTGATGAAGTACCAATTGCTAGAATGATTGATAGGTGAGCAGTTATATATCTATATGATTGTACTGGCAATAAATAAGCTTTTTATGCTAAATGTGATAAATATTACAGCTATATGAATTTTAATGATCGAGTAGTTAAATGTTTCGTTGGAAAAGAATTATAAAAAAATAAAGCCTTATACTTTTTTGATAATCAGTATTATAGGAGTAATGTTTGTTAACATATTGTGGTTTATTTATCGGTATTTATATTATAACCTGCCCCTGGCGAATTACTGATTTAGGCTAAAAATGGGAGTTCAAGTAATCCTCAGCAGTTTTTTTGCTAATTAAAGTTCGAGAGTGATAAGCACTTTTTATGTTTTCGATGTTTTTTTTTGAGTGGGAAGTATGTGTATTATGTCGATTATAATAAGTTTTAAATAGGTCGAGTTTTATCTCTAAATCTAATGTATTCCAGAAAATTTTTCATCTAACAGCTTCGACGTACTGTATCAATAAGGCGTTCTACAAAAGATTGTGATATGAGGGCAGGGATGCTTTTGACTTTTCAGCGTCTCATATACAAAAATTAGATTTTCAGCGATAAAATTCGAATAGTAGATCGTTATCAGAACTAATAAGTGTTGGCTGTTCTTTTTAGGCAACGCTGCCGGAGCATCATCAACGTTACCATCATGAATAGTACCCCCCCCACACATTTTGCCGAGTAAACTGATTTATTGCTATTGGCATACCATAAACTGTCTTTAGTTTGACCTAAAAAGTCAGCCGAGATGGTCCATTATTGCTTGATATGATCGGTTTAGGAAAAGGTGCATGTTTGTTATCTTATCAGTACCAGTTATGTTGTCGGTAGTTAGGTAAATAGTGCATCTGTTGTTGATATGGCAATACTTGAACGTCATTTCCCCTCAGCAAGTATTAAAATAAAAACGATTGATCAAGAATGTAAAGTTCCTTTATATTTTTATAATAATACTGAAGAAGCAGAAGAATATTTATCTCCTTATTTGCGTAATCCGCCACAGCTAGGGCTTCATAAGTAAAACTATAAGTCCCACCTTTTAAGCAGTCTTGGCGTTATCACGGACACGCTTTTTTGTGAAAGAAGGAGTTTTCTGCGCATTGGTGAAAAAGCGCTCAAGCATTCTGTCTTGGAGATGATAAAAGCCTATGCTGATCAGAGCTTGATTAAGTAACCCTTCCTTCAGGCTATTTGCTCAAAGCCTTGTGGGAGTTTTGTGGGAGTGAGTTGAACATTGTTGCATTTTGTTAGGCTGTGGGAGTAACGGGGGCCTAGCTAAGTGATTGATTTCAAATAAATTAATATTACTTTTTGTTCCTTTTAACCAATTGGTCACTGGTTCGAATCCAGTACGACCCACCATATAAAAAACCTCGTCCATTGGACGGGGTTTTTTTATATCTGCAGTTTGACCTGAACTTGTCCGCCTCTCTATGTTTCCTATATCTATGCTTCGATAAATATGCCTAGAGCCAGTTTAAACACTGGAGGGTGAGGCATGGAGAGTACATACGACCTACCTATAAACCTTACTAAGAAATATGGATGCCCGAATTTCGTTGTTTTGATTGCTTATCAGAAGCCTATTTAAAGCCAAAGGTGTAACAGCTGAAAGAAGGTGCTGATAGTATCGAGTTGGCCTAGTACATTTCGCCATATATTAGACTCCCGAGTAGGCTTTTTATTGTTGACTTACCTAATTAATACTGCTGTATTTTAATGGGTTTTTAAATTAAAAAATGATTCAGCATGCTCTTGGTGCATCTTTATTAATTATATCGGTAAGTCGTGAGAGTTTATTGTTTCGCTAATAAATGATGGGTGTCCAGCCTTTCTAAAAAAATACCTTTTAAAATATTGAGAACCAAGAAATATTTAATACAGGTTTCTCTTAAATATTCTCTTAGGGTTAAAGTTGTAAGCTCCATTCAATTTAACAAAATAATCGATATCGACGATATATATATTGCGGCACGACCATAAAATTTCTCAGCGTTTTATTGCCAATGTTAAAAAAAATTGTTGATTTTTGCGCCAAAAACTCTATCCTCATTGATTTGACATAAATTGTTTGTTACATTTGACGACATTAACGGAATGATGTTGGTAAACTTTATTGTCTACTTGCGCCATATTGATGTAATAATAGGCATCCATGGAAGGCTTAATAATGAATCAGGATAATACTGAACTTCTCTCCAGCGGCCCACAAGCGCTTGCAATTATTGCCCAGCTTCATCAAGTGGCGGCTGACCCTAAACAATTACTCCATCAGTTTTCCAATAAAGACCAAGCCTTCGGCGATACCGAAATCCAGCGTGCGGCCAAAGCCATTGGCTTTAAATCGCGATTAATTCAGTGCGAGCCGGAGGATTTGTTAGGCGCAGCATTACCCGCCATTGCCAAAACACAGAGCGGCGATTATTTTATTATTGCCAAAGTTCAAGAGGCCAATGTTCAAGAAGGCACTGAGCCGAATCAAGATAATGTGAGTGATCAAGCTGATAACGCAACCGCCTCATCAGCAAACGTACAAAAAATATTAATTCTAAATCCTAATGAGCCCGCTCCTCAAATTCTAACAAGCGAAGAGCTGTCCTCACTGTGGACGGGCGATATTATTTTAGTGACTAAACGCACTAAATTATTTGAATCAGTGCGAGAGTTTGATATCTCGTGGTTTATCCCTTCTCTCGTTAAATACCGCAAGTTATTTGGCGACGTGTTATTGGTTTCCTTTTTTCTTCAATTATTTGCACTGATTACACCTTTGTTCTTTCAAGTCGTCATGGACAAAGTGTTAGTACACCGTGGTTTAACCACACTCGATGTGTTGGCCATCGGCTTCTTTTTTATTGCGGCATTTGATGCATTATTAGGTGGTGTGCGTAACTATTTATTTAGCCACACAACCAATCGTGTCGATGTTGAACTTGGCGCAAAACTGTTTAACCATTTAACGGCGTTACCCTTATCGTTTTTCTCTTCGCGGCAAGTCGGCCAAACGGCGGCAAGAGTGCGAGAGCTCGATACCATCCGAAACTTTATTACCGGCTCCGCGTTAACCTTATGTATTGATCTTTTCTTTACTTTAATCTTCTTTGGCGTGATGTGGTATTACAGCCCGACATTAACGCTGGTCGTACTCGCTACGATTCCTATTTATATTTTATTATCAGTCTTTATTACACCTATATTGCGCCATCGTCTCGATGAAAAATTCAAACACAGTGCCGCCAATCAGGCCTTTTTAGTCGAAGCGGTATCCGGTATTGAAACCATCAAAGCCAGTGCGGTAGAACCCCAAATGCAACAGCGTTGGGAAGACCAAATTGCCAACTACGTAAATTCATCGTTCAGCACACAACACCTCAGTAATATTGCCAACCAAATTGCGGGCTTTGTGAATAAACTCACCACACTGGGCATTATCTGGTTTGGCGCCCATGCGGTCATGGCAGGCGAGCTTAGTGTTGGGCAGCTAATCGCCTTCAACATGATTGCTGGTCGCGTCAGTGGGCCGATATTAAAACTGGTACAACTGTGGCAAGACTTTCAACAAGCGGGTATCTCGGTGAAACGCTTAGGGGATATTTTAAATACCCCTCGTGAGCCGGGCTTTAACCCTAACCGCAGCACCTTGCCACAATTAAAAGGGCAAGTGACCTTTGAACATGTGCGTTTCCGTTATACCCCTTCTGGCCCGACTATTATTGATGATACTTCACTCTCTGTGGATGCAGGTGAGGTCATTGGCATTGTTGGCCGTTCTGGCTCGGGTAAAAGTACGCTCACAAAATTAATCCAACGCTTTTATATTCCCGAAGGTGGGCGTGTCTTAGTCGATGGTGTAGATTTGGCGGTGGTAGATACTACATGGCTGAGGCAAAACATTGGTGTCGTATTGCAAGAAAATTTCTTATTTAATCGTAGCGTGCGCGACAACATTGCTTTGTCTAATCCCGGCCTCCCCATGGAACGAGTCGTTCACGCAGCCAAGCTAGCCGGTGCTCACGAATTTATTCTGGAAATGCCCGAAGGTTACGACAGCTTGGTTGGCGAACAAGGGGGGAATTTATCCGGTGGGCAGCGCCAGCGCATTGCCATTGCGCGCGCCTTAATTACCAACCCGCGCATTTTGATTTTTGATGAAGCCACCAGTGCGTTGGACTATGAGTCTGAACGTATTATTCAAGAAAATATGGCGTCCATTTGTAAAAACCGCACCGTGTTTATTATTGCCCATCGCCTCAGTACCGTTCGCCATTGCGACCGGATTATTGTGATGGAAAAAGGGCGCATCGTGGAAGAAGGTAACCACGACCAACTATTGGAACTCAATGGCTACTACAACAAATTACACAGCTATCAAAACCATAGCCCCAGTATACGACCAGTGACGGCCCAAAAAGCCGCCAGTAAACGGGTAGACAGTACACCACAAGGTGAGGAGGGCTAAGCCATGAAAAAATACCTCTCTCACTTAATAGACGCCTGGCAAAATCGCCATCAAATTGGTGAGCATAAACGCCATACGCAAATGCTGGAATTTGTGCCCGCAGCCTTAGAAATACAAGATAAACCACCATCGCCCTTGGGCCGCAAAATTGCCTACACCTTAATCCTGATGTTTATCATTGCCATTGTCTGGGCGTGCTTAGGGCATATTAATATCGTGGCAGTGGCGGAAGGTAAAATTATTCCGAGTGGGCGTATTAAACAAATACAGCCTTTAGATAAAGGCATTGTTAAAACCATCTATGTCAGCGAAGGGCAGGCCGTCAAAGCGGGAGATCCACTGGTCGAGCTGGATCAAACCTTTACCTCTGCTGATCACCTGAAACTACAGCGCGAACAAGAGTACCTCAATAACACCCTGATGCGCGAACAACACTTTGTTCAATTGTTGGATGACGCCACATCGAGCCATCGATTCAGTCTCACCATTGCCAATCCAATCGATCAACAAGCCCAGCAGAACTTATTGCAACAGCAATGGCAGGATTATCAAGCGCGCTTGGCGGCACTCAACAGCCAGCGAGACAGCCGCTTAGCCGAACAGCAAGTGAATCGTGCCTTAATCAATAAACTAAAAGGCACGCTCCCTTTAATCAGTAAACGTGTTGGCGCGCTCAAAACCTTAATGGATAAAAACTTAGGCGCCGAAGCGCAATACCTTGAGCTAGAACAAGAGCGCGTTGAGCAGCAACAAGACCTCGCTGCAGAAAAAGCCAGAGCTCAACAGATAAAGGCCTCACTGCAAGAGATTACACACCAAATACAATCGCTGACGTCAGAGCAACGTTTGCAAGCCCTTCAGCGGATTGATCAAACTCAGCAACAACTCATCGCCATCGAGCAAGAACTGAACAAAGCTAATGCCCTCAATAATAAACAGCTTATCACTGCACCGGTGAATGGTCGGGTTCAACAACTGGAAATTCATACCGTCGGTGGCATTGTCACCCCAGCACAATTATTAATGAACATTGTGCCTGAACAGGCTCATCTCGAAGTCGAAGCCACGCTTGAAAATAAAGATATCGGGTTTGTCAGTGTAGGTCATATTGCGGAGATTAAAGTGAACACCTTCCCGTTTACTAAATACGGCATTGTCGATGCCGAAGTCATCGATATTACCGCCGATGCTATTGAGACAGAAACACAAGGCTTGGTGTATACCATGCGGCTAAAAATGCAGGCCTCGGAATTGTATGTAGAAAACAAATGGGTGGACTTGCTGCCAGGTATGTTAGTGAGTGCAGAAGTAAAAACCGGCAGCAGAAGAATCATTGAATACTTTTTAGCGCCGTTATTGCGGTATAAGCAAGAGAGTATTCGGGAGCGGTAAGGAGTTCTATGTTAAAAGTAACCGTAATAGGCATTGCAGTGTGTAGCATTATCATCGGACTGGGTGTTTGGGGCTATACCGCGTTTCAACACAAAAAGAATGCAATGTATAACGCCACCCTCAAAGGCCTACAAACAGGCAAGGTCTATGGCAAACATGTGAGAGACAGAGATTGCACTTATGCACTAAAAGTGCAATATAGCCAATGTAGTGATACAAACTGTGAGGTAGGTGCTCATGGTTTTATTGCAGGTTGCATGGGTGAGGCAAAAGTCACTGAATACTGCCAGCAGGCACCTTCGCCTGATAACACGACAGCTTCCTTGAATTGGGTGGACAATGAATGTAAAAGCTTAGGGTTGGAGAATACCCGTTGTGAAAACTATATGCATAAAGCATTAGACATGTGTTACGAACATAATTCAGGGCGAGAGCGAGATAACTACCAAAAACTAAAAGATGGGTTTAAAAAGGGCTTCCTGAAGTGAAAAAAATAATTCCTTTTCTTATCACAACAGTTTTCTTTGGGGCAACGGTCTTCTGGTTGTATGCATTAAAAACAGGAATTGCTGCCCATTATGAGATGACCTACCACACTTTTAATATGAAGGTACCACTTATTACGCGTTACTTTCTGGCCAGTTTGGATTACGCCGTATTGATGGTTGTGGTAGTAGCGGTTATTAGCTATATGCCCGTGATTCTATTTAAAGGTAAAGCGCAATATTGGAGTGTGGTGTTGTCGTTTTTACTAGCGATTTCTTTTGTGGGGGTACTTTATCTGCCTGCATTTTATTCTGGCCCTGTGGTATAGGTTACGTATGGAGAAATTTATGTTTCAAAAAAAGATAAGTGTAAAGCAAGTTGTTAGTTATTTTTTAATGATCTATTTAGGGATAATGATGGTATCCATTTTGGCAGAGTTATATACAGACTGGCCAATACCGAAATCTATGAGTGTTTATGCATTAATTTTGGCGGTTATTTTTTCAGCGGATAACTTTGTTAAGAAAATGCGTAGAGTGTTTGCTATTGATGAGTATATTAAAGTTGTATCAGGTTGTATGGCCGTTGATATTTTGGCAAGAGCTTATTTTTCTCATAAGTTTATAGGGCTTTCTATGGAAATATTACCCGGCTTTTTAAGTAAAACATTGCTTTATGGTGCTTTAATCGCTCTGTTTTATTCTACGTTTTTTATGAAGGTTTTTCTAAATTATCATCAAAAAAAGCGAAGTGAATAACTCGTATAAATCCCTGTGGAAGTGGAATGATAAATGGCTTTTGAGTTAACTTATTTGGATGAGACAGAATTTTATACAACGCCTATTCATGGCTTTGAAATCAGTGATGTCCGCATCCCTGAAAAAGATAGTGCATATAAGCATAGGTGTGCTTACGATAAAGAGAGAAAGATAATTTTTCTACATCTTAATAGCTATGATATGCATGAGATGAGGGATGGAATTTACTATTCTATGTTACTTATTGGTAATAACCCTGTGATTTTTATCATGGGCTCAGAGTCAAAGTTTTGTATAACGGAATATACTGAGCGTGTAGGTTTTGACTATATCACTACCATTGCAAGCGAAGCATTATCGGTACTTTCTGAGGGTAAAAGCGTTTTTAATTTTGACGCCAAGTATCTTGATGCAACGAGGCATAATGAACTGATAGATAAAAATTTAAAAGACTTAAAACAACGAAAACCTTTGAGAAAGGAGTTTCCATTCATCGAAAGGTTAATAAATAGTCCAATATTAGGATTTTTATTAGTAATATACACCTTTTTTATCGCAGAAAATCTTTCGAGGTATGTACAGTTAGCATTAGAAATATCGGTAATTGTTCTTTTTTATAAGCCCATAAGTCTTTTGGGGCGACATCAGAACATTATTGATTGGCTTCTTGGAAAGAAGGCTTACGCGAGTACAGTCCATGCCATAGGGAAAATAATAGGGGAATCACTTCATAGGGCTGAGCCAGATTATTTTGAGGGGATAGCGGCATATGTAACTATTAAGCCTGATAGTAATGTTGTTTTAATAAAACTTAAGAATAAGACAGAAAGAACCTTTTCTAAACTCTGTATTGAGTCAAATCATGTACTTGATATGGTTGCTCCGAGGTTAAAATTGATGTGTCGAAGTGGGCGAGATATTAAGGTTTTAAATTCTATTGATAAAGACAGCATTGATTATAGAATCAAAATTGATTCTATATTACCAAATCAGGAAGTAACAATAGAAAGAAACCTTATCGGTCAGTGTAAACCTATGAATGCTATTGTTACGGTAGTGTTTAACGAGAGTATTTTTTGGAGAAATAAAGAAAAAAGGCGTTCTATATTTTCTGAATGTTTAATTAAAGAATAACTTTTATGAATTTATAAGTATAAATGGGAGAAAATAAGATGGCATTTATAAATGAATATATTTCTGATGAAGATAGAGAAAAATATAATATTGATGATTTGTATATTAGAGAGAATCCTCGTCTTATAAGGAAAGGGCTCTCAGATAATCATAAACTAAATTGGACTATAGATAGAGAAAGAGACTCATATTTAATGAAAGTAAGGGTTGGCAGGGAAGAGCTAAGCAATAGGTCTACATGGATACTTAATTTGCAGGGGCAAGAGATAAAAATTAAAATAGATAGGGCTGATGGCGGGTCGCTTACCTATAGTGATCTGCCATATATCGTAATTTGGAATTTAGTTGATATTGAGTTAGTAAATGTAACTGATATCACAAATAAAAAAGTTATTGAGGTGTTGAAAGAAGCTCTTATTGAATATGGTGATAATGGCGTTAATGTATATGTTGATAATGCTGTTGTAAAATTTAATTTTTAAAAAATCATGGAGGATGAAAAATGTCATTAACAGCCAATCAAGCGAATAAGTTTTTTGAGAGTATGTTTTAGTGAAAAGTTTATCCTATGGCGCAAATGTATTTACCACTTTAGGATTTCTTATTCATGATGAGTGTGATTCCGGAGTCAGCTTCATCGTTGGCAAGAGTTTGATATGGCAGTACGCCAGTTATTAGATCAGTTTTTAATCGAAGAAAGTGAAATCAACAAAATTCTATTTGCACGGAAAACAGGAGAGTAGTAATGCCCACCCCTAATTTTACTATAAGCTTAAATGATAAACTGACGTTAACTTCCCAGGAGGTCGCTTTGTTGTATGCGCATATTGCCTCTGGTGATCGTGTAGGATTTTATATGGGTTACTACAATATTCTAGATGAACGATAAGTTTTGAGAAATTCTTATGAAATATAAAGCAATAACTATCATATTTGCTGGAATTTTGTCGATGAGTTGTACCAGTGATGAGGCTAGCAGTCAAAATTCAGCTCAAAAAATGATACAGAAGGCCTTTCCTTGGTTAAAAAATACGGGCAAGACTGATGATATGATTCCAGTTGGTATTACACTAATTAGTCGTCATATAAAAACAAACAATCATTCTTTAAAATTTAGTATTCCTAAAGCCTATTTACGTGATAAAACACATTGGAAAGGTGGCGAGCAAGAAGGAATAGAAATTCAAACGGGGCTTCCTGATTTGCTCCCACTATCTGTAGTGAGAAAAAATCTTACACGACCAAATCAATCTGGTTACGAAGAATCGAAAGCCTATGCAGACAGAGGTTTATATGTGTATATAGACAGACATTCATATATGAACAGCTATCATGAAAAAACTCAAGAAGAACGTAATGAAATAGCTAACGGAAAAAGAAAATCATACGCTAAAAGTTATCATCGGCAGGAGAATCAGTATGATTTGGAATACTATAAGGACATAAATTGTTCGGATGTTTATGATTCGCAGGAGGGCGTGAATTATCATAGAGAAAAAAAATGCCAAGAAGATACGAGAGAATATTTCTTAACACCCATTAATTATCCTGGTATTTGGTTATCATTTGATTGTACTCGATTAGATGTAAATTTAAGAGGTGGTTGTATTGTTAAAACACGTTATAGACGTAAAGGCGTTACTTATATTTTTCGTCGCAACCAACTTTATCGCTGGCAAGAGTTTGATACAGCAGTACGAAAGCTATTAGACCAGTTTTTAATTGAAGAAAGAGAAATAGATAAAATTATATTTACACGGAAAACAGGAGAGTAAGTAATGCCCACACCAAATTTTAATTTAAGCGTAACAGATAAACTTGTTTTAACACCTCAAGAGCTAGCTTTATTGCAAGCGCATATTGACGCGGGTGATCGTACCGGATTTTATATGGCCTATTACAATATGACGGGTAATGAAGGAGCAATTCTACAGGCACGGATTTCCAGCTTTAGTGGCAGTATTGGTGGCGTTGCTTATGTCGCAAATTATGTATTGCAAGAATACTATCGCGATGCTCCAGTTGGCGAAGGGCAGTATCAAGGAATCTACTATTTATCTCAAGAAGTGGCAAAGCAAGCCTTGTCTGCGGTTAATGATTCAGTAAACCAAAATTCTGACCCTACTAGACCTAGTGGTGGTTATATTACAGATCTGGATATGTTTCGTTCCGCTCGACAAGCATGGATTGATGCGGACCAAGAAGATCAATTTCCTGGAGACGAAATTATCGATGCAGCTAATTGGGCAGAGCATGCATTTAGTTTAACGGGGTTTGATTTGGCATCGTTTGATGTGTCCGGTTTTTTAAGTGGTGTTGTGGATATTATTTCCAACTTAGATAGAACTGATTTTGAGGCGATATATGAGGCTTTGTCAAGTGATCCTAGTGTTTTAGCTAATCTTGTTGCAGTATTTGGAGGAGATATTTTTGGCAAGCGTTTAAGTGACTTTGAGGATAGAGAAGGTTATCGCATTATCAATACGCCAGATGGCGAATATAAAACTGTGATTAAAGAGTCTAATGGTAAAACGGTGGCTATTTTTGATGATAATATTTTAATCCCTCGTACATTAATTGAAGTGGCAGATATTGTTGTTGGTGGTGCTGTTAATACGCTCGTACCAGGATTTAACTTAATAGAATCTACTTTAACTGCTTTTTTTACTGAATTTAGAGTTCATTTGTCAGAGGGTAGTCCAGACTTTGATGGAGATTTTAATCCTAATGAAGAAAATGATCCTTTCCCTCCATTTTCTTTACCTGCGACCAATGATGCCACAAATAGTACCGATGTGTTGTTAGGTGAAGATGGCATTTTAAATAATCGTGATAATTTAAATGCGGGCGGCGGCCATGACTTGGTGTTTGGCGGTGATGCTAATGATGAGCTTCGTGGTGGAACAGGCAATGATGTCATTTATGGTGGTGATGATCAGGACCGTTTGTTTGGTGATTCTGGTAATGATGTATTGCGTGGTGGTACAGATGATGACCATTTAGAAGGGGGAGATGGCGATGATATTTTAGATGGAGGAGACGTAACACCAAATGCAAGTGGCAGAGATACATTGATAGGCGGTGCGGGCGATGATGTATTAATAGGTGGCGATGGTAATGACACCTACCGCTTTGATTACGGTGATGGCGAAGATATTATTGTTGATAACGGTGCAGCTGATGATAGC
>CANKXO010000001.1 GCA_947487765.1 uncultured Pseudomonadales bacterium | reverse complement strand
TAGTGCCGATTATGATTTGTCTCAATCAATATTAAATAACCGTCAAGAAGATAATGGTTTTGGAGGATTAGGTATTGGTTACTTTGAGTCTTATCTGGATTCTTCTATCGTATCTACTTATGCTGGCACGACTATTTATGGTGGTGGAGGCCACGATACAATAAGAACAGGGGATTCCTCTAATAGGATATCAGGAGGTAGGGGTAATGATAGTTTGTACGGAGGTCAGCGAGCAGATACTTATATGTATTCACGAGGTGATGGAAATGACATCATCAATGAGAGTGATACAGTAGGTATTGATCTGATAATATTTGATAATACAATTCAAGTATCGGATGTGACGTTTGCGAGTGATGGGAATGATTTATTAGTTAATATTGGTACCGATAGCATTCGTATTACTAATAACCTATTGGGTAATGGTTATGGTATCGAACAATTTGAATTTTCCGACACGCCTCAAACCCTATTAACGCTTACCGATGTTCAAGCACTGCTAGGCAGTGACAATAATGCACCCATAATCGCGGCAGCAATTGTCGACCAGACAATTGCTGAAGATACTACATTTAATTTCACTATTCCTGCCGGCACCTTTACGGATGCCGATGGTGATACGTTAGATATAACGGCCACTTTACCTGATGGTTCAGACTTACCGAGCTGGTTAAGTTTTGATGCGGTGAGCCAAACCCTCAGTGGTACGCCATTGAACGGTGATGTGGGTAGTATTGATATCCGTGTGACGGCTGATGATAGGAATGATGAAGGTACGGTCAGCGATACTTTCACACTGACTGTCACCAACACCAATGATGATCCAGTTGCCGGGGATGATACGGGAACGACTGCTGAGGACACCTCCATAGTCTTTACCTTTGCAGAGTTACTCTCAAACGACAGTGATGCTGATGTCGGTGATAGCCTAACAATCACCGGGGTAGATAATGCCTCTGCGGTTAATGGTTCAGTCACTATTGATACCATTGCTCAAACGATTACCTTTACACCTGATGCAGGTTACGTTGGTGCAGCCAGTTTTGATTATACGATCAGTGATGGCAGTGGTGGGTCGGATACAGCGACAGTGGCTGTGACAGTGACAGAAGCATCGAATAACGCGCCGACTGTTGTGACGCCTGTTGCAGATCAAACGGTGTCAGAAGATAGTGCCTTTAACTTTACGATTCCTGCCGGTACCTTTACGGATGCCGATGGTGATACGTTAGATATAACGGCCACTTTACCTGATGGTTCAGACTTACCGAGCTGGTTAAGTTTTGATGCGATGAGCCAAACCTTCAGTGGTACGCCATTGAACGGTGATGTGGGTAGTATTGATATCCGTGTGACGGCTGATGATAGGAATGATGAAGGTACGGTCAGCGATACTTTCACACTGACTGTCACCAACACCAATGATGATCCAGTTGCCGGGGATGATACGGGAACGACTGCTGAGGACACCTCCATAGTCTTTACCTTTGCAGAGTTACTCTCAAACGACAGTGATGCTGATGTCGGTGATAGCCTAACAATCACCGGGCTAGATAATGCCTCTGCGGTTAATGGTTCAGTCACTATTGATACCATTGCTCAAGCGATTACCTTTACGCCTGATACAGGCTACTTTGGCCCAGCCAGTTTTGATTATACGATCAGTGATGGCAGTGGTGGGTCGGATACAGCGACAGTGGCCGTTACGGTTACAGAAGTACTGAATAATGCACCGACTGTTGTGACGCCTGTTGCAGATCAAATGGTGTCAGAAGATAGTGCCTTTAACTTTACGATTCCTGCCGGTACCTTTACGGATGCCGATGGTGATACGTTAGATATAACGGCCACTTTATCCGATGGTTCAGACTTCCCGAGCTGGTTAAGTTTTGATGGAACAACTTTTAGTGGTACACCACTCAATAACGATATAGGGACATTAACTATACGAGTAACTGCGGATGATAATAATGGCGGCACGGTCAGTGATGATTTTGTACTTACCATTAACGCGGACACAGGGAGTACACCAAACAGTATTCAAGGCACTAGTGGTAACGATACCTTGGTGGCTACCACTGCCAATGATGAATTAATCGGACTTGCAGGTAACGATACTTATACCATTAACGCTGGTTCGGGTTCTGATCGTATCATTGATGCCAGTGGTCTGGTTGATCGCGTTGTCTTTGGCCCAGGCATTTCACGGGCGGCTATTACCATTGAGCGTGAAGGGCGTGATGCGGTACTTCAATTGGGTACATCGGGTGATGAAGTGCGCATCGATAATGCTTTTACAGCAACGACCCATGTATTTAGTACAGAGAGTTTGCCTGCCCCTGTTGTGACACCTCGTAATTTACTCGTGGGTGCCTTAACGGATACTGGCCCTGGTATTGAAACGCATACGTTAGATGGAGGACAGTTATCAGGAGGCGGTCCGGGTGATCTTACCTGGCGTGATTTAAGCGCCATTGCTGTCGCTGCTAATGGGGATATCACAAAAACGTCAGCGGATGGCTGGGAGGATGGTAGCTTTGACTCTAGCGAGACCTTAGCCGCCAACGCGGACGGGTTTGTGGAATTTACTGTAGGGACCTTGGCTCAGCAAGTCTTGGGTTTTGCTGATGCCAGTTTACCTGTCAGTAACGCCTTTGAGGATATTAATTATCAAATTTGGTTGCAGGAATCAGGCGGGATTCTCATTTTAGAAGGCGGTGAATGGCGTTCTTCGCCTGGTGATTATGCTGCTGGCGATACTTTCCGTATTGAGCGTCAGGGTGGCACTATCAGCTACTCACAAAATGGGGCTGTGATTTATAGCTCTACATTAACCAGTGTCGAAGAACTGCGTTATGAAGGCTTTTTATATAATAGTACGGCAGAGGTGACGGATATTACGGCATCGTTTGCAGCCGCCAGTGGTGGTGATGCCTTCTACGAAGTCCCCGCTAATCCTACGTGGGAAGGTATTGCCACAGCGCTCTATGGCCCCGATGCCGTCGGTGTTGTGGATGAACTCCAAGCGATTTTTGGTACAACGGTACCGGCAGAAGGTACCCAGTTAACAGGCTTGCCAACCACTCTGGATGATAATGAAGCGATTGTTCCCGTGCCTGCCTATTATTCGGTAGCGGATAATTTAACATGGGCTGATATAGCGGAAGCGCTTTACGGTACAGAAAATGTTGCTAACCAGTTGCAGGCGTTACTGGAGCCTCTAGGCTATAGCGAAAACAGCTCGGAGATTCCGCAAATACATCTCAGTGCCAGTTTGGATGAAACCACCCAGCCGCCTGCTGTCGTCACGGATCATAGCCTGCTCTCTGGAGCGTTTACGACCGATCCGTTGGTTGAGGTTTCACATACTCTTGATTCAGGTCAGCTGCAACAGCCTGGTGGTGGCAGTGGCCCAGGAGGTATTACCTGGCGAGACATCAATGCGATCAATGTGGCTGTAGATGGCGATATCACAAAAACGTCAGCGGATGGTTGGGAAGATGGGAGTTTTGATTCAGCCGAAACCTTAGCCGCCGGTGAAGCAGGCTTTGTTGAATTTACCGTAGGGACCTTGGGACAACAGGTGTTAGGTTTTGCCGATGCGAATTTGCCTGTTGCTAATTCGTTTGAGGAGATTAATTATCAACTGTGGTTACACGAATCGGGCGCGATTCTCATTTTAGAAGAGGGTGAATGGCGTTCTTCGCCAAGTACTTACGTTGCCGGTGATACCTTCCGTATTGAACGTCAAGGGGGCACTATCAGCTACTCACAAAATGGGTCGGTCATTTACAGCTCTACATTAACGAGTGCTGAAGCGCTACGCTTCGAGGGCTTTTTATACAGTAGTACCGCAGAGGTGACGGATATTACGGCATCGTTTGCCGCAGCCAGTGCACCCGATTACTACGAAGTGCCTGCTGATCCGAATTGGGAAACCATTGCCACGACATTGTATGGTGCCAATGCAGCAGGTATCGCCGATGAACTTCAAGCGGCACTCGGCAACCCAACATTGACACAGGGTTTGCAGCTAACCGGTTTGCCTGTCTCGCTCGTTGATCATGATGTTGCTGTCCCATCGTATTATGAAGTACCTGCAGGTGCTGATTGGGCCACTGTAGCAACGGCGTTATATGGCAGTGCCGATGTCGCCAGTCAGTTACAGGCGACACTGGAGCCTTTAGGTTATGACTTGGCTTCAGACAATAGAATCCTGCAAAGTGATTTGATGGTTACCGCTATCGAGCAATTTGAATTTGCGGGTGACACAACAACGTACACTTTATCTGAACTGATTGAGCTTCAGGGGCTTGAAGTAACGGGTGATAGTAGCGATAACACACTTGAAGGTAGCCACTATAATGATACCTTAGCGGGGGGCGCTGGAAACGATCAGTTGCAAGGAGGAATCGGTAATGATCACTACCGATTTGCATCAGGTGATGGGCAAGACACGATTGTTGATACGGCTGGAAATGATGAGCTTACTTTTACGAATCTAACAGCGAATGACTTATGGTTAGAGCAGTTAGGTGATGACTTAAGAGTGAGTGTGCTAGACAGCCAGGATGCGGTGACGGTAACGAATTGGTTTGATACTAATACACACAACCAAATTGAGACGATTCATGCGGGCACACAAGAGCTGTCAGATACATCGGTGATGCAATTGATTCAGGCAATGGCTGCGTTTGGTGCGCCAGTGAATGGGAATATTGTGCTATCGGATACGGAGCAAGAGGAGGTAGCAATGGCTATTGCGTCTGCTTGGAGTTAACTGTAGATCAAAGTGGCACAATAATTATTGTGTCACTTTGGCTTATCCTCATCATTACCAATATTTACCATGGGCCCACTAGACCCCTTTATAGTGGGCGGAGCATATCTTTTTCCTTGGGAGATTTGTGGGAGTGAGTTGAACATTGTTGTACTTTGTTAGACTGCGGGAGTAACGGGAGCCTGTCTAAGCGGTTGATTTTAAATAAATTAATGTTAATGTTTATTCCTGTTAGCCAAATTGGTCACTGGTTTGATAAATATGCCTAGAGCCAGTTTAAACACCGAAGGGTGAGGCATGGGCAAGTATTTGTTTATGTCTAATTACTTGCGTTATATTGGGAGCAGGTAATAAGTATTTGCAATGGAGTAAGGCAAACGAATATAGTTAAACATTTAGTCTTTTATTTAAAGGCTATTCTCTATAGATACTCTTAGAGATTAGCGAAGAGTCTTTCATAAGTAATAGATTCCGGTAGCCAATTATTTACCAGAATCTATTATATGTTTTCCTGCGCTAATAAATAATCACCGACCTGATACTTTTTCCTTGGTGCATTAAGTCAAATGCTTTATTTATATCGCCCAACCCCATAGTGTGAGTTACCATAGGATCAATTTTTATGTCTCCATCAAGATAACGTTCGACGTAGTCAGGCAATTGGCTGCGACCTTTGACACCACCAAAAGCACTGCCTCGCCATACTCTTCCTGTCACTAATTGAAAGGGGCGAGTGGCTATTTCCTGGCCAGAGCCTGCAACACCAATGACAACGGACTCTCCCCAGCCTTTATGACAGCACTCAAGTGCTGAGCGCATGATGTTAACGTTACCAATGCATTCGAATGAATAATCTACGCCACCATCTGTGATATCTACAATAACGTCTTGGATTGATTGATCGTAGTCTTTAGGGTTAATGAAATCTGTTGCTCCAAGCATTTCAGCCATAGCAAATTTATCTGTATTGATATCTATGCAAATAATGCGTTCTGCTTTTGCCATAACGGCACCTTGGATGACACTAAGACCAATGCCTCCCATACCAAAAACAGCAACGGTAGATCCCGCTTCTACCTTAGCTGTATTCAATACTGCTCCAATCCCTGTTGTTATCCCACAACCTAACAAGCAGACTTTATCTAAAGGGGCTTTCTTGTTGACTTTGGCTACAGCAATTTCTGGTACAACCGTATATTCTGAAAATGTTGATGTACCCATGTAATGAAACAACTGCTTGCCATTACAGGAGAATCGAGTGGTTCCATCAGGCATCAGGCCTTGCCCTTGGGTACTGCGAATAGCCTGACATAAATTGGTTTTTCCTGACTTGCAGAATTTGCATTCACCACATTCAGGCGTATAGAGAGGAATAACATGATCACCCACAGCAAGCGAGGTTACTTCTGGACCGATTTCTTCAACAATTGCGCCGCCTTCATGGCCTAATACAGATGGAAATATACCTTCAGGGTCATCTCCAGACATCGTATAGGCATCTGTGTGGCAAACGCCAGTTGCAACCATTCTTAACAGTACTTCACCCGCTTGTGGTGCTTGTACATCAATTTCTTCAATTTCTAGCGGTTGGCCTGCTGCCCAAGCGACTGCTGCACGTGATTTCATTTTGCTTCCTCAAATATATTTTATAGTTATCAGTGATGTTCTAATCTAATTTACTGTTCTGCTGGGATATATACCACTAATCCGTCGTGCTCTTCTGAGAGCATAATTTGACATGATAAGCGGCTTCCGGGTTGACGTTCAGTTTCGGTGCAGTCAAGCATTTCATTCTCAAGACTATCGGGCTGACCAACTCGATCAAGCCATTGTTGTTGGATAAAGCAATGGCAGGTAGCGCAAGCGCAAGCGCCACCGCAGGCTGCAACAATCCCATTGACATTATTTGTTGTTGCAGCCGCCATTAAAGAGATACCAGTGTCGGCATCAATAACGGTTGTTTTTTCAGAGCTATCAATAAAAGTAATTAAAGGCATAAGTTCACCTATGTTAGTAAAGTTTTAAGTGGTACATTGCTATCAGCTAATACATCCAAGGCCGGGTATATTTTTTGTTGAATGATTTTCTTTGATTGCATAAAACCTGCGGGTGAATTAATTGCATCCATAGCGATTAATTGGCCTTGCTTTAAATAAAATACAGAAAATTTTTGTTTTTCTATATCGCCTCTCAGTACTATTTGATCATGACCTTGTAACAAGCCTACTGTTTGCAGTTTTATATTGTATTGATCAGACCAAAACCATGGAACATTGTTGTGTACTGCGCTTTCACCACATAGGTTAGCCGCAACGACTTTAGCCTGTTCAATGGCATTGGGGACTGACTCTAATCGGATTCTCCTGTCATACAGTAGACTTGGGTGATTACTGCAATCTCCAATAGCGTAGATGTCCGGGTCTTGAGTGCATGTGTATTGATCAACGGTAATACCATTATCACAAGTGAGGCCGGCATTACTGGCTAATTCACTATTAGGAAGAACGCCAATTCCAACTATTGCGATATCAAACTCTACAGCTTTATCATTTAGTATGGCTTTTGTTCCATTCTCATCGGAGGTAAAGCCTTTTATTTGAGTGTTCAGTAAAATCTCAACACCGTTGTCTCGGTGAAGCTTTTGATAAAATTCAGAAAGAATGGGACTGGTAACTCTTGCAAGTACTCGGTCTGCTGCTTCCACTATGGTAACTTGTGTTTGTTGGGCTGTAGCTACAGCTGCAATCTCTAGGCCGATATAACCTGCACCAATGATTAACATTTTTGAATCGGGGCGGTGTTGCTTTTTAATCTTATCGACATCGCTTTTCGTGCGTAAATAAAAAATATTGCCTTCGGTCCCCTCTAGATTGGGTAGGGTTCTTGGTCGAGTACCCGTTGCCAGTATCAATTTGTCATAAGCAATGACTTCACCATTATTTAGTAGCAATGCTTTCTTGCTACGTTCAATAGAATCAACTCGGTACCCTAATTTCAGTTCAATATTGGCTTGCTCATAAAAAGAATGAGTTCTTAGCAGCAAGGTTTCAGGTTCAATATCGCCTTTGAAATAGCCTTTTGACAAAGGTGGCCTTTGGTAGGGAAGGGTATCCTCCTCACCAATTAGGATGATTTTATCCTCACAATTCTTATGTTTTAAGCTGGCAATGGCTTCAACAGAAGCCTGGCCTGCACCGACAATGACAATAACGCCCAAGATCACCTCCATCTCGAATTATATTGATTTCAACAAAAATAGTTGTGTAACCGTGCTAATTCAATAAATTTAATGATTATCAATCGATAAATCAAATCAATAAACCCATGACATCGATAGAATAATTAGATTAAATGTTACATGGTAAAAGATGAGGCAGAGAGATGAAACTAGATTGGCTAAACACTTTTTTAGATGTCAGTGAAACTCACAACTTTAATCGAACTGCAGAGCGTCTGCGCATCACACAATCGACCGTGAGCTCGCGTATCCGAGCGTTAGAAGACGAGCTTGATATGCAGTTGTTTATTCGAGGGCGAGGTGGGGCAAGCCTTACGCCCGAAGGTAAGAAGTTCTTGAAATATGCGAATAATATTCGTATCTCCTGGAATCAGGCACTTAAGGATATGAAAAGTTCTCACGATTTTAATGGAAAAATATACATTTCGACTCAAATGAGTATCTGGGAACAGCTTGCTAATGAGTGGCTGATAGGTATTCGACAAGCATTACCTAATATTGCAATCCATGTGGAGGCTGATTACTCAAAAAATATGGTGGATGAACTATTGGCGGGCCACTTAGATATTGCCGTACTTTATGCACCAGATTACGAGCCCAGTTTTGAAATAGAGCATTTATTTGATGAAAGCTTTGTTATGTTAGCCACTGAACCTATGCATATCAGTAAGGTGAACCGAGATAATTATGTTTTTGTTGGTTTGACGGATTATTTTAAAGAAAGGCATAGTGAGTTATTACCGCATTTGCAACCTGCTGCATTAACGATGGGTTTAAGCATTATGAGCTTAGAATACTTAAAGAAAAATGGTGGTGCAGCTTATGTCTCTCGGCGACACACAAGGAGAATGATCGAAAATCAAGAACTTTATATTGTTGAAGATGCCCCGGTTATTACACAACCTGTTTTTGTTACTTATCTATCAAAGAATCGGCATAACCTGGTGATTAACGAAGTACTAAAAGTGTTACACAACATAATGGGTTCAATGTAGCCATTTTTATTGGAGATGTTAATAACCATTCAATTTAATTATCCGATTAATATTGAAAATTTACTGCGTTGATCAATTTTCGTATTATTTTTATATTTCTCCCATCGCTAATTTTAATAAAAATACTTGATGAGAAGAGATTAAATGAAAAAAAGCATTAATCAATTAATTGATAGGCAACATCCTGGGTCATCGTTGGAGCAACCATTTTATAATGATGATGAAATTTATAAGCTAGATATAAAAAATGTTCTATCAAGTCAATGGCAGTATGTTGATCATGAATCACGTATTCCAAATGTCGGTGACTATATCACTTATGAATTTGCCAATGAGTCTATTATTATTGTGCGTGCCAAGGATGGAAAATTACGTGCTCATTTTAATGTATGCCGTCATCGTGGCTCTAGAATTTGCTCAGAAGAAGTCGGAAATGCTTCAAAATTAATTTGTCCTTATCACGCGTGGGTTTTTGATTTGGATGGGACTTTAAAAAATGCTAGGCAAATGCGCGATGATTTTAAACCTGAAGATCATGGACTTCACCCTTGTAAAATAAGTGTTATTGAAGGTCTCATATTTATTAATATTAATGAAAATGATGCCTCAGATATTGAGCAGCTTGAAAACAATGTCCGTTCATTTATTAAACCTCATGGTTTAACAAAAGCTAAAATTGCTCATACTCAAACTTATACGGTAAATGCAAATTGGAAACTCGTTATTGAGAATTTCCGTGAATGCTATCACTGTTCACCATCACATCCAGAATATGCGTCAGTTAACGCTTATGTTCATATTGGTGATCGTGAATTGGGTGGTTATATTCCAACTGTCGAGGCATGGAAAAAAGATGTTGAAGGAACGGATAAAGAAACCGGTTTTAAAAACTTTAAATATGCTTTACAACCCCACCACGCATGGCGCATGCCTATTCGAGATGGATTTAAAACTGCCACCAAAGATGGAGCTCCAGCAGGGCCATTAATGGGAGATTTTAAAGAATATGATAATGCAGAAACAGGAATATTTTTTGGTGCTTTGTCCTATTTTTATTTAAATAATGATTATGCAACAACGTTTAGAGTAACCCCTGTATCAACGAATCAAACTAAAGTCACTATCAATTGGTTGGTGCACGAAGATGCCGCCGAAAATATCGACTATGACGTTGAGCATGTTAAATGGTTGTGGCATGTAACTACGTTACAAGATGCAAAAATAGTTAATGAAAATCAAATTGGAGTTAATTCAAGCCGCTATGAGCCAGGCCCTTACAGCGAGAGGGAATATGGCACGGCTGACTTTATTTCATGGTATCTGGCTCGCCTTCAAGGAAAACAAGAAGAGCGAATTATTTTTAGAAAATCATGAAGTGGTAGCAAAAAATTGAAGCCATTAATAGGAAAATAAATTCATATTCTAGATGTGCTTTCAATTTGTTTATTCGATTAATGTTGAGTTTTTATTGAGTTGATAGCTTATTTTATCCTGATTAAATTAGTGGTGTGATCAATAATTTTTTTGATCACACCTAAACATAATAAAACTAATTAGGTATTACTTATGAACTTTAAAAAAACTTCTATTGCATTAGCAATCACTGGTATTGCAATAGCAACATCAACATTTGCAGATGATGTGAAAGTCGAAACAGATGTCTATGCTTCTTTACGGCTTGGTGTGGCTTCTACCGAAACTGAAGATACGGACCCGACAACCGACGATCGAAAACTTGATGTTGTAAGCCGTTTTTCTCGTATTGGTTTTAAAGGAAAAACAGATATTGGTAATGGTATAACAGCATTTGGTCATTATGAATACGAAGTCGATGCAGCTATTACTGATGATGGCAATGATAGAACAAGACTCGGGTATGTGGGTATAGAAGGTAATTTTGGTAAAATATTAGTAGGACAAAACTGGCATACGTTTTACAACCATATTGTTGGACCTGCAGATATTCCCTGGAACTTTTCTGGTTTTGCTCAGGTGACTTATCAAGGTCGTTCAGAAGAAACATTGACATATTCGAATAGTTTTGGACCAATAGATTTTGGTGTGTCATTAGTAATGGATGGTGAAAGCGCTGAAGATGATGATATCGATGAAACGGAGTTAGGGCTTACCTATAAGTTAGGGTCTACGAAATTAGGGATTGGTTATATCTCTATAGCTGATGACGAAGAGGATATTCTTGGCTTATCCGCAGCAGGTTCCATAGGGGCTTTTTCTTTAGCTGCTAACTATCAGATTCAGGAACAAGCTGATGGTGATGACCTTAGTAGTATTGTTGCCGATATTTCTGCATATGGCGTGTATTTGCATTTGGAGCAATTTATGGATGATACTTCGGATGACCCAGAAGCAAGTTTAGTGACCTTAGGTTACACTTGGAATTTAGGGAAAAATACATCAGTCTGGTTTGAATATGCGGATTATGATACGGATACTCCATCAGGAAGTATCGAAAACTTCGAAGTTATTCTTAAGTATGATATCTAATTATTAATTCTCGAAAGCCTGTTTTAAACAGGCTTTTTTCTATTCGTTATTTATATGAATTTTTATATAAAACAATAGACTAGGTCTGAAAGAAACTAATTTTAAGATCTAAAGAGGCTATTCATTTGATTGCGGGCTTTCTATTATCGCTTGCTCATTAGCGCCATTCTCTTGAAGGTATATTACTATAGGGTCATATTTATCATGATCCATCATCAGGCGACATTGAAGGGCTAGAGCTAAAGGAGTCGCGGCTAGGATATCAGAGCCGGGGTCCTGTGCTTGGTGATTAACATCTGCGCCAGCTTCAACAAGGCATTTAACGCTCTCAAAATTGCCACTAAATACAGCATGAAATATCATAGAGCAGTTCCATCGAGGGTCGACTGTATTTGCATCCCCTTTTGCTTCTAGAAATAAGATGAGGTTTTCACTGTTGCCATCAACAATATCTTGTAGTAACTCTTGTAATTCCATAACTACCTATAACGCCTGATAAATATATGATTGTATGTGCCGAATTCACTTCTACACAAAATTAAAGGCAGGCAAGATAGCATATTTATTGTATTATTTTAAATAAATTGGCGTTTTTTTCGATATTTGAGAACCCACCAATCGCTTTCCCTTTGTATGAGTTTGTGTACAAATCGTATGAATTAATGCTGTAAAATAAAGAACTTTTCCCTTATAGGCTATGTAATTGTGTTAACTGCAAAACAATCGTCTGACTTTATAGCAAGATACTCCAGAAATTTGAGTGTTATACCGGTACTGGTGATAGACGAGATATCTGTGGCTGAGGATATCGCTAAAACCTTAGTCGATTCTGGTGCGCCAGTAATTGAAGTGACATTAAGGACCGAAAGTGCATTAAAGGTAATAGAGAAAATGGCAATGGTAAGTGGAGCCATTATTGCAGCAGGTACGGTGTTAAACGAACATCAAGTGATTCAATCAAAATCAGCAGGAGCACAATTTATTGTTTCACCGGGTAGTACTGATACTTTAATTAATGCTTCGGGCAATTTGGGTATGCCTTTATTGCCTGGTGTATCGACAGCTTCTGAAATCATGCAATTAGCGGAAAAGGGGTTTGAACTGCTTAAATTTTTTCCGGCAGAAGCGAATGGCGGTGTTAATGCTTTGAAAGCATTGTCAGCACCTTTTCCGTCTGTGAAGTTTTGTGCGACAGGCGGTATTAATGCTGAAAATGTTAAAGAATATTTATCGTTACATAGTGTTTCTGTCGTTGGTGGTTCTTGGTTAGTAACAGAGGATGATATACAAACTCGTAACTGGAAAAGTATTGCCCAAAAAGTAAGATTAGTTAATGAGCTATCTAGTAATAATCATTAATTTATATTAGGTTTTTTTCTTTGAGTTGATCAACTAGTTTTAATCGCTGTACCTTACCGGAAGGGCCTTTAGGTAAATCGTTGAAGAAGAATATATTTTTAGGCGTTTTAAGTTTTCCGAGTTTATCAAAACAATACTGGGTGAGTTCTTCTTCGGAGAGTTTTTTACTATCCTTTACAACAACACAAGCAATGACTTCTTGTCCATAATCTCTATCATCGATGCCTACAGCGCCTGCTTCAATAACATTAGGGTGCGAATAAAGAACATCATCAATTTCGCGTGGAGCAATGTTTTCACCACATTTAATAATGAGTTCTTTCAGGCGTCCTGTAATAAAAATAAAACCATCTTCATCTTGCTTAGCTAAGTCGCCAGTATGTAACCATCCATCTTCGCTAAAGGTATTTTTTGTTGCTTCTAGGTTTTTGTAGTAACAACGCATGACACAATCTCCACGAACCATAAGCTCACCTTCTTTGCCTATAGCTTGTTTCTCACCTTGATCATCAATTATTTTAATGTCAGTACCAAAGCCTATGCCTGGCGAACCATACTTGTTTCTTTTGGGTGGCATAGGGTTTGATAAAATCTGAGCAGATGTTTCTGTTAACCCCATTGTTTCTACGAGAGGCATACCGAAAGTTGCTTCAAATTCTTCATGTAGTGAAGGCGCTAAAGGAGCTGACGCTGAGCGTCCAAAGCGTACTTTGCTTAATGCCTCTTTTAATGCCTCACCATTAAGTTCAGATTCATTATGCATTAGGTAAGAAATAATGGTCGGTACAACACTAAACCAGGTGGCATGATGCTTAATGATCCATTCCCAGAATAATGAAACTTTAAAACCATGCGGCATTACAACACTGCCAGCACTGACTAATGGAGCCATAACTGTTACGCATTGAGCATTTATATGGCAGAGTGGTAATACACATAAAGCTCTATCTTTATCACTTAACTCATGTGCTTTAGCAGTATTCATTCCGCCTGCGAGTAAATTCTTATGGGTTAAAATAACTCCTTTAGGGCGACCTGTAGTCCCTGAGGTGTACATCAGTAAACCGTCATCTTCAGTGCTTACATTAACATCTGGTATGGATGTTGATGGAGTAGTGGGCCAAATGGGCCCATTATCGATATCTGTTTTAACAATAGTAATGTTGTGGCTAGATTTTTCTGCTGCTGAAAACACTTGATCGTAGAAGTTTTCAGAAACAAAAACCGTTTTTGTATCAGAGTGATCCAAGACGTATTCAATTTGTTCCTGGCCAGCAGCGGGGTTTAATGGAGAAGAAATGCATCCACTATACAATGTAGATAAAAAAAGTAATAAGCTTGATGCCCCATTACCCATCATAAAAGAAATAGTATCTCCTTTTACCAGTCCCATCGCATTGTAGTATTGAGCATACTCCTGCATTATTTTTTTTAGCTGGCTATAGGATAATTCTATTTTAGTCTCAGGAAAAATAACAAAGATGCGATGTGGATATTCCTCAGCAAATTTATCAATCAGTGCTCTAATCGTATTAGCCGGTGGCGTATAGGATAATGAGTTGCTCATAGGTACTTCCTTTTGTAATCCGCAAAAATATCATCGACAGTGACTTCTCTCGGCTCAATCGTTTTTACAACGCGAGTAATATTCATGTATTGACGATAATGCACATTCTGATCGGTAATATTGCCGCCCCAAGTACCGCAACCCATAGATAAGGAGAAGGGGAGAGCATTATCAAAACTGCCGCCCGTTGCGAAACAATGAGCTTGGTTAACAATGATGCGACACACAGGAGCTTCATGCCCTAATATTCTAGGGCGATTATCTGTCGTCGTATGTATACCTAGTGAATGTCCTTTGCCTTGATAGCCAAGTATCTTGTTGGCAAGTTCTTTGGCGCTGTCAAAGCTACTGGCACGGTATACTGTTAGGACCAGTGACATTTTTTCCCCAGAAAAAGGGGCGCTTTTACCCGCTTCAGTTTCTGTAACCATTAAAAAGTCACTATTGACTAATTCTTTTCGTTTTAAACCTGCGGCAGAGCAAACATCGTTGACTGGTTTAGCCAATACATGCCGATTGAGATGGCCTTCTTGCCACATACTGTTTTGAAGCTGTTGTTTTTCCTCAGTCGTTAGTAATGCACCATTGATATTGCTTAATTCTTCCATCATTGCATCGTAAACATCATCTACAATGATGATGCTATTTTCAGAGGAGCAACTGGTTGCATTATCGAATGTTTTAGAAGCTTTAATTTTAGCGGCGGCATCGGCAAGGTCAGCAGTTTCATCGACAATGACACAAACATTACCTGCACCCACTCCAAAAGCTGGTGTGCCACTGCTATATGCTGAACGAATATTATTTTGAGAACCTGTAGCGATGATAAGATCGACTTGTTTTAACAGCTCATGTGTCAGTGTCTTGCTGACAGGAGAAGGGAGCTGCTGGACTAAATCTTTAGGTGCGCCGACTCTATCCAACTCTGTGTGAATGAGTTCGAGTAAGCGTGTACACGAAGGTTGCCCCTTTGGTGATGGTGCTAAGATAATCGCATTCCCACACTTTAATGCATTGAGTGTGTTATTCATGGGAGTTGCAATCGGGTTGGTCGAGGGCACAATAGCACCAACAACACCAGCGGCTCGGCCAATTTCGACAATGCCATTCTCTGCATCATCTTTAATGATACCAACCGTTTTTGCCTGCTTTAAATCCCGTAATAGCCCTAGTGTTTTCCGATGGTTCTTAATGATTTTATCATTAACATTACCAAGCCCTGTTTCTTCTACCGCTAACTTCGAGAGACGTTCATTATTCTCCGGGTTGATCAGTGCCCATGCAGCGGCAGTAACGACCTCATCTACCTCAGCTTGGGAGTATTTACCAAAGAGATTTTGAGCAATACGGGCTCTTTTCACTAGGTCAGTAACCAGAGTTTCATCAGTTGCTGTCGTCATAATCAGCCCTCTATCGATATTTATAAGTTAAGTGGTGGCGTATATTAACATATAACTCATATATATGAATTTTTTAAAGTCATTATCTTCTTCCCATGATTGGTATTAGAGTGGTAAGTGAGATGTTCAAATATAGAGATTGTAAAAGAGTTAGAACGGGCAGCTATATTTGTACTGTATAGCTGCCTATTTGTTTTACTTCTTCAGTTCAGCAAGTAGTATTCTTAGGTAATCCTCGCGCTCTTTCCACATGGTAATGACCTCATCACGAGAAATTATGCGTACAGGTGAGCCAGCAGACTTCATTTGCTTTCTAGTTTTCTTGTCTTCAAACATCATAGGCACCCGTGCAGCCAAATGGTCAATGACATCGGCTGGTGTTCCTTTACGAGCCATAATTCCTCTAAAATTAACACTGGAGTCATCAACATTAACGCCTTGTTCTTTAAATGTTGGTACATCAGGTAAGAACTCTTTGTTACGTTGTAAGTCAGCCACTGCCAAGATTTTTATATTGTCCTGGTTGCGAAAAGCATCAGATAAATTGTTAAAGCCAGCCATAACTTGTCCACCCATTACACTTTTCATTGCTGGTGTGCCACCTTTATGGGGAACATAGGTCATATTGAGGCCAGATTCTTTAGAGAACTGTAAGAAAGCAATATGATGCCCTACATATAAGCCAGCACCGGAGAAGGTAACCTTTTTAGGATTCTTTTTTGCAAAATCCATTAAATCTTGAAGGGTGTTAAACGGACTGTCTTTACCGACAACGAGTACCGCAGGGTCGGCTCCCCAATTAGCAATAGGTTCTAAGTTATTAATGTTGTATTTAGTCTTAAATACGATAGATTGAGCAATAAAATGGGGCACGTTATAGGCAGATAATTCATATCCATCTTTTTTAGCTTTGGATGCGTAGTGGTCCCAACCAATTTTTCCTCCAGCACCTGGCTTATTAAGAATCACCATAGGTTGCCCCAGATAATTTTCTTTCGATGAAAGCATGGTCACAATACGCGCTTGAAAATCTGTGGCTCCACCCGGTGAATAAGAAACCACTAAGCTGACAGGCCTTTCTGGGTAAGGTTCAGCAATGGCACTTAATGCAAATGTTCCTGCAATAGTTAATGCAGCTAATGTTCTGAAAAAAAGCGTTTGAGTTTTGAAGAGCTTGAACATAATTAACACCTCGTCTAAAGACTAATTTATTGTTATTGTCGTTTTAAGGGTACTACCCACTATAGAAGCCAGGCAGAGGGGGTTTGTAGTTTTAGGAGTACTGCAAAAACTAAGTAAATGAAACCTATAAAAATTAATGCGATAACACTATTTTTTAATAGTGTTTTATTACGTGGCCTATGGGTTGTATAAATAATGGTAATTAATGCAAAGGCAATAAATGATGTTGTGTATAAGCCAATAGTTTCTGCAAAATTTAAGTAACAGAAAATAATAAACAGCATGGGTATGAGAGCAAAAAATTCATCTTTTAATTTTTTTAGTTTTATAATGCTTTCTTGTTCTGGAGAAGCAATTGTTTGTGAAATGGATAGGTAAAGTGATGAATAGCGAGACGATGGAGCAGGTTGGTTGTTGCTACCCTTAGAGTTTTCCTGTGAAGCATCAGAAAATAAAAAATTTGATAAGTTGCTTTTAATTTCTTTTAACCAGTCAAGCAAGTTGCCTTCAATAAGCAATAATATAAATGCAAGCCCAATAAGAAAATAGGTAATTAAGTTAGGAAAAAAATAAGCTTCTTGACCATTTTCCACATTGGTTCCCAATGACAACATAAGAAAAGATAATAATAAACCACCAATGGCTGTTAATCGTTTTGCTAACATTATTAACCCCTTTCATTAAATATAGTGCGGTGTATGTTTGACGCTAACTCTTTTTCTTTGTAGATAGTTCGCTATAAGCACTGTAAATTATGGATGAAACGACAATAGCAATTAATACAATATTTAAGGTGCCGCTAAAGAAATAGTTAAATGTGCCTTCACCAACACTGCCAATTAATTGGCCTTGAAGAAAGTTAGTCTCTGCTATAGGGCCAAGAATAATGCCTAATACAACAGGAGAAGGACTAAACCCTATTTTTGAAGCAAAAAACATCGTTACTCCAAGTGTCATCATGACGAATACATCTGAAAAGCTATTTTGTACGCTATAGGTTCCAAATACAGCGAGTACAGTAATTGCGGCTGCCATATAAAATTCAGGAATATCCATAACAAAACGACTATAGCGACTTATCATAATGCCGAATAAACACATTAATAATTGGCCAACGAGTAGTGAATCGATGAATGTCCAAACGACAGGCGCATGATCTGTAAAAAGAGAAGGACCAGGAAATAAACCATGAATAAGTAATCCACCAAGAAGCACGGCTGCAGTTGGAGAGCCGGGAACACTGAGTGTTAAGAGCGGAACTAGAGAAGGACCAACCATACCATTATTGGCGGACTCTGCTGCAATTACACCAGCTGGTTCACCTTTACCAAAATCTTCTTTATTGGGGCTCATTTTTCGTGTTTGATCATAGGCGACCAGACCAGCGATTTGACCTCCAGCACCAGGAATTAAACCGACAACAACACCTATCACACTGCCAATGATTAATGCCTTCCAACGTTTAATTGTTTCCATCATTGATGTAACAACACTTTGGCTTTCCATAGCAAATTTAGTAATGCCGTTAGGTAATGTTTGTGGTGTCACCATCGATAATACTTGTGGTATAGCAAATAAACCGACAAGAGCCGCAATAATATTGATACCACCGGCCAAATGTTCAGTGTAATTAAAACGTTCAACACCCAAGACGGGATCATATCCAATGGTTGAAATCCATAAACCAACAAACCCAGAAAATAAACCTTTAATAACTGAGCCAGATCCTAGAGACCCGATAACAGTGACGCCTAATATTGCTACCCAGAATAGGTGCGATGGGCCAAACCCTAACGCCCATTTAGAGAGTGTTGGGGTGAAAAAAATAAGAATAAAGACGCCAATAACACCGCCAATGAATGAAGAAATAAAACAATAGTGTAGGGCTGCTGTTGCTTTGCCCTTTTTAGCTAAAGGGTTTCCATCAAGCGTGGTTGCTATATTAGCTGGTGCGCCTGGAATACTTAGTAAAATAGCACTAACTGCACCGCCGGCAACGGTAGAGGTATAAGCTGCTCCGAGTAAAATGAGTCCTGTAGTGGGTTGCATATGAAAAGTAAAAGGAATCAGCAATGCAACTGCCATTGTTGGGCTTAGGCCCGGTGTTGCTCCCAGTATTAAACCGCCGACTGTACCGAGAACGAGAATAGTAAAATTCCAGAGAGTGAATACCTCAGGCATGTATTGTAAAAAATCTAACATCGTACCTCACTCTTATTTGATTTAATCAATTGGTCGAAATAGTGTGATGCTACTGTTTTATAAGCTTGTTATTTTTATTCATGGCCTTAAAACGTGTTTGATACACTATTTTTATAATACTAGTGATGAATCAATTCTGTTAATAAGAAGAACTGTCGGTCTAATTGTAACGCCGGAAATAATAAATATTGTTGGTAATCGTATGATGTTCTTATATCAGTATTAGCATTTATTCTTATTATTCAGTTTTGGTCTATATGGTCTAACTCATATATATGACCTGTATTTATTTTCATCGTAGCGACTTCTAATTTTTTGTCAAGCAAAATAGTTAGAAAAGAGAGAATCAATGAATAGGTTTATGGATGTGTGAACTAGCGAATTTCGGCTTTATAACTGAATTTGTCTGCCCGGCCAATAGTTTTACGGTATTCGATCATTTTGTTGTTGCGACTATAGGTGTGTCTGATGAGTACCACAACAGGTGAGTTTTCCTTGATGCCCAAAGCCTTAGCGGTTTGCTGATTGGCAATATCGGCGGTTAACGTTTCCTCTGAACGAACAACCGGTACACCAAAAGTTTCAACAACCATAGCGTACATTAAATCAGGGATATGTATTTCTTCCTTTTCTAAGCCCGGAACGAGTTCTGGGCACCACCACGAGTGTTCGATAAGAATTTGTTGGTCATGAATATAACCGCCCCTTTTTATATACAGTAATTCTGATTCAGGAGGATAATCTAGTTGCTGGCATATATGTTTAGTGCCTATTTTTAGGCGCCTTTCTATTACTTGTTTACGAATACGTACACCATGGCCAGAAGCGTCGCCGTAAGAGAAGAATCGGAAGAGGCTGTTATTAAAGTTAATAGTAGAAACGTAAGTCCCTTTTCCTTGGTGCCGGTAAAGCCGTTTTTCATTGACTAAGTTATCAAGGGCTTTTTTAACGGTTCCCTGACTAACATTAAGTTGTTTGGCAAGTTTGGGCTCAGATGGAATTAAGTCTCCAGGGACTAATCGACCCTGATTAATATCATCAAGAATATGTTGCTCAACTCGTCGATAGAGTGGAATATGGTCTTCGTTAGAATGGTTCATTATTTTTGCGTTCTAGCCGAGTGCTGAATTGCTTTTTTAAATTGTCGAAGATAATAATATATCTGTATTAAATAACATTATTTGTTAAACAAGTCTTTCCTCGACGAAGTTTTTTAAGCATAGTATGTCGTATATAGGCTAGAGAACTCAACAGATAAATATAATCGAGTCGATATCATAGCTCACATAAAGAGTAAGCTTAACTTAAATAGTGATATGTTTAAGCGACAAAATAAAACTGTATAGGGGAATGACTATGCAGATTCTGATTTAGACTCTGACTCTCGATCAAACGCAAACTCTAGGCCGCGTTTCAACAATTCAGTATGTCTTAAAAACTTTGAAGTTTTAGGTATTTCAGGCTTTACCTCTAGAGGGTCTCGCCAGCTACCAGATACTAAATGCAGAATATATCCGGTTTGCTTCTCTTTAATGGTTTTTTCATCAACGAATATCCAGTCCATAACTCTCCCCTGTACTCTTTACTTGTAATTTATGACTTCCATTGTAGCGAGGTTAGTTTCACAAGCTTGTAGGATATTTGCCATACATCATGTAAGACTATAGCAGCTTTCAAGCTGTTTAAAAATTAGACATTAGTGTTGTTTGGTCAAAAAATCGCTTTTATTTAGAATGATTTGTTATTAGGGGGTGAGTTGCCTTCTGAGTCTCTCTACTTTTTATGAAATCGCACCTAGAGTATCCATTGTTTTTGGTTCAAATATATACTATGATCCATTTTTAGAGCGAGCGCTCGCATTAATTTTGCGATCCATTATCAAAATAAATATAAAAACAGGAGCCTATCCATGTGCACTCCCATTTCAGTACACAGCTGTAATAATGTTAATCGAAAAAAGCTGTTTTATCATTTTAGCCTTATTGCAATGCTTGGTCTGCCAGTGAGTGAGGCAATAGCAGGTGGCTTTCAGCTTTCTGATCACAGTGTGACATCTTTAGGCCGTTCCCATGCAGGTTATGGTTTAGTGGGAGACGATGCTTCTGCGGTTCAATTTAACCCGGCAGCGATGACTCTTTTGAAAAAGACTCAGGCGCAGTTTGGTTTTTCTGTAAATGATGTAACAGCGGAGGTTGAGGATACTGGCAGTACAGGAGCTAACGCAGGTGGAGTTAATCAAGATGGCTCAAGTACAGCGGTTGTACCTAATGCCTATGTGGTAATTCCTTTTAATGAAAAGTTAGTATTTGGTTTGGGTGTGACAGCGCCTTTTGGTACCAATACGGATTATACAAATGGCAATTTTGTTGGCCGCTACAATGGTACGCAAACTGAATTGACTGCGATTGATTTAAACCCATCATTCGCTTACAAAATTAATGACAACGTGAGTATTGGTGGTGGTGTCAGTGTACAGACCTTGGACGTTACTCTAGCATCGGCTGTTTTTACGAATGGTGCTACAACTGCTGATGGTAGTTTTAAGGCTGAAGGGGATAGCGTTGATGTTGGTTATAACTTAGGTATTATGCTGGATGTCTCTGATAACACAAGATTAGGCTTAAGTTATCGTTCTGGTATCGAACATGATGTAGAAGGTGATGGAACGTTCAGTGGACTAGGTGCATTAAGTGGAACATTTGATGTGGACGCAGCTTTTGAAACTCCAGCGACAGTCTACGCAGGCTTACATTCAGTAATCAGTGACAGCCTTGGATTTTCAATGGGGGTACGTTGGACCGAGTGGAGTACTTTTGAAGAAATACGTATTGAGTTTCCTGATGGTAATAATGCCGGTGGAGCTGATAACGTTACTCCTATTGAGTGGAAAGACTCGTTAACTATTTCCATGGGGTTAGATGGCAAATTAAATGATAAATGGAGTTGGCGCACAGGTTTAGCTTTTGATGAAACGCCTGTGCCAAATGAAACCCGTTCAGTGCGTACCATTGACTCAGACCGTTTATGGTTCTCTTTAGGTGGCGGCTATAAACCATCGCCTTCAATTACCCTCGATTTTGCCTACCGTTATATTTATTTCGAAAGCGCGGATATTAATCAAGAGACATCTGTTGGCGGCGTGCCAACGGGTACATTAAATGCACGCTTTGAAAACCCGGAAGTGCATTCGTTGGCACTACAACTTAATTATAAGCTGTAAGCTTAGTTAACCTAGTGTTGCCTTTTCAACCATTGTTGTGGTTGAAAAGGAGCATCAAATTAATAGGTAATAGTTTTAAAAAAACTACTGAGCCTAACCGTAAAAGTTATTAAGGTAATTAACTATGAATAATAAAATAACAAAATTCAGTTCTCTCGCCTGTTTATCATTATTTATCCTTGCGTCATGTGGCGGGGGTGGAGGCGGCGGTAGTGATTCAAATACCGGTGTTGGTACCGTTGGTGGAAATACGCCTGCTGATTCAAATGTTTCTGCTGGTGATCTCGATCTTTCACGCTATGTTGCGCTAGGTGATTCACTAACCGCTGGCTTTTCTGATGGCAGTTTATTTCGTGATGGGCAATTAAACTCATTACCTAATATTCTTGCCAATTTATTTGCCCCTGCTGGCGGAGGTGCTTTTGATCAGCCCATTGTTGCAGATAATTTAGGGGGGTTAGTAGATTTAGTCACACCAGCAAGAAATCAGCCGACACGTTTAGTATTGACTATTAGTAATGGTAGTTTCTCACCTATACGCCAATCAGGCACACCAACAACAGACGTAGCAGATGTTCAAGTAGGTCCTTTTAATAATTTAGGTGTGCCAGGTGCTACTTCATTTCAGTTACCGTTTGCTGGCTTTGGTAGTTCTGCCGGAAACCCTTTTTTCGAAAGATTCGCGTCTTCACCAGCGACTTCAGTTGTTGCTGACGCAGTTTCTCAGACGCCAACATTTTTTAGTTTATGGATTGGTAATAACGATATTTTAGGTTATGCCACTTCTGGTGGGGTTGGTACCGTTGGCGGCACAACGCCTCCATTTGCAAGTACCGATATTACCAATCCAGCCGTATTTGATGCGAGCTTTTCGGGTATAGTCAATGCATTAACCGCAAATGGAACAAATGATGTGCGTGGTGTGCTTGTTAATATTCCAGCCGTTGCAGATATCCCTTTCTTTACCACAGTGCCTTTTAACGCAATACCGTTAGATAGTGCCACTGCAGCAACAGCTAATGCTGCTTTTGCTGCTTATAATGGAGCATTGCAGGCGGCAGCAGCGGGTGCTTTTGCACCCTTGGTGACGATTACCGCAGATGAAGCAGCTCGACGGACTATTAATTTTGCGGCAGGTCAAAATGCAGTGCTTATTCTTGATGAAACCTTGACTGATTTAACCGGTGTTCCAGGAACCGGTGGAGCACTTTTAAATTTTCGTCAGGCAACAGCAGACGACGCTATTCTGTTAACTAGCTCTTCACTTTTGGGTACATTAAGAACTCCTGGTGACGCTACATCAGTTATTGGTGTTGGTTCTCCACTACTGGATGCTGAAGTATTAACTGAGGATGAGATCGCATTAATTGAAAGTGCTCGAACGTCTTACAATGCCACTATCAGTGGCTTGGCAAGTGGTAGTGCTAATCTAGCGCTATATGATGCAGCAGATGATTTAAATGAATTGCGTACTAATGGTATTCTTGTTGGTGACAATCCTGTTCCACTGACTTCATCGTTTATTTCGGGTGGGGCATTTTCTTTAGACGGTGTTCATCCTACGGCAACGGGCTACGCTGTTCTTGCTAATGGAATAATTGATGCCTTAAATGCTGAGTTTAATGCGACATTGCCAAAAACTAATCCAGATAATTTCCCTCGAACATTCTTTGAATTCCCGGCTGGTACAGATTTTACTCAATAATTTATAACAGTTCGATAATCTAAAAGGCTACTTAGATAAGTAGCCTTTTTTGTTTCTATATACCTAATAAATCTGTCGTATTATTCAACATTTGTAAGAAATTAAATCCGTTTTAGTCTACAGTGAATAACACTAATAGACTAGATGGAGTGAGCTGTAGTGAATAATAGTAAATTATCTGTGGTTCGGTTTTTCTTTTTCCTCATTTTATTTTTTTACAATACCCAGCTATTTGCGCAGTTGCCTTCTTATACCATTACCGAATTATCAAGTCTTAGTGGAGCAGATAATTTTGCTGATCATGTGACTAATGATGGTCGTCTAGTGGCGGGAAGATCAATCGTTGATGGAATAACTCGTACTGTTGTATGGAATGATACTTCATTTATCGATATTCGTGCACTTATGGATTCTCAGATTACAGTTAATTTCCCGTCAGGTATTACTGATAATGGTCGAGTTATTGGTAGAGCAGTTAATAATGTTGATGTTCAGGGATTTACTTGGGACTCTTCTAATGGCCTTGCTATGACAAGCCTAGGAGATAACTTTGCGTCAATAAATAATGATAACCAGATTGTGGGGCGATCAGGTGAGTTAGCGGCGCCAGCAATTTGGAATAATGATATCCCAACTGAATTAACGGGATATGAAGATACTACAAAACTGCTTAACGTTTTAGAGCCTAATGATATTAATAATTTTGGACAAATAGTAGTAACGCGTTCCAGTGACAATCGTGATGGTTCTCCAGCAACTACAGTTGCAATGGTCGGTGATTCTAATGGGTTTGCTGTTTTATCTCGCCCTTCAGGTGTTATCAATTATTTTGGTAGGGCTATAAATGATAATGGCCAAACTATCGGGTTTTCTCTTATAAATATAAGTGGGCGAATATCTTGGCTTTGGGGTGCTGATGGCACAGTTACTAACTTGGGTTTCTTAACGCGCCCACCATCTAATAATACTTATTATGCTAATGCTTCAGCAGCTGATATTAATAATCAAGGTATCGTTGTGGGACAGTCATGGTATGGTGGTTCAGGGACAGATCGCGCAGTTAGGTGGGACCCAATTAATGGGTTGGTTGATTTAAATAATCTAGTGAGCAATTTAGAGGGATGGGAATATTTATGGTTTGCTTCTGCGATTAGCGATAGTGGCTATATAGTTGGTACTGGCATTAAAGAGGGAGGAGAACAGCAAGCTTTTCTTTTAACGCCATCTAACCTTCCTACACCACCTCAGCCTATTACCCCTATTATCATTGATAATAACGCTGAATGTGTGGGCCCAGTAGCTGCTTGGATACCGATTAATTACGATATTTTATTTTTTATTCCAGGCCCTGGCGCTAACTGGCAGCAAAACAGTGATTTAAATGGTGCTTATGGCAGTGATTATTACCAACTGGTAGGTAGCGATAATGATGGCACACCAGAATTTCAGTGGACATTTGAAGTTCCAACAACAGGTACTTATCAAGTAGATGCTTGGTGGCCACAAGATAGTAACAGTACAGCAACGGCTAGTTATATTATTACTGATGAAACTGGTGATGTACCAGTTACTGTTCCACAAAATATTAATGGTGGGCAATGGAATAGTTTAGGTTTCTATACTTTTAATTCAGGAACGACTTATAAAGTGAAGTTGTCAGCGCCTGCTGGAGAGCCAGTACTAGCAGATGCCATTAGAGTGAGTAATTAGTTGTAGATTGGTTTTAGCTTTTAATCTGCCTATAGAACTATAAGATAATTCTGTAGGCAGATAGTATTAGAACAGTAACTTTTACAAATGCTGAATAGGCATGCGCTGCCACTTTTCTGGTGGTGTTTCAGTTTCGTCTGACAGTGTAAATGTAAAAGGCTCTGAATGACTATGGGTATAGTAATTTTGATAGCTGTCGACAGCCTGTAGTACATCTATATTTAATGTTTCACTTGGAACAGTAAATATTCCTAACTTACGAGATAATTTTCCCAGCCAAAGACTACCTGAATACCGAATAATGGGTGCGGCAAAAACGAGCCCTAGTAGTACAGGGAGTAGCCACCAGAAATATTTCGGTGCATACAAGTATGTAAAGCCACCCCAGATTACGGCAACCATACTCACTAATAATGTATGTTTAATCGCTTCCGGCCAGGGTATACCTCTTCCATTTCTTTCTTGAGCATTCCAGCCCACATTGACACCAATTAATGTTGTTAATACAAAATAGGCATGAAAAATCATCATTACGGGCGCAATAATCACGGCGATAGCAATTTCTATTATTGTACTGACAACCAAACTAATGTAACCACCAAACTGTTTTGGCTGTTGAATGATGCCTACGATGAGAGCCAATAACTTAGGTGTAAAAAGTAGCGCAATCGTGACACCTAACAGCGAATAAATTAGTTCAGGCTTAGCTATATGCCAATTGGGGAACAGTTGATAGGGTTCGCTAAAAAAATTATTGCTGTTAATTGCTTGAAACACAGCATCTGTTGTCCCAAGGGTTAGCATAATTAGCCATAAAAACGAGGAAATATAGGACATTGCCCCTGATAAAAAATGTAAACGGTTAATGCCGTGTAACCCTTTTGTTTTTAATAGTCGTAAATGTTGGATATTCCCTTGGGCCCAACGCCTATCCCGGATAATAAAGTCAATAATATTACTGGGGACTTCTTCATAACTGCCGACCGCTTCTGTCAATGTTAGCACTTGCCATCCACCTCGTTTTAATAACGAAGCTTCAACAAAATCATGACTGAGAATTTCTCCACCAAAAGGAGGATGTCCTGATAGATAAGGCAGGCAACAATGAGCCATAAATGCATCGACACGAATAATCGCATTATGTCCCCAGTAGTTTGCAGTATCTGTCTGCCAAAAAGCATTACCTGTTGCTAAAAGGGGAGAATGTAATTCGGCTGCGAATTGTATAAATCGTCCAAAAAATGTGTGTTGTCGAACAGGGATAGGAAGAGTCTGAATTAAACCAACAGCAGGGGAGGCTTGCATGGCTTTAGTCATACGAACCATCGAATTTCCATCCATAATGCTATCGGCATCAAGCACTATCATATAATCGTAGTTACTACCCCAACGTTGGCAAAAGTCTGCAATGTTACCGACTTTACGATAGCTATTTTTATCACGCCGACGATAAAAGATATTAATAGCAAATGTATTCAACCGTTGCTTTAATAATTTCCACGCCTCGTATTCTCTTGTAGCAATACTCTCATCGGTTGTGTCACTAAGCACATAAAAATCAAAGTGTTGTTCTTCTCCTGTTTCAACGAGAGAGGTCAGAGTCGCTTCTATTCCTGCCATCACCCTCACAGGGTCTTCATTATAAATGGGCATCACTATGGCTGTTTTTTTCTGAATAGGGATATCGTCGAGTGAGCTTAGTGACTTTTTGGAATGCAGTGTCAGGGGGTCTTTTTTAAATAAAAGTAAAAGAAAACCTATAATGCTGCTCCAGAATGCCATGGAGATCCATGCAAAAGTCATTACAAATAAAGTAAAGATAACAGGTTCTATAATAGTCAGGCTGTTGGTTGTAATGATATCCAGCATCATTGAAGCGCCCCATAGGGTAGTTACAATGATTAAACAACCATATAGTGGTGCTCGCCATGCCTTCATAGGGATATGTAAACTCGGTTTTCTTCTTCTATCAATAGACCTTTTCATTGAATTATTCCTTAATACTGTCGGGGTACCATACATAGCTCCATGTTTCGGTAAGTTGTTGATTGTTTAAATGCAAAGCCAAGTTCATATCAACAGGTATGTTACCTTCAGGAGCTAATTTAAAAGACGTACGCCACGTTTTATTGTCTGGCAATAGTACGGTTTGTAGATCAGAAATATTGCCAGAAGAATTTTTTAGTTTGGCTTCTATCTCGAATTTTCCAGGGAAATCATTTACAGGCCAATCAGAAAAATCGATAACAAATAAACGCTCTTTCTTAGAGGGAGGGTTTTCCTGCCCAGGAAATCCAGCCCAACCAATACGGGTTTGAACGACTTTTCCTAATGTTATGGCTGCAGGTTTATCTTTAATTGTAAGATCATATTCAAAAGTATGCTGTTCTCCCAAAGCGAGTTCTTTTTCAGGCACCCAATAGGCAACAATATTATCGTTAGTTTCATCACTTGTTGGTATTTCGACCAGCTCAACCCTGCCTTTTCCCCAAGGTTTTCCTGTAGGTGTTACCCAAATACTTGGGCGTACATGATACTTTGCTTCCATATCTTCATAACTGGAGAACGCTTTATCTCGTTGTAATAAGCCAAACCCTTTTGGGCTATGAAGTGAAAACGAACTAACGTGTAATTGAGATGGGTTTGATAGGGGGCGCCAAATCCATTCATTATTCTCTGTTGCAACTAACAATCCATCCGAATCATGAATTTCAGGGCGAAAATCATCAAAGTGCTTTACACGGTTTTCTCCATAAAAGAACATGCTGGTTAATGCGGAAATACCTACTTTATTAACTGTTTTGCGGAAAAATAAATCTGCTCTTACTTTAACTTTTGTAGGAAAACCAGGCAGGAGTTCAAATCGATAAGCACCTGTGGCAGATGGGCTGTCTAACAAAGCATAAATTTTCATCGCATTATCTTTTGCAGACGGTTTGATTAGCCAAAACTCAGTAAAGTGCGGAAATTCTTCTCCGCTTGGTTCTGCGGTATCGATAGCTAAGCCTCGAGCGGATGCTCCGTACTGTAAACCAGGACCTAATGGTCGAAAATAAGAGGCACCCTGAAAAACAATTAACTCATCTTTATATTTGTCAGTATTGATGGGGTAATGGACACGAAAGCCAGAAAAGTCCAAAGCTGATTGAATAACATGGCTAATTTGAGGTGCTTGGCCATCATAGCGAAACAGGTCAACCGAAAAAGGTATTGAGCTTATACTGTCCGTAATTATTTCATTAATTTTTACTGGTTTTTTATAAAGGAAGCCTGGGTGAAATAATTGAACTTCAAAATTAGATTCATCTTTCCATAATGCTTTATCACCTAAGAAGCGAATGGATCGATACTGTTGATAATCTATGGATTTTAATTCTTCAGGGACTGTCTTTTTAGCTTCTTGGTAGGGTTGTTTGGCAAGATCTGCCGCTTTATAAATAATTTGTTGATAATTATTTTCTACTTCCGTTTTAATCACTGACTGTGCATAGACAGCGGATACAGAAATATACTGCGTCGCAACGATAATACATAAAGTACGAAAGGTTTTTTTAGCCAGCGTCAATGGCATTGTATTAACTCCTAAAAATTCAATCATTTGTAAAACGTAATATTGCTATGTACATTATTTCGGCAAATAGGATAAGAAATTTAAAATAAGAAAAGGATAATAAACTGTGCCGATATATTATGAAGCCAGTCCTATATGACCTCTAATAAAATTGTGACTTAATTTAATGAATAATGAAAAGTAATGGCAATAAATAATCAGTTAACCAATACGGCGCGAATAATATTTTTCATTGTAATGTAAGTCAAAGAAAAAAAACGTACTAGTAGACATTTCTGATTTTTAACCGAACATAAATTGCTGTTTTATGAAATGGAAGCCTATTTTTAGTGACATAAATCACTTTTATGCAAATTGGTATAGAAGAGAAGAACTAGTTATCTGTGAGGCTTTATAGGGGGGTGAGTCTAACGCCTGAAAAAGGGAGGTGAAATTCACTATTTCTAGAATAATGGATGGCGTGATAAAATAGCAGATCTACTGTAAGTGCTGGATTTTTAAACGATATGAATATGTCTCTTGAGCAAGCTCCCCCGCAAATGGATAAGACCCGAGAATTGGTCAAGGCCCATTTGGTCAATGCGGTTAAGCAAAAGTATACCAAGGAGGAAGCCACTAAATATGGGGCGCAGATTAAGGCATTATTAAAGCAGAAAAATGCAGTTATCGTGGCACATTACTATACGGACCCTACTATTCAGGCTTTAGCTGAAGAAACGGGCGGTTTTGTCTCTGATTCTCTGGAAATGGCTCGTTTTGGTAAGGAAAATGACGCTGATACCCTCATTGTTGCGGGTGTAAAGTTCATGGGCGAAACTGCTAAGATCCTGACGCCTGAAAAACGTGTTCTGATGCCAACAATAGAAGCGACATGTTCTCTGGATCTGGGCTGTCCAATCGATGAATTTTCGGCTTTTTGTGATCAACATCCTGATAGAGAGGTTGTCGTCTATGCGAATACCTCTGCAGAAGTTAAGGCTAGGGCCGATTGGGTGGTAACTTCAAGCATTGCATTGCAGGTTGTTGATTATTTGGACAGCGAGGGTAAGAAAATCATTTGGGCGCCAGATAAGCATTTGGGCGAATATGTCCAGCGAGAAACAGGTGCTGACATGATGTTATGGGATGGAGCCTGTATTGTTCATGAAGAGTTTAAGGCCAAGGGTATTGAAGACCTGAAAGCAGTATATCCAGATGCAGCTGTACTTGTTCATCCAGAATCACCAGAGTCAGTGGTTAAAATAGCTGATGTAATTGGTTCAACTTCTCAACTTATTCATGCCTCTAATACCTTACCTAATCCACAATTTATTGTGGCCACTGATGAAGGCATTTTTTACAAAATGCAGCAATTGACACCTGAAAAACAGTTTTTGATAGCACCAACAGCAGGAAGTGGCGCGACCTGTCGCAGCTGCGCTAATTGCCCATGGATGGCAATGAATAATTTGGAGAAAATTATACATGCTTTAGAGCACGGTACCGATGAAATTCACATCGATCCAGAGCTTGGGCGTAAGGCAATGAAACCCTTGCAAAGAATGTTGGATTTTAAAGCTAAAAACCTATAAAACATCGCTAAAAAGCACTTTTCAAACATCTATTTTTGTGGGAAAGTGCGCCCCTTCTTTATTTTCTTATTTTGTTGAATTCGAGCAGAGATAAGCAGTCTTGAAAAGTATTCCCGTCGATAGCTGGACTAAAACACATGCTGAAAAACTTTATGGTATTCCTAATTGGGGAGCAGACTATTTTTCTATTTCCGATAAAGGTGAGGTAGAGATAGTTGCTCCCGTTGGGGGGACGCAGGCTAGGGTTTCATTTGTCGATGTCATAAAGGCGATGCAAGAGCGCGATCTTGAGATGCCTGTATTGCTCCGTATAGAGAATTTACTCGACCACCGTATTAGTTATTTAAATAAAGCATTCACTAAAGCGATTGATGATGCTGGTTATCAAAACCACTACCGTGGTGTTTTCCCCATTAAGGTGAATCAACAGAACCATGTTATAAAAGAAATCAGTCATTTCGGCTCACAATATAATCATGGGTTAGAAGCGGGTAGTAAAGCAGAACTGGTCATTGCGTTAGCGCATATTACAGAAAATGATGCGTATATTGTGTGTAATGGCTACAAGGATGCAGAGTTTGTCGACCTTGGTTTACATGCGGTTAAGCTAGGTGTTAATTGTTTTTTTGTTGTTGAAACCCCCTCAGAATTACCAACCATTATCAAACGTAGTCGAGAGTTGGGCGTTAAACCTAAATTAGGTGTTCGTCTAAAGTTAGCGTCTAAAGTAGATGGTCACTGGAGCGAAGACAGTGGCGATAAAAGTATCTTCGGACTGAATACTATTCAGCTAATGGATTTAATTGAGCAATTAAAACAAGCAGGTATGCTAGATTGTCTGCAACTAATGCACTTTCATCTTGGTTCACAAATTCCTAATATTCGAAATATTCGTAATGGCATGCAAGAAGCTTGTCGCTATTATATTGAGCTTATTCGTGAAGGGGTGCCTTTACAGTATATGGATTTAGGTGGTGGTCTGGCTGTTGATTATGATGGTAGCCAAAGTAACGATACCCATAGTATGAACTACCACATTAATGAATATTGTGTCGATGTGGTCGAAGCGATAATGGAAGCATTTGACCCTGAGAATATTCCTCATCCTGTCATTATCACTGAGTCTGGTCGGGCGACGGTCGCTTATTCATCGGTGTTATTATTTAATGTTTTAGACATTAGCCATTTTGACCCGCAACCTATCCCTGAAAAACTTCCTGATAACCTTCATGAAATGGTCGGAAACTTATTAGGTGTCGCAGATTCAATTAAGCTAAATCGTTTGCAAGAAAGCTACAATGATGCCAATTACTATCGCGATGAGTTGCGGGATTTATTTCACCGAGGGCAAGTATCTCTGCGCGAGCGAGCTTTAGGTGAAAATATTTACCTAGTTATTATGCAACGCATTGTGAATAAAATGCCTGAGCTTGATCGTGTTCCTCATGAGTTAGAAAAATTAGGTGAAGAGCTGGCTGATATTTATTACGGAAATTTCAGTGTATTTCAATCACTACCGGATAGTTGGGCTATTGATCAAATATTTCCTGTTATGCCTTTACATCGATTGGATGAAGCACCGACGAGAGAAGCTATCATCGCAGATATTACCTGTGATTGCGATGGTAAAATTGATTTGTTCGCTTCAACAGAGGGCGAGCAACGCCGTACATTACCACTTCATCCACTGAAAAATGGCGATGAGTACTACTTAGGTGTTTTTTTGGTGGGAGCTTATCAAGAGACCTTAGGTGATTTGCATAATTTATTTGGCGATACCAATGTTGCCAGTATTCGAATCAATCAAGATAACAGTTTTGATGTTGTCACTGAATTTCAAGGTGACAGTATTGCTGATGTATTAAGTTATGTGGAATATGACCCTTATCATTTGCAATTAAACTTTCGTGACATTGCAGAAAAGGCTGTCAAGACAGGAAAAATTACGGTTGCAGAGCGTCAACGAATGTTAAAAGATTTTTCTGCAAGTCTGCGTGGTTATACCTATTACGAAGATTAAAAAGCGTTATGTAAATAGATTTAGATATTAGAGAAAATAAGAGGAATTATCATGGCTAAAGTGGTGATTATTGGTGCAGGTGGAGTTGGTGCTGTTGTCGTACATAAATGTGTGCAAGTGGCCGATGTTTTTACTGATATTGTATTGGCAAGCAGGACCCTGTCTAAATGTGATGCTATTGCGGCACAGGTGAAAGAAAAAACAGGTCGAACTATCAAGACAGCAAAAATTGATGCTGATAACGTAGCGGAGCTGGTCACTTTTTTTAAAGCAGAAAAGCCCTTTATGGTGATTAACGTCGCATTGCCTTATCAAGACCTTTCGATTATGGATGCTTGCTTAGAAGCAGGTATACATTATCTTGATACGGCTAACTATGAGCCATTAGATGAAGCTAAATTTGAGTATAAATGGCAATGGGCTTATCAGGAGAAATTTAAAAAAGCGGGCCTTATGGCATTGTTAGGCTCTGGTTTTGATCCTGGTGCAACGAATATGTTTACGGCGCATATCGCAAAGCATCATTTTGATGAAATTCATGAATTGGATATTATTGATGTAAATGGTGGTGATCATGGTTATCCTTTTGCAACAAACTTTAATCCAGAAATTAACATTCGAGAAGTGACCGCAGAATGTCGTCATTGGGAAAATGGTGAGTTTGTAACAACCCCTGCAATGTCGATGAAGGCCAGTTTTACTTGTCCGGACGATGTAGGGACTTATAATATTTATCGCATGTATCATGAAGAGCTTGAATCATTAAGCAAGCATTTCTCTTCATTAAAACGCGCACAGTTTTGGATGAGTTTCTCTGATAATTATCTCAAACACTTAGAAGTACTCGATAATGTTGGTATGACAGGTATAGAGCCTGTTAATTTTAATGGAACGGACGTTGTTCCTATTCAATTTCTGAGAGCACTACTGCCAGACCCTGCAAGCCTTGGGCCGCGTACTAAGGGTAAAACTTGTATTGGGTCTGTTGTAAAAGGTGTAAAGAATGGTGAAGAAAAAATTGTCTACACCTATAATATTTGTGATCATGAGGCCTGCTACGCTGAAGTTAACTCTCAAGCAATTTCTTACACAACCGGTGTTCCTGCAATGATAGGGGCAAAAATGATGATTGAGGAAAAATGGCTGCAGCCTGGTGTATGGAACATGGAGCAACTTGATCCAGATCCTTTTATGGAAGATATGAATCAGTACGGTTTGCCTTGGAAAACTGTTGAATTAGATGATTTTAAACTGACGTAAAAACGTTAAGACTTCACTAGCAATATTAGAGTTTTCAATGTGCTTTTCTTTCCACATATTGCAATAAAGAGAGCACAGCAACTCTGATTTTTCTATTCTACTCTCATTAGCTGCAACAATGGCCCCATGATGCAAAGCGATACCTTTAAATACTTTGACCCATCTCGAGTTCCTTCTCCTTGTTTTGTTGTTGATGAAGTAGCCATTGAGCGCAATTTACAGATTCTTGCTCATGTACAAGAAGCAAGTGGCGCTAAAATATTAGCGGCACTCAAAGCCTTTTCGTTATGGCACTTGGGGCCTCTTGTCTCAAAGTATTTGTCTGGCATTTGTGCCAGTGGCTACCATGAAGCTCTTCTAGGGTATGACGAATATACTAGTAAAAGCGAGCGCGGTGAAGTGCATGTATTTTCTGCAGCGTTTAGTGATAGTGAGTTTGCCAAGACATTGCCTATTGCTAACCATATTGTTTTTAATAGCTTTTCACAGTGGAAAAAATTTAAACCTCAATTAGTTGACTCTGATGTTGATGTCGGTTTGCGCATTAACCCTCAGCATTCTGAGGGTACAACACCTATCTACGACCCCTGTGCGGCGGGTTCTCGTTTAGGTATTCCTCTTTCTCAATTTAAGAAATATGAATCAGCAGGAGGAAACTTACAAGGTATTAATGGTTTGCACTTCCACACCTTGTGTGAACAAGGCTTAGAGCCTTTACGTCGAACATTGGCGGTGATTGAAGATCGATTTGCCCAGTATTTGCCACAAATGCAATGGATAAATTTTGGTGGTGGTCACCATATTTCGCACCCTGACTATGATATTGATGGCTTAATCGAGCTTATTAAAAACTTCTCTCAGAAATATAATATTCAAGTTTATTTGGAGCCTGGTGAGGCTATTGCTATTCGTACCGGTGTATTGGTAAGTGAAGTATTGGATGTTGCTCATACAGATCAAGCACAATTAATACTCGATACGTCAGCCACTTGCCATATGCCTGATACCTTAGAAATGCCATATCGTCCGGATATCTTTCTAGCTGATAACGAAGAGATGGGGCAAAAGGGAGAGAAACAATACTCTTATCGTCTAGGCGGCATGACATGTCTTGCCGGCGATGTTATTGGTGACTATAGTGCCAACCAAAGTCTTAAGGTTGGCGATCGTTTGATTTTTGATGATATGGCCCATTATACGATGGTAAAAACAAGCACGTTTAATGGTGTGCAATTACCGGCTATTGCTATTTGGAATTCTAAGACGGATCAGCTAAAAGTCATTAGAGAATTTACCCACGACGATTTTAAAACTAGGCTTTCTTAGTAATATATAAATTCTATCTAGCCCTTAAAAAATTTGAAAAAAGTTATGACACAAATCCATGTAAGCAACGATTACCCACATTTTCTGAGTTCTGAAATTGAGCAAAGGGATCCGGGAGATGCTTTCTTTCATATTATCCCTGTTCCTTATGAAGAAAGTGTGTCATATGGTGGCGGAACAAAGTGGGGGCCTGCGGCTATTTTGCAAGCGTCAGAGCAATTAGAAGTATGGGATGGTAAAAGTAAACCAATAGACTTGGGGCTTTATACTGCGGACCCAGTTAATTGTGAAGGTGAAGCAGAACAGGTTATTGAACGTATTGCTGAAGCAACTCGGTCTGCATTGAAACAGAAAAAAATGCCAGTGGTCTTGGGTGGTGAACACACCGTGACTTGGGGTGTTATAAAAGCTTTTATTGAGGAGGGCATCGATATTGGTGTTGTACAAATAGATGCTCATGCGGATTTGCGTCATGCCTACGAAGATAATTTGTATAGCCACGCCTCTGTGATGAAACGCATCGTTGAAAAAGGCGTACCTTTATACCAACTAGGTATTCGTGCTTACTGTGAAGAGGAAATACAAGCACGCAAAGAGTTTGGTGTATATTATCTTGATGGCGAAGATATTGTACCTAATAATATTCAAGAGCTTACACTGCCAGATAATTTTCCCGACAATGTATTTTTTACCTTGGATGTTGATGGTATGGACCCTTCGGTATTTCCTTCTACGGGTACTCCTGTGCCTGGTGGCTTGGGTTGGTATCAAACATTGAGTCTATTTGAAAGTGTTGCCAAGCAGCGAAACATTGTCGGTTTCGATATTATGGAATTTTCTCCTATCAATAATTTTCACGCCTATGACTTTGCAGCAGCGCTATTGACCTATAAGATGATGGGTATCGTACAAAGAAACCTGTAATTATCTATTTTTATCCCTTTTTATTTTAGACAGGCTGCCAGTTAAAATAATACTGTGCAGTATTTCTTATTTTTTGTTAATGACCGAGTTATTGATATGTGGTTTAAAAACCTTCGGATTTACCGTTTCACACAAGACTTTAACCTAGATGCTGAAGCATTAAATGAAGCGTTAAGTACAGCAACGTTTACTCCTTGCAATAGTCAGGATATTGCTCGCACCGGTTGGGTATCACCGTTAAGTTCAAAACGTAATATTAGTTTAGATGAAGAAAACACGAGCTTGGTACATACCAGTCAAGGTTACTTGATGGTTTGTGCAAAGAAGCAGGAAAAAGTACTGCCTGCTGCTGTTATTAATGAAGCACTAGAAGAAAAAGTGGTTGCTATTACCGAAGCTGAAGGTCGCCCCGTTGGTCGTAAAGAACGGCAGTCATTAAAAGACGATGTAATGATGGAGCTATTACCAAAAGCATTTACACGTTCCAGTTTACAATTTGCTTATATCGCACCAAAGCAAGGGTATATCGTTATTAATTCTGCATCGGCTAATAAAGCGGAAGAATTATTGACGGCATTGCGTGAGTCTATAGGCAGTTTTCCTGTTGTTCCATTGGTCAGTAAGCAACTGCCACATCAAGTAATGACCCATTGGGTGATGGATGGTACGGTTCCGGAAAAATTTGCCTTAGGAGGAGAGTGTGAGTTAACAGACCCTAAAGAATCCGGCAGTGTGATTCGTTGTAAGCATCAGGATTTGTCTTCAGCAGAAATTAATAGCCACTTACAAGCGGGTATGATCGTCACCAAGTTAGGGATTACTTGGCAACAAGGCATTGAATTTATACTGGATGATCAGCTTGCCGTTAAACGGTTAAAGTTTGAAGATAATATACAAGAAAAAGCTGATAGTCATGAGGCCCAAAATAATGTCGAACAGTTCGATATAGAATTTTCAGTGATGACCCTGGAGCTATCTGCGTTGATTAAGGATTTAGTTACAGCTCTGGGTGGTATCAATACAGATACCCAGTCAGTGGAAGAGATTGTTGCAGGTGTTGATAAGGGGGATCAATTGAAAGCTGGTGTTGAAGAGGTTGTATTCGGATAGTGCTCAATATACTCCTTACTTGGCTAGGAATTAAGGCGCGCATGTAAGGAGAATAATCATCAAGAAGCTTAAAAGGCTTTATTCATATAGGCATAAATAAGCAGTCTCAACGGCAACTTTGACTTGGAATGTTTGATTCGCATCGACCTGAAAGCTTTCTCCAGCATTGTAGGTTTTCCATTCTATTTCACCAGGTAGTAGTACAGTAAGTGCACCGCTGGTAACACTCATAGTTTCTTTTTTCGATGTGCCAAATTCATAATCACCAATTGCCATAACGCCGACAGTAGCGGGTAGGGTTTCTGTCTGAAACCCAATCGAGACGACTTTTCCATCAAAGTATTTATTAGTCTTAAACATAGTCATTTTCTGTAGTTTATATAGGGTGGGAATTATACAGGATCCATGAAAAATAGGTATTATTCTAGAAGTTGCTCCAGTGTTATAAAGCAATTTAATTTGTATTAAATAGACAGAAAATGAAAGCCGCTTTTAAGATTAATCGAAAACTCCAGCTAATGTATTATGATCAGACTTTATTTCTGTTTCTATAAATTCAAAAAAAGAACGAACTCTCGCTGAGTTAAGGAGATCTCGATGAGTCATCAACCATAAACCAACGTTACTATCTTCAAGGCCCGTATAAATACGCTGTAGTTTTTCTGAAGATTCGCCAACGAAGCAAGGCATATAGGCTAAGCCCATGCCACCTTCTGCTGCTAAAGCTAATGCTTCAAAAGAGTCAGCTTTTAAAACAATATTATATGGATGAATGATGCTGTCAATTTGGCGTGCAACACTGCCGTTATTCATATCCGATGTTAAACCTAGCCAGTGAGCTGATTCAATAGGGCGGGGACCATGTAAACTGCTGATGTAATTTGGTGATCCATAAATTCCGAATGCGAGATCACATATACGCACACCTGAGAGGTTTTCAGGCACAGTAACAGCAGGTCGAATTGCAATATCGGCATCCAATTGGCTGAGGTCTAAGAGTCGAGTGGTGATGTTGAGCTCTAATTTAATGTTGGGGTAAGCCTGATGAAAGGAAATCAGATGGCGTTCAAGAATGAGTCGTAAAAGAGTATCTGTTGTTGTTAATCTAAGGGTGCCTTCCAATTTCATTTCTTGGCCAAACACTCGTCGTTCCAGTTTTTTTACAGTAGTTTCTATCACAAGTGCTGCATCTAGCAATTGCTTTCCTTCCGCTGTCAGCTTGTAGCCTGTTGGCAATTTATGAAATACCCGCAATTTGTGCCGATATTCAAAGTTATTAAGCCGCCTGAGCACAGTACTATGATTAACTCCCAAAGCTCTAGCTGCTGCAGCCACTGATCCTTCATTAGCCACTGTCAATACGTACTGTAGGTCGTCCCATCTTATGCTGTGCATTTTTGCATGCCAATTGTGCTTAATTGTTAAATTTACTGCATTAATAATAAGGTCATACTGATCACGTAAGCCAGACTTATTTAAATTAATTCTCAATTAGGGTAATAAATATGAAAAAAGTGACTGTGAATATCCTCTGCGTACTGTTTTTAACGTTCAGTGGTCTGATATCGGCGGCAGAACCATTTGGTGCTGAAATCACGGCGCGCCAATCACTGATGCAACTATTGAAATTTAATATCAGCATCCTTGGTGATATGGCAAAGGGAAATCGTGATTACAATGCTGAATTGGCTGAAAATTCAGCTAAAAATATTTATTCTGCATCATTAATGAAGAATGGTGCTATGTGGCCTCAAGGGTCTGATAATACTAAGTTGTCAGACAAAACAGATGCATTGCCGGCTATCTGGTCAAACTATCCGGAGGTTGTCAAAAAACATACCGCTTGGACTGAAGCTTCTGCTGCTCTTTCCGAAAACGCAGGAAAAGGACTTAAGGAACTGCGTGAATATATAGGCCCTCTAGGGAAATCCTGCCAAAGTTGTCACAAAAGCTTCCGGGCTAAAAAGTAAGTGTTATCTATATGAGAAGGTAACTTTATTGTGTTGCCTGTTATAAATCATTAAGGAAGTTGATGATGAAATCTAATCATAGACCTCTAGTTAAAGTATGGGACTTGCCAACTCGTCTATTTCACTGGACGCTTGTTACTTTGTTTCTATTTCTTGTCATTAGTGGTGAGCTTGGTGGCCAGTTAATGCGTTGGCATATATTGAGTGGCTGTTTACTTTCAGGGTTGATTATATTTCGTGTGATTTGGGGGATCTTGGGCAGTTATCATGCTCGATTTATTAATTTCGTGCGATCCCCTAACGTTGCTTTGATGTACTTATTAGCTCTATTTAAAGGTAACGCTGGTGTTTACATGGGACATAATCCTGCAGGAGCGATAATGGTTTTATTATTACTGATTGCACTATGTCTTCAAGCGTTGACTGGGCTGGTAACAACGGATGATGTGCTTTGGAGTGGCCCACTTTATTCATGGGTAAATGAAGCTATTGCTGAGTGGGGAGCAGCGATTCATCATGCGCTAGAAGTCATACTTAAGTTGCTGGTAATCGTTCATATCCTTTCTGTGCTTGTGCATGAATTCTATTTTAAAGATCCTATTGTCGGAGCTATGATCCATGGTTATAAAGTAGTACCCCAAGATCATAAGGTTGAGGCTAATAGGCATAATCGCGCTCTTATTCTGGGGTTAGTGGTGTCTGGAGCTTGGGTAATGTGGCTCTGGTCGTTACCCTTATAGCTATAGTGAAAATGCATTGAAAGTGAGTATTTTATAAGGTCCAGATATGATTCTATCTTGATATTCAAAGAGTTCGATTAGGCTATCAATCCCAACCCCCAATCGTTAAAATGGTCAGCCAATAAAAAGATAGAAGTAGTTAATGATCACCGACTTTGTCCACCTTCGCCTGCATACTGAATATTCATTAATCGATAGCACAATTCGCATTAAAAAGCTGGTTTCAGCAGTGGCTGACATGGATATGCCTGCTGTTGCTATAACCGATCAGTGTAACTTTTATGGTTTGATTAAACTTTATACAGCTGCTCAGTCAACGGGCATTAAGCCAATTATCGGGGCTGATTTTTGGGTGAGAGAAGAGGGTGAAGATGCCAAAAACTCGATGATTTGCTTATTAGCAATGAATCATACGGGTTACCTGAATATTATCCAGCTCATTTCCAAAGGCTTTCAAGAAGGTCAGTATCATGGTTCTCCCTATGTGCGTCGAGAATGGATCAGCCAATTAAGTGAGGGGGTAATTGCTTTATCTGCTGGACGACAAGGTGATATTGGGCAGGCATTGTTAGGCGGTCGTAATGGTGAAGCCAAGGCCTTGCTGAAAAACTGGCAGAAAGATTTTCCGGACCGGTTTTATATTGAGTTGCATCGTACTGGTCGAAATAATGAAGAAGCTTACCTACATGCTGCCGTTGAGCTGGCAGCCGATCAGCAAATCCCTGTTGTAGCCACCAATGATGTTCGTTTTTTACAGGCAGATGAGTTCGAAGCCCATGAAGCTCGGGTCTGTATTGGTGAAGGGCGGACCTTAGATGATCCTCGTCGAGAGCGACGTTATAACGAACAACAATATCTTCGAACACCTGAAGAAATGGCTGAATTGTTTAGCGATATTCCTGAGGCCTTGGCTAATACTGTCGAAATTGCTAAACGTTGTAATGTTGATATCGAATTGGGTAAATATTATTTGCCGGATTATCCAATCCCCGACAACATTAGCAGTGATCCTTTTTTTAAAGAGTATATTCCTTATGAAACACTAGAAGGTTATGCCAAAGCGGCGATGGAACAGCAGTGGGCTGATCGCAAAGAGTCTCCTGAATATCAGGAAATGTTAACAACAAATGTATTCTTTCAAAAAATTTCTTATGAAGGCTTGTATAAACGCTTAGATGTTATTTTTCCTATTAAAAAAATAGAAAAAAATACACCGGAGTATAACGAATTATTAAAGGAATATATTGACCGCCTGCAATATGAATTAAATATCATTATGCAAATGGGATTCCCTGGATATTTCTTAATTGTAATGGATTTTATTCAGTGGGCTAAAGAGCATGATATTCCAGTTGGCCCTGGTCGGGGTTCGGGTGCAGGTTCACTCGTTGCTTACTCGCAATATATTACGGATCTTGATCCTTTAGAATATGATTTACTCTTCGAACGTTTCCTAAATCCTGAGCGGGTATCCATGCCGGATTTCGATATCGATTTTTGTATGGATAATCGAGATCAGGTAATCAATTATGTTGCGGAAAACTATGGCCGCGATGCTGTTTCACAAATTATTACCTTTGGTACGATGGCTGCGAAGGCGGTTGTGCGCGATGTTGCGCGAGTTCAAGGAAAGTCATATGGCCTTGCGGATAAGTTATCGAAAATGATTCCTATGGATATAGGCATCACCTTAACTAAAGCCTATGACCAAGAGGAAACCCTAAGAGAGTTTTTAGCCAATGACGGTGATGCCCAAGAAATTTGGGATATGTCACTGCTCCTTGAAGGTGTCACTCGAAATGTCGGTAAACATGCGGGTGGTGTTGTTATTGCCCCAACAAAGTTAACAGATTTCTCTCCTTTATTTTGTGACGAAACGGGTAAAGGCCTCGTTACCCAATACGATAAAAATGATGTGGAGTCTGCGGGTTTAGTTAAATTTGACTTTCTTGGTTTGCGTACACTGACCATTATTGATTGGGCAGTCAAAATGGTAAATCGAGTTCGTGAACAAAACCATGAAGAACTGCTGGATATTTCACAGATAGACCTCGGTGATGTTGAAACCTATAAAATGTTAAAAACAGCTGAGACAACGGCAGTATTCCAGCTGGAATCCCGCGGGATGAAAGATCTCATCAAGCGTCTGCAGCCTGATGATATTGAAGATATGACAGCTTTGGTTGCTTTGTTTCGCCCAGGCCCTTTGCAATCAGGAATGGTTGATGACTTTATCAATCGTAAACACGGTCGCGCCCAAGTAGCTTATCCTGATGCGAAATATCAGCATGAAAAATTAAAACCTATTTTAGAGCCAACTTATGGGGTTATCGTGTATCAGGAACAGGTGATGCAGATAGCGCAGGAATTAGCGGGTTATACTCTGGGTGGTGCCGATTTATTACGTCGTGCCATGGGTAAGAAAAAACCTGAAGAGATGGCTAAACAGCGAGAGGTATTTGAGTCGGGAGCAAAAGATCAAGGTGTTGATCCTGAGCTGGCCATTAAAATCTTTGATTTGGTTGAAAAGTTTGCAGGTTATGGCTTTAACAAATCTCACTCGGCAGCTTACGCGGTTGTTTCTTATCAAACAGCCTGGCTGAAAACTCATTATCCTGCAGAGTTTATGGCAGCAACCATGTCATCTGACATGGATAAAACCGATAAGGTTGTAACCTTTGTTGAAGAATGTCGTTCAATGAAACTAAGTTTGTTGCCGCCGGATGTGAATAGTGGTGAATATCAATTTACCGTTGATAAAGATGAAAATATTATTTACGGCTTAGGCGCAATCAAGGGTTTAGGTGAGGGCCCTGTAGAAAGTATTCTTGAAGCGCGTAAAACGGGCCCATTTACTGACCTATTCGATTTCTGTTCGCGGGTTGATCCTCGTAAAGTGAATAAGCGTGCCTTAGAGGCGTTAATACGTAGTGGGGCTTTTGATACAATCGGTCCGAAAGTTTTTGTTCCGCAGCCTGCAATAAGAAAAACCAGTTCTTCTCGAAAAAGAAACTCGCAGAATATTACTCCTAAGCCAGATGTTCTTGACCTTGATCAGACCCGTGCGATGTTGATGGTTGCATTACCTGAAGCCGTGAAAACAGCTGAACAAAACCAGGCAAACGAAAATGCGGGCATGGGTGACCTTTTTGGTGACGTATTACCCGGTTCGACAAGTGGTGATGAAAAAATCTATCAAGAGTTTCATCGTGTTCGTCGCTGGAGCATGAAAGAGCGTCTTAATGGGGAAAATGAAACTCTAGGTCTGTATTTAACAGGACATCCAATTGATGAGTACGGCGAAGAGGTGAAATATCTAGTTTCTTCAAGAATTGCTGATTTAACAGCAGATAAAAAATCCCGAAAAATAGCGGGACTAGTTGTTGCGATGCGAGTAATGAAAACCAAGCGTGGTGATACCATGGGCTTTATTACGTTAGATGACCGTTCAGGGCGCATCGAAATTGCCATATTTGCTGATACCTATACTCAGTATCGAGATAAATTAATTAAAGATGCGTTATTAATTGTTGAAGGGCAGGTGAGCCACGATGATTATAGTGGAGGATTGAAAATGCGAGCAGATAGCGTCGTAGCCCTAGAAGATGCTCGACGGGATCAATTACGTGCTATCTGTATTCATTGGCATAGCAATAAGATATCGACAGACTGTCAACAAATCTTGTCACGAATTGTCGAGCCTTACCGGATACAGCCTAATGGTGATGTTCACGGTTGTGATTTGTTAGTAAATTATCAACGTGCAGATGCTTCGGCGTTATTACGTTTGCCTATTGAATGGCGTATACAGCCTGTTGATGAAGTCATTGGGCAACTAAAAGAGGCATTTGGTATGGAAAATTTAGTTTTAAAATATCAATAAGTGGTTCGTTTGTCGTTATATTTAACCCATAATTTATAAGCAGTTAATACTATGAATAAAGATAATAATCAAAATGTAAGTAGTCCTGGTACTATCCCTTCAACAGGGATTCAAGTGATTCCCGAAGTCCCTAATTTTTCTTTCCCTACTCAAAGAGAAGCCCTACTGAATCAGGCTATTTCGACAATCACGCCTGAAAAGTTAAATGAGTATCGCAGCGCGTCTGCATTTATGCAGGCGATTGCTGAAGAGGCGATGATGTGGAAGCAACAGTTACCTGAAAATTTTCGCCCAGCGATATTGGCGGTACTTAATGGTGGATTACAAATTAATGTTCATACATTGTCTCAAGTCAGCTTTCATGGTATTCGTATTGAGGGTGCTCTTAATGGTGGCCCTTGCTCATTACTTGCTCATCAGTCCACGGTTCAAATCTTATGTTATGGGCAACAAGTAATTGAAAAAGAAGAAAGAAGACCAATTGGGTTTATTTGGCCTGATAACGAAGTAGAAGTGTAGTTTTATTTTTTATAATGAGAATAATAAATAATGTGAGGAGAGCATAATGGATGAAAATACGAGTAAACCATTCGATGGGGCAATCAGTCATTTTTATTCAGATAGAGCACCGGAGGCTATAAAGGAAACCATCTCCTCTACAAAAAAAACAGGCATTGCCAGTGATTCTTATCCTTATAAAGAGAAAATGGATAAGAATGAATATAAAAAGCTCCATAAAGGTTTACAGATAGAATTGGCCAAAATGCAAGCATGGGCCAATCAAACCGGTCAGCGTATAGCGATTGTTTTTGAAGGGCGTGATGCTGCTGGTAAAGGTGGAACAATCAAGCGCTTTCGTGAAAACCTAAACCCACGTTCAGCCCGTGTAGCAGCGTTGCCGAAGCCTTCAGATATTGAAAGAACGCAATGGTATTTTCAACGTTATATTTCTCATCTGCCCAGTGCTGGAGAGATAGTCTTTTTTGACCGCTCTTGGTACAACCGTGCGGTCGTCGAAAAAGTCTTTAGTTTTTGTAGTGATGAACAAAGAGAAAATTTTTTCCAACAAGTTGTCGAATTTGAAGATATGCTAGTGAGTGAAGGCATTGTGCTTATTAAGCTATGGTTTAACGTTGGGCGTGCAGAACAATTGCGACGTTTTTTGTCGAGAGAGCAAGATGTCTTAAAGCATTGGAAGCTCTCTTCAATAGATATTAAAGGGCTAGATAAATGGGACGAATATACGTCAGCGATTGAAGAAATGTTCTCTCGGACTCACAATAAAACCTCGCCTTGGAATGTTATCCGCTCAGACGATAAAAGCCGTGCCCGTGTGGCAGCAATGCAATCGGTTTTATATCAGTTAGATTATCCTGATAAATCTAAAAAGTGCGTAATTAAACCCGACAAAAATATCTTTGGCGGGCCAGAGATTATGTTATAAATATCAATTAACACTTTAAATAAATACAAAAATAAACTTATTTAAGTATTGATCCTAAAATTCCGCGAATAATTGACCTGCCCAGTTGCGAACCAACAGCGCGTGCGGCACTTTTGAAAAATGCTTCCGTGGCACTTTGACGATTACTGCTTTTTCGGCCACTACGAGATTTCTTTTCTTGGGCTTTTTGACTCGCTTCTTTTTCTTCTACTAGTTTATTTTCTTCAGCGCGTTTTTTTAAAATCTCATATGCTGATTCACGATCTACTTCGGTTTCATAACGACCTTTGTAGGGAGAGCGTTCTAAATGCTCTTTACGTTCTTCATCACTCATAGGGCCAATACGTGACTCAGGTGGGCGAATTAGAATCCGTTCGACAGGTGTTGGTTGCCCTTTTTCCGTTAGTACAGATACCAGTGCTTCGCCTGTACCTAGTTCGGTAATACATTTTTCCGTATCAATGTCAGGATTTTCGGGGAATGTCTCTGCAACAACTTTGACGGTTTTTTTATCTTTGGGGGTGAAAGCTCTCAGTGCATGTTGAATCTTTAAGCCCAGCTGGCCAAGAATCGATTCAGGAACATCGAGAGGACTTTGGGTAATAAAATAAATGCCGACACCCTTAGAACGGATCAGCCTGACTACTTGCTCAATTTTATCCACTAATACTTTGGGAGCATCATCAAATAACAAATGAGCTTCGTCAAAAAACATGACAAATTTAGGTTTTTCGGCATCACCTACTTCAGGTAAATTTTCAAATAGTTCTGAGAGTAACCAAAGCAGGAATGTTGCATAAAGTCTGGGAGATGTTCGAATAATTTTAGACGCATCAAAAATATTAATAATACCATTACCGGAAAAATCAGTCCGTATTAAATCTTCCAGATTGATAGCGGGTTCACCTAAAAATAGTTCTGCATCCTGTTCTTCTAATACTAATAAGTCACGTTGAATCGCGCCGATACTAGCTTTAGAAATATTGCCATATTCAGACTGCAATTCAGCGGTGTTTTCGCCAATCCAATTGAGCATAGAGCGAAGGTCTTTTAAGTCTAATAGCAACCAGCCATTATCATCCGCAATTTTGAAGCATGAGTAGAGAACGCCAGTTTGGGTATCATTAAGCTCAAGTAGACTCGACCAGAGCAGGGGGCCAATTTCGCTGACCGTTGTACGGAGCGGATGGCCCTTTTCCCCGAAGAAATCCCAGAAGACAACAGGACAGGCTTTCATTTGATAACCTTCGATACCAATCGTATTTATACGCTCATCTATCTTGGGGTGGGGGTTGGCTGGTTTTCCTATACCAGAGACATCGCCTTTGATATCGGCTAGAAATACGGGTACGCCATTATTGGAAAAGCTTTCGGCAAGTATTTGTAAGGTGACCGTTTTACCTGTTCCAGTTGCTCCAGTAATTAATCCGTGGCGATTTGCCATTTTAGCGTTTTGTTTGACCTGGCAATCACCATTACCGCCAATAAGTAAATCTATTGTTTGCTCAGCCACGTATTTCTCCCTGACTTATGTTTTTATATTAATAGTGTTTTTTATGTTTTGAAGCGTTATAGTACTGGCAGCATATTACCATGAGTGATATAGATTGTGATGCTGTATATATGGCATTAACAGGTAGCAATCTACTGTAGCTTTTAGCTACTAACTTAAAATTATAATCAGGAGAATATTATGGACTTGATGAAAATCGCAACACAATTGTTAATTAACCAGCTTGGTGGAAGTAACTCCAACTTGAGTGAAAGTATAGTAACTGCAGCACTATCCAAGTTAATGCCTACTAATTCATCAGGTGATTTGGATTTAGGCAGCTTACTAGGCCAACTCAATGGTGGTGGCTTAGCATCAATGGCAGCTTCTTGGTTAGGTGATGGTGATAATTCATCGGTGTCAAGTAGCCAGATTACAGATTTATTCGGTCAATCAAAAGTACAGGGTTTTGCTCAGGATTTAGGTGTTGATGAGAATACGGCAAGTAATGGCTTATCTAATATGATTCCTGATTTAATCGATGGTAGCAGTAAAGGTGGCTCTTTATTGGATTCAATAGGGGGTGGGGATATGATGGGTTCCCTTGCTAAAGGCGCTTTAGGCTCTTTATTCAAGTAATAATATTATTTAATCCCCTTATTTTGTAAGGCGAATCTTCCAAAACGAAAGAATTGAATAAGCGGATACCCAATGCTAAAGTCTGTCTGTCGTGGTTAATACACTGACTTAAGCGCTAATCACATAATAAAATAAGCAATAATAATAGGAGAGACCATGTCTGATTACTTAGCTGATGTACAACGTTATGATGCTGATGCCGACCCAGCTATCGTTGATAAAATTGTAAAACATCTAGGAATTGCATTAAGAAGTAAAGATGCTTCCCTAGTATCCTGTTCTGATAAATCTGAGCGTGACCGTGTTGCTGAGAAATGGTGCGGTAAAAAGCTAGGTGTTACCGGAGATGATGCCGATAATGTCGTTGAGACTGTTTGTCAGGCTATGAAAGGAGACAGAAATAAGTCACGCGTTACTTTTTACTATCTTGTCGCTAAAGAACTGGGTAAATTAGGCGACTTATAATTGATAGTGGCTTAAAACTTATGGCTAGAGTTATCTCTGGCCATTTTTACGTTATTGCTAACGCATTTTTCTCGACGAATCGTTTACTTTAGCGTATCTTTACGCCCCCTATATACTTCAACTATTTCTGTGCAGGCATCCCCCTTATGAATCCAAATTACCTCGATTTTGAGCAACCCATCGCGGAACTCGAAGGTAAAATCGAAGAGTTACAATTGGTCGGTAATGATAATGATCTAAATATTACTGAAGAAATCGAACGACTCCGAGAGAAAAACAGTAAGCTGACAGCGAGCCTCTACGATAATTTGACCCCATGGCAAGTCGTTAAAGTCGCACGTCATCCTCAGCGTCCTTACTCTACTGATTATATTTCACGCATCTTTGATGAGTGGGAGGAGTTGCACGGTGACCGCCATTTTGGTGATGATCATGCTATCGTCGGTGGTGTTGCTCGCTTGAATGACAAGCCAGTAATGGTGATTGGCGAAGAAAAAGGCCGTAGTGTTCAAGAGAAAGTCATGCGCAATTTCGGTATGCCTAAACCAGAAGGCTATCGTAAAGCATTACGTCTAATGGAAATGGCTGAACGCTTTAAAATGCCAGTGATCACTCTGATCGACACACCGGGAGCTTACCCTGGGATCGACAGTGAAGAGCGTGGTATCAGTGAGGCTATTGCACAAAATTTGGCCGTTATGTCCCGTCTCAAAACGCCTATTATTTGTACGGTAATAGGTGAGGGTTCTTCTGGGGGTGCTTTGGCTATTGGTGTTGGAGACCAACTCAATATGCTGCAGTATTCGACATACTTCGTTATTTCTCCTGAAGGCTGCGCTAACATCATTTGGAAAACGGTTGATAAAGCGTCAGATGCCGCAGAGGCAATGGGTGTTACTTCAGAAGTGTTGTTAGATTTGGGGATTGTCGATGAGATTATTCCTGAGCCATTGGGTGGTGCGCATAGAGATATTGATGTGATGGCTGCTGGCTTAAAATCCAGGCTTATTGCGCAGATGGACGATTTACTAGAACAACCTATCGATACTTTACTTGAAAGACGCTACCAGCGTTTGATGAGTTACGGTAACTAATCTAATGTGCTGTTATAGTAGGGTGTAATTTTCATCCTACTTGTCCTCCCAGCTTATTATTACCCCATAAAGCTCCTTATTCTATTGCAAAGCTATAACTGTTAAAATCTATGCTGTTAATAGGCGATCGTATTTCTTGCTCAAAAAGTCATAGAACTGTTCTCTTAAGAGATTAATATCTCTTTTCATGCCGATAATGTCTTCTTCACTGATATCGGTTCTTCCTACATAAACTTGCCTACGAAAATGAGCAACTTTTGATCCATAGAGTCTCAAATTCTTTGAGAGTGTTTTTTCTCCAAGCATTAATAATTTAGACTCAGCATCAGATAGCTTTTTGAATTCATCTGCCAGTGTTTGACTGATATAATCAAGCTCTTGTTTTCGGGCTGTGGGCCATCGTTTACCAAAGCGTATGGATTCAACCACAAGCGCTGAATATTTAGCGAAGGTATGGCTGACATTACCAACATCAGCAGAAATACTCTCTAAAATCTCAAGTCGACGATGTTCTGCCCTTATAGGCCTAGGTTGTTTTCGATGGAATATTAGAATGGCACACATAGTTGCAATTAAAACTCCAACTCCAACTTTCATTGATGTGTCAATCAGTTGCCATAAAATGTTTGTATCCATGATGGTACACCCTAGTAATAGTCAGAAAATCGTCGGTTTTACACCGTACTACCTAAACAGCAATAACCAGGCCAGAAACTAAAGATTAGGCTTAAACTAAGGACCTTTATGACAATCATTGTTTACCAAATAGACTATAAGGATGCCCAGCAAGGGGTTGACCTCGTGAACCTTCTTGATCACTATGCGCAGGATGAGATGGGGGGCGGTAAGCCTTTACCTGAATCGGTTAAGCAAACATTGGTCAGTAATCTGGCAAAACTCCCTAATGCAATCACTTTATTAGCTTATGATGGCGATGAAGTTGTAGGTTTGTTGAATGCATTTGAAGGCTTTTCAACCTTTGCCAATGAGCCTCTTATTAATATTCACGATATTGTTGTTTTAAAGGAGCGTCGTGGAGAAGGTATATCAAGGCAATTATTAGCAGTGATAGAAGAAGTCGCTAAATCACGTAGTTGCTGTAAATTAACCCTAGAAGTCCTGTCAAATAATACGATTGCGAAAGACAGTTATAGAAAATTTGGTTTTGATAGTTATACCTTGGATTCAGATAAGGGAGAAGCTTTATTTTGGCAGAAAAAATTAAGCTGATATTAAGAAGGTAACGTTTACTCGTCAGATAATTCTATTTTTATATACCGTCGAATCATTTGTTGAGTGGTATACGTTGACGACCAAGCCCAAGCAAGTCCAAATAAAGTAAACATCAATATGAAAAAAGTGTATTTGGGAATAAGCAGATAAAGAACAATAGCAATAAATAGTACGACAAGTGAAAAGCGAATCGTTTTTTGTTTTAGCCCTTGAATATGCTGTTCTGCTTTTTCTAAGGTGTCAACTTGCCCTTTTTTCATTATGGTAACAAGGTATTGATAGTGCTTTTCTTTATCTGCGTTTTTCATAGAAAGATCTTACGTTATGTTTTTAGACTTAACCGCCCGCTATTTTTACTTTAAACCCTTGCTTTTCAAATAGCTCTTTTATTTTTTCTCTTTTGTCTGTCTGTATTTCAATAATACCTTCTTTAATGCTACCGCCCACACCTAATTTTTTCTTTAGCTCCTTGGCAAGACTTTTTAAATCTGTATTGGATGGTAGGCCCTTGATTAAAGTGACCCCATTACCTTTTCTACTTTCGCGAAATAATCGAACAATACCGTCACCCTCATCTTGAATGACTGGGTCTTTAGAAGAGGATTTAATACGTCCTGATTCGGTGGAGTAAACCAGACGACTACCTTGGTCATTACTCTTACTCTTTTTCATCGTTTTCTGCTGTTGTCAATTTATCAATTTGTAGCTGATTTTTCATTGTACCAATGATGATAAGAATTATACCAATGATAAATAATAAGTAACTCCCCACAGTAGCCTGTTTCCAGTAATACAGTAAGGGCGCGGCTATAGCGCTGAATAAAAGTCCAATGGATACCATTTTTTCAGCGTTAAGGGGTAGCTTGACTTGTGTCTTACAATTGGGGCAGGGAAAGGGCTCGCGCTTAAGAAATGCGTTATCGACTCCAGAATCTTTTAGTAAATCGGGAGTGATGATATGTTGGCAATAAGGGCAACGTTTTTTTAGCATGCGTAAATAGAGCCTGGATTTGATTTGTGGTGCGAAAGCATCATTATAGAAGCTTTCAGGTTTTACAGCTACAATAACTGCTTTTATAGAATAAAGCATAATTGGTTGATATGTTATAGAGAGAATTATGAATAGCGAAGACGATAATAATGCTTTGAAAGAAAAGCTATATAAAACTATTTTTGGCCATGATACACCTGAAGGAAAGTTATTCGATATTGTATTAATCTATATGATTTTGTTCAGTGTATTAATCGTTGTACTGGATTCTGTCAGCTATTTGTCTCGTCATTACAGTGTATATTTCGTAACACTGGAGTGGATATTAACTATTTTCTTTACTATCGAATATGGGTTAAGAATTTACAGCTCACCTAATAGATGGAGCTATGTCTTTAGTTATTATGGCATTGTGGATTTAATTGCGATTATTCCAACGTATCTCAGTTTATTTGTTGGAGGGATAAGTTATTTATTAATCATCCGATTATTGAGAGTCTTAAGAGTTTTTCGCATATTAAAGTTAGTGCGATATTTGAGTGAAGTGAATGTGTTGGTACGTTCATTAGCCATGTCTCGGCGAAAAATATTTATCTTTTTTTCTGTGGTTTTAGTATTGGCAACAATTTTTGGCTCCCTTATGTTCATTATCGAAGGGCCTGAAAATGGCTTTACGAGCATACCTAAAAGCATATATTGGACAATTGTGACGATTACTACAGTGGGGTATGGTGATATTACGCCACATACGGTACTTGGGCAGATTATTGCATCATTGGTCATGTTGATGGGGTATTCTATTATTGCCGTCCCTACAGGAATTTTTACGGCAGAAATTGCACAGGAAATACAACGCCAACGTGAAATCAAATGCTGCCAGAATTGTGAGCGTAGCGGACACGAGCGAGATGCAGATTACTGCCGCCACTGTGGTGTGGAATTGCCTGATAATTAAATCGACTGAATTATTTAATTATCATCAGGCGACTCGTTTTTCAATGCGCTTGAATTTTTTAGAGGCTTTGTGGTTGGTCTTTTTGCGAGGGCTTACAGGGCGTTGTTCAAGCCAATTAATCAATTCAATATTGCCGCTACTGTCTTCAGATAACGCAGTACATGATTCTACCCAATCACCAGTATTGTAATAATCAACACCTTCAATTTTTTTTGCGGCTGCATGATGAATGTGCCCGCAAATAATACCGTCATATCCTTGTTTTTTGCAGGCGTAAACAACAGCATATTCATAATCGTTGATATAGGTTTTAGCGCGTCGAATATGCTGTTTAAGAAAACCGGCCAATGACCAGTAACCACGTTCACTACGTGCACGCCAGCGGTTGTAGCAACGATTGAGAAACATCAGTAATTCGTAGCCTATATCGCCGACATAACGTAACCATGCAGAACAGCGTGTTACACCATCAAACTGATCACCATGGATGATTAATAGCCGACGTTTATCTGCTGTGATATGTTCATAACGATTTACCAAATGCAGATTATCCAAGCTGCTATTGGCATATTTACGCAAGAATTCGTCGTGATTCCCTGTAATGTAATAAACCGGAGTCCCTTGCTTAGCCATCTTCAATATACGACGAATGACTTGGGTATAGGACTTCTTCCAGTGAATACCTGATCGCATTTTCCATCCATCGATGATATCGCCAACTAAATACAGGCGATCACAACTGTGTTGTTTTAAGAACTCAACCAACAGATCTGCTCGGCAATCTTTTGTACCTAAATGAACATCGGAAATCCATAAACAGCGGAAATGCTTCTTTTGCGGTATAGCAGTAGAGTCTTTTAAAGAAGAATGCTGGGGTGTGATGGGTAGGTTTTCTGTATCCATGGATGCGGAGTATTCCATGTAAATATGACAAAAAAATGAAAGCTAAAGAGCACAAAAGACAAATGCTGAGTGGTTATTACATAATTAATCGCTAAAATACGCCATATTTAATCAATTAGCTTCTTTACTGCAGGAGAGAATAGGCACGATGGCCGCTTCCAAAGAGATCACCGTATTACAAGAGCAAATAGATGATTTGCAAAGTCGTGTCGCCTATCAGGAAGACCTGCTCCAGTCTCTTAACGATATCATTGCCTCCCAGGAAGTAGTAATGGGTCGGATGCAGCAGCAATTACAACAAAATAGGGAAAAACTAGAAGATGTCACTCATAGTTTAGAGCAGACTGGAGGAGAAAAGCCTCCACATTACTAACGTCTTCTTGGTAATTGTCTCAATTACAAGCTATTTTGTTGATTTTAATGCCATTTTTGGACATCCCTATACCCTTGCCTACACTTTAAGTAACTAATTTGAAATAGATGCAGTGTCTATTTACTTTGTGTGACTTAACATGCGGCAAGTAACTCCTTCCATAACTTCTGGCCCTCTATTATTGCCTGACCATCTGTTAAAAAATACAGATGGTCAATTTATTCAGAAGTTGTTTAACAGCTTGCGCTGTGCGGTCCTTTATCTTGATCAGTGGGGGCGTATTTGCTCTGCCAATATCATGGCTAAAGAACTATTTCGTCAGCATGATTTATTAGGTAAGACGGCTCTTGAATTTTTAAGTAGCTGGGATGATACGATCAATTGCCACCAAGAAGTTCTCATGGTGGCGCGAACTGGAACATCAATTATTGGGGCAATTGAGAGGGCCGTTATTCATGGCCAAGAACATTGGTTTCAAGTCGATAAAGTTGCCGTTAGGGACGATGAGCATGATATCAATGGTGTATTGATTACTTTGGACGACATTACCGTATTAAAAGCGCAGAAGCTGAGCTTACAGCAAAGCGAAGCGCGTTATAAAGCTTTTGTAGAAAATAGCCAGGATGCAATATGGCGTTTTGATATATGCCCCCCAATTCCAATAGATAGACCTAATAAAAATATTATCGAAACGATTCTTGAACGAGCTATTTTGGGAGATTGTAATCATGTCTTTGCCAATGTATGCGGTGTCCAACAACCAAAAAAATTACTAGGCTCAAAGCTAAGTGAGCTAGGTGTTGGTAGTTATGCTATGGATACAAAGACGTTTGTCGAAAATAATTTCTGCCTCAGTAACCAAGAAATAACTTGGAATAATGAGACAAACAAAAGTATTTATCTACAGATGTCTGCAAATGGAACAGTTGAAAATAATCAGCTCATAGAGATATGGGGAGTAACACGTGATACGACTGAACGCCGCCGTTATATTGACCGCTTAGAATATCAAGCAAATCACGACTCTTTAACTGGTTTACCTAACCGGAATAAATTAAAAGATATAGCTAATGATTTAATAGCGAGTAAACGTCAGCATGAAAGTATTGCGTTAATTATTGTGGACCTTGATGGCTTTAAGGAAATTAATGATACCTTAGGCCATCATGTAGGCGATCATATTATAAGAGAGGTTGGGCCAAGAATTCAAAGTAGCCTTGATAAGTCTGATTCAACTATTTGTCGGTTGGGTGGGGATGAGTTTGCTATTTTATTACCTGATATTAAAAATGATAAGAATGCTCGCTCAATAGCGGAAAAAATTCTTGCTGGAATACGTAGAGATTTTTGCATCAATGGAATTAATATAGAGTTAAGAGCAAGCTTTGGTATAGCATTATTTCCGGAGCAAGCGTCTGATTTTTCTACATTGATGCGTTATGCTGATGTGGCAATGTATACTGCTAAAAAAGAAGTTTCTGCTATCGAAGTTTATAATCCAGAAACTGATCAACATTCTACAAAGCGCCTATCTTTAATGAGCGATTTAGGCAAAGCGATACGAAGTAATCAATTAACTCTGTATTATCAACCAAAGATATCATTAGAGACGAATGAAGTCGTTGGTGTAGAGGCGTTGTCAAGATGGATACATCCGTCAATGGGGTTTATTTCGCCGGCTGAGTTTATCCCGATTGCTGAAATGACAGATATGATTAATGAGATAACCGAATGGGTACTGAAAGAAAGTCTATGCCAGATTCGAAAATGGCAAGAAAAAAGCTTATTTATTAAAGTAGCTGTTAATATCTCTTCTCGTAATTTATTAAATGATAATATCGTTCAAAAAATTGAGTGGCTATTACATCACTATAGCCTATCACCTGCTTGTTTAGAATTAGAGATTACCGAAAGCACGATTATGAATAATGCAGAGCACTCTCTCAAAATATTGCAGGAAATTAATAATTTAGGCATTGATCTATCCATCGATGATTTCGGTACAGGCTATTCATCCTTAGCCTACTTAAAAAAATTACCCGTTAAATGGCTGAAGATAGATTATGCGTTTATTGTAAATATGCTGGAGGATGAGCAAGATCAAATTATTGTAAATTCTACAATCAATATGGCACACAATTTGGGGCTCAATGTTGTCGCTGAAGGGGTAGAAAATCAAGACGTTCTAGATCGATTAAAGTCTATGCAGTGTGAACAAGCCCAAGGTTATCATATCTCACGTCCAATACCTGCTAAGGACTTAGAAGAATGGTATGCAAACTATACTGAAAATATTAATTGTAATCGTATAAGTTAATTTATGGCGTACTGTTAGCTTAATAATATTTTTCTATCCTTTCAAATTATATATATTAAGTTTTATCTTTTTTGACGATTACTTATTCTCAGAAACTATCCCTGCTATCAATTTACGTAACCACATATGGGCAGGATCGTTATGCTTCCTTTCATGCCAAATCATCGCTGGAGTAAAGTTCTTTATTTTTAAAGGCAACTCAAGAATTTCGACTGGCGTTGACATTGCAATTCGATGAGCTAAACGACGTGGAAGCGATAAAATCATATCGCTTTCAGCTACTAATATAGGAGCTGCAAGAAAATGAGGTAATCTCACTGTCACTCTCCGGCTTAGCCCGCGTTTAGACAATGCCTCATCAACTATATTATTTCCATAACCCGTAATAATGATTGAGATATGTGATAACGAAACGAAGTTTTCTAGAGTTAGCTGTTTATCAATGACAGGGTGGTTACGGCGAACTAAGCAAACTAAGTCTTCATCGTATAATAATCGTTGATGGAATCGTGAGGGTAACTCATCATAAACTCCTATTGCTAAATCTGCATCGCCTTGTGTAATCAACTTAATATTATTACCTGATGGTGCTGGAATTTCTAAGTCCAGTCCCGGCGCTAATTGCGCTAATGTTGAGAGGAGTGTTGGCATTAGTAACAGCGTCATATGGTCGGTAGTCGCGATTGTTAATCGACCTGACGCTGTGCTGGGTTCAAAGATCGCTGGCGCAACAATCGATCGGGCATCTTCAAGCAACCTTGCTACTGGCTCAGATAAGGCTTCCGCTCGTGGCGTTAATTCTAATCCTTGTGATGTGCGTACCATCAGTTGATCATTGAGTAAGAGTCGAAGGCGCCCCAAGCCACGGCTGGCAGCCGGTTGGCTAAGACCAAGTCTCTGGCCTGCTCGTGTGACACTGCGCTCTTTCAATAGGGCATCAAACAGTTTTAGAAGGTTTAAATCAATATGAGTAAAATCCACTTTGCGCATTTTGGTTATACCCTGGATGCATTGGTGTAATATTAATCTAGTCTATATGATCCCTGTTGTTGAATCCATAAGGGTTCTATTCACAACAGGAGAAAGTGATGAGTAGTACTGAATTATATGTTGTCATGGGGGTTAGTGGGCGTACCGGTTCCTCTGTAGCTCGATATTTACTCAGATCAGGTAAGCGTGTGCGAGCCGTGGTACGTGATGCAGCTAAAGCAAATATTTGGGCTAGCCAAGGCGCAGAGGTGGCTATTGCCTGCTTAACTGATGAGGCAGCACTGATTAATGCGTTATCCGGTGCTGATGGTGCTTACGTCGTTAGCCCACAACAATATACTGTGAATAACCTTTTTGAACAGGCTGAACTTATTGCTAGCACGATTGCTGAAGCTTCAGCTAAAGCGCAGTTGCCCAAGTTGGTTGCTCTATCCTCAATTGGTGCTGATCGATCAAGTGGTACCGGTTGGATTGCCATGAATAGAATGCTTGAGCAGTACTTGAGCAAAGTGGAGCTGCCTGTGACATTTCTTCGAGCCGCGTATTTTATGGAGAATTGGAGCCCTATGATTAAGGCAGCAGAGGAGGAGGGAGTGTTATCTAGCTTTCTTGCTCCACTTGACCGAAAACTTCCCATGATCGCTACCGACGATGTTGGTCGTATTGCTGCTGAAGCCTTATGTGAAGAATGGCATGAAACTCGAATAATTGAGCTGCAAGGCCCAGCAGAGTATTCTCCAAAAGATATCGCAAATAGTTTAACTCAAGTGTTTAATAAGGCTGTAAACGCAAGTGTTATATCTACTTCTGATTGGGGCAATGCATTAGCGGGTTCAGGAATGTCAGAGGCAGCAATAGAGGGTTTTATTGAAATGACCCAAGCCCTGAATTCTGGGTATATTGTCTTTACTGATGATACCAATATTGACCATCGCCAAGGTAATATTGCTTTAAATACTATTATTGAATCAATGGCAGCGCATAGTAATTCGTAGTATTTAAAAAGCGTTGAAAATTATTATTCTCTAGATATGTGTAACACATCGATACTATAAGAATATAAAAATTGCTTTAAATGCTAGCAATGGTTTGAATATTCACGCGCTCGCGTGAATATTCAATTTATTTACTTTTTCTGAATCAATAGAGAAAAGAGAAAGTAAAGATTTTAATGGTTATCTCATGATTTGTGAGTTAATAGTTTATCTCTGTGAATAATGTAGTTTATGTCTGTAAGCAATATCTAAGGTATTAATTTAATCGCTGAAAATCTGACTCAATCTACAAATTGTATTACTTGGTTACATTTAATTATTGTCGAATGCCTTCAATATGTAAGTCCATATAAACAGATGTTGATGCAGCTCCTAAGCTTTTTTTAATATTGAAATCTTTTAAAATTAGCTCAGTTGTTCCTGAAAATCCGGCAAGGTATTTGTCTTTTCTATTGCCTTCAGCAATTTTTTCTGCATTAATAGAAATTGATTTTGTAACACCGTGAAATGTTAAATCACCGATAATTTCCATCTTCCCATTACCTTTATCGATAAACTTATTACTGGAAAAACTTGCTGTAGGGTATTTTTCGACATCTAAAAAATCATCGCTGCGCAAGTGTTTGTCGCGTTTCGCATGGTTAGAATCAATACTTGAAGTGTCAATATTTACCTTGATATTAGATGCTGATATATCACTCTTGTCATAGCTGAAGCGGCCATCAAAATTGTTAAAGCGGCCAGTTAGCCAGGAAAAACCAGCATGCTTAATTTTAAAATTGATAGAGGCATGAGCCCCTTTAGTGTCAATAATATAGTCAGCAGAAAGCGCACTAGCGCTGAATGCTAGTATTGACCCTGCGGCTAGTATAGGCATTAAAATTTTCTTCATAATTATCTCCAATTAGCAAAGTTAAAGTATTTTTTTCAAAGTATTATCGTTATCAATAAAGTGGTGTTTGCATGCGGCTAATGCATGAATAAATGATAAAGTGATAAGCCCCCAGGATAACAAGTAATGTGCCTTTCCCGAAAAATCGGCTTGTTGGTGGTGAAATGAACCTAAAGATGGAACGGTAAACCATGTAAAAACATCAAGGCCACGGTTATCCGCTGTTGGAATTAAATAACCGGTAATAATAATCATAATGCACAACAGATACAGTAAGTTATGAGCTAGTTTAGCGGCTTTTAACTCGACGACAGATAAGGTTTCCGAGAAGTTAGGCTTGATATTAATCTGACGCCATAGCAATCTAAAAATGACAAATATAGCGAATAAAACGCCAACGCTTTCGTGATAGTGCGCCGCATAGTCATACCAGAAATGTTCATAATCGAGGTCAGTCATCCAGATTCCCGATATAAATAAGGCTAGAATGGTTACAGCACTTAACCAATGAAATGATTTCGCAATTAAACCGTAGGAGCTTTTAGTGTTTCGTAGCATTTTTTTCTTTTTTAAGTGTGTTTAGGGTGATTTTTAAATTGACTTTAAATGTCATTGGATTGGATTGTTGATCAGAAACCTGATGCTATCCTGATTCTATAGTTATTTTTAGCTATATTTGTTAATTAACTTCTTTATCAATAGATAAAAATATCTATTGTCAATGAATATAAATTAATTTTTAAATGTCAGCATGCAGTCAGGAATTTCTGTTTTTATGTGAAGCCAATTAATTGCGTTAGTAAAAATGGTGTTTTATGATTAACTCTTCTCGACCCTATCTATTTAAAATGCTGCTTGGGACATATCTTTTGGTCTCGGCTTGTACTTATGCAGACAAATTAAAGCTTATTGATTTGGTTCAGCAGAGGAATGTGTCGGCTTTGGAAAATTTATTGAATGAACGTTTTATTGATCTTGAAAAACGAGACGAAAATGGCGATACCGCGTTGTTAGTTGCAGCTCGTACAGGCGACTTGGCAACATTTGATCTACTGGTTGAGTATGGCGCTAACATAAATGTTCTAGCGGCAAATGATAGAGATATACTCAACTTGGCAGTAAGAATCAGTAACCCTCAATTAGCACTGCATGCATTAAAGGCAGGTATCAGCACACATACATTTACACCAACATATCAAGGGTCTGCATTAATTTTTGCGTCGGCTAGAGGTGAAGTGCAAATAGTCGATGCCTTAATTAAGGCCAAAGCTCCTCTTGATAGAAGAAATAACTTGGGTTGGACAGCATTGCTTGAGGCTGTGATTCTTGGCGATGGTTCTAAAGTATATCAAGATATTGTAACGTTACTTCTAGAGGCTGGAGCAGATAAAAACATTACTGATAAGTTGGATAAAACGCCATTGGATCATGCAAAACAAAAAAAATATAATGAATTAGTTAAACTGTTGGTTGATTGAAAAGAGGATCTTAAATTTCTACTAATTGAGGATGAATTTTATTGGATGGATAATTGATATGGTACTTAGATTTTTCAAAAAAAATTCTGACTGATCGCTCATCTATATTGAGAATCAAGTATTTTGATTGGCTTTATCTATGCCGATGCTTTGGGTTGTTAACACTTGTTAATTACAGTGAAGAAGCTATTGATATGCAAATGCGGAGCAGCTAGTAGCTTTTCACGTTTGATATAAAGATGCTGCATCGGGGATTAGCCAGAACTACTTTGAGCTAATAATTCATATTCGATAGGATATTGAGCTTAGTTTTCATGACCAAAAGAGGTTATCTGAAATCTTATGAATCATGCTGCGATCCGCACGTTCCGGTTAATGTTGGTGGTGGGCCATAGTTAGAGATCGGTTGGGCAAAGTAGTTATGTCCTTCTTTATAAATTATGCAGTCAGTAGACGCTTGATGCCTGAAATTAAGCGCTAACTACCGTATGTAACTAACGCTTTGATTTCTTATTGTCCAAGTTTCTCTAATAGATGGAGGGCTTCAATTAACATGTTTTCTCGATAAATATTAGAAAAATAAAGAGATAGCCTTCAGTTAATTTATATAATAGTTATAAGTTCTTTTTCATCAAATCTGCTGATAGTTGCTCAATAATTGAATTGATAGAGAGTCTCATGCCTTGAATAAGTCTCGCTTCATCGCTTAATAGCTCTTTTTTGGGGTCGTACGCTTCTTCTTCTAAATCGTCATAACCACTTCCGCCGGTTGATTTTATATAATATTCTTTAGGGGCATCTATTTTTTTAGCATTGATTAGTGGGTGGTGATTTCCATACATAAAACGTTCAGAATAGAGTATTTCTTTAGTTTTGGAGTCAATTAAGGCTGCTTGTACTACTGTAGAGGGGCGCCAATCTAGCGATGAGTGTATATTCATTCCAGTTTCCCAGCCAATTTTATCTATAGATATATCGAGGATAGCATCAGAATTGACTTCCCCAAGAAAATCATAACTTTTAAATAAACCTGGTACTTTATTTCTTTCAACCAATATAGCCTCAACAGAGAAATTTGAAGAGGCAAGTTTACTTTTTAATAGATCAGAAAATTCTTTACCTGGATTAAAATTAAATTTAGACGAAAGGTTATCAATTTTTTTATTGTCCTCCTTTAATTCAGGAAGATATGCGAGAGCGCCTATAACACCGAACCCAGTCCCGGCTCCAGGTATATTTATAGTTAAAGATTTAGCAGGTCCCGGTTCTAAAAAGGTTATTGATTTTACACTGTTTTCTTTAATTGGAACTCTTTGTACTTGTAAATTGGGTCCGCAAGCGGAAATTAAAATGGTTGACATTAATAAAATTAAGTAATTAATCACTAATTTTTTTCCCATATAGGATGCTCCAGTAATGAATAAAATATTATCTAATGTATAATATAGCGGAACATCTGATTAACTCATAAGTGTTTTCAAAAATTTTATGAGTTAATCAGATGTTTCTGCATGATGTAAAGTAAAATGCGTTTAGGGTTATGCTGGTTACACGGGTCTTGAAATGCGAGGAAACCCCACGAATTAAAGCTTAGATGTTTTTCTTAATACCTTAATATCTTCTAGTCGCTTCTTGGCAATAGCCACTTCATTTTTATTATCACCGAATTTCTTAATCAAATTATTTAACTGATTCTCTGAGCTATCAAAATCGCCATAAAGAATAAAGTATTCGGCGCGGGCTTTGTGTAGTGTTAAAATATCTCCAGCTAAACCTGCAAGCTCTGCCAAGTGATACCAGACAAAAGGGTCTTGAGGACGTTGTTGGCGTAACTCGTCGAGAATTTTAACGGCATTGCCGTACTCGTTATTTGTTGCTAACAAACGTGTGTAGTAAATTTTGAATGCATAATTATCTGGTTTTTTTGTCAGTGCATCGCGAATCCGAGATAAGGCCGCAGGTGTATTGTTATTCCCTGCATCAATATCTGCTTGTGCGATGATTAAAGCCGGGTGATTTGGATGTTGTTCAAGTAAGGGGGTTAATACTTCTTGTGCTCTATCAAATTCCTTACTGGCAGTTAGGGCAAGTGCTAAGCCGTAACGGCTGCCTTTTTCTGAAGGGCTAAAGCCTTTCAGTTCGCTTTCGAAGCGATTTACTGCCTGTTGCGGAGTCTCTTCCTGCTTAAAAAGAACGCGTGATCTAACCAGGTCATAATCAAGGCTTGAGGGAGACTGCTGATTAGGGTATTCCCTAGCACGGTTTTCTGCATCAGCGATTCTTCTTGCTGTCACCGGGTGAGTTAATAAAAATTCAGGTGGTTCTGCTGAGAACCGAGAAGCACGTTGCATTTGCCCAAACATATCAGCCATAGAGTGGGGGTCAAACCCTGCATTAATGAGGGTTGTCATACCAAGACGATCTGCTTCTTCCTCAAACGAACGACTAAAGCGAAGCTGTTGGTCGATAATACCGGCCTGGGTCGCTTGTATTGCCGCAATGCCGGCTTCTCCACCACCGGTTGCTGCAACAATGAGGCTACCTAAGAGTGCAGCCATGCCGATGAGTCGCTGGCCTTTTTGTTGTTCCACGCCTCGTGCATAGTGACGTTGGCTAAGGTGCGCAAGTTCATGTGAGAGTACGCTGGCAAATTGGCCTTCTGTTTGCGCGTAGGCATATAAGCCAGTATTGACACCAATAATACCGCCAGGAACAGCAAATGCGTTAATATTCTTATTTCTTGCTATGACCAATGAAAATTCGTCACCGGCTGCGGGGTTATGCGCGGCCAGTCGCTTTAGGAGATCTTCAGTGTATTCGATTAAGATAGGGTCGGAAGTAACAGGGACTTGGCGCCTGTAAAGCCTTAGCCAGGTTTGTCCTAGGCGTTTCTCTTCAGCAGTTGATGCCGCAGAAGCATCTTGACCGATAGAGGGCAGTTGGTTACTGGTGTTTGCTGCTTCAGCTTTGTTGGTGACGATGGTGCTATTTTGCGCAGTGCTTTTATTAAGGCCATCAGGCTCAACTTTATTAGTTTGAGCATTCGTTGCTGCATTGGCCGTTATAACCAATATTGATAACAATATATATAAAAAGTACTTAGATTGATGCCAAGCGTGTGATGCGTTCAAATTCAGTATTTCTTCAGGAATAGTGTGCTTTCCTGCCTCCAGCCTAATGCGAATTTCTCAGTTCATGTAAAACAGAGTATCATCGCTTATTCGTCATTAGTCAAAATAAGTTAATTAAAACAGTACCTTAATTTGTTTATACTATCGAAATTTATTAACTTAATAGACAAGTTTTTCTGCTATGGTTCAAACTGCGTATATCGGGGTTATGTGTGGTTATTAAATGTACAGTCGATGCGCGTGGTTTAACATGTCCCGCACCATTACTGAAAGCTCGACAGGGTCTACATTGCGTCTCTATTGGTGAATGCATTGAGGTTTTGACGACTGATAAAAGCACAATAAGAGATTTTCATCGTTTGGTTGAGCTTACAGAACATAAATTGATCTCATTTCAAGAAATTGAACAAGCTTATCGATATGTATTAGAGAAAGGAAAGTGAGACTTATATGATTCCTATTATTCGTAACTGGATTGATCGCTATTTTCACAATGAAGAAGCGGTCTTGTTGTTGGTATTGCTGACACTTTCTTTTTTAATAATATGGACAATTGGTAATGATCTTGGCCCCGCATTGATTGCTGTTGTCATTGCTTTTTTGATGCAGGGAATGGTTCATTGGCTGAAGCAAAAAGGCATGCCTCATATCGCTGCAGTAGTACTTGCTATACTACTATTGATGGGCGCGATGCTTTCAATCCTATTCTTTTTAATTCCTGTCGTTTGGAAACAATCTACAATATTAGTTGCAGAATTACCCAGTATGCTTACTCAGGGTAGGGAATTGTTACTGCACCTACCTGAGCAATACCCATCGTTTATATCTGAAGAGCAAATAGAACAGTTAATACGTCATGTTAGTGCTGAATTGGCAACCATAGGGCAAAATATACTGTCCGTTTCCTTATCAAATTTACCGGTATTACTTATTATCCTTCTGTATTTTATTTTAGTGCCTTTACTGGTCTTTTTCTTTCTAAAAGATAGCGAAGGTATGTTGCAATGGGTGGGGTCTTTACTACCGAAAGAACGCCCAATTATGAGTAAAATATGGGTCGAAATGAATCAACAGATAGCCAATTATGTGCGTGGCAAGGTAACAGAAATTTTATTGGTTGCTGCAGTATCTTGTATCTCATTTATTATCATGGATTTAAAATTTGCAATATTACTAGGGTTGGCCGTTGGGCTATCAGTGGTTATCCCTTATATAGGAGCTGTTGTCGTTACCTTACCCGTATTACTAATCGGGTATTTTCAGTGGGGCTTTGGCTCTGAACTAGCTGTACTCACTATTGTCTACTTGGTTATTCAAGCTCTGGATGGCAATGTATTAGTGCCTGTTTTATTTTCTGAAGCGGTCAAATTGCATCCGGTTGCTATTATTTTAGCTGTTTTAGTGTTTGGTGGTTTGTGGGGCTTTTGGGGTGTTTTTTTTGCTATTCCATTGGCAACCTTAGTAAAAGCTATTACCAATGCCTGGCCTACACGTTCTGCTTCTGCCATTGTTGAAGAGGAAGCAGCAGCTGAGTACTCTAATGCTGTTGAAAACTAAATTACACACGTCTTTCTCAATAATAAAGTTGATTGCTTAAATGCAAGGTATATCTTTAGTGAAATTTGTCCAACTTGTTTTTTTTATTGTAGGTTCTTTATTTTTACATTCGTCATATTCGGCTCAAATTCATACGGGTAGTATTGATGATCGACGGTATCTTTATCAGGTGCTTGATAATCAATTACAGGTACTGTTAATTTCAGATCCCGATGCTGATAAGGCCGCTGCTTCTTTAGATGTTAATGTGGGTAGTTACCATGATCCCATCGATCGGGAAGGCCTCGCTCACTTTTTAGAACATATGTTGTTTCTAGGCACTCAGAAATACCCAGAGGCTGATGAGTATCAGACTTTTATTAGTGATAATGGTGGTTCACATAATGCTTACACTAGCAGCCACCATACCAATTACTTTTTTGATATAGATGCAAAGCAACTTGATAATGCATTAGATCGATTTGCCCAATTCTTTATCTCACCATTATTCGATAGTTTTTATGTCGATCGTGAACGCAACGCTGTACATTCAGAATATAAAGCCAGTATTCGCGACGATTTTCGCAGAGGTTACGATGTTTATCGCAATGTGATTAACCCCAAACATCCAGACGCAAAATTTAATGTGGGTAATTTAGAAACCTTGGCGGATCGACCCCGAGATAAAGTCAGAGACGATTTATTGGATTTTTATAAACAATATTATTCTGCTGATAAGATGGCTTTAGTTGTATTAGGTAAAGAGCCGTTGACTGAATTGCAAAAGATGGTAGTTGAGCGTTTCAGTAAAATCCCTCAGACAAACGCTATTGCAAAAAAAGGCGTTCAAACAAAAACTGGCGTGCAACAGGGTTTAAAATCAGAGCCCTTATTTATATCGGATAAATTGCCATTAGAAGTTGTTAGCCAGCCTATTAAAGAACTTCGACAAATGTCGATGAGCTTTTCGGTACCCTCCATTCGCGAATATTATCGAGAAAAGCCGCTGGATTTTATTGCTTACTTATTAGGGCATGAAGGTAAGGGCAGTTTATTATCACTTTTAAAGAAGGAAGGCCTGGCAGAAAGCTTGTCAGCAGGCGGTAGAGATAATAATGATGGTACAGCTGCGTTTTATATTACGATGCAGTTAACAAAAAAAGGCCTGAAACAACGTGACTTGATTCGATCTTTAGTTTTCTACGCAATTAATCAAATCAAAGAAAAAGGTATAGAAGAGTGGCGCTACAATGAAAAGCGTTTACTCGCAGAAATAGCATTTAATTTTCGTGAAAAGGCAGGCGCTATTTCAACGGTTAGAGGTTTAGCTAACAATCTTCATCAGTATCCTGCAGAAGATGTTATTCGTGGCGATTATGTCATGTTGAATTACACTCCTGATACGATTAAATATTTTCTTTCATTGATGACGCCAGATAATGTTTATGTGTCGACTGTCTTTCCTGAAGCAGAAATCAGTAAAACGACAACTTATTATCAAGTTCCTTATAGTGTCAGTGCGTTATCCAAAAAGCTGCCAAGTTTGAGTAATAAACTAACCGCACAATTTCAATTGCCAGAGAAAAACCCATTTATTCCGGAAAATATTTCACTGTATAAGAAAGATTTATCTTTAACGGAACCTTTAAAATTAACGGAAGGTGATTTTAATGTTTGGGCAAAGCAAGATATCTCGTTTAATACCCCCAAAGTAAAAGTGTTATACCGTATATTATCACCACGTGTATCTGGCAGTCTTAAAGGTGTCGCTATGGCGACTCTTTATACTGACTTGCTCAGCGATCGCTTGAATGAATACAGCTATCCCGCTTTGCTTGCTGATACGGCCCTGTCAGTAAGATCAAGTAATCGTGGTATTGATATAACGCTTGATGGTTATCATGATAAATTACATGAACTCATGAATTTATTGATGGAAGAAATCGATAACAATGCTATTGATAAAAAACGTTTCTCGCAGTTAAAAACAGATTTGCTAAGGCGTTGGCGGAATGCTGATAAAAGAACACCGTATCGCCAGCTCTATAATCAACTAGTTGTGAATTTATATGACTCTTTTTGGACAAATTCTGCGAAAGCGAATGCTTTGGAAAGTGTCACTCTCTCTGACTTGAGAGCATTTGCTGACGAGTGGCGAGAAGGCTCTCAGGTACAGGGTTTATATTACGGTAATCTCGATCATGAATGGCTGAAAAACTGGGAACTCTATGTTCAAAAATTACAGCTGTTGGGCGAAAGTAATATAGCGCCAATAAACATTGCTAAGCTTGACAGTGCAAATGCGCAATATAATGTGTTTGATATTGATCATACTGATCAGGCTGTCGTTCTTTATTTTCAGGGCTTAGAAGACACTGTAGAAGATAGAGCGGCAATGACTGTTTTACGGCAAATAATGCAATCGCCATTTTATTCGTCGCTACGCACGGAGCAGCAATTAGGTTACGTCGTCTTTATGGGAAGCTTGAGTTTAAAGCAGGTGCCTGGGTCTGTTTTTGTTGTGCAATCACCATCGGCCGATGTCGATAAAATCGGTGGAGCTATGCAACAATTTATTACCGAGTTTGAATCGAAGCTACCGGATGATATCAGTATTTATCAGCAGGCTGTCATTACACAATTATTAGAAGAGCCACAAAGTTTATCGGCGAGTGCGAACGATTATTGGAACAACTTGTTGCAGGATAACGAGACATTTAATAACCGAGAATTACTGGCTCAAGCAGTTGAGCGGCTGACAGCAGACCAGCTGCGCGATTACTATCAGCAAGCGCTTAAAACGCCTGCGCGTTCTTTGTGGCAGTATAGTCGTCCTCCTGTGAAGTCTCAGCAAATACCTTTTAAATTCTCAAATGAAGTGTATTCATATCCCTAGCCTCAAAATTGCGATAAAGATTGCACTTCAACAGATACTAATTACTTTTTGATTTTAAAGTAATTTCCCCTTTAGTTCGATGAAATAGGTGAGCTTGCCTATACTCATGAATATATGGCCTATTTGGCCGTCTTAGATAAGCTTTTTCAGTAGTTTTTGGTGCCAGTTCTTTATAATATTTCTTGTAGTTTAACTACAAGAAATGATTGCTTAGATATCATTTTGAGGGATAGGTTAGCTGCTGAGTGTATTTTTTAGCAAAAATGTGCCTTTTTATTGCTATTGTATGTTTTTTGTCAGGTAGACAGCCATTTTTGTTTATGTAAAAATACTACAAAATTTAAGCTGATATAGCTTTAATCTACAGTTCTTGTACTCGATTGGATCTATTTAGTCAGATAGGCCAAAAGGCGTTAACGTTAAGTTAAGTATAAATAGTACCAATCATCCATCTCATTCGTTAATTAAAAGCCATCTTTAAATAAAGATGAATAAGTGAGGAGAAAATATGCACCATGATACTGAAACCCAGGAATGGCTTGATGCTCTCTCATCGTTAGTAAAGCACGCAGGAAAAGATAAAGCGGCAGAAATCCTTTTTGATTTGAGCACATTGGCCATTGCCGAAGGCATCGATGTATCTTCTGCGATTAATACGCCATACATTAATACCATTGCTAAATATGATGAAGCCGAACGGCCTGGAAATGCAGAGCTCGATCGGCGCATTCGTTCGTTTAACCGCTGGAATGCAATGGCAATGGTAATGCGTGCCAATGATAATGACGAAGGCTTAGGTGGGCATATTGCCACATTTGCATCAGCCGCTATTTTGTATGAGATTGGCTTTCAGTATTTTTTCCATGCCGATGGCAATGATCGCTTAGGTGACCTTATTTATTACCAAGGACACAGCTCCCCGGGTATTTATGCGCGTTCATACCTAGAAGGGCGCTTAACGGACGAGCAAATGGATAACTTCCGGCGGGAAGTCGATGGCAAAGGTCTATCGTCATATCCACACCCTTGGTTAATGCCAGACTACTGGCAGTTCCCAACAGTTTCTATGGGCTTAGGTCCTATCACGTCTATTTATCAAGCACGCTTCTTACGCTACTTAACAGCGCGGGATTTATTAAAAGACAATCCTGATCGTAAAGTGTGGGCATTTCTGGGTGACGGTGAGTGTGACGAGCCAGAAACATTGGGTGCCATTTCTTTAGCCGCACGTGAGAGACTCGATAACCTAATTTTTGTGATCAACTGTAACTTGCAGCGCCTTGATGGCCCTGTGCGTGGTAATGGTAAAATTATCCAAGAGCTTGAAGGTGTTTTCCGCGGTGCGGGTTGGAACGTCATTAAAGTTGTTTGGGGTAGCCAATGGGATGATCTACTGAAAAAAGATAAAACTGGCTTATTGATTAAGCGTATGAATGAAGTAGTTGATGGCGAATTGCAAGCCTGTAAAGTTCATGGTGGTGCTTATACGCGTAAACATTTCTTTGGTAAGTATCCAGAGTTGTTAGAGCTCGTTAAAGATCTATCGGATGAAGATATTTACCGTTTACAACGCGGTGGTAATGACTCAAGTAAAGTTTATGCTGCTTACGCAGAGGCTGTAGCAACGAAAGGCCAGCCAACGGTGATTCTAGCGCAAACAGTGAAAGGCTTTGGTATGGGTAGTTCAGGTGAAGCCATTAACGAAGCTCACTCTGTGAAGAAAATTACCATCGATAACCTTAAAATTTTCCGCGATACTTTCAATCTTCCTTTCAGTGACGATGATCTAGCAAAACTCCCTTACTACCGCCCCGATGAAGATAGCCCCGAAATGGTTTATATGCGCAAACAGCGTAAAAAGCTAGGGGGTTATTTGCCCGCGCGGCGCAACGAAGTCGAACGCTTGGAAACGCCTGAGCTTGATGTGCTGAAGTCACACTTGACAGGTACGGGCGAGAGAGAAATTTCTACTACCATGGCCTTTGTCCGAATCTTATCAACTATTGTCAAAGACAAAGCGATGGGGCATCGAATCGTACCCATCGTGCCCGATGAAGCGCGTACCTTTGGTATGGAAGGTATGTTCAGACAAATTGGTATTTATGCTTCTGCCGGCCAAAAATATGTTCCTCATGACTCTTCACAAATTATGTTTTATAAAGAAGATGAAAAAGGGCAGATATTACAAGAAGGTATTAACGAAGCGGGTGCAATGTCATCCTGGATTGCAGCTGCAACTTCTTATAGCACCAACGGTGTTTCAACCATTCCGTTTTATATTTACTACTCGATGTTTGGTTTCCAACGCATTGGTGATTTAGCGTGGCTGGCTGGCGATATGCAAGCTCGCGGCTTTATGATTGGTGCGACAGCGGGTCGTACCACGTTAAATGGCGAGGGCTTACAGCACGAAGATGGCCATAGTCTGATTTTTGCGAACACAATTCCTAATTGTAAATCTTACGACCCCGCCTATAACTTTGAGCTTGCCGTTATTATTCAGGACGGTATGCGACGCATGTATAAAGAGGGTGAAAACTGTTTTTATTATGTCACTACTATGAATGAAAACTATGTTCACCATGCAATGCCTGAAGGTGCAGAAGAAGGCATTATTAAAGGCATGTATTGTTTGAAATCTAGCACGAGTAAAAAGAAACTCCGCGTTCAGTTATTAGGTGGTGGTGCCATACTGCGGGAAGTTGAAGCAGCGGCTGACATACTGCGTGACGATTTTGGTGTGGAGTCTGATATCTGGAGTTTGACCAGTGTTAATGAATTAGCGCGAGATGGTCAAAGCGTCAGTCGACATAATATGTTACATCCTGATGCTAAAACTCTGCGCAAGGCATATGTAACTGAATTGTTAGAAGATAAAAAAGGCCCGGTCATTGCTGCAACAGACTATATGAAAGCTTATGCTGAGCAGTTGCGCGAATTTATTCCAGCATCGTATACCGTATTAGGTACTGATGGTTATGGGCGCAGTGACACGCGAGAAAAGCTGAGGCACTTTTTTGAAGTGAACCGTCATTATATTGCTGTTGCTGCATTAAAAGCCTTAGCAGACGAAGGCGCAATTAAACCCGCCGTTGTGACGAAGGCCATTAAATCATTTGGGTTGGATGCTGATAAATCAGATCCAATGACACTGTAAGGGAGAGATGCTAGTGACTATTCAAACTGTTTCTGTTCCTGATATTGGTGGCACTGAGGATGCTGAAGTCATTGAAGTTTCTGTTGCTGTTGGTGATGTTATCGAAGTGGATCAAAGTATTATTGCACTCGAAACTGATAAAGCCTCAATGGATATACCGTCTTCTTTAGCGGGAAAAATTACCAAGATTAATGTAAGCGTTGGTGACAAGCTCTCTGAAGGTGATGTAATCATCGAGTTAGAAGCTGAAGGTAATGGTGAAAGCGCTAACGTAGAAGAGCCAGCAACTGAAGCACCTGTTGCTGAACCAGAACAAAAAGAATCTCCTGCTGTTCCAGAGGTTGCTACGGATAGCACTGCTACACAAGTCATTGATGTGCCAGTACCGGATGGTGCAGAAGGTGCTGAAGTGATCGAAGTGATGGTGGCTGAGGGTGATGAAGTTGCTGAGGATGACTCCTTAATTGTATTGGAGACCGACAAGGCCTCCATGGAAGTGCCTGCTCCGAGTGCGGGTAAAATTGTTAGTATGTTGGTCAAGCAAGGGGATAAAACCGCTGAGGGTGGCGTTATTCTAACGATGGAAGTATTAGGGGCAGCCGCTCCAGTTGAGCAAAAGCCTACTCCTGCTGAACGGACAAAGTCTGAACCTGCCAAACAAGCCGCAACGCCTCCGGCACCGAAAGCACAGCCTGAAGCAGCTGCTAGCGATGAAGTCGTCATTCGGTCGAGCCAATCTAAAGAAGTCTATGCTGGCCCTGCAATCCGTAAGTTTGCCCGTGAGATGGCGGTGGACTTAACACGAGTGACGGGTACCGGTGATCGTGGCCGTATTACGAAAGAAAATGTAAAAGCCTACGTTAAGGAAGTGATGTCAGGTCAAAAGCCGTTGTCGACACCAGCGGCTAGTGTCTTGAGTTCGGGTGCGGGTATTCCTGGTATTCCTCCCGTCGATTTTACGCAATTTGGTGAAATAGATTTAGTGCCAATGAGCAAAATTAAAAAGCTCACGTCACAAAATATGACACGCAATTGGTTGAATATTCCTCATGTAACCCAGTTTGACGATGCGGATATTACTGACCTCGAAAGCTTCCGCAAAGGTTTAAAGCCTGAAGCAGAAAAGCGTGGCGTTAAATTAACGCCATTACCATTCTTATTAAAAGCCTGTGCAGCAGCATTGGTTGCCGAACCCAGTTTTAATGTATCGATGCACCATGACGGTGAGCATATTGTGCAGAAAAAATATGTCAATATTGGTGTAGCTGTGGATTCCCCTATTGGTTTAGTGGTTCCTGTGATTCGCGATGTCGATAAGAAAGGGCTTTGGGAATTGGCTGCTGAGTTTATGGAGATTGTCGATAAGGCGCGCAACGCCAAACTTGGTCCAAAAGACATGCAGGGTGGTTGTTTTACGGTGTCTAGTTTAGGTGCAATGGGTGGCCAAGGCTTTACACCTATTGTGAATGCGCCTGAAGTGGCTATTTTGGGTGTCTCTAAAGCAGAGATAAAGCCTAAATGGAACGGTAGCGAATTCGAACCCCGCAATATGCTGCCATTATCGCTATCATATGATCACCGCGCGGTTAATGGTGGAGATGCCGGGCGATTCTTTACCTATTTAAATTCAGTAATTGCTGATGTAAGACGTCTTCTGTTGTAAAATACGTCATCGTCTACACTAAAAGGTGAGGCCTTCTACAAGGTACCTCACCTTTTTTTATTTTATTCCTTTAATTTTTAATGTTGCCGCCTCTATGTTTTCTCTGATTACCAATAACTCCCAAAATGTAAAAAACGATGTGCTATCGGGTATTACCGTTGCCTTAGCGCTAGTGCCAGAAGCTGTCGCCTTTGCCTTTGTTGCCGGCGTAGAGCCAATGGTTGGCTTGTATGCTGCATTTATGATGGGGTTACTCACCAGCGTCTTTGGTGGTCGCCCTGGTATGATTTCAGGGGCAACAGGCGCGACAGCTGTCGTGATGGTGTCATTAGTTGCGATGCATGGCGTGCAGTATCTTTTTGCAGCAGTATTGTTGGCGGGCTTATTTCAAATACTGGCTGGGATATTGAAATTAGGGAAGTATATTCGCATTGTGCCTCACCCAGTGATGCTGGGTTTTGTTAATGGCTTAGCCATTGTTATTTTTCTGGCACAGTTAGGTCAATTTAAAATAGTAGACAATGTGACAGGTGTAAACGAATGGATGCAGGGTTCACAGCTTTATATTATGGCGGCCTTGATTCTAGTGACTATGATGATAGTGCACTTCTTGCCAAAATTAACCACAGCAATTCCTGCGGGTTTGGTGGCTATTGTTGTTGTGACTCTAGCCGTTATTGGCTTGGACTTAGATGCACGAACCGTGATTGATTTTGTACGCGGTATGTTACCGGCGGACCAGGCAGCAACAGCTAGCCTGAAAGGCGACTTGCCAAGCTTTGCGATTCCGGCGGTGCCTTTAACGTTTGAAACCTTCCAAATTATTTTCCCCTACGCAATTATTATTGCCGCCATTGGTTTGATTGAATCTTTACTGACGCTTTCTTTGATCGATGAAATTACAGGAACCCGTGGCCAAGGTAATCGTGAATGCATTGGGCAGGGGGTTGCCAATACCACCAATGGTTTCTTTGGGGGTATGGGCGGCTGTGCCATGATTGGCCAGAGTATGATTAATATTAACTCTGGTGGTCGTGGTCGTTTATCCGGTATTACTGCTGCACTTGTCCTGCTTGCCTTTATTCTATTTGGCTCTCAGTTAATTGAAATTATTCCCTTAGCAGCACTAGTGGGTATTATGTTTATGGTAGTGTTGGGCACCTTTGAGTGGTCATCATTGCGCTTGATCGGAAAAATTCCTGCTACCGATATGTTTATCGTTGTTCTTGTATCGGGTGTAACCGTTGTATTCGACTTGGCAATCGCTGTGATTGTGGGGGTGATTGTTTCTGCCTTAGTCTTTGCCTGGAAACATGCCCAGCATATTTTGGTAGATACTTATGTCGATGAAAATGGTTACAAAGTGTATGACTTGCGCGGCCCCATCTTCTTCGGTTCGGTTGCTAACTTTAAAGAATTGTTTGATCCTAAAGGCGATCCCGAACATGTGGTCATCGAATTTAAACGCTCAAGAGTCAGCGATCATTCGGGCATTGAAGCACTAGATTCCCTAGCAGAAAAATACCAAGCCGAAGGTAAGACCTTACATCTGCGCCACCTAAGCCCTGAGTGTCGAAAGTTATTGAGACGAGCAGGGAACCTTTGTGAAGTCAATGTAATGGAAGACCCTGATTATAAAGTGGCTACGGATGAGTTAGGGTAAGTGCTTATATTTGGCAGTTCACAAAACAAGCAATTCCACGCTAATTGTTGCTTAGCAATTAGTGTGGTAAAAAGCGTTTAATAATTAAGAAGTTGAAAGGCTGATAGATTATCCAATAAAAAAACAAGGGTTTCCTCATAAAACTATTAATGAGGCCAAGGGCCTTGTTAATAGACCGTTATACCTCAAAACTTTTCACAATTTCTTTCTAAAAAACTTCAAATTAATGTCAAAAAACCATTGATTCATACAGTTTTTTAGTGGGTAATAGGTGGGCAGTTTTAACACAAATAAAGGTATTTTTTATTGTAAATTTCTTACTTAAATAAGCACTACCCCTGAGTGCTGATACACCCAGAGGCAGCTAACCACAATAGTACGCCAGAGCCTCGCTCAGCCCAAGAAAAATCTACACATTTTCGCCAACTCAAAATCTGCAAGGGCTACTATGTCCATCAATTTCATAAAAAAGCTCTTATTTTCCCCTAAGATTTAAGCTCCAAAATCAAGTTAGTAACTGATACGTTTTTGGCACATCATCAACTCGCTTATACAAAGAGCCCTTTCTATTTTTTATATCCACCTTGATTACTTTATGTGCCGTATGATTATTGATAGCTCTCACCTGTAAATAAAACCACATCGATGGTGTCGGTTTAATTGGCCTCATTTCTTCTACGAAGTCAGCATCCATAATGTCAAAGCTATCATTCGCCAAATACTCACCAGCTTCAACGTAATAAAATCCATTTCGACGTTTTTTTAACTGTACATTGTAAAGGTTAAACACTTGTTCATATTTCTCAAATTTCTCCCAATCATTATTTTTATCGTAGTTATAGAGATAATCTACTGTCGGTGGATATAGCGATTGATGCAAATAATCGATGTACTGTGTATTACCTATCAATACCGGATCGACATGAGGTTGAAAAATTTCGAAAAAAATGAGTTCATCTAACTTAAGTTGCTCATGGTTAATAAACATACTGATTCTTGCAGACAAACCTTCGATGCAACGAATCAATAATACCCCCTGCACACCTTGATAGTCCCAGGACCATAAATAACCAATGTTAGTATCATCGTATTCATCGAGAATAATGAAAGTACGCTCAAAGGTAATCGCTTTATCTACAGGAGCAAACTTGCTTTCAGCAATAATAACAGCAGCATAACTCTCGAATACAGGAATATGATAATTCCATTTAGATGCCGCAAAAGGTACAGCCAATCCGTTGCCTACAAAAGGTTTTTTACTTTTTACAATTTCAATATAGTCTGGCAAATCACTTTTTATTTTTTTACCATCTCCACTGTAATTACCATACTGAATAGACATACGATCTATTGCTTCACGATCAAAATAGCCATCCCAAACATCACTCATATCGGCGTGCCAATGCCTATATGCTTTGACGATCGCTGCACTTTCAGACTCGACACTATGAGCATATTTCTTTAGCTTACCATCAACATTCACCCAAAATATTTCACCACCATACTCATCGCTATAATATATACGTAAAAATGTATCCTTGTTAGTCTCAACAAATTGCTTGGCAAATTTACTAAGCTGGACATCAAAACTACGCTCATAACATTCAATCTCAAAATACATTAGTACATCGTCGCACAAAACTGTTTCAAAGCTTGCAACACCCACTTTCTGAGCAAAAGCCTCAATGACTTCAATCTGCTCTTGGTCTGACGACTTCAAATAAAAACGACTACAACTATCACTCATAAAACCCTCTATGTGTCAACTAAAATTAAATACTAAAACAATAGTGTTACAAAAATAACATGCATCATTGTTCTTATGTAGGTTTAGCATGTTTACATATAAATATCCACGCAGGAGCGACAATAAGTAGGGTCAGATCCGCTTTTATTCGTTAGCAGGCCAGCTAGAAAAGTTTATCCAATGTGCTATTTCTGATTGTAAGAGTATCAATAAATATGGTGGGATATTTTTACTCTTACAAATAAAAAGGGGCGGATACGTTAATAAATCAAGCATTCATCATTTGCTGACGATTCATTTTTTGTAATGCAAGGTGTGTGCAAGGTTTGGTTGATATTCTCAGGACTATTTTTAGCAGATATCTGGCTAATTAAAGTAGTCAGCTAATTTATTCGACATTTATCAGCTTAAAGTGGCGTATATATGAAAGAAATTACAAGAATTAATCACCTTGGTTTAAGAGTTAAAGACTTAAATGCTTCCAGAGCTTTTTATGAAAAATTGGGTTTTATATTTATAGCTGGTCCAGTCGGACCAGAACCAGTTGCAATTATGGAGCATCCATCAGGTGTTAATATAAATTTTATTCTCAATGCTGATGCGAAATGTATCGAAAATATTCTTATGGATGCGCCTAAAAAATATACTGGTTACACTCATGTTGCATTAGAAGTAACCAGTGCAGCGTCAGCTTTGGAGTCGATTAAAGAGCTGGATATAACCATCACAGGAGAGGTTGAGTTTGAAGGTGCTAAGTTCTTTTTTATAAGGGATCCCGATAATAATGTTATAGAGTTTCATCAACCGGTAAGTAATTAACATATCTCTTACGGTGCCCCGTAGAAAGATGTTAAATTTTAATAAAAATATGAAGATTGGTTTCTATATTTAGAATTTAGAAAAGGAAAAAAGATGAGCGCTAATGAAATACTATCATTATTTAAATCATATAGTCTAATTCAAGAGGAAGATACGAAAGATGCTCTCGAATTATATGAGGACGATGATATTACATTTATTTTTGAGTTAATAAATGAATATACGGGTGAAAAAGTACTATGGTATTCCATAGCTGATGGTGGATGGGATGAAGGAATCGTAGATAATTTTTATGCTAATGTTCGAGAATTAGTGGAGTTGTCAGAAGGCGCTATTGATGTTGAACTCATAAAGCTTACTCCTGCTAAAGCTACTGAAGATACTCCTGAAGAAGATGCTGAAATGAAAATTAATTTTAAGCATAAAGGAAAAGTATATGATTGGGTATTTACAAGGAATAACCATGTGCTTTTCTTAGAGGAGTTTACAAGGTGGGCATACACGTCGCTGAATGGAAATTATTTGTTTGTCTGTGAAGATCATCCAATCGGATATTTGCTTCCAAAAGATTTTATCAAGGAACTGGAAAAATATGGCGTCACTTCTGACATGGATATATTTGAAGATGATAAAGATTGCGTAGATGAATATGAATACGAAGAACCTGAGTTTGAAATTATTGGACCTAAACTTGATGATGGAAACTTAGAAAAGTTGCGGGGGCTTTATTTTACTTCGGAAGGTGGTGACTTAAAGGTACTTCAAAAATATTTAGAATCTTATAAAAATATTGCGATAGAGTTGACGGAATTAGATAAGGACTTCAGTGATGGTGAAGAGATGGAGGCTGAAGTTGGTGATGATTTTACAGAATTATTTAACTTGTATGGTAAGACGTTAGTTGATGAAGGATTAGCCGAATATTTTTGTGAATATTACAAGCGAAGTTTGAAAGGTATGGAAAGGGAAAGTCATTTAGGAACACTGATTAAAAGGTTTGATGAGGCTTATTATTTAACCTCTACATTACTGGCACTATTTGAAGAAGAGGAAAGTTCATCATTTTTACATGAAGCAATTAGTTCACAAGAAGATTTTTTTGTTTGGAAAGATTTTATTGTCATGATGTCAGATATATAAATTTAAAAGCGAAAATATAACAAGTAATTATAGTTTTGCGGGTTTCACGTCAAGCGATTAAATTATATCTCTATTGCAAGCTATCCCAGTTATTCTAAATAACCATTCGATCTTTCTTGCTTGCCTTTCCTAAAAGGTGAGTAAGAAGATATCAGGTCTATTCGCCAAAGATTATGACGATTAATTTTCGACTACTGCTGATAAGTAGAAAGAAAATCGCCTAAACCTTCTATCGCAGGCCTAATCTCATCTTTGTGTGGCAAGAATACAATTCTAAAGTGGTCGGGTTCGTGCCAATTAAAGGCTGTGCCTTGAACCAGTAATACTTTTTTCTCGACTAAAAAATCTAATATCCATTGTTCATCATTAGTGATGTTGAATTTTTTAATATCAATTTTAGGAAATAAATATAACGCGCCCTTGGGTTTGACACAGCTGATCCCTGGTATTGATGTCACCATATCGTAGGCAATATCTCGCTGTTCTTTTAAACGCCCCCCAGGAAGAATCAATTCGTTAATACTCTGGTAGCCACCTAACGCGGTTTGTATGCCTAGCATCGAAGGAGCATTTGCACAGAGGCGCATCGATGCAAGCATATCTAACCCTTCGATATAACCTTTAGCACGGCGTTTGTCGCCGGTAATAAACATCCAGCCAGAGCGAAAGCCAGCCAACCGGTAGGATTTCGATAAGCCATTAAAACTGACACACAGTACTTCGTCTGTTAAACGACTGAGTGGAATATATTGTGCGTCGTCGTAAACAATTTTGCTGTAGATTTCATCTGCAAAAATAATCAGATTATGTTTTCTGGCGAGCTCAACAATTTCTTCCAGTAGTTCCTGACTGTAAACGGCGCCGGTTGGGTTGTTGGGGTTAATAACAACAATGCCGCGTGTATGTGGTGTAATTTTGCTTTTGATATCATCTATATCAGGGTACCAGTCTGCCTGTTCATCGCAGTGGTAATGCACTGCTTTACCGCCAGAGACATTAACAGCGGCAGTCCATAGAGGGTAATCTGGTGCAGGGAGTAAAATTTCATTGCCCTGATTCAGCAATGCCTGCATCGACATAACAATTAACTCACTGACCCCATTACCAATATAAATGTCATCTATGCCAACGCCCGGAATATTTAATTGTTGGGTTTCATGCATGATGGCCTTACGCGCAGAAAACAAGCCTTTAGATTCTACATAGCCCTGAGCAGTACGAATATTTGCAATCACATCATGAATAATTTCATCCGGTGCATCAAAGCCAAAGGGGGCAGGGTTGCCAATATTGAGCTTAAGGATACGGTGGCCTTCTTCTTCCAATTTGACTGCCTGTTGAAGGATGGGGCCTCGAAGATCGTAGCAAACACCATGGAGCTTATTGGATTTATCAATCTTATTCATTGGGGTAAACTGACTGCAAAGTCTATTGAGTAATTAATAAAGGGGCGTGATTATGTCAGATAAATCCAATAAAGACGATGCCCTCTGGGAAGAAAAGCTAACGCCAGAGGAATACCGCATTTGCCGAGAAAAGGGCACAGAGAGAGCATTTACGGGCTGCTATTGGGATACCAAGGTAGCTGGTACCTATCACTGCAAATGCTGTGGTGAGCCGTTATTTGAGTCTGATACAAAGTACGATTCAGGCTCTGGTTGGCCTAGTTTTTATCAGCCCTTGGCGACAGAAGCTGTTCTGGAAGAAAGTGACAGTAGTCTAGGGATGACACGCACCGAAGTCATGTGCCAGAAATGTGGTAGTCATCTTGGCCATGTCTTTCCAGATGGGCCAGCACCGACCGGCATTCGCTATTGTATTAATTCAGCCTCGCTCGACCTAAAGGCTGAAGATGAAGCTTGATATAAACCATTTATTATATTGGCAAGGCGGATGTTTGTTGCTAATTGCATTCACTATTATTTTTTATCGCTCGGAAATACTGTCATTTAAGGTTTTTGGTGCTTTATTTGGGCTTTCTTTGCTGGTTTGGTTTTTAGTGGCTGTATTAACCTTGTTAAAACTATGCGCGGTTTTTTATCAGCAACTACAAGCCAGTACGCAAAGCTCACTAGTAGCCCCTTTATTGACTCATATTGTGGCGGGCTTGTTAGCGGTTGTGTTTATCGCTCTTATTGCGAATATCGTTTATAAAGTGAAGTCAGTACCGCGTATCCATGACATTACAACGGATACCCATAATATTCCGCTATTTAAAAAAGCATTAGAGCAGAGAGGCACAGAGAGTAATTCCTTAGAGTATGACCCTGATGTCGTCAGACAACAGCAAGTAGCTTACCCTTATATACAACCATTAAATTCTTCATTGTCTATTGACGATGCTTTTGAACGCGCGCTATCGGTTTCTAATGCTATAGGCTGGAAAGTGCATAACAGTAATAAAGTAGAGGGAATCATTGAAGCCACCGATACCAGTAAAGTGTTTGGTTTTGTTGACGATATTGTGATTCGTGTTACCCAGCAAGAAGGTGGGAGCCGAATAGATTTACGTTCAGTCTCTAGAGTAGGGCGGAGTGACTTGGGTGCAAATGCAGCAAGAATTAAAGGGTTTTTAAGTACCTATCAATAACATAAGCATGCAAGAAGAAAACAGAAGTAAAAATAAGTCTAGTCATAGACATTCTTTTTCTTCCAGTCGTCATCTTCATTATATTTTTGCCATGCTTTAGCTCCTTCTTGCTCTTGTTCACCATCTTCACTGGTAGTGTTATTAGCTTCGGCTTGTTCCTCTTCTTCTTTAACCTGTTTTTCCAAGGTGCTTAACTCTTCGTTGATAAATGTTAGGCGGCTTTTATTACCTGCTGCCAACCCTTCTTTCGTTAATATATTTTTAGCGAGCATATAGTAATGCACCGCAAGCTTACTTTTATCTATTTGTACCGCTTGCTTTGCTGACAGTACATAGTTATCGACCATTAATTTAGCTATCAAATTCTTCAGTAGCTCCTTATAGCCACTATATTGTTTAGCGCTCAAATTGCCTCTTTGCATCCACCGTTGCATAAAGCGGCCAAGGTAATTGAGGTATTGGCGGATTTCATTAATCTGAGCACTGCTCTGGAGGTTAACTTCGGTGTTATTTTTAGGGGCGCGTAGTGCTGTTTCCATGTGGGTTGTGTATACCTTGAATTGCTCTAGATACTCTTCTTTTTCTGGTGCTAACTTACTGAGTTGTTCAAATCCATCCACAATACAGCGATATAGGAATATTTGTAGATCCTGAGGTAAAAAGTTAGGTGGGAAAGCGTTAAGCATCTGTATCAAGTCTGTTGAGCGCTTATCCAGCGCACGATGTAGGCGCATTTTCTCTTTCTTGCGCTTTGTAATCGTTTGTCTAATGAAGATATAACAGATCAAAAAACAAATGGTGACGATAATCCCGATGATTATATACACTTGGGTCATACGTATCCGCCGCCTCTACAGGCAAATTAGGTGTCAGTTTACTAAGAGTATAGACGGTATTTGAAAAGTCTCTTAGGCTAATATGATGGAAAGTAGGTTTTTGTCGACTTTGGTAAGCTATGCGACTACTCCCACTCTTACCCTGATTTCTGTATTTTATTCAATCACTTAGCGCTTAAATGCCCGTTTTTTGAGCGGCTCAGGCGGATATTCAAAAAATTTAGGTCAGGCTTTCATTGTTTTTGTGGGAAAGTGTTGACAGCTGGGCGTTCGATCCATAGAATGCGCACCTCTTCTGACGACGACCTAGTCGACAGAGTCCAAGGTCCCCTTCGTCTAGTGGCCTAGGACACCGCCCTTTCACGGCGGTAACAGGGGTTCGAACCCCCTAGGGGACGCCATTATTTTTCGGTCCAGATAGATAATGGTATTAAGTGTGCGGGAATAGCTCAGTGGTAGAGCACAACCTTGCCAAGGTTGGGGTCGCGAGTTCGAGCCTCGTTTCCCGCTCCAATTCTTTTCTTTTAAAATCAGTAGCTTGCGTTTTTTGCAGCTCTAAAAATGGGGTAATTTCCCCACTTTTGCCCCCACTCTTTAAAATAGCCTCTTCTATTAAACGAATCTGCAGGTCATCCATCACGCTGTTAATCCATTTGCTGTAGGTCTTAAAAAACTCTTCAATCGAGTGGCCGAGCTGATTGGCTAGGTAGGCTGGGTTTACGCCGTTCATCAATCCAAAGGTGGCAAATGTGTGGCGCATGTCGTACATGCGGCGTTCGCGAATGCCTAGCTTTTTCAATATACGCTTAAAGTCATTGCGGAATATCTTGCCCGTTTTTACAATCTTTCCATCATCATGATAGAACAGGAAGTCATTGTTTAGAAAGGTTAGCGGCTTCAGTTGATCGATGGCATGCCGTGAGCGGCTATTGAGGTTATGCAGTCTATTTACTCGGGTTTTGGTGTGCTCTTGTATTTTGCCATTGGTGAGGCGTAGCCGTTGTACTTTAACCGTGTTGGAGCGTAAGTCGAAGTCGGTCCATTTTAATCCTAGCATTTCGCCTGGCGCTCTCATGCCAGAATAAAAGCCGAGTTCAAACCAAGCGCCGGCACGGACACCATGCTTTTTGTACGCTAGGGCAATAATTTCGTTAGCTTCGTCAATGGTAAAGGGGTCTGGCTCGTCTTTGATGCGCTTTTTATTGGTTAATCGGCGAGTGGGTGATTGGTCCGGATGTGCGTGTACAAGATTAAATACACCGCGTATCACGGTTAGGCAGTCATTGTAGTAGCTTGCGGATTTCTGGCCGACCCCGCTCAAGGTCAGTGAGTCTAGTAGCGTGTCATAATCAATATGCAGGGCAACTCTATCGTGCAAGTGAGGCATCCAATGATTTTGTAAAATGTCTTTATATTTTTTGCGTGTATTGCTGCTCCAGTCATGCGTTGGCAGGTCCAGCCAGCGTTGAGCATAACTACTGAATAGCTTAGGTGAGACTTTAGCTGTCGATTCTTCTTCTGACTTATTGTCGCCAAAAAATTCGGCTTCATTAAATAAATCATCTTTGTGAAGTTCGATAATGTGTGCGCGTATGTTGCCCGCTAATGTTATGTTAGCTGGGGTGGGGGCGTAATCGAGAGCCCTTTCTTTCCGTTTGCCTGTTTGCGGGTCAATGAATCGTATATAGATGCGTTCTCTGAGGATTCTAACGCCTTTAGGTAAACTGGTTTCAACCATTCCTTATATCCTTCTATAATAATATGGGTTTCGCCGTCGGGGTCTTTTTGCCATACCTGGCCTTCTTTCCACACTTTGCGGCGAATCTTGCTGCGCACTTTTGTTGTGGTGTAATCATACAGGCGGCAAAACGTTTTTACCGGCAAGGTGCCAACGATTTCGTAAACCCGCTCTTCAGCGGGGTGTAATTCTTCAGCTGTATTCATAATAAATAATTGCTGAGGCAAATTGCCTCAGCTTTAGTGATGGTTAAACTTTGCCAATAAAGGCTTTTATTTTTAGCCCGTTTAGCTGCTGGGTAAGTTTGAGCTTGAATTCATCGGCGATTTCATCTTCGATTTGTTCAAGTTTGATAATTCTTGCTTTTATTTTAGGTTTCTCGTGGCTTGTCAAAAGTTGAATTTTAATGGTAAAGGTTAAGGCATCTATGCCGGTGTACGGTATGCAGCTAAACTGCAGTTCTGCAGGTATTTTTTCCTGATTTTTGGCTTCAATCTTTTCCATGCTAGACATGGCTTCGCTGAAGTTTCCAGTCTTTGAGCTAGCTTCGCGTATTTTTTCTATGGTTAAGTCTTGAATGGATTTAGCCGCATGGATTGCGGGAATTTTGTCGCCAGAATTAGTATAAATAACGAGTGAATCTGACCAGTCTTCAATAAAGTCGGCAGTACTTTTTTGGCTCAATTCATGGCCTGCAAAATATAGTAGGGCTTGAAAGGCATTGGTTTTTTTCATTTTTAAATAGGCTCTGTGAGCGCTATGCAAGGGTTTGTCGTTGGTTCCCAAGTCAAAAATAGTTTCTGCTACCATTTCATCTTTATCAACAAAGCATTTGGCACCTTCTTGATCAAACTCTTTGCAATAGTTAGCGTAATCATTAATGCTGGTCGTTTGGTATTTTTGTCTGTAGCGGGAAGCGTTTGGCATATAATCCTCTAGGGTTTTTATGCTGATGCCTTGTGGTGCTGCGACTACAGGTATTTGTGTATCGGTTTCTTTGATGACTTGAATAAATTCATTGATGCCAGTGGATCGTTGAATTTCTTTAACTGCTTCGCCTTCCATATTTTCCTCTCTTTTTAATGTAAAAGTTTAATTGATAGTGCTTATCGAATTGTGCTGACTTTCCCGTCTTTCTCCTTTTTTAGCTGGTATTGATTATTGTTATCGATTCTTGGCTGGTTGATTGTCATGATGCCGCCTTTGCCAACAAACATCGGTGTTTCGGTCGTATCTTCTTCAGCCTTTTTGCCGCGCTTGGTTGGTATTGCGTTGCTTAGCTTGTGGCTAATCATTACTTGTTGATTGTCGCCAATCGGTTTTATGGTAAACGTGCACTGAACGGTAGCTGCTTTCTTTCCGCTACCGTATTCAAGTGCACCAAGAGCGGCTTCTGAAAGAATATGTGAAAGCTTTTCTTCAAATACTCCGCCGTTAAGTTCGCTGACGAATTGAGCTGTGTCTGTTTTGGGCATGGTTGACTCCTGTGGTTGTGTTGAATTGATATTGTTTATAACTTTTTTGTTTGGTTGTTAATGGGTAATTGTACGTGACCCCATCTTTTGCCTTCTCTGATATCCCTGATTGCGCTTCTGCTTACTGAAAACTTTTTTGCTATATTTTCGTCACTCAAGTTTTTAAATTTTTGCTTGAGGATTTTTCTTTCTTCAACAAGTTGTTTGATGAGTAATACATCTTCGTTGTTAAGTTTAGAGTTGCTGTGGTTTTCTCCAAATTTGTGCATGGTTACCCTGCTTTTAATAAATCTTTAATTTCTGCAATGCTTTGTAAGCCTGCAGCGTCGTTTTTTTTGACCTGATCAATCGTTGGCTTGGGAGCGGGCTTTGGTTTTTCGGCTAGGTATCGTTGTTTGTGGAGGCAAAAATTCTCATCGTTGATTATTTTTTCAATGATGTCCATGCCTTCCATCGTGTAAATGGCAACGTTATAGCTGTGAGTGATCCTGATGTCTTCGCCAGTTTCATAGTTTAATGTTTCAATCCTTGCCCATCCCTTTTCTCGTATCCATTTCAGCGGTTTGTTGTGTGTTGGGTCATGAGGTTTTTTGGTCATGCCTAGTGATAGAAAGCCAGCTCTGCGTAGTTTTTCGTAGAAGTCTTTCTTTTTAATGTGGTCCTTCTTAGGCTTGCCGAAATTCAAATGCTGAAGTGCTGAATAGGTATTAAATAGCCCATTCTCTTGTAATTTTTCTGCATGTTGAATTTCGTTCATGGCAAACCTCAAATATTAAGCGGCTTTGTCGGCAATCCTTGCCGAAATTTCAAGGGATAGTTCAAGAATTTTATGCTCAAATTCTGCTTTGCTTCCGTTGTTATTAATTTCGTAATCAGTGCCGGGAATTGGTAATAATTGTTGCTCGGTGCGATGCATTGGTGCCGGGTCGGCATTTGGGTTTCTAATGTGAATGATGAAGCCGCCACGTTGGTGAATAAAAGCGGCTTCTTCTGGTGTGCGCACATCGGTAATCAGCGAGCCGTTGTATGAGTCTGCATCTATTTCATCGCAATCTAATCGGTGCTTTAACATATCGATGAGTGCATATTTGTTTAAAGCAATTAAGCAGTCGCCAACGTTTTGCATTAGCTTGCGTTTTGTTGGGCTTGATAGCATTGTTGCTAATAACTTTTGTTTTCCTTCTGAGCAAATCATGCTGTAAAGCGGGTAATGAATGCTTTTTTCTAGCAGTATCGACCGGTTTAGTATGCTTTTGTTTTTGTTAATACTTAAAAACTCATCATGCTCAATACCAAGTAACGCGGCGCATTCAATGGTGACTGGCTCTGCAATAACATAAGTGCGTAAATTAAGTTCGTCACACAGTATTATTGCGGCGGTATCTTTGCCGACTTCTGCGAGGCCATGTATGCCTATGGTTGCATTTTTCATGCTCGTTTCCTTTTGCTTAGCTCGCTCATTGCCATCGCGTGGATGCTTTTTTTAGAGCGCTGTGTATTTTCTTTGGCTGTCATTGGTCCCTTTTTTTGTTGCTCGAGTATTCTTTTCGATACGCCGAATTCAATAACTTGTATTTTGGGTGGGTAGCGGGTTCCTGCGACATTGGTATTGATATCTCTTTCCAGTTTTTCTCTAAGCGCTTGCTTGTCTTTAATTTGTGACGCGAACATGCTAACGACGGGCTCTTTCATTTTTTTGCCTCATTGTGGTTGCAGGTGATTGATTAGGTTTTGCCAGCCTTCGCGTAGGTGAAGGGCTTCGGCGCAGTCCTTATCGTTAAAGTTGGTTCTGCCTATCCCGGCCCAGTCAAAGCGTGTTCGTCTGGCTCTTCTTGCTTGTCTGTAGCGAGCGGGTGGGCGGCGGTATAGTTCTGATGCATCTATTTGGGGTGTAACTGTTAGCCCGATAAACAGAGCGGCACAGAGGTGCTTTATTAGCCCGCGCTTGTTTGCTTCGATGACTGCTTGAATCATCGAATTGACGTTTAGCTTGTAATAAATTCGCTCTGCAGTCTTGTAGGCGCTGGATTTGGCTATGCCTAGCTCCTCGGCCGCATCGACTATAGATAATCCGTGGCCGCCGGTAAGCAGTAATAGGTGGGCGCATGCTCGCGGTAAAGGTTTGTCTTGTATTTCGACCTTACCGAGGCGGTGCCCTGTCTCTGTGCGTTGAATTTTCATCATTACGCAGCCGCAGGGGGTGGTTCTGGAGTGAAGGTGGGTCTTTTCTTGCTGGGTAGCTTTGAGAGTACCGCTACCTTGTTTTCAATAACTACAGCTCTGTTGGTCTTGCGTTCGAGGTCTCTAACAAGCCTAGGTTTTGTCGTTAGTGTTGGGAATACCAGTATCTTCGCTGTTCTCATCATTTCGCCCTGTCAATGACTGATGAGGGAATGATAAACCAATGGTTTTATAAAAGTCAAACCTATGGTTTATTATATTTTTTATTTCTGATCTTTCAGGCTCATTCAGGAGCTTTATTTTATTCTCGATTCTCTGAATGATGCTCTTGTTGCGGTTGTCTTTATTTTTGTTCATTTGTCTGTTCCGGGTGCTTACTCTTTCCGATTTCTTAAATAAAAATAAAGTTCTAAGTGGTTAATTGCAATAGGTTATTTTTTTAGGTATTCAGATGACCTGTAGAGGGTTGGTTTGGTCATTCAGATCTATTTTTGGCGCTGTAATCTACTTTTTTTAGTGTTTGAAATATTGGCCGTCCGAGATTTGCCTTTTATTTTTATCTAAGTGATATGGTCATCAAGTTGTATTGATAATATACTAATCTTGATTTTTTTGGTTGGCGTTCTATATATTGATCAATGTTTTTATTGATGTTTTTGGTGTATTTGTATGATTAATAACGTATGGCTGCATAGTTTGTTGCCATTTGCTGTCGCTATTATTTGCCTGTCTCTTTTGCTTAGGCTTTATAAAAATAAGTCTGATCTAGTATATAAGCGATTTTTTATTACTTTGATGTTGATGAATGCTTTTCAGTCGGCAGGTTACGTAATGTTTTCGTTTTCGCCAAAAAATGCTGAGTGGCTGGCTGATGCTTATCTTATTGTTCTTTACTTCTTTTTTGTTCATTTGGTGATGATTGCTCTATCTTTATCTAAGTGGAGTTTCAGGGCGGTTGTAGTGAACTCTCTGTATATTCCTGCGGTAATTCTAGCTGTTCTTCATTTGTCGGGCTTAATGATTGATAGTTATAGGGTGGAGCAGAATAGCTTGATGCATAATGATGGCAAGCTTTCGTGGTTGGCTGATGTTTTCATGCTTGGGTCCTGTGTTGTTGCTTGGAGTATTCACTTGGTAAATATCAAGTCTATTGATGATAGGGTTTTGGTTTCAAAAAATATTCTTTCTCTCAGCTGCTTCGCTGTAATAATAATTGTATTGTTTTCTATTGTGTTGTTGTCGACGACTGATAATCCCGTATCTCTTGCTATAGCTGGGCCTGCTATTTCGGCTTGGACTGCGATATTCTTTTTCTATATTTCGAGAAAAAGGATTATTGATGTTTCTATAAACCTTTTTTATTTATTGGCTAGAATCAGGATTGGTCTTAAATTCGCTTTTGGTGGTAATTCAGTTCATTCTGATATGACCGAAATTAAAAAAGAGATGGATAAGCAGGTTTATATAGAGGCGCTGAAAGCCCATAAATATTATGTTGCGGGCGTGCCTAGGTATAATGTTGTTAAGACTGCTGAATATTTAGAAATGAGTTCAAGTAGTTTGTATAAGAAAATGAAGGAGTACGATATAGAAAGTACTCCTTCTTCTCATTCCTCCGTTAAGTCTGCTAGCTAGCTAAACGTTGATTTACCCAGTCAGCAAACTCTTCTGGCCTTTCATACATTGGGCTGTGACCGCAATTTTCTAGTAATTCAAACGATAGGCCTAGATTTTCAAATATGCTGCGCACTTCGTTAGGTGGGGTTATGATGTCCTGAGCGCCCCAAACGGCGTGTACTGGGCATTTGATGCTTTTGAGTAGCTCCTCGCCATCGGCGCTATTGCTTTCTCTGATGAGTCCGACGATGTTTTTTAAATTGTTGCGGAAACTGTCTGCAGTCTTTTGAGTATCCTCTTCGCTAACCATATTTTTGTCGTGGCAAATTAAGTTCATAAGATATTTGGCGATCTCATCAGCTTTGTCCCTGCTTAGTCTTACGTCTAGGCCTACATCGCCAAATCCAGCAGAGCCGGAAATTAATACTTGTTTAACTTTCTTTGGTGAATGTTGGGCTACTCTTAAGCCTATAAAGCTTCCTAGTGAATTTCCGACGATTGTTACTGGTTCCGGTATTGAGTCCAGATGCTCGCAAATTTGGGTGGTTAGCTCGTCAATATTGTTGCTGATTGCACAAAGTGGCTCCTCTATCATTAGTTTAAAGCTGTCTGTGATGTTGCCGTGGCACCTGTTCCATATCCAGTTTCCTGCAAACATTCCGCTAATAAAAAGAACGGTCTTGGCGTTATTAGATTGAATGAAATTCATTTGAAAATACCTCATATATGGTTAATTAAAATGACTCTATTTTTTTTGAGCCATTCGCATTGTTCTATATAAGTGCCTGTATAAATATACAAAAGCTGTGTATTTTTTTGGAAAAAGTCTATTTCTTTTATCTAAGTTGATGATTTAAAAGAATATTTTGTTTGTAATAAAATATATCAGATTATAAAAAAATAAAGGGTTGTGTGTGAAAAAATTGATTGATATAACTGTTTTAAACAGCTTTTAAAGCTGGTTGTCAGGTCTATGCAAAATGGCATAACTTTATTGGAGATATTAATTGTGAATGAAGCCACTAAAAAAATTATTGCGATGCTCGATATTCTGAAGGCTCAGGCAGAGCAGGGGTTGATTGAGGGAATTGAGGTAAAAAGCAGATTAGTTGATGGTGGGGTAGCAACCTCATCGGAGGGGATTGGTTTACTGGGGGCATCTAATGATGCTGGTCATGATGAGGAAGTTGTTGAGAATTTATCTCCAGCTTGCAAGAGGTTGGTAAGGGCTAGGCAGCGAGTCGGATCGCATTTGATGCTATCGCGTAAATTATCTGCGATAGGTTATTCGCTGTCTCCTAAGCAATTGCGTTCGCTGGAGCAGGGAGGTAAGATTTTGATGTCATGGTCAGAAGTTGCTGTTATTGTTCGTGCTCTGGGGGCGCATGGGGATTATATGTTTCCAACGGCTATAGAGTCTGATCAGCTTGTCTCTCTTGGAGCTAGGGTTTTGGCTGAGATACTTAACACAAGAGGTCCTGAAGACTATGTGCATGCTCATGAACAAGCTTTTATGCAGCTTTCAAGGCCAAAGAATGACTTTGTGTTTGATGGGTATGTGCAATACTGTTAGTCAGAAATTTGCTTTATTGAAATTGGATAAAACTCTGTATTTAATGTATTGATTGGTAGCTTCAATAACTTCTATTTTTGCGCCTTTGTACCCAATAATTTTTGATTCAGATAAATCGTATTCAACTTCGTTGTTAAATGCTGGCCGAGCAAGATTGTTTGAAAATTCTCTATAGCTAATGTTGATTTTTTCTTTAATTTTTCCGCTATAAATCAATGTTTGTTGAAAGGAGTCTTTTGAAATGGATGGTTTTTTTATGCGATTAAAGTCTGCATTCTCTTTGCATCTAGTGATGTTATAAGCTGTTAGTACGCATAGTTTGTTGGTGTTTTTGTATGCTATGAGTGCTTTCCATGGGTCGCTTAAGGCGGATTTTTTTATAATTCCAGAATCTTCGTTGCCGGTGGGAAGGAATGTTTCTGTAGTTTGGTTTTCTCCTTTTTTAAGAAAAATTCCAGGATAAATGTCATAAGATATTCCGATGTCCACCTTATTTTCGACCAGTATGGCTTCATGTTCGGAGTATTTTCCTTGACGAAGCATTGAGTCGCCTACGAAAGATTGATTGACGCTATCTAATGATGGTTCGCTAATATTGGTAGTTTTTGGTAGGTAATTGAAGTCCGCTGTTGCGCAGCCTGCTAGGGCGATAGTCCATGTTATGAGCAGTGCTTTCATTGGCTTTCCTTTAGTTTGTTAGTTTCTCGTCAATTATTGATTCGATTATTTCCAAGTCATCAATATTAAATCTTCTAAGTTTTTCAGATATTGATTCAATGCTTTTCGTGGGTCTTTTTGGTAGAGATTTATCGTTTTCAAGTGGAAACCCGAAAAATAATTCTGCTAGGTCTGCATTAATTAAATTGCAAAGTTTTATTGCCATGAGTGTTGATATGTCACCTGACCTTTGCCATTTCTGTATAGCATTAGTTGATATATCGAGTTCATTGGCGATGAAAACTCTCTTTAGTCCGCTGTTGTCTATAGCGGATCGTATCCTATTGCCGCGACCTATCTTAGGGTCTTTTGTTTCGTCATAAACCATAGGTTAACTATATATCTTATTAAATCTATATAAAACGAACCATAGGTTTGACATATACTAAACCAATGGTTTAGTATTGATTTGGTCATATATATGTAGAGGTGGTATTTTGATTAATCCTGTAGAAAAAGTCCTTCGTTACATCAGGCCCAAAGATTTGGGTTGCAAATTTGATCCTCCAATTAGTTCTGTGGCAATCGGAAAATGGAAAAAAACGGGCCTTGTTCCGGCTGGCAGGGTTTTGATTGTTGAGGCAGCTGTAGATTGCAAAGTGACTCGATATGAGATTCGTCCTGATATCTATGGCAAAGAGCCGGTCGATAATAATAAGTATGCCGCATAGCTACCAATTTGGTGGCTTTTTTTGTGCCTGTTAGCTGCTCAATTATGGGGCCGGTAGCAATAGGTGTTAATCGAAGTATCAGTATTACGTTGTCCACAATGGTTCTCCTTTTTGATGGTGCCATTGTGGATTTTTTTAACAGGCAGCGTTAGGTAAGTTGTGCGCTGAGTTTTTATACAGGTGTTTTATGAAGTTAGATATTAATTTGGCTTGGGATACTGATAAAAATATAGGTTGTATGTCATTAGCCTTTAATGGCCAAACTGATATGACTATTACGGTCAGGTCTCACTTGCATGCTTGTCAGGCGTTAAGCGATGTTATCGAAGGGCGAGCGCCTACACATTATCCTGATGTGGGAGATAATTTGAGGTTTAGCCAAACTGCAATAGAGCAGCCATGGGGCAGGCCAGATGGTCGGTGCTTGAAGTTGGTGTGATTTAAAATTTTTTATTGGTGATGATTATGAAGAGTGCGATTAATGTTGAGTGGCGATGTGTTACACCGCCAAATGATGAAGGACTAATGGGTATTGCCTTTGATGGTGAAGACAAAGTTTATCGATTTATGATTCCGGTTGAGGATGCAAGGCATGTAGCAGGCGCAATCATGGATTGCATTGATATCAATAAGCCTTTTAAGCCTACTAATTCAGAGCGGGAGGCTCGTCTTCGTGAGGTTTTTGAAAGGCAGAATCAGAGAATTCTGACATCTCTTCAAAAAAGTCAAGAGTCGTCTTCCGGCCTGTCATATAGCGCTTGGAGAGTTCGTCTGGTAAGTGCCCATGAAAATCTGGGATATTATTTTTCAAAAACTTCAAAAGGCATCGTTGCTCTTGTGAGGGTAAGGTGGTTATTAAATAGGCTACGGCGCTACTGATTGTGTCGATTTTTCCTTGTAGCTCATAAGTTTGTTCGATCATATTTTTTCTCATTTCCAAGGTTGAATTAAATTTTGATTATACAGCACTTTCGTTTCATAGCCGTTGATGCCGATGCGGGGCCTCTGCGAGGGTGTGGTGGGGTAGAGAGGTCTAGCTTCAATGTTGTGTTCGAGCTTGGCAGCACAATTGGTATACGCTGGCTAATTAAAAAGGTTTTTTATGTTTGAGTTGTTGCGTGAGAATCAGTTGTTTTTTAGTTATGTGATTATGTCGCTTTATTTGCTGAATGTTATAAATTTTATGGCCGCTCGTGATTGGAATATGGTTTGGTATTGGGCGTCTGCTTTTTCTATTACTGCATGTGTGACGTGGCGATGAGTAATCTAAAAACGCAGTGGAATGCGCAAGAGGATGAGGCGTTAGATTATTTGCCTTGGCGTGCTCAAGTGCTTTATTTGCGTGGGCTTAGACGATTTATGGACTATGAAACGGGTGTTGTCGGTATTAGTCGTAGGATAAGTTATAAGATGCTTCAGGAGCTTTTGGAGGTCAGGCCTAGGCAGGGTAGTACTGAGCCCGCTTGTCGGCCAACGCGTGATGTTGTTCGTGCAATCTTCAAAATGTTAGAAAGTGTTGGTTTGATTTGTAGGGTTGAATCTGGTGGCTCTGTTTTGCAGTTGGTTTTTAAGTTGCCGTTGGCTGATACAGGTTTTTTCCGTTCTCAGGATGAGCCCCCTATGAACCCCACACCAAGAACACCACAAGGAGCGACACAAAGAACGCCACACTTTGCTTCCTCTGAATCCACTGAATTTCCTACCGAATTGAGTCAATCTACTAACGATGAACAACAGCATGACGACTCGATGAGCAACACACCCCAACAGGGGTATGAACAACACACATCAGGTTATCTGGATATAACTACTACTAAATTTACTGGCGTTCCAGTTCAGCCATTTCCATTGCCAAAAGACTGGCTTCCGTCGGTTAGTGCGTTGAATGAGTTGAAAGCGCTTGGGTTTTCTGCTCTGGAAATTATGAGCCAGCAGTCAAGGTTTAAAAATTATTACATCGAAAGTCAGGGGGTCAGCAGGGCATGGAATAATAAATTTGTTGAGTGGTGTCTTGGTAATTTAAAACAGGTTGGTTAATTTTTTTATTGGGGGTTTTGGGTATGTCTGCAGCTGAGGTGTTAACAGATTCTGAGCGTCAACATTGGATTGATGTGATTGAGCAGCAAGTCAATGATGCGAATTATTCGCTATCGCCAGTCGCTAATGATTGCGAGCCTATGAGGCAGCGTGTTGATCAGTATTTGAAAAAAAGCACCGATGAAGATAATAATTTTTTACAAAATACTGAAATTCTTTTGCAGTTGTGGGGCGCTTGGAGCCGGTATTATGGCAGGGGCGGATATTTGGCTCCGATGAGTCATGGTAGTGTCAGCACGCCAATCATGTCTGACAGGGATGCGGGTGAAATGGATTCCATTGTGGGTACGCTCAAGCATGTGAGTTTTGTAACTTACGATGTAGTTAAACAGTTTTATATTCACAGTGGTGCGGTTAGTCGAGTTCAGGAGCGTCTCAATATGTCGCGTGAGCGAGTCAATACGTTGCTCGGTTCTGGTCGGTGTTATGTGTGTGCGGCAATTTATTATTCTGATTTGCAAAAAGATTTGAGAAAAGGTTTGCAATTCGCGCGATGAATATGTTCTAATTCTGTTACTGTTACAAAAGTTGACTAAGAAAGCCCTGTAGAGAGATCTACGGGGCTTTTTTGTTTGTGCTGATAAATTTTAATAAAAATCTACATAGGGCGTCTGCTGGAAACAGCAGGCGTTTTTTTTATGCCTGAAAACTTTGTTCGTGATATATCTTTTAAAAGCTTGTTGGAGCCTTCCGGGGCAGAGTTTCGAGTGAAGAGTAATGCGTGTATAAAAAAATTGCGTGATCCTATGCGTTCTGCGTTGCGTGGAATTGCTGAAGTCTTAGAAGGCTTTGGTGTTGAGGCTGTGATTACATCGGGCACTGAAGATTTTAAACATACAGCTAAGCGTAGTGCTCATTATCGCGGTGATGCAACGGATTGGCGCTCAAAAACGCTTGATGTTGCTGATAAGCCAAAGGCATTGGCTGCGCTTAAAAAATTATTAGGCCCTGACTTTGTTGTGATTTTAGAAAACAAAGGTAAGCCGCAAGAGCATTTTCATATTCATTGGTCGCCTGTCTATCACGGCTCAACTACTGAGCGTGGCGCGTGAGCAAGTTAGCGGTTTATATCATTGTTGTATTTGCTTCGTCTGCTCTAAGTGGATGGAGGTTTCATTCGTGGGGCGTGAATAAAACGACTGTTAAGTATGAAAAAATGATTGCGGACGCTGAGCAAGATGCGCGTGATCGGTTGAGAGTGCGTGAAGAAGAGCTCCATGCAATGAGTGTGTTTAAGGTTGAAGAGGCTTTGGCTAACGAAAGAAAAAGAAAGCCAATCGAGAAAGAGGTGATTAAGTATGTTGTTGAGAATAAGCCTGTTCTTGGTTGCGCTATTGATGATGCAGGCATGCAGCTCAACGCGCGCTATATCGACGCCAGTTTCTATTCCGAAGATTGAGCGTAATCATTTAGTTGAGTGTCCTGCTCCTGATAGCCCTTATGAGCCTTATGTACTGTGGTTAAAAGAGTTTATTGATTTGTATCGTGAGTGTCGTAATAGTAAGTCTGTATTAATTGATTACATTAACGTTTTGGAGAAGTAGCGTTGACGCGAGAAAGTGTTTGGCCGTGGTATACGATTTCATTTAGTGGTTTTGTTAACTGGTGGTCAGAGGCAACGCCGCTTGATGTATTGAGTTTTTTTGGTATTGCGATAGGTATTTTAGTGACTGTGCATGGCGCTTGGGTAAAGCATCAGCATTTAAATTTAGAGCGTCGAAAGCTGTGGTCGCGAGGTGAGAGTGATGAGTCAGGGTTTTAAAAGCAGAAAGTTATTATTTTCTATTGTGATTTATTTGACCGCAACTTTGTTCTTGTGGTTTGCAAAGATTAATCCTGAATTGTGGGTCGACGTAATTAAATGGGTGTTTGGGTTGTACGCTATTGGTAATGTCGGTGAGCATGCGACGAAAGCTATCACGGGTCCTTCTGGAAGTTAGAGAGACACGGGGCAGTGCTGCGCGCTTTTTTAACAGCTGTAGTGTTTTTTGGAGGGGGTTCCGTTTTTATCTAATGCATTGGTTAGTGATATGACTCAAGACGAAATAGCATCAAAGCTTGATATGAGCGACAGAAACCTTCGAGATGTGCTGTCCAAGCTTGGTTTGAATCATAAAGAAAATTCGTTTGATGAGATTCTCGTAGCGTACATTCGTAGTTTGAGGGATGCAGCCTCTGGCCGTGTTGCCAGCAATATTAATGAAGAAAAAACAATAGCTGAAACACGAAAAGCGTCAGCTATGGCTTATAAATTAGAGCGTGAATTGGCTAAAGAAGATGGTTTGTTGCTTGACGCTGAGCAAGTAAAGTTATGTATGACCGATTGGATTAATAGAGCTAAGACAGAATTTAACAATGCAATAAATAACTTAGTGGATTATGTCGAAAGTGAGCATTCGATTGTTGTAGATGATGAATATAAAAGCAAACTTGCCGCCTCTGCCTTGCGAGCTGTTGCAGACTACAGATATAAATCTGGCTAATCTGGTCGAGGAAGTTAGTAATAATTGGCTGCCAAAAGAAAACTTAAGTACTTTAGATTGGATGGAGTCCAATTTATATTTGCCAAAAGAAGAATCGGATAAAGATGGTTTATATGATTCTGATGTGGTTCCTTATTTTTGGGGTATAGCCCATGCATTCGATAACCCTGAAGTGGAAATGGTTGTTGTGCAGAAAGCTGCACAAATTGGTTGGACGCTTTTGTTATGCGGATGGTTGTTTAAGGTTATTACAACGGCACCGTCAAGAATTTTAGGTTTGTTTGCGAAAAGTGAGCAGGTTGTAAAATTTTTTGAAGATAAATTTAACCCGATCGGTGAAGTTTGTCCTGAAGTAGCAAGCGTTATTGATTTTAGTTCTAGTCGAAAGAGTGGAAATAGAGCCAACGAGAAAAAATACCCGGGTGGATATTTTAGAGGGTTTGGTTCTAATTCAGTTTCTAATGTTAAATCTACGCCGTCTCCTATTGTTGTAGTCGAAGAGCCAGATGATACGAATAAAAGCGTAGGTGATCAGGGCGATTCGATAAGGCTTGCGAGAGAAAGATTAAAGCGCTGGTTAGAGAAAAAGTTCATTATTGGTGGTACGCCTTCTGTTGAAGGGCTTTCAATTGTTGAACATTATGTGAGTCTTGGTTCGCAGAGAGTATTGCCTATAACCTGCCACGATTGTGAAGAATCTCATGTTCTTGATTGGGAAAATGTGAGCTGGATGCAATCGGATTCTCATAATGAACACCCGGTATTTGGTGTACATCTTCCTGAGACAGCGGTCTATTGTTGCCCGTTATGTGGGTCTGTTTGGGATGATTGGCGACGTAAAAAAAATGTTTACGATACATGTAAAAAAGCTAGAGATGGTGGCGATAATTGGGCTGGTTGGGTTGCTACAGTTGACACTGGGATTAAAAACCAGTCGTTCAAAGATTTAAGCGAATTATATGTTTGTCTAAAGGGAACCAGTCTTTCAGATGTCGTTGAAGATTATTTGGAAGCTGAAAAAGAAGCCTCAATCGGCGAAGAAAGTGCAAGAATCGTATTTCAGAATTCTAAGTTAGCAAAAACCTATGCTTATAAAACTGATGCGCCTGATACAAAGTCGCTTGAAGAGCGTGCTGAGGATTATGATGAGTGGACAATTCCCGACGGTGGTCTGGTTATTACTGCGGGGGTGGATGTTCAACATGACCGTTTGGCAATTATTGTCAGAGCATGGGGTCGTGATGAAGAAAGTTGGTTAGTTTTTTGGGGTGAAATATTTGGTGATACCAAACTAACAACTGATCCGGTTTGGGATGAGTTAAGCTCATTACTTTTTCGTGTCTATCATCATGAGAAGGGTTATAAGATCGGATTTTCTGCCGGAACTATTGATACATCAGATGGAACAACTTCTGATGCTGCTTATAGCTGGGTCAAGAAAAATAAAAAATACCGAATAATGGCCGGTAAAGGTTCTAGCGATACAAAGCAGGATAGTGAAATATTCTCGCCGCCAAGAAAGTCTGTTGATTCCAGTAGAGATAATTTGAAGGCTTCAAAATATGGAGTTAAGCCTTACATTGTTGGAACGTTAAAGAGTAAAGATGTTTTTACATCTCGATTAAAGTTAACCGGCAAAGGCCCTGCAGTGATGCACTGGTATAAGTCGGTTAGGCAAGATTACTACGATCAAATAACCAGTGAAGTGAAAGCGCCACATAGAAGTATTCGCGGTAAGTTGGTTTATCAGTGTCGATCTGGTGTTAGAAACGAAGCATTTGATTGTGAGCGTTATGCACTACATGCTGCTAGATCTTTAAAGCTGCATGCGCGTAGCCCGAAAGATTGGGATGATTTAGAAAAACGATTAATGCAAGTTGATTTATTTAGTCAGTCAGAAACTAGTCAAAAAAATAATGCTAATCCAAAAACTAATGTGATTAGTAAAGGGGTAGAAATTTAATGCCGGGTATTACATTAGCTCAAGCAGAGCAGCAGTTAAGTAATTGGATTGATGCCGATATCGCTGTGGCGAAGAGTCAGTCGTACACAGTTGGTACAAGACAGTTAACGCGCGCCGATGCTAAAGAAATTACCGATAAAATTAATTATTGGGAAGGAAAGGTTAAGTTGTTGTCAGGAAATTCTGGTCGCCGTGTTTCTCAGGTTAATTTGCCATGATTGTCTCCCCAAAAAAAACCTTCTTAGACAAGCTGATCAATTATGTTGATCCGGTTAAGGGTTTACAGCGTTCTCAGGCGAGAGCTATGGATGCAATTTCAGGTAACTATACGGGTGCAGGTCGAAAAGGCGCTTCATTTAAAAATTGGTTTCCGTCAAGCAATGATGCGAATGCTGATTTATTGCCTGATTTGCCAACATTGCGATCGCGTTGTAGGGACCTTGTTCGGAATCAACCGATCGCCGGTGGCGCGATAAATACGGTGACCACTAATGTTGTGGGTACTGGTTTAACGTTGCAATGTTCTATTGATCATGAATTTTTAGGGTTAACGCCAGAACAAGCGAGAGAATGGCATAAAAACACAGAGCGTGAATTCAAGCTTTATTCCGAAAGTGCGAATTGTGATATTACACGTTCCCAAGATTTTTCGGGCTTACAGGATTTGGTGTTTAGATCTGCTTTGGAAAATGGCGATTGTTTTTCTTTGACCCCCATGAAGGCTGTTTCAGGCTTTCCCTACAAGACTAGGATTCAACTGATTGAAGGGGATAGGGTTTGTAATAAAGATAATTTGCCAGATACGGATAAGCGTGCAGGTGGCATAACTGTAGATGATTCGGGTGCTCCGATTAAGTTGCATGTGCTTAAATCTCATCCCGGCGGATATTCGCGAAACAGTAAAAAATGGCAAGAATATGACTTTTATGGAAAAAAATCTGGTCGTAAAAATGTCATTCATTTATTTGATAAGCGTAGAGTCGGCCAAATTAGAGGTGTTCCTTACTTATCGGCCGTCATAGAGCCATTAAAACAAATAGGCCGATATACCGAAGCAGAACTAGTTGCAGCAGTTGTGTCCGGTCTCTTTACGGTCATTGTGAAAACGGAGCAGGGTTCGGGCAGTATGCTTGGTCCTGATCATATTGATAATGGTGCATCGAGGCAATACGAGTTAGGAAACGGAACCATAGTAGAGGGAGTTATCGGGGACGAATTTGAATCGATTGATCCCGGTAGGCCGAATAAAGAATTTGATCCTTTTGTTACTGCTATCTTGAAGCAGGTCGGTGTTGCTTTAGAGCTTCCTTATGAGGTTTTGGTTAAAAATTTTCTATCGTCTTACAGCGCTTCAAGAGCAGCGCTTCTAGATGCGTGGAAATTTTTTAAAAAGCGTAGGAAGTGGCTTGCCAATAATTTTTGTCAACCGGTATATGAGGTTTGGCTTGCTGAGGCTATTGCGTTAGGTCGAATAGATGCGCCCGGTTTTTTCTTGGATCCTATGGTGCGTAAAGCATATTGCGGTGCGCTCTGGCATGGTGATGGGCCCGGTTCTATAGATCCCTTGAAAGAGGCTAATGCCGTAGAGAAGAGGCTTGACATTAAGCTAACATCATTGGCTGAAGAAAAGTCAGCCTATGACGGTGGTGATTGGGAGCAGACGGTTCAGCAAAGAAACAAAGAAATTGAAATTACAGGCATTTCTGATGAAGAGCCTGTTCATGTTGTTGAGCCGTTTGATCCAGACAATCCTCAATAAAAAAATTTAAATAAGTAAAGGTCGCTGAATGCGGCCTTTTTTTTGGAGAAAAGAATGTCAGTTATCGACTTGATAAATTCGCCTTGGGCGATTACTCCGTCTATGTTGGAAGCGATTGATTCAATTTATCAGTCGAAATTGCAAGGGGCTAGCTTAAGTGCTGATGAGCTTAGTGCTCGTTTAGGTAGACCAGTTGATAACGATCACAAAAACTATGAAGTTATTGATGGCGTTGCTGTTATTCCAATGAATGGAGTGGTGGCAAAGAGAGCCAATATGTTTTCCGCTATTTCTGGTGGTGTGTCGACAGAACTTATAGGTAGAGATATTAAAAAAGCCCTGCAGGATTCTCAGGTTAAATCGATTTTACTTGATGTCGATAGTCCCGGAGGCTCAGTTGATGGCTTGCCAGAGTTAGCGAATATTATTTATCAAGGGCGTGGCCAAAAGAAAATTGTGGCATTGGGTAATGGTCTCATGGCGTCAGCGGCTTACTGGCTGGGGTCTTCAGCGGCTGAGGTCTACGCTTCTTCATCCACTGCCACTATAGGTAGTATCGGTGTTGTTGCAACTCATAGAGAGGTGTCGCAGCGTGAGCAAAGCATGGGTGTAAAAACTACAGAGATTTGTGCCGGTAAATACAAAAGAATTGCATCAAATTATGAGCCGTTAAGCCCTGATGGGCGCGCTGACATTCAATCTCGTGTCGATCATTTATATAGCGTTTTTGTGAATACGGTGGCTCGAAATAGATCCGTTTCTGAAGAGGTTGTTTTAGAGAATATGGCTGAGGGTCGTCAATTTATTGGTCAGCAATCGGTTGATGCGGGTCTTGTTGATGGTATTAAGTCAAGAGATGAATTAATAGATTTTATGACGAGTAGTCAAATTTTTAAAAGTGAGGGTATCAGAGTGAAAACAGAAGAAAACACAGGTCAAGCATCGGATTCATCTTCAGTTGAAGAGGTTTCAGTTGAGTCGCTGAAAAAAGAGCATCCATCAATCGTTTCTGAGATTGAAGAGAGTGCTGCGGCTGCAGAGAGAGATCGAATACAGGGTGTTTTGTCTCAGTCAGCTGCGGGTTGCCACGACTTGATTAATGAAATGGCGTTCGATGGTAAGTCTACTGCTGGTGATGCGGCAATTAAAGTCTTGGCTAAGCAAAAAGAAAGCCAACAAGAAGCGCAAGCTGAATTTGAAAATGATGCGCCAGAGGCTTTGGATGCTGATGTGTCGGCAAGCGAATCTGGTGAAGATGCAGGCTCTCCATCTGGTAAGGGTGATGCTCATGATATCGCTGAAAAGGCTCAGGCTTTAATTGCTAAGGCTGAGTTAGAGGGGCGAACGCTGAGTGCAAAGGATGCGGTTAAAAAAGTTGAGGTTGGGCAGTAAGAAACGACCTGGCTTTACATTATTATTTAAAAACAATTGGGGTAAAAAAAATGGGTAATCCAATTTTAATTAAAAACTATGTCGCTGCGTCCGATATTGGTTCGTCACGGTTAGTGGCATGGGGTTCTAGTGATGGTCATGTTGTTTTGGCGGGCGCGGGTGATGTAGCCATCGGCAATAGTACTGATCTGGGTGCGTCGACGGGTGAGCGTGTTGATGTTGAGCGAATGGGCATTGGTGAAGTTGTTCTGGGTGGTACGGTTGCTCGTGGTGATAGTTTGGTGGCTGGATCTAGTGGTTCTGCTGTTGCTACGGCGGTAGAAGATGCTCCTATTGTTGGTTGGGCTGAGGAATCAGGTGTTTCGGGCGATGTCATTCGTTATTTGATCTCGCCATCAATACGTTAGTCAGTATAACTGATTAGTTAATTTCGTTTTTAAACCATAAATTTATTTAAATATTAAAGGTAATTATCATGCCAACTCCATTTCCAATAGATCCGTTTCAAACGGCTATCGCCATTGCATACAAAAATAAACGGTTAATCGCTGATGATGTTTTTCCAAGAGTTCCGGTGGGTAAAGAATCATTTCGATACGCTGTGCACAAAATTGAAGAAAGTTTTACTGTTCCAGACACCAAAGTCGGTCGACGATCAAAGCCCAATGAGGTTAGCTTCAGTTCTAGTGAAGAAACAGAGAGCACAGAGGATCATGGTTTGGATGATCCAATTCCTAATTCTGATTTAGATCAACAGACTGAATATTATGATCCGCTGTCTTCTTCTACAGAATACTTAACGGATAAAATTCTTTTGGGTCGTGAGTTGCGAGTAGCTAGCATAGTGTTCGATTCAAATAGCTATCCTTCTGCCAGTGTTAGGGCGCTAACGGGTCAGGCTCAATGGAGTGACTTCGAAAATTCAGATCCGGTTGAAGAAATCAGCGAAGTTCTAGATTCTATGATTATGCGTGCGAACGTTCTTACTATCGGTAGAAAAGCATATTCTAAATTGAGTCGTCATCCTATGGTTGTTAAAGCTGTGCATGGAAACTCAGGTGATTCTGGTATTGCGTCTCGCGGTCAAATCGCTGACCTTTTTGAACTTGAAAAAATTCTAGTGGGTGAGGCGTTTGTAAATTCTGCTAAAAAAGGCCAGCCTGCGAATTTGCAAAGAGCATGGGGAGATCATTGTTCGTTTACTTATCAGGAAGCGTTATCTAGTACAACTAAAGGTATGGCCTTTGGTTTTACTGGGCAATATGGTGGTCGTGTTTCCGGTTCTCAACAGGATGGCAACATTGGTTTACGCGGAGGGTTGATGAATCGTGTCGGTGAGTCAGTTAAGGAAGTAGTATCAGCGCCTGATTGTGGTTATCTGCTGCAAAATGTTATAGCTTCATCTTGATTGTATTGAATTGAAATAATTCTAAGTTAACGAAAATAAATTGAAAAAGACCGCTATTTAAAGCGGTCTTTTTAATTGGGGAATTGAAATGGCTAAGAAACAATATTACGTGCTAACCGTTGTAGATAACGGTAAAAAAAAGTATGAAATAGGTAGTGGGATAAAGTTGGAAGAAGCTGATGCGGGGCCTCTGTTAGCGTGTGGTTCTATTACCGATAAAAAGCCGGTCGGACTTGCAAAAAAAGATGTGAAGTCATCCTCCGGTAATGTTGGTGATCCTAGTCAAGGTGACGATGAAAGTCATGAGCTGGCTGGTGATCTTGGTAATTCGGAGGAGGGTCATGGTGCTGGAAATGATGATGAAGAGGGCGATGATTCCTTAATTAATATTGCCTCTGCTGCTGGCCAGTTGGGTCTAGATAGCTCTAATCAGAGTGGGTAGTAGTTAGTTGTCCGGTTAAGGGTTTTTGATAGGTGGTTTTATGAAAAAAGTTAAGGTTATTGTTCTTCAGGCTGGTCCAGCCATGGGCTATCAGCTTGTTGTTGATAAAGATGGCAATGCGATCGATATGGATGCTGATGTTGCTGAAACGTTGGAAAAATTGGGTCGAGTTAAGTTAGTTAAAGATCCTGAAAAGAAATAATAAAGGAGTGTCTTAAGTGGCGATCGGTGACGGCGATGATGATATTTTCTTTAATGAAGACGACTTTGCGGAAGAGTTTTCTGTAGAGGGGTCGGGGCAAATCGTTGTTGCTATTTTTAATGAAGCTTCGGGTCTTGAATCCGTTGTTGGTTTTGATATTGATTTTTCTAAGCCTTTTTTAACAGCAGGTGCCAGTGTGGCTATTCTGTTGACTCAGGGTACAGTGATTTTGCGTGGAGCTATTCGCTATCAAGTGTCGGCGCGCCCAGCCTCTCAGGGTGATGGTGTTTACTTAATTCCGCTGACGATAATCTAATGGCTGAATCGATTGATAGTCAAATTCAGCGGCTAACAAAAGGTTTTCGTGACGTAAGTAAAAGGCAAATTCCTGCAGCGCATTCTAGTGCAGTTAATAAAACTGTTTCAAAAGTCAAAACCCGAACGGTTCGGGGTGTTTCCCGTGAAACAAAAGTGCCGGCAAAATTTATTCGGAAACGTTTTGTTGTGAGTCGCTCTAAGCCTCGCCTCCCTCGCTCCAAGTTAACAGCCTATCAACAGGGTGTTTCTGTCGCAAGTTTTGCAAGAAATCCTGCAGTAGGTAAAAAAGTGCGGGCAGGTGGAAAGTTTTATCCTGATGCATTTTATAACTCAGCACCTCAAGGCGGTGTGTTGGCTTATCGTCGTAAAGGCGGCGCTCGATATCCTATTGATGTGTTGAAGGTTGATATTGAAGAGCCTATTAATCGAATTATGCCAAAAGTGTCTCAACGAGTATTTAAAAATGAATACCCTGTTATTTTGAGGCGTGAACTTATTTTTAGGGCCAATAAATATGCCAAGTTCTAGACAAAGCATTCGTTCAGCAGTGAAGTCCATTGTTGAAACTTTTTATGTCAATCGAGTTGAGACTGCGCAGCGATTTTCACCAGCTGATGCCGATACTGAATTCGCATTAGTTTATTTTACTGAAGGTGTTGCTGTAGATGAAGGTGTTGGCTTTTTTACGCGGGTTGAAATGCAAATTGCATTTTTTAAGTCAGGTGTTAGCTCGGATGACGAGCTTGATGATTATGAAGATCAATTGGCCCTTGCGATTCAGTCTGATACAACGCTTCGGACGCTGGTGCGAGGGTTTGATTTTTCAGGGTTTTTGTATGATGAGACGGAAGATAATCGATTTTCATCGTTGGTTTTGCGCTTTTCCGTATCGTATTAATTTTATATTTTAATGTTTAGGGGTAAATAAAATGCCATTTTTAAATGTGTCATTAGTGGGTACAGGTACGCTACTCAGTTATGAAAATCCGGCGGTGGCAAATGACTGGATTCCATTGCCAAATGCGGTATCTATCGGCTCATCTAGCAATAAGGGGACGTTTGTTGATAACAGCCCAATTTTTCCGACAAGTCAAACTTATATTGCGGGGGATGAAGAAACCGAGCAAAAGCAAATTATGTTTAATGATGTTCCTGGTGATACTGTGCAGGAAACGTTTATCGAAAGAGCTAGAAATAAAGAGCAGGTCAATATACGGATTGATTTCCCTAATGGGCGTCGATTAAGTCATGCTCTGATTATGAATGGTGTTGAGCATCCTGAACCAGCCAGAGGAGAGGCGCTAAAAGTTGGTGTAGTTGGACAAAGAACTGGTCCATTGACTAATAGTGAGATTCCATAATTATGAGTATTGAAGATATTTTAAAAGGCAAATCGCCTGATCCTTTAGTCGCTGAAATTCCGATTGAGGGGTTTGGCAAGGTCAAGGTTCATCAGTTGAGCGTTTCTGAGCGTTTTGATTATGAGAAGAGTATTGCTGCGCTAATCGACGGCTCTGGCAGCGAGGAAGAACATTTTAATAAATGGATGCCTCGATTGTTGTTGGGTAGAAATTCAAAAATAAAGCCTGTTGAATTAAAAAATCTAAAAAAAGGTTTAACAGACAGCTTTGAGCGCGAAGTGTATCAATGCGCGCGTGTTTTCCCTATTGAGTCTGCTATAAAAAAATAGAAAGCAGTCCATGGTTGCAGCTAGCAATGGAAGTTTGCTTATTGCATCACTGTGCTCTGTCAGAATTGAAAAATAAATTCAGTGATGAAGAGTATTTAATATGGGCTGCGTATGTCGAGCTTCGTACTCGCCGTCAGCTGGAAAGTCTCTCAAAAATTCCTGATGAGTTGCCGCAAAGTCATAATCAATTCGATGAACCTTATTCGTTGGATGATGATCACTTGGCGAACAGGGTTGAACAAATCTTACGATTGTAAATAATTCTTATGAATGTTAATCCTAGAATCACCACATACTTCGATGGCGATAGTCGTGGGCTTGATAGGGCTGTTGATCGTTCTGAGTCTGTTCTAAAGCGATACGCTAAAACGTCTAAGCAGACGACTGCGGCGAATGATTCTTTCGCGAACTCAATGCGTGGTGCTGCACAGGGTGTTGCCGCTATTGATGGACCGTTGGGTGGTGTCGCTAGCCGTCTCACGGCAGTTAATAGTATTGTTAATTCGAGTACGCTCGCATGGACGGCGTTGGGTACGGGTGTTGCCGGCGCGACGTTTTTGTTGGGAGCTGCGGTCAATGAGTTTTCTCAAGTTGAGCAGCAGCAGCTAAAAATTGCCTCTGTTGTTCGAGCCACGGGTAGCGCCGCTGGTTTCACTGCGCAGCAGCTGGATGAAATGGCTCGTCAGCTAGCCCGAGATACTTTGGCCTCTCCTGAGGGCATTCGTAATGCAATTACGACGATGTTGACGTTTCGCAGTGTTAGCGGTGAAGCGTTTAGTCGTGCCATTACATTGTCTCAAGATCTTGCCGCAACAATGGGTGGTGATACTCGGTCAGCTGCATTGCAATTGGGTAAAGCGCTTGAAGATCCTGCAGCAGGGCTGACGGCATTAAAACGCTCTGGTGTTAGCTTTGCCGATTCAGAAAAAGATCTCATACAGTCTCTTTATGATGCCGGTGATGCTGCAGCTGCTCAAGGTTTAATATTGGATAAGTTGGCTGGTCAGGTTGCCGGATCAGGTGCCGCCGAGGGGGCAGGTCTTGCGGGTAAAGTTGATTTACTTTCTCAGGAGTGGGGTGAGTTTTTAGAAGCGCTTAATGAAACTTCTGGTGCTAGCAATGCGGCGGGATCGTTTCTAGATGGTTTGACAAGGCGTCTGGATAATTTGTCCAAAGTCATCAATCCTGATGAACGCCTGCAGGTTAATAAGCTTCATGATGAATATGTCTCGTTAGGTGAGCAGATTCAAAAAATCGATAATGCTGGTTTTAGGCGGTTTAGCGGTGCAGCAAATCGGCGTAACAGTTTAGCTGAGCGCCGAGAAGAGGTTGCTCAAGAGATTGCGCAGCTGCAGGAGCAAGAAAAGCAGCGAGTTATTGCTGAACAAAAATTGCAGGAGGAGGCCGATCAAAAACGAGACGCTGCTCAATCTATCTTGCGAGATCAGCAGCTGGCGGCAAAAGCCAAACGCGAGCAGGTAGAGCGCGATCGCGAATTAGTGTCTAGACAAAGGCATGATGATCGAGTCATTTCTCTGCAGCAAAAGCGTTTTGAAAGGCTTCAGGATGCTGCGTTATCTGCAAATGATCAGGATCGTGAATTATTAATTGTTCGTTATGATCGTCAGCGTCAAGCGTTAGATGATCAATACAATTTGCTGGCTGAGCGAGGTTTATTGACTCAGCAGCTTGAAGAGCAATTTAGGGTTGCGCGTGAAAATGCAGAAGCGGCCCATGTCGGTCGAATGCGTGCTCTGTATGAAAGTGATCTTAATGACTCAACAAAAGATCCGCGTATAGAAAAAGAAGTCACGTTTACTCAAGCATTGGCTCGTGAATTTGGCATCCGTACTGATGTGCATAACGCGCATGTTCAAGGCACTATTGAACAGGAAAATAGAAAAAATCGGGAAACGTCTCGTTTCTTTTCTGAAGGTCTTGATGACGCTGCTCAAAAATCGAAGAAGTGGTACAAGTTTCAGCAAGGCATCAATATTTATGAGGCGCTGCAGGATACTTATGCCGCTGCTGTTGGCGCTTACAATTCTTTAGCGAGCATTCCCTATGTTGGCCCGGCATTAGGTGCTGCAGCGGCGGGTGCTGCCATTGCGTTTGGTAAAGCCAGAGTTGACCAGATTCGCAATCAGCCAATGCCCAGTTACATGGGTGGTGGTTTTACCGGATCAGGGCCTCGTGTTGGCGGTGTGGATGGTCGAGGTGGTTTCCATGCTGTGGTTCATCCTGACGAATTTGTTTTTGATACAAAAGCGAATAATGCTTCGTTGATGCCCACCATCATTATTAATAATAATGGTCCGGGTGAAGCTGAGACTCGATACGATCAACAGAAAAATGAAGTGGTTATTGAGATTGCTGTTCGTGAGGCTGAGAAAAATTTTGTGAGTCAAATGCGAAGCGGTGGCGTCATGTCTGACGCTATTTCAAATACATTCAAAACACGGCGATACGCCAGTCGTTAACTATGTCTGAAAAAATTCTTATTAACCGGTTGCCGGATGTGCTGCCGGACGGCGTACAGTCGTGGCCAGAATCGTTGCCTGATCCTCTATATTCAGGTTATCAATTCTCTGAACGCGATGGTCGTGTCATCACAGAAATGCAGCAAGGCCCGCCAAGAATTCGTCGGGGCGTGGTGAATCAGCCGAGGAGTTTTTCACTAAATTTTATTTTTTCTCGCGATCAATTAAATACGTTTATTGGTTTATACCGTGACGATATGCAGTCGGGCACGTTGCCTGTCTCTATAGTGGTCAGTGATGAGCGTGGTTTTGCTTACAGTTATATAAAAATTATGAATCAGCTAAGTTATCGGCCTGTCACTCGAAGTGGTTATTTTTCGGTAACCATTAATGCGATCGAAGTTGGGAGACCTTAATGCCAGCGTTTAAAGAAATATGGTACAGCAATCCGGTCGATGAATTTTTTTATATCACGCTGACGTTTGAGCATTCGGTATTTGATGAGCCGCACCGGCTGGTCATTAATCATGATGAATCGGTGATGCTGGGTGTTGATGAAAGTTCTCCTGATGTATTTGAGTTTGTGCCAGTGCAAGGTCGTGTCGTGCGCCCTGAAATCAATACCACTGGGCGTCAGCAATTTAGTTTTGAGTTAGATGGTGTGAGCCTGCAAATCAGTGAGCAAATGGATGATGTGTTGGATGTTGCGCCTGAACCGGTTTATGTCACGTTATCGGAATATATTGCCAGTGAGCCTGAAGCACCTAAATTAAGTTTGCGAGCGGTGCTGGTCGACCCACAAATTACTGAAACACGCTTTAGTGCAACAGGAGCTTTCAGTGATGTGGTTAATAAGGCGTTCAGTTCAAAAGTCTATACCACCGTATCTAATCCGGGGCTTGCCTAATGTGGTATTTGCAGTTTTTAAACAAACCGTGGCGGGCTTATGCCACTGGGCCTGATGCATTCGATTGCTGGGGTTGGGTCGTTTTTGTTTTGAGAGAGCGTTACGGCATTGTTGATGTGCCGCGTTGCTTGGATGTCAAAACAGGTGATCATTCAGCGTATACCCAAAAGGCAGAAGATTTGCAGTCAAATGGTGTATGGCAACGAGTTGATAAGCCGGTGGATGGTGCTGTTGTTTTGATGGGTAGTCGAAAATTGATTCGCCACATTGGAATTTTTGAATCGGGCTCAATACTGCATTCTTATCAAGGGCAGGGTGTTTGCCGTCAGGAAGAAAAAAAGATTAAAGCGTTGATCGGTTTTTCACGTATCGAATATTGGAAGCATAAAGATTTATGAGTGCAAAATTAGCGGTATTGTCCTCGCCTCTTGATTATTCTGACGCAGAATATATTGATGTTGATGCCGGAAAAACCATTGAAACCATGGTGATTGACTTGCTTGATGGCGAAGGTTATCGCCGGTCGAGTGGTCAGTGCGTCGATATTATTTATATAGAGCTGCTTGAAAATGGTGAGTATGCCACGGGTGAATTAATACCCTCTGATCGTTGGCATCGAACAGTCATTAATGCGGGTGATAAATTAATAGCATCGCCCCATTGCAATGGAATTGAAACGCTAATATTTGCCGTGTTGCTGTTGGCCACAGTTTATTATGTATCAACGATTGATGTTTCCATTCCTTCCGAAGAGCAAATCGAGCAAAGCCCTAGTTATGAATCAGATCCGCAAGGCAATCGTGCTAGGTTGGGTCAGCCTAAACCTGTGCATTATGGGCGTCTGCGTGTCTATCCCGATTATGCCAGTTACCCAATTCAGGAAGTTATTAATAATGATTTATGGGGCTTTTACATCTATTCAATCGGTCGTGGTAGTTTTGATGTTGAGTCTTTAAAGTTTGGTGATACGCCGGCAGAAAACTTTGAGGGGTTTGAGTATGCGCAGTATGAGCCCGGTCAGCGTGTCACGCTGGTGCCCAGTGCGGCTTATTCTGCGGCTGAGGTCTCAGGAAGTGGTATCACGTTATTCGCCCCTAATGAGCCAGATTATGCTGGTGAATCTGGTCCGCACCCGGCAAATGCATCGGGCACGCAAGCGAATACCTTATTGTTTGATTTTATTTGCCCGCGTGGCTTAAATTATGGTAATAAAAAGGGTGGTCTTGATGAGCGCACCGCCTCGGTACGTGTTGAGTGGCGCGAAATAGATGATAGTGGTCAGCCGGTTGATATTTTTTCTGGCTGGCAATTTCAGGATTATTCTTATACAGATGCCACAGCTGATGTATTGCGTTTTACTGAATCCGTGGAAGTTGATGTTGGTCGATATGAGGTTCGTGCCCGGCGACTGAATAATAGTACGGATAGTTTTAGAGAAAATGACGAGATTCGTTGGTCGGGTTTGCGTTCTTATTTGGAAGATGATCAGGTTTTCGATGAGACCATTGTTGCAGTAAAAATTAAAATTGGTGCGCAGTTAAGTGCACAGGCTCAGCGACGATTTAATTTAATACCAACTGCACGTTTACCAATTTATGATGCTGGTGCTTGGTTGCCGAGTGCGCCAACCCGTAATCCCATTTGGGCTTTTTGTGATGCATTAAAGCATGCTGGTTATACGGATGCTAATTTTAGAGACCTCGATGGTTTGGCAATATTAGCGGCTGAGTATGATAGTCGAGGTGATTATTTTGATGGCCGATTTGAAGCTCGTGTCGATTTATGGAGTGGGTTGCGTCGTATATTGCGGGTCGGTCGTGCTGAGCCTATTAACTACGGCGATATCTTTGATGTTGTAAGGGATGGATCGCTACCTCGTAATGTTTCTCAGTTAACCGCGCGTAATACAGTTGCAGACTCTTTTGCATTGCAGCCAAAGCCAGTTGATCAATGGGAAGATCATTCCGTTATTATTTATTATATGAATCCTGAAACATGGCAGAAAGAGCCGATAACGTGCTTTCTGCCGGGAACCGTAGCTAAAGATCCTGAAGATATCGGCTTGCTGGATACAACGAATCGTAGTCAGGCTTTTCGTGAAGGCATGTATGCGATGGCCCGTCGTTACTTTCGCAATCGTATTGCCAGCGTGACGACAGAAATGGATGGCCGCATTTTTGAAAAGTGGGATAGTGTCTTGCTTTCATCTACATTGCCTCGCTGGGGTAAGGGTGGCGATATTATTGATCGAAATGGTCAGGAGTTAATACTTGGTGAGCCGGTTGAGTGGGCCGATAATACTCAGCATTATCTATGGCTTGCTGAAGATGATGGAAGGAATAGCGATAGCTTTCAGGTGAATCGTGTCTATGATGCGCAAGATCCCTCTATTGTGTTAACCGATCGTGTACAGGTGGTAGAACCGCTGCCGGATTGGGTGTATTACGGTTACCGAAAAGAAAAAACAAAGTTTGCGTTTGCCGCTGGTGTCGATCAGCCAAGAATGATGTTGGTGCAGTCGGCAAGGCCGAGTGGTGATTACAGCGTATCGTTAACCTTTGTTAATGATGACCCAAGGGTTCATCAATTCGATGAACAGATTGATGACGGAACATTGCAGTTGCCTCCTCCGGTGCCTGCTCCTGAGTCTTTGGATCTGACTATTCGCGGTGTGCGGGTTGTGAATGGTGGCACGGTTGATGTGCCAGAGTTACAAATCAGTTGGTCGCCCGTTTCAAGTGCTGATCGGTATTTTGTTGAGATTCGTTATGATGAATCCCGGCCTTGGCGTCGTGTCTATGATGGCTCTGTGCCACAGGCGCGTTTTGAGGTTGCTGCAGGTGATGTGTATGTGCGCATTGCGGCCATGGGTGAAACAGTAGGCTCTTGGTTTGAGTTGGGTGTTATTAATGCAGGTGGTGAATTTGCGATACCAGTAACGCCGAGTGGCTTACAATTATCTTATCCCTTTGTTGGGCGTTCTCTGGCGGTTGAATGGCAAGACGATGTGCGTGCGGCGCAATGGCGTGTCGATTATTCGAGTGATGGGCAGGTGCGGTTCTCGCAGACTGTTGATGAGCCTTTGGACGTGCTGCATAGCGATGTCGCCTTATTGAATGGTTTGAATCGAACTATTGCTATTGATGTCTATGCGATCAATGCTAACGGTGTGCCAAGTGCGGTTCCTGCACAAATTGCGGCAACCAATCCTCAGGTAGCGCTGTTAGAAAATGTTAGCAGCTTTGTGAACAATAATATTTTGCACGTTAATTTTGATCCGCCCGACGATGAGGATTTTGCGGGTGTTATTGCTTATGCTGGGCCTCAAGGCTTTAATCCTGCAACGGCCCCTAGATTTGAGCAGGAAGACAGTAGAAAAAGTTCCATTGATATTCCCATTGATGACGATTCTATCGGTGCGGTACGCATCGCCGCTTTTGATATTTGGGGTGATGATAATTTAAATTTATCGCCCGAAATTTTAGATGTTGCTGCGGGAATTCGTGAAAGCGATCTCAATCAAACGCTAACCGAAACCATTGGCTTAATTAATGAGCCCGGTACAGGGTTGGTTGATCGCTTGGCAGATGAAATTCAGCGGGCTCAAGAAGGTCGCGATAATTTACAAAGCCAAATTACAAATCTAGATGTTACCAATGTTGCGCCGGTTTATCGTCAGCCAGCCGAGCCAGTAGGGGTTATTGAAGAAAATAGTCGATGGTTTGATACGGATGATGGTAATCGCCCTTACATTTATTTATCAGGTGCTTGGACGGATGTAACTGATCAGCGCATTTTAGATAATGCCGCGGCTATTCAGGATGAAGCGGTGGTGCGTGCCAACCAGTATGGTTCATTAGCGGCGCAGCAAGCAACGCTGCAGGTCACGTTTAATGCTCAAATTGCATCAATAGAAACCGCGCAAACGGCAATCATCAATGATGTCGACGGTATTAAATTAGAGTCCTATGTTAAGTTAGATAATAACGGTTATGTCATTGGTAGTGGCGCTTTTAATAATGGTCCTGGTGCGAGTGGTTGGATTTTTCGTGTAGATACTTTTGGTATTGGCAGGCCTGGTCAGCCGGACTCTTTTCCGTTTGTATTTGATGCAACGACAGGTCGTTTCTTTGTTCAGTCTGCGTATATTCCTAATCTTGATGTTGGTATCTTAACGGGTGATGTTGCGAGTTTTATTTCCGCAAATATCACTAATGGTTCAATTGACAATGCCAAAATTGGTAACGAAATACGTTCGAATAATTATTCGTCATCAGCCGGTTGGTTAATTAATAAAAATGGCAGTGCGGTTTTTCGTAATGTTCATGTCAGAGGTAACGTTGAAGCCACGAGTTTAAATGCAGCAACAGGTACTTTTGCCGGCGTTGTGACCGGCAGTTTGGCTGCCAGTGCAGTTAACATTGTTGAAACGCTTCATGTTGCCGGCAACTCCATTATTGTTAAAGAAAGTTTTCAGTCATCTGCTGGTGCGTCGTCACCTACTAGTTTCAGTCGCATAATAAATATGGCGGGTACAAAAGGGCTTAACGGTGTTGAATTTGGTTTTGAGTTAGGTTTCGTGGCGGGTGCGCAGTCGAGTCAGGGCGAGGCGACGGGTTACTTTTATGCAACGGTTAGACTATTTCGAAATGGTGCGTTATTGCGAACTATTCGTTCAGGAAATTTTCCGTTAATTGGATCAAATAGTTCGACGGGTTACGGTTATTTTGTCGCGTCACATATTGATCTTTCTCCGGTTGCTGGTATTAATAATTATTCGGTAACGGCTGAGATTACCGTTGTTCCGGGGGCGGGTTCTAATACGTCTAGTTCGTTTAATTACCGTCAAATAACGTTGGATGGTGTCAAAGTATGAGTCATACGGGGTTTGATGGTGATGGCCGATATGTCTGCATTTTTGATGGCAGTGTGCCGACAGCAGAAGATATGTCGAATAATGGTGTGGTATTTATTGCCGAGGGTAGCTTTAGCGATGCGTATTATTTTGTGAATGGCATTGTGGAAGAGCGTCCAACTATGCCGTTAGCGGGGTTGATTGGGTCGACGCCAATTATATCTTTTGGTGAGCTTTATATTGCTGTCAATGAAAATTTGCGTGTAGAAAATATTCCCGATGGTGCTCAGCTGGATTATTACGATGGGCCTGAAGCGATTGATGATAATTTTTTTGAATGGTATAGCGCGAAGCCGGGTTTAGTTGAATTTAAATTGTCTCTTTTTCCTTTTAATGATGTGAATATTGATGCCTATATTGAATCCCCTTGATCCGATAGTGAGTGATCAAGAAATTGTAGATGCTCTGATTGAAATAGAAAATTCTCCGGTTCAAGCCGATGATCAAAATATCTTTGTTTTTGACGCGATATCCCGATTTCGGATGCAGCAAATAGTTGAGCATTTTGATGCGCTTGATGCAGCGGGAGAGGCAGCGCATCGTGACTGGGTGTTAATTGATAATACAGTTGTGCAGGTTACAAAAGAGCAAGCGTATAACTATTTTCGTGAGTTGTCAGAAAAAGCAGCGATTCGTGCAGTTGCAGCCAGGGTGCAGGCTGATGTTTTTTTGGCTGCGACAGAAACGATATATAGTCAATTGCAGGCTTGGAAAAATCAATATCAATTAATAGTTTAGAAAGTAACAAGTAATCTATAACAGTCGGCTTTATGCCGGCTTTTTTTTGTCTAAAAAAGAGGGGTATGGATGTGAAAAAAATTGTGCTGTTAATAGCGTTGCTTTTTTCGTCAAAATTGTTTGCGGCTAGTTATCCAGACAATACCGATTGCGGTACAGCGGGTGATCATCTTTGGAATTTGGGTAAAGACCGAGGTCGAACATCAAACTTAACGCCTATTGGTCCTGTGATAGGCAATTACCCAGAAGGCCCTGGGTCATCCGACGCGGGTATCACAACAAATTATCGTGACTCGGTATGGGAGTTTGATAGCAATCTCTGTAATCCCATGTTGTTTGTTGAAGATCATTTTGAAGCAGGTCAGCCGATTGGCGCGCACGGTACGTTCATGCGCTATTTTACCGGCGTTGGCATCATGCAGTTTGGCGGTTTCCAGGACCGAGGTTTTACGTTTGATCCAGCGGGCGCAACGTCTCAAGACCAACTTGTGGAAACAAACCCATGGCCTGGTGCATCTCTAAACGAAGGTAACAATTACGCAGGGATGACGCTCATCGATTGCGGGTGGACGACTTACTGGCATTACGGCACACCGCCTAATGTGAATTTGTCTGCTGAGGGTGCCCGTTGTTCAGATTATGCGAGTTGGGATCACTTAGGTTTAACCGGTGTATTAGGTTTTACCAAAATTTCAGGCGATTTATTGCTTCATATGTCTGATCAGTCATCCACTGGTTTGGCGATTTATGACATTAGAGATAGGGCACAACCACGAATTTTATCAAACTACAACCCTGTTATCCCACAACCTGGAGTGCCGAGTATTGGGGCTGGAGGTTACTGGGTAGATACATGGGGTGAGCGTTATGTAGTCTACGCAGCGGAGCCGGTAGACGAGGGTGGTGTTACAGCGCAACGCTTGGAATCTGCAATCACTGTTGTCGATTATCTTGATCCAGAAAATCCCGTTTTAGTTTGTTACATCACTTTTGATTTCGGCACGCGAACGCCAGTCGGTTCGAGAGCAATGTATGTCGCCTTTCAGGATAATTATGCCTACGTTGATCAATTCCGCATAGATTTGCCTGGCTGTATCTCACGATTTAATTATGACAATGCAACTGACACAATTACGGACCCTATCGATGACACTGATTACGCCGCAGTCGTCACCGAATTTCCTGATTTTGTAAACCGCGCCGATGGCTCTCAGTATGCCCGGCCAGTAGGTCAGATTGTTATTTTAGGTGGAATAGATAACGGTGAGACCGAACAAATTATTACGCTTGATAGCGTTGCTGGGATTTCATCTAGAAGCCTTGCGGTACGCCAAAGTGATAGCGCTAATTTATTTTTACATCATGTTATCGGAGGCACTAACGATGTCGTTGTCGGTTCGCTCGGTAGCTCATTACCTGTTGTAGGCGATGTGTTGAATGTTGGCGGTACAGATTACACGGTGACCGCTGCTGTCGTTGACGAGCGAGTTAACGAGCAGGGCATGGCCGCCTTTGTTCAGTGGGATGATCCTGATACAACAGCGCCGTTTGTTTCTGGTCATCGGCCTTTAGACGGCGCAACAAATATTTACACCGATGGTTGGGTGCATTTTCAAATTCCATCATCGCTAAGATCTGAAACGATAGAAACTGCATTAAACGCAGTACTGCCTCAAGATGGAATTTCTGTTACATACAATGCAGGAGCGAATAGAGTCCCTGCAAATCAAATCGATTTGCAATACTCGCACACTGGCAATTTTGTTTTAGATTTCGACATGCTTGTCGATACGACGTACACCGTCTATATTGCTGGCGTTCAAGATTTTATGGGCAATCTAATGACGCCCTATAGTTTTTCGTTTACGACGGGCAATGCGCCGATTACTCGCGGCACATCGGTATTTGATTCTTCAAGTACTGCAGCGCCAAGTTTTACCGGTACGCCTTACTATCCGAATAAGTCTTCAATGCTTGCTTGTCAGCCGGGTACTGATAATGGTCAAGTGTGGACCGTTAACCCGCATAATGACACAGTTGCTGTAATTGATCGTAGTATCAGCGCAGCACCTGATTTCACATTGACGAATACGTTATTAGCAAACATTAGCGTGAGTGGTGCAGAACGTCCCTCAAGCGTGACTGAAATCGGCACAGAAATGGCGGTGACTTATCGTGATAGCGGTCAAGTCATTTTATTTGATACTGCGACGCGAGCAGAGACGCATCGTTACAATTTTGGCCATGGTTCTCAACCGATTTCATCCGTCGCCGATGGCAATAACTTGTACGTTGCGTTGTATGGCGATGAGCAAATTATTAAAATTAATAATGCGGCACGCACGGGATTATCGACGGACCTTTTCACTGATCCGCAAAGGTTGGTCGGTGGTCGAACAGTATTAACTGCTGAAGCGATTGGCTTGACGGGCAACGAAATAATCCCGGCAACGCCCAAGGCAATGGCATTAAGTGCTGACGGTTCACGCTTATTGATACCGCGTCGCGTATCCTCAAAAGATAAGGGCCTGCTTTACGATATCAACACGTCAGACATGACGCTAACGCGCACCATCGATATTAATAAAGTATTGGTTGCCGATAATCTTGACCATGGCTCCGGCATTTTAAATAACTTAAACAGTATTGTGATTTCTCAAGATGGTACACGCGCTTTAATTACAGCATTTAAGCAAAATATCGATAGAGGTGCATTACTAAGCGGCACCAATTTAGATGATGACAATACGATTCGCTCAGCGTTAATTGAAATTGATCTAGTTAATAATATCGATCTGAATACTGATCCAACAACAGCTTTGGGTACGGTTGATTTTGATAACTCGGCTGATCCGATTGCAGTTACATTCGCACCCGATGGCAATGTTCGTTTAGTTGCGCTGCGTGGTAACAATCTTCTGAATGCCGCACAAACGACGGGCAACGCTGTGGCATCATTTGCAGCCGGTGGTGCGCCTAGTGAGATTTGTACAACGCTGCGAACAGCGTATGTTAAAAACTTAACGACGGGTGATGTGAGCGGTATTGATATCGCCGGTTTTATGTTTGATCAGCGCATTAACCCGCCGACTGTGACTACGAGCACGATTCAAAACGAAACCCGCAGCGCTGAAGAGCTGGCAGGCTTTCAATTGTTTTATGAGTCGCGTGTGCCACTAATGGGTGCCGAAGGTTACATGACATGTTCCTCTTGTCACTTCGACACAGGGCACGACGGGCAGACCTATGACTTCACGCAGTTTGGTGAAGGCTTAAGGAATACGTTGTCGCTCAATGGTGAGGGCGGTACGCGATTCAGTAATGTGCATTGGACGGGAAACTTTGATCAAATCCAAGATTTTGCTTGCCAGATAATCCAATTGAATGGCGGTATTGTTCCAGGCATTTCGTGTCCTGCGGGTACTGATCCGTTAGCAGTTGATTTCACTGGGTTAAATACTGATATTGATAATCTGGCGACGTATATTGAAAGTCTCGGCAAAGATGAGCTGCGCTACAGTCCGGCAAAAAGAGCCGATGGAAATTTAACGGCGAGCGCAGCCGCAGGCAGGCAATTATTTAATGATCTCGGTTGTATCGCTTGTCACACCGCGAATATTGCCAACCCAGAAAATGCATTCACTGATGGGCTCGCTCATGATGTCGGAACCGGTGGTAGCTTCATTACGCCGAAACTAACGGGGCTTTCAAATAGTGCGCCGTATTTTCATGATGGCAGTGCGATTACTGTTGATGCTGTATTTGATGTGGGTCAGCACCAAACAGACACTGCTAGTTTAAGCGCCTTTCAAAAAGGTGATTTAATTTCGTTTGTCAAATCGATTGATCGCGATGACTTTATTGCAGATCCTGTTGTTGTTTCTTCGACAGCAATTAGTGCGTCTAAATACCATACCTTTGGCCATTCGTTGTTTACGCATAACTTTAATGAAACGCCACGCTTTTTTGATTCCGGTGTTTATACAAGAGCTGGTACGTGGATGGGGCTTCTTGCTCAGGCAAGCGGCACGGAAGCAATCGGCAGTAACACTGACGGCCAGTTTACCGATCATAACGGGTGGGATTGGACAGCCGCTGCAAATGTGACTGTTACCGGCTCTTATAATCCATTTAATACAAGTGATTTTCTTGGCGACTTTTCAAATCAAGATTACACGCATTTTTATATCATGCCGTCAAACTTTTTTGAAAGTCATATGGGCGGGCCTGCGCCGTATACCGGTCGAGCTGTGACAACGGCGGTCACTGAGGCGTCAACGCTACTTGATAATATCAACACATATTATCCCTCGGCGCAAAAAATCATTTATGCGCATTGGCCTGAGACTGCGTACTATCTCAATAATGAAAATATGAGTCGTGCAACGTTCACGACATATAATCAAGACACCTATGGTTCTTACTTAGATTGGTTTATTAATTTTCAGGATGGGTTAGTGGCAGGTGGTTACAATGATGTATGTATGATTCCTGTCGGGCCTATCATTGCTTATCTGTTTGAAAATGAAAGTTATCTATCCTCATTTAATTACAGCGACTGGTATGCGGACGGGGCGGGGCATGGCTCAGAAAATGTTATGTTCTTAGCTGCATTAGTTTCTTACAACGCAAAATATGGTCAATCGCCTGATATAGCGAACTTCACGTTCCCGGCCGCAGCCACACAGATTCGACCAGAAATTATTAATAACAGTGTTGCAATCAATGACGCGATCGTATCGCGTTTGCAGTTTCACTCGTCAAATGGAGTCGTCCCATGTCGTTAGTTGATGCCTTAAGTGCTGCCAGTTTTCCGTTTGCGTCGCCGGGTACGCGCGACGATATCGCAGCGGGTTATGCAAAATATAATTGTGCGACTGAGGCAGAGCTCGCTACGTATTTAGTAAGTAATCCAGATAGCCAGTTTGCAGGTATTGCAACCGAGGATGAAATGGTTATCGCTTTTCCCGATGCGTTAACCGTGCCTCTTATTTCTGGTCAGCGGTTTTTAGGTGAGCGACCTGCGGTGACAGTCACGTATGAATTTGCTGTCTTTAGAGCGAGCGCGGGTGAGTGGACGGGGTATCAATTTGTTGTTGCCTCGACGCCGGTTGTTTCTCCTTTCGCGTTTGCAGTGGTTAATGATGCGGTAGCAGGCAGTCGCGTTGAATCGGCAACGGTGATTTTAACCATTGCGAACGGCCCGGCTGTGATTGACAGTATTGCGGGTGGGGAGTATTCCATTGGCGGTGGGCCTTTTGGCGCTACTGCGGGAATCCCGTTAGAAGATCAAGCGGAAATTGTACTGGCGGTTGATGCTAGCAATACGCCGGGTGGTCAAGCGCAAGTCGATATCGTCATCAGCGGTGTGGCCGCCTCGTTTGTGGTGAATACTGCCGCAGCGTCGGGTGATGTGGTGGCGCCGACTATTTCAATCACGGGTGGGCATGTGAATGGCGCTGTCTTGCCGGCGATTGTCGTGGGTGATGCTTTTGTTGCGCCTGCGGCGGTGGCGGTTGATGCTGTTGATGGTGTCGTTGCTGTTACGATTGATCAGAGTGCGGTCAATGTCAATGTGATTAATAATTACAATGTCGTCTATACCGCGAGTGATGTTGCTGGCAACGTTGCAACCGTCACCTTGGTCCAGCCGGTGCAGGCCGCGCCGGATGTTGAGGGGCCGGTGATTACGATAACCGGCGGTTATCAAGACGGCGATGTGTTGCCTGGGATTACGGTTGGCGATGTTTTTTCTGCGCCCGCTGCGACAGCAAATGATCTAGTGGATGGTGTTGTTGCTGTTGTTGTTGATCAGACTGATGTGAATGCTGCGGTGGCTGAATTTTACGATGTGATTTATACCGCCAGTGATGCCGCCGGCAATGTCACGACAGTCACGGTTATTCTTCCTGTCGAGGAGCCCGTGCTTCAAATGCTCTCGGTGCTAGCGCCGATTCGTGATCAAGAGGCGGTGCCTGGGCAATTATTTCAAGTCGATTTTCCGGCGAATTTATTTTTCTCTGATCCTGATGATATTACGGTCACGTTATTGGACGGCTCGGCATTACCGGCTGGCTTTACGTTTGTAGGTAATCGTTTGTCGTGGCCGTCGCCTGTCGTGGGTGTCTATGAAATTCGTGTGAATGCAATCATCAGTGGTCAGGTGGTTGGGTCGGATTATTTTGTGCTGGATGTCCTGGTGCAAACTGTTGTGGCCAACTTGACGGTGACGAATGATAACGGTGTGCCGATTCGGTCATCAAGCGTCCAGTGGGTGGCGCGTGAAAGTTTTGGTGCGATTGGTGTGATTGCGTCGGGTACGGGTGCGACGGATACCGCGGGCCGCTTATCGGTACCGGTGGGTGGTCAAGTGGGTGATGTGGTGTCGGTCTCCGTTCGGCGGCTCTCCGACGGTCAAACCCATGTCGAAGATGTGGTTCTCCAAGCGGCCTAATTCTTTTCGCCATGGATGGCGGTGTCCCTTCTTTTTCTATTTTTCTCGTTATCCCGTGTCCCCTAAGTTCCTATTTATTAGATTTCTTTGCTGATGTGATTAAAGGAGTGTATGTTAGGGGAAAGTGTCCGGAGATAGTTTCTTATGCCTACGCCCAGAGCGATTAGAAGATTTAGAGCTTCAAAAGTAAAGAAGGCTCCTGTTTTGACGCCTAGGGAGTTTAAGAGGTTGCTTTATGTTGCAGGTGATACGCGAAACCCTGAGAGAAATCGGTTGATTGTCTGGCTGTTATTTGGGGCTGCTTTCAGGATAACTGAAGTGGCTGTTATTGAAATTAAGGATGTAATGTGGAAGAGCGGAAAACTAAGAAATAAAGTCATTATTCCTGCTAAGTTTTGTAAGAATGGCAAAGCTGGCCATGTATTTTTTTACCAAAAAAAGCTACTTGCAGCTCTTGAGGATTATATTCAGTATCGTGTCGATAAGAAGCTGCTGATGGCTCATCCTTCTTCTGATGATTATCGCGGACTTCGTAAAGATTCAAAGCTAATACTCTCTGAAAACAAGCAGCCGTATTCATTAAAGAAGAAAAAAAGGAAGTACACCAGCGAGAAAACTGGAGAGGTTACGCATACAGAAAACTGGGCTTGTGACACTCTCCAGCATGTTGTCACTAGGTGGGGCAGAAATGCTGGCATAAAAGATTTTACTACTCATTCGGGTAGGCGCACTTTGGCAACAAGAGTTGCCAGGCGTGGCGGAACAGAGGAGTTGCTTTGTGTGCTTCTGAGGCACAGCACTGACGATGAGCCGTATGGTTATATTGATCCCGACTATGATGGTATTCGAAAAACCTTGGAGGCTTTGTATTCGATTCCCGAAGATATTGAGGGTGCAGGTTTGTAGAGCGTTAGGTCAGCAGTGCTGTAAATAGGCGACAGTTAATATTATTGCCTTTGCCATTGCGGTACTGTCGGATAATTTGTCTCTCAACGCCAAGATGTTTGGCTAATTGGTTGTCGTTTTCCAGCTCAAGATGCTTTAGAACAAGGTCAATAATTTCGTCTGGCGTTAGTAATTTGTTCTGCATATGTGTAATTAATTTATTGACATTGTGTATGTAATTAATATAATGACATATATCAAAGGCAAAAAGCAAATAAGATCAGGTTGGGATTTAAAATGAAGCCATTATTAGAAAAGTTAAAAAAGCAGGCCAAATGCTTTGAGCGTGAAGCAAAGGCTACCAAAGATAAATTTAATAAAGGATATTTTGAAGGCAAGGCAGAGCAAAACCTGAAAATTATCGATGCTATAGAAGCTCATAGTTTGCAGGAAGCTCTTGAAGCTATTGAAGCTGTATAGGGGAAACATGATGGATTTTCTAAAAGATATGTCTATTCCTGTTCGCTTGGATAACGGGGTTGATTTGGTGGATGCTTGTGTTCAGCTTATTGAAATTTCTCAGCGGTTGGGCTGTTGTGTTGAGTGCAACTATAATGATGTATTTGTTAGTGTCGGTGTCAATGCATCTCTGGGTGATTTGATTTCTAAATTGCGGGAGCGGTTGGCCAGTAGATCTATGAATAAAGTCGTTGCTGTTTAGGGGGAAACAAATTGTGAAAAGCTTGCTTGGTTTAATCCGGCTAATCTCGATTGATAACGGTATCCCTATGAAAAGAATGGAAGATATTGTTTTTCCTGATGATTGGGGATACGACTGGCAAGAACTTGATAGACAGGCGTCAACATTGAGTTTGGATGATGCTGAAATATTTTGTTGTGGAGAGGTCGGCGAGGCTAATGAATTGGTTGTTAAAACAGGGTTTCATGATCTCCATGGAGTATTAAACCAAATTTTCGATGGTGGTTTAAGCGAGTATTTCTGGAATATTAATTAGGGGAAGCAAAACAAATTGCTTTGGGTTAGGAGAAGCGGGTAGCGCGTGAAAGATATTGCTATTTTTTTGTTTGATGTCAGCGGAAATATGGCAAAGCCATGGATTGATGCTGGTTATGAATGTTGGATTGTCGATCAACAGCATCCCGTGGCATATGATAATTTTGGTATAACGGATTGCGGGTTTCTTAAAAAAGTTAATGCCGATCTAACAAGAATATGGTTGCCACCGTTTGAAAAAAATCGTATTGCCTTCGTTGCCGCATGGCCTCCATGTGATCACTTGGCTGTCAGCGGTGCCAGGTGGTTCAAAGGAAAGGGTTTGAGAAGGCTTGCGACAAGTATAGAAATGTTTGCTACTGCTGCTGAATTTTGCGAATGGAGTGGTGCGCCTTATTTGATTGAAAATCCAGTCAGTAATATAGCGAGTCACTGGCGCAAGTGTGATTACACTTTTAGTCCTGAATATTTCACAGGATATTGTAGAGAAGATAACTATACGAAGAAAACGTGTCTTTGGGTTGGTAATGGTTTTGTTATGCCTGATAAGTTTCAGCTTGATGACTTGCCGCCGCCTGATGACAGAATTCACAAGTGCCCGCCGGGTCCGAATAGGCATAACATTAGAAGTGCAACGCCCATGGGGTTTGCGAATGCAGTGTTTGAGAGTAATGGTCAGTTAATTGGGCGCGCTGCTTAATCGTATGAATTTAACTAGGGGAAACAAGTTTTGTCTGGAAAGAGAGTGCTTAGCGAAAAAGGCCAAAAGAAAAAGGACTTTAGAAAATTTACTAGAAGCTTAAATCGTTTTTTCAGGCATAAGCCTAAAGGCTGGAAGTTAATTAAATAGAGTAAGCCGAGCCTCAAGCATTGAAAATGTTGAAATTAGTGACATTAATGCGCTTATTGGATAATGCTTGGTATTGTCTAATAATAATATTCTTGGGTTTGTATTATATTATAATAATATAATACAATTGGTCTCATGTCGGTGCGCTTGATGCACCTTGAATGGATCTCGTGTTATGAAATCAGTAAAACCCTCAAAATCAGTAAAAACTCAAATGATTGCTGGCAAAGCGGTGAAAGTCGCTAGTCGAAGCGATGTCAAAAAATCAGCTGACAAAGTTAAGGCTCAGTACGCTAAAGCTCTTGATAATCTCAAAAATCGATAATGAGTATCGATAATCTTCTGCATCTCAGTGCAAGTGAGATCAGGGCTATACATGATTCTATACTAATGGAGTATTCTGGTCTGAAGGGTTCAAGGCCAGATCTTTCCGTGGATGCGTTAGTTGGACGGATTCATTCAAACCTTTCCTATACTCAGTTTGATAGCATACAGCAGGTGGCGGCTCTTTATGCAGAGGTTATTGCGAGAGGTCATGTGTTTAATGATGGTAACAAGCGAACAGCTTTGGTGAGCATGCTGACTTTTCTAGATTTGAATGGCTATAGCCTAATTGTGGGTCAGGACCAGATAGCCGATCAAATGGTTAACTTGTCTGACGGTAAGACTAGCTACCAAACTTTTTCTAAGTGGATTGAGCCTAAATTAAGGGTAAATGATTAAATGAATAGAGGTATTTTTCGCAGGGCGGTAATAGCGTTTCTTTGGCTTTGGCGATATGATCCTCCGGGTAGGTTAGTCATTGCGTCTGGCTTGGTGGCTATTTTCAGCTTTATTGGTTGTATTCTATTGGCTATTTTTGGCTTTTTAACGTTGGCTACTATTGTAATGTTTGTGCATTTTGCTTGTTACTTTGGTGTGCTTATAGGGCTTAATGGTGTAAGCCGTGTTGAAGAGTTGGGTCACTGGGGAAAATGGTTTTAGATATGGATATGATGGAAAAGTTGTTGGCTCAAATTGAAACGCTTGATGTTGTCGAGAAAGCTGAGGCTATGGAGTTATTTCGTACGCTAAGTAGTATTGATAAGGCCGCATTAAATAGGGTGATCAGCGTCAACGATGCATCCGAAAATTTCCCGGATGATCTTCAGGGTAATGCCGACTTTTTAGGCTGGCTTATGGAGAATGATGTCCACAAAGATGAGCTTCAGTTGTCGTTGGAGCATGTGGTTTTGCTGTCGAGTATATTCCCTGGCTTCTCTCGTGCTGGGCAACTGTTGGCGGCTGCTGCGAGGCCAAATTAAGGTTTAATAATGCTGAGATTATGAGTGATTTTGTTCGCACTTTTGTTCGCATTTCTGTATTATTAAAACCATCTCATTTTTTTATTTCCTTTAAAATCAATAGCTTAAAAGGCATGAGATGGCATAATGTGGCTCTATTTTAGTTCGAGCCTCGTTTCCCGCTCCAATTTCTTCTCTTTAATATAGATAATATATTTTGTTTGGGTTCCAAAAATGGGTAACCCTCTCAATTTTCTCTCGTCCTGCTATACCGCTTCTGAGGATTACTCCTGAAGCCTGTTGATTTTACTTTTCATGATGCAAATCAAAACTCTTTTATTTTAGGCCCCTCATTATGCCGGGTTCTTTTGTCCGGTGAGTTATGCGAAATGCATGGTTGCTGACAAGGCTTTTGAATCTAATAAGGTTAGTTTATGTCGATTTTATCAACGCCAGAGTTGCTGGCTCCTGCTGGGACGTTGCAGTCACTACGGTATGCTTTTGCCTATGGTGCTGATGCTGTTTATGCCGGACAACCACGCTACAGCTTGCGGGTAAGGAATAATGAATTTTCTCTGGATAATATTAAAAGGGGTATAGAGTATGCCCATGAAAGAGGGAAAAAATTTTTTCTTGCCAGTAATCTTTTGCCTCACGACAATAAAATAAAAACTTATATTCGCGATATTGCTCCGATTGTTGAGATGTCTCCAGACGCTTTGATTATGTCCGACCCTGGTTTAATTATGTTAGTGCGCGAGCAATGGCCGGACCTACCTATACATCTTTCTGTTCAAGCGAATACATTAAACTCCGCTGCAGTGAAATTCTGGCAATCCATAGGACTATCGAGAATTATCCTCTCCCGAGAATTATCACTCAAAGAGATTGAAAGTATACGTCAGGCTTGTCCTGATATTGAATTGGAAGTGTTTGTTCATGGCGCGCTTTGTATTGCTTTTTCCGGGCGTTGTTTGTTATCGGGTTATTTTAATCACCGTGATGCAAATCAAGGAGCTTGTACTAATGCGTGTCGTTGGCAATATAAGACTCATGAGTCTGAAAAAAATATTACCGGTGATGTGGTATTGATTGAAGAGGCTACTCGCCCTGGTGAAATGATGCCCATGGAAGAAGATGAGCATGGTACCTATATTATGAATTCTAAAGACTTGAGAGCCATCGAGCATGTACAGCGTTTAATGGATATTGGTATAGACTCGTTAAAAATTGAAGGGCGAACTAAATCTTACTTCTACACAGCGCGAGCAACACAGCTCTATCATCAGGCATTGAATGATGCGCAAGAGGGTATGCCGTTCAGAGAAGACTTATTGATAGCGTTAGACGGGTTATCCAATCGTGGCTATACAGAAGGCTTTTACCGCCGCCACCCTCCACAAAAAACACAAAATTACGAGGAGGGTGCTTCTCGCCCTCGTAGGCAACAATTTGTTGGTGATGCCGTTAATTATTGTGACGGTATGCTGGAAATAGAGGTTAAGAATAAATTTTCTGTGGGGGATGTTTTGACTTTGATACAGCCTAAAGGCGATGTTCGTTTTACATTGGAAATGATGGAAAACCTTGACGGTGAGCCAGTCACTGTCGCTCCTGGTTCAGGTTACACCGTGCGTATTCCTATTTCAGAATCGGTAGATCCAGAATTTGCTCTATTGCTTGTAGATATTACAGAGTGATAGCAACAAAATGATTACAAGCTGGAAAGGCTATTCTTTTTAAGGATATCAACCAACATCTGACCACTTTTCTTACGGTGTTCCCTGTGGCATTTATTGGCTGTCTCAGGGTCGCTTGCTTCGATAGCAGCAACAACACTTCGGTGGTCGTTATTAGAGTTAATGGGCTTTGGACGTAGGTGCAAAGTTAAGCAGCGTACCCGATGGGATTGATCAAAATAGGTATTGACCATATTGATGAGGCGTTTGTTGCCAGAATACTCTACAAGCAACATATGAAAGCGCTCGTCAGCTCGGCTCCAGCGCTTAAGGTCATCTGCTGCTAAAGCTTCGTCCATTTCGTTAACGCTATCGTGCAGTTCTTGAAGTTGTTCTTTACTTATTCCTTTAGTGGCGACTATTTCTGCAGCTTGAGCTTCCAATGCAGTGAGAATGTCATAGATTTCGGCCATGTCTTCGGGTGAAACCGGTAGTACACGCATCCCATGTCGCGGACGAACTTCGACCATACCTTCATTTGAGAGGCGAATCAGCGCTTCCCTAACGGGTGTTCGACTCATATCGAGTAATTCAGCTAGTTCTTGCTCTAGGATGATGGTACTGGGGGGGATTTCATTATCGAGTATGCGTCGTTTTATTTCTTGGTAGGCACGGTTAGGCATTGATAGTTTTGCGGGTTTATTCATCGGTGTTGCCTCCTGTTTGCTGCTATCAAGATCTCTTCTAAGAATGACATTCTATAGTAGGTTTGAACTCGTTAGTACCCTATTATTATTTTTGCACCGGTTTCTGCTGATTCATAGATAGCTCGTTCAATGATTAAATTGCGAATATAGCTTTCTGCAGTGTTATGAATTTCAGGGGTTCCTGTTAAATGGTCGATCACATGACGTTGCAGTCGGTAGACACAATCACCGCCAAAGCCGACATTTTGCCAATTGTAGGGTTGTTGTGTGACTTCACAGCTACCATGCTGCCGTAATGATAATTCGCCTTTACCATTAAGTTGCATCGTGCCTTCTGATCCTTCGAGTGTCATTTCTCCCATGGTCAAACGGCAATTATCTGCAGAGTGATCGACAAGTCGGTTACCGTCGAATATCGCTTGCATTCCCGAGGTGAATTCGAATATCAATACACCGCTGTCTTCTCCTGCAATGACAGGGTTTAATTTGCGTAACTGAGCATAGACAGAGTGAACTTCACCAAATAGATAGCGAAATGTATCAACCCAATGTATAGCCGTTTCGTGAATTAAAAATTTTGGCATTTGCTGAAAATAAGGCTGCCTTTCCATATAGGCATTTGGACCTTGCCCATCACCTGGGCGAAGGCGAAAGGTAGCTTGGTAAAGATCTCCAAGTTTTTTATGATCAAGATGTGTTGCTATTTCCGCGTACCAGGGTTGAAAGCGAAAGTTTTCATGGATCACTAATAATACACCTGCATCCTTGGTGATTTTAGTGGCTTCTTGTGCTTCTTCTAATGATGTGCAAAAAGGTTTTTGACAAATAATAGCTGTACTATTATTTGCTCTGTTATGTTGAATTACTTCGCGGATATATTCTAAATGGGTTACGGGTGGGGTGATGATATCAACTAGGTCAGGCTTTTCTTGTTTGAGCATTTCCCCAAAGTCGTTATAGGTTGATTCAATATCATATTCATCAGCGATTTTCTTTGCGCCTTCGTCACTACGATTACAAACAGCGACAAGTTCTACTTCTGGAATACGTTTCCAGGCAGAATATTGAAATTGACTAAAGTAACCGGTTCCAACGGTGACCAATCGGATTTTACTCATGTAATGTTTCTCTATTTATTGTTATTAACGCTGTTTTAAAAATCTATAATGTATCTATAGCGTTTAATACTGCCGTAAAGACATCATTAGTGCCAGCTTTGCCGCCCAGCTCACCGGTAATTAAATTGCCATCTGCAAATGCAGCATCAATTGCAGCTTGTACTAACTCACCTGCCTGAGAGGCGGGTACAAAATTATGTTTATCGCCTAGCCATGACAACATCATAGCGCCTGATAAAAACATTGCGGTGGGATTTGCTAAGCCTTTGCCTGCAATATCTGGAGCGGTACCATGGCACGGCTGAAACACAGCATTATCGTCACCAATATCGGCTGATGGAGCAAATCCCATACCACCAATTAAGCCAGCTCCGAGATCAGAGAGTATGTCGCCAAACATATTTTCAGTGACTAAAACATCTAAATCCCAAGGGCGGCGAACCATGTTGAGAGCCGTTGCATCGATATACATATGATTGCTTTCAACATCGGAAAATTTTTCTGCTTGCTCATCAAAGATTTTTCGGAAAAAGGCAAATGATTTAAATACATTAGCCTTATCGACACAGGTAACATGGCCCAATTTACCCTGTTTTTTGCGCTGCTGCCCAAGTTTAAAAGCAAAGTCGAATAAACGCTCGCTCACATTTCTTGTTATAACTAAGGTATCACGTGCTTCTTTATCATCAATAATCTCTCCTTTGCCATGTGAAGCAAATAACCCTTCAGTTGATTCCCTGATAATAACGAAGTCGAGTTTATGAGCGTCGGGGTTTAGCAGGGTGGGCGCCAATCCTGGAATTGCACGAACAGGTCGGACGCCAGCATATAAGCCAAGTTCGAAACGTATTTCTATTTGTGGGGAAATTTCAGTGCCGTCAGGGTAACGTACATCTGGTAGCCCCATGGCGGATAAAAGAATGGCATCTGCTTCGCGGGCTTTATCCATAGAACGTTTGGGTAACGATTCCCCGGTTTCCAAATAGGTTGTAGCGCCTGCAGCAAGCCACTCGAATGTTGCTGAAAAGCCACCGATTTTATCAATAGCTTTTTCCAGCACCTTAATGCAAGGTTCCGTAATTTCCTCGCCTATCCCGTCACCTGGAAAGACAGCGATAGTAAAGTTAACAGGGTTAGTCATTTTTCTTCCTCAAAATCGTATGTTTATATTTATTAGTTGGCCGGCTTTAAAAAGGCCTGTAATGTATTTAAAGGTGCATCCCAATGCACTGGTGCAACACCGCCATAAGGTGCTTTAAAATAAGAAATATGATCACCAAGTAGGCAGCCTAAATAGGCTGTACGTAAATCACGGCCGCCAAATGCCAAGCTGGAAATATTTTTAAGTTGCTTACTTTTGACTTTATCGAGGTGTGGGCGCCCCAGTTCATTTGCTTGAAAAGCGGCTTCCACTATATTGATATGCTCAGGGTCGAGGTCTTCAATAATTGTCTGCTGCGAGCCATCTTCTTGGACTCGGATAACACGATTGCTGATGATGCTGGTAATCCAAATACCACCAGAAGTATCGAAGGTCATTCCGTCGGGGTAGGTACCTGCATCAAATTCGCAAATAGTACGACGGTTCGTGAGATTTCCATTTGTTTCAATATCAAAACATATTAAACGTCGCGCAAAGGTTTCATTAACAAATAATCGTTGGCCGTCAGGATGAACCAAGCATTCATTTGTGTATCCTAGGTTGTCCGCTACGACTTTACAGCCATGTTTGTCGATAAGAACAATAAAACCATCAGCAACATCTTGTCGATAAGCTTCAGCTCGTGGAATCTTTCGGGTGCTGATAGTCACCCAGGCTCTTCCTTGATGATCTAAATGGATATAGTTGCTTGGGGGGAGTGGTTCACCATCAACGTCTGTAATAAAGTCTTCCAGTACCCCGTCTGGGTGTAAGCGATACACTCCACCATCGTCATTACCTAAGTGAGCTAGAAGAAAGCTGCCTGATGGCTCAATGGCAACCCCGTTTGGTCGAATAATAAAGGAGCTATCTTTTGATAAAATACGTTGGACATTACCATTGATCGAAATAATGGAAACGCCTCCGTTATCTGTCCAATCCGACGCAAATAATAAGCCTGATTGGTGTGTCAGCACGCATTCAGGCCTATTTAAGCGGCTTCCAATACTCTCAACATCTTCTAGTTTGATCATTTTTTATTCTTCTTGGCGTTTTCTGCTTACTTTTGAAGCGTTAAATCATTGACGTTTAATAAATTAACGTATACGGTAGCACATGCGTTAATTAGTTCAAGGGAAATTAAGTAAACATTACTAATTCTTACTGAATTTAAGTGACATGATCGGCTAATGGAAAGAATAACAAAAGCTGTAAGACTAAAGTTGTAGCAGAATTAACCTGATGCCTGCAGTTTTTGTTTTTCATTTACGTTAGTCTTAACCAGTAAATAGTTGGGTTTAAAAGCCCTCATATATACTTTTACTAGACGTGTCATGTAACTGAAGTTAAGCAAATAGTTAAACAAAAAAGTTACTCAATAAAAAATATAAATGAGGAGTGTATTGATATGAAACGTATAGCATCTTTTGCAACGTTAGTTTTAACCGCAGCACTATCTACCGTGTCTACCGCAGCAGAATATCCAACACGTAATATTACTAGCGTCGTTGTTTGGGGCGCAGGTGGTGGTACTGATACGGCTAACCGTATTGTTGCTGCCGAAATGAGCAAATTCCTACCTACTCGAATAAATGTGATTAATAAACCCGGAGGTGTAGCAGGCTCTTTAGGCATGAGTTATGGCTACTCTCAAAAATCTGATGGCTACACAATGGTAGGTATTTCAGAATCAAATGTGACATCAGCAGTGCAAGCGGGCTGGGATAAAAAATTCAGTGTTTGGTATCCGTTCATTATTGGTGGCTCACCTGATCTTGTTTCGGTGACTGCAAACTCTCCTTACAAAACGTTAAAGGATTTAGTTGAGGCGGCAAAAAAATCACCCAATAGCATTAAAGCGGCAGCTAGTGGTTCGGGTTCAATACACCACTTGAATTTATTGGCGCTTGAAAATGGTAGTGGTGCTGATTTTAATTTCATTCCTTATAAAGGTTCTGCTCCAGGGCAAAATGCGGCAATGACTGGTGAGGTTACTGTTGTTGTTACTTCTTTAGCCGAGCAACAACAATTATTGAAAGCGGGTAAATTACGTCCTTTAGCGATGCTTGTTAAAGGCAGTACAACTGTTGATGGAGTGGGTGAAATTCCTTCAGCGTTTGATTCGTACTCTGGTTTAACAAAATATTTACCTATCTCCCAAGCTATTGGTATGGCAATTCGTAGTGATGCACCTGATGAAGCAAAAGCTGCTTTAACTGAAGCTTTTAACAAAGCATTAGCAACCGATAAAGTTAAAAAGTGGGCGGCTGATAGTTATTATCAATTATCAGGTAAAACAGGTGCTGAAGCGTCTGCACAATTCGCGAGCCTTGAGTCACTATTTTCTTGGACTCTACATGAATTAGGTGCCACTAAAGTTAATCCAGCAGACCTTGGCATTGCTAAGCCTTAATAACATTATAATTAAAAGATAAAAGAAGAATAATAGAAAAGTAAGGCATAGAGGTGGTAATGTAAATTGCCACCTCTATTCGTATCAGAGATCAATCATGGAAACTCTTAAGTTGTCAAAAGAAGAATTATCTAAAAAGCGTAAAGCTGATTTTTTTACTGGCTTGTTAATTCTTTTTATTTCTATTGCCATGCTATTTGAAAGTTTTACTTTTCCAATGACAGATAGCTACGGAGGAGTGCAAAATGTTTGGTATGTTTCACCTGCACTACTACCTATTTTGGTTTCAAGTTTATTAATATTGCTGTCACTTATTTTAATAAAGCGCTCAATTACTGATGGTGGTTTTAAACAGGCGATAGAAGATTTTCCTAAGTTGACTCAAACAATTCGATCAGAAGGCTCCCGCCGGTTTTTTATCATTTGTTGTTATCTTATAGCGTATGTTTATGGCGTGATACCTTATGTCGATTTTTTTATTGGGTCTATGGTTTTTTTATTGGCTTTTATTTTGCCGTTCTATTTAGATCGTAGTGAGTTATTTTCGGTCTCTTTTTTACCTTTTATGGTAACAAGTACCTTAATCGGCATTCTCGGGTACCAAGGAATGGTATCTTCTCTTTTAGCGGATATTGCTCTACTTGCAATAATGTTATTTATTACATTATGCAGTTATTTGAAGATAAAAGGTGACTCTGAACTTTTCTCTAAGTGGCGTATATCAGTGATGACAAGTGTTTTAACGCCTTTAATTCTTGTGCCATGTTTTAAGTTTGGCTTATTGGTCCCTTTACCAACTGAAGGGTTAGTGATAAAAGCAATGGAGCACTTAGCGTATTTAGTGCGTTAGTTGTATAGATGACGATGGATTTTTTTTCCAATTTAGGAATATTCTTTCAAACAATTTTGCAGTTAATTGATAACCCTATGACAATATTGTTGTTACTCGGGGCTAGTTTTCTGGGTATTATTTTTGGCGCATTACCTGGATTGACAGCGACCTTGGGGGTGGCTTTATTAACAACATTGACGTATTCAATGGACCTGGAAACAGCATTAATTGCGTTAATTTCTATGTATGTGGGCGCAGTGTATGGAGGCTCATACCCGTCGATATTAATTAACATTCCTGGCACGGCCGCTGCTGCTGCAACAGCACTCGATGGTTACCCCATGGCACAGCGCGGAGAGGGTGGAAGGGCATTAGGTTTAACGACAACAGCTTCTTTTATTGGCACTGTCGTCGGTATGTTGGCATTGATTGCTTTTGCACCGTTAATCGCCGATGCTGCATTGCAATTCACATCCTATGAATTTTTCTTATTAGCTTTTTTCGGTATTATTATTAGTGGCACCTTGACCAGCAGTGACCTTGTATATAAAGGTTGGATTGCTGGTTTAATTGGTTTGGCTTTGTCATGTATTGGACGTGACCAATTACAATTTTATCCACGTTTTACCTTTGATTTATCACAGTTAGATGGTGGCATCGAAGTGGTGCCGGTTTTGATTGGCGCATTTGCGGTACCGCAAATTATCCGTAGCATGCGTGATCGTTTGACACTAGGTAAGCCACAACCCATTAAACGAATTCTACCTGAATTTAAAACTATTCGAAAAAATTTCAAGCACATTATTCGTTCTTCGATGATTGGTGTCGGTATTGGTGCTGTTCCTGGTGTCGGTGAAGATATTGCAGGATGGGTCTCGTATGGAACAACGAAAAATTCACATCCTAAACCAGAGAATTTTGGTAAAGGAGAGCCCGCAGGTATTATTGCTTCGGAAACGGCCAATAATTCTTGTATTGGTGGAGCCTTAATTCCTTTAGTTACCTTGGGTATTCCTGGGAGTCCACCTGCGGTAATGCTTTTGGGGGCATTGATGTTGCATGGCCTGAATCCTGGTCCAATGGTTGTGATTAATCGCCCCACTTTTTTATATGAATTATGTGCCATTATGGTGTTAGCATCATTGGCGATGTGGCTGAATGGTATGTTTCTAGCTAAGCATGTGATTAAAGTGTTGCGAGTGCCCGCAACCGTCTTTTTACCTATTGTTACAGTGCTATCTGTTATCGGCTCTTATGCATTGGGTTTAAATATTTTTAATTTGTATTTAATGATACCTGTCGGTATTGCAGCATATTTATTGGGTGAGATGGATTACCCTATTTCACCTTTAGTTATTGGTGTCATTTTAGGTCCAATGGCCGATGAAAATTTACGACGTGCTTTAATGGTTGGTGAGGGTGATTTGACGGGCTTCTTTGAGCGTCCTGTATCATTATTATTAATTGCGGCGATCGTATTAACGATTTGTTCTCAAATTCCTGCCTGGAAAAGATTATCAAGCCGTTTAATTGCACGCTTTTTAAAGCGCTCTGAAGGAGAGCAAAAATAATGTTGCTGGGATGTATTGCAGATGACATAACTGGGGCTACAGATTTAGCTCTGAATCTTGTACGCAACGGTATGAAAACCATTCAGGTTTCGGGTATACCTGAGGGCGATTTAGATTTTAGTAACGTCGATGCTGTTGTTGTCGCGTTAAAATCCAGAACTATTCCCGTTGATCAGGCCGTGGAACAGTCAAGAGCTGCATTAGCGGTTTTATCGAAGGCAGGGGCAAAGCAATTTTATTTTAAATATTGTTCGACATTTGACTCTACCGATGAAGGTAACATTGGACCAGTGCTTGAGGCCTTAAAAGCTGATCTTAATTCAAATGTTGTGATTGCCTGTCCGGCTTTTCCTGAAACAGGTAGAAGTGTTTATCAAGGTCACTTATTTGTTGAATCTCGTTTACTATCAGAATCGCCATTAAAAGATCATCCATTAACGCCCATGAATGACCCGGATTTAGTACGCGTTTTACAAAAACAGACAAAGCTGAAAGTAGGTTTGCTTCCTTGGCAAATAGTTTCACAAGGCGAAGCTGCTATTTATGATGAGTTAAAACGCCACGATCAGGATGCAACCGTATTTATTGCTGATGCCATAACTCATGAAGATTTACATGCACTGGGTGCAGCATGTAGCGAGCATACTCTGGTTACTGGTGGTTCAGGGATGGCAATTGGCTTACCAGAAAACTTTCGGAAAAGTGGTCAATTGCAAGACAAAAACCCAGTGATAGACTTTCGTTATCCGCGAGGGAAAACAGCCATTCTTGCAGGCAGTTGTTCATTAGCAACGAATGGCCAAATTGAATATGCGAAAAAAAGTGGTTTCCCTGTATTGCAGTTAGACCCATTAGCTTTAGCGAAAGATGATGGCGAAATTAATAGAGTCTGCCGTTGGTTGGAAAAGACTATTACATCTCAGGAGTTTCCACCGATTGTTTATTCTACAGCAGTACCTGATGATGTTGCTGAAATTAAAGCATCATTAGGTACTATTGATGTTGGTGAAATGATTGAGCAGACTCATGGACGAATTGCACAGTTCCTTTATGAAATTGGCGTGAGTAAATTGATTGTTGCAGGGGGAGAAACATCTGGTGCAGTTATTGATGCTTTGGGGGTAAAACAGCTTGAAATAGGTGTTGAAATTGCACCAGGTGTTCCTTGGACACTGTCTCGTACTAATAAGCTATTAGCCCTTGCCTTAAAGTCAGGCAATTTTGGAGGCGAGGACTTTTTTGTTAAGGCCTGGAAGATGACATCATAGATTGGAATATGGAAATACCTTTCGAATAAACAGCAGTAAGTAAAATAGATCTGAGTTAAACAGATATGACTAACGAAAATAAACTACGCGAAAAAATATGCACAATAGGGGCTTCGTTATACCAACGTGGTTTAACATTTGGTGCTTCAGGCAATATCAGTGTGCGTTTAGATGACGGGTGGTTAATGACACCTACAGGTTCAACTATGGGTAGTCTTGACCCAGCCAAACTGTCCCGTCTAGATAATAAAGGGAATTTACTGTCTGGAGATAAACCAACGAAAGAAGCTTTTTTGCATCGGGTCATGTATGAGCATAGAAATAAAGCGAGAGCTGTTGTGCATTTACATTCTTCGTACGCAGCAGCCGTTAGTTGCTTAGAGTGCAATGACTGTATGAACGTCATACCACCCTTGACAGCGTATTATGTTATGCGTGTTGGGCGGCTACCTCTAGTGCCTTATTACCCACCAGGTGATGTTGATTTAGCGAAAGCTGTTGGAGAGCTAGCAGGAAATCATCATGCGGTATTGCTGGCGAACCACGGTCCAGTAGTTTCTGGTACGAGCTTAGAAGAAGCTTTATATGCAACTGAAGAGTTAGAAGAAACCGCTAAACTGTATTTACTCTTGAATCAACACAAAACACGCCCGTTGACAGTTGATCAAGTCGATGAACTCAATCAACGTTTTGGGAATAAATAATGTATGCTGTAATTGTTAAATTTGAAGCCGTTTTAAACAAAGCAGAAGAATTTAAATCATTAGTATTGAAACAGGCCGCTAATAGTTTAGAGCAGGAAACAGAGTGTTATCAGTTCGATGTTGTTCAAGATGAAAAATTGAATAATGTTTTTTACCTCTATGAGTTATACACTAATCGGCAAGCATTTGATGTACACTTAAAAAGTGCCCATTTTATTGAGTTTGATCAATTGTCTACTTCGCTGGTTATCAATAAAGAGGTTTGGCTTGGGCAGCTTGTTGCACAATAAAAGATAGAGTTAATGTTTCTTTTCAGAAACGCTAGATAAAATTTGTGTCGTCGCTGCAATTAGAATAAAAATCCCACCTACCCATGTTTCGATATAAGGGAGTTCACCCAGTAATAACCATCCGCATAATGCAGCCATAAATACTTCAACGCCTAGAAGTGATGCTACTACATGCCCAGGAATATAAGTAATTGCTTTTGCCCACAAAAGCCAGGGTATAGCTGATAGCAAGCCAAACAAAAAAAGGTAAAATAATTGGCTTTTGTTTAATGATATAATAGATGGTGCGTCAGCTTGCAATACAAAAGGCGTTAAGCCAATAATAGTGATTATCCACGCAAACATGATTGAGCTTAGTACTTCCTGATTACTTTCGTGGCGCTCTCCTAGTCTTTGGCTAAAAAAGATATGTAACGCAATAGCTACACCTGCCAATAGTGCAAAAGTATTCCCTAAAGCTCCTGATTGGTTCAAACCATTCCAGACAATAACCACAATCCCTGTAAAGCCAAGTAGCAAACGTAATGTGTCTCCTCGGGAGGGTATTTTCTTCTCGATGAGAAAATCCAAACCCATGGTAATCCAAGGAAATACGAACATAAGTACAACTGCATTAGCGGGTGTGGTATATAAGCTCGCACTAACAAATAAAATACTGTTAGCGGCTAAAAAAATTGCACTTAAAAGTTGTAGTTTTATAGATTTTAATGAAAATTTTATTTGGTATAAAAAATACAGCAATAATAAGCCTGCACAAAATAAAGCACGAGTCCAGGCTGTTCCAAAAGGTGTCCAACTTGCCAATTTGATCAATGCCGGGTTCGTTCCCCATAAAATAGCGCCGATAATCATTATTATAGAGGCTTGCCTGGAATCCATAACATTGTTGTTTCCTAGAGAATGTAATAAAAACTTGTGCGATGACAATTAAGGGCGGTGAGTTTAAGTATGCAAGAAGCAGAAGTCAAAAAAATGAAGTTTACTATTCTGCAAGCCTTCTATTTGAATAAAAGTTTAATAAAAAATAATAGTTCTTTTCATTAAAGGTTTTTTGAATAGTTATTCATGAACAATATATGTGAAGTGATATTAGTATGGAATAAGGAATTATCTAATATTCTATACTAATATCTAACAGGCTTTTAAGCGACATCGGGTATAGGAGAGCGTTCCATACCAACAAAGCCTGGGTGCTTTTCTATACGATCAAGCCAGGCTTTAATTGCAGGGTATGGTTCAAGACTGACACCTCCTTCAGGAACATGTGAGATATAACTATACCCGGCAACGTCCGCTAACGTAATTTTTGCTCCAGCAAGGAAATCACGATTTTTAAGTAATGGCTCAAGAATTGAAAATAAGGCATCTGTTTTCTGTTTCGCGACATCGTAGTTTATGTCCATACCAAATAATTTAACTAAGCGAACTGAGCAAGGACCATAGGCAATTTCTCCTGCGGCTACTGATAGCCAGCGTTGTACTTCTGCAGCTTGAATGGGATCTTGGGGCATCCATTCATATCCATCATTATATTTTTTTTCGAGATAAGTAATGATGGCATTTGAATCAGATAAGGTTGTTCCATTGTCATCAATAGCCGGGACTTGTCCGAATGGACTTATTGTTAAGTAATCTGGCGCCTTATGTGCGCCATTCATCATATCTAGATCAATGGTTTTATAGGGAAGATTCAGAAATGCCAGCATTAGTTCTACGCGGTGACAGTGGCCTGATAATGGGTTGCGGTAAAGTTTTATGGGGGCTTGTTTAGTTGAAAATTTAGCATTCATTGATTTGACCTTTCTATAGGTTGAATTAGAGTAATCACTTCGAATATTAATGTAGACAAGTCTGTCTACTTCGGCGCAGTCTATCTATTGTAGACAGACTTGTCTACAATAGTGTTATGAAAACATCAAAAGCCAAGATTGTTAGCAAACCTAAGAGTGCACGTGATCGTATTCTTTTAACGGCATCTGATTTGTTTTACCGTGAAGGTATACGAGCAACAGGGGTTGATCGTCTGATTGCTGAATCAGGGGTTACAAAAACAACTTTTTATCGGCATTTCCCGAGCAAAAATAGCTTAGTTGTTGAATTTCTGGAATCTCGGCATCAAGAACTAATCAGATCTTTTGAAAGCGCTTTAGAGAATAATGGTGGGACGGTGAATGCTATTTTCCCTATTGTAGAAGAATGGTTTCATAGTAAAAGGTTCCGTGGGTGTGCTTTTATTAATAGTTTGGGTGAGTTAGGCACGGTTCTGCCAGAAGTGGTTCGTATCACCCAAGCGCATAAACGAAAAATGGCAGATATTATTGAGAAGCTATTACCTCCTTCAGAACAGAGTAAGCAAAATGCCATGGCGATCATGTTAGCTATCGATGGAGCTATTATTCAAACACAATATGATGGAACTCCTGATAATGCATTAAACTTATTGAAACGAATTGTTAAGTCGCTAAGCTAGAGCTTACGCTATTAATTGTTAGTAATAGTAAGGGATAAAGTATGAAAGAATCACCTGTTGTTGGTAGTTGTCTGTGTGGAAAAGTATCTTATAGCTTGACTGGAGATATGGGAATTTTTCAATACTGCCATTGTTCTCGATGTCGAAAATTTACTGGTAGTGCTCATGCATCGAATTTATTTGCACGTCCTGATGAATTTACTTGGATTTCTGGAGAAGAGTTGGTACAACAGTACGAGCCAGAAGATACAAAATACTTTGCGACTGCATTTTGTAAAACCTGTGGTAGTTCATTACCGTGGTCTTCCAAAGGAGGAAACGTCATTGTTATCCCTGCTGGTACTTTAGATGATGATCCTGTAACGCGGCCTAAATGGAATATATTCTGTGCCTCTAAGGCTGAATGGTATGTTGATTCTGCTGACTTGCCTCATCATGACGAATTGCCTCCACGAGTCAAAAAGTAATAATTTGCTTCATACTTTGTAACTATTAATCAAATAAGACTAAGTAAAGACAATGGAAGAATTACACGATATAGAGTTAATTGTTAAAAAGGGAATATCGTTGATCGCGATTGAGTCCCATGAAGAGCCACGAGTATTGGAGTTATGTACCCGTCTAGCAGGAAAAACATACCGTAAATTATATCGGTGGACGAGTACTGATGGTTTAGTCAGTAATGGTTCAACGCATTTAGTGCCTTCTCCGCAATTTCAGAAACCGGAGGAACTACTGTTATCTATTCGCCAACGCAGTGAAGCTGGCATTTATGTTCTTTGTGATTTCCATTCCTATCTAGATGAGCCAAAGGTTGTACGGGCTTTAAAAGATATTGTGCTTTATGGTTCTGACGGTGTGACTGTGATACTGGCAAGTCATCAAGTCTCTTTGCCTCCCGAAATCTATCGGCACAGTACTCGCTTCCAACTCACATTCCCCTCTGAGGAAAAGATAAGACAAATTATTATTGAAGAAGCAGGGCAATGGCAAAAGAAAAACAATGGTCGTCAAGTTAAAACAGACAGTAAAACACTGGATATGATGATCGGTAATTTAAGAGGCTTAACGGAGAGTGATGTTAAGCACCTTGTGAGAGGTGCGATCTATGTAGATGGTGCTATTACGACAAGTGATTTGTCAGAAGTGAATAAAGCCAAATTTGAATTGATGAATATGAATAATATTCTCTCCTATGAGTACGATACGGCTCGCTTTGCCGATGTTGGTGGTTTGCAAGGTTTGAAAAATTGGTTAGCTGAACGTAAAGATAGTTTTATTGCAGCGAACAAGAAAGCAACAGGCCCTCGGCTTGATAACCCGAAAGGCGTGATGTTATTAGGTGTGCAAGGTGGTGGGAAGAGTTTAGCTGCAAAAGCGATCGCGGGCCTATGGCAAGTTCCTTTACTACGCTTGGATATGGCAGCTTTATATAATAAATATCATGGCGAGACAGAAAGAAATTTACGTGAAACATTACAGCTGGCTGATAACGTAGCGCCTTGTGTATTGTGGATGGATGAAATTGAAAAATCTTTAGGGCAATCCGATAATGAGGGCATTTCACAGCGTGTGTTAGGGACATTATTGACTTGGATGGCTGAGCGTACCAGTCAAGTTTTTATTGTAGCGACGAGTAATGATATTACACGCTTACCTCCAGAGCTGGTACGAAAAGGACGTTTAGATGAAATATTTTTTATAGACTTGCCAAGGTTACAGGATAGAGAAGTCATTGTTGGTATTCATCTAAGAAAACGAGAAGTAGACTTGGATTCCCAATCTATCCAATTAATAGCTTCTGCAGCTGAGGGTTTTACAGGAGCTGAAATTGAACAAGCTATCGTTTCCGCATTATATACAGCCCGGGCGAATGATCAAAAGCTAGAAGCAACCCATTTTTTAACTGCAATTAATTCTACAGTGCCTATCTCAGTAACACGTGCTGAAGATATATTTGCTTTACGTGATTGGGCCAGTAACAGAGCAGTATTGGCTAACTAATTAGGTTGATTAAAAAGATAGTGAAAATAACGTTGTTTCTCTATTTCGCTTAAATTATTCATCGTTTGAATGTTTTTTTCTGGAATGCTTTCAGGTTCAGAGAAGTTATCAAGTACAGAGGAGAGTGATACTTCTCTCAACAAATGAATTATAGGATAGGGCGATCGATTAGTTAAATTCTGTGGATCATTGCTATCAGTATTAGAAAATTGATAGTCAGGATGAAAGTTGGCTATTTGATAAATACCATGCCATTGATGTTGTTTTAACGTGCTTTCTGCCCATTGTAAGTACTGACAAAAATCGAAAAAATCAAATAATAAATTTGTGCAGATAATCAAGGTAGTTTCTGTATTGCTGTTATTGTCTAAATATTGGCATTCATTAATGAGCTCTTCATTTAATGCCTCTTCAGTTAATGCAGTACTGACGACAAGGCGAATTTGTTGTTTTTGAAATGGTGCTTTGGCAAAAGGGCATAGGCGTAATCCAATCACAACGTCTTGTAGCCATTGTGTAACTTGAATTTTTATCTCATCAGTTTCTTTGGTCATTATTTTCTCTAAGATGTTTTAACATAGCTCTTGCTGCGTTGGTCAATGTGCGTTCGCGGTGATGAATACATCCCAGCTGTCGTGTTAGGTGGATATTATTGACGGGCAACTGACAAATATTTTTACTCATTAGTGTTTTTGGTAAAACACTCCATCCAAGCCCAACTGAAATCATCATTTTAATGGCATCGAGATGATTAGTTGTCATTGATATATCCAATACCTGCTTTTTATCAGTAAACAACTGTTGAATAAGTTGGGTAGTATAAGTATTCGTATCTGGAAGTATGGCTGGATACCCGGATAGGTCCGATAGGGTAATCGTTGTTTTATGATTAAGTGGGTGATCGTTATTAGCAACGAAGCCCATAGGGTCTTCCCATAGCGGATGATGCTGTATTTCTTCTATCATATCATCGAGTATGCTTTGAGGAAGTGTAATAAATGCAAGCTCGAATTCTCCATGCAAAATAGAATCAATGGCCTGTTCAGAATCGATAAAGGTAAGCTGCAAATGTACATTGGGATAAGCTTGAGTGTAACTTTTCAATATCGATGGTAGGCGATGTAATCCAATATGGTGGCTCGTCACAATACGCAACGAGCCTGATATTTCTCCCTGTAGGTCAGCCATAAATTGCTGTGTATCATTTATTTCCTGCAAAATCCGTTTTGCGCGAGGAATCAATGCTGCTCCCGCTTCTGTAAGGTGAATGCTGCGCCCAATACGATCAAATAAGGGTTGTCCGATCTGTGATTCCAACAAGGCAATACGCTTGCTAATCGCTGACTGCGTCAGATGTAGGCGACTAGCGGCCTCCGAAAAAGAGCTTAATTCAGCAACAGTGGTAAAGGCTGTAAGTAATTGAGTATCCATACGATGAATTTTACTATTCCTATTAGGAATGTAAATGATTAAAAATATGAATTTGTTTTATGGTTTTTGGAGGCGTACTATTCTGGTCATTGTTTTATCCAAGTAAGGCAAACAGACTTAAGTAGCTATATACGTTTAAGTTAAACGTATATAGCTATTACATCCACACAGTTACATTGAAGATACCGTTATGACAAATAAAACGCTCTATGACAAATTATGGGATGCGCATTTAGTAAAGCAGAGAGATGATGGCTCTGCTTTGATCTATATTGATCGCCATATCGTGCATGAAGTCACAAGCCCGCAAGCATTTGAAGGTTTACGTTTGGCCGGCCGCAAGCTTTGGCGAGTTGATAGCGTACTAGCAACGCCTGATCATAACGTGCCGACAACAGTAAAAGAGCGAGCATATGGTGTTGATGGGATTGCAGACCCTGTTTCTAAGATTCAGGTGAAAACATTGGATGATAATTGCGATAGTTTTGGTATTACGGAATATAAGATCAATGATAGGCGCCAAGGTATTGTTCATGTTATTGGGCCAGAGTCTGGTGCTTGTTTACCGGGGATGACAGTTGTTTGTGGTGACTCTCATACAGCGACAAATGGTGCATTAGGTGCTTTGGCTCACGGTATCGGTACCAGTGAAGTCGAGCATGTATTAGCAACTCAGTGTCTGGTCGCTAAAAAAATGAAAAGTATGTTGGTAAGAGTTGACGGTACCTTGGGTAAAGGCGTTACACCTAAAGATGTCGTGTTAGCTATTATTGCAAAAATAGGGACAGCGGGCGGTAATGGCTACGCCATTGAATTTGGTGGGAAAGTTTTCCGTGATATGTCTATGGAAGGTCGGATGACCGTTTGTAACATGGCCATTGAAGCAGGTGCACGTGCCGGTATGGTTGCCGTTGATCAAACCACAATTGACTATGTTAAAGGCCGTGATTTTGCCCCTAGAGCTGAACATTGGGATGCTGCTGTTGCTGAGTGGCGTGAATTAGTGAGCGATAACAACGCGGTATTCGATAAAGTCGTTGAGATTGATGGCTCTCAAATTGGGCCTCAAGTGAGTTGGGGTACATCACCAGAGATGGTTGTTGAAATTGATGAGAGTGTTCCCAACCCAGAAAACGAAAAAGACCCAGTAAAAAAATCGGGTATGGAGCGTGCACTTGAATATATGGGTTTAAGTGCAGGTCAAAAGATAGTGGATATTTCTCTTGATCGTGTATTTATCGGGTCTTGTACAAACTCACGTATCGAAGATATGCGTGCAGCCGCAGCAGTTGTGAAAGGCCGAAAAAAAGCTGAATCTATCAAAGAGGCGATCGTTGTTCCTGGTTCGGGTTTGGTGAAGGAACAAGCAGAAGCAGAAGGTTTAGATAAAATATTTACTGAGGCAGGGCTCGAATGGCGCGAACCAGGTTGTTCAATGTGCTTGGCTATGAATGCGGATAAATTGGGTGCAGGAGAACATTGTGCTTCAACATCTAATCGTAATTTTGAAGGGCGACAAGGCTACGGAGGACGTACCCATTTAGTCAGCCCAGAAATGGCTGCAGCTGCAGCAATCGCCGGTCATTTCGTTGATGTAAGACAGTTTGAGTTGGAGGGGTAAAATGAAAGCATTTACATTACACAATGGAATAGTTGCTCCTATGGATCGCGCGAATGTCGATACGGATATGATTATTCCTAAACAGTTTTTAAAATCTATTAAGCGAAGTGGTTTCGGTAAAAACCTGTTTGATGAATTGCGCTATTTAGATGAAGGCCAGCCAGACCAGTCATGTGAAGGGCGTCCATTAAATGATGAGTTTCCACTAAATTTTCCTCGCTATAAAGACGCTTCTATTTTACTGGCGCGAGAGAATTTTGGTTGTGGATCTAGTCGAGAGCATGCACCTTGGGCACTAGATGACTATGGTTTTCGGGCTGTTATTGCGCCGAGTTACGCTGATATATTTTATAATAATTCATTTAAGAATGGTCTTTTGCCCGTTATTCTTGCAGATGAAATTGTTGAGCGGTTATTTGCGGAAATGTATGACGTAGAAGGTTATCAGTTATCTATCGACTTAGAGAAACAAGCAGTTATTACGCCTTCTGGTGAAAAGTTTGGTTTTGAGATTGATGACTTCAGAAAGCATTGTTTATTAAATGGTTTGGATGATATTGGCTTAACTTTAGAGGATGCAGATGCTATCCATGCTTATGAAAAAATGCGTCGTGAGCAAGCCCCGTGGCTGTTTGATATTGTTAAATAATGCTTACTTATCCTTGTGAGCTTCGGCAATGGTAATGAACTCATTTTCTATGGCTAGAAAAGCATCGACGATATCTGGGTCAAAATGAGTACCTTTACCTTCAAGGATAATTGCTTTTGATTTTTCATGACTAAAGGCAGGTTTATAAACCCGTTCAGTGATCAATGCGTCATAAACATCGGCAAGTGCCATCAGCCTGCCAGATAATGGGATTTCATCGGCTTTTAATCCATAGGGGTAGCCACTGCCGTCCCATTTTTCATGGTGGGTTTCTGAAATTTCTTTAGCGAAGTGTAAAAATGGCATAGTGCCGGTTTGTTTTTCTGCTTTTTCAATTGCCTGACGACCTATAACCGGATGTTTTTTCATAATAGAAAATTCATCATCAGTTAATTTTCCGGGCTTTAACAAGATAGAGTCAGGAATGCCTACTTTGCCAATGTCATGTAGCGGTGCAGATTTATAAATTAATTCGAGAGTTTCACTTGTTAAATATTCACTAAAACGTGAATTTTTTTGTAGGTAAAGGCCTAACGATCTTATATATTCCTGAGTTCGTAAAATATGTGCACCCGTTTCGTTGTCTCTTGTTTCTGCTAATGAAGAAATGGCGAGTATTGCTGCATCACGAGTTTGTTTTAATATTTGCTCACTCTCCTGCAAGCTATTAATCATATGATTGGTATATTGCGCTGTAATACTGAATTCATCATTGCTGATTATTGGAACTGTAAGATTGCGTTCGCCTTTTTGAACGGCAGCAAGTACAGAATTTTGATGATTGAAATACATTTTTATATTATTGGAAAAGTTGTGGATGATGAGTAAACCGTATCCAATAAAGGTGGCGGAAACGAATAAAAACTCATAAAGAATCCATAATGAAGCTTGGTTTAAAGAAATATCTTTTCCTATGTTTTGTAGCCATTCAAAATCTTTGTAAATTATCAGTAGCATGGTGATAATTGCACCGATAAGTAGTGATAAAGTAAAAAATTGAATCTTGATGTTAATTGAGGTGTGTTTGTTAGGGGTTAATTTGCTTGGAATGACTTGTTTGGCAAGAATTAGCTGGCTTTCCTTTTGAAGTAATAAAAGCATACTGGTAAAAAAGCCGAGTATCATAAAGCCAATTATTACTCTTAAGCTTGCTTCTAATGGAAATTGATAAATTATCTGATTGCCTATAGCTAGGACTAGACCTCCGAGGAAAAAAATACCGAGGTCGATAATGAATTGCTTTTTAAGTATTTTTTGTGGAGTGTTAGGTTGTTTTTTTTGCAGGACTATCGTCCGAATAATTAGCATGCAGCTAAATAATGAGATGACAACAGATGTAAAGAAGCTCCTTTCTAATGATTCTAGAAAAGGGCAAACCTGTACACCGTAAAGAATAAAAATTACCGCTGCTATAAAGTATTGTAAGGTATGTTTTAACGTTGTTCGTGAATATAACGATAAGTTATTGGGGCAGGCAGAATCATAGCCTTTTTCGTTGATAAGAGTGCCGCTTTGGCTGTTCCGCAACATCTGTGCCATTGCTTTCCACTATGAATGAATTACGGTGATAGTGTTAAGGATAGCTGGAACGGGTTGTGCGTCAAATGTTGTTTACTAAATAAAGCTACACAGGGTTATAGTCTTTCTTTCTTTAGGTGGGGCGTAATACAATACGTCCTTTTAATTTTTAATAGTCCTTATTTTTCGAGGTGTGTGTGTCTAAAAAAATATTATTGTTAGCTGGTGACGGTATTGGCCCAGAAATTGTTAATGAAGCGCGTAAAGTCATTGATTGTGTTAATGAAAAAATGAGCTTGGAGCTTGCCTATGAAGAGGGCTTGATGGGAGGTTGTTCTATTGATGCCCATGGTGTGCCTTTAACAGATGAGACTATTGCTCAAGGGCGAGCCAGCGATGCTATTTTACTGGGGGCGGTTGGCGGCCCTAAATGGGATACCTTAGATCGAGCAATTCGTCCTGAAAAAGGTTTGCTAAAGATGCGCGCTGAATTAGATTTATTCTCTAATTTACGCCCGGCGATTTTGTACCCACAATTGGCTGATGCATCTTCATTGAAAAAAGAGCTTGTTGCTGATCTCGACATTTTAATTGTACGTGAATTAACTGGTGGTATTTATTTTGGTGAGCCTCGCGGCATACGTATTCTGGAGAATGGCGAGCGTCAAGGTTATAACACGATGGTTTATCGTGAGAGTGAAATAGAGCGTATTGGGCGTAATGCGTTTGAAGTCGCGCAAAAACGTGGTAAACGTTTATGTTCTGTTGAAAAGGCTAATGTATTAGAAGTCTCTGGATTGTGGCGAGAAATTATGGAAGGGCTTGCGCCTGAGTATTCTGATGTAGAGCTTTCTCATATGTATGTTGATAATGCGGCTATGCAATTAGTGCGTGGACCAAAACAATTTGATGTGGTTGTGACGAGTAATTTGTTTGGCGATATATTGTCGGATTGTGCAGCAATGTTAACCGGTTCTATTGGTATGTTGCCTTCTGCTTCACTAAACTCTGATGGCTTGGGTATGTATGAGCCTGTTCATGGTTCAGCACCTGATATCGCAGGTCAAGGAGTAGCCAATCCACTTGCCACTATTTTGTCCGTTGAGATGATGTTGCGTTATTCTTTGGGTATGGCTGAAGCAGCTGATGCCATTGCCGCAGCAGTTGGTCAAGTCTTAGATCAAAATTTACGTACAGCGGATATTTTCTCTGAAGGTATGAAAAAAGTAAGCACATCTGAAATGGGCGATGCAGTTGTTGATGCATTGATGGCATAGTATCGTGAAGCGTTTTCATATTGCTTTATCGACAAGTGATTTGCCAACGTCGGTTCAAGACTATACGGCCCGTTTAGGTTCTGAGCCAGAGATTGTTGTTAAAAACCAATATGCATTATGGCGAACAGATTCACTTAACTTCTCATTGAGGGTAGATACTACTCAGCCAGCTGGGGAATTAAGACATCTGGGTTGGGAGGATTCGTCAACCTCTTCTTTTACAGAGGAGGTTGATGTTAATGGGATAGTCTGGGAGTATTTTTCTGCTGAAAAACAGTTGGAAGAAATCCAAATTTTATGGCCAAAGAACACTGAATCATAATTCTTGTTCGCAGAAATTAACGTACTTAATTTTTCTCCTAAAGAAAAATCTATATTATTATTTTTGCAAAGTGAGCTATTCCGATCGCTCTATTCTTTTCGTTGAGCGTTCAGCGCTCAACTTATGTTTTGATAAGTTTCTTGCTTATTAAATGTCTCGTAAAATCAACAGCTTATTTATCTTCATATTTTGGCGTATTTTTTGCGTTTATCTATTTGGGTTGAACGAACTCTTTTGTACAACCTAAGACATTCAGTCCCATAACCATATTGTTCAAATCATTTTCTAATGGCTGTTATGGGCACGCTGTCAGTAATTCTTGTTTACGTTTTGTAGCTTACTAAGACGAATTACTTTATTTGATAAACGGAGAATATAATTTTGAAAAAGAATAATAATCAATACTGTGTAGGTCTTCAGCCACTCTTGCTGAGTGGATTAATTATCACCTCATCAACATTGTTGGCTGACGATGTTAGTAAATATGGTGTTAATAAAAAACCACATTTCATTCGAGGCGATATCATTGAAACGTATTACGATGGCATTACTGATGATTTAGCGACAGCTGGTCTGGGTGTAAGTGGGTTGCAATTATTCGATGGCCCTGTGCCAGATGACCGTTTAAATCCTACGACAGCGGAATTACGGCGCCTAGCTATCCATACTAATTATCGCGCATTAATCGACCCTACGACGGCAGGCGGTTTTGGTCGTATTTATGGACCTAATATTAAAGCAGATGGCTCTGTGGGGCAGGGGCTTGTATCAGGTTATGAAGTTCTGGGTTATGCAGGCCCATTAAATATCACAATGATGGTACAAATTCCTGACAGCTTTGATCCTGATGAGCCGTGTATAGTCACAGCTCCATCTTCTAATTCTCGAGGTGTTTATGGTGCCATAGGCACAGTAGGTGAATGGGGTTTAAAAAATAATTGTGCAATAACTTATACCGATGCAGGTAAGGGCAGTAGTGCTTATAGCTTACAAAATCATAAGGCGACATTAATTGATGGAAGGCTTGAGGATGCTGACATTGCGCTTCATGATGCGCATTTTATTCCTAAATTATCAGATGAAAGACGAGAACAATACAATGAGCAATTCCCTCATCGTGTTGCTTTTAAACATGCCCATTCTCAAAAAAACACGCAACGATTATGGGGTAAGAGTGTATTGCAATCAATTAAGTTTGCCTTTTATATCTTGAATGAAAAATATGGGAAAATCGATGGGAAAGGCAGGCATAGAAAAACTATTCGACCAGATAATACTATTGTAATTGCTTCGAGTGTATCCAATGGTGGTGGTGCTTCAGTAATGGCTGCTGAGCAAGACTGGCAAGGATTAATTGATGGTGTAGCAGTATCTGAGCCTAATGTAACGCCGATTTATAATCCATCGTTTAGTATTGTTCAGGGAGATGCTGAGCCATTGTTTAACCACAGTTTGTCGTTAGCAGATTATGGCACTCTACTTAATATTTATCAGTCTTGTGCAAATGCGGCGCCAGAAAATGCGAATGCCCCTTTTGTTTTGCCACAGTTTGGCGTGATCCCTTGTTCAGTTTTACATAATAAAGGGTTGTTGCAATCGACAACGTTGGCAGAACAGTCGACCGAGGCACAAAAAGTTATCAATGATTATGGCATTCTACACGAACAAAATATCGTTCAACCCTCCCATTGGAATATTAGTATTCCTCAGGCAATAGCCGTTAATTACCCCAATAGTCATGGTCGCTTTAGTGTGGCGAAAAACTTGTGTGGTTACAGCTTTGCTGCTGTTGATGATAATAATCGTCCAACAGAACTCCCTGCTGTCGTACATAATGAATACTTTTCTCGTAGTACAGGCATCCCGCCAGTAGCCGGTATTGTATTGGTTAATAATAATTCGTTAGGGGGAGCGTCTGAAAATACAGTGTCCATCTCACCTAGCTCAGGTCAGTTCGATCAAAACATAGATGGTGCATTATGTTTGCGTACGTTAGTGACTGGAGTTGATGTTCTTGACGAGAATAATAATATTAGTAAGCAGCAGAAGCGATATCATCGTCGTATTCAAAAAGGTATTCATCAAATTAGAGCGACGGGAAAGCTGCGTGGTAAGCCAGCAATCTTTGTCACTGGTCGTTCTGATGGTATCTTGGCCCCTAATCACAGTTCACGCGCTTACTTTGGTTTAAATAAATTAACAGATCATAGCAGCCGTTTACATTATTACGAGGTTGTGAATGCGCATCATTTAGATGCTCTGAATGCCTTTCCTGGTTTTAATAATCGCTATGTTCCTTTACACCATTATTTTTTGGAAAGTTTAGATTTAATGTTTGATCACTTAAAAAATGGTACTACTTTGCCAGCCAGTCAGGTAGTGCGGCCGATACCGCGTGGGCTTGGTACGGATAATTCGGTATCTGACCTTGAGATAGCTGTGCATTTACCTGCTATTGCCGCTAAACCTCATGCTCAAAATCTAATTGAGTTCAAAGATCACCAAGTGCGTATTCCCGATTAGTGCGGTGTTCTATTTTAATCGGTAAATATTGCTGCTGCCTTTAGGCTGTTTGTCAAAGCGTGTGTAAACCCACTGATATTGTTCGGGAGCAATTAATATTGCTTCTTCGATAGATTTATTCAGATAGGTGGCTGCTTCGACGGGATTATTGGTATCCTGCATGCCGGTAATTGGATGAAACTCTAATTCAAACCCTTCTCCATTGGGCTGCCTCAATACACTTGCCATGATGGCTTCTGATTGATTGAATTTAACTAGTGTATGGGTTAATTTTCCAGTTAATGCAGGGTTGCCAAAGAAGGGGGCGTAAACGCCGGCTTCACGTGAGGGAAGGTGGTCTGATAAGACTATTAATACCTTCCCTTTTTTTAAATGTTTTAATGCCTGCCTTACCCCCCGGCTATCGGCGGCAAACATCTCTGCGCCAGCCTGTGTACGACTTCCTAGCACAATTTTTTCCATCGTGTTCGATGATAATGGCTTATACATTGAGGCAGAAGGGTAATTCTGAGGGAGATAAAAATTGATCATCTCCCAATTGCCAAGATGAGGCAGAATAATGACGACCCCATTTTGCTTATTGTATGCTTTACGTAATAAATCCGGATTTTTAACTTTTAAATGGCGAATTAAGTCTTTTTCTTTGCCAAACCATACATGTGCTGATTCCATAATCCATTTGCCAGTTTCCTCTGCAATCTTATTTGTTAGTTTTTCCCTTTCTTTGTCGGTTTGATTGGGAAAGCAAGCTTTCAAATTGCATTTGACGATATGAACTCTTTTTTTATTAAACTTCATTAAGCAGCGGCCTAGAGTGCTGCCTATTTGTTGTGACCTCTTTAGTGGTATTAGTCTACAAAGAGTAAAAAACCATTTAATAAGGAAAAATTTAACGGCCGATATCATATGGATTATTGGGTAGGTATGTAGTGGAAGTGGCTAATAACTAGAATTCCATAGTTTATCACAGCATCAATTTCTATATTGAATAAATTACTGCTATGTATATTCAGCTCTACTTATCTTCGGTAGTTAAGAATATGTTTTTATCGAAAGGGGTTCTCCTGTAAACTACGCACCCTTTAGAGAATATCAATTCCTATAGTCAGTGAGGTTTAGAGGAAAGTTAATGAAAGTCGGTTTTGTCGGTTGGCGTGGTATGGTTGGTTCGGTCTTGATGGGTCGAATGATAGAAGAGAATGATTTTGCAGCTTTTGAGCCTGTGTTTTTCACAACATCAAATGTTGGTGGGGAAGGCCCTTCTATTGGTAAAACAATTGAGCCTTTAAAAGACGCGAAAGATATTGCTGAGCTATCTAAAATGGACGTTGTTATCTCTTGTCAGGGAGGGGATTATACCAAAGAGGTTTTTAAACCTTTACGTGAATCTGGATGGAATGGTTATTGGATTGATGCAGCGTCTGCTTTGAGAATGGAAGAAAACGCAGTCATTGTTTTAGATCCTGTCAATGCTAATGTTATTGAAAAGGCATTGGATAATGGCACTAAAGATTTTATTGGTGGTAACTGCACAGTGAGTTTGATGTTGATGGCTATTGGTGGACTGATTAATGCGGGGCATGTTGAATGGATCTCTGCGATGACATATCAGGCAGCAAGCGGTGGTGGTGCCCGTCATATGAGGGAATTATTAGTTCAAATGGGCGAGCTGCGCGATACGGTTGCCAGCGAATTAGCTGATCCAGCCTCAGCTATTCTTGATATTGATAAAAAGATTGCGGATGAGTTGCGTGAAGGCAATTTACCTCAAGAAAATTTCGGCGTCCCTTTAGCTGGGAGTGTATTACCTTACATTGATAGTGAATTGGATTCGGGCCAGAGTCGTGAAGAATGGAAGGCTGATGCTGAAACAAATAAAATCATAGGCACTTCCTATGAAAATGATGTTGTTGGTTTAATTCCTCATATTCCTGTCGATGGTGTATGTGTGCGTGTCGGTGCGATGCGATGCCATAGTCAGGCGTTGACTATTAAATTAAAGAAAGATTTGTCTTTAACTGAAGTTGAACAATTAATAGCCAGTGCTAACGATTGGGTTAAAGTAGTTCCTAACCACAAAGAAGAGTCTTTAAAAGAGCTGACACCAACAGCGGTAACCGGCACTCTATCAGTTCCTGTCGGTCGTTTACGCAAAATGCATATGGGGCCAGAATATCTCAGTGCTTTTACGGTTGGGGATCAACTATTGTGGGGTGCTGCAGAACCATTACGTCGTATGCTTCAAATTCTGCTAAAACGTCAATAGAGTCTACAATGTATTTAACAATCTTATATAAAGGCTAAACATGAGTTCTATTGATATTGCTGTTGTTGGGGCTACAGGCGCTATAGGTGAAGCTGTTGTTGAATTGTTGGAAAAGCGAAAATTTCCAGTGAATCAACTCTATCTATTGGCTAGTGAGCGTACGGCTGGTACCAGCCTTATGTTCAATAATAAGCCCGTCATGGTGACAGAGTTAAAAAAATTCGATTTTTCTAAAGTTAAGCTGGCAATATTTGTTGCGACTGATGAGGTTTCTAGTGAGGTATTGCCTTTGGCTCAAGCTAAAGGATGTTTGACTATTGATAACAGCCAAGTTTTTGCAGAGACAGCTCCTTTAGTCGTTCCTCAGGTTAATGGGCAAATTTTAGCTGCTAAGCCAGAGGTCGTTGTTAACCCTGATAGTAATGCAATCCAGTTATCAACAGTTCTTAAGCCACTCGATGATCAAGTTGGTGTAGAAAGAGTGAATGTAACTGTTTGCCAATCTGTATCCAGTCACGGTAAAAAAGCGATTCATGAGTTAGCATCTCAAACGGCAAGCTTGTTGAATGGGCGCGGTGCTGAACATAGTGTTTACCCCCAGCAAATTTCTTTTAACGTGCTGCCTTACGTCGGAGAAATTGGGAATGATGGGCATTCATTTACTGAGAAACGCTTGTTAACCCAAACTCGTCGATTATTGGGGAATGAGCGGCTTCAATTAAACGCGTCCTGCGTTCAAGTCCCAGTATTTTATGCTGATAGCATGATGGTGAGTGTTGATACACAGTCACCTATTACTTTGGAAGACGTTCATGAAATTTTAGGAAAACATAAGGAAATCAGTCTGTTAGAGGGTGATCGAGGCAGTGAATTTGCGACGCCTGTGACACATGCAACAGGGAGTGAAAAGATTTTTGTTAGCCGCATTCGTCGTGACATGAGCCATGATAGTGGTATCAATCTTTGGATAACGGCAGATAATGTCCGTAAAAGTGCAGCATTTAACACAATTCTGATAGCTGAAGAGTTGATAAAAAGCTATTTATAATGAATACTTAGAGCAACTTGTGAAGGTTTATTCGAGGTTTTAGCTGGTAGAGTTGCTGACAACCTTGATAAACCTATACTTACCAGATAAGACCGCGCCTGCTATATGGTTCATGGTGTACCTTGAGTAGGATAACGCGGCGAAAAGAAAAGATGAAACGGGATACGTCTATGCAGCTTCGCACACTAGCCTTAATTATAAGTACAGTTGGACTTTTGTATTCAGGTGTAACTTCTGCATTGGGATTAGGTGAAATCACCTTAAGATCTCAATTCAATCAACCGCTTAATGCCGAAATTCGGCTGTTGAAAGTGCGTGATTTATCAGAAGAAGAAATTCTTACAGCGCTTGCTTCCCGAGAAGATTTTAGCCGTGCAGGGGTAGATAGAATATTTTTTCTTTCAGGGCTTAATTTTGAAGTAGTACTTGATAATCCATCAAATCCTTTTATTCGTGTTACTACACGTAAGCCAGTAACGGAGCCATACCTTAATTTTCTGATAGAGGTACAATGGCCGAGTGGGCGGTTGCTACGCGAATATACTTTATTGCTAGACTTGCCTGTTTTTACTGAATCTGCTCCATCGAGACCTGCTGTGACGGCCCCTTCATCTGGAGTGGTTTCATCCCCTAGTCAACAGCCGCCGCCAAGAGTTCAGCGTCAGCCACGTGAAACTGTTAGTGCTCCAGCCCCTGTTTATAACCCTAATCAACCCGCAACTTCTCCCCCCCCCGTTGATAGTTATCGAGTGCAATCTGGAGATACTCTATGGGAAATTGCTGAGCGCACACGCCCTAATTCTTCTATTTCTGTTCATCAGACAATGATTGCTATCCAACAAGCCAATCCTAATGCTTTTATTGGAGATAATATTAATCGTTTGCGTAATGGCCGTGTATTACGTATTCCATCGTCAAATGAAATTGCAGATATCACTTATAACCAAGCGGTTAATGCTGTTCGTCAGCAAAACCAAACATGGTCTTCGAGTACAAAGCAAAAGCCTGTGCTTACCTCGGCAGCACCAACGGGCTCAACATCCTCTTCGACTTCTTCCCCGGAAGGTCGTCTGACATTAGGTTCAGCGGATTCTGGGCAAGGTGATGTGAAAAGTGCTGGGGCAAGTGGTTCAGGAGAGTCATTGCAGAATGATTTAGCAGTTGCGCAAGAAGAGTTAGATCGTTCTAGTCGAGAAAATAGCGAACTAAAGGATCGTATCAGTGAGTTGGAATCTCAAATCCAAACGATGGAAGAATTGGTTTCAGTCACTAATGATCAGCTAAAAGCATTGCAGATAGCAACTCAAACTAATGAGGCTGATAACCTAACTTCTGTAACTGAAGCCGATCCATCAACAAATGTGGTCGACGCAGTTGTTGAAGAGACAGATACTTCTATTGTTGGTGGACTTGATGAAAATATCAATGAGGCGACAACAGACGTTCAAGATGATATTGCTAAAGCAGCTCAGGACGTTTTAGATAGTGCAAACGATACGATTAGTGATGCTACATCAACAGTTGTTGATGACTCTATTGTTGAACCTGTAGAAGACATCACAGCGCAAGTGGAGACGCCGCCTGAAGAGCCAGTTGTTACTACTCCAGAGCCTGAACCTGCTCCCGTTGCCCCTGTTGGTCAAAGTAGCTCATCATTTGATGTTGTCGAGTTTGTAAAAAGTAACTTATTGGCTGTCGGTGGTGGTTTATTAGCCTTACTTGTTGCTATTTTGGTGTTGCTACGTTTACGTGAAAAACCAGAAGAGCCAGATTTTGGGGAGTTTGATTTAGAGTCCGAAGAAGATTTACTTGTTTCTGATGAAGATTATGAGGAAGAAATTTCGGTTGATGGAGATGACTATGATATCGAAGATGATGAGCTTGATGATTCAGTGCAGGCTCAGACAGAAGATGTAGTCGCTGAAGCTGATATCTATGTCAGTTTGGGACAAGAAGATAAAGCAATCGAATTACTGCAAAAGGAAATACAGCAGAACCCAGATAATGCAGATGCACGTCTTGGCCTGCTGAAAATCTATGCAAAATCGCAGAATTCAGAAGGCTTTGATGAACAGTATGCGCAGCTTCTTCCCCTAGGAAATGTTTATGCGAATGATCAGGCCATGGCGTTAAGGAAAGATATTTCCAATGTTGAGCCATTTGATACTGATCAATATTCTTTAGAGGGCGGGGATGAAGATACTCTAGCATTTACCAATGACTCTGATGAAGACCTGGACCTGGACCTGGATCTAGATTTGGATTTAGGCGATAACGATACGTCATTACCTGGTTCAGATATTGATTTTACAGGCAGTGATGATCTAGATGATCTATCTATTGATTTAGACGATATTAGTGATGATCTAGAAGGAATCGATGCTGATAAACCGGATTCAAATGAAGATTCTTTATCTCTTGCAGGCTTGGACGATGAGCTGGATTTAGACCTCAATATTGATGAAGATATTGATTTAGACTTGGATGTAGAAATAAGCGAAGCAGACTTAAATGTCTCTGATGACTTGGCTAGTGACTTATCCTCATTAAATATAGGCGATATAGGTGCCTCTGAATCCACTAGCGATGATGGTGGTATTGCAGAATTAGATTTGGATATTGACGATGATTTTGCAAGCAGTCTTGATGATTTAGACAATGATTTATCTCTCTCAATTGATGATGATGCATCAAAAGATAATGACTTAGAGTTTGATTTAGATTTTGATAGTGCTGATGATAAGCCAGAATCCAACGATTTGGATTTAGATATCGCTGATATTGATTTACCAAATGAAGAGTTATCGGTTTCTTCTGATGAAGAGTTAGACCTGGATGTTCCTCCTTCTGAAGATTTAGATATAGCAAGTCTTGATCAAGAAATTGATGCGATGACAGCTGAGCTTGATGATGCCTTGTCACTTGATGAAGAACCACTTGATGAGCCTTTAGAAATTGAAGCAGCAGAAGATAGTGTTGAATCCGAAGATCTTACTCTAGATATCGATGCAGAGGAGGCAGTTGATTTGTCTGAAGCTAGCTTTGATCATGAGTCTTTAACAGAAGATGATGATAGTGATGATTTAGACTTCCTTGCTAATAGTGAAATGGCTCAAGAAGATCCTGAGTCTTCAATAGATACTGATGGGGGGTTGAGTTCAGACGATGATATTAATATAGCATCAGCAATGGATGATGCTGCTATCGCCGAAGATGACGAATTAGATTTCCTTGAGGAGTCTGATGAAGTGTCAACCAAGTTAGATTTGGCTAGGGCGTATCTTGATATGGGAGACCGTGAAGGTGCAGAAGATATTTTGGGTGAGGTCTTAGAAGAAGGTAATCCTCAACAAAAAACCGAAGCAAAAGAGCTGATGGCTCAAATCTAATTATTTTTTATTCAGCTGAAAACGACCGCTTATTGCGGTCGTTTTTGTTTGTACTGTACTTATGTTAAAGCCCTATAAACGCAATTGTGAAATACGTAATAGAGAACTGTTCCCTGAAGGTATGCAGCGCCTCGCTATGGGTATTGAATACAATGGCAGCCTTTTTCGGGGTTTTCAGGCGCAATCATCAGGTGTTCCCACAGTACAGCAGGCATTGGAACGTGCTCTTACATCTATCTGTAATGAGCCTATTACATTGGTTTGTGCAGGGCGGACGGATATGGGAGTTCATGCGACAAGCCAGGTTATACACTTTGATACATTGGCTGTCAGACCAGACCGGGCATGGTTAAGAGGGGCAAATACTAAGTTGCCATCTGGTATTAGTATTCGTTGGGTACAAAAAGTATCGCCCGAATTTCATGCACGATTCAGTGCTCGCTCTCGAACATATCGCTATGTTATATACAATACCATCACTCCTTCTGCACTAATGGAAGACATAGTCACCTGGGATCGTCGAAGGTTAGACCTAGATGCGATGGTTACAGGTAGTCGATATTTGTTAGGCGAACATAATTTCAACGCATTTCGAGGGGCAGACTGTCAAGCTAAGAATCCAGTAAGACGTATTGACGAAATCAATATTCACCGTTTTGAGGAGTTTATTGTGATTGAAGTAAAAGCGACGGCATTCTTATATCATATGGTGCGCAATATTGTGGGTGTGCTTAGTGCGGTAGCTGCAGGGGAAAAGGATTCCAGTTGGGTAAAGAGCGTGTTAGATAGCCAGGATCGACGTTGCGGAGGGGTAACGGCGCCTGCTGCTGGTCTTTATCTTGTCGGTGTTGATTATGATTCCTCCTTCGGGTTGCCAATAACGCAAAAGGGCCCCTATATTATCCGAGGTTTAATGGATAATCTTTAAGGATCTTATTCGCGGTTAAATGCAAATTCTGCTAGTATGCGGCCTTATTTTTATATTCCTTTCTTCTTCGCAGGTAAGTTTCCTTGAGCGAAACCACTCTTTTAAGCGTACAACAAAAAATACGCGTTAAAATTTGCGGAATTACATCTGTAACCGATGCACTGGTTGCTGTGAATGCAGGTGCTGATGCAATAGGCTTGGTATTTTATGAACCTAGCCCGCGTTATATAGACGTTGAACTTGCTGAAGAAATTGCCCGTGCAGTGGGGCCTTTTGTCACTGTTGTGGGGTTGTTCGTTAATGCTGAAAAGCATGTTATTGAACAGGCATTAGAGAAAGTACCATTACATGTGCTGCAGTTTCATGGTGATGAAAGCGATGAATTTTGCAGGCAGTTTTCTAGACCGTATTTAAAAGCTATTCGAATGCGGAGAGATTTAAATGTTGAAATGGCAATATCTCAATACAACAACGCAGCGGGTATCTTATTAGATGCCTATACCCCGGGCATCCCAGGTGGCACTGGTGAAACATTTGATTGGAAGCGTGTACCAGAAAAGTGCTTTGCTTCTATTGTATTGGCTGGTGGTTTAACCCCCGAGAATGTCAATCGTGCCGTCAAATGCACTTCTCCTTATGGTGTAGATGTGAGCGGTGGTGTTGAATCAAGCCCAGGGATCAAGGATTCAGTAAAAGTTATGACGTTTGTTAGTAATGCTAAAACGAATGAATAAATTAAGTGGAGTAAATGTGTGAACGATTTAACCTCAGCAGAAAATATAGATTATTCTTGCTTTCCAGACGAGCGTGGACACTTTGGTATCTATGGTGGCCGTTTTGTTTCGGAGACCTTAATTTCGGCACTGGATGAATTAGCGGCAATTTATGGTCGTTTAAAAGATGATCCGAAATTTCAGGAAGAGTTCGATAAAGATATGGCCCATTACGTTGGCCGTCCGTCTCCCTTATATCATGCTGAGCGCTGGAGTCGAGAAGTCGGTGGAGCACAAATCTATTTAAAGCGGGAAGATTTAAATCATACTGGTGCACACAAAGTTAATAATACGATTGGCCAGGCATTATTAGCTAAGTACTCTGGTAAAAAGCGTGTTATTGCCGAAACAGGTGCAGGGCAGCATGGTGTTGCCAGCGCGACTGTTGCGACACGCTTAGGGCTTGAGTGCGAAGTTTTTATGGGTGAAGAAGATATTCGTCGGCAATCATTAAATGTGTACAGAATGAAATTGCTGGGTGCAAAAGTGACTTCAGTTACTTCAGGTACTAAAACATTAAAAGATGCTATGAATGAAGCGATGAGAGATTGGGTGACCAATGTTGATGATACCTTTTATATTATCGGCACAGTGGCTGGTCCTCATCCTTATCCAGAATTGGTTCGAGACTTTCAATCGATTATCGGGCGTGAAGCACGCAAGCAGTGCCTAGATCAAACCGGTAAATTACCTGATGTACTCGTTGCCTGTGTTGGTGGAGGTTCCAATGCTATTGGTTTATTTCATCCTTTCCTAAATGATGAAACAGTGAAAATGGTCGGGGTTGAAGCAGGAGGTGATGGTGTTGAAACGGGTCGTCATGCCGCACCATTGAATGATGGTATCCCAGGTGTGCTACATGGTGGCCGTACCTATTTAATGGAAGATGAAAACGGTCAAATCATTGATACGCATTCTGTTTCGGCTGGATTGGATTACCCTGGAGTTGGTCCAGAGCATTCATGGTTGAAAGATTTAGGTCGTGTTGACTATGTTGCTGTAACCGATGAAGAGGCATTGTCTGCTTTTCGTGAACTGACATTGGTGGAAGGTATCATGCCTGCACTTGAGAGTAGTCATGCTCTAGCTTATGCCAAAAAAATAGCGAAGGATATGAGCCCAGATAAAACTTTGGTCGTCAATTTGTCTGGACGTGGAGATAAAGACATACTGACGATGGCTGATATTGATGGTATTACCGTTTAGCGCTCCACTATAAGCGTTTTAAGATCATAAAGGGTTAAAAAAGTAGTTATGAATCGAATTACTCAACGCATGAATGCGTTAAATGAAGCAGGTCGAAAGGCATTTGTCGCTTATATTGTTAGTGGTGACCCCCGGCCTTCGGTGACATTGGAGACTATGAATGAGTTGGTTGATAAGGGAGTCGATATTATCGAATTGGGTATTCCTTTTTCTGACCCAATGGCAGAAGGTAAAGTTATTCAATCAGGGCATGAACGCGCATTAGAGCATAATGTGAGTTTAACCAGCTCTATTGAGGTCGTTAAGCAATTCCGTGAGAGAGATAATGAAACACCTGTTGTGTTGATGGGATATGCTAACCCTATTGAGCGCAAGGGTTATCAAATATTTGCGGATATGGCTGCTGACGCTGGTGTTGATGGTGTATTAACTGTTGATTTACCACCAGAGGAAGCAGTTGATCTCAATGCAGAATTGAAGCGTGTTGGTTTGGAAAACATATTCCTTTTAGCACCTACGACAACACCTTCTCGTATTCGGGATATTGTTTCGTTAGCCAGTGGATTTATTTACTATGTATCACTAAAGGGAGTAACAGGAGCGGGGCACTTAGATTTAGGCTCTGTTAAGTCGAAATTGTCTGAAATCCGCAAAATGACCGAATTGCCGTTGTGTGTTGGTTTTGGTATCAAGGATGGTGCATCAGCAAAAGCTGTGTCGGAACATGGTGATGGAGCTGTTGTTGGTAGCGTATTTGTTGATAGAATGGGCGAGCTTGCAAATGCTAGCGATGCTGAGATTGTATCAGCCGTGGGTCAGCTGGCAGCGAATATTCGCCTTGGGTTAGATAGCTAGAGTAGATAAGCGGTTAATAGCTGTCATTGTTAATAGTATTTTAAAAATATGACTCTTTTATCAAAGGGTCTAAACCTGTATTTAGAAAGAGAATGGCATGAGTTGGTTAGACAAAATCGTTCCCAGTAAAGCAAAATCTCAGGGTGCTAGTAATAGCGCTAGTCGAGTACCTGAGGGCCTTTGGAAAAAATGCGTTAAATGCAGTTCTGTGCTTTATCGTCCGGAGCTAGAAAGAAATTTGGATGTTTGTCCTAAATGTGATCACCACTTCCGTATTGGTGCCCGTCGCCGATTAGATATCTTTCTCGATCAGGATAATCGTGAAGAATTAGCAACTGATGTTGAGCCAATAGATCGATTAAATTTTAAAGACATCAAAAAATATAAAGATCGCCTGAGCGAAGCTCAGAAAAAAACAGGTGAAAAAGATGCTTTAGTAGCAATGAAAGGTGAATTAGCGGGCATGCCTGTTGTGGCTGTTGCCTTTGAATTTTCATTTCATGGCGGTTCCATGGGCTATGTTGTAGGTGAAAAATTCACCCGTGCTGCTCAAGTTGCACTGGAAGAAGATATTCCTTTCGTCTGTTTTTCAGCGACTGGTGGAGCCAGAATGCAAGAAGCGTTGATTTCATTGATGCAAATGGCCAAAACCAGTGCGGTTATAGAGCGCTTAAAGCAGCAAGGTACGCCTTATATCTCATTTATGACAGATCCTGTGTATGGTGGTGTTTCCGCCAGTTTGGCATTGCTAGGTGATATCAATGCTGCTGAACCTGGCGCAAGAGCAGGTTTTGCGGGCCCGAATATCATTGAGCAAACCATTCGTCAAAAATTACCTAAAGGCTTTCAACGTAGTGAATTCTTATTGGAGCATGGTGCTATCGATATGATTATTCATCGTAAAGACTTGCGTGAAAAGCTAGGGTCATTACTCTCCAAGTTTACCTATTATACTCAACCGCAAACCTTCGAAGTGTCTGAAGTATTATCAGATGTTATTGTTGCCGAAGAGGTCGATGAGCAGGGCAACAGCACGCCTTAATGAGCCGTTTCAATACATTATCTGATTGGCTTAACTGGTTAGAACAGCTGCATCCTACGGAAATCGATTTAGGGTTGCAGCGTGTTTATTCAGTGGCCGATAGGCTGAATTTACTGAAACCACCAACATCAGTTAGCCATAAGTATTCGGGCGAGTTGAATGTAAGTTCAGTAGCCTCAGAAAAGTTTAACCAGCCTGACTTCATCAATAAAGTAACTGTAATTACCATTGCTGGTACTAACGGTAAGGGCTCCTGTATCTCTGTTTTAGAGAAGTGCTTGTTAGAGCAGGGGCAGCATGTCGCTAGTTATACTTCTCCTCATCTACATCATTTTTGCGAGCGTATTCGTATTGATGGGCAGATGGTTGATGAAGACCTTGTGTGTGAAGCTTTTGCAGCTATTGATGGTGTGCGTGGTGATACTTCTTTAACCTATTTTGAGTTTGGTACTCTGGCAGCCTTATGGATATTTGCGTTAAAGCGAATACCTTATGTCTTACTGGAAGTTGGCCTTGGTGGTCGTTTAGATGCGGTCAATATTGTTGATGCTGACTTAGCCATTATTACTTCTATTGATGTCGATCATCAAGCATGGTTAGGTAATGATCGCAATATTATCAGCCAGGAAAAGCTTGGGGTTGCTCGTCCTACCCGCCCTTTAATTATTGCTGAGACTAACTTAACCCCTAACTTGCGACTGGCTGGAGAAAAGTATCCAGCGTTAGTTGTGGGACGAGATTATTGGGTTAATACTAATGCAAATGATGGTCAACATAATGAATGGGAGTTTCAGTGGGATGGCAAAGCCATATCGCTGCCACTGCCAAGATTACCACTTCCCAGTGTTGCTGCTGCCATACTAGCATTAAAAATATTAGGCCAATGTCCCGAAGAGCAAAAGCTTAGGAATTTAATGGCTGCGATGGTTTTACCTGGGCGCTTTGAAAAAGCAACAGTGGACGGGGTATCGGTTATCTATGATGTGGCACATAACCCTGCTGCAGCGATAGAGTTAGTAAAACGCTTAGAGCGTGATAGCCAAGAAGGGCCAGATAATATAGCAGGAAAGATATTTGCAGTTACTGCGGTTATGTCCGATAAAGATCAGTGTGCAATGATTGAGCCTCTTTCCTCTCAGATTCATCATTGGTACCTAGGGGATCTAGCTGATATTCCTCGTGCAGCAAGTGCCACAGTATTGGCGGATTTATTGGCAGAGCAACATTGTTCATTTACTGTGAAATCTACGATAGGAGATGCCTTTCAAACTGCTCTCGCTGCAGCGGATAGCCATGATAGAATAGTTGTGTTTGGTTCTTTTTTTACCGTGGGAGCTATTCAGGCGGCCGTTAAAATGATTGATGATAAAACAGTTAGTCAGTAGCGTATTTCTGGGGAATAGAGTTTGGACGAAAACCTTATAAAACAGCGTTTGGTTGGCGCTTCTGTCTTAGTTGCTTTAGCGGTTATTTTTTTGCCGTCTTTCTTTCAGAAAAATGAGAAAGTCTCTCTTGATACGACTAGCCAAATCCCTCCAGCTCCTGTTAGTGAAACAGTTGTTATTCCCAGACCTGAAAAGCCCGAAGGCATTCAAGCCCCACCCGCAGAAGAGTTATTTCAACCTAAGATTGTTGATATTCCAGAGTCTCCTCCAAAGCTGAAACCTAGTACTCCTGCCAGTGAACCTGTCGAAGTGAAGCAGCCAGTAAAAGCTAAAGTCCCTCCAAAGAAAATAGTAGAGAAGCCTCGTTTAAATGATAAAGGTGTCCCAGTGGGCTGGGTTATTCAAGCGGCGAGCTTTAAGGTGCAAGAAGGAGCACAAAAGTTAACTAGTAGGTTGTTGAAAGCAGATTATCAAGCCTATTCTCAATCAGTGAAAACTGATAATGGAGTTTTCCACCGAGTATTCATAGGCCCATTTATTGATGAAAAACGCGCTCAGAAGGCTAAATTGGCCGTTGATAAGGCTTATAAAATTCAGTCGCGTGTATTACGGTTTAATCCTGTATCGGGTGATTGATGGGTCTGTTAAAATGACGTCTAAATTTAGACTTTCTATTTGCTAAACCTTATTTTGATGAACCTTACTTTTATAAGTAATGATAACTGGATAACACACTATGTTTAATTGGTCAGATTGGGCCATTATTGCCATTCTTACTATTTCCAGTTTAATTAGTCTTAAGCGAGGGTTTGTTAAAGAAGCATTATCTTTAGCAATTTGGGTAATTGCCTTTGCTGTAGCGAGTTGGTTCAGTCCTAAACTGGCACCTATGTTAGCTGTTTATTTTGAGACTGCCTCTTTGCAACAAATGGCAGCATTTGCAGGCTTGTTTATAGCGACATTATTGGTGGGCGGTGCAGTTAATTATCTCTTAGCTACACTTATTAAGGCGACTGGTTTGACCGGTACGGATCGTATGTTAGGTGTATTGTTTGGTTTATTTCGAGGATTAGTCATTGTTATGGCATTAGTGCTTTATGTGCCTAAAATGATACCGGTGAATGAAGATACTTGGTGGCAACAATCAGCATTGATTCCCCACTTTTTAGATTTTGAAGACAGGTTTCGTATGCTAACAACATCAGCATACGATTTTGTAAAAAGTTTTTTTTAGACGAGTTATTTGTAGCATTTAGTCCTACGAAGTTTTATTGAGGTAAGCATCTATGTGTGGTCTGGTCGGTATCGTTGGTAAAAGTGACGTCAATCTTCAATTGTATGATGCGTTGACTATGCTCCAACATCGGGGGCAGGATGCTGCGGGCATTGTGACTTGTGATAATGGTAGGGTCTCGCAACAAAAAGCGAATGGATTAGTTAAGGATGTGTTTCATACTCGCCATATGCGTCGTTTAGCAGGAAATTATGGTGTTGGTCACGTGCGTTATCCTACAGCGGGTAGTTCAGGTCCTGCGCTGGCACAGCCATTTTATGTGAATTCTCCTTATGGGATTGCACTGGCACATAATGGCAACTTGACCAATACTGAGTCTGTTAGAGCTGACTTGTATCGTGATGATCTGCGTCATATGAATACAGATTCTGATTCAGAAGTGTTATTGAATGTTTTCGCAAAAGAGTTGCAAAAATTAGGTAAATTACATGCATCAGCAGATGATTTTTTTAAAGCCGTTGCGAGTGTACATAAACGTGTTCGTGGTGGTTATGCTGTTATCACTTTGGTTGCTGATTATGGCTTAGTGGCTTTTCGAGATCCTGATGGCATCCGTCCTCTGGTTTTTGGTAAAAGAGATACCATACGGGGGCCAGAATATATGATTGCATCGGAAAGTGTTGCTCTTGATGTTTTAGGCTTTGACCTTATTCGTGATGTGAAACCAGGCGAGGCAGTTTATATTACAACCGATGGCGAATTGCATACGAGTGTATGTGCTGAAAACACAACGTATCGCCCCTGTATTTTTGAGCATGTATATTTTGCACGTCCTGATTCTATTATGGATGGCATCTCAGTTTACAAAGCGCGCTTGCGTCAAGGTGAAAAGCTAGCGGAAAAAATTCTTCGAGAACGCCCTGATCATGATATTGATGTTGTGATTCCGATCCCTGATAGTAGTCGTGTTTCTGGGCAGGCACTTGCATACAATCTTGGCGTTAAGTTTCGCGAAGGTTTGATGAAAAACCGCTATATTGGTCGTACTTTTATTATGCCAGGCCAACAGCAGCGAAAAAAATCTGTTCGTCAGAAGCTCAATACCATTAGTTTGGAATTTAAAGACAAAAATGTATTGTTGGTGGATGATTCCATTGTGCGTGGCACAACCAGTGAGCAGATTATTCAAATGGCAAGAGATGCCGGCGCTAAAAAAGTCTACATTGCATCAGCTGCGCCTGCAGTAAAGTATCCGAATGTATACGGTATCGATATGCCATCGGTAGAAGAGCTTATCGCTCATGGACGTACGGATAAAGAAGTTGCTGATGCTATTGGAGCTGATTGGCTAATCTATCAGGATATTGAAGATTTAGTAGAAGCATCTGCGGAAGGGAACCCTGAAATTACAGAATTTGATTGCGCGGTATTTGATGGTAATTACGTAACCAGTGATGTAACTCAGGAATATTTAGATAAGTTACGCGCAGCAAGAAATGATTCGCAGCAGAATAAACAACGGGAGTTGGATTTAGGAAATACAAATGTCGTCGGCATTCATAATGATGCTGCTGAAGGCTAATTGTATATTTAGCAATTAAACTTTTTCCCTTTATTGAAAACTAGCTATTGGAACTATTCGTGACAGACGAGAGAAAAGATTTTATAGAAGAAAATGAACTGAACTTAGGTTTAGATACGTTGGCTATACGCTCAGGTATTGTTAGAACCCAAGAGGGTGAACATTGTGAGCCAATTTTTACCACCTCAAGCTATGTATTTGAATCAGCTGAGCAAGCAGCCTCTCGCTTTTCGGGTGATGAAGATGGCAATGTTTATTCGCGTTACACTAACCCAACCGTGCGCACATTTCAGGATCGTATTGCAGCGTTAGAAGGTGCTGAAAGTGCGGTGGCTACTGCTTCGGGTATGTCAGCTATTTTAAGTACTTTTCTTGCTTTATTAACAGTGGGTGACCATGTTGTTTGTTCTCGTAGTGTATTTGGTACAACGACAATGCTATTTACCAAATACCTACAAAAATTTGGTATTGATGTGACCTTTGTTGGGTTAACTGATTCTGCAGGTTGGGAGCAAGCTATTAATTCAAAAACCAAATGTTTGTTTTTGGAAACGCCCTCAAACCCTTTATGTGAGGTTGCTGATATTAAGCAGCTTTCTGGATTAGCTAAGGCAAATGATTGTCTGCTTATTGTTGACAATTGTTTCTGTACCCCCGCTTTGCAGCGTCCATTAGATCTAGGGGCTGATATTGTTATTCATTCGGCAACTAAGTATCTTGATGGCCAAGGTCGTTGTTTAGGTGGTGTTGTTGTCGGTAGTGAAGAACATATGGATCAAGTCTTAGGTTTTATTCGCACTTGTGGGCCAACACTAAGCCCGTTTAATGCGTGGATATTTCTAAAGAGTTTGGAAACGCTTCGTTTACGTATGGAAGCACATTCTGTTAATGCATTAGAAGTAGCATGGTGGCTTAACGAACAGCCTCAAATTGAAAAAGTGTATTATTGTGGTTTACCGTCTCATGAAGGTCATGTACTTGCACGCGAACAACAAAGTGCGTTTGGTGGAGTACTGTCTTTTCAGGTGAAAGGGCAGCGAGATGCCGCATGGAAATTAATTAACGGTACAAGAATCTTGTCGATAACAGCCAATTTAGGCGATGCTAAAACTACCATTGTTCACCCAGCAACGACAACTCATGGTCGTTTGTCTGATGAAGAGAAGCAGCAAGCAGGCATTGCAGATAATTTAATTCGTGTCGCTGTTGGCCTAGAATCTGTTAAAGACATTATCGGAGATTTAGAAAGAGGTATAGCTGCTATATAACAGTACTTTGGGAAGGGCTATACTAATTCTTCTTAGTAGTATTATGTAGTGATAGATAAAATTAATAATAGAACTATTTCAAAAAAAACTACTCAAATCAGTAAGAGCCAGCACTATTGCTGGCTTTTTACTATACTCATAGTGCTTAAATTAAAAGCATTAGCATTTAAATCAAACGAAAATAACCTTGAGTAGCTTGTATGTCCGGTAATCCCTCTACCAGTAAAACTATCCCTGATATCATTGCTTCAATGACACATAGCCTAAATGGCGTTCTTTTAGGTAAAGAGACTAGTGTTAAGCTAGCATTAGCTTGTTTATTGGCCAAAGGGCATTTGTTAATTGAAGATTTACCTGGTATGGGTAAAACCACTCTAGCCCATGGGTTAGCCGGTGTATTGGGTCTAGATTTTCAGCGTATCCAATTTACCAGTGATCTCTTGCCAGGTGATGTTGTTGGTGTCTCAATTTTTAATCCTAAAATTAATGAGTTTGAGTTTCGTCCCGGGCCAGTTTTTACCCAAATTTTATTGGCTGATGAAATTAACCGTACATCACCTAAAACACAAAGTGCTTTATTAGAGGCGATGTCTGAAAATCAGGTTACAGTTGACGGTGTGACTCGCCAATTAGAAGATCACTTCTTTGTTATAGCGACACAAAACTCGCAACACCAAACAGGCACTTTCCCTTTACCGGAATCTCAACTTGATCGCTTTATGATGCGCATTTCTTTAGGTTATCCAACGCCTGAATCAGAAAGGCAATTACTGGAGGGAGTAGACCCGCGGCAGACATTAAAAACCCTATCATCCGCGTTAAGCATCAAACAATTAGAAGCAATTCAAGGTACGGTTGGTAAGATTGTGGCCAGTGATCAATTGTTGGATTATCTGCAACGTCTAATTGCATATACCCGTGAAACAGGAGACTTTAGCCATGGGTTGTCCCCTCGTGCGGCTTTAGCATGGTTGCATTGTTCGAAAGCATGGGCTCTGGTTCATAGCCGTAAGCATGTTTTACCCGAAGATATTCAACAGTTAATGTTACCTGTTGTTGGACATAGGCTACTACCAACAGAACAAGAAACAGTCGCTCGAAATGCGGTTGAAAAAATTATAGCGTCTGTTCCAGTTGTTGTTTAGGCTTTTTGCATCTAACGTCAAAAAGATATGTAACTAATGATAAAAAAAATTCTTAATAGAACATGGAAAAGCTTTTTACATAATTGGTTAAAACGCCGAATACCTCGCCAATCATCACATCTGCTTAGGCATGATAATATTTTTATTGTACCTTCAAAGACAGGCTTGGGTTTTGTTGTTCTCATTATTCTATTATGGTTGTTAGGTACTAATTATCAAAATAACCTGATACTAAGCGTAACCTTTTTATTGTTGGCATTGATTGTAATTTGTATTCATCATACCTATGCGCAATTGTCTGGATTGCAAATAAGTGTAACAAAAACACATCCAGGTTTTGTTGGTAATAAAGGCGTTGTCGATTTATTAATTAAGCGTCAAAATTTGCGAGCCTATGAATCTGTAGAATTAGCTTGGCCTGGAATAGACCCTATAACGATATCTCTTATTGATGAGTCCCAATGTTCTGTAAGTTTGTCAGTACCGCTTACTTATCGCGGACGGTTTCAACCCGAACGGCTAAAAGTATCTACACATTTTCCGTTAGGGCTTATTGTCGCTTGGTCGTATTTAGATTTTGATGCCCCTGTTCTGGCTTATCCTCAACCAGTGACTTCGTCAGTTCAACCCACAAAACAATTATTAGATGATACAGATGATGTCTTTCATCAACCTATGGTTGCTGGCCATGAAGAGTTCGCAGGCTTGCGTGAGTACTACCCAGGTGATTCTTTAAGGAGTATTGATTGGCGTGCAATGGCGAGAGGGCAAGGGCTGGCAACTCGGACCTATGAAGATTATGTGAGTCAACAATATTGGTTTGATTGGCAGCAGTTTGAAGGTATGTCGCGTGAAGCACGCTTATCGAGATTATGTGACTCTATTTTACAGCAAGAGAACGATTCAATATATGGCTTGAGGTTGCCTGGCTTGAATATTGAGCCAGGGCAAGGTGAAGAGCACAGGAAACAATTACTGGAAGCCTTAGCATTATTCGAGTGGGAGAAAAACATCTAATGGCTTTCTTTGGTAATCAAAAAATAGCTGACTCTAGCCATTCGAAACCCAAGAAATATGTCAATCGCCAAAGTTTGTTGGGTTTGTTATTTGCACAAGGCAGTGCGGTACTATTACATTTTTCACAAGCGCCTATTTGGTTATTGTTGTTGGCAGTGGTTGTATTCATATGGCGATTACAAATCCTGCGCAGCCAATGGTCGTTCCCTAATCGTTTTGTACGTTTATGCTTAGTCATATTTTCAATGGCAGCCGTTGTGCTTTATTACAAGGAATGGTATGCCTTGGAGCCAATGGTTTCATTGTTAATTATTGCTTTTTTATTGAAACTATTAGAAGTTGATCAACAGCGAGATGCATTAATTTTAATTTTCGTTGGCTATTTTGTGACGGCAAGTGCATTTTTGTTTGATCAGGGTATTATCTCGACGTTATTAGGCATTTTTGTACTCTGGTCTTTAACGGCTTGTATGGTTGTTCTTCATGGATCTCGTATCCAATACCTTTCTCGCCGAACAGTACGTATGGTTTCTGTATTATTAATTCAGTCTGTGCCCTTAATGTTACTTATGCTATTTGTATTTCCACGTATCGGAGCATTATGGTCTGTACCTATACAAAGTAGTAGTGCGGTCACTGGTGTTAGTGACAGTATGTCTCCTGGTGATTTTAGTCAATTGACGCGCAGTCGAAAATTAGCATTCAGGGTTAGTTTTGACGATGACCGTATTCCTGATCCATCGCAACGTTATTGGCGTGGTTTGGTATTTACAGAGTTTGATGGTAGGCGCTGGGAGCGGCCCAAAGGAGCTAATTTATACAAAGGTAAGGAGCCAGATAAAACAGAATTTATTGCTGATGGCCCAACCTTTAATTATGAAGTTATCTTAGAACCAACAAATACGCCTTGGATTTATAGTATACCCTTAGCAGAAGTTACAGATAAGAGATTTATACGTTCAGCGGCTAATGAGATGTGGTTACGAGACCCTGTTACTCAACGCATTAAATATAAGGCCAGTTCGACATTAAATTATAGAACCCGTGAAAGAGATGAGCGCTTAAAACAATCTCTGATGCTACCTAAAGGTTATAATCCTCGTAGCATAGAAATGGCACAAAAGTGGCGTCGAGAATCTATCTCGACTGAAAATTATATTAAAAAGATATTAAATTTTTATAATCAAAAATTTACTTATACATTATCTCCCCCAAAACTGGGGCAGCATACGGTAGACGAATTTTTATTTTCCTCTCAGAGTGGGTTTTGTGAGCATTTTTCCAGTAGCTTTGTTGTTCTAATGCGAGCTGCTGGGATACCAGCTCGTGTTGTTGTTGGTTATCAAGGTGGAAAATGGAATGATGCTGATAATTATCTCTTGGTACGCCAATATGATGCCCATGCTTGGGCTGAAGTTTGGTTTTCTGATAAAGGGTGGGTAAGAGTTGACCCTACTGCAGCTGTTGCACCCAATCGTATTGAACAAGGTTTATTGGATACTTTATCGGTTGCAGATCAAGATTTACTAGAGCATAGTGGATTGCCTTCATTCGATTGGATTAATCGATTATCGTTAAAGTGGGATAGTATAAATTATCGTTGGCAAAGCTGGGTATTAAGTTATGACCAAGATACTCAGTCAACCTTCTTGAAGAAGCTATTAGGTGAGGTTACTTCAACACGTTTGGCTATTTTGCTTATTGCTCCGGGAATGATAATGCTAATTATTTTTGGTTTCTTTACATTACGGAATATCTCTAAGCCCACATTAAGAAAGGTAAAATTATATCAGGCACTGATTCGCAGGCTAGAGCGACGCGGAGTTCCTTCTGTTGCCGGTGAACCGCTAACAGATCACTGTAAAAGGGCAACACATACGATACCTGATAAAAAAGATTTAATTCATAAGCTTAGCCATTCTATTAATACCTGCCTCTATAGTAGTGAGGATGATATTAGCAATCATTCCTACAAAGAGCTTAAACAGCTGATCCATCGTCTTTGATCTAGTGTACAAGCGAATCGTTATTGTGCAAATTCGAGAAAATGCGCATTAATAGTGCCTTAATTTTTGCTATTTTTTTGTAAATACAGTAATTTGCCCCACTTATAACAACACTAATAACCCTTTGTAAAATATGGGATAGGGGGAATTCAACATATGATTTACCGAACATTAATGCTTAAACGCAGTTTTTACTTGTTGGCTCTGATGGGGCTATCAGGGTTTGTGAGAGCTGATGAACTGAATGGTGCTAATAGCAGCTGGATTTTAACATCAACAGCATTAGTCCTTTTTATGACTTTGCCTGGACTTTCTCTTTTTTATGCAGGGCTGGTAAGGTCCAAAAATGTTTTGTCAGTACTAATGCAGTGCTTTGCCATTGCGTGTTTGGTTTCACTTTTATGGTTAGTTGTTGGCTACAGCCTGAGCTTTGGGGAAGGTGGTGCATACCTGGGAGACTTTAGTAAAGCCTTTTTAGCGGGTATAGGTGAAGATACGCTCAGTGGTGATATTCCCGAAAGCTTATTTTTAATGTTCCAAATGACATTCGCTATTATCACTCCAGCTTTGATAATTGGTGCTTTTGCTGAGCGTATGAAGTTCTCTTCTATGCTGATTTTTAGTGGTTTGTGGCTATTGTTTGTTTATGCTCCTGTTTGTCATTGGGTTTGGGGAGGAGGTTGGTTATCTGGCCTTGGTTTATTGGACTTTGCCGGCGGTACTGTTGTGCATGTGACTGCGGGTGTTGCCGCATTAGTTGCAGCCATAGTTATTGGTAATCGCAAAGGCTTTCCTCAAACACCAATGCCGCCTCATAATCTAACGATGACGGTCTGCGGTGCTGGTATGTTGTGGGTCGGGTGGTTTGGCTTTAATGCTGGTAGCGCATTAGCGGCCAATGGTGATGCCGCAATGGCCATGTTAGTTACCCATATATCTGCAGCTGCTGGATCATTAGCGTGGATGACTATTGAATGGTGCCGTTATGGTAAACCTAGTGTCTTGGGTATTGTTACTGGGATGGTCGCTGGCTTAGGTACTATTACACCAGCATCGGGTTATGTTGGACCGATGGGGGCTCTGATAATCGGTTTGTCAGCAGGTGTTATTTGTTATTTTGCGACGCAGTTGATTAAGCGCAAGTTCAAAATTGATGATTCTTTGGATGTATTTCCTGTGCATGGTGTTGGCGGTATTTTAGGGACTTTATTAGTCGCCGTCTTCGCTTCTTCTGAAATAGGTATTTTTAGCGGCCAAGGACTTGAAGTATCGATTGCTGAGCAATTTGGCGTTCAAGTAATTGGCGTGTTGGCGACGGGCATTTATACCGCTGTGGTTACTTTAATTCTGCTGTACGTTGCAGGTTTGTTTACCGGTGGAATTCGAGTCAGTGAAGAAGATGAGCAGCTGGGTTTGGATCTTGTCTTACATGAAGAGACAGGATACAAGTTGTAAGCTTTGTATATGCTGATTGCTCGGATTCTGTTCAATCAGCCATGTCTTTGAGCATACTTTAGCTGTAGTATTATAAAAGCCTTGCACATTATTGTTGCAAGGCTTTTTTATATTGGTTCTTAGCCGTTGATGCTGAGAAAATACTAATATTGCCTTTTAAAGAGTTTTTTGTGTTCTCAAATCAGCAATCACACCTATTTTATTTTTTTCTAATTTTTTGTTTATCAATTGTTCTTGGACTACAGATGATCATAGTGCCTTGGCTGGCAATTGATTATTTAGCCCTACCCGCTTGGGGAGTTGGTTTTATTCAAGGAGCTGTTTTGATTCCTAATCTGGCACTTTTGGTATTGGGTGGTATTAATGCTGATCGCGGGGATTTATTAAGAAAATTTTCGTTACTACTATTAATCTATGGAATTATTCATAGTATTTTAATTGTTTTATTATCCCAGGATTGGCTGTCTTTTTTTTGGTTATTATTTTATGCATTATTGCTAGGTTCTATAGGCGCTTTTATTCAGCCTTGTAAAGATTATCTGGCAGGTTCATTGGCCAGTAATGATATGCAATCAGTGATTGCTAAAAATAGTTTTTGTCAATATTTTGGGCAAGCTATAGGCATTGGCTTGGCAACACAGCTATATTATCGTGATTTATTGTTCATTCCTTTCGCTCAAATTCTATTGCTGTTAATGGCTTTAGCTATTTTAGTTATCATTAAAAATAAGTACTCTTATAGCTTTTCAAACGTAGGAGAAGCCAAAAAGATAGAGAAAATGTCAAGAGAGTTATTGCTATCTGGTTTCTCGTATTGTTGGCAGTCAACGGTATTACGTAGTTTGATTTTTCTTGTTGCTGTCAGTGGCTTTTTTCATATTGGTGTTTTTATTGTTGCGTTACCAATACTGGCGAAGACAGTTTATATTGGTGATGTGGGCCTCTATGGCTTATTGCAAGGGATCTTTATAGTAGGTACTGTTATAGCAACTATTATTGTTGTTATTCGTGGCCAATTAGATGCTCCGGGGCGTCGAGTTATTTTTGGAACATTATATGCGGGGCTTATTTTACTAGGCTTAAGTGCTCAACCAACAATATACGGTTTATTATTTTTAATATTTTTATGGGGTATTGTCGTAGGTATTTCAGCTACTCTAGGGCGGTCTATTTTACAATCCTATACATCTGAAGAGTATAAGGGGCGGATTATCTCTATTTATCAATTAGCACTTTTTGGTTTCGCACCATTAGGTTCTTTATTTTCAGGCATAGCAATCAATTACTGGGGTGTACTTTTTGTTCTAAAGCTTAGTGCTATTGTAAGCTTTATTGTATTTTTCAGTACTTTTTTTATTCGTTCTTTGTGGGATGTTGAAACTAAAAAAGATATTTTATCAAAATGAAATTATGAGTCTTTAACGATTGGAATATAACGTTTAGCAAGTTATAAACGATGACGAAAAGCCAACAAACTTGCTGTAACGGCTACATTCAGTGATTCAACTTGATTATTCATAGGGATGTTAACCAGCTCATCGCATGTGTTAGATATGTTCTGACTCATGCCTTCTGTTTCATTCCCCAAAATATAAATGACGAATACAGGCTCTTCAAACACAGATAAAGTCTGTTGGACGTGGCTAGATAAACCAATTACTTTAGCTCCATTTTTCTGGCAATCTTTCAGTGCTATTTCTAATTTATCGCAACGTAATATAGGTGCTTTGAATAACGTACCTGCGCTGGCTTTTGTGACAAGAGCATCCAGCTTTGCACTACCATTATCAGAGATTAAAATGCCATCTACATCACCTGCGCAGGCTGATCGAATTATCATTCCTAGATTTTGAGGGTTGGTTATTCGGTCAAGTGCGAGTAATCGTATTGCCTTTTTAGTATTGTCTGTTTTTATTTCATCTTTAATATTTTTTAAAAAGTCGTGATAATCTTGGTGTTTCGGGCAATGGATGTCTAAACATACACCCTGATCTTGTTTGCCATTTTTGGATATCCGGGATAATGCTTGTCTGTCATGATACTTAATCTCAATTTTTCTCTTGTGAGCCAACGATTCTAACTCTTGGATAATAGGTATCGATTTATTGGATTTGGCTAAATGAAGCTTAAAGCAAGAAAGGGAGGTGTTTTGTAAAGCTTCTAATACTGGTTTTCTCCCATAGATAGTTAACAGTTGGCGAAAAAAAGCTTTCTTTTCAAGATAATCTGGTGAATCTTGGAATTTATTCATATTTTGATAGTCGATCTTATTGTAGTCTGTTAATAATATGGCTAAGTCTGAGTACGAGAATTTATATGAAAATGTTGCTATTGTCTTTGTTAATTTTAGGTTTATTGGGGTGTGCCTCAACGCCTCCGTCTGCATTGATTACACAGGCACCGACTAATGATGTGTCGCTGGCAGAAGTAAATAGAGACTATGAGCCATTTATAGATTCCAGTGTGCGTTGGGGTGGAAGGATCTTAAAGGCTGTAGAAGTGGGTGAAGATGAGCACAAACGATTGCATCTTGAAGTACTAGAATACCCTCTCGACAAAAAAGGCCGGCCATTAGAAACAGCAAAGTCGGGTGGCCGGTTTATTGCGCGACTGCAACAGCCGTATAAAAAATCTCGTTTTTATCGTACTCGTTGGATCACTCTTTCAGGACCAATTACAGGGGTAGAGAGCTACCCTCTAGCGAAAGGTGGTGAACAAAAGCTCCCGGTCATTGATGTGACAGAGCAATATGCTTGGAGAGAAAAATACAACGATGATGACCATTTTCGTCATCATCATTATTGGCCTCGCTTTTATTTTCGTTACGGCTTCGGGCGATACTACCACCGTAGTCGTTCAAGCATAGGTATTATTTATAAACCGAGGATTCACCCAAGGCCAACACGCCGATGAGCAATGGTGTGAATAGTCTCTAGATAATTTATGGCTACTTTTTGATGTAGCAGTCGTCGTCATTCTCTACCAAGGCTTGTAGTACCTCAGTTCGGCTAATTAAGCCCACCAGCTTGCCTTCCTCGATAACAGGGTAATTTTTGGGACGGTTATTAATGATGATTTGAGCTAATTCTACAATGGTAGTGGTAGGAGTTACTGTCATTACATCTCTTTGCATAAATTTGCTAACAGATGCAGGTTCTTCACAATGAAAGACGATATTTAGCATTTCTGCAACGCAGTCTTGTTCGGAGAGATAACCGACCAGGTTGTTTTCACTATCCACTACGGGAACGCCGATAACCTTCTTCTTTAACATTAACTCAACGGCTTCTCTGACATTGCTTGTATCAGTAACTAGTTGGGGTTGATGGTTCATGAAATCAGCGACTAAAATGGAATGCATAGTCTTCTCCTTTATCTTATTATTCTGTGTGACATACCCTACTATAGTCTAATAGAGCACCTTTGTAACCTACCATTAATGCGTCAACAGTCAGTGCATGGCCTATAGAAACTTCGGCAATATTGTTGATTGTCAAAAAGTCTGGAAGGTTTTCTAAGTTCAAATCATGTCCAGCATTAACGCCTAAGCCTATGCTATTCGCATGATCGCTGGCTTCTCGGTAGGTGTTTAAGCTATTAGATGCTTCTTCAGGCGAGTTTTGATGCGCAAGGGCATATGGTCCTGTGTATAGTTCTATTCGGTCTATGCCCAAGGATTTAGCAAGTGTAATTTGTTCTAAATCTGGATCCATAAATAGACAACAGCGTACATTCCATGCTTTTAATTTCTCTATGATCGGTAATAGACGGTCTCCATCTCGTTTGAGATCAAAGCCATGATCAGAAGTGAGTTGGTCATTAGAATCAGGGACTAGTGTTGCTTGATGAGGGCGAGTAGATTCAATCAAAGGAAGCAAACCAGGGTAGGGTGTTTGCTCTGTTGAGCTATCCATTGGTTCTGCAAAAGGATTGCCTTCGATGTTGTACTCAATATTTTCAATACTGCGAATATAGGTGGATAGCTCATAAACATCGTCGACACAAATATGACGTTGGTCTGGACGAGGATGAACGGTTAACCCATTTGCACCGAACTTAACCGCCATCTTCGCAAAATCGAGTAGGCACGGGTAATCACTGCCTCGGGAATTACGCAATAGGGCAATCTTGTTGAGATTTACACTGAGTGCAGTCATTAATTTAACCAACCGTTATTATTTTTCTTAACACGCAGTTTTGGCAAAATAATCGCGATGAGTACGCCAAGTAAAACAGCGAATGCACCGTATATAAAAAAGGTTGTGCCTTCACTGCGTCGAAGGCTTTCATTTTCTGATTTTAAGACATCGTTTTCAGTTTGTAATAACTGCATTTTTTCAGCCATAGACTGTAAACGTTGGTGTGATTCTACCGCTGAAGCAGAAATGACTTTAAGAGAACTCAACTCATTTTCTGTTTTGCTGGCAAGCTGTTCCGTTTGTTTTAACGTTAATTGGGTTTCTGTGTAACTCGTTTCAAGTGTCTGCTTCTCTTCTTTTAAGGCGTTCAGTTGTTGAGTTAATGCTTCTAACTTTCGATTAGCGGTATTTAGCTTGATGCTAGCGGGGGGTTGCTCATCAAGGAACTGGTTGCGAATCCAACCTGTAATACCACCCGATGTCCTAACTTTGGTCCACTCTTTATCCCTTTCGATCAGGGTAACGCGTGTCCCTGAGGGTAAACCTTTATGCAATATGGCAAACTTATTACCTTGCCCTTTGCGTATAGGCACATAGAGTTTGTCAGAAATATACAAGTTTGCTGCATATGAAGCATTTGCGAACAATAAAATTAAAATAAATCCAAAATATTGGAGGATAAGCTTTTTATTTAACATTATTGTTGTCGCCTTAAGAGGTGCTTTCTTCATTACCTGATGGTACCTGTGATATTAATCTGTAAAAACCGCCTAATCTACCTTAAAAATAGAGTAGTCATGTGTGAACGGTTCCCCGTTCTATTAAAAAACTTTTTTATAAGGTTTTACAATGACATTTGAAAAGACACCTTGTTGAGAATAGGGGTCATTGTCTGCCCATGCTTGTGCATCGGCGAGAGAATCAAACTCAGCAACAATTAGTGAGCCAGTAAAGCCATTTTCTTCAGGGTCTTCGTTGTCAATAGCCGGTAATGGGCCCGCAGTTAACAGGCGTCCTTCATCTTTGAGCTGTTGTAGCTTTTCAAGGTGGGCAGGTCTTGCTTGCATTCTTACAGAAAGGCTATTGGGTTTGTCTTCACAAATAATGGCATACCACATAAAAGGTCTCACTTTCGTTTAATCATTAAGCATGTAATTTCAAGTTGGATAATGAGTATTAACAGGTTTTTGGTTACTGATGTATTAGAATATCTTCAAGCTTAAGGTGGGTCAGTGTTTTGATTCTTTTGAATAAGTAGAATAAAGCAACCATCATTACAATAGTGGCCGGTACGGCAATAACAGGAAAGCTGAGAGCATTCATCTTACCCAATTCGGCGTTAAAGGCTTCAGTTCCTGGTGCACTGACTAATATGACTTTTGCTAATATGTAATTCAAAATAGACGATACAATGAAAGACAATGCCATTAGGTACGAAGCATTAACCAATGCCTTTTCGAAATCCTTTTCTGTTCCGTATTGCTCTAAAGCAGAGGATACTTTATTGACTTGCATGATTTTATCGTTATATAGGAATGTTTTAACCAATGGATAACGTGTTTTAAGAGACACTAACGTGATAATGGCAAACAATGCTGGAATCGCAGCCTCTTTAATCACGATATACTGTGGGGGTAGTTTTAATAGCGCCATACTCCCTGTTAAAGCAATACTGAAAATACCTAATGCAGAAAATAAGTTAAATTTTCCATTTTGCTTTAAATCCTTTAAGCCATAAATGATGGGGAAAGCTAAAGCAACGACGATGCCTCCTTTAACCCCCAGCTGATCTTCTCCACTGAACTTCGATAAAATAAGTGTGGGAATAACGATATTAATGAGAATGTTAACAAGCATATTCTCTTTTTTGGCAGGTTTTACTTGAGTCATACGTTTGATTGGCAATAATGCAAGAATTAAAATAGGATTTTACGCAACTGTAGGTATGAATGGCAAAGGGCGTTATCATTAATCCACGATTAATTATCAATATAGGTTAGCGATTGAGTTATTTGTACGATTTACATACGCATAGTACTTGTTCAGATGGACAATTATCTCCCAAAGAGTTGGTGCGGCTAGCTAAAGATAATGGTGTTGATGTACTTGCTCTGACGGATCACGATACCTTGGAAGGTGTTTCTATGGCGATATCTGCGGCAGGCGATGACTTACATATTGTTCCTGGTATCGAACTGTCATCACTATGGAATGGCCGAAATATCCATGTAGTTGGATTGCAAGTCGATATTGACTGTCCAATGCTAGCAAGTGCTGTTGAGCAGCAATCTGAAATACGTATAGAGAGAGCTAAAACGATTGCTATGCGCCTTGAAAAAGCGGGTATCCTAGGTGCATGGGATGGGGCAAAACATTATGCAGAGGGCAGTATTGGTCGCCCTCACTTTGCTCAATATATGATTGATGCAGGGTATGTGGATAGCTTTGCTCAAGCATTCAAACGGTATTTGGGCTCAGGCAAAATAGGCGATGTAAAAAATCGATGGCCTGCATTAGCTGAGGTTGTTAGTTGGATAACTGCTTCTGGTGGCATTGCTGTACTAGCACATCCAGATAAATATGATCTCACCAGAACAAAGCTTTATACTTTGTTACAGGATTTTGTCAATGCTGGTGGCCAGGCAATGGAAGTAGTGAGTGGGCAGCAAGAGCCTGCTGTTACTAGTAAATTGCTAAGAGCTGCGGAGGATTTTTCCTTGTTAGCGTCTTGTGGCAGTGACTTTCACTCAACAGAAAATCTCTGGCAATCACCGGGCAAAATGTCACTATTGCCTAAAGGTTGTAAACCTATCTGGGAAGCTTGGTAGTATCTAGTTACAGTATTTAAGTTGCGTACGGTTAAGTAGCAGCTCATGATTTATTATTAATGTATTAAGGATTAATAGAATAACGACTATGGCACAATTCTTTCAAATTCATCCAGAGAACCCACAAGCCCGCTTAATTAAGCAGGCTGTTGAGATAATACGTAAAGGCGGTCTGGTGGCTTACCCAACTGACTCGGCTTATGCTCTTGGTTGCCATATTGGTGATAAACTCGCTTTAGATCGCATTTGCGGTATTCGAAAAATAGATAAAGAGCATAATTTCACTCTAATGTGTCGCGACCTTTCTGAAGTAGCGACTTATGCCAAGGTAAACAACCAAGTATTTCGTTTGCTCAAAGCACATACTCCCGGTGCATTTACGTTTATTTTAGATGCGACCTCTGAAACCCCACGCCGTTTGAAGCATCCTAAGCGCAAGACAATCGGTGTACGTATACCTGATAACCCAATAGTGATGGCATTATTAGAAGAATTAAATGAACCCATGATGACCAGCACCTTAATCATCCCCGGTGATGAGTTACCACTGACAGACCCATACGATATTCGTGCACTTTTGGAGCATCAATTGGAGCTAGTGATTGATGGTGGCTTCTGTGGCATGGCAGCCACTACGGTGGTTGATTTAACTGGTGATGAAACGGTTATTGCGAGGCAGGGGTGTGGGGAGTTCTCCGAGTAATTGTTTTTATCTATTAGCTGAATTATTTTAATTTGTTTTTTTTTATTGTTTGGTTTTGTTTATAGTACCTCCCCATAGCGACTACGTTGTTCGGCTAACTTAATCATCTATTGTAATTGGAGGCGCATTATGACAAATAACTACCAGATTGATATTGGTATTGATGAGGCTAAGCGTAAAGCGACTGCTGAAGGTTTAGGCCATTTGTTGGCAGATACCTATACCCTGTATTTAAAAACTCATAACTTTCACTGGAATGTAACAGGTCCGCGTTTTCGTGAATTACACTTAATGTTTGAAGAGCAATATACAGAACTTGCAACAGCGGTTGACGACATTGCAGAACGTATTCGTACTTTGGGGTTTCCAGCTCCGGGTACTTATAGTGAATATGCCAAGTTGTCGGTTATTGAGGAAACAGCTGGCGTCCCGGTCGCTGATGATATGATTCGTATTCTGACGGAAGATAATGAAACGATTGTTCGTACAGCGAGAAAGATATTGCCGTTAGCTCAAGATTCAGCAGACGAATCCACAGTGAGTTTAATATCCGATCGCATGGTGATCCATGAAAAAACTGCATGGATGATCCGTAGTTTACTTTAAACTTAATATAAGTTTTATAAAAGCTAATTAAATCAATGCCTTGGGTGTTTTTGTTAATAGTGATTAAATAATAATAAGGGAGGCCCGTTGCTTATATTAAGATGCATATAAGCAATAATTCTCTCTTATATCTATTAAAACAATAGTTTATTTGTCTTTTCTAATATTTTTCTATTTAAATTCTAGTTGTTCTTATAAAACAATGAGTTGGCGAGATTTCTTAATGTAATTCGGTTTTCTAACAACCATAGCTTTAGCTCGTTTTATAGGCTTAATCCGATGATTATATTGATTCATAGGTGTTTCTATAGGTCTTACAAGTAAGGCAGGTTAAGTATAAGTCGCTTAAGGCCTTTTATTATTGGCCATTTCAAGTATTCAAGCACGACATTTCTGTTATTTAAGCGCTATAACTGTTGCCATAAAATGGCTATAATCGCTGGCTATTTTTAAGTAGCTCACAGTGCGGGCGATAAGACTATATGACAGTAACGACGGAACAAGAGAGCCTCGACAAAACGGTAGCAAGTGACGATATCCCTGAAGCCGGTTCTGAGTCGGTTTCTCCAGCACAGGATGAGATGCCTTTTGCCTATGTCAATGGTGAGGCTTACACTGATTTACCCAAAGATCTCTATATCCCGCCCGATGCATTGGAAATCATCCTAGAAGCTTTTGAAGGTCCTTTAGATTTATTGCTTTATTTAATCCGACGCCAAAACATCGATATTCTAGAAATAAATGTTTCTGCTATTACTCACCAGTATGTAGCCTATGTTGAATTAATGGATGCGATGCAATTTGAGCTTGCTGCTGAGTATCTCGTAATGGCAGCAATGTTGGCAGAAATCAAATCTAGGATGTTATTACCAAGGAATCAGGAAGAAGATGAAGATGAAGAGGATCCACGTGCTGCGCTGATTAGACGGTTACAGGAATATGAGCGCTTTAAGCAAGCGGCAGAAGATGTTAATGAGTTACCTCGTATGCACCGTGATATTTTTGTCGCTTCTGCTCAAGCCCCGGATAGAAATTTAACTCGCCCTGATCCCGAAGTGGATTTAAAGGAAATCTTAGTTGCTTTATCTGAAGTATTACGCCGTGCTGACATGTTTGAAAGCCATCAGATTGAGAGAGAAGTACTATCCACTCGACAACGCATGACCCAAGTGCTCGAAGTGTTAAGTGATAAGCAGACCTTTGTTCCTTTTGTTAGTTTATTCAAAGTAGAAGAGGGGCGCATGGGGGTGATTGTGACGTTTATGGCAGTGATGGAACTGATTAAGGAATCATTGATTGATATTGTACAAAATGAATCTTTTGGCGCTATTCATGTTAAGGCAAAGACAGAATAAGGCTTAGCCTCAGTACCTTTTATAAAGTAAAGGCTTCTGATCAAGAGTAGCCAAATTAATTTAATTATTTAGAAAGTGATTATGGAACAAGAACAACTGAGATGTATCATTGAAAGTGCGCTGATGGCTTATGGCCAGCCATTGACGGTTGAAAAATTACAGTCTTTGTTTATCAACGATGATATCGAAAGTGAGGAACAGGCTGTCCCCGAAAAAGCAAGTATCCAAGAAGCGTTAGAAGCTATTCAGCAAAGCTGTGAAGGCCGTGGTTTCGAATTAAAAAAGGTGAGTAGTGGCTGGCGTTTTCAGGTACGAGCTGACATGGCGGAGTGGGTTAATCGATTGTGGGACGAAAAACCACAGCGTTATTCGCGTGCGTTGTTAGAGACGCTTTCTATTATCGCTTATCGCCAGCCTATCACTCGTGGTGACATCGAAGAGATTCGCGGTGTGGCGGTGAGTTCTCATATTATCAAAACATTGACAGAGCGAGAGTGGGTTAAAGTTGTAGGGCACCGAGATGTTCCTGGCAGACCTTCATTATTTGCGACGACACGACAATTTCTTGATTATTTTAACTTAGAAAGCCTAGATGAGTTACCCTCATTGCGTGAACTCGCTGATATCGATTCGTTAACGCCAGAGCTTGATTTACAGGCAGAGCAGACTGAATCAGGTACTGATAGTGAAAATGACGAGACTGATGAGTCAACTGCTACATCAAACGTCGGTGGTGATAGCACAAGTGATGTGGAACAAGATAATGAAGATCTGTTAGATAACGAAGGTGAAGCTGATATTGAAGATTCGTTTGAACAAGACGATATCGTTGTCGAAGAAACTCATTTATCCAGTGAAGTAGACGAAGATAGTATTGATACTCTACGTTCTGAATAGTTGTTCTAAAATATGAAAAAACCTAAAACCGGGGATAAATTGACTCCTAAAAAAGCTAGACCTAAAAAAGTTGATAAGCAAGATTCACAAGACTTGGAAGTTTCATCAGCTCAAGATGAAAAGCTTCAGAAAGTATTGGCAAGAGCTGGCGTTGGTTCCCGTCGAGAAATGGAGCGCTTCATTGATAAGGGGCGTGTCACTGTTAATGGGCAGGTCGCCAGCCTTGGTGATCGAGTTCAGCTCACAGATCGCATTGAAGTCGATAAAAAGCGTATCCACCTTGTAGCCGCTGATGAGCAAAGTATTAAGGTCCTTCTCTATAACAAGCCCGAAGGCCAAATCTGTACGCGCTCCGATCCTGAAGGGCGGCCTACGGTTTTTGATAATTTACCACGCCTAAATGGTGAGCGTTGGATCGCTGTCGGAAGGCTCGATTTCAATACCAGTGGGTTGCTTTTATTTACAACGGATGGTGAATTAGCAAACCGCTTGATGCATCCGTCATCAACAATTGATCGTGAATACTTGATACGAATTCAAGGTAATGTTGATGAAGATATGAAAACGCGGTTATTGGAAGGCGTAATGCTTGAAGATGGCGTAGCACGTTTTACTGATATTGTTGATGGTGCAGGTTCTGGGCAAAATCACTGGTTTTATTGTGTGGTTATGGAAGGTCGCAATCGTGAAGTGCGGCGTTTATGGGAATCTCAAGGTGTAAAGGTTAGCCGCCTTAAGCGTGTTCGCTTTGGCAATATTTTTATCCCTTCTCACGTGCGAGTTGGTCAGTGGACGGAACTTAACCCTAAAGAAATAAAAGACCTATGTCTTACCGCCGGTGTAGAGATGACTGGGAAAGCTCAGCCCCCAAGTCAGGCACAAAAAGCGGCTCAAGAGCGCCATCAACGTAAGCTACGAGCAGGGAAGTCACGCCGAAAGTAAGAAGGTAAAAAAGCAGCGCTGTTTTACCTTCTATGTTCCAGTGTTTAAGCTTATTGGCCTTGCTTTGTTTTTTGCAGTGGGTGAAGTATTTCTATATGCACGCTGGTAGGTTGAATTAGCGACATCAAATGCTGAAAACTACGCTTATCCGCAACAGCATCATTTGAGTCATGAGCCTGTTGCTCTGTTTCCCAATAGTAAATAGCAACCCATTCCTTATTTGTACGCTGGTACAGGGTTTCCTCTAAAAAGCCAGGGAGTTCTTGTACATCTTGACTTAAATCAGTCATTGCCTGAATCATTTGCGATGTCTCAACCTCTTCATTGGCGAGCCACGTAACCCTCTCGTAAACAGGTTTGTTTTCTGTCTTAATCATCATTTTGCCTTGAATGCTTGTAAAACCATAGAATAATTCATTTTCTTTTGTTGATAATTGATTAAAATAGAAAGCTACTCTTTCTAAAAAGGAATGAATTGTGAGTGATTTTAATGATGCTGATTTTTTTACCTGCATTGTTGAGAAAGGTTCTTTGGCTAAAGCTGCAGAAGCGTTCGGAATAAGTCCATCAGTTGCTAGTAAGCGTCTGGCTAGATTAGAGGGAAGATTGGGGGTGCAACTATTAAAACGCACTACTCGTCAGCAATCTTTGACAGAGGTTGGCCGATTTTTTTATGAGCGTGTATCAGTTTTGCAAAATAACTGGTCAAGCATAATAGAAGAGGTGAAAAACATTCAGGAAAGCCCTAAAGGTACTCTGCGAATAGCCACTCCACAACCAATTGCCAGTCGCTTTTTGATGCCGTTATTGGCGGAATATGGAAGGTGCTATCCCAATGTTGCTCTAGATATTTTGCACCGCTCAATTGACTCACTGCCCAGTTCAGATGCAGACATCTCTATTAGCCGAGTACTTGAACAGTACGATTCAGCAACTATGATTGCGGTACCTTTTTATCGCTATAGTAATCATTTGTTTGCTTCACCTAGGTATGTCTCCAAACAGGATTCCATTAAAAGGCTTAATGATCTATCCCATTGCGATTGTTTAGCTTATGGCTCCACTATGGTTGATACAGAATGGTATTTTAATCAAGGTGCTGTTAAGCCCAATGTAATCTTAAAGACGGATAATACAGAAGTGCTAATTAGTGCCGCGGTTAATGATATGGGCATTATTTATGTGCCAAAAGTTATGGTAACGATGGAATTGGAGAGAGGGGAGTTAGTTTCTGTCTTGCCTGAACTAAAAAGCCAATTATATACAACAGTAGCATACTATCCTAAAATGAATTTTATACCGATAAAGATAAAACTATTTATTAATTTATTGAAAAGCTTTTACTAATAAATAGTTTTCCATCCGTATATTATCAATGTTTGCACCCTATATAGAATGTATATTAGCTTTGATTTTCCCTTTTAGTAATAAAGAATTGCTGAGCCATTTCTTGTAAGCTCTGAGATAAATTAATAACCTCAGTTCCTATCGCTTCGTTGTCCGAAGCACTTGACGAAATACTTTCAGAGAGACTGGAAACAGTGGTTATATTGCAATTTATTTCTTCTGCGACAGAGCTTTGTTGTTCTACAGCCGTAGCAATTTGGTGACTCATATCAGTAATGCTATTGATAGAGTTAGTGACGTGCTGAATAGATTCAGCCGTGCTTTTAGCTTGTTCCACACTATGTTGTGCTTGAGACTCAGCTTGCGTCATGCTTTTTACTGCTGCACGAGAACCACTTTGTAATTTTTCAATCATTGTGGTGATTTCTTCTGTCGATTCATGAGTGCGAGTAGCCAGTGTTCTTACTTCATCGGCGACAACCGCAAATCCTCGCCCTTGTTCGCCGGCGCGAGCCGCTTCAATCGCCGCATTTAATGCAAGTAAGTTAGTTTGCTCTGCTACGGAACGAATTACTTCTAAAATACTATTAATACCTTCGCTGTCTTGTTCGAGCTGGGCAATCACTTCGGAAGCATTTTCTATTTCGCTGGCCAAGCTTGTAATGGTCGAGGCAGTATCGGTGACTAAACTTGCACCTTCGTCTGCAGCTTTTTGTGCATTATTAGCTGAATCGGCCGTCATATTCGCATTATTTGCCACTTCTTGAATACTGGCGCTCATTTCATTGATGGCTGTTGCAACTTGGTAGGTTTGCATGTGCATATCAGAGACATGCTTGTTGCTCTCTTTTACAGAGCTCATTAAATTTTGGCATCTGTCAGTTATGTTTTGAGAGTCATCAGCAATACGGCCAATAAGGCCACCTGTTTCTGTTTCTAGGACTTTCATTGCTAAAAGCAGTTGTCCAACCTCATCATTTCGGCCGGTATAAACATGCATGGCAAGAGGGTCATTAGAAACACTTTTGGCTTTATCAATAGCACTTTGCATGGGTTGCCATAGCCACCATAAAAGAGAACAACTTATAGCGCCACTTATTACCGAGTAGATGAGCAGTGTGTTTATTGGTGTCGAGGTAAAGAAAGCGGCTCCTAGTGTTGCTGTCAGAAGTGTAAGAACAACAGCCCCCATCATTTTATATATCATTGATATTGGTGGTCGTTTCAAGAACGAGGCAACTTTACCCTCTTTAAGGTTGGCATAAAGTTTTTCTGCGCGATCTACCCATTTACGGTCGGGTTGTACACGTACAGATTGAATTTCTTCGGTCTTCCCATTCTTTTGAATAGGGGTGGCATAGGCATCGACCCAATAATAATCACCATTTTTACAACGATTTTTAACAACGCCCATCCAAGAGCGTCGATCCTTTAAATTGTCCCACATCATTTTAAAGGCTTCTTGTGGCATATCAGGATGTCTTACCAAATTATGTGCTTGGCCCTGTAATTCTTCTAACGTAAATCCTGCTATATCAGCGAATGCCGGGTTGGCATATTTGATAACCCCTTTGGGGTCGGTCATAGAAAGTAAGTTAGCTGAGGAAGAATAGTTTTTTTCAGTGTCTGTTACAGGTAGATTCTCGCGCATAATTCAAAAGCTCTTTTTGTTCTTGGATTTGGTTGTCGGCCAATATTTTTAGTTGGTTATTCACATACATAAAAAGTAGTAATTTAAAGTATATAAAAGAATAAATAATTGGTTATATTTTTTATGAATAACGGGGGTTATAAAGGAAGTAATTCGCGCCAATTTTGATATAAGAGTATGGTACTTTGAGCCTAAATGAATCATTTTTAAGAGTAATTTAATTTAAAGGAATTAATTTAAAGAAAATTATAACCTATAGCTCTATAGGCTGACGTTTGTAGAATAGTAACATTGGCGGGTTTTTAGTAGTTTTTAAGACTGAAAAATGAGTAGATCAATTGATAAGATGCGGCATATGAATATGATAGCCTTGTACAAAGTCAATCCCTAGCTTTTGAAGTTCCACTAATATCTCTTCATTTTCGACAAATTCGGCTGTTACATCAATGCCCATCATATGGGACACTTCTATAATTGATTTCACCATAGCATGATCAATAGGGTCGGATGTTATATCTTGAATAAAGCTACCGTCAATTTTTAAAGATTTAACCGGCAGCATTTTTAAATAAGAATAAGAGGAAAATCCAGAACCAAAATCATCAAGTGAAAATTGGAATCCCATCTTTGTCATTTTTTTCAAAAAGGTACTGGTTTGAGCCAAGTTTGATATGGCTGCACTTTCTGTAATTTCAAAGCACACTTTTTCTTTTGGGATATTATATTGACCAAATAGTTCAATTAAGTGCTCGCTGAAGCGGCTATTGCTAATCGTGCGCCCGCTTAGATTGATATTCGCCTGATGGAGGCTATTAAGTGATTCCGGGTTTTTACTCAACCACGATAAAAAAGCTTCGGTTACCCAAAAATCTAATTGTTCAATTCTATCGAAGCGTTCAGCAGCAGGTAAAAAGCTGCCCGGTAACAGTAGCTTACTTTCTAAAGGTAGGCGCACTAGTATTTCGTATAGATCACCTTCAACAGTTTGACTTATAGCTTGAATATTTTGCTTATACAAAAGCAGGGTATCGTTATTGATTGCTTCGCGAAGGCTATTTGCCAAATGCATCTCTGTTTGCCTTGACGAAATATCTTCGCTGTCATTTTCATAAACATAGACATGATTTCTTCCTGCATCTTTTGCTGCATAGCATGCAGTATCGGCAAGGCTCAATAAATCTTCAGCACTGATATCCTGGTTTAGAACAGGAACAATACCAATACTGATGCCAATTGAGAATATTTTCTTATTCCAAGAAAACCGGTAATCGGCTACTTCTTGGCGAAGTCGATTAGCGATTTCTTCTGCTCGTCCAATTGAGCACTCTCGTAATAATATGACGAATTCATCTCCACCTAACCGAGCTAACGAGTCGATATCTCTAATATGTGTGTTGAATAATGCAGCCATTTGTTTGAGCAATTCATCTCCTGCAGAATGTCCACAAGTATCATTAACGATTTTGAACTGATCTAAATCCATAAATAATAATGAGTGGTCTAAGCCTTTAGAACAAGAAGAAATAATAGCGTCATGAAGGTTTTTCTGAAAGACCAGCCGATTCTTCAGGCCGGTTAATATATCGTGATTGGCTATGTAATTAAGCTTATTTTCATTAGTTTTTTTCTCAGTAATATCAACAATCGATGCGTCGATATATCTTCCTAATTGTTTATCCTCTATGACCTTGGCATAAATGGCTCCCCAGAATTCTTCTCCTTTGAAGTTGTGACAAAGTGTTTCGAAGCCGAATGCATGATCATTGTTTCTGAGTAATGTTTTTAATTGTTCCTGATCTTTACTTGCAAAGGGAATGAAGCCTGATAAGTTTCCCATATCTTCAAAGAAGGCTGGCTTTTTATCGATGCCCATAAGCTTTTTAAATGCAGGGTTGCATGTCAAAATTTTCCCGTCACAGGAAAATCGAAACATACCTTCTAAAGATGTTTCGTAAATAGAGCGATATTTTTCGAGGTTGGCAATAGCACTTTTTTGAGCGGATTCTTTTTCGTTACGTTCACGTTTGATTCGATCAGCTAGGGCAAAGCTTAGTAATACAATACTCAGGGTTGCTCCTATATGAATCGCATATTCAGAAAGGTTGTTTCTCGGTATCAATCCTGTTTTTCCAATAGCAAATACCGCGGCAGAAATAACAAAAATACCAAAAGCCGAGGTGTAAAAATATGCTTGCTTATATCGTACGAGAGCAAGAGACATACCCGCCACATAACTAATAGAGGGTGATAAAATAACATTAGCGGCAGTGATCAAGATTAGTATCTTATAAGGTATAAACAAACTTGCCGCTGCGAGCATATAACCCATTACTGCGCAGTATTTCAAAATTTTCCCTAAGGTAGGCTTGGTGATCTCTAGGGAGAGAAAGCTTCTTGAAAACAAGCATAGGTTCGCAAGTGAAAAATTAGAGACTACCGTAAGGCTAATATCATTCCACTCTGGCGAGCCAGGCCAAAAATAATAATAAGCGAAACCAGTAACGATAGCTTCAACTAAAGCATAGCCAAATAATGTGAGAGATAAGTAGAAATAGCTGACATCTTTCAAGCTGAAAAACAGAAAGAAATTATAAACGGCAAGTATAAAAACAATGCCAATGAGCAAACCAACGAATAGTGCTTGATTTTGGCTATGATTAGTTAATCCTGCTTGAGACCAAAGTCTAATAGGAAATTGGTTTGAAGACGATGTGGATATATGAATAATGGTCGTGACTGATTGCTTGCTATCGATGCTGACAGGAAAGACAAAATTAGGGTGATGGATTGGCCTTTCCGAGAAAAGTAATTTATCACCGGTTGTGTGTTTTTGGATTATTTCTCTTGTTTGTGTATCTATTACATAGAATTCTATGTTGTCGAGTAAGCCATAAGCAATTTCGACAAAAATATCGGTTTCAGAATTTAAATCATTCTTTAGAGGCAAGCCAATCCAGTAATCTTTATCGGAAAAGCCAAAATTTGGTGACAGTGCACTGGTAGCGGGTGTGAGTTCTAGCTGATCAAGAATGTCGTTGATGTTTTTTGATTGAGGCTCGAGCGGGATGATATGGATATCGGGAGTGATTCCGGTAGACAGCAGATCAAGAGAGTGTTCTGTGATTAGGTTATTTTCCAAACTATATGCAGTATTTGATAAAAATACAAAAGTAAAAAAGCAAAAAGTAATTACTTTAAATTTAAGGGTAGTCACACTATAACCTTATATAGATGATGGTTTCTGGTAGGTATAAAAATGCGAAAATCCCTCTGAAATATACGTAGTTTGGCGTTAGTGTTTATGTTTATAGTGTTCAGATAAATATAGTAGCATTTGATCTAAATATCTATCTTATATAAGCTGTTTCTTTATTAAAAAGAAAACATTAACAACTCTATCTTGTCTTTAGATGACAGTCATAAATAGAGCACTATTTAATGATTGAATGATGATTTTGGCGACATCCCTCTCTGTATGATCTACTAATATATAAGGCAAAAAATACGTCCAAGTGTACAAATTATGCAACAATAGTAGTATAAAAGTGGGGAATAAGAAAAACTTAGCTAACTATTACTTTACTTCTAATAACCGATAATTAATCACTTCTGGAGTTTAAATGGCTATTTCGCTGGCATTCGATGTTTACGGTACTTTGATTGATACACATGGTGTAGTAACTCAGTTAGAGAAAGTACTTAATTCTAGTGTAAGTGCTAAAGGTTTTTCACAGACGTGGAGAGATAAACAGTTAGAGTACTCATTTCGCCGAGGGCTGATGAGACAATATGAACGTTTTTCTGTTTGTACCCACGATGCCTTGAACTATACCTGCCTTCATTACGGTATTACATTATCTGATGATGATAAGCAGGTGTTACTTGGTCGTTACTCCGCTTTGCCTGCTTTTGATGATGTTGTTGATGGCTTGACCGCCTTAAAGAGGGAAGGCTTTCACCTATATGCATTTTCTAATGGGGCAGCGGAGGCTGTAGAGTCCTTGCTTGAAAAAGCCAATATTCGCGACTTTTTTGCTGATGTAGTTAGTGTTGATGATTTGCAAACATTTAAGCCTAACCCTGATGTTTATCAACACTTTATACTGAGATCTAATTCATCAATGGAAACTGCATGGCTTATCTCTAGCAATCCTTTCGATGTCATTGGTGCGCTTTCTGCTGGTTTAAAAGCGGCTTGGGTAAAACGTTCAGAAGATGCTGTATTTGATCCATGGGGGTTAGAACCCACAACAACCATAACTAAAATTCCAGACTTAGTAACAAAGCTTTTATCTCAATAGTTCGTTGCTAGAAGACCAGTTACGTTTATCGCTCCTTTAAATAAAAAAACCCGCCGTTGGCAGGTTTTTTTCGATTTAAAAGGTGAGTCAGCCAGAGTTAAACAGCGACGTCTTGAATCTGAACGGCTGCAATACGTTGGCCTTCTTCTGCGCCTTTTTGGAAAGAAGCAATTTGATTGAAGTTCATGTATTTAAAAATCTCATCTGACATTGAATCAATTTTCGATGCGTACTCCATATACTCTTCTGGTGTTGGTAGCTTGCCAAGAATACCACCAACAGCAGCTAACTCTGCAGACGTAAGGTAAACATTAGCGCCATCACCTAAACGGTTAGGGAAGTTACGGGTTGAGGTTGAAAGTACGGTGGTACCTGGCTCAACGCGTGCTTGGTTACCCATACATAATGAACACCCTGGCATTTCAGTGCGAACACCATTACGGCCATAGATATTGTAATAACCTTCTTCCATCAAAGTATGCTGATCCATTTTAGTCGGCGGGCATAACCAGAAACGAGTATTTAATGGTTGGGTATTTTGCTCTAGCAATTTGCCTGTTGCACGGAAGTGGCCGATGTTAGTCATACACGATCCAATGAAGACTTCGTCCACTTTGTCACCAGCAACGTCAGACAATAATTTTGCATCATCCGGATCGTTAGGACAGCAAACGATAGGCTCGTTAACTTCATTTAGATCAATTTCGATAACTTCACAGTATTCAGCGTCTGCGTCTGCTTTCATTAAGCTTGGGTTTTCTAACCACGCTTCCATATTGCGTACACGTCGCTCAATGGTACGCACATCACCGTAGCCTTCAGAGATCATCCAGCGAAGTAGTGTGATATTGGAGCGTAAGTATTCTGACATTGAATCTTCTGATAGCTTGATAGTACAGCCAGCTGCTGAACGTTCTGCTGATGCATCTGATAATTCAAAGGCTTGCTCAACGGTTAAGTTATCTAAGCCTTCAATTTCAAGAATGCGACCAGAGAAAATATTTTTCTTGCCCTTTTTCTCTACGGTCAGTAACCCTTTTTTGATTGCGTAATAAGGAATTGCATGAACGAGATCGCGTAAAGTAATACCCGGCTTCATTTCACCTTTAAAACGGACCAATACTGATTCAGGCATATCCAATGGCATAACACCAGTTGCGGCAGCAAATGCAACGAGGCCAGAACCAGCAGGGAATGAAATACCCATTGGGAAGCGAGTATGAGAATCACCACCAGTTCCAACAGTATCTGGCAACAACATTCGGTTGAGCCATGAATGAATGATACCGTCACCTGGACGTAGAGAAACACCGCCACGGTTCATAATAAAATCTGGCAGGTTGTGTTGAGTGTCGATATCAACAGGCTTTGGATAAGCAGCAGTGTGACAGAAAGACTGCATGGTTAAGTCTGCAGAAAAGCCTAGGCATGCTAGATCTTTTAATTCGTCACGAGTCATTGGGCCAGTAGTATCTTGTGAACCAACGGTGGTCATTTTAGGCTCACAGTAAGTACCAGGGCGAATACCTTTGCCTTCGCCTAAACCACAGGCTTTACCTACCATTTTCTGAGCAAGAGTAAATCCTTTGTTACTCTCTTCTGGAGAATCTGGAACACGGAAAAGATCACTAACAGGTAAGCCAAGAGATTCCCGTGCTTTGGCAGTAAGACCACGACCAATAATTAGATTAATACGGCCACCGGCTTGTACTTCATCAAGTAATACATCAGATTTCAGTTCGAATTCGCTGAGTGTGTTACCACTTTCATCTAGAATTTTTCCGTCATAAGGGCGAATTTCAATAACATCACCCATATCCAATTTCTCAACAGGTGCTTCAAAAACCAAGGCGCCGGCATCTTCCATAGTGTTGTAGAAAATAGGAGCAACTTTGTTACCGATACAAACGCCACCAGTGCGCTTGTTAGGAACACCTGGCATATCATCGCCGAAGAACCACAATACAGAGTTAGTGGCTGACTTACGTGAAGAACCCGTACCTACTACGTCTCCAACGAAAGCAACGGGCAAGCCTTTTGACTTGATGTCTTCGATTTGTTTCATTGGGCCAGTTACGCCATGCTCTTCGGGATTCAAACCATCGCGAGTCATTTTGTACATGGCTAATGCGTGAAGAGGGATGTCTGGGCGTGACCATGCATCAGGTGCGGGAGAAAGGTCGTCAGTATTGGTTTCACCAGTGACTTTAAAGACAACCATTTTAGTGCTTTCAGCGACTTTGTCGCTATTGGTAAACCATTCGGCGTCAGCCCAAGATTGCATAACGGCCTTGGCAAGCTCGTTGCCCGCTTTTGCTTTGTCTTCTACATCATGAAATGCATCAAACATCAATAAAGTATGCTTGAGTTCTTCAGCAGCTAAAGTGGCCAGTTCAGCATCATCTAGTAACGCAACTAGAGTCGCAATGTTATAGCCGCCGTGCATGTTACCTAATAATTTAACAGCATCTTCTTTGCTAAGAAGAGGGCTGCTGTCTTCGCCTTTAACGATTGCTGAGAGGAAACCAGCTTTAACATAAGCAGCTTCGTCCACACCAGGAGGAACACGGTTAGTAATTAAGTCGATTAAGGTTGCTTCTTCACCGGCAGGTGGGTTCTTAAGTAATTCAACTAAGCCAGTTACTTGCTCTGGATTTAACGGCTTTGGTGGAATTGAGAGGGCGGCGCGTTCTTCAACGTGTTGACGATAGGCTTCTAGCACTGTGGGGGTCCTCTTGATATATTTAGTGGGTAATTATTGCTTATATTGGACAAATTGCGAGCATCATGCCGTAATAATCACACTATTTTACTCTACTGTTGGGATATAAATCTAATCGATTCAATAAATAACCATTATTCACACCATTTATAGTATTATGGAAAAATAACTTTTTTATTTATAGCCCTTTAACTACCTCATAGCCTGTTTGAGTGCAGCTTAATTTTGCTTAAGAGGGCTTCCATATTCTATATATTATGAATGTTGATCATTTTGATTTGAATTTACTGGTTTGTTTTGACGTACTAATGCGAGAGCGTAATGTTTCACGTGCTGCTGAAAAGCTCAATATCAGCCAACCTGCAATGAGTAATAGCCTGAAACGTTTACGCAATCATTTTGCTGATCCGCTTTTAGTCAGGACTGTTCACGGGATGGAGCCAACGGAAAAAGCTTTAACATTGGAGCCTTTGGTAAGACAGTCTCTGACCATGGCGGAAGAAGCACTATCTCCCCATGAGGTCTTTGAACCTGCAGAGAGTAAGCGAACATTCAGGCTTCTGGTCAGTGATTATGTTGAAGGTACATTAATCTCATCTCTCGTCGCCTATCTTCAAACCCATGCACCAGGATTGTCTTTGGATATCCTGACGTTGAGTGATGGTAGCTTTCAAGATTTAGAGAAGGGCACCATCGATTTAGCAATCAATAATTTTGACTCGATACCGCAATCGTTCTACAAGCGCTCAGTGTGGCAGGATAGCTTTTCATGTCTATTATCATCTGAGCATCCTTTATTGACAGCGAACACCTTGGAGAATTATCTGAAAGCCTCTCATATCTGGGTAAGTAAGACAGGTATTGGTATAGGTACAGGCATGTCACAAACGAGTAACCGTGGCTGGGTTGATGATGTGATTGCTGATTTAGGCCATGAGCGTCAAATTAGTGTATTTACACGTCATTATCAAATAATGCCCCTATTAGTGAGGCAAACTAATCTAGTCGCCACTATTCCTACGCGCGCCGCTTTGCTTTATAAAAACCATCCTGAGTTAGCGATTATTGAGCCTCCATTTTCAATTCCTGAGATTGAAATTAATATGATTTGGAGTCCAATACTACATCATAACAGTGCTCATAAATGGATTAGGCATACATTAATAGAGCTAGCGAATGCAATGGTTGTTGAGCCGTCTTAAAGCGCTTAGATATTACTCAAGCGCTGAGTAATCACTTGAGCCAGGTTATCTATTTCTAATTTCGAAAGAAAGTGCAGTTGCTGTAAAGAAATGTTGTGTAGGTGCAGAGCTGGCATTTTATGGTCAAATTCTCGCAAATCGCCTTTAACAACCACTGGTAATAGAGGTGACGAACGACGTTGGTTGATGACTTGTAAACCAACGTGAAGAGGAACATCTCGAAAAGGGGTCGATTTAGTTTTTATAGGAATTCTCAGTAGCATCTGGTTTTCAGAGGATTCCATATTCGGCACTATATAAAGGCCTGTAGGTTTTACGGCCAACTCTGAAATGCTTTGAAAGGTATCATGGTAAGAATATGGATCGGGAAGTATCACTAAGCGACCATTTTCGTCTCGAGGGAAGAATATTGTGTAATTTGAGTAGAGCTGGCTTACGGTACCTGAATATATACACAAATTGTTTTCAAAGTGCATAATAAATTCACGGGCAACATTTCTCTTCTCGAATCCACGAAAATCCCATGTTAGGTCTGCATTGCCTGTTTTAGGTAGCGGGGTGCCATCATTACTTTCTAGCATATTGATTAAATAGCCGTCTTATAGACTCATAGTCGGTAGATCTATTTTATTGATATACCGAATTACCATGTAAGAGTCATGGGGTAAACATAGGATGTTAACTTGAGATTAGCAGATCTTAATAAGTATTCCATTAGGAGACCTAATTGAACTATTTTATAATAGGGGTCAATAGGCCTTAATTCTATTAACCTCAATTCTACTAATGAGCGCTGAATCTAATGATTTAGCCTGTTCACCTAGGTCATCAAAAAGGTAGTTAAAGTGTCAAATGTAAAAACACCCTGTATTGGTGTGTGTTCAACAGGTATCGGTGATGTGGTTTGTAGAGGGTGTAAGCGCTTTGCTCATGAAGTTATTGATTGGAATGGTTACACCGAAAATCAGCGGCAACTAGTGGTTGATCGTTTAGATGGTTTCCTCCAGCAAATTGTTGGAAATATGATAGAAATTTTTGACGATCAAAAACTATTAGAGCAAATGCAGTTTCAACAAATTCACTTTAATCCAGGCTTATCCAGTAGTCGTTGGGTTTATGAACTATTGCGCAATGGTGCGAACCAAATTCAAGATACTGAGACATTTGGGTTTAGATTAAAGCCGGATTGGCAACGTTATTCACTGGACCAAATTAAGCAATTTCTGGAGCAGGATTTTTATACCTTATCAAGCGCGCATTATGATCGCTATATTGCAGCATATGCCCATTAATATGAGGTTTATCGATATGTTTTATTTTCGTTCAGCTCTTTTGTCCATTTTGATATGTCTTATATCGCCCAATGCTTTTAGCAGTTCTTTATTGACGGCTATTCCACCCACCGTCGAAATTTCTGAAATAGAGATCGTTGATTGGGTAGAGAATAATCTCAACCTTAATGCTACATTTAATGTCAGTAATAAAAATGCATTCGATGTGAATATTAAAGCGATTCGCTATGATATGACGGTAATTGGCACATCAATAGCGAAAGATTATTGGAGTCAGGATGTGGTGCTTAAAGCTAACACCAATAGTGCAGTCACAATGCCTGTTGCGGTGAACATGCTTAACGTCTTTGCGGTAATGCCCGAAGTACTATTGCAGAGCCAAGTTCAATATGCACTGACGGGTGCAGTCGCAGTAAAAGATATGCCATTGCATATCCCTTTTGAGCACAAAGGAGTATTAGCTTTCACTCAATAACCGCTTCAGTGTTGGAGCATGTGGTTATCAATATGCTCTTTGGTCCGATACAAATCGATCACTCTTCCATTGAGCATATTATTGAGTAGGCTATTATTTTGAGGCCCTTTATCAGCTTGGCGAATAATAGACGGTAACTCGTTCATTGATAAATCGCTATATTCCTCCAATGACCTTTCAATATCTGCAATACAAATCAGCCTTTCATAGGTGTCATTACCTAATTGCAGTTCATTCAATTCCTTTACACGTTTACGCCATGTAGAAATTGTTGTGCGAGTTGCTGCACCCGCAAGTACACGACGCTCGTCATCAGTTAATTGCCATTTATCTGTTATCGATAAAAACTGTTTAGCCGCGATACGGCCTAAATGCGCCTTTTGTTCAACAGAAAGCATAGTTTCCATAAGATGCCGCTCTGAGTGTTATAGAGTGAATAATTACCAAGCATGGTTGCCTAGCTATTTAAGTATAGATCTGCCCCCCAATTTTGCAAAAGAACACTATTCGCTGTATATATCTATACGTTGATGAACGAAAAGACCGCTTAGTAGGCTAATGAAGTATGAAATTCGGTATTAGAGGTGTATAGATCTATACGCTTATTATCTAACGGTGCTTAAAGGGTTGAGTCATACTGTATATATCTATATCAAATAGCCAATTTCCAGAGATCGTCGGAAAATATAGAATATTGGGAGACATCGATAGAGTGGGGATTAAATAGAGAGATTTATTGTCAGAAAAGCAAGAGTGAAAAACCTATAAAAATAACGAATTAAATTCGGAGAAAAGCCATGCATGAAAATTTTACTATGGTAGTGATTGCTTTGGTAAGTTTATGCTGTTTGCTAATTCTATTTTCGCTTGTCAGGCACTACACTAAAAAGTCACTAATGCCAGCAGATGCCTGGATTCTAATTATTGGTATCATCTATGGCATAACCATAAAAGAGTTTAACCTTGAATCGCTCCCTAAGTTCGAACTTCACCCTGAGTTTATCATCCTTTTATTACTCCCTTTACTGATCTTTGCGAGTGGCCGGCTTATCGATTTACAGAGTTTAAAATCAGAGTCTGTGCCCATCGGTTTTTTCGCTATTATTGGCGTGATTGCTACCAGCTTTATGATTGGTGCGCCTATTGCGTGGATACTTAATATCCCTCTATTGAATGGGTTACTAATAGGAGCCGCTGCAGGTGCAACGGATCCAGCAGCGGTTGCTGCTATCTTTCATCGTTTTAATATCCCTGAACGACTAAGTCTAATGGTTGAAGGTGAGTCACTATTTAATGATGGCACTACAGTCGTGCTGTTTACTCTTATTAGTAGTTTGTTATTTGGCAACGAAATGTTTCATGCCTATGAGTCTCTTGGCCTATTTGCCTGGGCTATTTTTGGGGCTTTGCCATTAGGGGGCGTCATTGGTTGGTTGGGCGCGAAATTATTAATCATCTGGAAAGAAAAGAATGTTTTTTTTCAAGTAAGCATGACATTTGTTGTAACTTATACAGCCTTTCTTCTTGCAGAAGAAGTACTCCATGTTTCGGGTGTTATTTCTATCTTGTTAGCTGCGATTATCTTTTTTAAAACATGGAATAAAAGCTCTGTCGAAGCTGATGATCAAGAGCAAGTTATGAAAGATGAGTATGTTGTTAGTCAGTTTTGGGACTATATTGCCCTATTGATTAATGGTGTTTTATTTTTCAGTTTGGGTGCTGCGACGGGCCAGCATGATTTTTTAGAGGTTCCGACGATTGCCGTTATTGTTGGCTTAGTTAGCTTAATTGTATCACGTTGTATCTTGATCTATGGTGGCAATGGTGTGCTTGCTCTTGTGAAAAAAAATGTTTCCTTCCCATGGCAGAATATTCTTATTTTTGGTGGGCTTAGAGGGGCAGTGACCGTCGCCTTAATTTTAATGATTCCTCATGACTATGAGTATAGAGGCATTTTCCTCTGCATTGCTTTTGCAATGATCGCATTTACATTAATTATTCAACCAATACTAATGAAGCTTTACCTTAAAAAAGCTGAATTGTAATAAGTTTGTTTCTTAAATAAAAAAAGCCACCCAGAGGGTGGCTAAACAGTCAGCAATAGTGGAAGGATATTTACTTTGCGTAAACAGTTGCGGGTAACCAGGTCACTAACGTTGGCAGCAAAATAACAATAGTTAAGCCGATCAACTGTAAAATGATAAAAGGAATGACGCCTCTATAGATATCAGTAAGGCTAACACCTGGAGGGCAAACACCTTTTAAATAAAATAGTGCAAAGCCAACCGGAGGGGTTAAGAACGATGTTTGTAATGTAATGGCAACCAACATAACAAACCAAACCAACTTAGGTTCATCAATAACACCATAGCCATTGATATCAAAATCCATACCGACAATAACCGGTGCTAACAATGGCAATGCGATGAGTGTGATTTCGATCCAATCTAATAGAAAGCCTAGTAGGAATACAATGATTAGAACAGAGATTAGTACACCGTAGGGACCAAAAGGTAAACTTGTTAATCCACGTTCGATTAATTCATCTCCGCCTAACTCTCTTAGAACCAGAGCAAACATCGTTGCACCGATAAAGATCATAAAAATATAGGCCGTTGTTCGATAGGCATCTAAACTGACTTGTTTAAAAACAGAAAAATTCAATTTCTTATAATAAGCAGCCAACAGTGTCGCACCTAATGCTCCAACGCCACTGGCTTCAGTAGGTGTACAAATGCCCGCAAAGATAGAACCTAGCACAGCGAGAATTAATAATAGCGGCGGTAAAATATTTTTAAGAACGGCAACAATTATCTGTAATTCAAGTTTTCGATAATTCTCTGGAAGAGGTGCTTTATCAGGTTTTGCATAAGAGACAATTAAAATATATAAAAGATACAGTGCACCAAGAATTAAGCCTGGAAATACCGCTCCCATGAATAAGTCACCAACAGATAAAGCTAACTGATCAGCCATAATCACAAGCATGATACTTGGTGGCAGTAATATCCCGAGTGTACCGGCGCTACACACTGTACCTGTAGCTAATGCCTTATCATACCCTTGGTTTAACATGGCAGGCAGTGATAGTAATCCTAGCAGAACAACTGATGCACCAATAATGCCGGTAGAAGCGGCTAAAATGATTCCGATTAACGTAACAGTCAATGCCAAACCACCACGGACTTTACCAAATAGATCCTGCATTGAAAGCATGAGTCGTTCAGCGACACCAGATTTATCTAACATCAAACCCATAAAGATAAACATCGGCAAGGCAACCAAAACCCAATTTTCCATTAAGGAATATAAGCGTGATACAACTAAACCGAGTGTATTTAAATCTAGGCCTGTAATAGTGCCTAAATAAATATCTGAAAAATAACCGATAAAGCCAAATATAACACCAACGCCGGCTAAGACATAACCAACCGGTATGCCGGTAAATAAAAAGGCAATGAATGTTAAAAACATTCCAATAACTAAAATTTCATTAATTTCCATTGCTACTTCTCTCCATCCACATCTGATATCAAGGCATTGATATTATTTAATAGGCGTGACAACACCGCGATAGCGAGAAACGCAAAGCTGATAGGGATAACGGCTTTGATTGCCCAACGAAAAGGTAAACCTAGAGGGGAGTTTGAAGATTCATTAACACGGTAAGAATCTGCAACATAATCTAGTCCATTAATGATGACTACGTAGATAAAAGGGAGCACAAATACTATTGTGCCGAATATTTCCCATTTGCGTACAGTACGTCGCATTAATTTATCGGCAACAACATCAACACGAACCTGGCTGTTTGTTATTTCGGCAAAAGATAAACCGAACATCATCCCAACGGCATACAGGTGCCATTGAATTTCTTCAAAAATAATCAAGCCATTACTAAAACCGTAGCGTAATAAAACATTTGCAAGAATAGCAAAAACTAAAATAGCGTAGGCCCAGCAAAAAATGAGTGCAGAAGAACGAATAAACTTCTCTAGTGCGATAGAAATTCTGGCAAGCAGCGTCGTGCTTGTCGGTCCTACCGGATCAGTCGGTGGGTGGCTTACAGACATCTGAATAAGCTCCAATATGGTATAGAAGGTAAATATGGGCGTATCATTGATACGCCCGGGTGTTTAGCGAATAAAACTATTTTTTATAGTTATTTAAGTAGTACCGTTGTTATCTAGGTAAGAAGGCATTCTTTTCCCATAAAGAATAATCTTTGCGGAAAGCACTTAAGTCTGCCCAGATTTTTGCAAACTCAGCATCTTTTGCTTTTTGCTCTTCAACAACTTCACCCCATTTTGCTTCAAATGTCGCTAGCATTTCTTCTGACCAATATTTATTTTGAACGCCATTCTTAACGTTCTCGGCCATTACAGGTGCTTGAATCGCTTCACCTAATGCTAATGAGTCAAGTGTAGCCGCGCGGCAAAGTTGAGTAATAACAGCCTGTTGTGTATCGCTCATTTTCTTCCACGTATCTTTATTGATAATTAATTCAAAAACTGTTGCTTGTTGATGCCAGCCAGGGTAGTAGTTGAATTTAACAATTTTGCTTAAGCCAATACGCTTATCGATAGCAGGCATAGAGAATTCGGTTGCATCAATAGCGCCTTTTTCCAAAGCAGGGAAGATTTCTCCACCAGGTAGTCCAACAGTACTGACACCTAATTTTTCCATGACTTCAGCACCTAAACCGAAGAAGCGCATTTTTAAGCCTTTTAGGTCTTCAGGCTTATTGATTTCTTTAGCAAACCAACCGGACGTTTCTGGTGCAATAATTCCACAGGTTTGTGTTTTTACGTTATATCCAGATTTATCATAAAGCTCTTGGTGTAACTTACCGCCATTGCCATACATTAACCATGCTAGATATTCAGGTGCTTCGGGTCCAAAGGGGACTGCTGAAAATAGACGTGCTGCAGGCATTTTGCCACCCCAGTTACCGGGTGTAGCGTACCCAGCTTGTACCTTTCCCGATGAAACAGCATCTAGAATTTCACCTGGTGCAATCAGTTTTTTAGGCTCATATAACTTAACTTTGACAGAGCCACCACTCAATACGCCTGCATTATCTGCGACATATTTAGCAACAGAACCTAATCCAGGTAGATGCGAACCATAATATATTGGCATTTTAAGCAATACAGGTTTGTCGGCAGCGTGGCTGGCTGACATGGATGCCGCTGCCAAAGCAGCACAAAGGAATGAACTAATGACTTTCATAAGTGTGATCTCCTGAGAAGAGTTTTATTTTTATTACAATTATTCAAAAAATTATTAATTTTTAAGCATTAATAGTTATATAAAGGCTTAATATTAACAAAGTGGTAATACCATATGTCAAATGGTATTACCAATCAATCACTTTTTGTACTAAAATGGAAAAAATCTCAAGAAACGCACTATTTTTGACTGATTTCAGGATTTCTCTGGTTAAAAGTTGTGGTCCTTTAGGGTTTTAATCCTGAATCAGTAAAATGTCAGCTAAACAGAAAGGAGATTTACAGTGGTGTGCACTTTCTTGGGGTTGTGAGTAACAAAATAAAACATAATTTTTACTACAACTCGGATTTGTATAATGTCTACAGCAGATTTTTTAAATAAGTTAAGCCAAATTGTTGGTTTAAAAAACCTATACAGTAATGAGAGTGATACTGAATTTTATCGAAAGGGTTTCCGATCAGGGGAAGGGGATGCACTCGCCGTTGTTTTCCCTACATCACTGTTACAACAGTGGCGAGTTATCCAAGCTTGCGTTGATAACAATAAAATTATCATTATGCAGGCTGCCAATACAGGTTTGACAGAGGGTTCAACACCCAGCGGTAAAGAGTATGACCGGGATATTGTTATTATAAATGTGACTCGAATTAAAAAAATTATTCCAATCAATAATGCAAAACAAATTATTAGCTTTCCTGGCTCAACCTTGTATTCGTTGGAGAAATTATTAAAACCGCTTAATAGATCACCTCATTCTGTTATTGGTTCATCATGTTTAGGTGCTTCTATCGTTGGAGGCATTGCGAATAATTCAGGTGGCGCTTTAATTAAACGTGGTCCGGCATATACAGAGCTAAGTCTTCATGCAAGAGTCAATGAAAAAGGGAAACTAGAATTAGTGAACCATTTAGGGATTGATAATCTGGGTTTTACGCCTGAAGAAATATTGACTAATTTAGAAAATGGAAGCTTTTCTGAGAGTGATATTATCAATAGTGATAAATTATCATCAGATAGTGAATATGTCGAACGCGTTCGCGATGTTAATGCAGATACTGCTGCGCGTTTCAATGCAGATAAGCGTCGTTTGTATGAGGCCAGCGGCTGTGCAGGGAAAATTGCTATTTTTGCAGTACGATTGGATACATTTCCTGTTGCTAAAAAAGAAAAGGTATTCTACATCGGTACTAATGATCCTGGACAACTAACCAGGATACGTCGTGATATATTGAGCCAATTTAAAAATTTACCTGATATCGGTGAATATATGCATCGAGATATTTTCAATCTAACAGAAAAATATGGCAAAGATACTTTTCTATTAATTAATTATCTTGGTACTGATCCTTTGCCAAAAATGTTTGCATTAAAAGGGCGTGTCGAATCTTACCTAAATAAAATTCCTTTTTTACCTAAATACCTCCCTGACCGAATTATGCAGTACTGTAGTCAGATATGGCCATCGGCTTTACCTAAGAAAATGATCGATTTCAGAGATAAGTATGAACATCATCTAATTTTAAAAATGACAGATGATGGTATCGATGAAGCCAAAGAATATTTATCCAAATTCTTTTCTGAACCTGGAGATGGAAACTATTTTGAATGTACTGATGATGAAGCAAAAAAAGCATTTTTGCAGCGGTTTGCAGCAGCAGGAACTCCCGTTCGTTATGAAATAATGCATAACAAAACAGTGCTTGCTTTGGATATAGCATTGAGGCGAAATGATGAGAATTGGGTAGAAAAATTACCAGCTGAAATAGAAGATAAAATTGAGCATAGGCTATATTATGGGCATTTTATGTGTCATGTCTTTCATCAGGACTATATATTAAAAGATGGTGTTGATGCTAAAGCAGTTAAAAAAGCTATGTTAAAGCGGTTAGATGATATTGGCGCTAAGTATCCCGCAGAGCATAATGTGGGGCATTTATACAAAGCTGAGCAAGATCTAAAAATATTTTACGCCAAGTTAGATCCAACCAACACGTTCAACCCAGGTATCGGTCATACAGATAAGAAAAGAAGTTGTTGTTAATCATTTCAGGTCAATGAAATCATTGGCCTGAAAAAAATTATAACGGAATATCTACTTTTAGCACGGTGCCAATTTCTTCGGATGAGAAAATACTAAAATGGCCGCCAAGTGATTCGGCTCGAACTCGAATATCGACGAAACCAACGCCTGCTTTTCCTGTACTATCTAATATCTTTTTCGTATTAAAACCAGAGCCATTATCTTGTATTGTGACATTCAAGTGTGTATCTGTCTGTCGTATTCTGATATTGGCAGTTGATGCATGAGAATGATTAACAATATTTTTTAATGCTTCTTGAATGATTCTATAAACTGCTGTTTCAAATTCATTTGGCAACTTGCTACCTGTATTAGATTTTTTAAAGGTTACTGCTATATTGCTTTCTTGTGATATCTGGGTAGCTAGTGCTTCGACTGCAGAGTAGAGCCCCATACTGTCCAGCATCTCTGGGCGTAATTCGCCTGAAATACGGTTAACTTCTTTAATGGTTTTATCTAAAATATTGATTGCGCCGACAAAGTTTCTCCGTGCCTCATCATTCTCGATAGGTGTTATTTTTGCCATTTCCTTTAGTTTAAGGCGACTGGCATAAAGTGATTGATTAATCCCTTTTTGTAAATCGCGAGCAACACGCATGCGTTCTTCTTCTTGTCCTTCAACAGCCTTGTGGGATAATAATTGCAGTTGTTCATCGGCCAATTTACCTTCAGAAATGGTTAAACGCGCACCGATAAAACCAACAATAATAGTGCAAGCAAGTGCAAGGCTAGCGACCAGTTTCCAAGTTTTGCTGATGTTGCTGTCCACTTCTGATTGTACACCAGCAATGGCATCATCCAGATCATCTACATAAAGGCCAGTACCAACCATCCATCTCCAGTCATTCAGACCAAGTGAATAACTAATTTTATCAACATCCTCTCCTTTGGAAGGCTTATCCCAGACGTAATCGGTATATCCTCCACCTCTTTGTGCATCATTGACTAATTCTTGAATTAACCGAACCCCATTTTTATCTTGTATATTCCATAAATTCTTGCCTTCTATTTCTGGCTTTGTTGGTAGTACAACATTAGTCCCGTCGTAGTCATAAACAAAAATATAGCCATCAGATCCATAAGCAAGGTTTCTCAGTATTGTTTTTGCTGACTCTTGTGCTTCGGGCGATCTTTTTTCTGTTTCGTTGTTGTAAATATGTTTAACCGATGTAAGTGCCATTTCCGTATAGTTTTTTAATTCATTCCTTCTCAGGTCATATATTTTTTCTGCAAATGTTTTTAAATTATTATCGCCTAGCTCTTTCGCTTGGAAGATGGCAAGGGCAGTGAGAGCGGTACTGACTAGTACTAATGGTATTAACACCAGTAATAGTATCTTGGCTTTAAAACTTAGATTTTTCATGATGGGCAACCCGTTTTTATCATTTGAATTAGGTTTTTATAGACTTTATCGGTCTATTGGTAATACCATATGATATTTGGTATTACCAATCAAATGTTTTATGGCACCTAAAATGCAATTTTAATAATTAATGGTATTTTTTATGCGCAAAAATGCTATTAAGCTATTTTTTAATACCCTAATGAAATTTTTAACATGAATATGTAAGGTCTTGAGATCGACAAAAACCTAACAAAAAACATATACTAAGAGCTTTCAGATACTGAAAATTTCTTTTTTAACGAGCGAATTATGGCTTTTGAACAAATCAAACAAGTAAGGATTGCAGACGAGATAGCAAAGCAGATAGAAGATCAACTGATTAAGGGTGTACTAAAGCCAGGTGAAAAGTTGCCTTCGGAGCGTGAGTTGTCAAAGTTATTGAATGTCTCAAGACCTTCTATTCGAGAAGCCCTACACAAATTAGAAGCGCGAAATATTCTATCTAAAGACCCTGGCGGCAGTGCACGTGTATCTGACAATATGGGTGAGTCCTTTACGGATCCGTTAATGGCTTTACTGGTTAATAACTATGATGCGCCATTTGAAATGTTAGAAATTCGCTACGTACTAGAGGGAATGAGTGCATACAATGCAGCTTTGCATAGCACTGATAAAGATAAAGAAATTATTAAGCAGCGTTATGCTGACTTGCAAAAAAACTATGATGAAAAAAAGGCTGATGAAGAAGCCACTGCTGATATTGAATTTCACTTAGCCATTGCCGATGCTTCGCAAAATGCAATGCTCGTGCATTTAATGCGTAGCCTCTTTTCTGTATTACATAAAAGTGTTTTGTTTTCTTTTTCGGTGTTTTATACAAAACCAAGTGTGCGCTTAACATTGCCAGATCAGCATCGTGCCATTATGGATGCAATATTAGCTGGTGATGCAGAACTTGCTCGAGAAAAAATGCAAGAACATATTTTATCGATTGATGACCTATTACGACATAGTCGTGAACTCAGCCGTAGTGAGCCGCTTACTCAAAATCGTTTAAAAAATATGAAAAACTAACCAATCAAATCCACAGCAAACGTGTCCTTGGCGAAATTTTAATTTAAACAAGGCAGTGCAAATAATACTCGACAGTAATTTTTCCAACTAAGTGTGCGAGTTTCAGTGATTTTAAATTACTCTTAACAGATGTCTTGTCATTATAGTCTGCATGAATCCGCTGATGCTTGCAATAATACTCAAAGCCACTGAGCTTCGACTCTAAATCAACTGAATTCCAAAATGGCATTTCATCGCGTAGCTCACGATGAACAGCGCCAGTTAGCCGTTCAAAAAATGGATGCGATATAAGTGTGTAAGGTACGGTTTTAATTTTTTGTATGCCCAGTGCGCGAAGATTGGTTTTCATAGATGCATTAAAAAGATAGATTGTTATCAAAGCTTAGGTATTTTGGACGTGTTTTTTTAGCACGGGTGCTGTTAAATATGGATAGATAACAACTCCATTCAAATCATGGGATTAACAAAAAGCCAATAATTCTTCGAGTGAATTGACCTGTAACGAGCATAAAATTTCAATCCAATTAAGATGTATGGCTTTTGATGAATCAATGCGCTGAGTGTTATCTTTTCTTAAAAAATTTTAAAATTGCCACGAAAGCTGTTGCAGGTGTATAAAAATAATATTGACAGATTGAAGTGTTCCTTGAATGAATAAAAATTTGTAATCGAATAGGGCGTGGCTTTTGGGGAATGCTGGATATGTTAAATCTTAGTTTCTCGAGCAATGGGATGTGGTGCTACTCTTTCATTTTATTAACGTAAAAAATTGGCTTGCAATAATTTAATCTATATCAATAAACGTCAGTTAAAAAAATCACGAAACAATCACGAAACAATCACGAAACAATCACGAAACAATCACGAAACAATCACGAAACAATCACGAAACAATCACGATTTACTGATCTTTTATTTAGTGATTTTTTTATGTGCTTGCGCAATTAAATTAAACTATCTATGTCATTTTGTTGATTAAAAAAATATTTTAGGCGCTAATTGGTTTTTGTGTGTACTATCCAAAAAATAAATTGCTATTTTTATTTTTTCAGAAAAATATTCATGAAAAATAAGCTGTACATAGGAAGTTTTAATCATGCTTGATACTGGTCTGCATAGTCTTGTTGCTATTGCGCGTTTTTACCAATTGCCCGCCGAACCTGACCAGATTTCCCATGAGTTTTGCGAACCTGGAGATATGTTTTCTGATGAGAAAATATTGCAAGCTGCCAAAGCTTTAACTCTTAAAGCAAAAATTTTATCGTTAACGACGAGCACACTTAAACCAGGTGTGTTGCCGGCTATTGCCAAAAACAAAGATGGCTCTTATTTTATTATTGCGCGCTTGGCGGAGGGTTCACAGGAAGAGGTAGAATTAAAAGATAAGCAGGAACAATATGCTGGCGCACTTATTCACGATCTGCGCGAAGAGGCTCCGCGTTCAATCTCGCTTGTTGAGCTAGGCGATATGTGGAGTGGTGAAATTATCGCCTTGGTGCGCCGCCAAGGCTTGGGCGAGAGTTTACAAAAGCATTTTGATATCTCTTGGTTTATTCCCTCTTTAGTAAAATATCGTAAACTTTTTGGTGAAGTACTAATTGCTTCATTTTTTTTACAGCTGTTTGCGTTGGTTACGCCACTATTCTTTCAGGTGGTGATGGATAAAGTCCTTGTGCACCGTGGCTTTACCACCCTCGATGTACTCGCCGTTGGCTTTTTCGTGGTCGTCCTATTCGAAGCATTACTAGGTGGTATTCGCAATTATACCTTTAGCCATACCACTAACCGTGTCGATGTCGAACTTGGTTCTCGCCTATACAATCACTTAATGGCCTTGCCGTTGTCTTATTTTGAGTCGCGCCAAGTGGGTCAAAATGTTGCGCGGGTGCGCGAGCTAGATACTATCCGTAATTTTATTACCGGCACGGCCTTAACTTTATTACTCGACTTATTTTTTGTCTTCGTGTTTCTTGCAGTGATGTGGTATTACAGTCCAACCCTGACCTGGATAGTGCTTGGCACAATTCCTTTTTATGTCATCCTCTCATTATTTATTACGCCCATTTTGCGCAAACGTTTAGACGAAAAATTCAAACACGGCGCTGCTAATACGGCCTTCTTGACTGAATCCATCACCGGCATTGGTACCGTTAAATCTATGGCCGTCGAACCGCAAATGCGCCGCAAGCTTGAGGATCATTTGTCGAGCTATGTACACGCTTCCTTTAAAAGTCAAAACCTTAATAACGTCGCTAACCAAGTAGCGGGTCTCATCAACAAATTAATGACGCTGGGTATTATCTGGGTTGGTGCGCATTTGGTAATTGAGGGCATGATATCAGTGGGGCAGCTCGTGGCTTTTAATATGTTGGCTGGGCGCGTGAGTGGGCCTATATTAAAACTCGTACAGCTGTGGCAAGATTTTCAACAAGCGGGTATCTCCGTTAAACGTTTGGGCGATATTCTCAATGCACCGCGGGAGCCAGGCTTTAACCCCAATCGCTCGCGTCTACCTTCGCTGCAGGGTAAGGTCACACTCGACCATGTACGTTTTCGCTACCGCCCCGATGGACCAGTGATTCTCGATGATGTTCATCTCACCATCGGTGCGGGCGAAGTCATTGGCATTGTGGGGCGCTCTGGCTCGGGCAAAAGTACCATCACCAAACTGGTACAGCGCCTGTATACCTCCGAGGCTGGACGCGTACTCGTCGATGGCGTCGACCTTGCGATGATCGATACTGTGTGGTTGCGTAAACAAATAGGTGTTGTGCTACAAGAGAACTTTTTATTTAATCGCAGTGTGCGTGAAAACATCGCCATTACCGACCCGTCTATCTCTATGGAGCGAGTCGTCAATGCCGCCAAAATGGCCGGTGCCCATGAATTTATTGCCGAGCTATCCGAGGGTTACGATACCACTGTAGGCGAGCAGGGCAGCAACCTCTCGGGTGGGCAGCGTCAGCGCCTCGCCATTGCTCGTGCACTCATTACCAACCCGCGAATCCTTATTTTTGACGAAGCCACCAGTGCTCTCGATTATGAATCCGAGCGGTTAATACAAGACAATATGGCCACCATTTGTAAAGGTCGTACCGTCTTTATTATTGCCCACCGCCTTACTACCGTGCGCCAGTGTCACCGTATTGTGGTGATGGACAAAGGCCGAATCGTCGAGCAGGGTAATCATGACCAGCTATTGCAGCACAATGGCTACTACGCCAAATTGCATAGCTATCAAAACCATACCCCAGCATTACAGACTGTTACAGGAACAAAACCGATCAAGCCGATAGTAGATGAATCTAAGTAGTAACCCGAAGAGCATCCATAAACAGAAAGCAGTCATGAGCATAACAGGTGAAGGGAAATGAATACAAAGGGTAAAAGGAAATGAGTATTTTCGGAAAATTTAAAGAAGCTTGGCAGCAACGGGACAAACTAGGAGATGCCAACCAAGAGCGAGAACTCGCGGCCTTTTTGCCCGCTGCCCTTGAGATACAAGCCACGCCGCCACACCCGTTGGCACGCTGGTTAACCTGGAGTTTGATTGCCCTGTTAGTGCTGGGCATTGCTTGGGCCTGTATTGGTAAGGTCAATATCGTCGCCTCTGCCGAGGGTAAAATAATTCCCAGCTCTCGTGTTAAACAAATACAACCGCTAGAAAAAGCCATTGTAAAAAATATACTCGTTAAAGAAGGGCAGTATGTACAAAAAGGCGAGCCATTAATTGAACTAGACAACACCTTAACCTTTGCCGACCAAACGCGTACAGAGGCAGAGATAAAAATGACTGAGCGCAACTTGGCTGTAAGTAATGCATTATTAGATTTATTATCGCTACCCGCTAAACAACAAAAAGTCGTTCAGTTTGATCAGCTCATGCTCGATCAAAGCGACCCTGATTACCTCTTGCACAAAAAAATCCTTTGGCAGCAATGGCAACAGTACTGGAGTCAAAAACAAGTGTTGGAGAACTCTTTAGTCCGAACCGAGGCGGAACAATCTGCTATTAAAGCAGAGATACAAAAATTACAACAAACGCTACCTATCATTACTCGCCGCAGCAAGAAAGTAAAAGCGCTATTTGATAAAAACTACGCCTCAGAGGATGAATACCTCACGTTAGAGCAAGAGCGTATAGTGACTACCCAAGATCTCGCTTCAGAAAAACAACGTCTTAAGCAACTACAAGCCTCTAATAGCGAGATACAACAACAAATAAAAAGCCTGGCGGCACAAACCATGGCTGAGCAACTCTCGCTAACGGCCGACTACCAACGACAACTCTCAACATTTAACGAGGAGTTTATTAAGGCCAGTGCCTTAAATGCCAAACAAATACTCTATGCGCCTGTAGCAGGCCATGTACAAGAGCTGGCTGCTAACACCATTGGCGGTATTGTGACCGAGGCACAACAACTTATGCTGATTGTACCCGACCAAGAGGGGCTTGAGGTCGAAGTATTTTTAGAGAATAAAGACATTGGCTTTATCCACGAAGGCATGACCGCCGAGATCAAAGTGCATACCTTCCCCTTTACCAAATACGGCATTATCGATGGCGAAGTAATCACCGTATCTGACGATGCCACTTTGGATGAAAAGCGCGGCTTAATTTATGGCATGCAACTAACTATGAAGCAAAGCACGATAGATGTGCAAGGCAAGCCCGTTAAATTAATACCAGGTATGACAGTCACTGCCGAGATGCAAACGGGACATAGGCGCTTGGTGGAGTTTTTTATGGCGCCATTATTACGGTATAGGAAAGAGGGGTTAAGGGAGCGGTAACGGGAGCAGTAAAGCTACCAATCGCGCTACTAAAATAAAAAATGATAAAAGCAAGGAGATTATAAATGAGCTTATCGATAGAAACATTACCTTGGTTTAAAGGCAAGTTAGACTGTAGAACGCATTTTGTTGGTGTATCAGATAAAAGCTTTGAATTGGATGTTTCGCAAAAATCCTGCTGGAGTTTTATCGACTATATAGTAAAAGCTCATACATTGGTACAGCTTAATAGTGTTTGCCGTTCGATTGCATCATATTATGGCTATAACCATTTTGGTTTTGCTTTTCTCTACCCTAAATCAAAAGATAAGTTTTTGTGCCACCATATATTTGATGAGGCGTCAGAGTGGGTGACGCACTATCAAAAAAACCTTATTTTTGTTGACCCATTTACCGACCACTGCATTAGGCAATCCACACCGCTTGCATGGCGTAGTGATGAAAAATGTAATAAAACCCTACTAGAGGTGTCGCCACAAGTTGGGATGGCGTTTAGTGATTTTTCTGTAAAAAACATACTATCTGTACCCTATCACGCTATGGGTGGTATGTCGGGGTGTTTTCGTTTGGTGCGCTTTAATGACACTGTACTTGCTAAAGCAGATATACAGTTTGGGGTTGCAGAGCTACATTTATTAACCTCGTACTTAATGGAGGCGGCCAGAAGAATACTTTGCAGCTATCCAGTTAAACCTAACAAAAGTGCAATTCATTTAACGGTAAGAGAGCATCAGGTTCTAAGCCAGATAGCAAAAGGCTATTCTGCCTATGTTATCGCGTTAAATATGAAAATATCAGAAAACACCGTGCTAACGCATACCAAAAATATATACCGTAAGTTAGGTGTGAACAATCGCCAAATTGCAGTTACTAGAGCCGTTGCATTAGGTTTAGCGGAACTTTGATGATTAGATAACAGGCAAAATATCACAATATCTTGTGATATTTTTGATATTAAAACTGATGTTTAATAGGTCTATAGAGAAAGGACAATTAATGTTAGCTTTCCAAGCTATAGTATTTATTTTTCACATAGCCTATGCATTAACCTGTAGTGGCTTAGCTTACTTTTAAGTTTAATCAATGTGATTTTTTATTCTTGTAGCGCCACATTGCTAATGGTTGCTACAAGCTATGTGACTAAAAAAATTGTCGATAATAAAAAGCGGAACCCCTGTAGGATTTTTATGGGGCAGCCGTTGCAGTATAGGTAAGAAGGGTTAAGGGAGTGGTGATTAAAGTGCTGTTTTTATGTTATTTGTATTGTTTTTTTGAAGTGTAAAATGATAAAAAATTGGGGTAGACCTATGGTTTTATTATTATTTAAAGCTGTCTTTACAAAAAAATATTTTCTTTATTTTCTGTTGTGTATTTTTATAAATGAAAAGGCTATTTCCAGAGAAATTCACGAAATCCCCTTTTTTAATATTATGTTTGAATCTCCGGATGATTGGTCGTTTTTAGGTGGGCGTGTTTACAATAAAGCTTACACTGCGATATTTAAAGTTGCTGATAGCGAAGGGCCAGATAAAAAATATGGTAGGGCTATTTACCTTAGGGCTACTAGAATAAAAAATTCTCTTGAAAGTTTCTTTCGATCAAAAAAAATTAGCATTGAGAATAGCAAAAATTCAAAAATAATTTACGAATCAAATGTATTGCCATCAAGTGAAGAAGCTTTTTTATTCTGGAGTTATTTTGATAATGCTAATAAGTTGCAGTATATGACAGCAGAAAGAATACTTGTCCGAGATGAAGTTATATTGCGTATTGTTGGAGCTTGGCCAATGCTAGAAAATTGTAAAGCGCAAAGAGTACACGTATGGCTTGGAAATATGGATAAACTTTTTTCTTCAGTAAAAATGAAAGGGGTTGCCATCTCAGATCATAATCCGCTTACTATGGGTATGAGATTTTCGAATGATGAGCTTGAATCGTTAATGCAACCCCTTTGTCAATAATTAAAGTAGGTAAAGCTCTCTTTTAAATAATTTGCGGTTAATTATTATAAATCAGCTTAAAAATTATCAATTACTGTTTTAATCGGTAGCAGACAATATTAAATCAACTTAAAGGAGTTTAGATATGGCTATAACTAATGTAGGAGAGCTAGCAAAACTAGCGAGTACTAGTGCGGCATCGTATACAGATTTTACTAATGGGTATTTTGTAGATAGATTAACTGCTGGTAGTGGATCTTTCGTGGATGGCCAAGAATCAGGCTCGAGTTTTACTCATACCCAAGCTAATAATTTTATAGATGATTATGATTTCGTCGATCAAACCATTGTTTCCTCGCCTAACCCTATCTCATTAGGGAGTGGTTTCAGTGCAACTTTATTTAGAGATGCAGATGGCGGAGGAGCAGTGCTGTCCTTTCGCGGCACAGAGTTTGACAACATTGAAGGTGCTATTACTGATGTGCTTCGTGCAGATATTTTAGGTATAGGTGCTAACGGTTATGCTAACTCTCAGATTGTAGATATGTATAAATATTACAAGCAACTAATAACACCAGAAGGTGTTCAAGTTGCTTATTCTCTCGAAGAGCGAGCGATACTTCATCTACTGGCTAATCCGCCTGGTCTAGGTAGTTTGTTGAGTGTGGGAGGTATCGCTGCTTTACTTGAACTGGGCGCAGAATTTGTTAGAAATACAGCCGACAGTATACAAAATGGTTCACTTGAAATTATTGCAGATAATGTAACAGGGCTTGGTCTAATTGGAGCTGATGAAAAAATCACCGTTACAGGCCATAGCTTGGGTGGGCATTTAGCTTACTTATTTGACCGTTTATTTCCAGAAGTGGCCAATAATATTGTCACGCTCAATGCACCTGGTTTGTTAGTGAACGGAAGTTTATGGTTAACTGCCTTGGGCTTTCCTAGCGGCGATGATAGCCATATAACAGCATTGAATGCCGAGGGAGATTTAGTTCATACTCTTCCTTTACCTGATGGTACTGGTCTGGCAGAGCATCCTGGAGAAGCCATTTTTTTACGCCAAGAGGCGGGGATAGGTCCATTAGATCCTCTTGTCCAAAATCATAGTAGTCTTAATGGCGTTACGTCACTAAATTTAATGCGAGTTTTTGGCTTATTAGACCCTGTTATAGCTGAAGATCCCCAGGGTTTTGCTTCTACACTGCTTAACACAGTCACAGCAGGTCGAAGTGATCGTTATGAAAAATTATTAGATACACTCAGAATAACTTTTCTGGGTAATAATATTGCCCCTACTGCGGTAGATCCCGAGGCACCTGCAGGCGAAGAATTTTATGCCAATATCGAAACATTGATTGCAAATGCATCTTTTCGGGACCTTCAAGGGCAAGTTGAATTTATTTCAATGACACATGCAGCGACCTCAGGTGTGGCGGATCTTGCAGCAATTGATAATGAGGCGGGGCGAGGGTATCGCTTTGCGTTAGTTAATGCATTGCCATTTGCGATTATCGATAATGTATCGAGCACCGCAGCGAATAGCAGTGAGTATGATATTGGTAACTTTTCTACGCAGTATTTAGAAGATCGGGCACGTTATGTAGAGACTCTTCTTTCAGAAATTAATGCTAACAATTTCGCATTGCGCGATAACCTTTCAATAGCCGGTGATTTAGATATTACCATTGATCGTAATGGTCAAAGTTTTGCTGAGGTTGAATTAAATACCAATTTAAACCAAAACCCTTTTTTCTCGGTAGAGGCAGCTGAACAAACTATTGCTTCGGGTATAACGCGCCGATACACAATTTTTGATAATGATGGCAACAATGCACTGGAAGGTAGAGACCAGAACGATCATCTTTACGGTGGTGGAGGTGATGATGTTTTAATAGGCAGAAAAGGTAACGATTACTTAGAAGGAGGTTCAGGTAACGATATTTACCATTTTAATTACGGCGATGGCCGTGACACGATAGTTGATAACGGTGCTGCTACTGATTTAAATCAATTACTGATTACTCATCAAGAAGGTGGTGCGATAAGCCTAGTTGTTGCTTTGGAGCAAATTGGTAACACTAATACTTATCGAGAATTAGATGCAAATGGAAATGTGGTTAACCCTTTAACTCGGTATCAAGTTATATCGGGTTCTACTACAGGGCAAGAGGATCTATTAATTTCGATTGATGGTGGTAAAGGGGGCAGCATCACGATTGAAAACTGGGGAGGTGAGACTAACCGCTTTGATATTACGGTAAGTAACCAGGTAGTAACACCTCCAGCGCTACCAACCACCACCAGTGAATTAACAGCACCTGCCGATTTCGATGGCTTGAATAATCAAGATACAGAACTTGCAGCGTGGCGACCACAGCGTTTGAATGCTGTGGCTGTTACGGGTGAGACGATTACGGGATCTAATTTTGTAGATTTTATTGCTGCAGGTGGTGGCGATGATGTGGTGGATGCTGGTCGCAGTGCTACACCTGTTGGATTTAGTGACCCGGGTTTTATCGATACGGTGGCCGGTGGTACTGGCTCGGATCATTTAATTGGTGGCGATGGCGACCATTTAATCTTTGGAGGCAGAGGTGGCTCGCCGAATACTACGTTTGGTGGTATTGGCTCTGTTGATATTAATGCCGATGGAGAATTCTTTTATGCGCGTGCTTCTGAGGGCGCTACGGATAACGATTATATTGAAGGTGGTGCGGGTGATGACCTCTTAAGTGGTGACGAGGGTGATGATCATATCGACGGAGGATTGGATAACGATCAACTCTATGGTGGTGCAGGTAGCGATATTTTAATTGCGGGTGCAGGAGATGATTTTGTTTATGGCGATGGTGTGCTGGATGTTTTTGATGTTGAGCAGCTCTATCCTGGCATTGATATTTCCGGCAATGATGCTTTTGCTGCTGCATTAATTAGTGAGCGTGATGGTGTACACGAGTATAACGATTTTATTGATGGTGGCTTAGGTGATGATCGTTTAATCGGTGGCCTAGGCGACGATACTGTGAATGGTGGCGATGGTGATGATCGTATTTTGGGCGATCACTGGCGACAAGGGTCAGATTTTAGACCGAGTCTAATTGATCGGCGGGTCGATAATAATGGCAATGCTGTTTCGCGGGATGCTATCGACGCACAAGATTTAGCGCCAACGGATTACGGTAACGATACACTACTGGGTGGCGCAGGCTCTGATACTGTTTATGGCCAAGGAGGTGATGATTTTGTCGATGGCGGTACGGGCGATGATCAATTATTTGGCGATGACTTTGACCTCAGTGGTGAATTCCATGGCAGCGACACCCTATTGGGTGGCGACGGTAATGACCAGTTAGTGGGTAATGGCGGTGAAGATACCCTCGATGGTGGCAGTGGTGATGATCGAATTTTTGGTGATGATGGTACTCCCGATGCCGATGGCCCTGCCACATTAGCAGGGCAATACCACGCCAATGATTTTATTGATGGTGGTGCGGGTGATGACTATATCGAAGGTGGCGGTGGCAGCGATGCGATTGTTGGCGGTGCCGGTGATGATTTAATTTTTGGTGATAGCGCGGACCTTGCTGAAACATTCCACGGTAGCGATGTTATTGATGGTGGCGAAGGTAATGACGATTTACGTGGTGGTGCAGGAGATGATACGTTACTTGGCGGCTCGGGGAATGATCAGCTGATTGGTGGCGCAGGAGATGATACGTTACTTGGTGACTCGGGGAATGATCAGCTGGTTGGTGGTGCCGGTAACGACACATTAACGGGTGGTAGTGGTGTCGATGTGCTTGCCGGTGGTGCGGGCAATGACCGCTATGTGTTTAATCGTGGCGATGCGGTGAGAGTCGCTGCGACTAATACGATTATTGATAGAGAGGGTAGTAATAGTTTAGTACTTAATAATGTTGGTATTAGTGATATTGTACTTGCGAGCCTTCCGAATTCTAATCTCAGTAATGGAGATATTAGAATAAATTATTTGGGTGAAAGCATTTTTATAGGGCATGCTGACTTTGCCACTTTAGATACGATCGAAGTAAGTGGTACCACTTATACAAAAAATGAATTTATCTTAGCATTAGCAGCAGAGGATAATTTAGTAAGACGTTTACCGCTCATTTTTATTGAAAGAGTTTCTCCGCTTATTAACGGCGTTAACTCGGTAGATCATCTCTTTGGCGATGAGAGAAACGACCGTATTTTTGGTAGCGGTGGTGATGATATTATTGTCGGGGGTAAAGGTAGAGATACACTAACTGGCGGTAATGGACGTGATAGCTATTTTTATTCTTTGGGTGATGGTAACGATACTGTTGATACTTTAGGCCTTTTAGCTTTGGGCAGAGATCAGTTTGTTTTTGATAATAATATTGCTCCCGAAGATGTGCATTTATCTGACGTTGGAGGTTTAGTGATTAGCTTTACATCAAGTAATGAAAGAATTCTTGTTAGAGGCTTTTTTGATGATATAGATGAGAACTTAACAACAGAGTTCGATATTGTATTTGCCGATGGTACAGTTTGGACATCGGAAATAATTCGCCAAACGTTGCTCTTAGTCTCTGAAGGAAATGATGATGTCAGTGGCTCATCGGCCGACGAAGAAATCGCTGGTTTAGGTGGTAACGATTCGCTGAATGGTTATGGTGGTAACGATATTCTCGACGGAGGTTTAGGAGATGATATTTTATCTGGTGGCACAGGTGATGATATTTTAAATGGTGGTCTAGGCAATGATTTTTTAAATGGCGGTGGTGGTAATGACGTTTATATTTATAATCGTGGTGATGGTTCTGATATCATTGAATTTAATTTAAGCGATACACCGACTAGTGAAGTTTTAAGGCTTACATCAGGGATTTTGCCCAGTGATGTCATCCTCAATCGCGATGGAGATAATTTAGAAGTTGATTTTCTTAATGAAGGCGATCATATTTCAGTTAGGGCTGTATTTGAGAGAGATCAACCGAATTTAAGAATACCATTTTCGATACAGTTTGCAGACGGTACAACGTGGTCCACTACAGAAGTTTTGAGCTTGTCAAGGCAGAGTACTGAATTTGATGACACTATTGTTGGAGGCAGTGGTTCGGATAATTTATCCGGTGGAGTTGGTGATGATACCCTTATCGGTAATGATGGAAATGATAATCTAGATGGTGGTGCTGGGAGCGATTTTTTAGCGGGCGGTGAAGGTAATGATGTCTTTTTGTTTGGCCATGGCGATGAAAAAGATACAGTTTTTGACCTTAACGTAAATGCTGTAGAGTCAGACCGGGTGCATTTTAAATCAGGTGTCAATCCAGATGATATCATTGTGATCAGACGTAAGATTTTTCAATATGAAGAGTATGTATTTAAGTTTAAAAATTCTAATGACGAATTAACTGTACGTTATAACTTTCCTATTACTGCTACAAATAGAGATGCAGATATCACTACTTTTACAGGTAGTAATGCCATTGTTACTTTTGAAGACAGCAATACCACTTGGACGGCAGCACAATTACGCTTACTAAGTTTAGAGGGAACCTCAGGTAATGACTCCATCATAGGTTTTGAGGGCGATGATGTAATTAATGGTTATAGTGGTGATGATACGATTAGAGGTAATGAAGGTAATGATGTCATCAATGGAGGAGATGGCGACGATACGTTAAGTGGGGCTGCTGGAAATGACATTATTGATGGTGGTCGAGGTAATGATGTTATCTCAGGTGACGGTGGTAACACCCCTGATGGTAATGACACTTATTTATTTGGTATTGGTGATGGCAGGGATAGACTGTTTAACATAAGGAGCAGTAGTACAGAGCAAGATGTTATCCAGTTAAAAGCGGGGATCTCAATTGATGATATTTTATTTTCGAGAGAAACTGTTGGTAATTCAGATAGGGAAGTACTGGTTGTTTTCTTTAGGAATTCCTCAGATTCCGTTCGCATTGATAATTTTTATGATGGCCCATTTGATGATGCTAATACATTAATTAAGTTTACAGAGGGAAATGTTGAGTTATCTTTTGCTCAGATTAATGAAATTGTTGAGCAAACGAGTAATCATATCGTTTCCGAGAGGTATGTTTTCTCCAGCTTAATTAATCTTTCATTTGTTGATGAGCAGACTATCTTCGATGCCACATTAGCTGATGGTTCGCCATTGCCTGACTGGTTAACATTCGATCCCTTTGGCAGAATATTCAGAGGTGAAAGGCCAGATAATAGCGCCGTCGATTTAGATATATTGATTCGTGTGACGGCTAATAGAATTTCTAACGCAAGCGACTCTGAGATTTATAATTTTACTCTCCCTCATATCAATACCGACCCAATAGCAAATGAAGATGCACTAATTGGCCAAAACAACACTGATATTGTGTTTACCTTTGCACAATTATTAGCAAACGATACCGATATTGATACTGCCGATGTGCTTTCGATTACTGCCGTTAGTGACCCAGCTAATGGCACGATTATTATTGACGAAGTAGCAAAAACAGTTACCTTTACGCCGACGGTAGATTACATTGGAGCCGCTAGCTTTATCTATAGTATTAGTGATGGTAATGGTGGGCAGGCAACGGCGACAGCAACGATTGATGTTGTAGAAGAGATACCGCTCGATACTATTCCTGAGCTGTCTAATCCAATTGGAGACCAAACTCTACTCGAAGACGCAGCCTTTAGTTTCACCTTGCCTGCCAATACCTTCACCGATGCCGATGGCGACAGCTTATCTTTTTCTGCAACGTTATCCGATGGCTCGGCATTACCCAATTGGTTAGTTTTTGATGCTGTAACGCAAACCTTTAGTGGTACACCACTACAAGATAATGTGGGTGATATTGTCGTTGTGGTCACAGCCGATGATGGTAGTGGTGGCGTGGCGAGCGATACGTTTACTCTGAGTGTGGGTAATGTTAATGATGCGCCTATTGGTGTTGACGACTCTGGTGCTACACAGGAAAACACCCCAGTAACATTTACCTTTGCAGAGTTACTTGCTAATGACAGTGACGAAGACATGAGCGATGTACTCGCAATTACAGCTGTGGGTGCGGCGAGTAATGGTATGGTTGCAATTGATGAGGTCGCACAAACAATTACTTTTACACCAAATGCCGATTATTTTGGGCCGGCCAGTTTTAACTACACTGTCAGTGATGGTAATGGTGGTACAAATACGGCTGTCGTCTCTATTAATGTGAGTGCTGTGAGTGACAGTGGTATTGATCTAAGCGGTAACGATGTATTAGCCGGTACCGATGCTGGCGAAATTATTGTGAGTGGTACAGGTGACGACACCTTATCGGGTCTCGCAGGCGATGATCGTTTGTTGGGTGGTGCTGGTAACGATACTTATATTATTGGAGCCAATAGCGGCAAAGATACGATTGTCGATGTTGATGGGCAAAATATTATTCGCTTTGTCGATGGTATTAGTTTTAACGATGTTGCCAGTGGCTTGTCGCGCTCTGGCAATGACCTTATCTTGAATATTGCAGGTAATACTAACCGCGTCACTATTGCTAACTTCTTCGCGCTTAACAATACCATTGAGCGTGTCGAGTTTGAAGCGGGTGGGCAACTGACTAGTGCTCAACTCTATGGTGCATTTGGTGTAGCTGCACCAACAGCTGCAGGTACTGCAAGTAATGTAGTGTTAGGAGGCGATGGGGCTGATACGATTATTGGCTCTGACGCCGATGACATTGTCATTACCGGTAGCGGTAACGATTCGTTATCGGGTTTGGCGGGTAATGATCAATTAATTGGTGGCGCGGGTGACGACGTTTATATTATTGGTGCCAATAGTGGTCGAGATACTATTATCGATACCGCCGGCATTAATAGTATTCAGTTTGTCGATGGTATTAGTTCTAACGATGTTGCTCGTGGTTTATCGCGCTCAGGTGATGACCTGATTTTAAATATTGCAGGTAATGCTAATCAAGTCCGTGTGACTAGCTTTTTCTCACTAGCGAATACTATTGAGAGCCTAACATTTGAAAGCGGTAGTTCAATTACAGCGGCTCAATTATATGGTGCATTTGGTCGTAGCGCGCCAACGGCAACGGCAGAGACTCTGGATATTCTCAGTAATGCCAGCACAACCTCTGAAGACCCAACCCCAGATGCTGGAGGAGAACCTGACCCGGATGCTAATACCGGTAGTGAGAATGCGAGTGGGGGCAGTAATACAAGCGGAAATAATTCAGAGCCTCCAGTTAATACCACAATTGATTTGAGTGTTGCCAATACACTTAATGGTAGCGATGACGATGAAATTATTGTTGCCGGCGCTGGCGCTGATACGCTTGTAGGCCTTGGAGGTGATGATCGCTTGCTGGGTGGTGCTGATAACGATACCTATATTATTGGCGCTAATAGTGGCAAAGATGTAATTGTTGACACTGATGGCCAAAATAAAATTCGCTTTGTCGATGGCATTAGTTTTAACGATGTGGCTAATGGTTTATCGCGCTCGGGTAATAACCTGACCCTTAATATTGCGGGCAATACTAATAGTGTGACCATCACTAACTTTTTCTCGGTGGCTAATACGATCGATGTTGTAGAGTTCGAAGCTGGTGGGCAACTGACTAGCGCCCAACTCTTTGGTGCCTTTGGTGTAGCTGTACCAACAGCAACATTAGCAGCAAGTGGTGTAGTATTAGGCGATGGTACTGATAATACGGCAGAAGGCTCCGCTACTAGTGATATTTTAATTACCGGCCGTGGTGACGATACTCTCTCAGGCTTTGGGGGTAATGACCAGCTAGTTGGTGGCGTGGGTAATGATAATTATGTTATCGGCGCCGACAGTGGGCAAGATACGATTATTGATACCGCCGGTGTAAATACTATCCACTTTGTCGATGGTATTGGCTTTAATGATGTAGCAAGTGGTTTATCGCGTACCGGTGACGATTTACTCTTAAACATTGGTGGCAACACCGCAAACCAAGTTCGTGTTGCTAACTTCTTTGCACTCAATAATACCGTAGAGAATCTAACCTTTGAAAATGGTAGCAGTATTACGGCAGCACAACTATATAGAGCGTTTGGTAGTAGCGCTCCCACTGCAACGGCGAGTACATACGATATTTTGAGTGATGTGATTACCGGTAGCTTTGGTGATGATACCTTAATCAGTAGCGCGCGTGATGAGCAGTTATCGGGCGGTGCTGGCAATGATACCTATGTCTTCGATACTAATTCTGGTGCGGATACCATCATTAATGACGATGTAAGCCCAGCCAGTATGGATATTGCTCAGTTTAACGATGTTTCCTTTGAAAATTTATGGTTTAGCCGCGATGGTGATAACCTGCAAATTACTCAGGCGGGCACCGATAATCAAGTAACAGTGAGCAATTGGTATGATGGCGCAGAAAATCAACTAGATAGTATCAATACAGAGACCTCTGCATTGTTAAATAATCAAGTTGATCAGTTAGTCTCTGCGATGGCAGCCTATGATATACCTCTTGGGGTTGGTAATGTTATCCCGCAGGATGCGAGGGATCAATTACAGACAGTGCTGGCGGAAACGTGGCAGAGCGCATAGAGCCATTATAAATAAGTAAAAACTTGCTAATAAAAAAGGCTACCGTTGGTAGCCTTTTTTATTGATTAATGCGTTATAGAATATGAGTAGGATAGACGTTTCGGAACCTAAGATTCTTTCGCGATAGTTGCTCAATACTCGTACAACCCATTAACTTCATATCCCGTTCAAGTTCTGCGTGCATTAATTCGAGTGCGCGTTCGACACCACTTTGCCCTGCGGCAGCTAGGGCATATAAATACATTCGGCCAATGCCGACTGCCTTGGCACCTAAGGAAAGTGCTTTTAATACATGAGTGCCACGCTGTACGCCACCATCAAAAATTACATCTATTTTGTCGCCTACTGCATCGACAATTTCTGCTAGTTGATCGAAAGAGCTGCGTGAGCCATCCAGTTGCCGTCCGCCATGATTGGATATAATAATTCCGGTGCAGCCTATATCGACGGCTTTTCGAGCATCATCTGCGCTCATAATGCCTTTCAGGCAAAATTGTCCGTCCCATAATTTCACCATTTCTTCAACGTCACTCCAGGTCATGGATGGGTCGAGCATGTTAGTAAAATAATCTCCGATTGAGCTTGCGCCACCGCTCATATCAACATGCTCTTCCAGTTGAGGCAATCTGAATTTTTCGTGGGTGACATAATTAATGCCCCACATGGGTTTAATGGCAAATTGAATTAAGCCGCCTAAGGTTAGTCTGAATGGGATGGAAAACCCGGTACGTAAATCGCGTTCGCGGTTACCTCCTGTAATAGAGTCTACTGTCAACATCATGACTTCAATACCTGCATTTTTGGCACGCTCCATCATGACTTTGTTTAGTCCACGATCTTTGTGGAAATAAAATTGGTAAGCTTGAGGTGTGTTAATTTGTTGTGCAATCTCTTCCATGCTGACAGTGCCAAGGGAGGATACGCCAAACATTGTGCCGTACTTTTCTGCGGCAGCCGCGACAGCTCGCTCGCCGTTATGATGGAATAAACGTTGTAAGGCAGTAGGTGAGCAGTACACAGGCATATCCAGCTTTTGCCCCATTACCGTCACTGATAGGTCGACATCTTTGACTCCTGTCAGCACGCTGGGAATTAAATCGCAGGTCTCAAAGGCTTCTGTATTGCGTCTATAGGTCACCTCATCATCTGCGCCACCGTCTATATAATTAAAAATAGGGCCAGGGAGTCTCCTTTCTGCCAGCTTACGAAAATCATGGAAGTTGTGACAATGCTTAAGGCGCATACTATCTCCAATTAATTTAACTCTAGAATTAATATTCAAATTTAAATTGGTCGTACCAATTTAAGCAATTGATTTATCTATCTAATAACGTAGTATATCTATTGTCAATGAGTAATATTTTCAATTTTAACTTTATGATTTATATAGATTTATTGTTAGATTAAGAATAATTCATTGTTCACTTTATTATTTCTTATACACCTTTTAAATTATTGGTAGGACCAATATGACTAATGTGAAGAAGTCTGAAAAGCTTTATGATTACTATGAAGCGGCTATTGTGGAAGGTAGCCTTCGCTCTGGTGAACGTTTGCCTGCCGAACGTGAACTAGCTAAAAGGTTTGAGTTATCCCGTACCGGGGTTAGAGAAGCCTTACAGCAGCTTAAAGCAAAGGGCTGGATTGTCAGTAAGCGTGGTGGTGGGCATTATGTTTCTGCCCAGCTGCAGCAAGATATTGCTGACCCGATTCTTAAGATTCTAGATAACAACCCCAATGCTCATTTTGATCTGTTGGAATTTAGGCATAGCATTGAGGGAGATTGCGCTTATAATGCAGCCCTGCGAGCTAATGATGTCGACATCGCAGCCTTGAGGAAAGCGTATCAAGCACTCCAGAAGGCTTATCAGCAGTATGATATTGAGGCAGAAGCTAATGCTGATGCGGAGTTTCATTTAGCCGTTGCTGAGGCAAGCCATAATCTTATTTTTTTACATCTAGTTAAAAGCTTGTTTTCCGTTTTACAAACGAATATGCATAGCAGTATTACTAAGATGTTTGAGAATCGTATCGCCAGAGAAGCATTAATGAATCAACATTCCGCGATATATGATGCGATTGTTAACCGCCAGCCCAGTACGGCGAAAGAAGCGGCACATCAGCATATTCGTTATGTAGAAAAACTGCTGGAAGATTTAGCTCGTGAGGAAAATCGGCGTGAGCGTTCTCGGCGCCGTTATCAAAACAACTAAACAATTTATATATTCAATAAATGACCGATATCAGCCACATCCAATCATTCCTTTTATGTGAAACCCCACAAGCATGGATCAATAATGCTCTAGATGATATTCATTTATTACTCATAGATCATGCTAACTGCGAGAAAAAAGCAGCCAGTACAGCTATTAATCTTATTTACCGCTACGTTGATAATTTTGAATTAATGAACAAAATGTCCAAGCTTGCTCGTGAGGAGCTGCGACATTTTGAGCAAGTGATTCTTATTATGAAAAAGCGTGGTATGGAGTATCCTCAGATTGAGGCTGCTCGGTATGCTGGTGAGTTGCGCAGAAAGGCCAGTAAAGTCGAACCAAATAAATTAATCGATACACTAATTATTGGTGCTATTATAGAAGCGCGTTCGTGTGAGCGTTTCGCGAAGTTAGCGCCTTACCTTGATGATGAATTAAAAACATTTTATCTCTCATTACTGAAATCAGAATCTCGACATTACGAAGATTACTTGTCGCTGGCTAAAAAAGCATCAAAAAATAATGTAGATCAATGTATTATTGAGGATGAGGTATTTGAAGGTAGAGTAAGGGAGCTTTTGGAGTTTGAGAGAACTCTTATCCTTGCAGAAGACCAAGAGTTCCGTTTTCATAGTGGTCCGGTGCTTGTTTAAACGTCACATTATTAAATGTAGGATAACCTATGCAAAGTCAAAAATTTACTATCGGATTACTTCTCGCCTTAGCCGTTTTAATTACAGTTGGTTTTTTTGCGCGTGATTTAATTGGCCCTTCTCAAGGTTCAGTTAAAAAAGAGTTAATGGAGTTAGGCTTTTTTCAATTCGATAAGCCTCGCTCGCTTAAGCCTATAATGCTTAAAGATTTAAACGGTAATGAATTAGCTGTTGCACAGGGTAGTGAACAATGGCAATTGGTTAATTTTGGCTATATGTTTTGCCCAGACATCTGTCCTATTAACTTACGCTTAATGAGCGAATTAAAGCAAGACTGGGATAAGACCGAATCAGGGGAAAAATTTGATATCACTCATATTACATTTGACCCGGAAAGAGACACGCCAGATCGGCTGACTAAATACTTAGATTATATAAATCCGGATTACGTCGCTTTTACTGGTGAATTAGAGAATATCCGAAAAGTTGCTCAACAGTTAAGTACTGTGTTTATTCATGAAAAACCAGATGAGTATGGTAATTACTTTATTACCCATAGTGATAGTATTGCTATTTTAAACCCAAAGGGAGAGTACGTTGGATTGTTCAAAGGCCCTTACGATAAGGAAAAAATCATAAAAGCCTTAGAAATTATACTTAATTCAACAGCGAGTTAATGATGTTTATGATGCTTTTTATGTGAGCCCGTTGGTTGTTCTTCGGCGATAGATGTAATAGTTTTTTCAGTTCCATTGTCAAAAGTTAGTGTTATATTAATTTTATCGCCTTGTTTTATTTCTTGGTTTACACCAATAAACATTACATGATAGCTGCCAGGCTCAAAGTTAACGGTTGTTTTTGCTGGAATCTTTAGTGATTCTACTTTTTGCATTTTCATTGCGCCATTTGCCATAACATGTTCATGTATTTCAACAATTTTTGCCCTATCACTGGCAACACCAACTAACGACATATCTTTTTCACTATGATTCATAATGCTAAAGTAAGCGGCACTATTGGTGATACCCGGTGGTGTAGTTTTAATGGTGGGATTGTGAATCATAACGGAGTCTTTTTTATGCTCCTGAGCGTAGCTAGTAGGACTGATAAAGAAAGTGCTTATAAATAGTGTGATGGAAAAAATAAAAAATTTCATTGTTGATCCTCTAATGTTGTATAACTCATTTAAATGATATACGTTATTTAATAAATGAAAAATAATCTTGGCAAAAGGCTTCCATGGTTAGTGTTAGCAGGAGTTATCATTGTATCGCTGCCTATCTATTACTATGTTAGCCATAATTATTTTCTGTCTACGATAGAAATTGCATTTTTCGACAAAGCGGATGATGTTGAAAAAGTCTTTAATGATGTTAATTTTCATAATAAAGACAGTAGTTCATCGGCAATAACTGTTGTTTATTTTTGGCAGGCTTACTGCCCATGTGATGCAACGGTTCTACCTCATTACAAATTAATGACGAAGGAGTATGGTGAGGAGTCGGTAGATTTTTATCTTGCCGATTTTTCATCAACTGACCAAGACTATGAACTTCCTTTTGATACTATTCTTGATCCGGCAATAACTGAAAAACTACGTCCGCTTGTAACACATACACCTTCAGTTGTTATTTGGGATCAAAATGGAAGCCTTACGTATTATGGTCCGCACAATTTAGGTTTCGTTTGTAATTCTGATACCAGCTTTGTTAAAAAAGTCATTGATAGTATTTTGCAAAATATTACCTCAAAGAATACTAATGTTGTTGGTAATGGGTGTTTCTGCAAAATTTAAATGTATTGTTTAAACGGCAGGGACCGGCGGTGCTCTGGCTTGAAGGGAATAGAGGGGTGTATTGCCTTGATGGAATGTACTTAAAGAAAAAAGTGGTTTGTTATCTTGGAGTGAAAAATATGAATTGCTACTATTATCATGCTGAAGAATATCATCAAAATCAATACTGTTAGATAAGCAAAAAGGGCAATGATGCGCGCTTACTTTACTCTGAAAAGGTTCTTCAAGCGTATATGTATCTGAGATTGTTACCCATATAAAACCCTGTGAAGTACACAATAAGATTCTATTACTGCCATCTTTTGTCTCAGCAGAACTGCTAACGATAGGCGCAGCCGATACTATCCCAATATTGAGGACCAGAAACAAAATAGTCAGATAGGTAATAGTAGAACGGTATTTTTTCACTTATTTATTTTTAATAATATCCAGTCGGGTGATTCTAACGGGTATTTTAGTTATTGAAAAGTTGAAAGTTATTTATCCGTTAAACTGCTGACCATTTATTTCCAGGCTATCCCCACCCATTAAATAGAGATAGAGAGGGATAAGACTATCAGTCGATTTTACTACAGAAGGATCTTCAGCAGGAAAGGCATCTGCTCGCATTTGGGTACGTGTTGCGCCAGGGTTGATGCTATTCGCCCTTATCGCACTGGTTTCTTCTAATTCGTCAGCGAGGGTTTGCATTAAATTCTCATTAGCCGCTTTCGATACTGCATAAGCTCCCCAGTAGGCCCGGCCTTTTAAGCCAACTGATGAGCCTGTGAAAATAATAGAGGCCTGTGGGCTTTTGTGAAGCAGTGGCAATAATTTTTTTGTCAAAATAAAAGGAGCGGTGACATTAACGGCCATTAGCTTTTGCCAGCTCTTGACGGTCTGGCTGGCAATAGACGTACGTTCACCCAGTAGCGCGGCATTGTGTAATAAGCCATCTACTTGCCCAAAGTTTTCTTCGATGGCGTCAACCAGTTGTTGATAGTCAGCTTCTATTGCGGTTTCTAAATCCAAGGGGAATATTGCTGGCTGGGGATAACCTGCGGCTTCTATCTCATCGTAAATGGATTCCAGCTTTTCGACAGTTCGGCCAATCAAAATTACGGTTGCCCCGTGTTTTGCATAAGCTTTTGCGATTGCTCTGCCAATGCCAGCGCCAGCGCCAGTTACTGCGATAATTTTATTTTTTAGTAAATCTTTTTTAGGTTGGTAAGTGGTTAGATCCATTGCTTTAGTCGTCATTTATATATCTATTTTCTGTTTTTTTAATGGTAGGGCACATATTTAGAGGTGTGACTGAATAATTGGCCAGATGTCATTGGCATGGTCCGCAATATGGTGGGCTTGCCAATCGTTAATATTGTCGTTTTCATTAATATAGCCAAAACTGACCGCTATCGTCTTACTGCCTGCATGAATGCCGCAATCGATATCTCTTTTATGATCGCCAATATATATTGCTTCTTCTGGTGTGCAGCCTACTTTATTACAGGCTAAAAGTAACGCTTCAGGGTCGGGTTTGGCTTTGGATACATGGTCAGGGCACAATAATAAATCAGGGCGCGATGGTAATTCCAGGTTGTCAATTATAGGTTGTGCGAAGCGATAAGGCTTGTTGGTAATAACCCCCCAAAATAACTGATGTGACTTGATCTGATTTAACAATGAGTCCATTCCATCATAGAGTTTGCAGTGCTTGCCCATGTGTTCATAGTATATATCGAGTAAGCGTTGACGGCGTTCTTCAAAGCCGTTGTCAGTATCACTTAATTGAAAGGCGAGAGTGGTTAATGCACGAGCGCCGTCAGAGACGGTCTGCCTTATTTTTTTCTCGGAAACCCTATCTGCTTGATATTCGTCGGTTAGCTGATTGAGTGTCAGTACAAAATCTGGGGCGGTATCAAGTAGGGTGCCGTCGAGATCAAAAAAAACTGCTTTAATGGCCATAAATTTCTTTATATCGTTTTCAAAATAATTCGTTAGTGCACCATTGCTAAAAAGCTTAATGGGTATAACAGACCCACTTAGCTTTTCTTTGTATGCACTAGGTAATTTACGTCGACATCATTTTGATTTAATTTGTAACGTTTCGTTAGTGGATTGTATGTCATGCCTGTAATTTCGAGCCATTCCAGTTGAGCTTGTCGTGCCCAGTTGGCTAACTCAGAAGGGCGAATAAACTTACTGTATTCGTGAGTGCCTTTCGGCAGCAGTTGTAGTACATATTCAGCGCCAATAATGGCAAAGGCATAAGATTTTGGGTTGCGATTAATAGTAGAAAAATAAACATCTCCACCGGGTTTAACAAGGTTTGCACATGCTTGAATAACTTTGCTCGGTTCAGGGACATGTTCCAGCATTTCTAAGCAAGTAACTATGTCAAATGATTCCGGTTGTTGCTCTGCTAATTCTTCTGCAGTAATGCGTTGATAATTAATGGATAGATTGCTTTCCAATTGATGTAGCTTGGCGACACTCAGAGGTGCTTCGCCCATATCAATTCCAGTGACACTGGCACCGCGTTGTGCAAGTGACTCGCAAAGAATTCCCCCTCCGCAACCTACGTCTAATATTTTTAATTCCGCAACCGGGGAACGTTCATCAATAAAATTAGTTCTCAATGGGTTAATATCGTGTAGCGGTTTGAATTCGCTATCTTTATCCCACCAGCGTTTCGCCAAGGCTTCAAATTTAGCAATTTCGGATGGGTCTACGTTAAGTGTATCTGTCATGGTTGAATCATATCCTGCCAATATTGAGTGTTGGCAATAATCTCGCGTTCGTTAAGTGTTTGTAATTTTCTATCGGTCATTAATGCGCGACCTTGAACCCAGCTGTGACTGATGCGGTGTCCATTGTGAGTGTATACCAATTGCGAAATGGGATCATACATTGGTTTTTGTTCAATAGGGTCAAGTTTTAGGGCAATAATGTCTGCAGCTTTTCCGGCCTCGAGACTGCCGGTTAGTTCGTCAATCCCCAATGCTTTGGCGCCATTGATGGTTGCCATTTCCAATACTTGGTGGGCGCTTAGGGCAGCAGCATTTTTGGCGACGCCTTTACCCAGTAGTGCAGCTGTATGCATTTCGCCAAACATATCCAAGTTATTGTTGCTGGCACAGCCGTCAGTGCCTAACGCAACGTTAATTCCTTCGTCCAGTAATTCGTTTACGGGGCAGAAGCCGCTGGCTAATTTTAAATTAGATTCGGGGCAATGAATAACATGAGAGCCGGATTGTTTAAGTAAGGTGAAATCCATTTTGTTCAAGGATGTCATATGTACACACTGGGTAAAAGGTGTCAGCACATTCAGGTCAAAAAGTCTTTGAATGGGTCGTTTGCCATTATCAGCTAAGGCTTGGGTGATCTCATCGGCTGTTTCATGCAAATGGACTTGTATACTCGCCTGTAGCTCTGGTGCTAATACCGCAATGCGTTCAAAGGTTTCATCGCTAACAGTGTAAGGAGCATGAGGGCCAAAATTAACCTTAATGAGTTCGTGGGAGCGATACTGATCCCGTATGGCTAGGCCTTTGTTGATGTAGTCATCTGCATTTTTAGCCCAGGCACTAGGGAATTCTAGAATAGGGAATGTGATTTGGCAGCGAATACCTGCATCGTGAGCGGCTAATGCGGCTTCTTCAGGGAAAAAATACATATCTGAAAAGCATGTGGTGCCACTGCGGATCATTTCGGCAATGGCTAATTGAGTACCTTCTTTTACAAATTTAGCAGACACATGCTGGCCTTCTGCGGGCCAGATATGGTCATTAAGCCAGGTATTTAGTGGCAAATCATCAGCATAACCTCGAAGTAGATTCATGGCTGCATGCCCATGAGCGTTAATTAACCCTGGCATTACTATATGTTCATCTAGTTGAATAGTATTTGAGGCGTCGTAACGATTCTTGGCTTCAGTAGTTGGTATGATTGAAGCAATCTTTCCATTGTTGATTACGATAGAGCAGTCAGTAAATACCTTGTTCTTCGGAATAATGGGAACAATCCATTTTGCGTGGATTAGTAAATCACATTGCTGTGAGGTGTTCTGTGCGGTTGCCTGATTCATAGTAGATGATTTTTGTGCCTAGTCTGTATTTTTATAGCTGGAAATATTGTTTATCTGTTTAATCTCAGCATTTTAACGCAAAACTATCGGAGATAATGCGTTGGTTCATCTTTAATATGATAAGTGAGTCAATATTTACGATTAAGCGCTAGCAATTAAATAAAACTGGAGTATACTTCATAGCGTCCAATTCCGGACGTTTTTGTATTTCTAAATTGTAGAATTTTAAAATTAAATTAAGTCACATGATGAATCATCAATTATTTACATACACTGCTTTTGCAGCAAAAGGTACATCTAGCAATAGATCACTACCGATGTATACGATGACAATCGCCCATAAGATTTGGCCGATGCCTTCTCCGTGTGCTCTTGATATAGTCACAATTTAGAAATAATTTATATCATGACCGCGGAACTTATCGCGGTCACTGTCTAGCATTAATTTCCCAGTTTCTTCGATAAGTCAACGGTCTTCTACCGAGGAGACGTTATGTTGATCACTAAACTATTTAACCCGATTTACCAATTTATTGTTCATGCCTTTGCTGCCTATAAGGCACGCCAGCGTAAACGTGAATCTGAACGTGCGCTGGCTCGTTTAGATGCGCGCTTATTAAAAGATGTTGGTCTTTGCCGCGTTCAAGAAGAAATTGTTCCTATTAAAAGCGTTGTGCGCAAGAAACGGGAGCAGGTGCAACCAAACCGACGCTACAAAAAATTTCGGTCCAGGCATCCTTACCTGATAAGGCGGAGGCAGGAGTAACATTGTTGTGTCAATAAGCTTGAGATGCTTTTTGGTTGAGTGTCTCAAGTTTTATCGTGTGATAGTTGTAAGGTGTTGTGATGTAAGCGCAGGTTTTTAGGTGTCTACAAGGGAGCGGAGATTAATAGTGTTACCTCCTTGTTCTTTCGATACATACATAAGGGTATCTGCTTGTTCTATCATCGTATCCTGAGACAGTGAGGATTGTGCCGATACTAGAATACCACCGATACTAGAGCTTATATTCAATGTCATGTTATCGATAAGGTAAGGTTGGCTTAGGTTGGATAATATTTTTTTGGCTAATTGGTTAACGTCATTCATTCCTGCCACTTCATTTAAAAGGACGACAAATTCATCGCCAGCATAACGAGCGGCAGTATCTGTGGTGCGTATGGATTCTTGAATGCGTTGTGCGACTATTTGTAGTAGTGCATCACCAATAGCGTGACCATAAGAATCGTTAACGGGTTTGAACTTATCTAAATCTAAGAACAGTAAAGCGGTTAACGTTTTGTTACGGTTTGCTTGCGACAGAGATAACTTAAGCCGGTCGATAAGTAGTGCTCTATTTGCAAGTCCTGTTAATTCATCATGTGTAGCAATGTGGCGAATTTTTTCTTCGATTTTTTTACGCTCATTGATTTCTTCCTGTAATTCAGAGGTTCTTTCTTCTACTCTGGATTCAAGTTCTTCTGTTGCCTGATGAATATTAATGGCTGTTTTATGAAAAGATTGAAGTAATTCATCTGCTTCTTTAATTTTTACGCCGCGAAAAAAGTCAGGGGGAGTCTGTGTTGTTTCACCGCGAGCCAAGCCTTTTATCGATTTGAGTACGAATTGTATTGGTAAGGTGAGGAAGTTTGCGAGTGATAACGCAATAAGCGATGCAATAAGTAAGCCCAGGACAGCGATGATTAATCCATTAAGCCAGCTATTTCTCGCTTCCTGTTTGAGTTCAGACATGGGCTGAGGAACCATAACGCCCCAGCCGGTTTTTTTAACGGTGGAATAACCGCTAATCATATCGGCTTTTATAGCGGGGGAATAAAACTGTGAAACACCAGAGTTACCTTTCAGCATTTCGGCTACAGGTTTAAGTGTTGCGATATTTTTAATCGATTGTTGCCATTCTGCTTTTGGATGTGCAATGACATAACCTGACGCATCAACAATAGCGGCGTGTCCCTTTATGCCGAAATTAATCGATTTTTGAAGCTCAATAATAAAATCTGTTGAAAGAGCAATAATATAAACAGAATCATTTTCAGTATGGCTATTTAGCCTGTCTTTTGTTTTATTAAAGAGAATATAAATAGTGGGTATATTGTTTTGGTTATGTGAGAGTTGGCTGATTAAGGTTTTATTGGTTTGTGTAATCGGATTCGTGGGCTTTTGTTTAATTGCTTCGAGCCCTATTTTAGGTTGATGTCGTGGATCACCAAATACGATTTGGGTTTCAGCCCCTGTTTCTACCTGTGCAATCATCTGAATGCCCATTCGATAGAATAGCGTCATAAATTCATCGAAATGGGGCTGGTTGTGAGAAGAGAGTGCGGCATGCTCGTATAGGGCTGTGTCTAATATATGCGCTATATCCAGAACATAACGGTCAATAGTAAAGGTCAGGTGTTTAGCCAGTAAAAGATGTTTTTCTTTGACTTGCTCTATTGCTTTGGTATAGGCGGTATTTTGTAACCAAATGCTTAATGTTAATACAGGAACTAGTGCGACAACTGCGAATGCAAGAAACAGGGTCGGGCGTAATTTAACTTGTAATTTCACTGATATTTCGACTCGCTTGATACATCTATGGGAGCTGACTACTTAGTTATTATAGCTGTTTTTAGGCATTTTATGGATTTAATGAAAACCCCTCGTAGAGGGTGAACTTCATCCTAAATTTGGGTTCGCTACCTATTGCTAAGTTATGGTACAATTTCTGGTTTTTGCTAGGGCATTATCTTTCGCTAATGTGGAAGTAATTGCTTCATATTTAATCATATAATTACAGTGGAACAGGCATTAGACACATGGGCGATTTGGCGCAAGATGTTTCCCCCGTCAGTATTGAAGATGAATTAAAACAATCCTACCTTGATTATGCCATGAGTGTAATTGTCGGGCGTGCTTTACCCGATGTTCGAGATGGCCTCAAACCCGTTCACCGTCGCGTATTGTTTGCGATGAACGAACTCAATAACGATTGGAATAAACCGTATAAAAAATCGGCTCGTGTCGTTGGCGATGTTATAGGTAAGTATCACCCTCATGGTGACTCGGCGGTATATGACACCATTGTTCGTATGGCTCAGGACTTCTCCTTGCGTTATACCTTGGTTGATGGTCAGGGCAACTTTGGCTCTATTGATGGCGACAGTGCGGCTGCCATGCGTTATACCGAAATACGCATGAAGAAAATTGCTCATGATCTGTTAGCTGATCTAGATAAAGAGACGGTCAATTTTGTGCCTAACTATGACGGCACAGAACTTATTCCTGAAGTAATGCCTACTCGTGTACCTAATCTGTTGGTGAATGGCTCTTCGGGTATTGCTGTTGGCATGGCGACGAACATTCCTCCTCATAACCTCACTGAAGTGGTAAAAGGTTGTTTGGCTCTTATTGATAATAACGACATTACTATTGATGAGTTGATGGAAATCATCCCTGGCCCAGATTTTCCAACAGGTGCAACGATTAATGGTCGTGCGGGTATTGTTCAGGCATATCGAACAGGTCGTGGCCGTATTTACCTTCGCGCAAAAGCGGATATTGAGCGCGACGATAAGGCCAATAAAGAAACTATCATCATTACAGAAATTCCTTACCAGCTTAATAAGAGCCGATTGATCGAAAAAATTGCAGAGCTGGTTAAAGAGAAAAAAATAGAAGGTATTTCTGAGCTGCGTGATGAATCTACCAAAGATATTCGTGTTGTTATTGAGCTTAAGCGTGGTGAGTTGGGCGAAGTTGTACTAAACAATCTTTATGCGCAGACACAACTTGAAAGCGTATTCGGCATTAATGTTGTTGCACTGGTTGATGGCCAGCCAAAGACACTGAACCTGAAAGAATTACTTGAGTGTTTTGTTCGCCATCGCCGTGAAGTAGTTACTCGCCGTACAGTGTATTTACTGCGTAAAGCTCGTGAGCGTGGGCATATATTAGAAGGGTTGGCTGTTGCTATTTCTAATATTGATGAAGTTATTGAATTAATTCGTGGTTCAGCAAGTCCAGCAGAAGCGAAAAAAGGCTTGTTAACACGTGGTTGGGCTGCTAGTTCTGTCTTGCAATTTTTAGAGCGTGCCGGTTCAGATGCTTGTCGGCCTGAAGAATTGCCAGAAGAATATGGTTTGCGTGGTGAGGGGAATGAATATTATCTGTCTCCTGCTCAAGCTCAAGCAATTCTAGATTTGCGCTTACACCGCTTAACGGGCATGGAGTATGACAAGCTACTTAATGAATACCAGGAAAAACTAGAAATAATCGCTGAGTATTTAGAGATTCTGAATAATGCTCTTCGTTTAATGGCGGTTATTCGTGAAGAGTTAGAAGAAATTTTACAAAATTATGGTGATGAGCGTCGTACTGATATTCAAAGTTCAAAACGTGATTTGACGATAGAAGATCTTATTACTGAAGAAGATCGGGTTGTGACTATCTCTCATGGTGGTTATGCGAAAACTCAACCACTGACGGACTATCAGGCACAGCGCCGAGGTGGTATGGGTAAAGCGGCGACGTCAGTAAAAGATGAAGACTTTGTTGAGCATTTATTGATAGCCAGTACGCACGATACTATTTTATGTTTTACCAATGCCGGTAAAGTTTATTGGTTGAAAGTTTTCCAAATTCCGTTGGCGGGCCGTCAGTCTCGCGGTCGACCCATGATCAATTTGTTGCCGCTTGATGAAGGTGAGCGTATTACCTCCATTTTGCCTGTGCGCGAATACGATGATGATCATTTTATCTTTATGGCAACATCCAACGGAACAGTTAAGAAAACACCTCTGACACAATTTGCTCGCCCACGAAGTGTAGGTCTAATTGCATTGGATCTTGTTGAAGGTGATCATTTGGTCGGTACCGCAGTCACTGATGGTGATTGTGATGTGATGTTGTTTTCATCTGAAGGAAAAGCTGTTCGCTTTAGTGAAGCTGATGTTCGTGCAATGGGTCGAACCTCGCGAGGTGTTAGAGGTATTCGTCTTGGTGAAGAGCAAACAGTTATCTCAATGGTTATTCCTAAAGATGAAGGCAAGGTATTAACTGTTAGTGAAAATGGTTATGGTAAGCGCACATTAATTACAGAATACCCAACCAAAGGTCGTGGCGGTAAGGGTATGATTGCCATGCAGTGCAGTGATCGTAATGGTTCACTTGTGGGGGCTGTTCAAGTCTTTGATGGTGACGAGATTATGCTAATTTCGGATCAGGGTACATTGGTGCGGACTCGTGTTGATGAAGTTTCTCTATCTGGTCGGAATACACAAGGTGTTCGAGTTATTCGCGTTAAAACTGATGAACATGTGATTGGTGTTGAACGTATCGAAGAGCCAGAAGTGGTTGATGTCGCTGAGGTAGAAGCTGATACCGATACCGGCTCAGGTCAATCTGATACTGAAGACTAACGGTGTTGCTGATTTAAAATTTATTCTATAACTTTTTGAAAATTTTTCTGGAATTTTCTGATGATTTTTTTGAAGAGAGTGTTTTAAGGTTAATATATGACCACGACAAAAAGCCTAGACGACCTGCGTGAAGAAATTGATGACATTGATTGTAAAATTGTTGAGTTAATTAGTTCACGTGCTCGTTGCGCGCAAACAGTTGCCGAAGTTAAAAAAGCTGCAGGAGAACAGGACACAGTTTACTACCGCCCTGAGCGAGAGGCCCAAGTTTTACGCAAAGTAATGGAATACAACGAAGAAAAAAATGGCCCTTTAACGAATGAAGAAATGGCTCGTTTATTTCGTGAAATCATGTCGGCTTGCTTGGCATTAGAGCAACCCATTAAAGTTGCTTTTTTAGGACCTGAAGGCACCTTTACTCAGCAAGCTGTCGCTAAACACTTTGGCCATTCAGCTGTTCCTCAACCAATGGGCGCTATTGATGAAGTCTTTCGCGAAGTAGAGGCTGGTGCTGTAAATTATGGTGTTGTTCCGGTCGAAAACTCGACAGAAGGTGTTGTTACCCATACCTTAGATAGTTTTATTGATTCTAATATTCATATTTGTGGTGAAGTAGTTCTGCGTATTCATCAAAACCTTTTGGTTTCTGATGTCACTAATGTAGAAAAAATCTCTCGTATCTATTCTCACCCTCAGAGTTTGGCTCAGTGCCGCAAATGGTTAGATGCAAATTACCCTAATGCAGAGCGCGTTCCTGTTAGCAGTAATGCGGAAGCAGCAAAACGTATTAAGGGAGAGTGGAATTCAGCCGCTATTGCCGGTATTACAGCGTCGGAATTGTATGGTTTAAGTATACTGGCTGAAAAAATTGAAGATTCTCCCGATAATTCCACACGCTTCTTGGTTATTGGTACACAAAAAGTACCCTCAAGTGGCAATGGTAACGATAAAACTTCATTAATTATCTCTGTGCGAGACAAGCCTGGTGCATTGCATGACATCCTAGAGCCGTTTCATCGTTTAGGTATCGATATGACACGTTTGCAATCACGCCCATCACGCAGCAGCGTCTGGAATTATATTTTCTTTATCGATATCAAAGGCCATAAGGATGAGAGTATCGTTAAAAATGCTCTTAAAGAGGTTGCCAGTGCTTCAGCTGAATTGAAAGTGTTAGGCTCTTATCCTGTTGGTGTTCTTTAACTGTTTTCTGATATGACTCTATCTTCTTCTAAACTTGTCATTATTGGCCTTGGTTTGATTGGTGGCAGTTTAGCTTCCGCATATAAATCTCGTAAAAAGTTGGCTGGTGATTCTTTGCAGGACAATTCAGACGTTAATCGTGAGATTATCGGTGTCGTTCGTCGCCAACAAACAGCAGATTTTGCGCTAAAAGAAGGGATTGTTGATCGTGCAGTGCTTTCTCTCAAGGAAATCGCCGACGAATTAACGGCTGGTGATATTGTTTTTATTGGTGTTCCTACATTAAGTGTCCCAGAGTCGATTGCAGATATTCAAGTATTGCTGGATTCAGAAGTCACTGTTACCGATGGTGCAAGTGTTAAGGGTAGTGTACTTGAGGCTGTGCGGCATGCTTATGGTGAATTGCCAGCGCAATTTGTACCTGGGCATCCCATTGCAGGTTCTGAAAAAAGTGGTGTCATGGCTGCAAACCCAGATCTTTATGTTGATCACCGAGTAATTTTGACACCTGAAAAAGAAACCGGTGACGATCATTATCGACGCATTGTTACTATGTGGGAAACAGTTGGGGCTGAAGTCTTAACAATGCCTGTACAAGAGCATGATGCAGTATTGGCCGCCACTAGTCATTTACCTCATGCCATTGCTTATTCCTTGGTTGATACCTTAGCGAATGATTCTGAGAATGAAAATATTTTTCGGTATGCCGCTGGTGGCTTCCGTGACTTTACTCGAATAGCCAGTAGTGACCCGACGATGTGGCACGATATTATGTGTGCCAATAGTGATGAGATTTTAAAGACGATTGACCTTTTTCAGAATAACTTGATGAATTTACGTCAGGCGATTGCTGAAAAAGATAGTGAGACATTGTTGACAGTATTTAAGCGTGCTAAAACAGCACGTGATCTATTTTCGTCCCTTGTTAATGAAGCCGCTTCATCAAAAACTGATGAGTAAAGCATTGACTGAAATTATTAATCAGAGAAAGATAATTATCTAAATTTTATTTATGCAACCTTCAAATTCAGCTTCTCAGTTATTACGTTATGTCGTGCGGCCCGGCGGTCAGTTGTCTGGTGCTATTCGTGTGCCGGGTGATAAATCTATTTCTCATCGCTCTATTATGTTGGGCTCAATTGCAGAGGGTACAACAGAAGTTTATGGCTTTCTTGAGGGTGAGGATGCTTTGGCTACATTAGAAGCATTTCGTTCTATGGGTGTTCAAATAGAAGGTCCCAATGATGGAGTTGTTAAAATTCAAGGCGTTGGTTTGCATGGATTAAAAGAGCCTGAAGGCGAACTCTATGTGGGTAATGCGGGGACGGCTATGCGTTTATTAGCGGGTTTAATGGCGGGTCAGAAATTTCCTGTAACATTAACTGGTGATCGGTCTTTGTCTAGGCGCCCAATGAATCGAGTGGCAAACCCATTGCGGGAAATGGGTGTCAATGTTGATACTGCTGAAGATGGCAGGCCACCGATGGCCATACAGGGTGGGCAGCTGAGCGCGATTCATTATGATATGCCTATGGCCAGCGCTCAGGTCAAATCTTGCGTACTGTTAGCCGGCATTTATGCTGGAGGGAAAACATCTGTAGTAGAGCCTGCTCCAACTCGTGATCACACTGAGCGTATGTTGCGAGGTTTTGGTTACGATGTGGTAACGGAAGCTGGTGAAGCAAGTAGTAAGGGTAAAAACAAAAGTAAAAAAGTATCAATAGTCGGAGGTGGTAAATTATCTGCTATATCTATTGATGTTCCTGCAGATATTTCCTCGGCAGCTTTTTTTATGGTTGCTGCTTCAATTTCCCCAGGCTCTGATATTACATTGCAGCATGTTGGTATCAATCCTACCCGTGATGGCATTATTAATATTCTAAAGTTAATGGGTGCAGATATCACCTTGTCTAATCAGAGTGAAGTCGGTGGTGAGCCTGTCGCTGATATTCGAGTGCGTTATGTGCCTCTTCACGGAATTAATATTCCTGAAGAGCTTGTGCCTTTGGCAATTGATGAGTTTCCAGTCCTGTTTGTTGCTGCCGCCTGTGCTGAAGGTACAACGGTTCTGACGGGTGCAGAAGAGCTTCGTGTAAAAGAGAGCGACAGAATTCAAGTAATGGCGGATGGATTGCAATCTTTAGGTGTTGATGCCGAACCCACGCCAGATGGGATGATTGTTAAGGGCGGACAGTTAACCGGTGGTGAAGTGGAAACCCATGATGATCATCGAATCGCTATGTCTTTTACCGTAGCAGCGCTTCGAGCTTCTGGCCCAATAGTTGTTAATAACTGTGCTCATGTAGCGACGTCTTTTCCTGGCTTTGTGCAGTTAGCACAAAAGTCTGGTATTAAGGTAGAGGAAGAGTTAGTTTAAATTAAATAGGTGTTATGTAAGTAATATCTCACACAAATTTAAGAGATAAGCTTATATTTTATTTGTCTTATAACTGTAATAATTATTTCACCTTGTAGTCAATCGTTTTATCAGCATTACAATATAATCGATTGTTAGCAGGGTTTGACATGGACGTAGTCAAGGAAGTGGAGGTCATCATCGAGATTGCGCCTTTAATATACTTTACATGGAGGTTTTTCCTATGAAAATTCAATCTATATCATTATTTCGCCAGCTTAAACCCGTCTTAGTTTTTGCTATTTTAGTCTTGTCGTTCTTAAGCTTTACAACTTATGTTTCTGCTGCGGAAGTGCAGTCAAAAACAGAGACTGTAGAGCAGGTACAAAAAATAGTGAATATCAATACGGCTAGCGCAGAACAATTGTCGGGTGTGCTAAAAGGTATAGGTATTAAAAAAGCGCAAGCAATAGTTAGCTGGCGTGAGAAAAATGGTAAGTTTGCTAGTATTGAGCAATTGTTAGAAGTGAAAGGTATTGGTGAAAAAACACTAACGCTTAATAAAAGCAAAATAAAAATTTAAGTAATTTTTCTAGAAAATAGATGGAGAGTAATACAGAGTAGAAGGTACTCTGTATTACTTTAGTTGATTGCCTTTGCTTTTTACTTTTTTATTAATGCTAATATCTAACCTTTTTGCCATCCTATTTAAATTGGCTCGATCAATATGTAAGCGTTTGGCAGCGGCGGTCCAATTCCCTTGTTCTTGCTCAAGTATGTCGCTAATAAGTTGTCGTTGAAATTGCTCAGTTGCTTTTTTAAGGTTGATATCAGCTGGAGCTTCTTCGATGAAAGCATTTTTGGGGTTGGTTGATGATTGAGTTAAATGTTCAATATGATGTGCTTTAATTTTTATAATCGATGACTCGCTACTGTCTTTTGCTCTTAATGCTGCTCTGCTAATCACGTGTTCTAACTCTCTGACATTTCCTGGCCAATCATAATGGCTTAAGTGTGTTATTGCGCTGGTTTCTAAAATTAATTGTCGTAAGCCTAATTTACGTCTGACTTGCTCGCAAAAGTAACCCGCAAGTAGTGCTATATCATCAGCACGTTCCTTTACTGGTGGAATTTCAATTGGATAAACGCTTAGGCGATGGAATAAATCTGCTCTAAAACGACCTTCCTCAACTTCTTTTTTTAACTGTCTGTTTGTTGCTGCAAGAATACGCACATTAATTGTTTCAATATTGTCTTGTCCTACGGGCTGAATCTCCTGATTTTGTAGTACGCGTAACAATTTGCTTTGAGCGGCAAGAGGTAGCTCTCCTATTTCATCCAAAAATAAAGTCCCTTCATTGGCGAGACTGAATTTTCCTGCGCGTTGCCTATCCGCTCCGGTAAACGCCCCTTTAACATGACCAAAAAGCTCGCTTTCTATCAGGTTTTCTGGAATGGCGGCACAGTTTACATAGACTAAAGGGCCGTTATTTCGGCTGGACTGTTGGTGAATAGTGCGAGCAACTAATTCTTTGCCAACGCCGGTTTCTCCTTCTATTAGTACAGAAAAGTCTGATGGGGCGACTAGCTTAATATTATGCTTGAGTTTCTTCATTGCATCGCTGTTTCCAATGAGTTCACCTCCATCTTTTACTAAGGCTTCATTAGTTAGTGCTTCAACGACTTCTTGATTGTGTTGTGAATGATTTTCTAATGTTTGCAATAGTATCGCTGTTTTCAACGCGGCGGCAGACATTGCAGAGATAATATCGAGTGTGCGCTTGGATATATCATCGAACACATTGGGCGTCATGCTATCAAGGGTTAACACGCCAATTAATTGATTATTAGATAACAAGGGTAATCCCATGCAAGCATGTATTGGTAAGTCGCCTTCACGAACTAATAGCATTCCATCATAGGGGTCGGGCAGGGGGCTGTTTGAAGGAAAGCGAACAGGGTGAGTTGATGTGCATATCTCTTTAAAGCGAGGGTGGGACTGTATGTTAAATCGACGACCAAGGCTGTCTCTAACCAGCCCTTGCTGAGCTAAGGGTTTTAGTTCTTCGGCTTGTACTGCTAGAAGTACTACCGCATCACAACTGATTGTTTGTCGGACAGTGCTTAATAGCCTGTCAAAGCGGTCTTCGCTGGTGAGATTATTCGTTAAATCAACGGCGAGTTCGATTAATGCAGAAGAGGTGATATCAACCATGGTTTGGCCTCAATGTTTTCCTTAATATATCAAAATGACTCAATTGAGTCTATATGACTCTTTTTTGCAAGTCTATATGACTCTTTTTTAAATATTGAATAATGTAACCATTTGATATTAAAGACTTTTTAATGTGGCATATTCTTCGCAATATAAATACGCGAATAGATAAAAATATTAAGCGAGTTTATAGATTCTACTAAGAAGGTGACATTGATGAATAGATTTGGGTATGAATTTTATGATGAAAATAATCATTTTTACGGATCCTCTCGTATTGAGCCTCACCCTTTGAGCCGTTATCAGTGGGTATTAAACAAAGGGAATCAAATGATGGCCGTTGCGTTGGTAACGTTACTGGTGTCTATCGTTGTCAGCTATACCCATTATGAAAGTTTCTCTTTTAGCGTTCAGATGGTCGGTCATATAGCAATTATTATTGCAGTGACAGCCATAAAAATTGGTTACCTCTTACGCTGTATTGGGCGTCATGGTTTGGGTAAGCAATTGTGACAGGACTAAAAGTTAATGAGCCCAAAATAAAGTCGGATAAAAGTGTTAATGAAATTAAAAGCTCACTGAATCGGCGTTTGTTGTTGGACGGTAACTTGGATTTGGGTCAATCTAAGAGTGCTTCTTCATCGGCTAAATTTTTTGATTTGCCGGTATGGGATTTAGCCTTTCGCCCATGGTTTTTATTGGCGTCTCTATCATCTGTTTTCAGTGTGGGATTGTGGCTGTTATACCTTAATGGTTTTGGTGTGAGTTTTGGTCAAAAAGGATTGTCCGCAATTGTATGGCATATTCATGAAATGGTATTTGGTTTTGCTGCCACAGTTGCGGTTGCTTTTTTATTGACTGCGGTACAAACATGGACAGGGTGCCGAAGTGTGCATGGGCATTTATTAGTTGTACTCACTATTTTATGGTCAATAGTAAGAGGCTTGCTGTGGAGTGGGGATGTCTTATTGCAATGGGCTGCCATTTATCTGCAAGGTTTATGGTGGTTGGTGTGTATTGCTTCTTTGGCTTATCTCGTTATCAAAGTACGAAATAAAAGGAATTACTTGTTTGTTCCATTGTTAAGTTTTTTGATGTTGTTAAATATATCAATTCTCTATCTGGATCTGACTAACAATACAGAATTGGCATTGCACTTTTCGCGCACAACCATCCTATTGTTTGGTTTATTAATTGGTATCGTGGCTGGTCGAGTCGTTCCATTTTTTACTAGGAAAGGTGTTGAAAATTCCAACGTTACTGATACTCCTGTTATAGATAATTATTTAATTGCTTTATCGATAATAGGTATTAGTACATTTGTCTCGGGTGAATTTTTTGATCTGTCAAAGCTGCCTGCAATTTTGATGATTATTCTAGGTGGATTACATTTTTTTCGATTGCTGCATTGGGATAGTCTTTCTGTAAAGGCTGTATCCTTATTATGGTCACTGCATATCGCTTATTTTTTCCTTTCAGTTGGTTTTTTTGCAATGGGCGCAAGTTATTTTTTCAGTGGTATTACTCTGAGTAACGCTTTGCACCTTATCGCTGTTGGAACAGTTGGTGGAATGATATTAGCGATGATGGCGCGAGTTTCCCTTGGGCATACAGGTAGGCCTCTTAAAGTGTCCCCAATCATCAATATTGCCTTCTTGTTCTTGTTTTTGGCAGCATCAATACGGTTTTTATTTCCCATGTTTTCCCTTTATTTACTAGCCTGGAATTTAAGTGGGGCTTTATGGTTTTTGGCTTTCAGTATTTTTTGTGTTTTTTATGCTGCTATCTTATTCAAAAAACGCCAAATTTAATTTTTACGATACATTTAATTATTGTTAGGAGTAGTAATGCCATTTGATAATTTTTTAACTGAACAGCATATAAGTGTTGTTAAAAGTACCATTCCCTTGCTGGAGTCAGCAGGGTCAAAAATAACAGAACATTTTTATCAGAGAATGTTTTCGCATAATCCAGAACTGCAACATATTTTTAATATGAGCAATCAGCACTCAGGGAAACAGCAGTTTGCATTATTTGAAGCTGTCGCTGCTTATGCAAAAAATATTGACAATGTTTCAGCATTGCTAACGGCTGTTGAACGTATAGCGAATAAGCATGCGAGTTTGGATATTCAGCCTGAGCATTATCTTATCGTAGGCCACCATTTAATTGAAACTTTAAGAGAGTTGGCTGGCGAGGCATTTACTGAAGAGGTGGAGGAGTCATGGGCAACTGCTTATGGCGTATTAGCTGATATTTTTATCAAGAAAGAAGAGTCAATTTATAACGCTAATGAAAACAAGAGTGGTGGGTGGAGAGGTATAAGGAAATTTCGCTTAATTGAAAAGCGTATAGAGTCAGAGTTGGTTAAAAGCTTAGTCTTTGAACCTTTAGATGGTCAGCCTGTCGCCAATTATTCTCCGGGGCAATATATAGGAGTTAAGCTTTCTGTTCCTGGCCATGATTATGAAGAGATACGTCAGTATTCCCTATCGGATCGACCCAATGGAGAAACTTATCGTATTTCAGTAAAACGAGAGATTGTTGGCATCCCTGGTGTTGTTTCTAATTTTTTGCATGATGGTTTACGCTTAAATGATGAAGTTGATGTGTATGCGCCCACAGGAGACTTCTTTTATCAAAATAGACAGTCGCCGGTTGTGTTGATTTCAGCGGGTGTTGGTCTTACGCCAATGCAGTCTATTGTAGAGATGTTGGCAGAGGAAAATCTATCAAAGGGAAAAGAGAGTCAGTCTATTTGTTATCTACATGCTTGTGAAAATATTGAGCAGCACTCATTTAAGAAGCGTATAGAGCAATTAGCTAAAAAAGGTCTTCTTACTTATCATCATTGGTATCGTACTGATCATATGGAGGGCAAAAACCTTCATCATGGTTATATGGATTTGACCCAAATAGAGCATGAGTTGCCTCTAGTTAATGGCGATTTTTATTTGTGTGGTCCAGTATCGTTTATGCAATTTGCAAAACAACAACTTGTTACACTGGGTGTTGATGCATCTAGAATTCATTACGAGGTGTTTGGGCCGCACGAGGGGTTTTGATTGAAATGATATAGAGCTAGCACTATCGAAAGGGGCTCTTTGTAAATAATGGTCCTAAAGCGGCCTTGTATATTCTTATGTTATTATGCGCTCCAAATTTTTGGAGCGTTTAATGGGCACAAATTCTACTTCTTCATCACTCTCTCAGTCTCAAACAAAATCGCCATTGATTGTGGCAATGGATTATGACTCCGCTCAACCTTGCCTCGCACTTGCACAGTCGCTAAACCCTCAGTATTGCCATTTAAAAGTTGGTAAGGAGCTGTTTACTGCAGAAGGACCTCAGCTAGTCGAAAAGCTCATGGGTTTAGGTTTTGATGTATTTCTTGACCTGAAATTTCATGACATTCCCAATACCGTCGCCAAAGCAGTTAAGGCGGCGGCTCAATTGGGTGTATGGATGGTAAATGTGCATGCCAGTGGTGGTAAAGCGATGCTCATGGCTGCTAGAGAAGCGCTTGAGTCTGGCAAAAGTGGAGAAACTGAAACCTTACTGATTGCGGTAACCGTTTTGACGAGTATGACGGCTGAAGACCTTAAAGGTATCGGTTTAGAGGTCAGTCCCGAAGATCAGGTTTTACGTTTAGCTCGTTTAGCTAATAAAGCTGGATTAGATGGTGTTGTGTGTTCAGCTAGAGAGGCTAAAATGTTGAAAGCCGAAATAGGTCAAGATTTTTGTTTGGTGACACCAGGGATTCGTCCAGCAGGTTCAGCCGCAGATGATCAACGGCGAATTGTGACGCCGCAAGATGCACTGGCTAATGGTAGTGACTATTTGGTGATTGGTCGGCCAATTACTCAGGCGCCTAATCCGGCACAAGTGTGTGAACAGATATATCAGGATATTCAATTAGTATGAGTGTATTAGGTAAGGGTTCTGGTTCAAGTGTAAAAATGCCTGTTATTACAATAGATGGCCCTAGTGGTTCAGGAAAGGGGACGATTTGTCAAAAGCTGGCTGAGGCCTTAGGTTTTCACTTATTGGATAGTGGTGCTTTGTATCGCTTAACTGCTGTAGCAGCGACTGAGCAAGGTGTCGATTTAGCTGATCAGGCCGCGGTTGCACAGGTTGCTCGCCAATTGGATGTGCAATTCAAATCCAGTGAAAAGGGCGTGCTCGCTTTTCTCTCTGGAAGAGATGTGAGCCGGGATATTCGTCTTGAGGAAGCAGGTATGGGGGCTTCAAAAGTGGCTGCATACCCAGAAGTAAGAGAGGCGCTTTTAGATCGGCAGCGCGCATTTGAGCAACAGCCAGGTTTGATTGCCGATGGTCGCGATATGGGGACGACAGTGTTTCCTGATGCCCCCGTTAAAATATTCCTCACAGCCAGTGCCGAAGAGCGTGCCAGACGGCGCTATCAACAGTTGCTAGAGCGCGGAGAATCTGCTAATCTCCGCGCCCTGTTGGAAGACATACAAGCTCGTGATACTAAGGATATGCAACGATCGGCCTCACCTTTGAAGCCTGCTGAAGATGTAATAGAAGTCGATAGTACTTCAATGCCCATAGAGGAAGTGCTAAACCTAGTGCTTAAAGTTGTTTCTGAACGCATAAAATTGTCCGTATAGGTCATTTGCTAAACGTTCTTCTATTTTTGATGCAGTACGATTTAAATATTTCTTCTATTTAACTAAGTAGAAGAAATAAGACGGTCAGGAGTGATCGTACTGTGATTATTAACCGGCCCGTACACCTGATGGTACGGTAGATAAGTCTGACAGCTACGTATTTGACTTTAAATGTAAATTTAAAATCGTTTTAAACGTACCGTTGGATTTATGCTGAATATTGTAGGTCCCTCCCATGAGCGAAAATTTCGCAGAACTCTTTGAAGAAAGTCTAAAAACCGTTGATATGGTTCCTGGTTCAATTGTAACCGGCGTAGTAATTGATATTGATAAAGACTGGGTGACAGTTCACGCAGGTCTAAAATCTGAAGGTGTTATCCCTGCTTCACAATTCCTTGATGATAATGGTGAAGTTTCCCTAGCAATAGGTGATGAAGTTCAAGTGGCCTTAGAATCTGTTGAAGATGGTTTCGGTGAAACTCGTCTTTCTCGTGAAAAAGCTAAGCGCGCTGAGTCTTGGACAGTATTGGAAGCGGCTCATGCTTCTGAAGAAGTTATTACAGGTGTTATTACAGGTAAGGTCAAAGGTGGCTTTACGGTCGATATCGCCAGCATCCGTGCTTTCTTGCCAGGATCTTTGGTCGATGTACGCCCTGTACGTGATACAGCTCATCTTGAAAACAAAGAGCTTGAATTTAAAGTTATTAAGCTAGATCAGAAGCGCAATAATGTTGTTGTTTCTCGTCGTGCTGTTATGGAGTCTGTTAACTCCGCTGAGCGTGATGAGTTGTTGGCTAACCTTGAAGAAGGTGCAATGGCTAAAGGTATCGTTAAAAATCTTACTGATTACGGTGCTTTCGTTGACTTGGGTGGTGTTGACGGCCTGCTTCACATTACTGATATGGCTTGGAAGCGTATTAAGCATCCTAGCGAAATTGTTAATATCGGTGATGAGATTGACGTTAAAGTGCTTAAATTTGACCGTGAGCGTAACCGTGTATCACTAGGTCTTAAGCAAACTGGTGAAGATCCTTGGGTTGAAATCAAAAACCGTTACCCAGAAGGCGCAAGAGCAAAAGCTGTTGTTACTAATCTTACTGACTATGGTTGTTTCGCTGAGATTGAAGATGGCGTTGAAGGTCTTGTTCACGTTTCTGAAATGGATTGGACCAACAAAAACATTCACCCATCTAAAGTAGTTCAGTTAGGTGACGAAGTTGAAGTAATGGTATTGGAAATCGATGAAGAGCGTCGTCGTATTTCTCTAGGTATCAAGCAATGCCAAGAAAACCCATGGGATGCATTCGGTCGTCAGTTCGAGAAAGGCGATAAGATCTCTGGAAACATCAAATCTATCACTGATTTCGGCATCTTTATTGGCCTTGATGGTGGTATTGATGGTTTGGTTCACTTGTCTGATATATCTTGGAGTGAAGCTGGTGAAGATGCAGTTCGCAACTTCAAAAAAGGTGATGAGCTAGAAACTGTTATCTTAGCTATTGATCCTGAGCGTGAACGTATCTCTCTAGGTATTAAGCAATTAGTTGAAGACAGCTTCTCTGGTTACACTACTGCTAATGATAAAGGCAGTATTGTTAAAGGTGTTGTTAAAGAAGTTGACGCTAAAGCAGCTGTAATTACTCTTGACGAAGAAGTTGAAGGAACGTTAAAAGCCGCTGATATCAGTCGCGATAAAGTTGACGATGCTTCTACAGTATTGAAAGTGGGTGATGAGGTTGAGGCGGTTATTACTAATGTTGATCGCAAAAACCGTGCTATCACTTTATCTATCAAAGCTAAGGATGCTGCTGAAGAGAAAGCTGCGGTTAAAGAGCATAGCTCGAAGAAGCCAGAAGATAGCTCTCCAGCAACCCTGGGTGATTTGATTAAAGCTCAAATGCAAGGTCAAGATAAGTAATATTTATCTGACATTGTTTTACTTTAAAGGCCGCATTTGCGGCCTTTTTTGTATACATAACGTATTTATCCCGTGAGTGCATGGGCGTAGAGAAGGGTTGCTGAGCCTATCGTATATATTTTTCGGTATAGAATTGAGAAATATTTTCTCTATAAGCATTCGATTTCGTCATTTTTGACGCTTCCGCTCATTACCTACGTCCTGTAAACAATGTATCCTCCATCCCTACGGCCGCTCAAAAATTGCTCGAGCACCATGGATGGTGTGAATGCCAGTTTTGCAGGAGCAAAAAGCTGGCCTGCATTTTTGATGTACCCTCCATCCCTGGAGGGCAAATAAACTCTCCAAAACGTTGCATATTTCTAAAGTATTGATATTATTGAAGTATTCAGTAATAACGCGAGTCCTATGCACGATGACTAAATCGGAATTGATTGAGCGCATAGCCGAACAGCAAGAGCAGCTTTCGGTTAAAGATATTGAATTGGCTGTTAAAATGATCTTGGAGTATATGTCTCAAATATTGGCGACAGGTGAAAGGATTGAAATACGTGGTTTTGGGAGTTTTTCCCTACATTTTAGAGAGCCGCGTACTGGTCGTAACCCTAAGACGGGTGAATCTGTATATCTTGATGGGAAGTATGTTCCCCATTTTAAGCCAGGAAAAGAGTTACGCGACCGGGTTAATGAAAGTTTAGAGTCGCACCCGTAACTTAAAACTCTCTTCAAATATAGAAATACTGTCATTATTTTTCACGCCTATCGATTCGCGCAGGTATAATGGACATTTAATGTTTGGGCTGGAGCCTTATATATGATCAAGTGGATCAAACGCCTCATTCTCCTTGTTATCTTTATCGTTGCTGTCGTTCTAGGAGTGACATTCACCTCTGAAAATAGTCAGCAGGTCAGCTTAATGCTATTTGGTATTGGTTTACCTCAGCTGCAACTGGGGTTATGGATAATGCTTGTTTTACTGCTTGGCAGTTTTCTGGGGTTGCTCCTAAGTTTCTTGCCGTTATTGTGGGGGCGCCAGTCTGCTGCTGCAAAAGATCGCAAAATCAGCCAATTAGAAAAAGAAATAAATCAGCTACGTACTGCTAGCTTAAAAGGCTAGATCCCATGTTATTTGGGATTAATTGGGGACTTTATCTTGCATTAACAGCGGCTCTCGCTATTGGGTTTTGGCAGGGCAGTCGATATTCTCGCCGACGTAATGACAAGTCAACACACTCTCTAAACCACGAATACTTTCAAGGGCTTAATTTTCTCTTAAATGAAGAGCCTGATGCTGCTATCGAATCCTTTATTAAAGCGCTCGAAGTCAATAGTGAAACGCTTGAAACCCACCTTGCATTAGCAAAATTATTGCGTAAGCGTGGGGAAGTGGATCGAGCGATTCGTATTCACCAAAACCTTTTGGCTCGGCCAGGTTTAACTAAAGAGCAATCTCAGCAGGCCCAATATGAGTTAGCTACTGACTTTACTAAAGCCGGGTTGCTAGATAGAGCTGAGGGTCTTTTAAAAACCTTGGTGACAGAAGAGGGGCCGTTTCAAATTCTGGGATTAAAGCGTCTATTAGAGGTGTATCGTGATGAAAAGGAATGGGAGGAGGGTTTAGATGTTTTGCAGACGCTTTCTGGTTCCCGTTTTAGTAAGTCCTATGATAAGTGGGCGCCAATAAGAGCGCATTTTTGCTGTGAGTTGGCCGAACAGGCGATTATAAAAGCAGACTATGATTCGGCCAGTCAATGGCTAAAGCAGGCTCTTGCTTATGACAAGCAAAGTGCTCGCGCAAATCTTTTGCTGGGGCGTTTGGAGATTGCAGCGGGTAATGTGCAGCGGGGTATTCAGCAATTGCAAAAAATTGCAGAGCAGGCGCCAGACTACTTTTCAGAGGCGCTGCCTTATTTGGCTGATGGCTATAAGCGATTAGGTAATCTAAGTAAATATCGAGTTTTTTTAACGGAAGCTTATAAGCGTAATTCAAATTCAATAGTGGTCTCAGCGCTAACCGATGTCATTGCACAGCAAGATGGAGAGCGAGCGGCAGCTGAATTTATTGCCAAAGAGGTGTGTGAAAACCCTTCTGGTTTAGGTTTGCATAAGTTGCTGGATTATTACTTGGCTTTTGCCGACGACAAAAACCGTGAACATTTGGTTGCTTTGCAGTTAGTCGTACAGCGTGTTATCTCCCGTGCACAGCATTACCAATGTCGCCAATGTGGTTTTAGGGGGCAGAAGTTGCACTGGCTTTGCCCAAGCTGTAAACAATGGGGGATGATCAAGCCATTAAAGGATATAGGGTGAGTTATTTCTCGATCCTTAGTTTTGTGAGATATATCCTACTTATATTTACTCTATTTCCTATATTTTCTAATTGTAAGTGTAGAGATAATGCTCACCACAAGGACGTGACACAGGAAGTGACTATCTTGATTGGATAGTATGACCCAGGAAGGTCAAAGGAAGCGGCTACTTTTATGTCTTCTAGGATGAAGGTGTATCAAAAATGCATGGAGCAATTTTGAGTGTTCAGGATGAACGGTTATCCCGTAGTTGCATGGACGCAAAGGAGCGGGGATCTTTACTATAGAGTGAGTTGGTTATTTTGTAGTATTGGCCGATTAGTATAATCTGTACAGGAAGTAGCTTGTAGACGGCAGGATGTCGTCAATTTAAGCCCGACAAGTTGATGCTTGTCGGGCTTTTTAATGTTTGAAAAGAATCGGTATATTTCAAGTGTATGGTCGCGATAAACTGTGATTTAAACCATATCTGGTTAGATAGATATCAGGTATGATTCAACCGTATAAATTTGAATTAACTTGTTGAAAAATAAGCGAAAAGAAAAGTGTTTTCAAAGGTTGACAGCTAATGGTTAGCTCTATATCATGCGCACCACTTGGCCGTGAGGCCACCTTCCCATTCCGCCTTAGCTCAGTTGGTAGAGCAAATGACTGTTAATCATTGGGTCGCTGGTTCGAGCCCAGCAGGCGGAGCCATATTTTGCTATTGTTATTTTTAATATAGCAAGGTCTACTACAAAGAAGATCTTTATATTTTTATTAGAAAATTTCTTGATGAAAATACTTATTGTTTTTGGTACCCGTCCTGAAGCGATCAAAATGGCACCTTTGGTGAAATTATTGAAAGCTGATATTCGATTTGAATCTAAGGTTTGTGTAACTGCGCAGCATAGGCATATGCTTGATCAAGTTCTAACGCTTTTTGATATTGTTCCTGATTATGATTTAGATCTAATGAAGCATAAGCAGGATTTGACTGATATCACTTGTAGTGTAGTAAAAAACTTGAGGCCTGTAGTTAGTGATTTTAAGCCTGACTATATTTTTGTTCATGGCGATACGACGACCACATTTTCGGCTACTTTAGCTGCGTATTATCAACAGGTTAAAGTTGCTCATGTAGAAGCAGGTTTGAGAACTGGGGATATTTATTCACCGTGGCCAGAAGAAGCAAATCGAAAGTTGACTAGTGTTATTGCTGATATTCATTTTGCTCCGACACAACAATCTAAAAAGAATCTATTATCTGAAGGAGTTTCGAGCGATAAAATCGTTGTCACAGGCAATACTGTGATTGATGCTTTGTTGAGTGTAAAGAATAAACTTGATGCTGATAGCAAACTTTCGTTCGAGCTAGAGAAAGAGTTTCCCATGCTCTCTGCTAACCGTAGAATGGTGTTAATAACTGGTCACCGTCGCGAGAACTTTGGTCAGGGATTTGAAAATATTTGCTATGCGATTGCTAAAATGGCGAACAATTTTCCTGATGTTGATTATCTGTACCCTGTACACTTAAATCCCAATGTTCGTGAGCCCGTTAACCGTTTACTTGCGAGTTTAGATAATGTCCATCTTATAGAACCTCAAGATTATTTACCTTTTGTTTACTTAATGAATCGTGCGTACATAATTCTTACTGATTCTGGTGGGGTTCAAGAAGAGGCTCCATCATTAGGGAAACCAGTATTAGTAATGAGGAATACAACAGAGCGCCCAGAGGCTGTTCATGCTGGTACTGTAAAGCTAGTAGGAACAGACCCAAATAAAATTATTTCTGAGCTTTCCCATTTGCTAACAGCTTCTTCGGTTTATGATGAGATGAGCCTTGCTCACAATCCTTACGGTGATGGTAAAGCGTGTTCAATAATAGTTAATCACCTATTAATAAATGAATAATTAAGGGTTGCCAATGTCATTTGAAATAATATCAGTTATAGGCTTGGGGTATATAGGGCTTCCTACGGCAGCGATGTTTGCATCACGAAAGAAAAGCGTGATAGGGGTAGATGTCAACCAACATACTATTGACACGATAAATCGTGGTGAAATACATATAGTTGAGCCCGAGTTAGATATTATAGTTCAGGCTGTTGTACATGAAGGGTATCTAAGGGCAACAACGGTGCCTGAAGTTGCGGATGCTTTTTTAATCGCTGTTCCCACTCCTTTTAAGACATGTAAGCAAGGTGAAATTCCTGAGCCAGATTTAAGTTACATTGAAGCTGCAAGTAAAGCAATTGCTCCAGTTTTAAAAAAAGGTGACCTTGTTGTTTTAGAGTCTACCTCTCCTGTTGGTGCAACGGAAAAAATGGCTGAATGGCTTGCTGAAATACGTAATGATTTAAGCTTCCCTCAGCAGGTGGCTGAGAAAGCAGATATAAATATAGCGCATTGCCCAGAGCGTGTATTGCCTGGACATGTGGTTCGTGAGTTGGTGGAAAATGACCGAGTTATTGGCGGTATGACTGCAAGATGTTCCGAGCGTGCTGTGGAATTATATAAGATGTTTGTGCAGGGGGATTGTGTTATTACAAATGCTCGCACGGCAGAGATGGCAAAGTTAACAGAGAATAGCTGTCGAGATGTTCAAATTGCATTTGCTAATGAGCTTTCAATAATCTGTGACAAATTAGATGTTGATGTGTGGGAGCTGATTTCATTGGCAAATCGTCATCCTCGTATTAATATCCTTCAACCAGGTCCGGGAGTGGGAGGACATTGTATTGCAGTTGATCCTTGGTTTATTGTTAGTAAAACTCCGGAGCTCGCGAGATTGATCAGAGGCGCTCGTGAGGTAAATGATAATAAACCTAGGTGGGTTCTTGAAAAAGTAAAATCTTCTATTGCAGAATTTTTACAAGGAAATCCAAATAAAACAATTAAAGATGTGGTAATTGCTTGCTATGGGTTGACATTTAAGCCAGATATTGATGATCTTCGCGAAAGCCCTGCATTGGCAATAACAAAAAGTATTCTCGAATATCATTCTGGTAGGGGGTTAGTGGTTGAGCCAAATATAAATGCGCTTCCACTTGGATTGTCCAATAATAGCTTGATCAGCTTATGCGATAGTAATTACGCTATCGAAGTTGCTGATATTATTGTTATGCTTGTAAACCATAAAGAATTTTCTAGAATAGATAAAAAAAATATTCAAGATAAAAAAATTATTGATACGATAGGCCTTTGGTAAATTATTTTTAAAATACATTTACAGGTGATCCCGTACTAAAAAGAATACTTTTCTATAAATACTTATTTATAACGAGATCATTTTATGACGATATTATTAACAGGGGCTAATGGTTTTGTTGGTAGTTGTATTCAGGAGTTGTATGAGTGTGTGCCTCTTAATGTAGATCTTCGTAGTAGTGATGAAGTGGTGGATGTTGTAAAAGATACTAAACCTAATCAAGTTATTCACTTGGCTGCCCAGAGTTTTGTTCCTCGCTCATTTGAAAATCCAAAAGAAACATTTGATATTAATTTTGTTGGTACATTCAACTTACTAGCAGCGTTAAAGAAAAGCCAGTTCCAAGGGACTATGTTATTTGTTGGTTCTGGTGATATGTATGGTTTGGTTTCTGAAAAATATTTGCCGATTATAGAAAGTACCCCTCTGAGGCCTCGTAACCCATACTCTGTTAGTAAAGTAGCAGCTGAAGCTCTGTGCTTCCAGTGGAGCCAAGTGGAAAATTTTAACATTATTATGGCGAGAGCTTTTAATCACATAGGTTTTGGGCAGTCAGAACGTTTTGCTTTATCCGACTTTGCTAAGCAAATTGTAGAGATCAAACTAGGTGTACGCTCACCTGTGATTGATGTTGGTGATATAGATGTTACTCGCGATTTTACCGATGTAAGGGATGTAGTTAAAGCATATATGATGCTAGTTAATAAAGGGGCAAATGGGGAAGTTTATAATGTTTGTTCGAATAAGGAGGTTTCTATCCGTACGTTACTCGAGAAAATGCTAGAAATATCTGGCATTAATGCATCGATTAGGCAAAAAAATGATAGATACCGCCCAGCAGAACAGCGCAGAGTATGTGGCAGCAATCAGAAAATTAATCAGGCTTTAGGGTGGTGCCCTGAATACGATATTGATGCAAGTTTAAGTCAAATCATTAATTATTGGGAGGGTATTTTAAGATGAAAAAAGCATTAATTACAGGGATAACAGGGCAGGATGGTGCTTATTTAGCTCAGTTTCTTATTGAAAAAGGTTACGCTGTATATGGCCTTCAAGCACGCCGTTCAACGGATAGTTTATGGAGACTACAATTTCTTGAAATTAATGATGAAATAAATTTAATTGAAGGGGATGTAACTGATATGTCTTCTTTGATTCGCGCACTTAAAATTTCAGATGCAGATGAAGTGTATAACCTAGCAGCTCAAAGTTTTGTGGGTTCGTCTTGGGATCAACCCGTATTGACGGCACAAGTGACAGGGGTTGGAGTAACCAATATACTCGAAGCTATTCGCTTAGTGAATCCAGAGGCTAAGTTTTATCAAGCTTCTACTAGTGAAATGTTTGGGTATATTCAAAAAAGTAAGCAAGATGAATTAACTCCTTTTTATCCTCGTAGCCCATATGGTGTCGCAAAACTTTATGGTCATTGGATTACTGTAAATTACCGTGAAAGCTTTAAAATTCATGCATCCAGCGGCATCCTTTTCAATCATGAATCACCTCTTAGAGGCATTGAATTTGTTACTCGTAAAGTGACTGATGCAGTTGCTCGTATTAAGCAAGGAAAGCAAACCGAGCTACGCCTTGGTAATATTGATGCAAAAAGAGACTGGGGATTTGCTGGCGATTATGTAGAAGCCATGTGGCTGATGTTGCAGCAAGATCAACCAGATGATTATGTAATAGCAACTGGCCAAACGACAACGGTACGTGACATGTGTCAAATTGCATTCAATTGTGTTGGTTTAAACTACGAAGACTATATTGTTATCGACTCGAAGTATTATCGTCCAGCGGAGGTCGATATATTATTAGGAGACCCGAGTAAAGCTAAAAAGAATTTAGAGTGGGAGGCAAAAACATCTTTAAAAGAACTTATGTCAATGATGGTTGAAGCAGATATAAAGCGTGTGGCATACGAATCAAAGCGAACCTAAAAACTTTAAGTTAGATTATATAAATGTTGTTAGTAATATAGAGGTACTTTAGTCAAATGAAGATTTGCTTTTTCGCAAATATGAAAGCACACAAAAATTGGAGAGAGCTTTTTGATAAAGTTGAGTTTTATCGTGTCGATATACAACTTCTTCGTGATTTAGGGCATGAAGTAGTACTTTCAGGAGGTTGGCAAACACTAGATTGGTCAGCAGATCTCTATTACTGTTGGTGGTGGGGGCACTCATATTTTCCTTTACTACCAGCGAAACTAAGGAATCGCCCACTTGTTGTGACAGGAGCATTTGATTATTCAACATGTCAAGGAGAGGTGCCAGGACTTTGTTATCATGATAGACCAATGTGGCAGCGACTAGCTTTGAAAGCTGCGCTGAGGTTGGCGGATGATAATTTATTTATTTCTAAATTTGAATATGATGATGTTGTAAATAACCTAAAGGTCAAAAATCCTACTTGTATTCCATTGGCAGTAGATACAGATTTTTATAAACCAGCAGAAAATTATAATGTTAATAAGTCAAACTATTTTTTTACTATGTGTTGGACTAGTAAGACTAATGTGGCCAGAAAAGGTTTGTTGGAAACTCTAGAAGCATTTTATTATGTTTGTAAAAAGGATGATAAAGTGAGGTTGTTAATTGGAGGGAAACCAGGGGATAGCCAAGCTTTTTTGAAAGAAAAACTTCTCAAGTATGGAATATTAGATAGAGTTGATTTTTTAGGGATGATATCAGCTGAAGAGAAACGTTCTCATTATCAGAAATGTATAGGTTATGTTCAACCCACTCTTTATGAAGGTTTTGGACATGCTATTGCCGAAGCCCTTTCTTGTGGTGCTCCTCTCGTTATATCTTCTCGCGGTGCGACTACCGAAGTTGCAGGAGAATATGCGATTTGGGTTGAGCCTAGGAATATTGAAAGTATTAAGCAGGGAATGTTTGAGTGTTTGACTGATAAAAGTGCTAATTTTAGTGATCCTAGTGATAGGCATCTATGGGTTAAAAATAATTTTTCTTTTAATGCTAGACGAACTGCATTAAAAGAAGTTATATCTAATTACTAGCTAATACATTTTTTAAAATGAAGGATAATAAAGCCTGCAGGTGGGAAGCTTTATTTATTATCTATAGATCATGATTGCCTTTCTGTAATTTATTATTGGCAAGCTTTATTTTTTAGGTTTTATATAAGTTATGTCAGAAGTTTGGTTTAGACTGGTAAGGTTAATATTTGACAAAGGAGTTTTACCTGTTTTTTGGACGACAGTCTGTATACAGGGAACTCTTATATGTTGTCAGCTAGTCGCAGCACTTTTGGTTTCCCCGTCGGATATAGGGGTTATTCGATCAATTGAAACGATGTTGGCAATACTTGTTTTGGCTGGCGGAATGGGAGGGCAAGCGCTTGCCATTCGTGATGTGGCTGAGGCGTCAACTGATACGGAAAGAATGAAGATTTTATGTGAAATTTACCTTATTGTACTGATATGTGGGATTTTACTGGTGCCTTTATTTCTTGTAAGCGAATGGCTTTTGGGGGAATCTGTACTTTTAGGTTTTATATTTGCAATGCTTGGTATTGTGCCTCTAACTAATTTTTTGAGAGTTACAACGGGATATGCGCAAGGGGCAAGTATTTTACAGTTTTGTTACAAGCCTTTATTGATTTTCGCACTTGTAGCAATTACTTTACATGGCTTCTTTACCTTTAATTGGGGAATGCAAGGTTGGGTGTTTGCTCGTTATATGTCTGAGATAGTTTCTCTGTGTGGAGTGTTGTTTTTCTTGAGGAAATTTTTAAAGTTTGATACTGGTTTTAAAAGTATTGATATTTTTTCTCTCCTTGCACGCGCCCGCCATGGGTTAATTGTCAACTTGGGAGGATTGGTTAGACTTCTAGCTGATAGTGCCCCTATGCTTTTATTAATAATATATAAAGTTCCTGTTGATATTATCGGTGAGTTTGGTCTTGCTATTTTAATTTTAATGTCAGTAATGTTACCTCTTGCAGTTCTTTCTCAGCGATATCTGCCACTTTTAGTACAAGATATGGATGATGCTTATAAATTTAAAAAAAGATTCGAAAATCTTGTTTTTGTCCAAGCTGGAGTCGGGCTAGTTGGAGCTTTTAGTCTAAGCCTTATCGCTTTTCTTGCAATGAAATATATAGGTGGTAAATACGAAGGAATGTTCAATTATTTAGCAGCACTTTCTTGGGTGTTACCTTTAAAGGCATTTGCATTAAGTTTCGGCACAAAGCTTATGGTTTTGAGGTCTTATAAAATTTCTCTTTTAGTCAATTGTTGTGAAGTTTTTCTTGTATTTTTGGCTGGTTTTATACTTATTCCTCTAATGCCTAATGTAGGTGTAGGAATTGTTTTTTTTATAGGTGCTCTCTTTTCAAGCCTCGCTTTGTATGGAGCTTGTATTTTTCTTTCAAAGAATGGTAACAATAAATGAAAATAACTTTCGGCTTATTAAAATGGGACCCTTTAAGGCCGGAATTTTTATTTATTTGTTTTTGGATTGCTGGTGTTGCTTTACAAGTTATCCCTTTTATTAGTGAACAAGATGGTTTTTCTTTATATTGGTCTTATGATTTTACGAATAAATCAGAGGCTTTAAAAGTAGCTTTTTTTCTATACTCTCTTGTGCTTGTTTTTTTTATTGTTGGTGGTTTTTTGGGACACCTTTTTTCAAAAATACATATGCCGAGGTTTTGGAGTCGTCGTAGCCAGTTGACTGATAATTCCTCATTTAATTTGAGAATGTTAGTAGTATTATCTCTAGGTTTTCTTTCCATTCTTGCAACAATTGCTATTCTGGGCGGGGTAAATGAATGGTTGGTTGCTGGTGGTGATAGGATTCGTCAATTTGCAGGTTTTAATTTTATAGTCTTATTGCAAAACGGACTGTTAAGTGTCTCATTGGTTTGGCTAATTAGGCTTTCACGAATAGGCAAATTTACTTTTAGAGCTAATAAATTATTTTTGTTATATACAGTTATTGCAATTATGTTGGTTGCGATACAAGGCGCAAAATCTACCCTTTTTGTATTTATTTTGGCTTTCGTTGTTATTTGGCATTATCGAGTCAAACGTTTTACTGTGACAGGCTTAATTATTGGTGGGTTTTGCTTGTTTGTACTTCTTATGACATATCATGTTATTAAACAAGAATATCTTGTTGTCGGTAAATTTATGTTTCTAGATGAGAATAGAGGCTTTTGGATTAATACGCTTGACTATCTTTTTAAGCAGTTTACTGGAAATTTAATGCAACTTCAGTGCTTAGCTGTTTTAGTCGATTCTATGCCAGACCAATTGGATTATCAAAATGGCGAAACCTTTAAAATGGTTTTTTTAATATGGCTACCATCATTACTGTTTCCTGATAAACCACCAACAGCTGCTGGGGTATTCACATTAGCTTTTTGGCCTGAAAAATGGCTAGAACAAGGAACGACTCTCCCTCCAGGTTTGTTTGGTGAGTTTTATATGAATTTCGGATTAATTGGGATATTTCTAGGTGCTTTATTGATGGGTACAACCTATAGTTTTTTTTATTGGAAAAATATTAGAAAACAATTTTCAGATAATAGTTTAGGAGTATATGCTTTGATGGCAGCTATGATGCTGCATTACTTTAGGGGCGAGGCTTCTTCAGTAACCGTACTTTTTCTGTCTATGCTTGTTCCACTTATGTGGATGCTTAGAGGTCGTTAAATTTAAATATTTCTACTTTGTGTATTAGTAGAAAATATGTGTTAAATAGGTTGCATAGTTATATGTGTGGGATTGTTGGTTTTTCTGGAAAATTTGATCAAGAACTTTTGTCTGCTATGAATGATAGCCAATTACATCGTGGGCCAGATAGTAACGGTAGTTGGTTTTGCAATGAAAACCACATTGGTTTAGGCCATCAAAGACTTTCTATTCTAGATCTTTCTACAAATGCTAGTCAACCGATGTTTTCTGCTGATAAATCTGTAGTGATTATTTTTAATGGAGAAATATATAATTTTCTTGAACACAGAGAGAAGTTACTTAGTGAAGGTGTTTCATTTATTAGTAACTCAGATACTGAAGTATTGCTGAACCTTTACCTTCGCGATGGATACGATATGCTGCAACACCTAAATGGCATGTATGCTTTTGCGATATGGGATTCTAGAAACACCTCTTTATTTATCGCTCGTGACCAAGTAGGTGTTAAACCACTTTATTATACAAATACACCCAAAGGTTTTTTATTTGCTAGCGAATTAAAGGCTCTTTTGCAGGAAGGTACGGTATCGAGAAAGATTGATGTAAAAGCCGTTAGCCACTACCTAACTTATCTTTGGTCTCCTGGAGAGAGAACTATTCTTGAGGGGGTCAAAAAACTTGAACCGGGGGAAGCGCTAATTGTAGAAAGAGGAAAAATTGTTAAACACTGGAGTCATTACAAGTTACCCTATAAGGCTAATATTGAAAAAATTTCTTCAAAAGAAGCTATACCTAAGGTGGAAAAACAACTAAGAAAGTCTGTCAAATCTCAATTAGTTTCAGATGTGCCAATTGGTGCGTTTTTGTCTGGCGGTTTAGATTCAAGTTCTGTGGTCGCTTTAGCAAAAGCAGAGTCACAAGAAACAAATATTGAATGCTTTACTATACGTTTTAATGATAAAAAATTGCAACGAGAAGGGATGGCGGAAGACCTTCCTTATGCCCAAAAAGTTGCCAAGCATTTAGATGTCAATCTTCATACAGTAGATGTTGATTCTAGTATCATTGATGATTTACAAAAGATGATTTACCATTTAGATGAGCCTTTGGCTGACCCAGCTCCTTTAAATGCATTGTATATATCAGAGTTAGCGAGAAAAAATGGGATTAAAGTTTTGCTCTCAGGAGCGGGAGGTGATGATGTTTTTACTGGTTATCGACGGCACTTTGCTTTAAAGCAGGAGCGTTACTGGTCCTGGTTTCCTAAGTATATAAGGTCATCAATGAGGGTTATTACAGGGCTCGGAAATAAGCAATCGCCAACTATGCGTAGAGTAGCAAAAGCTTTTCAGTATGCCGATCTACCAGAAGATGAAAGACTTGTTAGTTATTTTTACTGGATGAAGCCTAGCTTAACAAAAAATATTTTTGCTAAAGAACATCACGGTATCCTCCTCAATTATGATATTTCAGAGCCAATGAAAGAAACCCTATCAATTATAGAGCCTGGCGTTGATCGTTTAAATCAAATGCTATCATTAGAGAAAAAGCATTTTCTGGCTGATCACAATTTAAATTATACAGATAAAATGGGAATGGCTTTTGGTGTTGAAGCAAGAGTCCCTTTACTTGACCCAGATCTAATCGACCTTGTTGCAAAGTTACCACCTGATATGAAGCAGAATGGAAAACATGGGAAATGGATTTTTAAAAAAGCGATGGAACCCTATTTGCCTAAGGATGTTATTTATAGGCCGAAGACAGGGTTTGGGGCTCCTCTTCGTTATTGGTTAAATAATGAATTAAAAGAGGTTGTGGATGATGTTTTATCTGATTCTTCTATTATTAATAGAGGCCTTTTTGATCCTAAAGCAGTTGCTCAATTGATTCAATATGATCGATCTGGAAGTATGGATTTAACTTATCCCATCTTTGCATTGATTTGTATCGAACTTTGGTGTCGAATTTTTATAGACAATACAGTCCCTAAATACTAACTGATACAAGAATTATATTATGAAACAAATATTACAAGATATGGCTAAAGGAGGTTCGAGTATTATCGAGTCACCTTCTCCTCGTGCGTCTAAGGGCCATCTGCTAATTAATACAACAACAACACTTATCTCTGCCGGCACTGAAAGAATGTTGGTAAATTTTGGTAGGGCAAGTTTAATTGATAAAGCAAGGCAGCAGCCTGATAAAGTAAAGATGGTATTGGAAAAAGTACAAACTGATGGCCTTATGACAACAGTTGATGCTGTTAAATCCAAACTTTCTCAGCCTTTACCTCTAGGGTATTGTAATGTAGGTATAGTCAACTCAATAGGCTCAAATGTTGATGGATTTAAAAGTGGTGATCGTGTCGTTTCAAATGGCCCTCATGCTGATGTTGTCCGCGTTGGTAAAAATTTATGTGCAAAAATTCCAGATAATGTGACGGATGAAGAAGCAGTATTTACTGTCGTGGCAAGTATAGGGTTGCAAGGTATTCGCTTAGCAAACCCTACGTTAGGTGAGGTTTTTGTTGTTATAGGTGTGGGCTTGATTGGTTTGTTGACAGTGCAAATGTTAAAGGCTCAGGGATGTCGAGTGATGGCTATTGATTTTGACGATAGCAAACTTACTCTTGCGGAACAATATGGCGCTGAAATATGCAACCCTAGTGAAGGGGAGGACCCTGTTGCCGCCGCGATGATGTTTAGTCGAGGGATTGGTGTCGACAGCGTTATTATAACTGCTTCTACAAAATCAAATGATCCTGTGACTCAAGCTGCTAGGATGAGCCGTAAACGAGGTCGTATTGTATTGGTTGGAGTAGCGGGTCTTGAGTTAAATCGTGCTGATTTTTATGAAAAAGAATTGAGCTTTCAGGTTTCATGTTCATATGGCCCTGGTCGATATGATTCAAATTATGAAAAGCAAGGTAATGACTACCCAGTTGGATTTGTCCGGTGGACAGAACAAAGGAATTTCGAGGCTATTTTAGATTTAATGAGTAGTGGAAAGTTAGATGTATCTTCTCTTATTACTCACCGATTTAAATTTGAAGCTGCTGCCGATGCCTATGAATTACTTAGTATAAATAAATCAGCTTTAGGTATTTTATTAGAATATGACTCAATATATGAAGGGCGACATATCCCTAATATTAAATTGATTAAAGAGAAAGAGTACCATAAGTCATTGCCGATTCTAGGGTTTATTGGAGCAGGCAATTATGCCTCTCGTATGCTAATACCTGCATTTAAGAACGCTGGAGCGCAATTCCATAGTATCGCAACTTCTAGTGGTGTTAATAGTGCTATACATGGTGCGAAATCTGGATTTGCAGAAGCAACTACTGACACGGAAAGTATAATAAACAACCCTGATATTAATACTATAGTTATTGTCACTCGGCATAATAGTCATGCTTATCTTGTTGCAGAATCTTTAAAAGCTAATAAAAATGTATTTGTAGAGAAGCCTCTCGCTATCAACTTGAAGGAGCTTAGTGATGTTAAAGAGGCTTATAAAAATTCACATTCCAGTGGTAATTCACCTAGATTGATGGTTGGTTTTAATCGGCGTTTCTCGCCGCATGTCCAAAAAATGAAGAAATTATTGGATACATCAAAAGAAGCTAAAGCATTTATTATGACTGTTAATGCAGGTTCAATCCCAGCTGATCACTGGACGCAAAATAATGAAATTGGCGGTGGTCGAATTATCGGTGAAGCTTGCCATTTTATTGATTTAATGAGGTATTTAGCTGATAGTAAAATAGTATCAGTTCAAGCTCGTCGAATGGAAAGTAATGTTTCTGTTGATATAACGGAAGATAAAGCTGTAATAGTTTTAGGGTTTGAAGATGGTTCGTTTGGAGCTATACATTACTTAGCTAATGGCGCATCTAGTTTTCCTAAAGAACGTATAGAAGTATTTGTATCAGGTAAAGTTCTACAGTTAGATAACTTTGTAAAACTAAAGGGCTATGGATGGAAAGGGTTTAAAAAGATGAATTTGTGGAAGCAAGATAAAGGGCAGAGTTTGTGCGTAGTAGCATTGCTGGATTCAATTAAAAGTGCTCAAGCAGCTCCCATACCCGTCGAAGAACTATTCGAAGTTGCTCAAATTACAATTGAAGCTGCAGAGCAATTGCGTAAACAGTAATGTTATTAGTAAAGGTAAAAACAGTATTTGATTTAGGCTTTCTGAACCTAGGCAGAGTCTTTATCTATAAGCTTGCTGTTAAGTTTAGGTTTAATCCGGTTCAAAATGTTAAAGCTGATGTGGCAAAAGGTGATTTTTTCCTTCCTTATCCTGGTGACCCCAAAAAACTATCTGTTAATTCGAATTGGATTAATAAACATACATTCTTTAGCTATATGCGCAAAAATAGTATTTGCATCCCTGAATGGCATACGAATATTTTAACAAATAAAAAAATTACCGATGTGGATCAAGCATGGTTTCAGATTTCAGATTTTAACTCTGAGCTTGGTGATATCAAAGGTATTTGGGAAGCATCGCGTTTTGATTGGGTATTAGTATTTGCTCAAGCCATTGCTAACGGAGATGATTTATATCGTGCAAAGCTCAACCGATGGCTTTTAAATTGGCTAGAAAATAACAAACCCTATTTGGGGCCAAATTGGAAGTGCGGGCAAGAAGCTTCTATACGTGTTTTACATTTAGCGTTTGCAGCATTGCTTTTAGGACAAACTGAAGAAACAACTTTTCCTTTACTGACATTAATAAAAGCCCATTTGAAACGCATTTCACCAACAATTATGTATGCTATTGCCCAAGATAATAATCATGGGACTTCAGAGGCAGCCGCTCTTTATGTTGGTGGTAGCTGGTTAGCGGCAAATGGCGATAAAGAAGGGATTAAATGGCAAAAGCAGGGGGATAAATGGTTAGAAAATAGGGCTAAACACTTGATAGAAAAAGATGGTAGTTTTAGTCAGTACTCCACTACTTATCATAGGTTAATGCTTGATACTTACTCTATGGTAGAAATATGGAGAAAATCTTTTAGCCTACCTAAATTTACAAACTCTTTCTATTCTAGACTGAAAGCGGCGACATATTGGTTATACACATTTACCCAGTTTGATTCGGGCGATGCTCCTAATTTGGGTGCAAATGATGGAGCACGTTTATTACCATTGGTACATTCAGATTATCGAGACTTTAGACCCTCTGTGCAATTGTCCGCATGCCTTTTTTTTCATAAGAGTGCCTATGGGGTTTCCGGAAATTATGATATTCCTTTACAGTGGTTAGATATTCAAAAGCCTATTGATGTTATGCAGTCTCCAGTTTCATGTGATTTTGTTGACGGAGGTTATGCATGTTTGATTGAGGGTGAGGCTTTTGCAATACTCAATTACCCTAAATTTCGTTTTCGTCCAAGTCAATGTGATGTTTTGCACGTAGATTTTTGGCATAAAGGAAAGAATATTTTAAGGGATGGCGGCACTTATAGTTATAATGCAGGTCAAGATGTTATTGATTATTATGGCGGTGTACAGAGCCATAATACAATAGAATTTGATTGCCACGATCAAATGCCAAGATTAAGCCGTTTTTTATTAGGCGGTTGGTTAAAAGCAAAAAATAAAGAAACCTTAATAAAAAATTGTAAAAGTACTGCATTTAGTGTGGGTTATATTGATCGATTTGGCTGCAAGCATCATCGTAAAATCGAAATAGAAAAAAATAAAATGACTATAGTAGATACTGTTAGTGGCTTTAAAAAAAATGCCATTTTACGCTGGCGTCTGCTCCCAGCCGAATGGAGTTTTAACGGAACATGTCTTTCATTGGGTAGCTATCAATTAACCGTTTCGTCCAGTGTAAGAATAAAACGACAAGAGTTAGTTCAAGGTGTTGAATCTCGTTATTATTACCGTGAGTCAGTATTGCCTGTTTTTGAAGTAGAAATAGAAGAAGAGGGTGTTTTGACAACTGAGGTACATTTTTAATATGAGGGTTCTTTATTTTCATCAGCACTTTTCTACTCCTAAAGGGGCTACTGGTATTCGTTCCTACCAAATGGCAAAGCGTTTAATTCACCATGGTCACCAAGTAACAATGGTATGTGGAAGCTATGGCGGAGGAAGTACAGAGCTTACAGGCCTGTTTGTAAACGGTAAGCGTCAAGGAAAGGTTGATGGTATTGATATCATCGAATTTGATTTAGCTTATTCAAATAAGGATGGATTTTTAAAGAGATTTAACACATTTATTAGATTTGCGGCAAAGAGCATTGGCCTTGCTTTTACTGAAAACTATGATGTTTTATTTGCTACAACAACACCCTTAACAGCGGGTATCCCAGGAATTTTTGCTCGGTGGTTTCGAAAAAAACCTTTTGTTTTTGAGGTGAGAGATTTGTGGCCTGAATTGCCTAGAGAAATGGGTGTCATTACTAACCCTGTAATTTTGCAGCTTATGTCTTTTTTAGAATGGTTATCATACCGATCGGCGAATCGTTGTATTGGTTTGTCCCCAGGTATAGTTGATGGTATCAAAAAGCAAGGAGTTAAAGATGAAAGTGTTACTCTGGTTCCTAATGGTTGTGATTTGAGCATTTTTTCTCAAGATGTTGAAGGATATAGACCTGTGGGTGTAGAGACAACAGATTTAATGGCAATCTTTGCTGGGACTCATGGTATAGCCAATGGTTTAGATGCAATTTTAAATGTCGCAAAAGAACTCAAAAAGCGTGAAATTAACAATGTTAAAATTGTGCTAATAGGACAAGGAAAATTAAAACCGCAGTTACAATCCCGTGCCAAGGCTGAAAATTTAAATAATGTAATTTTTCATGACCCTGTAAATAAAGAAACATTAGTTAAATTCATGAAAAGTGCAGATATTGGATTGCAGTTACTGGCAAATGTTCCAGCATTTTATTATGGGACTTCACCCAATAAATTTTTTGACTATATCTCAGCTGGATTGCCAGTTTTAAATAATTATCCAGGTTGGTTGGCAGATATAATTAAAGAGCATGAGTGTGGTTACTCTATTGCTCCAGATAATATTGTAGAATTTGCTAATGCATTAGAGCATGCAGCTAATAACAAACCTGGGCTATTGCTAATGGGGGAAAATGCTTATCGATTGGGAAAGAAGGAATTTAGCCGTGAAGAATTGGCTGACAGATGGGTTCAATGGCTTGAGGGAGTTGGAGAGACATGAAGCGTCTATTTGATTTGGCTGTGGCATCGATCGTTTTAATAATATTATCTCCTATCATAATTATTGTTGGTTTATTCGTTCACTTAAAACTTGGTTCTCCTATTTTTTTCACCCAAAATAGGCCAGGCCTACATGGTAAAATTTTTAAGATGATCAAATTTCGTACTATGTTGGATGTGAAAAATGAAAGTGGGGAGTTACTATCTGATAAAGAGCGAATGACGGTTTTCGGCTCTTTTTTACGGGTTACTAGTTTAGATGAGCTTCCGGGATTATTTAATGTTATTAGAGGAGATGTGAGCCTTGTTGGGCCGCGTCCGTTATTAGTAGAGTATCTACCCTTATATAATAAACAGCAAGCTAGGCGCCATGAGGTCAAGCCTGGTATTACTGGTTGGGCCCAAGTCAACGGTCGTAATGCAATTACTTGGGAAGATAAGTTCAAGTATGATATTTGGTATATAGATAATCAATCCTTCTGGTTAGATCTAGTTATTCTTCTATTAACTTTAAAAAAGGTCTTCATGCGTGAAGGGATAAGTGCTAATGGACATGTAACAGTAGAGCCCTTTAAAGGTAACAAATCATAATGAAACTAGCATTACTGGGGGCAAGTGGTCATGGTAAAGTAATAGCAGATATAGCTAGCTTAGTGGGTTATAGTGAAGTAATTTTTTACGATGATGCATGGCCTGAAAAGCAAAAATGTGGTCAGTGGCCCATTGTAGGGGGAACTCAAGAGCTTGTTCAGGCCAAAAGGACTTTTGAGAGATGCATAGTGAGTATTGGAAATAATTCGATAAGATTGAATAAGCAAGACTTTCTTCGATCTCAAGGGATTGCTATTGCTACTTTGATACACCCTAATTCAATTATCAGTCCAAGTGTGATGATTGCAGAAGGCGCAGTGGTAATGGCTGGCGCTATAATTAACGCAGATGCTGAAATTGGCCGAGGGTGCATTATCAATACTGGTGCAGTTGTGGAGCATGATTGTAAGTTATCTGCGGGAGTGCATATTTCTCCTGGAGCTTGTTTAGCGGGAGCTGTTAGTGTTGGAGAAGGCTGTTGGGTGGCAATGGGAGCAAGTGTATTGCAATGTTTAAATATAGGGGCTAATTCAACTATAGGTGCAGGGGCTGTTGTGATTAAAAATGTTCCAGATGGTGCTACGATGGTAGGTGTTCCTGCTCAACTCTTAAAAAAATAGTATGAAGGATATAATGTGTTAAATACTCCATTTTCTCCCTGGCCTAGTTTTTCTATGGAAGAGGCTAAAGAAGTCAGTAATGTTTTGCTATCCAATAAAGTGAATTATTGGACAGGCACAGAAGGGCGTGAGTTTGAAAAAGAATTTGCTAGCTTTGCCGGCTGTAACTATGCCGTTGCCGTAGCAAATGGTACTTTAGCTCTAGACCTCGCATTAAAGGCTTTGAATATTACTAGCGAACATGATGTTATCGTAACTCCGCGTACTTTTTTAGCCTCGGTTTCAAGTGTTGTCACAATTGGGGCAAAACCTGTATTTGCAGATGTCGATGTGAATTCACAAAATATTACCGCTGAATCTATTAAAGCTGTATTAACTCCTGATACTAAGGCAGTGATTGTAGTGCATTTAGCAGGTATGCCTGCTGAGATGGACGATATCATGGCTTTATCTAAAGAGTATAATTTTTATGTTATAGAGGATTGTGCTCAAGCACATGGCGCCAAATATAAGGGCCGCTCTGTAGGTTCTATTGGACATATTGGCGCCTGGTCTTTTTGCCAAGACAAGATCATGACTACAGGTGGTGAAGGAGGAATGGTCACAACTAATTCGAAAGAGATATGGTCGAAAATGTGGAGTTACAAAGATCATGGGAAAAGTTATGAGGCAGTATATGAGAGGCAGCATTCTCCAGGCTTCCGGTGGCTTCATGAGAGTTTTGGTACAAATTGGCGTATGACCGAAATGCAAGCGGCACTAGGAAGGTTACAGTTAAAAAAAATGCCTGCATGGTCTACTGCTAGGAGTGAAAATGCAGCTCGATTAGATGCTGCTCTGGGTAAATTTGACTGCATCAGAATCATAAATATCCCTGAGTATATAGATCATGCAGGTTATAAGTATTATGCTTTTGTTATTGGTGAAAAGTTAAGAAAGGGATGGAATAGAGATCGTATTATCAAGGAAATAACTGAGAATGATGTACCATGTTATCAAGGCAGTTGTTCTGAGGTTTATTTAGAAAAAGCATTTGATAATATGGTTTGTCGCCCGAAGCAACGTTTGCCTAATGCTAAACTTCTTGGGGAGACTAGCTTGATGTTTTTAATTCACCCAACATTAACTAGTGATGAAATTGAAAAGACTTGCTCTATTATAGATAAAGTGTTGGCGAAAGCTTCTTCTTAGCAACTTTTTTAACTTTATGGCGTGTTATTATTTATAAACTTACTATTATTTAAAGTTCTGCTATAAATATGAATAAATCATACTCTAATAATATAAGCTATAGAGCTGTGACTATGAAACGTACTTATAAGCGTTTAGTTATGGTTTGTTCTGATATAGTTGCCCTACCATTAGCCTTGTGGTCTGGTTATGCTTTAAGGTTATCCGAATTATGGCCTGAGCCTTATTTGATAGCCTCAAGTTGGCTATTTTTGGCTCTTCCTATAGCGGGCGTATATATCTTCATGAGACTCGGTCTATATAGAGCGGTAGTGCGTTTTATGGGGGCTCAGGCAATATGGGCCGTTGTTAAAGGTGTGATGTTACTAGCATTGTTTTTGTGGGCTACAGCATTTATTTTCAAAATAGAGCCTTTTCCTCGTTCAGTGCCAATTAATTTCGCTCTTGCTGCATTGGTTTATGTGGGGGGGAGTCGGTTATTAATTCGACATTATTATCATTGGCTATTAAAGCATTATGTTAATAAAGATGCAGTTTTAATCTATGGTGCAGGTGGTGCAGGTGTTCAACTAGCTACTGCACTCTCAGATGGTAAAGAATATTACCCTATAGGCTTTATTGATGATGATAAAAGTTTATGGGGATCGACGATTAAAAATCTTCCTGTAAATGATCCTGGTAAAATACCTAATTTATTAAAGGGTGCTAATGTCAAGCATGTGCTTCTTGCTGTTCCTAATGCGAGCAATAAAGAGCGAAAAAAAATGTTAGAACGTCTTGATAATTGTAGCGTTCATGTGCAAACCATACCATCAATGCCAGAATTACTCTCTGGAAAAGCATCGATTGAACAATTGCGAGAAGTACTAATCGAGGAGCTATTGGGGCGTGACCCTGTACCACCAATGTCATCATTATTGGCTAAATGTATAGATGGTAGAATTGTTATGGTAACAGGAGCCGGAGGCTCTATAGGTTCTGAACTTTGTCGGCAAGTTGTTCAGCAGCAACCTAAAGCTTTGATTTTATTCGAATGTAATGAATATGGCTTATATAGAATAGAACAGGAGTTAGTCCAATTTATGGGGGAAAGCGGGCTTTCATTTCCTATTTATGCTTTATTAGGCTCAGTAGTTAATCGTGACAGGGTAAATAAAGTTATTAAGTACTTTTCGGTCGACACGATTTATCATGCAGCGGCTTATAAGCATGTCCCTATTGTTGAGCATAATGTTGTGGAAGGTGTAACTAATAATATTATAGGTACACAAGTTGTTGCAGAAGAGGCTGCCAACGCTGGGGTCAAACATTTTATTCTTATTTCAACAGATAAAGCTGTACGGCCGACTAATGTCATGGGCGCGACTAAGCGTTTTGCGGAAATGATATTGCAACATTTAGCGTCAACTAATGTTCGAACAGTTTTTTCAATGGTACGCTTTGGTAATGTTTTAGGTTCTTCCGGTTCAGTTGTTCCACTGTTTAGAAAGCAGATACAAGATGGTGGCCCTATAACTGTCACTCATAAAGATATTACGCGTTTCTTTATGACGATTCCTGAGGCTGCTTCGCTAGTTATTCAAGCTGGTTCAATGGCTAAGGGGGGGGATGTTTTTGTTTTAGACATGGGAGAATCAGTAAAGATTGTTGATCTAGCTAAAAGGATGGTGCAATTATCGGGGCTTGAATTAAAAACAAAAGATAACCCTGATGGGGACATTGAAATTAAATACAGTGGTCTTAGACCGGCAGAAAAGCTTTATGAAGAGTTGCTTGTCGGAGATAATGTTATTGGAACTGATCATAGTAAGATACTAAGGGCTACTGAAGCTTTTCTTGAGGGAGAAAAAATCTATAGCTATTTGACTGAAATGAATAATGCGATTCAATCTACGGATAGTGATAGATTAAGAAGGGTGCTATCTGATGCTGTGTCTGGTTATCAACCGCATGAAAAAATGGTCGATCACTTGCTTCCAAAAGAACGACCACAAGACAATATTATAAAGCTACGGTAACGAATTTTGAGTGTTTCTATAAACAATTCTTCCTATGGCAATGCAGAGCCCTAAAAAGCTCCCTAGAAAAATACTAATGGTTATGATTAATGTTTTTCTAGGTTTAATAGGTTTAGTAGAAGAATTAATGTTTTGACTATAAAATTCTACATTGTTATTACTGATAGCATCAATTTCGCTATATATGGTTTTAAGCTGTTCTAGAGGGCGATTATTTTTCAATAGTAGCTTCTCTGTTTCCATTTTTAATATTTCATTATCTAAAAATATATCATCTTCTATATTTTTTAAGTTTACAATTTCAGCATTTAAAAGTTTTGTACCTCTAAGATAAAGAGGGTCTTTATTATTATTAAGTTCAGCATTAATTTCTACTTGTCGAGGTACATCACTAGCAGCAAGCCTAGCTAGAGATGAAGGCGATTTAAGATTTAAGGCTTTAGCTATTTTTAATGCCTCCTCCAAGTTTCTAAGGTTATTCTTTCTACTCGATAGTACAAATGCTTTTCTAGCTTCTAATTGGTCATCTAGTACTTTTTGTTTTAATTCGTGTGTTTCCTCAATTCGTTGGATTTGCAGCTTTAATGTTGTAGTGTAACGACTAAGTATGCGATTTATAGCGGTCTCTTTAGCTGTATCTAGGTCGGTCTGAATCAACTTGATTAGATTATCTCTATTTATACCTTGTAGAGATATAAAGTATTTATCTGGGGTAATAGAGTTTGTTTTTTTAGATGTATTTGGGTAGTCAATCTTTCTAATTTTTGAAATTAAGGTAAAAGTATTAGTATGATTCTCTAAAGCACTTTCAATAGATGGTTCGTGATTTGCAATAAGCTTTTGTATATGGTCGTTGCTTTCTAGAGTCGACAAGAATTCCGCAAAGACTAGTTCTGGTGTTATATTGAAAAACTCTGTTTGATTTAGATAGGATAGCTCAGCTTGGGTGGGAGGCATTAATTGTGTGCTTGCTTTATAAATAGGTGTTGCTATTGCAACTGCATATACTGTTCCAATTAAGGTTACAAGAGCCATTGAGCTTATAATAGCCCACTTTTCTTCCCATAAATTTCTAATAAGCTCAATTAAATCGATTTCATCATCATATTTTTGGCTGCTAGAGTTTGTTGAATCTGTCACAAATATATCCCTTGGAGTTTAATTTCTGCGCGGATTATAAAGTTCTTGATAGCTAATAGCCAGCTCCCAGGAAGTTATGTTGTTTATTATATAGAGTTGCTAACGTAGCAAAATCTCGCTATAGTGCGCGCCCTAATACGACCGTAGCTCAGTTGGTTAGAGCACCACCTTGACATGGTGGGGGTCGGTGGTTCGAGTCCACTCGGTCGTACCAATACTAAAGCCCAGTGCTTTTTTTGGGCTTTAGTATTGGTTAACTATGTTGGACGAGAATGGCGTTCGACAAAAATGTCTGGAACATTTTTGAACAGCGAAGCTGCCCCGTAGGGGTGGGCTACAGGAAGTAGGCCATTAGTCCACTCGGTCGTACCAATTACATATACTGCTTATTTCTCATGCGACCCTTGGTAGGGGCCGCCACTGACTAGGAAAACACATGCCTGTTATTACTCTCCCTGATGGTTCTCAGCGTTCCTTCGAAAATTCTGTTTCTGTCTATGATGTAGCTGCTGATATTGGCCCAGGCTTAGCCAAAGCGACGCTTGGCGGCCGTGTTAATGGTGAACGTGTCGATGCGCACGACCTTATTAATAATGACGCCGAACTCACTATTTTCACTGCAAAAGATGAAGATGGTTTAGAGATTATCCGTCACTCGTGCGCCCATTTGCTGGGGCATGCGTTTAAACAGTTATGGCCTGATGCCAAAATGGCCATTGGTCCAACGATTGAGAATGGCTTTTATTACGACGTTGATCTTGATCATATGCTAACGGATGAGGATATTACAAAGCTCGAACAGCGTATGAAAGCATTGGCCAAGACGCATTATGATGTTGTAAAGAAACCGGTGAGTTGGCAAGAGGCATTTGATACCTTTAAATCTCGTGATGAAATTTACAAGATGGAGATTCTTGAGAGAGATATCCCAAAAGATGCACAACCAGGCCTATATCATCATGAAGAATATATTGATATGTGCCGTGGGCCCCATGTGCCTAATATGCGTTTTTGTGAGCACTTTAAATTAATGAGGGTTTCCGGTGCCTATTGGCGGGGTAATTCTGATAATAAGATGCTACAGCGGATTTATGGTACTGCCTGGGCAGATAAAAAACAGCTTAAAGCGCATTTGAATTTCCTTGAAGAAGCGGTAAAGCGTGATCACCGTAAGCTGGCTAAGAAGTTCGACTTATTCCATATTCAAGAAGAAGCACCGGGCATGGTATTTTGGCACCCGAAAGGCTGGGCAATTTATACCGCTGTTGAAGAGTATATGCGCAAGGTACAGCGTGATAATGGATACCAAGAGATTAAAACGCCACAGGTCGTTGATAGAAGCTTGTGGGAGCGTTCAGGTCATTGGGATAAATTCCGTGAAAATATGTTCACCGTTGAGTCGGAAGCGAGGGACTACGCTGTTAAACCAATGAATTGTCCTTGCCATATTCAAGTGTTTAACCAAGGCTTGAAATCTTATAAAGAATTACCTTTGCGTTTGGCAGAGTTTGGTTCTTGCCATCGTAATGAAGCATCAGGGACTTTACAGGGCTTAATGCGAGTTCGTGGTTTTGTTCAAGATGATGCTCATATCTTTTGTTCTGAAGCGATGATTCAAGAAGAGGTCTCCGTTTTTACAGACCTCCTATACAAGGTTTATGCTGATTTTGGCTTTAGCGATGTTATTATCCGCTTATCGACTCGCCCAGAGCAGCGCGTAGGTGATGATGAGGTCTGGGATAAGGCAGAAAAAGCGCTGGCTGACGCTTTAGACGCAAAAGGGTTGCCTTGGGAATTATTGCCAGGAGAGGGTGCATTTTATGGGCCCAAGATCGAGTTCTCATTAAAAGATTGCCTTAATCGTGTATGGCAGTGCGGTACCATACAAGTAGATTTTTCTATGCCTGGTCGCTTGGATGCTCAATATGTGGCTGAGGATGGTTCGCGCCAAATCCCGGTTATGTTACACCGTGCAATTTTGGGCTCTTTTGAGCGTTTTATCGGTATTTTGATAGAACATTACGAAGGGGCTTTTCCGACATGGTTGTCGCCGGAGCAGGTCGTAATCATGAATATTACGGATAATCAGGCCCAATATGTCGAAAAAGTGCAAGAAACCTTAAAAAACAATGGTTTCCGGGCCATTTGTGACTTGAGAAATGAGAAGATCGGCTTTAAAATTCGCGAACATACTTTACAGAAAGTGCCTTATCTTATTGTTGTTGGCGATAAAGAGATGGAAAGTGGTACTTTAGCCGTCAGAACGCGCTCAGGTGAAGATATGGGTGTTATGCCGGTTGATGCGTTTATAGAGCATTTGTCAGCGGACGTAGAAAGGAAAAACCGTTAATAGATTATTCAGAAACAGCGCTAACCTTATTTAATCATAAATTGAGGTAGGTGCTGTTTTGTTATTTTCAGGCTATATTTATTAGCTAGCTGGTATTTTATAGGAAAGTAACATTACCCTATGAAATTAAGGGCCTTAAAGGTCAAATTTGGAGAAACATTATTAATAGTAGAGCAGGCAACAGTCGTAGTAAGAAGGCACGCATTAACGATCAAATTGAAGCGACAGAAGTTCGCTTGATTGGAGCAGATGGCCAGCAAGTTGGGGTAGTTTCTTTAGAAGAAGCCCTTGCTGATGCACAGCAAGCAAGTTTAGATTTGGTAGAAATTGCACCAGATTCAACTCCGATTGTTTGTAAAGTGATGGACTATGGTAAACACCTGTTTGATATTAAGAAGACGAAAGCAGCCGCTAAGAAAAAGCAAAAGCAGCAGCAAGTCAAAGAAATGAAGTTTCGACCAGGGACGGAAGATGGGGATTATCAGGTAAAACTACGCAACCTGATACGTTTCCTAGAACACGGGGATAAGGCTAAGGTATCGTTACGGTATCGAGGTCGGGAGATGGCTCACCAAGAGTTGGGAATGGAGATGATGAAACGCATCGAAATCGACCTTGAAGAGATAGCCACGGTTGAGCAATATCCGAAAATGGAAGGTCGGCAGCTCATAATGGTATTAGCCCCGAAAAAGAAGAAGTAATTAGGCTTTTAGCTGCCTCTTTATTTCATTTATTAACCAAATCAGCTTTGCTATATATAAAGTCTGATACAAATGCGGAGTTTTTCACTCATGGCAACAAAAGCTAAAGTACACAGTGGCGCGTCAAAGCGCTTCAAAAAATCGGCTGCGGGCTACAAGCGCAAAAGCGCTCACAAGAGTCACATCCTCACCAAAATGACCACAAAGCGTAAACGTCAGTTACGCGGTACTAGTTTGATTACCGCTGCGGATAAACCCGCAATTGATGCAATGCTTCGTGCGAAATAACTTAAGAGGAAACTAAAATGGCTCGTGTAAAACGTGGTGTTGTGGCACGCAAAAGTCACAAGAAAATTTTAAAAGCAGCTAAAGGTTATTACGGTGCGCGTTCACGTATTTTCCGTGTTGCAAAACAAGCAGTAATTAAAGCTGGTCAATATGCTTACCGTGACCGTCGTGTTAAGAAGCGCAATTTCCGTGCACTTTGGATCACGCGTATTAATGCACAGTCTCGTGCGTTAGGCATGACTTATAGTCAGTTAATTGCTGGTTTGAAAAAAGCAGAAATTGCTTTAGACCGTCGAGTTTTAGCTGATTTAGCTGTTCACGATAAAGCTGCTTTTGCAGCTGTTGTTGAAAAGGCTAAAGCAGCGCTCGCTTAATCAACATATCTTTGATTAAAGCATGCCATTGATCTTATTGATCATTGGTTTTAAAAAGGGAGGCTGTAAACAGTCTCCCTTTTTTGTGAATTAAATAAAAGCAGTTCCATCAGGGGAATGGTTGAATGGAAAACCTACAAGCGCTGACTGAAGAGGCGCTCAATCTTGTCAATAATGCAGATGCTCTTGAGAGTTTAGATCAAGTGCGAGTTGATTACCTAGGTAAAAAAGGGCAGCTAACGGGTTTGTTAAAAACCTTAGGCCAATTGTCTAATGAAGAGCGCCCAGCAGCTGGGGCTAAAATTAATGAAGCCAAGCAGCAAGTGCAAGAAGCGATTCAGCAGAAAAAAGGGCAGCTTGAACAAGTAGCAATTAATGAAAAGTTAAATTCAGAGACAATAGATGTAACGTTATCTGGCCGTTCTAATTCTCGTGGCAGCTTGCATCCTGTTACGCAAACGATGAAGCGTATTGAAGCTATTTTTTCTTCTGTTGGTTATGATGTTGAAGAAGGCCCTGAAATCGAAGATGACTATCATAACTTCGAAGCCTTAAATATTCCTGCCCATCACCCTGCACGTGCGATGCACGATACCTTTTATATTGATAAAGAGAGCTTAAAATATACCATTGAAGGTGATCAGCAATATGTACTGCGTACACATACATCACCTGTTCAAGTTCGAACAATGGAAAATAAACAGCCGCCTATTCGTGTGATTTGTCCGGGACGTGTGTATCGATGCGATTCTGATTTAACGCACACACCAATGTTTCATCAGGTGGAAGGCTTAGTTATTGATAAAAACATTAGCTTTGCTGATCTGAAAGGAACAGTTGATCAATTTCTAAAAAGTTTCTTTGAAGCTGATGTTCCTGTGCGTTTTCGCCCATCATATTTCCCTTTTACTGAGCCCTCAGCTGAAGTAGATATCCAATGCACTAACTGTTCTGGTGATGGCTGTCGAGTATGTAGTCATACGGGCTGGTTGGAAGTGATGGGTTGTGGAATGGTTCATCCAAACGTTTTTGAAATGAGTGGTGTCGACACTGAAACATATAGTGGTTTCGCTTTTGGTATGGGTGTCGAGCGTTTAGCTATGTTGCGTTATGGTGTTAACGATTTGCGATTATTTTTTGAAAACGATTTGAAATTCTTAGATCAATTTTGATCACCAATTGCCGTCTTATAAGTTTTATTAAAATAGTTTGATGGCTTATTAAAATGAATATCCAGTAATTAAAATATCCTTTTAGCGAATAAAAAATATGAAAATTAGTGAATCGTGGTTGAGAGAGTGGGTGACCCCCGAATTAACCACAGAGGAATTGGCTGAACAAATTACAATGGCAGGTTTAGAGGTTGACGCTATAGAGCCTGTTGCGGCAGATTTTAGTGGCGTTGTTGTTGGAGAAATACTTTTTGTAGATCAACATCAGGACGCTGATAAATTGCGTGTTTGCCAGGTTGCCGGTAATGGCGACGATATTGTGCAGGTAGTTTGCGGCGCGCCAAATGCTCGTGCTGGTATAAAAATTCCATTTGCAACTGTTGGTGCCGTATTACCAGGTAATTTTAAGATTAAGAAAGCGAAATTGCGTGGTGTTGAATCCTTTGGCATGTTATGTGCTCAAACAGAACTGAAGTTAGGTGACGACGATGATGGCTTATGGGAATTAGCTGCAGATGCACCTGTCGGTAAAGATCTTAGAGAATATTTACAGTTAAATGATACTTGTATTGAGGTTGATTTAACGCCGAATAGAAGTGATTGCCTGTCTCTCAAAGGTATTGCTCGTGAAGTGGGTGTGCTAAATCGTTTGCTGGTTACTCCGCCTACTATCGACCCTGTTGCTGCGACTATTGATGATACGTTTCCAGTAGACTTGCAGGCACCTAATGGCTGCCCTCGTTATGCTGGTCGTATTATTCGCGGTGTTGATTTATCCAAGCCAACCCCTTTATGGATGCAGGAACGTTTACGCCGTGCGGGTATTGGCTCGAAAGATATTGCTGTTGACACAACTAATTATGTGCTTCTTGAGCTCGGGCAACCGATGCATGCTTTCGATTTGGCCAAATTAAAGGGTGGTATCACTGTTCGTCAAGCCAAGAATAAAGAATCATTGGCACTTCTCGATGGACAAACTGTTGAGCTGGCAGAAGAAACCTTAGTGATTGCCGATCAGGAAAAAGCTATTGCGATGGCCGGTATTATGGGTGGCAGTGAAACAGCTGTTGGCGAATCCACTCAAGACCTTTTGCTTGAGAGTGCTTTCTTTGCACCGACAGCAATTGCAGGTCGTGCGCGTAATTATGGTTTGCATACCGATTCATCTCATCGTTTTGAGCGGGGGGTTGATTATCAATTACAGGAGCAGGCTATCGAAAGGGCAACCAAGTTGATTGTCGAGGTGGCTGGAGGGCAAGTAGGCCCTGTATTCGTTGCAGAAGCTGAACATGAACTGTTAATAGATCGTAAAGTACAATTGCGCCGTGAGCGTATTCTACGTGGTCTAGGCTTTGAATTACCGGATAATGAAGTATTGGATATCCTAAGCCATCTTGGTCTGGAGCTTATCAATCAAACTGATGAGGGATGGGAGTTTTCTATTCCAAGTTACCGCTTTGATATCAATATAGAAGCTGATTTACTTGAGGAATTGGCTCGTATCTATGGTTATAACAACTTACCAACGACAAGCTTGCAAGTGCCGATGGACCTACCTCTGCATCAAGAGTCAGCGATAGGCCTAGATGTGGTAAGGGCTCAATTGGTTGCAAGAGGATATCAAGAGTCGGTTTCTTATAGTTTTGTAGATCCAAAGTTACAGGGCTTACTTGATCCTAACGTCACACCTATACCACTCAAAAACCCTATTAGCGCAGAAATGTCGGTAATGCGAACCTCGCTATGGCAAGGTTTGGTTAATGCCCTCGAATATAATGTTAATCGCCAGCAATCACGTATTCGCTTATTTGAGACTGGATTACGCTTTTTACCATCTAATTCTAACGATGCATCGGATGTTAAGGGTTTTCAGCAGGAAGCAATGATTGCAGGTTTGCTCTATGGTCAGCGCGAAGCTGAGAACTGGTCTGCAAAAGCAGAACCTGTTGATTTCTATGATATTAAAGGCGATATAGAATCACTGTTAGCGTTGTCTGGTGATGTCGAACGGTTTGCTTTTGTAGCAGCAGAACATCCTGCCTTACATCCTGGACAAACAGCTTCTATTACCATGGATGGTCAAATTGTAGGCTATGTCGGAACATTGCATCCTCAAATTCAAAAAGCATTGGGTCTACCACAAGCAGCCTATGTGTTTGAGCTTACCCAAGCTGCTTTAGCTGAAGCTCGACTCCCTAGCTTTGCCCCTTTATCGCGTTTTCCTGAGGTTCGTCGGGATTTGGCCGTAATTGTTGATCAGGAATTGCCTGTTTCTGAGCTGGAAGCTAAAGTAAAAGAAGTGGCAGGAGAGTTGCTTACAAAGTTAAAGGTGTTTGACGTGTATGTGGGCAAAGGTATTGATTCACAAAGAAAAAGTATTGCTTTAAGCTTGACCTTTCAGCATCTTTCCCGCACTCTTACTGATGATGAAATTACTACGGCATCAGATGCTGTAATAAATGCTCTAAAAGAGAGTTTTAATGCGGAATTACGTTAAGTATGTCCCGATAGGAATCTCTCAATAATGTACCCTACATAATGTAAGTAGGTGAGGGTACATCGAGCTTCGGATTGATGAAAACAAAAAACAAGAGTTAATTCAGGAGGCGATAGCGTGTCCGATGCACTAACCAAAGCTGAGTTAGCCGAGAAGCTTTATGAGGATCTCGGTTTAAATAAGCGGGAAGCGAAAGAGCTGGTCGAATTGTTTTTTGAAGAGATTCGAGGCTCACTGGAACAAAATGAGCAGGTCAAATTATCTGGATTTGGTAATTTTGATCTGAGAGACAAAAAACAACGACCTGGTCGAAACCCAAAAACAGGCGAGGAAATCCCTATCTCTGCCCGTCGTGTAGTGACTTTTCGCCCAGGACAAAAACTCAAGGCTCGCGTAGAAGCATATGCTGGAACCGACAAATAACGACGAATTACCTGTTATTCCAGGAAAGCGCTATTTCACTATTGGTGAAGTCAGTGAGCTGTGTGCAGTTAAACCCCATGTGTTGCGGTATTGGGAGCAAGAATTCCCACAGCTAAAACCTGTAAAGCGTCGCGGTAATCGTCGTTATTACCAACGCCAAGACGTTCTTACCATCCGCCAGATTCGATCTTTGCTCTATGATCAAGGCTTTACCATCGGTGGGGCGCGTCAGCGAATGGAAGATGACGATGGTGACGAAGCTAAAAGTACAGATAGCGAATTTGATACAATGATCAGCAAAATGATTGCTGAGCTTGAAGATATTTTGATATTGCTCAAATCGACTAAATAGAATAGTGATGAGTTATGTTAAGAAGTAGCTAAGATAAATGTCACTTTAGAATAAAAAAGGCCGCTCATTGAGCGGCCTTTTTTATTCTTGGTCGGAGTGGCCGGATTTGAACCGACGACCACCACACCCCCAGTGTGGTGCGCTACCAGGCTGCGCTACACTCCGTTTCCGCCCTAGATAAGGGATGCGCAATCATACCGAAAGTAAGTTTGTTTTCAAGGACTTAATAGTGATGTTATAGAAAATGACGTGCAATAATATAACGAATATATTAAGTTATTTGCTTCAAGCTTTTATATGTGAGGCCTTTAGTGCACAGTACAGTGACTCCTATATCATCGGATCAATCCACTTTAGAAATTGGTCCTCAAGTAGATAATCTTAGAAACGCTTTCTGTTCTGGTCGTACAAAAAACAAAACGTGGCGTATTCAACAGCTCCAACAGCTTAAAAGAATGTTGATTGAGCAGGAAGGTACACTGCTGGCGGCGCTTAAGTCTGATTTGGGTAAGAGCGATCAAGAAGGTTGGGTCTCTGAGGTTGGTTTCGTGATTAGTGATATCAATCATACGCTCAAACACCTAAATAAATGGGTTAAACCTCGTAAAGTGCCGACACCGTTAGTAACGCAACTCGGGACTAGCTATCAGTTACCTGAGCCTTTGGGCACAACATTAATTATTGGTGCTTGGAACTACCCCCTCATGCTGGTGCTATCGCCGTTGGTAGCTGCTATTGCCGCAGGTAATTGTGCGGTGGTTAAGCCTTCCGAGCTTTCAGAGCAAACTTCCACTGTATTAGCCGAATTAATCCCACAATATCTTGATAACGATTGTGTACTAGTGGTTCAAGGTGGCGTTGCAGAAACGACTGAGCTATTAAAGCAAAAGTTTGATTACATTTTTTATACCGGTGGCGCAGGGGTGGCTAAGATCGTGATGCATGCCGCTGCCGAGCACTTAACGCCAGTTACTCTTGAATTGGGCGGTAAAAACCCTTGTATTGTCGATAGCAATACGAATTTGGATGTGTCGGCATCGCGTATTGTCTGGAGTAAGTGGATGAATGCCGGGCAGACTTGTGTTTGTCCCGATTATGTTTTGGTAGAAAAGACTTTTGTTGATAAGTTTGTTACGGCCTTAAAAGAAAAGATTGAATTATTTTATTCGAAAAACCCTGCAAACAGCGATGACTATGGGCACATTGTTAACTCACGACATTTTGAGCGACTAGTGGAATATCTTGAAGGGCAGCATGTAGCTTACGGTGGTGATTCAAATGCTGCTAGTCAATATATTGGCCCTACCGTGGTGGTAGGTCCTGATGAACAAAGCTTAATAATGCAAGAGGAAATCTTCGGGCCAATACTGGCGATTATTCCTGTAGATAATATTGATGATGCGATTACTTTTATTAATAAAAGGCCAAAGCCTCTTGCTTTGTATGTCTATACCAATGATAAGGGCTTTGAGCAAAAAGTCCTTGAACAGACCAGCGCCGGCAATGTAGGTGTTAATGATGGCATGATGTTTATGGCGAATTCTAATCTGCCTTTCGGTGGTGTTGGCAGTAGTGGCATTGGTCAGTATCACGGTAAATCAGGATTCGATAGTTTTAGCCATTTGAAATCGGTGATGAAACGAAGCTTTTTATTCGATATTCCGCTGCGTTACCCTCCCTTTAATCGATTTAAACTCAATATTTTGAAAAAGCTTCTGTAGGCCGCATAATTTATAAGCCCTTAAATACGCTATAAGCCAATATAAACACTTCCTCATTAAATGGCTTAACGGACCTCTGGCTTAAAAGTACTGAATAATTGGTACTTTTAAGCGATTGCTGCCAATGCCCTAATCTAACTACTCTTTTTTCAGCCTGTATACCGCCGTTAGCTTTTCACTTACTGTCGACAGCCTTTCCTGTCAGGGTTAACAATGCTAAATTGTCGACAATTAAGACTAAGGTAGACTTAATTGATGAAGTTTAATGGCTTAAAATTCTTAAATAGTTAAATATTGTCAACAATAATAATTTTACACATATCTAAATAGGCCTATTAAATCGCTAATGGACTCATATTTATGTATGTAAGTGGAGGAAACCGGCATGTCAGGTATTTACAGTGATATTTATAAGCGCTCTATCGATGACCCTAATACATTTTGGGGTGAAGCCGCTGAAAATATTCAGTGGTATAAGCGCTGGGATAAGGTGCTTGATGATAGCAATAAGCCTTTTTATCGCTGGTTTACAGGTGGTGAACTCAATACCTGTTACAACGCAGTAGATCATCATTGTGAGACTGGCAGGGGCGAGCAATTAGCGATTATTTACGACAGCCCAGTCACGGATACAAAAAAGACTTACACCTATAATCAGCTAAAAAATGCAGTTTCTCAGTTGGCAGGTGCAATAACGGCTCAAGGCGTTAAAAAGGGAGACCGTGTAATCATCTATATGCCTATGGTGCCTGAAGCCGTAATGGCTATGTTAGCTTGTGCTCGAATTGGTGCCGTTCATTCAGTAGTTTTTGGCGGTTTTGCAGCCAAAGAGTTGGCGAGCCGTATTGATGATGCTAAACCTAAGCTTATCCTCTCCGCTTCCTGTGGCATAGAACCAGGAAAGCTTGTCGCTTATAAGCCCTTATTAGATGAGGCGATTGAGCTTGCAGATTCAAAGCCGGAAGCTACGTTAATTCTACAGCGTCCACAATTAACAGCAGACTTAGTTTCAGGTCGTGATCATGATTGGAAAAACACGGTTGAGCAGTCAAACCCGGTAGGTTGTGTGCCTGTTGCTGCGACAGATCCTTTATATATTCTTTACACCTCTGGAACGACAGGTGAGCCGAAAGGAATTGTTCGAGATAACGGTGGCCATGCAGTCGCTATGAAATGGTCAATGAAGCATATTTATAACGTTGAACCAGGTGAGGTGTATTGGTCCGCATCTGACGTGGGTTGGGTCGTTGGGCATAGTTATATTTGTTATGCGCCACTATTAAATGGCAATACAACTGTCATTTTTGAAGGTAAACCTGTTGGAACACCTGACCCGGGTACATTCTGGCGGATTATTGATGAATATAAAGTGTCTACGATGTTTACGGCGCCCACCGCTTTTCGCGCTATCCGTAAAGAAGACCCTGATGGCGAGTTCATCAAAAAGTATGACTTATCCCATTTTAAATCTCTATTTTTTGCAGGTGAACGTTGTGACTCGAATACCTTAGATTGGGCGGGAGAACAACTTAAAGTACCTGTGATTGACCATTGGTGGCAGACAGAAACCGGTTGGGCCATTGCTTCTAATTGCTTGGGTATTGAAACATTTCCCATTAAATCAGGTTCTCCAACAAAGGCAGTGCCTGGTTATGATGTGCAAGTATTAGATGATGAAGGACATCCTGTTTCTTCAGGTGATATTGGCTCCATTGTTGTAAAACTTCCTCTACCACCTGGTACCTTTCCAACCTTATGGAATGCGCAAGAACGTCACCGTGAAGCTTATCTAAGCCGTTACGATGGTTACTATTTGACGGGTGATGCCGGAATGAAAGATGAGGATGATTATCTATGGATCATGAGTCGTATTGACGATGTGATTAATGTAGCAGGTCATCGATTATCCACTGGTGCGATAGAGGAAGTGTTAGCAACTCACCCATCTGTTGCAGAATGTGCTGTTTTTGGTGTGAAAGATGAACTAAAAGGTGAGCTGCCTATAGGGTTTGTTGTATTAAAAGCCAATGAAGAAATTTCTCTCAATAAATTACAAGCACAATTAATAGAGCTGGTTCGCAATCGCATTGGGCCAGTGGCAGCTTTTCGTTTAGTCACACAAGTAAAACGCTTGCCAAAAACACGTTCAGGAAAAATTTTACGAGGGACAATGAAAAAGATTGCTGACAATGTCGAGTGGAAAATGCCAGCAACTATCGATGACCCTGCAATTTTAGACGAAATAACAGACGCTTTAGAAAGCTTAGGCTATCCAAAATAATAGTGACTTAATAGAAATAGATGTAACGAGAAAAAAATGGAAAATAGTAAACTTGTTGAAATGTCAGAAAACGATTCACCAGTGCTCGAGTCAGAAAGCGTCGCGATTACTATTGCTGACCGTGTTTTTCAACAATTGCGTCAAGCAATTGTTGAGGGTGATATTCCAGTAGGGAGTAAAATCAGTGAGCCAGAACTCGCGAAAAATTATGGCGTTAGTCGAGGTTCATTACGTGAGGCTATTGGACGTTTAGAGGCTTGCAATTTACTTGTGAGAAAGCCAAATGTGGGTGCTCGTGTCATGACGATGTCCAGCGAACAGTTATTAGAAATATATTTTGTTCGGGAAGCACTTGAAGGGATGGCTGCACGTTTAGCTGCTGTCGAAATGAGTGATGAAGAAATTATTGAATTAAAAAAACTGTTATTGCAGCACTCTAAGCAAATTGAGAAAGAGCAAGGGCAGGCCTACTTTCAGAAAGAGGGTGATCTCGATTTTCATTATCGGATTATTAAAGGAAGTAAAAATAGCCGTTTAATTGGTTTGCTGTGTAATGATTTATATTACCAAATGCGTTTATATCGTTATCAATTTGGTATGCGTGGTCAACGTGTTCCTCGAGCTTATGTAGAACACGAGCATATTGTTGATGCAATCGCGAATCGCGATGGTGAAATGGCTGAATTATTAATGAGATCGCATATCCGTTCGTCCCGAAAAAATATAGAGCGATTGCTTGAAGAGCAGCAATCGTAAGTAAAGATAATTTTATATTAGCTTTACTCAAAAATCTTTCTTTGTAAATAAACAGAGGGTAGTAATGAAATTTAACTCGCCGGGTCAACGATTTACCCAAGCAATCAGTGAAGAAAAGCCACTACAGGTCGTAGGTGCAATTAATGCGTATTCGGCGAAATTAGCTGAAGCATCAGGATATAAAGCGCTTTATATATCAGGCGGTGGTGTTGCAGCTTCGTCTTGTGGAATTCCTGATTTAGGCATCACCTCATTAGAGGATGTCCTAATTGATTTACGTCGAATTACCGACGTAACAGAACTTCCAGTACTAGTTGATATTGATACAGGCTGGGGCGGTGCATTTAATATTGCGCGCACGGTCAGGTCAATGATTAAAGCAGGTGCAGCGGCTGTTCATATCGAAGATCAGGTTGCGCAAAAGCGTTGTGGGCATCGGCCTAATAAAGCCATTGTTAGTCAATTAGAAATGGTTGATAGAGTAAAAGCTGCCGTTGATGCAAAAACAGATCCTGACTTTGTCGTTATGGCACGAACTGATGCACTAGCAGTTGAAGGTATGCAGGCAGCGATTGATCGCGCCTGCGCCTGCGTCGAGGCAGGAGCTGACATGATATTTCCCGAAGCAATGACTGAGCTTAGTCAGTATCGTCAATTTGTAGAGGCCGTTAAGGTCCCTGTGTTGGCTAATATAACCGAATTTGGTTCCACTCCTTTATTTTCGGTTGAAGAGTTAGGCAGTGTTGGTGTCAGTATGGCGCTATACCCATTATCTGCATTCAGAGCACAAAGCCGTGCAGCGCTGCAGGTATATCAATCTCTTCGCAGCGAAGGGACGCAACAACATGTCATTGACATAATGCAACCACGTATGGAGCTTTATGATTATCTGGGCTATCACGATTACGAACAAAAACTTGACACATTATTTAACAAAGAGGAACAGTAACAATGTCGGATTCCGCAAAAGTAGATATGTCTAAAAAGCCAAAAAAATCTGTTGCGCTTTCAGGAACAGTTGCAGGTAATACTGCAATTTGTACTGTGGGCCGCACTGGTAATGATTTGCACTATCGCGGCTACGATATTCTTGATCTGGCTGATCAGTGTGAATTCGAAGAAATTGCTTATTTATTAGTGCATGAAAAATTGCCAACGCAAGCAGAGTTAACCGCTTACAAGAAAAAATTAAAATCATTGCGTGGTTTACCTAATGCCGTTAAGCAAGCATTAGAAGCCATCCCAGCGTCTGCTCATCCAATGGATGTTATGCGTAGTGGTGTGTCTATTCTCGGTACTTGTTTACCCGAGAAAGAAGATCACCCGATGGCCGAAGCGCGGGACATTGCAGACCGCTTAATGGCAAGTTTAAGCTCAATGCTATTGTATTGGTATCATTTTGCTGTAAACGGAAAACGTATTGATGTAGAGACCGATGATGATTCTATTGGTGGTCACTTTTTGCACCTATTACATGGTGTAACGCCTCAAGAATCTTGGGTAAAAGCAATGCACACTTCTCTTGTACTTTATGCTGAGCATGAGTTTAATGCCTCAACATTTACGGCACGTGTTATTACCGGGACTAATACAGATATCTACTCAGCAATTACTGGTGCTATTGGTGCATTACGCGGTTCAAAGCACGGTGGCGCAAATGAAGTGGCTTTCGATATTCAAAGCCGTTACAACAATGCTGATGAAGCAGAATCTGATATTCGACAACGCGTTGAAAATAAAGAGATCGTGATTGGTTTCGGACATCCTGTCTATACGATTTCTGATCCACGCAATAAAGTGATTAAAGAAATTGCTCGTGACTTATCTACTGAAGAAGGGAATATGAAGCTTTTCTCAGTTGCAGAAAGGCTTGAAAGCGTCATGTGGGATGCTAAAAAAATGTTCCCAAATCTCGATTGGTTCAGTGCAGTCAGCTACAACATGATGGGAGTTCCTACGGCCATGTTTACCCCCCTATTTGTTATTGCACGAGTGTCAGGATGGGCGGCTCATATTATTGAACAACGTGTTGACGGTAAAATTATTCGCCCTAGTGCAAATTATACGGGGCCTGAAGATTTAGATTATGTACCGGTCGGTCAACGTAATTAATCTCAATAAATGTAAGAAGAGAAGTGTAAGCAAGTATGAATACTAACTACCGAAAACCCTTTTTAAACACAGGTTTAGATTATTACGATACAAGAGCTGCAATTGAGGATATTAAGCTAGGGGCTTACAATACTTTGCCCTATACCTCGCGGGTACTTGCTGAGCAATTAGTACGACGTTGTGATCCAGCTGTATTAACAGGTTCTCTATTGCAGCTTATTGAACGCAAGCAGGATATCGATTTCCCTTGGTATCCTGCCCGTGTTGTTTGTCACGATATCTTGGGGCAGACTGCGTTAGTTGATCTTGCAGGTTTACGTGATGCGATTGCTGACCAAGGCGGTAATCCCGCTAAGGTTAACCCTGTTGTACCAACGCAATTAATTGTTGATCATTCCTTAGCAGTTGAATATGGCGGCTATGACCCTGATGCATTTGAAAAAAACCGTGCCATTGAAGATCGTCGTAATGATGACCGTTTTCATTTTATCGAATGGACAAAAACAGCGTTTGAAAATGTCGATGTGATTCCTGCTGGCAATGGCATTATGCATCAAATTAATTTAGAAAAAATGTCTCCTGTTATTCAAGCACGTGATGGTGTTGCATTTCCAGATACCTGTGTCGGTACAGATAGTCATACACCCCATATCGATGCTTTAGGTGTTATTGCAATTGGTGTTGGTGGATTAGAAGCTGAAAATGTGATGCTGGGGCGTGCATCAATGATGCGCTTGCCAGATATTGTCGGCGTAAAGCTAACAGGTAAGCGTCAACCGGGTATTACAGCAACTGATATTGTTTTAGCGATTACAGAATTTTTACGTAATGAGAAAGTTGTCTCTGCTTATTTAGAGTTTTTTGGTGAGGGAGCTGCAGCTCTGACCATTGGTGATCGTGCCACTATCTCCAATATGACACCAGAATTTGGTGCCTCAGCAGGGATGTTCTACATCGACGAACAAACCATCGATTATTTAAAACTAACCGGTCGTGAACCAGAACAAGTTGCTTTGGTTGAGCAATATGCCAAAGAAACAGGATTGTGGGCAGATAGTTTACAAAAGGCTGAATACGAGCGTGTTCTGGAATTTGATTTATCAACAGTTTGTCGCAATATGGCTGGTCCGTCTAACCCTCATCGTCGATTGGCAACATCTGATTTATCAGATAAAGGCATTGCAGGAGAGTGGAAGCAGAATAAAAATGAAATGCCAGATGGCGCTGTTATTATCGCAGCGATCACTAGCTGTACTAATACCAGTAACCCAAGGAATGTCGTTGCTGCAGGTTTAGTTGCTCGCAAAGCAAATGAATTAGGACTGTTGCGTAAACCTTGGGTGAAGTCTTCGTTTGCTCCAGGTTCAAAGGTCGCTAAATTATATTTGGAGGAAGCTGGTTTACTTTCTGAAATGGAGAAATTAGGTTTTGGTATTGTTGCTTACGCCTGTACTACCTGTAATGGAATGAGTGGGGCTTTAGACTCTAAGATTCAGCAAGAAGTGATTGATAGAGATTTATATACAACAGCCGTTCTGTCGGGCAATCGTAACTTTGATGGCCGTATACATCCTTATGCAAAACAAGCATTCTTAGCATCACCACCTTTGGTTGTTGCTTATGCGATTGCGGGCACCGTTCGTTTTGATATTGAAAAAGATGCATTGGGTACGGATAAGAGTGGTAACCCTATTACTTTAAAAGATATTTGGCCAAGTGATGAAGAAATTGATGCGATTGTTGCCGAAAGTGTTAAACCAGAACAGTTCAACCAAGTTTATATTCCGATGTTTAACCTTGATGCAGGTGAAAAAGCAGACAGCCCATTGTATGACTGGCGCCCACAGAGTACCTATATTCGTCGACCACCATATTGGGAAGGGGCATTAGCTGGAGAGAGAACAATGAAGGGAATGCGGCCTCTTGCCGTATTAGGCGATAATATTACTACTGATCATTTATCACCATCTAATGCGATTTTATTAGATAGTGCGGCAGGTGCCTATTTACACAAAATGGGTTTGCCGGAAGAAGATTTCAATTCTTATGCAACACATCGTGGTGATCACCTGACGGCACAGCGCGCAACATTTGCTAATCCCAAATTGTTAAATGAAATGGTCAGAGAAAACAACGAAATAAAGCAAGGTTCTTTTGCACGCATCGAACCTGAAGGTGCTGTTACTCGAATGTGGGAAGCGATCGAAACATATATGGAGCGTAAGCAACCATTAATTATTATCGCGGGTGCAGATTATGGTCAGGGCTCATCCCGAGACTGGGCCGCTAAAGGTGTTCGTCTGGCAGGAGTCGAAGCCATTGTTGCGGAAGGCTTTGAGCGTATACATCGAACAAATTTAGTCGGAATGGGAGTATTGCCTTTAGAGTTTGAAAAAGGCGAAAATCGTAATACCTATAACATTGATGGCAGTGAAATATTTGATGTTGTTGGCAGTTTTTCTCCTCGATCAACAATGACGCTCATTATTACTCGCAAAAATGGCGAGCGTCTTGAGGTTCCCGTCACTTGCCGTTTAGACACTGCAGAGGAAGTGTCTGTGTATGAAGCAGGTGGAGTGTTGCAACGTTTTGCTAAAGACTTTCTTGAAACATCATCAGCACATTAATTGGTTAAAGTAAAAGTTAAGAACATAGATATACTAAAGGAAACTATTCAATGAACCATGCACCGCAAATTAAAATACCAGCAACCTACATGCGTGGTGGTACGAGCAAAGGTATTTTTTTTAATTTAGAAGATCTGCCCAAGTCTGCACAAGTCGCGGGTACTGCTCGGGATACATTATTGTTACGCGTGATTGGTAGCCCGGATCCATATGGTAAGCAAACGGATGGTATGGGTGGTGCGACATCCAGTACAAGTAAGGCAGTTATTGTTTCTAAAAGTAGCCAGGCTGATCATGATGTTGATTATTTATTTGGCCAAGTCTCCATTGATAAACCTTTTGTCGATTGGAGTGGTAACTGCGGGAATTTATCGTCAGCAGTAGGTTCTTTTGCAATTCATAGTGGCTTGGTCGACTCTGATAGAATTCCTGAAAATGGTATTGCTACAGTTCATATTTGGCAGGCAAATATTTGTAAAACGATTGTAGCCCATGTGCCAATCACAAATGGTACAGTGCAGGAAACGGGTGATTTTGAACTTGATGGCGTTACTTTTCCTGCGGCTGAACTTCAGTTAGATTTCCTAAGCCCAGCAGCCAATGTTTTTCCTACGGGAAACTTAGTTGATGAATTAAAGCTGCCAGAACATTTAGTAGAGAATACTCGTTTAACGTCATCTGTTATTAAGACAACAATGGTTGATGCAGGTATTCCTACTATTTTTCTTAATGCAGAAGATCTAGGCTATAGCGGTACTGAATTACAAGACGATATTAATGGTGATGAGAATGCTTTAGCCATGTTTGAAACTATTCGTGCTTATGGTGCAGTTCAAATGGGTTTAATTAATCATCTTGATGAAGCTGCAGAACGACAACATACGCCCAAAATTGCATTTGTTTCTAAACCCCAAAACTATATTGCATCGAGTGATAAAAAAATTAATGCAAGCGATACTAATTTGTTAGTCCGTGCGCTATCCATGGGAAAATTACATCATGCGATGATGGGGACTGCAGCTGTTGCGATTGGCGTTGCTGCTGCTATTCCTGAAACATTGGTTAACCTTGCTATTGGTGACGATAAACCTGAATCAATTATCTTTGGGCATCCATCTGGAACTTTAAAAGTAGGGGCAGATGTTAAACAAAAAGATAACGAATGGTTTGTTGATAAGGTTACAATGAGTCGAAGTGCTCGTGTTTTAATGGAAGGTTGGGTAAAAATTCCTGAAGGCTCTTTTTAAGTACTCTTTTTACATGCTCTTTTCAAATGAAAAAGACCGAGTCTTTAAAATCAAATGCATTGCTGACATTCATAGCGTTTTTGATAACGGCGGTCTGCCCATCGCGTATAAATAAGATCAGAAAATATACTGATGACTGGCCAGCGTAGCACTTTGAATAACCATCCATAATGTGTGTAGCTCCATACTCTAACCGTGGCATCCAACCCAATAAGCCATTCACCTGAACTGCATTGCAAATGTAAGCGCCTAAGTAATACTTCTGTTGACGGAATCTTATTATCAATTCTTTTAAGTTGATGGATGTCAGTGAATGTAATTACCTTACCCGTTAACTTCTTAAGTAAACTAATTTCTTTAGCACAAAGTGGGCATGTTCCATCGTAATATAACGTGTCTTTTGGAGGCGTTGTATTTTGTATCACTGTTTCTTCTTGTAGCATCTTAATTTACCTGGTATATCACATTCTGGCTGCTTGGCTCTATACGTATATGTATGGCGTATTAGATGATAAAGCCTTTCATTATTGTCATTATCTAGTAATGATTTCGCTTATTTCTCAAAATTATATTAGATGTCTTTTTGAAAAAGACTTGTGGAGAAGACTTTGGATCACGTAATGGATAGCATAAGAGGGAGCCTGTTTATGGTATTGGCAATGGCTGCTTTTTCCTTAGAGGATATGTTTATTAAAGCCGCCGCTAACTTTGTTCCAGTGGGAGAAATTTTAATATTGTTTGGAATAGGTGGAACGCTGGCGTTCACATTACTAACTCTTGGACGTAATCAAGCTATATTCCATCCTAAAATTTTATCCCTCCCTATATTGATTAGAGTCGGTTGTGAGATTACTGGGCGTTTGTTTTTTACTCTGGCCATTACTTTTACGCCTTTATCCAGTGCATCTGCTATTTTGCAGGCAACGCCACTAGTTGTTGTAATGGGAGCTGCTGTTTTTTTGGGTGAGAGGGTAGGGTGGCGTCGTTGGAGTGCGATTTTAATCGGTTTTATCGGGGTTATGATAATTATTCGTCCAGGCTTAGAAAGTTTTGAACCGGCATCCCTTTTAGCTGTCATTGGTATGTTAGGGTTTGCTGGCCGGGATTTGGCGACTCGTGCGGCGTCTCCCGTTTTATCCAATTTCCAGTTAGGGATATACGGCTTCTTTATCTTAATCCCAACGGGCCTGTTTATGTTGCTATTTAACATTGGCCCAGATAATGGTGGGATAACAGCTAACGAGTTTGTTTGGCCTGATATTACTTCAGGAATGCAAATTTTAGGCGCCACTGTGTTTGGTGTACTCGCTTATTACGCGTTAACAGTCGCCATGCGAACGGGAGAAGTGTCTGTAGTCACTCCCTTTCGTTATACGCGGTTAGTATTTGCCCTGATATTAGGTGTATTAGTATTTGCAGAGCAACCAGATGTTATGACTTTGTTAGGCAGTAGCATCATTGTGATTAGCGGAATCTATACGTTAGTGCGAAGTAGAAGAAACCGAGTAAAAGCAGGTGATATAGCCCTTAAAACTCCTTGATGGATTACTGATATCGGTACTCAATGTGGCTATATTAGGTGTGTGAAAAGGCGATCTAGAATTTTTATATGGCTCGTATTACTATAGAGAATTGAGTATTTAACCGGAGAATAGATTGATTAAACCATACGAATTTTGGAGCCCTCGTGTTTTTGAAGCTCCATTTTATGCCTATCTAGGCATGCAGTGTTTACTGAATGCTGTGAGTATAAAAACCTTGGCTAAAGCTAATTATTGTATGGATCATGGTGAAATAGGTATTGGGTCAAAATACGAAAGCCAAATGTCTTTTAACCAGGATTACTTTTTGCCTACTGCATTGGTAAAAGATAGTTTAAGCGTTGCCGAAAAGCGTGAGTTTATTCTTAAATTTATCGAAGAGCACGGTTATCCCGTTATATTGAAATCTGATGTAGGGTGTGTTGGCAAAGGTATATGTAAAATTTCCACGCTAGAAGATCTAGATGAAAAAGTGCCTCTATTATTGGGCAATTATATGCTCCAAAAATACACTTCTTACCCCTTCGAGTGTGGTGTTTTTTATATTCGCCGCAATGGTGAGCCTAAAATCACCGGGATTAACAAAAAGCATTTCCCCACAGTTATTGGTAATGGTCGTGATAATTTGCTGACGCTGGCTAAAAATCACGAGCGCTATACGCATCATTGGCATTCTTTTTTGCAGTATGTAGATGCTGAGCACGTTCCAGCTGATGGCGAGTCTGTTCGCTTATCTTTTATTGGTTCTCATACACTAGGTTGTAAGTTCACAGACGATATGGATTTATTTACGCCTGAATTAGAGAAGGCAATTTTTAAAGTTTTTGAAGATCAACCAGGCTTCAATTTTGGCCGGGTGGATGTGAAGTGTGAGAGTGAAGAAGCGTTTAAGGCTGGAAAATTTGTGGTGATTGAGGTGAACGGTGTGGCTTCACTACCCACGCATATGTTTGACCCCAAGTTTAAAATAACAGAAGCCTATAAAATATTCTTTGAGCATGGGAAGTATCTGGTCAAGATTGCGCGTGAGCATAAAAATAAGCCTATGGACCTACTTTCTTATCGGGAAATTATGGATAAGGTAAAAACCAACCAAAGAATGCTAAATCAGGTTCATGACCAGCTAAAAAGCTAATTTCTGGAGGTTCTTTCCAGCTTAAAACGGTTTTTTCTCTTTCTAGCCTCTGTTTTCAAATAAATCCTTCCATATAAATACCTCCAGCACCTGAAAAAGCGGGGCTGGAGGCATAAAATTTTAATAATTGGTCCTATGTGGTACAGGTTGATTCTATTAATCTCACTCTATAGATTTTGGTAGCTCTACCAAAGGGTTTAAGAATAAGTGAGAGACAGATTATGAGCCACAATCCAGATACCATTGATATTTCAAAAGTTGTTGAAGCTGACCGTAAAAACGTTTGGCACCACCTTTCACAGCATAAAGGCCTTGAGACGAATGACCCGATGGTTATCGTAAGAGGTGAAGGTATGCGTGTTTATGATGCGAATGGAAAAGAGCATCTTGATGCGGTATCTGGTGCGGTATGGACTGTGAATGTTGGCTATGGCCGTGAGCGTATTGCTAAAGCTGTCTATGATCAGTTAGTAAAAATGAACTACTTTGCGCAAACAGCAGGTAATGTTCCTGCGGCTATCTATGCTGAAATGCTTATCGATAAAATGCCAGGTATGAGCCGTGTGTACTACTCAAACTCTGGTTCTGAAGCGAATGAAAAAGCGTACAAAATCGTTCGTCAGATTTCTCACAATAAATACAACGGTAAAAAACATAAGATTCTTTACCGTGAGCGTGATTATCATGGAACAACCATCACTGCATTAAGCTCTACTGGTCAGTTTGAACGTAAGGCACAATACGGACCATTTACCCCAGGTTTTGTTGAATTCCCTCATTGCTGTGAATACCGTTCTCAGTTCGGTGATGTTACCGACTATGGTGTTCGTGCTGCGAAAGAGATGGAGCGTGTTATTTTAGAAGAAGGGCCAGATACTGTTGGCGCTGTTGTTCTTGAGCCTATCACTGCAGGTGGTGGTGTCATTACTCCTCCAGAAGGTTACTGGGAAACTATCCAAGAGATTTGTAAAAAATACGAAATTCTTTTGCATATCGATGAAGTAGTTTGTGGTCTTGGCCGCACTGGTAAATGGTTTGGCTATCAGCATTACGGTATCAAGCCAGATATGGTAACAATGGCGAAAGGAGTTGCCTCTGGATACGCTGCCATTTCTTGTACTGTTACCACTGAAGAAGTCTTTAATGCATTTAAAGAAGATCCTTCAGATCGTATGAGTTATTTCCGCGATATTTCTACTTTCGGTGGTTGTACTGCGGGGCCTGTTGCTGCTATTGAAAACATGAAAATTATCGAAGAAGAAAACCTTCTAGAAAATGTAAATGTTGTTGGTGATCACTTGATGGATCGCTTAAATGGCTTAAAAGACAAGTATGAAATGATTGGTGATGTTCGCGGCAAAGGTTTATTTGCCGGCTTTGAACTGGTTAAAGACCGTGAAACCAAAGAGCCTGTCGATGAAAGCGTATCGATGGCTATTGCTGCTGACTGTATGAAGCAAGGCGTTATTATTGGTCGAACCAACAGAAGTTTTGAAAAATACAACAACACAATTGCATTAAGCCCTGCGCTTATTGCCACAAAAGCAGATATTGATCAGATCGTAGATGCAATTGATGTTGCTATGGCCAATCTCACCAAATAAGTTTACTACTTCATCAGAATAGGGACGTTCTGTTAAACAGTTAATTTAGTCACTAAACGTTATTGAATAGTCAGTTTTGCCCAGCAATTAAAGAATTTTAGTCGTTGGCAGTTTTTCAAGAACACTATTAAAAGTCTTGAATACTTAATAACGACGATCTTAATTCAAGAGTAATGAGAGAGATATTCTTTAGCTTTTGATTATTCTAAGAAAACCAAGACCCATAGAAGATCGCTTTATAACCAATGGTTATAATTTAAGTTCTAAAAGTTATATAGTATGATGGGCGGATAATAAGTTGCCGTGGTTTTAGTGTATGAGAGCAATAGTGATATTTCTTCGTTTAAATAGTAGTGAAAATACCAATTGAGTCTGTTGTAAAGAAGTATCGGGTTAAGTGTTAAATACAATTGCATTAGGGTTAATTGTATTGGTCGATAAATTGGAAGGGTCGACAAGTTAACTCAAGAATTGTTACAATCCGGCCCGCTCGAAGCATTTATGAGCCAATTAGTATCATAATTGTTGTTTTTGTTAATTTTTCAAGTCAAAAATAGCATAATTAAAATAAAACAGGTTATATCTGCTTAACTTCTCTTGGAGGTAAGCAAGGTGTTTGCGCTTTGCATGAATTCCTCTAATAACCGTAGCAATAAGAAATAAAGCTGGTTAAGCCAGCAATAATATAGATGTCAATCATATGCTGATTCGGCAGGATCTTTTATTTTTAGGTGTAAAAGAAATATGAGCATAACAAAACCCACATCTCCACTTAATGAAGTATCCCAGATTAAGGCAAATGTCATTGCTAAGGATCTACCGGCATTTGAAGAGCATGCCAAGCAAGATATTAAGTACACGACTTGTTATATGTGTGCTTGCCGCTGTGGTATCAAAGTTACTGTAGAGGATAATAAAGTTCGTTTTATTCAAGGTAATCCAAATCACCCTATTAACAAAGGTGTACTTTGTGCCAAGGGTAATTCTGGCATTATGAAGCAGTACTCTCCTGCGAAATTGAGTTCACCACTATTGCGTAAGCCTGGTACAGAGCGTGGTGCGGGTGAATTTGAAGAAATTTCTTGGGATCAAGCATTAGATATGCTTGAAAAACGCCTAAAACGCATTCGAGAAACGGATCCAAAACAATTAGCTTATTTTACCGGCCGTGACCAAATGCAGGCCTTAACCGGTATGTGGGCTAGTCAGTTCGGTACCATTAACTGGGCTGCTCATGGTGGTTTCTGTTCAGTTAACATGGCAGCCGGTGGCCTTTACACCATGGGGCATGCTTTCTGGGAATTTGGTGATCCTGATTGGGAAAATACCAAATACTTTATGATGTGGGGCGTGGCAGAAGACCACAGCTCAAACCCTATTAAATTAGGCCTTAAACGACTAAAAGAACGTGGTGCCAAGTTTGTTTCTGTTAACCCTGTCAGAACAGGCTATCAGGCTATTGCTGATGAGTGGGTCGCTATTCGTCCTGGGACTGATGGCATACTTGCGCTTTCAATGGCCCATGTTTTATTAAAGCATCAATTAGTTGATGAAGAATTTTTAATTCGTTATACCAATTCTGCACAATTGGTTGTTATGACACCAGGTAAAGTAGGTGATGGCCTATTTTATCGCGGTGATAGCGAAGTCCCTCAGGTTTGGGATCAAGTGAAAGAAGCGTTTGTAGATTCTAACCTTCCTGATATTACTCCAGCACTATTTGGTGAATACACTGCACCTGATGGCACACCACTAAAAACAGCCATGTCCATTTTGGTTGAAAAATACATGGATGAGCAATATTCACCAGAAGTTGCCGCAAAAGAATGTGGTGTTCCCGCTGAAGATATCGAGCGAATGGCGTTGGAAATGGCCCATGTAGCTTTTAAAGAAACCATTACCATTGATGTTGAATGGACAGATTGGGCAGGTCGTAAGCAAGATAAGTTTATTGGTCGTCCTGTATCGATGCATGCTATGCGTGGTATTTCAGCGCACTCCAATGGTTTCCAAACATGTCGTGCTATTCATATGTTGCAAACGCTGTTAGGAACTATTGACTGCCCGGGAGGCCATTTGGCTAAACCGCCATTCCCTAAACACGTGCCACCAGGTATTAAACCGGCAAAAGAGATGGCGCCAAATACGCCGCTTAAATCTCCACCATTAGGTTTCCCAACATGCCCTGAAGATTTGGCTATTAATGAAGATGGAAGCCCAAGACGTATCGATAAAGCTTATAGCTGGGATGCGCCGATTTCCTGTCATGGCTTGATGCATATGGTGATCAGTAATGCAGTAAAAGGTGATCCGTACAAAATTGATACGTTGATGCTGTTCATGGCAAATATGGCCTGGAACTCCAGTATGAACACTGACCAGACCATTGATATGCTCTGTGAAAAAGAAGATAGCGGCGAATATAAAATTCCGTTTATCGTATGTTCGGATGCATTCAACTCAGAAATGGTTGCATACTCTGATCTTGTGCTACCTGATACAACGTACTTGGAACGTTACGATACGATTTCAATGTTAGATCGCCCGATTTCTGAGCCTCATGCTGCTTGTGACTCTGTGCGTATCCCTGTAATTAAGCCAGACCGTAACGTTATGTCTTGGCAGGAAGTGATGGTTGAGATGGCTGGTCGGTTAGGCTTTCCAGCATTCACGAAAGAGGGTGGTGAGCGCAAGTACGACGATTACAAAGACTTTATCGTTAACTTCGAAAAAGAGCCTGGTATTGGTTTCTTGGCGGGTTACCGTGGTAAAGACGGTGAAAAGTCATTGCGCGGTGAACCAAACCCACGTCAATGGGAAGCTTACGAAGAAAATGAAGGCTTCTTTGAAATGCATTTCGACATGAATCAACGTTATATGCGCCATGCGAATTTGGATTATTTGAAACTGGCAAAAGAAGCGGCATGGATTGGTAACACAAATCAAATCGTTATCGAATTGTATTCTGAAAAGCTACAAAAGTTCCGTTTGGCGGGGCAGGGTTTATATGATGGTCCAATGCCAACAGAAGAGCACCATAAAGAACGTTTAGTAAAATATTTTGATCCTCTTCCAATCTATTACATGCCATTAGAGGAACAGCGTATTGATCGTGATGAATACCCTTATCATGCGGTTAATCAGCGCCCCATGTTTATGTACCATAGTTGGGATAGTCAAAATGCTTGGTTGCGCCAGATTATGTCGCAAAACTATTTATTTATGAATCGTGTTGCTGCAGAAAGAGATGGCATTAAAGATCTTTCTTGGGTATGGGTTGAATCTCATAACGGTAAAATTCGTTGCCAGGTTAAATTGATGGAAGGCACAAATGAGCAAACGGTTTGGACATGGAATGCAATTGCTAAACGTGGCGGTGCTTGGGGTTTGGATGGCGATGTTAAAGAGAATAAAGATGGCTTTTTAATGAACCACCTTATTTCTGAATTGCTACCACAAAAAGGCGACAAAATGGACAGAGTGACTAACTCCGATCCAGTAACGGGGCAGGCTGCTTGGTACGATCTAAGAGTGAAAATTACACCGGCAGCGCCAGGTGAAACAGGCTCTTGGCCTAGCTATAGTGATCTAAAAGCACAACCTAATGCAGAGCCATCGCCGAAGATGCTGAGCTATAGCAGCCATAAAAATGTCAACCTTTTACGCTCGTTGTCAGATATTCTGACACGTGGCAATAAATAGCACCGTAACGGAGAAACATAAGACAATGAAATTAGGTTTAGTAATTGATCTCGATACCTGTGTCGGTTGCCATGGCTGTGCGACTGCCTGTAAGCAGTGGAACACTTCTGGAACCATTGGACCATTAGCCGATAAAGACCCTTATGGTCGTGAACCTGTTGGTTCGTGGTTGAATCGTATTCGCTCCTATGAAGTGGACGATACGCCGAACAGTAAAACCGTGCATATGCCAATGTCATGTATGCATTGTGAAGATGCAGACTGTGTAACGGTTTGTCCTACAGGTGCATCATACAAGCGTTTGGAAGATGGCATCGTGCTTGTCGACCAAGACAAATGTATGGGGTGTAACCTGTGTTCATGGGCATGCCCTTATGGCGCACGTGAGCTTGACCCTGAGCAAGGTACCATGAAGAAATGTACGCTTTGCGTGGATCGTATTTATGATGAAAAACTACCAGAAGCAGAGCGCCAACCCGCTTGTGTATTGACGTGTCCAACCAAGTCTCGTGTATTTGGTGACTTTGATGATCCTGATTCAGAAGTGAGTAAATTAGTGCGTGGTCGAGCAGGTAAGCAATTGATGCCAGAGCTTGGTTACAATCCTGTTAATACTTATCTTCCACCGCGTAATAAGCCGGTTCAAGATCAAATTGATCCTGCGTCACTGAAAGATACAGTGAAGGGTTGGGTTAACAAAATTATTGCTCGCTAAGGCGGCAAACTCATTAGTTAGAACAAGAACGAGGATTTACAATGCATCCGGCTTTTTCAGTTTTATTTTTTACCGTATTATCAGGTGCCGGTTATGGCTTGATGATATTGTTAGTGATTGGTCATTTAACAGGCTTGTCTCAATTACAGGATGGTGGTGTACTGCTGACTGCAGGTATCTTATCTTTTATTTTAATCGCTATTGGTTTGCTTTGCTCTATGGGCCATTTGGCGAACCCTAAAAATGCCTGGCGAGCATTTAACCGTTTCAAAACATCTTGGCTTTCTCGTGAAGGTGTATTTGCAATCGCGTTTTTCCCTTTTGCTCTGATCTACCTTGGCGGCATTTGGTCAAATGGTGCCGATGCGGGTGGCATTTTTACTCTTGCAGGAATTATTGCTGCTGTATTGGCAATCGTTACATTATTTTGCACTAGCATGATTTATGCGAGTTTAAAGACTATTCGTCAATGGAATACATCGCTGACGCCGGTTAATTATATTTCGCTAGGTCTAATGTCTGGTTCATTGTTATTAGCCGCTATTCAAGGGTCTGTTTCTGGTGGTTTATCTACTGTTTTATATCAGTTGGCATTGGCTTTAGTGGTTCTGGGTGCGATTGCAAAAATTATTTATCTGTTTTGGATCGGTAAACCAGCAGGTAGTACTATCAATACTGCAACAGGCTTTACTCAGGCCAGCGTTCGTTTGCTGGATCAAGGACACACCTCTAATGGTTTCTTAAATAATGAGTTTGGTTACACTGTAGAAGCCAATAAGCTCGTTATGCTACGTTTATTAATGTTGGCGATGGCTTTTATTGTCCCATTTCTTCTATTGTTGACCGCTAACAGCAATTTAATCGTATTTGCTGCTATAATAGCTATTGCAGGTTTATTAGTTGAGCGCTGGTTATTTTTTGCAGAAGCGCGTCACGTAGTGCGCTTGTTTCACGGTGATCAACAAACCTGATCTTATTTAACACAACTAATTATAATAAAAGGCGATTACTACTAGTACTTCGCCTTTTATTCGTTGTGTTGATTTTTAATACCTTCCGATTTTGGTAATCAATGACAACTAACAATCAAGCCTCTGAAAATAATACATCGAGATATAATCACAGAAGACATTTTTCTCTTATACAATTTTTTCCTTTTCTAGTTTGGGCTAGGACTGTCAACGGCTCCACTCTGTATGCAGATTTATTAGCAGGGCTAACTGGCGCAGTTATCGTATTACCGCAAGGTATTGCCTATGCTCTAATCGCAGGTTTACCCCCTGAATATGGTTTATATACAGCGATTGTTACCCCAATTATTGCAGGCCTTTTTGGTTCCTCCATTCATCTGATCTCCGGGCCAACAGCGGCTATTTCTATTGTTGTTATGAGTGTTACCAGTGGTATTGCGGAAGTGGGGAGCCCGGAGTTTATTTCATTAGCTTTAACGATTACTTTGCTGGCAGGTTTAATTCAATTTGGCTTTGGTATAGCGAGGCTTGGCGTTCTCGTTAATTTTATCTCTCACACTGTTGTCATTGGATTTACTGCTGGTGCAGCCATTCTAATCGGTACCAGTCAGTTAAAATATGTTATTGGTGTGGAGATAGCAAAGGGCGGTTCGTTTCTCGATACTTGGGAGCATTTAATAGAAAGTGCTCCAAACACTAATATGCTCGCATTAGCTATTGCTCTAGTAACGATTACTGCTACGCTGGCCGTGAAAAAATACAACCGTAAACTTCCTAATATGTTGATAGGGATGATAGTTGGTAGCGTATTTTGCCTGCTGATGAATGGAAAGGAGAAAGGTATCGCACTTGTTGGTGAGTTGCAGTCCAGCTTACCTGGTTTATCTATACCAGCCCTTTCTTCTGATCAAGTCAGTAATTTGCTACCAGGTGCTTTTGCGATCGCAGTTTTAGGTTTAGTTGAAGCTGTGTCAATTGCGAGGGCAATTGCTATTCGCTCAGGCCAGCGTATAGATGGTAATCAAGAGTTTGTTGGGCAGGGTTTGTCGAATATTGTCGGAAGCTTTTTTTCCTGTTACGCAGGTTCTGGTTCTTTTACACGCTCTGGTGCAAATTATGATGCTGGTGCGCAGACACCTTTAGCAGCGATTTTTGCAGCATTAATTTTAATCCTTATTTTAATATTGATTCCACAGGTAACCGCTTATTTGCCATTGCCGGCGATGGGTGGGGCAATTCTTCTTATCGCATGGAATTTGATTGATCTTCACCATATGGGGCAAATTATTAGAAGCCATAAGGAAGAAGGTGCAATATTGTTAGTTACTTTTTGCTCTACATTATTCGTTGAATTAGAGTTTGCGATTTATATTGGTGTGATTTTATCTTTAATTCTTTATTTGAGAAAAACATCGAAGCCTAAAATCTTTGATATTGCTCCGATTCCATCACAAGCGGGTACCTACCTGCGTAGTGTCAAATTGTTCGATCTAAATGAATGCCCGCAACTTAAAATATTCCGTATCGACGGTTCAGTTTTTTTTGGTGCGGTAGACTATATCCAGAAAAAAATTCTTGATATGCGAGCCAGTGATAGTAAGTCTGTACATTATCTACTACATTGTAGCGGCATTAGCTTTATTGATCTTGCGGGTGCTGAAATGTTGTATCAAGAATCACAGAAACTGGAGCGCAAAGGCGGTGGTTTGAGTTTTTGTTCGATCAATAACATTATCAAAAATGAATTTGAAGATATGGACTATTTGGAGAAGTTAGGTCCAGATAATTTTTATAATACAAATGATGGTGCCCTTGAAAAACTGGTTCCTAAACTCGATCAAAGTATTTGTGAGTCTTGTCAACTGCGCATTTTTAAGCAGTGCCCAGGGAAAGAAGAGTCAGCAAGTAATATTATTGGAAGCTCAGTTCCCAGGTAGAAAAAGAAATTTATAGCCAAAATAAATACATAAGTAAGGAATAATTTTCAGTGTTTTTGTGTGTTTAATTTTATAATTTCAAAGTGCTCGGATGGTATTTTAAAAATAGCATTTTATGTTATAGCTGAATAGGCAAAAATACCGTTTTTGGTGAATGAAGGGTATTATCTGCTAAATATGCACTTAAATGTGTCAAATAAGTATTATTTCTGTAGATAGTGTGGTTAATTCAATAGATAATGCAATGTTATCATAATGGGTTAGAAAAATAGTTTTTAAGACTTTTAATCCCATAATGTATTAGTAAACACCACATATTTTATTTCTATATTTTTATAAACGTACGAAATTGAGTGGTTATTGACTTAGTAACTTATCGCTTACTTTGTAGTAACAAATAAATTTTATTAGTAGGAGTTCGCAATGTCGATGAAACAATGGATAGCGGGATTTATTTTTTTAGCCCTAGCTATTCTTATTGGTCAAGTAGTACCGACAATAGAAATTGCGTGGGTGAGCGCTATATTATTGCTCACTATATATTTATTTGCTTTTGAAGTTGTCAGTATTGATGTAGCAGCGATAACCATAATGGTTTTATTGGGTTTAACAGGTTTATTAGCACCAATAATGGGGCTTAAAGAAGGTTTGGTTGCAAGTACCGCATTATTTAATGGTTTTTCCAGTAACGCGGTAGTGTCGATTATTGCTGTCATGATTATTGGTGCTGGCCTTGATAAAACTGGTTTAATGGGGAAAGTTGCTAATTGGATTCTTAATGTAGGTGGTAGCACTGAAAGCCGTATTATTCCTATTATTTCCAGTACTGTTGCTTTTATTTCCTGCTTTATGCAAAACGTAGGCGCTGCTGCTTTATTTCTTCCAGTAGTAAGTCGTATCTCAAGCCGTACAGGTTTGCCTTTATCACGATTGCTAATGCCTATGGGTTTTTGTGCCATTCTCGGCGGGACAATGACGATGATTGGTTCAAGCCCGTTAATTTTATTGAATGATTTAATTTTAACCTCAAACCAGGCTTTACCTGCCGATCAGCAAATGAATACTTGGTCATTATTTTCAGTGACGCCAGTAGGAATATGCTTAGTTATTATTGGTATTGTTTATTTTATTGTCGCGGGACGTTTTGTTTTACCAAGTACTAAGTCTGCAGAGGGGGAAGATAAAAGCATAAGTATTTTGGATTATTTCCAGGAGACTTATGGCCTTCAATATGAGCTGATTGAAGTAAGGGTACCTTCTGATAGCCCACTTATAGACAAAACGCTTCGAGAGGTAGAAAACCCTAACAGTATCAGGGTAACAGCGGCACAATTTGCTAATGGTGTCAGGCGTATTGGCGCTGGTGGGCTTGATCGTAATGTTGGTATTGAAGCGAATACTATTCTTGCTGTTATGGGAGCTCCAGATGCTTTAACGGCATTTGAAATCAAATATGAGCTTGATAAGCGTCCTGATTTGGATACTTTTTCTGAGAGTCTTTCACCATCTAAGGCCGGTATCGCTGAAGTTGTTATCCCTCCGGGGTCTCAATTAATTGGGAAATCAGCACAGGATGTACGGATGCGAAATACTTATGGCTTTGTCATGATTGCACTGCATCGCGCAGGGGAAACATCGCGTGAAGGTCAGGGAGTTCGTGATATTCCTTTGCAAGCGGGTGATACTCTTGTTGGGCATGTTACCTGGGAATTGCTCATGCGATTAGAGCAAGATCGCAATTTTATTGTAATGACGACTGGCTATCCCAGAGAAGAATTGCGCCAGCATAAAGTGGGTTGGGCTTTGGGTTTCTTTTCAATTGCCTTAACCATGGTGTTATTTACCGATATTCGTTTATCTATCGCTTTGTTAACCGGAGCAATGGGGATGGTCTTATCTGGGGTTTTGAGTATTGATGAAGCCTATGAGGCAGTCAGTTGGAAAACCGTATTTCTATTGGCGAGTTTGATTCCTTTAGGTATGGCTGTGGAAAGCACAGGTACTGCCGCTTGGATTGCAGACCAAACGTTGAGCTTGCTTGATGGTGTTCCTATATGGGGCCTACAGCTAGCAGTTGCCATCTTAGCTACATTCTTTACATTGGTGATGTCCAATGTAGGGGCGACAGTGCTTTTGGTGCCTTTGGCCGTCAATATTGCAATAGGCGCTGGTGCTGACCCAGCGGTTTTTGCTTTGACCGTTGCTTTAGCAACTTCAAACTCTTTCTTATTGCCTACTCACCAGGTTAATGCACTGATTATGGGGCCTGCGGGTTACCGTGTGCCTGATTTTATAAAGGCTGGTGGTGTCATGACACTCCTATTTTTAGTCGTATTAATCGGTATGATGAACCTTATATTCTAAATAAAAATGCTCTCAAACAGAGGCAAATGTAGTACCATTCGCCTCTGTTTTTCTTACTGATAAGTAGCCTTTGTTAAAGATAAAAATATAAAAGGCTATACTTGACGCTAAATTTACATTCGTCAATCCTCTCATTACAATAGGCAAACTGCTGCATTTGGGGTATAGCTGGTATATGTCGATTCATCAATTATTTCATCTAAATCCTAATAGTGATCTTAGCTTACAAAAGCAAATCAGAGAGCAAGTTGTTGCAGCGATCAATAACGACCAAATTCCACTAGACAAGCCTTTACCTTCAAGCCGTAATCTTTCTAAACAACTCCATGTAGCAAGAAATACTGTTATTTTGGCGTATGATCATTTATTAAATGACGGATACTTAGTCGCTAGGCAGCGTAGTGGTTATTTTGTTAACCCTGATATATTACAAGGAAAAGTGAAATCAGATGACAGGTTAAAGCCTGTTATTTCTGAAGCGCTTCCAGATTGGCAGCAACGATTAAAGAGTAAGCCAACAACGCAACACAATATTTCTAAGCCGTTAGACTGGCGTAAATATCCTTATCCGTTTATCTATGGGCAACTGGATAGCGAATTATTTCCTACTAATAACTGGCGGGAATGCTGTCGTGATGCGGTGAGTGTTAGTGCGATTAAAGATTGGGCCGTAGATCATTTTGATCATGATGACCCTCTATTGATCGAACAAATACACAAGCGCTTATTACCTCGCCGTGGTGTTTGGGTGGACCCAGAACAAATACTTGTGACTGTTGGAGCCCAGCATGCGCTTTACTTGTTGGCGCGTCTTTTACTTGACTCAAAAAGTGTAATGGGCTTAGAGGATCCAGGTTATGTTGATATTCGAAACATCGTCTCTCTAACGCCAGCGTCACTTAAACCTCTGGGTGTCGATGAAAAGGGTTTAGTGGTTGATCCAAAAATTGATGAATGTGACTTTATTTATGTAACGCCTAGTCATCAATCTCCAACAACAGTCACTATGCCAATTGAGCGCCGTTATGAATTGCTTCAACGTGCTGCGGATTCTGACGTTATTTTGATCGAAGATGATTATGAGAGTGAAATAAATTACGACACAAATCCATTGCCAGCTTTAAAAAGCCTGGATAAAAATGATCGTGTTATTTATTTAAGTAGCTTATCAAAAACACTGGCTCCAGGTTTACGGATGGGCTACATGGTTGGCCCTGTTGAGTTAATTCAAGAGCTCAGAGCATTGAGACGTTTAATGCTTCGACATCCTGCCGCAAATAATCAACGTTCTGTTGCATTGTTTTTGGCGAGAGGTTATCACGATACGCTAGTACGTAATTTAGTACATACTTATCGAGAGCGCTGCCACATAATGAAGGAAGCCCTTGATAAGTACTTGCCTAACTCAGCACAAAGGCCAACGTATGGTGGCTCTTCTTATTGGGTAAAAGGTCCTGATAACCTCGATGCACGTGAATTAAAACAGCGTGTTGCTGAAGAGGGGATATTGATTGAACCTGGTGATATTCACTTCTTATCTGATGCTCCGCCTGTTAACTTTTTTAGACTCGGTTTTTCTTCAATATCTGATGAACAAATTGAGCCTGGTATTAAAAAACTGGCGGAGATCATTAATCAAATGGTCGAGCTCTAAAATAGCTAAGTAACTTATTTTTACTATTCCAAGCTTTATTGTAATGTCAAAATAAGTTATTTCCGCAGCAATTTACCCCGTGTATTGAAGATACCTCCAATTCTTGTAACGCAAAACAAAGCTTGTAAGTAGCTAAAAACTACATGGACTTCCATTTTTGTGGAAGCAGGGAAGGGCTATCTAGAGGAGTTGCTGTTCTATAGTTTTTTAGTAGTAAGTACTAATAAAAAACGGTTTACAGATTGCTCTGTAAACCGTTTTTAGTTTCTTATAGAGTGATAGGCTGTATTTTTAGCCTTTACCTCTCCATGGAATAACTTTGTTAATTACCCAGCGCATAATTAAGTCAAAGATCAATCCGAGTAAGCCAAGGATAATGATTGTTGTCCAGATAATCTCATAGTCTGATTGCTTACGTGCAACGTTTTCTACGAAACCAATACCTGTTGTTCCTGCTAACATTTCGGCAGCAACCAAGGTACCCCAGCAAACACCGATTGCAATACGAATACCGGTCAAAATTTCAGGAAGCGAATTAGGTAAAATAACGCGACGTAGAATCTGTCTGCTACTTGCGCCTAAAGAATGCGCTGCATGAATTTTTGAAAGCTGTGTACCGGTCGCACCAGTTCTAGCTGAAATCACCATGATCGCGAAGGCAACCATAAATAGTAAGAATATCTTACCGTCATCCTGAATACCAAAAATGGTCAAAATCAATGGTGCCCAAGCTAGCGGTGGAACAGGGCGGTATAGCTCAATTAAAGGGTCAAAGAATCCTTTACAGAATCTTGATAAGCCCATAAATAACCCTAATGGAACACCTAGTATAATGCCGAAGAATAAACCAGCTAGTACACGTAGTAGTGAATCCCATATATGTCCAGAAGGTACTGGAACACTGAATGATTCAAAATTACCACTAGCAAAGTTATAAACTTTACTTTTAAAGTTACTGCTAAGAGAACCATCTTCACTATATTGTGGGTAGCCACCAGGAATTAGAGCGGCAATAAAATCAGGAACGATTAGGTCAACCATTTCTGATACGGGCTTTTGCTTGTACCACAATAAAGGATGGCCCTTATAACCAATGTCTGGGTCAGAGATACGAGTCAGGGTTCGCAAAGTATCCGATGGTTTTGGTAACCAACGTCCGGAACCTTGTTCACTACAGGCTGTTGTTCCTGCTTTGATAGTACCGCCAGGCATCATCCAGCTATCAATAAAACCTAAACCACCTTGCTGATTATTTTTTTCTTTTTCCAAACCAACCAAAGCTGCTTGAATGCCTTCCATGGATTGCGGTGGAAAAATTAATCCATCGTCAATGCGTTGTAAAACACGTCTTAACGTTTTAGAAAAATCAACTTGCTTGTCGGCAAGTGCTTTATCTGAACTTTTTGACGATTTAATTACTTCTTTAAAGATAGCTATACGATCTTTTAATTCGTCAACCTGCGACAAGAATGTGCTGTTGTTATTTTTAATTCGACCAAATTCGCGAGAAACTTCTTTCATTTCTTTTGCGACAGCATCAAACTTATAACCACGAGGAGATGAAGGATGTAGAGGAATTTCATTTCCTGTATCTCCCCACCTTTCTTGAGATTCAGCAAGTTTTACTTGTTCTGCACTTGGCTCGCCAGGGTATCCTTCCTTAGTTAAGTTGTTGGTTATTTCCTTAATCTGGCTTTCAACCACTGCTAGTTTATTCACAGTTTCAGAATCCAAAAATTCTGATGACGTTAAGCTTTTTAAGGCACTACGCATTAGCTGGATGGTTTCTTCAGCATGTGCTTGAGCTTCTTCAGAAAGCTCTAGATTATTAACTTCATTTTCTAGATTGTTTAATTGCTCTTTTTCTCTTTTTAATAGAGTCGTACTTCTTAAGTATTCATTATCTAAAGGAAATACAGAGCGAATAGGGTTAACAGCAAAATCTAATTTTGCAATCTGGCAAAGTTCGTTCGCTGATTTTGGGTAAAATGCACGGGCCATATCCCAAGAGTAATAAATCCACACAAGGAGGATAAAGCTAACGCCGGTTACAACCCAATGCCAACCACCTAATGCACGACTAGGATTACCAAATACAGCATCTGTCTTTTCGGTGCGAATCAACTTGCGCCCAAAAATAGTTGCTGCGATTGATGCAATAATTAAAGCAAGGAAAATAAAGCCTACAATGAAGCCACGATATTCAAACATGAGATCTAACATAATTACACCTGCCCCATAATTTCTTCTTCCATGTTCCAAATCATGGTAAGAATTTCTTCACGTGTTTCACCAAATTCTTTGGTGCCTTTGACGTCTCTAAGATCATTTGTCAGCCCTTGTTCTGCGAAGGGAAGTCTATACTCTTTGTGAAGTCTCCCTGGTCTTGGAGCCATAACGAATAATCTTTCTCCCAGCAATAATGCTTCTTCAACAGAGTGGGTGATAATCATTATTGTTTTGCCGGTTTCTTTCCATATCTTAAGTACAAGTGATTGCATTTTTTCACGAGTCAATGCATCCAATGCACCTAAAGGCTCATCCATCAAGATCAAGTCAGGATCATTAATTAAGCAGCGAGCTAATGCAATACGCTGTTGCATACCACCAGATAATTGGTAGGTTGGAACGTGCCCGAAGCCGGCGAGACCAACGATTTCTAACCATTCGTCAACACGCTTATCAATTTCTGCTTGTGGTGTTTTTTTAATTTCTAAACCGAAGGCAACATTTTCGGCAACAGTTAGCCATTCGAATAGGGCGCCTTGTTGGAAAACCATGCCACGATTCACACCGGGGCCATCGATTTCTTCATCACCCAGTGTGATTTCACCACCTGTGGGTCTGATGAAACCAGCGATGATATTTAGTAGAGTTGTTTTACCGCAGCCTGATGGCCCCAGTACTGATAATAACTCTCCAGTTTTTAGTGTAAAACTGACATCTTTAAGAGCATGTACAGTTCCCCCGGTAGACACATTGAATACCATATTTAGATTATCTAAAACGAGATCACTCATAAATTATCCTACGTACATCCAGACCTTTTATCCCTGTAGTTATATTTGGGATTAGGTGAAAATTATTAGAGTAAAGCTAAGAACTTATAACGTTAAGGGTGGAAAACGGTAGAAGCATAGTGCTTCTACCGTATGTTTTTATTATATATTTGTAGCTGCTAAATATTACTTAAGAAATGATGTGTCAACGACAGTGCTGTAATCAGCTTTTGCTGGAGCAGCTTCGGTTGCAAACATTTTACCCATGAAAGGTAACATTGTTGCTACACGGCCATCTTTACCGAAGTAATCTTCAAATTGCTCATCAACAGTTGGGAATGCAAAACCGTCCATTTGTGCTTCTGTTTTTTCAACACTTAGACCAGCGTCACTTGCAATTACGTCAATTTTTGAATCGTCTTCAGCAAATTCAGCATTAGCTTCATGAGTAACTTCTAGGAAGCGACGTAGAGCCTCAGGTTTCTCTTGAGCAAATTTATCTGTGACTGAAATGATATCGAAGCTAGTGATACCGGCAGCTTTCTTTTCAGCTGAGGTTAACATAGGCTTGCCTGCTTCTTTCATTTTCGATAGTGAGTTTTCACCATAGCCGCAAGCCATAGCAACCGCACCATCAACTAAAGACACGGCACCGTCTGCTGGCTCTTGGTCAACAACAGTCACTTTATTGATATCAACACCTAAGTGTCTCATAGTCATACGGAAGCCAAAGTCAGCCATTGTGTTTAGAGGGACAGCAACTGATTTGCCTTCTAACTCAGCAGCATTTGCTTTACTGATACCAGACTTACCGCTTACGATACAGTCATCAGCAGCGCCATAGGCGACAGCAATACCTACCATTTTAATAGGAGCATTAGCATTTACAGCATTAACAAAGGGAGCTAAACCTTGGCTGAATGAAATATCAATATCGCCAGCTAGCATCGCTTCAGTCATCGCACCGCCACTGCCGAAGTTAATCCAGTTAACTTTTTCACCTAATACTTTATCGTAAGTTTTTTCAACTTTAGCGACTTGGTTAGGGGTAGCCCATTCAAGGAAGTATGCGACATTAACATCAGCAACAGCAGTTGAAGCAAGTGAACCTGCTATAGCAATAGTTGATGCATACTTTAGGATATTTTTTATAGGTTTCATTATATGGCCTCTAAGTGGTTTGTAATCGTGAAGAATTGATAATTCATTTGTTATATTGTTATTGAAAATAAAGGGTTTTTATTAAAGCAAATATAAACCCAATCTACGATATATCTAATAAAGCCTTTTGGATCAATTAAAACACAAAATCTAATCCAGTAGTCGTTTTTATTATAAATATATAAGTTGACTATACAATATCTATTTTGAGATTGAGGGTATCAGTTGGCATGTGACTATTGGTCCAGATGGACGCTATATAATATTGCACTAATCACATTATTTGGGCGCTTAAAATACCGAATCAATTCAAATAACGGTGAAACTGGTTATAGGCTTAATTCTTAGCGTTATTAATCAGTTTTTATCGTTGCTAATGTCAATGATTGGCCAAATATAATATCTGTTTATTTATTTATGCCTCATATTTGGGCGAATATTGATATTTGTGGATCATTTTTTATCATTAATTGAGTTTTTTGATGGCTTTTTTGGGGCATAAAAGCCCACCTTTTCATGTTATTTCTAGGGGAGTGGCAGGGTGTCGTGAGCAAATAAAAGTCTGTCGTAAGCAAATATATTCAAGTGTTTGTATGGGCTTATCTTTTTATGGGGAATAATTTTAACGGGTTAGTAAAAAACGATTGACAAAAAGTCTATTTGTCATCAATATTCTCGTGAAAATTAATGCAAGAATTTCATTCTTGAGTACTATTTAATATTTTTTATTCAAAATGGCTATGTTAATTACATAGAGTATGCCTGTAAAAATGAGGTGATTATGAAAATACTGGTTGGAATTAAGCGGGTTGTTGACGCCAATATCAAGGTACGAATCAAAGCTGATAATTCAGCGGTTGATGTTGAAAAGTTGAAAATGGTTGTTAATCCATTTTGTGAAATTGCAATTGAAGAAGCGTTACGCTTGAAAGAGTCAGGTGCAGCCACTGAAGTTATTGCAGTGAGTGTCGGTCCTGATAGCTGTCAAGAACAGTTGCGTACAGCGTTGGCGCTTGGTGCGGATCGTGTAATCCATGTCGCAACAGACGAGATTACTCAACCATTAGCGGTTGCTAAACTATTCAACGCGGTTGTTGAAAAAGAGAAGCCAGGCTTGGTTCTTTTTGGTAAGCAATCAATCGATGGTGATAATAATCAGACTGGCCAAATGCTAGCTGCGTTATCAGGTATGCCACAGGGTACCTTTGCTTCTGAATTAGCTTTTGAAGGTGACGAAATTATCGTAACTCGTGAAGTAGATAGCGGCCTGCAAAAAGTAGCGCTTAAACTACCAGCAGTTGTTACAGCTGACCTACGTTTGAATGAGCCACGTTATGTTTCTCTACCAAACCTAATGAAAGCAAAACGTAAGCCTATCGAAAGTATGTCAGTTGCTGATTTAGGTATTGATATTACTCCAAGATTGTCAACAGTAACCGTACTTAACCCACCAGAGCGTAGTGCAGGTGAAAGAGTTAGTAGTGTTGCTGAGTTAGTTGAAAAGTTAAAAGCTGAAGGAGCATTATAATGAGTATTCTAGTAATTGCTGAACACAATAACGAAGAAATTCAATCGGCGACGGCAAACACTGTCACTGCTGCAAAACAACTTGCTGAGAAAGCAGGTTGCGAAATAAGTCTATTAGTTGCAGGGCATAACTGTTCGGCGGTTGCTGAGTCAGCAAGCGCTATCCCAGGTGTTTCTCAAGTATTATTGGCAGATTGTCCAGCATTGGATAAACAGCTTCCTGAAAATTTCGCTCCTTACTTAGCTGAATTAGTTAAGAGTAAATCTATTACTTATGTTATGGCGCCATCCACAACACATGGTAAAAATGTGTTGCCAAGAGCGGCGGCTTTATTAGACGTAGCTCAAATCTCTGATATCACAGAAATTGTTGATGCTGAAACGTTTGTTCGCCCAATTTATGCGGGTAACGCACTTCAAACATTGAAAAGTAGTGATAGTGTTAAAACGATGACTGTTCGTACAGCAGCATTTGATCCGGCTGAATTAACCGGTGGTGGTTGTTCGGTTGAAACTCTTGATGCTGCTGCTGACGCAGGCATTTCGCGTTTTATCAGTGAAGAAGTTGTTCAATCAGACCGTCCTGAATTAAGTACTGCTCGTATCATCGTTTCTGGTGGTCGTGGTATGCAATCTGGCGATAATTTCTCAATGTTGGAGAAAGTTGCTGATAAATTAGGTGCAGCTGTTGGTGCTTCTCGTGCTGCGGTAGATGCCGGTTATGTTCCTAATGATATGCAAGTTGGGCAAACAGGTAAGATTGTTGCGCCTGATCTTTATATTGCTGTTGGTATTTCTGGCGCGATTCAACATTTGGCTGGTATGAAAGACTCTAAGGTTATTGTAGCAATCAATAAAGATGAAGATGCACCCATCTTTAATGTTGCTGATTTTGGTTTGGTTGCCGACTTGTTTGATGCTGTCCCAGAATTAGAAGCTGAATTAGGCTGATCAATTCGATAATTAATTAATGTTGCCGCTTATATTGCGGCAATGAAAGTTTTACTGGAGAAATAAAATAATGAGTCGTACTTATCGTCTTATTTTTGATTGCCCTGACCAAGTTGGAATTGTTACTCAGGTTGGTGGAGTAATTACAGACAATGGGGGCTGGATTTCGGATGCCTCTCATCACTCTGATGTAGATAGTAATTGGTTTTTTTCTCGATTAGAAGTTAATGCTGATTCTTTACCGTTTGATGTGGAAACACTGCGTGAAAAATTTAAATCTGTTGAAGAAAAGTTAAATTTGAATTTGCGCATTGTTGATAGCGAACAACCTAAAAAAGTCATCTTAATGTGTAGTAAAGGCTCGCATTGTATGTCTGACTTATTGGACCGCTGGAAAACAGGCGATATCAAATGCGATATTCCTTGTGTTATTTCAAATCATGATGATATGCGTGATTTGGTTGAGCATTATGGTATTCCTTACCATCATGTACCCATTGAAAAGGATAATAAAGCTGCTGGATTTGCTGAAATGGAACGTTTGGTTGATGAATATCAAGCAGATAGCGTTGTTTTAGCACGTTATATGCAAATTATTCCACAAGCACTCTGTGAAAAATATTCTCACCAAATTATTAATATTCATCACAGCTTCTTACCTTCTTTTATTGGTGGTTCCCCTTATCATCAAGCTTCGCGTCGCGGTGTAAAGCTTATTGGTGCAACTTGCCATTATGTTACCGAACAACTCGATGAAGGCCCTATCATTGAGCAAGACGTTGTGCGTGTTAATCATAGTGATACTGTTGAAGATTTAGTTCGCCTTGGTAAAGATGTTGAGAAAAGCGTTCTAGCTCGAGGCTTGCGCGCTCATTTAGAAGATCAAGTGTTAGTGCATGGCAATAAAACGGTTGTTTTTAACTAAGCCTGTATAAAAACTGTTTTAAAATCATCTAAATAAATAAGAGCGTGATCCCATCCTAGTATTATTTAAATAATACCAGGATGAAAGTATGGCTACTTAAATAGTAGACATAGTAACAAAGAATTTCGGAGAAAATTGCACATGTCTAAACAATTACCGTCATCTGCTCAGGTCGTCATCGTTGGCGGTGGTGTCATCGGCTGCAGCATTGCTTATCACTTAACTAAAGTAGGCATCACTGATGTGGTACTTTTAGAGCGTAAAACGCTTACGTGTGGTACCACTTGGCATGCGGCAGGTTTGGTTCCCACCTTACGTGCGAGTTATAACATGTCAATGCTGGCTAATTATAGCGCCAGTTTGTATGACACTTTAGAAGCTGAAACTGGTCAGGCTACAGGATTTGTCCGCAATGGTTCATTAACAATTGCGACGAACCAAGAGCGTTTAGCTGAGATCAAGCGTGGAGCTTCAATGGCTAAAGTTGCTGGCTTTCCTTGTGACGTTATCAGCCCCGAACAAGCGAAAGAAATGTGGCCATTATTGAACACTGATGATGTTATTGGCGCAATTCATTTGCCGATGGACGGTATGGCAAGCCCGGTTGACGTGACACAGGCCTTGGCTAAAGGTGCGCGTATGGGCGGTGCTAAAATCTTCGAAAATACCAAAGTATTAGATATGAAAACTCGCGACGGAAAAGTTGCGGGTGTTGTTACTGAACACGGCGATATCGATGCAGAGTTTGTTGTTAACTGTGCGGGTATGTGGGCTCGTGAATTCGGTCGTAAAGCCGGTGTTAACGTTCCGTTACATGCAGCAGAACATTTTTATGTTGTAACAGAAAGCATGCCTGACTTGGCAGAGGGTCTACCAACGATGCGTGATATGGACGGCTACTGTTACTATAAACCTGATGCCGGTAAATTATTAGTTGGTATGTTTGAGCCTGGCGCTAAACCATGGGGTATGGATGGTATTCCAGATGACTTTTCTTTTGATGAATTGCCAGAAGATTTTGATCATTTGGAGCCTTACTTAGAAGCGGCAATGCACCGTGTGCCAAAGTTAGAGCAAACAGGTTTGCAAGTATTCTTTAATGGACCTGAGTCATTTACTCCTGATGATCGTTATCAATTAGGTGAAGCGCCTGAGTTGAAAAATTATTTTGTGGCGGCTGGCTTTAATTCTGTGGGTATTCAGTCTGCAGGTGGCGCTGGCAAAATGTTAGCTGAATGGATTAAGTTAGGACATGCTCCACGTGATTTATGGGATGTAGATATTCGTCGTAATATGCCTTTCCAAGGTAATGAGCGTTACTTATATGATCGTACAACTGAATCACTAGGTTTATTGTATGAAACACATTATCCATTCAAGCAGTTTAAGACGGCCCGTGGTGTAAGACGTTCTGTTTTACATGATAAATTAGTATCGTTAGGTGCAGTGTTTGGTGTTGACAATGGTTGGGAAAGAGCCAACTGGTTTGCCAATGAGGGGCAAACCCCAGAGTATGAATATTCTTTTGGTCGCCAAAATTGGTTTGAAAACAATAAGGCTGAACATGAAGCTGTTCGAAATGCAGTGGGTGTTATAGATCAGAGTTCTTTCTCTAAATATCAAGTTGAAGGCCCAGATGCAGAAAAATTCTTGAACAGAATTTGTTCTAATAATGTTGCCGTTGCTGTTGGGAAGATGGTTTACACTCAATGGCTAAATGAGCGTGGTGGTATCGAAGCTGACCTTACTGTAACGAGATTGGCTGAAGATAAATATTTTGTGGTTTCTGGTGTGGCTACTCAAACGCGTGATATGGATTGGATGCGACGCAATAAAGCAGATAGTGAAGTTGTCTTCATCAATGATATTACGTCTGCTATTGCAGTTGTTACGGTGATGGGACCGAAAGCGCGTGATACATTAAGTAAATTAACCAGTGATGATATTTCTAACGAAGGCTTTCCTTTTGCCACTTCAAAAGAAATTGATGTACATTACGCAAAAGTTCGCGCTTCACGCATTACCTACGTTGGTGAATTAGGTTGGGAGCTTTATATTTCAACTGAATATGCACCAAGTGTATTTGATGCAATTCTTGAAGCTGGCGAAGAATTTGGTATCAAGCCTTATGGTTACCACACGATGAATTCATTGCGTATGGAAAAATGCTACCGTCACTGGGGTCACGATATAACAGACGAAGACACTGTTTTAGAAGCAGGTTTAGGTTTTGCTTCTGACTTTGAAAAAGAAGGTGGCTTTATTGGTAAAGAAGCATTGTTAGAGCAGAAAGCTCAAGGTTTATTAAAGAAACGTTTCATTGCTTTCTTGTTCGAAGATCCAGAGCCTCTTTGTTATCACGAAGAGCCAATTTATGCGAATGGTGAGATTGTTGGCCGTACAACGGCAGGCATGTTTGGCCACAGCGTTGGCGCGACGGTTGCAATGGGTTATGTTAATCATGACGGCGGTATTAATAAAGAATGGTTAGACAACACTGAATTCGAAATCGAAGTTGAGTGTGTCCGCTATAAAGTTAAACCATCTTTGCGTTCGCTTTATGATCCTGCTATGGAAAAAATTAAGTGCTAAGAGTTTAATTAGCGTTACATTTTAAATAATTTAGTAATGAGATTAATCAATGACTGCCATTATTCTTGATGGGAAAGCGCTGGTAAAACAGCGCGAAGTAAAATTAGAAAGTGATGTTGCCGAGCTAATCCAACGTAATGGCAATCGTACACCTATATTGGCAACAATTTTGGTGGGTAGCGATCCTGCATCTGGTACTTATGTTCAGATGAAAGGTAATGCTTGTCGACGTATTGGAATGGATTCTATTAAAGTTGAATTATCTGAGGAAACAACAACAGAACAACTGTTAGCAAAAATTGATGAATTAAACCAAAACCCTGATGTTCACGGTATTTTATTGCAGCACCCTGTGCCTGCACAAATTGATGAGCGTGCGTGTTTTGATGCAATATCAATTGAGAAGGATGTTGATGGGGTAACAACTAAAGGGTATGGCCTCATGGCAATGGGTGAGCCTGCTTATGGTTCGGCGACTCCAGCGGGCATTATGCATTTGCTTGAACATTACAATATTGAATTGAATGGTAAGCATGCAGTAATAGTGGGGCGTAGTCCTATATTAGGGAAACCGATGGCTGCTATGTTACTGAACGCGAATTGCACAGTCACTATTTGCCATTCAAGAACCACTGATTTGGCAAGTCATATCAAACAAGCGGATATACTTGTTGGGGCTGTTGGACGCCCAGAGTTTATTAAGGCGGAATGGATTAAAGATGGTGCTGTTGTGGTTGATGCGGGATACCACCCTGGTGGCCTCGGAGATATTGATAAGGCTGGTTTGGAAGAGCGTGTTGCAGCATTGACTCCTGTTCCAGGTGGTGTTGGTCCAATGACTATCAATGCACTTATTAGTCAAACCTTGACTGCAGCTCAACAAGCCGCTCAGTAGGTTTTCTCTATCTCTTGTTCAATTAGCCATTTTGCTTGTATGTAGTGAAATGGCTATTAACCCCGTCCTATTTGCTCAACGGATGCTCTGATAGATACTTTATCTTGATGTCGTCTGATATTATCCGTTTTTTATATTTTAAAGAAGAAGGTTATCTTAATGTCGCAATCTGCTAGTTCTGTATTTGCTGATATGGATAAAAACAAAATTCGTATAGGTCATCAGATCCGTGATCTACGAAAAGCGAAGGGTATAACCCTTTCCTATATAGCTGAAAAAATTGGTAAGTCGGTTGGCTATGTCAGCCAGGTAGAGCGTGGAGTTTCCTCTTTGCCTATTTCTGTTTTACAAGCCATTAGTGAAGTGCTGGGTGTTCAAATAACGTGGTTTTTCCATACAGAGAACCAACAAAAAACTGATGAAATCAATTATGTGGTCAGAAGTGACTCTCGTCGTAGCCTCGATTTTTCAGATACAGGGATCAGTGAAGAGCTTTTATCGCCTAGGCTAAGTGGTGATTTATTGATGATACTAACAACTTTCTCTCCAGGTGCGGAAACAGGTAAAGAGCCGCGTAAGCGTAAAGGTGAAGAGGGGGGCTATATTAAATCAGGGGTTCTAGAGCTAACTATTGGTACAAAGCGCTTTAATTTGAAAGAGGGGGATAGTTTTTCAATTGTTGGAGATGACCCGCACTTTGTTCGAAACCCATCATCTGATCAAGATACCGTTGTTCTTTGGGTTATGACCCCTCCGGTGTACTGAGCCCATGTCATCAATGCAAATAATTATAATAATAAATTTGGCGTTAATTTTGGCTAACCTGCCAAAGGAAAAATTTCAAAGTTAGTATTTTTTTATATTTTCTTGCTGTTTTTTATTTAAAACGAGACATCTTGAATCATTAATTGAATAAACTGGTTGATGTAAGGCGTATTGGTTGATAATCTAAGCGAATAAGTTATATTTGTCCCCAAAAAATTTAGACAATAAAAAAACAAATGGTGTTTCTATTATGTCAACTAAGGTTTATGACTACATTGTAGTAGGAGCTGGTTCATCCGGCTGCGTCATGGCGAATCGTCTTTCTGAAGATCCAAGTAAAAAAGTATTACTTCTTGAAGCTGGTGGTAAAGATACTAACCCTTGGATTCATGTGCCTATTGGCTATTTTAAAACCATGCATAATCCGAAAACCGATTGGTGCTATAAAACAGAAAATGATCCAGGGCTTAATGGCCGTAGTTTAGAGTGGCCTCGAGGAAAAGTGCTTGGTGGATCTAGCTCTTTGAATGGTTTGCTATATGTTCGCGGGCAAGCAGAAGATTATGATAATTGGGAAAAGCTTGGAAACAAAGGATGGTCTTATAAAGAAGTATTGCCCTATTTTATTAAGTCAGAGAATAATGAAAGAGGTGCTAGTAAATACCATGGTGGGGATGGTCCTCTAAGTGTTTCTAATATTCGAGTTAAGCGTAAAATCTGTGAATTGTTTATTGATGCAGCTGAACAGGTTGGTATTCCTCGAAATGATGACTTTAATGGTGAAAATCAAGAGGGTGTAGGCTATTTCCAGTTAACTATTACTCAAAAAGGTACTCGTTGTAGTACAGCTGCAGGTTTTTTGAAGCCTGTTCGTGATAGAGATAATTTAGATGTTGTAACTAATGCCTTAGTACATAAAGTTAACTTTGATGGTGCTCGTGCATCAGGAGTAACCTATTCGGTTCATGGCAATAAGCAAACTGCAAGCTGTACAAGTGAAGTTATCTTGTCGGCGGGTGCGATAGGTTCGCCGCAGATATTAATGCTTTCAGGTGTTGGCGATCAAAACGAGTTAGCTAAGCACAATATTGATGTTGTAAAACACCACCCTGGTGTAGGTAAAAATTTGCAGGACCATTTGCAAATTCGAACTATTTATAAAGTTAATCAGCCTTTAACTTTAAATGATGAATTGCGTAACCCATTGCGTAAAGGAATGATGGGAGTTGAATATGCATTATTCAGGACAGGCCCTCTAACAATGGCTGCTAGTCAAGTTGCTATTTTTACCCAGTCTAACGACAGCTTAGATCGTCCAGATATACAATATCATTTACAGCCATTAAGTGCGGACAAGCCTGCTGATGGGACACACAAGTTCTCGGCATTTACAGCGTCTGTATGTCAGTTGCGCCCAACAAGTACAGGACATATTGAGTTGAAGTCAGCAGACCCTGCTGAATACCCAGCGATTCACCCTAATTACTTGGCGACCGAGTTGGATCAAAAAACAGCAATTGATTCTATCAAGCATGTACGTAAGATTGTTGATGCTCCAGCATTGAAGCCTTTAATTGCTGATGAACATGAGCCTGGTGTTGAGCATCAAACTGACGAGGAGCTATTACAGTACGCCCGTAATCGCGCAACGACCATTTATCATCCTACAGGAACCTGTAAGATGGGGCCTAGTTCTGATGAAATGAATGTTGTTGATGATCGTCTTCGTGTATATGGATTAGAAGGTCTTCGTGTGGTTGATTGCTCTATCATGCCAGAGATCGTTTCAGGTAATACTAATGCGCCAGCGATTATGATCGCTGAGAAAGCAGCGGACATGGTTAAAGAAGATGCACGCTAACTAAGGCGTAGATTACAAAAAAGCCCCGATGATTTTAATAAATTATAGGGGCTTTTTTATTTGTAGTGTATTACTTAATTAACGTTAACTAATAGCTTTTTATATCTAGCGTCGCGCTAATCGTTTAGTAACTCTATAATTTCATCCGCTGCAGCTTTCAGTTTAGGGACTTGCTCAAGCGCTTTCTCCATACTCATGCGTGCACTGGGGGCGTGCATGGCTAATGCACCGTAAAATTGGCCTTCACTGTTTTTAAGCGGTACTGAGATAGCAACCATACCTTGTATAAATTCTTCATTATCGACGCCGATATCTTCCCGGCGAATTCGCTTTAGCTCAGCTTTAAGGCGTTCTTCGTCTGTAATAGTATTAGGGGTGCGCTGTTCAAACTTAAGTTTAGATATTAACCTGTTGCGCTTGGCGCTAGGTAAGTTGCTCAAAAACAATTTGCCGCTAGCGGTACAGTAGACAGGGACTCTATCATTTATTTGAAGTTGAACACGCAGTGGCCAATGGGTTTCTACACGATCAAAATAGATCATCTCGGTGCCATCTGCGATTGAAATGTTACATGTTTCACCCACTTTATTAGAGAGCCGTTGGAGTATAGTGTGTCTCTCTGTCCTTAAGTATTCATTATTGCAAAATACGCCCATGGACATTTTGGATAAACGGTTTCCGGGTAGATAGCCATGCCCATCAATGCGAGGTTGTAAAAAACCTTCTTTTTCTAACATCATGCAAAGGCGGTGTATTGTCGGTTTAGGCAACTTCAATTTGTGATTAATTTCAGATGCTGTAATTGGAGTAGGTGAGGCCGCAACAGCTTCGAGTATACTCAGTGCTCGAAGCGCGGACGATGATTTTTCTTTGGTCTCTGACGCTTTTTCCATTTAAAAGCCCTTTTTAGTTATAGTTGTTTTATGGTCACTATAAGTAGTAATGAAACTAAGTTAACTCATTTTGCATAGTTTATGATGTTTTTTCATTTGAATAAAATGGTTTTAACAAAATATAAACATTACTTCGCTGTGTTTTGAGCCATTCGGCTTATTTTACTTTTTCTTTATTACTGTAGGGCGCCTCTTTTATTCGAGGTGTGTAAATTTTGCTCGTATAAATTTTGAAAGATTACTAATGAGTCATCTGTCTGTCACTGGTACCATGATAGATGGCTTATTGCATGATTCTCAAAAATAGATTAATTCGACGCCATTGTGAAATTTTACCGCATTTGTCACCTTGTTCAACATATTGTTTACATTGAGGAAAAATTAATTTTTTTTATAACTTGCTGAAATAAAAAGGGATTATATTTAGCTTTGGTATATCAAAGATGTAACCCGTCTTAAAGTTGCTTTATATCAGCATAATCGAGACATAAAGTATCAAGAAATATTCTATGAGTGGTTTTTTGGGGTCCTAAAACATTTGCTAAAGGCTTTTTTCTATGATTTAATGACTTTCATGGATTCAATACCCATGCTTTAAACAATAAAAAAATAAGGCTAGATAATATTGAGTTATTCAGTTACTTCCTAGAATTTAGTCTTTCACAATAGTCTCTAAAAATATAACTAAAGAGGTGGTTTATGACGATTAAAGACAAGACTCCCACAACTGGAGAGCGCGTATCTCGTCGCGATTTCTTCCGTGTAGCTGGTAGTTACGGTTTAAGTTCAACAGTTCTTGCTGCAAGTGTTTTAGGTGCTGGTTATAGCCTGCCCCAATTAGCACAAGCTGCTGAAGCAGAAACTAAGCGACGCTATGCAAAACCAGCCAAATACACGCTTAAGTTTGGTGCTTCTGGCTTTAACGAAAAGAACTTGCTTATCGAACGTGCTGGCTGTATTGATTTCATTAAAGATATCGAAGAGCGCAGTGACGGTGAAATTCGTATAGAGTTTATTGGTGATAACCAAATTTGTGGACAGTTAAACTGTGTTAAGAAAACCCAGCAGGGTATTGTTAATATGTTCACTGCCTCTACTCAAAACTCTGCAGGTGGTGCACCTTACCTAAACGTACTTGACTATGCGTATATGTTCCCAACTCGCGCATCTCAATACCATTTCATGTATCACCCAGACAGCCAAAAAATCCTACGTGATCCACTACGTAAGCAGCATGGACTACAGTTCTTGTTCTCACATTGTGAGCTACGTGGTCTTCAAATGGGTCTTGGTTGGGATAAGAAACCACTTATTACTAACATCGATGTTCTTAGAGGCACAAAAAACCGTGTTACTGGTACTCAGTTGGGTCGTATTGCGATGGACCTTCTTGGTCTTAACCCAGTGCCAATTGCTTGGTCAGAAACATTGGATGGCTTGAAGCAGGGCCTAATCGATGGTGCTGAAACATGGGCTGGTGCAGTTGCTTACGCAAATATGTCTCCTGTTGTTTCTCAGTCAGTTGATCTACGTTTCTTCTGTGGTACTGAAGCAACTATGATGGATGCTAAAGTGTTCGATAAGTTTAGTGGCGAATTACAAGATGCTGTTATGGAATCTGCATTCTTCACTCAAGCGAAGATTCAGTGTGCTCAAGAAGCTGCATTGGTTAATACTGTTGGTGCAACGACACCACAATTAGACAATACTCTGTTTAAGACTCACGGCGTACGTGTAGCGCACCTTTCTGATGCTGAGCGTTTGAAAGCAGCTAAACTTTGTGCTCCTGAGTACAATCCAGAGCCTTGGACTAAGTGGCGTGAACGTCTTGATAAGTGGTCTGGTGGTCAGGACACTTATGGATCAATCCATAAGATTGCTCGCGAAATTCCTGCAGATACACTTGCTGAAAATGTTCAACCACGTCGTTGGTGGAAATCTTAATAAAAGGTTAGCTTTTTAATCAAGCTGCGTACCGGAGTTCTAGAATACTAGAGCTCCGGTAGTTCGTTTATATAGTTCTTTATAATCCTGCCGTAATAAGTGTTTGAATCTTAAGCCGCCTAATGGTGTTCTATGTCTTTAGTGTGCTCAAACAAAAAATCGGTTAACAGATAATATAGACTAGATGTTGCAGTTGATTAATTCATAGGTGATTTACAAAAATAAGCATTAGGTTTAGAGCTGATTTTATATTTGTAAATATTTTTTTAGGTTAGATCAGGGGTTAGATGTATGATCAAATCAGTGTTAAGTTGGCTTGACGATAATATCGAAAAAGTCTTTATTTTAGTGTCTTACACTGCGATGGGATCTATCATTTTCGTTGAAGTTATTCGACGATTTGCGTTTAGTGTTCAATCGCCTTGGAGTACGACAATTCCCATTTATTTATTTTTGTGGCTTACTTGGATGGGTACTTCCTACAATACTAAAAACCGTTCTCATCTTCGCTTTTCTGAAGTTCGTGAGCGCTTATCTTATAATAATCAGTTCGCTTGTTTGGTACTTGATTCAGTACTTTGGTATGCATTTGGGGCGGTTGTTATTTATTATGCTATCGAGCAAGTACAAATTTCTTATGATAATTTCTCGATCGTATCCGGTACAGATGATGTGATGCAGTGGTGGTTCTATTTGGCAACTCCGTTAGCGTGGTCGTTATTGCTGTTCCGCGTAACTCAAAACCTCTTACACGATATCAAGTGTTTTCGTGATAAAGAGCCATTAATCACCCAAGCCTCAATGTTCGGCGATTAGGAGATATTATAATGGACGGATTATTAATTACTTTAATTAGTCTTGGAGTAACTTTACTCTTTGTGATTGGTATACCCATCTTTTTGGTGATTGGTATATGGGTTGTTGGTGTTAGTATTGTAATTGATTTTACATTAGCTAATGTTGGTGTGACATTATATGAAGGGCTTAACTTTTACGGCTTATTAGCATTACCACTGTTTATTCTAACGGGTGACTTAATTGCTGGTGCAGGTATCGCCAAAAGGCTAGTCGATTTTGCTTATGCTTGTCTTGGCTGGTTGCGAGGCGGTTTGGCAATGGCTTCGCTAGGTGCTTGTGGGATGTTTGCGGCTATCTCTGGTTCAAACTCTGCAACGACGGCGACCATTGGTGGTATTATGCATCCGGAAATGGTTGAGAATGGCTATGATACTAAGTTCGCCGCAGCGACAGTTGCCGCAGGTGGTACGGTGGGTATCATTATTCCCCCTAGTATTATTTTCATTGTTTATGGTTTCATGCTGAACTTGCCGATTGGTGATTTGTTTATTGGCGGTATGATTCCAGGTCTATTAATGGTTTTGGCAATGCAGCTAACTTGTTTTTACTTATCTAGAAAGAATAAGTGGGGCAAGGTAATCAAGTTTGAGCCTGTGAGAATAGGTGTAACTGCTGTTAAAGCTTGGCTTGGTTTTATGGCTATTGGTATTGTGATTTGGGGTATTTATAGTGGTGCCTTTTCACCAACCGAAGCTGCAGGTATAACCGCTGGTTTTTGTTTGTTGGCAGGTGTATTTGTAACGCGTGAGCTTAAGCTGAAAGCATTGCCTTCTATCTTGATGCGTTCTGGTCAGATTACAGGGATGCTTGCACCGTTAATTGCAATTTCAATTGTGATGCAGCAAGTATTGTCTCAGTTGGGTGCAAAAGACTTTATTACTGAATTGGTAACCTCTCTGGGCGGTTTCTATCCAGTATTGTTTGCTTGTATGGCAATTGTACTAATCGCAGGAACTATCTTAGAAAGCTTACCTAATACTATTATCTTGGCGCCTATTTTGGCTCCGATTGCAGCTAGTATAGGTGTGGATCCTATTCACTTTGCGGTAATTTTCTTGGTTGGTGACGCCATTGGCTTTATTACACCTCCTTACGGTCTCAATCTGTATGTTGCGAGTAGTATGACTAACATACCTTATTTGAAGTTGCTGTATTACACGATGCCTTACCTGATATCGTTAATGATTGTTTGGATTGTTGTCGCAGTGTGGCCGGCATTATCATTAGTATTGCTTAAGTCCTATTAAGTTAATATTTAGTTAGCATACCTAATCCACTTGTGTTGATTTTTATCGGCCAAGTGGATTTTTTATCTCCCAGTATTAGTTTCCTTTTTTAACTAACTTTTAACCTTTCGTAAATTTCTCATCATTTAGTTTTCCGTCATTCCATAAATACTATTAAGTGCGCTCTTAATTTATTGTGCTGGTGGCTGCTACTTTTTAATTGGTTTTATTGTAGGCTGGCTTAGTGAGAGTTGTGATGCTTGGGCGGAGAGGGTTAGGCAAAAAGTATAACGAGAATTTGGCTTGTAATCTTTCAAGCGTGATAACGATGTTAGGAGGAGGGGATATATGCTTGGCTTAATAATTAAACCAAGCATATATTAAACTAAATAGTTTAGAGGTTTCTAACCGATTGTATCCAATGCTTTTGCTAGGCTCTCTACAGTGCGGTCAACATTTTGCAATTTATCTAGTCCAAATAGACCAAGTCTGAATGTTTTGTAATCTTCAGGCTCATCGCAACGTAATGGTACACCGGCTGCAATTTGTAAGCCTATGTCTTTAAATTTCTTGCCGTTATGAACGTCGGTGTCATCGGTGTAGCTAACGACAACGCCTGGCGCTCCAAAGCCATCGGCAGCAACACTTTTGTAGCCTTTACTTGCAAGCAGTGCTCGAACTTTATCACCTAGTTCTTGTTGCTGAGCGCACACCTTATCAAAACCATATTCTGCGGTTTCTTTCATCACTTGGTTGAACTTTGTTAAGCCATCAGTTGGCATTGTTGCATGGTATGCGTGACCTCCATTTTCATAGGCCTCCATAATTTGTAACCATTTGCCAAGGTCGCAAGCATAGCTTGTGCTGTTAGAAGATTTTGTACGATCTAAACCGAGTGGGCTTAGCATAACTAATGCGCAACAAGGAGATCCGCTCCAGCCTTTTTGAGGTGCACTAATTAATACGTCAACGCCACAAGCTTCCATGTCTACCCAGATAGTACCAGAGGCGATGCAGTCTAATACCATCATGCCACCCACGCTATGTACAGCATCAGCAACTGCTTTAATATATTCATCAGGTAGTATCATGCCAGATGAAGTTTCTACATGAGGAGCAAAAACGACATCAGGTTTTTCTGACTTAATGGTTGCAACCACTTCTTCTATTGGTGCTGGTGCGAAGGGGGTTTGATGTGTGTCTTCAGCTCTGCGCGCTTTTAGCACAGTTGCTTGTGATGGAATATCACCTTTTTCAAAAATCTCAGTCCAGCGGAAGCTAAACCAGCCATTACGAATAACTAGGCATTTTTTGTTGGTTGCAAATTGTCTTGCGACGGCTTCCATGCCAAACGTGCCACTACCAGGTACGATAGCAACTGCATTGGCTTTATAAACTTGTTTTAAAGTGCTTGAAATATCCTTCATCACTTCCTGAAAGGATTGTGACATGTGGTTAAGTGAGCGGTCTGTATAAACTACAGAATATTCTAGTAAACCATTAGGGTCTACGTCAGGAAGTAAGCTTGGCATTTGTCCTCCGGGAATCAGAAGTAGTTATCATCATATATTCGCATGATTTAATCATTGTCTTTAACTTAGACTTTAATTATCACGTATTTAAATTGTGTATCGTAATTCACTTGCGGAGTTTAAACCCAAAAAAATTATTTGGATAGATCAATTTTGGAAATATTTTGAACTAATATGAAATATCAGAAAATTATTTCATATTAGTATTTTGATTACTTTTAATAATTTATGATCTTTACTTCAGCTCTTTAGTTTGTGTTCTTGCAGGTAGCTTCTACGAGCAAATAATAAAGGTATAGGCAGGTTATTTCCTTTTATTATCGTTCCAGTTTGTGATCATGAAGAATCAGTCTATCCCATTTTTTTATTTAGCAATATTCGGTCTTTAGCATGGTTGTTTGTGCTATTTTTCTATCTTCTGCTTGGCTAAGCGTCTTGGAGTTGGTATAATCCGCATCGATTTAAGGCGCTTTTGAGATGATTTGAATCAATTTTGATAATAAATGAATCAATTTTAGCGTTTTTAAGTTGAACTGGATTAATTTGATGTATCTGTTTGGAGCTACTCCGATTGAGGTGCTGACGTTATTCTGGCTTAACTGGTTATAGCTTTTGAAGTTAAGAAGTTATTACTAATTAATACAAAAATTAAACCAATATCACGTAAGCTGAGATTGCTTAGGGCAAGCTCTGTTTTTTTATTTATCTTATTTATAGTGAAGGACTGTAATTATGGCTCGCATGACTCCTAGTGAAGCGTTTGTTGAAACTATGGTGGCTAATGGTGTAACCGATATATTCGGCATCATGGGCTCTGCCTTTATGGACGCCATGGACATTTTTGCTCCAGCTGGTATCCGCTTAATACCTGTAGTACATGAACAAGGTGCAGCACACATGGCTGATGGCTATGCTCGTGCAACTGGTCGTCACGGTGTTGTGATTGGTCAAAATGGCCCAGGAATTAGTAACTGTGTAACTGGTATTGCGGCTGCGTTTTGGGCTCACAGTCCTGTCGTTATGATCACACCAGAAACTGGAACTATGACTCAAGGTTTAGGTGGTTTCCAAGAAGCTAACCAATTACCTATGTTCCAAGAATTTGTGAAATACCAAGGACATGTTACTCATCCAAATCGTATGGCTGAATACACTGGTCGTTGTTTTGATCGTGCTATGTCTGAAATGGGACCAACCCAATTAAATATTCCTCGCGATTATTTCTATGGTGATAGCGATGTTGAAATTCCTCAACCACAAGTTCTAGATCGTGGTCCTGGAGGCGAAAAAAGCCTTCAGGAAGCTGCTGATTTATTAGCTGAAGCAAAATTCCCTGTTATCGTTTCTGGCGGTGGTGTTGTCATGGGCGACGCTATCGAAGAATGTAAAGCTCTTGCAGAACGCCTTGGCGCTCCTGTTGTAAACAGCTACCAGCATAACGATTCTTTCCCAGCTAGCCATCCATTATGGTGTGGTCCTTTAGGTTATCAAGGTTCTAAAGCGGGCATGAAATTAATCGCTCAAGCAGACGTTGTTGTTGCTCTGGGTTCACGTTTAGGGCCTTTCGGTACTTTGCCACAGCACGGTATGGACTACTGGCCAAAAGACGCAAAAATCATTCAGATCGATGCTGACAATAAGATGTTAGGTCTTGTTAAGAAGATTTCTGTTGGTATTTGTGGTGACGCAAAAGCAGCAGCTTCTGTATTAGTTCGTAAGTTAGACGGTAAAACTTTAGCATCAGACGCTTCTAAAGCTGATCGTGCCGCTTCAATCGCTTCTGAAAAAGCAGCGTGGGAAAAAGAGCTTGATGAGTGGACTCATGAGAAAGATGATTACAGCTTAGACATGATCAAAGAGCAGTCTGAAGAAGAAGGCAACTGGTTGCACCCACGTCAAGTATTGCGTGAGCTTGAAAAAGCAATGCCTGCTGACGTTATGGTTTCTACCGATATCGGTAACATCAATGCAGTTGCTCACAGCTACTTGCGTTTTGAGCGTCCTCGCAGCTTCTTTGCTCCAATGAGTTTCGGTAACTGTGGTTATGCACTACCTGTAATGATGGGTGCAAAATGTGCTGCTCCTGAGCGTCCTGCTGTTGCATACGCTGGTGATGGTGCTTGGGGTATGAGCTTAATGGAAATTATGACCGCTGTACGTCATGACATTCCTGTAACAGCTGTTGTATTCCACAACCGTCAATGGGGTGCTGAGAAGAAAAACCAAGTTGAATTCTACAACCGTCGATTTGTTGCTGGTGAATTAGAAAGCGAAAGCTTCGCTGAAATCGGTCGTGCGATGGGTTCAGAAGGCATGACTATCGACAAGTTAGAAGACGTTGGTCCTGCTCTTAAGAAAGCAATTGATATGCAAATGAACGAAGGTAAAACTACAGTGATCGAGATTATGTGTACTCGTGAGCTTGGCGACCCATTCCGTCGTGATGCATTAGCAAAACCAACTCGTTATCTTGATAAATACAAAGATTACGTGTAAGTAAAAGCTTAATTTTGGCTAGGAAACCTAGCTAATATAAGCAACTAAAAGCCGGGCTGAGGATAATCTTCCGCCCGGTTTTTTATATAAAATGCTTTAATTGAAAGCGTAGAAATTTAATAGAAATTACCTGATTTGGATAACTTTATGTCTAGTATGCTAAGTTCAACTCCTATCGAATGCCCACAATATTTAATAGACCAGGCCAAGCAATTAACCGCAGCACCGACAGCAATTGTTAATGCAGGTGCACGATTGCCAATGGAAAGCGCTCAACAAGCCGCTGAAAAAGGTTTGATTGAACCTGTCTTAGTTGGTGATGTTAATGATATTCAAGCAATTGCTAAGGAAATTAATTGGGATATTTCCAATTTAAGAATCGTTTCTGCCGATGGTGAAGTTGCCGCAGCTGAAGCTTCTGTTTCTTTGGCGAGAAACGGGGAAGTTACTTCCTTAATGAAAGGTAATTTACACACCGATAACTTATTGCGAGCCGTTATTAATAGAGATACAGGTTTAAGAACTGGTAGACGTTTAAGTCATCTTTTTCATATGACGGTGCCTGGTTCTGATTCTTCAATTTGTATTACTGATGCAGCAATTAATGTACTCCCTTCAATTGATATTAAATTGGATATTGCACGAAATGCGACGACCGTTATGCATGCGTTAGGCAATAAAGCTCCTAAAATAGCGGTATTATCGGCAACAGAAGTGCCAACAGCATCTGTGCCCTCCAGTATGGATGCGGAAGAAATTACTAAAGAAGCAGCCAACGGCGCTGTTCCTGGTGCTATCGTTGATGGCCCATTAGCGTTTGATAATGCCGTATCTGCGGAAGCGGCTAAAGTCAAAGGTATCGATAGTCCTGTTGCAGGAAATGCGGATGTTCTATTAGTCCCAAATATTGAAGCGGGTAATGTTTTATTTAAACAAATGGTTTACTTTATGAGTGCTGCAGCGGCTGGTATTGTAATGGGAGCGAAAGTACCTATTGTTTTAACTTCTCGCGCAGATCCTGTTTCTGCCAGGTTGGCGTCTGCTGCGTTGGCATCCATTGTTGCCAGTGCAACGTAATTATATGTTCGAATATTCCTTTTAACTTTAACGCTGATAGATAGATATGACTGAATTAATGCTTAGCAAACCTGATATTGTTGTAAATGCAAGAGATGTATTTGGTATCGATGCAGATATCAAAGTGCCTGCTTTTAGTAAACGTGACGATCATGTCCCGGAAATTGATGAAGCTTATCGCTTCAATTCGGATGTAACTATGGCGATTCTTTCTGGCTTTATTCAAGATCGTCGCGTGATGATTCAAGGCTTGCATGGTACCGGAAAATCAACGCATATTGAGCAGGTTGCAGCGCGTTTAAATTGGCCCTGTATTCGAATCAATCTTGATGGTCACATTAGCCGTCTTGATATGGTCGGAAAAGATGCTGTTGTTTTACGTGAAAATAAACAGGTCACTGAATTCCAAGAAGGTATTGTTCCTTGGTCACTTCAGCGTCCAGTCGCTCTTATTTTTGACGAGCTTGATGCTGCGCGTCCAGAAGTCATGTTTGTTATTCAGCGAGTATTGGAAAGGGAAGGTAAGTTTACTTTATTAGATCAAAACAAAGTGATTCGTCCGAATCCTTTTTTCCGCTTATTTGCCACTGCAAATACTGTTGGTCTTGGTAATTTAAATGGCTTGTATCACGGTACGCAAATGATTAACCAAGCCCAAATGGATCGTTGGAATATTGTTGCTCGATTGAACTATTTATCCGCTCAAGATGAAATCGATATTATTGTCAGCCGAGTGCCTAGCTTTGATAATGAAGAAGGGCGCAAAACAATCGCTTCAATGGTAGCGGTCGCAGATCTTACACGTAAAGGTTTTGCTGCAGGTGATCTGTCGACGCTAATGTCTCCTCGGACTGTTATTTTCTGGGCCGAAAATCTAGAAATATTTAGAAATACAGCCGTCGCCTTTAGGTTATCTTTTTTAAATAAGTGTGATGAAGCAGAATACTCAACAATTGCTGAATACTATCAGCGTTGCTTTAATGAAGAGCTTGCCGAATCAGATGAAATTCAAGGTTGGTTTGAGTAATTGGTAGTGATTAAGGTGTTGCTATTCGACGCCTTAATTAAATATAACGCTTATATTGTTTTTCGTTTTAAAAATTTACGATAAAGCTATCGTTGTTTGACAATACGTTAATTTAAAAGTACTAAAGAGTATCTCAGCATATGTCGCAGGTTGAAGTTCTTCAACAAAAGCTTGAGCACTGGTGTGCCGCCTCTATTCGAGCACTTGCTGATGAACCATCGGTTCATTACAGGGGACATTACCTTAATTTTAAAGGGCGCCCTTTTCCCGTTCGAGTGGCGCATCTACAGCTTGACCCTGAAACCAATGATTATCGAAACCTGAGAGGAGTCGCTGATGGTATTGCTATGCGTTTGTGTTATAGCGATTCTGAGCTTCACAAAAGTTTACGTCCTGAAAATAACCTCCAATCCTGGATCTTTGAATTATTGGAGCAACTTAGGGTTGAGTCTCTAGCACCTGAACAATTGCCTGGGATTAAAGCAAACCTGAAACGACGTTTCCTCGATTGGGCAGATAAAGCGCATGCATCTGGTTTAACAGAAAGTCATGCAGGAATGATGATTTTTGCTTTGGTGATCACTGCGTGGTCGAGACTGTTTAGCGCTCAGCCTCCGGAACAAATTGAAGATCTTATCGAAGCGACGAGAATGAGTTTTGGGCGTTTAATCGGAACTCATTTGCGGGCAATGAAACGTAATAAAGAGAATCAGCTCGATTATAGTGTTGATGCTTTATTAGTTGCTGAAAAAATTGAAAAAGAAATCAGTGGTCTTTCTCCTATTTCCGATGAAGACATCGATGAAAATGAAGATGTAGAAAAGCTGCTTAAAAATCCTAATACCAGTTTGCGATTACTTTATGCCGATGGCGACGATATTGATCAAGCAGTTGGCGTCTCTGGCGTTAACGACATTGTCATTGCTGAAGATGTAATTGACTATAAAATATATACAACTGAATACGATAAGGTTGTGGACATCAGTAAAAAAATACGCCCTGAATTACTGCGGAGTATGCGAGAAAGCCTCGATAAACGCATACAGCAACAGAGTGTTAATATTCCTCGTTTAGCTCGATATTTTTCAAAGTTATTTTCGGTTCCACAATTATCGGGTTGGGATTTTGGTCAAGAAGAAGGGTTTCTTGACTCAGGGCGTTTGTCTCGTTTATTTACAGCTCCCGATGATCGCAAATTATTCCGCCAGGAAGCAGAAAAGCCATTGGTTGATTGTGTTGTGACAGTGCTAATTGATAATTCAGGTTCTATGTCTCAACACAGCGAAGATATTGCGATACTCGTCGATACATTGGTTCGCGCACTAGAACTAGGGCGGATTAAGACAGAAGTGCTAGGTTTTACTACTGGCGCTTGGAATGGTGGTAAAGCCCATAAGAAGTGGAGTAAGAACGGTCGCCCTGATAACCCAGGTCGTTTAAACGATCTTTGTCACAATATTTACAAGACAGCAGATACACAATGGCGGCGCAGTCGGCAAGCAATGGCTGGCCTTTTAAAGCCTGATTTATTTCGCGAAAGTATTGATGGTGAAGCTTTGCAGTGGGCTCATGGTCGACTCGCTCAACGAAGTGAGAAACGAAAAATTATCATGGTGATTTCTGATGGCTCACCAATGGATACATCAACACAGCTCGTGAATAAAGAAGAGCGCTATCTCGATAAACATTTAAAGTTGGTAGCGAGTGACATAGAAGCTAAACCAGATATTCACCTATGTGCCCTTGGGGTGGGTCTGGACTTAAGTGCTTATTACAGTCGCAGCTTAATGATTCTTGATAAAGAGCTTGATAACAAAGCGTATTTTGAAATTGCTGACTTGCTCACTCATGCGGACTAAGAACTGTTCGCATTCATTGATCTTCTAACTACATTAAGTTCTAGATATATGCTGGTCGTTGTATTAGTGTAAATACTGTAATTTAATTAGTGATTCTAGCCAGAAATGAAAACTGTTCGTTATTTAAACGGTGATGTTATGCCGTCTAAAATTATTTGTGTTGGTCGTAACTATGTCGCTCATGCTAAAGAGCTTGGTAATGCTGTACCTACTGAGCCAGTTGTTTTCATTAAGCCTAATTCAGCGATAAGTCATACACTTTCCAGTGGAGGCTCATCTCCCTCTGAGGATGTTAACCATTATGAAGGTGAATTATGCTTTATCGTCAACAAGGGGCAATTATCCGGGGTTGGTTTCGGTCTTGACCTAACCAAGCGTCAAATACAGCAGAGACTCAAAGAAGCTGGTTTACCATGGGAGAGAGCGAAGTCTTTTGATGGTGCAGCGGTGCTGAGTGATTTTGTTTCGGTAACAAACTCAGATATTTATCGCTTATCTATGACTCTGGAGATTGACGGCCACATCGTTCAGCAGGGGAATGTAGAGCAGATGTTGTTCAAGCCTGAGCAAATTTTGAGCGAAATTAAGACATTTCTAAGCCTTGAGGATGGCGATGTAATCATGACCGGAACCCCTAAAGGTGTTGGCCCAGTAGTTGAGGGCAGTGAATATACAGGAACTGTGAGTTTAGATGACAACATCCTTGTGCAAGCAAATTGGACAGTAAATAATTAAGTGACTCAAGCCACAAAATAAAATAAATTTCACAAAATCGTAAACTTTATGAACTAGCCTTACTCTGAACATTATATTAAACGAAAGAGTAAAAGCTAATGGATGATTATCTTGAAGACTTATTAGACAGCCAGTACGAAGACTATGAAGATGACTATTTTGGTGATGACTTTTCAGAATTATAGGGTGTAGCTAAGAGTAGTATCATTATCTGACCAAAAGTGTCAGTTTTTTTCAAATTATCAGCAAAACTGACTTTTTCTCTAAAATGTTGAACTCGTCACATAGCATTTCGTAAATTTTGACCATAATCAATAGTATCCTAATTCTAATTGCCACTTGCGGCAATCATACAGCAGTATAACTATGGTCGACCCTTCTTCCTCTGAAGCAATACTTTTTTTTAATGATCATCAGATTGTTAAAGAAATGACCTATGCTGAATTTCAAGCTATTTTAGATAACTATGTCCCTCTTCATGATATTGCTCAGAAGTCGATGAAAGCGGTCTATGTGCGTATTAACTCTCAATACCATGTGACTGCTGCCGTATTTTTTCAGATAGCATTTGACCGGGAAGGTTTTGTCGAAAAATCTTGGAATATCCCTCTACAACAGTTGGCCGATAATGCGGCTAAAGGTCCCAACCTGGGTTCTGGACCTATTGCCTTGGCTTGTTATAGCCAATGCCCAATAGAGTGGCATCAAAATAGCCTTTGGGATCCTGCTATGCAGGCTTCTTTAAATGATTTTATCCCAATTAAAAAATCAATAAAAAACAATAGTTTAGGCATTGTTTTTAAGAAAAAAGATGAAGGTTCTACTGATAATCGTTACAACGAAGAAAGAACCCGAGCAGCTTTATTAATTAAGGAGCAAAGACTGCGCCAAAGGCTGCTTTCAACGAAAGCAGAGCAGGATATGCGGCAACTTAGTCTTGATCATCAAGAACGTTTGATTGCCTATCAACAGCAGCTTAATGACTACCAGCAACAACTTAATGAGCAGCGGGCCCTAAACCTTGAACTGAAAGAAACGATAGCTGGCCAGACAGACAAAATTGCTGGTATGCGCGAGTATTTCGAAATCAAGCTAAAACAAGCTGAACAGACCGATAGCCACCAAGTAGAAGAATTAAAAGAACATTACGAATCTGAAATGATATTGCAGCTTGATAGTGTTGTTACAGAGCATCAGGCTGAATTAAAAGCTCGTGATGTTGAAATACTCTACCGTACTGAGCGTGAAACAAAGTTACAGCAAGAAATTGTAAAGCTTCAGCAGGAAAACAAAAAACTAATCGACATGTCCAGTGAAGTGGTTTTAGATCGATTAAGTGAAGCTGGCGTTAATTTTGTGATTTACCATCCGGGAGCAGGGCATTTAACGATTCAGCCTGCTGATGTTGCTCCATACTTATCTAACCCTACGGCTTATGTTGCCCAAAAATGTGGTGTTAATGAACAGTTGTACCGTATTTGGTTAGACCATTTCTACAGCCCTACCTGTCAACATGAGCTGGATAGTGGTGAGCTGTGTGATGAGCCTGTTACCAGACTGGACGACCCTAGCCAGTTTATTGTGGGTGAAAGCAATTGTTGCCCTACACATCGTGCAAAAGCTCCTTCTGTAGTGAATATCAATAAAAATGGACGACAGGGATTAGCCTACTCACTCAACAAAAATTAATTGATGTTGCTCAACGGGTTTCATTGCAGCCACTTGTGTGGCCAGAGCTTGCTCGTCGTGGCATCACAGCCTATTTAAGGCGAGATGATCAATTATCATCTTTCTACTCAGGTAATAAGTACTACAAGCTGTATTTCAATCTACGTAATGCTACCCAGCAAGGTTGCTCCAATATTGTTTCTTTCGGGGGTGTCTACTCCAACCATCTTTATGCTTTGGCTGCTGCCGGTAGCCAATTAGGCTTACAAACTACAGGTATCGTTCGCGGTTATGATTCCGTACCGTTAACGCCTACCTTAAATGATGCCCAGAATTGGGGGATGAAACTCCACTTTTTGGGTAAAAAAGACTATCGTCGTAAAGATATTACTGGAGTATTGCCTATACTGAAGAAATACTCCGATAATTATTACTTATTACCGGAGGGTGGAGAGAATCTGGCGGGTATTCGAGGTTGCATGTCGTTAGCAATGTCCGTTGATGTCACGGTAGCTGAAAAGCTCGGCAATACAGATTACATATTGTGTTCTGCTGCCGGAACTGGCTCCACTTTAACGGGTTTGATCGCAGGGGCTTCTGATAGGTGCCGTTGTGTTGGAATAAGTGTGTTGAAAGGTGAGGATCAGTTAACACCGAAAATTAACCATTGGTTATCTCTATTAGGTAAAAGTAATAAACAATGGCAACTGTTTACTGATTTTCATCACGGTGGTTATGGTAAAACATCGCCAGAGCTAATGGCTTTTATGTCAGAATTCGAGCAGCGCAATCAGTTGTTATTGGAGCCTGTATATACCGCTAAGATGCTATGGGCAATTGAGCAATTGGCAAAAATCAATTATTGGCCCGAAAATAGCAAGATAGTTGCTATTCACAGCGGTGGATTGCAGGGTCGAAGAGGTTTTGACCTATCACAAGATGTATGAGGGGAGATATGTTAAATGGAGGACTTAGGTTTAATGAATAAAGCGCATTTATTGCAGCAATGTCAAAGTTTAGTGCCACTGGGTACTATGCGTGAACATCACCTGCTTACGGCATTAGACCATGCGACCGAAGTGACGGCATGCCGTGATGATGTATTATTTAATGAAGAAGAGCCTGAAGATTCATTGTTTTATTTACTCTCAGGCGAAATTCTATTGAAGCATCATAATGGCCACGAGAGAATCATCACAGCAGATTTTCATTGGTTGCCGATCGTTCAGTTTCAAACAGAAAGTTTTTCTGCCACTGCGTTAACGGATTGTGAGCTACTTAAATTTGATCGCCATATGCTTGATAATTTGTTGACCTGGAGTCAAGTCGCGGACTATTTAGAAATCGATATTTCCTATGAGCGTGATTTTGATGAAGATGCTGGTTGGATGACAACCGTCTTGAACTCTAATCTTTTTTATAAAATTCCTCCTCTTAATGTCATGTCTATCTTTTCTAAAATTTCATCGAGAATGGTGACTAAAGGTGAAGTGATCCTACAGCAAGGTGAAGAGGGTGATTACTGTTATTTTATTAAGGATGGTCGAGCAGAAGTCATGCGAGCTGATACACGGAATGAACGAGCAATGCCGATTGCGGAGATCAGTTTAGGGCGATGTTTTGGTGAAGATGCCCTTATTAAAAATACTACCCGAAATGCCACTGTGAAAATGCTTACTGATGGTACTTTGATGTGTTTGCATAAAAATGATTTTGCTGATTTACTGCAAGAGCCTTCTGTTGACCATATGGCTTTTGAAACGCTCGAGACAATGAAAAATCAAACGTTTGAATTCCTAGATGTGCGAACTCAAGAAGAATTTGATTATAAGCATATTGCTAATGCGCTACATATCCCACTACCATTACTACGTTTAAAAATACGTTTCCTTAATCCACAAAAACATTATTTAATCTACTGTAATACAGGTGCTCGTAGTCGCGCGGCTGCTTTTTTACTGTCAGAGAAAGGGTATAAAGTCAGCTTATTAGATAAAGGTTTGGCTGGGATTAATCAAACGCAAGTTAAAGACTTATTGGTTAGTGAATTCGATACTATTCACCAATTGGCAGGGTCTGCTTATTAATAATAAAAAAACGTTTTGTTTCTATCGCATTACTTACTGATATATCTAACTCAGCAATTTGCCATTCGTTAATCTTATTTTCAGCATCCACTGCAATAAACTCTTTTAGCTCTTTTTCAGAATAAATAGAAAGCTTATAGTCGCTAATGTCATTAATTATTATTTCGCTAAGCCAATGCTGCCTAGGTAATAAACAATACTGTTTATCTTTTTCTAGAAAAGATTTATCGGATAGTAATGTGTGACTGCTAATCCATCTATTGGTACGATTACTAGTTGAAAATAAAGGTTTTTCAATATCGTTTTCAAATGGAAAATAAAATCGTCCAGAGATTAATAAGCGACTTGTTATTGTCTTGTTGGAATCAAAAAGTTTAGATAGTGCTTGTTGCCCCCATTTTGTTTTTACTAGAGGTAGTTGGTGTTGTTGTAGGTGCCTCATTTTAATGGCTAATGTGTCTTTTTCATTGGGGCCTACCCAGTGATGCCAGTTGTGTAAAGGCATATTATTTTTAATGGGTTTACTATAGTTGTTGTGGCCCAAATAAAATTTAACCGCAACTTCTATGTGTTTTATGTGCTTATATTTTTGGTCAAAAACGATGAAATCAAACTCACCTAATGTACGTTGTTTATCATTAACCTGATGATTTTTAGTTAGTAGTGTAAAGCGAGGGTAGTGCTCAAAGTAAAAACTCAATAGTTGCTCAAAATATATTCCTAATCGAGTTGAGCGTTGATTATCTAAGTGCTCATATAATTTTTCGGGTGATTGGTCTAACGCTAGTAACCAAGGGTATAGGCCTTCATCTACATAATCTTTGTTGAGCCATTCTGTATCGAAGCCTGGAATAGAGGTAAATAACGAAGAATGACAAAGTGCCCAAGCAAGGTCTCGAATGGGGCGTTCTTTTAGTGTGCATTGCTCAGTCTTATGATATTCATGAGCCGCTATTTTTTGTGAACGAATAGTCATACTCTCATGTTATCATGCTAAGTCTTTTTATTTTAATGATGCTTTCATATGACAACATTTCGTTCCGTAGGTCTTATAGGCCGTGTACATTCTGATCAGACTCGAAGAACTGCAGAGCGTTTGGTGCATTTTTTGACTGAAAGTGGTGTAGAAGTTATTTTATTAGATTCTTTGGCCGAGCTGGTTAATCAACCCGATCTTGTTGATCAAGGCGACGAGAACTATATCGGACAGCATTGTGATTTAGCGATTGTCATTGGTGGTGATGGCAGTATGTTAGGCGCTGCAAGAAGTATGGTGGCACATCAAGTACCGGTATTAGGCGTTAATCGAGGTCGATTAGGCTTTTTGACAGATATCATGCCCAGTGAGGTTGAAGCAAAAGTAGGTGAAGTGTTGGAGGGTAAATATATCACTGAAACCCGCTTCTTATTGGATATGTCGATAATTCGTGACGATAGGATTATTGCCTCCGGAGATGCCCTTAATGATGTTGTTTTACACCCTGGTCGCCATATTCGTATGATCGAGTTCGAACTGTATATCGATGGTCAGTTTGTTTATAGCCAATCTTCTGATGGTTTGATTGTTTCTACGCCTACAGGCTCCACAGCCTATGCACTGAGTGGTGGAGGGCCATTAATGTACCCTAGTATGGATGCTATCGTTTTAGTGCCTTTAAACCCCCATACTCTCAGTAGTCGGCCTATCGTTGTTAATGGCGATAGCCAAATTAAGCTTATTATTGGCCAAGAAATGACAACATCACTCAATATCACTTGTGATGGTCAAGCATCTGATTTAGTGAAAGCTGGTGATGAAATACATGTCACTAAAAAGCCGACCCGTTTACAATTGATTCACCCGTCAGACCATAATTATTACGAGACTTGCAGGACTAAATTGGGCTGGGGTAAACACCTTACAACGGACAACACTTAAGTATTGATGATTCAAAGTGAATTACGAACAGTTTGAAGGTTACGATATTATTGGGGATGTCCACGGTTGTGGAGAAACTCTGGTAAAACTACTTGAGGTGATGGGCTATAAAAAGCAAGCTGGAGTCTATCAGCATCCTCAACGCCAGGTTATTTTTGTTGGCGATATCGTTGACAGAGGGCCTCATATTCGACAAGCGCTCTCCGTTGTTTATGACATGGTCACTCATGGCCATGCACAGATGGTGATTGGTAACCATGAATACAATGTGTATTGCCATGCAACGCCGGATAGCCGCCCAGGGCATACAGGCTATCTACGTGAGCACAATACTCATAACGAGCGTTTAGTCCACGAGACATTTGAGCAGTTTGCGAATTATCCCCTTGATTTTAAAGAATATTTAGAGTGGTTCAGCCGGCTCCCTCTATTTCTTGAAATGCCTAATTTTCGGGTCGTGCATGCTTGTTGGGATGACAACTACATTGCTAAGTATCAGCAACGTTTTGGTACCAATTGCGTAACCCCAGAAATCATTGTTGCCTCAACGGAGCAGAGTTCTTTTGAAGGAAAAGTATTAGACCGCCTTATGAGAGGAACAAGCCTTTCACTGCCCGATAATGAGGTTATTCGTAGCCGTGATGGTTTCGAGCGCAGAATATTTCGGACTAAATTCTGGTCAAATGATCCCAAGACGTATAGTGATGTTGTTTTTCAGCCTGATCCTCTTCCCGAACACCTTATTGACCGTGAGCTAAGTGAAGCAGAGTTATCTAAATTAATTCACTATCCGATTTATGCTAAGCCTGTATTTTTCGGCCACTATTGGTTACACGGTAGGCCAACACCAGTAAGATATAATATCTGTTGTTTGGATTATAGCGCGGTAAAATATGGGCGATTGGTTGCTTATCGTTTTGATAACGAAATCAGACTGGAAGCGGGTAACTATGTTTGGCTTTATGTTGACCCTCCGGAAGAGCCAACGGAATACATAAATGACTGATTTGAACTGGTACCCTGTTATTCGCTTTCCGCTAGAGAAAGACTTAATGCCTTTTCTGAATTATCTAAAAAGGTCTGGCATTTTATGTCACGTAACAGAAGAGCAAGGGCAGCAACAGTTATGGATTGCTGACGAGCTACAAATAATGGAGATAGCGGATCAATCCAGTCGTTGGGCAGCAGGGGAGTTAATTATTGATGAAAACTCGCCTGAAGAATATGCATCTCGACAGTCTGGGCTGGCACCGAATAAATGGCTTATCGCTGCCGAACTTTTTAAGTTGCTGCCTATTACTTTAAGTGCAATATTATTAGGTGTCTTAGGTACTTTATTAGTTTACGCAGACTCTCGTAGCTTATCTTATGTTGAACCTTTTTTATTTCAAGCCATTGGCGGAAATAAACTTTTACCGGTACAGAGTGGCCTTGAGGCAGGTCAGTATTGGCGTTTGGTGACCCCTATTTTTTTGCACTTTGGTTTTTTACATATTTTGTTTAACGGTTTGTTTTTATGGGTTATTGGGCGACGCATTGAGTTAGTAAAAGGGCCTGTTTACTACTTGATGGTTATATTGGTTATAGCCTTGGCTTCCAATACATCACAATATCTCGTTAGTGCAGGCATTCCATTTGGTGGGCTTTCTGGCGTTGTTTACGGTGTGATGGGTTATGTTGCTATTTACCAACGATTTATTCCTCACCCAATATTGCAGTTTAATCAAGCCGTTATTATCTTTTTTATTGTATGGCTGTTATTAGGTGTTTTTGGCATTATCGATATGTTTATTCAAGGTAGTATCGCAAATGCGGCACATATTACTGGTTTGATAGCAGGTGCGATATTAGGTGGCATTGCTGTTATTCGCGATAAACAACGGCTTAACTAATGACATAAATAAAGCATTAGTAGTTTTAAAAAATATGTGAAGCAAGTTATTCAATAAGGTGTTGAAAATGATAAGTAGTGTGGCTCAGTTGTTGGACAATATTACTCCGACTATCTATCAGCAGTTAAAGCGGGCTGTCGAGTTAGGTAAATGGCCAACGGGAGAAAAAATTTCTAAAGAACAGCGTGACTTATGTTTACAAGCTGTTATTGCTTATGAAGAAAAGCATATAAACCCTGAAGAGCGTACTGGTTATATCCCTAAAAAAGAACATAAGCATTGCGGTAGTACGCAAGGTGAAATTGCCCACGATGAGTCGCAACCATTAAATTTTAAATAGATGCAACAATAAAGAGTTATTAAAAATACTATGAAAGATGCACAGCCTAAAGCTATTTATTTACGTGATTATCAAGTGCCTGATTTTTTGATTGATAAAACAGAGCTTGTTTTCGAATTGGGCGAATCAGTTACGACAGTGACATCACAGCTGACATTAAAACGTAATTCTGAAGCGGATAACCAAAATCCATTAGTTTTACATGGTCAGGAATTAGAGCTGGTTTCAATTAGTATTGATGGTGACGTCATGTCAGATGATGCTTACAAGTTGGCAGATGATAGCTTAACAATTTCTATACCTGACAACTGTGTTTTAACGTGTGTCACTCGTATTAAACCTCAAGAAAATACCTCACTTGAGGGTTTGTATAAATCCAGTGACATGTACTGTACGCAGTGTGAGGCAGAGGGTTTTCGCAAAATAACTTACTACCTTGATAGACCTGATGTGATGAGTGTGTTTACCACAACGATTGTTGCTGACCAGTCTAATTATCCGGTTCTATTATCTAATGGTAATTTGATTGAAGAGGGAAAGCAAAACGATGGGCGGCATTGGACGAAGTGGGAAGACCCTTTCAAAAAACCTGCTTATTTGTTTGCTCTCGTTGCAGGTAAATTAGAGTTTATCGAGGATCAATTTACGACTTGTTCAGGGCGTAAGGTCACATTGCGCATTTTTGTGGAACCTAAGGATTTAGATAAATGTGATTATGCGATGGACTCATTAAAGCGAGCAATGAAGTGGGATGAAGACGTTTATGGTCGTGAGTATGATCTAGATATTTTTATGATCGTTGCCGTTGATGATTTTAATATGGGCGCGATGGAAAATAAGGGTTTGAATATTTTTAATACTTCTTGTGTCTTGGCGAATCAGCGAACCACGACAGATGCCGGTTTTCAACGAGTAGAAGGTGTTGTGGCTCATGAGTACTTTCACAATTGGTCTGGTAATCGAGTCACCTGCCGTGATTGGTTTCAATTGAGTCTAAAAGAAGGCTTTACAGTGTTTCGTGATCAGGCTTTTTCTGCTGATATGGGCTCTGCCACTGTTAAGCGAGTTGAGGATGTAAGTTTACTGCGCACCTTACAATTTGCTGAAGATGCAGGCCCTATGGCTCACCCTGTACAACCCCCATCTTTTATTGAGATCTCTAATTTCTATACACTGACAGTTTACGAGAAAGGATCTGAGATTGTCCGTATGCTTCATACCTTACTAGGTGTTGAAAAGTTTCGAGAAGGTTCAGATCTATATTTTTCACGGCACGATGGCCAAGCAGTGACTATTGAAGACTTTGTGGATGCAATGGAGACTGTTTCTGGCCGAAATCTTACGCAGTTCAAATATTGGTATACACAAGCCGGTACCCCAACATTGGTCGTAACTGATAACTATGATGAAGATAAGCAAATTTATCAGTTAACCATTAAACAAAAACTACCCTCAACACCAGAATCTAAGAGCCGTGATAAACAATCTTTGCATATGCCAATAGGGATAGGGTTGGTTGGTGAAGCAGGGTGTTTGGCATTACATCCAAAAGATTATTCCTTAGCTGAGAAGGAGGATAATACACATTGGGTTCTAGAACTTACTCAAAAAGAGCAGACGTTCCAATTTGAAAAAGTCTTAGAAAAGCCTGTGCCTTCATTGTTGCGCAATTTCTCAGCTCCAGTGAAACTAATAACAGATTATAGCCGTGATGATTATTTACGCTTAATGAGTTGGGATAGTGATGGGTTTTCTCGTTGGAATGCGAGTCAACAGTTGGCGGTATCAATTATTCATGAGTTAATGCAAGCCCACCAAAAGCAAAAAGCAATTGATATCGACCCTCGTTTGTCTATGGGACTGAAGTCTGTTATTGCAGATCCATCTTTAGATAAAGCGATGGTTGCTTTGATGTTAAGTTTGCCTTCAGAAGCTTATCTGGCAGAAATTGCTTCGTGTATTGATGTTGATGCAATTCACCAATCTCGTAAAAAACTACGTTACAGTATTGCAGAGTTGCTAAAAGATGATCTGTGGATATTATACCAATCTCTTCAAGCTAGTAATGCGTATAGCCCGTCTGCAGAGGCCATTGCGCAGCGGAGTTTAAAAAATATTGCATTGGATTATTTAATGTTGCTCGATGATAGAAAAATTCATCAAGCTTGCATTAAACAATATAGTGATGCTGACAATATGACTGATATGGCAGCAGCATTACGATCTTTGGTACATAGTAATCATCTTTCACTAAATGCAGATAAATCTAAAGCGCTCGAAAGTTTTTATTCTCAATGGCAGAATGAAGCGCTAGTTGTGAATCAATGGTTATCAGTGCAGGCTTCTGTACCGCAAAAAAATACATTAGATGATGTTAAAGCATTAATGGAGCATCCTAGCTTCTCTATTAAAAACCCTAATAAAGTTCGCGCATTAATTAGTGTCTTTAGCAATAACTTGGTCAGCTTCCATCAACCACTTGGTGTTGGCTATAAGTTTTTAGCGGACCAAATTATTACTTTAAACACTATTAATCCACAAATAGCCGCTCGCTTACTTACACCGCTGACGCGTTGGAAAAAATATCCAGCGCAGCAACAAAAATTTATGAAGCAAGCGTTGGAGAATATCTTGGCAGTAGAAGACCTTTCCAAAGATGTTTACGAAGTCGTAAGCAAAAGTTTATCTACTGATACTTAATTTATGTCTTACTCTGCCTTAAAAAAAGCTCGCCATTCATTTAAATCTTATATGACTACGCGCTTTGGTGTTAGGCCGCTAAATGAATCTCAAAATGCAATTGAGCGATGGTTTGAAACACCACTCGGGCAACGTATATTATCTGCAGAACAGGAAAAAATTGATAGAGTTATGCCAGAAATGTACGGCTATCACCTTATGCAGCTTAGTGTGTTGGATAAAGTAAGGCTATCCAGAGAAAGCCCTGTCACACATCATTTCTCTTTGGGGGTTCATAGTGAAAGCTCGGCCCCGGCTGTTGCCCATTTTGAGCATTTGCCTATTGAGGCGGAGTCAATTGATACTGCAGTTTTGCATCATGTAATGGAGTACTCGACAAACCCCCATCAATTATTACGTGAAACAGCGCGAACTATTATTCCGAATGGATATATCAATATTATTGGGTTTAATCCGTATTCATCATTGATGATTAAAAAACAGCTGGAGCGAGCGTTTACATCTAAATCACATTGGCGTTATAACACGTTAAGTTGTGGCAGATTGGTTGATTGGTTGCGCGTACTTGATTTTGAGCCACTTTTGATTCAATACGGTTATCACGCGTTACCGCTACAGCGTGGATATAGGCAAGGGTTCGACAAATTTTGTAGTCGCTTATTTCCATGGTGCGGTGCGTTTTATATTATTGTTGCGCGTAAAAGTGTTGTACCAATGACGTTGATTAAAAAACCTTGGAAAAAGAAGGCTGCCTTAAGCCCTTGGGGCAAGGGACGAGCCATACAAAATTCAAAAATTCCTCAAAGAGTAATTATTCGATCCGAAAAGGAACAGCATTAATGAAAAAAGTAGAATTATTTACCGATGGTGCTTGTAAAGGAAATCCTGGCCCTGGTGGCTGGGGAGTCCTATTGAGGTACGGTGAAAATGAAAAAAGACTCTGTGGTGGAGAAAAGCAAACAACAAATAACCGTATGGAGTTAATGGCCGCTATTGAAGGATTGGCCAGTTTAAAAGAGCCGTGTGATGTCATACTTACGACAGATTCGCAGTATGTCCGCCAAGGAATTACGGAATGGATAGGCAATTGGAAAAAAAATGGCTGGAAAAATTCTGCTAAAAAACCAGTGAAAAATAGTGACCTCTGGCAAATGCTTGATACAGAAACACAGCGTCATAAGGTTGATTGGCGTTGGGTTAAGGGCCACAGTGGGCATCGTGAAAATGAAATTGCTGATGAGTTAGCTAATAAGGGTACGCCACAATGAGACAAATTATTCTGGATACAGAAACAACAGGGCTTGAGCCATCGCAAGGGCATCGCATTATTGAGATTGGTTGTGTCGAAGTGGTTAACCGGAAATTAACAGGTAACCATTATCATCAATATATTCAACCAGAACGTGAAATTGATGAGCAGGCAATAGAGGTTCATGGAATAACGCCAGAATTCTTAAAAGATAAGCCTGTTTTTGCTGATATATCCGACGAATTTATGGCATTTGTTGATGGTGGGCAACTAGTCATCCACAATGCTCCGTTTGATATAGGTTTTATTGATCATGAGTTAAAGCTCCTTAATAACCATTACCAATCAATTAAAGACCACTGCTCTGTTATCGATACCTTGGTAATGGCGAGAGAGAAGCATCCCGGGCAAAAAAATAATTTGGATGCTTTGTGTAAGCGCTATATGGTGGATAACTCCCAGCGCGATTTACATGGAGCCTTACTTGATGCTGAGATATTGGCTGATGTCTATTTAATGATGACAGGTGGCCAAACTGCGTTATTATTAGATGACAATGACAACAGTTCTGGTAATTCTCAAGCCGAAAGTGGTGAGGTGATTAGGCGCTTGACAAAAAAATTTAATACCCCTGTTATTAATGCTAGTTCAGATGAATTAGAGTCTCATCGTGCTAAGCTTGAAGTTATTAAAAAAGCCAGTGGAGGACAGTGTTTGTGGCTTCAAGATTAAAGTTATGAGTATTCAGATGTTTTTTCTTTATAATATAGATTCTTTAATTGGTTCTTTTGAGTTACATTCTTTTGATATTTGATAGTCTTGATCAATTGAATTAGGGTTGAAGGATTGTATTTTTCGCCGCTTCTTCGACCATATATTTTATTGTCGAGTTGTTGTAATGGAAGTTGTAACTCTGGCAATAAATTTACAATCTCTAAAAAAGAGTTAATATCAGGGTTGTGAAAGTGAATTTTACCCCATTGAATAATTGCGCCTCGTAATCGTATCCAATCTTGATGGTCGGCAGCTTTTTGTATTTCTTGAATACTATGGCTAAGGTTGTTATCTTTTCTCGGTGCCTTGCCAGAGCTTGCAGTAGAAAAATTTAAAGTTCCTTTTTTGAATTTATATAATAAAAATAGTAGGGTGCTAACCGCTATCAATAATATTATGGAAATTATTTGCCAGAATATTATTTTTGAATGATCTGCCTTTGGCGCGACTACATCTGTGGTTGATGGTAAGGTAGGTAGTTTTTCACTGTTATTCTCAGTGCTGTTCGCTACAATAATTGTTTGTTCTGAGAGTACCAAACTTTTTTCTTTATCAGTTTTTATGTCCCACCATTTAATGGCTACCTGGGGGAATGTAAATGTACCTGCTTTACGTGGAATAACGGCAAAATTGCTCGTGCGAAGCCCAGTAATTCCAGAGGCCTCTTTAGTATTATTAGCCTCAGACTGATCTGTATATATTGTAAAATCATCTGTTTTAGGTAGTACGATTTCGGGTAGCTGAGCAGCTATTAACCCATTAGCACTTAATGCAAGTTGATAGTTAAGGGGCTCACCGACTGTTGCCCGCAGGATAGATTGCTTCCATTTGCCTTCTAATTTGATTTCTTCAGCAGGAAGCCAGTTTTTAGCAGTGCTTGTTTCCGGTATAGCCTTAACTTGAATGGTTAAAGGTTCGCTTCTGACATACAAATAGGGATTTCCAGAACGGCCAAAACTAAATGAGCGCAATGATTTTTCTAGCCTCCAGGATTGAGCTGGAATGTTTAACTCCCCGACAGATTGAGGGTGTAGGGCATATACTTTTTCTAAAACATTATAACTTTTTCCGCGAAATTTAGTCTTTAAATTCTTTTCAGATACTAGTTCTATAGCAGTATTATCCAGTTTGAATTCTTCATCATCATAACTCGAAAGTGCAACTTTATAGTAGAGACGCATGGTTAATAATAATTGTTGCTGCACATAAATATTGTCTTTGTTGCTTTCTATCTGGAAAAAAACATCAGGGTTTGGGTCATTTTTGCCTTGGGCTTGTGCGGTTTCTGTGACAGTAATGGTAATGGCCGGGCTATAAATTCTACGGTATTCAAATGAAGGGATAATTAATTTCCCAGTTTCTTTCGGGCTTAAAATTAATATCCATTGTGTATTTGATGAGACTTGGCCATTAAGAATAGATGTTTGAGTACTTTGCTGTTGATTAATAATATCGAATTGATGAGTCAGCTGGCTAAAATCTATGACTTCAGAAGCACTCTCATCAGCCGTAATAACTAGGCGTAAAGATTCATTACTGGCTATTGTTGTGCGGTCAACTTCTGAGTCAAGTGATAAACTATAAGTTATGTGGCTTAGCATACATAAAAAAATAAATGCCACTAATTTGCAATATGTATTCATTTAATTAATTCTTTATATTTTTAAAATATGTTAATAACGCTTGTGAGCATTATTTTCAGGTAATTCCCATTCGCCTTGTTGATAGAGTTTTCTTCGTTTTAAAAATTCATATTCAAACTTTCTTTTTAATAACCCGCTTGGGTCATCAGGTACCTTTCTTAACCATTGTTGTAAAGCTTGCTGTTCTTCAGCAGATAGATTTTCGGTTGCACCTGCTATTTGTTCTGTTTCCAAATCATCTTGGTTACTTTCTTCTTGAGTTTGTTCTTCGTCTAATTCGCGATTTTCTTGTTGAGGTTGATTATCTTCATTATTTAGATTTTCTTGTTCATTAGAATTGCTCGACTGACTATCTCCTGTATCTTGATTGGGCTGTCCAGAATCAGAGTCTATTTTTTCATTTCCATTAGACTGTTGATTCTGCTCATCTCGTGATTTGTTGCTATTTTCTTTGTTGGAATCATTTTTTTGGTTGTTTTGCTGCTCTTCTTGTTGTTTTTTTAAGTCTTCGATAACTTTTTTATTATTTTTTGCCTGCTCAAGTTCAGGGTCTTTCTTTAATGAATCATTATAGGCAGTGATAGCATCATCATAGCGTTTAAGTTGAGCTAATGCGTTGCCACGATTATAGTCGCCAATCGCTGTACTATCTTTTTCAAAAAATTTTAGTGCTTCTGTGTAGTCACCATTTTTATAGTGAGCACTGCCTTGCCATTGAGGGTTGTTAAATTGCTGGCTAGCTGATTTATAATCATTTTTTTCCCATGATTCTAAACCTTGTTGGTCCTTATTTTTCCACAACGAATCAAACCAAGACGCGTGAGCGTGTTGTGGTATTAATGAGCTGCTCAGAGTGATACTGATAAAGGATATACTTAATAGCCAACCTTTTCTAAAAAATAATGCAATGAAGGGTAGTAATAAAACTAGCAAGGTGGGCCCAAATTCATACCAAATATCACTATTTCGCTCTTGTTCATTGAGCTTTTTACCAGTAGTAAAGCTCTGTTTGATATGCTGGTTAAAAAAATCAATGTCACTGCCGTCAGATTGTAATGGTAGATAATAACCGCCAGTTTGTGTTGCTAATGTTTGCATGACATCGCTATTACGCTTGGCAATAATAACGCTATCATTTTTGTCTTTTAAAAAATCACCCTTATTTGGAATAGGGGCTCCAGAATCTGTACCGATTCCCATGATTACTAGGTCTATATTATTGGATAACCCTTGTTCAATTGTAGGTAAAGCATCGGGATCGACATTATCGGTAATTAATAATAAAGAGGCTTTCGGTAAAGCTGATGTTTGTATTAATTCTTTAGCTATTTCAATAGCCATTTCAGTATTGCTACCGGGGAGAGGAAGAATGCCAGGTTTCAGAGTTGGTAATAAGTTAATGATTGTACGGGTATCATCTGTAAAAGGCGTCACTACATGAGCTTCTCCAGCATAGACAATCAGCGCTGTTAGCCCATCTCTTCGTTGGCTTAAAAAATCCTGTATTTTTAAATGAGCGCGAATAATGCGTGAAGGTTTTACATCTTCAGCTCGCATGCTAGGTGATAAGTCTAGTGCAATGATTACTGCTGATTCAGATTTAAATAAAGGTTGCGGCCTCTTTTCCCAGGCAGGGCCTGCAAGTGTTGTAACAACGATGCTCCAAATAATGGTTAACGCCAAGATAGAGTTTAATGACTTACCTTCTTTGTTGCCTAAGGCTAAATGTTGTAAAAGATCTTGACTGATACATTTTTCTAAACCTGTTCCATGTTGCTGTTGCTTCCATAAACAATAAGCTATCCAAAATAAAGGTAACAAGGCAATGAACCAGAGGGGACGAATAAAATGGAAGTTATCGAACCAATCCATTACAGACTTCCTGTTTTTAATTTTTTATCAGAGATCTGATTTTTGGCTGATTTTCTAGTCAAGTTTTGTTCTTTATACAAATAGAGTAGGCCAATGATAACGCTAAATAGTAGCGATAAAGATAGTGGCCACATATATAAAGATTGGGTAGGCCTCAACCATTCCTGATCCTGATCGATAGGTTCTAACTTATCTAACTCTTGATAAATCTCTTCCAGCTCTTCGGTTTCACGTGCACGAAAGTACCGTCCTCCTGTTGATTGTGCAATTTTTACTAATGTTTGCTCATCTAACTGTGCAGAAGGGTTGACTCGTCTTGGCCCAAAAAAGCCACGAATAATCATTTCGTCCGCACCGATGCCAACAGTATATACTTTGATGCCCGTTTGCTCTGCCAATGTTGCCGCTTGTAAGGGTTCGACCTCACCTGCAGTATTAGCTCCATCCGTTAACAATATGACAATACGGTTATCCTTTGACTGCTTTAAGTCTTGTAAGCGCTTTACTGATAAGCCAATAGCATCGCCAATGGCTGTTTTAGGGCCAGCAAAGCCTAGTTGCGCTTCTTGTAAGAATTGGGCAACGGTTTTAGTGTCGAATGTTAGTGGTGTTTGTAAATATGCATTTGAACCAAATAATACAAGCCCAATACGATCACCTTTACGTCTTTCTATAAAATTTTCGACAACTTGTTTAACGGCTTGTAACCGGGTAGAAGGTTCGCCGTCGATGACCATGTCTTGTTGATCCATACTGTCAGAGATATCCACGGCTAATAATAAATCACGGCCTGATGATGAAAGTGCTACAGGCTCTCCGGTCCATTGTGGCCTGGCAGCTGCAGAAACCAATAATAACCATAATAATATTAATAAAATCAACACCAACCAGTGCTGACGCGTATTTTTCACTAAAGCCTTATTATCAATCGATGTGAGTTGATGATAAAAAGGTACAACAACCGCTGCGTGTTTTCTTTTTGTCGGTTTAACAAAAAAGTAAATACATAACGGTAAAGGTAACATGATGAAAACCCATGGCCAGGAAAATTGAAACATCAGTCATTTTCTCCTTTGACAGTAAATTTCCATTGGCTCTTATGTTGTTTTATCCATTGTTCACATATGTTTTTTAATGTATTGATATCGACATTAACTTTTTTTTGATATTGCTGTGTGCGAATAACATTCCTCATAGCTTTATCAAATAAAGGTGATGGTGTTTGGGAATTTAATAAATCTAACCAAGCTTCACCATGTAGAGAAGAAATACTCTGGTCAGGGTATGCCGTTATAGCAGTGCGTTTTAATAGCGTTAATAATTCATGGCATGTGTCTTCGTTACTACTTTTCTTGGCTTTCCATTTTTTAAAGGTTTGCTCAAGTAGATATAAAGCTTGTTTACGGTACCCCCATTTTTTCTTATGTTTTTTATAAATTAAAAAAAGTCCAACCATAACAATAAAGCTTAAAATAAGAAGTAACCACCAGCCGATGGCCAGAGGCCAAAAATCAACAGACTCTGGTGTAATAATATCTTCTATCGGAAGAGATGTCTTTCCTAATGGTTCTGCCATTCTAGAGGCTTCTTCTATTATTTAATTTCAAATGATCGGTTAACTTTTGTGTGGTATCTACCTCTATTAATTGTATTGATAAGCGCTGGGATATTTCGCGTAAGAACTCTTGTTTTTTAATAAATTGTTGTTGTTGGCCTGATTGTAATTTTTGATTAATCGATAACGACGTTCTTTGCTGGCCATCACTTATCGTTACTTCTGATAGTATCGGTAAATGTTTTTCTAATGCATCAATTACCCAATAGAGTTTTAAAGTATTATGTCTTGATAGCTGAAACAGTATTTTTTCACATTCGGTTGTTAAATCGTAAAAATCGCTAATCAAAACACACTCAGTTCCACTACGTGTAATACGCTGTAATTGCTTTAACGCAGAGAGTAATGAAGGCTCTTGATGATTTGACGTGATATCAATTTTTAAATTGGATTGAGAAAGCATTTGTAACCATCGATTCACTGCTTTATTCGAACGGGCAGGTCGGGTTTCATGGATTTCATGGGTGTCTAAAACCAAGCCGCCAACACGATCACCGCGCTTTAATGTTGACCAATTAATTAATGCCGCCAAATGACAGGCATAAACAGATTTAAAACAGTGTTGACTACCAAAAAATAGTGAACGTCGTTGATCAACCAGAGTAATAACTGGTTTTTCTTTTTCATCACGGTAACATTTGGTATGTGTTGTTTGTGTGCGTGCAGTGACTCGCCAGTCTATATTGCGAACATCATCACCTGCTTGGTATAGCCTGACTTCCTCAAACTCCATACCACGACTTAAAGCACGACTATGGTGTTGTCCGCTTGTTGCATTATTATTTGCCATTCTGGTGGAGCTTGTCAGAGGTTGTGCCAAGTAACGTAGTTGTTGCAAGGCTGGCAAATCGACATACGCACCTTGGGGTTGTAAATTCAACTTGCTAGAGGTAACCATGGCTATACAATTGACACTTTTTCCAATAAATATTGAATAACTTGGTCAGTTGATACTCCCTGTGCTTCTGCTTCAAAACTGAGTAGTAATCGATGGCGGAAGACATCGTAAATGACTGCGTGAATATCGTCAGGGCTGACAAACTCTTTACCTTCTATAAATGCATGTGCTTTAGCACAGCGATCTAGGCTGATTGTGGCGCGTGGGCTTACACCATATTCAATCCATTGTGATAGTTGTGAGTCAATGCTTTCTGGATGTCGCGTTGCCATGGTGAGTTGAACCATATACTCATCGAGTGTATCAGCAGTGTGAATATTCAGTACTGCTTGACGGGCAATAAACAAGTCAGCTTGGGTGACAACAGATGAAGGTTGAGCGGGGCTTTGGCTGGCTTCTGCACGAGCAAGCTTTAAAATAGCTGTCTCTGATTCTGAGTCAGGGTAGTCAATGTTAACTTGCATAAGAAAACGATCAAGCTGAGCTTCAGGAAGAGGGTAGGTTCCTTCTTGCTCAATTGGGTTTTGTGTTGCCATGACTAAAAATAATTCAGGTAACGGGTAGGTTTTGTTGCCTACACTGACTTGTCGCTCAGCCATAGCTTCAAGCAGTGCTGATTGAACCTTGGCCGGAGCGCGATTGATTTCATCCGCTAGTACTAGGTTGTGAAAAATGGGGCCTGATTGGAATTCAAAGCTGTGGTTTTGTGAACGATAAATATCAGTGCCGGTAATATCTGTAGGCAACAAATCGGGTGTGAATTGAATGCGTTGAAAATCACCCTCGATGCCCATGGCGAGCTGCTTAATGGCTTTAGTTTTAGCAAGCCCTGGAGCACCTTCGACTAATAAATGCCCATCTGCCAATAAAGCAATTAACAGGCGATCTACCAAATGTTGTTGACCAATAATGTGTTGTTGAAGCCATTCTCTCAATGAATCTAAAAGCATAATATTGTCAATAATTTCTGTTATTTAAAGTTCTAGTAACGTTTATCTGTTCTGTTGATATTTAATCATTTTAGTAGTTCCATCATTTTACTTGGCGCCTTAGAAACTAATAAGGTTAATGTAATTGCTCTTGCTTTGCCTCTTCAAGTAATTTTTCCGCAATTTTAACAATTGCATTGCGTTGCATAATAATTTTCAGCCGGCTACCACCCAATTGGCGCCACAGTACTGCAGAGCGTATGCCTGCAAATAATAATGCACGAATCTGATTGGCCACTCGTGGTTGCTGTAAATGTTGGTATTCTCCCATGACTTGAATGCGGAAGCTAAAAGTACTTATTGTATCCGAATAGATATCGGCAAGCCCTCCGATAACATTGTCATGTGTCGGTGAGAAGTGCTCACTTTGTTGGCGGCTTTTTTCCAGCCGAAGGCCTATGAAATTGAGCATATTGGGGTGTTTTTGCAGTCGCTTTTGCAAATGTAAAATGCCCATTACATAGCGAATGCAATCAGTGCTCCGCGATGGTTTGCGCTTTAAACTATCTATCAATGTTCTGAGGCCTAACTCCAAATGACTTACTTTGCCATAAACGTCCAAAGTGTTATCAGGGTTTTGAGAAAATAGGCTATTGACCATGACTTCAAATTCGCTAGGTGGGACATGTCCACTTTTAGCTAACTGTTCTACAAGGTTCGCAAACTGAAATACAGCGGCTAAAGCGATCACTTGTCCGGTTACATCATTTGCCAAAAAAATACTCCTACTACATACGTGTTTGTATAACGGCACCGCCCAGGCAGCGGTTATCTCTATATAACACCAGTGATTGGCCTGGGGTAATAGCGCGTTGAGGTTCATCAAAAGTAACCTTTAATCTATCGCCTTCTAAGCTTACTTCACATTGCTGATCTGACTGGCGATAGCGTATTTTAGCCTGACAAGAAAATGTGGTTTGTTCTGGCTTTTCATTAATCCAATGTACCTGATCAGCTTGCAATTTTTGATGGTAAAGTAAGGGGTGATTTGAGCCTTGTACAACTAACAGTTGGTTTGTTTCCAGGTTTTTATCCGCAACATACCACGGTGCATCCGATCCGTTTTTAACGCCCCCAATACCTAAGCCCTGGCGTTGCCCAATGGTGTGATACATTAAACCACTGTGCTCACCGATAGAGTCTCCACTATCTGTCACTATTTTGCCAGGCTGTGCTGGTAAGTATTGCTCTAAAAAGTCTTTAAAACGTCTCTCCCCAATAAAGCAAATACCAGTGCTATCTTTTTTGTTATGAGTAATGAGGTCATGCTTTTCTGCCAGAGCCCTGACGGCAGGTTTTTCTAATTCTCCAACAGGAAAAAGGGTCTTTGCGAACTCTTCCTGCCCTACAGCATGAAGGAAATAGCTTTGGTCCTTATTACTATCCAAACCTTTTAATAAGTGTGTTTCTTTTCCAATATCTGCACGGCGGGCATAGTGGCCAGTTGCGATCATATCTGCCCCAAGTACGCGGGCATAATCGAGAAATACTTTAAATTTAATTTCCCGATTGCATAAGATATCTGGATTTGGTGTACGACCAGCTTTATATTCGTCTAAAAAATACTCAAAAACATTATCCCAGTACTCGGCTGCAAAGTTTGCGGTGTGTAGGTGAATACTTAATTTGTCGCACACTTTTTGAGCATCGGCTAAATCAGCCTTTGCTGTGCAATATTCTGTGTCGTCATCTTCGTCCCAATTTTTCATGAATAGGCCTTCTACTTGATAACCCTGCTGGATTAGTAGTAAAGCCGCTACTGATGAATCTACTCCGCCGGACATTCCTACAATGACTCGGGTTTCGGAGGGGGTTATAAGGTTAGACGTTGGTGAGCTCATAATGTGTTAACAATTTCTATTAGCGAGTAGATAGTAGTGTAAAAAGGCCGACATTCTAACCATCTTCGTTTAATGCCGCCAATGGATAAAGCTTTCCGGCACGATAATCATCAATTAACCGTTGTACTAGTGGGCCGCGTAACAAAGGCTTGTTATCAAGAATCTCTTCATAACTCATCCATTGAGCAGCAATAATCCCTTTATCCAACGCTTGATCAGGGTAATGCTTAATTGGTTTTGCAACAAAACCATGGCGAATATAAGTAGTTTTATTTGAGGCAACATAGCGGTATACACCTAAATAGTCGGTAACGACAACATCCCACCCAGTTTCTTCCAAGGTTTCTCTAGTCGCTGCAGTGATAATACTTTCTCCTTCATCGAGGTGTCCTGCGGGTTGATTGTAGACAGGTTTGCCGTCGGGTGCCTCATGTACCATAAGGTATTGACTATCTTTCTCTACAAGGGTGGCAACCGTGACATTAGGTTTCCAGCGACTATCTGACATAACTATTTCCGTTTGGATTGTTGGTATTTAGAGGGTTTACGATGTTGGCTTTTAGATGGCCTTTTTTGAAGGTGGATATTTTTTAATTCGTATTCCCCAAGCTTTAGGTTTTCTAAAGACCAGTTGCCAATTGATCGGCGTATCAATCGAAGGGTGGGCAGGCCAACAGCAGCAGTCATTCGCCGAACTTGTCGATTACGACCTTCTGTTATTGTTATTTGTAGCCATTTTGTAGGGATATTTTGTCGAATCCGAATAGGGGGCTGTCGCGGCCATATGTCAGGGGTTTCAATCAGCTGTACTTTAGCGGGTTTAGTTTTACCATCTTTTAATAGTACCCCTTTTTTAAGTTGCGTTATTGCTTCTGAGGTAACATCACCTTCTACTTGTACCCAATATGTTTTCGGGAGCTTATGCTTTGGGTGGCTGACCTGGTGTTGTAATTCACCATTATCGGTTAATAGTAATAAGCCTTCAGAGTCATAATCGAGACGCCCAGCGGGGTAAAAGCCAGATTGGGTGATATAAGTAGACAGGTTTTGACGCCCTTCTGTATCCGTAAACTGAGATAATACTTTGTAGGGTTTATTAAAAAGAATAATGGATGCCATAAGCAGGACTTATATTGGGTATAAAGAAATAATATCATGCGAGTATAGAGGCGTATGATATAATCGTAGAATTGTTTAGAACAATACTACTACTGGCACAAGCTGTTAAATAGATGTTTTTGATAAAAACAATGAACTCCCTCTGTATACCCCCATCATTAACACTATAGAAATATCTGAATATTGATTGAGAATTATTAAATGACGACGAAAACGCCTAAAATCATATACACCCAGACCGACGAAGCCCCCGCACTTGCCACTTATTCCTTACTCCCCATCATTAAAACCTTTACCAAAGCCGCCGGGATTGATGTAGAAACTCGCGATATCTCCCTAGCAGGCCGCATCATTGCCAATTTTCCCGAAAACTTAAAACCAGAACAGCAAATTGGTAATGCTTTGGCAGAACTGGGTGAAATGGCGAAAGCGCCTGATGCCAATATTATTAAACTACCCAATATCAGTGCTTCTATTCCACAGTTAATTGCAGCAATCGAAGAGCTACAGGCAAAAGGTTACGATATTCCAGATTATCCTGATGAGCCAGAATCGGCTGAAGAGAAAGCTATTAAGAAGCGCTATGACAAAATTAAGGGGAGTGCGGTCAACCCCGTGTTGCGCGAAGGTAATTCTGATCGCCGAGCACCAATAGCAGTAAAAGAATATGCGCGTAATCATCCTCATTCCATGGGGGAATGGAATCCAAAGTCTAAGTCTCATGTTGCGAGTATGACTGAGGGCGATTTTTATGGGAGTGAAAAATCGACCACTATTGCAAAAGCCGGCAATGTGCGTATCGAGCATGTATCTCCTGGCGGTAATATTACTGTTCTTAAAGAAAAAACGGCTGTTTTAGCAAGCGAAATTATTGATTCCTCCGTCATGAGTAAAAATGCATTACGTTCATTTCTTGAGCAGGAAATATCTGCGGCTAAAGACGAAGATGTTTTGTTGTCAGTTCACCTGAAAGCAACAATGATGAAAGTATCTGACCCAATTATTTTTGGGCACGCTGTCACGGTATTTTTCCGATACGCTTTTGAAAAGCACGCTAAAGTATTCGAAGAAATTGGTGTCGATACGAATAATGGTTTAGGTGATCTTTTCGAAAAAATAGAAGAGTTACCCGAGGATAAGCAGGCTGAGATTCTTGCAGATATTCAAACATGTTATGAAAAACGGCCACAGCTTGCGATGGTAAACTCCGATAAAGGCATTACTAATTTACATGTTCCTAGTGATGTTATTATTGATGCATCAATGCCTGCGGCCATTCGTTCTTCAGGACAGATGTGGGGCCCGACGGGTAAACTCAAAGATACAAAAGCAATTATTCCTGATCGCTGTTATGCAGGTGTTTATCAGGAAACTATGGCGTTTTGTAAAAAGAACGGTGCTTTTGATCCTAGAACAATGGGTAGTGTCCCTAATGTAGGCCTAATGGCTCAGAAAGCTGAAGAATATGGTTCTCATGATAAGACATTTGAAGTTCCCTCTGAAGGTATCATGCGTGTTGTTGATGACGCTGGTCAGACTTTGTTAGAGCATGAAGTGAAAAAGGGTGACATCTGGCGTATGTGCCAAGTGAAAGACGCGCCTATTCAAGACTGGGTCAAACTTGCAGTTAATCGTGCCAGAGCAACAGGTTTGCCGGCTATTTTTTGGTTGGATGAAGAGCGTGCTCATGATGCCCAATTAATTGAGAAGGTTAATCACTACCTTAAAGACCATGATACAAAAGGTTTAGATCTTCATATTATGTCACCTGTAGCGGCGACACGTTTCACATTAGAAAGTATTATTAATGGTAAAAATGTTATTTCAGTTACCGGCAACGTACTTAGAGATTATCTGACTGACTTATTTCCTATTCTTGAGTTAGGAACCAGTGCAAAAATGCTTTCTATTGTTCCTCTGATGAATGGTGGCGGACTATTTGAAACTGGTGCTGGTGGTTCTGCTCCTAAGCATGTTCAGCAGTTAGTCGAGCAAAACTACCTGCGTTGGGATTCTCTAGGGGAGTTCTTAGCCTTATCCGTTTCATTGGAGCACTTGGCAGATACATTTAATAAGCCAGAAGCAAAGTTGCTTAGTGATACTGTCGATAAAGCTATCGGTAAAGTATTAGAGAATAATAAATCGCCTGCTAGACAATTGGGCAGTTTAGATAATCGCGGCAGTCATTTTTATCTTGCTTTGTATTGGGCTCAAGCATTAGCAGAGCAAACTGAGAATACGAAACTTCAAGATCTGTTTGCTCCTTTGGCAAAAACACTTACAGAAAACGAAGAAAAAATTGTCGAAGAATTTAATAGCAAGCAAGGACATGCTGTCGACATTGGTGGTTATTACTTAATGGATGGAGAATTATCATCGAAGATTATGCGCCCAAGTGAAACCTTCAATGAAGCACTCTTATCAATATAGGTTCTGTTGATTATTTTCACACTGTGAACTGGTTATTTTTTAGCTGAGAATAAAAAATAACCAGTCATTCAGCCTTTTATGCAGGTCGTAAAATTAAGTCGAGAGAAAACCCCAGAGTAATTTCCGGTATTTTAGTGGATGACTTTTAATCAAACAGTTTCTGCGTGATCGTTAGCCGCTATTTGCTCGGCTGAGGTCGCAGGAGTTGTTTCTTCCGCTGGAGTAGAAATGTCTTCTACTTCTGGCACGATCTTAACTGCGTGCGAACCTTTGTCACCATCGATTATCTCAAAGGTAACAACTTGACCAGCCTTGAGTGTTTTATAGCCATCCATTTCGATTGAGGTATAGTGGGCAAATAGGTCTCCGCTACCATTATCTGGCAAGATGAAACCGTAACCTTTTGCATTGTTAAACCACTTTACTCTGCCTGTTGCCATGGTAATTCCTTCTTGTTTGCAGGTGAAAAACAGAATCCAAGGGGATTCATGAAGGCAGACATGCTTACATGTTATTATTTTGTGTCAGCTTTTTAGCACGACGATCAATTTATACGCAATGAATGTAACAATGTCAAATTTTTGGTCAAATTGAACCCTTTTTTGTCAGGTGTCAATTGTAATAAAATACAAATAGATTAAAAAATAATCTATACAATCTTAACAAAGCAGACTTATTCAGAGGTCCACTAGGAAATGCAATTCTTAGCACAATTTAGTATGGGTATTCTTGAAAATCATCGACTACGCTTAAGTAAAGACAGGGATGAGCCTGATCATGATTCCGATGGAGGCTTACTACTTGAGGAGGCGCGGCCAAAAATTAAGCGCCCTTCACTGTATAAAGTGATGATGATGAATGATGATTACACACCGATGGAATTTGTGGTCCATGTTTTGCAGTCATTTTTCTCCATGGATCGGGAAAAGGCTACACGTGTAATGCTTCAGGTTCATACTGATGGAAAAGCAACTTGCGGAATTTATACCCGCGATATTGCTGAAACGAAAGCCGCGCAGGTTATTGAATATGCGCAGCAGAATGAACATCCACTGCTTTGTGAAATCGAAGCTGTAGAAGATGATTAAACGATATTTAGGCAATGTTACCTACTGAGGATATCAAATGTTAAGTAAAGAGCTTGAGCAAACCCTTAATGATGCATTCAAAGGCGCTCGTGTAAAACGTCATGAATTTATGACGGTTGAGCATTTGCTGCTTGCATTATTAGATAATGACGCCGCTCTGGATGTATTGAAATCTTGCGGCGCTGATTTGTCATTTTTGCGCAATGAATTAGTTGAGTTTGTTGATTCAACAACCCCACTGATTCCTGATGCAGATAGCGATAGAGAAACTCAGCCTACTTTGGGCTTTCAACGGGTTCTACAGAGAGCTGTCTTCCACGTGCAATCCTCAGGTAAGAAAGAAGTAACAGGTGCTAATGTATTGGTCGCTATTTTTAGTGAACAAGAAAGCCAAGCGGTTTATTTCTTGAAGATGCAAAGTATTGCTCGGCTAGATGTCGTTAACTTTATTACTCATGGTATTTCCAAAGTGGGTGACAATAGTGCTAACAGTAATGAGCATGAGCAGCATGATGAAGCCGGTGAGGGAGCTGAAGGAGGAGCTAATGCTAACTCAGATCCTTTAGAAAATTATGCAACAAACCTGAATGCCGTCGCTGAAGAAGGGCGTATTGATCCCCTTGTTGGCCGTGAATTTGAGGTCGAGAGAGTTACACAGATATTGTCTCGCCGTCGTAAAAACAATCCACTTCTTGTCGGTGAGTCAGGCGTAGGTAAAACAGCAATTGCAGAAGGCTTGGCTAAACGTATCGTTGATGGTGAAGTTCCAGATGTTTTAGAAGGTAGTGTTGTTTATTCACTTGATATGGGTGCTTTACTTGCAGGCACAAAATATCGTGGTGATTTTGAAAAGCGTTTTAAAGCATTATTGGCAGAATTAAAAAAACGTGATCGTTCTATTTTATTTATCGATGAAATTCATACGATTATTGGTGCAGGTGCGGCTTCTGGTGGTGTAATGGATGCCTCAAACCTGTTAAAACCATTATTATCCTCTGGTGAAATTCGTTGTATTGGTTCAACAACTTTTCAAGAGTACCGAGGCGTTTTTGATAAAGATCGTGCACTGTCTCGTCGTTTCCAAAAGGTGGATGTTAATGAACCCAGTGTTGATGACACCTACAAAATTCTTAAAGGGTTGAAGTCTCGTTTCGAAGAGCATCATAAAATCAAATATACCGATGCAGCATTGCGTTCAGCATCAGAGCTTTCTAGTCGTTACATTACTGATCGGTTTATGCCAGATAAAGCCATTGATGTCATAGATGAAGCGGGTGCGTATCAACAATTACTTTCGCCAAGTAAGCGTAAAAAGCAGTTGGGCGTACATGATATTGAAAATATTGTGGCTAAGATTGCACGTATTCCTGCTAAAACAGTATCAACGTCAGATAAAGAGCAATTACGCAAATTGGACAGTACATTGAAAATGACTGTATTTGGCCAAGACGATGCGATCGATGCATTGTCTACGGCAATTAAATTATCTCGAGCAGGATTAAGTGCTGAAGATAAGCCAATAGGATCGTTCTTATTCGCAGGACCAACAGGTGTTGGTAAAACAGAGCTCTGTAAACAGTTGTCAGAAGCGATGGGTGTGGATCTAATTCGTTTTGATATGTCTGAATATATGGAGCGGCATACGGTTTCACGGTTAATAGGTGCGCCTCCTGGCTATGTTGGTTTTGATCAGGGAGGTTTATTAACAGATGCTGTTACTAAACAGCCGCACAGTATTATCTTGCTTGATGAAATTGAAAAAGCTCACCCTGAAGTTTTCAATATTTTATTGCAAGTTATGGATCATGGTACTTTAACGGATAATAATGGTCGTAAAGCGGATTTCCGTAATACAGTAATCATTATGACAACCAATGCGGGTGCTGAAGAAATGAGTAGAGCGTCGATAGGCTTTACTCATCAGGATCATAGTAGCGACGGTATGGAAGCATTGAAAAAAGCCTTCACACCAGAATTCCGTAACCGAATTGATTCTATTATTCAGTTCTCTGCACTATCAATAGAAGTTGTTAAAACCGTTGTTGATAAATTCCTTGTGCAGTTGCAATCTCAGCTTGATGAAAAGCATGTTGTGCTTGATATCGGTGATGATGCTAGAGAGTGGCTGGCAGAACATGGTTATGATGAAAAGATGGGTGCGCGGCCAATGGCGCGCTTGATCCAAGAGAAACTGAAAAAGCCGTTAGCGGAAATGGTCTTGTTTGGTGGCCTTAGCAGTGGCGGCTCAGTTAAAATATCAGTCGAAAATGACGATATTTGTTTGTCTGTAGAGGACGAGCTGGAACACGCTTAAAAATATTGTTTAAGTTAATAGAAAGGGCCTTTAAAGGCCCTTTTTTATTTTTCAAGAAAAATCATTTTTTTATCCATTTTTAATAGTGCCTAAATCATATTTAGACTTTTATCTTACTCTTTGTAAAATAATTTTTATCCTATTCAAAATCATTTCTATCTATAAGATTTTTTAACTATAACCATATTCTATCTTGTTCGTTGTCAAGCTTTTTGTTACTGGTAAACTCTTGGCGCTTCAAAAAGTGATTAATGTATGGATTGGTTAGAAATAATTATAGGTTTTTGTGTTGGAGTACTTGTTGGTGCAACAGGTGTTGGCGGTGGTTCTTTAATGACACCTATTTTAATCTTTGGTTTATCAATTGAGCCCATTGTCGCCGTTGCAACTGATTTAGTTTTTGCTGTTATTACGAAATCGGGCGGCGTTATTTCGTATTTTAAACACCGTGTTATTAATTGGCGAGTTGCTATTAGTTTGCTGGCTGGAAGTTTACCTTCAGCTCTTATCACGTTATGGATTTTACAGTCATTGAATAGTGAGTCAGCTGACTATAATGATTTCATGGTTAGAGTTTTAGGTGTGGCTCTTTTGCTATCGACGATAGGCTTGCTAATTAAAGCTAAGGTTTTGTATGTGCCATTTTGTACAAGTAGAAAAAGTTTCTCAAAGAAAATTGTTAATCATATTGTCTGTAAAGCACAGTATAAAAAAATATTACTAGTAATTGTTGGTGCAGTGATTAGTTGTATGGTGACAGTATCCTCTGTTGGGGCTGGGGTCATTGTTGCATTGGTACTATTTTTTATTTTTCCTAGAATGAAAACAGTGGAAGTTGTCGCTACAGATATTGCTCATGCTGTCCCTTTAACGCTAGTTGCGGGTATTGGCTACATCATAATGGGCGCTGTGGATTGGAAATTACTAGCGTCTTTGCTCGTCGGTTCTTTGCCTGGCATCTATTTAGGAAGTCGCCTCGGTGTAAAAGTGCCGGATGATTTGCTGAAGATATTGATGGCAATTATGTTTTTGATAATAGGTATGAAATGTTTATTATAATTTTTAATAGCTAGATAAATGTGAGTGATAAAGATTTTTTGCCAAGCACTAATTTAAAGGCTTCATCAATGATGTAAGTAAGATAAGCCAATGATGATAGCTTAGTACGTCCAACCGACAGATTGCTGAGAGCAAGGCGCAGATATTTAACTATATGAGAAAGGGATGATACTTGGGCTTCATCCCTTTTATAAGGCCACAGTTAGTGGCTAGCGAGCTCGGAAAGTAATTCGGCCTTTGGATAGGTCGTAAGGTGTCATTTCAACTTTAACTTTGTCACCTGTCAGGATACGAATATAGTTTTTGCGCATTTTTCCTGAAATATGAGCAGTCACGACATGCCCGTTTTCTAATTTTACGCGAAATGTAGTATTTGGCAGAGTGTCAATTACTTCACCATCGAATTCAATATTGTCTTCTTTTGCCATCCGGCACAAACCCTCTCATAGGACCCTTATAAATGAGCGCTGCATTGTGCCTGAATTTTGTCTGTGCGCCAAGAGCGAAGGCTATAAAACCAGTAGCCATTTCGTACCATCCTGAATTTCCAGAGGTCGATAAGCTGATTTATAGTTCATTTTGGGAGAAGACTTGATCCAATAGCCTAAATAAACAGCAGGTAGTTGCTGTTGTTTGGCTTGCTCAATCAAGAATAATACGGAATATGTGCCTAGGCTGCGTTTGCTTTCATCTGGATCAAAATAGGTATAAACGGCTGAAATACCATTATCCATAATATCCGCAACTGATAGTGCAATTAATTTTCCTTTATCGCGGAATTCATAATAACGTGTTGAATTCCATTCGTTGGTGAGAAAGCTTTGGAATTGCTCGCGAGAGGGGGGGTACATATCACCATCCGCATGTCGCTGATTGATATAACGTTCATATAAAGCGTAGTGCTCGTCAGTATCAATAGAAGAGGCTATATGGCTGGATAAGTCCTGGTTGCGTTTCCAGGCACGCTTTTGTTGTCGATTAGGTTTGAATAGCTCTACAGGGACACGAATAGGAATACAGGCTGTGCAGTTCTTACAAAGTGGTTTGTATATATGTTTACCGCTACGGCGAAAGCCATATTCTGATAATTGGGAGTACAGCGCCTTATCGATGACTTGTTTTGGATTCAAAAAGACTGTTGCAGCGCTTTGTTCAGACAAATAGCTGCATTTATGAGGCTGTGTTTGAAAAAACTGTAGGGACTCTAGTTCACTAATAGTTTCTTCAACGGTATTGATCTTTTCATCTAGGTTGCTCATAAGAGGTCAATGGTCTTGTCCCATATTCTTACTCAGTATCAATACGCCAATGTGATGCAGGGAGTGTAATATCTTGCGAACTCCACTGATTACCCTTCGTCTGAAGGTTTATTGAGCCTATATGATTGCCAAGTGTCTGTTCAAAAGTATGTCGATCAATCTCAATAGCCCCCAAGCTGCTAAGGTGATCATTGTACACTTGGCAGTCAACGAGCTTATATTGCCATTGTTTTAACAGTTCGACTAGATGCGCAATCGCTATTTTTGAACCGTTGGTCGCCTTGCTGAACATGGATTCACCAAAAAACACGTTCCCAAGTGCTATACCATAAAGTCCCCCAATGAGGTTGTTATCTCGCCATACTTCTACAGAGTGAGCGTAGCCTGCCATATGTAACTCTTCATAAGCTTTTATCATTGCAGGGGTAATCCAAGTGCCAGGAGTGCCTGTAGTGTCTCTGCGAGGCTCTGAGCAGGCTTTTAAGGCTTCGCTAAAATCTTTGTTGATTGTCACGCTAAAGCCTCCTTGTTTAAGTGCTTTGCGTAAACTTCGGCTTATATGGAGTTGATGTGGGTATAGCACCATGCGAGGTGATGGCGTCCACCAGAGAATTGGGTCTCCCTCGTTAAACCAAGGAAATATCCCTCGCTTATAGGCGGCTAGCAGCCAGTCAGGTGTTAACTGACCGCCTGCTGCTAATAAACCATTAGGCTCTGAAAGCGCCTGATTTGTTGGTGGAAATTCAGGCGTTGTCGTATCAAGCCAAGGTAGTTTCATTGTGTTTTTTTACTTTAACTTAATCCTGTAAGCTATTGAATAATAATAAAATTTACTGGTCTAAAAATTTTTCTGCATCCAGTGCTGCCATACAGCCGGCGCCAGCAGAGGTAATTGCTTGTCGGTAGACATGATCGGCAACATCACCAGCAGCAAAAATTCCCTCGATACTTGTTTGAGTTGCTTTACCGTTCAAGCCACTATTGATAACTATATAGCCGTCTTTCATCTCCAGCTGACCTTCAAAAATACCTGTATTAGGCGTATGGCCAATAGCCACAAAGACACCTTGTAAATCAATATCTTGAGTTTCATCATTTCCTGTATGCTTAACACGCATACCGGTTACCCCTGAATCATCACCCAATACCTCCTCAAGAGTATGATTCCACAATAGCGTTACATTGCCATTCTCCGCTTTTTCGAAGAGCTTATCCTGTAGGATCTTTTCAGAGCGCAAGCTATCGCGACGGTGGACCAAAACAACTTCTTTACAGATATTTGATAGGTATAAGGCTTCTTCGACAGCAGTATTACCACCGCCAATAACAGCTACTTTCTGATCGCGATAGAAAAAACCATCACAAGTGGCGCAAGCGCTGACACCTTTACCCATAAATGCTTTTTCTGAATCCAGGCCAAGGTAACGAGCAGAGGCTCCGGTCGCGATAATTAATGAATCACAGGTATACGTGTCATTTCCCTTGATCGTGAATGGACGGCTCTTTAAATCAACTTCATTGATGTGGTCAAAAATAATTTCTGTATCAAAGCGTTCAGCATGTTGCTGCATTTGCACCATTAAATCAGGGCCTTGTAAAGCTTCTATACCACCTGGCCAATTTTCGACTTCAGTAGTGGTGGTTAATTGACCACCTTGTTGCATACCAGTGATAATGACAGGGTTTAAGTTAGCGCGTGCTGCATAGATGGCGGCTGTATAGCCAGCGGGTCCGGATCCCAAAATTAATAACCGGTGATGTTTATCGAGGCTCATGATAACTTCCAAAACGAATTAATGGGTCAATTGTGATAAGGTGCTGAATAACCTAGAAAAAATAACTGTAGTCAGTAAAATAGCGCGCATCATACCATGGGTTCTAAGATCCAAACAGAGATGCTCGACGACAGATACCTATTAAATATCGGTGTCGAAAAAAACATCGATATGAAAAAGCATATCGAGAGTTATGTTAAGGCGTCATTACTGATCGGTTATTAACTTATGTGAATTGAATACAGCTTAAATTAGTTGTATGGAAACTTAACGATTGAATAGAAACAGGCCATTAATTGAAATCGACTACCAATAAAACTGTGAATGAACTATCGCCGGTACAGAACGCACTGATGCGTATTGTTAAAGAGGGTGCCTTAATCGGCTGGTTACTGCTGTGTGTTTATTTATTGTTAGTACTGTTATCTTATTCACCTAAGGACCCTAGTTGGTGGGCCAGTAGTTCTGATGCGATTAACGAAATTCAAAATACCGGAGGACGAGTAGGTGCTTGGTTAGCGGATGTATTTTTTTCCTCTTTTGGTTACTTAGCTTATTTGTTTCCATTGATGATTGCCTATCGGGTGTGGCGCGTTTTTATGGAAAGAAATCGTGCTGTTCCTTTTGATGGCTTGATGTTTCTTGTCCGTATTGTTGGTCTGGTTCTAGTTATTATTGCTGGCACAGGTTTGGTTTCTCTTCAAGAAATTGAGCAGAGCACAAATCTACCGGTGTCCGATGGCGGTGTCTTAGGTATATCCGTTGCAGATGCTGTTGAAAGCGCTTTTGGTTTTGTCGGCGCTAATTTGTTATTGATGTCGATGGGATTATTTGGGATCACAATATTTACCGATTTATCGTGGCTATTATTAATGGATACCATTGGCTATACAACGTTAAATCTATTTCGATGGATGGGAGAAAAATTTACAGCCTATCGTCAGCATAAAGCTGAGCAGAAAGAAGTGCTATCGACCGTACAATCTCGCAAAGAAAATATCTCAAAGCAGCTAGAGAAAAATAAGCAGCGCATACCGCCGACAATTTCAAAGCCTGTTCCTAAACCAAAACCTAGTCAGCGTATCGAAAAAGAAAAGCAAACCACATTATTTGATACGCCAGTTACTGGTGAGTTACCGCCAGTTAATCTGTTAGATCCAAGTGATCATTCTAACGATAAAGGTTTTTCTGAAGAATCGTTAGAGGCAATGTCACGATTGCTTGAGTTAAAATTGCAGGACTTTGGTGTGACTGCCGAAGTTGTTTCTGTATTGCCAGGGCCTGTCGTTACACGCTTTGAAATTCAACCAGCTCCTGGTGTGAAAGCAAGTCGTATTACTAATTTAGCGAAAGACTTGGCTCGATCCATGGCTGTTGTCAGTGTTCGAGTTGTTGAAGTTATTCCTGGTAAAACGGTAATGGGAATAGAAATTCCCAATGAGCATAGAGAAATGGTTCGCTTGAGTGAAGTGATTGCATCAGATGTTTATGAACAGTCGAAATCACCACTAACATTAGCATTGGGTCATGATATTGCCGGACAACCAATCGTTGCCGATTTAGCTAAAATGCCACACTTGCTTGTTGCAGGTACCACCGGCTCGGGTAAATCTGTTGGTATTAATGTCATGATTTTGAGTATGCTTTATAAATCGACACCGAAAGATGTTCGTTTAATACTCGTTGATCCCAAAATGTTGGAGCTTTCTGTGTATGAAGGTATTCCACATCTTTTAACGCCTGTTATTACTGATATGAAAGATGCATCCAATGGTTTGCGTTGGTGTGTTGGCGAAATGGAGCGACGTTATAAATTAATGGCTGCATTAGGGGTGAGAAATCTTGCAGGTTATAACCGTAAAGTTGAAGATGCGATTAAAAAGGGTGAACCCTTATCAGACCCACTATGGCGACCGGAAGAAGAGTTTGTCGCAGGTGAAGCAGTTGCAACAGCGCCATTGTTAGAAACCTTGCCCGCAATTGTTGTTGTCATCGATGAATTTGCCGATATGATGATGATCGTCGGAAAAAAAGTAGAGCAATTGATTGCTCGTATTGCGCAAAAAGCACGGGCAGCAGGCATTCACTTAATGTTGGCAACCCAGCGTCCATCAGTTGATGTCATTACTGGTTTGATTAAAGCCAATGTGCCTTCGCGTATTGCTTTTCAAGTCTCTTCTAAAATTGATTCTCGTACTATTCTCGATCAAGGTGGGGCCGATCAATTGTTAGGTCATGGTGATATGCTGTATTTGCCTTCAGGTACCAACGTACCCACTCGGGTTCACGGTGCTTTTGTGGATGACCATGAAGTGCACAAAGTGGTTGCCGATTGGAAGCGCCGGGGCGAACCAAATTATTTAGATGGTGTCGTTGATGAGAGCACGAACAATATTCCTGTCCCAGGGCTGTCAACAGGAGGAGATGATGATAATGGTAATGATGAAGGGGATGCGCTTTATGATGAAGCCGTTGCTTTTGTCACTGAATCGCGTAAAGCATCGATATCGTCAGTGCAACGCAAACTGCGTATCGGTTATAACCGTGCAGCAAGGTTAGTTGAAACAATGGAAGCTGCTGGGGTTATCAGTGAGGCGGGGCATAATGGTTCTCGAGAAGTATTAGCGCCACCTCCACCGCGGCATTAACAGTAAAATTTAATCAGAGTCTTTTGACGAATATGCTATGAGAAAATTATTCACTATTTTTACAACAAGTATTGTGTTGGCAGCAAATTTATTCGCAGTTAGTGCTATTGCTGACGATACGCAAGATCTTGCTAACTTGTTGAAGGATTATAAAACAGCTCAAGGCAATTTTGAGCAAACCCTAGTTGATGCGAAAGGAGAGCTTATTCAAGAATCATCAGGCATCTTTACCGTCAAATCACCGGGGTATTTTCGTTGGGAAACTCAACAACCTTTTCCACAATTGTTAGTATCAAATTTATCCAAAGTTTGGCTGTATGATCCTGACCTGGAACAGGTGACTATTCGTCCTTATACCCAAAGCATAGAGCAATCGCCGGCACTTTTATTAAGTGGTAATGTAGGAAAAATTACGGAAAATTACGATGTTCAACAATTATCTACTGAAAATAGTCGCTTTACATTAATACCCAAACAGCCCGGTGGAACGTTTACGCAGTTGGAATTGATATTTGTTGATGAAGTGCTCACCAGTATGCTGATAAGAGATAGTTTAGAGCAAACAACAACATTTACCTTTGGTAATTTCGAAATTAACCAGCCTATTGTCGATAAGTTTTTTCAGTTCGAACCACCGGAAGGGGTTGATATACTGATTAACGAGTCCTGATTGATGGACGACCTCTTTGCTCAAGAGTCAGATTTTCAAAAGGCATCATACATGCCTTTGGCAGCTCGATTGCGACCACAAAATCTGGATGAATATATTGGTCAGCAGCACCTATTAGGTGAGGGCAAGCCACTTCGAGATGTGATCGATAAAGGACAGATACACTCGATGATATTTTGGGGACCGCCAGGTGTTGGGAAGACGTCGCTTGCTAAATTACTAGCTCATCTAATTGATGCGCATTTTGAAACATTATCTGCCGTTATGGCCGGGGTTAAAGATATTCGTCAGGCTGTGAGTAATGCTGAATATCATTTGCAAAATGGGACTGGAAAGGCAAAACGAACCATCTTATTTATTGATGAAGTTCATCGCTTTAATAAATCTCAACAAGATGCATTTTTACCTTATGTTGAAAATGGCACCGTTACCTTTATTGGAGCCACTACAGAAAACCCTTCCTTTGAGTTAAATAATGCACTTTTATCCCGCTGTCGTGTTTATGTATTACGTAATCTAAGTGATACGGATATTGAATCACTGTTGCATCGTGCCTTAACCGACAAAGAGAAGGGGCTAGGGAGTCAAAATCTAGTCTGTGATGAAGAAGCGCTCTCATTATTAGCCACTGCAGCGAATGGTGATGCACGTAGAGCATTAAATTTGTTGGAAATTGCCAGTGATCTCTCCGTCGACCAATGTATTACCAAAGACTCAGTTGCAGAAGTGATTGGTGGTGATGTGCGCCGTTTTGATAAAGGCGGCGATATTTTCTATGAGCAAATATCCGCTTTGCACAAATCAGTACGCGGTTCTTCCCCTGATGCGGCACTCTATTGGTGCATGCGAATGTTGGATGGTGGCTGTGATCCACTTTATATCGCTCGTCGAGTGGTGCGCATGGCAATAGAAGATATTGGCAATGCTGACCCTCGGGCATTGCAAATAAGCCTTAATGCCTGGGATACACAAGAGCGCCTTGGTAGTCCAGAGGGCGAGTTGGCTATCGGTCAGGCAGTTGTTTATCTGGCAGCCGCACCGAAGAGCAATGCCGTGTATAATGCGTTCAATTCTGTAAAGTCAGATATTGCGGTATTGCCAGATTATGATGTACCTGTGCATTTGCGTAATGCGCCGACACAGTTAATGAAGCAATTGGATTATGGTGCAGAATATCGTTATGCTCATGATGAACCTGAAGCCTATGCACCCGGAGAAAATTATTTTCCAGAAGAAATTGCTGATAAGCAATATTATTTTCCGGTAGAGCGCGGGCTAGAATTGAAAATTAGAGAAAAGCTTACTTATTTACGTGAACGAGATGTACAAAGTAGTCAACAACGTTATCCATTATCTAAAAAGTCGATTGATATCAAACCCAATAACCAAAAAGGTTAATGTTTAATGGTTTGGTTGGCTGTGGCTTTAGGTGGTGCACTAGGTGCAATGGGGCGTTTCGGTATTGCGCAACTCATTCCTTCTGTGAGCGGCGAATTTCCCTGGGCAACGTTGGTTGCCAATGTTATCGGTTCTGCATTAATTGGTTTTTTCTATGTGCTTATTATAGAAAAGGGGATTGTTGCTGAAGCATGGCGCCCTTTTATTGTCGTTGGTTTTTTAGGTGCTCTTACCACTTTTTCAACATTTGCTTTAGATGGCTTTATTCTTTGGCAGAATGGCCAGTTATCGACAGCGGTTATTTATATTATTAGTTCAGTGCTTGCTTGTTTGTTGTGTGCAGCGAGTACTATTTTATTAACACAGCGCTTATTGTAATTTATCTATTTTTACTGAGTAGGATACATGATATGAAGAATAACTTTGTCGCAAAACATGCGAGAAAATTTAATAAATCAGTTGTCTTTAAAGACAAAAAGAAAGCATCAAAACGCGGTGAATATAAGCACAAAAAACACACGGTCTCAGTTAAATCAGAACGTTATCAAATAGCAGCATAAGCGAGTTATGTGCTATCTGATAACGTCTTGATTATTGTCGTTAATCAATCTCAATAGAAAACAAAGTATTAAGTTAATTGGAATAAAGCATTATGTTAGACCCTAAATTGGTTCGTGCTGAGCCTGATGTTGTTGCTAAAGCACTGGCGAAACGAGGATTTGTGCTGGATGTTGATGCGTTAAGTGCGCTAGAGGCCGAGCGCAAAGTATTACAAGTAAAAGCAGAATCATTACAGCAAGAGCGCAATAGTCGAGCTAAAAGCATTGGCAAAGCAAAAGCCTCGGGTGAAGATATTGCTCCATTACTGTCTGAAGTAGAAAGCTTAAAAGGGCAATTGGCTGATGCTGAAGAATCGTTAAAAGAAGTGCAGGAAAAATTAAATGCTCTTTTAAATGCGCTTCCTAATTTACCAGCAGATGAAGTGCCTGAAGGAAGTGATGAAGACGATAATGTTGAAATTCGCCGCTGGGGTACACCAAAGGTATTTGATTTTGAGGTTAAGGATCATGTTGACCTTGGTGACAGATCAAATGAGTTAGATTTTGAGGTTGCGACAAAACTGACAGGTTCTCGCTTTGCCGTTATGCGTGGTCAGTTGGCAAGGCTCCATCGTGCATTAATTCAATTTATGTTAAATACTCATATTGAAGAACATGGTTATAAAGAAATCTATGTGCCGTATATGGTGAATAAAGATTCTTTGTTTGGCACAGGGCAACTTCCAAAATTTGAAGAGGACCTCTTTAAAACAAATGATGAACGTGAATTATATTTAATTCCGACGGCTGAAGTGCCTGTCACAAATATAATGCGTGATGAGTTGTTAAAAAGTGATGCCGAGCTACCAGTAAAATTAGTCTGTCATACCCCATGTTTTCGTAGTGAAGCCGGTAGTCATGGCAGAGATACACGAGGAATGATTCGACAGCATCAGTTTGAAAAAGTTGAATTAGTTAATTTTGTAAAGCCAGATGATTCTGAGCAGGCTTTAGAAGACTTAACTGCTTGTGCTGAAAAAATTCTTCAAAAACTCGAGTTGCCTTATCGTACCGTTATTCTATGTACAGGAGACATTGGTTTCTCTTCTGCAAAAACATACGATATTGAAGTATGGGTGCCTTCACAGAATAAGTATCGAGAGATCTCCTCCTGTAGTAATTTTCGTGACTTTCAAGCGCGGCGAATGAAAGCGCGTTACCGCAACCCTGAAACCGGAAAACCAGAGTTGCTACACACATTAAATGGCTCTGGCTTAGCTGTTGGAAGAACATTATTGGCAATCATGGAAAACTATCAGGAAGAAGACGGTAGTATCAATGTGCCAGCTGTTTTACAGCCTTATATGGGCGGAGTAGAAAAAATTTCTTAGCGTTAGATGTAACGTTATATTAGGTATGCATGTACACCTAATATAATGTTACGCAGAAAATCGTTTTTATACATTCTTCACTTAAAAGTTATTCTCTATGGATTTTATGCCATTCTTTTTCGACCTTAAAGGTCGAACCTGCTTGTTTGTTGGTGGTGGTAGTATTGCTACTCGTAAAGCACGATTAATTGCTAAAGCGGGCGCTAGGTTAATTACTGTTTCTCCCTATATGACTGACGAGATGAAAGCACTCGTAGAGAAAAGTCAGGGAGAGTGCTTTTTTCGTGAGTTTGAAGAAAGCGATATTGACCTAGCCAGCATAATAATCTGCGCCACTGATGATAAAGACGTTAACCGCAAGGTTTCTGAGTTGGCACAGGCGAAAGACATACCCGTTAATGTTGTTGATGCACCTGATCTTTGCAGTATTATTACTCCGGCTATCGTTGATCGATCCCCGATAATGATTGCTATTAGCAGTGGTGGCGAAGCTCCAATGCAAATACGTCAAATTCGTTCAAGGCTTGAAGTGATGTTCCCATCGGCCTATGGGACGCTCGCTAAAATAGCCAGCAAATTTAGGCCTGAGGTGAAGCAAAAATTAAAACCAGGAGATCAACAGTTACGCTTTTGGGAAAAAGTGTTTAATGGTCCTATTGCTGAAAAAGCGTATTCGGGCAGATTGGATGAAGCAGAGCAGGCTATTCGAAGCCTCTTAACACTTGCTGAGCAAGAAAGTATTACGAATAAAACACTAGCTGGTGAAGTCTACCTAGTCGGTGGCGGCCCGGGTGATCCAGACCTATTAACATTTAAAGCATTGCGTTTAATGCAGCAAGCAGATGTTGTTCTTCATGATCGTTTGGTCAGTGATGGCGTATTAAATTTGGTACGTCGCGATGCAGAGCGCATTTATGTCGGCAAACGGCGAGCAGACCATGCAGTACCTCAACAGAATATCAACCAGTTGTTGGTAGATTTGGCAAAAGAGGGAAAGCGAGTTTTGCGTTTAAAAGGTGGTGACCCGTTTATTTTCGGTCGCGGTGGCGAAGAAATTGAGTTGCTTGCCGAAAATAATATTCCCTTTCAGGTAGTTCCCGGCATTACGGCAGCTTCTGGTTGTGCGGCTTATTCTGGTATTCCTTTAACTCATAGAGACCATGCTCAATCCGTTCGTTTTATCACCGGTCATACTAAATCGGGGGATATTGATTTACCATGGGAATCACTGATGGACCCTCATCAGACCTTGGTTTTCTATATGGGGCTGACAAATCTTGAGGCTATTTGTAGTGAGTTGATAGAGCAAGGTCGCGACGCTGGGACACCGGCTGCCTTGGTTGAAAAGGGTACAACTCCAGACCAGAGAGTACTGGTTGGTACGCTAAAAAACCTCCCAGATATTATTAAAGAGAAAGATGTTCATGCTCCGACACTATTGATTATCGGTGGTGTAGTCTCTTTACATGATAGTTTGGATTGGTTTTCTGCTTAATAAATAATATTCCTTACACTTTTACGTTTTAGTAGAAACTTCGAGAGGTTAATACAGTCATAACTTATACAATGCCACTAGCTATAGCATATAGATGGCAGCTACTATGAAATATTGATGTATTAATGTTATGAAAACCATTTACTATAGCCTTTCTCTACTCCTTTTTAGCATCCTGTTAAGCCAACAATCCCTCGCTGGCGATAAACTAACCGTACAAGATGCGCATAGATTGTCATCTCAAGGTGAAATATTGCTGATTGATATTCGCTCAGTACAGGAGTGGGAGCAAACGGGTATTGCACCGCAAGCAGTTACTATATCGATGCATCAAAAAGGAGGGCTTTACCAATTAGAGAAGCAACTAATAAAGTTGCTTAATGGCGATAAAAGTAGGCCTATTGCTCTTATCTGTGCCGGTGGTGTTCGGAGTGAAAAAGTGCAGCGATACTTGAAAAAGCAGGGGTTTTCCCAAGTATCTGATGTTCCTGAGGGGATGATTGGCGGTTGGTTTACTGAAGGTTGGATAGAGCAAGGCCTTCCTATAAAAAGTTATATAATTCAAGCGGTTGCAATGTAAACTTAAAGTAACTTTTTGCTCTGCTTCACATTTCTAATCACTTAAACTAAAAAAAAGCTTCTATCTGCCGTTATAACTAATAATAGGAAATGGCAGATTGCTTATGCGTACGCGGGGTTCAACCCAACATATATTCTGGTCTATCAGTGTTATAGCGATTATTAGCGCTAGTGCATTTCTATTATTTGAATTCCTAGTAAAGCCATCTTTTTCAAAACAAGAGCTGCAGAGTACGAGCAAAAATATTCTGCCTCTGCAAAAGGCACTGGAATATCAGCAATCATTACTAAGTTATCAAAATCAATTTGAGCATATTCACTGGCTTTATAGGGTAAGTGCTGCTGAAATTCAGCCTGATTATTTAGTTGAAGCGAATAAAAAAGTTAATGAATTCATTAGTAGCCTAAAAGCGAACTCTGAAATTGAGATAAACGATGAGATTTTTAAGCGCTATTTTAAGCTCAGTGAAAAAGTTGTTGGCGACATAGTCGATGGTACTGTCGATGTTTCTAAAATCAGTCAAGACGCTCAGGCCCGCGAAGCGGTTTATATTGATAGCAAGGCGTTTTTAAGCAAGGCTATTGTTGATTTAGATAAGACAATCAAAAAGCGAGTTGATGATTTAGCATACAGTAAACCGTCTCTTAAAGCGGATATTCATTATCTAACGCTACCATCAGTATTTATATTACTCGGTATTGCATTATTAAGCGCATACGGAGCGGTTCGTTATAAACGTATTAATCAGCAGATGGTTGATTATGTAAAACAAGTCTCATCTACAAAAATGGGTAATGCTAATGATTCCATAGCATTTGAATTTAAAGTGGTTACAGAGCAATTATTTCAGCAGCAGCAAGTGATTGATGACTTGGAAGAAAGTAGTGGTTTAGTAGAGCAGGTTGCAGAGAACCTAAAAGAAAAGAGTAATCACTTTTTTGAAGAAAAACAACAGGCTAAGCAGACGGTTACGCCAATTGTTGAATCCATACAAAAACTTAAAAATGACTTAGATGTAGAGGTAATTTCGAGCAAAAATGTTAAGGATGATAGCAGCAGCACTTATGACAGCAGCATCAACGCAAGCAATACGGTTGATTCTATTAAAAAATTAATGTCTTCCTTGCTTGATCAAGGAAACAAAGGTGATGATAAATCGGTAGTTAACGAAGAGCATGATGTAAATACTGTCTCGGCATCAGAAGACGCAGTGAATCAATTAACTCAGAAGGCACATTCAATAACGACAATTATTGCAGTGATTAAATCGATTGCTGAACAGACAAACTTACTGGCGCTGAATGCAGCTATCGAGGCTGCAAGAGCAGGGGATCAAGGAAGAGGGTTTGCAGTCGTTGCTGATGAAGTGAGAGCGCTAGCCGTTAAGACACAACGTTCTACCAATGACATTGAATCGATGATTCAAGAGTTGCAAGTAGTGACCGACAGTATTATCGAAACACTAAATAGTCAGCCAGAAAATATCGATTATACAACGATTGAATCACTACAAACCTTTATTGTGCAGTTAACGGAAGAATCAGAATCTACAAGTACAGAGTACAGCCGGTTAGTTGGTACTCTTGAAGGTAGCCAGGCACAAGTAAAACAGCTGCTCTCGTTGTTTGATTCTCAAGATCCATTGAATTTACAAGCAGAGAAAGACTTTAAGCATTCTATTGATGAGCTGGCTGGCCAGCTCCAGAAGACCTTAGGTAAATCCAGAAAATGGGCATTACGTTGATAAAATGATCAAATTGACTATATTATTGACAGAGCCACTGGAGTTACAAAGATTAACCCCTAGTAACCAACATGAGAGCAAAAAACCTATTGTAAAACGCTCTCAGGAGGAAATATGATCAATATTGGTCCACTACATCCTCCAGTGAGCACACCGAAGACTAAAAAAACTTCGCGTGATGCTGCAGTCGCCGGAACAGAAATTAATAAAGATGCACAACGAGTGAATCAAGAGTTGCCTAAGAAGAAACGTCGAGGTAAGGATCGCCGTCAGCGTAATATAAAGCCGCTCATTGACCTTCGTCGCAATAGAGATCGAAGGCAGGATCCTGATGCTCCTTCTATTGATATAGAAGTATGAGTCTTTATAGTCATTGATGTTTAAAGGCGACTATTATTTCCGCTAAACCGCCATCCTCTATGATATTCATTTAACGATGGCGGCCCAACCTAAAGAATGATTCTTTCAACAAATATTTTAGTTAGATAAAAACCTATCGCCAACTAAAATCTTATTATTTATCGAATCACAAAGGGGTTGCTCATTGGATCTGATGATGTGTTAATCCATGTTGTTTTTGTTCTGATATAATCCAACACGGCCTGCACGCCAGCTTCACGCCCATAACCTGATTGGTTAATGCCGCCAAAAGGAGCGATAGGCGATGTAGCTCGATATGTATTTATCCAGCAAATACCTGAATTAATTTTGCTGGAAACACGATGAGCTCTGGCAATATTTTGTGTAAAGACGCCTGAACCTAAACCGTAAATGCTATCGTTTGCCATTGCGATGGCTTCTTCTTCTGTATCAAAAGCAACTATTGACATGACTGGCCCGAACATTTCCTGCTTAAGTGTCTGAACTTGATCGTTGGGACACTCAACCATTGTTGGCTCAAAATAATTTTGAGAACCAAATTGAGGAGCACGTTTGCCGCCGAAGCGTACAGTAGCTCCTTGCTCGACTGATTTGGCGATAGTCGCCTCTATGCATTCAACTTGGGCCAGCGTACATAGTGGGCCGACATGGGTATTGCTTGATAGTGGATCACCCATGACAATATGTTTAGATTTCTCTTCAATTTTATTAACCAATTCATCCAAAATAGAGCGCTGAATAAATGCGCGTGATCCAGCGACACAAGATTGTCCAGAGGCGCCAAAGTTACCTGCAATAAGGCCATTGGCAGCACTTTCCAAGTCAGCGTCTTCAAACACAATAATAGGTGACTTCCCACCTAGCTCCAACGAAGTAACAGCAAAATTTTCCGCTGTATTTCTAATGACATGTTTAGCTGTTTCGGGGCCGCCGGTGAAAGCTAAACGATCAATGTCGGGATGTGATGTTAAAGGAATGGCGCAGTTAGGTGCATCGCCGGTTATGATAGAAACGACACCGTCAGGAATACCGGCTTCTTGAATTAGTTTTCCAAACTCAAACATTGGGGCAGGAGCTAATTCAGAGGCTTTTAATACAACGGTACATCCAGCTGCTAATGCAGGACCTAATTTTGTTGCGGTTAAAAACATTTGTGCATTCCAAGGGACAACTGCTGCGACAACTCCAATGGGTACAGGTGTTGTAAAGACATGCATGTTTGGTTTATCTATTGGAAGAGTGTTGCCTTCAATTTTGTCTGCCAAACCAGCGTAGTAACGATAATAGCTCGCAACATAACTTGACTGACTGACGGTTTCAGCAGCAAGCTTTCCGCTGTCAGTGGTTTCGATTTCTCCCAATACTTTGGAGTTTTTTTCAACGAGTTCGGCCAGGTGATAGAGTAAAGCACCGCGTTGAGTAGCATTCATTGTTGACCATGGGCCTGTACTTAAATTGCGTCTGGCAGCTTTAACAGCACGATCAACATCATCTTTGCTGGCGCATGCAAAGGTCGCCCATTCCGTATCTGTAGCCGGGTTCTGGCTCGACATGACTTGATTCTCTGAGCCTTCAACCCACTGGCCATCGATGAGGAGCTGGTAATGAGGTAAGTTACTATTTGTCATCGTTATTTCTCATAAAAAATTAGGTGAATGCAGGCATTACTTCGTCAATAAAGCGTGCGAGTGAAGTTTCTTTTTGTTCTCGAGTCATCCACGAATCTGACCAGTAAGAGAATTCATCGTAGCCTAAATCTTGATAATGTTTTAGGCGATCAATAATTTGCTGTGATGTACCTATCATTAAGTCTCTGCGCATGTTTGCAGGAGTATAGAAAGGGTGTGAATCTATTTCAGCTTGCGTCAGCGGCTCTATTAAGCCTAAATCGACAGGTCGTTCATTCTTAAACCATGCACCAAAGTAACAATAAAATTCATTCAGTTGCTTAGCTGCGCGATCTAATTCCGCTTCATCTTTACCAACATAGGCATGTTGCAGAATCATAATTTTAGGGCGTTTTTGATAAGTTTCACAAGCCTGATTAAATTTACTCATGAGGCCTTCTACTTCGTCTAATCCTTGCCACAAAGGAGTGACTTGCACATTACAATCATGTTCTACCGCAAATTCATGGCTATTGATATCTCTTGCTGCTACCCAAATAGGCGGCCCTTTTTCTGATAATGGTTTTGGAACAGAAGTTGTTTTTGGGAAGTTGTAGTGCTTGCCTTCATGAGCGTAATCGCCTTGCCATAATTTTTGAATGGAAGGGACGATTTCTCGTAAACGTTCCCCGGCGGTCCAGGCATCTAGACCTTCTACCATTCTTTCATATTCAAAAGTGTAAGCACCGCGTGCGATACCAAGTTCCAAGCGACCTTGAGTGAGGATGTCAGTCATTGCCGCTTCACCCGCTAATCTGATCGGATTCCAGAATGGGGCTATCACTGTGCCTGTGCCTACTCTGATATTTTTGGTTCGATGTGCAAGATCAATAAGATTTAAAAATGGATTTGGAGCAATGGTAAAGTTCATACCATGATGTTCTCCCGTCCATACTGTACACATGCCACCTTTATCTGCGATGTCAGATAAAGATAGAAATTCATCGTATAATTCTTGCTGAGTCTGGTCATTACTGACTCGTACCATATGTGCAAAAAGAGAAAATTTCATTGTATATTTCCTGAGATGTTTATTTTTATTGAATTATCGTTATTGAACATTTCCGATTTTTTCATCGCCGACATATAAGCGAAATACACCATTTTGTTTTTCAAGCGCATAACGTTGAAGCATACTTTGTATATCAGATGAGGCATATTCTAATGAGTCTAAGCGATCAATGGCGATGTATTCTCCATCTTGATTCAGGTCTTCATTTTTAGCACTAGCGCGATAATAAGTGGTAAATGTCTGTGTCTGTAAATTTTCATAAATAGAATAAACCGATCCAATTTCGCACGTTAGACCTTGCTTATTTAAATGTTGTCGAAGGGTTTTTTGCGAACCTTGCTCTGTATTGGTAGCCACTTGCGGTAAGGTGTAACCTTGAGGTGTTTTTTGTAACAATATTTTATTGTTAAATTCAATAATACCGCCAACAACGCCAGCTAAGGAATGCGTTAATTCTTCTGCACGATGTTCTAGGCCTAAACTAAAATAGCCGCCTCTAGCATAGCCCAAACCTTGATTTTCATTCGAGTCAAATTGTTTTATTTCACCGACTAACAATACGTGGTCGCCAGCGGGAATAGTGTTATGAGTAGAGCAGGAAAAATGTGCGACAGTACCATCAATAATTGGGCAACCATGCTCATCATTGTGCCATTTTATTCCTTCAAAACGATCACCTTTAGCGCTGGCAAATGTATTGGAAATATCTTGTTGATCTTCGGCAAGAATATTGACAGCAAAATGCTTGCAGGAATTAAAAATATCGATGCTTGATAAATTATTCGAAGGGCATACCAATAGTAATGGAGGATCAACAGAAACTGAGGTAAACGAATTAGCAGTAAAGCCAACTTTTTCATTTTGATCACTCACTGCGGTAACAACCGTCACTCCCGTCATAAATGAGCCAAAAGCATTGCGTAGCTCGCGTGTATCAATAATTGTCATAGTTGATTCCTCATTTGTGTACTGCACTGTGCAACAAATTCGATTAGTAGAGAATTAATTTCATCGGGGTGGGTCATTTGTACCATATGGCGAGCATTGTCGATAACTGCATAGCTACCGTTTTGACATAAGTCGGCCATTCGCTGAGACATTAATCCTGATGAATTGGCATCTCCATCACCAGTAATGAATGTTGCAGGTATAGTTAAGGCCACTAATGCTTCATCTTCTGGCCCGTCGTTTTGGCTAAAAATATGGTATGCCCTGGCATAGCCAATAGCGGGAGCCATCGAAAGCCAGTCGTGACAAAGGTCTGCCATTTCTTTTTCAAAGCCTTCGGGGCTTTGATTAAACCAGCGCAAAATAGGCGTGGTAACTCTATCTTGCTCTGGGTTTTTCACCATATCTAGCGCTCGCTGTTGTACGGCTTGCTTGGCTTCTGGTGATCGGCGATAGACAGAATTTAGTGCCGCTACACCATTACATAAATGCTGATAACGCGTTGCAAAGTCCAAAGCGATCATTGATCCCATGGAGTGGCCCATAATAATGACGGGCTGCTTTATTTCATTCGCTATCCATTGAGCAATAGTATCTGTATAGTCTTGTAAACTGGAGTCTTCGGGCAATAAATCACTTTCTCCATGTCCTGGCATATCTACAGCATACACAAGATGGTTTTGGCTAAGGGCAGAGGTTTGATGGAGCCAGGCTTCGGCTCTTAGACCAACACCATGAACTAATACTATTGGAGTGCCAGTACCTGACTTGAAATAAGCTAGCCCATTATCGGATTTACACCGCTGCTGGGTTTTCAATGTCATGTCCTAGCTCCTTAAGCTCTTGATACCTATCGCCAATTCGATGATGAGGGCGTCCGCCTGTTGAACCGCCTAATACAACAACAATTTCGTCAGGACCTGGTGCATCAGGAATATTGAACTGCAACGTTAAGTAATGTGAACGACGGCCACCATCATTTTTATCCATCATAGGAACTGAAATAGGCGCATTGGCAGGCCCGCGAGTATTAGTGAAGGATAAGAATGACTTCGCTTGTACCGCTTCGCGGAAAATATTGCCGAAATGCAGCGTATGGATTAGTGCAGAAGCATGTTCAATTTCGCCATTCATGCCAACAACCGCTGCTTTACCGAAAGCTTCTATATTTATGGCTTCTCCTGCCATGGCGCTAATTTTATCGGTCAATAATTGGCCGAGAATGGGGCCGAATGCTCTGATCTCTGGGCGTAAATCTTCAATATATTTACCAGCCCATGGGTTTTTGACTACTGCGGCTACAGCAAACAATCGCACAGGCGTGTCGACACTCTTAAATCCTTCTATAAAAGTTTCTTCTTCGTAGCTTACTATTTTTCTGATTTCAGGTTTCATTATTGTGCCTATTTGAGCTATAGAGTAATTGTAATTTTGGTGTATTGTATTATTGTATACAATCCTATAATATTATCGTGTGACGTGCAAACAAAACCTTGCAAAATATAGTAACCTTGCTTTTAGTTTGGCTTTATATGAATTAGCAATCAGGAATTTAGTAAGCACATGTTGAAAGTAAATAGACCAAAAACCTTAAAAGAAAATGCATTAGAGTCATTGCGTGATGCGATAACCAGTGGCTTTTTTAAACCAGGTGAACGCTTAATTGAGCGTAATTTATGTGAAAGCATGGCCGTCAGTCGAACGGTTGTTCGTGAATGTATTCAGCACTTGGAAAGTGAGCGTCTCATCGTGGGAGTACCCAATTCGGGGTTTGTTATTGCAACAATTACTGGCGATGAAGTGAAAGAAATCTATGATATTCGCATTATGTTGGAATGCTCAGCAGTTGAGAGTTGTGCTTTAAACGCAAATCCAACCACTATCAAAAAATTACGCGAATTATATAAAAGTATTAAAGAATGTTTGGAGAAAGAAGAGGTAATGGAAGCATTACGACTGACAACTGAATTTTATAAAGTTATTTTTACAACAGGAGGTAAAAATATAGCATGGGATCTCGTTGAGCAGCTTAATGCACGTATTTCAAGGTTGCGGGCTCTGACGTTAAGTAGTAAAGGGCGTAAAAGTAAAGGGCCGGAAAATTTAAAGAAAATTATTGATGCGATTGAAAAACAAGATGCAGGTCGTGCTGGAGAAATTTGTACTAAACATTTAACAGAAGCAGCAAAAATTGCTTATCAATTAACATAACGAGAAAGACACAATGGATAAAGAATTATTTGAATTAGGTTTAAGTAAGCGTAAGGCAACATTAGGGGGTGAATATGTTACTAATAATTTAGCGAAAGCTGATGACTTTAACCTTCCTTTTCAAGAAGCGATGACAACCTGGTGTTGGGGGTTTGGTTGGGGCGATGAAACTATTGATATGAAAACCCGATCATTGATGAATCTGACAATGATTGCAGCACTAGGAAAAATGGATGAGTGGGAGCTTCATCTACGAGGGGCTATTACTAACGGTGTCTCTGTCGATGAAATTAGATCTGCCATTCATGCTATTGCTATCTATTGTGGTGTTCCTCAAGGTGTTGAATGTTTCCGAATTGCTCGAAAAACACTGGAAAAGCTTGAGCTAATTTAAACACTTTAATTATTTATTGTTCCTTTCTTTTTGAATTTCTTTATAAGTGAGGAATGTTGACACATGCAGCCATTTTTAATCTCTATTAGTGGTTTGTAATTCATTAACGGATATAACAGAGTAAAGCTATGTCATTTTCAAATTTGAAAGATGCTTCATTATTAAAAACACAATCCTATATCAACGGTGAATGGGTCAATGCAGATTCAGGTGCTACCTTCGATGTAATAGATCCAGCGAGCGGTGAGGTTATTGCTCAAGTGGCAAATCTTGGAGCCGCAGAAACACGCCGAGCGATAGAAGCTGCTGAGCAGGCTATGCAGGATTGGAAAAAAAGAACGGCTAAAGAACGCTCTATATTACTTCGAAAATGGTTTGATCTTCTTATGGAAAATCAAGATGATTTAGCGATTATCATGACAGCAGAGCAAGGTAAAGCTTTGGCTGAATCCAAAGGTGAAATAGCCTATGGTGCCTCTTATATAGAGTGGTTTGCTGAAGAAGGAAAACGTGTGTATGGCGATATACTCCCAGGCAGTACTACAAATCGTCGATCTGTTGTTATCAAGCAGCCTATTGGTGTTGTTGGCGCAGTAACTCCTTGGAATTTCCCTAATGCTATGATTACACGCAAGGTAGCACCTGCGCTAGCAGTAGGTTGTGCCACAGTGCTAAAGCCAGCGTCAGAAACGCCTTTATCTGCACTTGCACTTGCTGTACTGGCTGAACGAGCAGGAATTCCAGCAGGTCTGTTTAATATTGTTGTTGGCACCGATGCCCCTGCTATTGGTGCAGAGCTGACTTCTAACCCTATTGTTAAAAAATTCACTTTTACAGGTTCTACACCAGTAGGGAAATTATTGATGCAACAATGTGCATCAACAGTAAAGAGAACCTCTATGGAGTTAGGGGGCAATGCTCCAGTATTAATTTTTGATGATGCTGACATCGATAAAGCAGTTACTGGTGCAATTGCGGCAAAATACCGAAACGCAGGTCAAACATGTATTTGCGCTAACCGCATCATTGTACAAGATACAATTTATGACGAGTTTGTTGAAAAATTAACAGCAAAAGTGGATGAACTTACTTTAGGTAATGGTTTTGATAGTTCGACAATCATTGGCCCACTTATCACAACGAAAGCAGCTGAAAATGTACACTCTTTGGTTGTTGATGCGCAATCAAAAGGGGCTCAAGTCACTATTGGTGGGAAAATAGATGTTTTAGGTGAGAATTTTTACCAACCAACCGTGTTATCGAACTTAAGTAAGGATATGCGTGTTGCAAAAGAAGAAATTTTTGGACCTGTTGCACCTGTTTTTAAATTTAGTACTGAGGAAGAAGCGATTGCTATGGCTAACGATACTGAGTTTGGTTTAGCATCTTATATCTTTACTAAAGATATATCGCGTGTCTGGCGTGTATCAGAAGCTGTTGATTACGGTATGGTTGGTGCAAACGAAACGGGAATCAGCTCTGAAATGATTCCTTTTGGTGGCGTTAAAGAATCAGGTCAAGGCCGCGAAGGTTCTAAATACGGCTTAGATGATTATCTGGAAACAAAATACGTGTGTATGGGCGATATCTAATGTAGAAAAGTGTTTGCGTTATTATCAAGCACTTTTTAATTGTTTTAGAGTGAAAAAATAAATTCTAAGCTTGTAATTTTATTTAAAAAGCTGCATTAGTAATTATGCATAGTTATTAAATAATGATAAGGCACTCAGAATCTAAAAGTTTACCTTGATATATAAGGGTAGTGAGCATGTAAAATATATCAATCTTATTAGAAAAGATGAGATCGTTGTTTATATTGATGCACTTAATGAGGAGAGCAGGTAGTCTCCTCATCATTTGTCTTACTTGCTGGCCAAATAATCTTTACTGCATAAGTACAAAAAATAGAGCTTAAGCGCGTTTTATGTGATGTTAATGTCAGTACGACATGCTATTAAATCCTTCCATTACGTTTTTCTCCTCTTCAAAACCCTTTTAAATTAAGTTACCTCTCTATTTAACCATTCTCGATCAAAATACTGTGGTTTTACAGATATCGATTAGTGAGTCTTGTTTATAAATAGTAATCTATAGCGAAAACTTAGAGCTATTTATCGGTGCTTTTCTTATCATATAACCCCTGAAAGTGTATGCCAATTTAAGCGTGTCATACGATAAAATGCCTCGTGAAACCCAAAAACAGTTGTTATTATGCAGATTATTGGCTGGCTGCTTGATAATGTACAATGCAGGTCTTATATAGGCTTAGCTGTTCTGATAGGAATAATGATGGTTTTTGGTAAGTTAATTGGCGGTTTAATTGGTTTTAGTAGTGGTGGATTTTTCGGTGGTTTGCTGGGTTTGTTTGTCGGGCATATATTTGATAAAGCACTAAGAAAATTTAAAGAGCATGAGTCCCCTGAAAAATTAGCGGCTATTCAAAGTACGTTTTTTGAGACTACATTTACTCTCATAGGTTATCTGGCCAAAGCTGATGGTAGGGTATCTGAAGAGGAAATTAAGCAAACAGAACAGCTAATGGGGCAGATGGGCTTAACGGCCGATCATAAGCGTGAAGCTATCCGTCTATTTAAAATAGGCTCAGTACCTGATTTCGACCCTGAAGAAACATTAAAGATCTTTCGGGAAGTCTGTGGGCATCGTGCACAACTATCGCAGATGCTGATTGTCTACTTGGTTAACACTGCTCTGGCGGATGGAAAATTTGATAAAAATGAAGAAAGTGCGCTAAGGAGAGTTGCTCAAGGTTTAAATTATTCAAACTTTGCATTTGAGCAGCTCCTGCGGATGATCAAGGCTCAAGGGTCTTTTGCGGGCGGAGGTTATCAACAATATTCAGCGGGTAAAAACGCCAAAGATGATCTTACAACTGCTTATACTGCTTTGGGCGTTTCAGCAACAGCGAGTGATGGAGAGGTAAAGAAAGCTTATCGTAAATTGATGAGTGAATATCATCCAGATAAATTAATGGGACAGGGTGTTCCGGATGACATGCTTAAGGCTGCAACTGAGCGTTCTCAGGAAGTACAAGCCGCATATGATCTGATTAAAAAATCCCGGAAAAATTAATGGGAGACTTTTGCCTCTGCAATAGTCGAAAAACGTATGATAAGTGTTGCGGTCGTTTTTTGAGTGAAGGGAATAATGCTAAAACACCTGAACAGTTAATGCGTTCACGTTATACAGCTTATGCATTGGGCGGCCACGGTAATTATTTGTTAAAAACATGGTTGCCAGTAATGGCAAAAGGCCTTAATGAAGTAGAATTATCTCAAAAAAATATAGAATGGATTGGTTTAAGCATTATTAGTAAATCTCAAAAGGGCGATGACGGTTATGTTGAGTTTCGAGCGACTTTTTTAGATAAGCAAAATAATGAAGCAGATCATCACGAAAAATCTGTTTTTAAACGAATAAGTGGTCAGTGGTTTTATGTGGGTGAAGAAATGAGCTCTTAGTAGCAAAATTTACATTCAATCCATTTTTAAATTAGGTAAAAAATATATGAGTATCCAATTAAATAAACTTGAACGAAAAAAACAACTCGATTTTTATATGATTTGCAAAACGTTTCATGACAGTGGTGTACACACTGAAGAAGAAGCTATTAAATGCAAAGATAAATTATTAAAAAATGCAAAAATACAAAGTGGTATCGCGTTAGTTATAGGGTGTATATTGTCTTTAGTGTTCAGTCAAGCTGCGATGACGGTTGGATTGTTTTTGGCCATTATTTTAATTTATATCTGGATTTTTACTTATCGTGGAAGAGTTTATGTACAACGCTATATTGATGAAGTGTTAAAACATCCAGATTATAAGCCTGGTGCTGAACCTGTTAAACCTGCATAATTCGATTTAATTTTAGGTCATATTTTTCGTGTTAAATAAATTATTTTCAACAGTATCATCGTTTTTATCTGCTGGATCGATAAAAGAGTATAATTATAAGAAATGTAGAGAGAATTCAGAACTTGCTGAATTTGTCGATGAAAATAAAATAACTCTTCAAGAGCATATAAGAGTCCAGATAGATAAAGCAAAAGAAATGTCCCACGTTATTCCAACAGAATATGTGTCACGATGTGATTCAGTATTTTCTAACCATGTGGAAGATATTGTATGGAATATACTTTGTTCTAAAAAGTATTCGGAAGCGCAAAACTATCGATATCAAGATAATGCTGAAAAAATTAATATGATTGTTACAGTATTGCCTTGGCCAACCAATGAATCTATTGAAGAGCTGCGAAAACTGTCAGATGATAGACTTCATGGTTATATGTGGTTGTTAGCAAAAATCTTTTTAAATGATTGGCCATCATCTGATATAAAAGAATTTTTCCATATAGTTGTATGTCAAGAGGCTGATGATTTTCAATTGCACGTGGGAATGGGAGATTACGGTGGTTCACCAACGGCACCAAGGAAATTTTCTTTAGTGCCAGTAGATTTGCTCAATGATCGTGAGCGGCAGGCGATGGGACTTAAATAATAAATGATGCGTATATAAATTGTTTTATGAAACCAATTTATAGCAAGGCTTATATTCACCATTCAGTTTCATTCTACCTTGTTGCACAAATGAAACTAATAACTTTTCGAGTGCTTCGATCAGTTTAGAATCACCTTTAAGTAAATAAGGTCCATGTTTTTTGATGCGTTCGATTCCATTAGCCTTTACATTGCCGGCTACAATGCCTGAAAAGGCACGTCTTAACTCTGCGGCAAGCTGATAGTCAGGCTGATCACGATGCAAGTTTAACTGCTTCATATTGTCATGGCTTGGGTCGAAAGGTTGCTGAAACTCATCAGGGATAGTTAACTGCCAGTTATAGGCATAAGATTCACTATTATTGCGGCGATATCGATGTACTTTTTCGACCCCTTGCTGGATTCTCTGCGCAACAATATCAGGGTGATCAATAATAATTTCATAATATTTTGTTGCATCTTCACCTAATGTAAATCGAATAAATTTATCGAGACTTTGAAAGTATTCAGCACTTTCTTCTGAGGCAGAAAATATAATAGGAATTTGCAAAGAATGGTTAGCGGGGTGCATTAGTAACCCAAGCAAATAGAGTACTTCCTCTGCTGTTCCAGCGCCACCAGGAAAAACAATAATACTATGTGCGAGCCGAACAAACGCTTCAAGGCGTTTTTCAATATCGGGTAAGATAACTAGTTCATTGACTGTTGGGTTTGGTGATTCGGATGCAATAATGCCAGGTTCTGTTATGCCTATATAACGGCCATCTGCAATTTGCTGTTTACCATGGCCAACAACAGCGCCTTTCATTGGCCCCTTCATTGCACCAATACCACAACCTGTCGCAATACCTAAGCCTCTCAGGCCTAGCTGGTAACCAACATGTTTCGTGTGATCATATTCCTGACGGGGAATTGAATGTCCACCCCAACAGACAACAAGATGTGGTTGAACATTCGCTTTTACAATTCCGGCATTGCGTAGAATTCTAAATACAGAATCAGTAATGCCATCAGCTGTATTGAAATCGAAACGTCCGCCAACAGACATTTTGTGGTGAGTGTATACAATATCTCGTAGTACAGAAAATAAATGCTCCTGAATACCACGAATCATTTTTCCATCAACAAACGCAGATGCGGGAGCATTAATGACTTCTAACTTGATGCCGCGCGATTGAGGAATGATATGTATAGAGAAATCACTGAAATACTCAGCGATAATTGCGGCATCATCTTCGATGCTATCAGTATTAAGTACAGCTAGTGCGCACTGTCTAAATAATTCATAAGTGTGACTTTCAGAATTCATTACACCCTCAATCTCTCGATGAGATAAAAGATTTAAACTGCTATTAGCAGGGCGAACAAAAGCATGTGGTATTTTTTTCACAGAAATATCAACTCTTAGGAATAATCGTGTATGTGCTATTTAAGAATAGCACACTAGAGAAAATTATTAATAGAGATAGTGCTTGTCTAAGAGATAATGTTGATTATAAATATTTATATTTCAGCATTATGATAAACATTTTGCACGTCATCTAAATCATTTAGCATTTCGAGGAATTTTTCGAACATTTCCATATCTTCTGGCGCAATAGGAGTGGAGGTTTGTGGAATAAATTGAATTTCATCAACATCAAAATCAATATTTTCAATAGAGTCAGTCAATGCCTGTTTTGCCTTAAAGTATTCTGTATGAGGCGTAAAAACTGTTATCTTTCCATCTTCATTTTCGATATCGGTTACATCAACATCGGCCATCATCAATGCATCAAGTGCTGCTTCTTCATCATCACCCGCAAAAACGAGAATGGCGCTGTGGTCAAACATGTGGCTAACACTACCTTGTGTGCCAATTTTACTTTTTGTTTTGGTAAAGCATATACGAACATCACCAAAGGTACGATTAGGGTTGTCGGTCAAACAATCAACAATAACCATGCAATTCCCAGGACCAAAACCTTCATAGCGGGCTGTCGCAAAATCTTCGCCACCACCACCTTTAGCCTTATCTAGAGCTTTTTCAATCACATGAGAGGGGACTTGATCTTTTTTTGCACGATCCATCATGCTGCGCAATGCTAAGTTTCCATCAGGGTCAACGCCACCAGCTTTGGCACAAACGTATATTTCACGGCCATATTTGCTATATACCTTGGCTTTGGCATCAGAGGTTTTCGCCATAGATTCTTTGCGGTTTTGGTAGGCTCTGCCCATATCGTAGTCCTGTTATTACTGTTGATGCTTTATTGATAACTAAATTTTATAGCTGGAATTCGGCTAAATGCTGAATTTTACAGCTTACGCCCTGTCTATTAAAGCTTAACTGAAAAAGAGTTAAATCAGTAGGGGTAGTATTAGAGTATTGGCTTCCGGGTAGAAGTATCCAATGACTTCCATAGATTGACATTATCTAAGTGATAAAGTCGCTTGATTACTCAGTAATACCTAACTACTGTATTATAGCGAACTATTTTTGGACTTATTTTTAGGAATAACCATGTCTTACGATTATGATTTATTTGTTGTTGGTGCAGGTTCAGGCGGTGTACGGGCCAGCCGAATTGCTGCTGGTTTAGGCGCTAAAGTTGCTGTTGCCGAAGATTTATATTTGGGTGGCACTTGTGTCAATGTGGGTTGTGTTCCCAAGAAACTATTTGTCTATGGTTCTCACTTTGCTGAAGAATTTGAAGCTGCTGCGGGTTTTGGTTGGTCAGTGGGTGAAACAAGTTTTGATTGGCCGATATTACGAGACAATAAAACGAAAGAAATCGAGCGCTTAAACGGCATTTATAACAACATGCTCGATAATGCAGGTGTCGAGATTGTCCATGGTCGAGGGACTGTTGTTGATGCGCATACTGTTGATGTTAATGGCAAACAGTATACGGCTGAGCGTATTTTAGTTGCTGTTGGTGGCTGGCCTGTTGTTCCTGATATTCCGGGTAAAGAGCATATTATTAGCTCTAATGAAGTATTTTATCTTGATGAATTCCCGAAACGAGTGATCGTCGTTGGTGGTGGGTATATTGCGGTGGAATTTGCAGGAATTTTTCAAGGCTTAGGCAGCGAAACTCATTTGCTTTATCGAGGTGAGATGTTCTTACGTGGTTTCGATATGGATATACGTGAATTTGTTGCCAATGAGATGACAAAGAAAGGCGTTGATCTTAAATTTAATAGCAATGCAACGGCGATAGAGAAACAAGCCGACGGTTCTCTATTAGTAACATTGACTGATAGTTCAACGATTGAAGTTGATGCAATTATGTATGCAACGGGTCGTAAGCCAAAAACAGAAAACCTGGGCTTGGAAAATACTCAAGTGGAACTGAAGCCTAATGGTGCAATTGTTGTTGACGATAACTTTCAAACAGCAGAACCTTCTATCTATGCTGTTGGTGATGCCATTGACCGTGTTCAATTAACACCTGTGGCATTAGCAGAAGGAATGGCATTGGCAAGAAACCTTTATTCCAAAGTGGAAGGGCACAAAACGCAAGTTGTTGATTATGATTTTATTCCAACCGCTGTTTTTTCTCAGCCAAATATTGGCACAGTAGGTTATAGCGAAGAACAAGCGAAAGAAAAGTTTGAATCGGTGGCTGTTTTTAAATCAAACTTTAAACATATGAAACACACACTAAGCGGTTTGGATGAACGTACATTCATGAAATTACTGGTTGACCAGAAAACAGATAAAATCATTGGTTGTCATATGGTGGGTTCTGATGCGGGAGAAATTGTTCAAGGCTTAGCGATTGCGATCAGAGCTGGCGCAACTAAAGCTGATTTTGATACTACTATAGGTATTCATCCAACAGCGGCAGAAGAGTTTGTAACGATGCGCGAACCCGCTTATATTATTGAGTAAGTGAGCAGAGTTTATAGGGTTATGGATAAGACGGTTAATAAGAAAATTGAATCTTATCCTGACCCTATTAAAAAGAAACTTCTTTATTTAAGAGCATTAATTCTGGATGTTGCTAAAAATACTGATGGAGTTGGTCTAATAGAAGAAACGCTAAAGTGGGATCAGCTGTCTTATCTGACCTCAGAAACAAAAAGCGGTACAACGATCAGAATCGATTGGCGACCCAAATGCCCTGATGAATATGCACTCTATGTTAATTGCAAAACTAATTTAATTGATCAATATACTACCTTATTTCCAGAAGAGTTTTCTTATGAAGGAAATAGGGCGGTTGTCTTTAATATAAATAAAAAAATTCCTGAAAATGCATTAAGAACATGTATCCAAATAGCGCTTAGATATCATTTGGATAAAAAGTGATAACGCTTTGTTTAATTACTTTTAAACAAGTTCTTGATCATCAAATACGGGGTCAGGGGATTGCTCTCCTTTTGCTTGAAATTCCTCAACACTTGCAGCAACTTCCTTATCATCTTCCTCAAATCGTGCTATATGAAATAAAGCATCGCCTTCGTTAACAAGAGGGATATTACTCTTTCCAATAACAACTCCATCATATTCAGATCTAATTTCATATTCTGTTGTATCAAAAAGGTCAGATGGATCTGAAACTACTCCGAGAAGATCATCTTTTTTAATACGTGCACCAAGAGGGGCGATTGAGCGTATTATTCCACTTTCCGGTGCCCGTTCCCAACCACTTGAACGCGCAATGAAGGGTTCAACTTTACGCTTACTTTTAGAGGGTGTAAGCATCTGTAACTTGCGCATTACCTGGAGTATTCCTCGTACCCCTGCTCGAATTGATAACTCATCGAACCTGAGTGCTTCACCGGCTTCATACAATAGGACTTTTACACCATGCTCATCAGCGACTTGTCGTAACGAGCCATCTCTCAAGTTTGAGTTCAGCAAGACAGGCACGGCAAATGCTTCAGCGAGCTCCTTTGTTTCCGGATCATCTAAGTTGGCGCGAATTTGTGGTAGATTAGAGCGGTGAATGGCACCTGTATGTAAGTCGATACCATAATCACATTGACTGACAATTTCTTCAACAAAGATATGTGCAAGCCTTGCAGCAAGTGAGCCACGCTTAGAGCCTGGAAAAGAGCGATTGAGGTCACGTCGATCAGGTAGATAACGTGAATGCAAAATAATCCCAAAAATATTAACAATAGGGATAACGATCAGTGTCCCACGTAAACGCTTTAAAGAGCTTGTTTTAAGCAAGCGACGTATGATTTCCACACCATTTAATTCATCTCCATGAATTGCCGCGCTGATAAATAAGCGCGGTCCATGGTTTTTTCCGCAGAGTACATGAACAGGTATGCTTTGATCACCGTGTGTATAAAGCTTAGCTACAGGTAGATCAATAACTTTGTGCTCGCCTGGATTGACGGTAATTCCATTTAGGGTCAAAGGTGTATTTTTGGTTGGCATAAAATAGCGTTAGCCCTTTCCGCGTGTTTTGGTTTTGTTGGGTTTGGCATTTTTTTCGATAAAATCAATAATCATACCTGCAACATCTTTTTTCGTCGACTCTTCAATGCCGCCCAAGCCTGGTGAAGAGTTTACTTCCATAATTAGTGGTCCACGCTCCGAACGCAATAAATCAACGCCACACACATTTAAGCCCATGACTTTTGATGCTTTAAGAGCGGCGCTTCTTTCTGCCGGTGTCAATTTAACGAGTTGTGCAGAACCGCCTCTATGCAGGTTGGAACGAAACTCGCCCGGAGGTGCTGTTCTTTGCATCGCTGCAATTACTTTTCCCCCGACTACGAAGCAGCGAATATCACTACCACCAGCTTCTTTAATAAATTCTTGTATCAGAATGTTACTTTTTACTCCCATAAAGGCTTGGATCACACTTTCAGCCGCTTTTTTCGTTTCGGCTAGTACAACGCCGATGCCTTGAGTACCTTCTAACAATTTTATTACGAGTGGGGCACCGCCAACTTCTCGAATTAAGCCATTAACATCATCAGGCGAATTCGCAAAAGCAGTAACAGGAATACCAACACCTTTACGAGATAATAATTGCGTTGAGCGTAATTTATCACGAGAGCGAGTGATAGCAACAGATTCATTAATACAATAGGTGCCCATCATCTCAAATTGCCGCACAACAGCAGTACCATAAAAGGTAACGGAGGCACCAATACGAGGGATTACGGCATCAAAATCTCCAGGCCGAAACTCTTCATCTTTATAATGTATCGATGGATTATCTGTACCCATATCCATAAAACAACGTAGGTGATCTATGACTCGTGGTTCATGGCCTCGTTCTAATGCGGCTTCTACCAGTCTACGTGTTGAATAAAGTTTTGAGTTTCTTGAGAGAATAGCAATTTTCATTAGATACCTACTTAAGTCTATTGTTATTTGAATAGTGGTTTGATGTTGTGAATAGAACAGATTTATTATTTATTTTGACTGCCTTTTAGTGAGAGCTTTGAAGGTAAATGGGGAAGAAATTTAATAGTTTCTTGTTTTTAACCCTCTAAATAAAATATGAATACTTACTGCATTATTTTTGAGAGATCATAACCTGCCTGCGCAGCTTGTTGGAGAATAGTATTTTTTTCGGTTCCTGCTTTTAGTTGAGCTAATCCCCATAATGTCGTACACCGAGTACCAGAACGGCAATAGGCATGAATAGGCTGGGAAGCATTTTCTAGAATGTTAGCAAAATTATCGCCATCAGATAACGTTACATTGCCTGATGTTACTGGCATAAAATAAAAATCTATCCCATTATCTTTACATGCTTGTTCGATTGTAGCGTAATCTATTTGTCCAGGGTCTTCGTTGTCTGGTCGATTACAAATAACTGTTTTAATACCGTCCGCTTTTAATAGAGCAATATCGTCTATACTAATTTGGCCAGAAACTGAAATAGTGTCATTGATAGTTTTACGTTCCATAGTAGCCTCGTAATGAGATTAAATTTTTATACAGAATAGCGATGACTCACACAAAAAGCGATTAAATATTTTTGCCTGTAACATATGATTTACTGGTATTTACTAAAAAGTCATCCATTAGTGCGGTGCGGCCTAACAACATTTTGAATTTCATAGTGTCACGTTTAGTTAGTGTTATTTCAATGATTTTATCAATATTACCTACTTTTATCGGGGTAGATATCACGTAACGAGTTTCTTTTTGTCCGCCAGAATTGGTGACTTGGCGTTCGTCAATAATTTCTACATCGCATGTCACTTTACAATTCTTATTCTTTTTGCTGGGAGCAAGACCAAAGCGAACACGTTTAACACCGTTGTCGATGTAGGGTTCTATAAAATCAGTGTGCAATGCAGATGTTCGTGCGCCAGTGTCAATCTTTACTTTGATACGTTTAATACCTAATTCAGGCAGGGAAACCCATTCGCGCCAGCCGATGATACAAGGGGTGTCGATGTTAGAGCTATCCATTGTTATAATTTTCCAACGATAAACCATTTTATGATTATTGAATAATGATCTATTGATAGTATCAATTAATTTTTTTAAAGGCTACTTTCTCAAACTCCGCAGAAAGTTACAACCACATAAAAGCTTATTTTTAGCTCTTTGTGACGATAATATTCATTTGACCCACAGGAAATATATATGAATTTTTTTGCCATATCTGGTACCACTTTGAAGCGCATTATGCACTTTTGGCCACCTCTATGGTTTACTGGAATCAGTTTTGAGCATATCAGTCCTGATTATCGACACATTCGTGTTGCCATGGCATTTCGTTTTTATAACAAAAATCTGCATGGCTTACAGTATGGTGGTAATTTGTACAGTATGACTGATCCTTGCCATATCATGATGATTTTACGTAATCTAGGGCCTACATATCGCGTTCTGGATAAAGGCGCTAGTATAGATTTCATTCGACCTGGTCTTTCTAAAGTCACCGCTGACTGTATGATCACAGAAGCAGACCTAGAGGATATAAAAGCAAATACTGTCAACGGAGATAAGTATTTTAAAGATTTTGAAATTGAAATTAAGGATGCAAACAATGAAATCGTCGCAAAAGTGATTAAAAAAATGTATATAAGGAAGAAAAAGCCTCTTAAATAGCGCTAACAATTTGCTGAATATTTTAATAGTGTTATTAGAATGTATAGCGAGGCAGATCAATTCTGGGAGTTATAGTCAAAGAAGGGTAAATTAAAACTCCCTATGCACTTGTGTTCATATTTGAATGGCAAGTACATAGAGAGTAGGGAGACTAGCAGAAAGATAAAACATGTGTTGATTAGATGGCGAGGTACTCTTCACGCAATTCTGCATTTTCCATCAACTCATCAGCACTTCCATCAAACACTACTTGCCCCATATCGAGAATTACAGCTCTATCAGCTAATTTTAAGGCCGCAACTGCATTTTGCTCAACGATAATAGTTGTAATGCCCAAATCACGAATATCCATCAGGATTCGTTCGATCTCTTGAACAATTACTGGTGCCAAGCCCTCATAAGGTTCGTCAAGCAGTAACAGTTTAACGTCACGGGCCAAGGCGCGGGCAACAGCTAACATTTGTTGCTCTCCACCAGATAAGGTGATTCCTTCTTGTTCACGTCGTTCGGCTAATCGAGGGAAATGTTCAAATATCTTTTCTTTGCTCCAGCCAATCGGCGGAGCAATTTGAGCGAGGTCCAGTGACTCTTCTACAGTCATGCCAGCGATAATGCGTCGATCTTCTGGTACTAAGCTAACACCAAGTTGTGCTGCTTTGTATGAAGGCAGTTCATGTAACGCATCGCCATCCATCCAAATCTCACCAGATTTCATCTCCGGGTCAGCAGTGCGCGCTATACTGCGCAAGGTTGTTGTTTTTCCTGCGCCGTTTCGACCTAAAAGAGCAAGAATTTCTCCTTCTTTAATATCAAAGCTGATGCCTTGAACAATATAGCTTTCTCCATAGTAAGAGTGGATATCTTTTACTGAAAAGTACGCTGAGTTACTCATACTTCTGCACTCCCTAAATAGGCTTCTCTTACTTTAGGATGACCTTTAATTTCATCTGGTTCGCCTTCGGCAATAATGGCGCCTTGTGCGAGTACGCTAATTTTGTCTGCGAGACTAAACACAACGTGCATATCGTGCTCAATAATGACTTTAGTCATACCGCTTTCTTTAATTTTTATCAATAGATCAATCGTTTGATTAGTATCATGACGAGCCATACCTGCAGTAGGTTCATCGAGCAATAATAGTTTGGGGTGTTGAATTAAACACATAGCTAATTCTAACCGCCTTTTATTACCTCTAGAAAGACTGCCGGCATTATTAAAGCGTTGATCTGCCATGGCTAAATCTTCTAATAAATGAAGCGCTTCTGCTTCAATTTCTTTTTCATCACGCAAGGATTTAAAAAGGTTCAGTTTAAAGGCTCCATCGCGTTTTGCAAAAGCAGGGATCATGACATTTTGTAATATTGTTAGATCAGGAAAAATTTGCGGTGTTTGAAAAACTCTCGAAATACCCATTTGATTAATGTCATGAGGTTGAAACCCATGAGTTAAATCATTTCCTCCAAAATTTATTGTACCGCTGTCAGCTTTCAATAAGCCGATACAGGTATTGAGTAGAGTAGATTTCCCGGCACCATTTGGGCCAATAATCGCGTGTGTTTTACCTTCTTCGATTTGAAGATTTATATCACTTAATGCTTGTAATCCACCAAACGATTTATTGACGCCAGTGATATCCAGGACAATATTAGATTGTGCTGTACTCATGCTATACCATCCTTCTCTAGTTTAACTTCACTAGTACTACTTTTTTTATTTTTTTGTTTAATCTTATCGGCAATTTTCTGAAAGCCTTGGCTCATACCTCCCGGTAAGAAAATAATAATCAGCATAAACAATATGCCCAATGTTAAATGCCAACCACTGCCAACAAAGGGTGAAATAATGGTTATTAGTAAATTGCTGACTGCATCAGGTAGGAATGAAAATATTTCAGCGAGTGCAGTATCACCAATACCAGAAAATATATTTTCAAAATACTTAATGGTAGCGGCACCAATAATAGGGCCGAACAATGTACCTACACCACCTAATATTGTCATCAATACAACTTCGCCAGAGGCTGTCCATTGCATGCGTTCTGCACCAGCTAATGGATCAACTACTGCTAATAACCCACCGGCCAAGCCTGCGTACATACCTGAAATCACAAAAGCACAAAGCAGGTAAGGGCGATGATTAAACCCTGTATATTCCATACGTGTTTGGTTTGTTTTAATGGCAACTAATTTCATTCCGAAAGGTGAACGGAATATTTTTAGACTGAGCCAGAAACCAAGTACTAACACGACGGCACAAAAATAAAATCCAGGATAACCCGTTAATGTTGTACCAAACAAAGTTGCTAGTGGAGAACCTTCAATGGTATAGCCAAGCGCTGTATCTACAACGCGTGGGTCACTGGTAAGCACACGTAAACCTGTTTCACCATTGGTGATAGGAGTTAGAACTGAATAAGCGAGGTTATAGGACATTTGAGCAAATGCCAGTGTTAGGATTGAAAAATAAATACCGGAGCGTCGTAAACTTAGGAAACCGATAAGTAAGGCGAATACACCTGAAAATACAATGGCTAGTAATACAGCAGGAATTGCATTCATGGTTAACAGTTTAAATGACCATACGGTGACATAAGAGCCAACACCAAGAAAAGCAGCATGACCAAATGATAAATAACCGGTTAACCCAAATAGAATGTTATAACCGATGGCAAACAAACCGAAAATAGCAAATTTTTGCAATAAATCTGGATAACCAGCACCAATAATTTTACCCCATAGTGGCGCTGTAAATACGATAACAGCAAATACCAATAAGGTCGTGTAATCGCGTTTTTTGGTTGATAGCACAATAGATTTCATAATGTATTCCCCTAGTCTTTACCGAGAAGACCACGAGGTCTAAATAACAAAATAACAACAGCAATCAGATAAATAATAATCTGGTCAATACCCGGTATCACCGCTTTGACTTCTGTCATTGAGGAGAAGGACTGCAAAATTCCTAGTAAGAACCCAGCTGCAACTGCACCACCTAAGGAACCCATACCGCCGACAACGACGACCACAAAAGACAGTACAAGGAAATCCATCCCCATATGATAATCGGGGGGTAATATAGGGGTATACATAACGCCGGCAAGTCCAGCTACTACGGCTGCAATGCCAAATACAATTGTGAATCGGCGTTGTATATTAATGCCCAGCAAACCGACTGTTTCGCGATCATGCATACCTGCGCGAACAACCATACCAAAGGTTGTGAAATGCAAGAAAGCGAAGACACCACCTATAATCGATAGGGAGAAGAGTAAATACATCATTCGCCACCAAGGATAAACGATACCTTCGAAGCCAAACAGTGAACCAATGTCTGCACTACCAGCGACGATTTCTGGTGCGGCTTGAGGAATAGGGTTCGCACCAAAATTAGCTTTGATGATTTCCTGAATGACAATCGCTAAACCAAATGTAACCAAAATTTGGTCCGCATGTTCGCGTTTATAAAAGTACTTAATTAATCCACGTTCCATTAACAAGCCAATTAACAGCATGATAGGAATAGCGATTAAAAGGGATATCGGGACCGAGTAATCAATGATTGCTCTACCAGTATCGCCCCACCATATTTCCAGATAGGGTGTTTCTTTGTAGGCTTCAAAAAAGGTGACGCTCTCATCTCTGACTTTACTGGAGATAGTTAAAATTTTCTGAACGCTGACGGCAACAAAAGCACCGAGCATAAATAATGCACCGTGTGCAAAGTTAACAACGCCTAAAGTACCAAATACTAAGGTGAGACCAAGTGCAATTAATGCATAGGCTCCGCCTTTATCCAGGCCATTGAGAACCTGTAGCAATACTGCTTCCATAACTACCTCTTATTTCTTATTTTTCTAATATTTACTATGAGCAATATGAATAGACTATTTAATTATTCTCATAAACATCCGATATTTGAAAGAAATTCAAATATAAAAATGAACTAAAGATATAAGGTTAATACTCCTCAGCCCTAGAGCCAAGAAGTATTAATACTTCTAGAGTAGTTTATGCATTATTACAACTGCCTAATTCACCGCCCAACTTAGAAGCAGGGTATTCAACTTGTTTTCTTGGTACTTCTTTAACCACTTTAAGTAAGTCGAATTGAGAGCTAGGCTTATCATTACCTTGTACAACAAGTACATCTTTAAAGCACTGATGATCTTCTGCACGATACTCAGTAGCACCATTACCCATACCATCAAATTTGAATCCTTCCAGTGCAGTAATAACGCCACAAGGATCAAATGTACCAGCTAATTCACACGCATTAGCATATAGCAATGTTTGAACGTAACAAGTGTGAGCAGCCTGAGAGGGTGGGAATCCATATTCAGCACCGAATGATTTCACAAAGGCTTGTGAACCGGCATCTTTTAGTGACCAGTTCCAGTTAGTTGTACCATAAATTCCTTGAATGTTTTTACCAGCACCTTGTGCCATCAAACGAGAGAATAAAGGAACAACGATTTGGAAATCATTGCCGTTAACATTCTTGTCTCTCAAGCCAAATTGTACAGCCTGAGTCAGAGAGTTAACCATATCTTTACCGTAGTGGTTAAGAACAAGAACATCAGCACCAGAGTTAAGTACAGGAGTAATATATTGAGAGAAATCACCAGCACCGAGTGGTGTACGGACAGCTGCTTTGGTTTTCCAGCCTAATTTCTCAGTGGTATCTTTAATAGAGCCTTCTTGCGACCAACCCCAGGTGTAGTCAGCGGTTAAGTGATAAGCGGTACGCTCTTTACCAAATTCGCTTTCTAATACAGGGCCTAAGGCAGAGCCAGACATGTCAGTATTGAAGAAGTGGCGGAAACCATGGCGGCGCTTATCTTTACCGGTCGTATCATTGGAATGGGTCAGACCAGCCATAAAGATAACACCGGCTTCTTGGCAGAGTGATTGAACAGCAATGGCAACACCTGATGATGAACCACCAGTGATCATGACTGCCCCGTCTTTTTCGATCATTCGCTTCGCAGAAGCGCGGGCAGCATCAGACTTGGTTTGTGTATCACCTGTTGCGTAAGTAACTTTTTTACCGAGGATACCATTACCTTTCAGAGCCATAGGTTTCATGGTGTTCATCAGACCACCATCTCCTTCGCCATTAAGGTGTTTAACAGCAAGTTTATAAGCGCGTAATTCATCAGCCCCTTCATCAGCATAAGCACCTGTCTGCGGTACGTTAAAGCCTAGGGTGACTGTTTTGCCTTTAGGTGCATTGACATAAGCATTAGCATTGCTGACAAAAACAGTGGGAACAGCGGCGGCAGAAGCAGCGGCAATTGATGATTTAATGAAACCTCGGCGAGACAGTTCAGTAAATTTTTTATCGTTAGACATTCAGATATCTCCTACTTTTTATAATATTTAGAAATAAGATATTTAATGAAAACAGGGCAAAATCAGTAAATCTATACTCGCTAAACCTTTAAACTGCTTACTACTAAGTCAGATAAAAGCGTTCTATCTCTAATTAAACGTCTTTTTAGCCAGCAAACCTATTTAACCCCACAACCTCAAAGGACAAAAATCTATCCATGCCCAAAGCTTTTGCTTAATGTAAATCTTGCAAGTAATGGCAAATATTGTACATACGACTTTGTGTGTATATGAGAATACTTTTTGAACGATTTTCATACATAATCGTAAAATTTTGTTTTTTTAATGGGTTGGATGAGAATTAGTAATGCCATAGCCCTATTTATAAGTTAATTCTTATAGTAGATATGAATTTTTTTATCATCATTCATAAGGTAAGATAAATAGAAAATAAAACATAATGCTGTTGTAGGGAACTGTAGTGAAGCGTATCTATTTATCTATTATTATCATTGCTCTGGCAGGTTGTACGGTATTCAGTGCAGTACACCTTTATGATCAGTATGGCTTGGCTAAGCCCCATAATCGAGTGATAGCAGATTTACCTGATGAACATATTGATTATTGGCAATCAGTTAAGCCTATTCTAGATAATCGATGTGTTGTTTGTCATGGTTGTTACGATGCTCCGTGCCAGCATAAAACAACAGCTATTGAAGGTTTAGAACGAGGAGCAAGTAATCAGCGCGTTTACAATGCTCGCCGATTCTCTCATGCTAAATTAACTCGGCTTTTTGAAGATGCGCATTCAGTAGAGGAGTGGAGAGAAAAAGATTTCTTCCCTGTATTGAATGAACGTGAAAATACCCCTGAAGCTAACAGGGAAGCTGGCGTGATGTATCAATTATTATCTTTAAAAGAAAAGCACCCATTACCCAACGTTAAAATTTTACCTGCCGATTTTACTTTTGGTAACCATCGTGCCGATACTTGCCCAAAGCCAGAAACCATCGGGTTATATAAAAGGAATAATCCTTTATGGGGTATGCCATATGCATTACCGGGTCTAAACAATACTGATCAATCAACATTAAAAACATGGCTGGAGCAGGGGGCTCGTTATACGGCCCGAAAACCTATAACAGCGAAGCTTCAATCGGAAATAGATCGATGGGAAATATTTTTAAATGGAGACTCTTTGAAGGCTCAATTAGCGAATCGTTATATCTATGAACATTTGTTTCTTGCCCACATTTATTTTGATAATACAACTTCTGAACATAGTAATGAGGGACAAGCTCCAGTATTTTTTAAACTTGTTCGCTCTTCGACACCGCCAGGCCAGCCATCAGAAACTATCTTTACACGTAGACCTTATGATGCCCCAGGTGTAAATAGAGTCTATTATCGTTTTGTTCCAGAGTATGAGACTGTTGTTATAAAAAACCATTTACCGTATAAGCTTGATCAGGCGCGTATGCAACGGTGGCAATCTTTATTTTATGAAAGTGATTATGAGGTCACGCAATTACCTCAGTACAAAAAAAGACAATCAGGAAACCCTTTTCTGACGTTCAAGCAATTGCCACTGGCATCTCGTTATAAATTCATGCTGGATGAAGCGCAATTTACGATTATGAACTTTATCAAAGGTCCGGTATGTCGTGGTCAAGTTGCAGTTAATGTGATTAAAGATCATTTTTGGGTCTTTTTTGTCAATCCCGATTTAGAAATTAATGATCAGATATCTGAAGTCATTAATATGAATGCAGAGGATATGGAATTGCCCAGTGTTAAAGGGGATATTTATCTGCCGCTCTCTAATTGGACACGCTATGCAGAAAAAGAGAAAAAAGCCTTACGTGATAAAGACCGTTTTTTAGCAGAGCATTTTAAAAATAAGGGTGAAGAGGGTGGCCTTAAAATAGACGTAAATCTTATTTGGGATGGTAATGCAGGTAATAGTGAACCAAAGAATAAAAACGCAGCACTAACTGTTTTTAGGCATTTCGATAGCGCCTCGGTAAAAAAAGGTTTGATCGGACAGCCCCCCCAAACTGCCTGGGTGATTAGCTATCCTTTATTGGAGAAAATTCATTACTTATTGGTTGCTGGTTATGATGTATATGGCAATATTGGCCATCAGTTGTTATCACGCTTGTACATGGATTTTTTAAGAATGGATGGTGAAAGCACATTTTTAGGGTTTTTGCCTGCTGAAGCACGAGACAAAGAACGTAAAGATTGGTACCAGGATGCTGATCCTAACGTTATGCAATACCTGACTAACCCGGATTTTGAAAGCCAGGTTGAGACAGCAATTGATTTCTCAACAAGTAACCCTAAAGAAGAGTTGTACAGCTTGTTAGCTGAACACTTAGGTAATGCTTTATCTGAAAGGTATTCTCTAGAAACAGTAAGAGATACCGAATTAGCGGAGGAATTAAGCCGATTAAATGGTTTCAAGGGAAAGAATACCCGCTTGCTTGCGGAAATGACGGCTATCCAGGTCGTTGATGCTGATAATAGACATCATTTTTTTACGTTAAACAAAAATAACGCACACCGTAATATCACATCTTTATTTTCTGAGAAGAAACTATTAGAACCAGAAAAAAATACAGTAACAGTCTCACCTGGTATTGTGGGTGCATATCCAAATACATTTATGCGTGTTTCTCGCGATAAAGTAGTTAATTTTGTCGACAGAGTATTGTCATTAGAAACGCCTGATGATTACTCAGCGCTACTCGATATGTATGGCATAAGGCGCACACACTCTGATTTTTGGCGATATAGCGATGAACTTCATGAATTCCTCTATAAAGAGAGCCCTATTGAATATGGTTTTCTTGATTATAATCGGCTTGAAAACCGATAAATTTGAAGAGTAACTCATGCCTAATAAATGGTTTTCTGCATTTCTGGGGTTGTTTTTTCAACCACTGGCATTTGTTTATTTATCGAAATTCAAATGGTTCTTTTTTTATATAGTCGTTAATATTTCAGCGACCCTATTGGATTATTATTTAACAGCCAAAATAGGATATTTTGGAGCCGCGTTTACTGTTGCTATTGCTTGCGCCTTGCATGCATTTAAAACAGCAACAACGTTAAATTTCCCTCAACGCCATTGGTATAACTACTGGTGGGGAATATTATTTATTGCAGTAATGTTTTTGTTATCAACATTGTCTATACGTGCTTTCTTATTCGAGCCTTTCCGCATTCCGTCTTTGTCTATGGTGCCAACGCTGAACGTTGGTGATCATATCATTGTATCCAAATGGGGGTATGGCCTTTACGGTAGCTACGGCATTGTTTTAAAAAATACTGATATCACTAAGAAAAAGAAACCTAAAAGAGGGGAGGTTTTTGTACTGTATCCACCCCATAGATCAACGCCATTTGTTAAGCGAATCATTGGTGTGCCCGGCGATATTGTACAGTTTTCTGATAAGCAGATAACGATCAATGGGAAAAAGGTTGAAACGGAAAAAATTAAAAAAGAAGCAGCCTCTGACTCATTTCAGTACTATGAAAGCTTGGGCGGCCATAATTATACGGTTCAGTATATTGATAAAAATACAGTAGAAGGGTTAGAGCAATTGCAGAATTTTACAATAACAGTGCCTGATAATGCATATTTTGTAATGGGTGATAATCGAAATAATTCTGCTGACAGCCGGTTATGGGGCCCCGTTCCTGCTGAAAATATTGTGGGTAAGGTTGTCTTTGTCTGGTAGATTTTTATGTAAAAAATACTTATTAAGAGAAAGGCATTGGCCTTTCTCTTATATTGCACGAATTGCCTATCACTTTTACAAAATCATCTTGTAAAAATTACTGATTAACGTCAACGACCAAACGACCTCTGATTTTTCCTTCTAGTAATGCGCTGGCGTTATCAAATACATCATTCAGCCCAATGACAGTGCTAATGTCATCAAAGTGATCATGATTAATATTGGCTAAGCGATTCCATGCTTCTATACGTTGATCAATAGGGCGCATCACACTATCAATGCCAGCGAGTGTCACTCCACGAAGTATAAAAGGCGCAACAGTAGTACTTAAATCCATACCTTGAGCAAGTCCACAAGCAGCGACAACACCATTATATTTCATTGCAGCACACACATTGGCCAAGGTATGACTGCCTGCTGAATCTATGGCGCCAGCCCATTGCTCTTTAGCTAAAGGGCGGCCTCCCGCACCTGATAATGTGGCTCGATCGATAATTTCCTGAGCGCCCAGTTTTTTAAGATAATCAGCTTCTTCCATCCTGCCGGTTGATGCGACAACGTGATAGCCTAATTGGCTTAAAATAGAAATAGAAAAGCTACCAACACCACCGTTCGCTCCCGTCACTAAAATACTGCCACTATCAGGCGAGAGCCCGTGGCGTTCTAACGCAATGACAGATAACATAGCCGTATAACCTGCTGTACCAATAGTCATTGCTTGTATTGGCGAAAGGCCGTCGGGCAGGGGGATTAACCAGTCGCTATTCAATACCGCTTTTTCGGCTAAGCCACCCCAGTGTGCTTCACCAGCACCCCAGCCATTTAGAACAACCTGTTGGCCTACGCTGAATTTACTGCTGTCGCTGTGTGTGACTGTGCCTACTAAATCAATACCTGGCACCATAGGAAATTTACGGACAACAGGCCCCTTGCCTGTAATCGCTAATGCATCTTTATAATTAATCGTGCTGTAGCTAACATCAATAGCAACATCACCATCGGGTAGGTCATCTGAATTTATTTCTTTGATGGCTGCTTGATAACCGTTGTCATCTTTTTCTATCAATATACCTTTGAACGTACTGTTAGTCATAGTTACCCCCATAAATTTAGACCGATCGTCTATTAATAAGTAAATAAAAAATTAAGCTAAAAGCTAAATAAAAACTACTTTGGTAAAGCTGTAATAAAGCCGTGAAAATAAAGGCTTAATGGGTCAGCGCTCTGCATTAATTTAGCTCTCATCACTGCACCTTCCCAGCCAATCCAAAAGAACTCTGCTAATTGTTTACAGTTCGCATCTCTTGATAGTTCTCCCTCAATTTGGGCTTCCTCTAAGCAGGTACACACACGTTGTTGCCAGTTAAGAAAAATACCTTGTAGACTCTCGCGAAAACTGTCGGGTAATAAACCGATTTCCTGCCCAAGGTTGCCGACTAGACAACCTCGTTTATAGTTATATTTCTTAATACTTTTTTCAGTGCTGTTAACAAAACTTTCTAAACGTTTCAGCGGTGATTTCTGCTGGTCAAGTAAATGAGAGTCGAGCTTTTCTGCAAAATACTTGGCATATTCATCAATAACCGCTAAGCCAAAATCCTCTTTATTTTTAAAGTAGTGATAAAAAGATCCCTTAGGGACACCGACTTTTTTCAAAATACCTTCAATACCAGCTGAGACAAAACTGTTTTCGGTAAGCGCTTCAACACCGCTACGGATAAGGATTGCTCGAGTGTTATCCCCAGCGGGGGATACCTTAGGAGGGCGCCCTCGACGAGGCTTATTAATACTAGCGATAGTAGGCATGCTGAATTATAGACTGATCGTCTAGTAAAATGCAAATAGCAATAAGTAATTGATCATTTTGAGAGTTTATTAAAGCTCGCGGAGAACACAATAGAGCCAATCTAGATTTAACTTTAACTATAAGTTTATATTTATTTATCAACAGGTTAATGGCATAAATTAAAGTTTATTCTCTGTTGATAGATTAATGGCTTTCAGCACTTTCTAACTTACTTTTGCGGTAAGCCGCTGGGTCTAATGAATATAAAGCCTTAAACGCCCGCGAAAACGAACTCCGGCTTTGATAGCCCACGCGATCAGCAATATTCTTAATAGGTAAGTCGCCTGTTGTGAGCAATTGTGCAGCACGGCGCAGGCGATAATTGGTTAAAAATTCATGAGGTGGTTGGTTAAAGGCCTTTGTAAAATGTTCGGTAAACGATGAGCGGCTCATACACGCCAATTCCGCCAGTTCTTCAACGCGGTGCTGTTTTTCAGGAGAATCCAACATTACCCTAAGGGCATTTTCCAAACGCGGGTTTTCTAAAATAGCCAGCCAAGGGAAACGCCAATCTTGTTGCTCGTGTAAGCGGCGCAGTAATAAAATTAAACACTGTTTCATTAACGTGCTTGCCAATGCCAGTGTGCCTAATTGGGGGCGACTGAATTCTGTCAGCATCGCTTCGAAGGCACCACGAATATAAATCGAATCTTGAAACGATTCGACTAATGGCTCAGCCAGCAAACTGAAAATGTCCACACCTTGACCATAGCTTGCGTGAACTCGCCCGCAGGCCAGTACGACATCAGTCGCGCCTTCTCCTGCTTTTAGCCAATGCATATCCTCCGTAGGCTGTAAGCATAAAGACGATGCGGTACCGCGTTGAGATGAGTCCTGTAAGGATTCGATACGTTGCGACACTCCCGCAGGGACTAGAATCATCTGGTCCGCTTCAAGAGAGATAGGCTTGCCATTGTTTGAACTAAGCTGCCCATGACCGGAAAGCATGTAGTGAATGGTGTTGTGGTCGTCGGGAGCTATCTCTAAATGATAGCCACAGCGAACATCGCATATTGCAAATGGCTCAACACGCACTTCTAAGGCATTCAGTAATTTGTCTGTAATTTCCATGCTGGCATTATGCACAAAAAAATCGTCGTTACGTGATATTCCGACATTGGGACACCAATTTTGGCGGGTTCGCCTAAAAGCTTATCGCATAATTTCTCCTAGCTTAACGAATAACAAACTTACTACTATCAGGAGAGAACAATGTGTGACCATGATCATAAAGATTCATCACGACGGGGCTTCTTAAAAACAAGCGCAGCAGCAGTAACAGGTGTAGCAGCTGTTGCGGCAACAGGGGCAATATCGACCAATGCAAATGCTGCGGCTGGTGATTATGCTGACCCAGAAAAACCTGCATTGCCACCCAGCAGTATGAAACTTGATTTAAAGCGTGCGGCGGTTGTTATTATCGATCCACAAGTCGATTTCTTAAGTCCTAAAGGAGTGACCTGGGGTGTAGTAGGCGAAAGTGTTACCGAACACGATACGGTCAATAACATTGAGCGCTTATTTAAAATTGCCAAAGCAAAAGATATCGTCACGGCTATTTCACCTCATTATTACTACCCAACAGACCACGGTTGGAAATTTGAAGGAGGGCTTGAAAAACTCATGCATAAAATCGGTATGTTTGATCGTAAAGGCCCATTAGATTTAAAAGGCTTCGAGAATTCAGGGGCAGACTGGATGCCACAATACAAAAAATACATTAACGATGGCAAAACCATTGTCGTATCTCCCCATAAAGTCTATGGCCCAGAAACGAATGACTTAACCTTACAATTGCGTAAGAGGGGAGTGGATCAGGTTGTACTGGCCGGTATGTCTGCCAACTTATGTGTGGAAAGCCACTTCCGTGAATTGCAAGAGCAGGGCTTTGAGGTTGCTGTTGTACGAGACGCGACCGCTGCTGCAAAAATACCGGAAGGCGATGGTTATGCCGCAGCAATAGTTAACTTCCGTTATATGGCTAATGCGGTGTGGACGACAAAAGAAGCAATTAAGCAGATTGAGGCTTCTGCGTAATTGATTCAAAAGATCGATAATAAATGATTATTATTATTGTTTGTTATCGATCTTTACTCATATGATTTTTCAAAATCACACTGGTTAGTGCAGCTAAAAGTTTTTGTATAATTAAATTGCTTTATTCAGCACTAATTATAATTTCTATTAGATTGGCTTTATTTGATTGAATGGAATCATTAACAATAGGGGCTATATCCTCGGCCTTACTGATTCGTTGACCTGACATCCCCATGGATTTCGCTAACGCGAGAAAATCAATGGCTGGTTTGTTGATATCCATTGCAATAAATTGCTCTTTTTGCGCTGAAATATAATGGGGCTGAGAACGCATAAAGTTTTTTAAAACATTGTATTCCATATTATTCATAACGATAAAAGTAATGGGTAAATCTTCGTGTACAGCTGTCCAGAGAGCTTGAGGCGAATACATCGCTGCACCATCACCTACTAGAGAAACAACAGGGTTTTTGTTTATGCCTAGTGAAAATCCAACAGCGGCTGGCATCCCCCAGCCCAAGGCGCCACCTCGCAAAAAGGAATATTGCTTTGAGGAATTGTTATTTAAAAATTTACGTAAATGAGCCGCAGTAGCAATGGCTTCATCAACGATGGGTGTAGAGTCAATACCTTTTGCTAATTCGCGTGCTGCGACTAACGGATGTATAACATGGTTATTTGAAAATTTGTCAGTCTCTTCAAATAAAGATTGGCGTCTTTCAGTAAACAATTGTTGAATCACTTGCCTTTGTTTTTCGTAAGCTTCGTTCTTATCGTCTATTTTTGTCGTTAATAATTGATTTAATTTCCTCAGCGAGAATTCGATATCGCCAACAACGGATAATTTGGATGGGTAAGTCCTACCGAGATCACGTCCATCAACGGAGAGCTGGAGCAGTTCACAGCCTTCAGGTAGAGCAGGTGCTTCTGAGTAAAGTATAGTAATAAAAGATTTCCCGCCTAATGCAAAAACGCAGTCGAAGTCTTTCATTTTTTCTGCAATATCTACCGCTTTTGTTGGTAAGTTTCCTTGCCAGGAATAATGACTGGTAGGGTAAGGAATATGTGCCGGCCAAGATGAACCAAAAACAGGTGCTGCCAGAATTTCCGATAACTCAACAACTTCTTTATAGGCATCATTTAATGAAATTTCGTCACCCGCAATAATAGCGATTTTTCCGGGCGTCATCGCTAATAACTCTTCGGCAAGTTCGGGTAATGAGTGAGCAATAGGGCGTCTGTCTACATGAGAAACACTGGGTATATCAATATCACTTTCTGCTTCCATGATATCCATGGGTAAAGATAAAAAAACTGGGCCGGAAGGGGTGGCCTGACTATCCTGGAATGCGCGATGCGCGAGAATAGGAATCTGATCGGGCGAACTTATTTCAGCAGCCCATTTCGTTGTGGGTGACGCAATAGAAACAAGATCACCTTGCAGTAAGGGGTCTGTGATTGCATGCCGGGAGTCCTGCTGACCAGCAGTAACAACCAGAGGTGTGCCAGACGTATACGCATTAAGGAGGTTCCCGAGTCCATGACCTAAACCACCAGCGGTATGTAAATTGATAAAACCGGGTTTTCCTGATGCCTGTGCGTACCCATCGGCCATTGCTACCACGCTGGCTTCCTGTAAACCTAATACGTAGTGGATATTAGGCTTGCTGATAAGTGCTTCCATCAAGGGAAGCTCAGTGGTTCCGGGATTGCCGAAAATATAGTCCACCCCTTCACTTTCTAAAACGTCCAGTAAGATCTTTGCGCCGTTTCGTTTAACCGTATGCATTTTTATATCACCTCTTTTAAAAAGAATGATAAGCTAACAAGGAAAGAATATTCTGCTTAATTGGTGGTAAAATGTTCAGTTTGCAGTTTATTATTCTGCATTTTAATTTATATGAAGTATATTTTCCTTTTGTGACTGCTGTGGGGAGTGGGTAATGGATAAAACTGATCAAAAAATATTGGCTATTTTGCACCGTAATGCGAGAGTGACTAACCCAGAGTTGGCTGAGAAAGTGGGGCTATCGACTAGCCCCTGCTGGTCACGAGTCCGGCGTTTGGAAAAAGAAGGGGTGATTCAGCAATATATTACGGTCATTAACCAAAATAAGATTGGCCTGCCAGATACTGCGGTAATAGAAATTATGTTTGAACGGCATGATGCCACCATTTTTGAAGACTTTGAAAAAACTATTGCCAATATGCCTGAAGTGATAGAAGCCTATATGCTAACCGGCGAATACGATTGTTTTATGAAAGTGGCGGTGGCAGGCACGAAAGGTTACGAAGACTTTTTAGTGAATAAATTATATAAAATACGAGGCATTAAAAATACACGCTCTAGCTTAACACTTCGATGCTTTAAGCAAGTTTATTCACCAATGCTTTAATTGTATAAAGGTGAGAGTGTATGTGTGTTAAAGCAACTACTAAAAAATATTGAGGGCAAGTAAAGAGACTAATCATTATTGCTTGCCACTGATTTTTAGTTTTCATTAATATTGTTGAAATTTTTAACCTGAAAAACCTAATTGTTTTAGATTCCAGCCTGTACGATCTTTTGAGTCTGGATAGATTAAAAACCCTTTCGTTAGCCCAAGTTCTGGATCTTCCTCATTATGAATATTGGTTCCAAATAACTTTTTTTGTAGATTAGCAGGGGCGTCACTGTGTGTTGGTTGTGGGGAGCCTGATGTAGCAACAGAATACCCCAAAAATAACTCTCTTAAGTACCATCCTTTCCCGCATCCACATCCGCCCCCTTTAGAGTAGACGCTATGTGTTAAGTAATGATTGCCTGACCATCTACCATCTTGTTTGCCGTTAACCTTTTTTTGAATATCAATTACCCCAATTGTTAACCAAGATATACTGTGGCTATGTGACATAAGCTGGACTGTAGATTGTAAGGCGACATAGTGAAAGGCTCTTGACTGAGCTGCTCTAAGCAATGTTAAATCACGAGGCCATATAAGTTCTTTGCTCTCTAGTAGTGTTCCAAATTGATCAAGTAGTCCCCAATCTATAGCTAGCATCTGATCGGTTGTTTCAATCGATTTCAAGCTATGCCGAAATATTTCAGTAACCTTATTATGTAACTCGTTGATTGCAGCATTAACTTTAGCACTTGGGTCAGGTAGTAAACTTTTTGTTACGATCCATAGTGAAGAAACTAAAGCCCCCATGCCGGGACCATAAACTTTTATAGTCCCTATTGCCCTTATTGCTAGATTCATGCAGACATCCATACCAATAGATACCGCTTTATTTCCATCAATATGAAGATATGTATCATTTATTCGTCGAACAAAATCATCATTGAATGATCTTTGGTCTGTAATTAGCTGGTGCAGCTTTCCCGTAATGCTAAACCAATCAGAAGCTCTGCCAAAAAGCATTACTTCTCTCGCTAAATGTTCTTGTACTTCTTTCCAAACAGCGATATCTATTTCTTGTGGAGGGTTTTCAGCTGCTTGGCCTACCATATATTCGGTTAAGTAGGCCCCTTTATCTTCTAGAGGTACTCTCCCCAGGCGTTTAACAAATTCGTTATATGCTGTAAGCTTTTCTCCTTGCCAATCTTTTTCCGGATAATCAATCCCGCTCGGTTTGGCCTCCATAATTTTTAATAGAGTTTCTTGTATTGAAGATCTAGCTGCATCGGCTTCTAATAGTTCAGCATCACTTGTGCCAAAGAAAGAAGCAGGTAGATTTTCAGCATTTATTTCCAGGCCGGAAGAAGGTTCAATAACTGCTTCTCCAAATTTGAGCTCGATATCAGTTTCAGAGAGAGAAGCGAATGTTATTTTTAGTTCTTCAGTTTGTTCTTCCGTGAGATCTGTTGTTTGAGCGATATAGCGGGGCAGTGCTACTGACTCATCAACCTCTTCTATAGCAAATAATGTTGTGGATGAGATAATGTCAGGTGAAAGTAGTGACGCGAGTTTATTGATGTCAGGTTCGTAACTTCGTCTGGAAGGAGCAAAAAGATGAGCTTGCATTTGAACGTCCTCTTCAAAGAATAATTAATATACAACAGCTTTTTTGGTTGAACTACCGTGACTTCTCCTTATTTTTTAATTATGCGTTAGGTCATTGTAAGTTTATTAGAATAGCCTATTTTAACACCATCTATATTGAGGTTGTGTGATAGGTGCCTTATCTCCTAAAACGGGTTAATTCTATGAAGCTCATTGCTTTTTTTCATCATAGTCTTTCTCTATATCTATGGAGTGAAAACCTCCAGATAATCTACCAGTAGGCTCATCCTTATCTACAGGAGGGACAATGTTTTTCTTTTTTATCTTGTCAGACATTTTTTTGAGTCTTTTTAAGGCTTCAGCCTCGTTGGTTTCTATTTTATTTTTATTCATTATTTGTTGACCCATTGATATTTTTTATTGGTTATTGATGGTCGGTTTAGGGCAGAAGGGTTATTTTTCCAGTAGAAGCGGTTAAACAAATAGAGGCTTTTGATTAATTGAAAAGTCGGTGACAAATATGGATGTTAATCTATATTATTTGCCATCGATATTTTAATTTCTCTTTATCAATTGATTTAAGTCTAGCTTTAGCTTCTTCTTATAATTTTTACGGCTTTTGGTGTTGGAGTAATTACATTAGTCATCGTCTAGTCCTTTTTGTCTTCTCATTAGCTCAACTTCATCAATCGGTCCGCTTACCAGTGTTTTTGGTTCTTTCATGGGGCGTCGTTGTTTACAACGTTCATCAATAGATTTCTTGGCTTTTTTAAGTCTATTTTTAGCTTTTTCAAGCTCTTCTTCATAGTAACTCATTTAGATATCCTGAAATCTTACAGAAGAATATACACTTATTCATCTTCCTTATAATTTACGACATTGTCGCTATCTTTTTTTGAACCTTGACTGAAAAGGTCTTCATATTTGGGAAAGTTGCTTTTTTCGCCCCTCATAGAGATGTAGGCTTCTTTTAAGTTTTCGGCTGCCTGGTCAAAAGTTAGTAATAAATCCTGAATATCAGCCTTATCTCTTACTGTTTCAGATCTCAATAAATCTTCAAAATACTCTATTTGTTTTTCCACAGCTTGAATGCTTACAAGTAATGTGGATAGGCTAATTTCAACCATTTGCTAACCTTCTTTTTTGTGCATTGGCACTTTTAGCTAAATCGTCTAATAAATCCATGAACTTCTCTTTTGGCATATCTTCATTAGGGCTTATTGAATAGTGTGTTGCATTATACCTCTTATTATAAGAATCTTTTGTAATAATTAAACCTAATGGTATTTCTGTCCCTTCTGGGATTTCAAAATAGGTCCAATTAGTATCTCCAAATGCGTTATCTTCATCGAACAAAGAGACTCCTTTGCCTAATTCTGATATTACCATCTCAACGCCATATGAGTTAGGTTCAGTTCGGATATCGGCCACACGAAATACTCCAGATCTAATTTCTCTCTCTTCAAAGTCGGGATACAATGGATTTTCAGTTTCTACATTTTTATGTAGTGAACGCCACAGAAATAAATTGAGTTTACCAATGTAAATCCTATCTAATTGGCCTTTGGAAATAAGTATGGATTCTATAGTTTTCATAATATTCTTTCCTTGTTAAATACTTACGATTGTATATGCCAGTTTAATCTTTCAAATAATTGAATAATTACTTGAAAGGTTAATCTCATTAAGGCTAATTATTTTTTAGTGTTGCTTGCTGTATCAAAACCAACGGCATCAGGGGAGGTTGCGTTACCATCTTCATCATAAGGGATATATTTCGCTTCCATTTCCACAAAGCTAATTGTAATAACTTCAGTCGGCCTATCTGTATCGCCAGAAACTCCGCCAACTTTATAGTTGCTTATTAAGGCATTCTTCAGGGTGTATTCCATATACACATCTGCACCAGAGCCTGTACCAGTTTTGGTTAAGTGAAGTTTGACGGTTTTGCCTGTGCCACAGCAGGATTCAATAAATAACCTGTTAGAGGCGCTATCCATTTTTTTATTGATTTTTAGGTCAGTTATAACCGCATTAGATGACTCACGGTCACCTTGGGTAGAGGTTGAGGATGTTATATTACGTTCTACTCCCCATTGCCAAGAGGTGACATCGATCCAGTCTTTGTGCCCTTGGTCTGATGATTCGCCTTTAATGCCTTCGTAGTTTAAAAATACGCTCATAGTGTAGCTCCTTTTTAATCATTATTTTTGATAATCATAAATGCATCCGTGTACCCTGATAGACACTCGTCGCATCTCGGATAGAACCGTATATATAAATAAAAGTAGGGTCAATAAGGAATATGTGAATTGTCTGGTAATGGCGCTTAATTCATTCTTTGTGCGATTTATAAATAATTATTTTTGAGCTGTGTCACGGTTGGTTTTGTAACATCGATATGGTGGGGATTTTTATTTATGTTTTTTTGAGTGCCTTTAAATCTTCCACTAAGTCATTTGTATCATAGGCGAGAGTTTGGCCATATTGACCTAAAGTCTCGTGGAATTCCAGCTCAGATTTGCCAATAATTTTCCCGCCTTGTACGCCGTTAATTTTTCTTAACTGATATAACGATACGGCAATTATTTCTTTGACTTGTTGTTCATCAATATCAATTAAATTCATCACATCATCTGTAAATTCAATATTCATATTTTTTATTCTAAGTAAATGTTTCTATAGGTGATTATGTGATAAAGTAGGGCGATCACAATATAAATTAATCGGAATTTGTATTTTATAAGTAGTATATTATTATCTGAATGAAATGTTGTATCTGACCCTATATATTCTTAACATCGTTTAACATTCTTTACACCTTTTTGTAGGGTCGATATTTTATACTCATTGTATAATGATCTGTAGCAAAGGCTTACCTCTAGGCTCCCGTTCTTTATTGCTTGTTCAAGAGCAAAACTTTCTGATGTGTTGATTTCTACTCCGAGTAATGTCAAGGTCTCTCGGCCTGATTTTAGTGCATTACCACTTTTAAATGTGGATATAGCTACTTGTCGATTTGGGTTGGTTATTCCTAGTTTTGGATAAATTAAACTCCAATCATCGGATTTCTCTGTTTCACCATTTTCCTTCCATTCTATTTTTAATGTTTGAATTATTGCAGGCCCTAAGCCTGGATTATCAACACGGATGCCAGAGTTTAACCCTTTGCCTCCAAAGAAATATGAAATATCTAAATAAGGGGAAACGGAAAGTCGACTATGTTCGTAAGCCATGTAGCTTAAATAAGTTGATGTTATGAAAGCTAACACGGATACAAAGAGCGCTATTTTACTAGTTGAATCTGCCTTTTCTTCGTGCTTACAATTCATAGTGATTCTATTGTCCAGAAAATTAAAAAATTTAAGTGTAGCTAATATTTATATGCGTGTTTGCTCTTGAGATTATAATTTTCCGAGTCTGTAGGCTACAGCAAAAACAAGTGATACAGGCTCAAATTTTCCATTCAGTATTCTATCCTTGGCCTGTTTATACTCTGCTTTAGCCTCATCAGCTAATATACTATAGCTAGCTGATGCCTCGATGTTAGCCATGCTTTCAGACAATTTATTAGAACTCCATTGACCACTAACAGTAATTATACTAATTCCAGTTGCTACGGACATGTTTTTAGGTGTTTTCGCTAGGCAGTTTTCCAAATATTTATCTATGAAATCTTTGGTTAAGTCGATTCTTTTATACTCTAACTCAACAGTACTATTATCTGTATTATCAATTTTTTGTGCGACTTCAGCATTTACACCAGCATTTATTCCAGGAGGAACTGGAGCACCATTCATCTTTATTAAAGCTATTATATCAGCACTTAACTTATTCGAAAATTTTGTTTTTTCGTTATCCTTGAGAGATGCTTTTACAGTTTGTAGTCCTGAAATAATAATATCAGATTCTGTTATTTCTCGATCAACACACTTGCTAGTTTGAAAATATTTGATATAGCTTCTTCCTAAATAATGATTTGGGTTTCCATTATAATCTACTCCACTTTTAATTTTTGACCACCTAGTACTTGAGTTTGGCTGGCAGTAGGGTGAAGGATAGTTGCCACATACATATTTTGGATCCAAGTCTTCAAAATATGGAACTTTTATGCTGCATCCAGAAAAAAAAATAGATAAAATCAGTATTAATGGGTTTTTCATTTTTATTCTTTCTTATTTTAGTATGACATGGCTAAATCATGTGTATTGTTAACACATGTTGCATGGGCCTAAATGAGGTGATACACAGTTTTCACTGCCAAAAATTTTGACACATGCAAGACAGCACAAGCCTCCTATGGATTCCATATTTCCATTCAGATAGTCTTGAATTTTTTCATCACTTGCAAAAGTGAATTCAGGACTTGTATTGGTGTTTTCTGAAAAAGCTTTTATGCCTATGCGATAAAGTGAGTCAGGTTGTATATATGAGGCAGGATTGTTTAATACATTTTGTTGTATTTTTTCTTTATATTCTTGAACGGTTATACTCATGTTAACCTCCTATTTAAGATTATTACGAATAATAAAAGCTAAAATTACGTATCTTTTTTTGCGTATTTTTAAGTTTTCGGATAAGTGTATTTTATTATTTTTTAGTTAGTTTCCCGTTTTATTGTTTAATGTCAATACCTAAGACAAATAAAAACCTTTACATTTAACGATTGTTGAAAATGACGACATGTTTTTTAATATGAAAACGTTTTAGTGATATTTCTATGAGAAGTTAATTTAGTAAATTTATTTTTTAAAGCAAAAATTATTAAGAAACTACAAAAATTTTTACCTTTTGATGAGGTTTTCGCAAAGTATAAAAATACTCTTTCTGAAAACCAACCAATAAAAGATTTTACCTCCCTGCATCTATACAATATTTTGCGGCGTACTCCCTGTATCTCAAATATTAATACTAAGGAGTATTCCATGAAAAAATTGTATGGGGCTGCGTGTCTGGCCTTGGCTGTTTCGGCGGGGGTTAATGCCTCCAGCCACCGTGAAGCGCCGTTTATTACCAAGTATCCACAGGTGGATGCGACGGATTTTTATATGTTTATGAGTTATGAGCCGGGGCGTGAGGATTATGTGACGCTGATAGCGAATTATTTGCCGGTACAGGCTGCCTATGGTGGGCCGAATTATTTTCCATTGGACGATAATGCCTTATATGAAATCCATATCGATAATGATGGCGATGCCACTGAAGATTTAACGTTTCAGTTCCAGTTTCGCGATGAATTACCTGCGGGCGGTGTGATACCGCTCGATATTGGTGGTACGTCGGTAACGTCGGTATTGCGCAATATTGGTGGGGTTGCGCCGGGTTCGGAGGGTGGGTTGAGTCATCTCGAAAGCTATTCGTTATCGGTTGTTTCGGGCGATCGTCGTACGGGTACAACAACAACGGTAACCAATACCGGCAGTGGTGATACATTGTTCCGCAAGCCCTTTGATTATGCGGGTACGAAAACGTTTGGAGGCGCTGGTAACTATGAAAGCTACGCACGTAGTTTTATTCACGATGTAGAGATTCCCAATTGCAGCCAAAACGCTCGTGTATTTGTCGGGCAACGGCATGAAGCCTTTAATATTGCCTTGGGCGAAGTGTTCGATTTAGTCAATTTGGTTCCGATTGAAGGCGATAGTGCGCCGGGTGCCAGTGATGGTGGTGGTTTCCCCGGTGGCATTACACAAGATACCGCACGTAATCAATTAGCCCGAAATAATGTGACCTCTATAGCGATGGAAGTGCATAAAGACTGCCTTGCAGGTACAGAAGGCATTATCGGTGGTTGGACATCAGCCAGTTTACGTCAGGCATCGATAATTAACCCTACAGCAACATTTGAACAGCCTGAAGTAGTCGGGGGCGCATGGGCTCAAGTCTCTCGTTTAGGTTCGCCCTTAGTGAATGAATTGGTCATTGGCTACGATATGAAAGACCGCTTTAACGGTAGCCATCCTTCTGCCGATGGGCAGTTTTTAAATTTTGTCACTAACCCTGTATTGCCTGCCATTTTAAATATTCTGTTTCTGGATCCTGTAAACCAAGCGTTAGGTGCAACATTAACGAATTTGGCACCCACGAATTTCCCTCGTAATGATTTAGTTGCTGCGTTCTTAACAGGGTTTAGTGGTGTGAATCAATTTGCTGGTGGTACGCCGGGTGAAATGCTACGCCTGAATACCGGTATTGCGCCGACTATTCGTGCGAATCAACAACCACTGGGTGTTGCCGCAGGAGATTTGGCGGGCTTCCCAAATGGTCGTCGCCCAGGCGACGACACGGTGGATATTGCGCTGCGTGTGGTTATGGGTGCGCTTTGTCATGATCTACCCGTCGGGGCAGGTGGTGCGCCAGCAAATCTAGGGCTTTGTGCCCCAGCCGATGCCGTTGTAGGTAATGTTGCCTTTACTGATGGCGCACCCTTATCCGCACAGGAATTAAATAATTCCTTCCCTTATTTGTTGACGCCTTATCCTGGCTCACCGGTAGGCTCGCCTTTGCCTACACCGATTGATTAAGGGGAGTGCAGTGATGAAAACTACAATAATTTCACGATTAATAACGGTGTTATCTGTTTTATGCTTATTGAGTTTGGTCGCCTGTGGCGGTGGCGGTTCGAGTAATAAAGCGCCGACAATTTCAGTGATTGATGATCGATCAATCGCGCCTAATACTCAAACGGTGGTTAATGTGACGATTACGGATGATCGTACTGATGCCAATTCACTTGTGCTAACTGCCAGTAGTGATAACACCACACTTATTGCCGATAGCTCAATTACGTTTGGTGGTAGTGGTTCAAATCGAACCATTACCCTCAGCCCCGAAAGTAATCAGCTGGGTGATGCAGTAATTACGGTAACAGTAAGTGATGAGCGCGGTAAGACAGCAGAGAGTGTTTTTTTACTGACAGTAGAACAGCCAGTGGTGTCCTTCAGCCAGCTTGTGCGAGATGTATTTACTGATGCTGCTGAAAGCCAGCCCCGTGAAATTAATGGATCTATTATTAACCAGGATGCAGAGAATGATGACTTTTCAGACTTATTATAAAACAGTGCTATTCTGCGGCGCGTTAACGTTGGCTTCGGCCAACATTAACGCACACTCAGTGCACGACGACCACGTCGATAAAAAAATAATCCAAGTACACGATGTTAACGTACTTATTCGTCAATATTCTTTAACGGGTGATGATCACTTAATTGAGCAAGGTTGGCAGGTGTTAAGTGAGAAAGGGTTTAATAGAAAAAAATCTCATTCACACCGTAAAGCAACCAAAGAATCGTCTTCAGTGGATTATTTAGCTACAGAGTTGCCTACAGATAAAATAACACAGCACTGGTTACAAGCTGCCTGGCTTGCACAAGCAGAGCATCAGTTTGATGAGGCTAGGTACTATGTAAAACAAGTGCTGCAATTAGAGCCACAGAATGCCCAAGCATGGTTGCTGGAAGCATCAATCGCAACAGTGCAGGGCGATGCGGAGAAGGCTGCTAAAGCCTGCCAGCGTGTGGCCTTAAGTGTTTCGCCGATTGTGACAGTGGCCTGTAAAGCCAGGCTCGCAAAAACACAGAAGGAAAAAAGCGTCGCATATAAAAAATTAACAAAGCTATCAACACTTACCGCTCTGTATAAAGGGAAAACATTGGTAGTAGAAGAACAGCAAATAACGGCATGGGTCAATTCGGTTATTGCTGATCTTGCAATGTCGCTTAACGATATCTCTACAGCGAAAAGATTGTATAAAGAATCTATGACAACTTTTCCATCGGTTCAGGTTCGTGCATCTTATACCGACGCACTAATGCATGAAAAAAAGTATAAAGAGGTTGTTAGTTTTATTGCCTCAGATGAAGAGACACCTGCATTGGCTGTGCGACGTTTATTGGCTGAGAAAAAGCTGCAGCGCAACATTCATCATCGTGTGCATGAAATGGATCATTTGTTCAGCGATTGGATTGCAGAAAAAGATTTTAAGCATGCCCGTGAAATGGCAGTGTTTTATCTAGATATTGCTGGTAACCAACAATTGGCCTATGAGCTTGCACTTGAAAATATTAAAGTGCAGCGCGAGGAAGAAGATATATTGTTGTTAAAGCGTGCTCAGCCAGATGCACCCATTAATGACTTTGCAATGAATAATATGCCTATGAATAATCTATTTATAGAGGGAGAAACTGTTTGGAAAATATAGAAAAGTACCAGGTAGAGCAACAGGAATTAGCGCCATTAATGGCAAAAGTTGCTCTGCGTGATCAACAAGCGTTTAAAACGCTATTTGATAAAACTTCGCCTAAAGTTTACGGTGTGGTTTTGTATATGCTAAAAAATACAGCTCAAGCTCAAGACTTACTACAGGAAGTGTATTTACGTATCTGGTCACAAGCCAGCGAATATCAACCATTAAGAGGCCCCGTAATGCCATGGATATTAGCGATTGCGCGCTACCGTGTGCTTGATTTTCTGAGAGCCGAAAAACGTCGCACGGATGCAATGGATAGGCATGAAGAAAAAGTAAAATTAGATGAGTTGGATGTTGAAAACGATATGCCAGAATCGCTTAAACATTGCCTGGATACGTTGGCATCAGTACAACGCCAGAGTATTTTTGAAGCGTTTTTTAATGGATGGACTCATGAAGAATTAGCTAAAAAAATATCGGTCCCTATCGGTACGGTAAAAAGCCGTATTCGGCGCGGTTTAGCACGATTAAAAGATTGTTTAGAGCCAGCGAGTATTTAATATATTGGCTTAAGCTCAGATCTTACTATTTTTATGAAAGAAGATTTTATATTGTGAAATATGATCAACCAGAATTAATTAACCGTTTAGCGGCTGAGTATGTATTGGGTACTTTGCATGGTAAAGCTCGTGTGAAATTTGAGAAGCTTATGAAACAGAGGAAGGATATTGATCAGGCTGTTTCTCGGTGGGAGACACATTTTTCAGACATGGCTAATCGTTCCTGAAAAAGAACCACCTAAGACGGTATGGAATGCAATTAATAATGATATTAACCCAGTATCGAATTCAGAGAAGCAATCTTCAGGCTTATTCTCTTCATTAATGTTTTGGAAAACCTGGAGTGTACTAGCTACGGGCGCAAGCTTTGTTTTAGCGTTAATGCTATTGGCTCCACAACCTATTCAACAAACCGTATTTGATCGCAACCTTGATCATGTTGCCTTGGTGGGTGACCAAGCGGAGCCGTTATGGGTGATTGGTGCCAATTTGGAAACGGGTGAATTAACCGCGCGTGCCATTAATGCCAGCGCGGCAGGTTTGGATAAAGCCTTTGAGTTATGGATGCTACCAACTGAAGGTTCGCCGCAATCCATTGGTTTATTGCCAGTGAATGGTGGACGTACAAGTCATCAATTACCAGCGGCATTATTGGCATTGTTAAAAGATTCTAAAGGCTTGGCAATTAGTATCGAGCCATCAGGTGGTTCGCCAACAGGTTTGCCAACAGGGCCTGTAATACAAACAGCTAAAATTATTGGCTTGTAGATGGTTAAAAATTACTGATGAGAAAATCGTTGATCATCTTGTAGGTGTGGGTAATGCTCAAAAAATGTATCGACTAGTGTTTGAAAAGGCAGTGTCGCAAACGTACCATGATCATGCAGATATTCCATAAAGAAATCGCCTGATTTGTTATATTGTTGGAATATTGTGCTGTCAACACCATTAAAGTCAAGTGGCTCAACATTTAGTTTTATACAAAGCTCTTTATTAAAAGCAGGTGTAAGCTTTATCCAGTTTCCATCAATAAACAGTTCTGCAATACCATGAAATACCAGCACATCTGTTTTTAAGATAGCTTCAAGTTTTTCAGTGCCGATATGGTTTCTAACGTTGGCAAATCGATACCGAGCAGGAATGCCTTGATGGCGTGCACATGCTACTAATAAGTTGGCTTTATCAATACAATGCCCGGAATCCCGGGTTAAAAAGTCACTGGCTCTAAATTTATCTTCTGCAAAGTAAAGCGCAAAAGGGTTATATAAAAAATCATCCCTAATATGATGATAAAGATTGATTGCAATCTGCTTAGGTGTAGATGCCCCTTTTACTGCAGCTTGAGCATATTCGATAACGTTTGGGTTTTTCCAATCAGCAAAATAATCGGCCTCTAAATAAGAGGATAACGCAGCATCAGCCCCAAGTGATTGTTTATGCATCGATTATTCCTTATGTTGAGGAAATAGAGATCATTAGAAACTGATAGTGTAGCCGATAATATTTATATAACGCTAATCTTTAATTATGCTTATTATTTATATGGGTAGTTAAATTATCATACTATAAGCATTTCTGTGAGAATTCACGCCATAAACAGAGCCAGTGAATAGCTGGAAAAGGGCAGGGGGCGTGAAGACAATATCGGTAGACCTACCGCTTTGATCGCTTTATGATGTGCTAAGTACTTGATATATAATGGTAGAGGGTGAGGTTGCTCTTGAACTTAATCTGCTGTATTAGACGCTAACAGTAACATAACGATGAAAATACTAACCAATATCTGCTCCAGTGATTTGCAAAAAAGCAAAGATTTTTATGTCGGTTTTCTTGACTTCAAAATTAAGTACGATAGTGATTGGTATGTGCAACTTTGTTCGCCTGATAACGCTGAAATCGAGTATGGGATTATCTTGAGAGATCATGATTTAGTGCCAGAGGAATATCGAAACTCCCCAACAGGTATGTATGTGACCTTTGTTGTCAATGATGTTGATGTTACTTATAAAAGAGCATTAGATATGGGTGTTTCAATTATTCAAGAGCCGAAAAACGAATTTTATGGCCAGCGAAGATTTCTAGTTAAAGATCCAAATGGCTGTTTGCTCGATATTTGTTCGCCTTGGGAAGCTGAATGACTTTGTCGGGCATAGAAAATGTTAAATGCTATCCACAAAAAATAGAATTATCAAAATTAAATCTATAAAACATAACGTGATAATGGTTTGAAAAGTAAATCCGTAATAATTAATACAATAGATTAAGGTCAAATGCTTTAATGTTGAAATCTTAAATAATTAATATTTAATAAAGTAAAGAATCATGAAAATACTAAATTACTCTTTTCTACTAATGATAAGTGCCAGTTTATTACAGGCGTGTTCATCTCCTTACTATGGTTATACTAAAAATGAATGGGATAGTTTGACTGATGAGCAAAGAACTATCGTTAAAGAAGAATATCAGGCAGTGATTACTGCACGGAATAATCAAAGTCATACGGATAAACTGGATGAGAGAACACAATCAATTATTGAGTTTGGTGTTAATAGGCAATTTAAGTACTGAAAATATATTGACCTGATGTATATATTTTTTAATTAAATATATTAGAAAAAATATATTCGTATGAAAAAAGAATAAAGCAATGAAAAAAATTGGTGAAGTTGCACAGTTATTAAATATCAGTATCGATACTTTACGCTACTATGAAAAGATAAAGCTACTCGGTTCTATTCAGCGAACTGATAGTGGTATTCGACTCTATAGTAAAGGGGATTTATCACGTATTCAATTTATTAAACAAGCTCAAAAAATGGGTTTTAGCTTAGAAGAAATTAGCCAACTACTCTCTTTTCGTGATTCTCCTGAAACGGTAAAGCCACAGATTAGACAATTAGCTCAAGAAAAGCTTTCTACTATTGAATCCCATATTGATGAATTAGTTTTGTTGCGTGATGAATTGCGGGAATTAATCGAGCAATGTCAAAAAAGTACTGGAGATTGCCCTATACTGGAGAAATTCGAAAAGCCACAAAAAAAGTAAGCCAATAAGCTATTAACTGTAAAGTAATATACGGTCTTACCCATCTTAAAGTCTCTGTATTTTTTATCAAAAAACTACTTGCCTCTAGAGTTAACTCCAGATGTTTAATCTACTGATTAATCAATAGATACATTTAGGACTATTTCGTGACCGATCAAGCAGCAACGTTAACATCAATTCACTGGGGATGCAGACCAACATGGAGGCGCTCAGCCTATAACACCTTATGGTGTCTTATCGGTTGTGCAATAGGAGACTTTGGAACCATTCTAGCTTTTCAGTTCTGGGCGCCAGAAACTCCTGTTTTGTTAGTAATGAGTTTGGCTATAGTAAACGGTTTGCTCACCAGTATTATGCTGGAAACGGCATTACTTGTGCGTACAATGGCTTTAAAAATGGCTTTAAAGACAGCGTTAGGGATGAGTTTAGTCAGTATGATATCAATGGAAATTGCTATGAATACTACTGATTACTTACTAGTGGGCAAGGCAGCCTTAACATGGTGGTCGGTGATCCCCAGCTTGGCGGCAGGGTTTTTAGCTCCATGGCCTTATAATTATTGGCGGTTGAAAAAATACGGTAAGGCTTGTCATTAAATTCATGTTAGGGTTTAACGATAATAAAAGTATAATGATAGCCATCTAACCTTTGCTAGCCTGTATATAGCGAAATAGGCAAAATCAACATTAACTAAAAAGTATAATAAGATATTTTTGCTATTCACCAATGAGTAAATTATTTATGAATACCAGATCGACGTTATTATTATCTTTAATTGTATTAAGTACATCAACAACAGCGTTTGCTCACGATCCTTCAGAACATAAAAACGATAGTGAACAACCTAATTGTGAAGCATTGAATACAATGGACCATACTAAAATGGATGTTAATGATCCGATTATACAAGCAATTATGGAGCAGTGTGGCACTCATCATAATCATGAGCAAAACCATCAAGATAAATCCAAGAAATCAGCTGTCAATAAAAGCGATCAGTAACACCGAGAGGAAAGTATGGCAATAATAAAAACAACGTGTGTTACTTTACTTCTTTTTATCTTGTCAGGTATTGGGTTTATTTATTCTGGCTTCTATCCAATAGGTGCTGACCAACGACATCACCCAATAACGCTTTGGGTGCTGACAACACTACGAGAGCAGTCTATTGCTAGAGCATCTCGCGATCTTGAAGTTCCGCCGTTAGATGACCCTGCATTGCTCCTATCAGGAGGAGCGGATTATAACGAGATGTGCTCTAGTTGCCATTTAAAACCAGGAAAAGCAAACAGTGATTTAAGTTTGGGTTTATACCCACAACCACCTAATCTAACTCTAAAACCAGAAGCTCATGACCACAGCCACGGTAAAGGGGGGCATAATGACCCTGATGTAAATGCGCGTCGTCAATTTTGGGTGATTAAACACGGTATTATGGCATCGGGCATGGCTGCTTTTGGTTCAACTCATGATGATGGGCGCATTTGGGCAATAGTTGCTTTTTTACAAAAATTGCCACAATTAAACGAGCTGCAGTATCAAATTATTACTGCTAGAAGAACCAGTAATCACAATCCGAATTAGAAAATATGTATCTAATTATTTGCACAACATTTAAGTTGGCATCGGTATTGGATTAACATCAATGGGTTGTGAATAGCCTCTAATAAATGCTGGCCTTTGTGCTAATTGTAAATACCAACGTTTAACATTCGGGTAATCATTGAGGCTTACTTGGTGATAATCGAATCGTGATGCCCAAGGCCAGATCGCAAAATCTGCAATGCTCAATTCTGTTGCTAAAAACTCAGAATTTGCTAATTGCTTGTCGAGAACGCGATAATATTTTTGACTCTCATCGTGATAACGTTTCTCAGAATATTCTGACTTGCCGGAGTTGTAAAAAAGAAAATGATGAGCTTGCCCCAATATTGGTCCGAAACCACCCGTCTGCCACATTAACCACTCCATGGTTCGCCAGTACTCGCCTGACGTTTCTTTAGGTAAAAACTGACCTGATTTTCTGGCGAGGTACATTAATATCGCACCAGATTCAAATAAGGTAAAGTCGCCATCTCTAATTGCTGGGATTTTATTTCCCGGGCTGATTTTTAAAAAATTGGCATCATGTTGTTCACCTTTCGTGATATCAATGGGGATAGATTTGTATTCGAGTCCCATTTCTTCCAATGCAATAGAAATTTTACGCCCGTTGGGTGTTGACCATGTGAACAGCTCAATCATTTATCTTCTCTCTAAACGTCTGTTGTGTATGCCGCTCTACCAGAGATTAGAGCGCCTTCTAACATTCCAAGTCGGTCTTGCCCCCAAAATGGTTCTCCGTTAAGTAGATAGCCGGGTGAGCCTACCACGCCATGGGCGATCGCTTCTTGGGTATTTTTATCATAAGTTTTTGCCGATTGGCTGGCTAAAGCGAGAATTTCCGATGGGTTTGATCCAGCATCTTGTATTAAAGCGGCAACGGTTTCTTCATCGCCAATATTCTTATCATCAGTCCAAAATGCTTTAAAGGCTAATGCTGAAAACAGTCCTACATTGCCGCCAGTTTCTGCAATGGAAATAGCCGCACAATCAACCATCATTGGGTTGGTGGGCATATGTTTTGGGTTAATATTGAGGTTGATATTACGTTCTTCGCGCCAGCGTTTTAACTCTATAACCCGGTACGCTAAACGTGCAGGGTCACGCTTACCAAGAGGTAAGCCGCCTGTTTTTTCAAAAACGGCCATTAAATTTACAGGTTTGTAATTTACCGCAACATTATGCTTGTTGGTCAACTCTTCGAAAAAAGCATGGCCAAGATAGGCATAAGGAGAAAGGTGAGAATAAAAATAATCGATACTTGCGCTCATTACAGGGCCCTCTAAACGTAGTGATGGTGCATTTAATCCAATAAACTAACACATATCTATCAGACAAATATTATAGGCATCAGTATATGTGTAGTGATTGACAAAATAATACATAGATTTATTATCAGTTATATCCGAATAAACAGACTTTAAATACGTTATGTCTAAACTTGATCGATTATCTACCCTTATTGGCCGGTTTTCTTTGACAGTTGAGCCTTCTGACCCATTTCATGCACACCTAATCGTCTTTAGTCAGCTTAATGCTGATGAACTAGACCGTGTTGTCTTCTCACCAGATCAATTTATCGAGATAAAAGGGGATACTATAGATGGCAAACCAGTATTCTGTGCTCAGGTAGAGTGGGGGGGTAACAGTAATCCATTAATTACGGCACTGCCATCTCAAATGAGCCTCAATATTGATGCTGATATTGATACCAGTAGCCTTGTTCATTTGCTGATTACCGAAAGCAAGGCCTCACGTTGTGGTTCTGGTGCTGTGTTGAATCGACTTGGGGAGGTTTTAGTTGTTAGATTGCTCCGAAAGCAGCTGGAGCAAGGGACTTCTGACCCAGGTGTGTTAGGTGGCCTTGCTGATAAACGATTAAGCCGTGCAATTGTAGCGATGCATGATAACCCCGAGACGAATTGGCGTAATGAAGATCTTGCAGATATTGCAGGTTTATCGATGAGCCGTTTTTATGAATTATTTAAACAAGTGGTCGGTGTGACTCCCATTGCCTATCTACGTAGTTGGCGAATGATTTTGGCACGTCAGGATATAGAAAGGGGAGATCGAGTACAGGTTGTTGCTAAGCGGTATTGCTATGGTTCGACTGAAGCGTTAAACCGTTCTTTTACAAAAGAATTCGGTCATAATCCTATGTTTCATCGAAAAAATAAAAATTAGATACCTACAACTTGTTAATAGATTATAATTAGTTTTAATCATGTAAAAATAATTAAAAATGGGTACTTGGTCGCTTAGCAATTTTTTCACGCCAAGTCAGCAAATGTGTGCAGCTTTCAGGGATATAAACTTTGGGGTATTCTTCAGAAAAATTAAGCCCGGTAAATACAGTTATATCTGCCATCGAGAAATGCTCTCCAGCAACATACGGTTGATTTGAAAGTATTGAATCGAAATAATGCATACCATCGATGGTGACTTGTTTATGCTTTTCTCCCCAAGCTTTGTTTTGGTTAAGTTCTATTTTAGGTCCAAACCCGATAGTCGCATGATGGAAATAAGCACCGATAGCATCGACAATTTTTTGTTCTCCACGGCGTTGCATCATATGCACAATGGCGCGTTCTTTGGGGCTTTTGCCTGTTAAGCATATACCGTCAAATGTATGATCAATATATTCAGTAATTGCCGTACATTCAGAAATGGCAGTGCAGTCATCAAGTTCTAGCAAAGGCACAGATGCATTAACATTTTTTGCTTTAAACTCTGGTGTTCTCTGCTCGCCTTTACGCAGGTCTACCTGAATAAATTCGACTTGATCAAGGACTCCTTTTTCTGCTAATGCAATACGGATTCTATCTGGGTTAGGCAAGCCTTTTGAATCATATACTTTCATTTAAAATCTCGCTATCTCTGTCTGTAAAATAAAGCTTTATTTTTCTGCATCGCTTAAGGTCAAATTTTCAGTCGTCACAGCTGTCTCAGACTTTTCTTTACTGATAAACCAATACCCAAAACCAATAAAAAAACTACCGCCAATAATATTGCCTAATGTTACCCAAAAAAGGTTATGGGACATTCCGTTAATAAAAATACTGTGGTCATGTTCAGTTAAAAGGACAATGCTGAATAAGGTCATATTCGCAATACTATGTTCGTAACCACTGGAAATAAACGCAAATAAACACCAAAAAATAATAATACATTTTGCGCTATCACTGTGTGTTCTTGCCGACATCCATAGGGCTAAACAAACCAACCAGTTACATAAAGTGGCCCTCGCTAATAATTCTATTGCAGGTGAATTCATTTTAAAAGCGACGACTTTTTGCAATAATAACAAACTATCTCCCAATAAATGGGTGCCTCCTGCAGCTATAAAAATTAAGGCTAATAAAACAGATCCTGCAAAGTTTCCTAGCCAAACAGTTATCCATATTTTAATTAAATCAATAAAGGTGGCCACTTTTTGTAAATAACCAAAGGTCATGTACATAGTATGCCCCGTAAATAACTCTGCTCCGGCAAATACAATCAGAGTCAGTGCTATACCAAAAGTCAGCCCCATCACCAATTTTTGATAAGGTGGCTCTAAATGCCCCGCAACACTAAAAATTAAGATAATGCCAAAACCTATGTATACACCGGCCATCATTGCTGATATGAGAAAAGCAATAGGTGAATTTTGGAAGCTTAATTTTTTTCCCAATGCTACTTTTGAAAAAAAGAGGACAGTTTCTGAATACATATTTTTAGTTTTTACTATTGATAGAAACAGTATGTATTTTTTTTAAAGGTAGGGAAAGTGCCGGTAAACCATAGATTGATGGTGCCATTTTTAAGTAGATTTTTTTAAAAAAAGGCTGGATAATTTTTTTAGAGTGCTGTTAATCTAAAAATATAACGCATTCCAAATGCACAATTATGCCGCTTGTGCTTTGGAGGTTTTATTCTGCGGCAAATAGAGGAGAAGAAAATGCCATTCATTGAAATTAAAGTTTTCGAAAACGAGTTAAATCAACAAGAATCAAGTGAATTAATTGAGAGGGTAACCAGTGCAGTGACTGAAACAACCAGTAAAAAATTACGTGATGTCACCTGGGTTGTTATCAACGAAGTAAAAAGTGGTCATTGGGGCGTTGGTGGTAACGCTATTGGTTTAGATGATGTGAAGAAAATTATCGCTGAAGGCTAGCGTTTACGGGAGGTGCATGAGTAAACTTAGGCTGGGATGGTACCAGTTTTTATAGGTATCAAACTGGTCCAGTCCTATCTTCTTAAACTGGCCCTTTACCATTAATGTTTTAGAGCATAATGTACCATAAGTTGTTTTTTATACTGACAATCATCGTACCAGTATAGGCATAGAACTGGGATACAGATAAAAATAAAAATTATCATCTATCTGTACTTGTTGGGTAAATGTTATCGCGAGAAATAATAATGACTGCAAATAATAATCGGCTATTGGGTGGTGTTTATAGTTATGTAATGACGCCGTTCGATAAAAAAGGCAATGTTGATCACGGTGTTTTAGTTGATTATGTTGAAGGTTTAATCGAATCGGGGTTAGATGGTTTGACCTTGATGGCAAGTACAACGGAAGCCCTATATCTACAAGAAGATGAGCGAAAATCTGTCATCGAAACGGTATGTAAAACGGTCAATGGTCGAGTTGTCGTTAATGCAGGTGCAGGCGCATTGTCTACTAAGCAAGCTCTTTATTTCGCTGAACACGCAAAAGATCAAGGGGTGGATCGCTTAATTGCCGATATGCCAACCTATTTCCCTGTGCTTTTTGAAGATGTTTATAAACATTATTCAATTATCAGTGAGCGCATTGGTTTACCGATTCGCGTTTATAATATTTCTCAACCAACACGATACGACTTTGTACCTGAGCAAGTACTAAAAATGGCTGATATTGACATGGTCGATTCCTTTAAAGAAGCAACTGGCGACCCTAAAAGGACACGGGATGTTGTTGCTCTTTGTGGTGACCGTGTACAAATTTATTGTGGGTTTCATTGGATGCTATTAGAAGCCATTTCATACGGTGCTGTAGGGTGGGAAGGGGGTATGCATCCTCTATTTGCCAAGGAGTGTGTAGAACTCTACCGAGGTGCTATTGAAGATGCCAATGACAAAGCTGTTCATATACAATTCGAGCGTTTAAAACCACTATTTTTCTTTATGAAAACCTTCGGTGTTACCCAAACGGTGAAAGCAATGAGTGACTGGACTGGACTGCAGTTAGGTGTTCCTAGGCCACCACTGGCACCATTACCAGAAGCAATGAAAGGTCGTTTAAAGGAAATATTACAGATATTAGATATGATTTAACTAAATTATCTACCAATATTTACATGATATATAGTTTAACTATTTGATTTTAAAGGATAAAATTTTTTTAATCGCTAAAGCTTCTACTGCTTTAACCTACATATGAGCTTTTATTAGTTGACACTTGGTATCATTGTAATTAGATTAGCTATCTATCGGTAGATAGCTGATGTGCTAATCAATGAAATTTCTTCATTTTAAATATCACAGTTGAATACTATGCTATTAGTCACTGTTAATAAAAAATCAAAAGAGTCGCTACAAGAGCAAATTGTTGTTCAAATATTAACGCATATTGAAAGTGGTATTTTGGAGCCAGGTTCTAAATTACCGTCTTCGCGCTTACTGGCAAGAGAGCTTAAGCTTTCTAGAAATACAGTGATGAATGCTTATCAGCGCTTGATTTCAGAAGGCTATATCGAAGCAGTCGCAGCCTCTGAAACGCGTGTCTGCAATATTTTACCGAAAGATTTAGTCGGTATTGATATTGGTGCTGACAGCACTAAAGCGATTAAGAGTCCAGAAAAAGAAGTGCGCTTTGCACCAGTTGTATTCTCGAGCCCAGCACAAGATATTGTTAATAGAAACCTTCGGCGTACAGAATACGATTTTTGGGTTGGGCGCCCACATCAAAAATTGTTTCCTAATAAAATATGGCAGCATTTGTTGTTGGATTGTATTAGTTTTTCAACGAATCAAATTGTTCAATACGGTGAGCCGGCAGGTTTTATTCCGTTACGTGAAGCAATAGCAGAGCATGTACGATACACGCGAGCTATCCCTGCAACCGCGGATCAAATAGTCATAACAGTAGGTATTCAAGAAGGGCTGAATATTATTGCTCGATTATTCGTTGAAAAAAATTCACCGGTGCTGGTTGAAAACCCTTGTTACCAAGGTGCTGCCTATGTTTTTAAAAGTTATGACGCAAAGCTTGTTCCGATAAGGGTTGATGAAGATGGTCTTGTCGTTGATGAATTACCTGAAACCAGTGGCAACATAATTTACACCACACCATCGCACCAATACCCATTAGGTGTCACTTTATCTCTTTCTCGTCGTGAAAAATTACTGGAATGGGCTGAGCGCACAGGCAGCTACATCATAGAAGACGACTACGATAGTGATTTTCGTTACGATAGTCCACCTATGCATGCTTTGTCAGGCATGAGTTCTCACGGGCATGTGATTTATTTGGGGACTTTTTCTAAATCTGTTGCCGCAGGGCTTCGGTTGGGTTATATGGTTCTACCAAAGCAGTTAATTAAGCCTGCAATAGCTGTTAAAACATTATTGAATAACCATAATGGCTGGTTGGATCAAGCTGTTATGGCAAAATTCATTCAAGAAGGTCATTTTGAGCGCCACCTACGATTGATTCGTAAATACTATCAAACGCGACGTGATGTACTTTTGGATGAGATGAAACATAAGCTTGGTGATGTTGATATTACTGGTCAGGACAGTGGGATGCACGTTACTTGGACTATGCCAGAAGGTGTGATCACTGCGAATAAATTACAAAAAATTGCCTTGTCAAAAGGTGTTGGTATTTATACGTTCAACTCTGGAGGTTCAGTAGAAATTATACCAACAGAAAATTCATCCAGAAAAATTATATTAGGTTACTCATCTCTTGACCCTGAAGAAATTACCGAAGGTATTTCGCGTATATCAGCGCTTTTAAGAGAGCCTTGGTAAGAGGTCTTGGTATTTGAAGAAATGCTGTTACTACAAACGATTATTTACGTTTAAGCTTATAAAAGCTTCCCAACCTATACTGTGTTTTATAACCATATAAGTTGGGAAGAAACTAAAGGTATACTTTAGAGGGGCGGTTACTTAGGTTGATAGACAACCTAAATTTGTCAAAATATTTTTGAGTTCTGCTGTTTGCATTGCCGTTAATCCGCTGAGTGGTTCGCGTACTTTCCCAAGGTTAATATCACTCCATTGAGACATTGCTTTCATGGATTGGGGCACACCATAGTATTGTAAAAATGTGAATAAAGGTTCAAGGCGTTTGTAAAGTTTTTCGCCCTTCACAAAATCCTGTGCACGTAATGTACGATGTAACTCAACCATGTCTTTAGCTATCAGTGGATGAAAACCTCCTTCCCAACCAATAGCACCGTATTTATAGCTATCCAAGGCAACCCAGTGTAAACCGTTGTATAGACTAAATCGGTCGCCACATAGGTTTTTAATATCACGTACTCTTGTAGCAATTGCAGTTGCATCCTTTATGGAATCAATTTTATCGATGTCAGCCATTTCTGCTATTTGCTCAGGCGTCATATCAAAGCGCGTGGTACTGGGAATATTATAAAGTCGAATAGGAATGTTGGATTCTTTTGCAACATCAACATAGTGTTGATGCGCGGCTTTAAAGCTAACCTTCGGTATATAGGTTTGCATTTCCAGCATCATTGTTGAAGCGCCAGATTTTTGTGCATGTTCGGAATAATGCAAAGCTTGTCGGGTAGAGAAGCCTCCAATTCCAACGTTAACAGGCACCCTTGAATTTGCTGATTTACAGACAGTTTCTACAACTGCAAAGCGTTCTTTTTCGGTAAGGTAAACCCCTTGTGTCGTACTTGCAATACAGGTTACACCATCTGCACCGCTTTCGATAACGGCATCGACATAACGTTCTAAAACACTATGGTCAACGTCGCCTTTTTCATCGAAGGGGGTAATTAAATAGCAGTATAAACCGCCTTTTCTACCGACTGTTTCTGATATCATAATTTTACTTCTCTTTTTTTATTGAGTTACGTTAAATCGTTAGATGTATTACTGGCTATAAAATTCAGCACCTAGATTTCCAGGCCATCGGGTGCTGATTTCTTTTTGCCGGGTATAAAAGCGAATACCTTCTGGGCCATGGAGATGGTGATCACCAAATAAACTTCGGCGCCAACCACCAAAACTATGATAAGCACCAGGAACAGGTATTGGCACGTTAACGCCGACCATGCCAACACTAATATGACGACAAAAACTACGAGCAAGGCCACCATCACGAGTAAAAATAACAGCACCATTGCCATAATTATTACTCTGAATAATATGACAAGCTGCAGAATAATCAGCAACTCGCATAACGGATAATACGGGGCCAAAAATTTCTTGTTGATAAATGTCCATATCCTCAGTTACTTTGTCGAATAAAGTTCCACCAATAAAAAAACCATTGTCATAACCTGGTAATTCAATATTACGGCCATCAACAATAAGATTTGCGCCTTGCTCGACGCCGTGTTCGATTAATTGGCAAATCCGTTCTTTGGCTTCTTTATCTATTACTGGACCTAAGTCTGTTGCTGGGTCGCTTCCGGGGCCAACATTCAGTTTTTTAACTTTTTTGGCTAAGCGTTCAACAATTTTATCGGCTGTCTCTTCCCCAATAATAACGACAACTGAAATCGCCATACAACGTTGCCCAGAAGAGCCATAACTTGAATTGACGAGGACATCAACCGCCATATCTAAATCAGCATCTGGCATAATAAGCATATGATTTTTAGCGCTGCCTAATGCTTGAACGCGTTTATTATTAGCGGCACCCGTTTGATAAATATATTCGGCTACTGGGGTAGAGCCCACAAAACTAATGGCAGAAACATCGGGGTGAGTTAACAATCGATTAGCGGCAACTTTGTCACCATTGAGAACATTGAGTAATCCGGCCGGTGCTCCGGCTTCGCTTAATAACGATGCTAATATCATCGCGCATGAAGGGGCTTTTTCTGATGGTTTTAATAAAAAAGTATTGCCACAAGCGATAGCAAGAGGAAACATCCACATAGGTACCAGAGCAGGGAAGTTAAAGGGAGTAATGCCTGCACAGACACCGACAGGTGCACGTATCGACCATGCATCTGCACCTTCAGAGACTTGCGATGAGAACTCACCTTTAAGCATTTGAGGAATGCCACAGGCATACTCAACCACTTCAATTCCTCGCATTAATTCGTTTTTGGCATCTTCAAATGTTTTACCATTTTCTTCCGACAGTACCGCTGCGATATCGGCAAGGTTTTTGTGCATTAACTCACGGTAATTAAAGAGTATCTGAACACGCTCCACGGAGGGTAGTTCGCTCCATTTTAATAAAGCTTTTTTCGCAGATTTAACGGCCGCGTCAACTTCTGCTTCAGTGGCTAAAGATGTTTGACCTATTTCTTCACCTGTCGACGGGTTGAATATAGGGCTTGTTCGCTTACCGTTTCCTTTGCGCCTAATACCATCGATGTAGTGTCCTATATGTTTCATCTAATTCTCCAATTGGCTGCGTTTTAAACTATATTGCAGAATGTAATACTGTGTTCGAATATATAAGGAAGACTAAAAAATTTGCATTTATTTTGAATCAATTTATTTGATTACTCTTGTTAATAACGCCTATAGATCTATAGCGAAACAGTTATAAATCTATGGACGCTAAAATATTAGTAAATATCGTTCAAGTGGTATTTTTATGCTGCGATAACACCTTCAACAGTTGTTGCCATTGCACGTGCTCGATGTGCCGCTTCCGTATCGCCACAACCTTCCGCTGCATCCGCGTAGAATAACCATGTCATTTGGTTACTGGGTTTATCTTCAAGGCGTTGTCCAAAGACAGAACGCGCTAATGAATATTCTTTCGCTTTTAATGCGGCAACACCTAGCATTACACCAATAACATCACGTTGTGCATTGCTGGCACCCAATGGTCGAAAATTATTCGATCGCACTTTCAATAAATTTTCGATTGAATGAGAGTATTCACCTTTGCAGTAATCGCTAATTGCGCTGCATACGGCTACATCAGTTTCTGTTGCTGCATATTGGCGAGCATTCCGAGTTTTATTTGGGTCATTATCGATTGTTTGTAAAAACTTGTTTAATACATCTTGTTCGCCCGTACGCCCAAGTACCATAGAGACATGTATGTCTGTCCACGGCAGATAACGACGTTCGATGCGTTGTAAAGCAACATCTTTAATTTGATTCCAGCGGTTACCAACATCTACACCGACACTTTCTAGTCGCCATAACATCGAAGCTGAATTTTGAACGTCCAAATAAAAGGGGGTGATATTGCTTGCGAAATATTCATCGTATAGTTTTAACGATTTATCGTACTCACCTAATTCCCACCATAATAAGCCTTCGTGCCACCATAAATGCTCACGTATTGCATTATGTCCTTCCCATCTTTTATCAAACTGATTAAAGAAGGAAATTCCCGCATGTTGTTCACCGCGATCATTAAGTACATGGGCAACAGCATGCACGGCCCATAAATCATTCTTATTCAAATCAATGGCTTTGCGTCCGTATTCCAAGGCTTTATCACCATTACCATTTTCATTGAGTCCAAAACAATACATGCCAAGAACATTGGAGTAATTAGGAATACTTGGGTCCCAGCGATCGATGTAACGTGAGACAGAATCGCGAATCCCTTCTTCTTTACCTAACCAAAAATTACGATAGTGCAATAACTGCATTGTTAATAAATCTAAAGGATTATCGTCTAGAATTCGTTCCCAAATGAGAATGGCGTCATCTTGACGACTTTCTACCCATGCTCTTAATGCTGCAACACTTGCACGTTCTCGTGGAGTTACTTTAGTCAAATCTGTTGCTTCTGCAGCTTCCAGACAAGCTTCAGCTGCACCTTCAGGTGCTAATGCTTCTGCCCCCATCATGTAGTAGCCCATTACGCAGTGTGCCATTGTAAAGTTAGGGTCAGCATCAATAGCTGCCTGCATATGATCACCTGCGCTGAGTCGATACTCAGCATTATCCGCTATAGATTGATTATAAGAATCTACAGCATCTGCACTAGTCGTTGTTAAGGTTAAACCTCTTACATCGGTATAAGTCATGTATAGTCTCCTAGGAAATAATCCTCAGATTAATTTTATTATTTAATATTTTTAAGTTACTTAACGTTGAGTAATAATGTGTATAACTATTTTTATTGTTGTCCTCTTCTATGTAGTGATTTATATGGGGTTAATAAATTATCCAGCGACACAGCTGCGAACGCTCTTATCTTTTGGTGCCGCTGGGTTACTTAGCTCAGGATCAACAACTCGTATTGTTGCTGTTTTATTTTGTGTGAAAAAATCAATTCCATCTTTTCCTTGAACCTTATCATTGCCAATTAATGAATCCTTGATGCCGCCGAATGGCAAATAAGGGTGAGGGGCACATACGCCAACATTGACACCAATCATGCCTACGCTGGCATCATTGATAAATTTTTCTGTATAAAAATTATTCTGAGTAAAAATACATGCACCGTTACCCATCTCGTGGGAATTAACCATTTTTAGTGCACCATTAATACATCCCGCTTTTAAAATGCTAATGACCGGTCCGAATATTTCCTCTTTTGCAATTGTCATTGATGGCGTAACATCAGAGAAAATTGTAGGTCCAACATAAAAACCGTCTTTAATAGAGGAAGGAATAGAAGGGTTTCTTCCGTCTAAAACGAGTGTTGCACCTTCATCAATACCTTGTTGAATATAATTTTCTATTTTTTCTTTTGCTTTTGCAGAAATGACTGGCCCCATGAATACGTCTGGGTCCATTGCATCACCCACAACAATATCTTTAGACGCTTTAGCCAAGCGTTCAACTAGCTCGTCATGAATTTCTGGGACCGCAATAATATTGGATGAAGCAAGACAGCGTTGGCCCGCAGAGCCATAGCCTGAGATGAGAATATTATCAACTAGAAGATCCATTGGTGCGTCTTCCATGGCCACTAAAAAGTTTTTAGCACCGCCAAGCAACATTGTTCTTTTTCCATTGCGGCCACAGCCTGCAGCTATTGCTTTAGCCGTTGGTGTAGACCCAACGAGGCAGACGCCTGCGACGTTTTCATCATCGTACCAAGATTCAACAATCTTACGATTACCATGTACAATGTTAATCACACCAGCAGGTAAACCTGTATCATGAATTAACTGCATCATTTTTTGCATGAATAAAGGTGAATCAGTCGAGGGCTTGTACACAAAAGTATTGCCTGTTCCTATGGCAAAAGGGATAAACCACCCAAAGACTAAAGCTGGGAAATTAAAAGGAGCGACACCACAAAATACCCCTAATGGTGCTTTAACAACTCGGCCATTAATATTAGTGGCTAAATTACCTATCGTTTCGCCTTGAATTAGTGCCGGGATAGTACAAGCCATCTGTAAAATTTCTATTACACGCTGTACTTCACCTCTAGCTTCAGTAATATGCTTTGCTTGGTCAATAGCAATGGACTCAGCTAAGCTTTCACGATTATCGACCATGGCTTGGTGCATTTTAAAAATAAAATCCATACGCTTAGGCAATGCAAGCTTACTCCAGCTTTGATAGGCTTCAGCGGCCGCCGCAACGGCTGCTTGAGATTCTCTTTCTCCTCCCATTGGCACTTCACCTATAACAGCACCATTAGAAGGGTTAATCAAAGGTTCTACATTACCGCTAGAGTCACTTACCCAAGCGCCATTGATATAATTTTTGATTTTAATGGGTTGTACTGCTTTCATAATGTCTCACTTATATTGAATAAACACCCAACTAGGAATAGATGTTTGATGTGCTCCAGCACGCTTATTTTTTGTTCTTATCGATAATTTTCAGATATTGCTGCGCTAATAATGAAAATAGTAATAAAAACCACCTGTACGGAACATAGAGTAAATCAGAATATATAGGCAGGGGAGAGCCAGTAGGAATGTTTACAAAGGGACCAGTTAATCTGGAACCATCGACGTATATTTCGATTGGCTTTTAGTTCTTTAATTTTTTTTATTAAATGTTTAGCATGCCAATAATTGCCAAATAATTATCTCCATATCACTAATTTTTATTTTAATGAAAAAATATAATTCTCTATAAACGGTACTAATGCATTTCTCCACACTGGCACTACCAGTAAAATTTTAACTCTATATATTCCCATTCAGTCATTCTAGATGGCGCTAATTATTTTTCTAAATATATAAATAAAAACAAAAAAATAGTTAACGTTAAATTACTTTTAAAAAATATATCTACCTAAGTGATTTATTTAAGAATGTTTAAAACGTAAATAATCCAATACTCAATAATAAAGAGGATTTAAGTATGTCTCAAAATACTGCTATGGCTATTAGTCTTTCTATCTTTGGTGCATTAGCCACCTATTTGTTTATCGCTTATGGCGGGAGTCTGTCTCTATGGGCTGCTTTTGTCGCATGGGCTTGTTTTTTTCATTCAGGTGGTGGCTCCCAATCAGCAAAACTTACTATTGCAGGTTCACTTTTCGGTTGCGCCCTTGGGTGGGCAACGATGTACGCAATAACGGGAACAACTATGGCAGGTACTTTTGGTCTTCCACTATGGGCGGCAATGTGTGTTGCGGTGTCTGCACCAATTGCTGTACTTGCAGGTAGAGCTCCAATGCTAAGTGTAGTGCCAGTCACTATGAATTCGTTAGCGTGTGTTGCTGCTTTTGTTTTATTGAAAGGTGAAGAAGGAAACTTACTTGGCGTTACTGCTAGCCAAAATGCTTTTATTAACATTTCTATATCAATGCTCATTGGTGTGGGGTTTGGCCTTATGACAGAACGCTTGGCAATATTTTTAATGGGCTCAATGCCTGCTGTTGAACCTGAAAAAGGTTAATTTAAAAAAATAATTTTATTTGAAAACACAAGATAATAAATAAGAGAGAATGTTATGAAATTATATTACACCCCCGGCGCTTGTTCTTTAGGTCCTCATATCGCTTTAGAATGGATAGGGCAGGATTATGAAGCCGAAGCTGTTCCTTTTGCTGATGAAAAGCTAAAGCAGGTGTTTCCTGAAGCTGCTGGGAAAGTGCCTATTTTAGATCGGAAAAATGGTTCTACGTTATTAACACAAAGCCCTGCAATTTTACGTTACCTTGCCGATCGCTATCCAGAAGCTGATATCGGTGGTGGTGAATCACTTGATGAATGTGCAGAGGCTAATCGTTGGTTAAATTTCTTGTGCGCAGATTTACATCCTGCATGCCACCCTTTATTTGTTAGTGATCGTTATACAACAGAAACAACAAAAGAGGCTTTGGATGCTGTATATGGTGCTGCAAAAAAACTTGTTCGTAGGGAACTGAATATACTCAACAAGCATATGGAAGGCAGGACTTATATTGTCGGTGATAAGCCTTCTATTGTTGACGCCTATGCTTTTCCGATGCTGGGTTGGATTACAGTGAAATTTCCTGAGCAACTCAATGACTACCCTAATCTACAGCGACTTAGGGAAACGATGTGCGCAAATGAGGGCGTTGATGCTGTTCTTGAGGCAGAAGGTTTAAAGCAATAAAGCGCTGTAACTGGAATCATTAATTGGTTCAAGTATAACAAATTAAATAATAAAAATTGGAGAAGTAGAATATGAAAGAATCAACTTTCTTTAAAGAACCTTTCTATATTATTAGTAAAATATTAATAATAGTAACAATCACTGTGCAATCAATTGTTGTGAGTGCATTAGATAACTCACCGCGTGACTATCAAATGTTCCCAACAAATCATGCTTTATATGTTCAATATTTGCAGCATGCAAATCTTGAAGGCTTTTATGATGGGAATGGGGACGAAGTCGATTCGACTATTGAAGCGGAACTTGATATTGCTCTTTTTCGTTATATTTTCAATGTTGTACCTTTGGATGGAATGAAAAAAGGTCTAACGGTTGATCCCCAAATATTTGTTCCTTATGGTCAGCTTAAAGGAACGGGTGGCAGTGTTGATGGGCTTGATTCAACGGGTTTAGGTGACATGCTTTTTCTAGCTGCTTTTAAATACCCATTAAATGCAGAGAAACGTCATTACATCGGCTTTACGCCTTATCTTGAACTTCCCACTGGTGATTATGCAAAAGAAAGGGGGAATTTTAATCTCGGCGCAAATCGATTCTCGATAACTGCACAATTTGCTTGGACCAGAGAAATATTTTTTGATGATTTAACGTTTGATTTGGTGGCTGACGTAAGAACGTTTGGGAATAACAATAATTTTGGTGCAGCATCACAAACGCGAGAACAGAAACATCTTTATCAATATCAAGCACATTTTGCCTATGATATAACCCCAAAGTTTGCAGTAACGGCTACCTATAGTTTTGAGCATGGTGGCGAAACAGTTTTAGATGGTGTTGATCAAAATGATACTTTAGATCGAACTAAATATAGAATTAGTATGCAATATTTTTTCTTGCCGAACGCTCAAGTAGAAGTTCAATATGGAGAAGATATTGATGTTGAAAATGCATTTAAAGAAGAATCCCGTATTAATTTACGCTTTGCTTATGTTTTTTAACTCTATTACCACTTAATTTTTTAAAGTACACCTTTATATAGCTGAGATGATGAAAAGAACCGAGCTCTTCTCAGTTATATCTTCTGTCTATGTTGTTTTTACACTTTCCTTCAGTTTATTTTCTTAGCATTCAGATGCCATTGTTTACATCAAATTAAAATTATCGGTACCAATGCATTTTGCATAACTGGTACTACTTAATTTAAATGTTAGCGGGTATACCTTTTGGTAATGAAATTAATGTTTCTTGACGGTCAGTGGCACCATTGATATTTAAAGGACCGGTTCTTGCTGTGAACCCCTTAAATAACCACAATTGGTACCAGTCAATTTTATTAGTATCTTTTGATTGAATAATAATTATTTAAAGTTCGATTGATGCTTGATTGTTTATTATCAATAAATTTAAAGGCAGTTATCTTATGAAATCTAGTATTAATTTTCTCCCTTTTTCCGACTTGCAAAAAGTACCGCGTGGCTTAGGGATTGTTAATCACCTCATTGCAAATAAAAAAGTCGGTGCTAAAAGTATACATTCAGGTATTACTTTACTTCCCCCCAAAACATCTGTCCCTGCACATACGCACAATGCTGAAGAGCAGGTCACTGTATTGGAGGGTACATTAAAAATCATTTTAAATGGCGATCAGGAAGTATTTTGCTCTACTTATGATTCGACGTTTATTTCGGCTGATGTGCAACATGAATTGATTAATGACAGCGATGAAGATGTCTATGCCATGGTTATTTATGGCTCATCTAATGTGAATAGAACATTTGTTGAAACGGGAGAAACCGTGGGTATTGGTTCAGATCAAGATCGATTTGATACCTAATTAATCAAAGCAATAAACCTAAGCTACATCTTTATTAATAAATATAATGAGGTAATGATAATGACTAATAAAACTTTTGATCGAAGAAAATTCTTAAAAACCAGCGCTATAACATGTGGCGCAGCATTAGGGACATCATTATTATCACCTTCGTTATATGCAGCAAAGCCGAAGCATCGTCTAATATTTGGACATACATTCGGAGCAGCCACCAATAAGTATATGATTACTGGCTTGTCACTCTTTAAGTCTTTGGCAGAAAAGTACTCGGATGGCGAGTTGTTAGTTGATATTCATGAAGCTGGTAGCTTAGGTGGGCAAACAGTTCTACCGCAAAAAGTATTGACTGGCTCTATTCAAGGGTGTCAATTGTCGACAGGCAATTTTGTCAATTACTCTGAAGTTTATAACATCTTGGATTTTCCTTATTTGTTTGATTCCAATGAGTCTTTTGAAAAAACGATTCAAACCAAAGGTTTTTCAAAATCTGAATTTATATCTAATCCTGCAAAAAGCGGTTTTCAGGTTGTACCTGGTATGTGGGCTAATGCAGGTTTTCGAGTCCTGGGTATCAGTAAAAAGGTCGATCGGGTCGTTCGTTTACCTGAAGACTTAAGTGGGTTAAAAGTCCGCACTAATGGAACGCGTGTAGAAGATGTTCTTTTCAACTTAACATCAGCTAACCCTGTATCTATTGCGTGGGGAGAAGCTTATCAAGCGATGCAACAAGGTGCAGCAGATGCTTTAAGTGTTGGTTTAGGGCCGTTAACTGCAACAAAAATTCACGAAACTTTGGGTAGCGCTACATTGTATGAGCTGAATTTTAATTGTCATATTACGGTACTGAATAAACGTTGGTTCAAGAAACTACCCGACAAGGTACAGGAAGCGATACTTAGGGCAGGGCGAGAAAGTTATGAATTTCAAAAACAAGGGCAATTGCAAGCAAATCAAGAAATGCTATCTCTTTGGAAAGAAAGTGGTATTGAAGTTGTCACCTTAACTTCAGAAGAAAAGAAAGTATGGGTTGATACAGTTGGCCACCAGCGTAAAGAATATGACTCGTTGAAAAAAGCATTTGGCCGTTCTGCTTTTGACACCATTATTTCTTTACAAGGATAGTTAATTATTTAAAGAGTATTTAGTGCCCTTTAAAATCATAATAATAAAATGAGGTATCCATGAGCGTTAATACAGCATCTCAAGCACATTCTAAAAGTAGTTTAATCTCGCAAATTTTATCATTTTTTAATGGTCCTTTTGTTAAATGGTTTGTCATTTTTTCTTATGGGTATTTTTTTGCCATTATTTTAATTGAAGTCATCATGCGTTATCTCTTTAACTTTTCCACCACATGGGGAGAAATGACTGCAAGGTATGCATTTGTCTATTTTGCTTATATTGCTGCTGCTGAAGCGTTTCGACATGATGAGCATATTCGTATTGATTTTGTGCCTTCTATTCTTGGTAAAAATGGACGAGTCTTATTAGAAACCTATATTGATTTCTTATGTATCGTCATTTCATTTTGTGTTATCTGGTATTCGATTAGTGTGATGCAAATACAGTTAATGGCAAATATTCGAATGCATGCTCTTCCATTAAATTTGTCGATAGCAGAAGCCGCTTTGCCTATAGGCTGGGGCTTAATGCTGATAAGAATTGTACAAAGGGTGTGCCGGCGGTTTGGTATAAATCAACAAGCAAGTGAGGTTCAGTGATGGAATCAAGTTCTGTAGCAATGATCGTAATTAGCTTAATGCTTTTTCATTTGGTCATCGGTGTTCCTCTGTTTATTGTATTGGCTATTGGATCAATTTCATTAATATTATTAACCGGTGTTTATTCTCTTGATAGTTTAGGTACGACACTATTTGCTGCCTTAGATAGTTGGGCATTATTAGCAATGCCTTTGTTCATACTTGCAGGAGAAATAATATCACGAGGGAGTATCGCCAGAGAATTGATTCATGTAGGGCAATCTCTTGTCGGGTGGATTCGTGGCGGTTTAGGGATGACAACAATCTTTGGTTGTTTCTTTTTTGCTGGAACAAGTGGATCAAGTTCTGCGGATACGGCAACCATCGGTAAAATAATGGTTCCCGCCTTAAAGAAGCGGGGTTACGACCCAAGTTATGCAGCCTCTTTAGCTGCTTCAGGCGGTATTCTTGGTGTTATTGTTCCACCTAGTCTGATCTTTATTGTCTATGGTATTGCTACTGCAACATCAGTAGGTGATTTGTTTCTTGGAGGTATTCTTCCAGGATTATTAATGGCCGTTGCTATGTGTGTGGCTAATTATTTTGTTTGCTGCTTTGGTCAATGGGGAGCATCTGAGCGTGACCCTTTTTCAGGGCGAGCAGCATTAACAGCGCTTTGGCGAGCACGCTATGGTTTTGGTGCCCCTTTTCTTATTTTGGGTGGTATCTACGGCGGCTTTTTTACCCCTACGGAAGCGGCAGCAGTTGCAGTGGGCTATGTATTAGTTATTGAGCTACTGGTTTGTCGAGAAGTGAAGTTTTCTGAATTACCAGTGATATTTATTAATGCATCAAGAACAACAGGAATACTTGCACCTATTATTGCTTTTTCAATTTTATTTGCTGAGGCGTTAGCTGTTTTGCGAGTGCCTGAAGCCATTGTAACAACGTTTGTTTCTTTCGGTGTCGGATATGTTGGTTCTATTGTTTTGATTGTTGTGATGCTAATGATAGTAGGGTGTTTGCTTGAACCCATCGCAGCTATTCTTGTCATCATGCCTATTCTTTATCCTATTGGGTTAGAACTAGGTTTTGATGTTGTACATTTTGGTGTGTTTGTCGTCTGTACTTTATCGGTAGGTTTCATAACTCCACCAGTTGGCATCAATTTATTTGCGGCGGCGGCAGTAAGTGGAGAACCATTCATGCGTATCGCAATACGTGCTTTTCCTGCATTTGTTGCTCTTATCTGTGTTTGCTTTTTAATTGCGTTTATACCATCGATAGTACTTTGGTTTAAATAAGGACTAAAGCATAGATATATACAAAAAATACGAATAAGGATAGTTGATTAAAACCTAGATTTAACCTAAATAGAATAAAAAATGAGGTAATACAATGGGTAATAAAATATTTAACCGAAGAAAATTTTTACAAGGTAGTGTTGCAAGCTGTAGTACTTTACTCGGCTCTTCTTTAATTTCACCTATGGTTTATTCAGCTAAAACCAAGCATCGATTAATTTTCGGACATACTTTTGGTCCGGCAACTAATCAGTATATGATTACCGGTTTAGCATTATTCAAATCTCTTGCAGAAAAATATTCAGATGGTGAATTGCTGGTTGATATTCATGATGCAGGTAGTTTGGGTGGGCAAAATGTTCTTCCTCAAAAAGTATTGACTGGTTCTATACAGGGTTGTCAGGTTTCTACGTTAAACTTTGTTCATTATTCCGATGTATATAGCATTCTCGATTTTCCTTACTTATTTAATTCAAATGATGCTTTTGAAGAAACAATACAGACCAGTGAATTTTCGAACTCTGAATTTCTTTCTAAACCAGCACGTAATGGATTTCAAGTTGTTCCTGGAATGTGGGCAAACGCAGGATTTCGTGTATTAGGCATTAGTCGAAAAGTGAACCGTGTTGTACGTTTGCCTAAGGACTTAGAAGGTTTAAAAGTACGTACAAATGGTACTCGGGTTGAGGATGTTATGTTCAAAATGACATCGGCTAACCCTGTTTCAATTGCATGGTCTGAAGCATATCAAGCAATGCAACAAGGTACTGCAGATGCATTAAGTGTAGGTTTAGGTCCATTAACTGCAACGAAAATTCACGAGACCTTGGGTAGTGCAACGTTATATGAACAAAGCTTTAACTGTCACATTACTGCTTTGAATAAACGTTGGTATGATAAACGCCCGAAAAAAATACAAGATGCCATTATGAGGGCAGGGCGTGAAAGTTATGCTTTTCAGCGTGTGGGTCAAGCAAAAGCGAATAAAGAAATGGTAAATTTATGGAAGAATTCAGGTATTGAAGTTGTTGTACTTACTCCAGAAGAAAAGAAGATCTGGGTTGAAACGATTGGACATCAACGTCCAGAATATAATGATTTAAAAGATAAGTTTGGCAGAGAATCGTTTGAACTGATTCAGAGTTTACAGAGTTAGTTATTCACCATAAGTAAATAGGTATGTTGACGCTTTATTATTCTCCTAATGCCTGTTCGTTATCGGTACATATTGTATTACATTGGTGTAATGCAATATTCGAAACTGAACGAGTTGTTTTTGGTCAGCCACCATTAACAAAACTTAGCAGCCTTGGAACTGTTGGGTTAATTGACCGAGGTGATGAGTCCGGTATTTTAACCCAAACTCCTGCCATTCTATTATATCTTGCAGAACGTTTCCCTCTGGCTGGAATTGGCGGGGAAGATAGCTTAAATGGACGAGCAGAGAAAAATCAATGGTTATCTTTCCTTGTTAGTGATGTTCATCATGTATTTCATTTACTCCTACGCTCCTCACGTTATGGAATAGAAAACAATAAATCAGCTCGCGATTCTGCGAGAAAGCTCTGTATTGAACGTTTGACAATACTAGAAAATCACTTGAAAAGTAACCAGTGGATGTTAGGTGATCAGCGGAGCATTGTTGATGCTTATTTGTTTCCTATGATACGTTGGTATTATCGTGTTTTCCCTGAGAAAGAGCATCATTTTAAATCACTCAATAGATTTTATGACGCCATGTACGTTGACATAGGTGTACAATATGCAATGCAAGAGGAGGGGATACTGTAGTGAGTCGGCTATGTTACTTCAGGCTGAATTCGATAGGAACAGTATAAGTAAAGCGATTTTTTCCATTGATAATTTCTGCAGGGACTGGTGGCAGTGGCGAAGCCTTGGCGATCATTTTTTCAACGGCCTTATTTAATTTTTTGTAGTTGGAAGTGTCAATAAGCTTATACGATAATAAATTACCCTCTGCATCAATGGTGAATTGTAAGGTAATCACATCTTCCTGTCGGCGTCGTTTAGCTGCACTAGGGTAGCGTTTGTAACGCTCTAACCAAAGTAGTAATGTCGTTCTGTAGCTTTGTTTTATTTTAGGGTCACCACCGCCTAATGTTGGTATTATATTAGGCGTAGAAATATCAGAGTCACTTTCTTTTTGGGTAGAATTTTTGGCTTGTGTTGTTGAAGCTTGTTCCGTTATTGTTTCTACCGTGGATGATTCTGATATTTCTATAGGTTTATTTTCTACGACAGGTTTAGGTTTATTAACAGCTTTCTTTTTGGGTTTAGGTTTGGTTTTGTTGATAATTGGTTTTTTAACCTGAATCTCTTTTGGCTTGACAGGCGTTTCTTTAATAATAAGCTCTTCGATAGCTACTTTTTTGGTGGATTTAGCTTGGGCTGGAGGCGGAACTATATTTTTTAAGCCAATTTCTATTCCTTGCTGTCCTGCTGCTTTAGCACCATCAATTATTTTTGGCGCTTCATAAGATAATAAAAAAACAGCATGTAATGCACATGAAATTACGATAAAAAGCAACCAGGTCCATGGCTTTGGTGTTGAAAAATTATCCATTGATACAGTCGTTGACATATTAATCTTCTATCAACATTAAGAAGCAGGTGGATGATTAAGTGTGGTCAGTAAGCGAATAGAGCTAAGGCCAGCATCACCTAATATTCCCATGGCTGAAATTAAATCTTTTGATTTAACCAGGCTATCTGCTTTTAACTGAATGGTAACGTTAGGTTTGTTAACGGCTATTTCTCTGACTACTGCACTTAATTCTTCTTTGGTGTAAATAGATTTATCAATAGCAAACTGATTGTCAGTATTCATTAAAATAGTTATATCATTTTGATTTGCATCAGTATCAGTCTTTGCTACAGGTGCAACAATAACGAAAGCGTCAGGTTTAATAAATACACCGGCTAGCATAAAAAATATGAGTAATAAGAATACGATATTAACCAGTGGTAATACGGTTTCGAATTCTTTTTTTTGCGTAGGTTCTTCAATATCCATCAATTTTCATTCTTAGCTAGCGATATATTAGATGATGCAAATTCGCCGAGAGTGTCTAATACAATAACCAATTGTTGCAAGGGTAGGTCATCAACTGGCTGAACAATGATAGGATGATCAGATTGCTTATGTACTTGATCTTTAACAGCACTAACAATACTTGTTAGCGGCATGGTTACATTATTGAGTTGGTATTGCTTATCAAAGCCCACCTTAATTAAACTTTGTTCTGTCGATGTGGTGGAAATACTGCCTTGTTCGATAGTCCCTAATTCTATGTAATTCCAATTGACAAAGCTGGAAGCAAGCATAAAAAATACCAGTAAAATAAATACCACATCAATAAGAGATGTTAAGCTAATCAAAGGGCGTTTAACGTTGCTTTCTGTAATTTCCATCTATGCTATCGAACAGGCTATAAGGCTATAATATTAGAAGAATTAGAGGTTAATTTGCAGACACTAAGTCAATGTTGTTAGTATTTTCCTGCTTTAGTGCTTTTTTAGAGGGGCTTGTAGCCTTTAATGTTTGCACTGGGCTAAGGGCAGGATGCGGCAAATAAGCTGTGAACACTTGAGTCATTGCATCTTCCATATTTAATTTAAAACGCTCTATTTTCTGTTCGAGCCAATTCAATGCCATGACGGTAGGGATTGCGACAATAAGCCCAGCTGCGGTTGTTAACAGGGCTTCCCAAATACCGCCTGAAAGAATGGAAGGGTCAATGGTTGCACCGGCTCCTTGCAGTTTTTGGAAGGCTGTAATCATACCTAATACGGTTCCTAATAAGCCTAATAACGGGCTCAATGTTGCAATCACTTCCAGTATGCGTAGATGCGAACGTGCATTAGCTAATTGACGTTTTGCTATACGTAGTACTTCTTCTTTAACCAGTATATCGTCGACGTACTCCTGATTTTTTAAGGTGATTGCGACTTCCAATACCCGGGCAATTGGGTTGCGTGTCTTTGCTAATGTCAGAAGAGCATCTCTGGCACGTTTGTTCTTCCAAAACTCTAAGGCGGTGATTATGTTTTTTTGTTTACTCAAGCCAATCGAAAAAAACTGCCATAATTTAAATAAGAATACTGACATAGCCACTAAAGACAGCAGCGATAGGATAACGATAACAGGGCCACCAGCGTCTGCCAGGCTTTGCACTTGTCCTAAATCCCACTGAAAAAATCCCTCAGAGCCTACAGCGTTAGCAGAAGAGCTAATAGAGGCATCAGCATTGTCTGCGTTGACACTAGAATGTACGTCGTTGATGGTTTGAGCTTCTGTAGATGAGAGTGCAGATAAGGAATTATTGGCAGACATAAAAGCAGGAATCCGTGTGGGATAATAAACTGAACGGATTTTAATCTAACTGATAATCATTATCAATATGAATTTAGGCGACATATCTCCCAATATTCAGTAACTGCGAGTATTTTTTGCAGATCGTAATGCGCTGATAGTGGTTAAAGTACCACTTGCTGGCATTGTTGCTGACATTGTTGGATCAAATATCGATCATGCTTCAATATATTTTTACAGTTATTGCCAAACCATTCCAAGGAGGTGTCGATATCAATCAAGCTAGGGTCAGGGTGATGATAAATATGTTCAATAAATTCTCTAAAATCGACAGCACCGTCAAATACAGGAACCATACCCTCCCGAGAACCCGATGCAGAGTAGACATTGGGTGGTGAGAATACGGTTAAAAACTCAGCTGAGCTGATGTTTTTAAGATGAAAATGATTGATGTGAGGTCGTAATTGCTCCAATGCATCAATGACATTGGCTTTGGATTCCCATACATGTAGTACATCAAAGTTAAGCTTCAAATTCTCACGAGCGACTTCGTCGATTAACAGCTGTGTAGATGTGACACTATCAGCGTAGGTATAGGGGTGGATTTCTACAATTAACGTTAAATTGTGCAACGCCAACCAATCGCAAATCAGCCTGAGTCGTTTGACTAAAGCGATGCGTTCTTCTGTGTTTGTTTCTGCACTGCCTTTCTGGCCCGCGAATGTTCTGATTTTTTTAGCGCCCCAGTGCTTTGCTAAGCGGCTGAGCAATTCTACCTTGTAAAAATTTTCATCTTCTGGCCCAGATAAGGGGAGGTAATCACTAATCATTGTCGCCCTTAGCTCGTAATTGGCTAACCAGTCTTTATTGTAATCGGGCTGATCTGATAAGTTTTTTGCATGAACTCCCCAGAGTTCAATCCCCTGAAAATGGTTTGCTTTTGCCCAGCTCACAAGTTGATCAATAGAAACCAATTGATGACGGAAAGAAATAGTACAGATAGAAAGATTCATATCATAGACTCCATCAAATAATCATTTTTTGTGGGCGTACCAAAGTTATGCTTTTGGCACCATTCTAGAAATACTTCATATAAGCGTGATTTGATTGAAAATTCCCGTTCATTCTGCAGCTCTAATAATGTGTTAACTTCAGTCAACAAGGATTGATTTAATGATGATTCTATTTTATAGAAGTTAGCAATTTTCATTGCCCGATATTGAATCTGTTTATATCCGCTGACTAATTCTTCAATAACATCACACCAGGATTCGAATTCATCATCACTGAGTGATAATTCTCGCCAAAAATAGGCTAAGCCATGCTCGTAGGCATATTTGCGAATGGCGAGTACAGGTAACTGTGCTAGAGCATCACCTAGGTGCTCAGGTGTTTGATTCTCTTTATAAGAAGGCTGACGTGAAGGCGTTTGAAGAAAGGGTAGAGTGTGTATATCAATAATCTTCTTAACGCTAGTTGTCATGGGATTATTTTCAGCGTTAAAACAGGCGATAAAATAATCGTATATCGTGTGTAGTTCAGCAGGCACTATATCTTGGCTGTTAAAATAATACCCACCTGCAACAGCAGGTGATTCTATTGCATGTAGTACTTGTAATTTATCTTGTGTACCTTCCCACCGAAAGTCAGGGTCTGACATATACAAGGCACTAGGATCTTCGCTATTTTCTAAAAGAACATAATGAGGGAAGGGGTTTTGATTAAATTTATTTTCTCGTTCTGGTAAGCGAAACATATCCAGCATAACCATTACCTGCTGGTTATCCGTTTTATTATTTAATAGCTTAATGAGTGCCTTGATATTTTCTGCTTTACTCGCATCATGTTGATACCAGGAATGTATAGGAACACCATAGAGTTTTTGATACCAAGCCTTAAAAAAGTCATGGTTAAGCGTCGAGGAGTGATAAGCTAAGCAACTATTATCATCAATAACCACTTCGGCATCCCATACCCCAAAATAAAAAGGTCGATGATCAACCCTTGGATCTGCTTTAATGATTTCACAGACACAACTGACAAAACAATGAACCTTAATATCCTCAAACTCTTCTGCCGTGTCTACCGCTTCTTCACTTTCTTTTTTAGAATCTATGTTTGTGATTGGTGCGCCTGATGTTTGATTGTATTGAGACAGCATAAAATCAGCCAAGCTAGATACTGTTTCAAAATCATCATTATTCAGTGCGCTGTCGGGTACATCAATACCTAACTCTATTTCCAGATTTAACAATAATTGCAGTAAGAGTACTGAATCTAAATATAAATCTTCATTTAAACGAGCATTTTCACTAAAGGCTTCTATTTGTGGAATGTTAAGTTGCTCTTTTAGTGTCTGATATATGGCAGTAATGATGGTTGTTTTTTTCATAATATAGCTTTAGATAAATTAGGCGGCAGAATCAGCAAAATCTTTTGTAGCATTCTCTTTTAACGCTTTCTCTTGATGAAAGGCATCAGTTAATTTCTTTCGGCTTATTTTTCCATTTGGCATACGTTCAATAGTATTAACTTGTTTAAGTATTTGAGGAATTTGATGATTAGCCAGGTGTAACCGGCATAAACTACGTACATAATGGGTGTCTAATACTCTATTAGAGGTGTAGTGCAAACATATGCGTTGCCCTGCGTAAGGGTCTTCTATTTTGAATGCAACAGCATCCGTAACATCTGGATGTGTTAATACAACATCTTCAATATCCTGTGGGTAGACATTGAGACCAGCAACAATAATGGTATCGTCTAAGCGAGCAATAAAATGCAACGACAGTTGGCCGTTTTCATTTAATTGCATATAGCCAATATCTTGAGTGTGAACAATATGTTTAACCTTCTCAAGTTCTGAGCTAGATGTGTTAATTGTGGCAATAATTTCTTCAGGAGAATCAATGCTCTTACCACTGGATAGTTTGATATGGGATAAGGGCGTTCCTATATCATTATTGGTCGTCATATTCTGGTTAATGGTGATACAGCCAGCTTCAGAACAACCATACTGTTGAAACATATGGTTAATATGGGGGGAAATTTTTTCAAAAACCGAACGAGACATTATTGTTCCCGATGTCATAATCGCATGCAGTTGTGAACCCTTAGGCCATAAGCGCATTAAGCCTTCTAGCATTGTTGGTGATGTATACAGTAATGGTCGATCACATTTTTTTAAGGTTTTAATCAAAAATTTAGGATTAATATTATTGACTATAATCGGTGTTTGTTTTCTGGCGAGAGCAACCATAACTCCACTGATTAACCCATAAGAATGGGTGATAGGGCATGCTATAACCGGTGTCATTTCTTGTGGTTTTGAAAATGTAGTGGTGTAGCTGTTAATTTCAGTATCAATAGATTTCCAGCTTCTATTGATACATTTTGGTTCACCTGTTGTACCAGAGCTCATTTGAATAAGGCCCGGGTCTTGCGCTTCTAATGCTTTTTCGTGAAGGACGGTAAATATTTCTAAAGTATGGTAGTAAAGCACATGACAATTTGCTTTTTTTGCTATTCGCTCAGCAGCGTGCAGTGGTGTGCTAGGATGTATAGGCATTACGGATATACTTTTCTCCTTAAGATACAAGCACAACGCTAGCCATGTTGCGCTATCCTCAAGGCAAACGGCAATACGATTTTTCTTTTTGTCACTGAGAACTTTGTTTTTTCTAAAAACCGTATATTTTTTATCAAAATCTTCAGCGCTGTAATAAGTATCATTAATAACTAACATTTAATTGATCCTTTATTTCATTATTTATATGTTTATCAATATCGCTTGATATTGATAATGGGTTATTAATTGTATGGTGGTATTCTTTATTCTTTTCTTGGCTGAATTTTTTCCTGAGAAGTGATTCAGTTTTAATCAAGCCGCCATGAATGTTCATCTCATTGACTCGTTTATCACTGGTATACCCTGACTTTTTATAATGCAAAAGCCGTGATTTGACTATTTCCCAGAATTTTCCTTCATTAAATTTATAGTGTCGCTTTAATAAGTTAGCTAATTCACTTAAATTGAAAACGAATAGTGTATCGACAAATAATTCACGTAATGCTTCTTTATTATTCATCCAATAATATAAATCTTCATTGCTGTCGATATAGCAGTTTTCTAGATTGCCGAAATCAGGGATAAGCTCGGGAGACGTTATATAGTCTTCAACATACTCAAGGCTTTCGTGAAAATCTCGGACAATAATCTTTACCGGCCAACCTTTTTCATGAGATAGGATTAAATTTTGCGCATGAGCTTCAATGGCAATGCCGTGTTGAACTAATAAATGCCAAACTGGAATGATGGCAACATCAACCAATTGCGATAGCCATTCTTCACAACCAAACCGCTTAATCCAAGGATGAATAAACGGTTGGTTATCCGCTTCAGTTACCATAAGGGCAACAAAAGGGATGACATTCTCTTTTGGGTGTTTCAGTTCAACACTTTCACGGAATATTACCCCTAACTGCCCAGAAAATTTCTCTGTCCATGTTTCAGATTGTGGCCTTATACCTGCATATTCTGGAAGTATGCACAGTGATGTTTTCTTTTGAAAAAATGGGTCATTATTAATTAGGGTGCTTAACCAATTAGACAGGAGCGGCGCAGTGCAAATAGAATGCTCCTCTAATACCCGTAATGATGAGCTATTCACCATATTCATCGGTAATTTAATATTGGCTTTTTGGGGATGGGTGACGTTAAGTAAGGTTCGTACAGAAATACTTGCTTGATAAAAGTCGCCAGCTGATCCTAAATACACAAGATGTTGCTGGCTCAAAGGTTCTTTTAAGCTCGAGTGTATATTTTTCCATTGCCAGGGATGTATAGGAAGTAGACTATATTCTTCCCAATTAAGCCCTTTATCCAACATCCGTTGTTGTAATATTGCCCAACAATCAATACCTAACTCTGTTATCCAAAAATGTTTATCTTCGTGATAATTTAACTCTCCTTGCAACTCTATACGTTGCTTAAGATGGTAACGTCGAATCGCAATCCACTGAAGTTGAAATTCATTGCCTTGTTCTGGGCCATAAAGGGCATGATCTTCTAAGCTAAAACCTGTGCGTGCTTTAAAACAAGGGTGATAGGGGTGACCTTCATCAATAGCAGATTCTAACTCTCTATAGTGTAAGTGTCGGCGCGATATCAGAAGAGACTCTTGTTGCTGATTCCAGTCACATAATTTAATGGTTTGTTCTAACTCTTTCTGTAATTGTTGCTTAATTGATTGGCTAGTAATTAGCTCATCAACAATTTTTTTCAATTCAGGTTTTGCCCCTTGAGAGTTATCTTTCTGCTTGATGCTATTAGAGGTCAATCTGATACGATTAAAGCCACCAATATAACCCATTGCCTGGTAGCTATTACGTCCGATTGAAAAAATAAATATACCTGATTGATAGTGGTATTTAATGATGTTCTCAAATAATAATGCTTCTATCATTTGACGAATAACGCGTTGCTCGTTATTTTCTTTCTCTGTTTCTTTAGGATGCTTTATTATGTTATCTATCGCACGCTCTTTTCTTTCAAGAGGATTAATTTTCTCTATTGTCTTGGTTTGCAAAATGAGAGCCTCGTTAAGTTGATGAAATTCTTGGTGATTATCAAGCGGATTCAAGATGTGCTTCATTACTTAACGAGTTTGTCTGATGTAATTGATATCTTCTGTTAACAAAATAGAGAGGGTTCGTTATATTGGTGTAAACAGCAAGTTCAAGATCTGCTTGTAGCTCGTCAACATCATCAATGCGTGTGAGTAAATTTCCCTTACAGGGAATCTCAGGTTTTTCTAATAGGCCATGAATAAAGGCTCTTCCTCGTCCTTGCATTTCAGTCAATAATGCTTGTAGTTTAGTGTAGGTCAATTCCAGTAACTGCATCTCATCAACAATGTGATCAAGGCCCAAACGATTAATGACAGAAAAGAGTTGATTGATAATTAAGTAATAGCTAAAACGATCACATATCATTTCGTCAGAATAAAATAGATTACTTATTTTGAGTAAGTCAGGCTCTAGTTTCACTAATTGCGTACGTATTGCTTCTGATAGGTAAAAACCTTGATTATCTCTATAAAAATATTGTTTAGGGTAGCAATTAGTTACATCTAATAGAGAATTTTGTTGGTGAGCTTCTAAAGCGATACCTTGTGTGTCATATAATCTAATGGCAGGTTCTATTGCACATTGCCAATAAGCGTTAAACCATTTTAGGCTGATCTCTTTTATATTCATATTTTCAATTTTCGCCTGCTTATGGATGATATCAGATAAACGAGAATATATAGTGTTCCCCACAGGGTCCTGCACCAGTGCAGCGATAGACTGTACATCAGATAATGGCTTTTTAGATTGCTTTGAGAAGGGGTTTTCACGAAAAATAACTTCGAACCCACTTTCTTTTTTATCGGGTAATTCGACGGTGATATAAGCAGGATCATCAATTAATTGAAATTTTGGGTATTTATTACAAAAGTTGCTGTGGCGTAATAACTTTGCAACCAGCATTCCTGCATCAAGTTCATGCTCCATATTAACCCGCAAAGAATTAGTGATTTTTACAGGAATAGAGAGCTTGATCATAAAGTTCAGATCTGCATTGTATAGAGTACGTATGGACGAAGTGGGTGTAAATTGAGGGCCAATAAGTCCACAATCCTCCAGTGCTCCTTCTTGGATTAGTTGTTGAATATAGCTTTGATGGAGTAGCCATTGCCCTTGTAGTGGATGAATGGGAAGTAATACCTTATTTGGATCTCTTTGCTTGAGTAAAGAGAGGAGTGGGCTCTGGTTTAGGTCCTTACGAATAATATCGTGAATTATTTCTTCTGCGCTTTGCTCAAGTATGGAGTTATCTCGGATTAGTTTTTTGTCGACTGCAAAGAAATGTAATTGAAATTGGGAGCATAACTCTGGCGTATAGTACTGATGCTGCCAAGTATGCATACCTTGGCGAGATTTTGGTGTTGGATGTAACCAATGACCAAATAAAACGGATTGTTCGGAATCAATGAAGTCAGGGGCGTGTAGTTTAGAGTCATCCATTCGTTGCTCAATATAGTGGGCCATAACCTGATGGCTCTCTACTGTACGTGCAATCAATTCCAGTTTATGTTTTTCGAAGGGCGAAGGTTTGCTGATGCAGTGACTATTTTGTGGGTTTACGGTTTCAATTGAGTAAATATTATCAATCAGTAACATTATTGCTGAGAGACTATCCATTACTTGCCAGTTAAACTGGTTCTGCTGTTGTTGATAAACGCAGCTTACTTGGTGCCTGCCTACTATTGAACGAAAACGAATACCTATCGCTAAAGTAATATTAAGTTTATCAAGTTGAAGTTCCAGAACATTTATTTCATTGTCATTAAAACGCAATCCTGTTTTCTGTTGCCAGTCATTAGCTGAGTGCCAGACGCCAGAGTCAATTTCTCTTAAGTAACAATTGATAAATGCATGGAAAGAAGCGTTGTTAGCGATTTGCATAGCAGATGTTTTCATAAACTTAACCCATAGATCAAAAGTTTGATCAATTCAGGTTATTGAGAATGAATATCATTATCAAATAATTTTACAATTGTTACTAGTGAGTATCGACGGGTCTAGGTTTGCAGTGGTAACAGATCACAATCGCTAAAATAAAGGTCACCCATTCTGCCAGTGGTAGCGCAATAAGAAATGACCAATCCGTTGTGAGTAGCTGATTAGCCCATTGTTGTTGTAATAAAAAGTAAAGAAAAATTAAAAAGCAAGCCGGTAAAACCAAACTGCGCGAAAGTGAGATTATGGCTGAAGGTTTTGGCTGATGCAGGGCAGTTAAATAGCTGCTTAAAACAATATTAATGCCATTCACTAAAAATAAGGGCCACATAATAAGCAATAGTTGTCCTGTTAATTGGGCTACATGAGTACTATCCGGTTTGAGAAACCAACTAATGGCATATTCTTGCCATAATAATAAAATGCAAATTAATATCACTCCCAATAGGAATGCACTAAAAATAGCGATTGTTAAAAAGTCTTTAATGCGGTTGTATTTTTGTGCACCATAATTCTGACTGATTAATAAATGTAATGCATCTGCAATGCCGTAGCACAACATAATACTAAGGAAAATGAAGTAATTTACGATGCTGAATGCCGCAACACCATCAATACCTAAGCGTGTTATTAATAAAGTATTTAATAAAAGAAATAGTAAGCCAACAGAGATCTCGTTAACGAATTCAGACAAGCCATTGTACGCAGAATGAAAAATCTCTAACCATTTTTTTTGAAATAAAGAAAAATTCAGTGTCTTTTTAGCGCTAAAAAAATAATATAACAAAACAAAAAACTGTATTATTTGAGCAATGCCTGTTGCATAAGCTGCCCCAGCTAACCCCATATCCCAATAAATAATAAACCAAGCATCTAGAATAATATTAATTAATGCGCCAGTAACAAGGGCTACTGTTGCTAAAATAGGATGACCGTCTGCGCGTACAAAATAATAGAGCACCATTGTGGTTAGTTGGAGGATAAGGACCCATCGGATAATACTGAAATATTGATCAATAAGAGGTTGAATATCGGCAGGAGCATTAAGTAAAGCATACAAAGGCTTTTCGAAGATAAGACTGGCAACTGCAAAAAAGGTATTAATGATCAGTGCGGTGATCAATGACTTGCTAAAAATTGCAGATGCAGCGGGTATATTATCTTCGCCTATATATTTTCCAGCGCGTACAGAGCCTCCAATCGCTATCATCAATGACAGTGCAATCAAAAACGTAAAGTAGGGTATTTGTAGAGTGATTGAAGCTAAAGCATTGGCGCCAATATGGTTGCCTACAAAAATTCCATCCACTAAGTTCGCAGTAGTGATAGCAACCAAGCCAACAATTGAAGGGATGACGTAATAGAAAAATGTTGGGATTATACGTCCTGATAATGCGGGATTACTTTCTTGGGTATTCATAGCAGGGAGGGTGTCGTTGAAATTAATGGATGCTATAGATATTTAACTCAAATAAGCAATGCGAGGTTACAACTGTTACATATGCCTTATTTAATAGTCGACTTGTATCATATTTTATCTAAAATTACATTGCAATTGATAATCATTCTCATTAGAATGCCGCGATTACTGTGCTAATTGATTGATAAGGTGGAGGAGCATCCATTGACCCGGATTTTAATTATCGAAGATGATGTAACTCTCAGCGACCAGCTTGCGAATTTATTGCGTGGCCAAGGGTTTAATATAGACCAATGTCATGATGGGCAACAGGGCTTATTGACAGCATTGAGTGACAAATTTGATTTGATCTTGTTGGATGTTTTGCTCCCCGTCATTAATGGTTTTTCTGTTCTGAACCAGCTTCGCGAAGTAAAACAAACACCGGTGATGATGCTGACTGCCTGCGGTGCCGAAGAGGAGCGCATCGAAGGTTATAGCAAGGGTGCTGACGACTATCTACCAAAGCCTTTTAATTTTACTGAGGTAAAGTTGAGAATAGATGCTTTATTAAGGCGCTCAAAATGGGCAAGTGGGGCAACTTTTCAGCAAGATTTTGTCAAGAAGGCAGGGGATTTACAGCTCTTTCGACATAAGCAACAAGTACTGTACGCCGATCAAGAAATTATATTAACACCTATCCAATTTCGCCTATTGTGGGTCTTAGTTGACAACCAGAATGAAGTACTTAGTAAGCCTTACTTGTATCAGGCAGTTCTGGAGCGTGCATTCAGCCGCTATGATCGCAGTTTAGATATGCATTTAAGTCGTGTGCGTAAAAAATTAGTTGCCGCAGGAATGGCTGCAGAACGCTTTGTGACAGTGCATGGTAAAGGTTATCGATTCTCTTAAATTATTCGATTAATGAGTGAGTAATGCCAAGCAATACTAGAGTTTAAAGGCGTGTATGAAAAATAGTTTGTTGTGGCGTTTGTGCGGAATCATTGCTGTTGGTGTTGTTGTACTGTTTTGGGTTGTCGACATCATTACCCGGCAAACAGAAAAAAACATGAGTTTCATTAAGGAAGAGCACCAGCAACAACTGCTGGCCTATGGAACCGAAGCTGAACGTTTGTATCGTGCTGAAAATCGACAAGCGTTAAGTGATTGGTTAAATTCCTTGCAAGAATCTCAAAACACATGGGCAGCGGTTGTTAAATCGAATGTTGAACCATTGGCAAACAGCTCCCTGTCTGATCAGTTTGTTAATGGGTTTCGATTGGGGCGCAATGTTAATTGGAAAATTCATCTTTATTTTAAAGAGAATCCAATTATGGATATTCCCTTTTCTAATAAAGAAGCGCATTTCTTGATCCAACTCCCCCAACGTATGCGCCCCGGCGGGCATTTGCCTTACATCAACTTGTTATTACAAATTGCCTTGCCTTTATTATTGTTGTGTATTTTGTCCTTTCTTTTATATCGTTATGTGATGACCCCTTTAAAAATATTAGAGAAAGCCGCGAAGCAATTCAGCGCGGGTAATTTTTCTGTGCGCATAAAAGCTGATATTGGTAGCCATAATAATGAAATGACATTACTGGCGGATACTTTTGACAATATGGCTGAGAGAACCAGTGAGCTAATTTACCATCAAAGGCGATTGCTGGCTGACCTCTCACATGAAATTCGAACCCCTTTAGCTCGTATTGATATGGCAGTGGATTGTGTCGAACAGGATATAGAAAAGCAAAAAGCTATTGAGAGGCTGCGTTATGAGTCATCTACAATGCGTGAGTTAGTTGAAGATGCGCTCACTCTTGTGTGGTTGAATAATGAAAAGCCGAATCTAGATAGAGAACCTTTCGACTTAATGGAGTTGCTACAAGTTATTTGTGATGATGCACAATTTGAATACCCTGATAATCGATTACTGCTTAATATGCCAAAACAGAATGCATCGTTAGTTGACGAGCCTATTGATGAGTTAGTGATTGAAAGTAGTCAGCGAGCCTTGGGGCAGGCCTTAGAGAATATTGTTCGGAACTCTTTGAGTCATACGCCATTTAATAGTGAAATTGTCGTATCGTTAAATACTTCAAGTGAATCCATCTCTATTAAGGTTAAGGATTATGGAACCGGCGTTCCTGAACATTTGCTGGATAATATTTTTCAACCGTTTTTCCAGGTTGATAAATCACGATTAGAAAAAAATGCTATAGCGCCAGATAATAATAAAAAACGAGGTGGTTTTGGTTTGGGCTTAGCATTAGCTCAGCGGCAAATAGAAGCTGTTGGGGGTACTGTTAAAGCGGAGAATCACTACCAGGCAGGGGAGCATTATAGTGATATGCCAAACCGTATTGCGGGGCTCCAAGTTATTATCACATTGCCCTTTGATGGTTAATAATAAGCGTAACAAATGTAAAAGTAATTCCAATGAGTTAGGCGACAATGATTTAATGTAAATGAAAATCATTATCAATATGTATTAATTTTAGATGTGCCTACTATGAACTCATTACCTTTTAAAAAGAAAAAACTATCCGTTAACTTATTTTCCGGTGTCTTACTTGCTACCTTGTCCAGTCAAGTTGTTTTAGCAGAAGAGAAAAAAACAGAGCTGGATATGATTTCTGTTGTCGGACAGGCAACTAGTGGTCTTGACAGTGTGATTACTGAAGAACAATTAGAAGCAGCTCAAGCAAATGACTTGGGTGATATCTTTCGTAGAGACCCCTCTGTCACAGCAGGTGGGTCAGTCAAGCTAGGGCAGAAAATTTATGTGCGTAATATCGGAGAAGATATTCTAAACATTACTGTCGATGGTGCCGAGCAAGCAAATGCGGTCTTTCACCATTCAGGACGTGTCGCTATTGAACCAGAGCTGTTAAAGCGTGTTGAGGTAGAAGCTGGAGCAGGTAGCGCAACAGCAGGGCCGGGTGCGTTAGGTGGTGCTGTTCGTTTTACTACAAAAGATCCTGAAGATTTATTAAAGCCAGGGCAAAATATTGCTGGAATATTAAAAACAGATTATTTCAGTAATGGAGAAGGCTCTAAGACTAACGCGACAGTCTATGGCCGTGACAATGCGGACAGATTCAGTGCGATGGTCAGCCTTACCGGTTCTGATTTTGATAATGTAGAAGATGGTAATGGCGATGAAATTCTAGGGACTGAGTCAAAAGAAAAACTGGGTTATACCAAACTAGTTGCTAACTTAACGGATGAACAATATGTTTCTATCAGTTATGAAAAGGTTGAACATGAAGGCGATATTCTTTATCGGCCAGACTTAATTGCCTCTGCACGCAATGTTCCTGAACCAACAGAAGCGGAACGTACTACGACAACTTTTAATTATGGCTATACATCAGAGAGTAACGATTTAGTCGATATTTCTTTAACGGTTTATAACACTGAACGCATGCAAGAGCGTGAATTCAGAGGAGTTTCATATGATGGAGCTGTTGAGAGTACTGGATTAACATTGCAAAACACGAGCCTCTTTTCAGGAAATAAACTAATTTACGGCATTAATTATCGAGACGATAAAAGCTATTTAAATGATATCGACTTTCCAGCGGATCCCTATTTTGAAGAAACGGGTGAAGTTAAAGGCGTATATATACAAGATATTATTAATCTTGGAGAGAAAGTAACCGTTGCGACTGGTTTGCGTTACGACGATTATGAAGTTGATGATGGCGAAGGTTTAGAATTGAGCGATGATGGTGTTTCCCCTAATTTAAGTGCAAATTATGCTATTACTCCTAGTTTAAGTGTTAGTGCCGGTTACGCTGAAGCGTTCAGAGGCGTTGAAGTTGAAGATTCATTTCGCTTGTCGACATCGAGTTATGATGAAGACTTAGAAGCAGAAACGGCAAAAAATACTGAACTAGGCATGGACTATAAAAAAGGAAATTTCAGTATAGGCGCTGGTGTTTATAGAACCGTTATTGAAGACTTGATTATACGCACTCCACCTTGGTCACAAGTTGTTACAAACCTCGAAGATGACCTTGAAATAGAAGGCTATTTTATTAACCTAGGGTATAACACCAAGAAAATGAGTCTCTCTGCTAACTATCATAGTGCTGATTCTGAAGTCGATGGGGAAACAGCAACGCGTTATGTTTATAGCTCTAAGACAACAAGCATTGGTGATACTCTCGTACTTGATGCTCACTATCAGCTGACTGATAAATTTCAGGCAGGCTGGTTAACCGAGTACGTTAAAGGTATCGACAATATTGATCAAGTTGTTGGTGGTGAAAATCTAACCGTCGATAAAAAAGGATATACGATTCATGATCTTTATCTTCGTTGGATGCCGCTTAAAGATGATTTGCTAACGATTAACTTAGCAGTTAGTAACCTATTTGATAAACAATATTTAAGCCACGCAAGTGTCGAAGATTATCGAGACAATCTTGGATATGCGAGCGTTTCTGGTTCACCGGAAGCAGGGCGTGATATCCGTATCAGTGCAAAATTACGTTTTTAAAAACTAACCCCCCGTTTAGCCCAACATAGTGCCTCACTATGTTGGGCTAACTTATTATGAAAGCATATCAATGACTATTATACCTCCCACTATTATTAGTTTATTTGTTGCTGTACTTTCCATTGTCTTTGCTTCTCCTGTGTTTTCTGAAAATGCGAGTGATAAAAATTACAACGGTATTGCAGTAACTGACTTGGCCGGTCGCTCTTTATATTTTAATGAAGCTCCAAAACGAATTATTTTAGGTGAAAGCCGCTATTTATTTGCATTATCTATTTTTAATCAGGAAAACCCATTAGATATTGTTGTTGGTATGCTCGCAGACCTCAAACAAATCGACAGTGGCAGTTATCGACAGTATCAAGAAAAATTCCCTGAAATAGATGACATTGCTTTGGTTGGGCATACTTCAGCGGATAGCTTCAGTGTCGAAAAAGTGCTGAGCCTCAATGCAGATTTAGCAATTTTTGGCATTGAAGGGCATGGCCCAGATACTCGGCATACTCAGCTGATTAATCAATTGCATGATGCCGGAGTTAAAGTTGTTTTCCTCGACTTTCGCAATAACCCAGTAGTGAATACGCCGAAGAGTATTAAGTTATTAGGAAAAATACTGGGTTATGAAAAGGAAGCAACGGCATTTATTGATTTTTATCAAGAGCAGCTACAACGAGTTATTGATGGTTTAGCGACATTAGATAAACAACATAGCAAGCCGAATGTATTCTTACATAGTCGGGTAGGGCTTGAAGACTTGTGTTGCGAAACAATGGTGAGAGGCATGATGGCGACTTTTCTCAAGCAAGCGGAAGGACGCAATATTGCGGAAGAAATTGTACCGGGGCGAGCAGGTATTTTAAATTTTGAATATTTGTTAATTAATCAGCCAGATATTTATATTGCTACCGCTATAGGCCATTCTGATAGTTTAACTTTTGAAAAAGATGATCAATCTAATCGCAATAATATCCCTCCTTATATTGTACTAGGTGCAGGTGTTAATGAGTATAAAGCACAACAATCTTTTAAGAGAGCATTGAGCCATATTAATGTCAATGAGTTGAATGCTGTTAAATCGAACAAAGCCTATGCAATTTGGCATCATTTTTACAATACGCCATTAAATATTGCTGCGGTACAAGTCTTTGCTAAGTGGTTATATCCGGATGTATTTATTGATCTTAAACCGCGCGAAACATTAGAAACATTATTTAGTCGATTTCAATCGGTGCCATTAAATGGAACCTATTGGATTACTCTTGATCAATCGGTCAATGCCGGATGAATACAGCAATTAATATTAATAGTGAGACATCATCGCTCGCTAGTCTGTACCGCGGATTCGTATTTAAGCGTCAATTGCTCTTGTTGTTATTATTATTAGCTGTTGCTTTGTGCTTTTTATTCGATATTTCTAATGGCCCCGCTAATTTATCATTATGGCAGGTTATAAAAGGGTTATTTAATCCAGACTCTTTAGCGAGTTCAACCAGGGTTATTATTTGGGATGTTCGCATGCCTTATGCATTAATGGCCGTTGTGGTTGGCGCTTGTCTGGGGTTAGGTGGTGCAGAAATGCAAACAGTGTTAAATAACCCATTAGCCAGCCCGTTTACCTTAGGTGTTGGTTCGGCTGCGACTCTGGGAGCTTCTGTTGTTATCGCACTCGACTTAAGTGGCTTAGGTATCAGCTATACCTATTTGTTACCGCTATCGGCATTCGTTTTTGCTAGTGGCGCGTCACTACTAATTCTTATGTTATCGCGCTCATTGGGTGCAAGTGCTCAAACTGTTTTATTGTTTGGTATTGCACTTATGTTTGGCCTTAATGCAATCGTTGGTTTATTGCAGTTTATTGTTGACGCAGGTGCTTTACAACAAATTGTATTTTGGACGATGGGAAGTTTGGCTAGAGCGAGTATGGAAAAGGTTGCCATTGTTGGCTGTATTTTTGTGTTGTGCTTTATTTTCAGTATCAAACAAATTTGGTCATTAACGGCTTTACGCAGCGGTGAACAACAGGCATTGAGCTTGGGAATTAATGTTGAGCGCTTACGCTTAACGGTATTGCTTAGAGTGAGTTTATTAACTGCTGTAGCGCTGGCTTTTGTTGGTGAAATTGGTTTTATTGGGTTAATTGGCCCGCATATCGCACGTATGTTATTGGGTGAGGATCATCGCTTCTTTTTACCAGGCAGTGCAATTGCTGGTGCTTTATTGTTATCTCTCTCTTCCATTGCGACTAAAACATTATTGCCTGGTGTCATTATTCCTGTGGGTATTGTAACGGCTCTTGTGGGTATTCCATTATTTATTAGTCTTATATTTAGGCGTGCACATGAGCAATAGCCACGATCATAACACCATGAATTTGTCTTTAAATAATGTGAATGTTGGTTATAAACGCAAACCCGTCATTACTAATATTAATTTGCCTACGGTGATTCCAGGCTCTTTAGTCGCTGTAATCGGTTCCAATGCAGTAGGGAAATCTACATTGCTTAAATCCTTAGCTGGGCAATTGAAATATGAAGGCGATATTCTTTTTCATGGTCACTCACTCAGTGCGATGACACACCGCCAACGTATGGAACGCATTGGCTATTTACCACAAACTTTGCCGCAGGCGACAACGCTTATTGCCTATGAGCTTGTATACAGTGCTTGTCGTGCGGGTTGTGAGCAATTAACCAATAGTGAAGTTGAAGAACGCATCGAAGCTATATTTGAGCGTCTGGGAATAAGGGATTTAGCATTAATGAAAATGCAGGAAATGTCGGGTGGTCAAAGGCAGATGATCGGGTTAGCTCAAGTCTTGGTTCGCCAAACTAATTTGTTGTTACTTGATGAGCCAACTAGCGCATTAGATTTACATTGGCAATTAAATGTTTTACAAACGATTCGCGAAGAAACTCATGCAAACAATGCGATTGCTTTTGTTGCAAGCCATGATTTAAATCTTTCTCTACGTTTTTGTGATCAATTGCTAATTCTAGCAAATGGCAAAGTGCTGGCAATGGGTTCACCTGAACAAGTATTAACACCTGAAAATTTGCGCAATGCCTATGGTATTGAAGGTCGAATAGAGTCTTGTTCTAAAGGCTTTCCTATTGTATTGACTGATAGAGCATGTGCGTGATTATTTTACTAACCGAGTAGCTTAATTGAGTGGCTAAATGAATACTATCGATAAAGAAAAGGTAGCAATAGCTGAAAGTTGTAAAACCGCTATTGCTAACACAAATGATGCACAACGACTATTAAATCGTTTATGTAAGCATTTTTCTCACAAAGTGATGGTTAAATGGGAAAATCATTTAGGTTTTATTGAGTTTACAATGGGTGTTTGTTATTTGGAAGCTAACGATGCCAGCCTACATTTTCGCTGCGAAGCGAAGAACGAGCTTGACCTCGAAGAAATAATCGACACCATCGATAGCCATTTCAAACGTTTCGCTGACGATAAGGATATAGCCTTAATCTGGAATAAGCAGCCTTGAGCTGGAATTAATAACTTTAATTAAAAATTATAAAAATAATACAGTAGTAATAGTTACCCTTTATTCAACGAATAACCAAAGGTGAATTATGAGTATTAAACATATTGAGAATATTAATATCCAAGCAGCAAAAAAAACATTTGGATTACAGCACTGGTCAAATGGCTATTTCGATATTTCTGATGATGGGGATATTGTTATTAATAACCCATCGAATAAAGATATCGAACCATTGTCTTTAATGAAAGTAATCAAGGGAATGGAAGACCGCGAATTGCAAATGCCTGTCGTTTTACGTATTGAAAATATACTGGATCAAAGCATTTGTGATATTAATGAGACATTCCGATCCGTGATAGAGCAAGAAGGTTATCAAAATGACTACCGTGGAGTTTATCCCATTAAAGTCAATCAACAAGCTCATATTATTGAAGAAATTGCCAATTTTGGTGCGCGTTATCAACATGGTTTTGAAGTTGGTAGCAAAGCAGAAATGATTGCCGCTTTGTCTACACTAGAACAACCTGATAGGCTCATTATTTGTAACGGTTATAAAGATCAAGAGTTTATTGATCTAGGTTTACAAGCCATTAAATTAGGCTTCCATTGTTTCTTTGTTATAGAAACACTCACCGAGCTACCTATTATTATTCGCCGTAGTCAAGCCTTGGGTATTTCGCCTTATATTGGTGTTCGTATAAAAATGACATCAAAAGTGGGAGGGCATTGGAACTCTACCACAGGTGACCGCAGTGTTTTTGGGCTTTCCTCCAGCCAGTTAATACAAGTGATTGATGAGCTAAAAGCGCATGATATGTTGGATTGCTTACAGTTATTACATTGTCATCTAGGCTCACAGATTCCTAATATTCGAGATATACGCGGCGGTGTTGTCGAAGCTTGTCGTTATTATGCTGACTTATGCAAAGAGGGTGCTGCTATGTCATATATTGACTTGGGTGGTGGCCTTGCTGTGGATTACACGGGTGCTCAGTCTAATGGAGGGCAGAGTCGAAATTATTCTTTGAGGGAATATTGTGAAGATATCGTCGATACCATTAAAACAACACTGGCAAGCTACCAATTAGAACATCCTGTTATTGTGACAGAATCCGGGCGTGCAACAGTCGCTTACTCTTCTATATTACTTTTTAATATTCTTGATGTTGCACAATTTGAACCGCTTTCAATTCAAGGGAATGATGTAGATGAGCATGAGCTTATCAAGGATATGAGGGAAATTCTTAGCTATTTAAAACCTCAGCGTGTTCAAGAGTGTTATAACGATGCACACTATTATCGCGATGAGGTGCGTGAGTTATTTAAGCGCGGTCAAATTGACTTACGTATGCGTTCAATTGCTGAGAATTTATTTCTCCATATTTTGCACAGTATTCGGGATGTATTGAATACGATGGAAAGAATCCCTACCGAATTAGAAGGCTTGGACGAATCTCTGGCTGATATTTATTACGGTAATTTTAGTTTGTTCCAGTCATTACCCGATAGTTGGGCAATTGATCAATTATTCCCTATCATGCCAATTCATCGTTTAGATGAGAAGCTTACTCGCCGTGCTGTACTTGCTGATATTACCTGCGATTGCGATGGAAAAATAGATCGGTTTATTGCTGATCATGACTCTCAAAAAACCTTACCATTACATCCGATTAACCTGGGTGAAGAATATTATCTAGGCGTATTTTTAGTTGGTGCCTATCAGGAAACATTAGGTGATCTGCATAATTTATTCGGTGATACCAATGTTGTCAGTATTCGCTTGAATGACGATTCCAGCTTTGATTTTGTTAAAGAGATACATGGAGACACAATCTCTGATGTGCTGAGTTATGTAGAGTTTGAACCTAAAGAAATGCAATTGCGGTTTAGAAATACAGTTGAATCAGCCGTGAGAGAAGGGCGTATAAATGCTCGTGAGCGCCAAACAATTATTAAGGCTTTTAATGCCAGTATGCATGGTTACACTTACTATGAAAACGAAGAAGATGCTTACCAAGAAAAATCCAATAAAAACAATAATGAACTACCAATCAATCAAGCTGAAAAACAAATAGCAGAGGCTGTATTATGAAAAAAATACTCATTATTGGTGCCGGTGGTGTAGGGCAGGTTGTTGCCCATAAGTGTGCACAGTTACCAACAGTGTTTTCTGATATTACACTGGCAAGCCGTACGGAATCCAAGTGTCTATCGATAGCAAAGCAAATAAAAGATAACTATGACATTACAATTAATACAGCTGCAGTTGATGCTGATAATGTTACGGAATTAGCCATGTTGATTCGAGATGTTAATCCTTTTATGGTGATTAATGTTGCCTTACCTTATCAGGACCTAACCATTATGGATGCCTGCCTAAAAACTGGTGTGCACTATTTAGATACAGCAAACTATGAGCCTCTTGATACGGCAAAATTTGAATATAAGTGGCAGTGGGATTATCAGAAAAAGTTCCAGGATGCGGGTTTAATGGCCTTATTAGGCTCGGGGTTTGATCCTGGTGCTACTAATATGTTCACCGCTTACATTGCTAAGCATTACTTTGATGAAATACAGTATTTGGACATCATTGATATTAATGGTGGTGATCACGGTTATCCTTTTGCCACAAACTTTAACCCTGAGATCAATATTCGTGAAGTAACAGCGCCCTGTCGCCATTGGGAAAATGGTGAATTTATCACTACATCAGCAATGTCTAAGCAGCAGCAGTTTACTTGCCCTGAAGGCGTAGGCACATTCGATATTTATCGACTTTACCATGAAGAACTGGAATCTCTTACCAAACATTTTCCCAGCTTAAAACGTGCACAATTCTGGATGAGCTTTGGCGAAAGCTATCTTAAGCACTTGGAAGTATTAAATAATGTAGGTATGACCGGTATCGATGCAGTTGAATATAATGGGCAGAAAATTGTTCCCATTCAATTTTTAAAGGCCTTACTGCCTGACCCTTCGACACTAGGCCCCAGAACTCATGGTAAAACTTGTATTGGTTGTGTGGTAAAAGGCTTGAAAGATGGAAAAGAAAAAACCGTTTACGTTTATAACATTAAAGATCATCAAGATTGTTATAAAGAGGTGAATTCACAAGCTGTTTCTTATACAACCGGTGTGCCTGCGATGATTGGGGCTAAATTAATGATGGAAGAGCAGTGGTTGAAGCCAGGGGTATGGAATATGGAACAGCTAGACCCTGATCCTTTTATGGATGCCATGAATCACTATGGTTTGCCCTTTAAGGTTATTGAGCAACCTGAGTTCGATTTAGAATAAAATATAATGAATACTGAAAGAGGATAGAATGCTTCTTCTTTTAGTATTTTTGAGTATGACTTGGAATATATGATTATGCCTATGTTATGCTTAAAAGATACTGCAACGGAGATATGTAAATGTCTAATATATTAAAATTTAAAGACCCAAACTTTAGGCTAGCTGTCATCAATGTATTGATGTATGAAAAAAATATTATCAAACCAGCAATAGACCCTTTTGATTTTGCAGAAAATTATAGTAAAAGGGACATAGATATTGAAGAGGAAGGATATGAAATTATTCCAGAAATAATGGAATATTTTAATGAACTAGAAATTCTAGAATCCCAAGTAAAGGATATTGAGGAGGTTCATCAAGATGGTGGAGATGATATCTACATGACCATTTGTCCTTTTTGGAGTGGAGAAGATGATATTTTTAATATCTGCTCTGCAGAGGATTCCTTATTATTGCCTAAATTAAAGAAAATTACTCTCTTTGGCCCTGATGATAATAATAAATTATTGTTAGATGCTTTTGAAGAAAAAGGTATTTCTGCAGATTGGTTATAATATATGTTTAAATTAAGTAAGCATAAAATAGACGGCCAGAAAGGTTTTTTATAAAGCAGTTAGGTATCTTTAAAGTAGAGAAATTATGTATAGGAAAATTGTGCCACCCAAAGTTGAGAATAAGCTAGGTGGCTTTATATACCAAGATTTTTGGAATGATGATAAAGAGTTTTTGCTGTTCATATCTAAAGAAGAACAATCAAAACTAATTAGATTTCTGCATCAACGGTACAACCATCAAACAACTGGAGCCTTTCAGCTGTAGGGTTTAAATTCTGCTCTTTTCAGCCACAAAAGGCGTGGTTTCTATTAGATGGCTTACGCGTTGCTTCGACATTCGTTTATAGCAGAGTAAAATTTCGACCGAGTCCTGCAGGGTGTAAACTGTACTAATAGATATAAACTGTCGTATAACTTAAGTGACATTTGCTGATCTTAAAAGCAAAAATCATCAGCCACATTAATATTCCAGCTCTCGGATTTTTCAATTGACTCAATTTTCAAATCGTTTTTATCTTTAGTTAAATCAATAATTTTAATAGAGCACATTTGTCGTGATTTTGTTGAATAAAACACTTTAATAACAGGTTTTACTAAATCAGTACTGTTTTGTTCAATAATAACGGCTAAATGCCCTGAGCTTATTTTGACCAGAGCCCCGACTGGGTAGATACCTAAGCATTGTACAAATTTTGAAAATATCTGTTTATCAAAATGCCCCTCCCAAGACGCCATACGCTTTAGTGCTAAAGCAGGATCCCATCCGCTACTATAAGGTCGATTAGAAGTAACGGCATCGTATACATCACATATTGCTCCCATCCTAGAAAGTACAGAAATATTATTCCCCTTAAGTTGATCGGGGTAGCCACTACCGTCTATTTTTTCATGATGATGGAGAACGACATCGAGAACAGCTTTCTCCATTTTTGTTTTGCTAAGTATTTTGTATCCTTCGGTGGTATGGGATTTAATAGCAGTATATTCTTCATCAGTTAATTTGCCAGGTTTATTAAGAATTTCATCTTCCATCGCAACCTTGCCAATATCGTGTAATAAGCCCGCTAACCCCGCTTGTTCAATTTGCTTGGTATTTAGATTCATTCTTTTTGACAAGGCGACCATCAAACCACACACGGCGACAGAGTGCATATAGGTATAGTCACTGCTGCTTTTTAATCGAGCGATTGTTAGTAATGCGTCACGATGTTGTTCGACAGAAGAAACGATATCTTTAACAACAGGGCTAATTACCGACAGGTTCACTGCATTGCCCATTCTAACTTCATCAAACATATCTTTTACGCAGTCTTTTGCTTGGTCACAAACCATTTTGGCCTTCTCAATAGCGGCGTCTCGGTTTATCTTTTTTGCAGGTGGCTTTTTAGAGTTAGGAGAAGGAGGTTTAGTTGCTGGTTTTGGCTGTAGAGTGTGTTCTTTTTTAGGCGCTGGCAGCCCTTTTTCTGTATCAATGAAAACTTCCTTTATTCCATTGGCCTTTATCTTTTCTATTTGTTTTATTGAATCGACTTTAAATGTGCTTTTGAAGAAGGGGTGATCTGCCCAAGAACCGGGAAACTTCTGGATATACATTCCAATAGTTAATTCTGACACTGTTATTTTAGTGATCACTAACGATTATCCGTATTTGAGGACATTTAAAAAGGTAAGGGCATAAAAGTTAATAAGGCTGAGACCCCAGAAAATTACCTATTAAGACAATTTGCAAAATCATTATTATTAAAGATAGTTTGTGATTATTAAATCATCAAATATAAAATCAACATTAAATTTTTGAATAAAATAATAAGCTATATTTAACATTAAATTATTGTTTTAAACTATTGATAAATATAGAATTTATTTTTTATTTTATCCTTGCTTATGCCTCTTTATTTTTTATGATTTACAGGGCTTATTACGGGCAGACATTTTTAGCTCAATACTAATGAAATTCACTCCTCGCAGAATTCTATAGCTGAGGGTTGTAATAATTGTTGCAAATATAAATGATAATTATTATCATTCTCAAATGGATGCAAATCTGCCCCACCAGCAATGCTTCCTATGGTTATCCACAATTACTATTTACCTTAGGTTTAACACATGTTTTTTGAAAGAGATAAATTGCCTTTCTGGGTGGGGGCTTGTACCAGTGTTTTATTCGCAGCAATACCGGCATATGCAGAAAATAAAACGTTTGAAATGGATAAAGTTATCGTATCTGCAAAAGCACCAGTAGATGCAGCTAAGTTTGCAGGTTCTGTCAGTGTTGTTACTGGCGAAGAAATAAGAGCAAGTGGTGCGGTAACTGTCACTGAAGTATTAGAGACAACACCAGGTATCCAGTTAGTGGTGACAGGTAGTAACTCAACGAGGGCGCCACAGATTCGTGGCCAAGACACAGAGCAAGTATTAGTGTTAGTCAATGGTAAACGATTACCGAATACAGACCGTAATATCCCTTTTGCACCAGCGCTACGCTACAACTGGGTACCGGTTGCCAATATTGAGAGAATCGAAATTATTCGTGGCCCAGCATCCAGTCTTTATGGTGCTGATGCACTTGCAGGCGTTATTAATATTATTACTCGTGAGGCGGGCACAGAGTGGAGCGGTTCCGTTTCTCTTTATGGTAAAAAAACCGATGGGGCAAATGGTGGTGATGGTGAGGGCGCCAGTGTCTCAGCCGCTGGGCCGCTTGCCAATAATGTTGATTTAGCCGTTGCAGTTGAATCGAAATCGAGAGATGCGATTTTTGATAGTAATAATATCGCGACAATTAAATCTGAAAATGAAACAGAAAATATACAAGCTGACCTCGGTATTGATATCAGTGAAACAGATCGATTGAAGCTAGGCGTGCTTTATGGCACCGAAGAAGGGAAAGATATTGATAATGGCTTCTTTGGTATTGGCACGATCCCTCTTGATGTTGAACGCCGGCTTGGCAGTATTGAATACTCCACACAGCTAGGTGCCTTTGATACCTCTGTCAGTATAACGGCCAGTGATGCTGATGTTGAAGAGGGAACATCAGTGTGGAAAATAAAGGAAAATAATGCTGCGATTGATTTGCAAGGCAAACTCAATGAACAGCATTACTTGAGTTACGGAATTCAATATCGTGAAGAAGATGTCGAGCGTAATGATCGCATAGTATTTAGTGATGATATTGATGCTACAACATTTTTTGTCCAAGACGTTATTAACGTTACCAATACAAGTACATTGACCCTTGGTTTAGCTTACGATACTCATAGCAAATATGATAACGAAGCAAGCCCTAAAATTAATTGGTTTACTCAGCTTTCACCGGCTATCGGTGCAAAATTAGGTTACGGAGAAAGTTATCTAGCGCCATCGTTACGCGAAGGTTCATCGGCTTATGTGGTGAATACAGGACCCACGCGAACCTATATTGGTAACGATGATTTACAGCCAGAAACGGGAAAAACCTTTGAAGCTGGATTAACGTTTACACAAAAAAATAATAGTGGATCAATTACGTTATTCCGAACAGAAGTTGATGATCTTATTGCTACTATAGATACTGTTGATAACTCGGGTCCATTCCCTGTTACTACAGCTGAATATAACAATATTGATGAGGCGCTTTTGCAAGGCATTGAAACAGAGTGGTCTTTTTACAATGTTGACCGTTCTGCAAAATTGAACCTCAGTTATACCTATCTTGACGCAGAAAATCGTTCTGATGATAACAAAGGCAATCAGCTAACGGATCGCGCTAAACATACGGCAAAAATAAATTACTTTCATAAACTACCTTTTGCAGGTCTAAGCGTTGATGCTGGTGTACGTTACCTTAGTAAACAATATACAGACCTAGACAATACAGAAGAGATTGATGCCTATACGATAGGAGATATTGGCTTAAGTAAAACTCTGTATAAAGATCTTCAATTACGATTGGGGGTTGACAATGTAGGTAATAAAACAGTGCTAGATGAAGATGCCTTTGAGTTGATTGAAGAAGGGCGGTCGTACAAATTAACCCTGAGCTCAACTTTCTAATTTATATGTTTATTAAGGAGAAAGCCTATGATGTTAAGTGAATTGTTTAATCGCCCTGTGATGGAAACAGAGTTAAGACAAAGCTATGAAAAATATATTATTCAACACCCGAAAACGCGACAGCGCGATGTTGCTAATGCCTTGTTTGTAAGTGAAGCTGCATTAGTTGATGAGCAAATTTGTCTGCAAAGTATACGTTTGCAACCAAGTTTCAAATCGATAATAGAAAGTCTGCCGAAACTGGGTTATATCATGACCTTAATGCGTAATGAATTTGCTGTACATGAACGTAAAGGAATTTACCAAAATGTTCGTATCAAAGGTTCAATGGGTCTAGTCATTACCGATGATAGAAAAATTGATCTTCGCTTGTTTTTATCACAATGGCAGTATGCTTATGCAGTCAGAGAGACATTAGATTCAGGTGACCGTTATAGCTTACAGTTTTTTAATAAGGCTGGGATTGCTATACAGAAAATTTTCTTGCAGAAAGAAAGTGATTTTCAGCATTATCAATGGTTGATTAGCCTCTATGCACACGCGAACCAATTTAGCCAGATTCAGTTCGAGAATACAGTAGTTGTTCGAGATTTGGCTAATGATGGTGATGTTAATCGAAAGGAATTAGTTCAAGAATGGAAAGAAATGACAGATGTCCATCAGTTTATTGGAATACTTAAGCGACATAATGTTGATCGTCAGCAAGCTTTTCGCTTGGTAGGTAATGAATTTGCTGAAGAGTTTTCAACTAAGAATATGGAATTATTACTAGAGCAGATAATGGAAAGGAAGATTCCTATTATGTGTTTTGTTGGTAATCAGGGAGGAATACAAATTCATACCGGTATTATTAACAAAGTCAAAGCCATTGGCCCTTGGTTAAATATTCTGGACCCGGAGTTTAATTTACATTTACTGGAAACGGGTGTTGCAACTGCATGGGTTGTAAGAAAGCCTACAGTGGATGGCATTATTACCTCACTAGAGCTTTATGATGCAGACGGGAATCAAATCGTTCAGTTCTTTGGTGAGCGTAAAGAAGGTCAGCCAGAAAATACCCATTGGCAGAGATTAGCTGAAAGTGTCTTGCAGCCTTGTGCTGGAGGGCATTATGTCGATTCGGCTAGCCATCAAAAAAGCCATGTTGCTTAAGTTAATTACTTAAGGTAGCTGTTTAAGTTAGTTGCTTAAGTTGATAGGTCGATATATGTGAATATATCGGCAACACAGAATAGTAGCCATAGATGATGATAAATCAATTAATGTATAACGATCGGCAGGAATGGATTATCCGCGTGGGATGCCTGTTTATAGTTGTTGGTGTTCATCTATGGCTACTTCTTTTTAGCCAGGTTGACTTTTTATTATCAGGTCAGTCAACCTTGTCGAATTTAAGTGATAAATCTCGCAATAACGAATTTCATAAGAGTATTTCGAGTTCACTGTCCTTATCTTTTTCATCTTCTCCATCTACATTATCTTCAAAGCAGTATGAATCCAGTTCTGACTTATTGCCTGAACATAAACCTGAATCATTAAGTAAAAAAACAATACAGGAAAAAATAATTAAAGAAACTAGGCAAGAAAAAAAGGTTATTAAACCTAAGTCTACTTATCGTAAAGTTGAAAATAAAAAAAATACAGTCAGCCAGAATACGAGTAAAAAAGTAGTTGCTAAAAAAACAATTGCTAGAAAAACGGCTGCTCCATCTATGGAGAAAATAGTTAATGAATCTGTTAACGAAATTTCAGAAAAAAATAAAGTAATTGCTAAGCAAGAGAGTCAAGCGTCGACAAACCAAGAAATACAACAGACAAAAGAAGTAATTATCTATAAACCACAACTGGCGGCGCCCCCTATACCACCGAAGTATCCGAATATTGCTCGTAGGAAGAAACAGCAGGGTACGGTCTGGTTAGATATATCATTGGACAAAAAAGGAAAGCAGCAGGAATTATATGTTTATAAAAGTTCCGGTGTTCCTATTTTAGATAAAGCTGCAATTACAGCGGTTAAACAGTGGCAGTTTGCTCAGTTTCAGAGAAACTATCATGCCCAACAAGTCAAAATACGTATCCCTATTGAGTTTTCATTAAATTAGTTATGCAATTTTCATCTTTTACCCAGTCTTTAGGATTTTTAGAAATTCCATTAGTTATCTGTTCTGTTATTGCCTGCATTATTGTTTTAGAGCGATTTCTCTTATTATTGCGGTATAGCACAACTTCTCGGCTTATTATTCAAGGCGTTGCATTAATAGAGCTGTATTGTCGTGAACCTCGAACAATACGATCAGAAATAGCGTCCTTATGGTTAGCCGAAAAACAGAAGAAATTGTCATCAGGGTTAAAATTGCTTAATCTAATTGTATTAATTGCTCCATTATTGGGGTTGTTAGGAACGGTCATAGGATTAATAGAAGCATTTAACAATATTAGTCAGCAAGATGGCCCCGTCGAAGTAGCAACTCTGGCTGATGGTTTGAGTTTGGCGATGACAACAACAGCTGCAGGTTTATTAATTGCTATTCCATTTATGACGATTGGCCATCTCTACCATTTATGGATTGATCGCTTATTAGGTAAATGTGAGTTATTGATGAATAAGAAAAATTTATCAATCGATAACATTGATATCATGGGAATCAAGCTATGATTGATCGACGTAATCCTGCATTGATTAACAATAATCAAAGTTCAAATACGCTGACTCAAAAATTGGAATTAACGCCACTGATCGATGTAATCTTTATTGTCATTGTTTTTTTATTATTAACTGCCAATGTTCGTTTATTATCACTACCCATCACAGTACCTGAAACAGATGATGTACCAGAGGTAACAAGCCAAAATCAACCAACGATTGCTATTACGGTCTCAAATAAGAATAAGGGGTGGTATTTGGAGAAGGAATACTTTGCAGAATGGGAGTTATTTCGTTCGCGTTTATTGCTAACAATTGAGGAGAAATCAGAAGCAAAAATCACGCTTGCTGCTGATCAGCAAGCGGATGTGCAACGTTTTGTAAAAGTGCTTACCTTACTTCAGCAACAACAAATATCAGATACTCGTATTATTGTTGAGAAAGAATAGCTGAGGTTTTAGCTCTCATCGCAACTCATTTGAGACTGAAGGTAATTTTCAATGCCCACTTTGTCAATTAAACCAAGTTGCGTTTCTAGCCAATCGACATGTTCTTCTTCATTATCTAGAATTTCACTGAATAGATCACGACTCACATAGTCTTGGATAGATTCACAGTAAGCAATAGCCTCACGGAGTAGGGGTATCGCTTGGTGTTCTAATTTTAAGTCGCACTCAAGCATTTCTTTAGTATTTTCGCCTATATATAGCTTGCCTAGGTCCTGTAAGTTAGGTAAACCTTCTAGAAACAAAATGCGTTCAGTTAGCTTGTCAGCGTGTTTCATTTCATCAATGGATTCGTGATATTCATAATCACCAAGCGCATCCAGCCCCCAATCTTTATACATTTTGGCATGTAAAAAGTACTGGTTGATGGCAACTAACTCATTACCCAAGGCTTTATTTAAAAACTCAATAACCTTTTTATCACCTTTCATTTTTATCTCCGGTAAGTGCTTTCGCAGCATTATACGTCGAGATTGTGGGAAAGGACTAACAAAATTTGGCTAAGCTATTGATTTTATTGGTTTATTAGGAATGATTTTGATTTAGATTAGTTTTAATCTGTTAGAGAAAAAGCATTGGACGTAAATAATTGCTCATTTACCATATTAAGCAGAATAGAAAAGGGGAGTGCTTTGTTCTTGGAATGCTGTCGCTTGCTCTTCTAAGGCTTCATCAATAATCGATCTAGCTAAGGGCAAGCACTTACAACATTGGGTTGCAACACCAAGCTCTCTACGGACCTGGGATAATTTTGTCGCACCATTATTGATAGATTCTTTAATTTGAGTGTCGGTGACACCTTTACAGAGACAAACAAACATAATGTGTATTTCTATTTTTTGATCAAGTTGATGTTGTTAATCGTAGTGCAAATGAGAATTATTGTCAATAAAAAGAAGGTTATGTTTCTAATAATATCGATGGTTTCACATTAGAGGATTCATGGAAGTAAAAGGCGTCGATACCATAGACTTGTGACATATATTGGCGCTGTAACACTGATTCTGGACGCCCTTTGGTGACAATCTGGCCTTTTGAAAGCAGAATTAATTGGTCTGCAAAACTGGCAGCCAATGATAAATCATGGACTACGGCTAAAACTCCAATGTTACGTTGGGTAAGTTGCTTGGCCAACGAGAGTACATGGTACTGGTGAAAAATATCCAAACTGGATGTTGGCTCATCCAGAAAAAGGTAACGGGGCTCATCTTGCTCATAAGGACTCCAAAGCTGGGCTAATACTCGGGCAAGCTGGGTACGCTGTTGTTCTCCACCCGACAGTGTAAGGAAATTACGCTTAGCAAGATGCTCGATATCCAGATAATGCATCACTTCCTGAATGATATCTTTCTGTTTTTGCTGACACAAAATATCTTCATAAATAAAGCATCCCATCGCAACGATTTCTGCAACAGTAAATCCAAACCCCATTTCGTAAGACTGTGTCATCACCGCACGGCTTTTTGCCAGTTGATCCGCGGATAAAGACTCAATGTTTTGTTTATTGAATAGAACATTACCGGTATCGATCCAGAGATCGCCACAGCAAGCCTTAAGTAAAGTTGATTTACCTGCGCCATTAGGGCCAATAAGTAGTGTTAATTCATCTGGCTTAATCATTAGATCAATCGAATTTAATAAGGTTTTTTGGCTTTTTGATATCGATACAGATTGAAGCTCAACGGTCATGGATTTTCCTTATTATTGATCAAGGTATTGTTAGCGGTAGCTACTTTGTTTATATAAAACAGCTAAGAAAAATGGGCCACCGAGAGCACTGGTGACTAAGCCAATAGGAAGCTCGGCAGGGATAATGACAGTACGCGCAATAATATCAGCGAGTGTAAGTAGGCTCGCACCCAACAACATGCTGACAGGGAATAAAAGACGATGATCCGGGCCAATTAAAATTCTCACTAAATGTGGCACAACAAATCCGATAAAGCCAATCATTCCACTAATTGAAACCGCAGCGCCTACTGAAAGTGCAGTAAAGAAAAAAACCTGTTTCTTTAATTGCGCAACAGCGATGCCTAAATGTTGTGCCTGTGCCTCACCGAGCAGATATAAATTTAATGGCTTGGCCAAGCGATAAAGACCGATCAGGCTGATTGCAATGCAGGCTAATACGGGTAAAGTAAGTGCCCAATGATTGCCGCCTAAATTACCCATCGTCCAAAATGTAAGTTCGCGTAATTCACTATCATCACTAATGAGCGTGAGAACCCCAATCACTGAACCGACAATTGCGTTAACGGCAATACCCGCTAGTAACAAAGTAATAATGGTAAATTGCCCTTGACGATTGCTCAATTTATAAATGATTGCACAAACGCCTAAGCAGCCAATCATTGCGCCTAAGGGGAGGGCATAGAGCCCTATTGTCTGTGTGAAATTACTAAACAAAGAATTACCTAAAACAATAACGATAACCGCGCCTAAAGCGCCGCCTCCAGCCACACCAATCAAACCTGGATCTGCCAAAGGGTTTCGAAATAATGCCTGCATTGCTGCACCGCAAATACCTAAGGCTGCACCCACAGCAATTGATAACACAATGCGTGGTAAGCGAATTTCTAGTAACACTGTTGTTGTAAACGATGGCTCAGTAGCTGAAAAGAAATGAAAAATACTCGATGTTATATCCAACAACGATATTGATATTGCACCCGCCATGAGTGCCAATATTATCGTTACTAACATTAAAGTAATGGTTAAAGGAATTGCAAGCCGCTGTCGAGAGGCTTGTTGATCACCGAATGTTATGGTTTCCAGCACGAATTAATGACCAGACGTTCGCTGAGTGCCATCAATATGACTTGGGTAACGCAGTTCATAGCCTTTGGGTAATGGAAACTTTGGATGAATCATGCCGCCTAGTTCAACAATGGCTTGTGGCGTCCGTGGACCAAAACCAAGCAGGTAACTACCATCAATGGTATACACAGCTTTATTTTTAACAGCCGGTGTATATTTAAAGTGCGGTAATTTTTCTACTTGTTCCATAACATCACCACCACGATTCATCACAATGATCACATCGGGTTTTAGTGCTAATGCAGATTCAGGTGATAATTTCTGCCAGCCTTCATACTTTGCCAATACATTAATACCTTTAGCTTCAACAATGGCCGTATGTGCTGAAGTCGTATGACCAGCGGCAATAGGTGCGCCATTGCTTAAACTCAATAAAAATAACACTCGTGGCGATGTATTTATTCGCTGAGTCGCATGGGCAAGAGCATCAATATCAATTTGTAAATCATTGATTAGCTCCTCTCCTTTTTCTTCAACATTAAGTAAAGATGAAACGTGTGAAATCTTTTCTTTAATTGCAGGAATACTGTCATCATTTTCAATGATTACCGTCTTCACGCCAGCTTTTTTAATTTGATTTAATACCTTTGGAGGACCAGTATCTAATTCACCAATCAATAAATCTGGTGTGAGTGATAGCAGGCCTTCAACGGATACATTACGAACATAACCCAATGTAGGGTGATGTGTTGCGGCTTCTGGGTAAGTACTGGTTGAATCAACACCAACAATACGGCCTTCTTCGCCTAAGCGGTAGATTATTTCTGTAATTGAACCACCCGCAACAGCAATACGATTAGCTTTATCGGCATAGGTGCTATTTACGTATACCGTACTAATCAATAGAGTTGCTAAAAAAAATCGCAATGATTGCTTAGTGATATTATTTGTTGTTAGGTCGGTTATTAATTTCTGGAGCATTGCTAAAATTCTTTAAGTGAGGCAAGTTTAATTTTAAGAAAGCGAATATGGTTTCTCTCATCTTCAGAAAGGGAAAAATTCTTTAAAAAATACAATGGGCGATAACAAGCATCTAAGCAACATTGCCGCCATTGCCTTTCTATATGTGTGGATTCAGCCGCTTTGGATAGCGTAGAAAATATCTCGATATAAATAGAAACCGTACTTTCAGGTTGGCTTTTTGCGTGATCCTTACCTAATGCTATATAACGACTAATAAGCTCTGGGGAATTAGGGTGAGTGCCCTCTATTATCGCTCGTTCCAGAGTCATGAACTCAGTAATAATCGATTGATTATCCACAAGAGGCTTATAAGGTATAGGATTAATGGAGTACATAAGTACGTTTAATCGCTTGCCCAGAGGTTTTTTTCTGATGAAGTTCAGAAAGGGGTAAATATGCAATATCAGTTGCTTGTTTTAATAGAAGCCCAATCTTTGCTGGGTAAAGGTTATTAGTGAGGTGATCTTTAACAATCGAAATAAATAACGGCAAATCACATCGATAAGTACAGTGTCTCAAAGCATAAATAAATTCAGTTGTTGTATTCATAAAACGATGAATTCCGTCATTGTCAGGAGATTTATTGAATAATATAACAGCAACTTCAAAAGCATTGCGATAATGCACAACAGCTTTATTCCAATCATGTTTTTCAGTGCAATCTTTGCCCATATCCATAAGGCGCGACCAAACGTCAACAAGCCGGCTAGGATCATTAGCTAACTTTTCCTTACAGCCATCACATAAAAAGGTGAGATTCTTTATTGAATTCATATTCACTTACAATCCAAAGATATTTAATGAGTGATTAAAAAGAGCCTGGCTAGTTACAAGTGGTGTAGGGCTTATAAGTGGCTTGGCCGAAATAGCGACGTTCATTTCGTTAAAATTAATTTATGGCTACGTGTCAACTGTAGTCGGTAACTTTCACCATTGTGCTCAATTAGAACTGACTTTCTTCCTTGGAATAGCTCATGGGCCTTAAGTGTACGAACAGAGGAATCCATTCTTTTCGTCCATGATTAATGGTGCCAGTTTTAGACATAGTCGATATTGCCTTAAATTAATGGATCACTAAATGCGCAACAAAGTAATAACGTTAGAGGTACGGTAATGGGCTGGTAAACTGGCTTGATCAGGCTACCTAAACGTTAATTTGCTGCTCGCTATACCTGAGCCAGCAGGGCAAATGATAATGATTATTATTAATTTGTCAACAGTATTGATAATCATTATTATTTAAGGCACCTTAATTCCATAGTAAAAATAGGGGATTATGTGTTCGTAACGACATCGGTAGGCACTGCATGATGAAAGAAATTAGCACGCTAGCGCTAAGGGTTGGCCATATACATCTCCTCCATGCATTATTTACACGAATCCTTATCCATTTGGCACTTAGCTGCCGTCCCACTTTATTAATAAAATTTCCACAAGTTATAGCCTTAATTTTTAGATGCGGTTGATCTCTCTATTTTTATAGATGTCGAAAGAAAACATGTGAATCTATTGTCTGATTGATTTGCATCAATAACTTATTTACTGAATTAATTACTCTAACCTTATTGGAAATAACCAAGTAACGATAATCCAATGTGTTCTACGTTACTGATAACCATTGAGGCAATAAAAATGATTAAGCACATTTTAGTTTGTTTAAATAATACCAAAGATGATGACAATACCATTAAAACAGCCGCTAGGTTTGCACTAAAGCATAATGCACGTTTAATAGGTTTATACATTATGGTTGAGTCACTTAATCATTATCATGTTTATGACCACTACACTGCGGGATTAAGAAAACAAATCATTGACGAAGGAAAGCAACAAGCGGTATTAGCAGAGAAAAAATTCAATGAAGTAACATCAAAAATCGGTTGTAACACAACATGGTATAAAGCATCAGATCAAGAAAATCCTACTCAAATTATGTTATACACTGATTTAATATTTGTGGGATGTAATGAAAAGGATGGTGGAGACTTTAATGGCTCTGGGTTTATTAATAGTTTACTGCTAGAAACAGGGCGTCCAATTGTTGTTATTCCTAAAATATGGAAAAAAGATGATTTTGGTCAAAAAATACTCCTAGGCTGGAACGAAAGCAAACAGTCTGCACGAGCAATGCACGAGTCATTACCTTTGATGCGAGGGGCAGAACAAGTCGACGTTGTAACTGTTTATCGCGAAAATGACCAGAAAGCTAATATGGCAAAAGGCATAGAGGTCACATCTTTCTTAGAAAGTCATGATGTGAATTGCCAGCTCTACCCAAAACAGATCAATGAAAATCAGCCAACTGTCGGAAAGATGTTAGTTACTCATGCTGACCAATATGAGAATGATTTAATTGTTGTTGGTGGCTACGGACACTCGTATCTTCGAGAAAAATTACTCGGTGGCGTTACTCAGCATTTAATCCATAATAGCCGCGTTCCATTATTGTTAGTACATTAACAAAAACAGAGGTCATTTTTATGAGCAGGTTTTCTAATATTCTTTTTGTTGCAGACCTAGCAATTGATAGCACCGCGGCATTTAATCAGGCTGTTACGTTAGCTAAAAATAATCAAGCGAAATTAACGGTTGTTGGTGTTGTTGATGGTTTACCTGAAAGTAGTTTTTTTGATTCATTAGTCTCACAATATGATAAAGAGCTTCGTGAATTAGTAAAGAATATTGATAATGATATCCTAGAGGTAGAAACTGAGGTATTGGTTGGCAAGGATTTTATAGAGATTATTTATGAGGTTTTGAAAAATGAACGGGATTTAGTAATCAAAGCCGTGGAGCATGACGAAAGCATAGAACAGCGATTATTTGGTAGCACCGATATGAAGTTGTTGCGAAAGTGCCCTTGCCCTGTGTGGCTGATTAAATCAAGCCAGAAGAAAAGTTTTCGAAAAATTCTTGTTGCTATAGATTACGAACCTAATAATCCTGAAAATGAATCACTAAACCGTGAACTACTGGGCATGGGAATATCTCAAGCATTAACTGACTTGAGTGAATTACATATTGTTCATACTTGGCAATTAGAAAACGAGAGTTTCATGCGATCTCCCTGGAGTGATAAATCGAGTGAAGAAATTGATATCATGAGTAACGATCAGGAGCATACACACAGAGATTGGTTAAATAATTGTATAGCGAATTATTGTGGAGATTTAGACAGTAAATCTAGGGATTATATTCAACCAAAATTTCACTTGATTAAAGGAGACCCTAAAACTTCAGTGTCAGAATGTGCAAAAAATATAGGTGCTGAATTGCTTGTTATTGGAACAGTTGGAAGAACAGGTATTCCAGGGTTTATTATCGGTAATACCGCAGAATCAATTCTTACCCAAATAAAATGCTCTGTACTTGCGGTAAAACCATCTGGCTTTATTAGCCCTGTTACTTTGTAAGATGTTAATTTTTTATCAGGTACTTTAAGGTATATTTTATGCTTTTTTCAAATTACAAAAAAATGGCTGGAACATCAGCAGTATTTATTTCAACAGAATACACACAAGCTTCACCTGTTGAGAGAGATGGATTGATCTGGAGCGAAGAAGAATTACATTTAGCCGAACTTCCTAATACACGGCAAGATAAGCCCTCTATGTCTAATGCGATAGCTTTGGAAGGCTTGGAAGATTATGATATTCCCAGCAATGGTGATGTACGGTATGTTGAGTCGATGGATGTTAACTTTATTTATTTTGAAAAAATCCGTGGGTGGATTCAAATAGCAGAACGACACTGATGTTGAGTGCTTGGATAAGTTTTTGTGATTTCCGTATTAATTGCTAATTATTCTGATTCCACTCTTGAACGACCATATGGGTGATAAGTTTTGCACCCTTTGGTAGTTCCTTATCAACGTCAAAAATAATATCATGCAAGCGTTCCATATTGGAAAATTCAAGGTGTACGAGTAAATCTACTTGTCCACTAGTAGCATGACAGTGTTTAACTTCAGGGTATTGCAATAGGTACTGAACGAGTGCAGCAGATTTATATCCACCTTGTTTGATTTCAAAATAAGCTTTTAATTGATTGGTTTCCTGTGCGTGTATCTTAGTCAACACTTGATAGCCAAGTATCTCACCGTTGTCTTCCAATCGCTTTATTCGTTCAGAAACAGCCGTGCGAGATAAATTGACTTGTTTAGCGATTGCTGAAACACTTTGCCGAGCATTTTCTTCTAATGCTGCGATTATTTTTTGACCAAAGCCATCCATCAAATTATCTATTCTTGCAAAACGTCGAGCATACCCAATAAATCCGGCAAATCGCAATGGTATTACGACATTCTGCCTCGACTTTACCTGTAAACTACTACATTTTGGCTTAAGCCTATTAAGTCGGATATATTGATACCCTTAATAAATAAAGAGAGAAGGAAACATCCCATGTTAGCAGCTATATGTGTTGGCACTAATGACCTTACCACGGCCACTCAATTTTATGATGATGTTTTAGCAACTATAGAGATGGTTCGCTTATCCGAAAATAACATTGAGGTAGGGTATGGTAATGCAGAAACACAAGAAGTGACATTTTGGGTATTGCTACCTTACGACAAGCAGCCAGCAACCTTTGGTAATGGGACACAAGTCATGTTCAAGGCCAGCTCTCATGAAGCAGTGCAGGCATTTCATTCAGCGGCAATAACATTAGGTGGTCAGAACGAAGGATTACCTGGTAGTCGAGATTATTCAGAAGGATACTACGGTGCTTATGTAAGAGATTTGAGTGGTAATAAGCTTCATGTTTTCTATTTACCGCCATCAAAATAGAGACAGTGTCTTAATGTACACTCGGTAAGTATTACTATGCCTCTAACCCATAAAGTCGTAGAAATCGGTGATACTTTACATCGCTGTGGTTGTGCGCCTTATAAAATCGAAAAATATACGCAGTATTATGCACAAAAGCTTGGAATTAATGTTGTTGTTCAAGCAACTCCTACGGCAATTAATTATCAGTTTCCAGAGGAAGATAACCAAATTTTTATTCGGCGGTTAGAGCCAGCGTCGATAAATTTAGGGCTACTTGCAAATACGATTACTCGTATCAATCAAGCAAATGATATAGAGCCTCCAGAGCCAGTGAGTTACCCCATATGGCTGACGATGCTAGCAAATATTGCCATACCCCCTGCATTTTTGGCATTGGTGGGTAGCACAATAAATGCCGTTGCGATCTCTTTTGTGCTTGGCTTTTTAGTATGGGTTTGTCAATTACTGTGTCAAAAAGAACGAGCCATTGTTGTAGAGTTTTTTAGTGCTTTTATTACGGGTTTAACCGTGTCATTTGTAACAAGCCTGGGAATTGAGCTACCCATATGGGGCTTATGTATCGCTGCTATTGTTTTATTTGTGCCTGGTTTATCGATTGCAAACTCTCTTGAATGCTTTGCCTTCAATGATCTTTTATCTGGGACCAGTTTATTGGGGCAGTCTCTTTTTATATTTATCAAACTATTTATTGGCATTCTTATTGGCCTCAGCGTTGGTGAAACTGCATGGGGGCATACGGAGTCAGTCCCTAATATTAATGAAGTTTCTCACTGGGCTACATATATTGCGTTACCAGTATTATCATTGTCGCTAGGTGTTATTCTTAATGTTCGCCCAATAGATATGCTTTATGCATTTCCTGTGACTATTTTAGGTATGTGGGGACCGATCTTTTTAGATTTTGGTGGCGGGTGGATCATTGGCACTTGGGTAACAACGGTATGCATTACTCTCTATGGTACATGGTTAGCAAAAACACTGAATTTGACCGGTGCAATTTATATTGTTCAGGGTATTATTATACTGGTGCCAGGTAGCCGTGTTTTAATGGGAGCAAGTCAGTCATTATTCGATCAAACATTGCTTTCTATACCGAGTGTTGGCCTTTCAGCCTTATTTATTTTTTCGGCAATTGTGGCAGGGCAAATTACTGCGTATTCAATCTACTCTCAAAAAAATCATAACCTGAAAATTGGGTAATCTTAATTACACAATATTGAGTGAAAAGCAAAGTTACGGGTTAACTTTAGAAATACCTGCTGTTAACACAAATTTCATTGCATCTTGTACATCCATATCAACGGTCTCTACACTGGATTCTGGAACGATAACAGTGAATCCGCCGATCTGATAACTCATAGGGATGTAGACACAAATTGAGTCTCCAGACTGTTTAAAGGGATCAGATTTATTGGTGACAAAACCAACTACACGAGTACTATCATTCAATGTAACAAGAACGGCCTTTTGTAAGTCATTATCACCATTATCTTTAGAGATAGAGGCAAATTGAGAAATATCTCTAATACTATTATAAATGACTTTTACCAGAGGGATTCGCGCAAATAACTTGTCGAAAAAGCCAGCGATGCGCCGAAATAGATAAGCATTTAGCAATATACCAATGATAAGGATAAAGCCAAAACCTACAATAATTCCCATTCCTGTCCAATACCAATCGGCCGGTAATACCCATCGTATTATATTACCTAATGTTGATTCTGCTACAGACCCTAACCAATATAAAACAAAGAAAGTAAGTGTAATGGGCAAGATGGCAAAAAGCCCTTGCAAAAATAACTGGCTGATTTTTTTCATTATTATTCCTGCTAGTAGGGTAGTGTTGACAATATAGTAAAGAATATTTAGTGATTTTACAGGAATTTTATGTAAAGGAGAGTTATTTATTTACCTATGATGTAGGCTCATACATAGCAAACAAATATTCTTGATCTGTACAATAATTGCTGCTGTGGATAAAATCTAGCAAAGCGTTTTAAGCCACAGCTTTCAGAAGGCGTGAATAGATTATATTTTTTTATCTAAATAATCTCTGTAATTTTTTGCTCCACCCTCTAAAAAGTAATATTGCTTTACTTTTGCATTTTCTAGTTTATATTGAAGCCAGCGAGTCTGTTTGCCAACAAAATCATAAATGAGCAATGTAGACTGGTTTCTACTAGCATAACTTATTGCATCATCAAATCTATTAAGTGGTATGTTACGAGAAAATTCAGGAAATGCTTTAATAGTCCGTAGTGCAGTGTCACGAATATCAATCACTATTGTATTTTCAGATGCTACTTTTTTCTCGAACTCTTGTGGCGTCAGCGTATGCTTAGCTAATTTTTCAGAGCTAATCAATCGCTTTTCAGTCACAAGATTTTCTCCTAACAACTGTGTATATGTAGGGTAGGTGCGAGCCCATAAAGCGATTCCTGCATCAAAAGCATAGGTCCCGGTTATCTTTTCTTGCTCTGCAATAACTGCCGCTTTGTAAGATTTCTTACAAGTAATACCGTTGCAATAAAAAACGATAGTTTTATCCGTATTCTCTCTCAGTGCTTTAATTTTTGAGCTAAATGCTATATTACCTATCGGTATATGTATTGCGCCGAGGATTCGAAGTGTCTGATATTCATAGTCTGAGCGAACATCAACAATGACAACTGAATCATCAGTTATAAGCTTAAAAAGTTCGTCTACCTCAATAGTGTATATGTCGGGATAATCTTTACGTAAAGGTAAGTCTGTTGTGTTGGCGAAACAATAGGCAGCCATTAAGGACCATAAGCTGAGCCCTACTAATAATTTTTGCATTGAATAAAATCTTCCTAAAGGTTGAATATTTGAAGTGGCTCGTGCAAGCGGCAGCGATTATATCGCTACATTTTATGATTGGCTATTTTTAATTTTCTAAATTTTGGTTAAATGATTTTACTTGTATCATTAATAATAGTTTTTATCTTTAAATACCCAAATTGGTGCAAAAGTATATAACTTAAATTCAATAAATGAGGCATATTTTTAAAAAATTAGTATAATAACTGGAACAAGCAAGTAGCCGTAAATGATTATGCGATTAAACAGGAAGATAAAAAGGCTATTCACCTTCATTAATCAAGGCCATTAATTCTGCACCTAATACCAAATCTTGTTCATGACCCATTTTATGTTTTCGTAAACGGCCTTGGCGATCAAATAAAAGCAAAGTAGGTGTACCTCCCATTTGATACGTTGCCATTGTTTTGGGTATGGGATTAGTATCAATATCAGATGGCATATCAATAGCCACAGGAAAATCAATACGATACTCGTGCAAGAAAGCCTTTAGCGATACTTCAGTCATTGCGGCGTGATATTCAAAAAACAGTGTGCAAACCAATAACTTTTACACCGTAATTTGTAAATAAGGAGTGTACACGCCGTGCCTGAGGAATCGAGTTTTCAACGCATCCAGGGCATAACATTTGAAAAGCAAATATTGCAACGATATTTCCTTTTAATTCTTCTAATGATAAAGGGGTATTTGTATTTAGCCATGTATAGACTTCTAGTTCTGGAGGGTTTTCTTGTAATGCTTTCATCGTATTTCTCAATGTGAATAATCAGGACTAAAGAAAGGTATGCCGAATTCAGGCATACCTTTACGGGTCGTATTTCATTGACTTAGCATGTAATTACTTTATTTTTCCTGGTAAAGATAAGTCACCTGAAGCTACATCAAATACATCAACGACACAGAGTAGGGGGGCATGAGCACTTTCGTTAACTCGTAAACCTGATGTTACACCATCAAATGCTACGCCTTTTAATTCACTGGCATTTTTGAAAGGTACACGTACAGAAACATGCTTTTTGTTGATGATTGGAGAGTATCCCGGGCTATCAATTAAGATAGGCAGACCAGGCCAGGTTAGTGGTAATTTTGGGTTGGCGCCTTTAGGTATATCTTTAACTTTTAGTGCACCTTCTCCACAAGCATTATCTGGAACCAAAACAACCCAATGAGAGTGCCAAACTGTTCCATCATTTCCTAAATCACCATCAGCATTTTCGTCAAATAATGGAGTGTCATCAAAATCTGGATGAGAAGTAATAGCCATTGCTAGAATGCCTTGTTCTTTTTCAAAGCCAACAATTGAACTATCTAATTTAGTTGGCCACACATAAGAAAAGACATTACTGCCTTCTAATTTCCCTGTTGGCGTTGGTGTTGATTTCCCTGCTTTTTTACTGACTTTCATTTTAAACGTTAGCCAGTTATCGCTTGATTCTATCTCAGCTTTAACAATATCGAAAGCTGCTAATTTTGCATTGCCTTTTTCCGCTTTAATACCATGGGAATAAACTGGCATTGTAAGGGCTGAGCATAAAAGTCCTGTAGTGATACCTTGTATCATTAGTTGCTTGAGTTTCATAATATATAACCTCTTTTGTATAAATCTCTAAAATGGAGTAGGGCATCCTTCCATTTGCAGAATAAAATACCCATCATTTTTAATGGATAACTGTACTTCAGGGTTAGCAACTTCCGAATGACAGAAGTTGCAGTGTGATTGATTAAGGCCCGCCGCATTCTCACCAATACTTTCAAGCCAGTTTTTTCCGTATTGCAATGCTTGTTCAGCAGATGTATTCGTTTCAACAAAAACATCAAAGTGCATTACATGCCCTTGGCGGGTTTGGGCATACGAATCGTAAACATCAATTTTCATATCATTACCTTGTTTACTAGCAGGGCAAATTCATTTGCGGATTAATTATTTGAATATGACATTGATACTATCTGCATTAAGCCAATTCAATATAGTTTAGAATCTAAACTATTAATGCATAATAAAGAATATCCTATGATTGTCAATAAGGTTTAGATGCTATACCATTAAAAAATGTTAAATGATCTCGATATATGGCTTGAACGCCTTTCGTCTTTATACAAAAGCCAAATGCGTGAGGCTGCAAGCGCAGAAGGCATGCAAGTCGTGCACTTAGAAATCTTGCGATATCTATCGGTTTGCAATCACTATTCAAATACAGCACAGGCGATCAGCGAGTATTTAGGGCAAACGAAAGGGAGCATTTCCCAAAGCCTTAAGGTTCTGGAAAAAGATGGTTTTATAGAACGGAATCCTTGTCGTGAAGACAAACGCGTTATTCGCGTGTTCATGACAAAGAAGGGGGAGCACAGTTTGGAAAGGATGTGTGAGTACTTGATGCCAAACTTGGAAGCGAAACCAAACGATATTGATCTAGTTCGATCGTTATTACAGAAATGGCAAAACCAGAATGATCACCAGGGGTTTGGGCAATGCCAGTCATGTCGCTTTAACCGCGAACTGAAAAATGGAGAGTTTCTATGTGGTCTTACAGAAGCTCCATTAACAAAAACCGACATTAAAAAAATCTGTCGTGAGCATGAATTTTACGCGATCAATACTAAAAAGTGACGCTTTAGTATTATAAGTTAGACACTGGGATATGATGCAGATAGAAACAACATTAACTTAATAATATTTAATTAATATCAATATATTATGACCATTAGTTAATGCAAAATAGCAAGTTAAAAATTCATAGTATTCCTTTGATTTTTCTATGCCATGTATAGAAAATAATCTTTATCAGATACTTATTACCGTGGTTTAATTTCTTTGGGACTTTTATGGCATTTGATATCACTGCCGTTGTTAATATTATGGGTTTGGCTGCTGTTGCAGTATTTGCTATTTCAGGTGCTCTTGATGCTGCTCGACATAAAATGGATATTCTGGGTTTTATGTTAATAGGGACAGTTACTGGCAGTGGTGGTGGAACACTTCGCGATCTACTGTTAGGAAATTTACCTGTATTTTGGGTCCGTGAGCCCATTTGGATTATTGTGTGTTTAGTGTCTTCTGTGATCACATACTTTATTGCGCCGAGATTAGTTTCACTGACACGAGCGCTAATCTGGATGGATGCTGTTGGCATTGCTTTATTTTGTGTTGTTGGAACGAAAATCGCTCTAGAGTTTGATGTCTCCCCTTTAATAGCAGTGACAATGGGCGTGATGACAGGAAGCTTTGGTGGTATTGCTCGGGATGTGCTTTGCGGCAGTAATTTAACACTGATGAACGAAGAGCTTTATATCTCCACAATGCTGGCAGGTTCTGTTGTTTATCTTTGGTTAAGTACCTTAAATCTGCCTGATAATTATGATCTGGCTGGCGGCTTCTTGGTCGCGTTTATATTGAGAGCACTAGCTATTCGCTTTAATCTTAAACTGCCAAACTATAATAAAAATTGAACAAAGCATGGCGTATACCACTTTACTGCTTCTTAATATTGAATAATATCTATATGAAGCGTTCAGAAATATTAATGTTACCCATTTTATAAAGACATTACCCCATTTGTCATACTGCAAATAATTACTGTCGCTATATTATAGCGACTGGCCTTATTGTTACTTAGTAAAGCTGCCTATGGTTAAACTACGTAAATTATTTTTCCAATAAATCACTGCCTCATGGTTTAGCCTCCCTCTAGGGGAAGGTTTTTTTGAATAAAGATAACGGGTTAACAACATCTAGGCTATCACGCACATTTATTGGGGTGGACGAATACTCTCATTTCTTATTCTCACTTACCTACAAATCTTCATCATTCCAACAGTAAATAGATTACTATCGAGTTTTGGTTATTCGTTATCAGCTAAGCGTTTTGCTTGAAAGTTTTATGTTTTCGCCATAAACGAATGGCATTCATTGTGGCAAAAGCGAGCCCAATCAATAAAACGCTGTTTGTTGTGACAGCAAGAACAATGACAACACTTGCTAGAATCAGTAGTTCAGCGAGCGTAAGTCCTTTCTTCTTTAAAATAAAATCATGACATAACCAGATTGCAACAAGATAGACTGTAAGAGCAATCGCTAAGCCTAACACCGCATTATCTAGCGTTATTTGACCATGGTGTGATACAGCATCAACGCACACGCTGATTAAAGCCCCCACGGCTGCAGCTGCGCCAAATAAAAAATAGTGCCCATACGACCAGATAAAACAGTTAGTTTCACTATGTAATTCTTCTTCGACGCGATCATCAAAATATAACCACCACATCGAGAACAAAATGAGTAGAGCACCCGCTACTACGCTAGTTAACTCAACAGTAGAGTGTTTGAACACGCTATCAAATGCATTTACAGAGGCTAGGATAGATTCACCAAGCACAATGATAGTTAATAAGCCCATACGCTCTTCGATGTGTTCCACATGATATTTAGTGTTTTCACCTTTGGCTGTAGAGCGCTCGGCAAACCATGGCACCAGTAACTCTAAAACCAGTAGTCCTATCCATATTGGCCAGCTTTGGTAGAACAAAACGGTAAACGTCCATCCGCATTGAGCGAGAAATACACCAGCTGCATAACGTAAAGCAACTGGGCGCGATGCAATGTCATCACTCGCTACTTTGAGCCACATTACTATATACGGAATACGCATAACCAGATAGCCAAACATGATGTAGAGAAAGTTTTCATCTTGGAAGGCAGGTTTAATACCAACGGCCACAATGGTAACGCCGATCATCTGCACAAAGGACGCTAGACGAAATTGCGTATCGTCAGTGTCATAACCCGACGCAAAAAACATATAGGTGTTCCATGGCCACCACACGCACCAAAAAATCCATAGGTACATAAGGATCGCGTGCGGTACATGGTGCCATTCAGTGATGGCATGGTGTAGCTCGCCCGCTAAGAAAGCTATTGCGACTACATACACCAAGTCGTAGAAGAGCTCTAACGGCGTTGCAGCACGATGCAGTTCGCCTTTACTACGTGCAACAATCGGATTAATAAATACTGAACGTGTTGTGTTTTTATTTGACATAACTTGTTATTACCTGATGATCTCAATGGCTCTAAAAAGGAGCGAATTCGTCCTTGGCTTTAGACGGTACAGTCCAGCGTTCTTGAGCACTGAGTATTGTGTTCAATGACGGCATAGGTGAGGGCACCTGCATACGATCGCCATAGAGCCAAAGGACCATATTGGTACGCTGCCCACTTGTAATGGGTCGTGCCGCATGTGCAACCGCACCGCGGTGAATCATTGCGGTACCCGATGCAAACGATAAGCGATTGGCTTTACCGGTAGTTGAGTCATAAAAATCCACCTCAGACCCCGTGAAAATTTCATCGGGTAAATTTAGATTGATGTTCAAGGTGACAGCCGATGCATCGGAGTGTAACTGCAGAGAAGTATCGATACCTGGCTCATACTGAATTGAAAAGCCAAAAGTCTGTGTATCATAGCCAGCGATTTCTGGAAAAAATAATCGGCCAATAGGGCGCATATATTTATCGAGTAATTGGTTGTATAAATTTTGAAACAGAGGTGACGCGAGGAACCCTTCTGAGCGCTGATCGAACATGGCTCCGAAACGGTTCAATGCAATCCCGTAGGGAGGGCGCATAGGAATATTCGAATTTTGAACCTCTTTTAAATACCCACGCAAATCTGCAAGGCACTCTGGATCAAAGAACTGACATTGATACACATCGTGAGATACCTCACGCCACAGGTTTTTGACCGAAATCTCTTTTGTTGGGTCACTCCAGGCTGCTTCAACGGCATTACGAAGACTTGAATCTAGTAACGAGTCATCAAGCGATGGCAAATCGTCTTGATGGATTTGTTCCCACTCTTGCCAAGCCTTAATAAGCAGCTGTTTATTCTGCAACCAAAATCTTGATACAGCGGGGTCTCGATTAAGCATCTCTTCTCGAGAAGGCAAGCTTAAAGCACGCGCAAGCTCTAACTGACTAGCTGTATTCTTGTTATCGAATGTCATATTTTTCACCAAGCTGTCTCCTGATCGATTTATTAAACCGCCACAAAATTTATTCGGCTGTAATGTATTATCAATATTGTGTTAAATAAATAAGCACTTTGAAGATACAGAATCAATATTTTCAATATAATAAAATTTTTAATACGCCTTATTATCAATTTATTCTATATTCTTAATCTTTTAATTAAACTATTATCAATAAAAACAAGTTTGTGTAGTCTTTGGTTCTACTTAACAAACCTCCTACTATTGAGGATAAAAAAACAATGAACTACGAAAACTTCAAAACATTCAAAGCTGTTGCAGAAGGTGGTGTTTTAACGGTCACCATCGATTTCCCACCCGTGAATGTTCAAGGTCAGGCAATGCTTGAGGATTTAAACTCACTGGCAATGAGGCTTGAGCGTGATCGCGAAATTAAAGTTGTAATCTTTCAATCAGCCCACCCTGAAATTTGGGTTTGCCACTACGATACTGAGTTACTAAAAGACATGTCGTCTGAGGCTGTATCTAGAGAAGAAGCTAAATTGTTAGACCTACAAGCAGTATTAGAGCGCATTAGTCGAGTTCCTCAAGCAACCATTGCAAAGATTGAGGGATTTGCCCGCGGTGGTGGTCATGAATTTGCCTTAGCATGTGATATGCGCTTTGCCGCACGAGGTAAATACAAGTTCATGCAAATGGAAGTTGGTATGGGTATTCTACCTTGCGGAGGTGGCGCATCTCGAATGGCGCGTCAGGTTGGCTTAGGGCGTGCGTTGGAAATTATTCTCAGTGCTCGAGACTTTGATGCCGATGAAGCAGAAGCCTATGGCACTATCAATAAGGCGCTCGACCCAGAAGAAATTAGTGAATACGTCGATATTTTAGCCAAGAGAATTGCTCAATTTCCTGCCGAATCGATTAATGCGTGTAAGCAAACCGTTTATGAATCTATCGATAAGCCAATAGACGAAGCACTGAAAGCCGAAGCCTACTGGTTATATCAGGCAACCAGTAAAACACCTGCATTGACACGCTTTACTTGGGCCGATGAACAGGGCGCGCAATTTGATATGAACAATCAAAGAAACTGGGAAAATATGGTGATGAATATTCAGCAGGTTAACGACTAATCGCCGCCGCTAACGGAGTTGATTTCGGGTGGGTGGTACTATCTATGACTCACTTGCTACCTCTCACTCGGAGGCCCCAGAAATCATCTCTATGAGAAAATAAATTTACATAAAAAGAGAAGGCCGTGCACGATTATTCACTAACTAAAGAGTAGCTAACTGAATTCCCACAAACAAACTTTAGTGTTGGTCAATTAAAATGAAACATGAATTAGGAACTTAAATATGAAAAAAACTATTTTAATTACTGGCTCTACAGACGGTATTGGTAAAGCAACTGCAGAGGCGTTGATAGATCAAGGCCATAGGGTTTTGATACATGGGCGCAATCAAAACAAACTCAATACAGTTAAAGCTGAACTGAATAAACGCAACGCGTCGACCGACGTTGAATCTTATGCGGCTGATTTGTCTGACTTCGCTGCGGTAGAACAGTTAGCGTCAGCCGTCTTAAACAAGCATCAACGTATTGATGTGTTAATCAACAATGCGGGCGTTTTCAAAGTGCCAAATAAAACGGCCGATAACGGTATCGATATTCGCTTTGTGGTCAATACCATTGCGCCTTATCTACTCACGCTAAAGCTGCTTAAGTGTTTAGGTACTTCTGGGCGTGTAATCAATCTTTCGTCTGCGGCGCAAGCACCTGTAAATATTGCAGCCTTAGGCGAGGCAAACCACCTGAGTGATGACCAAGCCTATGCGCAAAGCAAGTTGGCATTAACCATGTGGTCGCGTCACCTTGCTAATAAATTAAACAAGCAAGGGCCTGTAATTATCGCTGTAAACCCAGCGTCTTTTTTGGGTAGCAACATGGTTAAAGAAGCGTATGGAACACAAGGCAAAGACCTGAAAATAGGCGTAGATATTTTAGTTAGAGCGTCTATTTCAGACGATTTCGCTTCGGCATCGGGTTTGTATTTTGATAACGATAAAGGTGCATTCAGCGATCCTCACCCCGATGCTTTAAACGCTATAAAAAATAAAACTGTCACTGAAAAAATCGAAGAAATTCTTGCTCGACAGTAGCTTCTATTTAGTAAAACTTATTCGATAAATTGTTAGACAATTAAACATTAAGAGGAAAACATGTTAGGCGAAAACCATTCTTTACTAAACGAGTTCCCAGAATTTAAAGAACGTATTACACAGCTTATCTCAAGTGAACAAACTTTTGCTGAGATGGCCAAGCAGTACGATGATCTTGATACTGAGATCCGTCACTTAGAATTGGCAGATTCACCGGTGAGTGACGATGTGCTGCGGCAAATGAAACACGAGCGATCAGAATTAAAAGATTCGCTTTATCAACGGTTAATCTCGCACTTAGAGTGACGGTTAGTGTATTTCCCAATACGGCCTATCACCGTATAAGTGGACGAAGAAGTCGATAAAAGCTCGGACTTTGGGTGCGAGTAAGCGTGAACTGGGATACACCGCCCAAATAGCGGTATTGTTCACAAGTGGATAGTCTTCCAGTACTTGCACTAGCTCCCCACGTCTGAGCTGTTCATATGCACACCAGACCGAGCAAATGGTGATGCCTATACCGTTAACACAAGCATCACGCACGGCCTCACCATTGTCTATACGTAATAGGCTTTTGGGCTTAATAATTTGGCGTCCGCTAGATACTTCAAACCACCATTCCTCCAACCCCATTAAACCGACACAATCCATTTTAACTAAGTCATCAGGAGACTTTGGTTCATCGTGCTTTTCAAGATAAGCCGGTGAGGCGCACAGTATTCGGTTATCACACGCGAGCTTTCGTGCAACTAATGAGGAGTCGTTTAGGCTTGAGTTTCTAATCGCGATATCAAAGCCACCTTCGACCATATCAATAATGGAATCACTAAGGCGTAAATCCAGTGTCAGGCCTGGGTAGAGAGATAAAAAATCATTCAGGGCAGGGACAATGTGCATACGTCCAAACGATGCAGGTGCAGTAATACGCAGCGTTCCTTGGGGAAACACACTCCCTGTTCCTACCGATGCCTGAGCGAGTTCGATACTGGCTATCACCTCTTTAGCGTGCGGCAAAAAGTCTATGCCTTCTTCAGTCAACGAGACTCGGCGCGTTGTCCGGTGTATCAATCGAACTCCTAAGCCTTCCTCTAGTTTATTGATGTGCGCGCTAGACACAGCCGCAGACAGACCTAACTCTTTGCCTGCCATACTGATGTTGTTGGTTGCGGCAACTCTGATAAACAGTTTGAGATGTTCGATATTCATTATCAATAAAAACTATAAATTGAATGTGTAATTATCAATATTATCATCCGTATTTTCAAAAAGTATAGTGTTGGTTAAATATAATTTGCCATAAGAGAAATTTGACTATGAAAGCGATGATAGTTAGAGCCTACGGGAACAGTGATGTATTTGAGCAGGCTGAAATTAGTAAGCCTGATATAAAGTCGGGCCATGTGCTAATTAAGGTTGCCGCTACTAGCGTCAATACTGTCGACACCATGATAAGGCAGATGGGGCAAAACTTGCCTTTTGCACCTGCCTTACCTGCTGTGCTCGGAATGGACTTTGCCGGAACAGTTGCAGAGATAGGGGAAGGTGTTAATAACTTTAATATTGGTGATGAAGTCTACGGCTGTGCCGGAGGGCTTGCTGATCTACCAGGTACACTTGCTGAATTTATGTTGGCAGATTCAAAGTTGATAGCGCACAAGCCGAAAACAATCACTATGCGCGAGGCGGCGGCTTTACCCCTTGTTGGGATTACAGCGTATGAGGGTCTGGTAAGAGCTGATATTACTGAAGAGCAGAAAGTACTTGTGCATGGCGGCTCTGGTGGCGTTGGCCACGTTGCTCTGCAGTTAGCAAATTACTTTGGAGCCGAAGTGTACTCCACTGGCGGCGGTGACACACAATTAGACTTGATCGAATCTCTCGGTGCTAAAGGCATCAACTATCGGTCGGAATCAGTCGCTGACTATGTCAAAAAATACACTAACGGAGAAGGCTTTGATGTGGTCTTTGACTCAGTTGGTGGCGAAAATATAGTGAACTCGTTTGCGGCAGCAGCCTTGAATGGACATGTCGCGACGACGGTTTCAATGCTCGATATTGATCTAACAACCGCTCACTTTAAAGGCCTTTCTTTACATGTAGTCTTTATGTTGATCCCAATGTTGCATCGCTATAAACGTCAGCAGCACGGTGACGTTTTAACCACGCTTGCAAACATTGTTGATGCTGGTAAGTTAAAACCGGTAGTCGATACAAACCGGTTTGAGTTTCACGAAATTGGAAAAGCTCACGACTACCTCAACAGCGGAAAGGCGATAGGCAAAGTAGTGGTATCCATATAAATTGAAGGACTTTTTTAAACCACAGAAAGTAATTCAACACTCGAGGTAAAAAATGAGCGTGCGAGCAATAGTGAATTACCATATTACGAGCTCTGAACAGCAGGCTTTTGAATTTGATGTCGACGGTATTGTCGGTAACTTAGTCTCGCCAAAATTAATTCCTACAGAAGTTGAGGTTCAGGATCTACGAGTCGGAAGATCGAAGGTAAATTTTCCTGATGATGGCATTACATTCGAAAATCATATCAGTCAAATTAGTCAATTTGAAAGTTCTTCGGATTGGCATCAAGTTTATGACCAGGAGCTAACATCATTACTTAAAGATAAACTAGAGGCTAAAGATGTCATCGTTTTTGATCATACCGTTAGAATTGATGACACGAATGCAGGTCGAAAACCAGCTCGCAATGTTCATAACGATTACAGTGCTATGGGTGCTAGCAAACGATTAGTAGATTTAGTTGGAAAAGAAAAAGCAGAGGAATTCAAAAATGAACACTTTGCCTTCGTCAATATTTGGCGTCCTATAGAATGTATAAATAAGAACTCTCCGCTTGGTTTCATCCGACCTTCATCGATCAAACCTGAAGACTGGGTGACAATTGAGTTGATCTACCCTGATAGGATAGGGCAGACTCTTGGTGTTTCAGCGAATGCAGATCATGAATGGTTTTATATGTCCGAAATGAAACCGAGTGAAGTTATCGTATTTAACATCTATGACAACCAGGGTATACCTAGCTTGGGGCACAGTGCTCTCGATATAATTTGCGACGGAGTTGATCAAAGCAGAATAAGAAAAAGTATCGAGAGTCGCACGTTAGTTAGATGCTGATAGGCAATTATGTTTCTAAAGAAGAACCTTCAACAGCTGACAATTATTCATCAAGAAGGATTTATTGGGTAGATCTATAAAAATCATTAACCCTGTAATATCTTTTATCAATAAATTACACAGCGTGATTAATGCTGGTTTTGATTGATGTTATCTCTAAAACTTTTAGAGATTTTAGTGTAATAAAAAACATTCTCAAGCCAGAAAGAAAAGGGCTTACTCGATTTCGAATCAATCTTTACTGAAAGCATGTTTTATGGCCTGACTCAGAGCTAATGAAAGAGTTTTGTTAGCGCCTTCTCGGGATTCAAGTACAAGCATTGACTTTGGTACCTCGGCAAACCCATCCTTCATTGTTAATATTCTAAAATCATCACGCATTGAATTTTCTCCGACAACACCGACTGCAACTCCAGCAGAAACTGCCGCAGTTATTCCCATCACACTCTCACTACTAAAAGCTAGGTGATACTGCTTACCGGCTTTATCCAGTGCAGTTAAAGCACTATCGCGCCACCAGCATGCCCGATCAAATAAGGCTATAGGGACAGGGGTTTGTTCATGTACATCATGATTTTTTGAAGTTACCCAAAAAGTTTTTTCCTTTTTCAATAACTGCATATTTTCAGTAATGGATTCGACGGAATGGACAGCGATATCTATATCGCCCTTTGTCAACGCTTCGGGAAAGTCTGAACTAAAACCACATCTAATCGAAAGTTCTACTTGAGGATGATTACGAATAAATCTAGCAATTATACTTGTCAGAAGACTACTGCCATATTCGTCAGGAATACCTACTCGTACCGAGCCCCGTAAAGGGTTGACATTTAACTCGCCGATAGCTTCATCTAGCAAAGACACCACTTTTTGAGCTGTATGACGTAATTTTTCACCTGTGGGTGTTAGCGTGATGCCACGTGCATGGCGTTGAAAAACAGCTTGCCCAAGCATGCTTTCAAGTTGCTTGATTTGCAGACTTACTGCAGATTGGGAGCGAAATATACGAACCGCACCCTGACTAAAACTACCACTCTCTGCCACCGCTAAAAACGTTCGAAGCAGCTCACTATCAAGTGTTGTAAGGCTATTAGAGGTATTTAAAATACTCATATCTTATATGTATATTATTCAATTTATTAAAGCTTACCTCTATGCCATCATCCATGGCAATGTTTTTTTGAGGGGAGCAAGTGATGAATAGACTCGTTAAATCAATAAATTTAACATCGTTGAAAAGCAATAAATGGCTTAGCCTGAGCGTTATCAGTTGTATATTAGCAGCAACTTTTTGGTCAGATATATTCGTTTCCACATTATCATTTGTATTGATAAGCATGATGAAAATATCACCTCTAGTCATACCAGGTATTCTGATTTCAGCATGGATAAATGCAAGTGGGGCAGGCAACCGTATCCGAGAAGCATTCAAAGGAAATAAGTTTAAATCCATACTGATGGCATCAATGGTTGGTGCAGTAATACCAGTCTGTGGTGTTACAGTCTTGCCGCTCATGTCAGGGTTATTAGCATCGGGAGTTCCGCTTGCACCAGTGATGGCATTTTGGTTGTCATCTCCAGTGACAGACCCAGTTATGTTTTCAGTAACCGTTGCGACTCTTGGGTTTGATTTTGCGGTAGCAAAAACACTAGCAGCGATATTCATCGGTATTTTCGGGGGTATTGCCACCCTAGCCATCTCAACTCGCATATGGATAAAGTTCCCATTGAGGGAAGGGGGACTGGTAGCAACCTTAAGAAATCGGGCGTGCTGCTCCTCAGCCTGTATCGAATGGGCATTCTGGAAAGAACCTGAAAGGGTTAACCAATTTAATAACGAGCTCTGGGCGATGACAAAATTGATTGTTATTTGTCTGGGTTTAGCCTTTGCTGTCGAATACCAAATGCAGGTGTATATGGCTCCAGAGGCACTTGCTGAATATGTCGGAAGACAGTCTCAATGGGCTATACCGATAGCAGTTTTGGTTGGATCCCCAGCTTATCTGGATGGTTATTCAGCACTTCCTTTGGCCCGTGGATTGATCGATCATGGTATGTCGCCAGGCGCTGCAATAGCATTTTTGGTCTCTGGCAGTGTGGTTAGTATTTGGGGGGCGATTGCGATTTATCCGATACTTAGCTTGAAACCATTTTTCCTGTATTTATTACTTGCCGCAATTGGGTCATTAACAGTTGGTTGGGTCTACGATTGGGTTACTTGATTGCCATGGAGAACGAGATATCAAAACTTTTGAATGGTTGTCTGAATGTTTTAGAAGAAAACTGAAGACTTTAGCTGGTCGTCGTCCAACTGGTCAATATTTGGCAATATGGAAATGACACATATAACTTCGCATAATATATATTATGTTAAATTGAATGTATATTTATCTGTCTGATATTTGGCAATATATCCCTATCGAGATATATTCCAGAGCTTTAGTGAATGTGCTTCCATATGGGTACACAGCCTCTCTCTATAGGCTGATTCTTAAAAAAGAACTCTAAAAGAAAATATTAACACCGGTAACTAAAGTATGCCGTGTAGTAAAGTTGCCGCGGATACGAAAACGGTTATGGCGATAACCTATTTTAAACTTTGTATTTTTAAATGGAAAATACGAAAGACCGACTGTCGCCCAATTTGCCTCAACCCAATTGTTGTCAGTGCTATAAAAAATCTCTTCCTCAAGAAATGGTTTCATCTCTAAAGATGTTAATTTCCAAGGCGATGTGGCTGTAAACTCCTGACGTAACCTGACGTCATCATCACGCCAATCAGGAAAGCGAAGCTCTACACGGGAACGACTTGTCAGCCTCCAACCATTATGCATATCACCATAATAAAGTTCAGTCATAGGCCTGTATTCTGTTCGCCAATCGTCACCAATCCGAAAACGGGCAGTACGATATCCTACCCGAGCGCTCCAGTTTTTGTCGATTTGATATTCTAAACTAACGCCTGTGAATCCTAAAAAAAGCTGCTCATTATCGCGCCGAGTCGCTAAATTAGAACGGGAAAGAAGAAACCAGTCCTTATTTAAATCGCTTTTGAGAAGAAGATTATGTGCCGAGCCCCAATCATCATCAGCTTGGAGGCCTGAAGGAGAAATAAAAAGGAATAAAAACAACAAGAGATGTAAATGCAACATGAATAGGGTATTTTTATACCAAAGATAGTTTCATCTGACTCTATTATCGCAGGAGAGAGTGGTCAAGCTTTTTCTTAATGAATCATATATTTATAAGGCTTCTGTCCATGTTGAGTGATAGGTATGAAGAAGGCCCCTCTTCTCAATTTCATGCTCTAGATAAAAACTAATAGATATACAACACGACACCTACACATGTCTATATGCCTAATATCATATAATTGTCCTCTACCCTATTATTTATGCTGCCATTGCGGCAATTTCTTGTAAAAAATAAAATAAATGGGGATCGTAATCAACCCATAGAAAGCCTATATTTTCATTATCTTTATAAACAACACGTGCTCTTATCGAATAATTTTTGAGATAATTATCCTGTTCTGATTTGAAATTCAAATAAACGAGATCACCTTTTATTAAAGCATCAGTATTAACATTATCAATACTCACACCCCTAATACTAATATCACGCGTAGTAAAATGACCTATTAATGTTTCTTTATTTCTTATGCTAACAGGGATCATGATAGGTAATCGATATTCTTTTCGAGAATCCATAATACCCTCTCTAATAAGTAGTTAAATGTTAGCCCCCCTTCTTTGCTATTTTCAGCTGATTTATGTCATTTAGGTGGAATAACTAGCAAATCACTCTCCGTATAATGAATAACTTTTTCAGCAGTATTACCGATAATTTTACCTTTAATACCCTTTTTCCCCATCGAGCCGATCACAATGCAATCAGCATTAACTTTACGAGCATAGTTAGTAATAACTCTCCACGGATCTCCTTGCTCTATAAATAAACTTTCAGTATTTATGTCATAATTATTCAATAATGGAGTCACTTGACTTTCTGCATCTTTCTTAATCGCTTCATAATTAGGATCAACAAATCCCATATCTCTTAGCACAGAAGATATATTTATTGCAGAACAACAATATAAATTTGAATTTGTCTGTAACGATAATTGAAAAGCAGCCTCTAGCAGCTTTTCGTTCAGGGATTTTTTTTCGCTACTCTCGGTAGCTATATCCAAAGCAACGACTATCTTTTTGTTTGATTTATCGGTTTTAGTTGATACACAATATATAGGCACCCTTGATTTTCTAAATAATTGCCAGTCAGTTGGTGTATGAAAAAAACTCTCACTTCTATGGCTAGTCTTTATAATCAAGTCACAAGGGTTAGATTTACAGTATTTTCTTACCCAAGGTTCAATATATTTTTCCCATACAATCTCATAGGTTATGGTTATATCTGAATTTTTATTTTTTAAAAAATTTTCACAGGCCTGCTTTGTCCTGTCCAGAACCATACCTTTTACTTCATCTTTTGTGGGATCGTCGTTGATAAAGTGCATAGATTCATAGCAGAATAGCAGAATATGAATTTTTGCCACGGTTAAATTGGCTAAATTCAAGGCTTTATTGAATGCAATTTGTTCCTGATCAGCTGGATCGGCAATGACCAATATATTTTTCACAACTACCCTCCTAATTACTCTTGTCTGCAAGTAATAACTGCAATCAAAATACAATTTATATAGATATACAATAATAGATTACTAGGACTAGTATTAAATATATTGATAGAGATCAAACAATATTCATAGTTCTGGTTTAATAAGCTAAACCAGAACTACCTTATTGAAATATTTCAGCAACTACTGAAACCAACTATCTACCATGTCGGCATTTTTCTCTACCCACTCAGCCGCAAATGTAGCCGCATCCTGCTTTTCAACTTCTAACGCATGGGTCATATTAGAGATAATGTCAGTATCTAATTTTACCTTAGACAACATAGCAGCAGCTTTTGGTTGCTTGGTTTCTAATGAGGCCGCATAGTGAATATGAAGGTAGGCCGTTTCCCATGCTACCCCTGCCCTTGATTTTTCAAACCACCCTGGTGCATCTGATGGTCTGACTATCGCCCACCGTTTCTTGTCATGAGCAGGTTCTTTTAAAACGACTAAATCATGGCTGGCGAACATATGATGTGGTGTGTAACAAAAAAATACCATATTTTTATTATTCTTAACGGCATCATCAAGTACAGACATGGCTCGAGGTCCATCCATTTCTAGAAGTGTCATCGTGGAGTCATAGCCATAGGATTTGGCACGAATTTTTTCTATAAATGTTGAAGCCCAATCTTTCTCGCCGATCCACATTTCGCCTTTTCCATCACCATTAGTATCAAATTGTTTCGCTATCTTTGATTTTTTTAGATCGGAAAGATTAACTATGCCGGTTCGTTTTGCTGTACCTTTAGTAACGCATATATTTTGATTACCAGCGACGCCGTTTGGATTCATTCGTACAGATCTTTTACTATCTACATATTTTTTCTTAAAATTATTCTGATTTGGCAACCATACTTCGGGGTGCACATGAACTTTTCCTGAATCCATCCCGGCAAATACTGTCTGATTAGTTCCTTTTTTAAGTTCAACATCTAATCCAAGGTTTTTTTCCAGAGCAGCTTTAAGGACATGGGCTGTAGCCAAAACAGAGGGCCAATTTGGGACACCGATTACAACATCAGCGGCTTTTGCGACAGTGCTGCTAACCGATAAAGCAGCCGTACAAAATATTGCTAGTAGCTTTTTAGAATACATATCAAATCCTCCATAAAGGGTTGCCAGCCATAAATTAAAGGGCCAGAAATTTTGGATCAAGACATATAATACTTTTTCAGGCTATCACTTATTGTGTGAATTTTCTATAAGGTAAAATTTTATTAAAGCCTACTATATTGTTGATATAATTACTGATGAATACACCATTAAACTACTCATATACAGATAGCTCTAAAAGTTCTTATATAAAAATATAATCGATTATTTAAATGAATAAGTCTTTCATATATGAATTTGGGAGTTTTACTCTCAATATAGAAAAACTGAAACTATTTGAACTATATATCTACAGAGCGAGATAGCAGCTTTGTGGTAAGTAGAGTATGAAAATGACTGAATTGTGAATAACGGTTTATTTACTACCTAACTATTTATAATAATAATAATTGTATCTAATAAACAATAAATCTAATGAAAAGCCTCTAAAATGAATTGTTAATAATCATTGTTTCATCTACGAAGACTTTTCATTTCTCACTATAAATATTATTTCGGGACAATAGAAATTCTAACTTTCTTGATACCTTATTTTAAAGGTCTAGATAAGGGAATTCTTGCTGCAAGTTATTAAAGCGACGAATTTTATTATGCTTATACTGATCTTCACCCGCAACTTGTACACAGCCATAATTTTCAAGATCAAAATTCCCTCCGTGTGCTTGAAATTTATCCATGCCCGAATAAACTTTGACATGAGATGATGTATATCGAGATGTTATTGCAAAGCGTGTACTACGGTCTGTTGTATTCGGATGCGACCCATGGACACAACGTGCGCTGAAGATAACACACTCTCCAGACTTCATTTCCATACTGACAGCTTTGTCTTCATCTGGTATCCAATCGTCATCAACCTTAAATTCTTGGAAGTCATAGCCGAAAAAAGCAGAATCTGCTGTTACCGATCTATAATCACCTTCTCGCCCCCTCGCAACTTCTTTTGATTCATCATAATACAATTTTTTATGAGAACCTGGTAAAAATTTCATGCAACCATTATCAATAGTTGCATCAGTAAAGCAGGTCCAGACAGTCAAGTCTAAAGGTCTGTCGGGATAATCCTCCGTTGGTCTTAACATTGGAGTACCTGTTGCATATTGATAATTCGAAACCTGATGCCATTCAGTACCTGCAGTATTAGGAAATTTTGGAAAAAACTCAGTACGCCAGCACAAAATATCTCTACCAAGCAAGGCTGACACCTTCTCTATGATCGTTCGATGGCCAATATGCTGAGATAATTCGGGGATATCAAAATGCCGATCATAATTAACATCGTTGTCATGTAAGATATGACTTCGATCTAAATTTTTAATTCTAATTTCATGTAAAATTGCCTTTGCTTCTTCAGGTTCGTACAATTTTATAGGGCCTAAAAATCCATTTTCATGGAAAAATGCTACATCTTTATCTTTTTGTTCTTCGGTGTTGTTTTTTTCATTATCCATTCTTTTATCTACCTTGAAATAGTGTTTCGAATAAACTTTTTATAAGCTAACCATGTAGGTTTATATGTGTTTCATACTATTTATTATGTTGTCAATAGTTTGACTCAATTGGCTTTTAAGCAAACGTCATCAATTGACACAAAAACTCAGCTGGTCATTTTAATTTAAAATTAATACTCAAACTACTGTTTAGTGCGATAAATCTAACTCATCATATTCAAATATTACTAATCTTAAGGATTGACAAATTTTATCAGCTGAAATACGTGAGGTATTACTTCGTATAATGTATTATTCGCTCGGCATCTTGCCAATTAACAAAAGGTCAATAATCGAGTAGCCATAGCAGCTTCTATGCTAAGACAGCTGGAATGGAATCTCATCATTGTCTATTTTTAACGTCGAAATTTGAGCCAGTACCTTGTCATGCCAGAAAAAACTAAAAATAATTTCTCTATAGCTGATAAAACACATGTAAATATATTTGATCTGATCCCTAAGGAAGTAACTCCTTCTCGAAATAATAGCCTAGAGCAAATTCAAGCAAAAATGACTATCAATGATAAAGCTATAACGGAAGGAAAGCCCATTGATTTAAAAAAGAAGTCCTACTGTAATAAAACATTAATAGATATATTGATTGATGCAGCAAATGGAGCTAATGGAATTTCATTTATTGATGATGATGGATCTATTACCCATACCCGATACAGTGAGTTATTGGAAACTGCGTATAACATTGCTGAAGGTCTACTCCAAAATGGAGTGAAGCCTAATGAGCCTGTTATTTTATCCATAGATATCAAGAGGCAATTTGTGGAAGTTTTTTGGGCTTGCCAGCTCATTGGGGCAACCGTTCTACCCGTATCATTACCTTCCGAACCTAATAATCCAGACATAGTGGATAGCTTTTTGGATGTGTGGAAACTTCTTTCGTCTCCTTATGCAATATTTTCTAGTAGCACACAAGCTGGCTTTTTACCTGAGCCTAAAGTTGCATTATCCGTGGAAGATTTACGTGGATACAAATGCTCTACTCCAACAAAATTTGAACGCCCTGCTCCAACTAATAATGCATTATTATTGCTAACATCAGGTTCAACAGGTAAACCGAAGTTAGTTAGGCAAAGTCACCAGGCAATTTTGGCTCGTTGCCAAGCATCGTGGCAGCATGATGGTTTCACATCAGATGATATCTCCCTAAATTTTTTACCGCTGGATCATGTTGGCGGCCTGGTTATGTTTCATATTCGTGATATTTGGACCTCCTGCCAACAAATTCAAGCATCGATGAATTTATTTTTAGAAGACCCACTAATTTGGCTAGATTGGATAGATAAATTTAGAGTCACTATTACTTGGGCACCAAATTTCGCTTTTGCATTAATAAATACCCAAAAAGATAACTTAAGTGGACGTCATTGGGACCTACACTGCCTCCGATTTATTTTGAATGGTGGAGAAAAGGTAGTCGCTGCACAGGCACAAAAATTTATACAATTAATGAATGCTTTTGGCTTACCTCATAATGCAATGCGGCCAGCATGGGGAATGTCAGAAACCTGTTCTGGTGTTACCTCATCAACAACATTTACAATTAAAGATAATGGCTTATCTCCTTCCGTTTCTCTTGGTCCTCCTTTACCTGGAACTTCATTAAGAATTGTCAATGATAAAGGAGAAGTACTGCATCGCGATCAAGAAGGTGAACTCGAAGTTAAAGGACCAAGCATTACATCTGGTTATCATCTCAATGAAGACGCCAACTCTCAAAGCTTTACTCATGACAAGTGGTTTAAAACAGGTGATTTAGGCATTATTGATTCTGAAGGCTGCCTGCATATTACTGGTAGAAGTAAACAAATAATGATTGTTAATGGCCGCAATATTTCACTTTCAGATGTAGAAACTGTACTTGAATCAATGACAGAATTAAATGCTAGTTCTGTTACTGCATTAGTTACAGAAAAAACTGATTCTGGTGAAGAAATACTGGCATTAGTATTTGGGCATTCTAAAAATTCTGACCCAACTACTGTATTTGATAAGATAAACAGCCAAATTTTATCTGTATTTGGTATTCGCCCTGGGATCATTATTCCTATTCCCTATGAAAAAATACCGCGTTCATCTATTGGTAAAGTCGATCGAAAAGAGCTTAAACGACAGCTTCAAGAAAATGAACTGAGTCGTTATACACAAAAATTATCTCTGACTACAACACCCACAGAAGTGATTCCTGATGCTTTTTTTGAGCAGTATTACTATTCGTTTGAGTTAGAGCAAAAAAGTACTATTAGGAATGGCACACATACTTTAATTATTGCCAATAATCAGATGCAAGCAGATGAGTTTATTAAAAAAAATGGGTTAATCATTCAGCATTGTCCTATTATTTTTTATAATAAATCTGACTATGATCAACAACTTGAAATTACACTAAAATCCACATCTAATCTTGATTTTATTATCCATTTGGGTGGTTTCATTTCCTGCGAAGATAGTATAAAAACAAAGACTAGAGAAAAGAATAAAAAATTACCCTTAACAAGATCAGTTATTAGTCTTGCAAAGATTATACAAAAGTTAAATATTACAGCAACGACAATAATTTCTACTCATAAAGGACAGTATGTTACTAATGAAAAAATAAGAGGTACCGATGTCGATCCTGAGAAGGCATCACTTCTTGGTTTAGTAGAAGTATTTAATAAAGAAATATATAGCAGCCACTTTAAATTCATTGATAGCGATGAACTTGACTTTCAACAACTAGGGAAAGTTATTTTTCAAGATACAAGCTTTACTCAAATTGCTATTCGCCAAGGGGCTGTGTATAGACTTGGCCTAAAATCAATTGAAATGGATAAAAGAGAGCGGCATGGCTGCCCTTTTTCTACTGGACAGTTAGTATTGATCACCGGTGGATTAGGTGGTGTTGCTTTTGAAATTGCTAAACTATTATTGCAACGCTATAAGGTTACTCTGGCACTTGTAGGGCGTACTCCCTTACCAGAGCAAGAATCATGGCCTCTAATTTGTGCCGAAGGCGGAAGTATAGCAACACGTATAAGTCGCCTGCAGGAACTACAGAAAATCGGTGATGTATGCTATCAATCCACTGATATTGCGGATGAAACTGTTTTTGCAAAAGTCATCTCGACAATAGAAAAAGAAAGAGGGAAAAAAATCTGTGGTGTCGTACATACTGCAGGCATATTAGCAGCAGGAAAAATATCAGAATTTAACGAGCTATTGCTCGATGCATCACTGAAAACAAAACAGGCAGGAACAGAGGTTTTATATAAAATTTTTTCTAATCGAGAAAATTTTAAGTTTATTGCCATCTCATCAACAACTGGTCTATTAGGCGGCACAGGATTAGCAGCCTATTCTATCGCTAACGCTTATCTCAACACATTTTGCCAACAACAACGTGATATAGACACATGGGTGATTAATTATGGCCGTTGGGATGACACAGGTCTGGCAGCCGGCCGTAATGATCAAGAAGCACTCATTGCAGAGGGCTATATCCCATTAAAACCAAGAGAAGCGGGGCAAGCTTTACTTGCGATAATCGAACGAGAACCTGGCAACTATATTTATGGGTTAGATAAACAAGGGATAGTTATATCAAAATATTTAAACATGGCTAGTTCATTAGACTCCTCTTCTCCCTACGAGAATGCTAACCATGAAAGCAAAAGGACAGAAATCGCCGTTGTTATTTCCGAAATATTTGAGCAAGTATTAAATATGGAAAAATTGAATGTAGAGGATAATTACTTTGACCTCGGTGTTCATTCACTACTAATCCCACAGCTTAAAAAGAAAGTATTTGACAAAACCGGATATGATATTCCCACGGTAGAATTTTTCCGTGCGACTAATGTTCTAAAACTCTCAGAATACATTACGCAAACTTTTATTAAAAAGCCATCACAATCCTATGTCGAAAATGAGATTATAACTAATATTGCTGTAGTTTTCGGAAAAGTATTAAATTTAAATGACATTAGCTTAACAGACAATTATTTTGATTTGGGCGTTCATTCATTACTTATCCCCCAATTAAAAAAGAAAATATTTGAAAAGACAGGTTTTGATATACCTACTGTAGAGTTTTTTCGAGCCGTAAATATTAATAACCTTTCAAAATATGTTATACAAAACCACTTAGGAAAATATTCAGAATCTTCTAACGAGAAAAAAATTGTAGTTGATATTACTAAAATTTTTGAAGAAGTATTAAATATAGATAAAATAGAAATAACAGATAATTACTTTGACCTTGGTGTTCATTCACTACTGATCCCACAACTTAAAAAGAAGGTATTTGAAAAAACTAACAGTGATGTTCCTACAGTAGAATTTTTTCGTGCAGTCACTATCGAGAACTTATCAAGCTATATTGAACAGTCAATACAAAGTGACATCAAACTTTCAACACCGATTCCTGAATATCATTCATCTAAACAAAGCTCGTTCCCACTAGATTCTTCGCTTGTGTCAATGAAGCTCGGCGGCTCGAAACCTCCTATATTTCTAATACATGATGGAGATGGAGAAACAGTATTATATGCACACCTAGCGCGACATTTAGATGATGATCGTCCGGTTTATGGTATACGACCTCATAGTAAAGAAAACTTTCCTATCCTCCATACCCGACTTTCCGATATGGCAGCCTATTACATTGAAAAAATGCACACAATACAATCAAAGGGGCCATATTTAATCGGTGGTTTATGTGCTGGTGGGGTTCTTGCTTTTGAAGTTGCCTGCCAACTGCAGGCTCAAGGGGAAAATATAGAAATACTAGCTTTACTGGATGCAGCAGATGACCAATCTGCGAATGAAAAAAGTTGGCATGCCAGGAAACGTCGAAATAGACTCACAGAAGCCTTTGAACATTCTCAAGAACTAAAAATAGGCAAGAAATTAGTTTATATCGCTAAAACATTGTTCGCCAAATTAGGCAATACACTTATCTATGAATTTGTTAATAAGGTTGCTCGAATTAGAAATAAACTAAAGATGAGCCTTTATAGACATTATTTAGATAATGGTCATGAGCTCCCCGATTTTTTACAGAACATTCCGGTAAGGGTTGTTTATCAGTATGCTGTTCGAGAGGATAAACCCAAAAATTACCAAGGAAAAGTTACTCTTTTTAGAGCGACTGAAAAACTGATAAATAATGACCCGCTGATCGATGATACGCCTAATATTGAAAAACATAGCGACCCTCTATTTGGTTGGAGTGAAAGAGTAGAAGGAGAAATCGTTGTTCACGATGTTCCTGGCGGTCATTCAAGTTGTTTATACGAGCCCAATGCGCAAGTATTAGCCGAAAAAATAGAGGCTTACATTCAGGGAAATAGATAATCGGTTTTAAAAATTGCATAACACTATATGATAAATAAAAATATGAAAAATCCAAAAGCCTTATTGTCTATCATTATTGTTAATTATCGTGTCTCTAACTTAACAATCGATTGTTTGAATTCGTTAGCTAGTGAGATACAAGATCTACCTGGAACAAACGTTATTATTGTTGATAACGATTCAGGTGATGGCTCTGTTAAACAATTGCAAGCCGCCATTAACAATAATGGGTGGGGAAGCTGGGCATCAGTACTTTCTTCGAGCTACAATGGCGGATATGCCTTTGGAAATAACTTAGGAATACGTTCAACATCTAAGTCGACTACTCCCCCCTCTTATTTCTTTATACTCAATCCTGACACTCAAGTTCGACCTAATGCATTAAAAACGCTGATAAATTTTATGGAGCAACACCCTAGCGCAGGGATTATTGGGCCAAGCTTAGAAAATAGTGAAGGCCAGTTATTATCTATTGCCTTCCGATTTCCGAGTATTTTAAGTGAATTGGAATCAGGTTTACGCTTAGGGATTGTTAGTAAACTTTTGTCGAACTCAGTTGTTACAAGAAAAATGACGGATAATGAATGTGAGGTGGATTGGATACCTGGTGGCGCTATGTTACTACGTCGAGAAGTATTTGAGTCTGTTGGTTTAATGGACGAAGGATATTTTCTTTTCTACGAAGAAACCGACCTTTGCTTACAAGCAAAACGTACCGGATGGTCCTGTTGGTATGTACCACAAGCAAGAGTGATGGATATTTGTGGGCAAAGCCGCAAAAAAACAAAAATCGGAAACTCTAATCGTAAACCTCAATATTGGTTTGATTCAAGACGGCGATATTTTATTAAAAATCATGGAATATTTTACGCAGCACTTGCTGATCTTGCCTGGATAAGTGGCTTTATAGTATTTAGAATCAGGCAATTCATTATGAGGAAATCATCAAACACTGATCCACACAGGTTTTTAGGTGATTTTATTCGAAATAGCGTCTTTGCTAAAGGCGGCTTACCAAAATCACAGCTTGCTAATAAAGAGATTCTTAAGTAATTGCTTTTTAATAAGGATCGGCAAAATAAAGAGTAAATTTTAATCTATCAAGTGACTCCTGCAAAACGCTTTTAACCCATCAAGTTTCTTAGTTTTGATGAATACAACTATTTCTTTTGACTTATAGAATATTCCTATATTTAATGCTTTTCATATAACCTAGTCACCTGATAGCTAAACACTAGGTATGTAATTAGTCATATATACACAATAATAATTAGATCTTATCTGGAGGAAATCATGAAATTTAGATTTAGCTCGATTGTTGCCATCGCAACAATAAGCTCCATAGCCACCTTTAGCCAGTTGACTCAAGCGGATACACGTATTACTTACCGTTCTGCTAAAACTACGTCGTCTTATTATCAAATGGGAGTACAAATTGCAGAAGCAGTTAAAGTTGGTAGCAATGGTGAAATTCTAGTCACTGTCGAGGAAGGACAAGGGTCTGTATCAAATGTCGTGCAGGTACCTGCTCGTGGTGCCGATTATGTGTTTACTACACCTCCAGTGCTTGTAAAGCTGGCTAAAGCCGGTAAAGCAATGTTTAAAGGCAAAGAGAACCCTGCTTTTAATAGTATTCGCGCCCTATTCCCTATTCCTTCATTAACCATGCATTTTGTCGCTTCTGAAAAAAGTGGTATCCAATCTTTAGCCGATATGGAAGGTAAAACCATTTTATTAGGTAAAGGTTCTTTTGGCGCTAAAGAAGGTGAAAAATACCTTAATGATTTAGGATTAAAAGGGAAAGTAAAACTTGCTAGTGTTGAACTATCTAATGCTGTTCCTGCACTGAAGAACGGGCAAATTGACGGTTTTGTTACCGCCGGCTCTTACCCTGCTCCGAATGTAGTTGAGGCAGCCGCGTCTATGCCGGTTACCATTATTTCGTTAGGAGAAAAGGAAAGAAGCTCTTCAAAATCTATTGCCAAGCGTAAAGCATTAGTCATTCCTAAAGGGACTTATGCGGGACAAGGGAATGATGTCACCACAACGACATTGGAAGTTGTTGCTTATGCGACAACAAAAATGAGTGATGAAGTCGCCTATCAACTAACCAAAACCTATTGGGAAGAAAAGCAAAAAATGGGCAAAGCAAACCCTTGGTGGAATGGTGTTAATAAGGATTATCTGGCGGCGATTATAGGACCTATCCACCCTGGCGCAGAAAAATACTATAAAGAAGTAGGCTTTCTATAATACCTACCAGAATGTAAATAGCTGGTTTACAGGCTATTTACATTCTTTTTTAGGTTCACCCACTCTTCATTACATTATCCAAGAACACATATATTAGCCAGCAGCTTGATTTCGCTACACAATAGAGCGATTATATCTATCTACTGAAAGGTAGCTTTATCTAACTAATGGAGGAATTGTTATGAAAGGCCAATGTAGCTGTGGCGCAGTTCACTATGAAATATCCGACAGCCCATTATTTGTCCATGCGTGCCATTGCATAAACTGCCAACGCCAAAGTGGCTCCGCTCATGCACTGAATGCAATGATAGAAAGTCATTGTATTAAACAAATATCAGGTTCTACAGAAGGGATTATCATGGAGACCGGAAGCGGTATGGGGCAAACCATTCATCGTTGTTCTAACTGCAAAATTGCGCTGTGGAGCACTTACGCTGCTCTTGGAGAAGATTTCTCGTTTATTCGTGTAGGCTCATTGGAAAACCCAGGAGCATTTCCACCCGATATCAATATATTCACAAAAAGTAAGCAACACTGGGTTCAGCTGAAGGAAGGTATACCTGCTGTTAAAGAGTTTTATGACCCAAGTGACGTCTGGCCAAAAGAATCATTAGTAAGAATGCAAGCTGTAATGGAAGCACGATAAATCCGGAACAGAAATTATTAATCTTCAGCTAATCTTTGTAAAAAGGCTAAGAGACCATCGCTCCCTCGAATACTGTTATGTGTCTCACCGGTTAAGACTTCGTAACTAGCCATTACTCCAGCAGTTTGTAATAACCCAATATAATCAATTGTTAATTGCGAGTAAGTATTTGTATCTTCATCACCAACAATTGCATATAAAGGAGTACTTGTGCTTACTTCGTTTACGTAATCATGAGGAGATAAACTTCTCGGCCAATTGTTAAAGCCTCTTCGATGAATGCGCCATTCGGGCACATTACAAGGGCATGCAGCTAAAACAGCTATATCAATTAAGTCTGGATAAAAAGAGGTTGTCAAAGCGGTTAATGCCGCCCCACCTGAATAACCAACAACGATTACTTGTTCTGGCTCATAATGTGTTTTTAAAATACTGATGCCTGCTGCTAAAGTATCAACCACAGCTTCGGTATAGTTATCAAAATCTCTGTCTGCATCAGGCCCACTAGATCTATTGGAATTATTATCAACATATCCTGGCCTTATCATTGCAACAACCATAGACCCACCCGTTACCAAATCAGAACGAATTTGATTAAAGTCATCACTGGAATCACCATTACTGCTGTCACCTCGATCTCCATGGAGTAGAATCCAAAGATAACGCGGGTTTTCTATAGTTCTAGAGGAGATCAGCCTTAAACAGCCATTACTAGTATCAACTGACTGAACATTATCGTTTTCACATACTCTAGCTGAATTGCTACTCCCACCACCACCACAGGCGGTTAATAGAGTCAGTATAAATAAGATCAGGTGTGGGCTTTTCATCTTCATTCCCTTGATTAGCAGGTATATTTTGAGTAAATCAGTACTATCAATAAAGTATCTAATCACGTGATTGTATAATATAAATATTAATTTATAAATAATTACTTTATGTAGTTTTCTCAATTGTAGTTAATCAGTCCCTTAAGCTGACTATATGATTAACTTTAGTTAATATGCTTTACAGTCCTATGATTTTGAGCCGTATTTGTGAAGAATAATTTATCTAGGTTAAACTTGTTGATTCGTTTTTTAGCTATAATTTTTGCTACCACTTCTGTTTTTTACCATCTATGGCTTATCTTTCAAGGTCTAATTCCCAACCTCGTTAGTCGCCCTCTTCACCTTAGCCTTGCTCTACCCTGGTTATTTTTCTTTGTAAAAAGTAAGAATGGTATCGAACAGTTTTCAGGTTGGGTTATAGGCGCTCTTGGTATAGCAGCATCATTATGGATTGCCATAAACCAAAGTGAGTTAGGTGACCAATACGGAATATTGATGAATAACTTTCAAATTGCTGTCGGTATTATTTTATTAGTGGCTGTCATAGAAGGTGCCCGGCGAGCAATAGGCTGGCCTTTGCCTTTGGTTGCCCTTATTTCACTTATCTACGGTTTGTATGGGCAATACCTGCCAGGTGAGTTTGGTCATTCTGGACCGCCGCTCAACAGTTTTTTGGGAACACTAACCATTGCTGAAGGTGGTATTTGGGGTAGTTTGACCGATGTATCCGTTAAGGTTGTCGCCATTTTTGTTATTTTTGGTGCGGTTCTCAATGCTGGAGAGTCTGGCCAGGGGTTTATGAATCTTGCAGCGGCAGCAGCAGGAAAATTAAAAGGCGGTGCAGGAAAGGTATCTGTTATTTCTTCTGCTCTATTTGGCTCTATTTCTGGTTCCGCATCTGCTAATGTTGCCTCAACGGGAGCAATTACTTTACCTGCCATGACCAAACTGGGATACCCAAAGCGATTAGCCGCAGCGATAGAAGCAGTTGCATCGTCTGGTGGGCAAATAATGCCGCCATTAATGGGGGCTGGTGCATTTGTGATGGTTACACTGACAGGCATACCTTACACAAGTATTATGGCTGCAGCGTTGTTACCGGCTATTTTATACTTCTTCACTGTTTGGGTCGGTATCAATGCCTACTCAAAGCAATTTGATCTTCAAGGTATTGCTACAGAAGATAAGCCGAGTACTCGTGATGTACTAGTGACTTCCGGCTTTTTTCTAGTGCCTTTTACGGTCTTATTATTTGGCATGTTTGTTATTGAAAAATCGCCACAGTATTCCGCATGCATGGCTATTCTTGCAGGTATTGTGATGCTATTTATTGATGGCAATTTACAGTTTAACCTCAAGAAAACCTTAGATCGATTAGAGACTGCTGCTATCACGTCAGCTCGACAAATTTCTATAATCGCCTCAATCATTATATGCGCATCTATAATTATTGGCGTGCTAAGTATTACAGGGCTTGGGATTAAAATTACCTCACTGATTTTAACGGGTTCTGGTGGTCTTTTATGGCCATCATTATTACTGACTGCTCTAGCCTGTATGTTGCTGGGTATGGAGGTTCCTACAACCGCTGCTTACGTTATTTGCATCGCGGTAGCAGGTCCTGCATTAACTCAATTGGGTGTAGAACCTCTACAAGCACATCTATTTGTTTTTTGGTACGCCCTTATTTCTACTATTACACCACCAGTTTGTGGGGCAGTCTTTATTGCATCAGGTATGGTTAATGAAAATTGGTTAAAGGTAGCGCTGACAGCAATGGCATTGGGTGTCGGTTTGTATATTATCCCATTAGGGATGATAGCAAACCCAGCAATCATTCAATTAGGTACAAATACCAGCGCTGCATTATTGGCATTTATTCAGATAGCAATAGGCCTATCGCTAATCTCCTATGGCTTGATTGGCCTTAAAAAGGTAATGTATAAAATTATATTATTAGTAGCAGGTGTGTCAGTTATTTTTGGGCACTTATTTTTCACTAATTAGAACAATACTATGACGGACTCAATACATAATATAAGAATCAATAAAACCTTGCCTTTAATTTCACCTAAAGAATTAAAGGCAAAACTACCTATTAAAGAGCAGCATAGTGAAGAAGTATCTATTGCTAGAAAAACCATTGCCGATATTTTAAATGGTAAAGACAAAAGGCTATTAGTGATTGTTGGCCCCTGCTCTGCGCATGATCCAAAAGCTTGTATCGAATATGCTGAGAAGCTTAAATCAATTGTAGACAAATATCCTCACCTGTATTTCGTTATGAGGGTCTATTTCGAAAAACCTCGCACTATCGTAGGTTGGAAGGGGTTAATTAATGACCCAACATTAGATGGCCAGTATAAAATTAATGAAGGTCTTACTCTTGCCAGAGAGTTGTTATTATCAATCAGCGATCTTGGTTTACCGATTGCTACTGAGTTTTTAGATACGACGTTTGGCCAATATTATTCTGATTTGATCAGTGTCGCTGCTATTGGTGCGCGCACCGTTGAAAGCCAGATACATAGAGAGCTGGCATCTGGCTTATCAATGCCGATAGGTTTTAAAAACCGCACAGATGGTGATGTAGCCGTTGCTATTGATGCTGTGCGCTCAGCCAGTCATCCACACTCCTTCCCATCTATTAGCGACAGTGGTGATACTGTAATTTTTACCACAACGGGTAATGATGATGCCTTTATTATTTTACGAGGGGGAAACAAGTCAGGCACAAATTACCATGAAGATAATATTCGTGACCTAGCTACACAGTTAGAAAAATTTGATATAAATAAAAAAATTATTGTTGACTGCAGCCATGGAAATAGTCATAAAAACCCAGATAAACAAGCGCTTGTTGTTGAAGAGATTATGCGCCAGCGGAAAAACGGGATTAACAATGTAGGCGGAATTATGCTAGAGAGCTTTTTGAAATCAGGCCGGCAAGATATTTCTCCTAGTAATAAATTGAATTATGGCCAAAGTATTACCGATGCATGCCTGTCATTCGAACAAACGGTAGAACTTTTAAATCATTTAAAATAAATGTTTGATGTGATGTCGAAAATATAAATATTTATCGGCACCACAACTCTTCCCCTTATTATTTTATATCCTGAAAATATTTCCTAGTTGCCGCAAAAACGACAGGGCTTAATAATAATAAGGCAATTAAATTGGGAATAGCCATTAAAGCATTTAAAGTGTCAGCTAATAACCAGATATAACCAAGATCAGCGATTGCACCAAAGAAAATTGCAATAACCCAAAGTATACGAAATGGCATTACAGACTTAACACCAAATAGATATTGTACACAGCGTTCACCATAGATACTCCAACCGATAATGGTTGTGAAAGCAAAAATAGCTAAGCTTATTGTTACCACATAAGCACCAACACCAGGTAAAGCAGTTTCAAAAGCAGCAGAGGTTAATGCAGCGCCAGTTTCACCACTTTGCCACTCACCAGTAACAATAATTGCTAAACCTGTGATAGAACAAACAATAATCGTATCAATGAATGTTCCCAACATTGCAACTAAACCTTGGCTGACAGGGTCTTTTGTTGTTGCAGAAGCATGAGCAATTGGTGCACTACCCAAGCCCGCTTCGTTTGAAAATATCCCTCGTGCTACGCCAAAGCGAATGGCTGCCCATACCGTTGCCCCTGCAAAGCCACCAGCCGCTGCCTGGCCAGTAAAAGCACTGCTGAATATCAATGAAAATGCTGCAGGTATCTCACTAATATTTAACGCCAACACGACGATGCCTGCCAAGAAATAAGCTGCAGCCATAAGTGGTACTAGCGTTCCCGCAACATGAGAAATACGCTTAATACCGCCTAATAAAACAAGACCAACAACTATCATTGTTATTAAGCCACTAATCCATTGTTCAATGCCAAAAGTACCTTGTATAGCACTAGCAATAGAATTAGATTGCACCGTATTGCCAATACCAAAACCTGCAATGGCGCCGAAAATAGAAAAAAGCAATGCCAACCATTGCCATTTACTACTCAGCCCATTTTTAATGTAGTACATTGGACCACCGACATACTGTCCATTTTCGTCCTGCTCTCGAAATTTAACAGCACATACCGCTTCAGCATATTTAGTAGCCATACCCACTAATGCCGTTAGCCACATATAAAATAAAGCGCCCGGCCCACCAATAAAAACCGCCGTTGCAACACCCGCTATATTGCCGGTACCAATAGTGGCTGAAAGAGAGGTCATCAAGGCATTGAATGGAGTGATTTCTCCCTTTGCCCCTGGAGACGATTCTCTCCCTTTAAATAATAAAGAAAATCCATAAAATAATTTTTGTAAGGGCATTGCTTTTAAGCCAAGCATTAAAAAAAAGCCAGTACCTAAAATAAGTACTAACATAGGTACACCCCAAACAATACCATTCAGCCAGCTTGTGGCTGAGGTTAACGCATCCATAAAAACTCCCAGTTTTTTAATTATTTAAGTTTTAATTGTAATTATTAAATTGGCAATATATGCTCGATATGATTCTGGCATTATCATTTAATAATTTATTTTAGAAACTTCACGAACTAATAATTTATTCTTCTTCATGTTCGATCAGGTGGCGAATTTTATTATTCATTTTTACCAATTTGTTGATCATTCCTACGGTTATCTTGTTAATTACTCTGATCTTTTAACGCCCTATTGTTATTTTCTATGATTCTATTTCTGATTCCTATGGTGCTATTGATTATTACTATTGCTTTATTGTAAGAAAGCATCTTTATAGATAGCGTTAATATTTTTTCATATTATTTAAGAACGCTAACTAGTTAAAAATTGATAATTATAAGAAAGAGAAAACATATGAAGCTACATACTTTTTTAAATACCGTCTTTATGGCTATCAGCTTAATAGCTGCAATGGCATCACAAGCTCAAACCATCCGCCTTACGACAGAGTTTTATCCGCCTTACAATATGATAGATGGTGATAACGTTATTACTGGTATATCAACAGATATCATTAGAGAATTATTCAAACAGAATCAAACAACTTATCAAATTGAATTACTCCCTTGGCAACGCGCATATGACAGTGCATTAAATAATCAAAATAGTGGTGTTTACTCAACATCTCGCACACCAGAAAGAGAAAGTTCATTTAGATGGGTAAGCCCTTTAACAACCTATAAGTGGGTTTTCTTAGCAAAAAAGGAGCGAAATATTCAGCTGAATTCACTTGAGGATGCAAAAAAATATACTATTGGTGGTTACTACGGAGATGCCACTGCTCAATATTTAGAAAGTAAAGGATTTACATTAGACTTAGTTAGCCGTGATGATTTAAATGCCTTAAAATTGGCAAGAGATCGAATTGACCTGTGGGCAACAGGTAATTTATCGGGCCCTTACTTTGCAAAAAGGCAAAATGTTACTGGTTTGGTAGAAGTATTAACCTTTAAAGAAACTCCTATGGGAATTGCATTTAATCTAAACACTTCCATTAATATCATCAATAGTCTAAATAAAACATTACGAGCAATGCATGCCGACGGAAGCATTGAGGCTATTTATAACAACTATCGCTAAGTATTATAAAATGTATTGGAATTTTCAGCGCCTTCCTTGGCGCTGAAGTAATCAACAAAACTGATTATTTATTATTGATTCGAGGCGAAATTTCAAATCCTAAAATAGTATCGCTGTATTGGAAAAGTATACGAAATTTACTGGTTGAATCTTCACCTGCAAACGGTATTTTTGGTAAGTCAAGATTCGCCGGTGCAAAATTAATATTCCCTCCAATATAACCACTGTTTGCTGCCTTACTTTCATCTCCTATATAAGCAACTAAGGCAAAATCAGCGGCGGCAATGCCCACATTCCCTGCTACATGTAATGCAGTAAGGCTTGCTGGCCAGTTTAATTTTCGCCCAACCAAATAGACTGCAAGTGGACTAGTAACAGCACCAATTAAGTCAGCAGCAATTGGCAAACCTGCTTGAGGCCCTAATGCTCTCAGATCATAGCTGTGCGCCAAGCCGACTGATAAACCACCGTTAATTAAGCCCTCTGAAATAGGTGCTTCATTCCAGAAATGTCTAGCCAGCTCAGCAAAGCGTTTAATACCACGGTAAAGCGTTGGATTGGCAACTAATCCATTTAACTGTCCAGCAGGTATCTCGATACCGAGCATAACCGCAGCCATTTCGACTACAAAATTAATGGACTCATTGGGACGAATAAATAAACCTGTATTGTCATTAATTGCTGCAACTAGGTCATCGTAATCCAACACTACGGCATGGTTGACCATGCGACTTAATGCCAGTGTCATCCACCAACGCATACGATCAACGATATCATTATTGTAAGTTACAGTTCCTCTAGGAATACCTAACTGTGAACCCACCAATTGTAGTAGCTCGCGAGCCAATGCAGGGTTCGCTGCAATATCATTAGCGAGTCGCTGCACCGTGACGACTGTTGTACCACCCACTTGATCTCGAACCTGACTCACAATCGAGCCTAAGGCAAGGCGAATCACTTGATGTGATAATGGTCCATCAAGCACGTTAGTCACTAACTGCTCACCTCTTGCTTGAGCAGCCTCTACTGAGTCAATCAATACAGTAAAGTCATCAAAACGCGTGCCATCCAAAACAGTATCAATACTACCAGGATCGGAAGCACCATCCGCTACATTAGAGACATTGCTGCTAAACCAATTCTTAGCCGTTTTAATCAATGTGATTGGGCTAATAGTTGCATCCGGAAAAGCAATACCTGCTTGAGAACCATAGATAACATCTGTCAATGTTGATGTTGTAAATGATTCCCCACGACTTGGGTACCAACTTTGTCTAAAGATAAATTCTTTAACACCAAAGATACCGGCATCCAGTGCAAGATACTCTTGGTTAAATGGACCATCAAGATCAACACCAGTAAAGTCAATGGCACGTAAGCGAATTTCTACTTCGTGACGGCCGTCACCATAAATACGTGGGTACGTTAAGGTAATACGGAATTGAAGATCATCCAAGAAGCTTGGGTTGATATTATCAACTAGGCTAGTCAAACGCGGGCAATCCTGACAGGTAAGTTCAATAAGCTTAGTCACTGCCACATAGTAGACTGCTGACATATCGACGCGTCGGAGCTTAGCAGAGTCAGCTGCACCAAATAGCGTTGATGACTTCGGATCGCCCGCTGCTGCTTGTGCATTATTGGTCGTTGTATTACTACCAGCACTACCATTATTGGTCGGCGTTTCCAGATCCAAAAATTGTACTAAGCCGGAAGTGTTTGACTCAAGCTTAGAGGCCGCATCAATTAACTCAGGCACAAGTTTGATATCACCACTCTCCACCTTATCTACAAAACCCGTCATCAGCTGCACATAGTTGTACATGGTTTTAAAGTCCTGACAACCACTGATCCAACCTTCCTTACTGATATCTGCATTACGTTGATCATAGTTTGATAGTAAGTTCGTTAAATCAATTCCTTGATCGTACAAGCATTGCAAGGTTTGTTTAACAACATAGAGTTCAACTTCTGTACCAACAACCGCAGCCAGATAATCAAAAGTTGTCTGCGTCCAGTTATTAACAAACGTAAAGCCTTGTTGTAACCACGATGCTCGGGTTTCTGCAGATTGTTCTGGCCCTAACCCTAAACGAACAGTCGATGGCGTAAAGTAATCCGTACCATTCACGGTAAAGCCCTGAGTGCCGTAACGCAGAGGTTGGCTCGCGGAGATGTTCGGCTTCACATTAAAATTATAAAGACGTTTGGCTCGCGCAATCGAGATTTTACCGAGACGCCAGAGTGCATAAATACCGTAAGTATCTGGGGCACTGCTTAATAAGTTATTAATATTATTCAGCGCAGCCGTATCGGTATTATTACTTTCCAGATAAGTATATATCTCGTGTGAAATACTACGATAGCTAAAATCAGATAATGAGAAGTCAGAGATCACCACCGGGAAGGTTGGATAACCATCTAGCCCTACTGTTGAGGATAATGTCATGCGACCTGTGCTATCGGTAACAACAGAGGTTTGTTCAATTTGTCCATTGATCAACTGGTGACGGCGCAAGTAACTACTCTGCGAGCGAAACCAGGAAGCTTTCGGTAAATCCGGTAGCTGGGTGACATTAGTAATCATGGTGTTGCTAAAGTCATTACGTACGATATCGCGGTTATCACTCAGCTGGGTGTCATCGCCTGCGTTACCATTAACATCGTCCTGACCGAAGCCGCCTATAATGGTGTCTTCGCCATCGCTACCACGTAGTATGTCATTACCTGCACCACCGACAATGATATCGTTGCCCGCTTCTCCATAAAGTTTATCGTTGCCACGACCACCAACAATAGTGTCGTTACCCGCCCCCCCTTTAATTTCCAAGGTACCGTAGTCAACGTCTTCATCAACTATTACTGAATCGTTACCACCAGCAACACTGATAAAGAGTCGGCGTGTTTGCGTCGTCGTTAGTTTCTGCGCCACACCATTGATGACCGCTTCAACTGAGTCAACACCTTGTCGGATATGCACGGTATCATCGGCAGCGGTACCATCATAACGCCAGGTGTATTTGTCTGTTGGCACTGACGGTGCATTGCCACCCGTCAGGCTATTCACGTAGTAACCAAAGTCGAGCAAGCTACCGTACTGTGCATTCGGTGCATTAATTTCACTGATTACAAAGTCAGCAAATTGAATTTGCTCATCCCGTAATTTATCGCCTTGTACAATACTGCGATAGATGCCCCATTTAGCCCGTACAAAGTCACCGCCTTTCCAAGTCGGTAAACTGTAAGAGGAAAACGCCATAATAGGTTTGGCTTCTAAATTAAATGGATCGGTAATTAGTAATTCATATCGCCCTTCGTTCTCAGTGCCAAAGGTTACTTTCTCTAACACTTGCACCCATTTACCTTCCAGTTCAGATAATGGCGCACTGACAATAGTCACTTGTGGCGCAGTAGTTGGTGAATAACGTAGATTCAATACCGCTGGAGAACTTTCTACCGTACTAATGACATTTCCATTGGCATCATAAGTGACTTCATTTTTAGCCGCAGCCGCTGACAAAGTAATTAATGGCATTCTGGCATTAGGGCCACCTTTTGGTTTCAGCTGATGCAAGTGTGTAAATTTATCCGATGCTTGAAAACCTGTAGGTATTTTAAAGCGCCACGCCATAAAGTGCGTTTCACCTTCAGTCGCTAACTGATGGTCGTGGGATTCTGCATAGGCTTTAATCTCAACCCGTTGACGATCATTAAATTTACCATCGGTACGACAGCGGTCAGTATCCGGTGTAGCCACTGCACGATCAGTATCACTCTTAAACGGGCGATGGTCTGACTGATGAATATCAAAGGCAAAGACATTAGTGCCTAAAGTATTATCAAACAATTGTGTGATGTGTGGACCATGTCCAGGATGTGACAAATCGGTATGTTCAACGGCACCATAAATACAAGGAAAGTTAGGGACTTCACCATTGGCGCCTTCAAAATTGCCTGGACTATAGTTTTTAATTAATGTGCTGTTAATTAAATCGTAAGTCGGAGTGGCAGGATTAGCAGCTAAGTGTGTTTCTGTACTTTTAAAGCTGCTCCAGTTGAGATTAAGTGGTGTTCCTGCAGGAGATGCCTGTGAGCCAACGGTAAATACTTTAACATTATCAATATAGACTTGATCACGTATATCCTTACCTTTTGCTTGAATACGTAGAATCGTTGTCGTCGTTAATTTTCTGGTTGACGTTAAGTTACCGGGTATAGAAACAATGGCGTTGTAACGTTTTAAGTTAATAAAATCTTTACCGGCATACCATTTTTTCACCGGTGTAAAATCAACCCCAGCATTGGTTGAGATAGACAATTCAAAACTGTCATTGTCCGCAATGTCCATACCATAACCGACAAATGAAAACTCTAACTGCAAGGATTGTGCTCGAGTAAAGTCAGTATTTGCCGTATAAATAGAGGAATAATTAGGCTTATGATCACCTAAACTTTCTCCAGTAGTCGGATCAGTCCCATTAGATTTACCTTCAACATAACGATCACGCAATGCAACGTTTCTATTTTGTTCTGCGAGGAATGGCGTGGTATAAGCATTACGACCACCATCTTTCCAGATTCCCCAACCGGCTGCATCATCAGTATCAAACGTCGCATGGTCATAAGCGACACGTTCAGGGTGGGGCAAATCATTTTGAGGTGAAATAGTATCTTCACTGAACTCTGGTGCACCGCCGTCATAACTAATAGTGACCTCATCAAAAAAGACTTTGGTTTTAGGGAATGCTGTATTTAAATAGCCTTTAAATCGAATAACCGTATTCTTCGATAATAATTCCTGTGGAATAATAACGAAGTTACTATTCCAATATTCGCGTGTATCATCAGCACCTAACCCAGCACCGTGTTTGGTCTTGGCAATCAGACGACACGTTTCTATTGCTGGCGGCAAAATTAATAGCAAACACTCTTTTAATTCGTCACCCAACCATTGAGAACTGGAGCTCTTAACGACTCTATCGCCACTGGCATCCACAGAAAGAACTGACGTAAATGATCCAGGTTCACCACCTTTGTTAGAGACCTCAACTGCAAAATTGCCTAGATTTTCAAAATTAATATTACTATTCGTAACAATATGATTGAAATCTATACTGACACTTGATGACTGAGAAAAATCGATAGGTTTGGAATAAAATGTGCCATAAAACGGTTTTGGATTGCCGTTAGCATCTTGATAGTTCGCTTCAATGGGTTCTAAAACAATACTATGCCCACCCGCGTACCTTTCTTGGGTTTTTTGACTGACCTTTGATCCGCCATCTTTCCAAAGACCAAAGTAATCGGTGCCATTACCGGTAGGTTCTTGGTCTAGCTCATAAACTTTATTTAAGGTTTCAAAACCTTCTGTACTAAAAACTGCTGCGTGAGATAAGCTCACACAGGAAACATAAAGACATACCGCATAATAGAAAGATTTCATTAGCAATCCTAAGGTGAATTTTTTCGGTGCCGCATTGTATACGTTAAGAAATTGAATTTAATGCGAACTAGTTCCGCAATAAAAATCATTTTCTCTATCGATATAAATTGTTTAATAAGTTTTTACTTTATTTATTTTTTATAAAAATAAATAGCTAACTTAAAACATTATTAAAAAATACGTAAAAATTAATTAATAGTTATTTTTGTCTCATTCCTACATTTATTATCATTACTTTGATCTCAATCAAGTAAGCAATTTTCAAAAATAAAAAATTGTCGCCATTTTCATTATCTTTCTTACTGTTGAAAAAATTTATGTCAAGCGTTCATAAATATTAATACTGCTCATTAATATTTTGAATGGCTGTATTTAATTTTTAAAATAAATAAAATTTAAAAAGAAAAGAAAATTTATTAGGGAATAGAATTGTCGATGAAAAAGATAAAAAAGATGAATAAAATAAATAGTGCAGTAGTTAATAAGTAATTTAGATAGGCAATATAGTGAAGAATATTTTCATATTTATATAGGAAGTATTTTTCATAAACTGGCGGCGTTCATGTGAAATGATGTTTTTCTATAAATTATTTTATGTGCAAGCAAGAATGCCACTATTGAATAGGAAAATATATTCTCCTATTCAATAGTGGGCGAGTTAAATGGTTAGATGCTCATGCAAATATATTTCATTTCTAAATAATCTTCGATGCCATATTTAGAGCCTTCCCGTCCCAATCCTGATGATTTAATTCCACCAAAAGGAACTTCTGCAGTAGAAATTAAGCCTGTATTAACGCCAACCATGCCATAATCCAGAGCTTCAGAAACATGCCATACGCGACTTAAATTATTACTATAAAAGTACGAGGCTAAACCAAACTCAGTATCGTTAGCCATGTCAATGACCTCCTCGTCTGATTCAAATCGCACTAACGGAGCTAAAGGACCAAAGGTTTCTTCTTTTAAAATTTTCATGTCCTGTGAAATGTCTGATATGACAGTAGGCTGAAAAAATAACTCTCCATGATCAGAGCGTTGACCACCAGTTAATACTTTTGCCCCTTTGGCTACTGCATCCGCAAGGTGATCTTCAACTTTTGCGATTCCTGCCTTATCAATCAATGGACCAATATTAACGTTCGCCTCTATACCGTTACCTACTTTAAGTGCAGAAGTTGTTGCCGCTAATTTTTCTGCAAACTTATCATAGACACCATTTTGTACATATATTCTATTTGCACAAACACAGGTTTGACCTGAATTACGATACTTGGCGATAATCGCACCTTCAACAGCTTTATCCAAATCAGCGTCGTCGAATACGATAAAGGGCGCATTACCTCCTAACTCCAGTGATAATTTTTTAATATCATGTGCGCACTGACTCATTAGAATGCGGCCAACTTGTGTTGATCCTGTAAAAGTTAACTTACGCACCTTTGGATTGCTACATAGCTCTTGCCCCATTCCCTTTGCATCTATACCTGTCACAATGCTAAAAATACCTTTTGGCAAACCCGCACGTTCGGCTAATACCGCCATTGCAAGCGCTGACAATGGCGTTTTTTCAGCAGGCCTACCAACGAAGCCACAACCAGCGGCTAATGCAGGGCCCACTTTCCGGGCTATCATGGCATTAGGAAAATTCCAAGGCGTAATAGAACCAACAACACCAATAGGCTGTTTTATGACAACAATTCTTTTATCTTCTAAGTGACCAGGAATAACGTCACCATAGACACGACGCCCTTCTTCTGCAAACCATTGAAGAAAGCTGGCACCATAAGCAACCTCGCCACGAGCTTCTGCCAACGGCTTGCCCATTTCGGCAGTGAGTATTTGAGCCAGATCCTCTTGGTTTTCTAGCAATAAAGTATTCCACTTTAATAAGATTTCAGATCGCGCTTTGGCTGTTTTAGATGCCCATTTTTTTTGCGCTTCATAAGCAGTATCAATTGCAGTTTTGACTGCTTCTGCACCAAGGTTAGCGACATTTGCAACAACCTCACCCGTTGCAGGGTTAGTCACAGCCATTGTTTCCTCACTGGATACCCATTCACCTGCAACATAGGCACGTGTTTCCAGAAGCGTTGGATCATTCAATGTTAAAGCCATAGTATTACTCTCAATAGGACGATGTATAAATTTTTAAAGCATCTGCTTCATTTATTTCACGAGGATTATTAATTAATAGCCGCGTTTGCTTCATCGCATCAGCGGCAAGTTTCGGTAAACTATCTTTTGGAATATTCATCTCTCTCAAAGTTTGTTGTAAACCACACGCTTTTGAGAGTTGTGCCAAGCGTTCGCAAAATGCTTCGGCTCTTTCCTGACCTTGTAGTTGAATCAAATCAGGGAAGGCAATAGGCGCAAGATCAGTATATGAGCTGGCCGATGTCTCTATATTAAAACGTAAGACATGAGGTAAAACAAGCGCATTAGACAAGCCATGTGGGATATGAAAATGCCCACCTAAAGGGTAAGCTAAAGCATGAACTGCAGCCACCGGCGAATTGGCAAAAGCCTGCCCCGCTAACATTGAGCCAAGTAACATATTGGAACGAGCCTCTATATTATCGCCCTCACGTACAGCCAGCAAAATAGAATGGCTTAATAAGCTAAGTGCTTTTTCTGCCATTATTTTTGACACAGGATTATTATTCGGGCTGGCAGATGCATAGGCTTCAATAGCGTGCACCATTGCATCAATTCCAGTCGCCGCACTGATATGGGGCGGCAACCCTACTGTCAGCTCAGGATCAAGGATTGCTATGTCAGGTAGAATAACAGGTGATACAACACCCATTTTCTCATTAATACCCGTCGTTACTATTGATATTGGCGTCACTTCGGAACCTGTCCCTGCTGTTGTGGGAATCAATAAAAGAGGAAGTCGTGGTCCTTTTGCATTATTAATGCCATAAGCATTTTCTAACGTGTCATTTTTAGGAACTAATAAAGCAATTAATTTCGCAACATCTAAAGAAGACCCTCCGCCAATACCAATGACACCGTCTACATTTCTTTCTTTTGCCCGCTCAACCGCATCCAATATCACGGCCTCTGGTGGATCGGCAGCGACATCGCTATACAGCTCAACATCAATATTTGAAAGAGAAAGAATGGTAAGTGCCCTCTCAATAATACCAGTTGCCATCATCCCAGGGTCAGTCACCAGCATAATACGCTGCCCTATTTCGTTCTTTGCAATTTCACCGATACTAGACAGTAAGCCTACACCGAAACGAACACTTTTTGAGGTATTAAAAATAAAATTATTCATCGTCTTATCTATAAATTATACTTTTAGTTATATGAATTAAATATTTCCTATGAATAAGACAGCTTGCTTTCAATCAGAGGAAATATTCAAGTATTAACGGATGGCTGTTGGGTTAATCATCATTTGTACTGCGCCACGAATTCGTGTTGTACCCAAAACAAACATAAATTCCCATGCTTTATCTTTTGCTAACTCACGAGTATCCATATTTTCTAAAAGATATATACCATTTTTAGGAATCAATATTTGGTGTATTTCAAAAACACCTGTTCCTTCAGGAAAAGGTAATGCTTCTACACCCCAAGTATCTGCGCCAACAGCAACCACCTCTTTTTCAGCAAGGTATTGCGCCCCACTTTTTCCTAAACCCGGCTCAACACTGACATAACGTTTATGATCTTTATTTTCACCATCAAGCAGTTCTAACCAACCTGAATGAAATAAAACAACATCACCTTTACGTATTTCTACCCCTTGATTTTTTGCCACTGCCATAATATCTTTTTTTGTATAAGCTGTGCCTTCTTTTACGATATCAACCCCATAGTAAGCCGCCATATCAAGCAGAACACCCCGTGTAACAATAGGAGGGAGCTTCTCAAGACCGAGCTTAACCATGCCATCTGCTTTAGCAATATCAGAATCTTTATGACCATTATAATAAATGTGATCTATTCCTATATGTGAAAGACCATCGATTTGTGAGCCTATTCCCAACCAGCCTGTAAATATATCGTCGTTATACGTCATATGGTTATCCCCTAATCCCTTAGTCGATATTTGGTTTGGCTGTAATACTGTCAAGCTCATCGAACGAGGGGCGAAAGCAGGTGTATTTTTATCAATAATTATCCCCAGGTTATAGGTCTTCCCCGTTTTAATCATTTTTGATGCTTCTAATACACTGCTTGGGGTAATGCGATTAGCTGCGCCTATTTCATCCTCAGGCCCCCATTTTGACTTTGTCCAATCCTCTGCATATAAAAAATTAATCATGCCTAAATTAATGAGTCCAGTAATAAACAGTAATCTAATCATTTTCTTCTCCAATATTATTATCATTTTTTGGTTTTCAGTTATTGAATAATGCTACATTTCATTGATTGCTCCTCTTTCGATTGAATACACTTTATCGACGACTTTTTTCGAATGGGTATAATCAGATTCAGAAATTAAAACGGATAGGTTTTCTTCTTTTAGTTGTGAAATGACTTCCATGAGTCGCTGTGCCAATGCAGGTGCTACTCCCTCAAAAGGTTCATCCAGTAATAGCAAATCAGACCCCACAACCATAGCCCTGGCTAGCGCCACTAATTTCTGCTGTCCACCACTTAGCGTCAATGCGCGGCGATCAGAAAAACGGCTGATTTCTGGCATGAGTTCATAAACCCATTTCAAACGGTCTAAATTTTTGTCTTTTTTGGTGGCCCACAATGGCACCATGATATTTTCTTCGACGGTAAAGTGAGGAACCAAACGTCTATCTTCAGGTAGATACCCAATTCCCAATATTGCACGAGAAGATGGAGAGGAATTATGAAGTGCATTTTGTTTAAAAAATATTTCCCCTGATTTAGGAGAAAGTAAACCCATAATGGCCCTCATCAATGTTGTTTTTCCAGCGCCATTACGACCAATCAACCCTACCGTTTTTCCCTTTTCAACCGATAACTCCACATTATTTAAGATCGGCACCTTCTGAATCGATAAGCTGATATTATTGACAGTTAACATAGTTAATTCCTCCGATCTAATTAGTTTCAGTCTGCCGATGAAATTCAGTTCCTATCACAAACTCACGAACACGGTCATCTTGTAAAACTTCCGTTGTGGGTGCGTCTATAAGAACAGTGCCTTCATAAAATGCAATAACACGAGGAGCGAATGCTTCAACTATTTCCATATCATGCTCAATAAATAAAACTGCCGTGCCTGTGGTTTTTAGAGCGCTCATCAAAACATTCATGATTTGCATTTTTTCGTCGGCGCTCACACCACTGGTGGGTTCATCTAAAAACAATAGCTCGGGGTTACCAACGGTCGCCATTGCAATATCAACCAGCTTTCGAATACCTTGTGCTAAAACGCCTACTTCTTGCTCGGCGTACTGACTCACTTGAAATCGATTAAGAATTGTCATTGCTTCATCAATTAACTGTGTTGTGACTGCTGGTTGTAACAATGAAGGTTTTTCTTGCTTTGCAATCGTTAATGCGATGATTATGTTATCGAGAACCGATAACTCTAAAAATAATTGAGGAATCTGAAATGAACGACAAATGCCTAATCGAGTAATGTCTCGCGTAGGTTTTCCCACGATTGAGTTACCACGATATCTAATTTCACCACCACTAGGAGCTAAATAACCTGTCACCATATTGACAAAGGTTGTTTTCCCCGCCCCATTTGAACCAATAACACCAACCACTTCTCCAGAGTTAATAGTGATATTAATATCAGCAGCAGCGACAACAGCACCAAAAGTACGCTCAAGATTAACCGTCTCCAAAATAACACTCATGATTCACTCCCTGCCATTTTCTGCGTTGATATAGCCGCTTTCTTTTTTTGTATTAGTGACCACAAACCTTTTGGAAGAAATATGATTGTTAATAACATCAATGTTCCTAAAATCATCTGCCAGGTGTTGGGTGAAGCCTCTACAGCATAAACACGTACGATTTCTAGAATGAAAGTACCAAACAAGGGCGCTACAATATTGCCTGTACCACTTAATATGGAAACAAAGACAAATTGCCCTGACGTTGTCCAATTCGTCATTTCCGGATCAACATGCCCAAGTGCTAATGCCCACAGAACACCACCGATACCAGAAACAGCTGCAGCAATAATATATTTGATATGTACAGCTCGATGAGCAGAGGTGCCTAAATACTCAACACGCAATTCGTTCTCGCGGATCGCCTCGCCAACATATCCCATAGGACCACGCAAATATCGATTTAATAAAATCGTGCAAATAATTGTTGGTATACAGGTAGCAACGTAAAGTGCATATTTAGCAGTATCCCCCTCAGGGGCCCAGCCTAAATAAGTTGCACTGGGTAAATTAAACCCATCGGTACTACCCAATACTTCAAGCTTTGATAACAGCCCAAATAAAATCATGGACAGCGCAAGTGATAACATTGCAAAAAATATTTCACGATACCGACGTAAAAGAAAACCGGCAAAAAACGCAACCGTAACACTCGCGAAAAGGCCTAGTGCGACTAATACAAAAATATCTGAAACACCCAGAAATTTTCCAGCCATTCCAGCAGCATAGCCACCAATGCAAAAATATAAGCCTTGGCCAAAACTCACTAAACCTGCTCTCATTTGTAACATAACGCCTAGTGCAACCAAGCCTGTTCCAAGTGATACCTGAATGTAATTGACAATCCACTCAGGCAATATAAAGCCCAATGCAATTAATACAGGAAGGCTAATAATTAGCCCCTTCTCTGTACGATCAAGATTCTTGGTCATATTTTTCTCCTTTCAGATAAAGCAAACAGACCATAAGGCTTAACTGCAAGTACAGCAGCCATTACAAGATAAATTGAAAATAATTCTGCCGCCGGATAAAGATGAACAGAAATAGCACGGGCAAAACCAACGAATAAAGCACCAATAATGGCACCACCAATACTGCCCATACCACCAATAACAATGACTGCAAACGCCATTACAATAATTTCAGCACCAATGCCTGGCACTACAGAAATTTGTGGTGCAGTAACGGCGCCACCAAGTGCACCAAGAGTGGCACCAATGATGAACGTCACTGTAAAAAACAAGGTAACGTTAATTCCCAATGCGCTACTAATTTCTCTATCTTCAATAACGACTAATAATAATTTACCGGTACGAGTTCGATTAAGCCCCCACCATAAAACAGCAGCACAAGCGATTGCTAATCCAATAAGCGCAAATTTATACACCGTGTAAGGAATGCCCGCTATATCAATATTGCCAAGATAATAAGCAGGCTGATACGCAACAAGAGACTCTGTTCCCCAGATTATTTTCGTTACGTCTTCTAAAATGAGAAATATCGCATAAGTAACCAATACCATAAGCACTTCATCGCGACCGTACATAAACCGTAAAACGCCACGTTCAATTAATAGCCCCGCTATGATGCCTACAGCGATCGCTGACAAGGGTATTAACAAATAAGTGAAAGCAACGGTAGAACCCGTTTGCAAATAAAGACCGATTGCCCATGCAGATGAATATGCACCTAGCGCGTAAAATCCACCATGGGCAATATTTAAAATTCGCATTACCCCATAGATAAGGGTGAGCCCAACCGAGGATAAAAAAAGCCATGCAGCAAAACCAAGGCCATCTACTGCGATTGCAATTGCAGTTAACATGAATACCTCTAATTATTTTTATTAAGAAAAAGGTATGAATCACCCAGCTAAGAATAAATGAAGTGACCCATACAAATTGGAATATCTATTAGGTATTAGACTACTGGCAATTCGCGCCCTTAAAACCAGACTCGATCCAGTCCAAACTTTTCATGTTGGCAGGAGGATTAACACAGCTAGCTGCATAACGTTTGATGTTAACAAGCGTACCTTTGCCTGTATCTTTATTATATTTATAGGTACCGTAAGCAGTTTCTGTAATTGCTTGATGACCACCAGAAAGAGCCATGGAAACATTGCCACTTGGTGTCGTAAAATCTAACCCTTTTAAAGCCGATTTAATTTTATTTTGTTCGGTAGAAGCCGCCTTATCTGCAGCTGCTTTAACACCAAGAATGGCTTGCACCATATGATAAGAAGGGTATGTAGGATAAGACCCAAAACGATCAAAATAAGCCTTTCTGAACCAATCATTTAACTCGTTATCTGGCGCCAAAGGACCATTAGGTCCACGAGCACCAATAATTGTTCCATTTGGCATTTGAGGTCCAAGCCGCTGCATCGCTGTTTCACCCGTTGTTAAAATAACTTGGCTACGGGAAAATAAACCACGGCCACTCCCTTGTATTAATAGTGCTTCCATATCGCCGCCCCAAAAACTTGAGTGAACAATGCTTGGTTTTTTCGTTAGTAATGCTGATATTTCTGAACCGTACTGGCCTGCGTAAATCTTAGGAAACTGTTCTGTCGAAACCTTAACACCTCCCTTTAGTTTTTTCATTGATGCTGAAAAATCTCTCCAAGAATCTTGTCCCCAGGCATAGTTCTGGTTAATGCCAGCAATTGAAGATGCATCTTTTTTAATAGATAGTACATATTTAGCAGCCGCTACATTATCCATCGTGGCGTGGGCTGCAGTCCGAAATAAGTACTCTGGCTTCGTATTAATATCTTCAAAAATCTGAGGCGTTCCGCAGTCAAAAAAGACCGTTAATTTTTTTTCTTCTTCAGCGACAGGAGCAATGGCTTTACAGCTGCCAGAAGATATATACCCTACGACAATATCAGCACCATCTTTTTGTACTAGTTTTTTATAATCAGCTACCTTTTGTTTAGAGTTTTCATCGATAAAAATAGGATTAATCTTAGCACCGGCAAGGCCAGCAGAATTATAAGGTGCTGGAACCTTCCCAGCATTAATTGACTCTATCATCAATTCGGCAGCATTGCGGGCTGGAATACCAAAAGGGCCTGCTGCACCACCTGACAAAAATGTAACGAAACCCACTTTCACTTCATCAGCGGCAGCATACGATAATGCTGACCCCGTAACGGCGGTCAAACATATTGATGTTGATAGAATAGTTTTCTTTAGGAATGTTTTCATTATTTACTCCAAAAATTATTTTTATAATTTATTCAGTGCTCATTATTTTAATAAGTAGAAAACCATGACAGCTGGCTCCCTGTAACACAGCTATATATTTTGCAATGCTCATGCCAATAGAAAATTAAATTGTAAGCAATTGAATTTAAAGAAATATTAGTTATTTTTTAGTTTTTAATTTATATTATGAGCGGAAACCACTCACAACAAACTTACACATAGAGCGCTAACCGCTCTTTAATAGTCGAATGATTTTGGTAGATAAACGATGATTTAAGATGGGTAATGAAGGAGTCTTATAATAAATGGTTGAAGCAATTATGATAGAAAATTAAATAGTTATGGATTAATCGTTGCTGGCCATTCTTTAGCTGGATAATAAACAAACCAATCTCCGAGCATTACACTAGCCGGAGGGTAATTTTTATTAATTATTGTTTTCCCAATAGACTGTGCTTGTAATATTTGATGGCTTTTAGGATCCATTCGTGAAGTAAAGCCATCAGGATCTTCTGGTAATTTAATAGATAAATTTTCGAAACTCACCCTTAATTTTTCTTTATCTGTAACACCGCCCGCATTACTGACTGCTTGTGCAATGGACACTATTCCAGAATATGCTCCCTGAGCAGCATAACTGGGGTATCGACCGACACGCTTTTTAAAGCGTTCACTAAAAGAACGGTTTTCAGCACTCAAAGGCCAATTGATATGATGACGAGCGGAGAGTACAAGGCCTAATGGCATTTCATCGCCTAAATCGGCAAATGTCTCGTAATTGCCTCCGGCATCAAAGTTCATCACAGTGGTTTCATCAAAAAACTGGAGTTGCTTTGCCTGTTTAATAAAATTGATAAAATCCTGTCCCCACTGTCCATTGATAACAATATCCGGCTTATTATCGCTCAGCGCATGAATATAAATATTGTAGTTTGTTTCAAATAACTTGGGCCAATATTCGCCGACCACATCAAATTTAACTGCCTTTTGTGTTAAAAATGCCCGTAAGTCTGACCAACTTTGATAACCATAATCATAGTCCGGCCCAATGTAAGCGATTTTCAAGCGATCATCTCTTTTATCATTTTTGTTATTATTTTTAGCATTATTGGTACCAACATACTTAGCATAATTATTACGAATATATTGTGCTCCAGCCTGCATCGATTGCCGAGTATCATTACTGACTCTAAAGTAATAAGGGTGTAAAGCTTCTGTTACTAATCGTGGAGATGCATGGTCCGTCCCTATAAAAAAAACCTTTTTTTCTTTTGCAATTTCGGTGACTGCCAGAGCAATTCTGGAGCTAACAACACCACATAAAAAATCTACCTTTTTAGATTCAATGAAATCTCTGGCAATTTGTACAGCTCGTAGCGGTTTAGATCGGGTATCACCGATAATAACTTCGAATGTTTGTGATATGGAAGGATATAAACGCTTTAAATCCTCTTCTGCGATTCTAATCGCCTCAACACTATCTCGGCCATAAAGTCCTCCTGGCCCAGCTAAAGGGAACAGACAACCTATTTTAATTGGCTTATTACTCGCTTGTAATTCCGTATTATCGTTATCTGCGGCAACTCCACTGACGACAGAACACAGTAATAACACCCGAAGCAGCATGTTTGAACCAATATTAACCATGTTATTCAGTAGCACCTTACTCAATCCCCAACTTTTGGATGCGCCGCTTAAGTGCATGCCGTGAAATCCCTAATTTCTCTGCCGTCAGCCCTTTCTTCCCGTCGAATTCACGTAACGCACGCTGCACAAGCTCACGTTCAGCCTCTTCTAACGAATCTTTGATGGTTGTTCCTGCTTCTGTACCAGGCAAACCTCTCAAATCTGCTGGTAATCGATCACTCGAAATCGTGTCTCCAGGATATAGTATGGTTAGCCTTTCAATAATATTTTTAAGCTCTCGAATATTTCCCGGCCAATCATAGTGATCAAATATTTTTCTTACATCCGCCGAGAAAACCAATGGCTGACTCCCCTCGCGTTTTGAGAGTATTTCCGCAAAAAAATTAGCTAGCAACCAAATATCACCTTCTCTTTCTCGTAATGAAGGTATTTCTACAGGGATAACATTCAATCGGAAAAATAAGTCTTTCCTGAACAGACCTTTTTCAACACTTTCAATTAAATTCCTATTCGTGGCTGCAATGACACGCACATTGGCTATTTTTTCACGCGGAGAACCAATGGGGCGATATGTCCATGACTCGAGTAAAGTAAGGAGCTTAGCTTGCAAGGCTAGAGGAAGTTCTCCAATTTCATCTAAAAACAATGTGCCTTTATCGGCAATTTCAACTAAACCTGCTCTTGTTGCATTAGCTCCAGTATAGGCACCTTTTGCGACACCAAATAGTTCAGCTTCCATTAACTGCTCAGGTAAAGAGGAACAGTTAATTTCAACGAATGGTGCATCCTTATTATCATTCTTATTGTGAATTTCACGGGCAACCATCGTTTTTCCAACCCCAGTTTCACCAAACAATAGAATCGTCTTGGCCTTACTTTTGGAGACTTGATCAACAATATCAAATAGGGTTTTCATTTTAGGGCTATTGCCGATTAAGTTTTGAGAAGATGTCGCCTTCTCTCTCAAGTAGCGAATCTCACTTTTTAATTTCTTTCGGGAAATAGTTTCGCGTATTAATAGAATAAGCTCATCCACATCAAAGGGTTTTGTCAGATAATCGGAGGCACCTATCTTCATTGCATTAACGGCATCTTTCGTTTCTCCATAAGCAGAAATCATAATAACCGGTGTATCAGGGAGGCTTTCTTTGAGTTGCTTTAATACATTCAAACCTGACGAATCAGGTAAACGAATATCAAGCAAAATAATATCTGGCCGTTCTTTTTCGGCCATTGTAAAACCTGTTGTACCATCATAGGCTTCGATACAGTTAATTTGCGCTTGCTGTAACGTAAATGATAAGGATTTCGCAAGTTGAACCTCATCATCAATAATAAGGCATGTTGTTGCATTCATGATGTTATACCATTGTTATTTTTATGTTGCTAAAGCAAATGTAATATGAACGGTTGTCCCTTCACCGTAGACACTTTGTATTTCCATACGACCATCATTAACATGAACAAGTTGGGCACAAATGGCTAAACCCAACCCTGTGCCATTTTTTTTAGTCGTGAAGAATGGCGCTTGTATTTCGATTAATTGATCTTCAGGAATGCCCTGCCCTGTATCCGTCACGGTCAAATGCGCATATTTACCTTCGCGATGTGTTCTCAAGGTTAAATGCCCGCCTTCGGGCATTGCTTGTAATGCATTGAGCACGATATTCATTAGCACTTGGCTAAGTTGGCCTGGGTCTACATGTATAACAAGCGATGTATCACCCGTAATACTCATTGTCACATTGGTCTCTAAGGCTGATGCAGATGCTAAAGTTGAAACAGTTGCTAATACGTCGCCTACAGGAATAAATTCTTTATGAGGCTCTCTTGGGCGCGCATAATTCATAAACTCTTCAACGATTGCATCCGTACGAATCACTTCATCATTAACCACTTGTAGCATTTCTTTATGGGCAGGGTGTGTTTCACTTCGAATAAGCCCATGTACCGTTGTACGAATAGTTGCAAGTGGGTTACGTATTTCATGGGCGATACCCGTTGCCAATTTCCCTAATGACGCCTGGCGTTCCGAGTACACACGAGTTTTAATCATGGAGTTTAACTGCTTACTCATATTGTTAAATGAATGTGCCAGCGTCCCTAACTCCCCTGGCCCATTCTCGGGCACCTGTGTGGTTAAATCCCCATTGGCTATCGCCTGAGCACCATCATTTAATGGTGTAATCATACGAGCCAAACGCTCGGACATACTAATAAATAGCCACATAATGCCGAGTGCAGAAATGGCAGCAAGAACTAACAACCATCGACCAATATCAGATTCTTTGTTAATTTTTCCAATGTGTTGAAGCGCTATATGCCATCCAGGTAAAAAATTTTCGGACTCAATTAATAAATCCTTGCTCGTCACCGTATTACCCACTACAGAGAGAGCTTCATTATCCGGAGTGATAATAATTGGCTCGTATACCCCTCTTAAATAAAGCGGTGATGTCTGCTCTGTCATAGAGGCTAAACGTACCATCAGCGTTAGTGTTCCAATATTTACTTGATTTCTGATGACCGTTTTTTTAATCAAGAACCAACCCGGGCGACCTGACTGGGGCAAAACTGCTTGAATAAGCTCTGATTCAGCAACATTACTATTACCGTATACTCCATTTTCAGAATAGGTCTGCTCAGACCATGACGGAAATGCACGAATAAACTCGCCCTCTGCATTATAAAAAGCAATGCCATAAATATCGGGGTCGCCAATCTCAAGGTACAAAAAGTCCAATAACCTCGGTGACAAATGAGTATCTGAATCTTGTGTAAAAACCGAGTTAATTTCAGGAAGATCAGCGAGGTTATCGAGGCGCTTATGTTGTGCATTAACAAAACTGTTAATTTTTACTATCGCTGTTTGCAAATCACCTTCAATTCTTTCCAATAAAAGGCGGTCCATTAAATTTGAGCTATGGCGATCGTAAAGAATAGCGATCACCAGCAGTGGCAAAATCGCAACGGCTAGAGAACCCCATAAATAACGCTTTACAAGAACAAGTTGTCCAAAATCGAAAATCACATATCCCCCGAACTCAAAAGGTTGAGAGCTCTCCTTATGTTTTTAGTTTTTATTTGATGACCTCTACGACTTCATAATCTTCATTCGCAATATCCATACCGCTTTGCCAAGGCATCGCAAGCCAGCAAAAATCAGGCATTAGTAGTTAAACATATTACTTAAAGATCGATAATCGCTCATCGTTTTTTATGATGATCGATTATCGCTCATTTTGCAAACAAGAAAATTTTCTCAAAATATAGAAATGGCGTAATTAAAGAAGAGAGTAGAAAGCTCCGTTGACTTCCAAATAGTAGGAAAAATGTAGTAATACATGCCAACACTAATCGTGCTACAAGCCTCATATTTATACAGACTATTTCTTTAAATAGGCAAAAACAAGCAATTTGGCAAACCGATCACTCTCACTTTCTCCCCTAGTGAAATTTAAAAATATAATTAAATCAAATACTTATAAAGATGGTTGGGTAGATAATACGCCAAGCACTAGCGACAAAGTGACCCGGTTCACTTTGTCACTAAATAGATTTTATAAAAAAGTAGAAATTTATGATTGAAATCAATGAATTAACATGGATACTTAACAACTTTATAAGGTGGAAAGCGCGCCGGCGTTATATACAAATGTTAAGCATCTCATCGAAATTGGAGTTTTAAATGAGCGAAGAGCAAATAAATGAAGACGTTGAATATGAGGCAAGACTTCGTCGTCGTTTGAAGGTTCTGCAAGAGCAATTTAAAGCAGGAAAAGTAAAAATTGCCGAAGGTCTCGATGTTGAAAAGAGCCTTCTCGCTGTACGTGAAGGTCCAGATGGAGAAGTTGATTTAAGCACCGTTGATGGTTTGGTTCGTTCTATGGCATTAGCTGTTACAGCTATGCATGATAGAGAAGAATTAAAGAAAGAAGCTTCACTAAGTGAAATACAAAATATGTACTTCAAGTTTATTGAGGACAATTTCGGGCAGTTCTATGAAATGATGCTAAAGCAGAACCTCACGCCTCATGATGCTGGTCGAGCATTAACTCAAAATGAAAAGTCTATTGAAGGATTTACGGAAAATCTAGACGAGTTCCTGAATGTGATAGATCAATTTTGGGAGGGTGTAGGCGAAATTGCTCATATTCATGTTGAAGATATGCATGGCAATATAAAGGGTATATTTGGTGGAGACCTTTTTCCTTCGCATGATGAAAACATAGCATCTAAATGCGGAATATATACAGATACAATTGTGTTACCTGATCCTTTTTTGCGTTCCAAGCACATTTTCGCAAATTATCCTAAAAAGGATCAAGCATACTATTTCATTAAACATGCGATGAACATACTTCAGTATAAGGATTTAGCTTGTGCTGATGTAGAAGTTCCAATCGTTGCAATTCTTCCGGACCAAGCTGCACTTCAAGAAGATGAGAGAGACTTTTTCCACTCATTAGGTAAGCAAGACTCATTAGTTCACGCAGGAAAGCTATTCAACCGAAAATTCGATTCCTTTGAGGAGCTTTTAGAGTTTGCACAAGAGCTTGATACTATTGAAAGAGCTGTCGCTGAAGTTGGCGATAAAAGCAGGTTTTTATTTGATACCGAGTGGACAGGTGATATAGCTTCTCAATTAGCCCAAGCCTTGGAAAGCGATCATTACAAGCCATTTGTAGATTCACCAGGCATGCTTCTAGCCTCTCAATCTCTCGGGCGCATGAGTGTCAGTAATGAATTGCTAGTTAAATCCAGACGCCTAAATGGCTCCCCTATTATTGATGCACCAACCTCTTGGCAGTATCTAGTCTGGAAAATGGAATATGATGCCGAAAAAGCTGAAAATGAGCTGCAGTCGGAAAATCTGCACGTTGTCAAAGGGTTGAGTGATCTGGCTAACGGTGAAATGCAGTGGTTAGGAAATATCCCTCCGGAATCTCTAATTGAAATTCGAAAAGAAGGGGCTATGGATGAGATTCGTAATATTCTAGGGCAAGGTGTTAACGAGCTTATTGAAACAAATCCATCTAACTTTCATCGTAGTCGTGACCAGATATTTGACAATATTAATAATGCCTTTAGCCAGCATCAGAAAAACATTGATGAATTAACTGCCAAAAAGTGGAAGTTCGCAGGTAAAGATATTGGCTCTTGGTTGGTTGTTGGCTCCCTTGAAGTTACAGCGGCTATTACTGGTGTCCCTGTTTGGGGGATGGCAACTATTGCCGCTGATCAGGTTTTGGATGTGCCTAAACTTAAAGATATACCGCAGTCCATTCGAGATTTGTCTAACGAAAACGAAAAAATAAAGAAATCACCAGTGGGCATGCTGTTTAATATAAATAAGAAAAATGCTTAACAAGTCAAAGCACTCGGACATGGTAAAGCTGTCCCCTTTTTTGCAAAAAGCGCAAAAAGACTGCCATCTTTACCAATCCGGTGTTTGAGGCGTTAGGTAATAGGTAAACGATGAGTAAATCAATCTTTGAAAACCCAATATTGTCATTTGCTGGTTCGATTATCGCTGTGGTGATTTCAATCATAGGTCTAGTATTCGCTTATCAAGCCTACGAGTTAAGCGTTCTTCAATACAAGCAAGAACGATTATTAATTTTAAAGGGGGTGTTTGGTGGGAAAGGAAAAAGTTTCAGTGTAGCTTCGGTAACAGATCAAGCACACTTTCTGCGTGGCGAAGCATATTTCCCCCCCTCCGTTCACAATGCACCAGCGCCAATAGATTCATCAGGTATGGTTTGGCACATGGGATCAGTTGTAAATGAATTAGAAGAGTTTATTGGCGAAAAGGTCAAGTCTAAAGAGGGTTTCGTCCAGATTTCAAACGGGGATATTCCCATAGTCATTAAGTCTTACTACGCAATAAAAGGTGAGGCATACACGGATACGTCTCTGTATATGCTTGGAATGCAAGTGCAAATTGGCGAGAAAGAATATTCAGCTCCAGAGGTGTCACTTAATAGTCTTAATTTCATACAACGATTTCCTCTAGGTTACGAGTTTAATCCTAAAGAACTAGATGTCATTATTAATAATGAAAAAGGGCTTTATTTGTTACCAAGGCGTCCGTAAATACCTAACAAGTCGCGGACAGCCAAAAGCGTGGCTTCGCCACAACGCTGCCGGTTACTGAGGCGTTATTCGCTTCGAGATATCTAATGAGTAAAATAGTATTGAAAGGATATGCACTCTCTTCAGATGAAGATTTATCTGTAATAGAGGCGGAGCTTTCTAAACATATAGAGCTGACCCGTCAAGAAAAAGGGTGTTTGGTATTTGAAGTCTTGCAAGACCAAAATAATAGAAACAGATTTAATGTCTATGAAGAATTCATCGACAAAGAATCCTTTGAAGCGCATCAAGTTAGAGTCAAATCATCTAAGTGGGGGATTGTTAGTGGCAATTTAGAAAAGCACTACCATATTGAGGAAGGCGTTTTTCAACTCACTTAGCAGAGTCAGAAGTCAAAATTGTACTGGAATTTCTTATAGAAAAAGAACAGCGTATGGCTGAAATATGCAATACATCAAACTATAAGGACGAAATAGCAGATGTCGGGAATGAATTAATCGAACTAAGACTTCTACTAAAACCTATAAAAGAAAAAGCATTAGAAAGTTATGGTAAGAATATACTTAATTTTTCTACTGAATCATTTTAGAGTTAACAAACGGCCGTCACGCAGAAAAGCTGTACCCGTTTATGTGAATATTAGGCAGGAGAAACACCTAACAAGTCAAAGAGCACGAGCTTACTAATGTTTGATCCGTTAACTTTATTTATCACTAAAATATAACTGTTTATCAATTTACAAAAGGAAATTACATGCTTAATCATAATATAAACAGTGTTATCTCTGTTATTCCCGTAAAGAACTTTGAAGAGGCTCTTGATTGGTATAAAAGTCTATTTGGGCGGGATCCAGATGTTGTACCAATGGAAGGTATTGCTGAATGGCAAATTGTAGAAAATGCATGGATTCAGGTTGGAATAGACCCAGACCGTGCAGGTAATACTACAGTAGTTGTTGGTGTAAACGATGTAGAAGCACAACGTAAAATCTGTTTAGATGCTAACTTATCGATTGGTGAGATTGAGGAATATCCTGGGCTAATTAAAATAGCCGAAATCTCTGATCCAGAAGGAAATAAAATTGCGTTTGTCCAAGACATTTCGAGTAATCCTGATCATTAAAAATATTACATAAAAACGTTCTCTCTTTATGTAAGTATTATACTTCTCTGGAATTAATGGAATTAAAAAATGAAATACCTGGCGATAATCGGAACTAATATTACAGATCCATCCTGGATAGAAAATTATGTCGACAATGTAACACCTCTTTTACTAAAGTGCGGTGGTAAGTATTTGACTCGGACAGATAAAATTGAATTAATAGAGGGAAATGAGAAACCCCAATTTCAAGTCGTTACAGAGTTTCCTTCTAGACAGGTCGCACTAGAATTTTATAATTCTGATGCATATGCTCCTTATAAAGCTGCTCGACTTCAAGGGTCAGACAGTACTTTTATTTTGGTGCCAGTTGAGAATGAAGCAGTATAAAAATATGTTAACAGTCAATGAGGTCAAATTCATTTAATTTAAAGGGTGAAATTTTTTCAATGGAGTCTGTCCCTATCGATGATTGATAACTTATTCATCTGAAATATATTCAAGGATATCACCAGGCTGACACTCCAAAACTTTGCAAATTTGTTCCAATGTTGAAAAACGAACACCTTTAACTTTCCCTGTACGCAGTAATGATAGATTTTGCTCGGTAATACCGATTTCAGTCGCAAGTTCTTTTCCGCGAATCTTTCGTTTGGCCAGTATGACATCTAAGTTAACGACTATAGGCATTAAAATTTCCTAAATAAATTGCTTATTTTCGTTTTGGAGCTTACTGGCACCAACGAGAAGATCACTCATCACCCATAAAATCATGGCTAATGCGATCACTTTAATCTCGCCGCTCCCTAATGAGATAGAAAGCATTTTCTGACCAGCGGGATGGTTCATAGATAGCAGAATACTCGCGATGGAAAAGTGTAATGGGTTAGCAAGAGCCTGCACAAACAGAAAAGCTGAAAATAGCCGCAGGTCGCGGCTATTGTTGAAATGAAAGAATTCTCCTCTCGCAAAGCTAGAGAAAGCACGCCGTAAAAAATAGAGTCCCGTCAAACCGACAGAAACATATAGCAGGGTCAAAACCCATAAGCTGTACCACTGAGTGTTGGAGACAGTCTCCCATTGTATAGGGAGGTTCATACTACTTTTGGCCATGGAGGCAAATAGCTCAATATTGATCAAGAAATATAAGGCTATTGTGGGAGTTGCAATAAGTATCGCTGTGCACCCGAAGGTGATTAGCTGTGAAAATTGCCGAGTCATCGTATAGATTCCTATTGACATGGTTGTTTTATACGAATAAATTATCGTTTTACAATAATTTTGTCAAGGAATCTTATTATATGAATATTCGCTTGTTCATCATTTACCTCATAATACTACTACCCTTGCATGCCCCTATTGCCACAGCACTGACGATTCAGCAGTTTTCTGATATCTGTGATTCATCTCCCAATGAATGCAGCAATAACCCGATTCTTCAGGCTTATGTTGGCGGTGCGCTCGACTTACTGGCTACACTCGACGAAAAGACGAATTATCTGGAGAAAATGTATTGCAAAGAACCCAAGGAGTTATTTGATGTACCTGCCATCATTCGGTTTATAGCACAGAGAGATGAACAACAAGCCACGGATAATGCCATGTTGGCATTGGTTCACTACATTAAAAAGTGGAGCGGCTGTGACCATAAATAAAGTATTGCTAGTATGGGTGATGCTGGGAGCAATTGGATGCAATAACAAAGCTGTATACGATAATGTGCGTATACATCAGCGGAACGAGTGCCTTAAAGAACCGTCGACATCTTATTTTGAATGTATTGAACGCACCAATAAATCCTATGAAGAGTACGAGCGTGAGCGTAAAGAATTATTGGCGAAATAAAATATAAATGGTTATGAGAAATAAATGACAATTTCGATTTCCGATAGAAATATATGAGATTAGGCTCGATTAATTTTAAAATATGAAATTTTTAAATAGAGTCTGGTCCATTACCTATACGGATAATTACTTTGCAACTGACACGAATGGCTAAAATAATGGGGTCAATAATATTTTAGGTATACCAAACGTAGGGGTAACTGCCACCTATTCTAGAACGAATTACCGTAAGCAATTCCTTTTGCTCACGACTGTTATCAACACTAAAGTTTAATAACAATATCAATTCTGCGATTCTTTTCACGGCCTTCAGCAGAGTCGTTCGTGCTGATCGGCCTGGTTTCACCAAAGCCTTGTGAAACAATACTGGACGCAGCTCTATCAACGACGTTAGTCAACGTAATATAAGTACGCACTGCGACAGCTCGCTCTCTTGATAACTCCATATTGGTTTCATCGCTGCCAAAAGAATCCGTATGTCCTTCGATGGTTACCTGTGACTGAGGAAAAATATTCAATGCTCTTAATACTTTATTCAGCATATCGAAATATTCGATATCGACGTCTGCCTTACCAGAGCGGAATTTGAGTCCGGTCATACGAATCAATAGGTTATTATCCTGCTCAAACACAATAGCTTCGCTAGGAAGAAACATGCGTTTAACGCTCTCTATTCTCTGGCGTTTTTCTTCTTGTTTTTCTAAACGTTGCGATTGAATACCTAAACGGCTTTCTAACTTGGCAAGTTCTTCTTCAAGAACTACGATATCTTGCTTGCGCTGCGGTAATTCATTGGCTGCTTTTTTTAATTTTTCAATTTCATCAACTAATGGCTGACTGACTGCATCACTGGTCCCATCCAACGATGCAACAATATCAAGACTTGAGGCAATGCTAATAATAGGTTTTTCCATTTCTAATATCAGTGCTTCAACCGTTGTTTTTTTGGTAGCAATAGGTGCTACTTTCACAGCAATATAATTGGCATGTTGCGCTTCGTATTTTGCTTCGCGAGCTAACGCTTTAGGCTGATCTGTATCGTAGCGATTCTCTGTTAACCCTTTTTCTGCCTGAGCTAATAAAGACTCTGCATTAGCCAATGTCTGTGGCGCATATTTATCGGCTTTATTTTGTCTGGCTGTATTGATTAATGTTCGTGTTTCAGTCAGGTAATTAGCTTTTATCGCGATTAACTCTGATTGGCGATACAGTTTTTCAGCATCTTTACCTTTAGCCTGCGCACTTTTTAAGTTGCCAGCTTCTAAGCGCCTTGCTGCATCATTAAATAGTTTTTCTGCTTTAGCCCATTCTTCTTTAGCATAGCTTTTTGCATTAGCTTTTATCGCATCATTTCTAGCTCTTATTTCCGACGCCAGTGAGACATCTGCAATCAATGTTGCATCGATAGCTTGTTGGAAATAAGCAATGGCTTTATCCAAGTCCTTACGAATACGCTCTTGCTTTTGTTTTTTATCAAAACGTTCCGAAGCACTGTTATAGGCTGATACACCCTTTGAATAGTTTTTTGGTGAAAAAACATTGGCATTGGCTGCATTTGCCGCATCGAAAGCATTAACAGCATCGCTAAAAAGAGATTCACGGCTTTCTTGTGCGAAGCTCGGTACTGTTAAAAGCATCGACAGAAAAGCAACGGCAATAATTGTTCGAATATTGATCAGCATATAGTAACCCTCTAATGCTCGTGTAGAAATTGTTATTAGTGGTATTTTAAACACTTTATATACTGATGAAACACTATTTAGTCGTTATTGACTGCTTATTCACGCTAATTGTGTAAATAAGGTAAATCGGGTGCTTTAGTTTATGTATTTTTGGCTAAAAATAAATGGTTATCCCAAGCAATATCCGGAACATAACTCTGTTTAATAACTGTACTATCAACAAAAGAGCTTGAAACCGAGTTCGTTCCTATCTGCAACACAAGACCTTGACCGGTTGAAGCAAAGAATTGTGTTTTGATGGGACTAGCCTTCGGTATCTCTACAGTCGGATAGTCATAAGCGAGTAAGCCAGCAATATCATTATGATTATTTTTAGAAAGAAAGGTATTGGTGTTTATATCCCAAAAGCTAATGATATTCCCTCTGGGCGATGTGACCGCTAGTGTATTTTCCTTAACAGCCAGGCTACCTGTGTACTGGTTATGTGACTGCCAAATAAATTCCTCCGCTTTAAACGGTGTAAGAGTACTTTCCCCTTGGTGAGAAAAAATTAAAGGAATTGTAGGATCACCCGCATAAGATTGAGCGCCGATAAGGACCTTTCCTTCAGAATTAACAGCCATATGCCGTAAACTGTTTTTAGGAAAGGCACAGTCATATCGCCCTAATAATGTTCCTGTTTGGCTATCAATATAAGATAAGCAGGAATTGAAGTTACTCTCATTAAGGATCTTTTTGGGCTGTGATGGATGTTTTAATAAGCCGCCATTGGCAACAACTAATGTTTTTTGGTTTGGTAATAACAATAACTGATGAGGGCCGATGCCATGGCTATCAAATTCATTAACTTTATTGTAGCCCTCATTAATATCATAAACACCGATACACCCTTTACCTTCTTTATAGTTGTTCTCAGTAACGTAAAGATATTGGCTTGTCTTATCAAGTACACCATGGCCATAAAAATGTCGATATTTATTAGCAGTGATTGTTTTAACTAATGATCGATTAATGACATCAACAATATAAATATTTTGGCTCGGGCTACGCCCAAAGTACAGTGCATGATGATTTTTCACATCATACATACTGTCATGAGCACGTTCTGGTATGAGAATTTTATAATAGAGCTGCCCATCGACCGTTGAAGCAGTAACATAATGCTTATTGTTATTGTCGGTACACGCAGATAGTAATAGCTGGTTAGGTGATTTTTTATTTAATAAAAATGTATAAGCACTTGTCTGTGCGGCTGAAAAAAATGATATCGAGCCAAGCAAAAACTGTCGCCGAGTATACATTTTTACGAATCCCCATCATTTGAATTAAATCCTAATTTAATATTTAACGCCTTTGTTAAATCAGTTTTTATCAATACACGTAACTTAGCAAGTTGAGTTACTAATGGTTGAATACTATCAATGGCTGATTTTTTATCTGCTGATAGTAACCTAAAATAAGAGTTAGAGTCGTTATCAGGTAAAGTAACCATTTCTTTATTGAGAATCTCAATAGTAATATTTAGCTCTTCTTCTAGTTTATTGGCAAGTTGATTTAGCTCTTTTGTATAAAGGTATTGCTTTAAGCCGCCTTCATTCATTATTGAGCGTATAGCAATAATATTATCTCTAATATTATTTTTCGAAGATTCACTCCTCCATGATTCAAGGAAATATGTATTACTTTTATCAATAGGTTTATTGATTGCAAAAGGACTCCCTATTTTTTTATCGATTACTTTATCTAATTGAACAACGATATTACTGACAATCAGATTAATCCCTTGATCTATCGTTGTTACTTCAGCCTCCGGCAAAGGTTTTTGAAACTGAGAAAAATTAGTCGTATGGAAAGCTTGCCACTCATTAGTTAATTCCTTAGTGGTTATCTGTAATTTTTTAGCAATTTCTTTAACTAAAAGACAATGCTTTTTACTATAGTTAATATTATTATTAAAGCTTTCATCAAATAATAAAAACTCTAAGGCCGATAATCCTTGAACTAATACACTAGAGCTTGCTAATTGTTGCTCGGTAACAGCTTCGTCTTGCTTTAATAAAGCGTTCGTTTTTCTTCCAACAAGGTTTTTTCTATCTGGCCAAAATTGTAAGGCCCACTCACGGCTGTCTTCTTTAATGGGCCCAAACTGAACCCATTGAACATGCTGCCAATCAGACATGGCTTGTCGCCATTGAGGCTTTATTTTTTCAAGAACAGCTGAATAGTTAGCTGATGTTTCACATAACAAGGATTCACCATAAAGCAATTCGCTGCTTTTTTGTAACTTATCGTAACCCGCTAAAATAACGTTATTAGAGACTGAATTTATAAATACAACACGTTCATCTTTTTTATTACAGGCCAATAAGGCAGTACATACCAATACAATAGATAGTTTTTTAAACATACATTATCTCTACATCTATTAAATTACAGGCTATTTAAAAAACTAATCAGTGCTGATCGCTTATTTTTTTCCATAGAGGTAAACGCTTTTTGACTTTGCTCTGCTTCACCACCATGCCATAAAATAGCTTCTGTAAGATCGCGAGCTCGGCCGTCATGCAAGAAGTGTGTTTTCTCACCAACAACACCTGTTAAGCCTATACCCCATAAAGGCGGTGTTCGCCATTCACGGCCATTCGCCATTGCTTCCGGTCGATTATCAGCAAGGCCTTCACCCATATCATGTAGCAATAAATCAGTGTAAGGATAGATAGTTTGATTGGCTAACCATGACATTGGATAATCAGCTGAGGTTTTCCACTGTGGTTGATGGCAATCTGCACAGCCTATATCTGCAAATAATTGTTCACCTAACTGGATAGTTTTATCATTAATGTCTCTACGAGCAGGGACTGCTAAATTCTTCGAATAAAAAGTTACCAAATCCAGTAGCTTGTCGCTTAACTCAGGTTTGCCACCATGGGGTGCTTGTAAACATGCAATTTGTTTATCTGTACAATGATCTTTTACAAATAATGTTGACGTGATCCCTAAATCGCCATTGAATGCAGCAGCATTTTGTTGCCGCACACTCGGCTGCCCTGCTTTCCAGCCAAAGCGCCCTAATGCTAAAGATTGTGTTTCTTCACTCCAAACCTGATTCGCCTTACCAGAGATACCATCATTATTTTTATCGTCGGGATCAGCAATGGATAAAATATCATTCTCGCTGATTGCCTCTAGCAAACCTAAACCGATCATAGGCGATGCAATGCGCGCGGAAAGTTGTGCTTGTGGATGAAGAGGCCCATAAGCTAATTCGGTAATAGACAGTTGAGGCTTTCTTAAAGTAACGGTTTCGCCACCAGCGAGTTGTTTTCTTAAGGGTTGATAATCTATACGAATTCGCCCTTCTGGTTTTACGCCAGGAATAGCAAAGTCCTGAAGTTGTCCACCATAGCTTGGTTCAGGCAAAGTTTTTACACCGCTATTGTGTGAGTCATGATTGGGAATACTTAATCTAACCAGTAAAGAAACTGCATTGTCTTCGGGGCTATCGGGTGCATGCCCTCTTCCGTCCTTAATATGGCAATTCTGACAACCGTTAGTATTGAATAACGGGCCTAAACCATCTCGCGCATCGGTCGATGCCGGCGCAATCACCCAAGGGTTACGAAAAAAACTATTCCCTACATTAAAATCCAACTTTTGCATTAGTGGCATATTTTTGGAGGGTAATGAAAATGCATTTCTACCCGTTGAAAATACAGTCGCTTGGCCACCAGAAAGTCGCTTCAGGTTAGCTAACGGCTTTTCATCAGAGGCTAATGAGTTAGTTGCGTAAGCAGGAAAAAGAAAAACGAAATTAATAAGAAAAACGATTAATAGATAGTTAACTGAGAGATTTTTCATAGCAACCATAAACAACAATATGACCTAGCTAAATAACTAGATCATAGAGAGATAAACTTAACAATTAAAATGTATGATCAGCAGTATCAGGATTAAGATTAGTAATTCCAATACTTGCCGCTGCAGTTTCAATTAATGCAGTTTGGGCAACAAGAGAGCCAATTACATTACGAACAATCGTTTCACCCTTTTTGTTCTTTGGTGCAATCATTTGATCAAATTTCATTGGATTCTTTTCAGCTTCAGCGGCATCAACCATAACTTGTAACTTTGCTTCCGTTTCATTCAACTGTTGTTTAAGCGCTTTATCAGTTGCTGCATTTTTACTGGCTACTAATGATGAAATACTGTCACCTTTTATAGTGCTACCATCAACACGCTTATATTCACCTAGGTAAATATTTCTTACCCCTTTTGCATTATAAAAATGAGAGAAATGCGTGTTATCGCTGAAGCAGTCATGCTCGTCTTCTGGAGAGTTAGCCTCTAAGGCAACTTTCATACGCTCACCTGCTAATTCACCCAATGATAAACTACCCATACCGTAAAGCATACGGGTTAACGCTTCGCTACTCGGTAATGCTGTTAATGTTGCACGATAATTTTTATTATCATTAGGAGCCCATTGGCCAACCATATCTGCAAGATCAGAAATCAATAAGCCAGCTGCTGCCTGTATATATTGTGCACGACGCTCACAATTACCGTTCGTACATTTTTTGCCCTTTAAAAAATCCGTAAAAGAGCGCTTACCAGCACCACTGTTACTACCATTTAAATCCTGCCCCCATAGTAAAAACTCAATCGCATGGTAACCAGTGGCAACATTTGCTTCAGAACCACCTAGCTCGTTAAGTTCTGCTAATAGTCCAGGTGTTATTGTTGAAATATCAATCTTCTTATTACCCATTGTTAATTGGGTGTTAGCAATAATATTAGCGGTTGCACCAGCATTACCTAACTCATGCTCATAACTCGCGTCAACATAATCAATTAAGCCTTCATCTAAAGGCCAGGCATTAATCTGCCCTTCCCAATCGTCAACATTCGCATTACCAAAACGAAATACCTCAGACTGTTGATAAGGTACACGAGCGGCTTTCCATGCAACCTTAGCGGCACTCAATGTTTTTTCGCTAGGCGCTTTAACTAGTGCATCGATTTTTTTGCTCAATTCTTTTGCTGTAATCAAAGAGTCTTCAAAAACAGCATGAGCAACAGTAGCATAGTTCGTTACAACACTTTTTTCATTAACTGCAAAAGCTGGGCTTGCGGCCAATGTTATTGCAAGCGCGATAGAACATTTTTTGATAAATTTCATATCGATCTTCCTCTTCAATTAAAATTCAGCCGCTAGTTGAATAACAATGCTATCAGTATCATCACCAGAACCACCATCTGCTATGCTGTAGTCTTCATCATGCTGGAGTTGAACGCCTAAACCGAGCCCGCCTAATATTTTTGTGCTTAAACCCAAGCTAACTCTTTCTTCAGGTAGCTCTAAAAATACTGCTTCATCAGTTTCCTGATACGATACTGCGTAAGTAATTGCACCCAACTCTATCGCCGCTTCTATTTGGAACGCATTTGGCTCTGAATCATTGCCATCATTAGCCAGTTCGTCTAATGCAGTTAAATATTCAGTCATCAATACAATACTGCCGATATTGGCAACAGCATGAAAACTCGCACCGGCAACTGAGTCTTCGCCTGTAGCGTAACCGTAATCGTTTTCTTGTAGGCCATCGGAGTCGGCAAGGTTAGAAATATAATCGGCACCTAGTGAAAATGATTCACTGTTTACACCAACACTTGCACCAAAGTTTTGCAGAGTATCATCTCCATCTTCATCTTGGTCGCCATTAAAAACATACAATGAGCCCGCAAATAGACCAGCTTCATAATTAACAATAAAAGCCGTTTCTCTTGTCTCACCAATCTCTAGCGCTAGGGTATCGTTTACTAATGCTGTTTCATAAACGCCGAACGGTACATACTCTTGACCAACCACAAATGAAAAAACACTCTCTCCTGCCTGATAACTGATTGTTGCCACATCAACTTCTAAATCTGTGTCGTCTTCTTCGTGCAGCAAAACAACATTGGTTGAAATTTCTTCAGTCACCGCTGCTTCGATACCTAATTCAGCAGTCGCCACGACTAAATCCGATGATGACGAACCTGAATCTGGGTCTTCATAACTGGCCTCAACTTCTATCAGACCGCTGATAGTCACTCTATCCGCCCATGAGCTACCCTCTGTTGATTCTTTTTTAGCTTCTAACTTTTCTAATCTATCTTTTAACGACTGGATTTCTTGTGCCTGATCGGCAAGAGCAAAAGGGCTTCCGCCTACAGAAGCTAATATTAGGGCTTTTGCTAGTAGTGTTTTTTTCATATTCCCCCCGGAATTAATACAATTTAGTTTCTGGTCGAAAAACAACCAAAAAATGACTCTATAGATACAACAACCATCAATTTGGAAGGCATTTTCTGTAGGCGGCGCATTTAATCACAAATGATAATCGTTATCAATATCATTTTACTTATCAAATAATAAGAATTATCATTAAGCTCTTACTATCTCCCACTCAAGGAGATAACAGATAAATTAAAACGAGAAAATAATGATGCAAAGAGCGAATCAAGTTCAATTTTTATGCTCAGAACACAAACAAGCCATTGCAGGTAAACCAGAATATGCTGCACTTATCTGGTCACGTTTAATAAAAGAAGCTCGGGATAAAGTTTCCTGCCAGGAATGGAATAAATCAGCGGTTATTTACAGTAATGCCTTTGAAGTTGCCGATTTACTAATTACTGAAGCGCCGTCGGACTCAAAGCGTATTGAGCGTTATATACATAACGCTATTGAACTAGCTTATGTTTTGAGGAAGTGTTCCTATACAAGTGATGTGTCAATCCTTGTTTCTATTGTTGAAGACCGCTTAGAGGCCTGCCTCTACCCTGCTGACAGTACTTTATTAGTAAAACCCTTAAGAAGCATTGCTTTTGCAGCACTACCAGAAGTATCTCAATGGATTACAAAGTTAACATCAACGGAAGCGCTTTTTGTGGGTAGGAGTAAATAGAAAACGGCTTTATTCTATAAGTATTTATTAATGTAGTCCTATAAAAGCGCTTACTAGAAAGTAAACGCTTTTATAATTGGTATAGATTATTTAATCGAATTGAATTAAAGAATGAGCTAAAACTTAAGCGATAGATCGATTAACATTCTGGTACATTGTTGCATCAAATTCTTTTTCATTTTTACTAATCAATACTGAAACCATTAAGTCACCACACACATTCACACTCGTGCGTGCCATATCCAGAATACGATCAATACCAGCGACAATTGCTAAACCTTCAAGTGGCAAACCGACAGTAGTCAGTACCAATGACAACATAATCAACCCTGCACCGGGTACACCTGCCGTACCAACAGAAGCAAGAGTGGATGTCATAATAATGACTAAATAATCCGTCATAGCCAGGTCAACACCAAAAGCTTGAGCAACAAAAATAGCACACACGCCCTGATACAATGCCGTACCATCCATATTAATCGTTGCCCCTAACGGTAAAACAAAACTGGCAATCGGTTTAGATACACCCAATTCTTCGCGTGCGGCTTTAATCGTTGCTGGTAAAGTGCCAGAGCTACTGGTTGTTGTAAATGCAATGGCGGCGGGATTAACGATACCTTGTAAATAGCGGATAGGACTTAAACCGCCGATGATTTTAATAATACCTGAGTAGACAAATAATACCTGAATAATACAACCCACATACACAAGTACAATAAGTACTATTAACGGTAGCAGTACCTGTAAACCGTATTTACCTGCCACCCACGCCATTAAACCAAAAACACCAAAGGGTGCCAGCTTCATAACCAATGCTGTCAGCTTGTACATGGCTTCGGCTAAGCTTTCAAAAACAGTCACAACAGGTTTAGCTTTTTCACCAATTAATACCAGAGAAATACCGAGGCAAAGTGCAAAGAAAATAACTTGTAATATATTGCCAGACGCTAATGCATTAATCGGGTTTTTAGGGACAATATTCAATAATGTTTGAATAAACGGTGGGGCTTCTTTAGCTAAAGTGGCGCCCCCTTCTGCTGTCATATTCAAACCTTCTCCGGGTACAAATATAATCGCCAGTAATAAACCTATACTGATAGCAGCCGCTGTCGTTAACAAATATAAAATAATTGCTTGAAAACCAATTCGCCCCATTTTTGCTGTATCTTGTAATGATGTGACACCCACAATCAATGAGCAAAAGACTAAAGGGATAATTAACATCTTAATCGCATTAATAAATAATGTGCCAATAGGTTTTAATACCGCTGCATCTGAGCCAAAAATTGCACCCACAATAACACCTAATACCATACCGATAATTATTTGTTGCCAAAGGGCTATCCCTTTTTTATCTGGCGCTTTAGCATTTTCATTATTCATAGTGTGACCTCTTTTTTATCATTAGAATAAGTTGAATAGAAATTTATAAAAGTGAAGTTGTTAGCTTGGTTTTACCATAGCACTGGGTTGTAAACAGCGTGTTAGCATAGCTTCATCCATCAGTTTTTCTTCACGGACTAATTCCAATACACTACTGTTGGTGTCCAGCGCTTTTTTGGCAATGCGCGTTGCATTTTCGTAACCAATGTAAGGTGAAATTGCTGTAATGATTCCAATACTATTATTGACTAGTTCTCGACAATGGTCTTCATTAGCAGTAATACCACTAATACAACGAGCCTCGAACATTGTCATTGCTTTTGTTAACAGGCGGATAGACTCTAATAACTTATAAGCAATCAAAGGCTCCATTGCATTTAGCTGTAGCTGACCTGCTTCAGCGGCAAACGAAATAGCCAAGTCGTTTCCTATAACCTGATAAGCGACTTGATTAACAGCCTCAGGAATTACTGGGTTAATTTTGCCGGGCATAATAGAACTACCGGGTTGTTGCCCAGGTAAATTAATTTCAGCTAAACCACAGCGAGGCCCCATACTGATTAGGCGTAAGTCATTGGCAATTTTTGATAGCTTGATTGCCAGACGTTTCAGCATGCTGGAGAATAATACGAAGGCACCCATGTCCGAACTTGCTTCAATTAAATCGGAAGCAATAGAGAACTTAATACCGCTGATTTGAGAAAGTTCTTTTACGGCCAGTTCCGAATACTGAGTATGTGTATTAATGCCAGTGCCAATGGCTGTCCCTCCCAGATTAACCTCTGTTAACAATTTAGAAAGGTCAGCAATACGCTGAATATCTTCTTCTAGAGTAGACGCATAAGACTGAAACTCTTGCCCTAATGTCATTGGTACGGCGTCCTGCAATTGCGTTCTTCCCATTTTTATAACACCAGAAAAAGCAACCGCTTTAGTACTGAAGGCATTACATAATGCACGTAAGCTATCAACTAACTCGCCATGAGTGAGCAAAATAGAAAGCCTTACCGCCGTTGGATACACATCATTTGTTGACTGGGAACAATTAACATCATTATTTGGGTGTAAAATAGAATAATTTCCTTTGGCTTCTCCCATATATTCCAAACCAATATTCGCAATCACTTCATTAGCATTCATATTGGTAGATGTCCCTGCCCCACCTTGAATCATATCAACCACAAAATCCTCATCGTGCTTTCTTTGCAAGATTGCTTTCACGGCGGCATCAATAGCGACCATCTTTTGATAATCAAGTAAATCTAGTTGATAATTAGCTTTAGCACAGGCAAGTTTTACCATTGCCAGAGCATCGATTAATTGTGGGAAATGATTAAGTTGAACACCCGATAATGAAAAATTATCGCAAGCTCTCTGTGTTTGAATACCATAGTAAACAGAATTATCAATGGGCATTTCTCCTAATAGATCCCTTTCTTCTCGAACAAGCATCTGAGCAAGTTTGCACGCTGGTTTCATATCGTTCTCACTGGTATTTATATCAATCAATTTGTTAAGTGTTATTATTACAATCTGTCTGGAATGCACTCTCTGGAAAAAGAGCTGCCAGAAAGCAAATTATTTGAAAGCGGACTATTTGAAGAAGAGGCACTGTCAATAGAGCCTCCTTTATACGATGCCTCAAACCATCTAACACAACGCTTAGCTAATGCCAGATTGCTATCAATCAGCTTTTCTTCATGATCAAGTACCGAGGGTATTTCTGTGCAACCCAATACAATGGCTTTAGCGCCTCTTTTTTGAAGGTTTTCAACTTGTTGCAAAAAAACAGCTCGTGCTTGTGCTAACTTTCCTTCTTTAGTAAATTCAATAGCCGCCATCACTTGCTGTTGCTGCTCGGTATCGGGTATCAGTGTTTGCCAGTTATGAGTTGCCAGATAACTCTGATAAATACCTGATTTAATTAACCCGCTGGTGCCTAATAACCCGACACGATATTCATTCGATGCTAGTGATAACTGCTGTAACTGCTCAAGTACGGCGTCTGCAATATGTAATATATCGATGCCAGTATCTGCGATTAATTTTTGATACCAAAAATGTGCAGTATTACAAGGAATAACAACGACGCTGGCACCCATAGACTGTAATTGCATCACGCCTTTACGTAAGTGTGGATAAGGGTTTTCACCACCATGGATAATATGTGTGGAGCGATCAGGTATTTGCGGCACAGACCAAGTCACTATCGGCATATGTTGCTGATCAGTTTTAGCACAGGTTTGTTGCACCACTTTTTTTAAAAAATCGACCGTCGCCAACGGCCCCATTCCACCTAAAACGCCTAACACAATGTTCTCTTTTTTTGGTTACTATTGGATGGGCTGCATCTTAGCTATTTCAAAAAAATCCATCTAATGTTATTTTTAGAGGCGCCATGCAAAATATGCATGGCTCAAAAGGCAATAACTTAATGCATAGGCTTACTTTGAAAGCGCTACATACGCAATAAATAAGAAATGAGGTGAGATAATGGATACAGAATGGATATCCGATTTTTTAGAATTAGCATCAACAAAAAATTTTACGCTTGCCGCTAAAAACCGCAATCGCAGTCAGCCCGCATTTAGCCGCCGTATACTCGGACTTGAACAATGGATAGGCGCCACTTTAATCGACCGCTCTGTTCACCCCTTTAAACTGACAAGCGAAGGCGAGTTATTCAGAGAAACTGCACAAGATATCATGAAGCAATTACATCGTATTCGCGATGAATGCAGTAAAAACCAGCATAAGAGTAGTGATTTCATTAAATTCACTGCTCTCCATACTCTGGCAATTAATTATTTTGCTGAATGGATAGCGGATATCCATAAAAATTTTTCTTGTATACGTACAACAATGGATGCCTATAATTTACTCGATTGTGTTGACTTATTACAGTCTGGGCAAAGTCAATTTATGTTGTCCTATACAACACCTACCATCCCTTCCCTTTTAAACCCATCCGATTTTCTTTCGTGCCGACTAACATCAGATCAGCTCATATTAGTTAGTGCACCCAATGGCAAAGGCAAACCACTTTATCGTATGAGTGGAAAAAAACCGATTAATTACCTGGCCTACTATTCCAATTGTTTAATGGGAAAAATGACAGAAGATATTATCGCTCGTGAATGCAGCGATTACACACTCAATTATGTTTATGAAAATGCCATTACCGAATCAATCAAAGCAATGGCTATTGCAGGAATGGGGATTTGTTGGTTACCAAAAATATGCATACAAGGTGAATTAAAGCGTGGAGAACTTATTGACGTGAGCACGAAAGCAATGAGCATGCCTCTCGATATTATGTTGTACCGTTCCAGCCGCCGCTTATCTAATGAGTGTGAAAGCCTATGGTCTTATTTGAACAATGAAAATAACAATCAATAAAAGCTGAATAAAATATAGATTTTTTTAAACATTATTTCCGATAAATATTTGGTGTAAACTTTATCTCATATTAATAAATTAGTGAGTTGCCAACGCCCTTTTTCAATGTTATTTTTACCATGCGCAGATATGGTATCTGCTATTTATCTACAAGGAAATTTATGACAATGAATCAGTATTATGAATGCCAATTACCATTTAACAACACCAACTATGAGAGCTTAAACAAAGCACTAAAAAATGTATTAAAAGCAAATTTTAATATTATTGAACCGTATAAACCTGGCAATAAAAAAGAAGGTATTATTCGCAATGTAGCAAGTCGAAAAAACCTTCACGAAGTGTCTTATCGCTGGGGTGTTGGCAAATTAATCGTAAATTGCGGTACTCGACCAGAAAACACTAAAGCCGTTAATATTGTAAGCAGCGCTCTAAAGGAATTAGATGCTTCTTATAAACTTAGATCAATCGCCCTACCCAATGGGCAAATGTTTTAGTCTACCTTGCTTAATCCAATACCAAAGATTCACTAGTGAATCTTTGGTATGCAATTCAAATCATCTACCTTTTTAAATTTCTTTCAAAATTAAATTGATAAAACTTTAATCAACTATAGGTTTAAAACCCCTTTATCACATTAACATCTCTTAGAGCCCTGGCATCATATTATATCTACCCAATACTTATTGCTCCGAAAAGTGATAAAACTATCAGCATATTTATAAAGAATTATTTACAAGGTATTTAGGAAAATAATGACAGGTAATATTAAATATCGTGCCTTTATCACTAGCCATAGCACATAAACCGACAATCAAGTAAGGCAGATATAAATCTGCCATATAATTATCACTTGGGTGTTTCGATACTTCATAATGACCTTGCAAAGACCGGCAGGCGTACTCGAAAATTTGATCATTGGAATCATATAAAACAGCTTGTGCCAGCTTGATTAAAGGCGCGCCTTTTATTTGAGCACGTTTAGGAAATAATGTTGCAGTATTTGCTTCCCTTAAAGCCTTGGACAGTAATTTCTTTGTACCTTGAGAGTTATCGCTGAATGCCATTAATGCCTTAGCCAGGGTAATATGATATTGATCATAGGTGCCCTCAAAATTATCAGAGTGGTAATGACATAACGTTTCTATAGCCTGGTGATCTCTTAATATAGCAGCTATACCATAAGCAGATAGCCAGTTAAGCGCTGTATTAAAATCGCTAGCCCCTCCTTGTAGAGTTAACGGCTGGCCATCAATAGTTACATTCACGCTGGTGTTTGGGTGAGCATTTCCACGGATAAATAACGCTACACCAAAATCGCAAGCATCCCTCAAAGTCGAGATGATATCCTGTTGTGAATACTCTAAAAAAACCTTAAATCCTACTACCCGTAGATAGTCATTGAAAAAAATGCCCAGACTATCTGGTGAAACTTGCACATCATCATAAGCATGTACAAGTAAACTCTCTAACAGCTCAATTTCCTTGTCCATTTCCGGAAATTCTAAGCAATGCGCAGGTATTTCAACGACAGACATTATTTTTCCATTGTAGAATTTTACTTACCTAAGTAAAAGAGATTAGCTTTGCCATACTTGTAATTCATAACCATGACTCTCCGCGTAATCACAAAGTCGCAAGGTTGCTTCGATATCACGCTTAATCCAATCGGTATACCGTTCTTTCTTCAACATCCAATCAATCATCTTTTGTGGTTTTCTTTCAACATGCATTTTGACTCGATAAGAATAAAGAATAATGTCGTCTTCAGCAGATAAGTTGAAGGTGTGTGACTGTTTTAAGCTAGGATAATCATAACACTCAAGGGTAACTTCATTCGATGAGGAACGCACATAAGCTAGATAACAGTCATCAATTGAAGTCGGACTATTACTCCGCGTTTTCGGGATAGCGACTTCGCGATAAACCCGGCCATCAAGACTTTCTATCTGGTTAAACGAATTCAGGTTCCAATCTACTGGCTTGCCTAAGGTTATAGATTCTACTGACTTGCTTTTTTTAAATGTGAAGAGTTGAGGCGATTCCTCCAGCAAATTAATCTCCCCCTCTTTTCGTTGCTTTTTATCGCAATATATAGTTAAAAAGCAACTTATTCCCTCTATATAGGGTTTAGCAAGACAATACTTTGGAGAGGCTTCATCGCCACTATACTCAACTAACGCTTCTTCAATACGCTGTCCTTTGCCATCAAGCAAATCAATATAATGGTAAAGGCTACTCCATGGCCCTGCAGTATTTTCCAATGCGGAACTGATGTTTTCTAATAAATAGCGTACCTCTGCAGGGTTAAAACTACGATGCATATATCGTTCATCACCGTAAGACTCTCCATTTGATTGTGTAAAAAAGTGAAACACTTTATTATCTACACCAGCGATAGTCGCCAGTTCTTGCATAGTCGACGCTTGGTCTTGACCAAAAAATAGGTCACGAAAACCATCGAGTTCGACTATTTTATGTTTATCACTTCCTTGTAAAGGTATAACCTTATCTTGTTCTTTTTTTACTAAATTTATCGTTAAGAAAACACTCATGACAATACAACTCAGCGAATATCCTTTTAGTACTATTTTTTACTGTTGAGCGAAATCAATATTTAATGTATCGAATACACAAATATACAGTTGCTCTGTCGCTTTATTAATATCAAGCCTCATTGTCGATATCTTTTCTGAACATGACTTAGCAGCTGACAGGCATTTCTCAGGCTCAATATTAGCGTGCTGCCAAAGTGCCTGATTGCTACAAAACGGCATCAACTCTTCTTCACTTAAATTCTCAGTAATAACAGGCTGAGAAAAAGCTGAGGCTGCTATAAAGACGATAGCAATAATCATTAATAATGTTATTTCTTTCATATTAATCTACATATATTTTAATAAATAACTGATCTGTACAACACTTGAGAACAGACATGCTCTATTTAACCAACCATAGCTACCTCCGTCACAGTTATCTGGAGAAGCGTTGCCGGTTAATCGGATTGCAGGTTCGGTTCCATGAGCCAATAGAGATGTGACTTTACCTCCTATCCAACTCGACCCAGCATTGCTAAAAGAAGAAGCTAATAATGCTACGGTAAAAAAGGTGTTCTTCAGTATTTTCATTTAAATTTCTCGCTTTACTATCTATAATAATTATATGACTTCTCATATATTGATTAATGAGAAATCACACTAATAATTTTCGGATGATTATTTCCCTGTCCACCACAACCATGAACCCAAAAACTCACTTCTTTACCAGCGACATAGGCTGCCAATAACAGCGAATGCAATGATTCATAATTTCTATCATCAGGGTTAATAGCATAGTAAGAGGTATTTCTACAGTTACCGGGGTTGGCGCTAATATCCGGTACTCTTACCATTGCCCAATAACTGGCGACATAGACTTTGGATATTAACGATTGTTTTGTGCCTTCACCCGCCAAAGAAAATGATGAAAAAAATAATAAAAAAAGTAAAAAATATTTCATCTATCTTCCTTTTAAAAAGTTGATAATTAACTAAGTACATTATTTTAATTGTATCTGGCCCTATTATTTACAAATTATATGTAAATAAATTCGTTAACTCTTAATAAGTTCTTACTATACTAGCAGCAGTACTATAGTTGTTTAAAGTGCAGTTATAATTTTCAACAAAATAACCTACAAGCACTGACTTATCAGCCGTTTGTGCTGCGAGTATAGCGGCGTAACGTTCCTCTGTTCCGTCATTATTACCTAAATAACCGAGAGTTCTCCAAGGCGCCCCGCCTGCTTGTCGATAAAGAATTTTTTTACCTTCTATTTGTATATTAAGTACTTTAGCAATAGGGCAATCCATTCTTGCTGCATAGCTATTCATAGAAACGATGGTAAATAATACAAAACTAAAAAAATACTTCATTTTTTAAAACTCCCAAAATAATTTATAGATTTTAAATAAGTTACAGTATTAAAACACTGTAACTGGTTATATACATTTTCACTCGAGCCTGCCCCTTTTGTAGGCCCAAAATAGTATCTGACCCTACTTATTCAAGCACTGACTATCAGCCGTTTGTGCTGCGAGTATAGCGTTCCTCCGTTCCGTCATTATTACCTAAATAACCGAGAGTTCTCCAAGGCGTCCCGCCTGCCTGTCGATAAAGAATTTTTTTACCCTCTATTTGTATATGAAGTACTTTAGCAATAGGACAGTCCATTCTTGCTGCATAACTATTCATAGAAACGATGGTAAATAATACAAAACTAAAAAAATACTTCATTTTTTAAAACTCCCAAAATAATTTATACACTATAACTGCTTATATACATTTTCACTCGAGTCTGCCCCTTTTGTAGGCCAAAAATAGTATCTGACCCTACTTATTGATTTTTTTGATTACGGAGTTGGATTTTTCGGTGTAAAAACTGTTACAAACTTCCCAATTACTTCATCGAATAGATTATTGTTGACGGCTATAACTTTACCTGATGCTTGGGTGGGGTCGATAATTTCCCATCGAGTACTACCATTTGGCAATATGGTTTTACTTCTGATTATGACAGCATGACCACCTGCATTTTTATTATTAATTAAAGATTGCATTTTTAATGATGGGTCATTAGGGTTGCTTGCTAAATCATAAAAATACTGCTGGATAGATTTGTTTTTCGGAACTTTTACATCCACTATAACAGGAAGGCCTTGACTCAAGGAGTTCTCAATAATACCGCCAGAAACGTATGGATCTAAAATTTCATGTGAGCTGGCAGTGAAACCAAAGTTAGCAAAATCGGGCTGATTGACTAGTTCGTGATACTTTCCTCGTCTAAGCCCTCCGCCTGCTCCATGACCAAAGAGGTTTTCTCTTAAACCTACTCTAATAGCGTCTTCAACCTTCATTGCGTTTTGAGAATCTAAATATCTGGATGCTGTAAGGATGCAATTAATAGCACAAGGAGTTCTGCTTAAATATCCTGCAGGAGTGGCAGAACCATCGTATATTGGTGCTCCAGTGGTATCATCAAAGAAAGAAAAATAATCGCGATCATCGAAATTATTAACTGAGGTAGGCGTGCCGGCTAGTTCAATATCAAAACGAGTCCCGTTAGGCATCACATTGTGATTACTAAAGTCATTAACCTCAACATCATGAAGCGGGGCACCACTAATTTCAAAATCATCTAAATTCAAGTCATCTAATGTAATTCCATTTCGCCTGTTGGTTAATCTATCAAGAGCTCTTTTAGCTCCTCGACCACCAAGCAAAACTAATTCTTTAATATCTTTAGCCGATGCAGCAATTCCAGCTGCTAGCAATATTCCTTCAGCAACATGACGAGGAACGCCCTCTTTTTCTAACTCCTCAAATAAAAAACTGGTTGCTACTGCAAGCTTTGCATCCGTTAATGGAATAGGGCTATCAATATCGGCGAAGGCCAGTACCAAACCTGGCGCACCAAATAATAATGAATCTGTCGCCAAAAATACGCCTTCAGTAATTACAGAAGAAAACTCATCATAACCTTGGTAACCAACAGCATCGGCAATTTCTTGCGCTGTTGTACCGGAAGCGGGGCCTAATTGATTACGCATAAACTCGATGGTTTCAAAATGAGCTTGCAAACCTTCTCGCTTTAGCTCTTGGATACGCTCATTAAAAGCTACGAGTTCTGCTTCGGCTCGTTTTAGGTTATCTGATAAAGCTGCGGAACGTTTAAGATTCTCTTCTTGGGCCTGGTTTAGCTCGCGAAATAGATTATTGTTAGCAATTCTACGACCAACACCACCTGGCTCTTCAACATAGTGAACCCCATTAACATTTTCTTTTACTCGTAAACCTAGCAATTCAGCTTCTTCTAAAAGAGCAGCATCAATGGTTTCTGTTATTTCATTAGCATTAGCAGCTTCTAAAGCCGAAATATCTGAAAGAAACCCCAAACGACTATTAAGCTCTCTTTCTTTATCTAGAGCATTCATAAAACTTAGCGCTGTGTATTCAAGCGCTGTATTTCTAGCAGTATTAGCCGCACCGCTTGCAATGTTTGCATCTAAACCAACAAACATAGCACTCAGTGCACCGTATAGACCGGCATGATTAATGAGTGGCGAAATGCTGTTTAAGCGACCACGAGAAAAATCCCTTGTATTAGCAAGCAATTGCTTAATTTGCGCATCAGAATATAAGCGCTCACCAAATTCATTGGTTGCATTAACCAATCCTTCAAAAAAGTCTGATTCACTTTGTAGTTCTGCAACAATTTGACCGATAGTTGAACCCAAAGCACCAGACTCACAACCATCGCTACTATTTTGTGCGCTTCCCACCAAGCAACCGACACCTACGTAGGCGACACGTTGTAGCGCCGTATTAATATCGCCGTTACTGGCTAACTCTGATATTTCACCTGAGATGGCATCACCGGTAAGGTTTGCCGCATTTTGTAATAGTGAATATTTAAGTGCATCAGAGAAACTACCGCCATTAATAGCCGTAGAAACACCTGAACGCACAGTCGCATCAACAACGGCTTGCTGAATTTGCTCACCAAAGCTTAAATTCTCTGCATTAAAAAATTCACCATTGATACCGTTTAATACACCTGCTGTTAGAGCTGCTGTTATTGTAGATTTTATTCCTTCTTCATTATGAATCGACTCAAATGCTGCTTCGAAAACCTCTGCCGGATCACCGCCGTTAACAATGGCATTACCGGTGGCGATAGAGGCCGTTGTCACAGCAGCAGTAAATGCTGCACCAACACCCGCAGCAACAGCGCTATTTGCACCAGCTGTTTGTAACGCTGTTACGATTCCACTTGCTGCACCTGCCGTAAATACCGCAACAACAATGGTGATAAACGCAATCGCTGCAGGTGAAAGGCTGGTACTATCTTTATCCCATTCGTTATAAAAAGTGCTCGCGGTTTGCCAGTCAATATTTAAACTGGCATCGTTGCGCAGTTCTTGCATCCACTCCATGCCTTCAACTTGGCTAAGGGATGCAATCTGTGCGTCGAGGTCATTCGCTAATGTCGAATCACCTTCGTACTCAACTTCTAAGCCATAAAGCGCATTCACTTCTAAACCACCAACAATGGTAGGATATGCCAAGGTTTCTGCGGTATGGCCACGGTTTATGGTACTGATGGTAAATAGACTTTCTTTAACAGCACTGTAGCTGTAGTGATCAGTCTCGGTCGTGGTTAATAAGCGCAACTTGCCACCGGCTGCAGTAATTTCAGCACCTTGTGTTGAACGCACATCAGAGGCTCTCAGCGTGACATCACCCAAAGTGGTATGCAGACGAACTTTTTTACCGGCATCAATTAAAGAACGGATTGCAACTGTTTGAAAGGTTTCTGTGTGGACATCGTACCCATGATCATAATAATTTCTGGCAACATAGTTACTACTTAACTCGTCTTCGACAGTAATACCTAGGCCCGCTAACAATTCAACGTACTCGCCGGCCACAATTTCTGAGGCATCGATTTTAATTTCGTCCTGTGCAATTAAGGCAATACTTTGCTCTGCCGTTAAGAAAGACTGCAAAATATGAGAGCGCGTTGTTTGACGGCTATCACTGGAAAAATTATCTGTGTATTGCACTGGACCGACATAGATAGAACCGCCGGCATTGAATACAAGATTGCCGCCACCATTTGCAATACCACCATTAATCAGAATATCGCTATGGGAGGTTAATAGTAAATTACCATTACTTTGGAATGTAGCGATCTGACCGAAGCTACCCCCTTGGCGGCCATCAAAGTCGTAGCGGTGTACCAGCGTATTACTTTGAATTAAGGCGGCCTCAATGCTTAAATTATCCTGACTGGTGATCCTGCCGGATAAATTCACTAAGGCACCGCCAGCAACAATAGAGAGGTCTCCCTCACCTTGAATGGTGCCTTGATTATTTAATAGATTACCGGCGACTTGTAAAAAGCTATTGCGACCGGTGGTTACTGTCACATTGTCAATGGTGAGTTCGCGGAATGAGCTGGTACCAGCCAAGACCGCGCGATGATCATCAACACGGTATTCACTTACGGTTGCCCCTGTCAGGTAAACAACCGGTACCACTACACGCTCACCATGAATAATATGACACTCTGGCCAGACTATATTATTGGATAAGCCGCTATTTTCTTGATCACGATTTAATGGTGCGCAATACGGTTGTTGAATCTCGCCACTATTCAACATAGCCAGCATATTGCTATACAAGGTATTTAACTGATTCCGATCAGAGTCATAACCTGAATCCGGTGTACCATTAATTAAATTAATTCCTAGTAAGGCATGCACTTGATCCCGCGCATAACGCCCTTGTAGCATAGGCGAGCCAATGGGGCGAGGTTTATCATAAGTCGGAGCAACAATGGGCACACCGCCAGAAGTGATGGTGACATATTTGGGTGGTAGTATTTGAGGGAAGTCTTCTTTTAAACGCTGATGAAAACTATCAATTGTCATTGCGCTGGTTGCAGACTGTTCTAAATAATCCCCTGTTGTATGCTGGTAATCAGCATACTGAACTGCCCGTTCGAATAAAGGTTGAGCGTTAACATAGCGCTGTACATCGCGAGCCGTTAATACACTTGCTGTTGCAACGGCGATATTTTGTATCAATAAACCGAGGGTAACGGTATAAATTAATACGCGTTTAGCCCAAGTAATATGGCGTAACCCTGCCAGGGTTGCTGCTGTTTTATCGTATGTATGTATCATCATTGTTTCCCTTAGTCCCACCACTTAATTTCTTGCCATAAGCTATTAACCCAATCACGTGTTTCTACCCAAAGCTCAACAAAACCTTCGTAAATTGAAAACGTGACATCGGCTACAACCGTTGTGATGCTTTCCCAGCTTTGATCTGCATGGTCGTAGTAATCGATTACTCGGGTTGCGGTTACGCTGAATTCGCCTTGCTGCTCATTCGTCATATCCAGTTGCTTATTATCAGAAGAAATGCCTGTATTTACAGAGGCAAAGGCGCGACCAGTCACCTCACCTAAATAGGTTTTATAAGGGCTATAGTCGGTAAAGTGACCATTGGCATTAGCGGCTAATGCTGCACCTTGTACATAAAACAATGAGTCGAGTTGATGAGGATCCAATGGACGCCCATCGGCTGTGGAACTGCTATGATTTAAAATGCCACCCGTTACATAGGTCATCAGTAATTCACGAGACACCGCTTGTTGCGCAAGCCCTGCATCGACTAAACGAGCGGTATTAAATCGGGCGTCACCAAAAACTTCGAAATAACCAACACTGTTTAAAAATAAATTATCCGCTTTAGCATCGAAGTGACCCATCGAAAACAACACACCCGGTGGCGAGTAGATAGCTGTTGATGTTGATACCACATCAGTATAAGTTGTTTGCGTTATTGTCCCCGCATAACTGTACTGCCTGCTTGAACGATTGGTTTCACTGTCTCTAGCAAGTACAGATACCACACGATAGCGTTCATTGCTGACGACTTTTGTGTCGAAGTGAACGCGGCCTGTTTCTTTTTGCGCGCCTAAAAAAGCAGAGGCATTAACGATATAATCCCGTGAATCAATGCCAAGATAATCTTCGGCTTCAACACTTACTTGGCGATGCAATGCAGTATTTAGTAAAACGGAATCTTCATCCTCTTCGATGATTTCGTAATAAGGATTAATATTTTCAAAAGCACCGGTTTTGATTTCGATTTTTCGACCACGAATATGCGCACTGGTTTTTGATGGGCGTTGAGCAGATGCAGGAACCGGCTGATTTTCGAGCCCAGCACTGTAATAAGCGCCCAATTTGGTGTGATTCATATTATCGAAGTAACCTGCATTCACTGCCAAACGTTGTGTTGGTGCAAAACTTATATAAGGGGTGCGGGAACCATTGAGGATATAACTTTGCCCCCTATCCTCAAGGTTCGCCGCCGAGCCAGTTTGCAAATGAATATGGTCACCGACGATTTCGCCACCGTACTGATTCAACATATACTGCTCTGACCAACCGGTAATTTTGCCTGATGCACTTAAACGACCCTGATTAACAAAATTCTGAGCGGAAAAATTAATGGCATGGCTGCGTACATCACCAGAATGAAAAAACCTTTTAGCCGTTACAAATGACGTATCGGTCCCAGTAATTTTATAGTTCGGAGCAACTGTTAACTTGCCCATAGACCTTACTTCAATGGCACCTTCAGAAAGCAAGTGCCCTTCGTTAAAATAGACTGTTGTTGGCGTTAGACTATCAATACGAATCCCTTCTCGTGAGACTCTTGCCTGATCACGATAACGGACGCTAGATATTAAATCGGTACGCGTATCTGTAGATGCAGTAAAAAATATTGGAGAGGCCGCCAATACATTAATCGCTTTCGCTCGAAGTTGGCCACCAATCGAACTGTAGTTGTAATTGAGTACAGAACCCAGCACACTCTGAGTTTGATAATCCCAACGATGTTGACCGGGATATAGACTTAACATGCCCGAACCGATTGAACGTTGACCATTGTCACTTTTAATAAGAGCACCTGTCGACGATGTATTGACACGCTCATTTAAATTGATCGTCCCCGAGGTAGTAATACGGCCCGCTAACACATCGACATTAATTGCGCCTGGCGCCTGAAAATTTTGCAAACGTACATTGCTTGCACTGGCACTGGATAATTCTCCAATCATTCCATTTGAGGAACCCAAGCCACTAACAGCACCGTTGTTGACAGCGAAGGTTGCACGGTAAATATTTTTTAATTCACAACCACTACAACTCAATTTGCCACTGGCTTGCTCTGAGAGAAATACTATATCCGCTGCTGGCCCTTTAACTTCAATAGTATTATTTATTTCCATATTTGGTGAAACCAATACAATCGTACTGATTCCGCTGGTGTTATTAATAATATTTAGTGGCTTTGTATCAACTTCAAACGTTGAAAAGCGATTAACAGAAACACCAGCGGCATTTGGCGCTGCAATACGAAGAACGTCCTGTTCAAAACTAGTACCACCCATTATCTGGGCATCACTATTATTAACTAGAGAATAATTCGATGCCAAAGCAGGTGCCGATATTAAAAACTCCATAGACAGTATCGGCACAATAGGTAAAGCTATTGTTTTCCATAAGCCACTAAATTGTCTTTTCATGATTGCGTCCTATTAAAACGTGTAAACTTTATACTCTTTTTAAAAAACCAACGTTATTTGATATCTATATATGTTAATTCACAGTATCTTCTGTCTCCCCAAGGAGCTCGAGAATCAGTCTCATACCCTATGTTCATATTAGATTTTGAAACAAAAGCTGACAATGCAAGTGATAGCGTTGCAGAATTTTCTTCACTATCAAAAAACACTCCCAAACTACACTCCTCTTCTAACCCCAATATTTTTAAAATAACTATTTTTCTTGCTGCAGATGCAGCATGTTTAGTCGTATGAATCCTTATTAGGTCAATTTGTGAAGCAGAGACTTCAGACGTTTTTTGGCTAGCAATAGCTGTCATAGAAAAACTAATTGTTAGAGATAAAAAAATAAATTTTTTCATTTTTTATCCATTTTTGTTAAAATTAATTATTTTTAATAAAAAATAACACTTACTATAGAATATTAAGAAGCAAGGTTAATATTACAATACCCTTGTTCAGAACCACTTTCTCTACGAACATAAATAATCACTGGCTTTTCAGCCATTTGTGCCGCCAATAAGGCACCACATAGGTTTGGTAATTAGGTTCGCTTTCATTGATATACGACTAGGTATTTGAGTTATCGCATAGTGCCGGCCGCCCTTTTAAAGTCACTCTAAAATCGTAATTCCCACCACCGGTTACCTCCACATAGGAAATCTCACTTCTTACAGAGCCATCCCATGCTGAAAATGCTAAATTAGAAAAAAGCGAAACAGTCAAAAATAAAAAAATACTAGTCTTCATTAATAGTTCCTAAAAAATTAAAATTAATTATCACCAACCTGTACTAACGGAGTCGCGTTATCTTGCGATAAACATTTTGTGTCGAAGACCAAGACTCACAATTCCCCACTTCATTAAACGAAATGACCACAGGTGTATCACTAACCTTTGCCGCCAATAAAAGGGAATACATTCTCGATCTTGCTTCAGGATCTAACCCTCTACTAATAGCAAAAGTATCTTTACTACTGCACTCACTAACATCTGATCCTTGCTGATCCAAAGTTACCAATATGGTATTAGTGTTAGCGTAGGTGACTAAATAGAGAACCTTGCCTGATACATCTAGCCAACGCGCCTCTGAATGCAAGCTGAACATTAGCAAAAATATAGCTGTGATAAATTTCATATTAAAATTCCTTTACCTAAAAAAAATTAACAAACACTCATAATACTTATAAATCAAAAATAAGCTTACAGCGGCTCCCCTCTTGCTGGAGGCGCCTTCTTAGTTGGAATATACATAAAATAATTTTTCTGCTTAGAGCTAATATCGATTATATTTTTTTCACAATCGATATGGTTTTCTTGAGAAACCACTAAAGAATTAAAGTCATTAGGGCAATGATTTTTTTGAACTATACTTTTTTCATTAACGCCAATAGTGTAAGAAAAGCTTGTACTGGAATATATTGCAACACTTGTTGCTATAAGTAACTTTATATACATAGTTATAATCTCCATTGTTTCCTATAAGTTTAATAATCAAATGTTGTTTAAAAATGAGAAAAGAGTACTCGTTCACCAGTTGTTAAATCCGTCGCATATAAACCACCGTAAAGCTCAAAACTAAATAAAATATTATTTTCGCTATCAAACTCAAGACTGAATACATTTTCATAAAATTCATAATCATCCGATGCAAGGTCCACTCTATTACCTGATTCGATATCAACAGACAAAAGTGATTCACCAGCAACATCTGCAAACCTGAATTTATTATTTGTTAATAAAAGCCGGTTATTGTTACTATCAATAATCATATTTTCAGGGGAATCAATATTGGGTCCAAGGCCCAAGCCATTACCAGAAAAAATACTTCGATTACCTGTGGCAATATCAACTTCCAAAATAGCATCAAGACCTTTGTCCAATACTAGTAATCTGTTACTATCGATCAGCACCGCATCAGAACCAAGTCTATCAATGGGGCCACTACCAACAGGAGGCTCAAGACCAATACCATCACTGGATAACATTGTCCGTTCACCATTCAGTAAATTAATTTGTCCAATAAAATCTGATGCAAAATAAATAGCATTGTTATCGCCGTTAAAAATAATATTTCCTATACCAATAAAAGTGCCACTACCTGTAGTTGCATCAGCAATAATGCTTCTAGCACCATCCAAAAGATTGACTTCAAAAATAGCATTACGGCTGGTATCGGTTACTAGTGCACGATTGCGCTGGCTATCAATCTCGATACTTCTCGGGCCAAGGAAACTTCCAAAGCCATCAAAATTTGGGCCGGAACCAACATCATTACCGGTAAAAGTGGATCTATTGCCCGTGTCTAAATCAACGGCCATAATTAATCGGCCGGTATTTCCAGATGTAATCGGGGCCCCGTTCTCACTCATCGCTAATAAGATACGGCTATTGGCTGAATCAAATGCCATATCACCGACAGAGCTAAACTCTAAACCCTCACCTACTTTGTTGTCGGAAGTGATAGAGCGATCACCCGTTGCTAGATCGATAGTGGCAACAGACTCAAGAAATCTATCCGTAACAATGACTTGATTATTGTTGCTATCTAGCGTGATGCTCCCTATCGACTTTAATGCAACTCCTTGACCAACCGCTTCTCTTGGCTCTATTCCTGTTGAACCAGGAGTAGATAACACCGTAAGATTTCCTGAAGCTATATCGATGCCATACAAAGAATCTGAACCATTTGTAAATAGTGCTCGATTAGTATCTGCATCAAAAGCTAAAGAGAATCGGCTGCGTGATCGAGGTAGATTGTTAGCTAGAACGGTACGATCACCACTAGTCAAATCTACAGAAACTAATCGAAGCTCAGGGGAATTGAAATCGAGGACTAACAGTCCCTCATCATATAGAGCGGCATTTAGTGGGCTCCCTAGGACTGGCCCAGCACCTGTAGTTGAGTCAGATATAATCCGCCGATCTCCAGTTGCTAAATTGATCGCAATAATTTCATCTCTAGGAACATTTGAAAGATATACTTCACTTCCATCTTCATTTACAGTCGGTGTAAAAGCACCTTGTAAACTTACACCACTACCAGTGTCTGCATCAGAAAGGATGGATCGATCCCCCGTTGAAAGGTCAATTGCCACTAGCGCATCAAGACGTTCATCAATAAGCAGAAGCCTGTTATTGACTCTGTCAATTGTGGCGTGAGTAGGAGCAGAAATACTTGGTCCATTACCAATATTTGAGGAAGAAAAAATACTTCTAATCCTTGTTGTTAAATCTAGCGATAATATCCTTATATGATCGATCAATAATGCTCGATTATTATCAATATCGAGAGTGATAAAAACGTCATCACCAGTATCCATTAAGGGTTCGACTCTGATAGAACTTTGTGCTGCATTTGCATCAATGTTTCCATCATCATCAGTGGCTTCTACTGTCAATGTATTATCACCAGGAGTTAGTGGGATTTGGACTTCCCAAGTTGCAAAGCCATCACTGCTTGTAGCACCAACTCCGTTTACAGCAATTAATCTAATGCCACTATCTCCATCAGTTGCTGTACCCCGCACAGTAATTGCACCTTCGTCAGCATCGAGCCTGGCATTTGCAGAAGGAAAAATAATTCGAGCGCTGGGCAGCTGAGAAACTGGAGGCTGATCACCACCAGGTTGGTCTCCGTCATTACTACCACCACTCCCTCCACTGCTACACCCAGCAATACCCAGCGCAACGACTACAACTCCACACAATAGCGACAATCTGCTATTCATCTTCCCAACCTCTTAAATTCTTTAACTCGATCACTTGATGGTGCGCATTAAATCATCAAAAAAAATCAAAATCAACAAATAAGGGGATTTAAATCCCTTATATGAAAATATTAAATCATACCGATTAACCAAGGTATGAGTGAATAAGCAGGTAAATGTTGAGATATTGGAGGGTTTGAGCCAAAAATGTAGAGTTCGGCCATGATAATGGCGCCATGATTTATAGGCTAATGTAAAGAAAGTTATTAGGGTGGGAAGAGAAAACCAGAGGAGCCTACGAGCTATGTAGACCAATAATTTTCAAAACCAATAAGGTTTTAGGTAGAAGATATAGCAAGCCAGACCGTACTCATATGCTTTAAAAGATTTGATGAGCAGGCATAAGCTTTCCAACTCAAAAACTCATATAAGGGGAATTTTTCCTTTTATAATAAAGTCTGTTAAAATCGGACGCATTTCACACAATTCAAAATTGATAGCAATCAAATGAATGCTCATATCGTCAATGCCTGTAAAGCCGTACTTACGCCGATTGTCCGGATCCTGCTTAAAAATGGGATGACGTTTAAAGCCTTTATGTCTATTGCAAAAAAAACCTATGTTGATGTTGCCACAGCGGATTATGGTATTAATGGGCGCCCTACCAATACTAACCGTGTCGCTATTTTAACTGGCCTTGATCGCAAAACGATTAAACAGCTAAAAGAGTTGGAAGACGATACAACACCGCTTAACCAAAATATGATTAGCGATAGAATCACTCGCGTACTGACTGGGTGGCATACCGATACTGATTTTATTGATCAAGACGGTAAGCCTAAAGCTTTATCGTTTGCTGACCCTGCGCCTAATTTAGAAACGCTACTACACAGGCATGGCGGTGATATTCAACCAACAGCATTACTAAAAGAGCTAAAGCGTGTAGAGGTTGTTGAAGAAACTACCACGAATTATTGGCGGGCTACGAAACGAAATTATATGCAGTTAACCGCCGACCCTGAAGTATTAATGCGCGCTTTTATTGCAATGAAAGATTTGGGTAATGGCGTGCATCATAACCTTTATATTGCCGATGAGAAAAAACCCAAATATTTTGAACGTCGTGTGACAAATCCACAAATCCCACCTGAAGCTGTTCCAGAATTTCGTGATTTTATGAATAGTGAAGGACAAAAATTCCTTGAGTCAATTGATAAATGGTTAAGTGATCATGAGGTGTCGGTTGACAAAAAAGAGGAGACAGACGCACTGCGTTTAGGCATCGGGATGTACTGGATCGAACACGATGAATCTGACTTAATGCGTAAAGCATCCACTCAAACACAAGAGAAAGCAAAGGATATTATTTAGAAACCATGAAAAAGTTATGTAGTTTTACTTTATTCGTAGTCTTGGTTCTTTTACTTAATGCATGCGGAGGTGGCGGCAGCGACGACGGTTCTCCTTCCGCGGGAATCGAAGGCACTGGGCGTTTTATTTCAGGGCCTATTGACAGCTACGAGGAAGGCCTTGAAGGCGATGCAACTATCACTGTCAATGGTATTAATTTTACGGTACCAAATGAGACCAGTTTATTCGATACTCAAAGTGATTTAGTTGAAGGACAAGTTGTTCTAGTGACTGACTTGGAAAATGCAACAGAAAATACTGCCAATCAAATTGATATTATCGTCAATGTTCGTGGGCCTGTTAGTCAGGTGAGCCCTTTAATTAACACTCTTACCGTATTGGGCCAAACTATTGTGCTTAGTAATGAAACACAGTTAGGCGCCGGTATCGAACTCAATCAGTTAGAAAATTTGCCACTGAACACGACTGTTCAAGTCAGCGGTTTAAGTACTGCAAACGGGCAAATCATTGCGACACGTATCGATATTGTCGATATAGCCCCAGGTGATGAATTGAGCCTTCTTGGTCAAATTTCTAATTTAAATCTCATTGATCAACGTTTTATGATCAATAATCTCTCAGTCGATTTTACTTCTGCTGCTATTAATTTAGAAAACTCGAGTACTTTAGAAAATGGCTTAAGTGTATTAGTGACAGGCAACCTAGAAAATAATATTTTTTCCGCGTCAACTATTTCTGGCCTTAGACTTTCTTCTGTCATTACCGAAGGTATCAGCCTGGATATTGAAGCACTTATTTCTCGTTTTGAATCTGCACAGGATTTTGATATCAATGGCATTAGTGTAACAACCGATGGCTCCACGACTTACATCAATGGAGAAGAAACAGACCTTGATTTAAATTCATCACTTCGAGTGACAGGGAGAATAAATAATAATGGGGTACTAGTTGCAAGCAATATTGAATTTGTTCCACTCAATATTGATATTTTAATAACAGCCCCAGTAGAAAATATAGAAATCCTGCAAAACAATGCTGAAACTCCCGACATCATTGGGAGTTTACAAATGCTTGGTTTGAACATGCAAGTGACTACAACAACTCAGTTCGAAGATAGACTTGAACTTGAAGAAAGAGATATCAACCTTGCTGACTTTGGCACGATTCAACTTAACGATACATTGGATGTCAGAGGAACCTTCGATGGCCAAAATATACTATTAACTCAAATTATTCGCATTCCTGCTACACCAACAGTGCGCCTGCGTGGTTTAGTGAATACTACATCGAATATCTTACTTATTGTTCAGGGTGTACAAGTCACACTATCACCTCAATCGACCCAGTTTATTGACAGTAATGGGCAAGCCATCGATTATTTTGATTTTATAGCACAAGCACCAGGGCATTCAGTCCTTACAGAAGGTATTGCTACCAATCACATTATTTCTGCTGATTCGGTACAACTGATCGCAAGCCCCAATGGCTCACTCTTGATCGGAACCCCTTCAAGTGACAGATTGATTGGCACTGATCGAGACGATATTATTTTAGGTGGCGCTGATGACGACCAACTTATCGGAGGAGCTGGAGACGACGTACTCAATGGCGGTGATGGAAACGATTTTATAGATGGCAATGCAGGCAACGATGAGTTATACGGCGGTGCCGGTTTTGATACTTTAGTCGGTAGTTTTGGCCAAGATATCATTGATGGCGGTACAGGGGGCAATGTTGTGATGTACGGTGGCTCACCAACAGGGGTTACTATTTCTCTTGATGGATCACCTGGCCAAAGAGGCTATGCCGAAGGGGATACTCTTGTCAATATTGATAGCCTTGATGGAACACCCTTTGACGATACATTGTCTGGCAGTGATAGAGGTGGCCATCTCCGAGGATTTGATGGGAATGATACGCTCAGTGCCAATATAGGAAGAGTAGAATTAGATGGTGGAATAGGCAACGATACTCTGAATGGAAGTGATGATGGCGATCACCTCTTTGGTGGTGAAGGAGATGATGAACTATTTGGCAATGATGGCGGCGACTATTTAAATGGAGGCCCCGGCGCTGATTTAATCGATGGTGGCGATAGTTCTACTGGCCAGGATATTGTTGATTACAGTAACTCACCATCAGGTATTAGGCTTACGATCGATGGAGCGACAGCAAGTGGAGGCGATGCTCAAGGTGATACCTTAATCAATATTGAGAACATCATAGGTTCAAATTTTGCTGATGAGATTAGCGGCGATGACAATAATAATATTATAGACGGCCGTGCCGGTGACGACGTTTTAAATGGCGGTGGCGGTAGTGATTCTATTGATGGCAACCAAGGGAATGATTTATTAAACGGCGGCAGCGGTAACGATGTATTTTTCTTCTACAGAGGTGGAGGTTTAGATACCATTTCTCAAGAAACCATAAATAATTCAACAGATGAAGATCGAGTAAATTTTGGGGGCGATATTACGCCACACGACCTATGGTTTAGTGCGAATGGTAATGATCTGCACATATATATCATTGGTACGGCAAATCGATTAACAATTGCTGATTGGCAAAATAATAGTGTTACCTCTTATTTAGCTGATAACCAGTCATTACAACATGCCAATATTCAAACACTGATTGATGTGATGGTAATCGTAACGCCTATTGATGGCGAAGTATTAAATATCCCAGCCTCAACATTAACTACTGTAATCGATACTATTGATGCAACCTGGAATTAATATTGATAGTTAATAATTGTTAGCTATTTTTGAAAAGGTAATTTTAAACACCAGAATATATGAGAAGGCCGGTTGCTTTGGTATTCGTCCAAGCCGATTACCATACCATCGTGCCCCTCTTTCGGTTGCGGAATATAGGTACCAAAGAATCGATCCCATATTGAAAGAAAGAAACCATAGTTACTGTTGGTTTCTTTTGGGATGGTGGAATGGTGCACTCTATGCATATCCGGAGTCACACAAAGCATTCGCAACACTTTATCGACCGATAACGGCAGCTTCATATTGGTGTGATTAAACATTGCCGAAGCATTTAGAATAATTTCAAAAAGGAATACCGCAAATACAGTGGGTCCAATCAAGAGGACAATAATACATTTATACAACATCGATAAAACGATTTCGATGGGATGAAATCTTGACCCTGTGGTTACATCTATATCCCTATCGGCATGGTGGACACGATGAAATCGCCATAAAAATGGTATGTTATGCGATACAACATGTTGAGCATAAACGGCTAAATCTAATAGTGCGACGGCCAATACAATTTCAAGCCATAAAGGCAAATCAATAAAATTAAAAACTCCCCACCCATTAGTACTCGCATATGCAGCTGCTGAAATAGCAGTGACCTGCCCCATTAATCGAATTGCAATACTATCGATTGCAATAATTGAAATATTAGTTAACCACCGGGGGAAACGACTCTGTGTTCGTTGTTTACGAGGGAAAATTGCCTCAATAGAAGCGCATGCGATTAGGACGCTGATAAAAATCGTTAAACGTATTGTTTGCTCATCTAACTGAGGCATAAAAACACCAAAAGATTACTTATTTAGTTACTCTTTAACGACTGTAACTATTACCCTATATACGCACTATTTTTGCTTGTGAGTATTCAGGCTAAAAATACGATATAAAGGACAAAAATTAATAAAGGCTGTGACGATCAAAATAATACCAACATAGCCAAATACTGTTTTTGGACCAACAAATACAAGGCTTAATAGAAAAGCACCAATGACAATCCTTAAAATTCTATCCAACGAACCAACATTTTTAGTAAACATAACGCAACCTCTTTAGCTGTTTGAATGTAGCTTTTAAAAGCTGCTGCTATTTTCCCAAAAACGCTTAAATGCGTATATGACTTAGTCACATATTAATATGTCACATACTGATATTTTTTAACAAGCGACGATGGTCGATAATCTCCACCCTGCCTCGCTTTGATAACAAAATGCCCTCTTCTTCTAATAAAGACAGCTTTCGAGAGACAACCTCTCTTGCGGTACCAATTTCTGTTGCAATAGCGTCCTGTGTCATTTTAACGGTATTATCCGCATCGCAACGCTGTACCAGTAAAGTGCAGAGTTCGAATAAAATATCTTTCGATGTTACTTTATCCAGCAATTGGATTAAGGTAGACATTTTCTGTGAATAGTTCTTAAGAATAACCTGTGCAAATTCTGCAGATTCATTCAGTGCTGTAAAAAAATCCTTCGTCGGTATCGCTATTGCATCAACAGGAGTTTCGGTAATAGCCCGTGCATAGTATTTTTCATGATTGAGTAGTACAGATGTTGTGATAACGCAGCTGTCATTTTCTTTCATGCGGTAAAGAAGAATTTCTCGGCCAGATCGAGTGGTCATATCAACACGTAATTGACCTGCCGTAAGAATTAAAAAAGCACCACAACTATCACCAGGAGAAAAAACAACTTGATTTTCATCAATTGATAATACATTTGCTGAAACTTTTTTCTCCTCAAACAGCGTTTGAGGCAATCCCATGCGAGACAATAAATCAAAATGACTTTTTAACATAGTTGACCAATGGCTAATGGATGCACTTCAATTAATATGTTACGCCTTAGGTGATTTGATAGTGAGATACAAAGACAAGACTGCCATACAGGTAAATATCAGTAACATCCACCCGCCCATACTAACACCGGCTAATGCCCAATCGATTTCGGCACAATCCCCACTGCCTTCCAAGACAGTTCTAATCATCTGAAAAAAGCTAAAGCTTTCACCCATTGATTCTGTCCACCGATAAATCGGGTCAATACCACAAGTTGGTACGCTTTCTGGCGGTAGGTGCTGTAACCAGACTTGGCGCCCAGCAAAACTAGCGCCTCCAATAGACGCTGCAAGGATTAAAAGACTATATATTTTTTGCCCGATCACTTTAGGCCTCTGTAATAAACCTAAAACACATATGAACGCGACACAAACCAGCGTCGCACGCTGAAACATGCAAAGTGGGCATGGTGTGAGTTCAAGATGAAGCTGAAAGTAGAAATAAGCAATAGCTAATAAACTTAAAGAGCCAATTAGGCCTGTTATATACCAGCGGATAGATGGATTCATTTGTATAGCACTGAATGTTGATGAATATTTTATTCAACAGGGAAATCGTTTGCTTTCCAGCCACTCATATCACCTGTTAAATGAGATAGGTTGGAGTATTTCAGCTCAGTCAATAATTTGGTGACCTTCCCTACCCGTACTCCACTGTGACAGTATAGTATCATCTCCTTATCTTTATAAGCATCCAGTAATGAAATATCGTTTAATATTTTATAATGGGGAATATTAATCGCCGAAGGTATTTTACTGATTTTATATTCTAAAGGGGTCCTTATATCAATCAGTGCATAGTTATCAGAAAAATTGTCTTGTGATAAGAGTTTAAGCAGCTCATCTTGTGACACTGCTCTCACTGATGCATTTTTAGACAAGTCTTCGCGAATATTATCTGCAGAGATGTTTATAAATACCATCGATATTGCAGCCAGTATTGCTATACCAGTAATCGTTTTAAATACTGTCACCTTCTTCATACTAAATTCTACTTATTAAACCTATATGACTTTTCTTATACATTCTCTTTGTTAACCTTTTCCGCTAAATAATTAATCACTTTCAGTAAATTTTCCTCCGTACCTGCTTGCGATACCGAGGTAACGTATTTACCCGCAATAATGACCGCTGGTACAAAAGTAAGGTCCGCCTGTCGGATAAGTGTTTTGGCTGCACCAACTTTTGCTTTCACACCAAATGAGTTAAATGTTTTTGTAACACGCTCTTCTTTTTGCCCAAATTCTTTGGACAAAAAGCGGACTAACTGATTTTTATTCGAAAGTGCCTCTCTATCTTTATGAATATGATCGAAGATTGCTAAATGAGCCTGATCTTCGATACCTAATGCTTTGATGGTATAAAATGCTTTTGCATGAAATTCCCAGCGTTTACTAAAGATTGCTGGCACATGAATAAAATCAATATAATCTGGCTTAGTTGCTGCCCATTTTTCTAGGACAGGCTCCAAGTTAGAACAATGAGGACACCCGTACCAAAAGACACCCGCTACTTCAACGGTATCTTTTTTAGCTGAGTGTAGTGGCTCTTCTAAAGTTCTATAATGAGTGCCGTTAATAAATGTTTCTGGTTGAGCATGGCTTAAAATAGAAATAAAGCTTAAAGCAATAATACAAGCCTTAATAATAGTTTTATTCATGGGGTTATGTCCTTTGTTTATAATACATTCGCTAATGACTTAATCGATGAACTATTGCGAAAAAATACCGCATACTTGCAGAATCATAGCGATATTTATCGGTTATCTATGTGACTTGGTCACATAGTCGATGTTATTATTTTTACTCGTGATTGCTATCACTGTTTATCAATGTCAAATACTCATCACAGACCTTAATTATGAATAGATTAGTTTATGTTAATGGGGAATATTTATCGGAATCTGATGCACAGATCTCTGCCTTTGATCGCGGTTTTTTATTCGCAGACGGCGTCTATGAAGTTGTTTCTGTCATTGATGGGCATTTAATAGATAATGATGCACACCTTAAAAGGCTATCGAGGTCATTAGGTGAAATTGGCCTGTCACTTCCTTTGAGCGACAGAGAAATAACTACAATTCAAGATGAATTACTAAAACGCAATACACTGAACGAAGGTATCGTGTATATGCAAATCTCAAGGGGGGCTGCTGACCGCGATTTTGCCTATCCTAAAGATGCCGAACCAAGCATTGTGATGTTTACACAAGAAAAACCTATTAGGCATATCCCTATTCTGGAAGATGGCGCTAAAATAACATTAGTACCAGACATACGTTGGAAACGTAGAGATATCAAAACTGTTAGTCTTTTAGCACAATCCATGGCTAAGCAAACAGCTCTTGATAACGGGACAGATGACGCATGGTTAGTAGAAGATGGCTTTATTACAGAAGCTGCATCCAGTAATGTGTTTATCATTGATAGCGAAGGGACTTTAATTACCCGTGAATTGTCTTATAGTATTTTACCAGGCATTACACGCCAAGCTATTCTGAATATTGCCAAAGATGAAGGCATGGCTATCGCCGAAAGAGCTATTAGTACTGAGGAAGTGATTACAGCCACAGAAGCTTTTTCAACCAGTGCTGCTACATTAGTTATTCCTGTTGTTGCAGTTGACGGCCACAGCATTGGTAATGGCAAACCAGGAGCAACCACTCAACGTTTACGAGATTTATATCTTCAACGTTATACCGTTAAGAACGGCTAATTTTATTGTTGTTAACATTTACCCTCGACAACTTCGTGCTCTAATAGCCAAGCCTTACGCTCAATTCCACCGGCATAACCGGTTAATGTTTTGTTACTGCCGATAACACGATGGCAAGGCACAATAATACCGATAGGGTTTTTCCCATTAGCGGCCCCAACGGCACGTACGGCTTTAGGGTTATCGATCATTTTAGCAATGTCGCCATAAGATACTGTTTTACCAAACTTTATTTTCTCTAATGACGCCCACACTTGCCTTTGAAACGCTGTGCCTTGTTGATCAAGTGGTAAATTGAACACTGTCCGCTTTCCCGCAAAATATTCTTTGAGTTGTATTTTGCATTCTTCTGTTGTGTTATTGGCACAACACTCTTTTTTTCGCTCGTCCTCTCCAACAAATACAACCCGTGTTACACCCTGCTCAGATGCTTTTATTGTGATGGTTCCTATCGGTGTTTCCAAATAATCAATAAACATTAGAGTTGATTCCATAATTGAAGTGTAAGATAACTACGCCAAGGAGCAGCTAGTTCAGGATTAAAATAACCGGCCGACTCTTTGACGGCTTTTTTAACCCCTAAATCACTGCCCAGATAAATATCTGGATCACTCAAGCCTCTTAGACGAGCATAATTCACTGTCCAGGGACCAACGCCTTTTAAGGATAACCATTGCTCAGGGTCAGTGGCATTATCTTGCTTTAGACAATGTTCTGAAAAAGTGCGCAACGTTTGCTTACGTGAGCCAGGCATTTTTAGACATTCGATATCACTTGCTGCAATTGCCTGTGGAGAAGGAAATATACGCTTATCCGCTAATGTTTCACCATAAGTCTCAACAAGCTTAGTGACTAGATTACGCGCAGCAACAACAGAAATTTGCTGGCCAAGGATCGCCCTTATACCCGCCTCGTAGATGCTCCATGTCCCAGGTAAGCGCACACCAGGTTTAATATTGATTATCGAACCATAATGCTCTTGTAATCCTGTATCGATTGCTTCGCTATCGGCATCTAAATCTAGTATGCGCCTGATATTATTGATAATACTTTTTAAATGTATTAGCTGATTTAGCTCTATGGTTAAATCAAATCGATTTTTGTCACCCACATGCTTAACAGTAAATTGTCCAACAGTATCTAAATACTGAAAGGCGCGCCCATAACTATTATCACCCACCCATTCAAGCTCAGGGATAAAGCGGTTTGATAAAAAATTATGCATGAGTTCCCAATCATAAGGCGGACGGTAATACAATTTCAACGTTAATACCGCTGACTTTTTCCCTCTTGATTCCCGTATTTGAGATGGTGTCAGATTAAGATTTTTGGAAAAGCAATCATTAAAACGACGAACACTATTAAATCCGCTCGCTAATGCAATTTGTGTAATTGGTAAGCTCGTCTGATGTAATAATTGTTTAGCAAATAAACACTGTTGATACAATGCAAAAGTCTTTGGCGACACGCCTAAATGTTTCTCAAAGAGTTGCCGCAAGTAACGATCGCTAATACCTAATCGCTGAGCCAGACTTTGCAATGAACCTTCATGCAACGCCCCTTCACCGATTAATTTAATAGCCCGATCCAGAGTTGTATTAATGCCTTTCCAGGCCGGTGACCCAGGCGCACTATCTGGCCGGCAGCGTAGACATGGTCGATAACCTTGATTCGCTGCCTCTATGGCCGATGCAAAATAATGAACATTCTTTTCTTTTGGCATGGTTGCCGGGCAAATAGGTCGGCAATAAATACCTGTCGTTTTTACGGCAATAAAGAATTTACCGTCGAATCGAGCATCACGGGATAAACGCGCTTTTTGGCAGATGGCATTACTTAACATAGCGACTGATTGTGTTTATTCATATTTCTTTATTGTAATTTTTTGCGAATAAAAAACTAGCCAGAATCGGAACTGAACCTCTATTTATAGCAAATCTAGATAAATAATTTCTAATACTAACGAGCTCATCAGCAAAAAGCTTAAATATAATTTACATTAACTATTGTATTTAATTGTATGATTTTTAACAATTTATATTTATTTAGAATGTGATTTTTAAATATTCGTTACGACATTATTCTTTTTTACTTGACTTAGGGGATGATCATCATTAAATTATCTACCTATCGATAGATAGCCAAATTAGCTACTATCTAAAACATTAACAATTAGGAGATTAACGGTGTTTGATTTTGACAATTTAAAAAAGGTACCACGTCTTGCCGCCGCAGCACCTGAAGCCATGAAAGGGTTTCAGGCACTAGATAAAGCCGCACTAGCAGAAGGTACCATCTCAAAGAAAAACAAAGAATTGATAGCCATTGCGGTTGCACTAACAACACAGTGTGGTTATTGCTTGGAAGTTCACCGTAAAGCGGCAATTGTTGCTGGCGCTACTGAAGAAGAGCTAGCTGAAGCAACGTTTGTCGCTGTGGCATTACGTGCAGGTGCTGCACTAACTCATGGCACACACCTTATTGACTAATTTGCCCAGAAACAACAAAACAACCTTAACTAGATTAATATATCAGGAGAAAAAAATGAAAATTTATGATTTTGAAGGCTTTCCAAACCCAGCTCGTATTCGTATCGCACTCGCAGAAAAAGGCGTATTCGATAAAGCAGAATTCATCACAATAGATGTGCCAGGTGCTGAGCATAAAAAAGCGGAATTTCTCGCTAAAAACCCAAGTGGTGCAGTGCCTGTGCTTGAGTTAGGTTGTGGGACTTGTATCTCCGAATGTACAGCAATTACGGAATATATCGACAACGCCTATGAAGGTACTCCACTCACTGGTACCAATGCTAAAGAAAAGGCTATTGTTCATATGATGCAACGCCGAGCTGAGCAAGGGGTTCTCGATGCCGTTGCAGGTTACTTCCATCATGCTACCGCTGGACTGGGACCTGAAATAGAAACCTACCAAAATAAAGATTGGGGCAACAAGCAAAAAGAACGTGCACTTGATGGCATGAAATACTTTGATTCTGTACTGGCTGACAATGCTTATGTATCTGGCGAAAACTTCTCGATGGCAGATATAACATTATTTGCAGGCCTTGCCTTTGCTGATTTTGCCGAGATAGAAATTCCTGCCAGCTGTGCTAACTTAAACGAATGGCGTGGCCGTATGGCAACTCGTCCTAGTATCGCAGGTTAAATACATCATTAGTTAACAGTTTTATAGAAATATTTAAGAGGATTAAACGATGGAATTGAATGCTGATTTTAACAAACGAGTTGTGGTACATAGCGCTGAATTAGAGTGGCTTGATTCCCCTATTCAAGGTGTGCAGAGACGTATGCTTGATCGTATTGGCGATGAAGTCGCTCGAGCGACAACGATTGTTCGTTATGACCCGGGCAGTCAATTCTCACCGCATGTTCATACCGGTGGCGAAGAATTTATTGTACTTGAAGGCGTGTTTCAAGACGAACATGGTGATTTTCCAGTAGGTTCTTATATTCGTAACCCTCCACAGTCTAGGCATACGCCGGGCTCTAAACCTGGGTGTGTTATCTTTGTTAAATTATGGCAATTTGACTTAGATGACCGCCAACATGTTCGTACGGATATGGATAAAGCCGAGGCAGTAACAGATGCTTCTCGCCCCGGTGTGACAGTAACACCACTTTATCAGGATGATCGAGAGAATGTCCGCATGGAACAATGGGATGCTGGTGCAGATGTCACAATAGAAGCGGCTTATGGTGCTGAAGTGTTAGTGTTAGACGGCAGCTTTGAAGAAAGTGGCGATTTATTAAAAGTACAATCGTGGATGAGAGTTCCTGTAGGGCAAAACATTCAGGCAAAAGCAGGGGCTCAAGGCACAAAAGTATGGATTAAAACAGATCACTTACGTTTTGTTGAGCCACCCAAAGCATAGTCAGACACTTTTATCTTGTTAATGCGGTTAATTGATAGTTTTCTTTATAAAAGCTCTCTACTGTTTTACTTTATTTTCGTAAAAAAATAAAAAGTAGAGAGTTTGTATTGAAATTATTTAGCTAGTGACTGCTTCAGATTTTGCTAACCACTCGTGCCCCTTTAACATTCCTTTCCAATAGAGTGATGGCAATACACTCACTTTTAATTTCCATGCAAATGTAGTGGCCTGGGTTCCATCATTAATCCATTTAGGAAAAGTTGGAACAAGCTTCCCGCCGTATGCAAACTCTGCCAATACTATTTTCCCTCGCTCAACTGTTAATGGGCATGAACCATAACCATTGTAGGCTGCGCTAGGTTGTTGATGAGAAAAAGTATTGCAAACATTTTCAGCAACAACTGGCGCTTGTTTACGCGCAGCAGCCATTGTTTTTGCATTGGCCGTATTCAGCACATCACCTATTCCCCAAATATTAGAGTAACCATTGTGCCGTAAGGTATGAGGATTAACGTCCAACCAACCATTGGCATCAGCCAACGGGCTTTCTTGAATAAATTTGGGCGCACACTGCGGAGGACATACATGAATCATATCAAAATCAGTTTTGACTATCTCTTCATTACCTTCAGCATCGCTGGTTTTAAACCACGCTTGTTTTGATTCGCCATCGATTTTAATTAAATTATGAGAAAATTTTAAATTAGCTTTATATTTTTCAATATATGACATTAGTGCAGGCACATAATCGGCGACACCAAATAACACGGGGCCAGCATTATAAAAATCAATATTGATATCATTTAGCCGGTTAGATTTAAGCCAGTGATCTGCAGAAAGATAGAGTGCTTTTTGCGGAGCACCAGCACACTTAATCGGCATAGGAGGTTGTGTAAATATTGCTTTACCCTTTTTAAGATTTTGTACTAATTCCCAGGTATAAGGCGCAAGGTCATATCGATAATTTGATGTGACTCCATTTTTACCTAGCGACTCCTCCAAGCCTTCGATACCAACCCAATTCAGTGTTAAGCCCGGCGCAACAATCAATTGCTTATAGTGTACTTGGTTTCCATTATCCAAAAGGACTAAATTATTATTTGGCATAAACTCAACAACTGATCGTTGTATCCACGTTGTACCGGACGGGATTAACTCTTTCATTTTTTTACAGGTCGATGGAGCATCGAAGATACCACCACCAACCATTGTCCAACCAGGTTGATAGAAGTGTTCATCAGCTGGATCAATTAAGGCTATTGATAGATTTGAATTCCGCTTAAGTATACTTGAAGCCGCTGAAATACCCCCAGATCCAGCACCAACAATAACAACATCGTAAGCCTGTTGCCCTGAATTTTTTCCTAAATTATCTTTCGCTGACTGACTTTCTTTTTTACTTTCTTCCCATAATTTACTGGAACGGTTACCTGTTCGACAGTATGCATGTACTTTTTTATTTTTACTTAAAATATCATTGAATGTAGAAATATGATCTTTCGTCATTTTTCCTGGAGAAAATGGTAGATAAATCGCTTCAATATTTTTTTCTTGTGCCTTTTTTTGGATTTTTTGAAATGCAGGTTGGTCAGATGCTTCATTATCAGGGCGATTGCAAACGATTATCTGAACCCCCTCCTCTAACAATATACTGACATCTTCTGGTAAAATTTGATCGGAAACGGTGACTTGCGAATCTATTTTTTTTCTTTTCATAGTATTCTCTTATTATTGTGTTTTAAAGGCATTGATTGGGACTTTTAAATAACCCATTCCATTATCTTCCGGGTTAGGGAAATGACCTGCCGCCATATTCACTTGCAAGGCAGGAAAAATTAAGCGGGGCATTGCCAGAGTTTTATCTCTCTCTTCACGCATTCGGACAAATTCATTTTCGGCAATATTCTTACCGACATGAATATTCTTATTTCTCTGCAGGCCTACAGTTGTTTCATAGGCCAACTCCCTGCCATTTGGACAGTAGTCATGGCAAATAAACAAACGGGTTTCTTCTGGAAGACTCAGTATTTTTTGAATCGATTGATACAATACACGAGCATCCCCGCCGGGAAAGTCCGCTCTAGCGGTACCACCATCGGGCATAAATAATGTATCCCCAACAAATACTGCATCGCCAATAACATGCGTCATACAGGCTGGAGTATGACCAGGGGTGTGCAGAACATAAGCGGATAAGTTACCTACATGATAGTGCTCACCATCTTCAAATAATCTATCAAATTGAGAGCCATCACGGGCGAACTCGGTTCCTTCATTGAAAATTTTCCCAAAAGTATTTTGTACCGTTGAGATATGTTCGCTAATTACTATTTTTCCACCTAATTTAGATTGGATATAAGGTGCAGCTGATAAATGGTCAGCATGGACATGGGTTTCTATGATCCATTCAAGCTCAAGCCCTTTTGTTTTAATAAACTCAATAATCGAATCAGCAATTTCGTAGGTAATCGTTCCTGACGCATAATCAAAATCCAATACAGAATCGACAATCGCACAAGCTGCTGATGTTGGATCTTTAACAATATAAGAAAAGGTATTAGAACTATTATCAAAAAATGGGGTGACTTCAGGTTTTATGACTTCGATTTCAGTTGCTGTATTCACATTAGCCTCTACTTGATTAAACAATCGTATGGAAGTTGTTATTAAAACGGTTTCATTACCACTGTTTATGACATATTTTTATCATTTTTGTGGCAACTTGTATTACATTCTTTATGCCAACTTTATTTTTATATATAAGTCATTGATTTTTAAAGATTTATATAGAATAAAAATAAATAAAGCTTCCACTTCAATTGACTTACAGAAGCGTATATGTCAAAAATGTCATTTATTTTGACAATATTGGCATTTATGCAATTAATTTCTTCCGACAAGCCCGAAACCATCGCTATGCTTGAACGAATGTTGGAAAGTTATGAATGCCCAGCAATTCTGGTATCTGTCGATTACGAAATTTTGGCGACTAATAGCCATTATGAAAAACAATTTGGTTCTATTGATATAGCACAAAAGCCACGCTGCTTCGAAATTTCCCATGGCTATACTGTACCTTGTGATCAAGCTGGTGAAGACTGCCCCTTGATAGCTGCCCAACAATCTGGGCACAAAGAGCGCGTACTCCATATACATCAGACCCCAAGGGGCAAAGAGCATGTGGATGTAGAGATGCTTCCTATCCATGACAGTAATGGCGAGTTAGCCTTTTTTGTCGAATTCCTTCGTGCAATCCCTCTTGTCAGTGGTCAGATAACGGATAAAGAAATGGTGGGCGTCAGTGAATCATTTAATAATATGTTGGGTAAAATAACACGTGTAGGCAATACCGATGCTTCTGTTTTACTACTGGGCGAATCAGGCACAGGAAAAGAATTAGCAGCCAGAGCTATTCATATGGCGAGTGACCGTAAGAGTCACCCTCTGGTTTCACTCGAATGTGCCGGCTTAACCGATTCTCTATTTGAAAGTGAACTATTTGGGCATGTAAAGGGTGCCTTTACTGGTGCTCAAACCAACAAAAAAGGATTAGTTGAACAAGCCAATGGTGGTACGTTATTCCTTGATGAGATTGGTGATATCCCTCTCAGTATGCAAGTAAAGTTATTACGGTTATTGGAAAGTAGAACTTTTCGTCCCGTTGGGAGTACTGCTGTTAAAACAACAGATTTTCGATTAATTTGCGCCACCCATAAAAATTTATCCGAAATGGTAGATGACGGTTTATTTCGCCAGGATTTATATTACCGAATTAATGTTTTTCCCATTACTGTTCCCAGCTTACAACAAAGGCTGAATGATATACCGATTATTGCCAAAGCATTATTAGCTCAAATAAGCCCTGATCACACATATCGTTTAACAAATTCAGCAATATCTGCACTTAAAAAAAATAGATATAAGGGAAATATCAGAGAATTACGCAACCTATTAAGCAGAGCCGTTATTTTAAGTGATAACAATTTAATCGATAACGATCAAATTGCACAATCATTAAATTATGACGAAAGAACTCCAACCAATAATAATTCTGCACAAGTAAAAAGTACAAACGATCAAATAGTTAGCCTGAAAGAATACGAAAAAAAATATTTAGAAAGCCTTCTAATAAACTTCGATGGCGATAAAAATAAAGTTGCTGAGACTGCAGGCATTAGCTTGCGATCACTTTATCGGAAATTGCAATAATTATAAATTTAGAGTTATAAAAGCTTAGAATCTATAATTATATTTTTTTCTCCCCATTACAGTCTGCACTCTCATTTTCCACTTTATTTCTACCGGATTTTTTAGCTTCGTATAGTGCTATATCAGCAGCACTAACAATATCTGTTACCAAGCATTTTTCAGTTGCCTCTGCAACACCAAAGCTACAAGTTTGTACACCTATGACAGGGAATTCGAAAGATGAAATAGTTTCTCGTAATTTTTCGGCAACCAATGTAGCACTAGCCAATGTTGTATTTGGACAAACGATTAAAAATTCTTCGCCTCCCCAGCGCCCCACCACATCCGTACTACGACTATTATTTTTCAGCAAATGTGCGATAGAAGACAATACATTATCACCCTGCAGGTGACCATATTTATCATTAACAGATTTAAAATAATCAATATCACAAAGTATTACAGATAAGCTTCCACCATATCGGCTTATTCGTTTGACTTCATTTTCTAATACTGTGTCGAGGTGAAGGCGATTGTATAACCCAGTTAATTTATCCGTAATCGATAAGTGCTCAATACGTTTTTTATCTGTAATATCTTGGCCAACAGATAGATAGCCTATTGTCTTTTTATTTTGATCAACAATAGGATCTATATTAAATTCAAGCCAATAATCACTACCATCCTTTTTTTGATTTTTGCAAATTCCAGACCATACGTTACCTTGCTTTAACTCTGACCACATTGCTTCGAATGTTTCGGAATCAGTGTCTTCATGCCGTACAATACTATGAGACCTGCCAATCAGTTCATTGCTGGAGTAACCCGTCGTTCGAGAAAATGCACTAGAAACTTTTGTGATTAAGCCCTTGATATCTGTTTGAGAACTAATAACGTATTGGTCCACAATACGAATATACCGTGCCAGCTCTGTATTAGCTTGATCTAATTCAGCAGTACGTTGAAGCACTAAGTTTCTAAAGTGCCTAGCAAACATCAAGAATACAATTGCTAAGCATAATGACAACATGCCTGCAACTATCACAAACTTTACCCAATAAGGCATATCTTCGTTGTTATCAAGATACTCATTCAGAGTCACACCTTTAAAGCTTGCTCGTTTTGGCGCTTGACCTAATTCTTTATAGATATTTGCAATACGTTGAAAACGAGAAATACTAGTATCTCCCACTTCAACCCATTGAGGTAATATTCTTTTTTCTGTTTGAGCAGCTTCAAACTGTAAATGCTCTATAGATTTTTCGCTGCCATATTCTGATTTAATCCAACCAATAACTTCATTGGGGTGCGCCAATGCATACGTCCAACCTTTAAGACTCGCATGCAAAAAACGCTGCGCCCTTTGTGGGTTACTTTGTACAGGGTCTTCATGAGAAAACAGCATGTCGTCATAAAAATCAATGCCATAATTAAGAGGATCAATAGCATGAACTTTCATTCCGTGTTGCTTATATAAATAAGGTTCATTGGTAATGTAAGCAGACATGGCATCAACATCACCATTCAATAAGGCTTTGTAATCAAAAGTTTGTGGAACATGGATAATGTGTTTATTTGATAGCCCAAGCTGGTGCAACATACCCGTTATTACTGCATCATCAATTCCTTTTTGATACATAACACGCTTGCCTTTAAGCTCATATGGCCCCAATAAGTTATCATTTGCCCGAGTCAATAGAACCAGAGGGCTATGTTGAAAAATAGCAGCCAAAACAACAACCGGTTTACCTCTCATACGATGCAGAATTACACTTGAATCTGATACACCAAAATCGGCTTTGCCTTCTAACACAGCATGTAGAGGAGACTGCTCAGCATCCCGCTCTTTAATATCAACCTCAAAACCAGCGTCGTCATAAAATCCCATTTGTTGAGCCGCATAATATCCAGCAAACTGAAATTGATGCTTCCACTTCAGCTGGAGTGTGACTTTTTCGTTTGAGTAAGCTAATGGAGAAAATAGAAGAAGAGAAATACTTAAATATTGGAGAAAAAGGAAAAATATTTTATTAAGACTATAAAAATTCAGCATAATTACCGCTACTAGCTGTGCAGAATTCGTTATTATTAATGCATAGATCAGCGCAATCCAAATTACAGTGTTATTAATGCATAGTCAAATTTACAGAAAAAATAGTTTTTATACTATTTAAGTATATTAATAATGAAAAATTATTCCACTTTATTATTATTTTTTTAATTCTATAAAAAGTCAAATAAAAACAAGAGGTGTTGAACCTACACAGTTAGTATTTATACGCCTATATTCTCTAATGTTTTTAATATTTCTTTAACCGTAATAGCTGCTTTTGGATGTTTTTCTTCAATATCAAGCAATAAGATTTCTAAGGTTTCTTGTAAATTTGGACCTTCTGGTTCCGGTTTATCTAAATCATGAATATTATTTTCAACTTGTAACATCAATTCATGTTGCGTTGGGCTTAAGTCGCTATCCAATGTATTTCTTAATTCGACAACTAAGTCTTTCGCTTTAGCTCTTAACATTTCTCACCTCGAATACTATTCATAGTGGAAAACTACATTACTATAGCTATAGGTTACTACGATTATCGATAATCATACAGCACTTATTCTTCTGGTATTCTCACCGCTAATACGTCACATGAAGTCGTATGTAATACACTACTCGCCGTTGAACCTAATAATAATTTTAGTCCATGCTTTCCATGGCTCCCCATTACAATTAAATCTGCTTTCTCTTTATTAGCAATAGCGATAATTGTTTCAGCAGGCCTTCCAAATTCTATTCGTATATCATCTGTCGATAAATTAATCTTCCGTAGTAAGTTTTGAATTCTATCTAGCGCTCTCTCCTCTGTCGTTTTCTTATCAATATGTACTTCTCTTGGAGCATACAGACCTTCACCAAAATAACCACCATAGGTAGGTATTTCAATATAACTAACATGCAAAACAATTACTTTTGTTTCATGATCCTTTATCAGTTCCGCTACTCGTTTAAGGATCTGATCCGTATTTTTCTCTAAATCAATAGCAACTAAAAGGGTCTTATAGGTATTCATATCGTCCCTCCTTTTCTACTTATTTAAAGGATAATACTGATAATGAAAGAATACGTTGACATAAATCAACAATATTAAAAGAAGAAATAGGAACGCTATAATCGACGGTGGCTTTTGCCAATCTGTTGAGTTTTTTCAGCGCTAACGCCTGATTTTTTAGCAAAAATTGGCCAGTCTGCAATAGCTGCTACCAACTCATCAATAATCTCGTGAGCATTATTCAAGCTGATCCCTTTACCTAATTCAATTAGGTCCTGACGAGAAAAGTGATCTCTCTTTCCAGCAATTGTCATTTGGTGTTGATTAGTCCATTGACCTTGAGGATTGTGTGCATAAGTGACATCGTATGCAGGTGATAAGCGCCAATGACCTTTTTCATCCATTAAGAAAGCAATATTTTTAGTGTGGTCGTCTTGATTGCGTGCAAGTACATTAAACACCATTCTTTTATATTGCTCTAAAGCCTCTGATTTAGGCAAACGCAACTGACGCATGACTTTAAATGCTTGCTCATACCCATAAGCACCTGCCACATTAAAATCATAATGGGCTAATCCACATAGTGATTGTAAGTGTAATTTCTTACCATTCACTCGATCAAAGCGTTTAGTTAGAAAGTGAGCCCGCCCATTTTCTTCTAGTAAACGGCATTCACTCATGCTAATCCCTGCAGCACGAGCCATCAATGAATAGGCATACTCAATGCGACCAAATTCTTGTGGTTTACCTAGCTCTATATCGGTTACACCATCGAATTTCAGTAACCAATAGTCATAATCTTTAGGTGCTTGCACTTGGCCTGAACGCACTTTACCTTCTCGATTCATCGCAATGACCGCTTTAGGGCGAGCGCCACCTGCTGATGTTCCTACACGTAAAATATCCTGCAAAGCTTCACGATTTTCTTTGTCGCTTTGACCTAACTCTGCATTAAAGTCGGTACGGGCATCAGTGACTTCTTGGGCTAGTTGAACCAGTGTATTAATTTCTACAGGCACTGACTTTTCAGCACCTCGATATAGCGTTGGCTTAAACTCCAGCGCTCCCATGCCACGAGCGCCGATGTAACATAAGCGCTCTACCGGCGTAAAACTCGCCGAGTCTCTACCCTGTCTTTCTAACCAGACATCAATCAATAGATTACCAAAACGATCAGGCAAAGCATCTGCAAGTAAGCCTGGCAAGCCTCTGTAAGTCTCCCACGATAACCCTGAGAACACATAGGGTCGACTTGGTTGCTGGCTAATAGGCATATGCAACGGAGAAACATCAACCCCCTGCTTCAGAAACCCCGGGTCATACTCAAATATTCCAAGCCTGCGGGAATCATCCCATGTGATAGCGCCAACTAACTGCTCCCACAGGTAAATAGCCACGGTACTGTTATGTATTGCCATTGATATTACCAATCAGATTCTTGAGGTGTTTCTATAGGGCTTTCGCTACCAGATGCTCGTTGACGGCCCTTAGTCGAACTCTTAAGCAATTGGATCGGGCTAAGCTCAGGCGGCTGAACTAGAGCCATTATGCGATCTAATTCGCCCAGTTCACGAAGAATGCTAATCAGCGATGAAATTTTTCCATTCCCCTGATTTTCTAGTGTTTGGACGGTAGAGCGGGAAAGCATCACTCGCTTCGCTAGATCCGTTTGTTTCATATTTTGGCGCAAGCGATGGCTCTCCATACTATTACCTATCGCTTGCGCTATCGCGTGATCACTCATTGAATATATATCCATAATAAATACCAATCAATTAGGATTTAAATTTAATGCTTTAATCACTTAAATTGCAATTAAAGAGTAACTTTATAAGCATTATAATGGAAATGCATAGTGATCGCAAATTCAAGCCTTATAGGCATAAAAGTCCATTAAAGCATAAAAATAAAGGCTTATTGTATATTTTTACCTAAATATTGCCATAATCTTTCAGCGATTACTCCAGCACTTTGATCTGAACGACGAGCCGCGACAATATCTAGATAATACTTGCGAATATTCCCCCCGTTAATAGTCAATAATTCACCATTTTCTAGCTCTTCCCTAATCATAAATAAAGGCATATGCCCCCAACCAAGGCCAAGCTTTATAACACTTTTCTTTGTATGCTGATCACCAACCATAATTTGTCTGGTCTTGTTTAGTAGGTGATAATCAGTCGCAAAATCTGTAGTTTTAGCAGTATCTCTGATAATACATTGCGTATAATTGGTTAAATCGTCATAGGTAAGAGGCTTTGTTAAACGATCATCCAAAAAGCCGGGGGCTACAACCGGTAGTAACTCAACCTGAGAATATTCCTGATATTCATAGCGTCTATCCGTTTTTTGGATGTGGTGAATAATTAAATCTGCCCCTCCATTCAATAAGCGCTCATTTGGCCCGCTAATATTTTCGAATAAAAGGTTTAATTGTGTATTGGGGTGACTATCAAAAAAGCCTTTTAACAGTGAAAGTGCTTTATCAACAGATACAACATCACCAATAACAATATTCAATTCTGTCTCTTCTTTAACCGCAATATTGTTAGCAATAACCTTTAATTTCTTAGCTTCATCCAAAAGCCTTGTACAGCTTCTGTAAAAAACTTCCCCCTCTGTTGTCAGCGTTGCACGATAATAATCCCGATTAAATAGTTGAAACCCCAACTCATCCTCAAAACGCTTTATCCCTGTGATAACGCTCGGGTGTGTTTTGTGTAAAAGTCTAGCTCCTTCCTGAAAACTACCGCCTTTCACAATCGCCTCTAAAGCTAGCAGCTGTTGTAATTTCATAGCTTCTCAAATGTACCTTAAAACTACCAACTATATATTTAAAATGTACTTTTTTGTTACGTACAACCTGATTAATCTTTAAATAATGTTAATTAATGAGGCTATATAGATGAAAGCAATGGTTATTTCTCAATATGGAAATCCTGAAGTATTGAAATTAAAGGAACTTCCCACCCCTACCCCCAGTGACCAGCAGGCATTAATTAAAGTTAAAGCGTTTGGTATCAATCGTGCTGAAACCTATATGCGTGCTGGTCACTGGGGTGATGTTGCTCCTGTTTCAGGAATAGAATGTGTTGGTGTGATCGAGTCTGATCCGTCAGGTAAACTGGAGAAGGGCCAAAAAGTTGCAGCAATCATGGGAGGCATGGGAAGAACGATCAATGGTAGCTATGCTGAATATACTGTCGTACCTACCACTAATATCTTCCCTATAACAACAACTTTGAGCTGGGCAGAGTTAGCGGCAATTCCTGAATCTTACTGTACCGCATGGCATTGCCTTTACAATAATTTAAAAATGAGGTCTGGTGATACATTACTCATTCGAGGAGCAACATCTGCATTAGGGTTGGCGGCTATCAATATTGCATCAAATCATGAAGGTGTTCATGTTTTAGCTTCAACGCGCAATCCTCAAAATTCAATGTGGTTAAAAGAGTTAGGGGTGGAGAGTGTTTTAATTGAAGACAATCAACTCGCTGAGCAAATTAAAAAAATACACTCTAAAGGCATTGATGGAGTACTGGATATCGTTGGCAATACAACACTGTTGGACTCTTTGCTTACTTGCCATAGCCGTGGCGCCGTTTGCAACGCTGGATTTCTCGGTGGCGGGAATCCAATTTCTTTTAATCCTTTAATCGATATGCCCTCCGGTGTTAATTTAAATTTTTTTGCTAGCTTTATGTTTGGTACAGCAATGTTCCCTATAGCTAAAATTCCGCTCCAAAAAATAATTCAAAGCGTAGAATCTGGACATTATAAGGCTAAACCAAGTCAGATATTTTCATTTGACAATATAGCTGAAGCACACCAGCTGATGGAAGCAAGTCAGAGCAAAGGTAAATTAGTTATTAAAGTATAAAGTAAAGAAATTCAAGGTGATTATGTGGCTAAAAAACCCCTAGCCACTTAATCAATTAATACTCCAACTTAACCTCAATATATCTGCTTATCAAGCAATAATCCGAAGCGCAAAGTAAGGAATAATATTAAAAAATATAATGATAAGTTTATATGCACCAAATAAAGCAAAATGGGTGCTATTGAAATGCTCGCGAGATAACTCCAACCACTTTGTCGAGTATTGATAAGTCCAATTAGGCGCAAACAGCAGGAAGAATGCCCAATATAGCAATACCGCTATATTGATCACTGAGCACCACCCCAGAAAGCTTTGCAAAGTTTCAATATCCATAACCCCTCCCAATAGAAAAGTTGGCAATTTAAGGCTAATCAATAATTTATTCTGGGTTAATAAAAACGTACCAATTCAGAATACAAATTATCGATAATGAATATAAAATAACAAGCCCATATAAACTTTGATAAAAATCAATTTATAAGTAAAGAATCAATTTTTCTAAGCTATTTTGTCTAATCTATTTCTGGTTGCTCTTCAGCTTTGTGGTCTTTAGCAAATAACATATAAACCGAAGGAATAACAAATAGAGTAAAGATTGTACCTATTGCCATACCCCCCACTAGGACCAAACCTATAGAATTTCTTGCCTCTGCACCGGCACCAGAAACCAGGGTTAACGGAAAGTGCCCAGCAACTGTTGCAACACTGGTCATCAATATTGGTCTTAGTCGAGTTGATGCCGCTTCCTTAATGGCCTCAAGTTTAGCAATGCCCTGCTCTTGCATTTTATTCGCAAACTCAACAACTAGAATCCCATTTTTTGCAATCAAACCAATTAGTGTTACTAAACCAACCTGCGAATAAATATTCAATGTAGTTGTCCAACCATCCGTCCAAAATGGCACTGGTGCAGGCATTTTAAGAAAGACAAAAATTAACGCACCAAACATTGCCAAAGGAACACAACCCACAATGATAACAAAAGGATCTCTAAAGCTATTAAACTGTGCCGCAAGTACTAAAAAAATTAGAACAATAGCCAACGTGAAAGCTGGCAAAAATTTATTACCCTCTCTTCGTAACTGCCGTGATTCCCCTGTGTAGTCAATGCTATAACCCAGAGGCATTATTTTCTTTGCCTCGTCTTCCAGGTAGGTTAATACTGTTCCCAGAGGCTGCGTCGCAACACCACTTATCTTCACTGCGTTTTGTTGCTGAAAGCGATTAAGTGTCCGAGGAACCGTTTGATAAGTAACATCGGCAACAGAGGACAGCTGAATCAACTCATTATCAGGCCCTGTAATATAAATCTCATTCAGTTGTTCTGGATTTAAACGCTCTAAACGCTTAACTTGCGGAATGACACGATAACTGCGCCCTTGAATATTAAAGCGGTTAACAAAATTGCCACCCAACATAATGCCAACATCGTTTCCGACCTGCTCTAAGGTCAGACCTAAATCAGCAACTTTGTCGCGATCTATATTTAATTTAGCTTGAGGCTTGTCAATTCTTGTATCGATCATCGGAGGGAAAGCAAACATGCCAGAAGTCGCAGCTTTATCTCTCAACTCTTCAGCAACCTTTAAAATAGCCTCAGGCTCCGCTGTTGATACTAGAATAAATTCAACAGGGAATTGGCCACCACCGGGTAGTGCTGGCGGCGTAATAGGGAATATATTAATACCTGGAATTGCAGACAACTTTTGTTGTGCTTCAGGCATTAAATCAAATACAGTATTGTCTCGTTCATCCCACGGCTTAAGGACCATGCCAGAAAAACCAGAGCCAGGGAAAGTCAGCTGAAACGTAAATTCTGTATCATCAAAACTGGTAAATGCCTTATTTGCTTCTGCTGCATAGAGGCTGGATTGATCCATAGTGGCATTTGCAGGACCTTCTACAATACCAAAAATAACACCCTGATCTTCTGTTGGTGCCAATTCTGATGCAGCCATAATAAATAAGGGAATACATAGTACGCCGATAACAATCCAAACCATGTATACCGCAGGACGTGCTTTTAGCGTTGCATCCAGCCAAATAATATAGTGTTGCTTAAAGGCTTCAAAAGCATCACCTGATTTTTTAGCAAAACCTTTCCTATCATCCCCTTGCTTTAAGATTTTTGATGACATCATAGGTGATAAAGTCAAAGCAACAATGCTGGAAATAATAACCGCACCCGCCAGAGTAAAGGCAAACTCTTTAAATAAAGTTCCGGTTAAACCACCCTGCAGACCAACAGGTAAATAAACTGCAACCAGTACAGCGGTTGTAGCGATAACAGGTCCAATTAATTCTCTGGCGCCTTTAATTGCCGCCTCAATATTTGACTGCCCCTCACTGATATGACGCTGAACATTCTCGACAATAACAATGGCATCATCAACCACTAAACCAACAGAAAGAACAATAGCTAGCAAGGTTAGTAGGTTAAGGCTGAAACCAAACATCATCATCAAAAACACACCACCAATTAATGAAATCGGAATTGTAATGACGGGCACAAGCACACTGCGAAGAGAGCCAAGGAAAAGATAAATCACAAAAATAACAATTAATAATGTCTCAACAAGTGTTGTAACAACCTCGGTGATGGCACTATCAATATATTCCGTTGCATCATAGGCAACTAACCCTTCCATGCCGGAAGGCAGCGTATCTTGAATCAGCTTCATCTCTTCACGAACAAGCTGGATAACATCTAGAGAATTAGCATTTGGTAATGGCCAAATTCCCATAAAAGTCGCCGTTTTTCCAGAGTAGCGTACTTCCGAGTCATATGATTCAGAACCCAGCTCTACATCAGCCACATCTTGCAACCGTATAATGGCGCCGTTCTCTGAGCGCAAAACTAACTGCTTAAATTCATGGGCAGTATTAAGGTCAGTATCTGCAGAAAGGTTCACTTGAACATAAGAGCCTTTCGTCGTACCTAATGCAGAAAGGTAATTATTAGCAGCTAACGCCTGCCTGACCTGTAAAGGGGTGACATTATGAGCAGCCATTTGCTCTGGCTTTAACCAAATGCGCATCGCAAATTTCCGAGCACCTAAAACTTCAGCTCGTTGCACGCCATCCAATGCAGAAAGCCTAGGCTGAACAACACGGACTAGGAAGTCGGTAATTTGATTATTATCGAGAATATCTGAATTAAAACTTAAATACGCCGATGCAAATTCACTATCTGCCGATTCAACATTAATTGTCGGAACTTCTGCTTCTGGCGGTAAATCACTGCGCACCTGATTAACTTTCGAGTTAATTTCGGACAAGGCTTTGATCGGGTCATAATTTAATTCTAACCGAACCGTAATAGTTGAGAGACCCAATTGGCTGGATGATTCGACATAATCAATGCCTTCTGCACCACTGATTGCCTGTTCGATAGGTGTCGTTATAAAGCCACGAACTAATTCAGCACTGGCACCTACATAGGCTGTGGTAATGGTAATGGCAGCATTATCACTTCGTGGGTACTGACGAACAGATAAAGAATTAATTGCCTGAAGACCAGCAATAACAATAATCAAGCTGACAACAATAGACAGTACTGGCCTATAAACAAAAATATCAGTAAAACTTTTCACCGGACTTTTCAATGTACTATCTCTTACTCTTATTTATCGTCAACGGCAGGGTTTAAACTAAACTCCGGAACAACCGTATTATTAATGACAACAGGCGCACCATTACGTAATTTAAATACGCCTGCACTGGCAACAACTTGCCCAACGGTTAGCCCTTTCTCGACGGTCACAAAGTCCCCTCGAGCCTCACCTAACTTAACAAACTGTTGACGTGCAGTAAGTGGAGGCGGTTCATTACTATTAGACTGACTTGCCGTATTATCACCTTCAGTTTTTTTTGCTTCTTCAACAATAAAGACAGAATCGCCAAATGTTGCATACTGAACAGAGGTAATTGGGATTAGTAAAACCTCTTTCATATCTGGTAACACTACATCAATACTGGCAAACATCCCCGGCAATAACTCTTTCTCACCATTAGCAAGAATCGCCTGAATTTTAATGCTTCGTGTATTTGAATCAATTTCTGGATCAATGGCATTGATTTTTCCAGTAAAGGTTTTACCAGGAACAGCATCAGAATTTAATCGTACTTCTAATCCTGTTTTCACCTTAGGGAGCAGTTGCTGAGGCAAGAAAAAATTAACAAACATTTGGTTAGTTGCTTGTAAGGACACAACGGGTTCACCAGCATTAATAGATTGCCCTAGATTCACTAGACGAATGCCTAACCTCCCATTAAATGGTGCGCGAATGCTTTTCTTTTCAATATTTGCACGAATATTGTCAACATCGGCAATCGCAGAACGATAAGTGCTTTGAGCGTTGTCAAACTCTGATTTTGAAGCAACTTTTTTATTATAAAGTTCGCTGATACGATCAAGATTGTTTTTCGCTAAAGCGGCAGCTGCCTGAGCTGAGCGCAATTGTGCTTTCTCAGAAGAAACATCTTGTTCGACTAGCAAGTCACCTGCTTTAACTTCACTACCAGCATCAAACAAGATTTTTGCAATACGCCCTGATAAATCAGCGGTGATTAATAACCCTTTAGCAGCTTCTAGCGAACCAATAGCAGATAAGGTATTTTCCCACTGGTCCATCTCTACTTTATAAGAAGAAATAGAAAGAGGTGGTTCAGTGAAACTCTTACCGGACTCGATGAGTGTAGAAATCTGTGCGTATTTAACATATGCGATTGCACCAACAAGCAGTACTAATCCCACAATAGTTAATAAAATTGCTTTTTTCATGATTATTCAATAATTGAAGTAAGTTGGCAGGATTTGTTTGAGGACATCCTTGCATACATTAGATTGACGGATCGTCATCTTACCGAAGTTCTATTATTTCGTCTACGCATTCAACCCTAAAAGTTAATACTCTAAAGAAAAACTATGACAGCTGTTAGATTTAGATATAGCAGAAATTAATAAATCCAAAATATGAAATTTTTTCTAGCGTAATCAACACTATATAGCCCAAACATCATAACTATTGTTATACATAACCTAGCATGCTCTTGATAGAGCTATTGACCCACAGCGGTAAGAATAAATATAAGTTCTGGTGGCGTTAAATACCGTCGCCTATGATAATAACTACACTAAGCCCCGTTCTTATAATAATGAAATCTCAACCCAATAATTCAATAGCTAGTCTTAATATCAACTGTTACATGAATAAGTAAAAGCAACCACTATTTGTAGAGGTATATGCTTTATTTATCAAAATACGAATAAATCCACTAAGTTGTTGTCTTATAAAAGGTACTTGCCCCCAAGAAAGTAATGAGAGAAAGTACATTAAGAGCTGCAACTCGACAAAATACGAACAGCCTCACCTGTGAATCTGTCAAATTGTGGTATATTGAAAGAAAGTGTTTTTGGTAGCGAATTAAAATTATGGCCGTTAAAACTTTACGTTATGTTGTATTATCCACTACAGCTGTTCTACTGACCGTCGCAGTTGCTGTTTTTGCCCTTACTCCAAAGCAAAGCGATGCTATTCAAAATAAAAATCAAGATATTACTCTTGAGATTTTACGCAAATTAGATCGTAAGCACTTCGTTGATCTTAATATTGACGATACCCTGTCAGCACGCTTTCTAGATAACTATCTAGAGAGATTAGACCCCAATAAAGCCTTTTTCTATCAATCTGATATTAATGAATTCAATCAGTATCGCTCTATATTGGATGATCAGCTTAAAAATGGTGATAACAGTGCAGGTTTTGTGATCTATGCACGCTTTAAACAACGCCTGGAAGAACGATTACAGAAGGTTATTGATTTACTCGAAGATGACTCTATCGTCTTTGACTTCAGTAAGAAAGAAAGTATTAATTCCGATGCTGAGAATACTGATTGGTTGAAATCAGCATCTGCGGGCGATGACTATTGGCGTAAACGTATCAAATCATTCCTCTTATCTCAGAAACTCTCAGAGGAAGAACCTGGCAAAGCACGCAATCAGCTTGTGAAACGCTACTCAAACCAGCTGTCTCGTGTCCAGAAAAATTCAAATGACGATGTCTATGAAATTTATATTAATGCCTTCGCAGAACTATACGACCCCCATACAAGCTATCTTGCTCCTCGCACTGCAGAAAACTTCAACATCAATATGTCTCTTTCTTTGGAAGGCATTGGAGCTGTGCTACAAACTGAAGACGAATACACCAAAGTTGTCAGGCTAGTTACAGGTGGCCCTGCTCACAAACAGGGTGAGCTTCGAGCTGCAGACCGTATTACAGCTGTAGCACAAGGCGATAATGGTGAGCTAGTTGATGTCATTGGCTGGCGCCTAGATGAAGTGGTTTCTCTGATTCGTGGCAAAAAAGATAGCATTGTAAGGCTCCAGGTAGAATCTTCCGATCCCGCCCAAAAAGGAACAAAATCTATCCGCATTAAGCGAGACAAGGTCAAACTGGAAGATCAGGCTGCGCAAAAAGCGATATTTACCGTTAAAAATAACAATGAAATATTTAAAGTCGGAGTCATTAATATCCCTGCTTTCTATATTGATTTCCAAGCCTACCGAGAGCGTGATCCTAATTATCGCAGCACGACTCGAGATGTACTTCGCTTATTAAATGAATTAGAAACGGAAGGTGTTGATGGTATTGTTCTTGACCTTCGTAATAATGGTGGCGGCTCACTGCAAGAAGCAACAACATTAACAGATTTATTTATTGATAAAGGGCCTGTCGTTCAAATTGGCAAAGGTGATGCAAACTCAACAACTCGTTCACGTTACGAAGCTCATTATCGCGGTCCATTGGTAGTAATGATTAATCGCCTAAGCGCTTCCGCCTCAGAAATTTTTGCAGGTGCTATCCAAGACTATAAACGAGGCTTAATTGTCGGCTCTCAGTCTTTTGGTAAAGGCACAGTGCAAAGTTTAACGCCGCTAGATTCTCGTGGAGACCTGAAAATTACTGAGTCCAAATTTTACCGTGTTTCTGGTGACAGTACTCAACACAGAGGAATTATTCCTGACATTTCTTTCCCTGAGCTCCTCAATAATGAAATTATTGGCGAAAGTAGTTATGAGACAGCGTTGGTATGGAGCAAAACAAAGCCAGTAGCTTATTCACAGTACCTACCTATCAGTAAAGTATTAGCGCCGTTGACAGAAAGACACAATAAGCGAATAGCTAAAGACCCTGACTTCATTCATCTTACGGAGCAACAATCTTTACTTGATCAATTTACTGATCGGACCATTATTTCTTTAAATGAAAAAGTTCGTTTAAAAGAAAAAAGTGAATTCGAAAAAGCGACACTCCAACTTGAAAACAAACGTAGAGGGTCGAAAGGCTTAGAGAAATACAATAGCTATGATGAATTAAAAAGTAGTAATGAAAAAAGAAACTTAGAAAATGCCGCAAAAGCAGGCACAACTGTTATCGATACAAAAGAAGATGCAATGTTAAGGGAAGCAGGTTATATTCTTAAGGACTTTACAGAATTATTATCGCGCAGCGTTAAAAGCAAAGTTGCGGTTACTACTAATTAATTATAATTATTGATTTATTTTTATGCTCTCCGTTGTCTCGTTTAATGTAAATAGTATTCGTCAAAGAATTCACCAATTAAAAGCTCTGATTGAAACACATAACCCAGACTTTATCGGTTTACAGGAAACAAAAGTAACCGATGAAGACTTTCCTGAAGCTGCAATTAATGAATTGGGTTATAAAGTGCACTTTCATGGACAAAAAACACACTACGGTGTTGCCCTACTTTCAAAACATGATTTTATCGCTGTCCATAAAGGCTTTGCTCATGATACTGATGATACTCAAAAACGATTAATTAGCGGGCGTTTTGTTTCGCCCTATGGCGGAGAAATAACCGTTATTAATGGATACTTTCCTCAAGGTGAAAGCAACGAACATCCTACTAAATACCCTAATAAGAAAAAGTTTTACGCTGACCTTATCGAATTACTGAATAATAATTATTCACCGGATGAGCAAATCATTGTTATGGGGGATATGAACATATCTCCAACAGATGAAGATATTGGTATCGGAGAGGATAATCGAAAACGCTGGTTACGCACAGGCAAATGCAGTTTTTTACCCGAAGAAAGAGAGTGGTTAGAAACGTTACAAAGCTGGGGATTAAAAGATACGTTTAAACAGCACCACCAAGCTGAAAACAACCTTTTTAGCTGGTTTGATTATAGAAGCCGTGGATTCGAACGAGACCCTAAACGCGGGTTAAGGATTGATTTAATATTGGCAACAGAGCCTTTATCGAAAATTTCTCATACTTCAGGCATCGATTATGCTATTCGAGGCATGGAGAAGCCGTCTGACCACTGCCCTATTTGGACAAAATTCCAATAAAGGTTATTAGCTGATAGCCCACAAGTATCTACCAGCTAATATTATTACTTTTAAGAAGATTTCTTATCAAACAAATTAGATTGAAATTCTCCATACCAGTTCATTAATTCCTCACCTGATCGCTTGTGTATTTCTGGCAGTTTAAAAATTGCATAGAGTATTCCTCTAGGCTCACTTAGCGAAAACTTTCTTTCCGATAGATTTTTAATAACCCGAATAAAACAACGCTTCCAAAGCATGCTTCTCCATTTTTTATTAACAAAAGCTAAATCATTCGAATAAAACTGCTGAAGAACGGCTGGGGTTAAGGCCTCTAAAATAGCCACTTGAAAAGTAGTCAACCTTCCTCCGCTAATTTCCAAATGACAAAGATAAGCATCAATTGCATTAACTATAAGGCCATGTCGTGACACTCGATAGCTTAAATCTTGATCTTCTGCTGCACCATAACGCTTTATTACTTCCGTAAACATTTCTTTTTCTACAGCCTCTTTACGCAGCGTCATCCTACTTCCTGTCATATAAGGAATAATGCCAATGTTTAAAGACTCTAAATGCTTTGGCAATATATGCTTAGGGTAGTCGCCGTCATACGGTAAAAATTCTACAGATCGTGTATGCAATATTTTTTTAACAAAGCGTCGCAGTAATGTTTGTTTCGGGTGATGACTCGGTGGTTTCAAGAGGTTCGCACCAGAATCTATTTTATCGAACTCAGGGAGCTCTTCTGTTTCCATCGAGCTAACACCTAAAATATCTTTATTAATATCAGCTGAATACACTTTCATTATCTCTTCAGCACAATTGGGGTACATTAATGAATCATCATCAATCAAAAAGAGAACATCTGTTGTCGCCAATTTAATCCCTTGGTTACGTTGCCAGCTGCTGGAAAGTTTAATCGCCTTTTCGTAAATTAATTTGATATCAGGAAAAGATTCGGAGAATTCTTTTTTTATCTTTGCATGCATTTCTTGCCAATCAGGACTACCATCAACAACTATAATTTCTGTTGGAGGAGAAGTTTGCTTAGCAGCCAACCGCAAACACGTCGGTAGGATATGAGGGCGCATGTAAGTCGCAATAACTAAAGCCCATGTCAGCGGATACCCCATAGCAAAACTTCCTTCATTAAAAAGAAAAATTCTGTCATAGGCGTAAAATAAAAGAAAGATTTTTATTTTGTATTTGAGAGGTGTATCGCACGCCCAATCCAACGGCGCAAAATCGCTCTGAGGTCGTCGATTTGTAACGGTGAATCGATATAGTAATCCATTCCTGATTGCAAACAACGAGTCTCTTCTCCATCTTCTTGGTGATGACTCAAACCTAATACAGGAAAAATATAACCATTTTTATGAATAGACTGGCTTGCCAATTTTGCTGACCCTATAAAATTTTCAATATCAACGTCATCTATATGGCTTTCCGTTATAAAGGCATCATAAGCAACATTTTTAAATTTTTCTTCTGCCTCTTCTATTGTTTTAACGGTTGTAGCTATACAACCCAATTTTTTTAACATAACTTCCGCAATAGTTCGATCGATATCTTCATTTTGCAGTAGTAATACTTGTTTATCAGTTAGAAAATCTTCCTGTAACAGTGGTTGCGCAGAAGCATGATCAGTAATTAAAAGGTGTTTAAATGTTTTCCGCAATTGCTTGTATTCGATAGGCTTACGAATAAGCTCAATTTCAGGGTGCATTGTTATTAATTGTTCAACCGATGCTGATTTACTTTGCAACTCAGTAACACAAATAAGTTGTTGCGTCTTGACGGAACTATCTACCGGCATTTCTGCAATTTCCTTAGCCAGTGCAACACCCTCTAGATTATCAATCCGCGTATAAATCATTACCATATCAAAATAATTAGACGAGTTTTGCGAGTGCTTAATTGCCATAATAGCCGCATCATATTCATATACAATATCGACAATAAACCCCCACGATTCTAAGGTATGCTTATATTCACCTTCGATAATTAAAGGGGGTTTGTAAAGCAATAAACGCTTACCATTTAACTTAGATACATTTTGAGTCGTTGGATTAGCAGGCGTTACTGTAGGCAAGGATGCAGTAAACCAAAATTTAAGATGTCCTTCAGCGGTATAATTAGCACCTGCACCGCCTTGCATACAGGTTGCTAAACCATTTGCAATAGCAAGACTAAGTCCTTGGCTCATATCACTTGCATAATGTGGCCTAAACGCATCGTGAAGTTGCTGCTCTACTTCTGGATTTCGAATTGGGTTATCGATATGCATCTTAATTGTTAAGGTTCCTTGTGCATCACTATCCGCTGCATATTCCACATCTAACAACAAACAACCTTTATCAGCGTAATCACTGGCACTAACAATCATATTAACAATTATTTGTTCAATACGCTCAGGATCACCTTTGACACGAATAGGAAAATCAGAAGAAAATTTAGAAAAAATTTCAACTTCTTTTTTATAGACTTGATCACTGATTGATGTAATAGCCTTTTCTATTGTTCCTCGTAAGTCCATCACATGTTCATCGAGCAAAATATCCTTTCGAGAAATGTGTGAAAATTCCAGAATATTTTGCAACATATACATTTGCTGTTGACTTTTTTGTTCTGCCAAACCAACAAGCTGCTCTTCCTGCTCTGGTAATTTAGCGAGCTTAAGCAATTGCAAACTGCCCATAATCTCTCGCAAAGATGTCTTTAGTTCACCAGCCAAATTAGTAAATAAGGCATCTTTATTAGAGAGGCTGCTTTCCGATGATATTTTTTCAGCTTGTAATGCATTTGCTCTTTGAGTCAAATCGTAGGTTACTTGTAAACGGTCCCAATAGGCTTCACCTTGGCTAACACCCTGCTTTTGCAACAAATAAAACAGAACTAGCATAACCATGCCATAGACACTTTCCAGAGCATTGAATGAAAATATTGCAACCAAGCTACAAGGAAGTAATGTTACTAGCATATAAAACTTATAAAAGCGTTTATAAGGTGAAAAAACATGAGAGCAACTACTGAAAAAAGCAATGGTATATAACCATAACAATGGCGTTTCGTACGTCATACCAATTTCATGAGTGACATTCGCCAGCATAAAACCCCACCATGCTGCACTAATAATCGTAATAGTGAAAAATATATTGCGCCACCGAGATGGCCCTCGTGAATACAATGCATCAAAACGAAATAGATAATAGGCACGAATAGCGGTAGTCAGAACAATTCCCATCGCAAATACAGACGCTTTAACAGGTAACCGGTCGTAATATTCACCTAGTAACATGGCCAAACCGAATATAACTAAACTTAAAGCAACGCCACGAGTTGAATAGCGAACTAAACGCAGGTCGGTGTCCCGCATTATATTGCGTTGCTTATGGATCTTTATAACGGGTGTAAAAAAACTAAATAGCATGGTTACTCTTTAAAAACTGATGATTACGAAATTACCCGGACCATAACGGTTTTAATAACAAAACCCAACAAACCAATACCTAATGCCGCGAATAGAATAATTGTGCCAAAACGCCCTGCTTTAGAGCGTTTAGCTAAATCCCACATAATGAAGCACATAAAGAGAATAAGACCCCCAACACAGATTGTCAGTGCCCAGCTTTCGAATTCCTCAAGTGTCATATAAACCCTACTAAAACCAGTATTACTTGTATATTGAACAGAAATGAAGTTTGGTACCAATTCACGGCTAATAAAGCATCAAATTGGAGCCAAATAGAAGTCAGATTTGGTATAAACGCCAATACTCTAAAGTATGGTATTTTAGATCAAATTTGCGCAGCTAAAGCAGCTATTTTACGTTATTTATCGGTTTAATAACAAAACTAATTCATTCAGTAAGCTCTGAATATGGATTGGTATCAATATGAATTTGAGTATAATACCGCTGCCCTGAACAGTGAGTTTCTTAGATATTAATACTGTTAAGACCGGCTTACATAAGTGCATTGGTGGAATTAGATTATGAAGAAACTAAACATATTGTTAACTTTAATGGTATTTACTCTATCAGCCTGTTCCAAAAGCGAACAACCTGAACCTGATACGACTAAAGAGCCGTATTCCACTATCTCGAACACAGTAAAAACAGTGAAAGAAAGCGCTACAGATTTAAAGGATATTGCTGAGAGTAAAATCGAAGCAGCCAAGGAAGAAGCTACTGAAAAAGTAGAAACAGCTAAAAATGCAGTCACTGAAAAAGTTGAAGAGACTAAAAAATCAGTCACTGATAAGGCTGAAGATACTAAAAAAGCTATTGCCGACAAAATCGGCGATTTTAAACCCAACTAATAATAATAGGCTATACCCTCTTTATTATTACCATTTGTGAAGTCACTTTATGAATAATGATCAAGCTCCCGAACGGGAATTTATGGAATATGACGTCGTCATCGTCGGTGCAGGACCTGCTGGTTTATCTGCCGCCTGCCGCTTAGCCCAAATCAATCCAGATATTACTATTTGTATTGTAGAAAAAGGCTCTGAAGTTGGTGCGCATATATTGTCTGGTGCTGTTTTTGAACCAACAGCACTAAACGAATTATTCCCCGATTGGAAAGAATTAGGTGCTCCTCTAAACACCCCGGTTGTCGGAGACGATATCTATTGGCTCAATAGTGAAAGTAAGGGTACGAAAATTCCTACCGCATTTGCGCCAAAAACATTTAATAATCATGGAAACTATATCATTAGCCTAGGCAACCTATGTCGCTGGCTTGGCGAGCAGGCAGAAAACCTGGGCGTAGAGATTTTCCCTGGCTTTTCGGCCGCTAGTTTATTAATGAGTGATGATGGCCAAGTAGCAGGTGTAATCACTGGTGACATGGGCATTGGAGCTGATGGTGAAGCTAAAGATAGCTATGTACCAGGTATTGAATTGCGTGCGAAATATACATTATTTGCCGAGGGTGCACGCGGCCATTTAGGCAAGCAACTGATTAAACAATTTGAGCTTGATAAGGGTAAGCAGTGCCAGCACTACGGCATTGGTATTAAAGAAATTTGGCAAGTCCCTGAAGCCCAACATAAGCCAGGCCTTGTCGTTCATAGTGCCGGCTGGCCATTGAGTAACACTGGCACAGGTGGTGGTGGCTTTCTCTATCATATTGAAGGCAACCAAGTCATTGTTGGCCTAATTACTGACCTATCATACTCAAATCCTCATCTGAGCCCTTTTGATGAATTTCAACAGTATAAGCATCATCCAGTCATCAAACAGTATTTAGAAGGCGGTGAGCGCATCAGCTATGGTGCCAGAGCAATTGCTAAAGGTGGCTTACAGTCACAACCTGAAATGTCATTCCCTGGCGGCTTGATACTCGGTGATAATGCCGGAACCTTGAATGCAGCAAAAATTAAAGGTTCTCACACAGCTATGAAATCAGGCATGATTGCCGCTGAAGTTGTAGCAGCAGCACTCGCCAATGATCGCTCTCAAGACAAACTGGAAGAGTATGCGGCAGCTTATCAGGAATCCTGGGCTTGGAAAGAGTTGCACCAACAGCGTAATTTTGCGCCCGCACTGCATAAATGGGGCAATTTCCTTGGAGGTGCTTACACCTTTATTGATCTCAACCTATTTAACGGTAAATTACCTTGGACTCTCACTGACCCTAAACCAGACTACGCGCAATTAAAAGAAGCTGGTCAAAGTGAGAAAATTAACTATCCAAAACCAGATGGCAAAATAAGCTTTGATAAACTGTCATCTGTATTCTTGTCTAGCACTAACCATGAAGAAGATCAGCCTTGTCATTTGACATTAAAAGACAAGAGTATTCCTATTGATGTGAATCTAGCAAAATATGATGAGCCTGCGCAGCGTTATTGCCCTGCAGGTGTTTATGAAATAGTTGATGATGAAGCTTCCGGCAAACGTCTACAAATTAATGCTCAAAACTGCGTTCATTGTAAGACTTGTGATATTAAAGACCCTAGCCAGAACATCACTTGGGTAACACCAGAAGGTATGGGCGGTCCAAACTATACTAATATGTAATCCCCTGCTGCCCACTTTGTGGGTGATGACTTATAAGCTTGCGGGCATATGCCCGCAAGCTTTCACCAAGAAACCCCTTATACCCTTCATAAACAATTATTCCTGAGCGCGACTTCACGAAGGACACATCTAGCTTTTGATTATTCCTCGCATCCATTAATACAAACTTAATCATTGCAGAATAAGGTTTTACCGCAAATTGGTGATAATGCCGTTTGCTATTAGAAGCGGGTAATGTTTCTTCTTCAGAGCTTATAGGCTTAAGATTACTGCCTGTATCTAAGAGCTCGACTTGAATCAAAAAATCAATACTTGAAGATTTTTGTCTTTTACTGTTAATAACGCTAACTTGAGAAAATACCTGATCAAATGTTTTGATACCTTCATTCTTAAATAATGATTCGATGCGTGCACTAGCCGGTGTATTTTCTATATTGGCTTTCAGTAATAAACCAATGTGATTATTTGATGAAAGAACAATTTGCCTTTGTCTCTTAACAGAAACTTTTTGTAACAAAGCACTATTACTACCAAGTTGTTGCACAACGATTGCTGGTGACTGAGTACAGCTTGTTGTTAAGACAACGGCTACTACAGTAACTAGAGTCAACTTAAACACTCTCAATACAATTAACTTGAACAACGTAATCATCAGGTATCTGCTTATCAATATGAAGAAACTACTAGTTATATCGGCAAACAAGACAATTTATTAAGACTTCAGTGTAATTCCATAAAAAGCCATAGAGTAATGGGCTTATTTATAAGAGCCGTTACAGCAAAAAATGAATTAACGCCTATACTTAACAATAATTTTACTCAGACAGTGTTCTTTTTAATAAGAAGGTTATCAAAAATAGATTAAGGAGATTTTTATGGCGTCATCAAGCATTGCTGCTGCAATACCTGTTCTAGAAGAACTGAATAGCGTTTTGGATAGAGCGTTTTGGGAGGCAAATTCATTAAATGCCAAAGATGCCATTTATGACTGTATCAGCTCGATCAGTAAAGAACTCTCCGAGTTAGGTAAGCTCAGTATTCAGGATCACGACTTAACTTACGAGCCAATTAGCGGTGAATTTAAAATCGCAACTCGCCGTATTTCTATCTTCCGTAAATACTTAGATGGACACATTATGCGTAGCTCAACATTGACCAAATTAGATTCATCAACATCTGCTTTATTGCAGTTAATTACACCTGATCATGATATTCCGAATAGCTAACCAATAGCCGTTCATCATTACTTATAGTGATTAGTTAATATGCAATCTGTTTTTATTATAAAAAGATGTAATAAAAATTTTCTGAATACTGGAAAACAACAAAAACTGAACCATACTTAGAGAACAGTTTGTTATCCCCCCTTTCAAACTGTGAGCGGGCTGAGAAATTGCCCTTTAAAAGTTTACTCCTAATGGTCTTGTCCAGGTGATCCCCCCAGACACCTGGTTTTTTTTGCCTGAAATTTAGATGCCTAACTATTCAACACTACCTTCTTCTCGGTTTAGCTCTTCCCTGACTCGACGATACCAACTTGGCCCTTCAATTAGATCGCCCTTCTCATTGAGCTCTGGGTAGTCCAAATTATGTTTATGGCAGTAATCGGCTAAGACAGGATGGCACCAACAAAAAAGCCTTTCCTTGTAGATAGACTCTGCTAATCTGGGCTGATCATATAAGCCCGACTGCTGACGCTGTTGGGATGCCTCAGCCATGATAATAGCAGCAGCAACCGAAACATTATAAGACGCAACCATTCCTAACATAGGGATTGTGATATGCGTATCGACATCATCTAATGCTTTCTTGCTCGGGCCATGTCTTTCAGTTCCTAGTAATACTGCGGTTGGACGAGTGTAGTCTATTGTTCGATAGTCAACGGCTGTATCTGACAAATGCGCCGCTACAACTTGAAACCCTTGGTTTTGAAGTCGATGTATCGGTGTTGCCACATTCTCATGTAAAGCAACCTCTACCCATTTTTCGCTGCCCAGAGCTGTCCCTCTGTAATTCTGGAATCCGGCTTTAGGAATAACAACATGGATATTATCAATGCCTACTGCATCGCAAGTACGAATAATAGCTGCAACATTCCGCCCTTTATGAACTTCATCAGTAATAACCGTGAGATCTGGTTGACGTTTATTAAGTACGTTGACTATTCGGGAATAACGTTCTGGGGTCATAAGATAAAATCTACGTAAATTTTTCCACAGTTCCTGTGGATAAGTCCGTGGATAGGTATTTGAAAATTAGCTTAAGCCCCGAGAAATGGGGCCAATCAACAAAACGGCTATTTTTTAACCAGTCTTATTTTTCCTTTATTATCAATGAGTTACAAAAGTCAATGCAGTTTAAAGAAAAATAAGACAGTTTTTTGGTCTCAATATGACAGTTTGATGCAAGGTGTGCATAACGTTCGTTAGCGGCTCTTAACGCCTGATGGCTCATTGCTTCGTTAAGAGGGTAGGAACAAGCTGAATTTGCACACCTTAATTGAGTAAAAAAGTAACGAATCGTATAAAATACGTCTTTAACAAATTAATGGAAAAAACGGCTTATCTGCAATTGCTCAATCAAGCGAGTAACACTTTTCTCAACACCTAACTGAACAGACATACCCAAACGTTCTGGTAAACTCTTTTTACTGGTGTAATTCACTTCAAAAATATCGTGATCAGATGCCAAACCCGTTATGTAGTCATCACTAGTCGTTAATTCATCAATTAAATTCTTCTCTTTGGCTTTAGTCCCAAACCAAATTTCACCTGTTGCTACCGTTTCTATATCAACCACTGGCCTTTGTTGAACTACGTAATCTTTAAATAACTGATGGGTTAGCTCTAAGTCCTCAACAAATTTTTCTCTGGCTTTATCGGTATTTTCACCAAATAAAGTCAGTGTACGCTTGTATTCACCTGCTGTTAGAAGTTCAAAGTCTATATCGTGTTTCTTCAACAGTTTGTGGAAATTAGGCAGCTGAGCCAAAACACCAATAGAGCCAATGACAGCAAAAGGTGCTGCACAGATTTTATTTGCCACACAGGCCATCATATAACCACCACTGGCAGCAACTTTATCAACACAAACAGTCAATGGTATGTCTCGCTGACGAATTCTATCCAGCTGGCTAGCAGCAAGACCGTAGCTGTGTACCATTCCCCCTGCACTCTCAAGGCGAATCACAACTTCATCCTTGGGGGTTGCAGTAAATAAAATAGCGCTGACAGCCTCTCTTAGTTGAGCAACTGCAGACGCTTTCATATCACCGTCAAAGTTAATTAAATAGATTCGTTTTGGCTGCTCGATTTCGTCTAACTTTTTATTTTTTGATTGTTTTTTCTCGCGTTTCTTTTCTTTTTCTTGTATTTTTTCTTCTTTTTTAATTAAGTCTTCATCATAAATGGCATGCCTTAATGATTTGCTCATTTCATCGAAGCGGTCATTTATTTTGATTACCTCAATCGTTCCTGCTGGTGATGATTTTTGGCGACTTCCTGCGCTGACAATCAAACCAATAATAGCTGCAATAGCAATAACAAATGTAATTGCTTTAAGTAAAAATAAACCGTACTCGTATAAAAATTCCACGAGAGCTCCTAAATTTTAGATAATAATTGAATTACTCTGGGGATTCAGAGGATAAGTATACTGTTAGAATAATGGGGTCTCAGATTAAATACTCAAGACTAATAGCTAAACTAGCGCCATAGCTCAACAGCATCTCGCGCAGGTTGATTAAGTGGCCTAGCAAGTAGACCTGATGTACTCACTGATATTTGATACTGTCCACCATCAACCATCGGCAAAAAGGTCGAATTGCCATAAAGCGCATCGACAATAGTATCTCCCTTAAACTCCTTTAACCAACTCCAGACATCAACACCTGCAATACTTTCAGAAAGCGCATACACACTGCGCTCTTTTGTTCGCTCATCATCTAATAACAGATACCGTCCACTGATACGATCCAGACGATAGCCTGTTTTCATTCCTAAACGACTAACCGCACCATGCCATTTTATAATACGGCTATCTAGCTGCCATTGGTCACCATACAAACTAAAGTTTTGCTGTTTGCCACCACTTTCTACGAAGCTAGCACTGTACTCTTGCTCTCCTAGTGATTTAAAGCTGATAGTTGCAATATTCTCCTCTGCTTCTAATTGTTTATAGCTATATACATCAAATGCCATACACCCAAGAATGACAACGCCAGCTAACAGCGCGAGACCAAACATCCCTCTCAACCAGCCTAAAAACCAGTCGTATTTGAACAGTAGCTTAATTGACCAAAATGCAAGACATGCTGCTATTACAACGCAGAGAACCGCTAAAAATAGATACCCCATATGTAATCCTATATCTACCAAATACCCTGACAACAGAAATATGTTATTAATTCTTATATAAACAAGGCTAAGATTACCCTGCTATCAGGCTAATAACAAGGAAACTTCTTGCAATATAAGGGCTTAGGGCGAGTCAGTCACCTTACTTCGAACCTTGCTTTGTACAAGCTCAGCAACTTTGTTTGCCCATGCTTCCCAATTGAGGTGTTCCTCATAATAATGTCGAGTTGATTCCTGTAATGAGGCATACTCCTCTGGCGAATTAAGGTAGTACTCAATCTTTTCCGCAAAATCAGCAGGGGTAGAACCATCAGGTAAGGCATGCCCATTAACACCTTGCTTAATCGGTACGCCTCCTACATCTAGACATAGTGTCGGCAAACCATAGGCACTCGCTTCACAGAAAGCAAAGCCATAGGCTTCATAGGAAGGCATGACAAAGAAATGAGCATTTTTGTATAGAGAGGTAAAAGTCTCGTACTCTTCAGGTATGTTTTTATTGAGTTGAGGGTATATCGTCATTTTTTCATGAATATGCTCATCTGGAGGAACACAGCCCACAACGGAAAGGTGGGCGTTAACACCTTTATCCAATAGGAGTTTCAGCGTTTCAAAAACTACTGGTCCACCTTTAGGGAACCAGTCCCGTCCTACCAATAACAACTCTACTTGCTGATTAGAAATACTATGGGTAATTAAATCATCACGAGGTGGCGGCAATATATTAGCCCCCCAATGCACCATATGAGATTTCTCGTCACTCAAATTAAACAACTTATCAACGCTATTTTTCATCCAGCGGGATGGCCATAGCAATAGGTCTGCAGATTGATAAACCTTCTCTTCCGCATTTCGTAACAGTGGGTCCAATCGACGCGACAAGGAGAAAAAAGACTCGAATTGCTGCCCTACTTTCGAATACTTATAGGCTGTAAATGTTGCATCTGAGGTAAATACAACAGGGATTGGATAAGGGAGTTTTAAATTTGATAAACAATAAAAGCCATAAGAGCAAAATACGACATCATACTGTTCTTTTTTTAATTCTTTATAGATACGACGAGCAATAATAGAGGATAGAAACCAATGAGTACGAAACCTTAAACGCAAAATAATAGGCAAAGGCATTTTATTAATTAGCTTCCTGACAAATTCGACCATCCCCCAACTTTCACCCAAATATGTTACGTCACCAACATAGTCTTGTAAGGCGTTAAAGATTTTAGTATTTCCACCCGAGTGGTTCAGTGTTTCACTAGGGTTTGTTTCACATAAATAAGCTATTTTTAATCGTGATGTTTTTGACATTAGTAATCAACTTCGTCGCAAGTGGTATTAGAGAATGCATAATAAACAATGTATATTTCAATCATACAAACAGTATTATTTAATAATGCTTAAATTATAGCGAATAGTTATGAAGCTTCCAACTGAGTAAAAAAACTAAAATCCATCCTCTTTTTTAACATTATGTGTTAGAAAAAATCTCTCTAAATAACTACTGGTTTATTTTTAACATTTTGATCTGATCGCGAATTGCAGCTGCTTGTTCAAAATCCAAGTCCTTAGCAGCCTGATACATTTTTTCTTCTAATATTTTTACTTGTTCCCAAGCCGGTTTCGCCTGATCTTTGCTATCCAGTGTATACGCTGCATTTTGCTCAGCCACTTTACGTTTCTTGCCCTTGCCAATGACAACAGCACCTTCCATGATATCAGCAATTTTTTTGTTAATACCTTTAGGCTGTATATTATGTTCTTCGTTAAACGCAACTTGTTTATCACGACGACGCTTTGTTTCGTCCATTGCGCGCTGCATAGACCCTGTTACTTTATCGGCATAAAGAATTGCTTTCCCATTTAAGTGACGTGCCGCTCGGCCAATAGTTTGTATTAAAGAGCTTTCAGAACGCAAGAAACCTTCTTTGTCTGCATCCATAATACAAACAAGGGAAACCTCCGGCATATCCAAGCCTTCTCGTAGCAGATTAATACCAACCAATACATCAAATTCGCCTAAACGCAGATCGCGAATGATTTCAACTCGCTCAACCGTATCAATATCTGAATGTAAATAACGCACGCGGATACCATGATCTTGCAAGTAATCCGTTAAATCTTCAGCCATTCGTTTAGTTAATACAGTAACTAAAATGCGCTCATCTACAGCAACACGCAAGCGGATTTCTGACATACAGTCATCCACCTGCGTACCTGCTGGCCTGACATCGATTTCTGGATCAATCAAGCCAGTAGGCCGCACAACCTGCTCGACCACTTGTCCAGCATGCTCTTCTTCATATTGTCGAGGTGTTGCAGAAACGAAAATCATTTGCGGCGCTAAGGCTTCCCACTCATCAAAACGTAAGGGGCGATTATCTAAAGCTGATGGTAAGCGAAAACCATATTCCACTAATGTCTCTTTGCGAGAGCGATCACCACGATACATCCCGCCGATTTGCGGGACAGTGACATGAGATTCATCGAGTACTAATAGTGCATCACGTGGTAAATAATCAAACAATGTTGGTGGCGGCTCGCCAGTATTTCGTCCGGAAAGGTAACGCGAATAGTTTTCTATGCCCGTGGTATAACCTAACTCCTGCATCATCTCTACATCGTATTTAACACGTTGCTCTAACCGCTGTGCTTCGACTAGCTTATTATTACTGCGCAATTGCTCTAAACGTTCTTTTAACTCTTCTTTAATATGGTCAATCGCATCAACGATACGTTGTCGGGGTGTTACATAATGAGATTTAGGATAAATGGTAAACCGTGGCAATTTTTGTAAACTTTCGCCAGTTAATGGATCGAATAAAGTAAGCTGTTCTACCTCGTCATCAAACAGTTCTATTCTCAATGCTTCACTATCAGAATCCGCTGGAAACACGTCGATTACATCACCACGAACTCGATAAGTTGCCCGTTGAAATACGGCATCATTACGGCTGTATTGTAATTCAGCTAAACGACGTAAGATATCCCGTTGATTAATTTGATCACCACGAGTGAGATGCAAGACCATTTTTAAATATGCATCAGGGTCACCCAAACCATAAATAGCCGATACTGTTGCCACGACAATAGCATCTTTGCGCTCCATTAATGCCTTGGTTGCCGACAACCTCATTTGCTCTATATGCTCATTAACCGAAGCATCTTTTTCAATAAATGTATCGGATGATGGTACATACGCTTCTGGTTGATAATAATCGTAGTAAGAAACAAAGTATTCAACGGAATTATTAGGGAAAAATTCTTTAAACTCTCCATAGAGTTGTGCTGCAAGAGTTTTGTTATGCGCCATAATCATCGTTGGACGATTAATTTCTTGAATAACATTCGCAATAGTAAATGTTTTACCTGAACCAGTAACACCCAATAAGGTTTGGTGTGCTAACCCACTTTCTATACCGTCGACTAATTTTCGAATGGCTTCGGGCTGATCACCGGCTGGTTCAAATTCACTGACAACTTGAAAAGATTTATTCATATTAGTAATGGCTCATCGTCATACATCATTGATTGGTATTTTTAATTAACCAACAGTGATGAATTTTACGATTTCGTTGAAAGTCTGGGTCTAACGTTTTTTCAGTAATATTTTTAACGGCATAGTTTGTTAATGCCATTTCGTCTAAGGTAAACGAACGCAAGTTATTAGAAAATATAAGTGTACCTTCAGGGTTTAGCAACTCCATACAGCGCTTAATTAAGCCGGCATGATCTCGCTGGATGTCTAAGACATCCTCCATCCGTTTGGAATTAGAGAAGCTAGGAGGATCGAGTAAAATCACATCAAAACCTTGTCGACAGCTTTGAAGCCATCTTAAACAATCTTGCTGTATTAGTTGATGCCTTTCGAGATTGATATTATTCGCTTTATAATTCTCCCGCGCCCAATCGATATAGGTTTTTGACATATCGACGCTTATACTGCTGGTTGCACCACTCTTACCCGATTGTTCATCGCCCAAAACAGCATGTACGGTTGCTGTTGCCGTATAGCAAAATAAATTTAGAAACTGTTTTCCTGCTGCCATGGAAGCAATCATTTTTCTGACAGGTCGGTGGTCCAAAAACAAACCTGTATCAAGATAAGACCACAAATCAACAAGCAACGATGCTTTTCCTTCTGCTACTGCAATAGGCGCACGTGCATCACCGTAACTGTTATTAAACTTCTCTTTTTCGTACTGCTGCTTACCTTTATTACGCCGGCGTTGTTTAATAAATAGGTGATCACTATCGACATCAAGGGCAACCGTTACAGCATCTAATAAATCTTGAAAGCGCTGCGTTGCTTTATTCTCATCCACAGAATTTGGTGCAGCATATTCCTGTACATGAACATTATTAGCGTAAATATCTATTGCAGCAGCATATTCAGGCATATCTGCATCATATAAGCGATAACATTCAATGGATTCCTTTTTCAACCACTTACTTAATTGCTTTTTATTTTTCTTTAAGCGATTACATACCATTTTACTGCCTTCTGACAAGTCATCGAATGTGATTTTCGATGAAATGTTTAATGGCTTGCCTGACGAATTTGTAGACGATATATTTTCTATTTCTTTGAAAAAATTCTCAGGCTGAATAGAAAATGTGAGCACTTCCGCAGGAATAGTGCCATTCCAGAACTTATACTTTTTCTGGGCCCTAATGGCCATTTTTTTGGCTAGGTTTTGATTAGAAGTGATAATACAGGCTTGCCATCCAATGAAATCTTCTCGCAATACTTTTCCGAGTTGCTGATAGACTGGCTCTAATTCTTTTTCTTCCCCTAATCGCTCCCCATAAGGTGGGTTAGCAATCAGCAAGCCTGTGCTCATAGGTTTATGGGTCGGCTTGATAAACTCTTCAATAGGCTTGCAGCTGACACGAATCCACTCCTCAAAACCTGCCCGTTCAATATTACTCTCAGCTGCATTAACTACTCGCCAATCGCGATCATAGCCTCGGCATTCAAAACCATTCTCAATACATTTTTTAATACCGACTTGTTTACGTAACTTTGCCTCAGTAATTACATCATCCCAGAGATTTTTATCAAACTGCTGCCATTGCGTAAACCCCCAGGATTGATATGAACGCATTAACCCAGGCGCGATATCTGCAGCCATCATAAAACCTTCAATCAACAAAGTACCCGAACCACACATGGGGTCAATCAAGAAACCTCCCTGCTCGGTAATCATTGGCCATTGTGCCCGCAATAAAACGGCACAGGCTAAATTCTCCTTTAGTGGAGCCTCACCCTGCCTTTGCCGGTACCCACGACGATGTAAACTTTGCCCAGAAAGATCAAGACTGACATGTACTTTACCTTTACTAAGGCGGACATTGATAATGAGATCAGGCTGTTTTTTATCAATAGAGGGACGTGCACCACGCTGTTTTTGAAAACGATCCACAATGGCATCTTTGACACGAACAGCACCAAACTGGGTATTACGAATAGACTGATTTGTCCCTAAAAAATCAACTTTAAAGGTTCCATCGATATCAAGATGCTCTTCCCAGGCTAATGAATATATTCCTTGATATAACGCTTGTTCATCACTTACTGAAAACGCTGTCAACGGCAATAATATTTTATTCGCTAAACGAGACCACATGCAGGCTTTATAAAGCAAGCTGGTATCACCACTAAAATACACACCCGCAACGGTTTCGCGGACGTCGTCAGCACCAAGGGCTTTAAGCTCATTGAACAGTAAGTTTTCCAATCCCTTAGGACAAGCAGCAAAGTACTGAGTAACCATTAAATATAATGACTCCTAACGGGATTCTAGAAGCGCAATTCGCGCATCTTTAATTAATTCTGGGCCTCGGTAGATAAAGCCTGAATAAACTTGAACTAAGTCTGCACCAGCTTCTATCTTCGCTACAGCATCACTACCCTGCATAATGCCTCCTACTCCAATAATCGGTAGCTTCCCCAGATGACCGCGCAACTGGGCTATGACATTTGTAGAGGCATCAGTTAAAGGTGCACCGCTCAAACCACCCGCCTCTTGAGCATGAGGGCTATCTTTAACGGCTGTACGATCAAGTGTTGTATTGGTTGCAATCACACCATCTATCTCATTAGCAGCAAACGTTTCACTGACTGACTTGATTTCTTCCTCGGTCATATCGGGCGCAATCTTGACAACAACAGGCCTGTACCTTCCATACTCTGTAGCTAGTTGCTGCTGTGTCTCTTTTAAGCCGGACAATAGTTTTTTAAGGTTATCGCCAAATTGTAGGTTGCGGAGTCCCGGCGTATTGGGGGACGATATATTGACAGTAATATAGTCTGCATAAGGATAAACCGCAGCCATCGCAATTTGGTAATCACTTAAGGCCTCTTCTTCTGGCGTGACTTTATTTTTGCCAATATTAATGCCTAATATGCCCGAATAGCGGCGCTTTTTAACACGCCCTACTAAATACTCAACGCCTTTATTATTAAACCCCATACGATTAATAATTGCTTCATGCTCAACCAAACGAAACATTCTGGGCTTATCATTCCCGGGCTGTGGTTTAGGAGTAATTGTGCCTATTTCTACAAAGCCAAAACCAAGCTGGCCTAGTGCATTGAAATAATCACCATTTTTATCTAGCCCAGCGGCCAAGCCTACGGGGTTTTCAAAGCGCAACCCCATCAATAGCTTCGGGTCAGCAGGTAAATTAGGTGAACATAATTTCATCAAATGCAGGCGCTCAGCCGCACCTAGCATATCCAGGCTGAAATCATGAGAAGCTTCTGGATCAAGAGAAAATAGTGCTTTTCGCAATAATGAATACATAAGAATAAAAATGGCTGGCTAAATCCGTGCAAGGATACTGGAAAGACGTATTAGAGTCGACCTTGCAATATACTGATAACAGCAATATATTCAGACAAAAATACATGAGGAAATAGGAGCTTAACTAGGTTTAGGCTCAATTATTAGGAGATACTTAAATGAATCAGCCGATCATAAGACCAGCAACCAAACAAGATTGTTCTGCAATTGCTGCACTTTACAGTATCTCTTCTGATGGAGTAGCAGATTATATCTGGACAAAATTGGCTGAACCAAACGAAGATATATTGGTTGTTGGCCAAAAACGTTATGAAAGAGAAAATACAGCGTTTAGTTACCAGAATTGCACTATTGTAGAAAATAAAGGGAATATTATCGGAATGCTGGTTGCATTTCCAATGCACGTAGACCCGACTGAACAGGAGGAAGACCCTGTTCTTGCTCCTTACTGCAACTTAGAGGAAGACAACAGTTATTATATCTGTGGGATAGCATTATTTCCGGAACACCGAGGAAATGGTATAGGAACACAACTGCTATCACTTGCAGAAGAGCATGCTCATAAAAAAGGGTTTACAAAAGTAAGCCTTATTGTATTTGAGAAAAATATTGGAGCAAAAAAATTATACGAAAGAAATGGATACAAAGAAATTAATAGAGAAGCTATCTACCCTCACCCATTAATTCATTTCACTGGTGATGCAATTCTTATGGTAAAAACTATTTGAATATAGTTACCCCACCATACGATTTACCGTATTTAATATCCTGCAGAAGAAAAATTAATGCCAAAAGAAATAGAAAGAAAGTTTTTAATCGACCTCCAAAAGCTAAATAATTTAGACAATGGAATCACAATCAAACAAGGATATATTTCTACAACAAATAACACCGTTGTTAGAATAAGAATGGCGGATAAGAATGCTTATCTTACACTTAAGGGAGAAAATAAAGGAATTACCCGAACCGAGTTCGAATATCAAATACCCGTTAAAGATGCAGAGGAAATGATCACAGAGCTTTGTAATGGCCCTGTCATAGAAAAGACACGTTACTTAATACCCTTATCGAAACATACGTGGGAAATCGATATTTTTCATGGCGACAACGATGGCTTAGCAGTTGCAGAAATTGAACTCACTGATGAAAATGAAAGTATCGATATTCCTGAATGGATAACAATAGAAGTAAGCGGCGATGAGAAATACTATAACTCAAACCTACTAAACTATCCTTTCAAAGCATGGAAGTGACAATATGATATGTGAACAGAAAACATTTTCTGAGCTTTCAAGCAATGACCTCTTTGAAGTTTTAAAACTTCGTCAACAAGTCTTTATTATCGAGCAAAATTGTATTTATCAAGATATAGATGACATTGATAAAGAGGCATATCATATTTTAACCTGGAATCATTCTGACCCTCAAACCCCATACCTTTCTGCTTATTTACGCATTATTCCTAGCCATATTGACGATAAGGAAGTTGCTATAGGCAGGGTCGTCGTTGCAAAAAGTGCTCGAGGTATTGGTTTAGGAAAGGCATTAATCGAAAGGGCAATCGCAATAATTAATGATCAATATCAAGGGCAAAGCATTAAAATTTCAGCACAGCAACACCTTGAAAGGTTTTATGCCTCTCTCGAGTTTAAAACGGTATCTGAGCCTTATGATGAGGACGGCATTCCTCATATCAAAATGATTAAGCGCGCTTAAAACATTATTTTTTATGCACCCTTACCCTTTTATGCTCAACGGCTTCTTTGCCCCATTGCTTATCGACAAGCTCTTCGGTGATCACAAAGTTATACTTATCGTATAAATGACTAGCGGCATCCAAACCCTTTACAGTCCATAAATGGATTTCTTTAAAGCCATGTTCATCACAGAACTTAACTGCCTTGTCCAATAGTTCTTGTCCTATTCCTGTTCCGCGTAAGCGCTCATCCATAATAAACCAACGCAGATGTGCTATGGCTTCATCCTCTATATCTTCAGCATCAATAACTATTGAGCCGAGAATTTCTTCATTTTTCTCTGCAATCCAAATTTGATTTTTAGGGTTTTCAAGCCTACTTGTAAACTCTGCCAGTTCAGTGGCCACCTTGGCTTCAAAATACTGCCCAAATTCATAATGGCTAGAAAAATATATCGAGAATAAATACGCAATACGGCCAATAACACCACTACGATAACCATTTATTATTTTGATATTGTGTGTTCTAGTGACATCTTTCTGGTTTTTAACCGCTTCCAAAGCTGCTGCATAGCTTGAAAGGCCCTCTAATACCGCTTTTTGCGTGGTCAAAGGTAGCAGGTTTAATGCCTCTCGTGCTTGTGTCGAAGCGTGCTGATGAGCAACTTGCACTGTTTCACACCCTTTTTGAGTTAATTTCAAGCACTTACTACGAGCATCCAACTGATGACTAACTTCCTTAATCAGGCCAGCTTCAACAAGCTTTTTTAACAGTCGGCTGATACTTGATTTCTCCAAATTCAATTTTGCACATAATTCAGTCGCTGTCTGAGGACCTTTAGTATCAATCTCAAGTAATGTATGCAATGAGGATGGAGCCAGCGACGTTGACGCAATCGTCGAATTCATAAAACCGAACTCGCGTACTAGCTTTCTTGAGGCTTCCCTCACTTTATCAGTCAATATGTCATCAGTTTTCAAGGCAATTCTCTCAATAGATATTTTAGTTGTATAATACAACTAAAATATCTATTGATAAACCCCTTACCTGTATTTGAGAAAAGCCATAGTTGAACTTTGTAGAGAATATCTATGTCCTAAAGTGAAAGGTGCATATCACGACTGGAGATAACGAGCATGAAAACATTACAGACAACGTTACAGTTAGCTATAGTATGTTTTTTTACCTTAATGAGTATGAGCTTGTATGCAGAAAATGTAACAACTCATTCAGGTGATTGGGTCAATAAAAAATACTCCATTAAAGGTTCATGGGAAGTCGTAAAGCGCGATGGCAAAACCTTTCTGGTGCTTGATCAAGCCTTTAAAACTAAAAGCGGACCTGACTTAAAAATTTATCTGTCAAAATTAAATATTGATAAAGTAAAAGGCAGTACTGTTGATAGTTCATCAATTAAAATAAGCCCTTTAAAATCCTCTAGAGGCGCACAAGAATATGAAATCCCGGCCAATATTGATTTGAATACTTATGCTTCAGTACTGATTCACTGTGAAGCATATTCTGTATTATGGGGCGGTGGTTCTTTACTGAAATAAAATTACTCATTAACAATAGTCCAAAGGATTAATTTAAGGTATTTATGAGAAAGTTACCCTATTGCCCTAGCTATTACCTAATAGCAATTTGCCTATTATTAGTGGCATGCGCGACTGACAATAATCACCAAAAGCACCAAGAAAAAAATAGCTCAATTAATCTCACACCGCTTACGGGATGGGAAAAAAGAATTTTTAGCAAACCAACTGACTATTCAATTATTAACGAAGACAATTCAACTGTTCTTAAAGCTGTTAGCAATAATAGTGCTTCAATGCTCTACAAAAAAGTTAAGATAGACCTGAATGCCACACCCTATTTAAACTGGCAGTGGAAAATCAGCAATATATATAATGGAATTAACGAACAAACCCGCAATGGTGATGACTACCCTGCAAGAATATACATTGCCATTAAAAGCAAAAATGGCAACATCTACCCCCGAGCACTGACTTACGTCTGGTCCAATCACTCAAAAAAACTAAGCCATTGGAAAAATCCTTATTCAAATCTGGTCACTATGCTAGCAGTAGAGAGTGGCGATTTACTCTCAAACCAGTGGGTAACAGAAAAAAGAAACCTCCAGCAAGATTTATTTACCTACTTCAATGAACATATTGATAGGATTGAAGGTATCGCTGTAATGAGCGATAGCGATAATACACACTTAAGTACAACAGGATTTTACCGTAATATATTTTTTAGTGATCAATAAATTGACAACAAAATTTACATTACACGTCTCACGCAATTTCAGCTTATAAAGCGCTAGCAGTTCTATTAAATTTCGAACTCGAATGTTATCGTGATTAGATACCCCACAATTTCATCTCCCGGTTGAGAATTACGACCAAGGTTAAAATCTAAGCGGTTGATGACAAAGCTACCACGGGCAGTACCCTTGCCATCAATGTAAACCAGCTTTACCGGAAACGAAACTTCTCTGGCAATTCCCTTAATCTGTAAAAAGCCCGATGCTAAATAGCTATTTTCATCAATTGGAACAAACTTTCGGGAATCAAAGCGCGCTTGGGGATAATTTTCTGAATCGAACCAGTCTACGCTCGCAAGTGTCACATCGATTTGACTATTACCAGTACTCACCATCGCCGTGCTAACCGTTGAACGGAGTCGATTCGTAGCAGAGTCATCCAGATTAACCAGTATGTCGACGGTAGATTCCGTAAATAACCCTTTCTGAGTCTTACCCTGTAAGGTAAACGTGAAATTAACCTGTGTATTTTCTGCAGTTAATGGAACTGGATCACTTCCGCTGTAACCATATAAGAGGAGACTGCCGAGAATAATCATGATAGCCCCAAAGGTAGATCGAACACCTGTTATCCAACACCCATTAGCAGTTTTTGGAGACATCCTCTCAAACACACCATCTCTCAATATCAAACGATGACGAAGAGCAGCACCTATATGCACAAGTAGTAAAAATATTAACAGGTAAGCCGCCACCTTGTGAGCTTCACCTGATAGTAGGGAAATTTCATTCTTGTTAGGCAGCTTGCCGAAAAGTGGCAAATGAGGCCATGGAATTTTATTGAATAACAGTGTTGGTAAATCCAGTGGCGAGGCCGATACACTGATCCAGCCACTGATGGGAATTATAAGAATCAGTAGATAAAGTATGGAATGGGTAAGGCAAGCCGCCCGTTTTTCCCACCATTTTAGATGTGCAGATAAGGCTGGTGCGGGATAGCTAAGCCGCCAGAATATTCTCCAAATAATTAGCAGCAACGTGATAATACCGAATGATTTGTGCCACTGAGTCAACGAGTAGCGCAAGGGCGAAGACTCGTCTATTTCAGTCATATAAAGACCGAGGATGAGCATTGCAAGAATAAGTATTGCGATGCCCCAGTGCAGGCAAATGGTGATGCTGTGATAACGCATGTACTCACTCATCGCCAAATTAAGCGGCTGTGCCGTAGACGGCGTCCGATAGAAAGCGAATCCAGAAGTACTTGATTTGTTGTCATGTACAGGCTTAGAACATTGTATTATTATTTTTTGGATTGTCAGGTATAGCCTGAACGACATCCCAATGCTCAACTATTTTTCCATCTTCAACTCTGAATATATCAACTATAGCTCCACCATTTTCCCCCGGCCAGTTATAATTTTTTATATGAAGAATGACTAAATCTTTTTCTGCGACAACCCTAATTATTTCCCCCCAAGACTTTAATTTGCTTCCATCCTCCGGGGCAAAGCTTTTTATCATCTTAGTAAATGCTTCTTTACCGTCAGCAACAGCAGGGTTATGCTGGATGTACACATCTCCAATGTATTTATCTATGGACTGGTATTTACCTTCAAAAAGTACTTCTTTATAAAAGTTCGTTACTAGTTTTTTATTTTCTTCAACTTCATTTGATGCGCACCCTGTCATCAATGTAATCATTAAAAAAGAAAATATGATCTTATACATTTTATCTACCTGTCAATTGTTGGTGAGTGAACATACATTATGTGAAACCTGTATCAAGTCAGTGCAAGAAAATCGTTTTATTTCAAACTAAAGACGACAGCACCAAGAGCACTGTCTCTTTACACTCAAGAATCCAATCACATTACTTGGCTTTCAGCTCTGTATTGATCTCGATTTCGATAGGTCCAGTCGAGAAAGAGCCCACATTAAATGCTCTATGATTGATTTCAGTGGTAGCCTTGAAGGCAACCCAAGAACCTTGATAATAGCTAATGTAAGCTGCCACAGGATGCGCACCCTTATGTGTCATTTCAGCGTTGAGGACAACGGGTCTAGTCACGCCATGTATTGTCAGATCGCCAGCCACATCGAATGTTTTCTTCCCTGTCTTCTTGATTGCAGTACTTTTGAAAATAATTTCCGGGTAGGTTTCCACCTCAAGGAAATCCTTGTTTTTTAGATGATCATCCAATGCCTTGAAACCAGAGGACAAACTATTGGCATCTATCTTGACATCAACAGATGACTTTTCGATATCATCCGCGAGATTCAAGGTAGCTGTCGCTACAGTAAATTCAGCATGTTGTTGCGATACACCAGAATGACTCCAACCGAATAGGACCTCGGTATGCCCCTGATCAGAGACGTAAATTTTGTCAGCAAATGCACTGCCCGATGCAATAATCAAGGGGGCAATAAGCAAAAACAATGTAGGTACAACATTTTTAAATTGCATGTTTTCTCTCCTTAGCATTTTTAATAGATGCCTATAGCCTATTAAAAACGTTTGGTTATTTTAATATGGTCAGCTGAACAGCTTAGAGAAGTCTATGCGTTTTATTTCCGTGATAATATTCGTAGTTTTAGCTTTGTTCTCCGTAGTTCTACGGGCTAGCGTGGTCCGAAATCCAAACGCATCGTATATTGTCACGTCGAATTTTTTCTTTATTATTTTTTGACAGCGGTACTTTTGAAAGTAATTTTCGGGTAAGTTTCTACCTAAAGTGAATCCTTTTTTTATAGGGTCGTCCAGTACCATCCAGTGCCTTAAAACCAGAAAAAAAATTATTGGTGTCTATTTTTACCTCCATAGACGACTTTTCGATATCGTCCGCGAGGCTTAAAATAGCTATTGCTACGGTAAGTTCAGCATGTTGTTGAGGAACACCAAAATGGCCCCAAGTCGTAGATTGCATGACTTCTCTCCTTAGACAGGTGCCTATACCTAATTAAAAACGTTTAATTATTTTAATGGGTCAGCTGAATAGCTTATTAGAGAAGTCTATTTCTTTTATTCCGGTGATAATATTCGTAGTTTTAGCTTTGCTATCCGTAGTTCTACGGAGTTTCATACCCTGCAATCCAAATACGTGTCATCTCCGCCTGAGACGTGGTGCCCAACTTGGCACCTATTGCCGCACGATGACTTTCGATAGTGCGTGGAGATAGACCTAAGCCTTCCGCGATTTGCCGAGTGGTATACCCTTTAGCAATTAAATTGAGCACCTCGTTTTCCCTCGCTGTCATTAGGGTCAACTGCTGCTGAACTTCGGCCTTTGCAGCTTGGGCTTGTAAATATTTATCCAACGCTTCACTACCTTTCTGGATCGCATCAATCAGATCCATTTCGTCGATGGGCTTGGAAAGAAAATCTATTGCTCCTTGACGAAATGCTCGGCGACAGGCCTCCATATCACCATGACCAGAAATCACAACTGTCGGCCAATTGATATGTCGCCCAACCAATTTTTCCTGTAATTTCAGCCCAGAAATCAGAGGCATTCGAATATCAAGAATTAAACAACCTGGAGCCAATTGGTCCAATTGCGCAAGAAAGGATTGTGGGTCAGCGAAGGTAGTAACATCGATCTTAACCGTAGAGAGCAATAGTTTTAAAGAGCGCCGTACCGCTTTGTCATCATCGACAAGATAAACAGGATACTTCATTACATAGCCTCCGCTTGACTTATGGTGTCACTTTCATTCGCAAGCGGGAATACCACACGAAATGTTGCACCCTGGCCGCTTTTAACATAAAAGATCTCTCCATTGGCACGCTCTACCAACCTTTGGCTAAGTGTGAGGCCAAGGCCGGTACCATTGTCTCTCGTCGTGTAGAAAGGTGTAAAAAGTTGTGGAATGATATCGGTGGGAACACCTTCTCCATTATCAGACACTTGAAGTATTACCTGCTTGGAAGCTACGTTTAAAAACACGTCGATTTGACAATCTTTTAAACCTTCAAGTGCTTCAAAGCCATTACGCATAAGATTATAAATAACCTGCTCCATTTCAACTTGATTAGCCCTTACAATAGCCGGCTCTTGCGGTAAATGAAGCTTCACCTCTACACCACATTGTCGCGCTTCTGAGGCCAGTAGCTTATGTACATTATGCAATGCATCGGATAAATCAATCCTAGCCTCTCCTTCCCTTTGTGGGCGCGACCAGTTACGCAAGCGCTCAAGAATTAAAGACGCGCGTCGGCTTTGAAGCACAGTGTCATCAAAGACAGCTTCAAGTTCCTCAACTTTACCCTGACTCAAAAGCCTTAAGCCAGCTTGAGATTGAGCCAGAATAGCCGTAAGAGGCTGAGTTAATTCATGGGCCATCCCACTTGCCATTTCACCCATCGCATTAACACGTGAAGCGTGTGTCAGCTGAGTTTCCATTTCGCGCAATTTTGCCATCTGTTCAGCTGCACGTGTGCGCTCCTTTTGCCATAAGACCAGTAGTACAACAAGATAGAATATACTGGCAATCAGAATTATCCCAATCAACTTAAAAGGGGGAAGTAAGTCAGCAAGACCAAAGCGAATCGAACTCTCTAGGAGTAGAGGTTGTGTATAACTATCTAAAGTCTGGGAAAACTGTACAGTTTCCAGCTCTTCAGGGCCAATGAGAACATCTCCATTTGGCAAACTCAACCGTACTGTGACATTTTCACGAGACCAGAATGAAGATTCACTATTTACTAATCGTTTTGCATCTATTCCCAGAGCTAGAGCATAGAGTGCTGCGCTGGTATTGGGCCTACGTTTGATCAAAAAATAGTATTCTTTCTGTGTAGGATGCGATAGTAATGTAAACATCCCTGTCGCTTTTTTAGTAATAGTGGTAATCACTGAGGTAATATCAGCCTCAAGGGGCCTAGTACCAATTAAACGTTGACTATCTTCAAGTTGTATCAGTTGAATCTCACTAATTCGCGGGTAGAAATAATTGATTGTCGTGGCACTCTTCAAAAAAATCTCCTGATGCCGGCTGACACCAGAATCTATAAGTACTGCCAGCGCAGTTGTATATGCTTCATGTTGAACGGCACGCTGCGATGCGACACGAAATAATTGAGCGCTCTCGCTATTCAGTTCTGATAAATACAGGTTGTGTTGAAAAATAGCTAAAGCACTGGTACTCAATGACACCAGAATTAGCCAACCCAGTAGAACCTTAAACCGCTTTCGTAACCACGCGTATAGTTGCGCTACATTATTCAAAGGGACACCCTAATAGCTTTGTATACAAATTTTTCATTTAGATATTTATCCTACTCTCGTACTTTTACTGTGAGCATAATGGAAATTTAAGTAGAGTGGTAGTTGTATGAATCGTGCTGGTAATTATTATATATACTAGAGAAGGGTATTATCTGTCATGATTGAAGTATGTTTATTTGAGAACACATAACTGATTGTATTAATCAGTTATGTACATGAACATGTAGCATTAGATGTTATTTTAGTGTCAAAGAAGTACTACTCTATTTAATCAGCGTTGTTTAGGGGGCAGGAAAAATGCTGTTCAATATTATCACCTTCGAGAGAATGTAAATGAACATCAAACCCCCATAACCGATGAATATGCTTTAATACTTCCTCAGCAGTTTCTTCTTCCAAAGGTTTTCGATTAAATCGCGTATGGTGTAATGTTAGGGAACGGTCACCACGTATATTTACATGGTGAATTTGAATATTCGGCTCGCGATTACCAAGATTATATTGTGCAGATAAGGCTTCTCGCACTTTTTGGTAACCGAAATCATCATGTATAGCCGTTACTTCAATATCATCATTTTTATCATCATCAATAATAGAGAATAGTTTAAGTTCACGCATAAGATGAGGTGAAAGATATTGCAAAATAAAACTCTCATCTTTAAAGTTCCGCATAGCAAAATCTAATGTTTCAATCCATGGACTGCCGGCAATATCAGGAAACCATTGTTTATCTTCTTCAGTCGGATGTTCACAAATACGACGAATATCAGTCATCATATGAAAACCTAAAGTATATGGATTAATGCCTGAAAAGTAACGGCTACTGTAAGGAGGTTGATAAATCACACTGCTATGTGATTGCATAAACTCCATCATAAATCCATCAGTCACCAAACCACGATCATACAGAGTATGTAAAATAAAATGGTGCCAGAAACAAGCCCAACCCTCATTCATTACTTGTGTTTGTTTCTGAGGGTAAAAATATTGAGCTATTTTCCTTACAATACGAACGATTTCACGCTGCCAAGGTTCTAATAAAGGTGCATTTTTTTCAATAAAGTAAAGCAGATTTTCTTGTGGTTCTTTGGGAAAAGTTTCTTTTTGTTCTTCTTTTTGATTATCTGTTGCTGGAATAGTACGCCACAAATCATTGATTTGTTTTTGTAAATAAATTTCGCGTTCCTGCTGACGTTCCTTTTCTTCTTCGGGCGATAATGGGTCGGGCCGCTTATAACGATCAACACCATGATTCATAATAGCGTGACAAGAATCGAGTATCGCTTCCACACTAGCAACACCATAACGATCTTCACATTTCGCAATATAACTTTTAGCAAATACTAAATAATCAATAATAGAAGGAGCATCAGTCCAAGTTCGAAATAGATAATTGCCTTTAAAAAAAGAATTATGCCCATAACAAGCATGAGCAATGACTAACGCTTGCATCGTTATAGTATTTTCTTCCATTAAGTAAGCAATACAAGGATCAGAGTTAATTACAATTTCATAGGCTAAACCCATTTGCCCACGCTGATAAGATTGTTCAACACTTAAAAACTCTTTGCCGTAAGACCAGTGATTATAACCAATCGGCATACCAATTGATGCGTAAGCATCCATCATCTGTTCGGAGCTAATGACTTCAATTTGGTTTGGATAAGTATCCAAACCAAATTCTTTGGCAATTTTGGCGATCTCTTCGTTATACTTTTCGAGCAACTCAAAAGTCCAATCAGATCCTGTTGAAATAGGCTTTACTTCTTTCATAATGTTTTCTTTTGAAAAAGTTGACGAAATACAGGGTAGATATCAGAAGCATCGACTAATTGCTTCATCGCAAATTTATCTGGGAAATCGTCCTGCACTTTTTGGTAAGCGTGCCATAATGCTTGACGCTCACGAGAAGTAATTTCAAGATAGCAATAGTGTTGTAATTGAGGCAGTATTTTTTCGGTTAATAATTTATAACAAACCGTTGAATCGTCATCCCAATTATCACCATCCGATGCTTGGGCACCGTATATATTCCATTCTGATGGAGGGTAACGCTCAGATATAACATCTGCAGTTAGGTGAAGCGCACTAGAAACAATTGTTCCTCCTGTTTCTCGATCGTAGAAAAACTCTTCTTCAGACACTTCTTTTGCACTGGTATGGTGTCGAATAAAAACAACTTCTATTTTTTCATAATTTCGTTGTAAAAATAAATATAGAAGCAAGAAAAATCGTTTAGCAATATCTTTTGTATTTTGGTCCATAGAGCCAGAAACATCCATAATACAAAACATAACCGCACGGGAGTGAGGGATAGGGTTTTTAACATACAGATTATATTTCAAATCAAAATCATCTAACCAAGGTACCCGGCCAATTTTTTTCTGTAAATCGTCGATGGTCTGCTTGAGATTAATAACTTTATCACTAGTTGGTTCATAACCATCTCTTTCAAGATTTTCAAGCTCACCAAGTAATTCTTTTAGTTGCCGTCTTTTTTTCCCAGTCAGTGCAATACGGCGAGAATTAGCTGATCGTAGTGAACGGATGATGTTTATTTTCCCTGGAGAACCCTCATTGCTGATACCTGCACGCTTCAACTCGAACTCATCAAGGCCTGCTAATTGGCGTTTAACTAAATTCGGTAGTTCGAGATCTTCAAACATAAACTCTAGAAATTCTTCTTGAGTTACTTGGAAAACAAAGTCATCCATGCCCTCCCCTGAATCACTCGCGCCTTTGCCACCAGTGCCTTGCCCACCACCTTTTGGCCTTTGAATATGATCACCAGTAGAGAACTGATCATTGCCGGGAAGTACTCGAGTATTCTTTCCGCCAGAACCATGATGAAAAACTGGCTGGCTGATATCCTTGGTAGGAATACTGATCTTTTCACCCTTATCCATGTCAGTGATTGATCGTTTATTGACTGCATCTGAGACTGCTTTTTTGATATGGTGGCGATAGCGCTTTAGAAAGCGCTGCCTATTGACCGTACTTTTCTTTTTTGAGTTCAATCGTCGGTCGATAATATAATTCATATGCTACCCTTATCGATGGTGAAAAACGTCAACAATAGTTGTTATAAACACCTCAAAACATTTTGAAACTCTGAATTTTTCAGAGTTTCTCCTTTGTTATTGCGATTTCCTAACCCGTAAGTACCACTCTGAAAGCAAGCGAACTTGTTTTTCTGTATAACCCCTCTCAACCATACGATCGACAAAATCTTCATGTTTTTTCTGATCATCCGCTGAAGATTTAGTGCTAAACGAAATGACAGGTAATAAGTCTTCAGTATTAGAAAACATCTTTTTCTCAATCACGCCACGAAGTTTCTCATAGCTAGTCCAAAGAGGGTTATTACCATTATTATTAGCTCGAGCACGTAACATAAAGTTAACGATCTCATTACGAAAATCTTTTGGATTACTAATACCTGCTGGCTTTTCAGTTTTTTCTAGCTCTTCATTTAATGCAGAACGATTTAATATCTCGCCAGTTTCAGGATCACGGTACTCTTGATCCTGAATCCAAAAATCGGCATAGGTTACATAACGATCAAAAATATTCTGTCCATATTCTGAATAAGACTCTAAATACGCTGTTTGAATTTCTTTACCGATAAACTCAACATAACGAGCAGCTAAATGCTCTTTAATAAATGATAAATACCGATCACGCACTTCTTCTGGGAATTGTTCCTGTTCTATCTGTTGCTCAAGTACATACAATAAATGTACTGGATTAGCCGAAATTTCTGTTGTATCAAAGTTAAACACTTTCGACAAAATTTTAAATGCGAAACGAGTTGATAAACCATTCATTCCTTCATCAACACCTGCGGCATCTTTATATTCTTGCAACGATTTTGCTTTAGGGTCCGTATCTTTTAAATTTTGCCCATCATAAATACACATTTTTGAATAGGTATTGGAGTTTTCAGGGACTTTAAGCCGAGATAACACAGTAAACTGTGCCAACATTTTTAACGTATCAGGCGCACAAGGCGCTTCACTTAATGAGCTGTTGATCAATAATTTTTCATAGATATGTATTTCTTCAGAAATACGTAAGCAATAAGGCACTTTCACAATATAAACACGATCAATAAATGCTTCGTTATTTTTATTATTTTTAAATGTTTGCCACTCAGCTTCATTAGAATGTGCCAATACAACGCCATCAAAAGGAATTGCACCTAGGCCTTCTGTGCTATTGTAGTTGCCCTCTTGGGTCGCCGTAAGCAATGGATGTAACACTTTAATCGGTGCTTTAAACATTTCCACGAATTCCATTATTCCCTGGTTTGCTCGGCATAACCCTCCAGAAAAACTATAAGCATCGGGATCGTTCTGTGGAAAGTCTTCCAACTTACGAATATCAACTTTACCGACTAATGACGAAATATCCTGATTATTTTCATCACCGGGTTCAGTTTTGGATACTGCAATTTGATCAAGTACTGATGGGTACATTTTAACCACAGTAAATTTACTAATATCACCACCGTACTCGTGCAGACGCTTTACTGCCCAAGGCGACATAATATTTTTTACGTAACGGGGGGCAATACCGTAATCTTCTTCTAAAATTTTAGCGTCTTCTTCAGGATTAAATAGTCCTAAGGGAGACTCGAAAACTGGAGAGCCTTCTAAGCAATAAATAGGTTGTTTTTCGATAAGAGATTTTAGCTTTTCAGCAAGTGATGATTTACCACCACCTACGGGACCTAATAAATAGAGAATTTGTTTCTTTTCTTCTAACCCTTGGGCTGCGTGTTTAAAGAACGATACAATTTGCTCTATCGCTTCATCCATACCATAGAATTCTTCGAAGACTTTATAGCGCTTTATAATTTTGTTAGAAAAGATACGACTCATGCGAGGGTCTTTTGAGGTATCAATCAGCTCTGGTTCGCCAATTGCTTTTAATAGCCTTTCTGCTGCGGAAGCATAAACACTAGGGTCCTTCTTGCAGAGATCCAAATACTCTTGGATACTCATTGTTTCTTGCTGCATTGTTTCGTAACGTTCTTGATAATGACTAAAAATGGTCATTGACTGCCTCCTCAACGTTCATATAGTAACTATGTTATCTCTATTTTTTGCGGTAACTCCATACAATATTTTTTATCTTTGACAATTTATTTTGCACTAATTCTCTTATTCACGAAAGATAAATCGAATACAAATGTTTTATCTATTATGTACTTAATAGGATAGACCCTTAGATCAAAATACACTAAATAATTTTGACATTTTTTTGACAAAAATAACTATTAACCTTTATTAGTCAATATACATGCCAGTAATCAGTAACAATTGTTCTTTAATTGATCAGCACAGCTATTAATTTAAATCTATAAATTAAATTAACCGTAAAACCTTATTAAATGTAAGAGAACTCTTTAACGGACGAACGACCCTGATTAGTTTTCTAGTTGATCGATTAGGAAATAGTTAAAGTAGATTTGGTACTATAAACTGCTATCCGATATTACCGATTTACTTAAGCATTGATAAGTAGCTACCTTGTAAATAAAAGGAATTAATATGGATATCGGTGAAAGGTGAAAGGTGAAAAAATGAGCGCTTTCAACTACGATACAATAACTATATTGATATGTTATTTGTAGTAATCTAATTACAACTGTTTGATACGCTTGAATTTATTTTGCTCATCGAACTCGATGACAAAGCTCCCTCGAACACCCTCTCTTGTGACAAACGGTTGTAAGATATTTGCTGGAAAACGAATGCTACGGCCCTCTGCTGTTCGAGTAAAAACAGAACGGGCCGCTCCTTTATATAACTTGATATACTCATCCGCAGTAATGCTTAGCGAAATAACGACTTCAGACATATGTAGAACAAAGCTTAATTATTATATTAAGTTATCCGAAACGTAGTTTAGTGCTAGACCGACAAGTTTCCATCAAATCAATCAACTCGCGCATCGCAACAGAAAACATTGCAAAATCCGTCGACGAGTTCGTTTGCAGTTCATGGGCAATTGTACGCCAGCGTGATACCAGTAATGGGTATTCTTGCATCCACAGCTGCAATGCCTCTTCTAACTGGTACTTTTTCCCTGCCATATTTAATAAGCTAACGCTCATTACTCGAAGCACTTTATCAATATCATCAATAAACGACTCTCGAGCCATTCCCTGCCAATGATTTTCGACATGTACATTAGTGACTGCATGAGCAAACCAATAAAGCCCTAGTTTATCGCCAAGCAGGTGATGCATTTCTACCGCGCGAGGCATATCGGCCTTACTCTCCATAGCCGCTTCTGCAACGCCAAGCCCTGAAAATAAATGTCCGGGCATGGCCATTACATTAGCCCATTCGCGGCTAAGCCCAAGGTTTTGGAAATGGATACATTTGTCGTCCCATATTTGCTTCTCTGAATCACTAAGGAACTCTGGTGTTGAATTAATGGCTTTTGTCACCTGAGGCTCAAAGATAGCAACATCGTTTTCAGGGTTGAGCTGACCACGACGATTACGCAAGAACCAGCGAGTGCCGCGACGAACGCGTCGCATCATACTAATTAGTAATGCAAGCTGATCTTCAGCAGGGACTTTATAATCTAATGCTTCAACCTTTTCTTGGAAGTTATCAAATTGGAAGACATCGCGTGCTACCACATAAGCCATCGCAACAGCAGGTGCATTTTCGCCGGTTGATTCCATTAACCGATAGCAAAAGCTGATACCCATATTGTCGACAATATCATTAGCAAGCTGAGTCGCTATGATTTCTTTTCTGAGAATATGGTTATGAATTTTAGTTTTATATTTCTTTAACAGCTGTTTTGGAAACGCCTTTTCTACCCAGCTTGATAAATATGGATTATCCGCAATTTCATCAACAGCTAATTCTTCTTTTAACTGGCTCTTCACATAACAATTAAGTACGGCCAATTCCGGTCGAGTTAACGATTCACCATCAGCGGCTCGATCAGCTAACTCTTCATCCGTAGGAATAAACTCCAATTCTCGATTTAAACGCCCGCTACTTTCTAATGAATCAATTAATCGTCGATATTCACCAATACGGGTTAATGCTTCCTTCTCTGCCAAACTAATAGATTGTGTTTGATAGTAGTTATTCTTTAATACCATTTCTGCAACGGTATCTGTCATGCTAGCTAATAATCGATTGCGTTGCTTTTCAGTTAAACCACCTTTTAGTACAACATCATTCAACAAAATTTTGATATTGACTTCATGGTCAGAACAATCAACACCTGCAGCGTTATCAATAAAGTCGGTATTACAAGCGCCACCATGCACCGCAAATTCAATACGACCTTGCTGACTTAATCCTAAATTACCGCCTTCTCCAAAGACTTTACAACGCAACTCAGCTCCATTAACACGCAAGCCATCATTCGCTTTGTCCCCAATTTGAGTATGACTTTCACTGGCAGACTTCACATAGGTACCAATACCGCCATTCCAAATCAAATCAACGGGTGCTTTAAGCAACGCCGTAATCAAATCAACAGGAGACAGCTTATCTTGAGCAATATCAAATCGCTTCTTCATCTCTGCAGAAATAGGAATCGACTTCGCTCCACGGGAGAAAATGCCACCGCCTTTAGAGATCAACTTAGTATTGTAATCTTCCCAAGTGGTACCTGGCGCCGCAAATAAACGCTGCCGTTCTTTATAGGTACTGGCCGAATCAGGATTAGGGTCAATGAAAATATGAAGATGGTTGAAAGCAGCCGTCAAACAAATATGTTCTGACATCAACATACCATTGCCGAACACATCGCCAGCCATATCACCAATACCTATCACCGTGAAGTCTTCTTTCTGAACATCGACACCATTTTCTTTAAAGTGCCGTTGTACCGACACCCACGCACCACGAGCAGTAATGCCCATACCTTTATGGTCATAACCCTGGCTTCCACCTGAAGCGAAGGCATCACCTAACCAGTGGTTATACTCAAAAGAGATCTCATTAGCGATATCAGAAAATGTAGCAGTACCTTTATCAGCTGCTACAACGAGATAAGGATCATCTTCATCACGACGTACTACGTTTACCGGCGGTACTATTTTGCCTTTAAGTAAATTATCAGTGACATCAAGCAGACCACGGATAAATGTTTGGTAACATGCCACACCTTCTTTAAAGAAAGCATCGCGGCCCTTATCCATAGAGGCTCTTTTTGCAACAAAACCACCTTTAGCGCCATTAGGTACAATAACCGCATTTTTTACTTGCTGTGCCTTCACCAAACCTAGCACTTCCGTGCGGAAATCTTCATGTCGATCTGACCAACGCAAACCACCGCGAGCAACCTTGCCACCGCGTAAATGCACACCTTCTACACGAGGTGAGTAAACAAAAATTTCGTACTGAGGGCGAGGCTCAGGGATATCAGCAATTTCTCTAGGATTAAATTTGAAGCTGACGTAAGTTTTATTTTCTCCATCTATAGTTTGATAAAAATTCGTTCTTAAGGTGCCATTAATAAAATCTAAAAAGCGGCGAAGAATCCGGTCATCATTTAAGTTACTGACATTATCTAAGTCGGCTAAAATTGAATCATTCAGTGAATGTGATTGACGCTTTTTAAGTTCAGGGTCAAATAGGTTGTGGAATAAATCTACTATTTTTTGAGTTATTTCAGGGTAAGTCATCAAGGTTGTGGCAATAGCCCGCTTACTGAACGGAAATAGCGTTTGCTTCATATAGGCTGCATAAGCTCGGAGTACAACCACTTCTCTCCACTGTATACTAGTTGACAGCACCAACCCATTGAAACCATCATTTTCAGCATTAAAGCCCCAGATATTTCTAAAAGCATTTTCGAAACGCTCTTTCAGCGCTGTAAAATCAGCACATGCCAATAAGCTGCTTTCCAGCTCAAAATCATGCAACCAAACGGTATTTTTTTCACATCGCAAGCGATATGGGTGTTCACCAATCACTTTAAGGTTCATTCGTTCAAGAACAGGAATCACCTCTGAAAGTGCTAAAGGGGATCCTTGATGAAAAATCTTGAAATGAATTCTTTCACTTTCCTCAGCATCTGGTTGACATAGATCTAACGCTAAAGGAGCATCATCTGTAAGCTGCTCTAAAATTTCAATATCTTTAACGGCTTGAGTGGCTTCAAAATTTTCCTGATAGGCCGTCGTAAAAGTACCATTGTAACGCTTAAAATACTCTAATCCCTGCTCTTCTCTATGATGATTAACTAAGGCCTCCTCTAATGAAGATGACCATGTGCGAGCTAGGCTTTTTATTTCCTGCTCTAATTCATTGACATTCCATTTATTTTTTTGGCCATCTTTCAACCGAAATATAATATAGGTTCGACACAATATTGATTCAGAATACGAGGTATAAAATTCGTGAGATTCTGAATCTACGGCATGACCTAATTTTTGTATAATTTCTTCACGAAGCTTGGTTGAAAATACATCTCGTGGGATATAAACCATGGCAGAAGCAAAATTATTTGTGCCGTCGCGACGCATAAATAAGCGCACCTTACGACGTTCATTTATTTGAGAGATATCAACAATCGTATCAGTTAACTCTTCAACACTACTTTGGAATAATTCATCACGAGGATATGTTTCTAATACTTGCCGGATGACTTTACCGCTATAACTACTTATATTGACATTAATATTCTCATAAATAGCTTCAATTTTTTCACGAACCATAGGAATATTAAGAACACTTGCACGATAAACACCTGCGGTATAAAGCCCAATGATATGATGCTCACCAATGTGATTACCCTTCTCATCATATGCCTTGACCATAATATGATCAGGGTAGGCTTGTCGATGTACTGTTGAACGAACGGGCAATTTACTAAACGTCAATAATTGGCTTTTATTTTTGCAATCGCCACTAAGAAATTCATTTGCTGAATCATTTTGCAGTAAGCCTAAGGATTTAACACAAGAACTTTCGACTTTTTTCTTACCTTTTGAAGTATTACCCTCATAAAAAGCATATCCCAAGAAAGTAAAATTATTTACCATGAGCCAAGAAAGATATTGGTTGGCTTCACTAATTTCTGCTTTATCGTGACGCTTTTCAGCATTATCGATGTTATCTCGAATCAGTTGCAATGCACTAAGCATGTCATTATAGCTACTGTTAACTGATTCAATATCAGCGATCACACTTTTGATAGCCGATGCCACAGCTTTTAAATCTTTAGTTTTTGTAAAGTGGTTAATCTCAAAGTACAACAGCGCTTCTGTGCCATCCATGTGACATGCTTTAGCTGAAGGTGTAATACCGAGTAAATTACCACGAGAATCACGTTCTGTAATCAACCCTGTATTTTTGACGGCATGCACACTGACACCGAGATTGGTTAATGCCATGCGCACAGAATCAATTAGAAATGTCATGTTATTACAATGAACCATCACCACCGAGTATGGGCATTCCCAGTTGTCGACCTCTACGCTAGGATTAAACACTTGGACTCGCGGGCGCTTTTTAAATTTTTCTATAAATTGGTAAGCGCCATGGGTCAATCCAAATACATCATCTAAGGATCTACCTGCCAGCTCTTTCAAAGGGTATTGATCAAATAATTCTTCTGTGAATACCTGCATAACTTCTGCTACAGGTTTCTTCAACTTAAGTTGAGTAAATTGATTTAGTTGGTTCAGAAAGGCAGGTTTATCATCGGTTATGATGGAACTCATAAGCACACTAATCTCCAGATGTTGATTATTATTATTAGAGCATAGTCCACACCACTAAAGGCGCCAGTCTTTGGCCCCTACATCTTATAGCTTCATGTCTTAGCAAGATTTTGTTATTTCAGGTATGATGCCGCCTTTTTATCACTTGTTCAATATATAAGGTACTCTTAATTATGGCCGATTTATCCGCTCTCACCGCTGTTTCACCAATCGATGGTCGCTATGGCAGCAAAACGTCGGATTATCGAACAGTTTTTAGTGAATATGGTCTTATTCGCTTTCGAGTGGAAGTGGAGGTTCGCTGGCTACAATGTTTAGCCGCTCATCCATCGATTGATGAAGTTCCTACTCTCAGCGATACAGCGAATGAGCAACTCAATAATCTGATCACTAATTTCAGCGAAAGTAATGCTCAACAAATTAAATCTATTGAAGCCACAACGAACCACGACGTAAAAGCTGTTGAGTATTTCATTAAAGAGCAGTTTTCAGCTAACCCTGAATTGGATGCAGTCAAAGAGTTTGTTCATTTCGCTTGTACCTCTGAAGATATCAACAATCTTTCGCATGCTTTGATGCTAAAAGCTGGCCGCAGCACATTAATTAATCAGATGACTAGCAGCATTGACACCATGGCCTCATTAGCTAAGAGCTATGCTGAAACACCAATGCTCTCACGAACTCACGGCCAAACAGCTTCTCCAACAACTGTCGGCAAAGAAATTGCTAATGTCGTTGCCAGGTTGCGTAGGCAATTAAAGCAAATTCAAGATGTAGAACTATTAGGGAAAATTAACGGTGCTGTCGGTAACTACAACGCACACCTGTCCGCTTACCCTGATATTGATTGGCAAGCAAATGCTGAGCAGTTTGTTACTAGTCTTGGTCTCACCTGGAACCCGTATACTACTCAAATCGAACCTCATGACTATATTGCAGAGCTGTTTGATGCCATAGCACGATTCAACACTATTATGATTGATTTTAACCGTGACATATGGGGATATATTTCGGTTGGCTACTTTAAGCAAAAAACAATTGCTGGCGAAGTCGGGTCTTCAACAATGCCACACAAAGTCAACCCGATTGATTTTGAAAACTCTGAAGGTAATTTAGGTCTTGCCAATGCCGTATTTCAACACCTTGCTAGCAAACTACCTATCTCTCGTTGGCAACGTGATCTCACTGACTCAACTGTACTACGTAATATGGGTGTGGGTTTTGGCTATTGCGGTATCGCCTACGCATCCGTATTAAAAGGAATGGGTAAACTGGAAATCAATGAAGAGAAATTATCAGCTGATCTAAATAGCAGTTGGGAAGTATTAGCAGAACCGATACAAACCATAATGCGTCGATATGGTGTCGATGAGCCTTATGAGAAGCTGAAAGCATTAACTCGAGGCCAAACAATTACACCTGAGATTTTAAGCCAATTTGTAGAAACCTTAGAAATTCCAGAAAGTGCGAAAGCAGATATACGAGCGATGACGCCAGCAAATTATATTGGTAATGCTGTCGCTCAAACAAAGGCAATCTAACAGAAAAACAAGGTCAATCATTTCATTTTAAATAGTTGACCCTTCAATATTAATGCCTGGAGACCTTATAAATTAACGCCCAATGTATTGCCTTCATAAATAACTGGTAAAAACTTTAATCGAGCAGAACAACCGTCATTGGTTTGCCCTGTTAGTAAATTAAAACGCATTCCATGAGCAGGGCATTGTAGTTCTCCATCTTGTATTGTTGCTTGATGTAGGGGAGCTTGCTGATGAGGGCATTGGTTAATGAGTAAATATCGCTGACCATTATCCTGAACTAATAGTAGAGAATTACCTGCAATAGAGAACGTTCGTCGGTAACCATCATGTAAATGTATCAAGCGTTCAAGTGCATGAAATGCCATAATCACTCTCTTATATTTATGGTTTTGAAAAATAATAAATGTTAGAAATTACATCTATACCCTATCAATCAAATTGCGAAGATCTGTTCTCTCAATTTTATGACCTACCTTACGCATGTTGGTTAGATAGTGGTAAGCCGAATTCAGAGTATGGACGTTACGATATTATCAGCGCGTTACCGGCCACTCGTATCGACAGCCGCAATGGCGTTACTAAAATCTACCATTACAAGGATGGGAAATTCAATAGTAGCTCGTGCTATACGAATAAAGACGATCCACTTGATGCACTCAGAAATGAATTATCAAAGTTAACAGAGAATATCCCATCACAAGAAATTCCCGATATTCCATTTACCGGCGGTGCCATAGGCTATTTTAGTTATGAACTAGGTCGACGCTACCTTAGTTTAACCAATGAACAAAGCAGCCTTCAGACTCAACTCCCATTTGCTGATATGCAACTGGGTATTTATCACTGGGCCTTAATACAAGATCACCACCTTAGAGCAGCTTATTTAGTCAGCTTACCCGAATGCAACCCTAAGACTCTCACCGAGATAAGAAAAAGACTGGATAACGGCAGCAATGCAAAGAAACCAAAACCTTTAATTGTCAATGAACTGTCAGCAACCATCTCGAGAGACCATTACTTACAGCAGCTAGCTACAATCAATGAATATATCTTAGCTGGCGACTGTTATCAGGTAAATTTTGCGCAATGCTTTAAAGGCCACTACACCGGTGACCCCTATTCAGCTTATCAGCAATTAAGAAAAGTAATGGCATCGCCCTTTTCTGCCTACCTTCGGTTAGGTGATCAGTCCATCATGTCTTTATCGCCAGAAAGATTTTTAAGCGTTAAAAACCGTCAAGTATTTACCCAACCAATTAAAGGTACGATCGCAAGACATGAAGACCCGTTAAAAGATAGGCAACGAGCGGAAGATTTACAGGCTGATACTAAAAACCGTGCAGAGAATCTTATGATTGTTGATTTATTGCGTAACGATATAGGGCACCACTGCATACCTGGCAGCATAAAAGTCGATACGCTATTTGGCTTGCAAAGCTTCCCTAACGTTCATCATTTAGTCAGCGATATATCGGGCGAATTATCAGAAGAGTCTCATACCATAGATCTACTAAAGGATTGCTTTCCAGGAGGCTCAATCACTGGCGCCCCAAAAAAGCGAGCCATGGAAATTATTGATGAGCTGGAAACAGGTAATCGGGGTGTCTACTGCGGCAGCATTGGTTATATTAACAATAACGGTGATATGGATACCAGCATTGCCATTCGCACTGTAAGTTGCGACGGAGAGCAGCTATATTGCTGGGGCGGCGGAGGCATTGTTGCCGACTCCACGCCAGAAGATGAATATCAAGAAAGCCTCGATAAAATCAATAAGATATTAAAAACACTAGCAGCCAAATAAAAATAGTAACCAGATAAGTTTAGACAGACAAATCCCTTACACTTGCCTTTATAAACTCCTTTTTTAGGTCATCATATTCATTCACAGCCGGGAATTGAGGAAACTCATCAATAACATTTTGCGGTGATTTAAATAATATTCCAGCATCAGCCTGACTTAACATTGTAGTATCATTATAAGAATCTCCAGCCGCAATGACACGGTAATAAAGCCCTTGTAACGCAAGAACAGACTGGCGTTTTGGATCTGCTTGCCGGAGCTTATAGTCGATCACTCTACCTACCTTATCAACATTAAGATGATGACAAAACAGAGTAGGAAACTCCAATTGACGCATTAGAGGCTGTGAAAATTCGTAAAACGTGTCTGAAAGGATAATGACTTGAAAACGTGCTTTTAACCAATCGAGAAATTCTTTAGCACCAGCAAGTGGCGCAATGTCAGCGATGACCTCTTGAATTTCATTAAGGCCTAAATCGTGCTTATCCAAAATTTGAAGCCGCTGCTTCATCAGTACATCATAATCAGGTATATCGCGGGTAGTCGCTTTTAGCTCCTCAATACCTGTTTTATTCGCAAACTCAATCCAAATTTCAGGTATTAGTACCCCTTCCAAATCCAGGCAAGCCAACTCCATGTCTTTCCCCTATAGATAAAATTAGCAAAAGCAATCTACCCAAGCCACTCCATTAATGCAACTAAACATAAATACCAAGAATAAAACAAACAACTTCACAACACTAAAAAATGCTTAACTCTTAAACGCTTTTCACGTGAAACATATAAGTTAACGAGATAGAGTCAAAGCTAGAAATTACTTTAAGTTATTTAAGAAACAAAGGTAAACCATTGATTCAAAAGCAGTAAAATACTACAAGTTGTAGCAGAAAAATATCAAAGCAACTACATATAGTATATTAATCAAACAAGAAGGCGAATAATAATGCAAATGTTTCACGACCTTTTAAGTATTTTAAAGCCTCTCCAGAAATACAAAAAGTTATTTTAATATCACTGATATTTTTGCTATGCTCATTTGGAATAGCACCATTTGAGATGGCTAGGCTCAATTAAAGGCCATAAAACAAACATAATAATAAAAAGTAAAAAAGGTATGCTGTATGAAAATTACTTTAGTGAAGAAAATGCTACCCAATGGCTTACCTTGCAGAAAATGCATCGAAGTTATGGACAAAATGAAAACAGCTAACCAATTACAGTTTATTGATGAGATTGTTGTTGCCGATGAAAAAGACAAAAATAGCCCAGGAATGCTGCTAGCTATCAAACATGATGTCAGTCGTGCACCCTTTTTTGTTGTTGAATATGAAGATGGTTCAGTGGAAGTGTTTACGGTCTACCTAAAGCTTGTTAAAGAAGTCTTTAGCACATTTAAAGAAACAGCGTAGATTTTACTCAGCTGGGTCTGCTTTCCAAAGTGCTATCATTTTATCGCTACCTTGTACTTCACAGCTTGCCTTGAATCGTTCTGAAGGTCGATCAAATTTAGCGACTGTTTCATAGTCAATAAAGATTTTGTAAAGTTCTCTTGCTGATACATATCGGCTCTCAATCATATTAACTTCCCAACTCTTCTGACCTTCCACGCTAGCGTGAAGTTTATTTTCACAAATATCGATGGCTTCACCAATGGACTTAATATAACTCGCTTTAGAAGTGAATTCCTCTAACGGAGGAAGCTTGTCATAGATAGCTTGTAAAGCGGCATCTTCCTCCGCTTTCCTCAATGCTGCCAGCTCTTCTGGTGTTGGGCCAGCCATTAAATCAACAACATAGAGTGTCCCAAAAATGGACCCATTAACTAATAAAATTGCAAAGAAACCAAGAATAAATAACCGCTTAGGAGACATAAAATTAAGTATATTATTAAAATAAAGGCTTGATCATTATCGAGAGACGACAATATTAGGTACTCATATAATAGAGTGTAGACACTCTTACCTAACAGATTTGTTTTTTATAAAATTTTATTGGCATAAAAAAGCTGCCCTAGGGCAGCTTTCACAATAAGTCTATCGAGATGTTAATAGACTGGTAATTTAATATCCTGAAACAATTCATCAAGCTCTAATTTAGATGTGCAGCTGTAAGCTTCTTCAACCATGTTGCGGCTAAGGTGAGGCGCAAAACTCTCAATAAACTCGTACATAAAGCCACGAATAAAAGTGCCTCGACGGAAACCAATTTTCGTAATGCTAGGTTGAAATAGCTTACTGGCATCTAATGCAACTAAGTCATCATCTAACTGCTCGTCATAGGCCATTTTTGCAATAATCCCGACACCTAAACCTAAACGTACATAGGTTTTAATAACATCAGCATCAGCAGCTGTAAAGACGATACGAGGTACTAAACCTCGCACCATAAAGGCTTCATCCAATTTAGAACGCCCTGTAAAACCAAACACATAAGTTACTATCGGATGTTTAGCGACTTCTTCTAACGTTAATTCTGACACTTGGCAAAGAGGATGGTCCTTAGGGACAACAATGGTCCGATTCCATTCATAGCATGGCATCATTATAAGATCACTGAATAGCTCCATTGCTTCTGTCGCTATCGCAAAATCAACAGTGCCATCGGCGGCCATTTCTGAAATTTGCATTGGTGTTCCTTGGTGCATATGTAATGCAACTTCAGGGTATCGCTCGATAAAATTCCTGATCACACCTGGTAGTAAGTAACGAGCTTGGGTATGGGTCGTTGCTAACGACAAGCTACCTTTTTTATCATTACTAAACTCTTGGGCCACTTGTTTAATACTTTCTACTTTACGAAGTATCTCACCAGTAGTTTGCAAAATAGCCTCACCAGCAGGTGTTATACGGGTTAGATGTTTGCCGCTGCGAGAAAAGATTTCGACGCCTAATTCATCTTCCAACAATCGAATCTGCTTACTGATACCCGGTTGTGATGTATACAGACTTTGTGCGGTCGCCGATACATTGAGGTCATGATGAGCAACCTCCCATATGTAACGCAATTGCTGAAGTTTCATATCTCCTCCGCAGTGGATAGTTATAAAAATATAAGTAAGTATTCTGTTTCAGAATAGTTGGTATTTAATATATTTGCCAACAATTTTATTAAAATAATTATGATAGATCGCTCTATCTATAACTTTAGACTATATCACATGCTGAACAAGTCAATTGAGTTTTCTAGTTTAAATTTTTTGGTAAATGGCTCGACAATAATGAATAAAATGGTAATTGATCATAAAGACGCCAATTACCGTAATAACAATATCGGAAGAAGGGTTAACAAAAGAAAATACTGGAAGAAGAAATTATCAGTACTAAATTACCCAGCACATAATTACCAGAGACCCATTTGATTTTGGCGATCACTCTCTTGCCATGTCAACGGGCTATTAGGTACGACATAGACTGGGACTCTAGCATTATTAAGAATTTTTTGTGAAACACTACCCAAGCTTACCGGTGGCCTCATATCAGGCGAATTACTTCCTACAATAATTAAGCTTGCATCAATATCATGGGCTACTTGGAGTATCACATCAATAGGTGGGCCAGCTTTTACAATGACTTCACCTAAATGAAGTAAATCAATGCCGCCATCGATATATTCATCTGTTAGGGCATCAACAACTTGGGCTTTTACCTCTCTCACCATCGCTTCCATACCTGTTGTTGCCATAGCACGGCTTTCTTCAGGTTCTAAGTAAGCATTTAGTAATGCATGCCCAAGGGTGCCAAGAGGCTCTATCGCATGAACAACAACAAGCTTGGCACTGTGTTGTTTTGCAAGCTCAGCAGCATGTTGTAATAAACAAGGGGTAAATACACTGAGGTCTACGGCTAGTAAAATTGTTTTTATCACAAAAAATATACCTGAAAACTGGCGCTACTAAGTCTATAAAGGTTAACGCCCTAGGCCCTAAATAAAACCTGATCAATATCAGGCATCTATTATTGAGGATAGCAAGGTTTTCGTTTCAGGGAAGCTCAGTAGATAGACGGATTGGTAATAGAAAGCTCTTTTATCTATCGATTTAGAGAAAACCACTTATTTTTAGTGGTTATTGGATTCAAAGTTGAGTTTCTTATAACGTTGGAAGCTATTCATTAGCGATACCGTGGGGAACGTGCCCTGTTGCCACATGATCTTTAGCTGAATCACAATGCAATGGCTGATCATCAAAGAATACATCGGCCCCATAAGCCCTCAAAAATTCGCCCTTGGGTAGCCCCCCTAAAAATAAAGACTCATCAATTCGTACATTCCACGCCCTTAGCGTACGAATCACACGCTCATGGGCTGGTGCGGAACGCGCTGTTACTAATGCCGTTCTGATAGGACAGTCACTCCCTGCAAATTCAGCTTGTAAATTGTGTAGAGCTGATAAGAAGGCTTTAAAAGGCCCACCTGACAAAGGCTTTTTAGCCGCTGCTTTTTCATTTTCGGTAAATGCATCCAGGCCATGTTGCTTATAGATACGTTCAGCTTCATCAGAAAACAGTACGGCATCACCATCAAAAGCAAACCTGAGCTGTTCTTCCTCGTTCCCACCTTGAGAAGGTAGTAATGTCGCAGCAGCAATACCCTGCTCTAGGGCTCTTTGTACATCGACTGCATCAAGGGAAAGAAATAGATCGCAACCAAAAGCTTCAATATACCGATAAGGGCTCTCACCGCTGCTAAATGCTGCACGAGTGATATTTAATCCATAATCTTGAATGGAATTAAAGATCCGTAAACCGGTATCTGCACTATTCCGCGACAATAGTACGATCTCTACTAAAGGCTCTCCTAAACGTTCGTTCAGCCTTAGTAATTTTTGCACCAGAGGAAAAGCATCACCAGGTTCAAGTACTTCACTTTCTCTTTCAATTTGGTACTTTGAATAAGCAGCCAGTCCCTTTTCTTCAAAAACTTTATGGCTGTCAGTCATATCAAACAGCGCTCTAGAAGAGATTGCGATGACTAATTTTTTATCGTACCGCCCTGACATGGCTTATCACCCGTTGATTCTACTTAATATTCAAACATTAAAAATTTGAAACTTTACATTAAAAAAGCATGCTAACTAGATGATTTTTATGTAGTTAAAATATTCAAATTGTTAAAAATGTAGTATTTCTCTACTTTCAGGGTAGTAAAATAACCGAACCCGTAGTCACCCCACTTTCAAGCGTCTCATGCGCTTTGGCTGCATCCAGTAATGCAAACTCATGCTTTGTATTTATATGAATTTTGCCTGCCCCCACTTGCTCAAACAAAGCATCAGCCAACTCCTGCTGCTCATCAGGATCAGCAATATAGTGCCCCAAGCTTGGGCGGGTGATGAAAAGGGAGCCTTTTTGAGCTAACAATAATGGTGGAAAATCAGGAACTGCACCAGATGCGTTGCCAAAACTGACCATCATGCCTCTAGGCCTTAGGCTATCAATCGAGGCCATAAACGTATCTTTACCAACAGAATCATATACAACATCAACTCCAGCACCATCTGTCAGCTCTTTTACGCGTGTAGGCACATTGACTTCGCGATACAGCAGTACTTCATCACAGCCCTGCTGCTTTGCCAGTGCAACCTTCTCAGGGCGCCCAACGGTTCCAATAACATAGGCACCTATTGATTTAGCCCATTGGGTCAAAATCGACCCTACACCACCTGCTGCTGCATGAACTAAAACCTTATGATCTCGAGTTAACGGAAATGTCTTTAGTAACAGATAAGCAGCTGTCAAACCCTTAAGTGTCATAGCTGCCGCTGTTTTACTGCTTATCTCATCAGGGATTTTGATTAATGATATTTCTGAGATGGCACGCGCTTCCGAGTAAGCCCCTAACGGGCCCGATGCGTAAACAACACGATCTCCGGGTTTAACTCGTGTCACGCCCTCTCCCACGGCTTCAACAATGCCCGCGGCTTCTGCTCCCATTCCTGATGGCAAATCTACTGGGTATAAACCTGAACGATGGTAGATATCAATGAAATTGACACCGATAGCTTCATGCCGCACTAATACTTGACCAACCCCTAAAGGTCCAATACTCATAGATTCATAGGACAACACCCCAGCATGCCCTGTTTCGGAAAAACGAATAGCGTTAACATCTGACATAACTTCTCTAACCTTATTTTTCTAACTTTTTATTATCTGTTCCAAGCGCTCACGGAAAGGGAATACACCATAACCGCCACCTGTATGAACAAAAACAATATTATTCATGTGACTTAAATTGCCTTTCTGGATTTCATTTATCAACCCATAAAAAGCCTTACCGGTATAAACAGGGTCAAGAAGTAACCCTTCTTTATTCGCAATCTCAACGATAGTTTCCAGCACCGAATCTGAAGCAATGCCATAACCATCACCGATATAGTGGTCGTTAGTCTTTATAGAGTACTGGTCAGGCAACCCCTTATCAAATGCACCACTGAATTCCTCTGAAAACGCCGTAATATCCGATTCTACTTTGCGTTGAAAGTAACTCATATCGTCACACACAGCCATACCCAGTACATCACACCCCAAACCAAAGTAGCAACTACCTAGTGTTAACCCGGCCTGGGTTCCGCCAGAGCCTGTTGCCGTTACAATTAAATCCGGCTGGAATTGATGATTGAGAAAATCTTGCTGTAATTCAGCACAAGCAGCAAAATAACCCCAAACGCCTACACCATCACTAGCTCCAGTAGGAATAATGTAGGGATTAAAACCTTGTTGTCGGCACTGCTCAGCCGTTTGTTCTAATATACTTTGCAGGTTTTGCTGATATTCTGATGTTTTGTAACAGTGAACTGAAGCGCCAGCGAGGTTACCCAGTAATAAATTACCATCCATTGAAGCTGGAGTACCTCGAAGCACTAAATGGACAGGAATACCCAATTGGGCACCCACAAATGCAGTCGCTCGGCAATGATTTGACTGTAATCCGCCACAAGTAATTAACAAATCATGCCCCTTTTCAAGCGCATGAGCAACGGTAAATTCTAATTTACGTACTTTATTACCGCTGAGAAGAGAACCTGTTAAATCGTCTCGCTTAACCCAAATTCTGGGACCACCGAGTTGGTCAGATAAGCGTTTAAGAGGCTGTAGTGGCGTCGGCAAGGATGCCAGTGAAATACGTGAGGCCCAATTGATCGAGTTAGGCTTTATACTCATAGACTTCCCCGTATAGAAAAGACTATATAATCCACATGGATAGTCTGTAAAAATAAGTCTAATTTAGCTTGATAAAGCAACTTAGCTTAAATTGATAGTAATAAAGAGTAAGAGCACTTTTTCAAATACTCTTACTCATATTCGTCCGATATAAATGCTTTGCTTAGATACCTTTAATAGTCCCTTTAGGTAATACAGCATGAAGAGCTATTTTTTGAAATTTGAGTTCTACACCACCAGACACTTCAAGGACCATGTAACTATCATCAACCTTAGTAACTTTACCAAGAATGCCACCGTTAGTTACAACTTCATCCCCTTTACTTACACCTTCAATCAGGCTTTGATGTTCTTTCTGACGCTTTCGCTGAGGGCGAATTATCATGAAATACATCAATACAAACATGCCACCGATTAACAGTAGACTAGTAAAACCATCACCTGCTGGTGCTCCCCCAGTTTGCGCTTCTGCGTAAGGAATTAAAAAAGACATACCACCCCTTTTATTAGATAAATTTGAGGCGCCACTCTAACGGTTTTAGTGCTATCAGGCAATCGTTTGGGGGGTTATTACCGCCCTTAATAAACTTAAAGGCGGCATAAACGATGAAAGGTGATTATACGTAGTCGCGGTAGACTTTACGGAAAACGCTCGGCGATATATTGGTCCATCGCTTAAATGCATTAGTAAAACTCGTCCTATCAGAAAAATCCAGATAGGCCGAAGTACTTTCGATACTCATGTTCTTTTCGAGTAGGCATTTAATGGCGTGATTAAAACGCACTAAGTCCCGAATAGCCGCAAAACTAAGAACTTGTTGCTGTAAACGACGCTGAAGTGTTCGTTTAGACAGATTCATATCATCAGCAACATCTTCTATACTCAATGACGAATTGCCAATACGACTCTGCAACACATCAAGTACTTTTCCAGCGACTCCATGAAGAGCAGGAATATGTGCTTTTTCCTTTATTTCTTCAAAGTCGTAAAAACCGATATCTACAAATGAATTGTCTGCTAGTGTACTGCTTTCAATCATCCTGATACTCCTTGCTGTATATGAGATTGGCACTAGATTAAGAGCAATAGGTGTGTATTTTTGCTCACCTGGATCCATTATATGTTTATAAAGACAAAGCACCAGAGCTAATTTATAACATTGACACCTTAATAATACAAAAAATAGTCAGTTGAGAAAACAGGCGCCATATATGCAACTTTATGCGCCAAAAACTACCTTATCTGTGCTAACTTTCCATAAATCAATAACTAAATAATATAAATGGTTTCGATTAAAAGCTGAGCCTGTAGAAGAAAATCAGAGTTTAGTGTCAAGAAATTGCAACAACTCTTCATGGTGGTTGGTTGTTTTAAACTTATCCATAATACCCACTAATCGCGAGTTCTTATCAATAACAAAGGTCGTCCGTATTATCCCCATAAACTCCTTACCCATGAATTTCTTCAATCCCCAAATGCCATATTTATCAGCGATAACATGGTCTTCATCAGATAATAGGTCAAAATTTAAATCATGTTTATCGATAAATTTTTGTAACCGACCAACAGGATCAGGGCTGATACCAAAAACTACAGTATCACGCTTTGCTAGCTCTTTCTCAATATCGCGGATACCACATGCTTGCGTTGTGCAGCCAGGCGTCATTGCCTTAGGGTAAAAATATATAACAATGTTCTTTTTACCCGCATAGTCCTTTAGCTTAATAGTTTCATCACTCTGATTTTTAAGAGCGAATACGGGTGCTTTGTTACCAATTTTAGGAAAAGACATAATGACTCCATATTATTTTAAGTAGTCTAAAAAATTAAATGATTCTACGGAATATTTTGAAAAGCAGATGTAAAAAACGCGAGCCAAGCTCGCGTTTTTTACATCTTTGATTAACTATTGATCAAGGTAGTAAATGGGCAACAGCATCTCGCTCTTCTGCTAGCTCAGTTTCTGTTGCAGACATTTTTTCGCGCGAAAAGTCATTAATTTCAACACCTTGAACAATTTCCCAATCACCATTTTTACAAACACATGGGAATGAGTAAATCAGGCCTTCCTGAATTCCATAACTACCATCACTATAAACACCCATACTCGTCCAATCATTCTCTGGCGTCCCTAACACCCACGTACGAACATGGTCAATAGCGGCATTCGCTGCTGAAGCAGCAGATGATGCACCACGTGCATCAATAATTGCTGCACCACGCTTTTGCACAGTTGGGATAAAATCGTTTTCATACCATTCTTGGTCGATAAGGCCCATCGCAGGCTTACCATCAACAATAGCATGATGAATATCAGGATACTGAGTCGCTGAGTGGTTACCCCAAATCAATACTTTAGAAATATCATTAATGCTTGTGTTCGTCTTTTGGCCTAATTGAGTCAATGAGCGGTTGTGGTCTAAACGCGTCATTGCAGTAAAGTTGCGAGGGTCAATATCTGGTGCATTACGCTGAGTAATTAGCGCATTTGTATTTGCTGGGTTACCAACAACAAGTACTTTAATGTCACGAGAAGCCACTTCATTAATTGCTTTACCTTGAGCCGAGAAGATAGCCGCATTCGCTTCTAATAAATCTTTACGTTCCATACCAGGACCACGTGGGCGTGCGCCAACGAGCAATGCATAATCCGCATCTTTAAAGGCTACCATCGCATCGTCAGTTTGAACCATACCGGCCAATAATGGGAATGCACAGTCATCTAATTCCATTGCTACGCCTTTAAGAGCGTTTAGTGCCGGGGTGATTTCCAGCATCTGCAAAATAACGGGCTGATCTTCACCTAACATTTGACCTGCTGCAATGCGGAACAATAGGGAATAGCTGATTTGGCCAGCTGCGCCAGTAATGGCAACTCGTACGGGTGCTTTCACGTTGTATCTCCAGTATGAATAATAGAAAAAGAAATGCCCTAAACTTAAACCTAAATTTAAAGAAGTCGCGCATTATAGGGGATTTTAAAGTAATTTGCCTTCATTTTAAGACAATTCCTTTCACTTAAGGGCTAAGACCCTGTAAAACAGGCCTACGATGGGCAACTTTCATAGCGTTCTTTTAGCGACTCATAAAGCTTTTCAGTGAATTTTTGATCCGACGAATCCAACTCACTGACAACTTCAACCAAATGCTCATTGTCTTCTCGTCCATCCCATATTTTTTTGTAACTACCATCTTTATAACCATGGTCCTGGCGGAAAAAGTTCAGCACATTCTTGCCAACATAACCTCGATATAAGTCTTCAAAACTCATATTCATAGATTGTATAAGAGAAACAAATAAAGGAATCGAAAAACTCTTATTAACTAGCGTGTCTTGCGCGAAGCTTTCAAGCTGAATTTTAAAATCATCCTTCACAGAGCTTTTAAATGCCTTTTCAAGCCCTGACAATATTTCTGAAGTCGATGTATTATTTTGAAGAAGTATACTTAGCCCAAAATGCCAGATATCAATTAACTCTAATTTCACCTGTTCTACATCTGGAGATTGATGTTTCCACCATTTCCAACCGTAGTGATCCATTAATTCTGCACACTCAATCCATATGGCACGATACCATTCAAACTTTTTCTCACGCCAGCCATCGTTCACTCGAGTATTCATGGCATCTTGTAATTCCAGCATAATGTTCAATTGGGTTTGCACTGTTTTCTCCCTAGAAATCGAAGCGGCAATTTTACCACATCAACAACTGATGGACCGATCAAAGATTCTCTATTTTGTCATTAAAGTGACATAAAGCCATCGTATGTTTAGCAATATTAGAAGATTGCTCCTAGGAGGCTTGTATGAAACTACTACAGACTATTCAGTTATTCGACTTAAGAACTTTCGACTGGTGCCTCAAGCGTAAACATAGACAACTTTTTGTAGGCAGTAGCCGTTGGGTCTCACGCACTGCTGATGGGCAGTTATATATAGTTGCAGCAATTATTTTTTCATTACTCGATGAATGGCTCTTAGTTCACATTCTCGCAATAGGCTTTACTGTAGAGCGTATTCTATATTTCATACTAAAAAACCGATTACGTCGCAATCGACCTCAACAGACTATCCCTGGTTACAAAAGCGTTATTCAGCCATCGGACCAATTCAGCTTTCCTTCAGGACATACCTCTGCAGCATTTTTATTGATGGGCGTTGTTAGTGCATTCTACCCTGCTCTAGGCGCTCCTTTATTAATTTGGGCCACCTGGGTCGGTATTTCCAGAGTTATGCTTGGCGTACACTTTCCTACCGATAGTGTTGCTGGCGCATTACTAGGTTATAGCATTAGTCAATACTGTTTAAATCTCATGATCGCTTAGTAACCGCTAAACGATTCCCTCTACTCTCTTATAAGAAAGAATATATTAGTGAAAATTTTATACGGCGTTCAAGCAACAGGTAATGGCCACATCACACGAGCTCGAGCAATGAATAAAGCTCTAAAACAGAAGCAGCTTAGTGTTGATTATCTTTTTAGTGGACGTGCCAGAGAGCAACTATTTGATATGAGTGAATTTGGTAAATTTTCTTGTCGCTCTGGTTTAACCTTCGTTACCGATTCAGGTTCAGTTAAGCCTTTCGCTACTTTTCAAAAAAACAATTTTCGTCAATTGTACAAAGACATTAATGCCCTCGATTTATCTCAATACGATTTAATACTCACTGATTTTGAACCTATCACTGCTTGGGCCGCAAGAAAGCAAAATAAAACAGCTATCGCTATTGGGCACCAATATGCTTTCGAATATGATATCCCTAAACGCGGAAATAACCCTGCTACCGCTCTCTTCATGAAATATTTTGCTCCTGCAACAGTGAAACTAGGTTTACATTGGCACCATTTTGGCCAACCTATTTTGCCTCCAATTGCCGACACTCATGCTTATCAGGATAAAATCATTAATAATAAAATAGTGGTTTATTTAGGTTTTGAAAAAGCAGACTCTATCATTAACTATTTAGCGCCCGAAAAAGATCATCAGTTTTTTGTTTATGGAAACTTCTCTTCTGAACATTACAACAAAGTAAAACATCAAGAGAATATCCAACTATGCCCATTAAGTCGGGATGGGTTTCAAAAAGATTTAGCCAGTTGTAATGGCGTTGTTACAAACGCAGGTTTTGAGCTAGCAAGTGAAGCTATACATCTTGGTAAAAAATTATTGGTTAAACCACTAAAAGGGCAAATGGAGCAGCTATCTAATGCAGTAGCCTTAGAAAAATTAAATTTAGGCATGAGCATGAACAGCCTTGATGATAACGCACTTAAGCAATGGTTATCAGGTTTTTCTGGTAAACGTGTCGTTTATCCGAACGTTCCCAATGCACTTGTCGATTGGATTATAAAAGGTGATTGGCAAGAAACGGAATCATTGACAAAAAAATTATGGGAAGAAGTGTACTCGCCAGATATAGAAAATTTTATAAATTTAGCTGCTTAACTCGCAGTAGCTTTTGAGAATAGCGTATTAAAATTTTGAGTGGTAATTTCTGCTAATTTTTCAAAGCTTATACCTTTTAGCTCCGCAATAAATTCTGCGACCTCACGCACATATTGTGGCTCATTGGGTTTTCCGCGATAAGGAACTGGTGCTAAATAAGGGGAATCAGTTTCAACTAACAATTTATCTAAAGGTATCTTTTTAACAACATCACGCAATTCATTCGCATTACGAAAAGTTACAATACCTGAAATAGAAATCATATAATTTAAATCCATGGCTTGCTTAGCCATTTCCCAATTTTCGGTAAAGCAATGCAATACACCCGCATGTGTTTGACACCCCTCTTCCTTGATAATAGCAATCGTATCTTCTCGTGCATCACGAGTATGAACAATCACGGGTAATTGTGCTTTTTTTGCTGCACGCAAATGAATGGCGAAACTTTCTTGCTGTGTGTTTTTTTCTTCTTCACTGTAGTAATAATCAAGCCCTGTCTCGCCTAGTGCAACTACCTTAGGGTGCTGCGACCACAAGACTAGATCGTCTACTGATGCCAGACCTTCTTTAACATCAAGCGGATGCACACCCACAGAACACACAACCGGTTCAAATTGCTCAGCAATCTTAACGACAGCCTCACGGTTATTAATACTAATACCAACACAAAGTAGTTGATGTATATCTCGGCTTAGCGCAGCATCAATCGCGGCACTTAAATTATTATCATATTTTTCAAGAGATAACCTGTCGAGGTGACAGTGAGAATCGACTAGCATTATTTAATTAACCGCTGATAAGGGTGAATATTTTTCGAACATTGGGATAAAACAGTAGAGAACTACATGGTATGGGTGGGTCGCTCAGATTCAAGTATCCCTGCTAAGTAGGTCTCGATTTTATTAACAGCTACAGTATCTTGCTCTGTAAATTGTATACCAATACCCGCTGAACGATTACCTTGAGCACCTTTTGGGGTTATCCAAACTACTTTTCCTGCGACAGGGATTTTTTCAGGTTCATCCATTAAGTTTAATAAGACAAAAACTTCATCGCCAATATTATAACTTTTATTCGTCGGAATAAATAAACCTCCATTGCTGACATACGGCATGTAGGCTGCATAGAGTACGGCTTTATCCTTTATCGTCAACGATAAGATACCTGCGCCACCTGCTGTAAAATCTTTCATTGATTATCTCCGCTCTTCTTCTTTTATGTTAGAAGAATTCAAATACTCATAAGTATATATTATACGAAATAAGCCCGTTAGCAGGCTATCTTGACTTAATTATAGCGTACCAATCCAACAACAGCTCTTCCAAGAGCAATTGCTTATTGGGATTTGCACCTTGCAATAATTGCTTTTTCGAAAGCAACAATTTATCCATAAATCGAAATAGCCATTGCTGGTTAAAGCCAACCGCTAACTCTTGAATTTCAGCCATAAGCCTGACAAAAACATAATCTGTCGCCGAATCAGCGGGCTTAGAGGCCTTTCCTTTAAACCTTTTAGTAACGACCTTATGAATCAATTGAGGCCACCATTCAAGAATATCACTCAATTCAATATCTAACCATTCTTTAGCTATACTCATATCAACACTAGCTGAATTTTGCTGGGCTTGCACGAGCCCCTTTAAAAACTTTTCTAACTTATCTGTCGTATCATCATTTTCCAGTAATGAGCGAGCAGATAATGGCGCCCCAGATGACATATCCAGTATTAATTCCATATCTCCAGAGAAACCTAAATCCTGTAGCCAGCTGATCGCCGTGCTTTTTTCGGGTATTGGCATAGAAAAAAGCTGACAACGGCTTCTAATAGTTGCCATTACCCCACTCATCACATGAGAAAAGAGTAAGAAAAAAGTGTCTGACGCGGGTTCTTCAAGGTTTTTTAATAAGGCATTTGCCGCATTAATATTGAGCTGTTCAACAGGCCCCAAAATAATAACTTTACGCCCACCTTGCTGAGCCGTAGAGGCAATGGTACTTGATAATTGGCGTATTTGATCAACTTTAATTAACTTACCTAGATCTTCAGGGATGAGTAATAGCTTATCGGGGTGTGTTTCTGATTGGTTCAATTGGCAGCTACGACATGTGCCACATGCCAAGCCCGACCTAGGCGATAGACATAACAAATAATCTGCCATCGCCTGTATGTAGTGCCATTTACCAATGCCTTGCTGGCCAGAGACCAATAAAGCATGTGGTAAGCGCTTCTGCTCATGCTGTTGCAGAAAAGCCTGCCAGTGAGGCTGCTGCCACGGGTAAGGAATTGGGGAGGAATAATCGCTCATAGAATCATAAAGGTTTGTCTAATCCACATGCCCAACAACTGGCAAACGCTGAGCCATTACTTTCACCACAGCGGCAAGCCCAGTCTTGCCCATGCATGGATGCTTTATAGTCATTGATTATTTCCTTGGCCTGAGCCACATCTTCATAGTTTACCCATAATTCAGGCCAAGAATCCAAGAAAGATAACTCTCCAACACCACCACCTGCAAATTCATTGCGCAATTCTGACTGGATATGGGCAGACTCCAGCAAATTTTTCACATGGGTAATCGCTAGTAATGTCTGATCTGTATAAATCTTTTGCATATTGTCGTTATTATTGCGCAGAGATACTGGAAGTGAAGTAATGAATAATTCTTTTATTACCAGTATTACAGCATTACTAGCTTCAAAAATTACCTGAAATACTTCTAGTATTAACCTGGGGTAAACCTACCTTCCGGAATATCCAACCTTGCAGCCACTGCTGCCGTTGCGATTACAGTAATATAGCCTTCTTCTTGAGTAACATTTAGCCCTCCCTTAACAGTATTTACCTTCACTGAGCCAAATGGAATTTGCTGTTCAATGGTTGTCTTATCGATTTTCTCTGGGTGTTGCACACCAACAGTCACTTCTACCATCATGGATTCTCGATCAATATCCATAGATCTAAATATCGAAATCGAACTGTGGTGAAGTGCATCTTGAACAGCGCGAACGGCCGCCTTGGTATAATCTTCACCATGTAAGTCATTACCAGTGCCCATTTCTAAAATAATTCGATGAATGGTCATACTTAAGCCTCCTGCTCTGGGTTTTCGTTATCAACCAAATTGAGGTAAACCACTGCAGCGGCATTAGCAACAACCGTCACTTTGGTGCCACAATCAGCGACGATGTCTAAACCACCTTCAACAACATCAACAGTCGCAGATCCATAAGGTAATACCGCTTTGACTTGCTCTTTATCAACCTTTTCAGGTTTAGCCACTCCAATGGATACCTCAATCTTCATTGTATCTTTAGATACCCCAAAAGCAGGCGCTACTGTCAGGGAATTATGCCATAACGCATCTTTTAAGGCTCGAACAGCAGCCTTTGTATAATCTGCGCCCTGGAGATCAGTGCCCATCCCCATTTCTAAAACCATTCTTTTATATGCCATACAATTTTCTCAACCTAGTATGTTTCAACTTTAGGGTTAGTATCAGTAGATAAGCTCGTTTCAACCATAGCCTGAAAGAATATAGCCAACTACCCATTTAAATTAGCTACGCGAATTCAAGATATAAGACTCTTGTTTACCAGCAAAAAAGCCCTCATCTTTTCTAATCGTGTCAAACATAAAATCAAGCACTGCTCTAATTTTTGGTGAATGCCGTAACTCAGGGTGCGTCAAAATCCAAATATCAGACGCAACCCACTCATCAAACTCTACAACCTTAACTAGCTTCGCATCAACATCAGCCAAAAAACACGGAATAGCCGCGATACCCATACCAGACTTAGCAAACTGAGTTAAGGAAACCGTACTAGCTAATTTAGTAACAATCCGTGCATTGCTCATATTTTCCTTAACCCATTGGGCAGCATAAAGATGGGAAAGCGATGCATCATAATCACATAACAAATGCCCCTTACCTTTATTATCGATATTAGGAATACCATATGAATCAATATATTCCTGAGATGCATACAGACCAAAAAGCATAGAAGCAGCTTTTCTCCCAACCATATTGCCTGTCAGAGAATGAGTTGGCCTAATGGCAATATCTGCTTCTCTTTTCGATAGATTCACAAAATTGTTATCAGATGAAAGGTGAATTGTAATCTTAGGATGATATTCATGAAACAGCTTCACCGCGCGAGGCAGGTAACCAAGCACCATTGCATCTGCGGATGTAACATTAACCGCTCCAGCCAAATGATCACCCAAACTATCAGCAACCATCGTTAGAGATGTAATCCCAGAAGCAATATTTTCAGCAACCGGAAAAATAACATGCCCTGCCTCAGAAAGGACATAATGATTATCTGAGCGGTTAAAAAGAAGATGGCCTATTTGCCCTTCAAATCTCTTTAACCAGCGAAAAGCCGTAGAGTGATTAATTGCCAGCTTTTGCGAAGCAGTGACCAGACTACCACTCTGAGCAACAGCAAGAAAAACTTGAATATCACTTAAATGAATACGTGATAAGTTCATTGCAAGTTTGAAATATTAGATTCCGAAATCGGCTAATGATATATCAATTTTAAAATATAGAATAGGTTTTTTTGTAACACAATAATCTATAGGAGAACTAACTATGCAAAACTTTATTTCTAAAACTCGCTACCTATTAGCTATGGCAATGATGACTGTAACATGCTCAACCTTTGCCCATGAAGGTAAGATTCCACAAAAGCTTTTGGATAACCCACCAACAGAACATTCAGGCTTATCTGTAACTGGAAAAAATGCGCTTAAGCTTGGTAAACAAATACCAGAATTAAACGGATATCAAGTCAGAGTTCGCACCGTAACAATGGAGCCAGGAGCAATCGTTAAAAACCATGGACATAAAAGCCGCCCAGGAGCTTTCTACGTTATTAAGGGAGAAGTAGCGGAAATACGAGGAGATAAATATGAAGATATCGAAGAAGGGCAAACTATAATTGAAGATTATAATACGGAGCACTGGGTAATTAATAACAACAAAAAAGAAGCCGTTCTATTTGTCTTCGACATTGTTCCAGTAGAATAAGAGGAAAAATATCTACATAAGCTGGAAATTGATGGCTGAACAAGTAAGGAGTCAACGAATTCTCTAGAGTATGCAGCCTGAAATAGAAACGCCCTCATGAAGAGGGCGTTCAAAATATGGCGGACCGGACGGGACTCGAACCCGCGACCTCCGGCGTGACAGGCCGGCATTCTAACCAGCTGAACTACCGGTCCGAATAGAATGTTTTGGTGGGTGGTACAGGGGTCGAACCTGTGACCTACGCCTTGTAAGGGCGCCGCTCTACCAACTGAGCTAACCACCCGTCGTTGAAGAGGTGCGCATTCTACCCGATAATTTATTCTTGTCAAACAAATTAAGCAGTTGAATTGCACTTATTTTTCATAGACTATATTTAGCAGAAAATGACTAACACATGACCGGGTATTTTACTGTGAAAATACTGATCAGAATAACAACAATTGCAACGATATCGCTGGAAAAATATGCACCCTATACTTAAGTATATTATAGCAGTAATAGCTTTTGTCCTGTCTATCCCTACATATGCAGATATCTATAATCATTCCCTTCCCTATACCAATATCATCATTGCCTTCCTATGTGTCTGCTGCCTCTTTCAAGCATTTATCATTATTGGTTTGAAACGAAGTCGAGAGAAATACTTAAATGCAGAAGAAGAATTAAAAAATAAACACAAGGATTTAGAAGCTCGAGTTTTAGAGCGTAGTGAAAAATTATACAACCTCAATAGCCAACTTTACGATGAGATCGCAAATCATGAAATAACTGAGGAATTACTACGAGCAACACAAGGCTATATTCAAAATATTATTAATTCTATGCCATCCATTATTATTGGAGTAACTCGCGATGGCGTTATAACCCACTGGAATACAGCTGCTCGTCAAGCGACAGGGATTAATTACGATAAAGCTTTAGGCTTTTTATTGTCTGATATCGCACCGGAATTAAATATTGATGAAAGCCTTATTGATAAGGCAATTGACTTGCAAAAGACCCAAAAAAGAGAGAATCGCCAGGAAGGTCATGGCAGTCAGGCAAAATATAGCGACCTCACAATTTACCCATTGCTTTCTACTGAGATTGAAGGTGCGGTTATTCGTATCGATGATGTCACCTTAAGCGTTAGGCTAGAAACAATGATGATCCAAAATGAAAAAATGAATTCATTAGGTGAGCTAGCAGCAGGTGTCGCCCATGAAATTAATAATCCGCTCGGTACGATATTGCAGAGTATCCAAAATATAAAACGGCGTATTTCTCTCACTTTAACGGCTAATAGAGCTGCTGCTGAGGAAGCAGATCTATCTCTTGCCAATATGAATGACTACCTAAAGAATAGGCGAATTATAGATTTCTTAGATGATATTAAAGATGCCGGAGAACGCGCCACGCTGATCGTTAAGAATATGTTGGAGTTTTCACGAGAGCAAAATAAACAATTTGAATCAGTCGATATGACCGAACTATTAGATCGATCTATCGAACTTGCTTTACATTCTATGAATGCTAATCAGTCAAACGGTGTAGGCACTACACGCATTATTAAGCATTACCCTGATACCCACCCTGCTGTTCCCTGTTCATCAGCAGAAATACAACAAGTCATTTTAAATTTATTAAGTAACTCTTATCATGCCTTTAATGACGCTGAAAAAAACGGCACATTAGAAATTCACATCACGCTGTTGTTTTCTAATAACAATGCCAATATAGAAATTAAAGACAATGGTCCAGGAATGGATTCCTGGACGCAAAGGCATATATTTGATCCATTCTTTACAACTAAGGAAGTGGGAAAAGGAACAGGCCTAGGTTTATCCGTCTCTTATTTTATTATTACTGAGCATCATCGAGGAACAATTACCGTTGATGCCGAAGAAGATAAAGGCGCAATATTCAGTATTCAAATCCCGTTAAAAGACGCCTAGCGAAGCTTACGAAGGTAATTGCTGATACTTCCCATCGACATAGATCAATGGATTAACATCAACCTCAGGAATAATGACATCCGTCAGGCGGCCAATCACAATCTGATGAGTACCATACTCATGATTTTCATTATCAACTTCACAAAGGAAAACAGCTTGAGCCGTTTGTAAATATGGTAAGCTTGTTGTTTCGTGCTGAACCCAATCCCCGACAGAAAAACGCTCTTCTCCTGCATCCTTTTGAGCACATTTATTGGACACGTCTTGCTGCTCTACCCCTAAAATATTAATCGCTAAAGGCTGACCTTTAACGAGAAAAGGTTGTATTGCGGCAGTTTTATTCACACAGACCAATAGCGATGCTGGATCATCAGATAATGATGTAACAGATGAGGCAGTCATTGCATACCTATCATTTCCGACCTTAGTAGTGACAACACAAACACCTGATGCCAAACGACGCATCCCTAAACGCAAATCTTCTGCTAACCGCATTGAATAACCTTAACTATCTCAAAAATTGGGGGAATTATGCTTTAGTATAATCACACAAGCAAATAAGTAAAAAATAAAGAGCAATAATAACTAAAGGAGTTACAGGAGCTAGCATCTTTGGCTATTGTGCTCACAAATACAGAAATCACTGGTTCAAATCGGGTGAATTTTAAAATCAAAGGTTATTTTTTATTAAAATCAAAGACTTAACATCCATCCTAACAAAAAAGTGGAATGCATGAACTATTGACCAAAAACACCTCTGACCACCTTCTTATTAGCCACCTCAACAATCACAAGCCCTCAGATAATAAGTGATACCTTCAGTCAAAATTCTAATTCTCATGCATATGCGCCATTTCAATAATGATAGTTAATATTTGAATTGGATTTTACATAAGTGGTTCTATACCCTGTTGCCACACATAATTAATAACATTAAAAAATAAAAAGTGGAGACTATTATGATAAAGCAAGCCGTCAACTCACTCGCAGTTCTTGCGCTGAGTGCAGGCATCATGATGAGTGCACAAGCAAACACCATCAAGATTGCATATGATGCAGACCCCGTTACATTAGACCCACAGGAACAGCTCAGTGGAGGCATGCTTCAATTTTCGCATATGGCTTTTGACCCATTGGTACGCTGGGATAGAGAATTAGGGTTTGAACCACGCCTCGCTGAAAAATGGACGCGAATCGATGAAAAAACCATGCGTTTTACATTACGCAAAGGCGTGACGTTCCATACGGGCAATAAACTCACCTCAAAAGATATTCAATTTTCTTTTAACCGCTTAAAAGAATCTCCTGACTTTAAAGGTATATTTACCGAATTTGAAAGCGTCAAAATCATTGATGACCACACGTTTGATCTCGTCACTAAATCAGCGTTTCCGTTAGTGTTAAATAATGCTACCTATATTTTTGCAATGGATAGCAAATTTTATTCAGGAAAAGAGGCAAACGGTAAAAATAAAGACGAGATAGTCAAAAGCGGTAATTCTTTTGCTTCGCGAAACCTCTCAGGAACAGGACCTTACATAGTATCGAACCGTGAACAAGGCGTTCGCGTTGACTTTAAGCGCTATGCGAACTACTGGGACAAAACATCTAAAGGCAACGTCGACAATATTGTTCTCACACCTATTAAAGAATCTCCAACTCGTGTGGCAGCACTTCTTGCTGGCGATGTTGACTTTATCGCCCCTGTCCCCCCCACTGATCATGACCGTATTAAAAAAAGTGGCAATGTTGATCTCGTGACAATGTCTGGAACACGTATTATCACCTTTCAAATGAACCAGGAACGTGTTGAGGCTTTCAAAGATGTTCGTGTACGCTTAGCAATGGCTTATGCTGTTAATCAAGAAGGCATTGTTAAAAAGATCATGAAAAACTTTGCCACACCCGCCGCACAAATGAGTCCCGAAGGCTACTTGGGTTACAATCCAAATCTAAAGCCACGTTACGATTTGAAAAAAGCTAAGCAGCTTATGAAAGAGGCTGGTTATGAAAAAGGCTTTACTGTAACAATGCTTGCTCCCAATAACCGTTATGTCAATGATGACAAGATTGCTCAAGCAGTGGCTTCAATGTTAGGCAAGATTGGTATTAAAGTTGATTTGAAAACTATGCCCAAAGCACAATATTGGCCTGCATATGATGCCCGCTCTGGAGATATGCAAATGATTGGCTGGCATGCTGATACTGAGGACTCAAACAATTTTTATGAGTTTTTAGCTGCTTGTGTCAATAAGGAAACAGGACGAGGCCAATACAATAGCGGTAATTATTGTAATAAAAATGTTGATGCAATGATTGATCAAGCCAATACAGAAACCGACCCTTCTAAGCGTGCGGCTATAATGCAAAAAATCGAGAAAATATTATTCGATGAAGCCGCATTTATTCCTTTACACTGGCAAGACCTTTCATGGGCAGCTAAAAAAGGAGTTAATGTTTCGCCAATCGTCAATAAAATGAACTACCCTTATTTGGGAGATTTAGTTATCACTAAATAATCATTATAATAAACATAGCTTGGGCCTTAGCGCCCAAGTTATGTTAAGCCTTACAGAAACATATATTTCACAGTATTTTATTGTAGCTGAAAATCGACTATAGATTTCGTGCATTCATAATTATAAAAATTACCGACAGAGAAAAGGTCGAAAGGCAAAAGATCCATGCTTGCATTTTTAATTAAGCGATTAGCACAAGCCATCGCGGTTATGTTCGTTATTAGCATCATCAGTTTTTCTATTCAGGATAACTTGGGGGATCCTTTACGTGAATTGGTTGGGCAGTCAGTTTCTGAAGCAGAAAGGCAAGCCTTAAGAGACGAACTAGGCTTAAACGACCCATTTATTACCCAATACCTGCGTTTCGCTGGCAAAGCCTTACAGGGAGATTTAGGCACCTCTTATTTTTTTAAGAAACCTGCACTCGAAGTCATCTTATCAAAACTATCAGCAACACTGGATTTAGTCTTTGGCGCAACGTTGATCATTATCAGCTTTTCTGTACCTTTTGGTGTTTATTGTGCTTTAAAGCCGCAAAATTGGTTCGCAAAAACGATTATGGGCTTAAGTACTATCGGTATTTCTGTCCCCGTATTTCTCACTGCAATTGGTCTAATCTATATCTTTGCGATTGAATTAGGTTGGGCACCAGCTTTTGGCAGAGGGGAGACAGGTAGTTTTTTAGGCTTATGGGATAGCGCTTTTCTCACCAAAGATGGATTAGCGCATTTGGTTTTGCCATCAATCACACTGGCATCGATTATGTTGCCATTATTTATTCGCTTGATACGTTCCGAAATGCAAGAAGTATTACAGTCAGAGTATGTACGCTTTGCATGGGCTAAGGGCTTATTCCCCAACCGAATTCATTATGTTCATGCTCTCAAAAATACCATGCTCCCCGTTATTACCGTTGGCGGAGTACAAATCGGAACCATGGTTGCTTATACAATTTTGACTGAAACAGTATTTCAATGGCCTGGTATGGGGTTTTTATTTCTTGAAGCCGTTAATCGCGTCGATACACCATTAATTGTGGCTTATTTAATTGTTGTTGGAGCCATATTTATTTTCGTCAATACCGTTGTTGACATCATATACGGCTTGGTCAATCCAACTGTCAAACTCATTGGTAATAAGTAGCACTGGAGGAAAAAATATGACACAGAACTCAACACTTCCGGTGAATAACCAAGCTCATACTATGTCAGAAAAGTTTTTCAAGTCACATTTTTGGCACAGCTTTAAAATTGATATCGTTGCTCAACTATGTTTTTTAGTATTTATTGCTTATGTTTTTATGGCCTTATTTGCCCCGGCAATCGCGCCATTTGATCCTTATGACCCAGCATCAATTGATATCATGAATTCGGAGATTCCACCGAGCTGGTCAGAAGAAGGAGATGAAAGTTTTTGGCTCGGCACTGACAATCAAGGCCGCGACCTTTGGTCAACAATTTTATATGGGACACGAGTATCATTACTTATTGGTATTGGCGCTGTTTTCTTGCAAGCTTTTCTTGGTATTTGTATCGGTTTAGTGGCAGGTTACATTGGTGGCCGACTAGATAGCTTTTTAATGCGCATGGCCGATGTACAGTTATCGTTCTCGACTTTAATGGTCGCGATTATTTTTCTTGCAGTTTTTCAAGCTAGCTTTGGTACAGAGCTCTATCAAGAGCTTGCCATGTTTATGCTTATCCTTGTGATAGGAATTGCCGAATGGCCACAATACGCACGTACGGTTCGCGCGTCGGTTCTTGCAGAAAAAGAAAAAGAATACGTCGATGCTGCCAGAGTTATTGGCTTAAGTACTCCACGTATTATGTTTCGACATATTTTACCGAATACCCTATCCCCTATTTTAGTTATTTCAACCGTGCAGGTTGCCAATGCAATTATTGCTGAAGCTTCATTATCTTTTCTTGGACTTGGCATGCCAGCATCCGAACCATCTTTGGGCTCACTAATTTCCAGCGGTTTCGAATATATATTCTCTGGCGCCTGGTGGATTACTATGATTCCAGGCATTGTCTTGGTCCTCCTGGTTTTAGTAATGAACTTATTAGGTGACTGGTTACGTGACGTGTTGAATCCGAAACTTTACAAAGGCTAAGCAATGGCACTATTACAAGTTAATGATCTAGAAGTCTCATTCGACATGCGTAGCGGCAGTGTGAAAGCACTTCAAGATATTAATTTCTCAATTGAGCGTGGCGATCGTGTTGGGATTGTTGGTGAATCTGGTGCAGGTAAGTCAGTGCTCGGGTTTTCAATTTTAAATTTAATTTCCCGCCCTGGTTCTATTACTGGCGGCAACGTCTTATTTGAAGACCGGGATTTAGCGAACCTGTCTGCAAAAGAACTTCGTGATATTCGTGGTAATCGTATATCCATGATTTTCCAAGATCCTATGATGACATTAAACCCTGTTCTTACTATTGGTACACAAATGATTGAGTGCCTACAGGCCCATCGTAAAATAAATAAAAATGATGCAAAAAAAATCGCGATTCAAAAATTACAGCAAGTTTATATTCCCTCACCTGAAACGCGTTTAGATCAATACCCCCATGAACTTTCAGGTGGTATGCGCCAGCGTATCGTGATTGCCATTGGCTTGCTGATGGACCCTGAAATTATTATTGCTGATGAGCCAACAACAGCACTGGATGTAACCATCCAAGCTGAAATTATGGAGCTAATTCTTGAGCTCTGCGAACGTAACCATGTCGCTTTAATCATGATTACTCACGACCTTGGTGTTATCTCCCAAGTGACAAACCGTTTATTTGTCATGTATTCCGGCCGAATAATCGAACAAGGCCCTACCAAGGAAATTATTAATGATGCACAACACCCTTACACTCAAGGACTAATTAATGCGCTACCACAAATGACAATTCGCGGCGAAAGATTGCAACAAATCCCGGGTTCGATGCCATCATTAAATACAAGAATAACGGGCTGTGTATTCCACCCTCGTTGTGAACACGCAGAAAATACTTGCACCAGAACGCATCCAAAATACACAACTTCTGGAGGCTGTAAAGTTGCATGCCATATGGTAGAAAAAATGAAAAGCCAACCCCTGCTTAGCGAATAAAAACAACACGGATTTCTTGTGGATACTAAATTAAACACACCTTTACTTGAAGTAAAGGAATTATATAAACGCTTCTCTATTTCTGGAGATTTCCTCGATCAATTAAAATTTGAGAGCGGAAAGATTCGGCGAAAAAAAGAATATGTGCATGCTGTCAATGGCTTGAACTTAAATGTTATGCAAGGTGAATCACTTTGCTTGGTGGGTGAATCCGGTTGTGGAAAATCAACTGTTGCACGCCTTGTCATGGGACTAGAAAAGCCAACACAAGGTAGCATTCATTATAAAGGTGATCGTATTGATACACTGTTTGCCAATAAGGAAATTATGCCTTACCGCAAAAAAATGCAGATGATTTTCCAAAATCCCTATGCATCTCTCAATCCAAGAATGACAATCAATGCCACTTTAATGGAACCCATTAAAATACATAACCCCACATGGGATAATGCAACGGTTCAAGACAAAGTGCATGAAGTTATGTTGTCAGTAGGTATTGATCCAACTTGGGGCTCACGCTTTCCTCACGAATTTTCCGGAGGACAACGTCAGCGCATTAGCATTGCTCGTGCCTTAGCCGTTGATCCTGAATTTATTGTTGCGGACGAACCCATTTCCGCCCTTGATGTATCCATCCAAGCACAAGTACTGAATTTAATGATGGATGCTCAACAAGAACGCGGTTTGACTTACTTGTTTATCACCCATGATTTAGCCGTTGTAGAACATTTCGGTACCCGTGTTGCGGTAATGTACTTAGGCACTTTGTGTGAAGTCAGTACAGCCGAACGATTATTTGATCGCCCTCGCCACCCCTATACCCAAGCCTTACTATCAGCCATCCCAAGACTCAATGACAATCACTCAAGCTATATTAAACTCCAAGGCGAAGTCCCAACCCCTGTTAACTTACCTTCTGGCTGTGTATTCCATGGGCGCTGTCCATATGCCAATGCTCGCTGTAAAGCAGAAATCCCCATATTAACTGAAATAGAAGGTACACAAGTTGCCTGCCACGCTATTGAAGAAGGACGCTTATAAATCTTATGATTAACATTTCATCCAGTTTTGATTCCGGTAATATTGACGTTATCAACGTAGATAACCCTCATGATATTCAATTAAACATTCGCAAAGATATAGCCGCCGATCATTTTCAATGGTTTCACTTTAGAGTTCAGGGCGCTATAGGAAAGTCGTTAACAATGCGGCTTATGAATGCGTCCGAAGCAACATTTTCCGAAGGCTGGGATAACTATAATGCTGTTGCATCCTATGATCGAAAAACATGGTTTCGAACCCCCAGCCATTATAAAAATGGCGAGCTGATTATTGACATCAACGTTGAACAAAATAGTATTTATATTGCTTATTTCGCTCCTTATAGTTACGAACGCCATTTAGATTTATTAGCATGGGCTGAATCGCAACCAATTTGCCGTTCTGACAATATCGGTTTTTCCAATCAAAATCGGGATATGACAGTATTAGCCATTAAAGCGAAAAAAATTAATCCAACAAAAAACTCACCCAAACCTGAAGATATTAAAAAAATATGGATTACTGCACGCCAGCATCCCGCGGAAACAATGGCAGAGTGGTTTATTGAAGGTTTGCTAAAACGGCTTTTGGATACTCATGATGGCACTGCTAAAGCCGTATTAGAAAATGCAGTATTTTATATCGTGCCCAATATGAACCCAGATGGCTCTGTCCTAGGAAATTTACGTACCAATGCCAAAGGTGTTGACCTTAATCGAGCATGGTTGGCCGCAAATGCAGAGGATAGCCCTGAAGTTTTCTGTGTTAAAAATCATATGGAAAAAATAGGCTGCGATTTATTTTTGGATATTCATGGCGATGAAAGCCGACCTTATAATTATATTCTTGATCAAAAAGATATCTCTACATCAAAAAAAGTGTTGCAACTCGAAGATGAATTTCAGCATCTATTACTTGATGCCAGCGCTGAATTTCAAATGACACGCAGCTATTCATTTTCTAAATTTGGCGTAGATACCAAAGGCATTGGCAGTATCTGGGTTGGCAATCATTTTCAGTGCCCATCGATGACACTAGAAATGCCTTTTATAGATAATGAAGACCTTCCTGACCCTCAATATGGCTGGTCTCCAGAACGCTGTAAACGGTTAGGCCACTCTATATTGGAAGCAATTTATCGCTTAACGCCAAAATTAGGAAACATTGAATAGAACTGCTTTAGCCACACGAAATTCAAATCCAATGTATTGAATTGTAGCAATTCAATACCGTATTAATAATAGTAATGTGGTGATGGTTTGGTAATATAAGTTATGGAAATTCGTTGGTTAGAAGATTTTATTGTACTTGAGCGTACGCGACATTTTTCCCGTGCCGCTATCGCTCAAAATGTGACACAACCGACCTTTAGCCGTAGAATCAAATTATTAGAACAAGAAGTCGGGGTTACGCTTATTGATCGAAATAGTCTTCCCCTGTCACTCACGCCTGCCGGAGAAATTTTTTTAGTCGCCGCAAAACAAATTGTTGATACTGCTCGTGATACTAAACGACGCTGCCATGAAGTCAGGGAAACCGAATTAAACCGTTTATCATTTGCCACAACACAGTCACTGTACTTAAGTGTATACAAGTCTTGGCTCAAACCGTTTTCCGAATCCATTCAAGTCGATGTAGATCTGAATTTAGAATCAACTTTCTGGCTAATCAACGATTTCGTTACAGCACTACGCCAACAGCAATGCGACCTAATGCTATGTTACTGGCACAGCGATATTATAGAATTAAACGACCTAGATAGTGAAGAGTTTGAATACGTTAGAATTTTTGATGAATCGATCGTTCCTGTTAGTGCAATCGATGAAAATGGTTTACCATTGCATCAACTCCCTGGCAGTAAACGTAAGCCTTTACCTTATATTGGCTATTATAAAAAAACATTTATTAGCCCATTTCTAGAGTATTTCTTTTCACAATTTACCACCCCACCTTATTTAACAACCATGAATGAAAATATGCACTCAACGAGTGTAAAAGCCATGATTGAAGAAGGTTTTGGATTAGGGTGGGTCGTCAAGCGGTTAATAGAAGAAAGCATTAAGAGTAAGCGTCTCGCAATTATTGGTGATGAACGCTGGCAAATACCATTAGAAATTCGACTCTATCGAGTAAAAAGTAACACTAATCCCAACCTTAAAATTTTTTGGGATAACATTAAAGCCAGCTTAGCCAGAAGCGGTGCCCCTCTATAAATATACTCCTGCTATTTTAAATTTTATTATTATTTAAGAAAATTAAAAAGACTACTTTTACAATGTGAATCCTACTTTAAATTTTATTGTATAGACCTCATTTCACTGTCTTCTATTGGTAGTTTTTCAGACCATTGTTGATATTGGTGAAGTAATTCTTTTTTATGTGTAACGATCATAGAAATTAAGGCTTGGTCAGACTGTCGATACAATTCTGCCTGATGCTTCAATATTCCTTTCGATGGCAAATGGCATGAATTCTCTTGATCAATATAACAATGCAAGCTGTCGTCTAAATTAATATTGCCATAATAATAAATACTACGATCATAGCTAGTCCATATCTGAGCATCCTCTTGCAGATGACGCTCAGCCCGATCTACGATCGATTGAAATTGGGCAAAGTAAAGAAAATCTGCGCCATTAAAGTCGGAATATGGGCAAGGGTGATAAGTGAAAAATTCTTTTTTACGATTTTCTTGGTAAGCATTTTTATTATAAAAACTGCGGCCATATTTATGCTCTTGCATGATAGCACTTGCGCGATCACAGGCGGCCCAACTTCCTTTCGTTATTTCTGCCCTAGCAACTGTTTGGTTATTACCTTGTTGTGAGCGACTAACAAAACTTGATAGTAATTCCAATGTAGCAATGACTTGTTTATTATTTTTTCTATCTTCGCTTTCATTTATATAAATTTTATGGCAGCTATATGAACGCGATGGCGATACGCGCTTGAGCGTCGTTTCTATACTCAGACACGCATGTTCCACCACATTATTTAAACGAGCTTCTGTTATTTTAGCGACTAAAAAAGCAGCGTACATAGGCCGGCCCTTTGAATCGATAAAATAAGGAGCAGCTAAACCAAGATGCTTTGCTAATGCTAACCAATGTTGATTGCCACACTCTTTTAGCAGCCAGTTCTCACTAAGACCACCTAAAGCAAGTTGCGGCATGCCAATAAAAAAATCATTAGACAAAAAAATATATTCATTAACTTTTATGGTCATATAGCTTATATCTTGCTAAACGGTAAAATATTTAAGATGCTTTTGATAACTGCTCATCAAGCATACTGGCCGAGTGTCGCTGCTGTATTTTTTCAGAAAGGTAATGTGCGTCCGCCGATACACCAGAGAACCTCCCTGATCCCCATGTATGCAACCAAGGTAAACCAATAAAATACAATCCAGGTTCGCTAGTTACACCACGACTATGTACCGGCACTCCACAACCATTAAATACTGGTACGTTTAACCAAGAAAAATCTGGAGTAAAACCAATACACCAAATAATACTAGTGATACCTGAAGCCTCAAGATCTAAGTTTTCACGTTCAGCCTCTGGTTCCCACACAGGTTCGTAAACTTCAACTGCTGGCGCATCGATAGCGTTTTTTTCTATGTACGCATCAATACGCGAGTTAATATTGTTATATACATCATCGGCAGTGTTTAAATTGGCCGTTAAATTTGGGCGAAAAAGCAATTGTCCATTATCATAATTTTCCATAAGACCAAATAGCTCCATGCCTTCTTTAGCAAACTGACGTAAATCAATTTCACGGCCGCCATCACGCCCCGTCACATAATGATTAGTGTTATCACGTACACCTTCACGCAATGGATGCTCATCGACTGATTTTTTGTAATAGTCCATATCATCCAGCCATTCGACTACATCTTTACCCCGGTATTGACGGGCTACCCGTGGCGCGTCACCAGTGGCTAGGAATACTTTTTTACCATCAATATGCAAATCTTCAGCAATTTGTGCGCCTGACTGTCCCGAACCAACAACTAATACACCACCTTCAGGGAGTTGTTGTGAATTTTTATACTGGTTTGAGTGAATTTGTTGTATATTTTTTGGAATACGCTCAGCCACACGCGGAATAATTGGCTTTACATAACCTCCTGATGCAACGACAACTTGATTGCCAGTAAATTCTCCTTGAGACGTCTGGAGTAAAAACTGACCATTTTCCATTTTGGTTACATTGTCTACACTGGTATTCTCTATGATTGGAGGTTGTACTTTTTCGATGAAGCGATTGAGATAATTAATTATCTCTTCACGCTTCATAAAACCTTTAGGCTCATCACCATCGTAAGGATGGTTAGGTAAGTTACATTGCCAGTTAGGAGTGACTAGCGTAAAAGAGTCCCAACGCTGAGTTTTCCAACTGTGCATCATGGTATTTTTTTCAAAGACCAAGTGATCAATATCAAGCTCTTTCAAGTAAGCACTCATCGACAAGCCCGCTTGCCCACCGCCGATAATTAGTACGGAGTAATGTTTGGTCTCTTGTTTTTTGTTTTGTAAAACAGGCATAATATTTTCCTCTAATATTTTACTTATCTATTGTTAGTCGCTATTAATTTTTAAAACACCTAATCATTAAAATACACCAGCATTAATCAATAAACTGGGTGACGGTTATTGTTTTCTTAGGATCATTAATAAAACTGGCGCACCGGGCTTTGATAGCACTAAGCTGATTCATAGCATTGGAGCATGGATAGCCATAACTGTTGAGTACTCGATTGCTGGCAGCTTGCAATCCGTTTTCACTGGCATTTAAAAACTCATGAATTGAATATTCTTTTCCAGTAATAAAGTACTGCTTGATCACACTAGAAGGTGAGTAACAAGCTTCAGTTTTTCCGTCTGGCCAAACCACTTCAAATCTTACAACAGGCATTGCATAGCTTCCTTTTGCTGAGGTTCTATAGTGGAAGGTTCGGTGGAAAAGGTTTTTGCTGATGCTTGCCTAAAACCTAAAAAGCTGGATGTTTCAAAATCCCAAAATGTTTCTCTTTCTTGGCAATCGCCTTGTTCATCAATGACATCAATTGATGGACGCTCAGTAACGGTTCCAATACGTGCTGCACGAATATCTCGGTTTTCAAAACTAGCTACTACTTTTTCTACTTTGTTAATTGGACAAGTCATTAAAAAGCCAAAACTAGGGAAAGCACATAACCATTCTTGCCAATTCACAGGGTCAGGCTTAGGGATTTGCTGTAAAAACACATCAGCACCGGTTTGTGAGCAATCCATAAACATTGCAAGTGTGCCTAATAAACCTGCTTGACTAATATCTTTGCAACCGGTGAGCCAGCCCTTTTCGGCCAGACTAGGAAGTAATTCAATATCACCACGCAATCGTTCACTGGGTGCATCAGTACTAGCATTCCAGTTTAAATAGGGAGGACGAAAGGCACCGCGATGATCCATTGCTACCACAATGGCCTCACCTGGAGACGCATCAAAGCTGGTGAGTACATAATTAGCGTGCCCCATAATAGAAACTGCCAACTGTGTGGTATTGCTGTTATGACTAGTATGACCGCCCACAACAGGTACACGGTAAGTGGATGCAGCAGCTTGCATGCCAGCGAATATCTGCTGGCTAATGACTTGATCGGCGTCCCAAAGGGCATTGACGACTGCACGGGGCCGACCTCCCATAGCGGTAATATCACTGACGTTGACCATAACGCTACACCAGCCCGCAAACCAAGGATCGTGCACAACAAATTCGGGGATAAAGCCTTCAATCGCGAATAAGTCGTAACCTTGCGTTGCTTTTAATATGGCGCAATCATCTCCATTGGGAAAGCGACTATCATTGCAAAAGTCGTCGCCATTACGAGATTCAAAATAAGAAATCACTGGTGCTAATGCGACTTTAGAGGCAATACCAGGGTAAGCGCGTACCTGATCAATAAGAGGCTTTAGCATAAGGCCCCTCTTCTTCACTTGCTTTCAGTGGTAGATGAGTTGGCAATCCTAGTAATGCCGGTGTAATAACTTGCTCAGGTGTCGGCTTACCACTCACCCAAAAACCCTGTGCAGGCTCATCCAGAGGTGGGTAATATTTAAGGTTAGCCTGCATTTCTGCGTGCTTCTTACCGTGTATGTCTTTATAACCCATGGTGCGCCACCTAAGGCGGCGAAACAAAGTTTCGTTTTGCTCTTGTACCGAAGCTAAAAAAGTATGGCACCCTAAGGAGTTAGCACTGGATACTGCCAAGCGAATCAAAGTAGCCCCTAATATGCCCTGGCGTCGATAAGCTTTTTTAACCGCTAATCGCGAACCCCACCAGACTCCTTTTTCAGGTTGATGAATACGTACGGTACCAACGACTTCTTCGGGCATGCCCATGACTGAAGTGGCAACAATCAAAGGTTGTGCAATTAGGTCTATTTCATCTCTGTCATGCCCATTAAAAAGTCCTTGCTCTTCGCAAAAAACCTCACGCCGGATGCGATTTGCCTGTTCAACTTCCCAGCTATTGGTTGCCCACTTCACTTGAAATACACGCCTTTGCTTACTCACTTTTTGTTCGCTCAGTGTCAGTTCTTTTAACTGATGGATGTTTACTTTAGGCATGACGAAGCTCCTGTACTTTAGCGTCCGAATCGCGCCTAGAAAAAGCGTCTTTCTCAGCGCGTGCTTCTTGTTCAAAACGAGAGAGTGATGAACAGGCACCACAACGGGCGCAACCTGCATTGACCTTATCCGAGGTCATATCCAATTTGACGAGTTCATCGGCTAAAGGGCGTAACACGCTATCCATAAATTCTGAGGTGGGTGCTGGTCGGTCTTCTAGTGGCGTTCCAGAAATCGGTACAAAAGGCACTACAAAAGGATAAACTCCTATTTCAATAAGCTGACGACTTGTATCAAGAATGGTTTCTTCCGAGTCACCTAAGCCAGCCAGAATATAGGTACTTACCTGTCCGCGACCAAATACTGCAACAGCATCCTTAAATGCTTGTAAGTACTCCTCTAAAGAGACTTCCGATTTACCTGGCATTATGGTTTTACGTAACTCTGGGCCAATAACCTCCAAGTGCATACCTAGTGAATCAATCCCTGCGTCTTTCATACGCTGATACCACACAGGGTCTTTAGGGGGTTCACACTGACCTTGGATAGGCACATCCACGACAGCTTTGATACCAGCGGCACTTTCACACATCACCTTAGCGCCGCGATCACTGCCAACAGGCGTTCCAGTCGTCATTACAATATGTCTAATATCATCTAGCTCAACAGCTGCTTTGGCGACTTCGGCCAGCTGTTCAGGAGTTTTATGAGCAATGGTTCGCCCTGCACGCAGTGATTGACCAATAGAGCAAAACTGGCAGGCCTTACGGCGACTTTCATAACGGATGCAAGTTTGCAATACTGTAGTAGCGAGCACGTCGGTACTGTGTAAGGTAGCAATCTGCGAATATGGTATTCCATCAGCAGTCTGCAATTTATAAAACTTAGGGTCTTTGGCAAAAGTGACGTCCACCAGCGGAATATTATTGGACAATATAGTTGCACTGCCTTTTGTTTCTGACTCCTTAAGCTCTTGCTTACTCGAGCTGGATTCACTCGATAAAACAAAGGGCGATGCCCAAGCTGTTTGCGTATAAATAGGCACCATAATAGTCGTATCACCAATAGTTACTGCTTGATGATCTGACGGCCCTGCACCACCTCGGCGACTAACATGCTCTTGATGTAATGAGCTAAGCCGCAACCCCTTGGTTTGCAATTCAGTTAGAAGCTGCGAAGCTTTTATGTCTTTTTGAGTGTTCGGTAATGTCATGGCCGAATTCTCCATTATTGAGTTCTTCTTTCGATAGTCCTTCGCTAGTGAGCGATGCGGTATCAGAGAGGGATGTTATAGGTAAGCCGCTAGCATACTCGGCAGGCTCAGCATTCACCTGTAAACTAAGCAGTTCAGGACGAGCATAGTGCCCAACCGAATCCATCATACGTTTACGCTTGTCAATTAAGCGAAAATCCAAATCGGCAATGATAAAACCCTCTCCCTCCGTCATAGGCGCAACAAGATGCTTACCTTCTGGAGAAATAATGGCGGTATTACAGCCATCTTTGAGTGCGCATTGCATCTTAGGGTCATCAGTGATTGACGCGATCTGCTCTGGTGTTAACCAGCCTGTTGAGTTGATTACAAAGCAACCAGACTCTAGTGCGTGATGCCGAATAGTCACATCCATTTGTTCGCCAAAAATAGGACCCACTAATGAACCGGGAAATTGCGCACAATGAATTTGTTCATGCTGCACCATCAGGCTATAGCGAGCCAAAGGGTTGTAATGCTCCCAGCAAGCGAGCGCACCGAGGCGACCAACACCGGTCTCGACCACTTTCAAGCCTGATGCATCACCCTGCCCCCATATCATGCGCTCATGAAAAGTAGGGGTTATTTTGCGTCGCTTAAGAACAAGCTCGCCGGTTTTATCAAACACTAATTGGGTGTTATATAAACTGCCGTTATCACGCTCATTGACCCCTACTACTACGACCATTTCGTGCTCTTTGGCTTTCTGCCCAATGGACTCAGTCGTTACACTGGGCACGACGACAGCTTCCCTGTATAGACGCAAATGTTCGTTACCTTGACTGACTGGAGGCAATACAAACGAAAAATATGGGTAATAAGGCATAAAAGTTTCGGGGAATACAATCAGTTCCACCCCACTTTCCGCTGCATCATCGATTATTTTTAATACTTTGCGCAGCGTACCAGCCAGGCTCTCTAAGTCAGGAGAGATCTGGACAGCCGCGGCGCGAACAACTGGATAATCACTCATCGCCGCCACCCCTATTACATCGTCCAAGTATCAACAATTAATGCATTGTCACGGGTATGTAATAATTTAAGGTCGAGTACATCTAGAGGGTTAATAGGGGTAATGCCTTCGATCAGTGAACGTTCGCCATGGCCATATAAAGCCTGTAGCGCGAAACGACACGCATAGACTTTACCGCCTTCCGACATAAATTTTTTCAGTTGATTATTGAAGTTCATATGCCCAGGGAATGCTTCGTCTCCCAACGTTGGGAAACCACGCTGAACACCCAATGTAACACCAGGACCGTAAAGTAAAATTGAGGTTTCATAACCTTTGCGTTGCAAACGAGTGGCTTGCAGCATATTAACGAAGCCGATAGAACCCTCGAACGCCACTGTGTGAAATGTCACTAGGGCCTTTTCACCAGCTTCAGCTTTCACGTCTTCAAAGACTTTTTCTTCGTAATCAACAAGAATGTCGCCGTCTTTATTTAATGGATAGTTTACTTCTGGCATTTCGTTATCTCCGATCAAGTGAATATTATTAAAAACCGATAAGGTCGATTTGCTTGTAATATAGCAACGAGGGTGCCAATGATTGGTTTTTAAAATGCAATCAATATGCGATAAAGCATAGAGGCGAGTAAAAAGAAGATGAAATTTTTTATAAAAATAGCTTAATAGGTTTTTTTATACTGAAAATAGCTGCTCTTTGACGCACCATAACAAAACACACATAAAAAATTAGCTCAAATTGAGTGCATTATTTTTGCGATAAAGCACTATATTCTGAAGGTTATATGCTGTACGAAGGTGATTTTTTGAGGTTTTTCAGAATTATTATTGCAGCCTATTATTCGCAGACATTGATGCGGTAGATAGGAGTGATAGCTATATTATTACAATGATCTTGTTAAGAGCTATATTGATAAGTTGTAAGGCGTTGCGGTAGCAAGAACAATAAAGTAGATGGAAAAATGCAATCAATATAAGATAAAATGCACTCTTTATTATTGTCTATTGGTTTTACTTTATGCCAGACTCGTTACTTGATTCATGGAAAAAAGAAATTGATAACAAAGGAAAGTACCCCGCATATAAGCTAATTGCTGAACTCATACATGACGGCATTGAGTCAGGCAAATTACAACCACAAGATAAACTACCGCCTATGCGTGACTTGGCTGATGCTTTATGTATCAACTATTCAACAGCCTCACGCGCTTATGGCGAGGCTAAAAAACGTGGCTTGATTGATACCACAACTGGTGCAGGTACCTTTATTAAAGGTAAAGTGCCCGCAGTAAAGCCCAGCCTCGCGCCTTACGAGATGACCATGAATATGGTGATCGAACCCTCTATTCCTACATTGATTGAAGAAATTAAAGATGGTGCACTCAGTGCCATTGCCCAAGCTGATATTTTTACGCTGATGCGTTATCAGGACTTTGGCGGATCAGCTGCCACTAAAGAGCATTTTCAATCTTTGATTGCACGACGAGTGGCTAACCCTAGAGTTGACCGTATCGTGTCTTGCCCTGGTATTCATGGTGGCTTAGTTGGCTTGATCACACAGTTGTGTAACAACCACCAAGTGGTGTGTGTTGATAGTTTGACCTACCCCGGCATTAAATCTATTGCCGCACAACTAGGTAAAACACTACTGTCTGTAAAACGTGATGGCAACGGCCCCTTAGTCAGCGCCTTTGAAGACGCCTGCAAAACCCATGAAGTAGCCGCGCTCTATATCAACCCCACCATGCAAAATCCTACCTGTATGAGCATCTCGAAAGGTCGCAGAGAAGCTTTAGCGGATGTAGCACTGCGCTACAGCATTCCCATTATTGAGGACGATGCCAACGGCATGATTACGGACGATAGCTCACCTACCTTTGCGACACTTGCGCCTGACCTTACTTATTTTATTGGCGGCCTCTCTAAGTGCCTTGGCCCGGGTTTACGTACGGGCTTTATACTTTGCCCCACACACCGCCAAGCGGAATATGCCGCAGGCGCGTTACGCTCACTCAATATCATGGAAAACCCTATTATGCATGAAGTGGTGTGCCGCTTGATCCAGGAAGGCGTGTTAGACCATATGATTCAAGCTGTAAAAAGAGAAGCCAATGCTCGTCAATTAGTAGTCAAGGACATACTAAGTAGCCAACAGCTCTCTATGGAAACGAACGCGTTTCATTTTTGGCTAACGCTTCCAAAACATTTAGGATGGAACCCTTCAGACCTTGCAACCAAACTTCGCTCCCAAGGCGTTAATGCAGTATCTAGCGCGGCATTTGCAACTGACAATAACCCACCGCTCGCCTTACGTATTTGTTTTGGCGGACCATCATCACGTGAGCATGTAAAAGAACAAATGATTATTTTAAAAGAAATGATTAGTCAGCCAGCGCATGTGACTCAACTGGTGCAGTAACTAGAAATATTCAAATTTGATACAACCTAGTCAAAAGCAATACAGCTATTAGAATTGGCTTACAAATGAGAGGCTCTAAAAAAGGAATATATAATAATTGAAAGGCACTGCGTGCATCTTGAGATAATTTTAAAGGGAATGTTTGGGGTGACTGACGGGGTTCGAACCCGCGACCACCGGAATCACAATCCGGGGCTCTACCAGCTGAGCTACAGTCACCATAGAGAAAGATACCTGAACTCAAAGACATACCTTATTAGCTTACATCAAGGATGGCCTGCTGAATTAGCTATAGGGTGTACCATCTCTTTTAGTATGGCGCGCCCGGCAGGATTCGAACCTGCGACCACCCGCTTAGAAGGCGGGTGCTCTATCCAGCTGAGCTACGGGCGCAAGGAAAAATCCTTAGGCTATTGATTATAAATAATTGGTCGGAGTAGAGGGATTCGAACCCCCGACCCTCTGGTCCCAAACCAGATGCGCTACCAGGCTGCGCTATACTCCGACATATCACACTATAATCAATATTCTTACAGCCCCTGTTTCAGGAGGTGCGCATCATACCCATGGAGTTTTAGACAGTCAACGATAATTTAAAAACTCTTTGAAACTAAAGCAAAATTTATTGAAACTTGCCTGATTCATGGGCTAAATAAGTCGTGTAATTTTATCATTTAATTTGCCACTTGAGTTACGGCTATGGGAAAATAGATGCCGTCGCAATCAACAATACTCTGGAAAGTTAATACATGAGCGCATTAGTCCTTGATGGAAAATCCTTGGCGAAACAAACCGAAACTGAGCTAAGTGAAAGAATAGTCAATTTAAAAAATCGTACCAATGGCCGGACGCCTATTCTTGCCACTATTCTTGTCGGCAATGACCCTTCTTCAGCGACCTATGTCAATATGAAAGGCAATGCATGTGCTCGTATCGGTATGGACTCTATCAAAGTCGAGCTACCAGAAAATACGACTACTGAACAATTACTGGAAAAAATACATGAGTTGAATACCAATGAAGATGTTCACGGTATTCTCCTTCAACACCCTGTCCCACCACAAATCGATGAAAGAGCCTGTTTTGATGCAATTGACCTTACAAAAGACGTAGATGGGGTTACTTGTCTTGGCTTTGGACGTATGAGCATGGGCGAAGAAGCCTATGGATGCGCGACCCCTAAAGGTATCATGAGGCTGTTAGAAGCCTATGATATTCCTCTATCTGGTAAGCATGCCGTTGTGGTTGGTCGTAGCCCTATTTTAGGTAAACCTATGGCAATGATGCTTCTAGGCGCTAATGCAACGGTTACCATATGCCATTCCAGAACAGAAAATCTATCGGAACATATCAAACAAGCAGATATCATTGTCGGTGCAGTTGGCAAACCTGAATTCATCAAAGCCGAATGGATTAAAGATGACGCGGTTGTTGTTGACGCTGGTTATCACACTGGCGGCGTAGGTGATATTGAATTAGCCCCACTGGTAGATCGCGTCGCTGCCTATACCCCTGTTCCTGGCGGAGTGGGTCCAATGACAATCAATACTCTAATCTATCAATCTGTTGACTCTGGTGAGAGAAAAATCGCTTAACAACTGACGTTACTGCCACAATATGCGCCTTGATAAATTTATTGCCACAACAACTGATTTTTCAAGGTCTGAGGTAAAACGTTGGCTAAAACAAAATGAAGTGACGGTGAATGGCACAATAACAAATAACCCTGCCCAACATATCGATAGCAGTAAAGACAGGATATGCCTGTTCGACAAAGCCTTAGAAGAGCTTAAGCCTCGTTATTTTATGCTGTATAAGCCCCAAAACTTGGTATGTGCCAATAGCGATAGTGAACACCCTACGGTTATTGATTTACTCAACGAGCCTAAGAAAGAAACATTACAAATTGCAGGTCGCCTTGATAAAGACACAACGGGGCTTGTATTAATTACTGATAATGGGCAATGGAATCATCGGGTTACCTCTCCAAACAGCCACTGTTTTAAACGATACTACGTGACTCTCGCAAAACCACTTTATACAGAACTGATCGGGCAATTCAGCCAAGGGATATTATTAAAAAGCGAAAACAAAGTAACCCTCCCTGCTGAACTGTTAATCATTGATGATTACCATGCTGAACTTGCAATACAGGAAGGAAAATATCATCAAGTGAAACGTATGTTTGCTGCTGTGGGCAATCATGTAACAGCTCTACACCGCAACAGTATTGGAGATATTTCATTGGATAATTCACTTCAGCCAGGCCAATATAGGGCATTAAACTCAAAGGAAGTGAATTGCTTTGCAAACTGATACTGCACTTCAACAGGTTTTACCTAAACTGCAACATATAACACAATCAACTTTATGGTATGCAGATGAAAATGCTTTACCTATTTTAGAACATGTACCAGCCAATCCATTACTAACACTAGTAACCAATCGTTATGATATTTACCAGTATGCTTCAGCTAAAAAGATAACGGCTATTTTTACCGACTTTGATAGCAATGATTACCCTCAACAATTATTTGATCAAATTATTTACCGCATATCTAAAGAAAAAGCCTTAGTACATTTTTTAATAAACCAAGCATCTCAATTATTAACCACTAACGGGATACTCACAATAAGTGGTTATAAACAAGAAGGTGTTAAAACTTACGCTGACAAGTTAAAAAAAGAACTCTCTGCTTCAGGGGCACTTAAAAAATCAAAGAATACATATACAGGAGAATTTTCGGACATCAATAAAGAACAGCGACTGGATGATCAACAATACTTAACTCTCAGAAAAACCTCTCCTAAAAACAATAAAGACAAGACGTTTTATAGTAAACCAGGCACATTTGGATGGGATAAAATTGATAATGGAACCCAATTATTGTTAGAGACATTCCGCTCTATCTATAGCGACCTACAATCGAAGCCTAGCAATGTACTTGATTTAGGCTGTGGCTATGGCTGGATATTTTTAAACCTTGATGAATATAATTTATCTAGCATTACTGCAACAGATAATAATGCAGCAGCTTTACTGAGTGCTCAAGCCAATAGTCAGTTAATAAACACCCCAACAACCATTGTTGCTAGTGATTGCGCCAACACCATCGATACTACATTTGATTTGATTTTATGCAATCCACCCTTTCATCGAGGGTTTTCCCACAGCAAAGAACTCACCGATAAATTTATATCAGTCTGTTATCAAAAACTTGAAAAGAATGGGGCTGCTTTACTCGTCACCAATGAATTTGTCACTTTTGATAAAAAGGCAGAGGCGCTTTTTAGCAAACAGGAAGTAGTAAAAAAAGATCAAGGATTCAAAATAACCCTTTTAGTTAAATAGTATTTTTATTTATAGATTTATCGCTGCTTTTAAAAAATTTCATCTTGATCATCTATATCTGCAGCAGACTTTTTAAGTGAATTCACCACGTCTTCATCAATTCTTACATTATCACGTTTATTAGTACTCCAATTATTATCTGTTAATGTGAAATGCTCGACCATACCATGAAGTTTTACACTCATCTTACTCATATCAATACCAATCTGCACAGTAACATTACTGGCCATTTGGGAATTATGGAAACATTCATCTAAGCCATCAAAATCATTTGCCACTTGGTCGAAATTTTCCTTTTGCTCAATAACTGATGCAGAAATACCCGCTACGCGCTGATTGATTTGATCCATAGCACTATAAATTAATGATAATTTATCTTTTGCTTCTTGCACTTGTACACTGCATTCTTCAGTTGAAGATTTACCCAACGCCATGGTGCTGACAACCTTTTCTGTTCGTGACTGAATCGCGTCAACCATCGATGACACTTCCAATGTAGATTCTCTTGTTCGTGACGCTAGTGCACGGACTTCATCGGCAACGACAGCAAACCCTCGACCTGCCTCACCTGCTCTAGCAGCTTCAATTGCGGCGTTCAGTGCAAGTAGATTAGTTTGTTCTGCAATGTCATTAATCACATCAATAACACTGACAATATTATCACTTTCTGCTTTTAACGAATCAATAGAAACAGAGGCATCCTCAATAATACCTCCTAAGTCAGTAATTTGGTTGTATGTTGAATCAAAAACCCTTACGCCCTCTTTAACAGCCTCCTCTCCTTTATGGCTTTCATTAGAGATTAATTCAGATTCACCTTGAACTTGATCCGTTGATTCGCGAGCGTCATGCAAACGGTTACGCACTGTAGCAATTTGTTTATTTTGCTCATTTGCTGCTCGAGTAATAGCTGCATTCCCTTCTGATAACTCTTCTGCCATCGGCACTAAGCGCATAGCGGATTTAATTAAGTCAGAAAATGTTTCGTCTAAGTGATCAATAAATTTATTTAACCATTGCGAAAGCTCTCCAACTTCATCCTTATTGTCAGTTTCAACTCTTTTGGTTAAATCACCTTCACCATTAGCAAGGTCATGAACAGCATCAATAATTTTATTAACAGGGTTTATGATTGTTAATGATAATAGCCACGCAAATGCAGGACCGAAAATAAGTGCAGCGATTACAATAAACATAATCATTCCATTAACTTTTTCACGTAATTCCGCAACTGGAGCAAACGCTTCATCCTCATCAATCTCGCTCATAATAGCCCATTGCAAGCCACCGATATCCAACACTTTATATGCAGAAAGTACCCTAACATTGCGATAGTCAGGAAAAATAGCAAAGCCTTTTTCGCCACGTAAAGCCGCCTCAGTACCTTGAGTTTTTACTGGCTGCAACCCTATAGATGTCTCCTTAACATCCATCGCTGCAATTGTTTCAGTATCTAAATTAATATTTTTCATTAACTCCAGATAGCTACTTTTATCTTCCAATAAAAAACGTCCATTACTACGCATTGTAAAATCAGAACCGACTAAATAGGTTTCACCTGACAAGCCTAAGCCTGTCTCCTCCCATTTTTGGCTATGAGTCATAATCGCATTGATCTTATCTACTGGCATTTGCAAGATTAAAACGCCTATCTTCTTTCCATCGGTATCATGAATAGGTGTTGCAATAAATGATGCAGGGGCATTATAAGAAGGAAGGTAAGGCGAAAAATCAGTTAACGCCGTGAAGTTTTTATCTGTTGACTTATCAGCTTCAGCAAATGCTTGGCCTATCCCACTTTTCGCGTAAGGCCCATCAATTAGAGAAGTTGTATAATCCAACTCCTTAAATACTGAATAAACAATATCACCAGTATTATGATCAACTAGAAATAAATCATAGTACCCAAAACGTTCAATAAAATTACGGAATACACCATGGTATTTGATATGACTATTTGTATATGAACTAGTAACAGAGGGTTGATCCATAAGGTGTTTATTCCCTAGTGAATCTGGGTTATTACTTATAAAATCATACTGTAAAGCAATGGATTGCTTATCTAATGGTTGCAGTAACGCATCTATGCCGGCGGCATGATTGTTATTTAGAGCCTTAAACTGAGCATCAAATTGTTGATCATAATACTGCTGTAGGCTTAATTTTTGTGCTTTTATTTCTTCATCATTACGCCCAGATGAATGTTCAGCAAAACCTTGAGCAAATCGAGTCATTGCCTCAATAACCATTAGGTTTTCTGACAAGCTGACCGCTTGCTTCTCAATATTACCGATATAGTTAGTTATTTCTGTCGCCGTAATATCACGAATAGCTACAAGAGATTGCTTTGCGTCTTCTTCCAGAGAGGCTTTACCTTCCGTAATTGCCGTCTCCCCCAAAAAATAGCAACCGATCAAAACAGGTAGAGCAGCCAAACACCCCCCACCCAAAAGCATTTTGGTTTTGATTTTCATCGTTTTCTCAAATAATTAAATAGAAATATATGCGACATATTTGATTAATTATAGAAAGTAATGGTCGAAAATCCAGATTGGTAAGTCAGGTAAAATAAGCAAATAATAGACCCTGCTTTTTGTAATGTTATTATTTATAGGGCATTTACGAGTCTATAAGAGCTATATATTCGTGTACTATGCAATATAATCAGTCCATAAATGCTTTTAGATAGGCAATTCAGTAGTTGTCGGTGTTACAGCATCAGTGTTTTTAAGTAGCAACCACTAATAATTATTTTTAGTATTAAGTAGCCCTAATAGATACTCTAGACGCTCACTGGCTGAGCTCATCTCTAAAATATTCTGCTGCATATCAGCTTCAAGCTGGAACAAGGCAAATATTTCAAAACTAAATGCTATTGCTTCTTTTTTCGCCCATTGCTCAGAAGCTAATATTTTTTGGATCTCAGGAATATTTGAGGTCATCACGATTAAACGATTCAAGACTTTTTGCTTAAGTAGCTCCAAAGCCGGTAAATCTATATTCTCTTCAGCATCAAGATATGGGTCACATTGGCAAATTGAAAACGGTAAGGTTTGCTTTTCGGATACCTTGATAAACCTCGATTCCATATGTACCTGCAGATACATCCTGCCATCGTCTAGCACCTTTAGCAATTCACAACGACCTGCTGAAAAGACAGGGAAAGGCTTATAGGTTGTTTGATTCGAGCTCAAAGCCTCTTCCAAGGATTGATCTGCCTTACCCTGGCTTACAATCTTTTGAGTATGCGCGATACCTAAGAGTTGATTATTATCAAGACAATACTTAATCATTGAACGATATCGAGGCTCAAACACATGGAGAGGAAAGACCGTTCCAGGGAAAGATACACAGTCGGGAATAGGAAATATTGCGATTTCAGGCATGATGTATACTTGCACTAACCAAAAACATTAGCAGACTATATTTTAGTTATTGAGCATAATCAACCAGCAACGCCATACCCAAGTATGCTAGTTCATAATCACCGCCTTTATCAAACAAATTATTTTAATCAGTTTATGAACTAGTCCTGATCACTTATGTCCTAAAAATATGTTTCCAATTATTATAGTGGTGAATTATTTATGTCTGCTGCCAAACTAATTACAAACCTTGTATTGATTAGCGCTAGCTCTATTGCTTTTGCCTCTGGAGGCGGTGGTAGTTACGGTAGTTATTCAACGCCATCGGAGCCTGTTGATACCAAATATGAATATGGGAAATCAGTTTATCAGGGCCGTGCTAACAATGTACCTAAAATCAAATATTGTGTAGACAATGGCAAAGAAAAAGTAAAGCTCAAGAGAAGCTCTTTAAGACCCTTCAAAGGCGGAACTGTAGATAGCCTAACAGCCAAACTCTATGACTGTGATAACCTTAATACTTTAATAGGTGAAAAGATTAGTACCCGTGACTTTTCTTATGTCATTTACTACCTCAATAAACGTTATCGTTTAAATTTAAGAAATGGCTAAAACTATCGCTTAAGCTATTTGCTTTTAAGCATCTGTACCTTTCTTATTCTATCGATGAAAAGGCCTAAAGCTATTAGGCCAAATTCTACCAACACAAATATCGTCTGCTGCTCATAGAGATAGAGGCTTGATTGATCGTCATTCGTATTAATACCGCTTGCGTAGCTGATAAACAGACTTAACGATGCTACCCATGCCCAACAACTCGGGTAAATGACAGCAAATGGCAATAACCAAATCATATACCATGGATTTAAAACGGGAATGCAGAGAAAGAACATTCCAAATAAATAATCCCCTCTGATTTTAATAGGGTTTTGGAATAAACTACTTCGAAAAAAGACGGCGATCCAAGTCAGCGAAAATATCGCAAGCAGTAATATTTTTGCTGTATTGAAAGTAAGATACGACTTTAACAAAAGATAGATAGGTGCATTAAACAACCAATCATTGGCCATAGTAACTAAGCCGCCTGGTAACCAAGCATCCCTTAAACCAAAGGGAAGTGCTATTCCTATAGCAACCATGACAAAAACTACCCAACGTCGCCAATATAAACCCAACAATAAAGGCGTAATAATAATTGCGAATACTTTAGTAGCAACAGCTAACGCTAACATGGTAGCGACCCAGTAATAATATTTTTTATGCGCAAGCAATAATGCGATCATCATGAACATCACACCAATAACATCAGGGTGCGCAGTTATCGCAAATTCTTTAATAATTAATGGGCACCATGCATACAATATAAGGTAGTGATTTTTAACTGAAGATATTTTAGTCAGGCTTATTAATAAAAAGATAATAACAATATCAGCAAAAACCAAAAAGCCTTTAATTGGCCATAATTCACCTGGTGCGATGAGATAACTCAAAGCAAAAAACCATTGTAGAACTGGCCCATAAATTGTCGGGACATCAGGGTAATTGATATTACTTAATATATTCTCAAAGTTTTCATTAATATTATCATTACTAAAGAAATCACTTGGAGGAACTCCATAAGGAGTGCCATATTCCACGAGCATATAACCATCCCAAAGATAACGATAGAAATCATCCTCTAGAATTGGAAAAGCGACAAAGCCTAATAACCGAAAAGCAATAGCAAAGCCGATAATTAAATAAAGTGATGGCTTAATTCTATAGTATTCGTAGTAATACCAACTAATAATGCTTAATACACCACAAAAACCGCACACCAACCATAAGTCCCATAATGTAGCGGCAACATAAACCGTTGACTGGCTAGCTAAATAGTAATATAAAATAAAGGATAGACTCCCACAGAGCATCAAAGGAAAGTGAGATTTATGTAAGGAAGCGTTCATTATCATAGGGCTTTAATACTTCTGAAGATTATTCAACTATTATAAAGTTATGTTTATATAAAAATATAAGTCTGTGGATTATCACAATAGTTTCAATTTTTACCTTTCTGTAAAACTAATAAGACTTAATCGTGTCTATAGCGTTATGTATAAAGAAAACACGATAAGCGTTATCATACCAGCACATAACGAAGCAAGATCCATTGGGCAAGTTGTCGGTGATTTGCTTTCACTCAAAAACAATGGTGACGCTAGGCTTATTGATGACATTGTTGTTTGTGATAATGCCTCCACGGATCAGACTCACCGCATTGCTAAAGATGCTGGCGCACGGGTTGTATACGAGGCAACACCTGGTTATGGCTCCGCTTGCTTGGCTGCCATAGCTGCTCTTAACACTACTGATATTGTTATCTTTATTGATGGTGATGCCTCAGTTAATGTCAACGAAGTACCTCTTTTACTAAACAGTGTAATTGACGGTGCAGATCTTGTCATAGGCACAAGAGTAATAAACCAACAAGAACCAGGCTCATTACTACCGCAACAACGTTTCGGTAATACGCTTGCCACTTACCTGATTCGTTCATTTTGGTCTGTATCAGTCACTGACCTTGGCCCATTCCGCGCCATTCCATACAAAACTCTATTACAGCTATCGATGAGCGATCAGCGTTTTGGCTGGACTGTTGAGATGCAAATAAAATCCATTCAGCAAGGACTCAATATTGTTGAGTGCCCAGTATCGACTAGAAAAAGAATCGGACACTCCAAAATTAGTGGCACACTGAAAGGAACCACACTTGCCTGCCTTGATATTTTTAGCACTATTTTTAAGCTGCGATGGAAGCAAACACAACAACTTCATTATAAAAAATTTCGTAAAACTCAAGCAAACAACCTTTAATATTAATATCGAACTGAGAAAAAAATGCTTGCCAAACCTATTTACCTAGCTGCTATTACTATTGCTTTAGTTGCAATATCTATTGGTGGGTACTTTATTAATAAAACTGTTTCGGATTCGAACATCACTGAATTCTGGAATAAATCAAATAACACTAATGCAACAACTATTGACCATAGCGCATGGCAAGCAATACTGGATGATTATCTGATCATTGAGCACCCATCAGGCATTAACCGAGTCGATTATGAAGGCTTAGCTGATGATAAAGTGTTATTGGAGGAATATATTCAATCCTTATCAATCATTGATCCTCGCACCTATTCTAAAAAGGAACAAATGTCTTATTGGATAAATCTTTACAATGCATTAACTGTTTTACTGATCACTGAGAATTACCCTGTTACATCAATCACTGAGCTAGGAGAAACAACAATAGCTTTTGGGCCTTGGGATGACCCTGTAACAACGATCGTAGAAAAAAATCTAACTCTTAATGATATTGAACATCGTATTTTACGGCCCATCTGGCAAGACAGCCGCATCCATTTTGCGGTCAATTGTGCCAGCATTGGCTGCCCTAATCTTCAGCCTGATGTATTTACAAGCGAAAATTTAGAAGAACTACTAACTCAAGGAGCTATCGAATACTTGAATCATAGACGAGGTGTAAGATTTGAAGGGGACAAATTGGTTTTATCAAGCTTATTCGACTGGTATGCAAAAGATTTTGGTAATAATACACAAGAAGTATTAATAAGCTTAAGTCAGTACGCCTCTGTAGATATAAAACAAAAACTAAGCAGTTACAGTAGCGATATTACTTATGAATATGATTGGGGTTTAAATGAAGATAGCGGACTATAAAAATAGAATGCGAAGAAAATAAAAAATTATTTGTTTGACCCCCATATCTTCGCTACTGCTCTATCCGAACCTGCATGGCCTATTAATAAGCTCAAAAAACCTGTACCGCCAAAGATAGTAAAGGGCAATAAAAACCCGAAGCCATTACCCTTTAAACCAATAACAAAGACCGCGATCGATAATAATGAGAATAGATATCCGACGGTTATTAAAATAACTCGATGAGATGATTTATACTTAAAAGGCTCATCGCCTTTCTCAAACCAGCTCAGTATTGGTGAAAATAATACTCGTAATATTTTTTTCATTAATAACCCAATGTTGGTCTTAACCAGCGTTCTGCGGTATCAATATCCCAGCCTTTTCTTTCAGCATAATTTTCAACCTGTTCTTTATTAATCTGCCCCAGTGCAAAATAACGAGACTCTGGATGGGAAAAATACCAACCACTGACAGAAGATGCTGGGTACATAGCGTAGCTATCTGTCAACTGACAACCTGTTGCATTTTCAACATCTAACAATTCCCATAATGTCGATTTCTCACTATGTTCTGGACAAGCAGGATAACCTGGTGCTGGACGAATACCATCGTAGGCTTCTTTAATCAATTGATCATTAGAAAAACTTTCTTCGCTGGCATAACCCCAGAATTCTTTACGTACACGCTCATGCATTAATTCTGCAAAGGCTTCAGCAAAACGGTCTGCCAAAGCCTTAACCATAATCGCATTATAATCATCATGATCTGCTTCATATTTTTTTGCTAATTCTTCAGCACCAAAACACGTTACAACAAATCCACCCATATAGTCTTTGACGTCAGACGACTTAGGTGCAACAAAATCAGCTAAGGAGCGATAAGGGCGGCCTGCAGGGCGATCTACCTGCTGACGTAAATGGTGCAAAGTAGCAATCACTTCCGTAGAGTTTTCATCGGCGTAAAGCTCTGTACTATCATTTTCAATAGCATTTGCTGGGTATAAACCTATAACCGCGCGGCAGTTTAATAGGTTATTGTTAACGATATCCGCAAGTCTCTCTTTTGCATCATTGAATAATTTTGTTGCTTCTTCACCTACGACTTGATCACTTAAGATAGCCGGGTATTTCCCATGTAACTCCCATGTTTTAAAAAATGGTTCCCAATCAAAGCGGTCAACAATCTCTGCCAGAGGATAGTCAACAAATGCTTTGTTCCCCAAAACCTGTGGTTTAACAGGTTGATAAGTAGACCAGTTCCAATCTTTATTGGCTGAATTACTTCGTGACTTCTCTAAAGTAGAAAATGCTTTTTTTGCACGGCGTTTGGCATTTTGCTCTCTTACCTTTTCGTTATCTTCTTTGATGGTTTGAATAAAGTTATCTTTACTCTCACTTAACAAACCCGAAGCTACTGGTACTGATTTAGAAGCATCTAATACATGTACTGTCACACCGGAATATTCTGGCTCGATCTTCACAGCGGTATGAACTTTCGATGTTGTTGCACCACCAATCAACAATGGCAAATTCATGCCATCGGCTTCCATCATTTTCCCTATTGTCACCATCTCATCTAATGAGGGGGTTATCAACCCGGATAAGCCAATAATATCGGCATTATGTTCTTTTGCTGCCGCCAGGATTTTTTCTGGTGGAACCATCACACCCAAATCGATCACTTCATAGTTATTGCAGGATAAAACAACGCCAACAATATTTTTACCAATATCATGCACGTCACCTTTCACTGTCGCCATAACAATCACACCATTATTTTGACTAACATTACCAGTACGGCGTTTTTCTTCTTCGATATAAGGTAATAAATAGGCAACTGCTTTTTTCATTACTCGTGCACTTTTTACCACTTGAGGTAAAAACATTTTCCCTGCGCCAAAGAGGTCTCCGACAACATTCATACCAACCATTAGTGGGCCTTCGATAACCTGTATTGGCTTATCAAATTGCTGCCTTGCTTCTTCGACGTCTTCTTCAATAAATTCAGCGATACCTTTTACTAGAGAATGAGTAATCCGCTCCTGTAAATCATTTTCTCTCCATTTTAATTTATCGCTCTCCTTAACTTGTTTATCGACTCCCCTAACCTGCTCTGCAAACTCGACTAAACGCTCTCCAGCATCAGGGCGACGATTTAAAACCACATCTTCTACATGCTCTAACAAATCTTTCGGAATATCATCATAGATTGTCAACATACCCGCATTGACAATCGCCATATCCATTCCATTTTTGATCGCGTGATACAAAAATACTGAATGCATTGCTTCACGCACCGTATCGTTTCCACGAAATGAGAAGGAAACATTTGATAGCCCGCCAGATACTTTCGCGCCAGGTAAGTTTTCTTTTATCCATTTAGTTGCTGAAAAAAAGTCAACGGCATAGTTATCGTGATCAGAAATACCTGTTGCAATCGGAAAGATGTTGGGATCAAAAACAATATCCTGAGGAGGAAAACCCACTTTATTAACCAGAATGTCATAGGACTTTTTGCATATATCAATACGGCGTTGATAGGTATCTGCTTGACCCGCAGTATCAAAGGCCATCACAACAACAGCTGCGCCGTATCGCTTGACCGTACGTGCATAGCGAATAAACTCTTCTTCTCCTTCTTTCATGGAAATAGAGTTAACAATCGCTTTACCTTGCACACACTGTAAACCAGCTTCAATAATTTCGAATTTGGAGGAGTCAATCATAAAAGGAACACGGACAATATCAGGCTCTGCAGCGAGCAGATTTAAATATCGACGCATAGCCGCAACACCATCCAGCATTGCATCATCCATATTCACATCAATGATCTGAGCACCATCTTCAACTTGTACACGTGCTATTTCTACAGCTTCTTCATAATTCTCTTCTTGTATTAGGCGCGCAAATTTACGCGAACCCGTCACATTAGCCCGCTCACCCACGTTAACAAAACCTGTTATTTCATTAACGACTAATGGCTCTAGACCACTTAACACCATATCCGGAATACTTTTATTCATGAACTTATCTTAATTAATTAATTAATTTCAAAAATGGGTCAATAAAATACAAAAAAGTAAAATTACTATGCTTTTTGTTGACGCGGTTGATGTTCGTCTGCCAACGCTTTAATGGCTGCAATATGTTCTGGTGTTGTGCCACAGCAACCACCCAAAATATTTAAATGCTGCCCTTCAACAAAAGGCTTAAGCTGGTCAACCATCATTTCAGGCGTTTGGTCGTACTCTCCAAACTCATTCGGCAGGCCCGCATTAGGATGAGCCGACACAAATGTTGTTGCCTGCGCATCAATACGTTTGATATATGGTAGTAAGTCATCGGCACCTAAAGCACAATTTAACCCAATACTCATCAAATCCCCATGTGCCATAGAGACCCAAAATGCCTCAGGTGTCTGTCCTGACAATGTACGGCCACTGGCATCGGTAATCGTACCTGACACCATCACAGGCATATCACCGCGCTCTTCACGTACTTCATCGACCGCAAACAAAGCGGCTTTGGCATTTAAGCTATCAAAGACTGTTTCTATCATTAGAATATCTGCACCGCCATCCAATAAAGCATTGGCGGCTTGCTTATAGGCTATGCGCAATTCATCAAATGTGACTAAACGCATCCCGGGATCATTCACATCAGGTGATAAAGATGCCGTTCTGTTAGTTGGCCCTAAAGCACCCACTACAAAACGTGGCTGCTCAGGAGTTTTTAAGGTCCATTTATCTGCTGAGCGGCGCGCGCACTGTGCCGCATGGAAGTTGATATCGTATACGGCCGCTTCTAAACTGTAATCCGCCTGAGCGATAGTCGTGCCATTAAAAGAGTTCGTCGTGGCAAAATCAGCACCCACCTCAAAATAGGCATCGTGAATGCTCTCAATAATCTCAGGGCGAGTAATTGATAAGAGATCATTATCACCTTTAAGTGGACTTGGATGATCCTTGAAGTGCTCCCCTCGGAAATCCTCTTCTTCCAAAGTATGGCGCTGAATCATGGTCCCCATCGCCCCATCTAATAACATAATGCGCTCCGCCAAAATGGTTTTCAGTGTCTCTGGGGTTGTTTTTACCATGAATATGCCTTTGATCGTATCAATTGGGTCTTATAAAAGAAGCGCATTCTACAGGAAAGTGCATTCAGGATCAGTGAAAATATCAATCTATATCAAAATATTTTGATATAGATTGATATTTTCACATAATAAAGTGCTATTAGTAGCGCTAAAGAGAGAGATCTAAGCCATAGATTATTAGTCCACCCTTAAAATGCACTTTTAATAGGTACATTTAGCCTGTTTATAATGCCTCAACTGAACCAATGGTATTTTTGATCATCAAAATGCTTCCAAGATCTTCTAGAAGATATAATCATGCTTAACAACGTGGAGCAATAAATGAGTAACAACGGCATAATTTCTAAGAAATCTCCTCTTTCCGTAAACCAGACGATGGATAAATTTGAAGCCATCGTCAAAGAAAAAGGGTTAAATATCGCAGCACGCGTCAATCATCAAAAAAGTGCTGAAAATGTCGGCTTAGAGATGAATGAAGCGCAAGTATTGATTTTTGGGAATCCGAAAGCTGGAACGCTTATTATGCAAGAAAACGTAATGGCCGCTTTAGACTTACCAATGAGAGCCGTTGTCTATAAGAATAATGATGACGAGGTATATATTGCATACCACAACCCAACAGAAATCCAACAAACATATAATATTCAAGGTAGCGCAGTGATTGAACAGGTATCCGATGCATTAGATAAACTGACATCTGCTGCCATTGCTTAATCTCTTAATTTAAAAAAATTTAATTAGTAATACTGGGCGATACTCAAGTTGGAACACTATCCTTATGAACGATAGATACGCTGGAGTACTCCAAACGCCCAGTTAACTTCTTTAAATTTTACGAGATCACCGCCTCGATCTGGATGATGCTCCATTGCCAAACTACGGTAACGTTTTTTAATTTCAGAGTAAGTGACCGGAAGTTCTAAAGAAAAAATCGCTAATGCCTTATCAGAATCATCATTGGCTAATAGTCTTTCCCAAAACTGATTCAACAGCTGATTAACAGAGTCTTCTGTCGCATTAGTCAATTGAGTCATATCTAAATAGTAAGCGCGTAAGGCTTCATCCGATGTGTAATGTGCAACATCTGTTGAAGAACTTTCCTTTTTTATAACAGAGTGTAGCTGAATTGCTAATGCCGAAATTTCAAGATACTTGTCTTCTGCCCAATAATATACTTGCAATTGATAAAGTGCATTGAAAACTAAAAAATGACTGGTAAATAAATCCAGAGAATCATTGGCATTAGTTGGCAAAGACCATCCTTGTTCGTTAAGCATTTGTATAAGTTCGTATTCAGATAACGGCTCTATCGCCACCTCTAAAATACAGCGAATACCTTCGATTAAATAGTTATTAGAATTAGTATCCATTATGGAGTAATGTCACTAGATTGTGAATTAATGCGAGAAAGAGGCGGCCAAGATAACCGCCAAGGCGTAGTAAGATTTGCTTCAATAAAGGAAGCTACACCTTTATCAAACTCATCACCTTTTGGCAGGCATCGATAAGAATAATCAGTGCCCTGATAATGAAAACGCAATATATATGCATGTAGATGCATACGCATTGAGCTCTCTTTATCAACAGAGCCATAACGCTTATCACCTGTTATCGATGCCCCAAGGCTTTTTAAGGCAACGCGTAACTGATGAGTCTTCCCTGTATGAGGCTTAAGAATAAACAAACGTTTACCATTACCTAAACCATAACTAAAAAACTGTGTGATTGCTGGCTTATTTTTTGTCTTTGATAATTTCCAGCTACCATTACGAGTACGCTTCATATCACCAAAAATTAAACCTTGCTTCTTACTTGGCTTTTTATTACTCAAAGCCAAATAATATTTTTCGACTTTTCGTGCTTGAAATAATTGAGATAACTGGCTGCAACACACTGCATTTTTAGCACAAACTAGTAAACCCGATGTTGCCTTATCTAATCGGTGAACAGGTACAATAGTATCAATACCCAAGTCCTTGCGAAGCTGCTCAATTAAGCCTTCACCACTTTCATTATGAATAGAGACTTCTGGCTGTTTAATAACAACCAGAAAATCACGATTATCTTCAAGAACTTGATACAAGCGTTGAATATAGCTTATTTAAAAAGCCCTTTTAGCTTATCAACATCATCAGATGATATTTTATCACCTAGCTTTTCTTTTAACTTATCTTTTAATTTTTCTTCAGCTTTATCTTTAGCCGCTTCTCTTAGCTCTCGTTTTACGGCTTTTTGAGCTTTATTTAATATGCTACTTACAATAATTGGCCCAATTTCATCTGGCGCTAATCCTTTTGTTTTATTTCCTATATTAGTTTGCGTATAGCCAGGTATCTTTAACGTTTTCCCACCATATTTTTCTGTCTCCAAGGTAAGGCTACTTTCACCAAAACGTAACTTCTCGATCATTAAACGCACATCAGGTCCAGAACCTGAAGATTGACTATTATCACTATTAGAACTAGAACCACTAGAAGAACGCTTCATATTATCAATTAAGGCTTGTATATTAGTATCAGTAATATTTTTTTGCTCTGCTCGTAATTGCACCGCATCAACATAGATTTCTTTAATAACCTTTACATTACCAGGTAATGATTCAATATCTATCTGTAATCCGATATCGCCTACCGACAATAAATTATTACTGCTATAACCTTTAGGATTCGCAATTGTAATTCCATTAATTTGTCCCTTACCCTCTACCAACTTTATATCAACACTGCTGACATTCACTGAGGTTTGTAACGTTTCAGTACCGACCGTTTCTATGGCTTTTTCTACAATACCGTTTATTTTACTTAAACCAAAAAAGACAACAATTGCAACAACAATTGCTAGAGTAACTAATAGACCTAAAATAATTTTAACTATTTTCATATTATGTGCGCTCGCCTTGAATAGGTTCAGAGATAGAGTTGGGGTTAGGTTCAACGTCAGGAATAGATTCCGGTGATATCGATTGGTCTGGTATTACTTGTTCTTGACTATTTATTGAAGACTCACTCGACGCATCAGACCCGTCTTTTTGTGGTGACTGAGATTCTGGCTTCAAATCGTCAATCGTCGAATCGATAGATTTTTTCGCTTTGTTTAACTCACTCTCAACGGCATCAAGCAATGTTTCCCAGCCAGAAATAACGGCTTTATTAGTTTCCTTTAACATCCCTTCGATGCTGGTTTTTTCTAACTCTTCAATTTTGGCTTGGGCACTACTCAATGAATCTTGAGTTTCAATAAGCTGTTTTTCCAATTCGATATTTTCACTGATGAGTTGTTGGTTTTTTGTATACATATCATAAAGGAACCAAGCCTCAATAATGGCAACCACCAAAAGAATTTTTGCAAACCATGACCAGAATACTTTCATTACACACCTCCCTCCTCTAACTATTATCGAACAAGCTATTAATGAATATCTATCGCTATTGAATCTAATTGATAACCTTACTCGAAGCGCCACATAAAGATCAACCCCGCCTTATCTACACTGTGAAATAACGAGAAAACAAAGCAACATCAAACTTTTTTGTATTATCATGTCTAACGGTAAGATTATAGTCAGGACCCCTCCCTGCCCAATAAAAATGATATGAGGCCCCTATGTTTGATATGTTCTCCATTACAGTGCTTAACTTTCTAGTACAACTATTTATTCTGCTAGTAGGTGCTGCTGTATTAACGATCATTATTTTATATATTATTGATATTACACAAACATCACACACTATTCGCCGTAATTACCCTGTCATCGGCCGCTTTCGCTACTTTTTTGAACATATCGGTGAATTTTTTAGGCAATATTTCTTTGCTATGGACCGTGAAGAACTCCCCTTTAACCGAGCTGAACGTAGCTGGGTTTACCGGGCAGCGAAAAACGTTGATCGCACAATTGCTTTTGGTTCGACGCGCAATATGTCATCAACCGGTAGTATATTCTTCCTCAACTCGGCATTTCCAACACTGGATGAGGATATTGTAGAGCCAGCTTTAGTCACCATCGGCCCGAATTGTAAAACCCCCTATTCCACTGCTTCTCTCATCAATATCTCCGCAATGAGCTATGGCGCATTATCAGCACCGGCAGTAAGAGCCCTCTCTATAGGTGCAAAAAAAGCGGGTTGCTGGCTAAATACAGGAGAAGGCGGTTTATCGACGTTTCATTTGGAAGGTGGAGCTGACCTTATTTTCCAAATAGGAACAGCAAAATATGGTGTTAGAGATCTAAACGGTAACTTATCTGACACCAAATTGGCTGAGATCGCTGCTCAGCCACAGGTTAAGATGTTCGAGTTAAAACTCAGCCAAGGTGCGAAACCTGGTAAAGGGGGTATCTTACCCGCGAACAAAGTGTCTGCAGAAATCGCAGAAATCCGTGGAATTACAGAAGGCCAACCCTCTATAAGCCCCAATGGACATTTAGATATCAAAAAGCCAGAAGACTTACTGGAAATGATACATCACATACGAGAAGTGACAGGCAAACCTGTTGGTTTTAAATTTGTATTAGGAGAACAAAGCTGGTTTGAAGAGCTATTACAATTAATGCATACAAAAGGTAAAGATTATTACCCTGATTTTATTACTCTAGATAGTGCAGATGGTGGTACCGGTGCTGCACCACAGCCTTTAATGGATTTTGTTGGCCTCCCTTTAAAAGAAAGCTTACCGTGGGTCATAGATCAACTCATTAAATCAGACTTACGGCAACATATTAAAGTTGTTGCATCAGGTAAGTTAATTACACCTTCAGCCGTTGCCTGGGCAATCGCTATGGGGGCTGACTTTGTCAATTCTGCCAGAGGTTTTATGTTTGCTCTTGGCTGCATACAAGCACTCCAGTGTAATAAAAACACTTGCCCTACAGGGGTTACAACACACGATAAAAAATTACAAAGGGGATTAGTACCTCAAAATAAAGCTGAGCGTGTTGCTCACTACCACAAAAGTATTACGTATGGCGTTGGCATTATTGCCCATTCATGTGGTGCTTCAAGCCCTAGGAAAATGCAAAGGAAACACGTTCGTGTTGTTATGCAAAATGGTTTATCTGTTCCACTTCATGAATTACATCCAGAGCCTGTACGAATAGTAGAAAGCATTTCTTAACAAAAATGTCAAAAAAAACGCTAAAAATACAGTTGATAACATCGAGTAATGGTTTTAGACTGACATTGTTTCGAGTCAGCGAATTAGTTTAAAAAATCAATGCTTGAAAATAAGGTAAAAGTATCAGTTTATAGTTGTATTGAAATAAGCGTACACATTGAAGTTTTAGCTGGTAGCATTTGATTTTGATGAGTTGAGTATCGAAATATCCAGATCTCCTCAGTTACATCAAGGTTTAACAATGTCAGAAAAATTAAATGGAACCGTTAAGTGGTTCAACGAAAGTAAAGGATATGGGTTTATATCTCGCGATAACGGCCCTGATCTCTTTGTTCATTTCAGCAATATCACCGGCGACGGCTTTCGCACACTGAAAGATGGCCAACCAGTGACCTTTACTGAAGGCCAAGGGCAAAAAGGCCCTCAAGCTGAGAACGTCGAAGTCGCCTGATAGGTAGTATCAAGTAGGCGAAACAGTACATACTACTTGTCACTCTCTATGATCAGCCCCCTCTAAGCTTGCTGTTAGCAGGAAGCCTGATGGTTTTCTATACTATTCAGATCTTGTTTTAATTAAATCACTATAAAGCTCTAGGCTTTTTATAACAGTTAGGCTAGAATGCGCCCCTCTTTTGGCACAGTGGCAGAGTGCTTAAGTTGTAAAGATAAAATAAGCTGAAAAATACAGCTTCTCTTAAACAACTCATACTGACTCTGTATAATCGCTGAACTTAAGATGGCGCGGTGGCAGAGTGGTAATGCAGCGGATTGCAAATCCGTCAACGCCGGTTCGATTCCGACCCGCGCCTCCACTTTTGTTATGCGCCTCATTTAGGCCAAAAGCTCTGAAAAGAGTAAATTTAGTGTGCCAACACTGAATTTAAGTGATAGTAAGCTGCCAATGCTTACTTTAAATAAAGCTTTCCCGTTTGCCCGGGTGGTGGAATTGGTAGACACACAAGACTTAAAATCTTGCGACTTAACGGTCGTGCCGGTTCGATTCCGGCTCCGGGCACCATTTAAAATCAAGCTCTTAGAGAACTTTTCTCTAAAACTCCTTAAGATAAAAAATTTATAGTAGACGTATAGTAAACAATTCGCCTGTACTCTTACATCAGTCCAAACATCCGCCCAAAATTTCATAAAGCTGTCATTGAAACATTTTTTACGGTCTCTATCTTTACTCTATTTTTGTATTGGAACTTTATAGTGGTTTTTACCACATATATTTATCTTAAATATTGTATACGGGGACCGTTCTAAATGGGAAATAATATATGTGGATTGATTCGTCAGAGGCCATCACCAGAAAATATTCCGTTATCTCAGCCAAATAGAATAAATCAGCAACAATCGACACCTTTATCAGTCAGTGCTTCGGAGGTAGGTCGACCGGCAATAACCGAAATTCCAAGGTCGAGACTTGATAATACTCATGGGGTTGATTTTTCCCTTCATTCATACGGCAATCCACCCAAGCAACGGGTAGACTGCCTAAAAGCTGACCACTATAGAAACGATCCCAATGCGAGAGCTCAGCTACCTGATATAGGCGAAACAGGTTTATTGAGTAATGGCGGAAAAATTGTGGGGATTAGCGGTGTCGGTTTTGACAAAAATCGTCTCATATCTCATTCTTTTTCTAGCTGCACACCTATCATTGCCTTTTACTCGAATGGAGATATTGGACTCTACCACGCTTCTTCGGCAGCAAGAGACGACGATAAAAGGCAGGAGTTGTTAGATAAAAACCCAACAGATGTTTTTGTCGTGACTAAGCCAGAAAATGGTTCCCACCGCCAACGTCAAAGTGCCCATGCAATTGATCTTATCACTGACAAGCCGAGTGGCTGTAATGTTCATATCGTCGAAGTTCCCAGAAGCACATTAGCCATCGAGGCTACACCCTCGAGGCTGGCTATTTTTCAAATGGATTAGTAATTCACTTAAAGGTACGTATATTGGTTTGTTTATGTTCGGGTAAATGATCAAGGCTGGTGTTTATAATACGGCGAATTATGTCGATTCTTATTAATTGGCACTAGTGACAAGATAACACCTCACCGAAATTCAACTACGTTGTCGTACTTACTTTAAGAAATGAGAATGGATCATAGACTTTTCGTTTTTGATTCAAATGTAGTGAATGCTGAAAATACTGAGAATCGAATTTTGTGATATATTGATTTAGTTAAAACTGTAGCTTTATAGTATTCGTTACTAAAAAATTATTATCGAATTTCTCCTTGTAGCGATCTAAAAATGAAACCAGATATAATTTTTAAATAATGAACTCATGATATCAATTGGAAATAATGGTTAAAAAATTTCTTCGGCTATTTCGCCCAATGCTTATGGATAAGCAAAGCAACACCATCTCTATTTTTAGATAATTTATCATTGGTTAGATTCTATTTTTACGCCGTTGACCTTCAACATAAACTAACCAAGAGATTCTGTCGTACCTTCATGATCGGTTCCCTCATAATCACTAACAATAGTACAACCAGTACTTAAAACTATTACGACAAAGAATAAATAAAGCGTTTTCATTTTCACAGTATCACCTCGTTAACTTGCGATTACACTTATTGCATTAGAGAAAGATATAAGCAATAAGTTCACCTTTTAAAATGGCACGAGTCACCCAAATTATCAATACTGTTACCCAACCACTCGGCACGCACTATTCTTGTAGTTTTGCACTCCTGAGCTACACTTTTGAGAACACGTTGAATTCTGTTCTTTCTATTAATTGGGTTTTTCTCTTTTTATGAATATTGCCTTGCCTCTTCCAGATGATAAAAAGTTGATGGTGACTTACCGAGTCGAACCTGGTTGTTTGGGTCCCAAGGGAAAAGATCATATCGAGGCTTTTTGTGAATATGCTGAAAAAGGCGTCGCTGAGGTAGATGCAGACTTTGTGCATTGGCACATTATCCCACGATATGACAAAACATTGTCTGAAATGCAGTATTCGGTCAACTCTAAGAAACTATCTCACGATAAGGCAGATAAGTACCTGAATGTCTTCGATAAGCATCTGGATGAATTTGAAGGTCACTTACAAGATAAACTGGCCGTACTGATTGATACCTACTGGGACAGATAGCCCTAACCCCTCCTCCTAATATTTTTACTCACCTATTCCGACTTTAATTAAATACGGCGAACATTTGCAGATAGACTATTGCTCAAACTGATCGCTATCTATTACACTTTCTGCATGTATAAAAGAATCATTTCCAAAATCATCACTCTCCCCGTCACCTTATTAACGGCTTTGGTCGGACTAACAGGTTGTGAAAAGAAGCTCAGTACTGATGAGATAAATAAGCTCTATAGCGACAAGCTGACTCCAGTGACATCTCCGATTAAGGTCTATCACTTAGGCCATAGTTTAGTGGGTAAAGATATGCCCGCTATGCTTAAACAGCTTGCGGGACAAGGACATGAATTTAACTCCCAATTAGGCTGGGGAGCAACACTGCAAGCACATTGGGACCCCAAAATCCCGATTAATGGTTTTGATTCTGAGAATAGGCACGCTGAATATCGAGAACCACACGAGGCAATTGAAAGTCAGGAATACGATGCTTTTGTGATGACCGAAATGGTGGAAATTAAAGATGCCATCAAATATTTCGACAGCCCTAAATATTTCACCAATTTTGTAGAAAAAGTAAACAACAACAGTCCCCGCACACGCATTTACCTCTATGAAAGCTGGCACGAGGTAACCGACCCCAACGGCTGGATTAATCGGCTGGATAGCGATCTATCAGATTACTGGGAAGATAAGATTCTACATAAAGCATTAGCTAAGCTAGATGGACAAGTTACGGCTTATGTCATTCCTGCAGGGCAAGTGCTCGCTACTTTTTTCAAAGAGGTTGAGCGTTTAGGCGGGGTTGAGGGAATTCAGTCACCAGAAGATATTTTTGCTCGTAAAGAGGCAGATGGTAGCTTAGACCCAATTCATATCAACGATTTAGGTAATTATTTAATCGCTCTGGTTCACTACGCTGTACTTTATGGGAAATCACCTGAAGGGCTGCCTTATCAACTGAAAAAAGCAGATGGTAGCGACGCAACTGCCCCCTCAGTTGAAGCAGCTGCACTCATGCAAAGAACTACGTGGGATGTAGTCAAACGTTATCCAAAAACAGGGGTTTAAGAATTACCCTAAAATTACTCTTCTTTTTCCGACATTAAATCTGGCCACGCCGCTTTAAGATAAATAATCATCGACCATAAGGTCAATAAAGCCGCAATATATAGCGTGATATACCCAATTGTTGTTAAGAATGAAGGCTCTGCTGGGTTATCAAACAGCAAAACAACAATGGACGTCATTTGTAGGGTCGTTTTTACCTTGCCTAGCATTGATACCGCGACACTGGCCCGCTTCCCTAATTCAGCCATCCACTCACGCAAGGCCGAAATAACAATTTCACGACCGATGATAATGACTGCTGGCACAGCAAATAAGGGCGTAGCGTGTACCTCTACCAACAAAACTAGGGCAACAGCAACCATCAACTTATCGGCTACTGGGTCTAAAAAAGCACCAAAAGGCGTACTTTGATCATAGGTGCGCGCGACCCAACCATCAAGCCAGTCAGTAATCGCAGCAAGAAGAAAAATCATAGATGAGACAGAAAAGCGCCACTCATATGGTAGATAAAAAACTACTACTAACAGAGGAATTAGTAAAATACGTAGTAAAGTCAGTTGGTTAGCGAGTGTCATTCATCAATTACCTTAACTAAGAGGGTGACACGTTACTCATTACGCAACGCGCTGTAAATATCCTCTGCAATTTTTTTACTAATACCGGGAACTTTTAACAAATCAGTAACCGTTGCCTGCTCTACTGCCTGTAAACCGCCAAAGTGCCTTAACAGCTCTCGACGACGCTTTGCGCCCACTCCAGGTATACCTTCCAAACTTGAGGTTTTTCGCTTTTTATCCCGCCGTTGTTTGTGGCCAGTAATCGCAAAGCGGTGTGCCTCATCACGAATTTCCTGAAGAAGGTGTAATGCCGGAGAGTCTCCATTCAGTGTTTTTTCTCTTCCATCAGTAAACACCAAGGTCTCGAACCCTGCCTTACGCGTTGTTCCCTTCGCAATACCCAACAACATCACTTGCTGTACACCCAGCTCTGCCAATACGGCCTTTGCTTTGCTTAGCTGGCCTTTACCACCATCGATAACCAGAATATCGGGGTGAACCCCCTCGCCCTTCTGTAAACGTGTATAACGGCGCGTTAAGGCCTGCTCCATTGCTGCATAGTCATCACCGCCAGTGATACCTTCTATATTAAAGCGTCGATAATCTGATTTTAATGCGCCCTGCTGGTTAAAGACAACGCAGGACGCCACGGTCAACTCGCCGCTACTATGGCTGATATCAAAACATTCAAGACGTTCGGGCAACTCTTCTAGTCTCAATACCTCTTGTAATGCTTCAAATCGCTTCAGGAGACTTGCTTTCGTGCCCAAATGTTGTAGCAAGTTTTGTTCAGCTGCAGCACTAGCCAGTGACAACCACTTCTGCCGTTGAGATTTTACATTAGAGCTAATGCTGACTTTACGATGTGCTTTTTCTGACAGAGCATCAATAAATAGCTGTTTATCCTCATCCGATACCTGTTGATTTATAATAATATCCTGAGGCAATTCACGAGTACCGCTCGCCAAGTAAAATTGCGCCATAAAAGCGAATAAGAATTCTTGCTCATTCGTATCTAATTTATCATCATGAAAATAGCTTTTACTGCCCAGAATACGGCCATCACGAATAAAAATTACATGGATACAATGTTGCGTAGATCGCTTGTAAATAGCAAATACATCAACATTAGCAGAGCCGGCTTCCATAGCATGATCAGATTGAATTCGACGCAATGCACTGATTTGATCACGCAACAGCGCCGCTTTTTCAAAATCCAACGCCTCAGATGCCTGCTCCATTTTGTCTGCAAGTTCTTGCATCAATTCATTAGATTGTCCTTTTAAAAACATCTTTGCATGCTGCATATCCGCTTGATAATCTTCCGGCGAAATATAATTAACACAAGGTGCCGTACAGCGGTTGATCTGATATTGCAGACAAGGGCGACTTCGATTATTGAACACGCTATTTTCACACTGGCGGATGCGAAATGTTTTTTGCAAAAAGCTTAACGATTGAAAAACAGCTCCAGCACTAGGGTATGGCCCAAAATACTCACCTTTACGCTTGCGCGAACCTCTATGAAAACTGATTCGTGGATAATCTTCATCAGAAATGAAAATATAAGGATATGATTTATCGTCACGTAATAGAATATTGTAAGGTGGTTTAAGTGCCTTTATTAAGTTTTGCTCCAGAATCAATGCCGCTGACTCTGACTCTGTCATTGTGACTTGAATAGTGGCAATTTTAGCGACTAGTGCCTGAGTTTTAATACTCAAACCACCTTTTGCGTCTGGAGAGGAGTTTCTAAAATAGCTGCTTAATCGATTTTTTAAATTTTTTGCTTTACCAACATAAAGAATTTTATCTTTAGCATCAAACATCTGATAAATACCCGGCTGGGTATTCACTGTTTTCAGAAATTGCTTGTAGTCAAAAGTTGTTTCAGACATTGGCTATGGAAAAGAGAACGGTAAAAATAGAATTATTCCAAAGTATCAATATCAAAGACCTTGTGCTTAATAGCGAAGTGAACCAGCTCGACATCACTACTGATATCAAACTTTTCAAATATACGGTAACGATAGCTGTTAATGGTTTTAGCACTGATATTCAATGTTTCTGCGATTGACGTTGGCTTTTCACCGCGCACTGTCATCATTGCTATCTGTAATTCTCTTTCAGATAACTGGTCAAAAGGTGAACCTGAATCCTTTGTACCACCTGTATTTTTTATAGCCAGTTGCTGAGCAATTTCCTGACTAACGTAGGATTTACCAGCCATCACCATTTTAACTGCTTTAATGACTTCATCAGGCTGGGTACGTTTAGTGAGGTAGGCAACAGCGCCAGCTTGTAACAAACGGCTAGGATATAACTCATCTTCACAGGAGGTAACTGCCATTACTTTGATATTGCTGTTGACTGCGACCAGCCTTTTAGTTGCCTCTACCCCACCAATGCCGGGCATTTTAACATCCATCAAAATAATATCTGGCGATAATTCTCGTGCCATTTTAATGGCCTCTTCACCGCTTCCGGCTTCACCGACAACCGTAAAACCATCTACATCATTAAGAATACGAACCAACCCCATACGCATGAGGTCATGATCATCGACAATAATTATTTTGACAGGATTCATATCATTCTATATTTTGTATTTTTATGATTTGAATAATGACCATTTGTAACTGATCCTGCAAGTTTTGAGCGCATTTTATTTAGAATTAAATAGCTTAGGTCTCAATTTTTCCAGAGTTAACGTATCGATAGGTTAAATTAATTCGTTCTTCCTTCAGGTTAGCGACTTTTGGCAATTGATGGTGCCAATGATGCTGTAACTCCCCAGACATGACTAATAATGAACCATTTCCTAAATTGAGCTTTCTTGTCGCTAAGTCTTTATGATAACGATGGCGCAATTGAAAAATACGTTCTGCACCGAGACTCAACGAAGCAACTGATGGATTTCTGCCCAACTCTGGCTCATCATCACTATGCCAAGCCACACCATCATCACCATCGCGATAGCAATTAACTAATACGCTATTATAAGAAAACCCCGTCGCTTTTTCGATTTTTAACTTTTGCTCCCATAGGCAAGGCAACCATGCTAAAGGAGCAAATGCTTTTCCTGAATATTCATAAGGACAATTCGCATCACCATACCATGCATTTAAGCGTGGAATTTTAACCAATTTCCCGTAGATATTAATGGTACTTTGTTGCCAAGTCACCTGTTGTTTTAGAGTTATAAACAGTTGAGCAGCTTCATCATTATTTAACCAACCACCATAGTAGGTTAAGCGGCCGTCAGTAATCGGTAACTCTTCTACACCTAAATCAAATAGTGATGGTTGATCTTGCATAACAGACTTCGATTATCACAGTAATAATTTATATTGGATATGTAAGAAACATATCTTAGGAATTAAAGATTCGAGGTTCAATCTCTAGCTGAATATTAAATTTTTCTTGAATAGATGTACGCACTATTTCAATAAAATGTAGTAGTTGATCACTAGTACAACGCTGTGGATTCGTCAGTACTAAAGCTTGCTGATGATGCATACATACACCATTGACAACTTTTCCCTTCCACCCCGCGTTATCTAACAGCCAACCCGCAGCTAACTTGTAGGCATTATTTTTTTGTGGGTAAGCAACCAACTGAGGGTATTGCTTTTTCAATTTCTGAAAAACACTCTCACTCACTATAGGGTTTTTAAAAAAGCTTCCAGCATTAGGGATATCGCTCGGCGAAGGCAACTTACTTTCCCGTATTTCAATAACAGCATTTGCCACATCCAACGGTGTTAAGGATTTCAGATTTTCTTGTTGTAGGGCATTTTTAAGTGCGGGATAAGCTAATGTTAGATTAGGTATTTTTTTTAAGCGTAAGGTCACATCGGTAATAATTACTTTATCAAGTAAGCCACGTTTGAAAATGCTATCTCTATAATCAAATTGGCATTGATTGACATCTAAATAAATAGCCTCTCCAGAATCTATATTGATTGCGTTAAGGGATTCGAAGCAATCTTTCAGCTCTACGCCATAAGCACCAATATTCTGTATAGGCGCGGCACCGATACAACCGGGAATTAAGGCTAAGTTTTCTATACCATAATAACCTTGCTCCACACACCACATGACAATTGAATGCCAGTTCTCTCCAGCGGCAAACGTAATTATAATATCCTTATCAGTTTCGGCCACAATGGAATGACCCGTTGTTGCCATCTTTAACACTAGGCCATTAACTTTTTCAGGTAAAACAACGTTACTACCCCCACCTAAAATCAAAAGCGAACATTGTTGTTGTTTTTGAAACTCCAAAGCAGCTAATAACTGATTTTCATCTGTTATTTCTGCAAACCACTGCGCATAAGAAGGAACTGCAAGTGTATTTAACGATTGCAAATCGTAGTTCTCAAGAATCGTTATCATGAAATTAAAATTGATTTTCGTTTTGAATGCGTGATAACAAGCCAATGGCACCATTATCAATTAACTGAATAGCATTTTCAAAATAGGTTTGGTCACCATAATAAGGATCTGGCACTTCTAGGTTCTTTATTTTTTCATCTATTTTGATACCAGCGACCTCTAAAAATAAGCCAACTGTACCGGTGTAGTTATGAGGTTTTAAATCCAATAAATTAGCGACATTTTCGTTATCCATACCTAGGATGTAATCGAATTTTTCGAAATCATCACATGTCACTACACGCGCTTGTAAATGGCTAATATCATATCCTTGCTGTAATGCCGTTGACTGCGCTCGACTATCAGGTGGGTGACCAATATGCCAGCCACCTGTGCCCGCTGAATCTACAACAATATGTTGATCCAGACCTGCTTGCTGTACATGGTGCTGAAATAAACCATGAGCTGTCGGCGAACGGCAAATATTGCCCAAGCACACAAATAATACATTCACGGCCATCTTATTATCTCAAACAACTATTCTACTTTTCACTTAATAAAAGGTTGATACGTTCCAGATCTTCCGGAGTATCGATACCGCCAGGAACCGCTTCTATCGCTTCGCTTATGTGTATTTTCCCACCATTCGCTAAAATCCGTAACTGCTCCAAACTTTCAACGGCTTCCAATGCGGCAATAGGCCATTTAATAAATTGGTTTAATAAACTTACACGATATGCATAAATACCAATATGACGCTGCGGTGATAGATTATTGCCAGTAGCGTTTTCATCGTCATCATTTTCTATCGTACTTTCGGTAGGGTTTCTAATCGCACTGCCTATAACGAATGGCTTGCCGTCTCGGTAAAACGGAATCGTTGCTCGTGAAAAATACAATGCATATCCACTATTATCGGCAACAACTTTAACAATATTTGGATTTCTATAATCCTCAATATCATCAATAAACTCACTCAAAGTTGCGGCCATGGCACTGGAATGTTGATATAAATTGTCAGCAACTTGATTAATTACTGCAGGAGGAATTAAAGGCTCATCCCCTTGAACATTGACGACTATTTCATCATCAGCTAAGCCATAGATACGGCTGACTTCATGAATACGATCCGTTCCAGAAACATGAGTAGACGCTGTCATACACACTTCTCCACCGAATACTTTCACAGCATCAACAATACGTTGATCATCAGTGGCAACAACAACTTTAGCGGCGTCACTTTGCTGCGCCCTTTCATAGACATGCTGAATCATTGGCTTATCGCCAATTATCGCCAAAGGCTTGCCAGGTAAACGAGTAGAACTGTAACGAGAAGGAATAATAACAGTGAACATAAATTCTCTAATCAGTAGTTAATTGCTAAATACGTCTATGAATTAAATCATGTTGATTGAATAGTGTCGATAACATCGTTGACCAAAGCCTCGGGCAAGTTTACAGCAACTTTTAACGCCCACCATTGATCATTTGCAAATGCCGTACATTTTACTGCATCTTTTACGGTCATTAGTATGATCTCGTCCTGAATATTATGAAAATCTTCCATTTTATAAGCATGATGATCATCGAATGCTAGTGTTTCAGTGCTAATACCTAACGATTTAATCGTTTGGAAAAAGCGTTGGGGGTGTCCAATTGCAGCAACAGATGTAATGTTTCGTATTTTTTTATGGCGTTCTGATTGAGTACTTTCTTGATTTTCAGGAAGGAGACTCCAAGGAAAAGGTTGTAAGGCAAATATTTGCTGGGTTTTTATCTGTAGCCACTTTTCTGGCTTAAGAGTGATTGGTGCCGTTTTTTCAGAAGGAATAATATCAGCCAATGCTTCATGAAGCTGTTTAGCTACCGTGCTTTGTTGTTGCCCATTAATCAACACCCAGTCGACCGATTTCAACCGTTTGACAGGTTCTCTGAGCGGACCTGCCGGTAAACATAAGCCATTACCTATGCCACGTTGCCCATCTACAACAACAATTTCCATTGACCGGTGTAAACGGTAATGCTGCAATCCATCATCACTCAAAATCACCTGTACTTCAGGGAATTCTTTTAATAAATAATTCGCTGCAGACACTCTATCTCGATTAATAACGACTGGGCTAAGTGTTTCCTGTGCTATCAGTAATGCTTCATCACCAGATTGCTTTACTGGTGTAACCGCTGTTACCAGCAAAGATCGATTAGGAGGATCAGCGCCATCATGTTGGCTGCCATAACCTCTACTGATCACCCCTACTTTAAAACCTTTTGCATTTAACGCCTTAGCTAGTGCGATTACCACCGGCGTCTTTCCTGCGCCTCCCACAGTAATATTGCCAATGACGACGACAGGAACTGTCAGCAGCTGTGCTTGCTTGCTAGTCTGCCAACGTCTGATAACCGCAATTGACCGAAACAACCACGTTAATGGCAATAGCAAATAAGCGACAAAGTGCCTCTTTTCCGTCTTTTGATACCAAAGATTGAGAAAAAAACGGTGGAGTGATGATTCGCGAGAGACAGTCAAGCGCAATGCCTACTGTTTTTCTGTCGGTTCTTGGGTGGTAATTCTCAATTGAGCAAAACCCAGCTTACCTGCAACATCCATTGCTCTAACGACAGATTGATGTGCAGCATTAGCATCTGCTGTAATTACGAGCGCTTGCTTAACATTACCATCGGCTACTTTTTCTAATGCTCTGAAAAGGGTTTGGGCCTGTTGATTAACGACCGTTTGGCCGTTAATCGTGTAATCTCCACTAGCATTGATGACAATATCAATTCCACCTGTCGCAACAACCTCTGCTTCAACCGATGCTTCAGGTAGATCTACTGCCAAGTGAGTTTCTTTGGTAAAAGTCGTCGATACCATAAAGAAAATTAGCAGTAAAAATACAACATCAATCAAAGGAGTTAGATTAATGCTTTCTTCTGTGCGAATTTGACGCCGAAATTCCACTAAAATCCCCTAAAACCTTTAAATGGCATTTTGTATACAATTGTATATAAAGCAGGATCAAGCAACATTATGATTTCACATCAACTCGTCGATCACTGTGTAAAGCATCGACCAATTTAACGGCCTCTTGCTCCATAATAACTGCCAGACTATCAATTCGGCGTACATAAAAACGATGGGCAATCATCGCCGGTATTGCAACAAGTAATCCCGTTGCTGTGGTGATCAAAGCCTCTGATATACCGCCTGCTAAAGCACCGGCATTACCTGTTCCTTGCAGTTCAATGGCAACAAATACTTTAATCATCCCCAATACAGTACCTAAAAGCCCTAAAAGTGGTGTTACCGCGGCGATGGTACCTAATGCACCAATATAACGTTCCATTGAATGTATTACTTGATTTGCAGCTTCTTGAATACTGTCCTTCATAGTCTCTCGCCCATTGCGAGAATTACTCAGGCCTGCCGCCAATATCTTACCTAACTCCGACGATTGCTTTAACTCACGCAAACGCTCTGCATTGACCTGATTATTTTTAATCCAAGCCCAAACCTGAGCTAACTGATGTTTAGGGGCAATTTTATTTGGGTTTAAAGTCCAATAACGCTCAATACTGATAGCGATAACCGCAATTGAACACAAAATTAATGGCAGCATTAACCAGCCACCTGCAACAATAATACTTTGCACAAAGACCTCTTATTCTGATTTAGGACTTAATAAACGGGAAGCAATGTACCACAATGAAATCTAGGGGTGAAGAATTGCCGATCATGCTTTGCTGACATACCCCACATTTTCACTAACACGCCTGTTTATTGATTAAAACTTGCTCGATTAACAGCTCCTAGCTCTCAGCCACTAAAGTATTCAAGCTGTACTTAACGGCCAGATGTTATGCCTATTTCCTAAAAACCAACTATCCTATTACTATGTCTTATACATTGATAATAGATCAAGGTGGTCATAGCACTCGCGCTATTGTTTTTAATAAGAAAGGGCTCCCGTTAGCTTATAACAGTGAGCCTGTGTCAGATCCCCTCTCCTCTTCTGAAGTATTTATAGAATACTCAGCCGAAACCATCATCACATCTGCCCATTTGTTATTGAAACGGTTAGCTCAACAGTTAAAACCTAAACAGCTTAATAAAATTAGTGCTATTGGAATTATTGCTCAACGGTCGAGTTTAATTGCCTGCAATAAAACCACGGGGCAAGCTATCACCCCGATGATTAGTTGGCAGGATACCCGCAATGTAGAATGGTTAAGCCAGCAAGAGTTTCATATTGAACAATTACACGAGTTAACAGGATTAAGGCTTAATGCTCATGCAGGTGCCAGCAAAATTCGTTGGCTATTGGATAATAATAAAGAAATCCAAATGTATGCAGGAAATGCCAATCTCTTATTTGTTCCATGGGGAGCTTATTTTCTCAGCCAGTTGGCTAATACCTCTCTCTTGGTAACGGACCCTATTTTAGCTTCGCGTACAGGTTTAACTGAATTTGGCTCATTGGATTGGTCTGCGCAACTCCTATCATTATTTGATATTTCCAGAGATTTTTTACCTACTATCGTGCCAACATCCTACGATTATGGTGAAATAGCTTTAGAAGAAAATTCTATCCCTATTAAATTATTAGGAGGTGACCAGAATTTTATTCCTTGTGCGTATGGAAAAGAGTCATTAAAACATAGTGTTTTTTTAAACGCTGGCACTGGTGCTTTTATTCAGGCCGCGGATATGTCTAAAGAAAAAAAGAAAGGCATTAACACTCAATCAAAAAATATAAACAAGTTGTTAAGAACAACGATTGGTATTGAAAAACAGCAAACACCAATAAATATAATCGAAGGAACTATTAATGCTGCCGCAACAGCACTTGATTGGTGGCAAACACAACTGGAACGACCCTATGCTTTTACTGAATTAGAATATTTATTAGAAACAGTGACTGAAGCACCTATTTTTATTAATACGCTATCGGGTACAGGTTCACCCTATTGGCTACCTCAACAAGAGACTTATTTTTCAAATAAAGATGACAATAAAATATTTGATGATGAGCAAAAAACAATTGCTGTACTAGAAAGTATTTTATTTGCCTGTAAGGCCAACTTCAATATCATCTATGCTAGCCAAAAAAACATCACACAAGTCATCGTCAGCGGAGGCATTCTACGATCTAATGAATTATGTCAAAAGCTATCAACACTACTAAATATAACGGTTATTCGTTATCAAGACAGCGAGGCTTCAGCAAGAGGAGCAGCATTTTATTTAAGAGATAAAAAACGGTACGAGTCTATCCAAGCTGTCACAACCTTTAAGCCAGATAGCAGTTCAAATGATTTAATCAGTAGATTTAAACACTATTGTCATGAAATGAAAAAATTATCACTGCATGACAATAGTATAGATAATTAATATTTATTTAATACGTAACTCAGGTAAAGGATAACCCATAGCATCTTGAGCTTTATAAGCTACATGACAACCGTGACAAAATTTTTGACTAACTTTAAATTTTTTCCCGTTTCCTTTTACACCACTGTATAACCAGCCATCTGTTTTTGGTGCTTCTTCAACACCAACTTTTGTCATAAAAAATAATGGGCCAGGTTTTAACTTGCCGCCTTTTTTAATTTTATAGCTTTCTTTAGCAACAACAGATCCTAAAGGAAAGTTAACACCACTGGGTTTATAAGCAACATAAGTGTCATAGCCTATGTCATTGACATAAGTCATCAAATAACGATTGCTATGGAAGCCGGGTTTACCTGGGCCTGTAGCGGCAGGCTTCCAACTGGTATACGCTTTAGCATTTGCGTTATCGCCACCTTGATAACCTTTAACAAGCTTATCGCGAGCACATTTATAATGCTCTCCAACTTCAGCAAGGCTTAATTCCTTAGGCGACTTAGATATGGCACACTCAGCAGCAAAAGTAACATTGGCAGCCAGTAAAACCGATGCGGGTATTAGCGCTGCGGATATCGCTAAAAACTTCATTATTATTCTCCTAATATGTGGGTATACTGATTTTATGAGCCTTATTCCTTAGTTAAGTTCCCTGACAGACTATAAAGCTCAGTATCTAACTTGAATATTGGTTCAAAATAGTTATCAACCTATTATAGGATAGCCCAGATTAAGCTGAATTAAAGTGATTGCATACAGGAGAAAAGAAGCGAATAAGCCTATTACCCATAAAAGAGACAAAGGCTTAATGAATGAATAGATTTTTTGCAAGCCTGTTTTTTTACCATAATCCACAAAGATAAGAACGGCTGTCATCACCATAAAAAAACCGGATACCAGGGCCGCAAGCCCCCAAAAGTGATCTAAATAACGTAATCCGTGCCATAAAGAATTCCATAAACCTGCCAGCAATAAGCCACTAGCAATAAAGTTAACAACATTACTATTGGTACGCAACATCCCTAAACTAAGCTTTGGCCACGGTGATATCACCAACAACCCCGACAACATAAAAATGGTGACTACAATACCCATGAATCTAACCTCTACTACTTGTTTATTATTATGATTTAACGCTTTATAAAAATTGTGATATCACACATTTAGACACATCACATTACTCACCTAGGATGATTTCATAAAACAGACTTTCTTTTGACAATTTATTCATTGAATCGATCAACTTTCACAATCATCTACCACCCTAGGAATTACTCAACAACGCTCTGATACAAAAGGTTTCAACTGCCGCTGCACCACGTTCGAGTAGCTGATTAGCGATTAGAGGATAACGAACTTCATAGACCATAATGGGTTTACTCGCCGTAATTGGCTGCCGTGGTGGAATACGGGTGTAATTAATAAAACCATAATCTGCACTGGATTCTTTTAATAACTCGTCACGTTTTTGCCAGTCACGAAAAACCAATGCTGTCTTTGTAAAACCTTCCTCCTTAGCTCTTCTAACTGCATTTAAATCAAAGCTAATCAGTATCAAGTTTTCAGGTATCTCATCTACCAATAGTAATTTCAGATTACTAAAGCAGAAATCATCACCAAAGTGGTTAATGCTCTCCTCTTTCATTTCTATAAAAAAGGTAATGTCATCATGCTTTTTAATGATAGGGAGTAGTTGATCTAGATATTCTATTGGATTATGAACAAAACGACGTGCCAAGCGCTTGGGCTCTTTCGCTGAATACTGCTTAAGCTCATCTTTAGTAAGCTCAGTAATCTTATGCTCTACATCGCTAATGCGCTGCATAGTTTCATCATGGTACAAGGCAATATGACCATCTTTCGTATATTGAATATCAAATTCAATATTTTTTGCGCCAGCAGCAATTGCGTCCAATATGGCTAAAATACTATTTTCTGGGAATTGATCTTGATGGCCACGATGAGCTACAAGTTGTTCTGGAGCTATTTTCATATTATTAATCAAAGATAATGGCTTGTATGTAGATATATTATTAAAACTTCTAAGCAAAAGTGTACCGCATCAAAGCAATATTGTGATGCCTATTCAAATTAAAGCCCAAATATACGATAGAGATGTTCATCTCTTGATAGCTTTGTTTGTTTTTTGATCCATATACTTAAGATATAGACGGGATAAACTCCTATCGATCATTCAATTAATGCATTTAATAAGCTGCCCTTATTATTAAAAATGATTATATCGATTATATAATTTAATTAAGAAATAGAAATTTATTAACGTAAACTATAAAAATGTTAAAAATTAGCCATAATTGGTGAATCTTTTAATGCCCTTTAGGCAGCAAACCGTTAGAATGTCTGCCCAAAAAAATATAATGAGGTCTTTGAGTTAATACATACCCACCCTTAAAAATGGACAAAAAGTCACTATATTAAGCTTTTTAGTCTCAATAATTATTATACTCTGCCTGTTTTATTTGGATGGTCTTAATGCCATCTACGGCTAATTAATGATTAAGGGGTAGCAATAAAACTCATTAGTAAAGGCCTTTATAAATCGATAACAATTGACCATAAAATAGGAGAACACAATGCGAATTGGTGTACCTAAAGAGATATTCGCAGGGGAACGTCGTGTTGCCACGACCCCAGAAGCTGCGCAACAGCTCCAGAAGCTTGGATTTTCTGTTGCAATAGAAGCAGGTGCTGGTGAAGCCGCTAAACTGCGCGATAGTGAATATGAAGCAGCCGGTGTTGAAGTTATAAGCTCTACTGAATCACTCTGGACAAGCTCAGATATTATTTTGAAAGTTCGCGCTCCAGAAGATCATGAAATTGACCTTCTTAAAGAGGGCCAAATGCTTATTTCCTTTATGGCTCCAGCACAGAACCCTGAACTCTTGCAGAAGCTGGCAGATAGAAAGGTCACAGCTTTAGCAATGGAAACCATCCCACGCCTCTCTCGTTCTCAAAAAATGGATGCGCTTAGCTCCATGGCTAACATCGGTGGCTATCGTGCCATCGTAGAAGCTGCTCAACATTTTGGTCGCTTTTTTACAGGGCAAATTACAGCTGCAGGTAAAGTGCCACCAGCAAAAGTACTGGTTATTGGCGCTGGTGTCGCAGGTTTAGCCGCTATAGGTGCAGCTAGAAGTATGGGCGCTATCGTAAGAGCTTTTGATACTCGTCCAGAAGTTAAAGAACAAGTTGAAAGTATGGACGGCGAATTCCTGATGTTGGAATTCGAAGAGGACGGTAGTGGCGAAGGCGGTTATGCTAAAACTATGAGTCAGGAATTTATCGACGCCGAGATGGCACTGTTTGCTGAGCAAGCAAAGGAAGTCGATATTATTGTGACCACTGCCCTTATCCCGGGTAAACCTGCACCTGAACTCATTACCGAAGACATGGTTAAATCAATGCGTGAAGGTAGTGTGATTGTTGATTTAGCGGCAGCAATGGGTGGTAACTGTAAACTGGTAGAAAAAGACAAAGTGGTTGTTAAACACGGGGTCAATCTTATTGGTTATACCGACCTACCGAGTCGTTTACCAACACAAGCAAGCCAACTTTATGCGACAAACCTGCGTCATCTATTAAGTGACATGACGCCAGAAAAAGATGGGCAAGTTATTGTTGATTTTGAAGATGAAGTTGTCCGTGGTGCCACAGTCGTTAAGGAAGGAGAAATTACCTTTCCACCACCACCGCCGAAACTATCAGCGGCTCCAGCAAAAAAACCTGAGCCAGCACCTATTGAAGTAGTGGAACCCAAAGAACCAAGTAAGCTTAAACCTTGGATTCCATTTATTGTCGGAGCCTTGGCGCTATGGGGATTGGGTAGTGTAGCTCCCGCTTCTTTTATGTCGCATTTCACAGTATTTGTATTGGCTTGTTTTGTTGGCTATATGGTTATATGGAACGTATCACCCTCACTACATACACCACTAATGAGTGTCACTAATGCTATTAGTAGCATTATTATTATCGGTGCCCTATTACAAATTTCCTCCCCCGATGGATGGGTTATTTTTCTTGCAGGTATTGCCGTGTTAATTACCAGCGTCAATATTGTGGGCGGTTTTGCCGTCACCCAACGCATGCTCGATATGTTTAGAAAATAACGTATTTAAAAGTTAATGGGTTCAACATAGAAATTGAAGAACTCAAAAGATTAAAGCTTTCTAGCAAAGCCTAGAAATAAGGTGGAGAAATAAAATGTCCCAAGGTTTAATTAATGTCGCTTATATTGGCGCAACTATATTATTCATACTGGCACTCGGCGGGTTAAGCAAACAAGAAACTGCTCGCCGTGGAAACTTATTCGGCATGATCGGTATGGCTCTCGCATTACTGGCGACTGTAATTGGATTAGTCACCAGCAACTATGTGTTATTGATTATTGCATTATTAGTCGGTGGCACTGTTGGTTTGATGCTTGCCAAAAAAGTAGAAATGACACAAATGCCAGAACTTGTTGCTATCTTGCATAGCCTTGTTGGTCTGGCCGCTGTCATGGTGGGTTACGCTAATTTTTTAAGTCATGCAATCGAATTCACGGGTGTTGAAAAAACCATTCATGATATCGAAACCTATATCGGTATTTTGATTGGCGCTATGACATTTTCAGGTTCTGTTGTTGCTTATTTAAAGTTAAGCGGAAAATGGGGGGGCAAGCCATTACTACTTCCTGCGCGTCATTGGTTGAATTTAGGTTTACTGATTCTAGCTATTTATTTTGGTGTTCAATTCGTTGAACAAGCAGCTCAAGGTGGTGGGCTATTCCCACTGGTTGCGATGACATTCATTGCATTATTGTTTGGTATTCATATGGTTGCTGCAATTGGCGGCGCTGATATGCCTGTCGTTGTTTCTATGCTTAACAGTTATTCAGGTTGGGCAGCAGCAGCGTTAGGCTTTATGCTATCAAACGATTTACTTATCGTTGTTGGTGCTCTTGTTGGTAGTAGTGGCGCGATCCTATCTTATATTATGTGTCGTGCAATGAACCGTAACTTTATCTCTGTTATTGCTGGTGGTTTTGGCTCTGGTACACCCAGCAAATCTTCAGGTCCAGCAACGGAAATTGAAGGTGAAGTGACTCCTATTAATGTTGATGAAGTCGCTGACTTAGTCTCTACAGCAAAAGAAGTCATGATTATTCCTGGTTATGGTATGGCAGTCGCTCAAGCTCAACATATGGTTAGCGATATCACGAAAACCTTGCGCAAAAAAGGCGTCAATGTTCGCTTTGGTATTCATCCTGTTGCCGGCCGTATGCCTGGCCACATGAATGTTTTATTAGCCGAAGCCAAAGTGCCTTATGATATTGTTTTCGAAATGGATGAAATCAATGAAGACTTCCCTGATGTCGATGTGTCTATCGTTATCGGTGCGAATGATATCGTTAACCCTGCGGCTCAAGAGGTACCAGATAGCCCCATCGCAGGTATGCCGGTCTTAGAGCCTTGGCATGGCAAGACAACTATCGTCTTAAAACGAGGAATGGCAACAGGTTATGCCGGTGTAGAAAATCCTTTATTCTATAAAGATAATACAAGAATGTTATTTGGCGATGCTAAAGAAAGCCTTGAAAGCCTGTTTAAATTAGTGAGCTAATATAAACATCAGCTTCACTAAAACAAAAAAGGTGCTCAATTGAGCACCTTTTTTTATTTTAAAGAAACACTATTTCGTTAATTGCGAACTAAATAGCTAAACATTATCATTAACCGCTATAGCTAACTCCATAACCTAATGCAGATAGACTTTCTTCGGCAATCACTAAAGTATCTGGGCTGATATATTTATCGACTTTCATACAATCGAGATAGTATTCCAAACAAATTAGAGCGTCTGCAAAGGTTTCCAGCATATGCTCAAGCGCCGCAGGTTGATTATTTGACAGTAAAGAGCCTTCAATAAATTGTATCGAACTTGCAACTACGGCTGCTGCTCTCGGCAATTCCAAAACAACCATTCCACCACGGACACTATTCATCGTTTTAGTGACATTTTTAATATGCACTCTATCGTAAGATGAATCAGCAAAGGAATTAAGGGATCGTTTAACCATTGTCAAACCTGCCTCCGCTTCTTCCAATACGACAAGTTGAGCATCTGCTAAATGACTATTAACTATCATTTGATTGCGAGATAACTGATTAATCTCAGCTAATTTTTCATCTGAAAAATTTCGCTTCTCAATACTATCCAGTACACTTTCTACATAAAGAAAAGCATCTGCAACATCCATTAATTCTGCCGCATCCGCTTGCTCTTCAGATTCCTGCCAAGCTTGAACCCGGTTGAGTTGTTGCTTCATTGTTTGTGCCGCTGACTTCAAACCAACAACATCAAGGATATCTCTGATTTTAGTAATACTGATAACGAATTCATCGTAACTATCAATAACCGAGGTATCACTTTCTGCACTGAATTCAATAACTTCTTTCGCAGAGCGCAGCTCTGCTTTCAGCGTTTCGGCAACCGAGCTTACCGTACTCGCACTTGGGCCAGTTAGCGCCTTAGCTTCACTCAAACGTGCTTTTTCATTGTATCCTAAATTAGAATAACCAAAAGAAACCCGTATTTTTGAAAATGGCTCTTGATCAATATCAGCAAGTGCAATGTAGTACGCCATTTCTTTTAAGATTTCAGTATCAACAGCGGTATCAAAACCAGCAACGCCCTCTTTTTCAATTTTTTTGAATTGCTTATCTAAGTGGCTGAATAATCGCTTGCGCGTAAGAGTAATCGCTATATCTTCTTTAGAGAAAGCGTCTAATGCATTGTGTAATAACCACCAGAAAGTTTCGCTTGGAGAGCCTTTTGCGTACTTAGCAATTTTGTCTGATGCACGCTGCATCAACTGCAATGAAGGCTGTACACGAATTTCTTTAATCAAGCCTAACAAACCCACTTGATACATATGCCTAAATCGTCTTGCCATCGCTTCTATCGTGTCGCCTTCGGGAACAGGAGCGGAAGTCCCCTCTTGAGGCAAGCGAAAAGACGTAATCGCATCAGCAAAGTGGCTTTCCCAGATAATGGGTTCTCGGTTCGAAATACGAATATCATTGATGTAAGGGACCATCAATGCAGGCATGCCCCACTCTTTTTGTAAGGCATATTCAAAATAACAGGAGAGAACGAAAAAGCCTTTTGTCAGTGCGGAAAGCTTTTCATCGCCAAGGGGAACATCAGATTCATTAATCTTTCGGGCTGTCTCCAATAGCTCACCTGCGAGCTCACAAGCACCATGCAATTCAATTAAATCTAAACTACCACGGATTTGCTGCAATGATTGGATACAAGCCTGAAGCAACTTACTATTTTCTCTATCACTAACAAAGCCTTCGAGCTGAGTCGCTGCCTGCTCAATAGTAATAACCAGCTCTTCACGTACAACATTTAGAGAGGTTAAATTAATTTTATGCTTATGAGGCAACGCCGCCCCACCTGTATTTACCTGTGCTGTCTGCATCATATAAAGCCGCTTGTATTCAAAGTTATAAAGTACGGAGCATTAGTCTAATTGTCTGTGTGCTAGTTCCCAAAAAGTACAGCATAAATCGAGCCATTTTAAGTCGATTATATATAAAGATTGTGCTATAACTTATTAATGTAAGCACTTGTTTTATATTAGCTTACTCTCATTTTAGGCGAAATAAACTCGATAGACCAATTAACATCGAATCTATCTCTGATTGATGTTAAAAAGTCTATTTTTTGTTCGAATTTTGAGCTTAAATTCGTAAAAACTTTATTTCCAATAAATATCTTTGAAGGATTCACTATGCCTAAAACTCTCTCAGGCGGTTTTACTCATAACTTTCTTGGCAATTCTCCCAATTGGTACAAACAAGCAATCTTGTGCTTTCTATTGGTAAATCCAATCATTATGTATATAGCAGGGCCTTTTGTGGCTGGCTGGGTGTTAATTGCTGAATTTATTTTTACCTTAGCCATGGCTCTGAAATGCTACCCCCTTCAGCCTGGCGGACTATTAGCTATTGAAGCCGTCATTTTAGGCATGACATCACCAGAATCTGTCTTTCATGAAATAGAAGCCAACTTCAAAGTGATTTTGCTATTGGTATTCATGGTCGCAGGCATATACTTTATGCAAAACCTGTTGCTTTATGTATTTACCAAATTATTAGTCAATATTCGCTCTAAAGTATTACTCTCTCTACTCTTTTGTATCGTTTCTGCTGTTCTTTCTGCCTTTCTGGATGCATTAACCGTTACTGCTGTATTAATTAGCGTAGCCGTTGGTTTTTACGATGTTTACCACAAGGTGTTTTCTCGTGGTGATGTTCCAGCTGAATTAGCTGAGGCACATACGGAAGACCTTTCAAAGTTCCGAGCCTTTTTGCGTAGTTTGGTTATGCACGGAGTTGTCGGCACTGCACTCGGTGGTGTTTGCACAACGGTTGGCGAACCACAAAACTTGTTAATTGCAGAGAAATTAGACTGGAGTTTTATTGAGTTTTTCCTGGTAATGTCACCGGTTACCGTACCAGTCTTTTTCTTCGGATTAATCACCTGTGTGCTACTGGAAAAACAGAAACGCGGCTGGTTTGGCTATGGGATGGAAATCCCAGAAAATGTTCGAAAAATTTTAGTCGATTTTTCAGAAGAGCAAGACAGCCATAGAACACATAAAGAAATGGCACAGTTAGTGGTTCAAGCTATTGTTGCCGTTATATTGATCTTCTCTCTTGCCTTTCATGTGGCAGAGGTCGGGATCATAGGCCTTATGGTGATCGTACTGTTAACGGCATTTAATGGGGTTATCGAGGAGCATCAAATTGGCCATGCTTTTGAAGAAGCTCTGCCCTTTACCGCATTACTTGTTGTCTTTTTTGGCGTAGTTGCCGTTATTCATGACCAGCACCTATTTAGCCCAATTACCAACGCTGTACTGAGTCTAGATATCAGTCAACAGGCGCCTATGCTATTCGTCGCAAATGGTATTTTATCGATGATCAGTGATAATGTATTCGTTGCAACGGTTTATATTAACGAAGTGAACGAAGCATTTAATAGAGGTGAAATTAGTCGAGAGCATTTTGAAAATTTAGCCATCGCGATTAATACTGGAACAAACATTCCCAGCGTGGCCACCCCTAACGGCCAAGCAGCATTTCTATTCTTATTAACATCAGCACTCGCCCCTTTGATTCGCCTTTCATACGGGCAAATGGTCATTATGGCTTTACCCTATACAATAGTCATGGGTAGTGTTGCACTGTTTGCAGTAATTTATTGGGTGAATTAACGTTAGATAAAGGTGTAAGGTTTACCCTTACACCTTTCTTATTGGCTTGCCTTTATTATTACTTACCAAAACGTTTAACTCTATTAAGACCTGCTAATGCAGCAATTCGATAGGCTTCCGCCATTGTTGGATAATTAAATGTTGTATTGACAAAATAATGGATATCATTGGCTTCTCCTGGCTGTTTCATAATAGCCTGGCCAATATGAATAATTTCCGATGCTTCCGCACCGAAACAATGTATACCCAAAATTTCAAATGTATCTAAGTGGAATAGTATTTTTAACATACCGACTTCTTCACCACTGATCTGTGCTCGAGCAATACTCTTAAAAAAAGCACGACCTACTTCATATGGCACTTTTTCATCCGTTAATTCACGTTCATTCTTACCTAGTGAACTGATTTCTGGCAGAGTATAAATACCTGTAGGCATGGCATCGATAAACTCAACTTCTTTACCGCTAATTCCATCAGCAACTGCACGCCCTTGATCATAAGAAGCACTCGCTAAGCTTGGCCATCCAATCACATCACCTGCAGCGAATATTGTTTCAACATCTGTTTGATATTTTTTATTCACTTTCAATTGGCCACGACCATCAGCCTCTAGACCAGCATTCTCTAGACTTAATTTGTCAGTATTACCGGTACGCCCATTTGACCAAAGTAAAGCATCTGCATGAATGCGCTTTCCTGATTTTAAGTAGAGAGTCACTGACTTATCATCACACTCTAATGATTCAAACTCTTCTTGATGTCGAACCATGACGCCTTCTTCACGAAGATGATAACTTAAGGCGTCAGAAATCTCGTTATCAAGGAATGATAATAAATGTTCACGTGTATTAATAAGATCAACTTTTATATCCATACCAGCAAAAATAGAAGCATATTCACAGCCGATAACACCCGCACCATAAACTATAATGCTGCGAGGCGTGTGCTTCATATCAAGAATTGTATCGCTGTCATAAACACGAGGGTGATTAAAATCAATATCATCGGGTCTATAAGGTCGAGAGCCTGTTGCAATAACAATATTTTTTGCCCTGATTTTATCGACTGAATGATCAGCAGCCAGTACTTCTATCGTATTCCCATCCAAGAAGCGAGCAGTACCAGTATGTAACTTGATCCTATTTTTAATATAAAAAACCGAATGCACATCCACTTGTCTTGGAATAATACGTTTAGCTTCTTTTAACACTTCTGAATAAGTCACCGTATGCATATCACCCATTTGGTGAAATAAATTATTTTTACGATAACTGATTAATTCTTTAACAACATGACGCAACGATTTTGAAGGGATAGTTCCCTTATGAATACAATTACCACCTATCCATTGACGACTTTCGACAATACCAACTTTTTCTCCGTTCTTAGCTGCACTCATGGCAACCCCCTCACCTGCGGGGCCTGAACCAATCACTAATACATCATAAGAATATTCTTTCATTTTTTAATGATCCTTATTTTTGGTTCTTGGGTTCAGCAGCATTAATTGCTAGGTGTGTCATATTTTTCTCATCCATTTGTTGTTCTTCACACTTATTTGGGTCTCCACCACAAATATCACATGTGTAATTTTTTTCACCTAAGGCAGCACCAATACCACCACAAGAGCCAGTAATGGGTTTGCGTCCTAAAATAACTCCAACAGACATAGCGGTTATTACCAATGCTAATAAAATGAATGCAAGTAGTAATGTTGTCATTGTTTACTCCGATCGTTAATTCATGAAAGGCTTAAAGGCATCGGTAAAAAATGTACGATACCCAGCCGTTGGATTTTCATTATCGTAAAAAATAAAATAAGCAGCTAAGCCCTCTTTTGCTGCAAGATCAATCGCTGCTTCTTCACCTAATACATTTAAGCCTGTTGCTAATGCATCTGCTTCTGCGGTTGTATTTGCGATGACAGTGACTGAAGCTATCGTGTGTCTAACAGGTTGACCTGTCAGTGGGTCAATTGTGTGTGAAAAGCGTTGCCCATTTTCTTCAAAATAATTTCGATAATCACCAGATGTTGCAATCGCATTATCCGTTAGTTGAACTAATTGCTGAGCTTCCTTTTGTAGCAAAGCCGGTTTCTCTATGCCAATACGCCACAGTTTTTTCTGTCGATTCTTTCCATTAACCCGCATCTCACCACCAATTTCAGCAAGATAGTGCTCAACACCATATCGTTGCTCTAGTAGCTCGACCAGCTTATCAACAGCGTAACCCTTCGCAACAGCAGAGACATCTAACCATAAAGGTACGCTTTTCTTAATCGATTGAGTTTCAGCATTTACGATAAGGTTTTGCCAACCTACCCTATTTTTTGCTGCATTAATCTCAGTAATTTCAGGAATTTGACTAGTATCGCCTTTATGTTGTTTTTTACCAAAGCCCCAGAGTTCAACAAGCGGTCCAATAGTGATATCAAAGCGGCCATTGGTAAGACCTGATATTTTTTGACTTAGAATAACAACGTCTAAAAATTCAGGTGAGATTTTCTGCCATTGGTTAACAGGCGCGTTATTAAAAAGCATTATCTCAGAGGTATTGATATAAGTAGACATTTGTTGGTTTAGAGAATTCAATGACTCATCAATGTCTTTTTGTAACTCAGCATGAACTACGTTTTCTGGCGGCGACACTACAGTAATGCTATAAGTGGTTCCCATTGTAGAACCACTTAAATACATAGCTTCTTGTGTAGCCTTTTTACTACACGATAAAACACTCAATAAAAATACAGAAGCTACAAATAAAAACGAGGCTCTAAACCATGGCCCCGTTCTTATTATTCTCAATTGCTTTTGATGTCTCAATGTTCTTTAGCCTATCTTAGCCACCAAAGTCATCGAGCATAATATTTTCGTCTTCAACACCCATATTCTTCAGCATATTGATGACAGCTTGGTTCATCATCGGTGGACCACACATATAATATTCACAATCTTCTGGAGCTGGGTGATTCTTCAGGTATTCCTCCAGTAAAACATTATGAATAAAACCTGTCAGACCATCCCAGTTATCTTCTGGTTGAGGGTCAGATAATGCAATATGCCAATCGAAATTATCATTTTCAGCCGCCAGTTCATTGTAATCATCTTCATAGAACAATTCACGTAAGGAACGTGCGCCATACCAAAAGCTAATTTTACGTTTGCTTTTAAGGCGTCGAAGCTGATCAAAAATATGAGATCGCATAGGCGCCATACCAGCACCACCACCAACGAAAATCATTTCGGCGTCAGTATCTTTTGCAAAGAACTCACCAAAAGGACCGTAAACGGTGATTTTATCGCCAGGCTTCATATTAAAAACATAAGAAGACATCTGACCAGGAGGTATACCTTGAGAGCCTGGAGGTGGTGTTGCAATACGAATATTAAATTTAACCACACCTCTTTCTTCAGGATAATTTGCCATTGAATAAGCACGAATGACTGGCTCATCTACTTTTGATTCTATATTGAAGAAACCAAAACGTTCCCAGTCACCGCGGTACTCTTCTTCAATATCAAAATCTTTATACTTCACATGGTGAGGAGGCACTTCAAGTTGAACATAACCACCTGCACGGAAATCAACATTCTCGCCTTCAGGTAATTTTAAAGTTAACTCCTTAATAAAAGTGGCCACATTAGGATTAGACTCAACCGTACATTCCCACTGTTTTACGCCAAAGACATCATCCTCAACTTCAACATCCATATCCTGTTTAACAGAAACCTGACAAGACAAGCGCCAACCTTCATTAGCTTCACGCTTAGTAAAGTGAGATTCCTCTGTCGGCAGAATACCGCCGCCACCAGACTCAACAATACACTTACACTGTGCGCAACTACCGCCACCACCACAAGCCGAAGGTAGGAATAAACCAGCTTCCGCTAAGGTTTGTAGTAATTTTCCACCTGCAGGTACTGTGATCTTCTTTTCATGATTAACGGTAATAACAACATCACCAGAACTCACTAATTTTGCACGAGCAGACAAAATAACGGCCACTAGAGCTAAAACAAGTGCGGTGAACATAACTACACCAAGAATAATTTCAATATTCATATTTCTTATCTACCTCGTTATTACAGGTCAATGCCGCCAAAGGACATAAAGCCCAGTGACATCAAGCCAACGGTGATAAAAGTAATTCCCAAACCTTGTAGGCCATCAGGGACATCACTGTATTTCATTTTCTCGCGAATTCCTGCTAACGCGGCTATTGCTAAGGCCCAGCCAGTACCAGCACCAGCACCAAAAACAATACTCTCTGATAAATTATAGTCACGCTCAACCATGAATAGAGATGAACCTAGAATCGCACAGTTCACAGTAATCAAGGGCAGGAACACACCTAGGGCGTTATACAAAGCAGGCACATATTTATCTAAAAACATCTCCAAAATTTGTACAAGCGCAGCAATCACACCGATGTAAACAATTAATCCAAGGAAGCTTAAATCAACATCAGGCAAACCAGCCCATGCCAAAGCGCCATCTGCTAACAAGTAGGTGTACAACAAATTATTAACTGGCGTTGTAATTGTCAAAACAACAATCACCGCAACCCCTAGACCGATTGCCGCTTCTACCTTTTTGGAAACGGCAATAAAAGTACACATGCCTAAGAAGAAGGCAAGTGCCATATTGTCGATAAAAATAGATCGAATAAATAAGCTAAGTAATGCTTCCATTATTAAGCCTCCTTCACTTTTGTATTCGGAGCAATTTTAAATTCATTGGCTTCGACTTGATCTTTTTTGACCGCCCGAATTGCCCAGATAAATAAACCAATAAGGAAGAATGCACTTGGAGGTAATAACAACATACCATTAGAGATATACCAGCCACCTTCTGTCGCTAAGGAGAAAATCTCAATACCAAACAATTTGCCTGTACCAAACAATTCACGAATGACAGCAAGCCCTATTAAAATAGCGCTATAGCCTAAACCATTACCAATACCATCGAGAAAGCTTGGGATAGGTGGATTTTTCATCGCATAGGCTTCTGCACGTCCCATAACAATACAGTTAGTAATAATTAAGCCAACAAAAACGGAAAGCTGTTTACTGATGTCGTAAGCAACTGCTTTGAGGACCTGATCAACGACTATAACGAGTGATGCAATAATCGTCATCTGTACAATGATACGGATGCTACTTGGCGCATGGTTTCTAACGAGAGATACGAAGAAATTTGAGAAACCGGTTACTAAGGTCACAGCAATACACATAACCAGAGTTACTTTTAAACTACTCGTAACAGCCAATGCAGAACAAATCCCTAATATCTGTAAAGCAATAGGGTTATCTTCAAAAATCGGCTTAAATAATAATTCTTTAACTTTCATGCCTAAACCTCCCCACTCTTTAGATTACTGAGAAATTTGGCGTAACCCATATTACCCATCCAAAATTTAACTAAATTATCGACACCTCGAGATGTTAACGTTGCACCAGATAAACCATCAACTTTATATTCGCCATCAGGAGTATTGCTATTCACTTTGCCCTTGATAACCGTGAGAGCAACATCGTCACCTGACTCGCTGTAAACTTTTTTACCTTGCCATTGCGCTTTCCAGCTTGGGTTGTCAACCTCACCACCTAAACCAGGTGTCTCGCCATGTTCGTAAAAGGTTAAACCTGAGACCGTTGTTAAATCAGACTCTAGAGAAATAAACCCATAAAGTGTTGACCAAAGGCCATAACCTTTAATAGGTAAAATAACTTTCTTAACTTGTTCGCCTTCGTTAATCAAATACACTTTTGCATATTTTTCAAGGCGTGATATTTTTGCAATATCAGATTCAGCCGAAAGATCCGTTGATAATTTAGGATCTTTAGCGGCTTTGCGTTGATCATAAGTTTCCAAATCAACAGCTTCTGAATATTCACCTGTTTCTAAATCAACAAGCTTAGTCGTAACACTTTCAAACATTTCATTAATGCTTTGGCCATCAGCAATACCCTGCTCATATAAACCACCAGCCTTTAAAATATTAATTTTAAAATCTTTAGATTTATTCGCAATTTGTGCTGGTTTGAGCATTACAGCCGCCGTCGAAACGATGACTGAACAAACAATGCAAAGCAAAAATGCAACAATAAAGGTTTTTTGAATAGAATCTTTATTAGACACGAGCTAACCTCCTCTTAACATTCGCTTGCACCACAAAATGATCGATCAATGGTGCAAATAAGTTAGCAAAAAGAATGGCTAGCATAATCCCTTCAGGGAAAGCAGGGTTAATCACCCGAATAAGAATGGTCATAAAACCAATCAATGCCCCAAACCACCATTTACCTTTATTTGTCATAGACGCCGATACAGGGTCTGTCGCCATGAAGACCATACCAAAGGCAAATCCACCCATGACTAGATGCCAATACCAAGGAACATTGAACATCGCGTTGGTATCAGAACCCACCCAGTTTAATAAGGTAGAGGTTGCAATCATACCAATCATGACACCCGCCATAATTCTCCAAGAAGCGATGCGAGTAAGCAATAATATCGCTCCACCAATAAAGATCATTAATGTTGATGTTTCACCGATAGAACCTTGAATATTACCGAAGAAGGCATTCATCCAACCGATTTGGCTATTCAACATATCAACCCCTCCCGTTGCTGCTTGCGAGAGTGACGTTGCACCAGTATAACCATCAACTGCAGTCCATACCGTGTCACCTGACATATGAGCGGGGTAAGCAAAATATAAAAATGCTCGGCCAGTTAATGCTGGGTTAAGGAAGTTTTTACCGGTACCACCAAAAACTTCTTTACCAATAACAACACCAAAGCTAATACCTAAGGCTGCTTGCCAAAGTGGTATATCTGGAGGGCAGATTAGAGAAAATAGAATCGAAGTCACAAAGAAACCTTCATTCACTTCATGTCCACGCTTCATAGCAAATAACACTTCCCAGAAACCACCTACAAAAAATACTGTGGCATAAATAGGAAGAAAGTATGCTGCGCCATGCCAAAAGCAATCCCAAATACTATTTGGGTCGTAGCTGGCAAAAAGCTCAATTAAGCCACCGTGCCACCCTTCAACAGCTGCCAAACCAAGGTCAGCCATAATGGTATTAGCCTGGTAACCAACGTTGTACATTCCATAAAACATAGCTGGGAAGGTACATAACCAAACAGTAATCATGATACGCTTCAGGTCAACACCATCACGAACATGAGACGTTGTTTTTGTTACATCACTGGGGCGATAAAAGATAGTGTCGACAGCTTCATATAACGCGTACCAACTTTCGTATTTACCGCCTTTATGAAAATGAGGTTCTAAATCTTTAAGAACTGATTTTAATCCCATAATTTAGCCCTCCTTCTCTATACGTGTTAGGTTATCTCTTAAGATTGGGCCGTACTCATATTTACCTGGGCAAACATAGGTGCACAAAGCTAAGTCCTCTTCATCAAGTTCAAGACACCCTAATTTTTGGGCCATATCAGTATCACCTACGATTAGTGAGCGCAGTAACTGTGTTGGCAAAATATCGAGTGGCATAATATTTTCGTAAGAACCAACAGGCACCATCGCTCTCTCACTACCCATAGTAGTGGTAGTAAAGTCGTATTTTTTTCCTTTAAATAAACTGGAAACATAGATACCGAGTGTTGAGAAATATTCAAAACCAGGACGAAGGTAATGCAAGAAAGGTCTATCGTCGCCTTCAACCAATACACTAACTTGATTATGGTATCGACCTAAATAGGCAAATGGGCCTTTTGCTGTTCGCCCACCGAAAACAGAACCGGATACGATTCGATTTTTGCCAGACTTTAATTCACCTGCCGTTAACTCATCTAAGTTCGCACCTAAACGTGTTTTTAGAAGACGAGGCTTAGTGACTTGAGGGCCACCAACCGCAACCACACGATCTGTATAAATTTTACCCGTGGTGAATAAGTGACCAAAAGCAATGACTTCTTGATAACCAATAGTCCAAACTGTTTTATTAACACTGACAGGACTAAGGTAATGAATATGTGTACCTGAGTTACCTGCGGGATGAACACCAGAAAAAGCTTCAACTTTTAGCTTCGGGTTATTGGGAACCGACATATCAGCGTCACTGGCTTTACAAACAAATACATCACCCTCTGTTAATTTGGTCAGTAACATGAGACCAAGGCTAAAGGCTTCTGCTTGTGATGCAATAACTACCTTAGGGTCAGCCGCCAATGGATTGGTATCCATCGCATTAACAAAAATAGAAGCTGGGGTACTACCTAGCGCAGGGACTTTACTATAAGGTCGAGTTCGGAATGCACACCATTGTCCAGATTCAACGAGATTCTCAACGATTTTTTCAGGTGCAAGTGCTGGAATTTCTTCCGCTTTATAGGTCGTAAATGTTTCGGCTTCATCGCCATCTACATCAATAACAACAGACTGAAGCACACGGCGAGCACCGCGATTAACCGCAGCAATGGTGCCTGATGCTGGGGCTGTATAACGAACCCCTTCTGTTTTTTTATCGGTAAATAATAACTGGCCTAGTTTAACCTTATCACCTTCCTTAACTTCCATTGTCGGTTTCATACCGTGATAATCTGGGCCAATAACAGCAACTGATCGTGCTTTAGGGGCTTCGCTAATAAGCTGCTCAGGACTGCCTGATATAGGCAGGTTTAATCCCCGACGGATTTTGATCATAAATCTCTAACCTGATTGTGATGGTGGGATATAAAAAATCCAAAAAGATTCGACTCTTAATTCTTATAGCTTACAAGAATCCTTCTTATATCTTTGTCGTCTAATTTATTAATAACAAATCCATTACGCCGCTTAGGTTATTGTCACAAAAACCTAAACAAATAAGCTAGTTTTACAAGTATTCATAACTATTAAGCATAAATACCGATTAAAACTATTTAAGTGTAGACCAATATACAAAACTATATTGACAGAGTTCGAATGCCGGCAATTATAAGGCTGACTATGCTGGCTTTCCAGTTAAAACATTGTTTTTATTCTTAAAATGCATAAATAATTTAATGACGCGAAAAAATACACCAAATAAAATGTTTCTAAATACCAAACTAAAGTCTATGTTTTTTGTTCTTTTGCATAAGAAGTGATCCAATATTTGCTTGCAGGAAAGCAAAAAATAAAACTGTATATTTTGAAATTTATCAAAGTAAAGTATTAATCATATTCAAAATTAAACCTTACTGTTCTATTTGATATGAACCCAAACCGGGGCAGCACTTTCCAACCATGACAATGACAATTCACACAAACCCAATAAACGATACAAATATTCTCATTTGCATTGCATTTCAGACATTTTCATCAATTCCGTGCTCCAAAAGTACTTGATGCTAATTGCCCAAAAAGAAAAAATTAAGACAGTCAGATTCCTGAGCTTGGTTAAACATAAAGAAATAGTGCCCTTTCACCTTAAGGGTAAATTTTATAACTCAGGCAGAATACCGAGCCATTACACATACAAATTGACAGCTATAACTAAAATTATAACCATATCTGCAAGAAACAATACTTTCATCCTCTATTTGAACTGGCACTTCAGTAAAAGCATGTGAACCTGAACGTTTTGAGTATGCGCAGCATAAATTTTATAATCCCAAAAACAAAAAAGGCCCACAATGTGGGCCTTATCTAGAATTAAAATGTAGCTATAGGGTTACGACTTGGAAGGGTACACCTTATAAGTCACACCAGACATCTGCTCAAGACAACGCATTACCTGGCAGCTATAGCCAAACTCATTGTCATACCAGCAGTAAACTATACAGCTATTCTCATTTACAATCGTTGCCTTACTATCGAAGATACAAGCTTGTCGAGAACCAATGAAGTCGCTAGAAACAACTTCAGGCGAATTGGTGAAATCTATCTGTTGCTGCAATGGTGAATGCAGGGCAACTTCTCTCACATAGTTATTCAACTCATCTTTTGTTGTCGCTTTGTCTAATTGTAAATTCAAAATAGCCATAGAAACATTAGGCGTTGGGACCCGAATAGAATTACCGGTTAATTTACCTGCCAACTCAGGAATAGCTTTTTGTACAGCTTTAGCGGCACCAGTCTCTGTTAACACCATATTTAACGCTGCACTTCGGCCTCGACGCTCACCGCTATGATAATTGTCGATCAAATTTTGATCATTCGTGTATGAATGAACTGTCTCAACATGCCCACGCTGAATACCATATTCATCCATTAGCGCTTTCAGCACTGGTGTAATAGCATTCGTTGTACACGAGGCAGCAGAAATAATCTTATCTTCTGGGTCAATGGTATTGCTGTTAATACCGAATACAATATTCTTTAAGTCGCCTTTACCAGGAGCAGTTAATAGAACTTTCTTAACCCCAGGAGATTGTAGGTGTTGAGATAAGCCTGCTTCATCACGCCATACACCTGTGTTATCAACAACAATAGCATCATTAATACCATATTGTGTGTAATCAACTTCTGATGGTGAATTTGCGTAGATAATTTTTACTTCAGAACCATTACAAATCAAGGTATTGGTTTCTTCGTCAACTCGGATGGTACCTTTGAAGCTGCCATGAACAGAGTCGCGACGCAATAAACTGGCTCGCTTAACCAAATCATTAGGGCTTTTGCCTTTACGAACAACGATTGCTTTTAAACGCAATAAATCGCCACCACCACTTTTTTCTAAAATAAGGCGGGCCATTAAACGACCAATTCGGCCAAAACCGTATAAAACAACATCTTGTGATTTATCTGACTGACTATCACCGGTACCAATAAACTCTGAAAGTTCTGCAGCTACCCAAGCTTTAGTATCTTCTGGTTCGCCTGCCTCCATATATTTAACGGCCAGTTTACCGATATCGACATGAACTGCCCCCAAATCTAACTCAGTCATTGCTTGCAGTATTGGAAAGCTTTCAAATTCTGAAAGCTCATTTTCTTCAACCTGTCGCACAGCTCTGTGATATTTCATAATATCGATGACAGAACGATTAACAAGTGACCGTCCATATATGAAAACTTTTACGCTGTTTTCACGATGAAGCTTACCAATCATAGGGATCATTGCTTCTGACAATGCTTCCCGCTCTTTCCAATCTTTAAAATAATCATCCGGCTTAGGTCGATTCACCACAAATACCTTTATTAAGAGTTCAAAATTAAGAGTTCAAAATAAGGCTTGTAAAACAAGCTCAATTTAGGGCGCGTATTATCTTGCTTAAGGGCTTCAAGTGCAAGTTTTGATCAAAGATTACCACCTTAATTCGGCGTAAAAACCGACTATTTGAGATAAACTCCAAAAGAAAGGTTTGCTGAGGCCAAAAGGATAAATGAATCACACTAATTCAGAGACTAACTGCTGAAGGTCCGATAAAATAGCCGCATATACATTAGTTAGATTATTTTCTTAAACCATTCAGAACGTTGCATCCCATTAATGTCGCTTACATCACCCATTACTGCTCCCCTCTCACCGTTAATTCCACCCATACTAGAACGATCTGGAAATAAGCAAATTTGGGCTGGGCTGAATGGTAGCGCCAAAGCATTGGCTATAAGTTCGGCTGCAAAACAACAACGACCATTGCTCGTCATAACACCCGATACAGCAAGTGCATACCACTTATCACATGAACTACGCTTTTTTCTTAAATCGCAGTCTAAGATACCCGTGCTACATTTTCCTGACTGGGAAACCTTACCGTATGACCACTTTTCTCCCCATGACGATATAGTCTCCGCACGCCTGCAAAGCCTTTATCAATTATCAAGCATGCAACAAGGTGTGGTCATAGCACCAATTACAACATTGATGACGCGCCTCCCCCCTTCAAGCCATTTAAAAAAACATAGCTTGATTCTTAATAAAGGGGATTCGTTTCATGCCCAGAATATGCGAGGCCAATTAGAAGAGTCAGGCTATCGCTGTGTCGATACTGTTTACGAACATGGGGAATTTGCGGTTCGAGGCTCCTTGTTTGACCTTTACCCAATGGGAAGCCCTCTACCCTATAGAATTGATTTATTTGATGACACTATCGATACACTTCGAACGTTCGATCCAGAAACCCAGAGAACCATAGAACAAACCGAGGATATTCATCTGCTACCAGCAAGAGAATTTCCTCTTGATGCAGATGGTATTCGACAGTTTCGTAATCAATGGCATCAACGCTTTGATGTCGACCATCGACAATGCCCTTTATACCAAGATATTAGTGATGGTGTCGCACCTGCCGGTATTGAATATTATTTACCGCTCTTTTTTGAGCAATGCGCCTCTCTAATTGACTATTTACCAGAAGATACGACCGTCTTTTCATTAGCAGGCTTAGAAACTGCTGGCGATCATTATTGGCGAGAAATTAATAATCGCTACGAAAGTCGCAGTGGTGACATACAGCGCCCAATATTAAGTCCAGCTGAATTATTCTTTTCGACCAATGAACTCTTTGCAGCGTTAAAGTCGTTTAACCAAATTACTGTCGTTGACGAAATTGTGAAAGCCCACATTGAGTTTTCGACCGATACACTTCCAACATTGGCGATTGATGGGCAGAGTAAAGAACCATTATTTAATCTCAAAAACTTTATCGCTGAACAATCGTACCGTTTATTATTTTGTGTAGAATCCGCAGGCCGCCGAGAAGCACTTTACGATGTATTAAAACCACTAAAAATAAAACCAGCACCGGTTAATAGCTGGCAAGATTTTTTAGAAGCAGATATAAATGCTGGTATTATAGAAACGCCCATCGACAACGGCTGCTTACTCGAAAGCCCTAACATTGCTCTAATCACTGAAACAGAATTATTTGGCCAGCAAGTTAGGCAGCGCCGTCGCCGTCGCACAAGTCAGGACCCTGCCGAAACTCTGATTAAAAGCCTGACAGAATTAAAAATTGGTTCGCCCGTTGTACACATTGACCACGGCGTTGGCCGGTACCTTGGCTTACAAATAATTACTGTTGATGATCAGGCCAATGAATTTTTAACGCTTGAATATGCTGACCAAGCGAAACTATATGTACCCGTTACTCATCTACACTTAATAAATCGTTATACCGGTTCCGAAGAAGCATTTGTCCCCCTACATAAACTAGGGAGCGATCATTGGCAACGAGCAAAAGATAAAGCAGCTCGAGAAGTCCGTGATGTCGCGGCTGAATTATTAGAAATTTATGCTCGCCGTGATGCTCAGCAAGGACATGCTTTTACCTTTAACGAATCGGAGTACGAACGCTTTAGTAGCAGCTTCCCTTTTGAAGAAACACCTGATCAAGAAACAGTTATAGAAGCAGTTATAAACGATATGCGCGCAAGCAAGCCAATGGATCGCTTGGTTTGTGGCGATGTTGGTTTTGGCAAGACTGAAGTTGCGATGAGAGCAGCCTTTATTGCTACGCATGCGAATAAACAAGTCGCTGTATTAGTGCCAACTACTTTGCTAGCACAACAGCACTACGAAAATTTTCGAGACCGTTTTGCAGATTGTGCAATCAATATCGAAGTAGTGTCACGATTCAAAACACAAAAAGAAGTCAAAATCATAGAAGATAAAATAACATCTGGACAAATTGATATTTTAATCGGAACACATAAAATTCTTAGTTCAAATTTTTCATTTAAATCCTTAGGTTTATTAATTATTGATGAAGAGCATAGATTTGGGGTTCGCCAAAAAGAAGCGATCAAAGCGCTACGTAGTAAAGTCGATATTCTTACATTAACCGCTACCCCCATTCCTCGAACATTGAATATGGCAATGCATGGTATTCGAGACCTTTCTATTATTGCTACGCCACCAGCACGCCGACTTTCTGTTAAAACATTTGTTCGCCCCCATGATAGCAATTTAATTAAAGAAGCTATCTTACGAGAAATTCTTCGTGGAGGTCAGGTCTACTATTTACATAACGATGTGAAAACGATTGAAAAAACAGGTCGAGAACTTGAAGAACTTATTCCAGAAGCACGTGTTGCTGTCGCACATGGTCAGCTACGAGAAAGATCTCTCGAACAAATTATGGCTGACTTTTACCATCAACGCTTCAATGTTTTAGTTTGCACAACCATTATTGAAACAGGTATTGATGTACCAAATGCCAATACCATTATTATCGAACGCGCCGACAAATTCGGTTTAGCCCAATTACACCAACTACGCGGGCGTGTCGGTCGTTCACATCATCAAGCTTATGCTTACTTACTAACACCGCCACCTAAAGTGATGACTGCAGATGCTGAAAAGCGCCTTGAAGCAATTGCCAATGCTCACGACTTAGGGGCTGGTTTTACACTGGCAACTCATGATTTAGAAATTCGTGGGGCTGGGGAATTATTAGGTGATGATCAAAGTGGGCAAATGCATACCATTGGCTTTACTCTTTATATGGATATGTTGGAACAAACGGTGGCTGCACTAAAAACAGGCCAAACATTGACAAACTTTAAACCAGAAACATCCAGCGTAGATGTTAACTTGCATATTCCAGCGTTAATCCCGGATAAATATATTCCTGACGTCCATACACGACTTAATTTATACAAACGATTATCCGCTATCGACTCACCCTTAGGGTTTAGGGAGTTACAAGTAGAAATGATTGATCGATTTGGGCTTTTACCAAATGAGGTCAGTTATTTAATTGAAGTCACCCAAATCAAGCTACAAGCCGAATCACTAGGTATTACCAAAGTTGACGCCAATGCTCATAAGGGTAAGATAGATTTCTCTGAAAACCCGAGTGTTGACCCATTGACCATTATTAAAATGGTACAGAGTCAACCTCAGAACTATCAACTTCGTGGAGCAAATCAGTTACTATTCTCGGCTCCAATGCATAGCGCTAACGATCGGCTTGAAACAGTCAGAACACTATTAAATTCACTTAAAGCAGAAGATAAAGCAAAGACACAATGAAAATGATCAATCGCCACTTTACTATTACTGCAGCTATTACGACAAAACTAACCTTATGTCTGTTTACCTCTCTGCTATTTAGTTCACTTGCACACGCCCAAAATGAAGGGCGTTGGTACAATGTTGAGGTATTGATTTTTAAACGCTTAGGCGCTGAAGCATTAACTCAAGAAAACTGGCGAAATGATGTAAAGTTAGGCTACCCGGATAAATTTAAATACCTTCAATCAGGTGGTTCTCAAAACTTTAGCCAACTTCCCAGCAGTAGCCATAAACTGGGCGGTTACAACTATACACTGAAAAAAAATGAAAATTACCAAGTGCTTTCTCACAAAGCATGGAAACAACAAATGCAAGGGGAAAAACAAGCACCAGCAATTGTTGTTAATGGTGGTCGCTCAATAGGATCTCATAAAGAGTTGGAAGGCTATATTAAAATTCATATAGCTCGCTATTTACACATAAAGACCGATTTATGGTTAACGGATACAAAATCGTTAACAGAAACAGCAGTAGATAATTACAATGCGGAGGAATGGCCCTCGTTACCAGCAAGGCCTGGAACGTCTGCAAGTGAGGTAAAGTCAAACGCAGCAGTCAATTTACAATCTTTCGATAATAATTATAAAAGCACTTATCCTTTAGCAACATTGCGTGAGCGTAGAAGAATGCGCAGCAATGAACTCCATTATATAGATCACCCTCTAATGGGTGTATTGATTATGATTACACCCATCGACAACAACTAATCACAAAGAGAATTTAAACACAGAGAACATCTTCGGCCTGCAAGCCTTTTTCACCCTCTGATAAACTAAATTCAACAGCTTGCCCTTCATTCAAAGATCTAAAGCCATCACCGCGGATATTGCGGTAATGAACAAAAATATCTTCTTGATGCTCGCTCGCCGCAATAAAGCCATAACCCCTAGCATTATTGAACCATTTGACAGTCCCATTTTCTCGATCAGTCATACTAAAAACCCTTTTATATATTTTATTGATAAAGCTATTTTTATAAGTGTGGACAACAATAAAAATTCCAAAAATATTGTCTTTGATCAACTAATGGATGTCTAGCCAATGACGATGAATCTGACGATAAAATTAGTGACGCATTTCATAAAAATCGTAATAAATTGGGTAAAAGGCTTTTTATATTACCCATATTTTTTATTACAGTGTTCATTATCTCAAGCATTGATAGTGGTTTTTCTGAAATACCAGCCGCCCAATTAACAACGATTGCGATAGAGACATAATCTATATCCAGCTCTTTAGCGAGGCCAGCCTCTGGCATTGCGGTCATTCCAACCAGATCACAGCCATCCCTTTTAATACGCTCTATCTCTGCAGCGGTCTCTAAACGGGGGCCCTGTGTACAGCCATAAACTCCATGGCCAACAACATCAATACCAGATTGATAAAAGAAACGAATCATCTTTTCCCGCAGCTCTTTAGCGAATGGAGTCGTAAAATCGACATGCTGTACATTAGGGTAGCCCTCACCTAGTGATTGCTCTTGGTTACCATCAAAGAAAGTATGTTCACGGTCTGAGGTATAGTCGATTATTTGCTCAGGAATAACGATAGTATCCGGTGACATTGTTGGCGTAATACCCCCTACTACATTAAAAGCGATAATTTGGGTGACACCGAGCTCTTTTAGCAACCAGATATTCGCCCGGTAATTCACCTTATGAGGCGGGAAACGATGGCCTGCGCCATGCCTGGGCAAGAATAAACAATCATTGCCACCAACACTGCCCTGCAGTATGGGCCCAGAGTGTGATCCATAGGGTGTATCCTGAAAAATAGCGTCCTTAACCGTTAACTCTTCAAATGTATCAAAGCCGGAACCACCAATAATCGCCGTCAAACCCATAATTTTTACCTGTTCTTGTAGTTGGATACTTAATAATTGTTCAGAATAAGCGCAATATAAAAACCTATATAATTGGACATAATAATACCTATATAGCCAGAGTATTTCGATAAGGTTTAGAATAAATTAGTGAATACTATTAAAATTTTGCTTTCTTATAAATTTAAGCGATAGAATTGCCGCGACTTGCCTAATTAACAACTCTATCAATACCCCTTTCCCTCTGCTATGGAGACCAATATGCAGCGTATAATTTTCAATTATGTCATCCCATCCCTCTTTTTAATCGCTGCCCTGTATATCACCGTACCCAAGTTTCTAAATACTAATCAGTCAGTAGAAGTCCTTGAGGCCGCAAAATACATCACAATCGACACTCCGGTAGCCCCGGATAGCAATGACAAAATTGAGGTCACGGAAATATTTTGGTACGGCTGTCCACACTGTAATGCATTCCGCCCTTTTGTTGATGAATGGAAAATACAACAGACTGATGATGTGTCAGTAAAACGTCTGCCAGCAATGTGGAATAAAAAGATGGTGATTCATGCTCGGATTTTTTATACCGCACAAACATTCGGCAAACTCGATATCATGCACCAAGAAATATTTGAAGCAATGCACTCTGAACGGCTCAAGTTAACTGATGAGAATGAAATTTATGCTCTATTTAAGAAACATAACATCAGCAAATCAGATTTTGCCTCTACATTTAACTCTGAAGCCATCACAAAGCAAGTTGAAAAGGCTGACAAACTAGCGAAACGCTATGGCAATACAGGTACACCAGAGATTGTCGTGAATGGAAAATATCGTATTACTGGACAAACAGCTGGCTCTCACTCTAATGCTTTAAAAGTAACTGATGAATTAATAGAGAAAGAGCGTAATGAGAACAAATCGTAAAAATTTTTAGTGGTAGTATAAACACTCTATTAAAAATACATTAACTTATACAAAACCAGTTCTCTTATGTTTGTCACCGGAAAAAAGAAAGCAAATGGCAAGAAAATTGGACATTTTTTAGAAAATAAAGCTTTTTTATTCTTTAATATCGAAATTCAGTTTTTGTACGTATTTGTATGAAGTTTTTTCAAAACCTATTCCTTCATAATATGCTTGGGTTTTATCACGTTTTATTGATGTTGTTACTTCAAGTACTGTGCAATTTTTAGCAATAGCTTCACATTTTGCATAATCAATTAATTGAGTCCCTATTCCAGAACCACGTAGACTTTCATCAACAACCAGTGCTGTAATACGACATACTTTTTCTGCAGATGGAAAATAATCGAAATAGATTAGAGAAATAAAAGCGACGACACGCTCTTCCTCTATGGCAACAAACACATCGCTAGTAGAGTTTGATGATGAAAACAATAGAGTATTTATCTTTTGGGGAGGAGTAACGTAACCTAACTGACCTAATAGATTTGATAGGCGCTTTGTATCACTTTCTACAACTCGCCTTATTTCGAAATTACTCATTCTTTATTTGAGCTTTTCACTTTGATGATCCAGGGCGTTAGTATTCATTATATGGAGAGTAGATGTAGGGAAAGCGCATTCTGCACCATTATTATCAATGATACTAATAATCTTCAACATAACATCTTGTTTAATACGATGAAACTCACCCCAATCTGTAGTCTTAGTAAACGTATAGATGAAGAAATCCAGAGAAGATGGAGCAAACTTATCAAAGTTCACCATCAATGTTTGTGTCGTATCAATATCAGGGTGACTTAGTAACATGTCTTTTACTTGTGTGACTATAAGATCCATTTTAGTCGCATCATCATAACGTATACCTATCGTTTCTTTAATACGTCGATTAGACATGCGAGACGGATTTTCCAGGGAAATTTGAGTAAATGTCGCATTAGGAACATAGAGAGGACGTTTATCAAATGTACGAATTCTAGTTAGCCGCCAACCAATATCTTCAACCGTCCCTTCAATTTCCTTATCTGGAGAACGAATCCAATCACCCACTTTAAATGGGCGATCAAGGTAAATAGTGAGTCCCCCAAAAAAGTTAGCCAGCAAATCTTTTGCCGCAAAGCCTACTGCTAAACCACCGATACCACCAAAGGCTAAAATTCCAGAAACACTATAACCAAGATTTTGCATAACAATCAGTGTAGCCGTAATAATAATAGAAGCTCGCAACAACTTACCCATAGCCCGCGCTGTTGTGAGGTCCATGGGTTTAGACTGATATTTAGGGTTAGTCAGATTTTTTTCGAGCGCCTTTACTAATCGTACAAAAAACCAGGAAATTAAAATAATCAAGCCAATTTCACGAACCTTATCCGTAATCGGCGCAATTGATGATTCAGCCTCAACGGCCACCAAATCTGCTGCAAAGGATATTCCCATCAACCAAATCAATCCTCGGCATGGTAAATGCAGAGATTCAACAAATGCATCATCCCAAAGGTTTTGTGTTTGCTGGCTTTTTAATCCCAGTTTTTTTAAAAATAGTCGCACGAAGAAAGCGATAATCAGTGTTGATAACACCACAAGGAATACTTGAATAACCCAAGCGTATTCATAATCAAACCACTGCAAGATAGTATTTTTTATTTCAGACACAAAGACTCTCTACTTTTATCCTGTTTAAATAAATATTTATGATTAAGCTAATACTCTCAATAGCTGATGTGATAATTGCCAGCGTGAATTATTGTGCAATTCTGCCAGAGATAAAATATCACTAGAATGTTGAGAAAAAGCGCTCATTACAGATAAATGTTTATCAGTTTTATAATCATTACATGAATCAACTGACAATCCATTCAATATTTCCAAAGCACCAGCACGATTATTACAAACCAGTATCATATCGCAACCTGCGTTTAGTGCTAACTTGGCACGCGCCATATAGCTCCCTGAAGCCGCAGCACCTTCCATTGACAAGTCATCACTGAAAATAACGCCATCAAAACCAAGGTCCTCTCTCAGAATGGTTTGCAACCAATAATTTGAAAAACCGACAGAGTTGCCTCCATCAACCTTAGAAAATAAAATATGTGCAGGCATAATCGCATCCAGTTGTGTCAATAATGCTGCAAAAGGTACTAGGTCTTTAGTGGCGATATCAGCAATATCACGAGAATCGACAGGCAACTCCAAATGACTATCGGTCGTTACACTTCCATGCCCCGGAAAATGTTTACCTGTTGTTGCCATGCCAGCTTCATGCATACCTTCCATCCAGGCACCTGCTAGCGCAATCACTTCGTCTGGCTTCGGAGAAAATGATCGATCGGCAATGACTTCGCAACCACAATCATCCAAATCAAGCACGGGAGCAAAACTGAAATCAACGCCTACGGCTAATAATTCAGCCGCCATTAGCCATCCACTGTCCTTGACCAACTTTAGAGCTGCTTCAGTATTTTTCCGATATAAAGGGAGAAACTTCTGCATAGGAGGTAAACGGGTAAACCCGTTTTTAAAACGCTGAACTCGGCCACCCTCTTGATCAACAGCAATTAACAGTTCAGGTCGAATTTGCCGAATTGAATCACTTAGAGCTTTAATTTGGCTCGGCGACTCATAATTTCTTGCAAAATAAATAACGCCACCAACCAAAGGGTGAGACAACATTATTTGCTCTTCCTCACTTAATGTTAGGGACTCTACATCGAGCATTACTGGGCCAAGAGCCATAATAACTACCTTAATAATCAATCACTTGTCATAGGTTTGAGGGCAACATACCGGTTCACGACAATCATCGTCAAGGATATTTAATCGTCTTATTTTGATATTGCTAGTTGCATCATAGAAAATACTACTGTATAAATGCGCAGGTACTGTATAAATAAACAGATCAATACAACAATCAACATCAACTGAAAATATTAAAGTATTGATGTATGGGTCTAGAATCAACAAATAGTATGAACCTTTAAAAATCAGAGAGAAGCATCTCATGATCAAATTAACGTCCAGACAAGAACAAGTACTACAGCTGATAAAAGACCATATTGCTGAAACAGGCTACCCCCCTACTCGTGCAGATATCGCCAAAGAACTGGGGTTCCGCTCTGCTAACGCCGCCGAAGAACATTTAAGAGCATTAGCGCGTAAGGGCTTTATCGAAATTGTCCCGGGCGCTTCTCGTGGTATTCGTCTTCCAGAACCAGAAAGCCCAGGGATCCCAATTGTCGGCCGAGTGGCTGCTGGTAGCCCGATACTGGCCGAAGAGCATATCGAAGATTATTGCGAACTAAAACCGGAGTTCTTTTCTCCTGCTGCGGATTACTTTCTTAGAGTCCACGGAGAAAGCATGATTAATGTTGGTATTTTTGATGGTGATTTGCTCGCTGTGCACCGCACTAATCAAGCACGAAACGGGGAAATTGTCGTTGCTAGAATTGGTGATGAAGTCACTGTTAAACGCTTTCAACGTGAAGCCAATAGCCCAATTGTTGAACTTATTGCTGAAAACCCATCCTTCGAACCTATAAAAGTTGACTTACAAGATCAAGACTTTTCAATTGAAGGGCTCAGTGTTGGCATCTTAAGGCAGCACTAAGAAAAAACGATTAGAGGAGATTCAACATGAATACTGCTATTAAAACTTACTATTCTGAAGAAAATACGCTACCGACTTCTCGTCGAATGACTGAAGTAATTATTCCTCAAGGGCAAAACAGCAGCCATATTATTTTTCCTTTAGTTGCCTCATTAAGTAAACAGGCAAGTAATGATTCAAATATCGCCACCAAAGAAAATCAACGTTGGATCACATGGATAACCGACCGTAAGCCAAGCAGCGAACAATTAAGTAGTTTTGGAGCTGACATTGAGTCTCTTCGGGTTATTCATACAAAAAAATATAATGATTCCCGCTGGATAATCTGGGAGGCATTAAATACAGGAAATAGCCATACTGTTATTGCAGATTTGGAAAGTATCACTGCCAACGACATTGAGCAAATGGAATCAGCAGCAGCAAATGGAAACTGTATGGGAATATTAACTCGCTCTATCACTAGCCAGTAATATCAAAGGGATTGGCAAACGTTAAGTTTTTATTGCTTAATAGATTATAATAGGTAACCAAAAACTAATATTCTATCTGGCACTCTCGCTGACGATCAATCAATGAATTAAATTGATCTAAAAGTTCAGTAACTTTTTTGGGTGTATCCAAATTAGCTTCTATATTATCACTAACCACTGCAATGATATTTTGCTGTTTAACAGCAACTTCTGATGCTTGTGTAGGTAGATTTATGGATAGTAAGTTATTTGACAGCTGGCACAAAGCATTTAAATAACTCCCTCTTGCTTTAGCCCAAGCCTTTATTTCAGAAAACTCATAAACATTGTCAAAAAACGCCAATTCTTCAGAAAACAACTGATGCAGATTAAAAGAATTTTTATCTAATACAGGCTTGCGGTAGTTTTCTAACAATTCATTACAGTAATTAAAAACTGCACAATATATTTGTAACAAGGCTGACTCTAAATATGCCTGTCGCTCAATTTCAGTCAAAGAAATATCATCACAGCCTGACAATAAAAACCGCGCGGCCGCTAATCGGCGATTTACCTGCCGAAAGTACGATTCATCTTGCGAGATCATTATAAAAAATTATTTCGCTTTAGTTTTTTTGGGAGCTTTCTTTTTGGCTACTGTTTTCTTAGCTGTTGCCTTCGCTTTAGCGGGTTTACGTTTAGGAGTATTAGAAATAACCCATTTACCACCCTCATAAAATGCTTTCCAACCTGTGGCCTTGCCCTCAATTTCTGATTGCACATATTGCTCTTTCGTCTTCCGACTATAGCGAACCAATGTAGGGATGCCATCATCATCAGCAACCGGAGCGCTGAAAAGGAATGTATATTTAGGGTCAATTTCATCTTTATGGGGTAACAACTCAGCAACCAATGGCGCTCGAGTCTCACGATTTTTAGGGAATTGACTAGCGGCTAAAAAGAGACCACTCGCACCGTCTCTCAATATATAAGTATCATCGACTTTCTCACATTGCAGTTCAGGCATCGGAACAGGATCCATCTTTGGTGGTGCTGCTTCACCGCTACGTAATAGCTTACGAGTATTCTTGCAATTATCGCTGGTGCAACCAAAATACTTACCAAAGCGTCCTGTTTTTAATTGCATATCTTGGCCACACTTATCACATTCGATAACAGGGCCTTCATAGCCTTTTATCTTAAAGCTGCCTTCTTCTATTTCATAACCAACGCAATCAGGATTATTACCGCAGATATGTAGCTTATTTTTTTCATCAACTAGATAGCTATCCATGGCCGTATTACAAATCGAGCAACGCCGCTTATTGCGCAACTGCTGAACCTCTGCATCCTCGTCGTCATCAACACTGACAACTTCGTCACCAGACACTAAATTCATCGTTGTTTTACAACGCTCTTTAGGGGGCAATGCATAACCAGAGCAACCTAGAAAAACACCCGTGCTACCCGTTCGAATCTGCATTGGGCGTCCACAGCTGGTACAAGCGATACTGGTTTCAGTAGGAGAATTACCGCGCATCCCCCCTTCTACCGCTTGGGCTTGTGTAAGTTTTTCAACGAAGTCTTTGTAAAACTGATTAAGCAGATCGCGCCACTTTAATTTGTCATCAGCAATATCGTCTAAAGACTCTTCCATCTTTGCTGTAAAGCCATAATCCATGAGATCTGTGAAGTTTTCAACCAGGCGATCTGTAACAATATCGCCCATTTTTTCAGCATAGAAGCGACGAGCTTCTACATGGACATAGCCCCTATCCTGAATCGTTGAGATAATTGCTGCATAAGTGGATGGCCTACCAATGCCACGCTTCTCTAACTCTTTAACTAAACTGGCTTCAGTATATCGAGCGGTTGGTTTTGTAAAATGTTGTTTAGGATCTAATTTAGATAAGTCTAGTTTATCGCCTACTTTCAAATCTGGAAGCAAGACATCTTCATCTTTTTTGCCGCCCGGTGGCTGCACTCGCATAAAACCATCAAAGCGGATTACACGCCCACGAGACCTTAACTCAAAGTCACCTGCTGTGATCACTATTGATGTACTGGTAAATTCTGCAGGTGTCATCTGGCAAGCAACAAACTGTTGCCAAATCAACGCATAGAGGCGTTCAGCATCTCTTTCCATACCACTCAGCTGAGTTGGCGAAACAGAAACGCTGGAAGGACGAATAGCTTCGTGAGCCTCTTGTGCTCCTTCTTTACTGCTGTAACTAATTGGTTCTTTAGGAAGGTAAGGTTTACCATAATTTTCTAGGATATGATCACGGCAGCTCGCCACGGCCTCTTGGCCTAAATTGGTAGAGTCCGTACGCATATACGTAATATAGCCTGCTTCGTAAAGACGCTGAGCCATCATCATGGTCTTTTTAACACCAAACCCTAAGCGTGTACTCGCTGCTTGTTGGAGTGTTGATGTAATAAAAGGAGCAGATGGCTTTGAACTGGTAGGCTTATCATCACGCTTGGTGACTTCATATTGCGCTTTTTCTAAAAGTGCTACGGCGGCCATTGCGTCGTCACGATTTGTGGGACGAAACCCTTCTTTTTTATATTTTTTTACTTCACAGTTAATGGAGTCTTTAACTGCACTCTTTAGCAACGCAGTAATATCCCAATACTCTTCAGGAATGAAGGCTCTGATTTCCCGCTCTCTCTCAACAACCAAACGCACTGCAACAGACTGAACACGCCCCGCCGATAGGCCTCTTGCAACCTTCTCCCATAGAAGTGGAGAAACCATATAACCAACAATACGGTCTAAAAAGCGTCGTGCTTGCTGTGCATCAACTCGACTTTGATCAAGCAGACCCGGTGAATCAAATGCTTTCTGAATGGCTGATTTGGTAATTTCATTAAAAACCACTCGTCGATAACGACCATCATCACCCCCAATTGCTTGTTGAAGGTGCCATGCTATCGCTTCCCCCTCTCTATCCAAATCCGTTGCGAGATAAATAGTGTCAGCATTTTCAGCCAGTTTTTTCAGCTCATCGACAACCTTTTCTTTACCTGGCAGTATTTCATAGTGAGCGAGCCAATCCTTATCAGGGTCGATTCCCATACGCTTGATTAACTGCTCTCGCGACTTTTTGGCTTTATGGATTACCTTATCTTCCGGCGACAGCTTTCGTGTAATGGCTGCTTGTCTGGCTCTTTCTTTAGGGTCAACCGGTTTCTTTTGCGACCCACTGGTTGGCAAATCACGAATGTGTCCGACGCTGGACTTCACAATGTAGTCACTACCAAGGTATTTATTGATAGTTTTCGCCTTTGCAGGTGACTCCACTATTACAAGGGATTTGGCCATAAATAATTCTCTAACAATTTATTATCATGTTTCAACGACAGCATAGACCGATCAAAAAACACACTGTGTATCGTTATAAGTTCAATAAAGGTGGGCATATATAAGACTTGATACGCCTGCGGTCAAGTAATTTGTTTTTTCTATATATAGACTATAGGGACTAAAATGCACCATATTTAATTAAATTCTCTACATTACACGATCATACAAATAACATTAACAAATCAATCTAACCCCTTGTTTTTTAAAAATAAAAAAACAACTCAAGATTTATTATTTTTAGCCGATAAATAAGCTAAGAAGAGCCCTATAAATTTTTTTACCGTGCAATCAGAGAATACGATAAATTCTATGTCCGCTTTTGCCAGTCTAATAATGTTAGTGATGATCGCTGTAAGTGCGATGGGAGTTGTCGCTTACAGTAATTACAAGGTTGAACAAGCGAAAAAGGTTCGTCATCGCTTACAAAAACATAAAGTAAGGGTTGAGGAGTTAGAAGATGTCGTACTTGCACTAGATCAACTCTGCGAAAGCCGAGCGATTCCTAGATTAGTCAATGATGAAGTCATTGATATGTACGAAGAAATGATTGAGCTTGACCCCAAAGCCATCTATCTGCAAGCGGGATTTAGCAATGCGAAAATGCGTTCGGAAGCACTCAGTGATGAATTAAGCCCCAGAGATATAAGTCGACTTTGCAGTAGTGATGCTCGCATTGCTCGTTTACGAGCCTACCTTACTGAAGCATCAAATCTTATCAAAAAACAGCATAACCAAGGTAAACTCTCTACTACTGAAATGCAAAACTTTGTCACAGAGCTTGAGTGGCTGTATTTACAGGTCTATGTCATTTCTAATATTGCTCAAGGACATAAAGCCTATACAAGGCAAGATATACTGACAGCAAACGCTTTTTATAAAAAGGCACAAACAGAGCTGATTAGCTCCGGGCACCCTGATGAAAGGCGTCATAAAATGATTAAACAGTTAGCAGACGTACTCTTTGGGCGGCGTAAGTCCCTCGATACAGACTTAATGCCCGAGGATGAATTCAATCCAGAAAATACCAGCGCTGTCCTTTCTGAAGCGGATCAGCGAGCATTAGCAGAGATCATGATGGAAGATGACCCAGAAGCTGCCGCGCAAATTACCGAAGCAATGATCATACAAAAACAAGCGGAAGCATCAAAAGGAAGCGATACCACAGCTAGCAAATAATGTTATAGCATTGGTTTATCCAGCTTTTAATCTGGTCAATCGTGACTTCTGATGCAGCTTCATTCCACCAAATCCCAATCATCTTATTATTCACTTCCATACCTACGATATCATCTGGCAATTCATTCAAGAACGCCTGGAGAGCCCCATGTTTTGAAATTTCCAGAGCTTGTGAGCCCTCTTGCCATTCCCATTTTCCATAAAAGTGTATGTCGTGCTGATAGCTTTGCTTTAGCAAGACCCATGAAGGCGCTTTAGAGGGTAGTTCGACAGCTTGGCTATATACAGCGATGGACCGTTTAGCATTATTGGCTTTATAGTCTGCCATACGCACCTGGAGGCCTAAACTGGCAGCAGACTGCCTGAATTTCGCTAACCGCCTATCACGACTCGAAGGCTGCATGATCATAATAGGGCCAACAGCCATAGCGATAGCAAGAACAATGAAAATTACTGCCCAAAAAGACATAGTTAATGTTTCCTAATATCTCGAGAGAGAACAATTAAAGCTAAAAATTACTTTAACATAGTACTTTAATTAATTGATATTATTAGCAAAAATAAAATTAAAAAGATGAATTATAAGTACTCAGCCCATTGATTAATAGCAAAATAATAAAAAGCGCAACTAATCCATGAAAGGATTCTAATAGTTAAGTTTTTAATATAATCAACATTCTATTATTTTTTTCGTAAAAGAATCTGGCAATCAACGTTGAGAACGTTATTATATAACTCAAATGTAATACACTTACGGAATAGTATGCTTATACGCTTAATAATATTGTGTAGCAGTTGGATTTGCTTGTTTCATTCCACTGATGCCTTGTCGCAAACAAACTTTCACTCTGAGCAATTACTAGCTCAGCGACAGGCGTACCTTGAGGCTAAAGAAGCTTTATTGGATAAACGATACAGTGAATATAACCGATTACGGCAGCAAAAATTAGCGGACTACCCCTTACTTCCCTACTTGGATTTCCAAGAACTATCCCGGCAACTCGACCAAAACCCCTACCAAAAAATTGATGCTTTTCTCGACAAGAACAACAATAGCTATCTAGGTAATTTACTATTACGGCAATGGCTGAGTTATTTAGCTTCACATCGTCGCTGGCACGAATATCGTAGTTATTTCAACACCGAGCTTAAGTCAGCCGCACACCAGTGCCTATTTTTATGGTCTCGCTTTCAAACAGGTGAACCTCAAGCATTAAAAGAGGTTGCACAACTCTGGAATGTAGGAAAATCACAACCGGATGAATGTGATCCACTTTTTAAAGCGTGGCAACAAGCAGGCTTCCTTACAAAAGAAATGGTTTGGGATCGTTATCAAAAGACGTTACAACGCAGAAATAATAACTCATTGCGTCGCTACCTGAAGCGACTGATGTCACCGGAAACCCGCGATCTAGTCAAAAAATATGAACAAGTGGTTAGTAACCCTTCTCTGCTTAACAATATGCGAGATTACAAAAGTAACCATCCATATATGAGCACCCTTGTGTACAAGGGCTTACGTAAATACATCCGTAGTGATTCTGACACTGCACAGAGGCTATGGCAAAAATATCAAAATATTTATACATTTTCACAACAACAGAAGGATAGTTTCAACTACGCATTAACCAAGCGCTATGCCTTTGATGACAGACCCGATAAAGTACGCCAGCAATTAAGCCTATTAAGCACAGATCAACAAATTACAATTATCGAAATTGTGTTACGGGAACAACTGAGAAAACGAGATTGGCAATCTGTTTATCAATGGATCAATACTCTGCCCAAAACCCAGCAGTTATCTGATCGCTGGCAGTATTGGCAAGCTCGTACTTATCAAGCACTCAATAGGCCAAAAGAACAGTATTTACCGGTCTATCAAAAATTGGCAGAAACACGTAGCTTTTACGGTTTCCTATCTGCTGACTTTTTGAGTAAACCATACAATTTACAGAATGCCCCTTCCGTCGTTCAGCAACAAACGCTTCAGCAACTGCGAGAAACCCCTGCACTGCTAAGAGCGAGAGAGTTATTCTTTCTCAGTAAGTTTCAAGATGCCCGGCAGGAATGGTCTTATGCTACCGCTCACTTATCCTCTGAAGAACATCAAGGTGTAGCACAGATTGCCTATGAATGGGGATGGCACCGAAAATCCATTGAATCAATGGCAGCGGCAGCGGCATGGGATGATTTAAGTATCCGTTTCCCAATCGCACATAAGATGATTATTCAACAACAAGCTCAACAGGCAAACTTACCCGAAACATTAATTTTTGCTATTGCGCGGCAAGAGAGTGCTTGGGAGAGCGATGCAAGATCCAGTGCAGGAGCAATGGGATTGATGCAATTAATGCCCAGAACGGCCAAAGAAACGGCTAAGAAGGCAGGTATCGCCCACAATAAAGAAGACTTATTTCAACCAGAACATAATATAACGCTAGGTAGCCGTTATATCAGTGAACTATTGGGGAAATATAATAATAACCGTGTTCCCGCCATCGCTGCTTATAATGCTGGGCCCCACCGAGTCAATCGCTGGTTAAAACAAAGTGACAGACAATTACCTTCAGATGTATGGATAGAAGTGATTCCTTTTGGTGAAACAAGAAAGTACGTTCAAAACGTACTTTCTTATGCGGTAGTTTACAGCTACCACACAGAAGGGAAAGTGTCGCCGTTATTGACGAAGAGTGAGCTTAGCAACCTCTAAACTTGAGATCCAGCACCTATAATATTACTTGGAGTAAACGTCTCTGATACGTTTTTGAACGATATCGGCTAATTCGTCAGGTCTGAACTTCGATAAGAAACCATCACAGCCAACCTTTTTAGTCATCGTTTCGTTGAAGCTACCACTCAGGGAAGTATGCATGATTACAAATAAATCCTTTAGATTCGGGTCTGTGCGTATTTCGTGAGTTAAACGATAACCATCCATTTCAGGCATTTCGGCATCAGTGATCAGCATGAGTAGCTTTTCACCAACATCTTCGCCATCAGCAGCCCAGCCTTTCAGCAACTCAAGCCCCTGAAGGCCATCGCCTGCAGTCACCAATTCGATATTGAGGTCTAAACTGATAAGCGTATCTTTAATCTGGCGACGGGCTGTTGGAGAGTCATCAACCGATAGTATTTCAATTTTTTTATCGCCTACTAAGCTTTTTAAGGATTGGTCACGCACTTCCTCTGATACAACCGTACTAGGCGGGATAATATCCGCCAGTACGCGCTCAACGTCGAGGATCTCTACGATCTTCTCATTGATACGTGTAAATGCCGTTAAGAAATGGGCATTTCCAGACGCTTTTGGCGGTGGTAGGATCGAATCCCAATTCAAATTTACGATACGATCGACAGCTCCTATCAGAAAGCCTTGAACGGAACGATTATATTCCGTGACGATAAGGTTACAGCTATCATCCCTAGGCAAAGGAGAACGCCCAATTGCCACATTGAGGTCAATGACGGGAACAGCTCGATCACGCAGATGCGCTATACCGCAAACAGCTGGATGACTGTAAGGAAGCTCTGTCAATGGTGGAACCTGGACAACTTCTTGAATTTTAAAGACATTTATGGCGAATGTTTGCTGCCCTTTTAAACGGAACATCAACAATTCCAAACGATTTTCACCAACAAGATTGGTGCGAGAATCTACACTTGCGAGTATACCTGACATAAAACCTTACAACTTTTAGTTAATGAGCTACTCTTATTAGTGTAGACAAAACAAACCATAAATCACGTCGATTTCGACTACACTTAAAAAAATAGTACATTAGGCTATAAATACATTATGTCCGGACATTCCAACCTTATTGCTAGGCAGCCCATTTGTAATAAGCAGCTTAAAGTCGTTGCATTTGAACTACTCTACCGAATGCAATCCGATGGCGGTAATCACGCCGTTGTCACAAATGCTGATGGTGCGACGATTGATGTACTCTTATCCGCGTTTAACGACCTTTGCATAGATGATGTCGTTGGCAACAAAAAAGCCTTTGTTAATTTTACCAGTAGCATTATTCTCAACCAGCTACCCCCCATATCACCCAAACAGTTAGTCATTGAGCTTCTAGAAGACCAAGAAATAACACCTGCTTTGCTCAAAGCCCTAGGTAGATTACGCAAAAAAGGTTATAAAATTGCTCTTGACGACTTTTGTCTGACTAAAGAAACTATTTCTTTAATAGACTACGCCGACATTATTAAGCTCGACGTACTAGATCAAAGACCTGAATCATGGGCGAACTATATTCCTCGGTTAAAAGATAAGGGGATTATTCTGCTGGCTGAAAAAGTTGAAACCTATACTGTCTATGAACAATGTCGTGAACTAGGCTTTGATCTTTTCCAAGGATACTTTTTTGCAAAACCTAAAGTGATTACAGGCAAACGCATTTCAAACAACGAATTAACTATTCTCAACTTATTAGGGAAATTAAACGCGCAAGATGTAGACATAGCTGAAGTTACCAAGCTTATTAGCCATGATACTAATTTGAGTTATAACTTATTGCGCACCATTAACTCAGGTCTATTTAATTTACCGTCAAAGGTAGATTCCATTAAACATGCTATTACAATGCTAGGCCTTAGCCACTTAAAGAGCTGGATCAGCTTTCTTGCTCTTAGCAGTTTGGATAATAAGCCACAGGCTCTTACCGACCTTGCGATGGTCAGAGCCAAAATGTGTGAACAATTAGGGAAAAATATTACACGCCGCGCAAGTGCTGATGATTATTTTACCATTGGTCTATTGTCATTAATTGATGCTTTTTTCGACATGCCCATGGAAGACTTAATGAAAAAAATATCTCTATCGGAGTCAATGAAAAATGCCCTGTTAAAACGAGAAGGAGAAATGGGGCAAGCACTAGAATGCGTGATTAATTATCAAAATGGAGAATGGGATGGACAATGGAATAAAGATAAAGGAATAGAGTCAACAGATGAAAGTTCAATATCATGTGATCAGATTACTCAAGCCTATTTAGATAGCGTTAAATGGACTGAAGAAAATAGAACTGTTCACTGATATAAAAAAATGAAGCGTTTAAATAAAAATCAATCAAAATTCTTAATCAAAAAATCATTAACAGCCGTACGATCAAACGGCCAGTATAATTTTTCTTCAGTAACAGAGTAAAACAAAACTGGGATGGAAACCCCGTATTCCTTTAGCAAATCAGGATCGTCTGCAATATCAACTTCCTTAATGACTAGTGATCGACTGGATAAACAATGGCTAATTTCATCCAGTGCTAACTCGCACAAATGGCAGCCTACGGTAGAATAGAGAATAAGTTCTTGCATGCAAGCAGTGTATTAAAAAAATACCCTGCTTGCAGCTATTTTTTTATGAATCGCTTTCAGTTTCTGATTCAGAATCAATCTCAGCAATCGCATCGACACTATTATCATTTAAATTCGATACTAAGCCAGCAATTGCTTCATTAAATGAAGGGCCTGAAGATTTGATTTGTTGGTCAATTTGCTCTGATATACCAGTAAGTAATTGTGTAAAATCAAATACTTCATAGTTTTGTGGGTTATTCAACGCTTCTAGTACACCACGTGCGAAATCACCAATCGTTGACAAAGCATCTTGTCCTTCCGGTTTGACTTTATCGGTTGCTGGCTGCAGCTCTTGGTAAGTGGCAGCAACACTATATTGTTCTGTTTGACGCAAGTTCACCGCATAGCTGGCAATTTCATTTTGATCATAATTCAAGTCAAGAGCGGCTTCATAAGCTTTATCAATATCACCATTATAAAACTCATCTGACAAAGACAATATTTGATCCAGCAACTCTTGAATAGCAGCCGTTTCTTGTTCATCTAAATCACCAGTCACATCAATTGCAAATTGGCTTTTATCTTTGAAGCCTTCCAATGCATCCGTATCGTCTGAACCTGTTGCTTCACCGTATTCACCATAGAATACAGCCGTATTACCTGCTTCTATTGAAATTTTATCCCCATCTAGCGTGGTTAATTCAAAGGAGAAGCTATCTTTACGACCATACTCTACTGTCGCTGCCTCCACATCCACGTCAAGAGAATTGATTAGGCTACTTAAACTGCTACGACTGCTATTGCCTAAGACTTTAAACTGATCTTCAAACTGTAAGCCTTGGTTATTAACCTGCCCATTACTGGATAGCGACTGTACATTACCAGTCGATACTGCAGGAGCTGTAACAGCTGCAGGCACAGTGGACACATCACCTTGAGCAGGAGCAGTTACCGAACCATCGACAACGGGGCCAGTATCGGTACTATCATCATCACCTCCACCTCCGTTAACATATTTTTCAGTCAGCGCATCAAAGCCATCTAATACTTGATGGTACAGTGAAACTATCGATTCGAACGCTTGGTCAGTTAACTCACCCGAGCCTTTTAAAATATCTTTAGCTTCCTCAAAACCTTGGAAAAAGCCTTGCAGCCCCTGCTCTATCAAGCCTTCAAGCTCTTCTGGAGAGGCTCCGTCAGCTTGCTCTGACGCTAACCTTTGCTCAATAAATTGAAGAATATTTTTAGCGCCATCCAATAATGGTTGTGGAGGCTCTTCCACTTCGGCCACTTCAACTGGTGCAGAGACAGATAAGCTGGAAAGCTGATAGCTTTGATTAATGTTGGTGTAAGTCAATGTATTTGATTGCTCGCCACTCCCATTACCGACACCATTACCACTAAAAGAAACCGTATAAGACGAAGATTCACTACTGTATTCATAGTGATAACTGCTTTTACCCTCTGCCTCTGAATGAGAACCGCTATGGATAATAGACTCTTTTTGTGTAAAGTTTGATGCTGTGAACCCACTAGCATCTGAGGAAATATTAAGTGGCGATAACATGGATCTACCCGAATAATTAATTAACATGTAGAAAGGTTATCGGCGTCAAAAAGAAAGGCTTCAGGAATGTTTCTTTATTAAAAACAACTCTACTTAAATCAAAAGGCTATGAGACATACATCACAAAAAGCTTGATGTACAAGGGCTCAGACGACAGTGTTGTCATTGACGAGGTCATCTTCGAAACGCTCAACATCGACTGACACATTCAGTGATTGCGTCATACCACCACCAAAAATAACGCCTCGTAAAGGACTAACATCTGAGTAATCTCTTCCCCAGGCAGTCACTATATGTTGATGTGTTGGTACAGAATCATTGGTTGGGTCAAATTCAAACCAACCTTCTCCTGGTGAGTAAACAGAAAACCAAGCATGAGAGGCATCTGCCCCAATAATTCTTGGTTGCCCTGGCGGAGGCAAGGTCTCGAGATACCCACTGATATAACGGGTTGGATACCCTAATGAACGCATACAACCAATCGCTAGATGTGCAAAGTCCTGACATACACCACGTTTATGCGCCAAGACCTCTTCTAACGGGGTTGCCACTGTTGTTACACCGGGGTCAAACTCAAACTCTTTAAAAATCTTGTGCGTTAAATCCATGACTGCTGATAAAAAAGGCTTATTTGGAGCAAAACAGCCACTGGCAAATTCTCGAAGCGACTCACTTGCCATAATCATTGGTGAATTCAACAAAAATTCCCGTGCATATAAACTCTCAACATTATTCCCCGTATTATTGAGTAAATCCTGAACTTGGGCGCACGTATTACCATATCCCAATTGCTCACCAAAATTATTTCGCTGCTGTCTAATATTAATTTCTGTTGTGACTTGTATCGATAATGATTTGTGGGGCTCTTGAATGGAGAAATGATAAACACGATTGCCAAAGTAGTCGATACGGCGGTTACCCGTTGTTGGTGTCGGGTGAATAACTACTCTGGGGGTATTCACAGATTGAGTGAGCGTCTCACGAGGTAACAAGTGTGCCCGGTTGTAACAGGTACTCACTTTATAGTCGTACTCGTACTCTGTTAAGTGTCGTACACGATACTTCATAGTTCATCCTCCCATGAAGCAGCCATAACTTGTTGGTGAGTTTCAGTATGGTCGAAATAAATATCGCTAAGGGTTATTGATAACTCATTCAACAACTCTTGAGACTCACTCATTAATTTAGCCAGTGCTTTACGACTTTTATCGCCTTTTTCTAAAGCGCACAATAATTCCGGCTGGGCCAGCTGGATACGGCTCAATAATTCTAACGTAATACGCCTTTCTTTACTTAGTAAACTACCCTCTTGCCTGAGTGGTAATTCTTGTACTTGCTCCTTAAGCCCTTGTAACAAACTATTTAATGAACGTGGGTTTGTATCATCTAATACAGCCAACTCCAAACCATTAAGGATATCTGTCCGAGCACGGTAACGCCTTCGATAAGTCACCAGCGTCTCGAGAGTTAACAGAACCGTCTCAAGAGTATTATCCTCATCATATTCGCCCAATACAGGACTCAACAAAGAACGAATAAGAGACATAGTCTGATATGAACGCTCAAGGTTTCGCCCTATTTCAATAAAGCGCCAACCGTACCCACGGATCATGCTTTCATGCACAAGTCCCGAAAGCGCTAATAAACTAGTAACCAGAGGATCGAGCGCTTCTTCTGGAGCAGAAGCAAAATCTGTGCGAATAGTCGTTTCCAGCATATTCACATTATCGCGAATATCATTAATGACTCGCTGCGTATCTGCCGACAGCAATACTTTCACTTCTTCAGCACAATTCAACATCTCATTTAGCCTTGAGACAACACTACCCGCACGATCAGCATCGATGATAATTGAGATTAATTCTGCTTCTGGATTTTTAAATAGAACAGAATCGATAGCTGTAAAACCTGGGAAAGTTTCAGTTACCTGTGTGACGGCTAACAAGATAGTCTTGTAGCTCTCCTCAGAAAGCTCATGAGTATTATTTAACTGCAAGAAAACTGTGCGCAATAATCGCAATGCATATTCAGCGCGAACTGCATAACGACCCAACCAAAACATATTTTCTACAACTCGACTCGGCAGATTCTGCTGTCGATCATCAGCGATAGAAATATGCTGATGTTTATCGGACCACAAGTTAATACGCTGTTCCGGTTCCGGAGACAGTATCCATGTATCTTTACTCAATGCCGAACGTTGGTTAGTAATCAATTGATCATCAACCATCTTGCCTATACGCGTTAGGCCTCCTGGCATAACGTTATAAGCATTTTCACCCGCAACAACAAAGCTGCGTAAAACCGTTGGTCGAGAGACAAATTTTTGCTGCTGCCAGCACGGAGTATAACTGGGGGAGATAAACTCTTGAGCAACATATTTTAATGGCCGCTGCTGGATATTTTGTCGTAGTTGATCTAGCTCAGAAGGAGACAATTCGCTTCCCAGTACATTATGCTGACCTGATTTTTTAAAGACTGGCTTAATAATTAACTTAGATAAATTATCGAATATATATTCTCTGTCTAGTGGGTCATGGGCCCACCACGTCGCAACATTAGGCAACTGTAAATCCTGCCCCGTTAATGCCTGACTAATTGCTGGAAGATATTTCAGGAAAACAGGGCTCTCTAAGATCCCACTGCCTAAGGGATTAGCAACGACCACTTTTCCTGAACGAATAACTTCTAATAAGCCTGGAACACCCAAGTAAGAATCGCTTTTAAGCTCTGCTGGGTCACAGAAAAAATCGTCCACTCGACGCAAAATCACATCTACTCGAGACAACCCACTGAGAGACTTCATCCAAACCAAGCCATTGCGAACAGTTAGGTCTCGGCCTTGAACAAGAGAATAACCTAAATAATTGGCTAAATAAGCATGCTCAAAATATGACTCACTTCGACTGCCCGGTGTTAATACAACAATATTGGGCAGATCTCCATCAGGAGAAAGGCTATTCAGTTTATGCCGCAAAGACTGAAAAAATACCGCTAAACGATGAACTTGACTCTCACGAAACAAACTGGGGAAAACTCGAGTCATTACCGTACGATTCTCTAACGCATAACCTGCACCGCTTGGAGATTGCGTACTGTCGCCGATAATACGAATTTGGTTATCCGGGGTTCTTACCATATCAACAGCATGTAATAACAATGCATGTTCTGATGGTGGAGCAATACCAAAACAGGGGCGCAAAAAACCGGGATGAGCAAATACAGCTTCAGGAGGAATAACCCTTTGATGAATGAGTTCCTGACGACCGTAGATATCCTTTAATAGCAAGTTGAGTAGTTCTGTACGTTGCAGAATACCCGCTTCAATAACTTTCCAAGTGTCATTATCCAGTACAAAAGGAACCGTATCTAATTCCCAAGTACGCTCTTGATCGCTAAAAGGCTTATAGGTAGCCCCATCATCACGGAGGATACGTTGTGTTTTAATCTGCCGCTGAGTTAGATTTTCTAAGGTTAAATTCTGCAAGCTACTTAGCACATAGCTCCAATGAGGCCTGACCTCACCAGATTTGGCTAATGCCTCATCGTAAACACCAGCAATAGACTGATACCCTATAGAGGACATCGAGCCTTTCTGCGATTGTGCCTGTTTGGATGTAGACATAGTAACTACCTAAAATTCGGGATGCTTATTCTAAGAGTTTAGGCGCCAAGGTCAACTAATGCTTAAACTAGAGACAATTAAGCCAGATTTTCTACACTAACATAGCTATGATTACAAGTAACCCAATAGCTTTTAGCGATGGTTTACATTTGAACTCTGGTCAATACGAATTAGGCTTTCTAAACAAATCATTAACAAGAATCTTAATCTTTTGCTTAACGACTTACCCTTCACATTTCTAACTCTGGAATAGATATTCTATCCATTAAAAAGATTTATTGATTAGTTAAGAAAGAGAAAAAATTTAAAATTACCTTTATCATTTTAAAAAGTATCAATAGTAAAATACTTTATTGATGATGAAATTTATTCATGATATAAAAAGCCCTCTCATATAATGAGAGGGCTTTTATGCATAATAACTATCTGTCAATCGCACTTAAAAAGCTATTCGATGTTAACGACAGCATTATTGATTCATCAAAGCATCTATTTTTCTATGGTGACTAACTTCCCATTCATCCAGTGTCGTTTTAGCATCGGTATCAAAGCGGTGTTGTGCTATTTTAAAAACTTCCTCGGCTTTTTCATTAGGCACAACGGCTATACCCTCTTCATCAGCAATAATAATATCATTAGTTGATACACTCGCACCGCCACACGTAATTACAGGATTGATAGGGCCAACTGCTTTTTTTGCACTAGGAATTGGGATAATTCCGCGAGCAAAAACAGGAAACTGCATTTCTCTTATTTCTGCAATATCGCGAATAACGCCGTCAATCACAAAACCCGCTATTCCTCTTTTTTGCGCAATACCGCAGACATTACCACCAGCAACAGCAACATCACTGCCATTCGTGTTCACTACAATAATCGACCCTACAGGCGCATCATAAATAGCCGCATGCATCATTAAGCTATCACCAGGAGGGACCTCAACAGTATATGCAGGACCTGCAATTCTGGGAATCGGCCCCCATAAAGGCTTGATATCATAATCAATAAAGTTACTACGCTCTAAACCATCAGCATAATCTGTTGGGGATAACTCAGAAAATTTATTATAATTTGGCACGCCAAACTCCTAAAATTAAGCGCTCAGAGCGCATTGATAAAATATATAATTCAGTAATAAACTTATAAATAAGTTAATCTTCCTACACTCAATATACTAAATACCCATTCTAACACTAAGATACTTTCACGCTACATAATCAGGCATTAAAAATATTTTCAGTTTATTAAGCACCAAAAAGTAACATAGATTGACAATTAATTACATGCCTGTACTTATTGTAAGAAGCCTAACAATTGACTTTCAGGATGTTTTTTAACCATCCAACCGCATATTAAAAACTCTATTCGAAGCTTACTTTAAAACTTAAGCATTAATGAGACCTCTATAAAAATAACATTTCAACTTTAATTGCGATGGCATAGGTCTTGCTGAAATTATTATTGATTGAATTATTAATAAAACCATTAATCATCACTAGCTGAAGGCATACAAAAAACTACTATTTCAACTGTAAGAGTTTTAGATAAATTCTAGCTTTAAATTTTTACATGAGGGTTGCTCTTGAAAGTATCACACAAAGTTCCATTGATATCATCTGTCATTATTATTATTGCATTTTCTATTTTTTCCTGGTTCCAATACAACATTGTCCGCAACAGTTTATATAAGAGCATAGAAGACAACATCGAAGAATCTTCTGTCGTTTTAGCATATCAAATTACTAATTGGTTAAATGCTAAGTTGGCTTTAATTAACATGATGGCTGAAACTATTTCTGCCGATTTCAACTTAGGCACTATTCAGAAAACTATGGATACTCCTTTACTAAAAGACGAGTTTATCTTAATTTTTGGAGCGTTAGAAAGTGACGGGCAACCTATTTCTAATGACACAAACTGGTACCCCGGAGATGGCTGGGATGCTCGTATACGCCCTTGGTATCCACTAGCTCGATCTCATGAACAAGCTTTATTAACCAACCCATATACTGATTCTGCTACAAATGATATTTTAATTTCAGCAGTCGCCAACTTTTACGATAAAGATACTTTTAAAGGCGCATTTGGAGGCGATATAAGTTTAAAAACCGTATCAGATGCGATTAATACATTAAATTTTAGCAATACAGGTTATGCATTTCTATTGAATAACACTGGAGAAATTATCAGCCATCCAAATAGCAGCCTCAATGGAAAGCACATGAGCGCATTATTTGCTAATGGTTTACCTCGATTAAAAAGCGAATTGCAAGAACGTACGATTAACGATAAAAAAGTTCTTACTTCCTTTCGGTCTCTGGACAATCTCTATGGCAGTGAATGGCTTATCGGCGTAGTGCTTGAAAAGGACAAAGTCATGTCTGATGCTTACGCTTTAAATATTAATGCAATTATTGGAGCTATTCTTACATCCATAGCGTCTTCTTTTATACTTTATGTCATCATGAAAAAATTACTTATCAAACCAATTGATAGACTAACATCAGTTGCAGATCAAATCAGCCGTGGCAGATTACTAGGTAGTGAAATCGAAGGGGTCGACCGTAATGATGAAATTGGGGCGTTAGCTCGTTCAATAGATCGCATGAGCAAAGGCCTCCAAATAGCGATAATTCGATTACGAAAAAAGAAATAAAGGTATCATGAGACAAAAATATTTGACTTTTAAAAGCATCATTATTTTATTAAAAAAAGTATTCAAGCAAAAAGAGACTGGTACTTTTTTTATAGTGACAGAGTCTAATCAGTCGGCTCGCTTGACATTTGATCAAGGAGAGATAATCTCTATTTACTGCTTTAATAAATTTGGAGAAGATGCGATTGGATTAATGTCTAACATTAACTCTGGCATATGCCGTTTTCGCAGAGGTAATATTTCAATTAGACGTGAAAACCTTCCTAAAACATCAGACATATTACAATTATTAGAAAATTTCTCACAAGGAATACACACAAATACAACGGAAGCTATAGCCAAAAAATCAAATACAATTTCACTATCACAGAAGCTAGTATTTGAAAACTGCCTCGAAGAATATATTGGTCCCATGGCACCCATCATCTGTGAAGAATACTTAAGCATTGATAACGACTTACATTCTATTTTGGAGTCATTGGAATCCGTTGTAAGAAAAATATCGGGGCAAAAAAATGCAATAAAATTTAAAGAAGCAGCAGTAATGCAACTGAAAAAATAAATTTATCCAATATAATAACGGTAAAACAATGGCTTTACTGAAGCCATTGTTTTACTCCCTACCTTTTGGAAACTGCGGCAAGTTATCAGTAATGTCATACCAAGAAGCTTTGTAATCCGTATATATATGGGCATCCGGATCGTGCTCTATATGCGAATCTAGGGTTCCTAGTGAAAACTCAATAACCTCTCCAGTACTATCAGAAGCAAAAAAAACCATACTCGACCCACAATGCTCACAAAACTGCCTTTGTGTTCCATTAGGAGCAGTATAAGTTTTAAGCTTATCTTTACCCGTTATCCAATGAAAGTTATCTACTCTAGCTTCACCGTAAGTAGAAAAAGCTGCCCCATGAAATTTCCGGCACATTGAACAATGACAATGCCCCATACGCGATTCAATTTTGTCAACTGTATATTGAATCGCGCCGCATAGACATTGCCCCTTATAAGAGGAATCATTTTGGGAATTAGCCATGGAGAACAGCCATTATATTTTTACACATTAATTCATAGTTAAAAAATGGGGAGTTAAAAAATAGGAGTTCGCCTTAGATCAAGTGTATAAGGATAGTCTTCCGCTACCTCTTCTGGTGGTGGCTCCATTGGTCGCGGCTCATCACTATGGACAAAAAACGTTCTTGCTTCTTGGCCTAACGGTAATGGCGTTGTATCGGTTGGAGATTGAACTTCCGGGCGTATCACACCAGGGCTTTGATTATAATCCCAGAAACGATTCACACGGCGAGACTCTGCTTCAAATGCATTCACAGGGAAGGTTTCATAACTTCGCCCACCAGGATGATTGACATGGTAAGTACAGCCCCCAATAGCGATGCCATTCCATGTATCGACTAAATCAAATACGAGGGGTGCATGCACACCAATTGTGGGGTGCAATGCCGAAGGCGGCGCCCATGCCCGATATCGAACACCAGCAATAAATTCACCTTGTTTGCCTGTTGCTCTCAAAGGTACACGTCTTTCATTACAGGTTAGAATATACCTTTCGCTATTGATACCAGTCACTCGAACTTGTAAGCGCTCAACAGAAGAGTCTACATAACGAGTAGTACCCTGCTGCCCTACTTCTTCACCCAAGACATGCCAAGGTTCGATACCCCAACGTAACTCAATTTCAACATCACCGATTTGCACTCGACCATAATGCGGAAAACGAAACTCTTCAAAGGGTAACAACCATTCCAATTTAAAAGGATAGCCATGAGCTTGAAGATCAGTGACAACTTCTTTTATATCCGACCAAATATAATGTGGCAGTAAAAATTGATCATGTAAGCGAGTACCCCAACGAACAAGCTTATGTTTATAAGGCTCCTTCCAAAAACGGGCGACCATACACCGTAGCAATAACATTTGTACCAATGACATACGCGCATGAGGCGGCATTTCAAAACCACGAAATTCCAATATCCCTAGACGACCAGAAGGTCCTCCGGGAGAATATAATTTATCAATACAAAACTCAGCACGATGTGTATTGCCCGTAATATCAACCAGCAGGTTTCGAAAAATTCGGTCAACTAACCATGGCTGATCAACACCACCCTCTGGGACTTGCTGAAACGCAACCTCTAATTCATATAAAACTTCGTCACGGCCTTCATCAACACGCGGAGCCTGACTGGTTGGCCCAATAAACATACCGGAAAATAAATAGGAAAGGCTAGGATGATGCTGCCAAAAAGTCACTAAACTTTGCAATAATTCGGGGCGCCTAAGGATCGGGCTATCTGCTGACGTTGCACCACCAATAGTGACGTGATTACCACCGCCAGTTCCTGTGTGGCGGCCATCCAGCATAAATTTTTCTGTTCCTAAACGACATAAACGTGCCTGCTCATACAGCACCGTAGTTTTTTCAACGAGTTCACCCCAAGAATTACTCGGGTGGATATTGACTTCAATGACTCCTGGGTCTGGAGTAATTTTAAAGCTTTTAAGTTTAGGGTCACTGGGAGGCTCATACCCTTCAAGTACGACGGGCATTTTTAACTTAGCCGCTGTTGCTTCTATTGCCTCAATTAAATTGCAGTAATCATTAAATGATTGCATTGGTGGTAGAAAAATAAACAAGCAACCATTACGAGGCTCTATCGTTAATGCTGTCCGAATAAGTTCAGTCATGACTTTCGGAGCCGGCTGCACATCCGGTTGACCTTTATCAGGTGCAAAAGGGTCAGCCTCTGGACGATAAAGTTCCTGCTGTGTTGCATAGGGTAAACTATCGAGAGGTAACCGCAAACCCATTGGTGAATCGCCTGGGATGGCAATTAAGCGGCCACGACGTAATGGCCAATGACAACTGCGCCAGTGATTACCACTGTAATCCCAAGATAAAGGAACAATAAAACCTGAAGGATGATTTAGCCCTTCTTTCAGTAATTTTGCTAAGCGCTTTCTTTCTAAATCAGACTCAAGATCCAAGTCGTAAAGGTCAACATTGTCAGGTAGCTCTTGTTCTTTTAATAAATAATGGGCTGCATCCTCGAAAGCAGAAATAATATAACTCATCGGAATGCGTAGTGACTGACATAAGCTCTGCAAAAATTTTCTAGCTTCTTTGCGACCGTAACCATAGTCTTGATCAACACGACCGATTAACTTGCTATCTTTCCATAATAGTTTTTTATCTGTTCGCCAAAAGCAACCTAAAGCCCAACGAGGAATTTCTTCTCCTGGGTACCATTTACCTTGACCGTAATGCAATAAGCCACCCTTGGAAAAGCTATCTCGTAAGCGTAACAATAAATCCTTCGATAAGCGTAACTTATCATCACCCAACGCTTCAGTATTCCATTGTTCAGATTCCATATCATCAATAGAAACAAAGGTTGGCTCTCCACCCATTGTTAAGCGGACATCTTTATCATTTAACTCTTTATCAATGGCCTGGCCTAACTTATCGATTTGCTTCCATTGATATTCACTATAAGGTTTCGTAACCCGTGGGTCTTCTAAAATACGAACAACTTCATTAGAAAATTCAAATTCAACTTCGCATTCATCCATAAAGCCAGTAATCGGTGCAGCAGAACTCGGGTTTGGAGTACAGGCAAGAGGAATATGACCTTCTGTCGCAAATAAACCTGAGGTAGGGTCTAAGCCAACCCAACCTGCACCAGGTAAGTAAACTTCACACCAAGCATGTAGATCGGTGAAGTCTTGTTCCGGCCCAGACGGTCCATCAAGGGATTTAACATCTGATGTTAACTGCACTAAATATCCTGAAGCAAAACGAGCGGCCAAGCCTAGATGCCTGAAAATCTGTACAAGTAACCACGCAGAATCTCGACAAGAACCTAATGCTTTTTTCAAGGTTGTTTCACAATCTTGAACACCGGGCTCCATACGAATAGTGTAGTTAATATCTTTTTCTAATTTTTGATTAACCTCTACTAAAAAATCATTAATAGGAATATCTTTTTTATCTTTAAAATCTTTCAGCCATTTTAGTAGCTTTTTACCCTTTTCTTTAATTTCCAAATAAGGTAATAATTCTTGCTTAAGTTCTTCATCATAAGAAAATGGATATTCTTGTGCATCCTCCTCGACAAAAAAATCAAAAGGGTTTATTACTGTCATATCAGCAATCACTTCAACTTCAACACTGAAGTGATCTGTTTTTTCCGGAAAAACTAATCGTGCCTGATAGTTACCAAATGGATCCTGCTGCCAATTAATAAAGTGTTCTTCAGGCAATACTTTTAATGTATATCCATGGAGAGGGGTCCGTGTGTGTGGTGCTGGTCGCAGGCGTACAACATGAGGAGAGAGGTTAACTCTGCGATCAAATTTATAATAGGTATTATGATGAATAGCAACACGAATAGTCATTAGAGATAACACTTCCTAAAAATAGGCAATTAATTATGGCATTAAAAATCGATCTTTAATCAGCATTTTTAATCAAGAGAAAACCAGCTTTCAGCAAAAATACGGTGCAATTCTCCGATCTTTAATTGCAAGTCATTTAAATAATCACTCAGCTCTTCGTCAGATTTAGAAAAGGAATGAGAAGACTCTTTAGCAATTTCAAGCTCCTTAATTGAAGCCATTACTTTCCTACCTTTCGGCAAACGTTTAACGGCTTTTTCAATCGCATTCAAACAGAAATTAGTAGACCGTGGAAAATGTTCATTTGAAATTAAAAAGTTAATCACTTTTGAACCAACAACGCTGGCTGCCACATGGCGTCGATACGCATGATCAGCACCAGAACTACGCAGTACATTCCCCCATACAACGATAGGCACATGAGATTTTTCACGATAGTCATGAGAAAAAAGTACATTAGCGCCTGCATCCAAGATCCGAGTTGTCATATCCATCCGTTCGAGATCACGGCCAATACACCACATATCCCATACTTCATCATGAGATAAAGTACTTGCAATATAACCCTGAATAAGTTGACACTGATTAATAACCTGAGTCAAAAATTCGTGGCGCTTGCCACGATTAAGCCCACCGTCTTTAATTGAATCATCCGTATATGATGCTAATTCATTGATAAGCTCCCATGCATTCTCCGGGACTACATCACGTGTGGTACGTAAATTTTCCCTCACCATCGCAATCGAAACCATCATAGAGCCAGGGTTAGTATCATCTGCTAACGTAAACTTCACAACATTACGTTCATCACGAACTTTATAACGAGACTCGTATTCTTCTTCTGCGCTATTCAATGTAATTAAATTATACCAACTAATATTTATATCTTTTGGTAAATCCATTAACAAATTGGTATATACATTCACTAAACGCGCAGAACTTTCAATGCGTTGTAGGTAACGTGCTGACCAATAAATTCTTTCTGCAACACTTGAGAGCATTACTATTTGACCTCCGTATCAACTATCCAAGTGTCTTTACTACCACCACCTTGAGAAGAATTAACAACCAGCGATCCTTTACGCATAGCGACTCGAGTCAAACCACCTGTTGTTACATAACTATTTTTTCCTTGTAGTACAAAGGGGCGCAAATCTAAATGGCGCGGCTCAACTTTATCACCACTAACCAATGTTGGCGCAGTCGATAACGCCAGAGTCGGCTGTGCAATATAATTACGTGGGTCTTTTTTAATTAATTGTACAAACTCTGCCTGTTCTTTTTTAGTGGAATGAGGACCAACCAACATACCGTAACCACCTGATTCGTTTGCAGGCTTAACAACCAGCTTATCAATATTGGCAATGACATAATCACGTTGCTTTTTATCACTGCATAAAAACGTTTTTACGTTGGAAATAATAGGATCCTGATCAAGATAGTACTTAATTATTTCCGGGACGTAGGCATATATTACTTTATCATCTGCGACACCGGCGCCTGGGGCATTCGCCAGTGCCACTTTACCTTTTTGCCAAGCTTTCATTAACCCAGGCACACCTAATGCAGAATCTTTTCTAAATACTTTAGGATCTAAAAATAAATCATCAATGCGCCGATAAATAACATCGACTCGCTCAAGGCCGCCAATAGTTTTCATATAAACATAACCATTCTTGGCAACAGTTAAATCACTGCCTTCAACTAATTCAACTCCCATTTGTTGCGCTAGAAAAGCGTGTTCAAAATATGCTGAATTATAAATGCCCGGTGTTAGTACTACGATCGACGGTTGATCAACATGCGGAGCCAAATCAGCAAGTGTTTTAAACAATTGATCGGTATAGCCAGAGACAGGTAAAATTTTATCTTCTTGAAAAAGTTCGGGTAAAACACGCTTGGTGATTGAGCGATTTTCAAGCATATAAGACACGCCTGAAGGAACACGCAGATTATCTTCCAAGACATAAAACTCACCATCTTCATCTCGAACTAAATCTGTTCCGCAAATATGGGCCCAGACATTATGTGGAGGTGAAATACCGATACACTCTTTACGGAAGTTGGTGGAATTCTCTATTAAATCTTTAGGGACAATACCATCTTTGATAATTTTTTGATCATGATAGAGATCATTCACAAACATATTAAGCGCTTGTAAACGCTGCATTAGGCCTTCAGCGGTTTTGTTCCATTGTTTTGCTGAAATTGTTCTAGGTATGATATCAAATGGCCAAGATCGATCAATATTACCTTCTTCAGTATAAACGGTAAACGTGATTCCCATATCACGGATCGCAGCATCAGCGAGTTGCTGGCGCCTCTGCAATTCGTTTTCATTCAATGAATGTAAGTAAGAAGTTAAGCGTTTAGCAGGTAAACGAGCGTTACCGTTGTTGTTGATTAATTCGTCGTAAAAAACACCTGGCTGATATTCTTTCCAATTAATACTCATTATTATTATCCAAATTAGAACGATGCTTAATGCATATTATCTCTAAATAGAATTGATTGTAAGTATCTAGCAGATTGGAGCTGATGTCAAAAAATGTTGAATTATAATGTTTCTTCAGAATGAACGCTTTTATTCAACCCATCTGACACTTGTTGCCAGCAGTGAAAAGTACATTCTTTACGCGACTCAAAATCATCTAAGCTTATAGGGGGATGGAAGATAATTTTCACATCAGATTTACCCATCCCTAGAGCACTAAAAAAGTGCGACCCAAATGGCATTTTGGCATACCACGCATAGTGATCCCTAATAAACCGATTCATTGGTTTATTTTGATAATGTGTATAGGCGACAGTTACTGGTTGAATTAGCACTTGGGCATCGGTATTTTCAACTGATTGCAAAAGGCTGGATTTAAAAGGCTCAACATGTTCACCTTCTGTACTAGTTCCTTCAGGGAATAATGTCAGGCTTTTTGTCTGACTAAAATGCTCGGACATTACTTTAATCTGCCCACGGATTTTTTGTCCATTACGTTCAAAAAATAATGTATTTTGTTTCTTAGCAAGCCATCCTAGCACTGGCCAACCAGCAACCTCTGACTTAGCGATAAAATAACTTGGGCAAACACTACTTAGAACAAAAACATCCAAATAGGAAATATGGTTAGAAAGAAATAGTGTTGGCTTGTGATTCGATATTTCTCCTTCCACATGACACCTTATTGAAAAAAGCCAACAGCAGCCACGGTGAAAGGTTGTATATATATTATTTATAGACTTAGGAAAAAGTAACTGGCAAAAGGAATAGGCAAGCAGCATAAATAACACCCATAAGACTAAGAGTATCATCGAAAAAACGGCTCGCCATGTTTTGGAAGGACTTACTGAATTAGCAGATGTAGAAAGAACATCGTCAGACATGCATCACCAAGTTAGGATTTTGCTGCAACATGTTTTTTGTTTCAACGTAGATAGAAACGTAAACCGTATTGAATGCTTCATCAACAATCGCCGCATCACTGATTTTAGCCCCTAATTTTAAGTAGCCTCTCAATAATGTGGGTATTGATTTTTGTGCATCAGACCATGCTGCATCAGCCTGAAAAATGGCTTTTAAATCAATATAGTCAGACACTTTTGGCTCTGGTCGCAAAAATTCAGGTGCTAAATGATGTTGATAGAGATAATTTAAAATAGGCAAATGTTGATTAACATCCGTTCCACTAAAACTGGCACAACCAAACATAACATCAATTTCATTGTCTTGAAGGAAGGTCATCGCATATTTCCATATCAACATGAGAATAGCGCCACCCCGACCATTAGGATCAATACAAAAGCGGCTCAACTCCAGTGAGCGACCATAGAAATTATGAAGTTTATTTAAGTTAAAGGTTTCTTCCGTATAAAAATGCTGATCTGGCTTTAGGCATTCGTTAAGAAATAATCTCAACGTACCAACGACTGCAGGCTGCTCTTCCACACGAGTATCTAATACTATGATATGGAACCCTGCATCATCCCACTGATCAATATCCCTCTGCGCTTCGACCATTTCTGCACAAGGATTGCCTTGCTTTTCATCATAAAAAACACGGTATCGCAATGATTGCGCTGCATGAACTTCTACCTCGTTTGCAGCAAAACGTACTTGATAACGTCCAGCCGAAGTCGGTGGAGGAATGATCAAATCTTCTAAAAAAGAAAAACGCTCTGCCACGTTGATAGATTCCACAGCATTCATAGTAACAACCTCTAAGCTTTCGCTTCACTATTCATTTTATTAAATTTTTCACTACCAAAGCTACTCATATTTGCTTGCTCTGGCTGGGCACACTTTCCAACTAGCCTCAATTAGGATGCTAGTAACAACCTCCTATTGATTAAACTCAGGCTGATTGTTTCACTGTTTTTTCATGTACAATCGTCGATGGAGCAACCCCAAAATCCTCGCTGACTGATTGGCCAGAGATTTTCAGAATAACAGCCATCAGTGCATAGTGATGGACGCTATGCCCTTGAAGGAACTGTAGTTCGCGCCCTAAGGAAGATTCCGTAATCTCACCATCAGGTGTTGCAACGTCATTACACATTATCACTTTGAGTGGCTGATTAACATTAACCTGGCTTTTCAGTGAGTCCAAAAAATAATGAAGCTGCTTAATGATGGCAAGTGCGTAGTCTTTATCGGTTTCAAGCTGGGAATCCCGTTGACGCTGATCATAATCGATCAAGCCAGTCTCCAAGTCACGTCGAAAGCACAAATAATGATCAAGAATATGCCGTAAATGCTTTCCTAAGGATGCTTCAAAATAAGGGCGTCGGACCTGAACGAATTGTTCTGCTTGAATATCTGCCAGAAGTTCTACAGACGTTTCTAATACATGTAAATTACTATCGATTAAATTATTTAAGTGTGTATCACCCAAAAGAATACTCCAAATAGACTTTGCTAATGCCAGTTATGACCGCAGGCGTCTATAATAATTCAGATTTATGACATTTACATGAGTCATAATCACAAAAAAATCATTTTCTGTAACAATTGGTAAAGTCTTAGCTTTATAGGCATAATGCCGCGATTTCGTACAATGAACTATTGTGGGATTAGGAATTCTATACATCCATGCCAAGAAAACTCTTTAAACGCTTTATGCCAAGACCCAGCGATGTTCAAGAACATCCACGGTTGCGTTTCCTTGGTCCCCTACTAGAAGACCCCAATCTATTCCACCTCAATCGCTATTCAGTTTCTATGGCATTTCTGATGGGAGTGTTTCTCGCATTTGTCCCAGTACCCGGCCAAATGGCATTAGTGGCTCTAGTCGCTTTATGGGTTCGCTGCAACCTCCCTATTGCTTTAGCGCTGGTCTGGATAACCAACCCCATAACTATCGCACCTATTTTTTTCTTCACTTATCAACTCGGCCTGTGGCTATTAAATGAGCCATCAGTTCATATGCCTGATGCCATAACCTGGGGGTTAATTAATGCTGAGCTTAGTAAAATTTGGAAACCCCTTGTTGTTGGCTCCCTGTGTGCAGGTAGCTTTTTTTCTCTATTAAGCTATTTCATCATCCGTTATGTATGGCGCCTTTACGTAATTTACCAATGGCGACACCGCCAAGAAAAGCGAGCTAAAAGAGCAGCTAAGAATATGCATTAATCGTAACGTAACGCTTCAGCAGGCTGCACTTGAGCGGCTTTACGTGCAGGATATAATGTAGCTAGAAAGCTCATGATTAAGGAGACTGCTGTTACTAGGATTACATCAGCCGCGTGTAAAGAAGAAGGTAGAAAGCTCACCGGATATATATCCGAATGCAAGAAAGCCACGCCAAAAAAAGACTCTATACCAGCAACAAGTTTTTCAACTGAAAGCGCCAGAGCCACTCCCAGCAAAGCCCCAAATACTGTACCTATCACTCCAATAATGGCACCCTGTATAAAGAAAATGGACATCACCTGCTTATTAGTGACTCCTAAGGTACGCAAGACCGCAATATCGCCCTGCTTATCAACAACAACCATCACCAATGTTGAAACAACATTAAATGCAGCAATCGCGATGATGAGTAGAAGCAATAAACTGACAAGATTTTTAGACATGCGGATCGCGTAGTAAATATTCCCATGGGTCCGTGTCCAGTCGCTTGTATAAAACCCCAAAGGCAATTGCGACCTCAGTGTTGAAGCAACACCAGGAGCAGAGAATAAATTATCCACTTTGATATGAAGCCCAGAAACACCGGAAACCTGAGTTGTTAGACTAGCTGCACTTTGCAAACCCATTAATGCCAGCGACTGGTCTAGTTCTGTACCTGTTGAAAATATATCTATAATCTTTAGTCGGCGTATTTCAGGCGAACTATTCACCTGACCTGCTCGTGGCACAATGACCGTTAACGAATCTTGAAGACGGACGTCCAACTTCTCAGCTAAACCAACCCCCAGTGCAATATACGCATTATTCTCTTCTAATGTTTTCAATGTGTCAGGCTGTAAATAAGTCCCAACACTGGAGACTGTTGGCTGATAATTCGCATTGACACCATATATCAATGCCGGTTGAGTATTGCGCCCTTCATGAAGCATTGCCTGCAATTCGACAAATGGTGTTACTCCAGTCACTTGGTCGGACTGTAGCACTTGTTCTCGTAAAGAAGGCCAATCATCAATGCCCGAAGTATTATAAAGAGTTACCTGAGGCATAATCGTGAGAATGCGCTCTTTCAATTCTTTATCAAACCCATTCATTACCGATAAAACAGTGATAAGTAGAGCAACTCCCAGAATAATGCCTGTCATTGCAATAGCTGAAATAAACGAAACTGATCGGCTACGCCGACGAGTTAAGGTGTAGCGCAACCCGACGAATACACTAAAAGGATGCAGCATTATTAAGCCTCAACCATATCGGCAACCGTATTATTACCATGTAATTCACCCTGCTTTAGCTCTAATACTCGGTCCATCGTGGTAGCAAACTGCTTATCATGAGTAACAATCACAAAACTCAAGTCAAACTCACGATTTAACTCCCACATTAATGCCTGTACTGATTGAGCTGTTTCTTGATCAAGGTTACCAGTAGGCTCATCCATTAAGACGCAGGCTGGCCGAGTAACCATTGCTCTGGCAATTGCTACCCGCTGGCGTTCACCACCTGATAACTCTGCAGGTTTGTGCTGCAATCGCTTCCCTAATCCCACTCTACCCAAGATTTCTGTTGCTCTCTGTGTAGACTCTTTTACAGACACTTTGCCAATAAGCAATGGCATAGCCACATTCTCTAGTGCGGTAAATTCTCCCAATAAGTGATGAAACTGATAGACAAACCCTAAATAACGGTTGCGCAGTTGGCCTCGGGCATTTTCATCCAGTGCAGCCAGCTGCTTTCCTGACACCCAAACATCGCCACTTGTCGGTGTATCCAAACCGCCCAATAGATTGAGTAAGGTACTTTTGCCTGAACCAGAACTACCAATAATGGCAACCCGCTCACCTTTCTGAATATGTAAATTTATATCGCGCAATACATGGATTTGCTGTGGCCCCTCTTCATAGTTTTTCTGAAGGTGCTCACAGGCTAAAACAATTTCTTCATTCATAAATGAATTACTCATAACGTAATACTTCCGCTGGCTCTACCTGAGTTGCACGGTATGCAGGGTATAAAGTAGCCAGGACACTTAACACTAAACCAACACCACAAATAACGACAACATCTGATAACTTTAATTGCGAAGGGATTTGGCTGATAAAATAAACATTAGGGTCAAATACATACAGACCAAGCACTTTCTCAAACCAACTGATTAAATCGCTGATACTCAGTGCTAACAAACAACCAATAATGCCACCTAATGCAATACCGACAACTCCAACAACACTCCCTTGGATAATAAATACGCTCATAATTTCACGAGTGGTCATCCCTAAAGTCCTTAACACCGCAATATCACTGCGCTTGTCAGAGACCATCAACACTAAGCTCGTTACAATATTTAATGCTGCCACCCCAATGATAATCATCAGTAATAATGTGATCATGCGTTTCTCGAGCTTAATCGCCTGAAATAAGCTCCCTTGCGTTTCACTCCAATCAGTTAGCCTATATTGCTCACCCAACTCGCTGGACAATGAGCTAATAACATTACCCGCTTTGTAAATATCATCCATTTGCAAACGTAAACCCTGAACATTTGCACCGTAACGAAACAAACGTTGTGCATCAGATAGATGAATTAAGGCCAACGATTGATCGACTTGCGCGCCTACTTCAAAAACACCAATGACGGTAAAACGCTTTGATCTCGGGAATAAACCCGCAGGGGTGACAGACACTTGAGGCAATGTCATAACAACAGAATCCCCTACCTGCACATTCAAAAACCGCGCTGCCAAACTGCCTAATACGATACTAAAATCACCGGCTTGAAGTTCTTTGAGTTGAGTGCCACGCATATATTGATCAATATTTGAGACTTGCCTTTCTTCTTCGGGCAAAATACCTTGAAGCTCCACACCATGAACATTATTCTTTGCTCCCAGCATCACAAAACCACCGATATATGGTGCTGTTGCTATCACATCAGTATGTTTTTCAATCGTTGCGGCTAACGATTCCCAATTTTTCATACGGGGTAATTGATCGACAAAACCATGGGGAACAACACTTAAAATACGCTGTTTTATTTCTCGATCAAAACCATTCATTACTGACAATACAACAATTAATGCTAATGTCCCTAAGGCCATACCAAGCAGAGAAAAGCCACTAACAAATGAGATAAATTGGTGTCGACGCTTTGCACGAGTGTATCGAATACCAATAAATAGAGAGGTTGAATTAAGCATGGTCGGCATTATAGTCATTCCCTTAATTATTCATACACTATTCACGCCTTATTTTTTAGAGTCCCAATCATTAATATCAAACTGTGCATATCTCGTAAGCTATTAAACCCAAAATGGCTATAGTGATTTACGCCTAATTACCTGACAAAATACAATTAACTGCTACACTCAAAAGAGCCTCATTACACACAATAAATCACAGGGTAAACTATGAGTGAAAAACGGCAGTTTTTTAGAATTCAACAAGATGTAATCTTTAACTTTAAATGTGTAAATACTGACGCAGTCACTCACATCAGTGCTGAGCAACACTTCGATCACGCCAATACACTTGGCCTATTTTCGCAATTTCAACAATTAGACAATGACTCACATTCTACACTTGAGCATATCCGCAAAGAAAATTTAGCAATTGCTGATTATTTGGATATGTTGAATCAAAAGATGAATATGCTATCTCAGCAAATGCTCGCAGACGAAGCCGTTTCAGCGAATGATACCGAAAGTGGCCGTATCGACCTTAGCCAGGGAGGCATCGGCTTTAACACTAACCATTCCATTGGTATAGAAAGCTGGGTAGCGGTAAAATTAGTCTTTCTACCCTCTTATACTGGCCTACTGACCTATGCTCAAGTAACACGCAACCAAGAGCTAGATGATGGCTCTTATTTAATTGGCGCTCGATTTCATCAATTAAACGAGGAACAGCAAAGAGTCCTTGCCAGACAAGTCATCCATACTCAAATCACCCAAAAACGACAACGAAAAAGCCAAGTCCATCACTAAGTGTTTAGCAAGTATCTAATAAACAGCGCAGCCAATAGATTTATCGTAATAATTACAATAATATAGGGAAAAATTGACAGGTTAAAAGGTATTAATAATGAGCAACTTCACGTCTAAACTACTTTGTGGCCTTGCGATCACTTTGACCAGCATTACCATCATCCCCACAAGCTTAGCCGAAACTGTTTATGTTCCTATTGGGCAACAAGCCGCAGATAAACAATCAATAGCGCGTCCTCGCTCTGGAATGACGAAAACACAAGTTAAGGATCGATATGGTGAACCTAAAGATTGGCGCCCAGCAGTCGGTGAACCACCTATTTCAAGCTGGGTTTACGATGATTTCACCGTATATTTTGAATACGAACATGTGATTCACAGCGTACTCACTCATCAACCGGTTAATTAAGATAGTGTTGATTATTATGCGCGCTAATATAACTGCTCTGTTCTAACATTACCCGCACAACAGTCAGGTATTCCGCCACTAGCAACACAATATTGAATCGCTATGGTTTGTGCCTGCTGTAGATTAGTACTAACGCCATAACCAGAAGCCCCTGTCATCGAACAATATGATGTTGCTCGAAAGCTCTGCTGAATAGCTTGTATCTGTTGGGTTTGTTGCTGAAATTGAGTGTTACCAGTTGTCGTATTACTATTGGTGCCTACAACAGGCCTATCAGAGTTTGATGGTCCCGTCATTTCCTGTAATGCAGATAGCACTATAACAAAAGCAGCAACACCACCTGCTGCACGAATACTGACTCCCTTCCCTGAATAATCCATATTCAAAAAACCAGGAATGGTTGCGACAACTGCCCCCGCCATAATAGCGATTAAAATATATAATAAAGGCATTTTATTATCGTCAATTTTAATTTCCATGACGACGGTATAAGCAATCAGTGCAAGTACTAAAAAGGCAAAAATAATTCCTATCAGCCTTTCTATCTTAGAGGGCTGGGCTTCTCTTTTTTCATTATTATCCGCCATATCCTTATTAACCTCTTCCAATAAATTAGGGAAATTTATCTAAAGTAGGAATATAAGCTTACTCTTTTGAGCGTGTTTATCAAGCCACCACTAACTCTCTCGAGCGGCGGCTACACCTTTAGCAGGAAGAGATACTTTAAGAACAAAATAGCCAACAATCCCAGATAGCAACGATCCTAATAGGATTCCAAGACGCTCATCAACCACCATATTGACACCGGTTTCTTCGAATGCGAGAGAACCAATAAATAGACTCATTGTAAAACCAACGCCACATAACGCAGCGATACCATAAAGCGAACCCCAGGACATCGTACTCGGTAACTTCGTCATCCCCAATTTAATACCTAGCCAACAAAACCCAAACACACCTATTTGCTTACCCACAAATAAGCCCAAAGCAATACCCGCTGGAATACTGTGTGAGATTTGCTCCAAACCAACATTACCGAGGTAAACACCTGCATTACAGAAAGCAAAAATAGGTAAAATTACAAAGTTGACACTTTTATGCAACTCATGCTCCATGATTTTAAGGGGAGAAAATTTATGAGTTTGCGTGTTGTTTGAAGAATCTTTTGTTGTTGTAGATGAATACATTGGGATAAATATCGCAAGCACAACACCCGCCAGAGTTGCATGAACACCTGACTTCAACATAGCCACCCACATAAAAATCCCAACATAGACATAATAGCGAGTAGTTGAGACCCCTTTTTTATTCATCCACCATAATAAAATAATGCAGAATGCGCAAAAAATTAAAGCAAATATAGAAATTTTACTGGTATAAAATAAAGCAATAATAATAATTGCACCAACATCATCAAAAATAGCCAGTGATGTTAAGAAAACCTTAAGGCTTGTTGGGACTCTAGAGCCTAACAATGATAAAATACCAAGAGCAAAAGCGATATCAGTTGCTGCAGGAATCGCCCAACCTTGAATGGCTGCCGGGTCATCTTTATTGAGAAAAACATAAATAGCAGCTGGAATAACCATTCCACCAACTGCACCCAAACCGGGCAAAATAATGTTACTGGGAGTTGCAAGCTCTCCTTCAACAAACTCTCTTTTTAATTCCAAGCCAACCAATAAAAAGAAGACAGCCATCAAACCATCATTGACCCAAAGTAGTAATGGCTTGTTGATTGTAAAGTTACCTATCGCAACAACAACGGGAGTATCAATGAGTAAATTGTAATAGGATGATAGAGGTGAATTCGCGAAAATGATGGCAAGCACAGCGGTCCCCATCAATAAAATACCACTAGCTGACTCGTGATGTAAAAATTTCTTAATCGCCTGACTACTCATTGTTTAAACTCACATCTTTTAGGATATCTATTAAGTATAAACGAAATTCTTACTATCGTGTCATAGCTAACCCGTCATTTTGAAGTTTCGCTCTTTAACCAGAGTGATAGACCACCCTGTAGGCTTTTGGCTAAAAAACCAGCATTACGTAAAGCAATCACGGCTTTTTTACTTCTAATACCTGTCTGACAGTAACACAGTATTGTTTTATTTTTATTTAAGCCATTTAGCTCATTTTGAATATCACTTAATGGGATATGACCACCACCAATATTAAATGCTTGTCTTTCCTCAAGTGTTCTGACATCCAACAAAACAAACTCAGGATTATCCTTGCAATGATTAAATTGCTCCGAATTGACTTCATGCTCTTCTGCAAAATCAACAGCACAACTGAATTGATAATCTGCAATATTGATATCGCTCTGCGTTTCACCGCATACTGAACACGCGGTATTTTTCTGTAATTGAATATGTTTAAACGTTAAATCTGTCGCCTCAACAATTAACAACGTATTTTCTAAAGGGCAAGGTAAACCAACTAAATACTTAATCGCCTCATTAGCCTGCAACGTTCCCAGTAGACCTGGTAAAACACCAAGAACACCCGCGGTATTACAATCTGCCACCTCGGTAGGTTTGTCAGGAAATAAACAACGGAAACAAGCTGACTCTGGAGTAAATAAAGCACACTGGCCTGAAAACTGGTAAATACTGGCAAATAACCAAGGTTTATTTAATCGAATACAAGTGTCATTAATGAGATATCGTGTTGAAAAATTATCCGTGCAATCCAAAATAAGATCTGCTTGCTGCACCAATGCATCTGCATTATCTATACTCAAATGATTAATAACAGCGTCCACATGAATTTCAGGGTTCAAGGCTAATAAACGTTGTTTAGCACATTCAGCTTTTGATTGCCCTATTTGATCCGTAGTAAAAACAATTTGGCGCTGCAAGTTAGTTAGATCGACCGTATCACCATCAATAATAGTAATATACCCTACGCCTGCAGCAGCAAGATATAAAGAAACGGGGCAACCTAAACCTCCTGCTCCGACTATCAACACATGAGAATTTTTTAAACGCTGCTGACCTTTAACGCCAACCTGTGGCATTTGTAAATGCCTGGTATAACGCAACCATTCACTTGCTGAAAAAACAGTATCTGTCATATTGCTTGCCTCTCATCAACAAGGTTAGTTTCTGCTGGTTTTTCTAACTCTTTTTTTCTCACCGTATCTTGATACATTTGAACAAATTCTTTTGCTGTATCTTCCGGATTCTCAGCAAGCGTAATCGCTGTGATCATCGCGACACTATCGACACCTGTTGCTGCGATACCATTAAAACGTTCACGATTTATACCGCCAATAGCAACTAATGGATAATTCAATACTTTACGCCAATAACTTAAACCTTCAATACCATGAGGAACCCATGGCATATCTTTCGTGGTTGTATGATAGACAGGGCCACAGGCAATGTAAGAAGGTCGATAGGTGTGTGCCCGAGCGACTTCATAGTGACAATGTGTACTTGTACCCAGTCTTAACCCTGCTATTTTAATTTTTTGTACATCAGCATCATCGAGATCTTCCTGCCCCAGATGCACACCGTAAGCTTGATATTTAATAGCTAACTTCCAATAATCATTGATAAATAAACGGCAGCCATATTGATTCGCTAAACTAACCGCTTGCTCTATCTCTTTTTCTAAATCATCACCTGATAAGTCTTTGACTCGTAGTTGAATGGTACTAATACCAGCAGGTGCCAATTTACTAATCCAATCCGCTCTATCCACAACAGGGTACAAACCTAATACAGGTTGATTACATTCAAGAAAAGGATCTATATGAGTGCTATGAATAGCCGTTTGAGTTAATACCGGCAAATCCATTTGTTGATCAGGGAAATGGGTAATATTAATCGGACCGTAATTAATATTATCACTATTAGAATCGATAGAATAAGATTGCCTTAAACCCTGAGAAATTGCCATCTTGCCAATAACTACAGAATCATAAAGTGAATAACCTAGCGCAAGGCTACTCGCAATAGCCGAAGATAACGCACAACCTGTCCCGCGTATATTACTTGTTAAAACTCTTTCACTACTTAACCAAAATGATCTTATTCCATCTGTGAAATAGTCCTGAACGATATTACAGTCCTGAATGATACTAGAGCCTTGAACGATATTAGAGCCCTGAACAATATGGGCGTCAGAGTTTTTTTCTTCACAATCAAAATGTCCACCTTTAATCAATACGGCATTAACGCCACTATCCAGCAATTTTTTTGCCGCTGCAATAATATCGTCTTTTGATTGTATAGATACCCCACTTAGGCGCTGAGCTTCAGGAATATTAGGTGTTAACAACGTAAGATGAGGATAAAAATTTTCTTGGTAACATTTAATATAATCATTTTCTAAAAAATCTGCACCGCTACTGCTACCTAAAACAGGATCAACGACTAAAGGTAATTTTTCTTGGGCGACAAACTGACTAATTTTTTTACATTGTCCAAGAGAAGCAACTAACCCAACTTTAACGGCAATAACGGGCAAGTCAGTTATTGCTTTAATTTGGTCATCAAATACAGAATGCTCGACAGAATTAATAGAAATAACTTGCTGATTATTTTGTGCGGTATTTGCCGTTACCACAGATGCACTATGCACGCCCATTGCTGTTTGGGTGCGCACATCCATGGCCATACCCGCTAGGCCGGCTGTATCATTGCCTGAAAAATTTAAAACAATAGGAAGAATAGACATAGTGTTTAATTACTTATCAATAGTTTTTTAAATAAAAATACCATCGTCGCCAACTGTAAAAACTAATTAAAATATAAAAAATAATATTTTAAGATTAATCTTTACAAGCTCACGGGAATCAGAAGTTAGGATTGATGCCAAAAAGGAGTGCCAATGGTAGGCGTACTTGGTTTCGCTAAATTGCGCTCTTGAATAGCACCTGCTTCATAACCTTCGCGGCCTGCTAATAGTGCATATTTAAATGCTTGAGCCATTTTAACTGGGTCAGATGCCTGAGCAACTGCGGTATTGAGTAATACACCATCGTAGCCCATTTCTAAAGCCTGCGCTGCGTGAGAAGGTAATCCGATACCCGCATCAACAATTAAAGTGATTTCTGGTAAGCGCTCACGAATATTTTTTAGCGCATAAGGGTTCAGCAAGCCTTTCCCCGTACCAATGGGAGAACCCCATGGCATTAAGATTCGACAACCTGCTTCCACCAACTTCTGACATAATACTAAATCATCCGTGCAATATGGGAAGACTTCAAAACCTTGAGAGATCAATTCTTTTGTTGCTTCTAATAAGGCAAATGGGTCCGGCTGAAGATTATATTCATCCCCAATCACTTCTAATTTTACCCAATTAGTATCAAACAACTCTCGAGCCATTTGTGCAGTAGTTACGGCCTCTTTTACTGAATGACAACCTGCTGTATTCGGTAAAATATTAATTTTCAGCTCTTGCAATAACCGCCAGAAATCGTGACCAGTTTCGCTTTCAGCTGAAACATTTTGACGTCGTACAGAAACAGTAACCACCTCCGACCCTGATGCTTTGATAGATTTTTGCATCACATCTGGCGATGGGTAAAGTGCCGAACCAATTAATAATCGACTTGATATTGTTTTATCTGCTAATTGCCACATAGAATCTATTGAAAATATTGTTACTCCCTACTCGTTATTATTTACACATAAAAATAATAACGAGTAAAAAGTCTGACTAAGAAATGAATAATAAAAATAATCGCTTATACGATTAACCACCTTGCATCGGAACTACTAACTCGACTCTATCTCCTTCAGACAATCGAGTTGAGTTATATGCCGACTTAGGAATAAATTGCTCATTGATTGCAATGGCAAAATTTTGGCCTAACAACTGCCATTCTTCAATGGCTTCGTATAAGTTACTGTCTGAATTTAGGGATTTATCTTCCCCATTAAGTTGAATTTTCATCATAATTTTTTTGTAAAAAATATCTATTAAAACGTGTCCAATAAAAAGCTTTTTATAAAAAGTTAGGCCACCCTTTGGATAAGAGAGGAAAATGACGATTGATAATCAGGATTTTCCAAACAATGGACAACCTCCTCTCCTAACGCTGGCGAAAGCAAAAAGCCATGCCTAAATAAACCGTTAACACGTACTAAACCTTTCTTACATTCAATTTTGGGCAGATTATCTTTAAGTGCTGGACGGCAATTCGTACGCATATCCACAATTCGCGCCTCACCAAAACCAGAATGTAAACTATAAGCAGCCGACAATAGTTCTAAACTGGATCGCACCGTCATAGGTCCCATATCATTACTTTCTATTTGTGTAGCACCCACAATGTATAAATCATCATAACCTCGTGGCACTAAATATAATCGATAACGAGGATGCATTAAGCGAACAAGACGTTTAATTTTTACATCCGGTGCGTGCAACCAGACCAATTCACCACGAACACCACGCAATCCATCCCATTGTTCTTTTGCCCCTAAACCTCGGCAATCAACAACCCAGTCAAAATGATGAGTGCCTTCATTAGTTGTCACTATATGAGAATCAACATCACGAACCAGACGATTAGGGTACCAATTTGCTCCATGTTCGATTAGACGATCCGCTAATAACTGTAAGGTTTTTTTAGGGCACAACGAGGCTTCTTCTGGTAAATAAATTGCCTCATTAAAATTGCCGCCGATATCCGGTTCTAGCAATGTAAGTTGCTGCTGGTTTAATTGCTTATACTGGTCAGGTGACGGAGATAGCTTACTGAGAACTTGACGGTTAAACTGATGATAATCAGGACGGTCGCTTCCATGAGCAACCACCAAACTACCCTGCTGAGAATACCCCAGATCACCATTCAGCTCATCTTTCAGTTGTTGCCAAAGCCCTAAGGAACGCATCCCCAACTCAAAAACCAATAACTCCGCTGATTCAACTTCACAATAAGGCGTTAACATACCTGCAGCGGTATAGGCCGCTGCATCGCCAAAATCGATATCGTCTTTATCAAACAAACTGACAGCAAAGCCAGCGCTTTGTAATTGCCATGCGAGCACACGCCCCATAGCACCAGCACCGACAATCCCGACTGTTCCCGGTTTTATTGTTGGAGATATAGCCATTCGACTAACTACCTATATTTGCTCAACATATATTTCACTGCCCAACTCTTTGAATTCAGCAGACTTTTTCTTCATGCCATCTTCAATTTCTTTATCAGCAGCATAATCACGCACTTCCTGGCTGATTTTCATTGAACAGAACTTAGGACCACACATTGAACAGAAATGTGCAACCTTCGCTGAGTCTTTCGGTAAAGTCTCATCGTGGAATTCACGAGCACGATCAGGATCAAGACCCAAGTTAAACTGATCTTCCCAACGGAATTCGAAACGTGCTTTTGACAACATATCATCACGGTAACGTGCACCAGGGTGACCCTTGGCAATATCAGCCGCATGAGCTGCTATTTTATACGTAATAATGCCTTCTTTAACATCATCACGATTAGGTAGGCCTAAATGCTCCTTAGGTGTTACATAACACAACATTGCACAGCCGAACCAGCCAATCATTGCGGCACCAATACCACTGGTGAAGTGGTCGTAACCTGGAGCAATATCTGTAGTCAAAGGCCCTAAGGTATAGAAAGGCGCTTCATCACAATGCTCTAGCTGCTTGTCCATGTTCTCTTTAATCATATGCATAGGCACATGACCTGGGCCTTCAATCATCGTTTGCACATCGTGTTTCCAAGCAATTTTGGTTAACTCACCTAAGGTTTCTAGTTCACCAAACTGCGCAGGATCATTTGCATCAGCTAAAGAACCCGGACGTAAGCCATCACCTAGTGAAAAGCTCACATCATAGGCTTTCATAATTTCACAAATTTCTTCGAAATTCGTGTATAGGAAATTTTCTTTATGGTGAGCAATACACCATTTCGCCATAATCGAACCACCACGAGACACAATACCCGTTACACGGTTAGCCGTTAATGGTACATAGCGAAGAAGAACACCCGCATGAATTGTAAAGTAATCGACGCCCTGCTCAGCCTGCTCAATCAATGTGTCACGGAATACTTCCCAAGTAAGGTCTTCAGCAACACCGTTTACTTTTTCTAAAGCTTGGTAAATAGGCACAGTACCGATAGGTACAGGGGAATTACGAACAATATAGTCACGGGTTGAGTGAATGTTTTTACCCGTAGATAGATCCATTACAGTATCGCCACCCCAACGAGTTGACCATACTAGCTTTTCAACTTCTTCTTCAATACTGGAAGTCAGTGCTGAATTACCAATATTGGCGTTAATTTTAACCAAGAAGTTACGGCCAATAATCATTGGTTCTAATTCAACGTGGTTGATATTCGCAGGGATAATAGCGCGACCTTCAGCAACTTCTTTACGAACAAATTCAGGGGTAATAGGCTGAAGATCAGCACCCCAGGAGTGACCTTTTAAGCGCTCATTACGCTCAGTCGTTGTAAACTCATTTTGTAGTGCAATACGGGCTTGGTTTTCACGGATAGCAATATATTCCATTTCAGGAGTAATAATGCCTTTGCGAGCATAATGCATTTGCGATACGTTCATACCTTCTTTGGCACGACGAGGTTTACGTTGTAGTTCTTCATTGTAGAACTGAAAGGCTTTTTCAGAATCATCATGGCCGTTATCCATGGGCTTAATTTCACGGCCTTCATAGAATTCGGTATCTTCACGGGCTTCGATCCACTTAGACCGCAGATCTTCCAAACCTGTATGCACATCAATTTCAACACTAGGATCGGTATAAGCACCAGATGTATCGTAAACAGTGACAGCAGTGCCATCAGTTAAGCTGATTTCACGCATTGGGACTTTAATTTCAAGTCCATCTTCACGCTTATCAGAAGACACATAAACTTTCTGGCTAGCCGGAAGTGGCTCGCGCGTAAGTATGCTCGAAGTGGGTTCTACAGGAAGTTTACTGTTCATCTAAGGTCCTCACAGTATCAAAATAGGCGCTAGATGACGAAGAAAAGATAAGAATATATCAAGAGGGATGAACAGCGATGCTATTCATGCTCATTCCTACGCCAATACTAACTGGATCAGGTTCACGGGTTTCATAAAGATCTCTAACAGAAATAATAAAAAGAGTCTTTATGCATCTCAGCCTAAGGCACCCCGAGAGCAATAACAGGCGCGTAGTTTATCAAAAAATGAGCGAATTGAAAGCCAAATGTTATAGTTATGATCAAATAAGAATCGATATCATTTAAACCACATTAGCGATACTCGATAAGTAAAATTACCCACATACCCACCATACAGAAAAATGCTATCCAGTAAACGATCATTCGATGAATAACATTGTTATAAGTTAGCAATATCCACGCATGTACACAGCGAAACCCAAAGAACAACCATGCAAAAATAATTGCGCTTATATTTTCAAAACCCAGCGCAAGATAAAGCGCACCCGCGATATAAACCAATAAAGGAACCTCAAACATATTGTTATAACAGCGAGTCGACTGCTTAACTGAGCTTGGAATATTGTCCCCTTCCATTACCTGAAAATATTTAATACTCACTTTATGATTTTGAACGCTTTGGTAACGCTGTTTAAATGCCACTAAACCAATAATTACAGTCAATAAAACCAAACCAAATAAAGGGTAGAACATGAATGATCCTCTAAGTATTTACAATTTTTCTTTACGACTTTCTTCTTTAAATTTTTCTTCCTTAAAGTACTGCGCTGGAGGTTTACCTAATACTTTTTTGAACATTGCCACAAATGCACTGGGACTTCTATAACCTAACATTAAACTACAATCAGTAACCGATTTTCCCAGCCCTAATAAGCTGACAGCTTCTTGTAAAATAAGTTGTTGTCGCCACTGTTTAAATGTCATACCAGTTTCCTTTAAAAATAACCGGCTTAGCGTCCGTTTACTTGCACCGACTTCATTTGCCCATTTTTCTAAATGCTGAATTTGAGTGTCGCTTTCAAAAAAGTATTTTCCCGATTTCATATCGTTGATCATACCATCCATGACGCGTTGGACACGCCGATCTTTTGCCCAAGGCAAATAAAGTCGAGAGGGTTCTAAAGCTTGCAACTCATCGAGTACAACTGCACACAAACGAGCTGCTGGCCCATCAATCGCATAATCCCTGCCAAAATCCGCCACACGCAAAATCAATGCCTGCAATAAAAAAGAAACATCCAATACACTACATTTATCCGGAAACTGATGTAGATAGCTTGGGTCGACAAATAAATGCCTGAGTTCAGCGGCTGTTTGCGCATTAACAGAATGACGCAAATTACCAGGAATCCAAACAGCTTGAGTAGGCGGCACAACCCATATACCTTCATCGGTATAGACTTTTAAAACACCTTGCGAAGCGTAAGCAAGCTGACCTCTGGGATGAGAATGATAATCCATCATCACTTTATCTGCCTCTATATCGATACAAACACCGAGAATTGGGCGGCTGGCATCAATACACAACCCGATATCGGGGCGTCGTCTTTTATTCATTGCTTTTATTCATTACTACATTCACTATAAATGTCCTTTTCTCAATACAATATGGCATATTAGCGACTTTAATCGAACCGCATTATTGCCAAAATATCTATCGTCGACAACGCATTTATTTAATTCATTATTTTTATATTGAGATGTTATGACAATAAAAACACATCACTTGATCGCAATTATCGGTATACCTTTATGTTTATTGGTTTTAATTTTCGGCCCAGCTTCTTCTACTCTCACTGAAAAACAATTGCTATCAGCAGGTTTAATCATTACGGCTATATTTTTGTTTGCAACCAGTGTACTACCTGAATATGTCACAGCACTACTGCTCATGGTTGGAGCAATGTTACTCGCTGTAGCACCTGCTGAAGTTGTCTTTTCCGGCTTTAATTCAACAGCCTGCTGGCTTATTTTTGCTGGTCTTGTAATGGGCATCGCCATTAAACAAACAGGTTTAGCTCGCCGAATTGCAGAGCTATTTGGAGAGAAGTTAACAGCTGATTATTGGAGAGTTATCACAAGTACTGTTGTTATTTCATCATTGACAGGGTTTTTAATGCCTTCGTCACTGGGGCGTGCGGTTTTATTAGTGCCGATTGCTATGGCAATTGCTGACAAATGCGGTTTCTCGAAACTCAGCAATGGGCGCATTGGTTTAGCACTTGCTGTCGCCTTTGGTTGTCACGTACCAACCTTCGCCATACTACCGGCCAATGTGCCTAATATGGTTTTTATCGGTGCAGCAGAAACCATCCATCACTGGACACCTGCCTATGCTGAATACTTACTCCTGCACTTCCCTATTTTAGGTATATTAAAAGCCTTGATAATTATTGGCTTAATTTTGTGGCTTTATCCTGACACGCCAAATAATCATACGAAGCATAAAAATTCCATTACAATATCAACTCCCTTTTCTAAAGACGAAAAGAAATTAACAATCTTGCTGCTCATTACACTGGCTTTCTGGGTAACCGATACATTGCATCATATTTCTGCGGCTTGGGTAGGGTTAACAACGGCGTGTATTTTATTGTTACCCAATATTGGCCTTGTTAATAAAAATAGTTTTAATAGCCAATTTAACATGGGGTCATTACTATTTGTTGTCGGGATATTAAGCTTAGGAGCTATTATTAATTACAGTGGTTTAGGGCAATTAGCTGGCGCCCTATTTGATCGATGGCTACCACTATCTGAAGAAACTTCATTTATTAATTTTATGGTAATTTCTCTTACAGGAGTAACCACAGGTATGTTTACGACACTTCCTGGCGTTCCTGCTGTGCTAACGCCATTTGCCGAACAAATGAGCCACAACAGCGGCTTTAGTATTCAAGCTGTACTTATGTTGCAAGTACTTGGGTTTTCAACCATCCTCTTTCCTTTTCAATCAGCACCTTTAGTTGTTGCGATGCAATTGGCTGATGTTTCAATCAAACATGCAGCGAAATTATGTATTCTACTCACAGTAATTACTATCGGTGCATTATTTCCTTTAGATTATTTATGGTGGGAACTACTGGGAAAAATAAATTGATTGACTATTTACGATAACTCACATTACAAAAATATAAAATTTTACATTACCTAAATAAGTAACCTCAATAGTGAAAATGATTGATTCACACTATTGAGGATTTCAAACATTATTACTTGTAGCCTTATACCTTTAAGACTTGTAATTATCTAATAATTAATTGGAAGCAATCTGCTGAACCAAGCCATAAATACCATACTTAACCATATAAGGCAGTTGATAGTCAGGAAATTGTTTAGCAATTCGCTTTTTAAGCTCTAAATAATGTTTTCCAGATTCTTTCGAGTCAAATAGCTCTTCTTTTTTATCGCCTAAACCATCGATATAAGCATGAGTAATTTTACTCACTTCTGATAAATATTTTTTCTGATAGCTTACTACCGTTTTAACATCAGAAAACTCTCCACGGCCCCCATAGACTTTTTTTACATTCTTAATAGAATAAAGCTCATCAAGTGCTTTACCCCAACTTCTTAAGTTAGGAGAAGCCTTACCATTAACAATCCCCCCCTCTAACCAGGCATGAGCTTTATGATGAACAAGATCACCTACCAATAAATCACCCGTAGAATCTAAGCGTACAACTGTTTGAGTACTGGAAATACCAGGGTTATCCAACTCTATAAGGCTGATAGTTTCTCCACTCTTTAGCGATATAGTTTTTCTTTGGCTGAAGGTTTGCTTAATGTTCTCAAATTTCGGATAAGATTCTTCCGTAAATTTTTTCGCTATATTGACAAAAAAATACTTTTTATAAGCATGAACATTAGGCATTGCTGCAGAGGTTGACCTACTACCGATAGACATTGCTCCAATTTTATGAAATGCAGATAAACCGTTAAATTTATCGGGATTTGGATGGGTAATAATAACGCGTGTTATCGGACTGGTAGTTTTACCCTTAATATCGTCAATGACAGTTTGCGCCAAAGCCGGCACAAATTGAGTGTCAATAACAGTCACTTCTTTACCATCATCATACCAAAAGGTATGCGTATCAAACCCTTTGCTATCCGTTGTATATACATGCAATTGACCTGCAAAAGTTGTTTGCATTACAAACAGAAAGCTTACAAAAAGTAATCCACTTAAAAATCGTTGTTTCATTTTCTATTATCTCCTAATAGTTCATTTAAAAAACACTAGAATAATGAATTAAGATATGTTCAACTTTCGATGTATTGACAATTATTGTCGAAAATTGGACAACAGGGATCAAGGGACAAAATGCCTCCAAAAAGCAAAAAGCTAGATATCGATAAAATACAGGTTCCTCTTATTGGCTTAGCTGAGGAATACGATAGCCTATCATCTAGCCCTCATACCCATGCTTTAGGGCAGCTGTACTATTGTGTGCGAGGAACAATAAAAGTACAGATTGCTTCTGGGCTATGGCTAGTCAGCCCTCAGCGTGCCGTTTGGATACCTCAAGGCATCACTCACCACAGCAGCAGTAAATACCCTGTAGGCTTACGTATTCTATATATTAACCAAGAGGAATATATGAGCTTACCCGAAGAGGTTTGTCTGTTTCAGATAGATTCTTTACTAAGAGAACTGATAAGTACCGCCGTGACACAAGGGTATAGCTGGCCACCCAACGGCCATGAATCGCGATTATCGCAGGTCATAATCGATAGAATTATCGCTTCCCCAGAAGAACCGCTTTATCTCCCTCTACCCACGGATCCTAGAGCACTACACGTCTGTCAAATGATGCAAAGAGATCCACATTTACATAGTGATATTAATACACTGTGTCTAAAAGCGGGGCTTTCTCAACGCACTTTAGTACGCATATTGCAAAATGAAACCAAGATGAATTTACAGCAATGGCGGCGGCAGTTATTGCTCATTACTGCCATCGAAATGATGAGTTTGAACAAGTCCATAACCACCATCGCTATGGATCTTGGTTACGCCAACCCTAGCGCTTTTACCACAATGTTTCGAAAAACATTGGGGGTTTCACCTAGCGAATATTCTCTACATAGTTAATGAACAGGCTTCACATTCGAAAAAACACTTTAACCTAGCCAATAACCACTCACAAAGTACGGAAAAACCACTCCATAAGGATTTATTGCTATGTCCCCAACCTTAACTACACTCTTAAGAACACTAGTTAATATCTAGACTGACAAGATCTAATTTGAAGTAGAGGTACCTCTGTGAATTTCCTATCGAATATGACTATACGCCTTAGGTTAGCCTTTGGCTTCGGTATCATTGTAGCCTTAATGGTTATTCTTACCGTATTAGGTATACAAAAAGTTAACTTTATTGATCGTACACTCTCACAAATTACGGATATCAATTCAGTGAAGCAACGCTATGCAATCAATTATCGAGGCAGTGTTCACGATCGTGCGATTGCCATTCGCGATATCGCAATAGCGCGAAATCCCAGTGAAATCAGCTCATTTGAAAAGGAAATTACAGAACTAGAAACGTTTTATGCAGAATCTGAAATGAAAATGCATGAAATGATGGATTCAGGCTATCACTTTTCTGATATGGAAACAGAAATTATTGCGAAAATAGATAATATCAATACACAAACATTACCTCTTATTCAGAATATCATCCAAGCAAAAAAAGATGGACAAGATGTTAATAACCTTGTCTTAAGTCAGGCGCGCCCCGCTTTTATCAATTGGTTAAATACGATTAATGAATTTATTGACTATCAGGAACAAGCGAATCAAACGGCAACACCTAAGGCAAGAGAAGTCGCCGGAGGTTTCCAAGAACTTATGCTGCTATTAAGCGCGATATCCGTTATCGTCAGTATATTTATAGGTATGTTAATTGAGCGCAGCTTGCGTCAATCTCTGGGCGGGGAATTATCTGACGCTGAAGATGCTTTAAATATTATGTCGAAAGGTGATTTATCAGCTCCAATTGAAACGCCGTTTCAAGATAGTATGCTTTCATCATTGTGCTTAATGCGTAAACAAATAGGCATGACAGTATCGGGCATTGTGAATGCATCCAATGAGCTATCAGGAAAATTAGAAGAAGTATCAGACAGTTCTAAGCAAGTATTAAATGCCGCTGAAAGCCAAGCATCATTGACTAAAGACACTGCGTCTCAGCTTGAGAATATCCGCACGAGCACAGATCAAGTGTCAGAAGTTGCTGCACGAACTGAAGAAAATTCTGGAATGACAGTGAAGTACGCCAAAGAAGGTCGTGCAGTTATAAATTCCAGCGCCCAAGAGATGGAGCTGATTTCTAAAACAGTCAACGATACTGTAGAACAAATTAAAAAACTCGAAGAGCATACAAAACAAATTGGTGGCATAGCCAGTGTTATCAGCGGTATTTCAGAACAAACTAATTTACTAGCATTAAACGCGGCCATTGAGGCTGCCAGAGCCGGAGAGTCTGGTCGAGGTTTCGCAGTAGTAGCCGATGAAGTCCGTCAACTGGCTCAAAGAACAGGTGAAGCCACTGGCCAAATTGAAAGTATGATTAATGAAGTCCAGTCACAAACCGAAGCTTCAGTTGCTGCAATGGAAATGACACAACCACAAGTGGAAAATGGAAAGGAACAAACGTTAAAAGCGACTGAATTACTACAAAATATTGAGCAACAAGCTGCCGATTCACTGACACAGGTACAAGAAGTTGTAAAAGCTGCTTCGAGCCAAGTTTCTTCAATCAGTGAAATAACTAATGCAATGGATCAAATTGCTGAAATGTCTAACCAATCAATATCATCTATACAAAATAATAATACAGCGACAGATACATTGAATCGACTAGCCAGTGGATTAAAAGAAGATGTTAGTTTCTTTAAGGTTTGAGTACTTTATTACGATCCCATTACACTTAATTATCTCTAACATATTCTATTAGAGATAATTAAACACTAATACAACGATCATTAAACTTAATAGCGCAAGCAACATACTATTAACACCCCAACCTCGCGCCAAAACGGCAGGCGGCTCACTGTATTTTTCAGCAAACCTGATGAGACCATTAACAATATTCACGCCACCTAGCTTAAAGCAATGAGAAAAACACCCTGCCCCCCTAACAACAAGAGTCCATACTTGTGGGAATAAACGACGGTAGAACCACTCAATATCAAGGTTTGTTGAACGCAGTTCAGGTGGATACAAACCTTTGAGGTTTAACCATACGAACGCTAAAGCAGAGAAAAACAATAGCTGTAATTGCGTCACGACATGACTGACATCATAAGGAGAATAGTCAATAGGATACGGCAAAATAGAATATAACAGTGCTGGAGAACAGCCAATATATATACAGACAGCTGATCCGATCCCCATTGCAACTAACATATTCGTAGGCGCTTCTTTCACTCTCAATCCAGAATCATGTGCAAAGAAAGCAAAGAAGGGAATTTTAATACCCGCATGGTGGAATACACCTGCTGCCGCAAATAATAATAGTAACCATCCAACTGTATGCCCGGAATGAATCATTTCCAACATAATAATTGATTTACTGACAAAGCCACTAAAGAGAGGGAATGCAGAAATAGAAGCTGCACCAACAATAGAAAATATGGTGGTTTTGGGCATACTTTTATAAAGCCCGCCTAAATGAGAGCCATCAACATGACCGACTCGATAAAGCACTGCCCCCATCGACATCATCAATAAGCCTTTATAAATAACATGATTAAAGGCTGTAGCAACCGCACCATTAACAGCCATCTCTGTGCCAATACCAATGCCACAGAGCATAAAACCAATTTGGTTAATCATGCTGTACGCTAACACTCGGCGTAAATCATTCTCGATTACGGCAAAGAAAATAGGAAAGCATGCCATAATTAAACCAATAGTGACTAACATATCGGCACCAGCAAAGCTTCTCGCCAACGCGTATACTGCAACCTTTGTGGTTATGGCGCAAAGAAATACTGTACCTGTGGGCGTCGCTTGCGGATAGGCATCAGTAATCCAATTATGAAAAAATGGAAAACCACACTTAATACCATAAGCAATGAAAATCAACCAAATGGCTAAATCGTCTAACGAAAAAGAAGCCGTATTGAGGTCAAGAGCCCGGATGGTTGCTGAACCCGTTTGATGAATTAGCATCAAAGCCCCAGCAAATAATAAAACGCCCGACAAAACCTGAATAATGAGGTAACGCATACTACTGAGGTAACTCGCTTCGGTACGACGTGCGAGTATCAAAAATACCGACGTTAATGCCAGTAATTCCCAAAAAATAAATAAGGTAATCCAATCGCCAGCAAATACTGCACCAATGGCACTGCCAGCATACGCTAACGAGGCTATTTGCTGTACGCGGTCCTTTTCATGCAGTGCATAGATACAGCCAATTAATGCCGCTAAATGAAATATGTAAGCAAACAATAAACTTAGTTTATCAATTTTAATTAAGGTTAGTTCCAACCCCAATAATTGATATTCATTAAAACTGCCGTGCTGCCATTGCAATAAGCCAATAAAGCTTACAATAGGTACTGCAACCGTAATTATAGAAGCAATAGTACTGCCCGTTTTGCCACGCAAAAACAACAGTACAAAAGCCCCAATAAAGAATAAGGCAAATGGGGGTAAATCTAAGATAATACTATCACTCATTGATCGCTATCCTTACCTGATGAGCTTTCAGTATTCTCATAATAATGTTCATCACGTATTAGTAACTTTCGCATTTGATTCGCAATTAAAACCAAAATGACACAAGCGACAAAGCCATAGATAGCATAAAAAGCAGGAAGTTTTTCTGCGGCGGTCTCTATGTGGCGATGAATAAAAAAGTCGATAATAACCAAGAAAGCACAAATACTATAAAAAACACGCAACATCCATTGAATATTTGAAGGACGATCAAAAAAACCTTGCTCTGACTGATCATTAGATGAATGTTTATCACTTTGCATTATTCTGTACCTAATCTTTTTATATCAGTGCCGTTATATCAAGGACAGTAATTCACTGATCGTGTGAGTTTGGAAAAATAAAACAATACATCCTAACGTTGTTATCGCAATGGCGACTAAACAGGCCAATGGCGCTTCTTGCATCTCACAAGCCTGATAATTATCACCCTCTATTGGAGCTGCCTTAAAAAAAGCCCTTATAGGAATTGGCAACAAATAGGCAATATTCAGTAAAGAACTAATAATCAGAACGGCAACCAGCCATAACTGCCCTCCTTCAATTGCACCTTCTGCAATAACTAACTTACTCCACACACCAATCAATGGTGGAAGCCCTATAATGCTGATTGCAGCAATAAAAAATGCCGTCATCGTATATGGCATTTGTTTACCGATACCATCTAATTCACTAATCGCTTTTTTATGTAAAGCAACCATTATTGCACCAGCGCAAAAGAATAACGTTATTTTACCGAAGGCATGACTCACAATATGTAAGGCAGCTCCTTGAGCAGCTAGCGTATTCGCAATTAATGCTGCCATTACGATATAAGACAGCTGGCTAATAGTTGAATAAGCAAGGCGTTCTTTTAAATTATCTTTTGTCATTGCAATCAGCGATGCTAGCAAAATTGTTCCCGCTGCAAAAACCAACAAAATATCAGCAGCGCCTGTACTGGCAATAAAATCAAAGCCAAAGATATATACAATCACTTTAATTATTAAAAACACACCTGTTTTAACTACAGCCACAGCATGCAGCAATGCGCTGACAGGCGTAGGTGCCACCATTGCATTCGGTAACCAATTATGAAAAGGCATCAGTGCTGCTTTACCCGTTCCGAAAACAATTAACATTAATAATAAGGTCGCCCAAAATGGTGATACTTCGCTCTCGTTAAATACACCACCACTCACAAAATCAACACTACCAGTTATCCACCATATAACAATAATGGCCGGCATAAGCAGAACGATAGAACCACCCATCAACACACCTAAATAGATACGCCCCGCTCGCTTCGCTTTTTCTGTCCCCGAATGAGTAACCAGAGGGAATGTCGACAAAGTAATAGCTTCGTACGCAACAAATAAAGTTAATAAATTGCCAGCATAAGCAGCAGCCATTACTGAAGCAATAGCGATGGCAAAACAAACATAAAAGCGTGTTTGATTCTTCTCATTGTGCCCACGCATGTAGCCAATACTGTAAAGGGTTGTCACTATCCATAAAAAGCTGGCAAGCAGCGCAAATAAGATACCTAACGGCTCTGCTTTAAGATACAACTTTAACCCATCAAAAAGTGTAATGCTGCCACTTACAATTGTCTGGCCATCAAGGAAATTTTGATAAAGCGAAATATTCAATACCAGTAAAATACCACCGGCAATAAAAATACAGAGCTCACGAATATTTTTCTGGCGCTCACCAAAAAATATAATGAATGGTATTACAAGTAAGGGCGGCAATAATGTGACTAGTGGGTTCATAACATGCCGCCCATGAGTTGACTAGCAGCAAGCTCGGCTGTACCTACAACAATGCTGCCATTAATTCCTGTATAAACACTGATGATTATTAATGCCCATAAAGGAATTAACATAAATAAAGGTGCCTCTTTCACATCAGCACCTTTCATATTTTCGGTTGTTTTTCTAAAACAAAAAACCTCGATAATTTTACCTATATACATAATCGCCATTAAGGAACTCAATAGCACCATTATTGCAATTGACCACCAACCACTATCAATAGCAGCAGTCACCAGATACCACTTACTGACAAACCCTGCGGTTAATGGCACACCTATCAAACTAAGGCCTCCAATAATAAAAGCGCTCGCGGTCCATGGCATCAATGCAATTAAATTACCCATATCTGCAATACGAGAAGATCCCAAGCGATAAGCAATACACCCAACCGCAATAAATAAAGCAGTTTTAATAAACGCATGGTTAATAATATGAATAACCCCTGCCGCAACGCCTGCTTCAGTTGCCATACTCACTGCTGCAAACATATAGCCTATCTGTGCAATACTGGAGTATGCCAATAAGCGGCGAATATCTGTTTGGAAAATGGCGACAATTGACATCGCAAAAAAACCAACAATTGCTAAAGGCATTAATATTTTACCTAACAGCATCTCAGCAAAACTGTACTCACTACCAAACACATGAAAAAAGAAACGCAGAAAAACATACAATGAGACTTTAGTGGCAGTACCGGCCAGAAAGGCAGTAACCGCCGAAGGCGCATACTGATACGCATTGGGTAACCATGAATACACTGGGAAAATCGCTGATTTAATGAGTAAACCAACCGTAATAAAACTAAAGCCAACAATAACGGTACGCGACTGATCTGCATCGACTAAATGTAATGCTAAATCGGACATATTAAGTGTCCCTGTCGCTGCATATAAGAACCCGATACCCAAGAGGATAAAGGAAGCACCAACACTACCCATAATTAAATAACGAAAAGCGGCCAACAATGCTTGCTTTCTTTCTTTTCCTAAAGCGATAAGCATATACATTGAGAGAGAAGATATTTCTAAAAAGACAAAGACGTTAAACGCATCACCAGTAATCACAATGCCAAGTAGACCCGTCAAACACAGCAACCACCCCGTGTAAAATAAATAATACCTTTGTGGCGCAATTTCAGCCTGGATAGATGCTTTGGAATAAATCAGGCTAAAAAAGCTGATAATAGAAATGACAACCATCAACACAGCATTCAAGGTATCAATATAATACTCAATACCCGTAGGCGCCGCCCATCCTCCTAAAGTATACCGAATCACATCACCATCAATAACTTGTAACAATAATGAAACTGAAAAGAGTACAACACAAATATTGACTACAACCGCGATCAGCCATGAGAAAAAAGAATGCCTTACAATGACACATAAAGGCGCAGCCATTAATGGCAACACTATTAATAATGCAGGGAAATGAATGTTATAAGGCATGTAGATAAGTTCTGTTAGTGTATTTTATCGTTATTAGAATTAATGGTCCGCATGACCATTGTGATCATTAATCTGTTCTTGTTCATCGATTGCTTGAATTTCATCTTCTTCAATAGAACCGTATTTTTCATAAATGCGAACAATCAGCGCCAAACCAACAGCCATCGTTGCTACTCCAACCACGATAGCGGTTAAAATAAGTACATGAGGTAAAGGGTTCGAATAAATAACGGCTTCTGTTAGTTTTTCGTTTTCTTCAATAAAAATGGGAGCTGTGCCACCATCAACTTTTCCTAGGCCTACATAAAAGTAAAAAATGCCTGTTTGAAAAATGCTCAAGCCCAGGATTTTCTTCACTAGATTATGGCGAGCTATCATAATATAGAACCCGGCCATCATAAGAACTATCACAGCCCAATCGTTATACAGCGCAAAAAATTCCATCCTTACTCTTCCTCTTGTATTTTAAAAGGAATACGGTCTAAAAAGCGGTTGCTTGAGAAGCAATAAAACAATGAAATCATCACGGCTGCAACAGTAATACCCACACCCAATTCGACAACAAAAATCCCCCAATGCTGGCCTGATACCGCGTCACTTGCCAGTACAGAGTAATCTAAAAAATTACCTCCCAGTAATAAGCTAACCACACCGGTACCCGCATAAAGCAACAACCCTAACGACATTGATATACGCAAAATATTAGGTGTGACCACCAAACGAGTACGGCCTTCACCAAAAATCAAACCATGGAGGATAAAGACAGAGGCAAAAATAACGCCGGCCTGAAAACCACCTCCGGGACCAAAATCACCATGAAATTGCACATAAAATGCAAACAATAAAATCATAGGGGTTAAAAATTTAGTAATAACCTGTACAACGCGATGTCTTTGCTCTAATTGCTTATTCACAAAAACCTTCCGTGTTAGTCATTTTTATATTGAGGGAAACCATAAAAGTCATTACGTATCCTCACTTTGCTGACGGCGACGCTGTCTTGGTGTTAAATTCGGATCTTCTTGACGCCGCCTTCGACGTAAACCCAACAGACTCAACACACCAATCGCTGCGGTAAAAACAACTGCCGTTTCTCCTAACGTATCGTAACCCCGATAACTGGCCAATACAGATGTCACCACATTAGGCACGCCGGTTTCATCTGGAGATTTCTGGAGGTAATGCTGAGCTAATTGAGGATTAGAGTTTGCTGGGGATTTGCCATCACCATAACTAGGCATATCTAATGTCCCATAAATCAATAAAGCCCCCGTCATACAAACAATAATCAATGCAGGAAGATTATTATGCTTCTGAGGCTTTTGTTCGCGCTTGGTAAACGATAATGCACCTAATAATATAATGGTAGAAATACCAGCACCTACTGCCGCTTCGGTAAAAGCAACATCAACGGCATCCATTGCAACAAAAATAGCCGCAGATACCAGACTATATAAACCTGAAAGTATTACTGCTGCCAATAAATCCTTCAAATAAATGATACCCAGCGTTAATACAATCAAAACGGTCAGCAATATCATCACAACAAAATGTTCGATAGCGGCAATATCCTCAAACACGATCATCACCCTCTACTGTCTTTACTTGCTGTTTAGCATCAGTGGGAGATAATTTTTTATCGTGATAAATAGATGCCAACGATTTATCAACGACTGATTTTCCATCCTGGCACTGCGGGATAATATTCGCCATTAAGGCAGCTTTAGCCACTGCATGAGAAGCGGTAGGAGCAGTAAAGAAAATAAAAATAATCACCAGAAACAGTTTAACCGCTGCCATAGGGTTATCAAAAATAAACAATGCTTGCAGTATCAACCCAATCATAATAAACAGGATACCGCCGGTATCCGTTACACTGGCAGCATGCAAACGTGTATAAAAATCAGGCATTCGAATCAAACCAACTGCACCGCCCACCATAAAGACACAGCCGATTAATATAAAGATACCACTGACAATATCGACGAGTAATTCCATCAGATATCATCCTCTTGATAGGCTCCAGAGCCTAAATCGCCATATTCAAAAAACTTCAGTACAGCGATAGTAGTGATGTAGTTGATGAGTGCATACAACAAAGAAATATCAACAAAATCTGGCCGGCCAGTTAAAAAACCATATGCTGCAATTAATATAACGACTTTTGTTCCAGCCGAGTTAACCGATAACATCCGATCATAGATGGTAGGACCAAGCAAAGCACGAGTTAATACTAATACAAGCGCTACAAGCACTGCTATGACTAAAGCCAGATACATTAACCCGTCCTCGTAGATGGATTATCAGCATTAGAGGCTGATTTCATTTTAGGCTCTAGACGACACACCCTGTCACCCATCTCGCCTTCTTCTAAATCAGTTATAGTATCGATATGTAAAGCATGGACGAGCACATCACTATTTTGGGCAATATTAATAGCAACCGTGCCGGGGGTTAATGTGATGGAATTAGCGTAAATAACGCGCCCCAATTCAGTTTTCTGCTTACAGGGTATCGCTTTCAATATAGGCTTAATAGGAAGTGATGGGCTGATAATGCGCTTAATCACATCAATATTAGAGAGCAGTATTTGAAAGATTAACCAAAAGCAATACTGCACAACGTAAAATACACGAAAATATAGCGGCTGCCCTCTGTGCATCAGCACTTTCATTTTGACAGAAAGGTATGCAACGATGCCAATAGAAAGTACACCCAGTACTAATTGCATAGGCTTGAACATTCCCGAAAGCAATAGCCAAAGTATTGTAAGGGTAATAATAATACGAAATAATTGTCGTCGTTGTTGCATAGCGGGATATCATGAGTCCTATTTAACGCAAAAATGCACTATTTTAGGCCATTTATTATTTAATTTTTACTCTAACAAAAGAAGGATCTATTCGTCTACTCATTATAAAGTAGTTTTGCCTACCAGAAAGGCATCCAGCCATTATACTGATTATTCGACCTTAGTCTTATTATTTTTATAAAAACTAACCCAAACAAAGCGTTATAAGCGACAATTTAAATTAAAAAACGAAGCAGCTTTCTTTTTCGTGAAATTTTTTGACATTTTTATACTCTTCTGCAATACAAATAAATATGCACCATATTGTCGCCCATATCTTATCGTGATTATTCATACCAATAGTTACGCCGGTATTCACGCCACGTTTTAATTTCCCATTCATCATTATTAATAGAAAAAGTAACCGCACCATCGATAGCAGTAAACAACATATTCGTCCCTACAGATTGATATCGATTAACAACATTGGGATGAGGATGACCGTATGAATTGAGATAACCTGCAGAAAATATTGCATAGCGTGGTTGTATATGGTTTACCCAACTTTTGTGAGATGATGTTTGGCTACCGTGATGCGGTACAGCTAACAATGAAATATTTTTAGAGAAATCAGCTTTTTTTAATAATATTTTTTCAACACTTTTTTCTATGTCGCCAGAAAGTAAAATCGTTTTGCCTTTATACCGAATCAATAAGACACACGAATAATTATTATCGTTTATCGATGGTCCTGCCTCCTTCAAAAAGGTTTCTGTGGGCCATATTACCGAGAAATAAATATCATCCCATTGCCAGCGTTGCCCCGCTTGGCACTGATTACCTCCTGTTTTAGTAGGTTCGCCTGAAGAAAGCTCTTTTGCACTGATTAACGACAACAAGCCATTAACGCCACCAGCATGATCACCATCACTGTGGCTTATCACTAAGTGATCAATGCTATTATTGCCTTGTTGCAACAAATAAGGTGCAATAATATGCTGCCCTACATTAAAACGTTCACTGTATTGACGCCCAGCATCATAGACCAGTTGATGGTTTGGCGTTTCTATGGCGATTGCCGTACCTTGCCCTACATCAAAAAAAGTAATGCGTAATGGTGGCCGTTCTTGTATCGGTAAAAACAATGGCAATAAGCATATCAGCCCTAACCATCGAATAGGTATTCCTCTCGGCAACAATAACCAAACTAAACCTGCAGATGCTATAAAAATATTCGGTAGCAGAAGTTCACCAAAGTCAAAATACCAAAAACCAGGAAGTACACTTTCTACCCATTCTAAGTAAACAAATAACCACTCTATACTCTTAGCTGCATAGAGATATAAAAATTGCGCGATATCAAGAGAAAAAAGCAATGTGATCAACGACAAGAGCAGTAAAGGAACAGTGACAATAGAAACTAATGGTACCGCTAGCAAATTACCTATAGGTGCCGACAAACTAGTACCCTGTAAGAGTAAAACACTGGGTATTAGTAAACCTAGAGCAATTACCCATTGTGCTTTTAAAAATCCTAAAGATCTTACTTTAATATCATGGATTGATAGTAATAATAAATTAGCATTATTTTCTTTAATTTTTCTATTTTTCGAAATATACCCATTAAAGACGAATAATAAGGCTGACACCGCTAAAAAAGATAGCCAAAAACCTTGAGCTCGAATAGACAATGGATCAATTAAAGCTACACCAAATAATGCATACCCTAAGAGCCTCCAGGGGCCTATCTGTCGACAGAAAATAATCGCCACATGAAAAATAGCAATCATAATTAATGCTCGTTGAGTCGGTAAACTTAAACCCGCTAATAAGCTATAAGATAATGCAAATAGAAAAGAGACAACGGAAGAAAACCAACGGCCATGACGAAAAAATGCTAGCTGCCACAGCCGCATTAGAAACTTACCGACCATACCCCCTATCAAAGCAGCCAAGCCAACATGCAAACCAGATATTGCTAATAAATGAACAGTTCCTGTATCTTTTAGCAACTGCCATTGTTCAGCAGAAATAAACTGCCGATCACCGATTAAAAGCCCCAGTAAGGGGCCTAATGTTGATTGGTTTTCAGCACTGTCAAAACGACTATATTTTTCTCGCAACTGATAGCGCCAACAATCAATCATCGCATCCTGACACTGGTGATATAAGCGTTGATTGTCTTCGCTATTTTTTACATAACCTGTCGCCATAATGCGCTGCTGTAATAGATATAATTGATAGTCAAACCCAGCTGGATTGACAAAACCTCTAGGGCGACGCAATTTCACTTTCAGACGCCAATAATCACCTGTTTTGATATCTGGTATTATTTGTGAAGGCTTTGAATAAGCAGAATACCACGCAAGCGATATTTTTTTATCGTGCATATTTGAAAGGGGTACAGAACGTATAGTTTTATCAATAGCCTCGATGGTATGAATTCGTAAATTAAAACGTTGTGATTTTTTATTGCTATAAGGCAAGCCAACAACAGTTCCTGTGATTAAAAAGTTTTCTCCATCTAACTCTGTTGCTAACTGGCTATTAATAATCCAATAGCCGTAATAAATTCCATAAGTAAGCCCTACGGATACAGCAAAAAATATAGTGACAAATAGTTTGTAACGGCGAAATATAAAAAACAGAACAGGTAATAAAATAGATAATAGTGCAACTACCCCAAAGGTAGTAAGGCCACTTGGCAAAGATGGGAAATAACTAACACTGAATATGCCTATAACGGCAGAGAGGATAACAATCATCTTTCTTCCTTGAAAAACGCTTTGTGTTTGACTCATTATGCACTAGCTTTAAAATTTAGCCAAGCAGCCTTTAAAAATGATTAAGATTGTCTTATGTACCCTCTGCACACCCCACATAAATTAGCCCCATCATCTAAGCATTAGGCCTGTAACATCATTAAATAATTATATTTATATTGTCACATCAATTATCATAGGCACTTCATATTGAGAATGACTACTTATGATTACTGTGACTCCTATTCCAGCCTATACCGACAACTACCTCTGGTTAATTGAGCATTCGAACGGAGACGCCGTCATTGTCGACCCAGGTGATGCAGCACCTGTACTAGCAGTATTAAAGGAGAAGAAACTAACCTTAATTGCTATCATCATTACCCATAGGCACTGGGATCACGTCGATGGTATTAACGACTTACTACAGTACTATCATGTACCCGTATACGGACCAGATTCCGATGCTATTCCACAAATTACCAATAAGCGTGGCGAAGGTGACAAAGTATCTTTCTTTGATCAACCTTCACTTGAGTTAACGATATTAGAAGTCCCAGGGCATACCGTTGAACATATTGCTTACTTTGGAGATATCGATAATCGACCAACACTATTTTGTGGTGATACCTTATTTGCCGGGGGCTGTGGACGCTTGAAAGGCGGCACTCATGAGCAACTTTGCCATTCTCTTCAGCGTATCAGCCAGTTACCTGAAGAAACACAGATTTTTTGCACTCACGAATATACACTCGCTAACCTTCAATTTGCTAAAACCGTGGAGCCTGATAACCAAACCATTCAAGAACGTTTAAAAAACGAACAAACTAAGCGCCGACAAAACCAACCCACACTACCCACCTCTCTTGCTCTTGAACAGCAAACCAACCCTTTTATCCGCTGCAATCAATCCTCTGTAGCGAATTCCATTAATCAATACTGGAAATCAAACTGGGTCACAACTCAGGAATTATTTACCGGTCTGAGGCGCTGGAAAGATGAATTTTGAGTCAGACATCTAACTTTGGCTGACACCTATTTGCACAGACCATGGTTATTCCTTAGAATCCTGAACTTTGCCGCTGAAATAGACCAATTTATGTTTTCTTTGATGCTCAACCGTTTCACGACCTTACTTACGCCGATACTACTGAGCATCCTACTCAGCGCATGTAATAAATCCGTTGTAAATCAAACATCTGAGCAGACAAAAACACCAGAAACAGCACCGACAATAGATACCCTCGATGAAGTCTACATAGACCCTGCAACGGGTGTTGTTGATTCATCAGCCGATATAGCTATAGAGACAGCGGCCAATGAAGCCTCCTCACCAACACTGGTAGATTTTGAGGAAGAAGAGCCCGTTGGCGACTTATGGGACAGCATACGAGAGGGTTTTGAGTTCTCAGAAATCCCCGTTGAAAATGAAGCAGCAGAAAAACGCATCGCCGTGTACCGAAAGCGTCTAATGCGCTCACCAAGGTTGATCAACAATGTCGCAGACAACGCAGCACCTTATTTGCACTTTGTGGTAACCGAGCTTAAAAAGCACAATATGCCATTAGAAATTGCGCTACTGCCTATTGTCGAGAGCCGCTATGATCCTTTTGCTTATTCTCCAGGGCGAGCATCAGGTTTATGGCAGTTTATCCCTGGCACCGGGAAACGCTTTGGACTGGCACAAGACTGGTGGCATGACGAACGTCGAGACACGATTGCAGCGACAGGAGCCGCCATTCAGTATTTGATTTATCTACACAAATTATTTGATGGTGACTGGCTATTGGCGATGGCCTCCTACAATGCCGGGCAAGGCAATGTACTAAAAGCAATTCGCAAAAATAGAAAGAAAGGTAAGCCAACAGATTACTGGTCTCTCGATTTACCAAGAGAAACCCAACATTACATTCCAAAGTTATTAGCTTGGCGAGATATTATTAAACATTCTGAAAAATATAATATTGCGATTAACCCCATTCCTGACGAAGCTTATTTCACGATTGTTGATATCGGTTCACAAATTGATTTAGCCGAAGCCGCAACATTAGCAGAAGTGGATATAGATACCATTTATGAGCTCAATGCTGCCTTTAACCGCTGGGCCACCGACCCTTCACCACCCCACGATTTATTAGTGCCTTACGACAGTGCCGACATTCTTCGAGAAAAATTAAATGAATTGCCGCCCAGTAAACGTATGACCTGGCGGCGGTACATTATTCAAAACAATGATTCATTAATAAAAATTGCCAAAAAATTCAACACCAGCCCAAAACTGATTGCCAGTGTGAATGGTGTTAAAAATAATCGCATCCGCGCAGGTAAAGCCTTATTAATCCCTTCAGCAAGAAAAGAAAGTGAATACTACAGCTTAAGTGCAGAACAGCGACTCGCCAAACGCCAAAACAGATCACCTAAAAAACATGCTGAACGTGTCGATCACCGAGTTAGGTCGGGTGAAAGCCTATGGGATATTGCAAAAAAATATAATGTCGGCGTTAAAGCATTAGCCCGTTGGAATCATATGGCTCCTGGCGATGTACTATCCGTCAATAAAAAGTTGGTAGTTTGGACCAAGAAAGCAAGCGCTCAACCCCCGAAAAATGAAACGCGCAAATTATTTTATACTGTCAAACAAGGCGATTCATTGGCTTATATTGCCAACCGATTCAGAGTGCGTATAAAGGACATAAAAAGTTGGAACAATATTGCCACCCAAAAATATATTAAACCGGGGCAATTATTAACACTTTATGTTGCGCTAACAGACAGACAATTAATCGTTAATTAATTATCAGAAAATTTGATGTGAAATCACATCGAAAAAAGTCACTATCGAATAAACCTGTAAACAACTCTAGCCTACAGGTACAACTAATAATAAGATTACTCAAATTAATTAACCCAACACGATTAATTTAGCTCCCAATTCAGCCTCAATAGGATCAGCACGATGCAGCAGTTTGCCAGTGATAATTATTCAGGTGTTTGCCCTGAAGTAATGGAATACCTAAATAAAGCCAACCAAAGCCATGAACCCTCCTATGGTGAAGATAAATGGACTGCTGAAGCCTGCGAATTATTCAGAGAAACTTTCGAAACAAATTGCGATGTATTTTTTGTATTCAATGGAACTGCTGCTAACTCTCTATCCTTAGCTACTTATTGCCAGCCCTACCACAGCATGATCTGCAGCCGGCTAGCCCATATTGAAACCGATGAATGTGGCGCACCAGAGTTTTTCTCTCATGGTTCCAAGATATTATTAAGTGAAAGCGATAATGGAAAATTACATTACGAAGGCATCAAAGAGTTAGTCAATAAACGGGATGATGTGCACTACCCTAAACCTAAAATAGTGAGCGTAACCCAAACAACCGAAGTTGGAACAGTATACAATTTGCAAGAATTAGCAGAAATTCAACGAGCGACGAGCGAATTCAAATTAAAACTGCACATGGATGGCGCACGCTTTGCTAACGCCATTAGCAGTCTACAAGATAAAAACCCTAGTATTGCCGCAAAAGACCTTACCCATAAAGCGGGCGTCGATGTATTATCTTTAGGCGGTTCTAAAAATGGGTTAATGCTAGGCGATGCCGTCGTCTTCTTTAATCCAGAAGAAGCCGATGAGTTTGCCTATCGATGCAAACAAGCGGGACAACTAGCGTCTAAAATGCGCTACATATCTGCGCAATGGCTAGGCATTTTAAAAAATGATACCTGGCTTAAATATGCCAGGCATGCAAACCATTGCGCAAACTATTTAGAACAAGAACTTAAAAAAATCCCTGAAATATTGCTACTATTCCCTCGCGAAGCAAACTCAGTCTTTGTAGAACTTCCACAAACGGTGATAGCAGCCATGCATCAAAAAGGCTGGAAATTTTATACCTTTATTGGCGAAGGCGGAGCACGCTTAATGTGCTCATGGGATACCCAAAAAGAAACGATTGATATTTTTGTAAAAGATCTAAAAGCATGCCTGATCGAAAATAAGTAATTCCGTTTATTTTTTCTTATTGTTTTACTAACCAATCTACCAATAAACTTTTCGCATTTTTATCTTCATGACGATCAGGATCCACTAGAAAATAGCCTAATGCTGTACTAACACTAAATTCTTCAAGCCCAATGAGTACACCACTATTTAGCAGACCATCAACCAATGTGCTCCACCCTAAAGCCACACCCTGCCCGGCAATTGCAGCTTGGACCAAAAGAGTGTAGTTATTGAATGTCATAACCGGGTCACTCATGTCAGTCGTATTGTTTAACGCTAAAAATACTTGCTTCCAATCCAACCAAGTATTTTCAGGGTTTGTCGACAAACGTAACAAATGGCTCTTTGCAAGATCTTCAACTGTCGATATCGGGCCATATTCCTTAAGAAATTTAGGGCTGTACACCGGGAAAACTTTTTCCTGAAAAAGTAATTGAGAATATGCATTTCGATAATGCCCATCACCAAAAATAATCGCAACATCCACTTCCGAAGCTGCAATGTTTGCTTCACTTTCAGAGGTAATCACACGAATATCTATTTCAGGGTACAACTTACGAAACTCAGGCAGTTTCGGTAGAAGCCAAAACGCAGCAAAAGCAAAGTCAGTGGCGACATTAATGCGTGGATTTTTATGTCGACGCTGTAGCTCCATCACTCCATTGTGTATTTTCCCAAACCCCTTACTAACGCAATCGAACAGGTAACTCCCCTCGTCTGTAAGAACAACCCCTCGATAGATTCTCTTAAAAAGAGTAACTCCTAATTCAGATTCCAACGCCCTTACCTGCTGACTTACCGCTGGCTGAGTGGAATTCAATTCTTCTGCTGCTCGAGTAAAGCTTAAGTGTCGAGCAGCCACTTCAAATGTCGCTAAACTTCTAAGCGATGGTAAATCTTCAATTTTAAACATAACTTTAACTTATACCTTCCATTAGTTTTGCTCCCGTTTACAGGAAAAATAAACCATGGCAACCTTCATATCAGTAGATATCTATACATTAGTTAATATTATACCAATCTGGATTTTATAGCTAAGCAGGTATTAGTAAGCAAGGAATAAAATAAATGAACCAAAAACCGAATATCTTATTTCTTATGGCTGATCAAATGGCGGCTCCTGTATTACCCTTTTACAAAGAGTCCGTTGTTAAAGCGCCTAACTTGTCAAAGCTAGCAGAAAACGGAGTGCTATTTGAGTCAGCTTATTGCAATAGCCCATTGTGTGCGCCTTCACGTTATGTATTGATGAGTGGACAATTACCAAAAGCCATTGGTGCTTACGATAATGCCGCTGAATTTCCTGCAGATACACCAACCTTTGCTCACTACCTCCGTACATCCGGTTATCGCACAGCACTATCGGGGAAAATGCATTTCTGCGGACCTGATCAACTTCATGGGTTTGAAGAGCGACTGACGACAGATATTTATCCTGCGGATTACGGCTGGTTCCCAAACTGGGAAAACTTTAATGAACGCCCCAGCTGGTATCACAATATGTCATCTGTCACTCAGGCGGGCATATGTGTGCGTAGCAATCAACTGGATTTTGATGATGAGGTTGTCTTTCAAGCACAACGGTACTTATATGATCACGCCCGCGGCAATGACCAGAGACCATTCTGTCTGACAGTCTCCATGACTCACCCTCACGACCCTTACGCAATACCCGAAGAATATTGGGAACGTTACTCAAACGAAGAAATAGAATTGCCGCACATCAACATCCCAGCCGAAAAACAAGATCCACACTCACAAAGATTACGCCACGTCTGTTTAATGGATGACAAAAAAATTACTGACCAACATATTCGCAATGCGCGCCGAGCATACTATGGCGCCATTAGTTACGTTGATGATCAAATTGGGAAAATATTAAAAACATTAAAAGAAACCGGTCTTGATAACAACACAATTATTGTTTTCTCTGGCGACCATGGCGACATGCTAGGTGAACGCGGTTTATGGTACAAAATGAATTGGTTTGAATGGTCAGCACGAGTACCAATGATCATACATGCGCCAAATTACTTTTCTCCAAAACGAGTTAAAAAGTCTGTGTCGACCATAGATTTATTACCGACCTTTGCTGAAATTGCTAATGAAGGCAAAGCCCCAATATACGCAAACCCTATCAACGGCCGCAGTTTATTGCCTCATTTAAATGGCCAGGGTGGCCATGATGAAGTCATCGGCGAATATATGGGAGAAGGGGCAATTGCGCCTCTATTTATGATTCGTCGAGAGAAATATAAATACATCTGTTCACAACCCGACCCAGATCAACTATTTAACCTGCAAGCCGATCCTAACGAATTAATTAATTTGGCAAAAAACCCTACATATAGTGACGTTGTCGCTCAATTCAAGCAAGAAGCTGAACAACGCTGGGATGCAGAAAAAATCACTCATCAGGTTATTTTAAGTCAACGTCGTAGGCGCATAGTTAGCCATGCACTCAAACAAGGGAAGCAAACACCTTGGGACCACCAACCCGTTGCCGACGCCAGCACAATGTACATGCGCAATAATATTGATCTTGATGATTTAGAAAAACGTGCTCGCTTTCCAATCGTTACCAACACCTCTACTGAATAAAGATAACGGAACCCAATATGACACAAGAAACGTTTGATTACATTATTGTGGGAGCCGGCTCAGCTGGTTGTGTGCTCGCTAACCGTTTGAGTGAAAGCGGCAAACATAGTGTTTTATTACTCGAAGCAGGCGGCAGCGATAACAGCATTTTTATTCAGATGCCTACAGCACTATCTTACCCAATGAATACCGAAAAATATTGCTGGCAGTTTCATACCGAACCTGAACCAGGGCTCAATGGCCGCAAACTACATTGCCCGAGAGGAAAAGTTATTGGTGGCAGCTCATCAATAAATGGAATGGTTTATGTTCGTGGTCACGCCTGTGACTTTGACGAATGGGAAGAACAAGGCGCTGCAGGCTGGAATTATCAAAACTGCTTGCCTTATTTTAAAAAAGCGGAAAGCTGGTCAGGAGGTAGTGATACCTATCGTGGCAACAATGGCCCACTCGCCACAAACAATGGCAATGATATGAAGCTTAATCCACTCTACCAAGCCTTCATCAACGCAGGGAAACAGGCTGGATACGGCGTAACTGACGACTACAATGGATATCGTCAAGAAGGTTTTGGCCCAATGCATATGACAGTCAAAAATGGGGTGCGCTGTTCGACATCACTGGCCTACTTAAAGCCAATACGCCACCGTAAAAACTTATCCATTAAAAGTGGTGTATTAGTACATAAAGTTCTTTTTCAAAATAAAAAAGCGATAGGCATTCAGTACGAGCAAAAAGGGAATATTAAAAAAATTTTCAGCAATAAAGAAATCATTTTATCTGCTGGCTCTATAGGATCACCACATCTATTACAATTATCAGGCATAGGCCCTAGTGAAGTACTAAAAAAGGCAAATGTTCCTGTCCTACAGGATTTAAAAGGTGTTGGCGAAAACCTTAAAGATCACTTAGAAGTTTACTTCCAATACCAATGCCCAAAACCTGTCACACTCAATGGGAAAATGGATTTTATTAGCAAAGGATTAATTGGTGCGCGCTGGGTATTATTTAAAGATGGGCTGGGGGCAACCAATCATTTTGAGTCCTGTGGATTTATTCGTTCACGAGCAGGCTTAAAATGGCCCAATATTCAATACCATTTTTTACCAGCAGCTATGCGTTACGATGGCCAAGCAGCATTTGGTGACCATGGCTTTCAAGTCCACGTAGGCCCCAACAAACCTGAAAGCACTGGCAAACTCTGGATAGAATCCGCCGACCCCAAAGCCGCACCCAGAATTCTATTTAATTATTTGACCAAAGAACAAGATAAACAAGATTGGCGCGATTGCATTCGCCTCACTCGCGAAATTTTGCAACAACGTTCACTAGAAGAGTTTCGCGGAGATGAAATTCAACCCGGAGTAAATATTCAAAGCGATGCAGACATTGATGCCTGGGTAATTAAAAATGTAGAGAGCGCTTATCATCCATCCTGTACTTGCAAAATAGGTGCAGACAATGACTCTATGGCTGTTCTCGACAGCGAATGTCGTGTACGAGGGATAGAATCACTACGCGTTATTGATTCATCGGTTTTCCCAACCATCACCAACGGCAATTTAAATGCGCCGACGATTATGGTAGCTGAAAGAGCTGCCGATATGATATTAGGCAAAACACAACTTGATTCCTTAAATGCCCCTATTTGGGTACATCCTGATTATAGAACACAACAACGATAAACAAATCACGTAAGAATTATATCCATGATTTCCTATTTTTATACAATTGTAAACCTTCTTCTCTCATAGGCGCGGTGGTTTGCATTAGTGTATTTTCACCAAATATATAATGGAGAGTAGTAAAAATAGAAATTCAGCTTATCTCTACAATTTCAACTGTATACCATCATTAAAATATCTACTCATGTGTTATTGAATTAAGTGCAGCGTCATAGTTTGGCAAGTAAGATGTATCTTCCATTTGCTCTGTATGGATAACAATACCATTTTTATCAATGACAACTACAGCACGTGAGAGTAAGCCAGTTAGCGGACCAGTGGTAAATGTTAAACCATATTCATTACCAAAAGTCGAACGGAAACTTGAAGCTGTTATGACATTTTCGATTCCTTCTGCCCCACAAAATCGATTTAAAGCAAAAGGTAGATCTGCCGAAACACAAATAACATTTACTCCATCAATGGCTGCTGCCTTCGCATTAAAATCTCGAACAGATGTAGCACATGTAGGAGTATCGATAGAAGGAAAAATGTTAAGAATGACAAATTTACCTTTAAATTGAGAGAGATTCAAATCTAATAAATCAGTCGTAGTCAAAGTAAAATCTCGAGCTTTTGAGCCGACTAAAGGCAGATTTCCAATAGTTTCAACAACTTGCCCTTTTCTTAAAATAGTAGCCATAATTTTTACACTTTATTAAATATTTAATAATTTTAAAAAAATCCATTGACGAAAAACAGTATCATTAGTTTCTATATTTTTCAAAACTTTTATCGCCAAACAAGTGTTTTTGTCACCTAATTCATCCTAATGCTCATGACTACCAATGCTTAAAAAAATAGAAACTACAATATCAATAGAAAGAAAAACCATCCTTTATTGATTTTTTTAGCTCTGTGTAGGCCCAACTTTCTTCTCCTCCACGTTTTTTTATTTCATTTAATTGAACAATAGCAAGCTCTTCTTTTCCTAATGATAAATAACCTTGACCCATATAAGAACGGGCTACAATATAGTCAGGATCGATAGCAATAGCCTCCTCATAATAAGCCATAGCATGTGATATTTTCCCTATTTTACGATGGGAAAAGCCAAGGTAGTTTAGTATTTTTGGATCTTTCTTATTTTTTGCTGTACTGAGAAGCAAAATTGAATCACGGTAACGCTTATGATACGCCAACTCTCTAGCCGCTTGGTAAATTGCCTGGTCATCATAATTATGATTTTTTATATCGACACATTTTTTATTCTTTTTATCCCAAACTTTTCCTTCTGGGCAAACAGTCGTGTTTTCAGAAGGTTCAGGAAGAGGCTCATCGTCAACCGCTAAAGAATATTGGCTAACCAATAACAGACTCAGAATATATATAACAAAAAACTTATAAATGCTATTCTTTTTCATAGTTTACTACTCCAAATAGGTTTTTTAATTAAAAACAGCTTAATATTATTTTTTAGTGCGATAACCAGACTTTTTGTGGCATTGTGCACATTGTTTCAAAGCCGGCTTAAGTTGAGAAAATTCAGTTAACTCACCTTTTTCTGCTAGGACTTTAATTTCAAGTGCCGCCATTTCCATGTCTTTACTCACTTTTTTGAAACTTTCCCAATCACTCCAAATTTTTTCCGTTGACGTAGTTTTTTCACTTCCCTTTCCATGTGTATTTTTTTCAAACGCCCCAATAACAAGAGATGATGTTGATGCAGAAGAAAGGCCATTTGCCAATTCATTTAATGATTCTTTTTGGTCAATCTTTCCTTTAAGAATAGCAACCATGCCTTTCATATTAGAACCGATGGCTTTCATTACATTCTTTCGATATTGAATTAAATCATTTGGATCTTCTTCCGCCAAAGCAGTTAAAGGTAGTAATGTAGAAAAACACAAGCCAGTAATTAATAAAATATTTTTCATTAGGTTTTAACCTCATATAGTTATTTACGGATAAGATAAAATTACAGTTTCGACAATTAATTAGGTTCAGCTAAATAAGGGAAATCTTTAAGAAAAACCTCATCACGATTAGTATTTCTGGGGATATCACCAAACAGAAGCTCTAATTCATAAACTCGACAAACACCACCTTGCAAGCACACAGCTTTCACAACATCATCCTCTAACAATCTGCCATTAGGATATCCGGCGGGGCGACGAGTGGTAAAAAACATAACATCAGGGGTATATTCATAAGGGCGAATACCTTCAGGCTGGTCTGGATATGACCATTCTGGCTGGGTTTTAATCCAATCTACATGAAGGTTTGGGTGAAGAAAATTTAATTTTTGTAGACGAACGGGTGAAGTTCTTAATGCTCTTGCCACATGATCAGCTTGATGAATGTGGGTATCTCCATACATAGAATTTGCCCATATCAACCAATCTTCTTGATTTTTCGGGAAATTTTTAAATGGAATACTAACAACAAATGCCATTGTATTTTTTCCCCTAGCAAGAGGAAAGTTAAAAGGATCGTCTCTTAGACCCATCCATGTTTTAACCCCTTTTTGGCTCTTTAAACCTGAAATTTTATAATCCTTTAACTTACGGTTACTATCTAACTTAAACTTGATACTTACATCTTCTTTAATTTTCTTTGGTTCAATTACAGTCCCCCCATATTGTGACACTTCAGATAGATTTTCATAACTCACTTTAGATGTTAGGTCCATATAAATACCATATTCAACCTTGTCGAATTCTTGCTCTTCCTTGACTTCCACCTTTTTGAAAAAAGTCAATATTAAAACTAAACTTTTAGTTTTTTCATCTGGAAAAGCAAAAAGCCCACTAAGCCTAGCCTCTTCTACCCAAAGCTCTGGAGGATGAAGTGGACTTCCATGGTCAGCTGCTTCACTCAAATTTGATAATAAAAGCAAAAAAATATAACAAAAAAAACATCTAGTATTTTTCATATTTATGTTCTCCAAGGTTGAAAATTTTATGACTATATTTACAACAAATTAATTTTTATGAGTCCCAAATGGCGCCAAAAGCTGGAATTCCACGGCTTTCCATTCCATAAACAACTTTATCCGTTAGCTTTTTATTGGAGATACAAACCACAGCTTCACCGTTAAAAGCGGTATATGCAGAATAAGCCAGTTTAACCATATCCGGTTTACCGTTGATGGTTGTATCCCATATAGTTGCGTTAGGCTGCACTGATAGAATTTCATCCACTAATTTATCACCATAAGTTTCTCTGGGATTGCGAGTAGTCCAAATTAAATAGCCAGGTCTTTTCTTGTGTAACAAATGCGCCAGTATTGGACCTATGCCACTACCAGTTGCAATCCATACAACACGAGAGAAAATTTTATTAATATGCCCCACTCCAGCAACAGGAATGCCCTTAACCCAGACATGAGCAGGAGGCTTATCAATAAAATTACTCGTCCAATCGCCAGCTCTAGAAATAACCAAGCGATATCCAACAGTATTTGGTGAAGTAATATTAGCGAATGCGTGCCATTCAAGAATTGGATTGAGGCTTATAGCAGATGAAGAACCAACAAATGGTTTTTTACCATGATTTAGCTCGACTATAGCCACATGAGATGATGGAGTTTGAACATCAACTTTTACCTTACGTAGTTGCAACCATGGAATAATTGCTGTTATCGACGTTAATAATAGCCCCCAAAAGTTGACAGACTCGTAAATAACAGCAGATTGATCATTCAGGAAAAGTATTGTGAATACCCAAGAAAGTACGATCCCTGACCACCCACCAAATCGATGTGCTCGCTCAAAAACATTATGAAATGCAAAGCGAATTTTTGGCAAAGCCAATATGACTATACACGCTAAAATGCTTAGAACAATATAGCTAATAATAAGTGTTGCCAGAGAAACTCCCGGCAGGCCAGTAAAATAATAGTACGATAATGAAGCCGTTAAAATACAAAACCAAACTACAGCAGATGCTGCGCAACCACTATGTATACCACCCAAATGATACACTTTTGCCATATTCCATCTCATCCAAAGAGGCCAATGAATGGAAGGGCGTGTACAGATCCAAAATATAGCATTAACAATATGTTGTTGACGCACCAAAACAGCAATAACCAAGTTGGCAACGGCCATATTAGATATATTTCTTAGAGAGAAAGATTGAAACTCCCACCAATGCCAATCAAAAATAGCAATTGAAAGAATTAATAAATTAATACCAACAGACAAATACAGCAATCTATTATAATGATGAAGTTTTTGACTCGCCCAAATTTTTTTTGATATTTTTTGTTTTGGAAGAGGGTTTTCATCTGAATATAGTTCTAATATTTTTTCCGGATTTGTATATTCATTTCCACTTGGCCTTAAATTTTTGGTCGTGACGTTCTTTACTTCAACTGCAATGTCATCAACCTTCTCACTCTCTTTAAAATAAGTAATTTCCACAACAGCCACCTTCATCTCTTAATTGATTTGAATTGATCTATATATACCGGATAATATAAAAATGTTATTCCAGATATAGCCTGCATAGAAAATTAATTCTTTATGATTAAAATTTTTAATTAATTTATCTTTTAATTTAATCTGAAAAATTAATTTAATTCATCAGATCAAAATCGCGAGGCAATTATATTTAAAAAAACAATCAACAGACAACAACTCAAGGCGACAACATGTAAATTTTGCATACTACCCTTCAAAAAAAACTTCTATTGTTTTTTTTAGTGACATACTATTAGTTGTAGAATTAAAAATGGCTAAAAATCGATACTTTTTATTTGATATTCATAAACTAAAAAGGATAATATAATGAAAAATAGAAAGCATATTGACACGCTAAACCACATATAAATTAAGCAGTAATAATTTTTTAGCTTAATTATATTTCACTAAAGTTACGAATAATAAAAACATCAAAACTGATTAATTCATTATTATACAAAGGTATATTATGGTGATTTTATTATGATTGACTTAACTATTGATGACATGAATAAAAATTACTGTAACAATTTTTTCACAAAAAAAATTGTTACAGTAATTTTAAAAAGAATAGAATCGGAACACAAAGACCCTTTCAACTTAGATGATATATTAAAACAACTTTGCATCAGCAAAAGGACTTTATACAGGCGATTACACGAAGATGGGATAACATATTTTGATATTAAAGATGAAATTAAAAAAAGGTATGCATTACATTTAATAAGCTCTGGCATGTTCAGCTTAAAAGAAATCTCTGATTTATTGTTTTTTTCGAATACAAGCTATTTCATTCAATCTTTTAGGCGATGGTATAAATGTACCCCTAAGAAATGGATTATGCATTACTCTAAAGATATAGCTTAGTATATGGTAATAAATTTATCACCTATCGAGATCATAAACCATGTCATATAAATTAAAAATATGGGATCTACCCATACGACTTTTTCATTGGTCACTAGCGCTACTCATTATTTTCCTTTGGTACAGCGCAAAAATTTCGACTGACTTAATGGAATGGCACGCAATAGCAGGAAAAGTCTTATTTGCCTTAATATTGTTTAGATTAATTTGGGGAATTGTTGGTAGTGAAACGGCACAGTTTTCAAAGTTCATAAAACCGCCTTTAACTACTATAGCTTACTTACGTAGCATGAAAAAAAGTGACAATGAGCCAATTATTGGCCATACACCACCAGGAGCATATATGATAATTACGATGCTACTGGTTATTTTAATACAAATTGTTAGTGGCCTATGTAGTAGTGATGATATTTTTGTAGAAGGCAATTTTTATCGTTACTTAGACCATGAAACTGCTGAATGGATGGCTAGCATACATTACTATACATTTTATATATTAATTTTTTTAATTTCTCTGCATGTCTCTACAATAGCGATATACGCAATTACAGGCGTTAATATGGTTAAGCCCATGATATCTGGAAGCAAAATCGTCCAAGAAAAAAAAATTCCGCCTAAACTCATTAGCACATGGAAAGCTTTTTTTATTTTTCTGGTAGTTTTTGTATTGACTTTTTTATTCCTTAAATAAAATACATCGGTATTTCAAAAAAGGAATTGTTTAGCTCTTATTTTTTCTTCCGTTTATAATTAATTACTTTAAAGTTAGATCCGACTCTATTTATCCGAAAACTATAGAACCCAGAGGCAACCTGGACTTTAATTTACTTTTAATTTAATCGAATCTACTTTTCTGTGGCCTTGCAGCTATTTCAACGTCCTCTTCAACTCTTTTTATTATTATACAATTATAAATTTTCCTTTCTCGTAGGTAATAGTTTGTGTTGGTGTACTTTCATCAAATGTAAGCTTAGTTATAGGGCCAGTGACATTCTCCATAACGGTACTTTCTGTTACTTCACCATACAAAAAAACTCCAATTGTTTCGGTAGGTGTAAAAGCGACTGTTTGATTTCTAAGAACAACTGATGCTGCCATAGGTTTATAGGTAGCCCCTGCATTATTAACACTGCAGGTCTGTGAAAGCCCAAAGGTCAGCTGGTCAAAGTCAGTATCATTATTTTTAGCAAAAAAGGCTCTAGGCTCCCCTCCACCAGTAGGTGAACCAAAAGCGCCCTCTGCAAAGAGATATATCATGCAAAATCGGGGAAGACAAGCCATAACTACCTCTTTGTAACATGGTTTAAGGAGCTGTTAGATTAACCTGATTGGCTTTTAGAAAAGGTTGTAATTGGATCTGACTCCATTTATTCATATATCTTCAGCTTTGACATAACTAACCATTTTAATGATTAATGGTTTACCTCTAATTACTTCCACTGTAACTTCTTGTTGTGAAGTTGACTTCATTCTTTGCTGTTGAAATCTCACATACTCTTCAATATTAGAGGTCACAAACGCCTCACCATTTTTTATAGAAATCGATGTATTAGATCTCGCAAATTTATAATCACTAAATATCTTCCAGCCTTTAGTAAGCATTTGAAGATATTCTTCTTTAGACTGCTTTTCTGACCACTTCTTTCCACGAAGCTCTACATACCTTACTATTTCGACATCATCACTAAAAGCATCAGCTACTCCCTTTATATCCTTAGCTTCTACAGCACGCTCTACATCTGAGATCATTACTTATATAGTCTTTTTTGTAAGGCTTGAAGTAGAGAACGCTTGAAATGTTAGCCCTACTAAAAACAATACAAGCAGCTTCATCAAGAAAGAAGTGCTTAAAATATGCTTTTTTTTATTTAATAAATCATCCATATTCGCTCCTATTAGTTTGGCGACTTAACCTTTACACTCGCAATATGATTCATAGTGGAATATCGACAATAACAAAAGAAAAGGTTATTTCTCACAATAATCATCGCCAGGGGTCAAAGACTTGATTTAATTTAATCCCTGTTATTCCATTAAGTTTTTAAGCAGGCTTATCAATCACAAACGCATCAACTAAGATATCGGCAACTGCAGCGCCTTGGAAAAAACAATGGCGTTGTGTTTTTTTAATCATATCCGGGCTGCCACACAAAAAGACTTTCCAGTCTTTTAGATCGGTATGGCGTTGCTGAACGAGATCTACAACATCTTGCTGTAGAATGGAGGGATTATTTTCTGCTGTTGCATTATCAACATCTCGACGTACAGCAGGAATGTAGTGAAAATTATTATGCTGAGCTGCTAATGTTGTTAGCTCATTCGTATAGTACAAAGCAGTAGGGTCACCAGCGGCGGCATAAAGGTAAATGGGAGCGGAATGTTCCTTTGCCAAGGCTTCTTGCAAAATACCGTATAAAGGGGCAAGCCCCGTTCCAGTTGCTGCCATTAAAATGGACTTTCCATGATGATCATCGGAGTAAAAACAATTGCCCATGGGTTTTGATAAGGTCAGCGTATCACCGACATTGACATCATCATGTAGCCATCGACTCACTAAGCCTTGGTCATGGCGCTTAATATGCAGCTCAATTATTTTCTCTTGATCACAACGACTGGCGATAGAATATGAACGCCCCTGCTCGCCTTTTTTTGAGCCACCATACCACACGTTCAAATACTGGCCAGGAAACCAACGGCAATCGACTTGTATCAATAACCCAAGCACTGTTGTATTCAACATTTTTTTATCAACAACGGTTCCCTGTATTTTATTGGTGTCGCCAATCAAACTAACATCTAAATCATTAGATGGAAAACAACTGCATGCTAAAAAGAAGTTTTGTGTTTTTTGGTTCTCACTAAGCCCTTCTTGTGATGCCCGAGGAGGATTTTGATCCGCCTGCATCATACAACTATGGCATAAACCACTTCGACAACTGAATGGAATTTCAAACCCCGCATTCTCCAGCCCTTCTAATACTGATTCAGGGTTTTCAATAGAGACGGCTTGGTTTTTATAGGTAATCTTTGGCACAAAAAACTCCTGTTATTTACTAAAGCATAGCCTTAAGCAGCAAGAACTCAAACAGCTAATTATACCCTTTTTATCAATGGCAAAGTGCCTGTCCTAACGTAAAAAAAGGGGCCCTTGGCCCCTTTTCTTTTTTCTCATTTTACTTTCTAAAAACTACCCTCAATTCCTGCTTACCCTGTAGACGGGCAAGATACCAGGAAATAAAATCCGCGGTACCGTATTCGCGCTTGCTGTATGGCCCAGGAATATAACGGCTTGAATTTACGCCTATCTGGTTTTCTTCAACAATCTGTTTATCTTGTATGGTAGTGACATCCCACAACCACTTTACATGCTCAACATCATAGTCTGTGCCTTCTACTGCATTTTCATCAACCAACCAATTGATAGTTACTTCGGTCACATTTGTCGATATCGGTGTTATACGGAAAGTCGTAGCATAGTCATTGTTTAAGTAAAAATACGATAACGCACTAAAAAATACACCCGTCTCAGCACAATCGTATTCTTTAAAATCCCCCATTAGTGGCCCTGCTGGGCTGCCATCTTTAGTGGCCGTTTTAAAACCATCTTTAATAGGCATTCTCCAAGCATGATGCGGTTGCAATGCATAAGGAAAATTCTTAAAGCCGGCTTCTCTGCCTGAATCGGCCACTTTTGCTTTCCATTCATCGACGACAGGAATGTATCCCCCCAATTCTCGATCACCTATGCGCACATACGCATTAACCGATGCGTATTCAGGATGTGAGGGAGAGCAGTGGTAGCACTCACGAAAGTTTTCAATGACTAGCTTCCAGTTTGCATTGACGGTATATTTTTCTGTATGGGCTACTTTTGCTTTAGTGAGGCCATGGGGCATCACAAATGAGCGAATATTATTCGCCAATTGCTGAAAGTCGGCGGCATCTGTTTCATTAATATTAATGAAAACGAGACCTTCTATGACTTCTAAACGGCAAGGTTCCAGACCGTATTCATCTGGGTTAAAGTCGTCAGGCATTTGCCTAGCACCGCGAAGGTTGCCATTCAGCTCATATACCCAGGCATGGTAAGGGCAAACCAGTAACTTTGCGTTACCCTGCTCCTCTGAACAAATTCGAGAACCACGGTGACGGCACACATTAAAGTGGGCATGTAATTCACCATTATTATCGCGCACAATAATGATCGATTCATTCGCAAACTGATAGGTGATATAGTCGCCCGGATTTGGCATACGTGATTCATGATCCACAAATTGCCACTGGCGAGATAGTACTCGTTCTAAGTCAATTTTGAATATCTCATCATTATTATAAAAGGCTTGATCCAAGCAAAAACCAGAGCGTTGTTGCTCAATTAACGCATTAATATCTTTCTTGTTATTCACCATTGAATTCATCATAAGTACCTCTTTTAGCGTCAGATTCTCTTAAAAATACATTTAATAGACGTAGAAGTATAATTACCTTATTATCATTTCTGAAGCGCGTTTATTGTATTTAGGTATTTGTTTTTCGTATGGCTATACTATCTCGTCAACTCCCTCCTCTCGGCACGCTGGTCGTATTCGAAGCCGCCTACCGACTACGTAACTTCAGTCGAGCCGGAGACGAGGTGGCACTCTCACAAGCGAGTGTCAGCCGCCAAATTCGACAACTGGAAACCAATCTAGGCATTAAGTTATTTGACCGACAACGTCATGATGTTGTTCCCACAGCAGAGGGGGAAGCTCTCGCCGCAACGGTGCACCTGACCCTACGTGAACTAGCGGCTACCGCTGGGCGCTTACGGGAAAGCAGTAAAACCAGTAAGCGCTTTACCATCTTTTCGGATATCTCTATTGCCAGCTATATCATTACCCCTGTGTTGAACGAATTTCAGCAGAAGCACCCTAATCTTCAACTTCGTGTTTTATCCTCTTATGACCCCATAGAAATAGTAACGGATAATATTGATATTGCATTTCAGGTAGGCGATTCAAAAGATGAGCGATTTCATACTGAAGCCATTGCTGACGATGCTGTCTTTCCTGTTTGCTCACCAACTTTTGCGGCAAGTCTACCCACCCCACCGACAATTAATGAATTCCTTAAGCTCCCTTTGTTACACCTGGAAGATTTAGGCCGTGGCTGGCCCGACTGGCAGGAATTTTTGGCCTCATATAACGTAGAAAACAATCAAAAAATAAATGGTTTAACCTTTAATTCATATCAGGTTTGTCTGGATGTTGCCGAAAGAGGAGAAGGTATTGCTTTGGGATGGGCTCGTTCTGTGCAATCAAAAATTGATGAGGGCAAACTTGTAAGGCTATCAGATATGGTCATGCAATTACCTAACAGTATTTATACGTATCGATCTAAGCTAGCCAAACCTAATGAGGTTGTTGAGGAGTTTATTAATACTGTGAGAACACATATTCAGCCTGTAAAAGTATAGCTGCAGATGGATGCAAATAATTTATTCTATTAAAAAGGCGTTATCACTTAATGAAAACACCTTTGTTTTTTAAACCATTGTTCAACTGATTATTTATTTAATACGTCGTCTTTAACACTGAGAGCAATACCGACCACTTCATCAATGATACTTTGAGGAACGCTCAGCTCTTGCAAAGTACCCACAAGATTTTCAGCTACCGCACCAAAATGCTCCTCTGTTAAACTCATATGTTTATGCGCTTCACGCATATCCTTTCCAGTATAGCTATTAGGGCCACCAAAAACTGTGGTTAAAAACGATTTTTGTTTTTGTATTTGCCCCGCCATGTCGACTGAATCAAAAAAATGGCTAATACGATCATCACTCAGCACTTTTTTATAAAAAATATCAACGGCTGCATCCACCGCATTCTCACCGCCAATCTGTTCGTAAATCGACATAGATTTTCCTTCAATAATTAACCAATAGTATTTTTAGTATAGCTTTGAATATACAGTGTGCTTATGTTAGTCAGCTCATAAAAACGATAGACATGCATCATAAAGGCATTAAACGTTAATCATACAAAGTGCGCTTTATCAAAAAATAACATTAATAAAAATAATTTAATGAGAGAGGACAGATTTTTTACTCAAAGCATGAAGTAATGATACTTCCGCATGGGAAAGGCCACATTGTTTAGCAACATCGCTAACAGAATGACCTTGTGAAAGAAAGCTGCGTGCTTGGTCGTAAACAGATTTTTCGTTAATATCGTTTGTAGGGCTCTCTACAGGTAACACAGAAGGTTTTACGTCTTCTTGAGCAAAAGTAGCCGCTGCTCTTTCTCGCGTAACAGGTTCCTGAGGAACAGGCTGCTGATTCACTCGCTTTTCTAAATGAATGAGCTGTTGCCCCATACTAATCGCACTACTGTTAGCAACACGTAAATCATGCTGAAGGCGTTCAAGCTGTTTATTAACGAGTTGAATTTTTTGGTAACCTCGAAATAAGGCCACGAATAAAACTAAAGTGAGGCTACCTAAACCTATTACTAAGCCATTACTGCCTAAATTATTGATGACTGATGACAACTCTATATACATTTAAGTAGTTACCTTAACTTATCACTTTGTTTTTGCTGCATTCGAAAAATTATTGAATAAACGGTAGATGGACTAAACTTCTTCTAACTCAGCCCACTCTGTATCCGTTAATAGTTTATTTAATTCAATGAGAATTAATAATTCATCGTTTTTATGGCAGACGCCCTGAATGAACTTAGCACTTTCGTCATTACCAACATTAGGCGCTGTTTCTACTTCAGACTGACGCAGATAAACCACTTCGGCCACACTATCAACTAAGATACCAATAACATGTCCTTCCGTCTCAATGATGACAATACGTGTATTGTCGGTCATTTCACCAGACGCCAAACCGAAACGATTACGCGTATCAATTACAGTGACAACATTACCACGCAGATTAATAATACCGAGTACATATTCTGGCGCACCTGGCACGGGAGCAATTTCGGTATAACGCAAAACCTCCTGTACTTGCATCACATTGATGCCATAAGTTTCACCTGCCAAGCGGAATGTCACCCATTGAAGTACCGGATCATCGCTTGTTGTTTTCTGTGCTGCGTTACTAGCCATTTATGCTAACCCTCTAAATTACAAATAATTCTCTATCCCTTTTAATATAGTGTATCTATCACTATCCGCCAGTCGTTTGAGCATGATTTTTATCTTGCTCTTGCAGGATTTCGCCCATTGCAGGGATATCCAGTAATACACACATATGATCCTTCACCATTCCTGCCATCCAAGGGCGGGAGTCACGCTTAGGTCGCCAGCGAATACTGTCAGGATCAATGCTGATAGGCTGATGTATATTATCGACCGCTAAGCCCCAGCTAAGGCCATTAATAGAAACGACATACTTGTAGTTGTGCTCATCTTTATAGCGTTCTGGCATCACAAATTTAGCTGTATTAACCGTTTTAACATTACCCATTGGTGTTTTTTGTAAGCCCATAAACCAATCAGATTGACCGAATAAGGACGTCATTGCTTCTTCATCCAGATCTTGTATCTGGCCGAGAGCAACTAACGGTACTGCCAATTGAAGGCCATTGACCTCAATCAGTAAAATATCAAACTGTTCCTGAGCCCAATTAGGGCGGCCATTGCCCAGCCATTCACTACTTAATGGAGGCATTTCGTAAGCAGCGACATCCAGTGATACATCAACCTGCTCTTGTTCGCTTACTTCCGTTTCAGTGGATATTCTCGACTCTGTTGTTGGTGGAGCTACTGTAGGTGGAGTTACAGTGGGCGCAATGGTATTGCTTGAACTATCCAGAGCACTCACTTGCTGTAACATACGTTCCAAGCGTTGCTTGTGTTGCTGATAGGCAGCGGTTCCTACTGCATCACTGGATTGGCTGACCGATGCTTTGGAGAGTGGAACGACAGATTGCTCTACACTTGATGATGGTTTTTCCGCAGACGGAGTTAACTCTTGGTTCGAGACAAAAGGCTTTTTATAAGACCCTAAAGGACCTACAGCAGGTTTAGAAACCTGTCTAGATTCTTCTTTTAAATCATCTTCTATTACATTGATTTTTTTAGATTTTTTTTCTTCAAAAACTAAATTTTTGTTACTTGTTTGGCTAACATTATTCTGAGCAGGCGCCTCTTGCACTGGCGTAGCCTCTATTGCCCTACTTTTTATTGGCTTCGTCTCAGCCAGTTTAATAGGTGCATGCTTGACCTCCAATGGCTTAGCTTGAGCCGATGATGATTCAACGTCCATTGGATCATCAACAACTTCGTTTTTTGACGGCGCTGCCGTCAATGTTGCCTCATTAGGTTCATTAAGCAGCTCACCAAAATAGTCTGTTAATGTCTCTTCTATGTGCTTATTACCCATTAACCTGCTTCCCAGAACCGTGTTTTTTGATTGTCATTATCAATTGAACGTAGCCACTTCAGTAGACTACGATAGGCTTCAGTGCCATGGCTTGCTTCCGCATACAAATTAGGAGGCATCCCTTGCTTGCTGGCATTCCTTAGCTGAGTATCAACAGGTACTTTACCGGGCCAGGTCTCTGTGCCGTAGCGATGCCTGATTTCTCGCAATGACCCTACCGACGCCTGTGTTCGTTGATCGTACATTGTTGGGACAATCACATATTCCAGTTCTTTTTTCTGAGAGTGCCCAAGCATCCGCAGAGTATGCAGCATTCTCTCTAAACCTTTTAAGGCAAGAAATTCTGTCTGCACGGGAATAATTAATCGATCACATGCTGCCAATCCATTGATCAGCAACACACCTAATATCGGTGGCGAATCGATAATAACTAAGTCAAAGTCTTCTTCCAGTTTTTGTAACGTCTTAGTGAGAACCAGCCCCATTCCATCCTTACCAATAGCACGCCGCTCTAGCGTTGCCAATGCAGTAGATGCGGGTAACAAAACAATGTTTTCAAACTGGGTGGGTAGAAGCAGCTGGGCAATGTTTTCTAAACAGATGTTGTTAGGGTTCTGGAACAGGTTGAAAATACTATTACTAATAGTGTCAGGATCTTGACCAAAATAACTGGTCAACGAACCATGAGGGTCGAGGTCCACAAACAATACTCGCTGCCCACTCTCAGCAGCAAGACCGCCTAAAGCAACGGTTGTGGTTGTTTTGCCTACACCACCTTTTTGATTGGCAACAGTCCAGATATTCAAAGCTTGCCCCATAGAGTCATTAACAACGTCAAGTAATCGGCGATTTAGAGGCATCACCAACGTATATAATCTGTTGAGCAAATAGTATGCCTGTTTAAATTTTAGGAGAGGTTTTGCTATTCCGCCAACGTGTGGCTAGGATCAATTCAAGCTTATGGGTTTAACCGTTGTTCCGGGTCACTGCTGAAAAGTAAACCACCGCTCTCAGTTTCAACAGGAGTAATTTTATTAGTACCTGTGGTTGTGTCGTCTTCAGTGGCCTCTTCTACAGGCGCTGGTGGCAATTCGTCCTCTAAGGTCAGCACCGTATCGATACCAATTCCAGGATTCGTCTCAATCAAACGATCCATTCTTTCACGCGGAGAAAGACCACTCTCTATGGGTGTTGGGGATTGCTGTATTTCTAATCCTGGCTGAGGAGCTACCTGTGTTTGCTCTACGACGGAAGGGGCAACCGCTTCTTGAATAGCTGTTTGTGTACCGACTCTTGGGCGCTGCATTTTCTCTCTAGCAATCATTAAAACAACGCGGCGGTTTTGAGCACGCCCTTCAGGTGTTTCGTTTTCTGCTATTGGTTGATGTTCACCGTAACCAACGGCCGCAAGGCGGTCAGGGGCAATACCCTCATTACTTAAAAATTTAACCACAGATGATGCACGAGCAGATGACAGCTCCCAATTACTGGGGAATTGAGCTGAATTGACTACGAGGTTATCGGTATAACCTTCGACTTGAATCGGGTTATTAAAACCTCTTAATAAATCGGCAACTTCAGCCAGTATTGTATTAGCTTCTGCACTGGGTTTTACACTGCCTAAGGGAAATAACACACTGTTATTCAGCGAGACTTGTAACCAGTATTCATTACTGTTGACTTGAACCACTTCGTCATCGATCAAATCAGAAAATTGCTCGGTAAACTGGTCTGATAATTGAGGTAAATCTGCAGTTTTTTCAAAGGCGCCTTGCCCATCATCTTCTTTATTTCGTGTTTCTGATTCTATCGGGGTTATTTCATTTGATCGAGAGATTTCCCCGACCTGTATCGGCTTTAATGAACGCTTAGGCTCATTAAAAACTTCTGTTAGTGTTGTCGCAAGGACACGGTATTTGCTTTCACTAACTTGCGATATGGAATACATCACCACAAAAAAGGCAAACAATAAGGTGATAAAGTCGGCGTAAGACACTAACCAACGTTCGTGATTAATATTAATATCTGCTGCAGGACGTCTACGCACGATATTTCACTATAAATTTATAAATAACCACTGAGCTTCATCTCAATGGCTTTTGGGTTTTCACCATCAGCAATATAAAGCACACCTTCGATCAGTAGCTCTTTTACTTGCGATTGCTGATTAATATACAGAGTCAATTTATTCGCAATAGGTAACAATAGTAGGTTTGCGGCCGCAACCCCATAAATTGTCGCAACAAATGCAATCGCGATACCTGAACCCAACTCTGCAGGATCTGCAAGATTACGCATGACGTAAATAAGTCCCATCACTGCACCAATGATACCGATGGTAGGTGCATAGCCACCCATACTCGCATAGACTTTTACTGCATCCAGATCCCGCTGTTCGGCTAATATCATATCCGCTTCAAGTATCCGGCGAATTGATTGAGGATTAGAACCATCAATTAAAAGATTTAACGCTTTCTTTGAAAAAATATCTTTCTCTTTATCTGCCATTTTTTCTAAACCCAGCAAACCACTCCGACGAGAGATAATTGCCCAGTCAGATATTTTTTTAATTTGTTCAGCAAACTTTACGGGGGGAGGATTAAATACCCAGCCAAACAATTGCAAAGACCGCTGCAACGTTAACATTGGCGTTTGCAACATAGCTGCACCAAAGGTACCACCAAAAACAATCAGAGCAGCAGGGACATTAATTAAGGACTGCAAGGCCCCCCCCTCTAGGAAGTTACCCCCTAAAAGTGCAGCGAACGCGATAATAATGCCGAGAAAGCTTAATATATCCATTAACGATAACGCATTGTAATAATCATCATACTTACCCTAAACATAGACAGAGAAGCCCATTAAATCAATTAGATAGGTAAATTCTGTGTAATTAATGGAATATTAAGGCAGATCTAAAAAGCAGGAAAAATTACAGAGAAGAAAGCAAGGATTTAATATCCTTAAGATCAAGAGACGCATCAGACAAATTTGCCTGATCGATAGCCATGGGCATTCCATAGATTAAACAACTGTCTTTTGATTGCGTCACAATACGAGCGCCTTGTTGCTTCAGTAAACTGGCTCCATTACATCCATCTTGCCCCATACCCGTTAAAACAATACCTAGGGTATCTGCACCAAAAGTATTCGAAAGTGATGCAAACGTAATATCGACACAAGGTTTGTAGTTCACTTCTTTATTTGAATCGATAACCTTCACTTTTTGCGTATTTTTTGTATCGACAATTAATTGCTTGCCACCAGGCGCCAACAACACAACGCCAGGTTTAATTTCATCACCCGTTTCAGCTTCTTTTATCGTCACTTGGCATTGGCGGTTTAATCGTTCTGCAAAGGCATGAGTAAAGGTTCCTGGCATATGTTGAATAACCAGTACTGGATAAGGGAAGTTGGCAGGAATATCTTTTAACAAGTCACTTAAAGCAGCAGGTCCACCCGTTGATGCACCGATAGCAATAATTTTTGGCTTTTTAGAAAAATTAAAGCGTTTCGGTTTAACCGTATCAACCACTTGAAGTGCTGGTTTAGGTGGCTTGTCCTGCATTTTTTTTGCAGAAGTAGATGATGATGTTTGCTTAGTCGATATAGGATCAACAACAATATTAAGTTTTGGCTTTTCAACAGAAGCAACAGATGAAGATTGGGGCTTATTACCAATGGTTAATAAGGCATCATAAATACGTTTTTTTATTGCTGGACTATTATTTGAAATTTCGGAGAAATTTTTCGTCATGAAGTCCATCGCACCCGCTTCCAAAGCATCCAGCGTTGTGCGAGCGCCCTCGTAAGTCATTGAGGATAGCATGAGAATAGGCAGAGGGTTTTCTGCCATAATAGAACGTACTGCGGTCACCCCATCCATCATGGGCATTTCGTAGTCCATTGTGACAATATCAGGCTTTAATGTTTTGACTTTTTCAATGGCTTCGCGACCATTATCTGCTAAACCAATAACATTCAGTTGTGGGTGTTCGTTAATAATACTTTTTAGGCGACGCTGAAAAAAATTAGAGTCATCTACAATTAAAACATTAAGCGTCATAGCGGGGTAATTTTTGGTACATGCAATGTTTAAAATAGAACAAAGCAAAGCACCTCAATTCGTTGAAAAATATAATACATCTCAATATTTCGTTTCGCTCAATAAATACAAGAGAATGATTATCTTAATAATAGATTCTGGAGATAACTTCTTATCTGACTGCACCTACATAACGTTTAAGCATGCTGGGCACATCTAAAATTAAAGCAATTGTCCCATCACCCGTAATTGTTGCACCAGCCATGCCTGGTGTACCATTGAGCATTTTGCCAAGAGGTTTAATTACGACTTCTTCCTGACCAATTAACTGATCAACAACAAAACCAACGCGCTGAGTACCCACTGATACAATCACAACATGCGCATTATTAGAGCCATCTTCATTAGCAGCACCGTTGACTAACCACCGTTTTAAGTAAAATACAGGGATTGCTCTGTCTCGAATGGTGATACATTCTTGTCCATCAACAATATTGGTTTTGGATAAATCCATATGGAAAATTTCATTCACGCTTACTAATGGTAGAGCGAATGCTTGTTCACCTAACATAATCATTAGTGTTGGCATAATCGCAAGTGTTAGTGGCACTTTAATCGTAATGCGTGTGCCTTCACCCATTCGAGAATCTATTTCGATCGAACCATTAAGTTGGTTAATTTTGGTTTTCACCACATCCATACCCACGCCTCGACCCGAGACATCAGATATTTCAGTTTTAGTCGAAAAGCCTGGAGCAAAAATCAAATTAAATGCTTCTACATCTGACAAACGTTGAGCCGCATCGTCATCCATTAAGCCTTTATTAACAGCGATACTACGTAATTTATCAGCATCCATACCACCCCCATCGTCGGTGATGGATAACAGGATATGATCACCTTCTTGCTCGGCCGCCAAAACAACTTTACCAACACGAGGCTTACCATTGGCTTCTCGAACGTCGGGGCCTTCAATCCCATGATCTACAGAGTTACGCACCAAATGCACCAAAGGGTCAGCTAATGCTTCGACTAAGTTTTTATCTAAATCAGTGTCTTCACCGACTAACTCTAAATTGATTTCTTTTTTCAAATTACGGGCAAGGTCGCGAACTACTCGAGGAAAGCGACCAAATACTTTTTTAATCGGTTGCATTCGCGTTTTCATAACTGATGTTTGCAAATCAGCTGTTACAACATCCAAATTAGAAACCGCTTTATTAAGAGACTCATCTGCTGACTTATCCCCTAAGCGCACCAAACGATTACGAACCAATACTAATTCGCCCACCATATTCATGATGTCATCAAGGCGCTGCGTATCGACACGAACGGTTGTTTCAACCGGTGGTGCGGTATCACGAGCAGCAGGCTTCGGCGCCGCTTTCGGTGCTGCAGCTTTTGCGGGCTCTGGCTTTGGTGCGGGCTTTTTAGGTTCAGGCTTAGGCTCGGGCTGTTTTGCTTGAGGAACAGGCGCTGCAGCAGGAGGTGGTGGAGAACCAGCAGCCCCCTCTTTGGTTGGCCCTTTACCTTTGCCATGTAATTGATCTAATAGATCTTCGAACTCATCATCTGAAATGTTTTCACCATCTCCACTCGCGGCAGGCGCTGCAGCGGATTTTTCTGCAGGCGCAGGCGTTTGTTCTTTACCTGCGTCTGCTTCAATAACTTTGCTTGGACCTTTACCTTCACCATGAAGCTGGTCTAACAGTGCTTCAAATTCATCATCAGTAATATCATTGCTATCTGCCGCTGCGGCAGGTTCAGCAACAACTTCAGTTTTCTCAGGTTCGCTACCGCTAACCGCATCAACCAGTTGTTCGAATTCACTATCAGTAATATCGTCGCCAGGTTTTCCTGCTGGCTCATCATCAATAAACTCAGGTGCTGGCGGAGCAGGCTCAGCCACAACAGGCTCAGGTTCTGGAGCTACTTCTGCTTCAACTGCAGGCTCAGCTGGTGCTGCGCCCTCACTATTAATATCTTCACAGGCAACTAATCGGCCTAACGCCGCAATTAATTCAGGGTCTGCATTCTGCGCAGGATTACGCTGCTGAACATCAGCAAATTGTTCGTTTACAGTATCGAGTGCTTGTAATACAACATCCATTAGTTCTGATGTAACTTCACGCTTTCCATTACGTAATATATCAAATAAGTTTTCTGTTACATGGCAACACTCGACCATATTATCGAGCTGTAAAAAACCAGCGCCACCTTTAACAGTGTGAAAACCTCGGAATATTGCATTAAGCAAATCTTTATCGTCAGGCCGTTGCTCAAGCTCAACCAATTGCTCAGACAATTGCTCGAGTATTTCGCCTGCTTCGACTAAAAAGTCCTGAAGGATTTCTTCATCATCAGAAAAACTCATTAAACATTCCTCAAAAACCTAAACTTGATAATAAGTCATCAACGTCATCCTGACTGGTGACAACATCTTCTCGTTGATTTGCTTTATGCTGTGGACCTTCTCCAGCAATATCAGGGCCGGCATTTGCCTCTTCACCACTTTTGTCGTCAATTTCGATACCAACAACATCTTCAACCTGACCAGCAATACGTACCAACGATACGAGATTAGTTTCTACTTCTGATACCAGACCAATAACTCGCTTTAATACTTGTCCGGTTAAATCCTGAAACCCTTGCTCTAAAATTATATTTTGTAAATTTTCATTAAGCTGATTTGTACTTACATCTAACTGTTCAAAAAATACATCGAGTCTTTTGTATAATTCTCTAAATTCATCTGGGGACATTTCTCGGTTACGGAGTTTGGCCCACTCTTGTTTTAACGAAACTGCTTCTTGTCCTAGCTCAATTGATATGGGAGCACACGCTTCAACCATATCCATTGTTTTATCTGCTGCATTTTGTGTCAAATCAATAACATATTCTAAACGACTGGATGCATCAGTTAATTCACATTCATTATTCGCCGCTTGATTTGCACTGCACTTTTTATCACCATCCACATTAAAGTTAACGATGGCATCATGAAGTCCTCTTGTTAGCTTCCCTACCGACTGAAAAATATGTTTGTCGCGATTTTCCATGAGGTTGGTAATCAGTGATGACGCTTCCTCATAGTTATCGCTCTGTAATTTTTCTGCCAGTAATGAGGCACATTGACGCAATTCTTCGATTACGTCTTCGTTCACATCTGAGACTACTTGACTATCCATTTACTAACCTTAACTTATCGATTGCCTGCATGCTTATTGAACACGTTCAAATATTTTTTCAATTTTCTCTTTGAGTGCCTGAGCAGTAAATGGCTTTACAACATAGCCATTAACACCCGCTTGTGCAGCTTCAACAATCTGATCACGTTTAGCTTCTGCCGTCACCATCAATGTTGGTAAGTCTGCCAATCGCTCATCAGCTCTTACATGCTTCAGCAAATCAATACCTGTCATTCCTGGCATATTCCAGTCAGTGACAAGAAAATCAAAGTCGCCGCTTTTCAACATAGGTAATGCCGTTAATCCATCATCAGCTTCCTGAGTATTTGTGAAACCCAAGTCCCGTAATAAGTTTTTGATAATCCTACGCATTGTTGAAAAGTCATCAACGATAAGGATCTTCATATTTTTGTCCAATGTAACCTCCACACTTCGACTTGTAAGCAGTTCTATTTATAGTCTAGACCGTGTTTTTGATGTAGCCAGTCCAAATTAAAAAAAACAGTTATAACAACAACATAACTTAGGATATTTGAGTAAATTTATACCCAATCCTGTAATCTCGAGCGCAATCTCAATGCAGCCTGACTGTGAATCTGGCTGATTCGAGACTCACTAACGCCCATAATCTGCCCTATTTCTTTCAGGTTAAGCTCTTCATCGTAATAAAGGGAGAGCACCATCTGTTCACGTTCAGGTAAATCGCGAATAGCTTGGGCTATGGATTGTTTTAAGGAATCGCGTTGGGTTTGAGTATGAGGTGTTGAAAAAGAACCTTTGTTTTCCACACTTTCTTGACTATGGGGTTCTTCATCAACAAAGGATTCTTCAATACTGAAAAGTCGGCCACACACAGCATCTTGAGACATCGCATGATATTCATTAATATCGATGCCCATTTCTGCCGCAACTTCTGCACTGGTTGCATCACGACCTTCGCGTATTTCTACATCCGCGATAGCTTCATTAATGCGTCGTGAATTTCGGTGCACAGATCTTGGCACCCAATCGCCTTTTCGCATTTCATCAATAATAGAACCACGAATACGGATGCCAGCATAGGTTTCAAAGCTAGCGCCTTGAGAAGAGTCATATTTACGCGATGCTTCCAATAAACCGACCATGCCGGCTTGAATCAAATCCTCTATCTGAACGCTGGCAGGCATGCGCACCATCATATGCTGAGCTATGCGCTTAACGAGTGGAGCATAGTCCTCAACGGAAGGTTGTACGGGTGTTTTTCTAGCCTGTTCATACATATAAATGCCGTCAACCGCTATCACATTTGTGCACTAACTTGCTGGTTTAATAAGCGCTCAACAAAGAACTCTAAATGGCCCCGCGGCGATGAAGTCAGTGGCCACTCCTGGATTTTGCTGGCAATTTGTTTATAGGCTAACGATGCTTTACTACGAGGTGCATATTCCAGAACCGGTTTTTGTTTTTGTACGGCTTTACGAACGTTATCATCGGCAGGCACTGCGCCCGTGTATTGCATGGTAATATCAAGAAAGCGCTCACATACTTGGCTAAGCTTGTTAAACAATAGCTGACCTTCTTTAACGCTGTGAACCATATTGGCAATGACACGAACGCGTTGAATACCATAATCTTTATTTAACAATTTAATCAATGCATAGGCGTCAGTTATGGATGAAGGTTCATCACACACAACGACAAGAATTTCTTGTGCTGCACTAACAAAACTTGTGACAGAATCGGAGATGCCAGCTGCTGTATCGATAACTAACACATCCAGCTGATCACCCAAAGCACTAAATGCTTGAATCATGGCACCATGTTGCTGTGGTGTTAATGAGGCCATTTGCTGAACACCAGAAGCTGCAGGAACAATTTTAATACCGCCAGGTCCGGTGATGAGTATATCCCTTAAATCACATTCGCCTGACAATACATCAGCAATGGTTTTATTGGCACGTATGCCTAATAGAACATCGATATTGGCAAGGCCGAAATCAGCATCTAATAGCATGACTCGACGTTGTAACTGGGATAATGCCAGGCTTAGGTTAATTGAAATGTTGCTTTTACCAACACCCCCCTTACCGCCGGTGACAGCAATCACCTGTATTGGATGACTCATTGGCAGTAGGACTCCTTATATCATTAAATTCATACTGTTTTACTTAGGGTCTATTTACTTATGCTCTATACCCATTAAAAAACTGCTTTAATTGAGTATAGATGGTTAATTCGATTACACACTCTGGCTCGGCTGACTTTTTAACAGCTCGGACCTTTGGCTTAGAGAGACGGCTTTCGATATCAATTGGTGAGGCTTCATCACCGATAAATCGTCCGGTACCGACTGCCCATTAGTGATATAGGCCAGAGGTAAATCATTAGCCGTTAATAAGCTAATGGCATCACCTAAACTGGCACATTCATCTAGCTTGGTCATGACACAGAAGCGAGGGTTAGCAATGCGATAACTATGTAGCGACGCCTGCATCATTTGATATTGGCTATTCGCGGAGATTGCCAGACATGTCTGCACATGTTTACAACGACGCAGAGCCGTTAAATGCTGCTTGAGCAATGGATCGTTATAGCTCATCCCAGGCGTATCAATTAATACCAAGGCTTGCTTACTGAATGTCGATAAGATCTGCGGTAATTGCTGTAAATCATCGACCACTTTTACTTGCACATTAAGAATACGGCCTAATGAACGCAGTTGATCATGAGACGCAATTCGAAACGTATCAGTCGTTAATAAAGCCACTTGCTCCGGACCATGCTCCATCACATAACGAGCCGCCAACTTAGCAATCGTTGTGGTTTTACCCACACCGGTTGTACCTAAGAATGCATAAATACCACCTGTCGCAACAGGGTCAGTCGTAATGGCGGGTATTTTATGGGCTAATCGCGCCAAGCTTTCTGTCCATAACGCTTCTTTACTCATACCATCATCATCGATATTTCTTAATGTGCGAATTACTTGGTCATTACAAGCACGGGTTAATCCTAAATGATTGAGTCGTTGCCTAATTTCAGTTGCAATAGGGATAATATCTTGTGCTACCTGCTGGTCTTCGTATTGTCGCTCTTGCGCTTCGGCCATTGCGAATAATTGATTCTCGAACAACACCCTCATACTGCTTATTTCGTCTTTCAAACGGCGAATTTCTTCATTATCACGTTTTATAACTGTTTTAACTTCCTGCTCTGAGGTAGCAGTGGATTGCATTGCTCGTTGAGTTGTTGCTTGCTGGGGATTTGTTTGATATTGGTTTGAGTGTCCAGCCGTATCTTGCCTAGGCATCGTTTGCGCATGTCTATTGCCCCCCCGGTTATAGTCTTTGCTGGCATTATCACTGGATTGCTGATCAGCCCACTCAGTGATTGTCATATTTTCCCGCTGTTGCATTGCCAGCATACGCCGCCGAGCGGCTTCTAGTTCCTGCGCCAATTCGTCTTGAGTTTTTCCGGATGCAAGCCCAACTTTTGGAGCCTGCTGAGTTGCTTGTTGTGGCTGTTGAGACATTAGTTGTTCAGAGTACTGTGAAGAAAATGCTGCCTCAGCCTGCCTGCTGTTGGGCTGAGGCTGATGGCTTGTCTGTGTTGTTGGAGCCGATGGCATTGTAGGTTTTGGACTTGCAGGAGGTAAGGAGACCTCCTCCAGTGTTGCAATAATTTCAACCCCTTTGTTAGTGCGTTGAGTCGATAGGATCATGGCATCTTCACCCAGCTCATCTCGAACAAGAGTTAAGGCGCGACGCATATCTGCAGCAACAAAGCGTTTGGTTTGCATAATAATTACCTTTTTACCTACAGATTGATGTTGACACTCATCAATCCATTACGAATAAATTAATTGTCTACGCTTATCGATGCATCAATGGTTAAGCGTTTGTTTTCTGGCACTTCTGTAAAAGCGAGCACATGCATATCTGGAATAAATAAACGTACAAATTTAGCCATCATCATCCTTAACGGCGCCGCAACCAGTAATATCAGGGGTTTGCCGACGATTTCCTGTTTTTTAGCGGCTTCTATTAATGAATTCTGTAAACGCTCTGCCAGCATGGGTTCGATAAACGCGCTTTCATCAACGCCAGATTTTTGTGCCTGTGCTACTGAGTTCAGCAATAACTGTTCCAAACCTGGATCAATCGTCATAACCGGCAGCTCCAACTCGTTACCAATAATGCCTTGAACAATCTGACGTGCTAATGCTTTACGAGCAACAGCGGTTAATGCTTCAGTATCCTGACTTTGCCCAAAGCCTGTCAGCGCTTCGGCGATAGAACGGAAATCACGGATAGATACCTGCTCGCGCAGTAGTTTTTGTAATACTTTGCGTAAAACATTGAGCGTTACGGTACTGGGGACAAGTTCTTCGACTAACTTAGGAGAATTTTTGGCGAGATTATCTAATAGCTGTTGAATGTCCTCGTGGCCCAACATTTCATCACTGTGTTTCTGCATAATTTGGTTAAGGTGTGTCGCAATCACCGTACCTGCATCCACAACGGTGTAACCGAGAGTTTGCGCCTTATCCTTCAATGATTTATCGATCCATACAGCTTCTAAGCCAAATGCTGGATCTTTCGTTTTTGTCCCCTGAAGTTCCCCAAACACTTGTCCAGGGTTAATGGCTAACTCTTTGTCAGTAAATACTTCTGACTCCCCAAGCGTTACGCCCATTAAGGTCAACCGATACTGATTAGGCAGTAAATCAAGGTTATCTCTGATATGGACGGATGGAATCAAAAAGCCCAAATCTTGGGAAAGCTTCTTACGAACACCTTTAATACGATTTAACAGTTCACCACCTTGGCTTTGGTCAACAAGGGGAATTAAGCGATAGCCCACTTCCAGACCGACAATATCAACCGGCATAACATCATCCCAGCTGACTTCCACACTTTCTGTTTTACCTTCGATAACATCGCCCTCGCCTAGGCGCGGTGCAGCAGGTAATGATTTTTGATGGCTGCCGATTCCACTACCTCCTGCATTACCCATGGCATGGGCTCTGTCACTTGGTGACACTTCCTCTATATGCCCCTGATGATTTTTGCGATAAATGAGATACGCTAAACCACCGCAAGCCGCGGACAGCCCTAAAAATGCCACATGAGGCATACCGGGAATAATACCCATTAAAAATAAAACACCTGACGAAATTGCCAGCGCTTTAGGTGAATCGAACATTTGCGTCAAAATCTGGGTACGCATATCTTCATTACTATTATTGACGCGTGTAACCATAATTGCAGCGGAAACAGAAAGTAATAAGGACGGTATTTGAGCGACGAGGCCATCACCAATCGTCAATAAAATGTACTTTTCCAGCGCATCTGAAAACTCTAGCTGGTGTTGTGCCATACCAATGCCTAAACCACCAATAATGTTAATCACCAGAATTAAAATGCCTGCCACAGCATCACCACGGACAAATTTGCTGGCACCATCCATTGCCCCATAAAAATCTGCTTCACCTGCAACATCTTTGCGGCGAATTTTTGCTTCTTCCTGATCAATTAAGCCGGCATTCAAATCGGCATCGATCGCCATTTGTTTACCCGGCATCGCATCCAAGGTAAAGCGCGCGCTAACTTCTGAGATCCTACCGGCACCCTTGGTTACAACAACAAAGTTGATGATGATAAGGATTAAAAAGACAACCAAGCCCACAGCGTAGTTGCCACCAATAACAACTTCACCAAACGCCTGTATGACCTTACCTGCCGCATCGCCACCTTCATGGCCTTCTAGTAATACCACCCGGGTTGATGCAACATTCAAGGCCAAGCGTAATAAAGTCGCCAATAGCAAAATGGTAGGAAAAACTGCGAAATCCAAGGGGCGCATACTGTAGACACCTACCAGCAGCACTACGATAGATAAGGCAATATTGAAAGAGAAAAAGACATCCAACAAAAAAGCCGGCAATGGCAAAATCATCATGCCAAGTAGCATCAGCAACATGACTGGAATACCGAGGTTACCGGCACCATTCGCTTGGATAGAGTTTAAAAGGCTACGAGGCTCAGGAAACTTAAACTGAGTGAAACTGGGTAATTCCATGAAATGTCGCTTTTTTGACAGTTGTTAATGCGTTTAAGGCTTATCGCAAAAACAATGCCAGCAATTACCTTTTGAAAGATAATCGATTTAAAATCATAATGCGTTCAATGCCATGAAAATCATAAAGAAACACATACTTATGGCCGCTCAAAAAACAAGCAGAATAGGTTAAGCCTTAAATCTGCCATTTAAAACTGCAGGCGAAAGCGTGTTCTCCGTTCATTACTCATCAATCGACTTATGGCCGACCTACAAATAACCATTACCAAACTCTATAAAACGGAATCTGCAAAGCTATTAGCAGTGTTAACTCGTATTTTTGGCACCCATAATTTAGAGTTGGCAGAAGATGTTATTCAGGAAGCCTTTAGTAAAGCGTTAACTCATTGGGAGGAAAATGGCATCCCCAACAACCCTTCAGCGTGGATTATTCAAATTGCAAAAAATCAGGCAATCGATGCCATTCGTGTAAATAAAACAAAGCTAAAATTTTCAGATGACTTATCTCGACATCTGGAAAGTGAATGGTCATTAGGAATTACTATTGAACATGAATTTCAGGAAGATAAAATTAAGGATGACCAACTACGTATGATTTTTATGTGTTGCCAACACAACATAAGCCCAAAAAATAGAATCCCTTTTATTTTAAAAACTTTGTGTGGCTTTAGTATTCCAGCCATTGCCAGGGCCATGATATTGCCAGAAGACACGATTAAAAAACGCTTATTCAGAACACGGCAACAATTGAAAGAAGAGACATTCGAAACTGCATTTACAATACCTGAGCCGGACCAACTAATTCATGCGCTGGATACAGTCCATACCATTTTATACCTATTGTTTAACGAGGGTTTTCATAGCTCAGAAAAACAGCATGCAATTAATATCGAATTCTGTCAGGAAGCGATTGCGCTGGTTAACCTTCTTATTAACGAACCCACTATTGCGAACCAAGAAACCTTAGCGTTATTTGCCTTAATGCATTTTCATATCGCCCGAGTAAATTCAAGAATTGATAAAGACGGTTTTAACATCCCCATTGATTTACAAGATAGAACTTTATGGCAAAAAGACTATATCAATACGGCGAATCGTTTTTTAGCAATCGCACAATCGATATCGACTCATCACCCTGGCCGCTTTATTACTGAAGCCTTGATTGCAAAAGAACATTGCCAGGCAATCGATTTTGAAAAAACTAATTGGGAAATGATTGTAGAATACTATCAAACGCTAATTGAGATAACAGAATCCCCTATCGCCGAACTCAATCAGGCTATTGCTATTGGCTATACTGGTGAAATCACACTCGCTATCGAAAAAATAGAAAAGCTTCAACAACACAAAGCCTTAAAAAATTCCCATATGCCACTCGCTGTATTGGCTCACTTAAATGCTAAAGCAGGTAATCAGCAACAAGCTTATACCATTGCCAATAAAGCAAAAGAAATGGGAGGCACCCCACGCGAACATCAATTAATGATGCAACAAATAGAGCGCCTGTTAAACAAACATCAATAAATTAGTATTGCTACGAGCAATCTATATTAGCAATTTGTCTGACTTCTACCGTAATATCGGGGTAATTAAAAATCGGACACTCTCTTGCGATAGCAATCGCTTCATCAATATCGTTTGCAAGCACAATGGAATAACCTGTGACCAACTCCTTTAATTCTGAAGCAGAAATGTCTGTAACAACCGCACCACCTTCAGTAATTCTTTTACCTTCAAACTCAAGTGGCGAACCGCCAGAGACCAGCTTCTTTTTCTCTTCTAACATCGCCATCCAAGCCCCCCAACGCTCCATCGATGCAGCCATGTCCTCTTTTGAAGTATTCTCCATCCACTTAGGATCCCCACCCTTATAAATCAACATATATTCGTTCATAGCTTTCTCTTAATTGATAAAAATAAAACCGAATATCATCGGCTCCCAATACTATGACGAGCCGATATTAAAAAAGGTGACATTTTTAAAGAGTAAATAATTTATTTTTTTAAAAACAATACAAAATATTGCAATTCACGCCAATTTTAACTTTTTATTATTACTAATATAAGCGTCATATTAATACAGTATATTTCCCTAAAGATTCGGAAATAGCCAATAAAATCAAAAAGTTATAAAAAACTGGATAGATAATAACCAAGCGCTGGTGACCAAATGATCCGGATAAGATTGTCACCAAAGAGATTTTATAAAAATAGAAATTTATTATTGCAATTAGTGAATTAACATGGATACTTAAGGGCTTTATCAGATAAAAAGCGCGCCAACGCTATATACAATGATTACATTACCAATAATATGGAAAGGAGTATCAATGAAGATTAAATTAGCTACCCTAGTATGTGCTTTACTAATAAGCAATGCAGTTTATGCCGAACAAGGATGGAGTGGATACCATACTATCGATGTGATCGATAGCCTCCCATCTGAAAGAGCAGCGTTTATTTCCCTAAATAATTACACTAACTCTATCTGTAGCGGACATAGAATTTTACTTGAGGGTGCTACTGATTCTAAGTTTAATCAACTATTTTCTATGGTCTTAAGCGCTTTTCATTCTGGTGCGAGAGTAAATTTTTTATTAGGCAACGACAATGACTGCAAAACACATCGTGTTCTTTTAGCAAAATAATGTGACAAGCAAAAATACGCATGTAGGACGGCTATCGAATCACCCTAGCCTCACTCACGCTGACGTTATATTTAATTAAACATTGGAGGCTACAATATGATAGAAGTATTAAAAGATATATTAATTTCTTCTGGCAATATTGATCAATATTATGAGGAGGCTCCCGTTAATCTTTGGAGAGCTAAGAAAATAAGGAATAAAGGTTCATTATTCGGTCTAGTTGAGCAAGATCAAATTTTGTCTAATGGTCAAATTCGTCCAGCAGACATAACGATTTTCAATAAAAACGGGGCTAAGTGGGTTACGTGTAGACCTTCTCCACGAGGAATCAGTACATTCGATAAACCAAATACTTTTAAAGGAAACTCATGGGAATATTATAAAATTCCATGCGGGACGGTACTTCCTACTGGACTTGCAATAATCAAAGATAAGTTTAATCGTCGAATAGGGGCAACACATTATACAATTGCTCCAGCTTATGACATGCCGCTCTTCCACTTTAAATCTCTGTTAAATCGTCTCGCTATACTAGTTGTAAGGGAGGCTGTATGAAACTAGATATATCAAAACAACACTTAATGTTACTTGTTTCAGCTTTAAATGATGCCATTAAATATAATGAAGGTTTTTTACAAAGCGAGACTATTAAAGATGTATCAGATTATGAAGAACATTTATTGTGTTTAGAGAATTGTCAAGCTTGGCTAGAAGACGAGTATGAGAATCTAAGAAAGTCTAATTCTGATTTAATGGAATATGAAAAAATAGTAAGAACATAATAAAAGCATGGAATCATAGCTCTTTAGTGAGTTACACTTACGAAATTGTCGAATAGTGCTGCCTATCAAAAATCAAATTACGAGAGCTAATCCAAATATCAAAACCTCTTTCGGCAATTTTGGGAACTAAAGTAATGCGTATTATCTCTCTTTTTGTGATACTTTTATCTATAAGTTGTTCTACTAAATCAATTAGCAGCACTCCTTCTCGAACGGATGTATTACGCGATGTCGAAGGATATGCCATAGCAAGTTGCCTTACATTTCAGTCACAACCTTATCTCAAAGATCAAGGAGATGCATGGGCATCGGTGATCATTCAACGAATGAAAGGAAGTCCAGCAGTACTATTCGATATTATTGAAAAAGTAAAAACCGAGATTAAAAAAGGCAATATGACTACAATCCGAGATGAAACTAATTTGAAACAAGATAAAGTACTACCAATATTTTTTTGTAGCGAAATTATTGATGTACCAGATATCAGAAGTTAAAGATAGCTAGACCACAACTAATATAACTCACCGCGCAACCTAGATCCTACGTCATTAAGCCAATGCTAGTAACGTTAAGTTCACAATGAAAGTACATTTAATTAACAAAATTTTTCTCTTAGCTGAGGTAATGCCACTCACCCTTCTATTGTTATTGGCTTTCACTTTATCGGGTGATACAAGGCCTGTATTTTTCATTACCCTAACCTTGTCTATTCTCAGTATAGTCTCACTGATTTATATAATCGTCATGACTATTGTTAATAAAGCTAAAAGTATTGCAAACAGGTATATTCATTTAACACATATTGGCGTTTTAATCACCATCTTAGGTTTGCTATCTATTCTTGGAGGCTCTAATTTTAAGAGTCATTCACCCGAAGCTCCTTTTGCTATTTTTTCTTTTGGACTTATTGCTTTTATCCCATATCTACATGTAATGTTTATTAATCATTTTTTTAGATGGAGATATGATGAATATTCGGATCGCTAATGTAGATGATGCCATGCAAATTAAAGCACTAGTATCTTCTCTTTCACACTTTTACCTCATCGATAAAAATGCTTCACTACCTAAATGGTTTTCAAACACTTTGGAGATTTCTGAGTTTGAGCGGAGGCTATTGAGTGATAATTTCACCAATTATGTCTATTCGACAAACGAATCGGTGATTGGATACATTTCAATCAAAGATAAAAACCATTTATACCATTTATTCGTATCCGAATATCACCACGGCAAAGGCATAGCAAAAGAATTATGGAAATATACTATTTCCAACTTAGATGAGGATACTTATACCGTTCGTTCCTCTATTTATGCCATTCCTGTCTATAAAAGCTTCAGTTTTAAGGAATCAGCCCCACCAGCAATTAAGGATGGTATAGCCTTTCAACCTATGACATTGATACGTTAAAGAGGTACTGTAAATGCTTCATATAATTTTTCACTTTATAGTCCCTATTTTTCTAGTAGGGATTTTTTTCCGGAAAAATTGGAAGTTTGCCTATTTAATAATGATTGCCACGATGCTTGTAGACATAGACCATATAGTTGCAAACCCCATATACGACCCCAATCGTTGTAGTATTGGTTTTCACCCATTGCACCAACTCTGGTTTATTATTCTTTATATCGTATTGTGCTTTATACCTAAGACAAGATTAATTGGCCTTGGCTTATCCATTCATATGGTTTTAGATGCTATAGATTGCCAAGTAACCAGTGGTGTATGGATACATTAACAAATATCTCTACTCTTTCTATTTTATTTATCACTAATAATCATTCAATGTCCTTGATGTAACTTAATAATAAGTAGTTCAATAATTTCCCTTTCCCAAATTTAGGCTGTTTTTGCAAGGTATGTGCAAGGCTTTACTGATATTCTTAGAGGTATTTTTGCAAGTTCATACTCGCAAAATAGGAACGCCGAACTTAACATTGCTGAAGCTGCTCTCGATGCAATGATATTTTCCTGTGAAAGTGGTGCCAACTTTATTGAAGCTGGCATAGAAGGTTTTGCCGCGGCAGAAAAGGGAAAAAGTGGAACGCTGTAGCTGTAGACGTTAGTTTATTCCTACTTTTACCAAGCCTAATTTCACTTGTTATTGGAACTAGAAAATTAATTTAAATTAAAGGTCTGGCGTGATCAAAATGACAGAAGATAAGCTGTATTTTTCAATTAACAACAAATGAAAAAATATGATGTGGCTCGTCAGATGCATGCAACTCAAGCATAAGGAGCAACACTTAAATGAGTCAAGTGGACATTACCATCCGAGCATATTTCACAAACGAATCTGTTGCAAAAAGCGTTATAAAAAAACTACGATTAGCGGCTAAAGAGCATAATCATGATCTAACAAAAACAATAAATTCTTTGCATGAGATAGAAAATCACGGTGATCACAATATCCTCGATATTGACGAAATAAGTCGAAAGAAGAACTGTGTAATAATACAAGCCTATACAGGCCGAACCGAGCCTGTAGTTTGGTTTGCAGCGTCACTCGCAAACTTAGGCGCCCCTAAAATTTATATAAGAGAGCAATGGGACGAAGGCGGTTCGTCTTACTATTTTTTAAATGGAAGAAGGGTCAACAAAAAAAACTATGAAAGTGGAAAACCTGAAAAACCTTTAAGCAAGAAAGATATAGAAATAAACAAACATTTATTTCTACCAGTAGGGCGAGTTCAAGTTAGAGCAACCTTACTATCTCATGAAAATTTTGGTGACATTTACGAAAATACACTCATGAAGTTCATTACAAACAACAATGAGACGTTTTATTACAAAGGTAAAGGAGAACTGCTCAGACTACTTTCTGATGATTTCGAAAATATAACTGAATTTCATGCCTCTTTTGAGAGAGGGAAGTTAGAAGGGAAATATGTTTCGTTTGCCAAGCGCCCTACCCAGATAGGCTTTTCATTCAATATTGAAAAAATGTCAAAAATCAACCCTCGCATGTATGGTCGCCCCGTAGAGTCACTTGAGACAATCACCAAATGTCCTTATTGTGGCAGCTCTCTTAGATCTGAAAAAGCTAAGCAATGCCCTACTTGCTTTAAAAGCTGGCGAGACCAGTAAAAATCACCAAATACACTTACCATTGTAAAATCAACATCACATCAGAAAGAGTATATTTTTATGGCAGAAGATAGATTAACTTTTTATTTTTATTCGCAAAAAGAAAAAAATGAAATTAAAAAACATATTAACAAAGTAGAAGCTGCGTATAAAAAAGCAGATATTGGCATCAATGAAATAAGTGGCGGAAGAGATAAGATAACAAACCAATATAAAATTGATATGTGGCCTAAATCTGTCGACGATAACAAAGGCCTTTTACTTGCTTTAAAATATATAGACACCTTACCTTCAGATGAAATACCTTACGTCAAGTTAGAACTAGACACCACTGGCGATAAATTTTATTACATATTGTTTAATAAAAAGTTAACATTTATCGGAAAAAAAGAAGAGCTCGATGAATTTTTAGAAAAAGGAAAAGATACTCCAGAGAAAAGATTTTATGATGAACACACAGAAGAAAACATTCTATTAGTTAAAATAAATTTTTCTAGAAAGAAAGATATTCAGGAATTATATGATTCGATAGATTGCCTCATTAAAGAAAATCATAGCGAAGACACTCTAAACAATGTCACACAAATAATGAATTCCATGATGGAAAAAAATGGTAGAAAAAACCCAAATTTCCCTAGCAGCATCAAATTCGTACCTCGTCATTACGGAGAAAACGAAAACATTAAAGGAAATCCAGAGCTTTTAAAGTATCTTTGTTTTTCTTGCATCGACGGTAGAAATTTTTTTATTGGTTTTGAGTTCCCAAAAGAAATTGACTTGGTTCATACTGGAATATTGTCATACATTTATGCCGGTTTATACGATAATGCTGAAGATGATGAAAACTCACAGGCGATAGTCGCATTAGTGGATTGTTTTCATATCGCTAATTCACGCAAAGGTGTCAAGGCCAAATATCACTCCTGCAACCTAAACCGTAATGGCAATAAAAACATAAGTGAATTTTACCAAATAGGCGAAGAAGCATTTGAATTCGGAGCTTGCGAAACGGCTTACCCTACCCAACTATGGCCATAATTCATGGGCTAGTATCACACCAATATAGCGTCAACAACGGCGCTTTTTTACTATTATTATACGGGTATATATTGTATCGTAAATTATATTCACAATTCTTTGTAGATTAATTTTGATTTAAATTATCCAATGAGGTGTTATTTGCCTAAATTAAACAATAAAAAAATTAAAGCAATGAAAATTATTATTGCATACCCTTTTGGTGTTCTTTGTATATCCATCTTGCTTAACTTACTTTTGTTGGATATTAATAGTATAAAAGTGAGTATGCCATCAACACCGATTACTTATGCAATTGCGATCACTGCTGTATTATTTGTCATTAATCATTCGTGGCTGATGACAGCCACCGAGCTAGTACGAGTTAAGTACAGGCTGTATGCAACCCCTGAAGAATGGCAGGCTAGCGGTTCTCGCTCCGACACTATTTCACAAACAGCGAAACAAGAGCTTGATCGAACTCACAATGCCCATCGAAATACTACAGAAAATACGGTTTATTTCCTCTTACTACTAATCCCTTTTGTATTCAGCACACCACCAGAAAATACAGTTTATATTTGGACAATAGGTTTTGCATTAGCTCGTTTAGGTTATACCTACAGTTATTTATACGGTAAAGATAATCTACGTGGAGCCTTTATGACACTGAGCCTTATTGCGATGTATGGTGTTGCCAGTTACCTTATGCTGGGTATGATACGATAGCTTTATAAGCCACCCTATAATACACAAAATGACTAATCTTTCTCGCTCGGAAATGATATTAAACTAAAGGCCGATAACAATTACTTAAGGATACATCAGTAGAGTAAATATCATGAAAGTACAATTCCCCATTAAAGCCGCTTGCCAATGCGGACAAGTACAATACACATTACATGAAGCGCCCATTAACGTCTTTGCCTGCCATTGCCAGGAATGCCAAAAACTATCGACCAGCCCTTATAGCGTTACCGCTGTTATTGCCAGTAACACTATTAAGTTCAAAGGCGAATTAAAAGAATGGAGCCGCTTGGCAGATAGCGGAAATACCAACGCCGCAAAATTTTGCCCGGCATGCGGGAATAGAATTTATCATTATAATCCTGATGATACGGCAACAATTAAGTTGAAGTTGAAACCCACGGGCCTCCCCGATGACTCCATTTTTGAACCATCAGCCCATGTATGGGTAAGTGAAAAACAAGAATGGTGTCAGATACCCGACAATGTCAAAATATTTGATAAACAACCACAATAAGTATTATTCGCTGGAAATAATCAGTGTTAAATCAGGTAAGAATTATAGAGTGGTCTCTGCAATATTGTGATATTGCTTGTTTTACTTAAATAGAGGCTCACCTATATGAATTACTCAAACGCATTATCATCGGTATTTTTTGCCGGTGTATTAACACTTGGTTCTTTTGCTTTTGCCGGAGGAAAAGCACCGGAAAAGACCCATGGTTTCAGTGCCGAACAACTACACGAGAATGAATTAGCCGCCCAAATACCAGCAATGGAGGGCTATAGCTTACGTATGCGTCGAGTGACGATCGAACCTGGCGGTGCGACTAACGAACACTCACATGCCAATAGACCAGGCTTGGTGTTTGTTGAAAAAGGCAAAGTTATTGAACATCGTAACGGTATTAAACGTGAGTTTTTCAAGGGAGATTCCTGGATTGAAACAGCAGATACTAACCATTGGGCTCAGAATAAATCCAATAAACCGGCTTCTCTAATCGTCATCGACCTGCCTAAGAAAAAATAACCTACAACATCAGTATTACTGCTCTTCCCCACCCCTTCTATACATTTGTCTATGAATTAACTAAGACTACAATCTAGCAGGGGTGATTATTCAGTATGAACTTTCTCCTTATATTTGCAGTCTTGTAAATACTATAAAATCAGCTTGATGCAAGGTTTACCCATGATAATGGATACCTATCATTATTTAGCCGCCATTAATCACTATTTCTAACATTTATAATGAAAGTATTACTCGTTGAAGACGACCCCATGATTGCTGACGGTATTGCTCGAAAGATAAAGCATACCGCCTTACATATAGAGCACGTCACCTGTATTAAAAGTGCCAGACAATATATCCATGACAACAGTATAGGGCTCATCTTGCTCGACCTTGGCTTGCCTGATGGCGATGGCTTACATTTTCTAAAAGAACTACGTCAGCAAGGTGTCGAGAGACCTGTTTTAGTATTGACCGCTAGAGATGAGCCAAGAGCAAAAGTATTGGGACTTGATAGCGGAGCCGACGACTACTTAACTAAACCATTTGACATGGACGAATTAATTGCTCGTGTGCGCGCTTTGTTAAGGCGCAGTATGGGCAGATCAGCGCCAGTAATACAATACGGCGATTTATTATTAGACCCAGAGCAAATGCAAGTACTGGTTAATCAACAAGCGCTTGATCTACATTTGCGACAATTTCGTTTGCTTCAATACTTACTGGAATCTCAGGGAAGAGTTAAAACAAAGCAACAAATTATTGATTCGCTTTACCGTTGGGATCAGGATATCGAAGAAAATACGATCGAAGTTTATATTTCTCAATTAAGAAAAAAATTATGGCCAAATCTTATCAAAACGATGCGCGGAATAGGATACGTAATCCCAAAAATCAATCCTCCTCGCTAAAGCGCCGTTTATTAATTCGTATTGGTGTTGTACTTGGCATCACATGGTTTATTGCTGCTATTTTTACTAAATTTTCTGCTCGTGACAGTACTCGTGATTTTTTAGAAGAACAAACGCGATCTTTAGCGAATGAATGGATAACATTAGTATCGCAACCTTCATTTTCATCTATTCAAACAACCGCACCCTCAACATTATTGTTATTAGGGTGGCGTGGTGAGGATATTGTTTTACAACAGAGCTCATTTACGTTGCCTCGCCCAACCAGTGCCAGCACTGCTGACACAACAACTATCGATGTGGGCGGATTTCAATGGGTAGTCACTACACTATGCCGGCAAACTTCATGTGTATTAGTTGGCTTTAAAGATATTGAAAGGCGCTATGTAGTGAGGCGGTTAGTTGCTGCTATCTTTTTACCTTTATTACTTATTTTTTCCTTCGCTATGGTTGCAATGTACTACGCGGTTCGATCAGGCTTAAACCCATTAAGTCAGTTAACACAACGCGTATCTGCTGCATCGCCAGAAAAGTTAACGCCAATACCTGAGACGAACTCTACAGATGAATTATTTCCATTAGTCAAAGCATTAAATCAGTTAATTCACAATATTAAAGAACAATTAACAAAAGAACGTCAGTTTTTGGATACTTGCACCCATGAATTAAGAACGCCAATCACTGCTCTAGTTGCACAAATACAAACGGTTGATTTTATCGATAATAAAACACACGAGCAATTAAAGAATATTCGTGTAACCGCAACGCGCACTATACGCGTTGCTAACCAGTTCCTTACTCTAGCTAAAAATAAAAATGCAGAGGCCCTCGAAAATCAAGAAGAATCATTTGATCTATGTGAATTGATTCGCCAGGTCTCATCCGATTTACTGATTCAACACTCTGAATGCGAATGTCATATGCAAGGCTTAGATAAGCTTGAAGTGAATGCCGATGCCTTGGCGTTAGAAATGGTTTGTCGCAATTTAATTGATAATTCACTGCAACATGGGGCTAAACAACAAAAACGGCTAACCATTGTTATTACTTGCGAAAAAGATAGTGAGGGCAGAGTTATTCTTTCAATTGAGGATTCGGGGCCAGGTATTGCTAAGGAATACCATCAGAAAATATTACAGCGCTTTTACCGAATACCTGGCACCGTAGCCCATGGTGCTGGTCTTGGATTGAATATTGTCCACGAAGTCGCTAAGCGTTATAAAGGTCATATTGAGCTGGACCGTAGCGAGCAATTAAAAGGGTTAAAAGTCACGGTTAGCCTCAATGGTATACAGATGAGACCAAAAGAATGAAATGCTACAAGCGGTTTAACTTGCAGCAATCGGTGATAACGAACATTGCCCTCTATCAGGGTTAGGGTGTACTTGTACTTTTAATCGCTCACTTAATTCTGATGCGCCGCCAATGTATTGGCCATCAAGCCAAATTTGAGGGACAGTCACAGGAGTTTTCGCACCGATGATCGGCTTTACACGGGCCAACATTTCATACAATGCTCTGGGCTCTTTCACAACATCGTAATATTTGAATGGGATACTGGCTTCCTCTAGGTAGTTTTTGGCCCGCTTACAATGTGGGCAATTTTCTTTTCCAAAAACGATATTACCCTCAATCGATGCATGATTTGCATGAGCTTCAATGACAGCTTCCGTCAATATGCCACGGTTTAAGGCTCGGCCCTGACTGATAATTTTACCGTCGACCATGACAATTGGTGCGTGCCAGCCACCTTTTTTCAATGGTTTCCACCATTCGCTGAGCCAATCGCGCATATCTAACTCAACAGGAATACCATCTAGTTCATTTTCGATTGTATCTTGAATAACATCCTTGGTTAATGAACATTCCCCACAAGGAATTTTTACCTTAAAGGGTCCCCACTCTCCTGCCCAGCGAAATACGGTGATATTAATAGATGACATAGACAGAATTAACCTCTTAGTAATTTATTGAGCCATCTAGTGATGCAACTTATGTCTATACTCTACGTTTATAGCCCACTCACCAGTATTGCTCCGTTTGAAATTAGAGTAATGAGATAACATTTAGTTCATTTAACATTCACCATGACTATTTAGTCGTTAGACAACAGATATAATCCGCAGTAATAGGAAACACTCAAGGAAGATTTCAACGTTACTGAAACAATATCAACCCCTACCAATAGTGTTAGAGAGTTAAAATCACGCCCCACCCTTCGAATTTTCTTCTGGTAATCAGTATTTTTCTGCTATAGTAATTAGACTTTCAGAGTATCTTCTAGCAAACCATTCTTACAGGCATTGATAACCCTCCCACAGTGACAAATCACAGTACCGGTCGAAGGGTTTATGACATCGGCGGAGAGAAGCCAAACGTGCTATCAGTTTTTACATCTTTAACACCATTAATTACCAGCTGCTTTATTTTGCTTTTAGGAAGTGGGCTGACGAATACCTTTCTGCCTCTTCGTATGGAGATTAATGGGTTAGATACCGATACCATCGGTCTTATCATCACCTTTTATTTTATCGGCATGTTACTGGGTGCGATGTATAGCAAAAATCTGATCAAACGTGTCGGGCATATACGTCTCTTTTCAGGTTCACTTGCACTAATGGCTGCCTGTATTTTGGCATGTGCTCTGGACTCTAATATTATCCTTTGGTCTGTAGCGAGAGCCATTACTGGTTTCTGTATCGCTTGCTCCTATGCCACAATGGAAAGTTGGTTCGGAGATAGTGCAACAAAAGAAACTCGAGGACGCATATTAGCTATCTACAATGCAACCATTTTACTTGGGCTTTTTGGAGGGCAATTTTTTATAGGGCTATATGAACCAGGAGAATCTGGCCTGTTTATTATTTCTGGCGTTATATTTTGTCTTGCCATTTTACCGGTAGCACTCAGTAAAAATACGGGGCCGCAAGTAACAGAAGTTGTGCCGATGTCATTACTAGCTATTTTTAAAATTTCTCCATTGGGTGTTGTTAGTTGTTTCACTGCAGGAATAACCTATTCTGCCGTTATGGGACTTTTACCTGTCGTTGCCCAACATTATGGGTTTTCTGGCTTTACTTTATCTACGTACATTGGAATCGCAATTCTTGGGGCCTTCTTTTTGCAGTTCCCTGTCGGTTATTTATCTGATCGCCTTGATCGCGGTAGTATATTACTCATTATTCTCATCGTTTCTGCTGCAACTGACCTCGGCATTACCTTACTTAACCCTGAACAAGGGTTATGGCCATTATTTCTTGCAACAACAATTACTTGTGGAATTATCAGCTGTATTTATCCCATCAGCATGTCTCAAACTTTTGACCAATTAAAACAAAGCCAGATGCTTGCTGCTATGGGCAGTATGATAATGGCTTTTTCTATCGGCGGTGTTGTTGGCCCCTACTCTGCCTCTATCATCATGAATCTCTTTGATAGCACCGCACTATTTTATTTTCTTGCCGTCATTCAAATTCTACTAGCGTTATATGTCATGTATCGTATGTCAGTGAAAGACCCCCTACCAGTTGAAGAACAAGATAATTTTGTTATGCAAAGTTCGGTAGCTGCAGCACCTATCGATCTTGATCCACGTACAGAGTATGTAGAGCATAACGAACCCTGTACTGAAGCAGAAACGGCCGTTCATATTGCAGAAACAGATCCAGGCACAGCGGTACGACTTGCTCGTGCCATTGCTATGGAAAATCCAACTCTTGGAGCAGAGGTCGCTGCCGCTGTTGCCAGTGTTGAAGGCATTGATGTCTTACGATTATATAAAGTAATGAGTGAGGCCGTACCCAGTCAAATATTAGATGTGACTCGTGCAATTGTTATCGAACGTCCCGAGCTTGCACAAGAGCTTATTAGAAAACTAACTGGATGGTACCCCGAACAAGTGGTCCCTGTCGCAATGGAAATTGGAACTGTACTCCCTGAATTACGCCTGGAAATGGCGAAAATTGCTGTTGAAGCCGCACCCGAATCTGCGACACAAATTCGGGAGTATTACATGCAGCTATTAACTGAAGAACAAGAAGCCATGCGCCCAGCTGACCGCTACGACTTCAATGAAAAACAATTAGACGAACTCGTTTTACAACTTGTTAAAATCTGTTCGGCTGATGAGGTAAAAACAACAAGTTAAAGATCGCGCTTCTACAAGCTTTGGGTGATACTCGATATGGAAAATAAGGAAAAGGTATTTGAATTATAAAACAATAAGTAATTGTGACTCTGGATATAGCTTTAATTGAAGCTATATCCGACTTTTTAAAGAAGTGATGAATAGAGCTATTTACATAGGTTATTTAATTCACTATTTTTTACTACACTTTCTTCTACCGCACTTCTACCGCACTTCTACCCTTTACTTTTTCAACTAGGCGAGATTACTCAGACCTTAACTCCCTCTTCTACTCAACAGTCGGTTTACCACCCATTATCTCTTCATGCCTATAAACTTCATAACATTGAATACTTTATATAGTTTCCAATAAATATATATCATCGAGGCATAAAAAATCCCCGACAACAATTAAGTTGGCAGGGATAATTTAATACTTTAATAAAAAATTAAGTGCTTTACTAAGCTTCGCTAGGCGCCGCTACAGTGGATACACCTGCTTTTTCACGCAGCCCATCGCGATAAATTGCTTTGATCAGTGCGACACACTGTAGTGCCATTACAATGGAGAATGGCAGAGCACCAATTACCATTGCCGTTTGGATCGCTCTTAAGCCACCCACCAACAATAAAGCTCCAACCACACCACCTAAGGCAACACCCCAGAAAATAATATGTAATTTTGCTTTAGGACCTTCGTCACCTGCAGCATTAATTGTGTTAACAATCAAAACAGCAGAGTCAGCGGTGGTTACCAAGTACGTCATCAACAATACAAAGATGATTACTGACATTACCCAAACTAATGCTTCAGATGGAATCAAATAAGTCATCATTGCGAAGATTTTATCACCATCAGGAGCTGCTTTAAGTGCACCTTGTGCAACACCGCTAAGTTCTAATTCAATCGCAGTACCACCAGCCCATGTGAACCAAACGAAACACATAAGAGAAGGTACGAACATTGCGCCAAGAACGAACTCACGAACGGTACGACCCTTAGAGATACGCGCCAAGAACAAACCAACAAATGGAGCAAATGCTACCCACCATGCCCAATAGAACACAGACCATGCACCCTGCCAACCTGCTAATTTGTTATTAACATTTTCAGCTTCAGTACCATCTGGACGCCATACTTCAAATAAAAGCTCTGGTAAAGCGATGGTGTAATCAATAATTCCCCAGAACAATGCTGTAGCACCAAACCAAGTCGCACCAAAAAGAACTAAGAAAGATAGCAAGAAAATACTTAGAACCATATTGATATTAGATAGCCATTTAATACCTTTACCAACACCTGAAAGTGCAGACAGTGTAGAGGCAAACATAATGGCAACAATAGCAAATACAATAGCGGGTTTAGACGCAGTACCAGCATCATTAAGCAACCAATCACCAAAACCAATACGGTGTAAGCCAGAAACAAACTGTTCAACACCAAAACCAAGAGTTTGCGCAACACCTAATATAGTTGCAACAACCGCAACGATATCAACAACATGACCCAAGGTACCTGATAACGCTTTACCAAATAAAGGTGTTAACGATGAACGCATGGTTAATGGAAGACTACGACGGTAAGAGAAGAACGCCAATGCCAGACCAGCAATCGCATAACATGCCCAAGCACCTAATCCCCAATGCAAGAAAGACCACTTGTAAGCGTTACGCACATTCTCTGCTGTACCACCTTCTACCAAGCCTTGAATAACTTCTGGGTTATTATTGAAATGGTACATAGGTTCAGCAACTGACCACGTCAACATACCCACACCAATACCGGCGCCAAACATCATAGAGAACCAGGAAAAGTTTGAAAATTCCGGTTTTTGTCCAGGTAAGCCCAAATTGAGCTTGCCGGCAGATGGCCAAATAGCTAAACCAACACACACCAAGATAAAAAATGTAACCACCCAGATATACCAAGAGGCAAAACTTGCCAGTATGAATGAGTTAATTGCATTTAATATCGGGCCAGATTGGTCAGGAAAGACAACCGCCCAGATAATCAACGAGCTGATAATTATTTTCGAAGGTAAAGCCACCTTCTTAGTAAAACCGCTATAAAAACCACTGTCTGCAGTTTCAATAGGGAGGTCTGTTAATGCTTCTTTAATAGTCATTATTGTTCCTCTACTTATAATTTAAATTTTTGTCGTGACGATTTTTTAGCAGCAGTCCTCCATTAAGCTTGTGTTGACGTGATGGATTAGTAAAAAACACCAACCGAGCGCGCGCTACTGCGCCCTCAAGCTCAGGGGTGCTTAAATTAGAAAAAGATAGAAATTCACTACAGGTAACAGTCATTTCGTGTACTTATACTTCATATACCGCTAAAACTGGGTTTAAAAACTTATTATTTTAATTAGATAGCCGTCTATCTATTAGAAATGGCTATACATATATCTTGTAAACAAGCGCTTCGTAATTTTCATGTTTTTATTGTGAAAATACGCCTTGCCAGACCTGCTTTTAATGAGGTGTACCGACTTAATTTTTATATATTTATAAAACGGATCACACCAATATCGGCAAAAAATTGCATATATTGGCATGAATTTAATTCACGCCCAGCGAGTCACTGCCAGCTTCTAAATATGTATAAGCCAGCTAAAATACTTGTCATATCCATTCTCCATGAATTAAATATATTTTCAAGTGAATTTTTTTGATAAGCTAGATGAACAAAACTAATATTGATTATTAACTTCTATTTTTACTAAACATGGCCCGTCAACTCCCACCCTTAAAAAGCCTAACGAGTTTCGAAGCAGCAGCACGCCATTGTAGTTTTACTCTTGCTGCGAAAGAACTGAACGTAACCCAATCAGCTATTAGCCACCAAGTTCGCATATTGGAAGAGAACCTCAATGTAGCGTTATTTAATCGACAATCACACAACTTATCACTGACGTCTATTGGCAAACTGCTTCTACCCGAGCTTACAGGGTCACTCAACCAAATGGCTACAGTTATTGAGCAGATCAGACGCTTACAAAACAGTAACCCAAACACTTTGAGTGTGCGGGTAGCTCCCTCTTTCGCACTTGCATGGTTATCTCCCCGCCTTGGAGATTTTTGGCAAAAATACCCTGATATAGAGCTATGCCTCTATCATTCTCATTCTCCTACCAATTTCGAGATAGAGAATATTGATATGAGCATTGCTTATGGCAAAGGCGATTGGCCAAATGTGAAGGCTGAGCTACTCATGAAATTAGACTTTTTCCCAGTCTGTTCACCTAAACTCATCCAAGACAAAAACCAGCCAATCAATATTGAAGACCTAAAGGACTATAATTTACTTCATGAAACGGATTATCAATACTGGGCTGATTGGATCGCTGTATCTGGTATTGAGGATTTAAATCCTTACCAAGGTTCTATGATCGATGACACGAATGTGCTGATGCAGGCAGCCATTGAAGGAAAAGGTATCGCATTGGGCTCCAGCATTTTTGTAGAGCGCCATTTAAAAGACGGCAGCCTAATACGCTTATCAGATACTGCCCTTGAATATGATGAAGGATATTATATTGTTTACCCTAAAGAATCATTTGCATCACCGTTAATCAATGCATTCAAAGACTGGATTTTTTCCCAGACACTCTAACGCCTTCAGAACAAATGATTACATTTTTAGGTACCCTCGAATTATACACCTATATATTGAAGGCAGAAAAACTGGTTAGAAATTTCGACCTTTAATACGCTTGGCAGCGTCTATAACAAATTCTCGATATTTCTCTTCTGTTGCCATTTTTTCTTTTTCAAAACGAGACTTTTCTTTTTTAGAAAGCTTTTTCCATGCACCCAATATCGGAATATGTGCTGTTGCTTCGGCCAGCTGAAAAAAAACGCTAAACTCTTCTCTATGTCCATCGTTAATTTTTAGGTTATCCATAAGCACACTAATACGTATAGCACCTTCAGTTAAACTAAGCTGATCATCAATCAAACCTTGGGCTAACACTTGTATACTATTATTGAGATATTGCTGATGATTGTTTTTAAGCTCATCAATTTCGTGCAGCTGTTCTTTTTTAACGGCTTCCATTTTATTCACACGACTTTGATAATACCAAGCGATAGATGCAAGTATTATTATGATTAATACCGCTACAACCATTAAAACTGTCAACATTATTTTTCCAAACTCGTTATATTTTCTTTGTTTTTTAAACTACTGTTCTTTTCCTTGCTCTCATCAATAGACTTATTTCCTATGATTTCGTGTAAAAACATATCATCAGGCTCTACTTCATCCTCAAGCAATTTATCTACAGGTAGCGTACGTTTGGTTTTAGCACCCAGTTCTCGTAACCCTTCTATACGTTTTACAAGATTGCCTTTACCATCTATTAATCGTTTGCGTGTTGCATCATAACTATTTTGCGTTTTTAGTATTTGCGCACCCAAATCATCCAATGATTCAATCACTAAAACAAACTGATCATACAAACCACCAGCTTGCTGCGCAATTTTCTCTGCATATTTATGCTGCTTATGATACCGCCAGATATTAGATACCGTACGCAGTGTTGCCATTAATGTTGTTGGACTAACTAATACAATTTGTTTATCGTACGCTTCTCGAAATAATGCAGGCTCGGCTTGTAAAGCAGACATAAATGCTGCCTCTACAGGCATAAAAATAAAAACAAAATCAAGGCTTTGCAGACCTTCTAACGATTCATAGTTTTTAACACTCAGATTTTTAATATGATTTCGAACTGAGCTGACATGAGCTTGCAGCGCTTGTTTTTTCTCGGCCTCATTTTCTATAGTGATATAACGTTCATAATCCACCAAGGATACTTTGGCATCAATAACAAGTTGCTTATTTTCAGGCAAATAAATAATGACATCAGGGTTTCTGCGCTTACCACTTTCATCGCCCATGGCAACTTGCGTATTGTATTCACGTCCCTTTTGCAAACCCGACTCTTCAAGTAATCGTTCAAGAATGACCTCACCCCAGTTTCCTTGGGTTTTATTATCGCCTTTTAATGCTAAAGCTAAATTAACTGCATCTTGCCCTATCTTTTGTGTTTGCAATTGTAATTCGCCAATTTTCCCCATCAACTGATTACGTTCGGCACTTTCTTTTTGATAGACATCCGCTACTTGCTTTTTAAATTCATCAATTTGTAACCTTAACGGATTGAGAGAATAATTTAAGGTTTTTTGATTTTGTTGATCAAACTGTTGCTGTTTAGTCTCAAAAATGCGGTTTGCCAGATTTTCGAACTCTTGGCCCAGCTGCAAACGTGCTTCTGCCAATAATTGCGTTTGCTCCTTTAATTGAGACTGCATTTGTCCGTGCTGACCTTTCAAGTTCGCCAGCTCCTCTCTCGTACGGTACATCTGTAGTTGTAGATTACTTAAATCTTGTGCAGCCAAACTTAAGCGCCTTTTGCCTAACCAATAGATCCATGTACCAATAAGTGACGCACCTAACAAAAAACCAATACAAGCCGTTACAATAGCTGTTTGATTGTTTAAAATAAGATCAATGAATGGAAACATAGTCAGGAAGTTCTCGATGAGGCTTCTATTATAATAATAAGTTGATACGATAAGTAAAAATGAGTTCTACTATTTCCGCAACGATACAGGCGATATCTGCCAAGGGCTACCAGCAGTATTCACAAAAAGACTACCCCGCCGCTCTCAGGCTATTCTATCAAGCTTGGCTGCAACTTCCCAAACCTCAGAGTGATCACGCTGATGCTGAAATCATATTAGCGAGTATTGGAGATACTTACTATCAAATGGGTAAATATGAGACTGCCATTGAGGCCTTACGCTCAGCCTTAGCCTGCCAGGAGAGTGATAAACGCTCATTTGTTCTCCTCCGACTAGGGCAATCTTTACTAGATTCTAATCAAGAGCTCCAGGCTAAAACCTACCTGCACCGTGCTTATCGCTTACTTGGAGAGGAATTATTCAACAACGAACTGCCAAAATATAAAAAAGCGATCAGTGATTTAATATAGCTTTGTGTATTACCTTTAATTTTGATGAAACTAAGGTATGGTTACCGTAAAATTAGCCTCTCTTTATTTCATACTCAAAGGAAAGGCATCTTGCCAACACACTCCTCCTCTCCGCATATCCTAGTCTTCGACTCTGGTGTTGGTGGTTTAAGCATTACTCAATCTATTATGGAGCAGCATCCTCATTGTACTATCACTTATGCCTCAGATAATGCGGCATTCCCTTATGGTACTAAGTCCGAAGAACGACTAATTGACAGGGTTGATCGTGTATTACATCGGCTACAAGAAGCGACTCGGGCTGACATCATTGTTGTTGCCTGCAATTCAGCAAGTACTGTTGCCCTACCCAAAATACGCGAACGATTTGAAACCCCTATTATCGGCGTCGTACCCGCAATAAAGCCTGCAGCCAAATTAAGCCATAGCAAAGTTATCGGCTTATTAGCCACACCAGGGACAATTGCCAGAGAATACACAAAAACTCTCATAGAAGAGTTTGCCTATGACTGTAGGGTTATTTCTGTAGGTTCAAGCGAATTAGTTAAGCTGGCTGAAAGGAAACTACGCGGTCAAACAGTGGCTCCACACGCACTAGAACCGATTATCAGCCCGTTCAAGCCTGATATGAATGTTAATACAATAAGAGGGGAAAATCTGACAATAGATACCATTATATTGGCTTGTACACATTTTCCATTACTCGAAAAGGAACTTAGGGGCGTACTACCCGATATTAATTATTGGGTTGATTCCAGTAATGCAATTGCCCGGCGCGTTGGTTACTGGCTTACTGAACTTAAATTGCCGTTATCATCTGATGAGCCCCTAACATCATCGCCGCAATATAGTAGTATATTTACCGCTAGAGAATCGACCTTAAAAGAACTTGAGCCTGCATTACAGAGCAGAGGTTTAGGGGCTATTAACTATATGGAGATTCAATAAGTGCCATCTAAGCAGCCTATGTTACCACCATTATTTCGTATCGAAACGATAATCGATGCCTGTGAAAATAATCAGCTTATACTGACACCCAACCAGCGCTTACGCAACAAAGCACTGCAGGCATGGGCAATGTATAAACAAGCAAGTCAGGAGCATGATGTCTGGCAAGAGCCGCGTATTTATTCTCTTGAACAATGGTTTGAGTACTGCTGGAATATATTGCAGGGTATGGCCTACCCAGATAGCCAAGCAACCATTGCTTCAGCAGAACAGGAACGCATTATATGGGAAAGCATCACGCTGGATTGTGGCTTAATGCAGCCAGAGGTCATCGCCAAGCAAGCCAATGATGCCTTAAGATCACTTGACCGTTGGCAACTATCTATTCAGGGTGTGAACTCTCATGGTGATGACGATGGCATACAGCTTTTTACACAATGGTGTTCTTCTTTTAGCACTCAATTAGAGAAAAAAAAACTAATAACGCGAGAACAAAGCTACCAGATTATTGGAGATGCATTTGTCGCGAATAATCTGGTAAAGGAGCCTATTATTCACCTCGTAGGTTTTGACGATATCCCACCACTTTTTAAAGCTCAACTTACAAAAGCCGCCATCAACATCAACGCCGTAGAACTGCAAAATTTTACACCGCTATCTATTTATCGAACAACCTACTCCGACAGTGAAACAGAAATGGCCGCCGCCGCTGAGTGGGCAAGAGCCTTGCTGAAAGAAAGCGTAAACGACTATAAACAAGGCCTTCGCATTGGCATTATCGTACCGAATTTAGGCCAGTGTCGTCATCAGATTGAACGTGCATTAATTAACAGTTTTGAAGGGAAAAGCATACTAGCAGACGGCCCTCGCTATACCCTTCCTTTCAATATTTCCGCAGGTGTACCCCTCGCAGAAACCCCTTTATTTACCGACACATTTTCACTGTTGAAACTGGTCCAGAACAAGTGGTCAGTTGAAAGGTTATGCCAGCTATTATTTTCTCCTTTTTGGGGAAGACACTCCGAAGAAATTGAAGACCGTTGTCGATTAGCCACGCGTTTGCAATCGCTTGGCGTATTTGAAATTGACTTAAGTGAATTGCGATATCATGCAGAAAAACTTACACAAAATTCAGTTAATACAGACATTATCGACAATGATTCTAAACCATCTGAACAACAGTCACTCTTTAACTATTTCAGCTCAATACACCAAGATCAGTTAAGCCACAAAAAGAAACTGTTAGCTTCTCAATGGGTCGATATTTTTTTACAGCAATTAGACTTAATGAATTGGCCTGGAGAACGTCAACCAGATAGCCTTGAATATCAGCAAACACAACTTTGGTATCAACTGTTAGAAAGTTTCGCAGGCTTGAGTAATGTACTTGGCTCGATCAGCGCTTATGACGCCATTGATCAATTGCAAGGTATGGCAAAGCGACAACCTTTTCAGGCAAAAGTCACGGATTCACCGATTCAAGTACTAGGGATATTAGAAGGTGCAGGACTACACTTTACTCACTGTTGGGTATTAGGGCTCCATCAGCAAGCCTGGCCTCCAGCACCCAGCCCGAACCCTTTATTACCCTTGGCATTACAGAGAGAGCACAAAATGCCTCATTCCAGTAGTATACGTGAGCTGGAATTTGCTAAATCATTAACCCAAAATTATCGGCATTGCGCAGAAACTATTATCTTCAGCTCACCAGATTATGATTCTGAAAATGAACTTCCCCTGCTCCCCAGCCAATTAATCAATGATATTCCTTTAGTAAACGACGCTAATGTACTCAAGATAAACGATAATAAAAATTCCAGCGAATTTTCTCGCTATCTAGATGTACTTCGTCAGAGTCGGTCTGTGGAAAGTATAGATTGCCATAAAGGTCCAACCGTAACAGGGGTAGATTTCAATGAGCAAGGAGAGTTAGGAGGTGGTACAGGTATATTAAAAGCGCAGTCGGCAAACCCTTTTGATGCTTTTGCAAACTATCGACTTAAGGCAAGAAACCCATTACCACCCGTCATTGGCTTTTCTGCTCTCGAACGAGGCAATATTCTTCATCAGGCATTAGCCAGTATCTGGCACAAGCTCAAAGATCAAGCAACGCTCACAACGACAGACATAGAACAATTAGAAATAATCGTTACTTCAGCCGTTAAAGCTGAGATTGAGTTACTACGTAAACGTAAACTCCTGCATTTAGGTATCACTCTTTGTGAACTTGAAATAAAACGGCAAACCCAATTGATTATGCAGTGGCTTGAGTTTGAAAAAGGCCGGCCTCCTTTTACTGTTGTCTCTATAGAAGAGTCTTTCACTGTTCAAATCAAAGACGTCATACTAAAACTACGACTGGACCGAGTCGATAAATTAACAGACGAAAACGGTAATAATAGCTATTTAATCATTGACTATAAGACAGGCAATAGCACGATTAGTGATTGGCAGGGTGAACGTCCGCGAGAACCCCAACTCCCCTTTTACTTGATGACGCACCATTTAAAGAACCGATTTAATCCCATGGTTGGCATAGGTTTCGCACAAATCAATATTCATAAACAAACGTTAGTGGGCCTTCATGATGGAGGACACCCTATCAAAGGACTGAGGGCTATAGGGGATAGCCGCGCTGATTTACCCAATAGCTGGTCAGAAGCTAAAGAATATTGGCAAAAAATACTGACAGACCTACTCGAAGACTACTTATCTGGTGATTGCCGCGTTGATTATCGCGACAATAACAGCCTCTTGTTCAACCGAGAAATGATCCCTCTAAACCGCTTTTATGATAAATAAGCCTAAGAGCCCGCCAAAAGGAGGGTAGGTTTATTTATTACACTATCATACAAGCATATCCAGTAAACCTAAGAATAAGTAATACTCGCCATATTTCACTAGCTACCTCCTTTAAAAGAAGTAAAAAGCGACATTATTCACTTTCCTAACTTACATTTCATGAGATTGCTCTACACTGAATTTATACGTGTGAAAACAATAAAGGTCTATAGTATGACGTCCACCCCATTTTTTTCTAAATTTTCTCAAAAAGCCCTTTCTTTCGCTTTGGTGGTGGTCCTTTTACTCGCTTTAGCCAGTTATTGGTTTTTGCCCTCTTTGACCCCTCTTTGGATAGCAATCGCCATAGGAATTGCCCTCGTTAATGTTCTCAAGTCAGATCCAATTAAAAATACAACCGAGGTTACTCCAATTGCTCAAGTCGAGAATAATGATGGTAAGCAGCGATTCTTAAAGGTTCTAGCTACTGAAATAGATAGCCAAGTTGATATTGTCGATAGTGACCTAAAGCAATTACAAAGCATTTTATGCGATGCCACAGGCGCCTTATCCACAACCGTTTTGAATGTTGATAGTGGTACCGGTAATCAGCGACAAGCACTTGAAGCACTCATTAATGAGCTAATGGAAGCGACCAGTATTGAGAAAAAAGCGTCGTTGAACGAAGAATCCAGTATCCGACGCTATACCGTCACAGCCAATGAAACTGTAAGTGATTTATTAGAGCAATTAAAAAAAGTACACACAGCATCCATAACGCTTTCCAAAAACTTCCATGGGATAACAGATGATTTCAACGAAATCATGTCTTACCTCGGTAATATTAATGATATTAATTCACAAACAAATCTATTAGCACTAAATGCTGCTATTGAAGCTGCAAGAGCTGGAGACGCTGGTCGAGGGTTTAGCGTGGTAGCTGACGAAGTGCGTGCCCTATCTATTCGTACAGAGGAATTTAATCAGCAAATAAAGCAAAAAATTGAATCGACCGAATCTAAAATTACCCATTCCATGTCATCTCTAGAATCTGCAACCAATATTGACACTCAAAAATCAGAAGAAGCAAAAGGGAAAATGGATACATTATGGGGAGAATTATCTGGGGTACACTCATTGGTTATTAATCAATCAGAGCATATTGAAGCTTTATCACAGCGCATCAACACACTCGTCATGGAAGGCATGTTGTCGTTGCAGTTTGAAGATATTGCCCGACAACTAATTGAACATATCAACGAGCGTATCGTTACTATTAATAAACTTGTAGATCATTCACTCAACGGATATATAGAGTTTGGAGAGACCCAAGACGAGCAAGCACGCAAGGATTCATATACTGCTTTAGAATCTCGTTTTGCCAGTGCTAAGAATGAATTGGACAATATTGCTAAAGCAGTCCATCAAACCAATATGGATCAGGGAGATGTGGATCTATTTTAATTATACTTGAGTTAAAACTGACTATAATAAACCTCATATAGCACCTATCCCACACTCTCCTTTTAGAAATAATAATCAATAACTAGTCAATATTACCTTTTCATCAATCACTTTTTTTGTTTTAATTTCAAATACTTATGCTTTTGGGGTCTACTATCGTTCTTATGGCATGGTATCTCAGCACCTAGAATCTAATATTCGTCACTTTCACTACCCAAATACTCAATTATGGCTTCACCTAAAGATGCTGTCACTCGTCAACAGGCACTCAATATTCGGCAATCATTTGCGGTCAGTGCTCCAGCGGGCTCAGGTAAAACCGGCTTGCTCACTCAACGGGTATTAGCATTGCTGGGAACATGTGAACAACCTGAAAACATTCTTGCTATTACATTTACTAAAAAAGCAGCTGCAGAAATGCAAAGCCGAATTCTTTCAGCGTTACACGACGTGCAAGAAAAAATCCGAGCCCATACACCACCTCCAGAAGAAGAACATGCAAGAGTTACGTGGGATCTCGCAACGAAAGTTCTACAACGAGACAAAGAGAAACAATGGCAACTGCTATCTCTGCCTAATCGATTACGTATTACCACAATCGATAGCTTTTGCAGGCAAATCAGTCAGCAGATGCCATTAACTAATTCATTAGGCCATACTCCGGAAGTATTGGATAGCGCTGAAGTAGAATTTGCTTATCAACTAGCAGCCAGAGAAACTATCGCATTATTAGAAAAAAATCATCCATTACAAGATGATTTGATCACTCTAGTTCAACATTTCAATAACCAATTAACGACACTGGAAAATTTATTCATCCAATTATTAAAGCGCCGGGATCAATGGTTAGGACCGTTATACTCAGCAAAAAACCAAAGGCAAAATCTCGAAAAAATATTACAATCAGTTATTAATGATCATTTACAACAGTTAAGAAAATCTTTAAAGCCATTATCAGGCGAGCTTATTTCGTTGGCAGACTATGCTGCTGCCATGCTTAATAAAGAAAACAAACCATCAGATATTTCTGCATGCGCTGGTATTATAGAATTGCCACCTGCTCAATATACGGCCATCAATCAGTGGTTAGGCTTAGTAGAATTATTAACGACTAAGACTGGCGGTATTCGCGGTACCATTGATAAACGTTGGGGGTTTCCAACGCCTGATAAAAACATGAACAAAGAAGAAAAAACGTTTACTAAAGAGCAAAAGCAACGGATGCTAGCCTTACTTAAAGACATTAGCACTATAACCGATTCCAGCTCTTTACTACACAGCACAAGGGAATTACCTAGTCCTACCTATACTAAGCAACAATGGAATTTATTAGATAGCCTGACCCGTGTATTAACTTTATTGTGTGCTCAGCTACGTATTATTTTTCAACAGTTAGGGAAAACTGACTTCATTGATATAACATTAGCAGCATTAAATGCATTAGGAGATGAAGATCAACCAACAGACTTGGCTCTCAAGCTGGATTATCAAATTCAACACATCCTAGTAGATGAATTTCAAGACACTTCAACGCCTCAGTTGCGCTTATTAAAGAAATTGACGGCGGGCTGGCAATTCGATGATGGACGAACATTATTTGTCGTTGGAGATGCAATGCAATCCTGTTACGGATTTCGTGATGCAAATGTTGGAATTTTCCTCGATATTCGAAAAAATGGCTTAGGAAACATTAATCTCACCCCACTAAATTTAACAGTTAATTTTCGCTCTCAAAAAAATTTAGTCGATTGGTGCAACAACACTTTTGAGCGTATTTTCCCAACATATAATTCAATTAATCAGGGAGCCGTCAAATATCAGCACGCGATTGCATTTAACTCACCAAAAGGCGAACGAGCGGTTACTACACATTTATTTGTTAGCGATGAAAAAATTAAGCAACGGTCACATGAAGCCAATAAAATTACTGAAATTATTCAGAACAGTCAAAGTCGAAGCACTAATGAATCGATAGCTATCCTTGTTCGTAAACGTAACCAGGTCAATGAAATTACAAAAGCACTCAATCATGCAAAAATCACTTATCGAGCAACTGAAATTGATAAACTCGATACTAGTATGGTAGTCATAGATTTACTTACTCTAACTCGTTCATTACTTTACCCCAATGATCGCATCGCCTGGCTCTCATTATTACGTGGGCCATGGTGTGGTTTAGATATGAATGATTTGTATCGGGTAGCCAATCTACAAATTGATAATAAAAGTTCCGCGTTTTTCGATATATTGAAAAAAAATAAGAATGTCTTAAATTTATCTGTTGATGGAAAAGCTGTGCTTAATCGCTTGATATCAACAATACAGTTATCTATACAAAATCAAGGCCGATATAATTTAAGGCAATGGATTGAATCGACATGGCTACAATTGGGTGGCAGTGCATTATTAAAAAACGTAAATGATATCCGCATTGTAAATGCTTTTTTACACTTACTTGAGAAACACCAACAAGGTTGGCAACTAGCTCATTGGAATACTTTTACAAAGGCAGTGAATCAGCTCTATGCCGATGCTGGATTGAATGATACCAACGGAGAGAATTCACAACCTGCTGTTGAAATCATGACGATACATAAGGCCAAAGGTTTAGAGTTTGATACAGTCATCATACCTGGCTTGGACCAATCAGCAGCCAATGATAAACAAGAGTTACTTGTTTGGCTTGAATTATTAGATGAGCAGCAAAATAGTCAATTAGTTATCAGCCCAGTTCATGCAACAGGGAATGAGCGTGACCCTATACATGATTATATTCGCGGGCAGCAAAAGCTTAAACAAAGTCTCGAATCCGATAGATTATTTTATGTTGGTTGCACCCGCGCCATTAACCAGTTGCATTTGTTAGCCTATCACACTCAAGAATGGAAGGAAGAAAAATCAAATGATAAGGACAATGAATTCGATCAGCTTTTAGGGTCTTCTTTAGATTGCCCGAAAGGGAAAACGTCACTATCCAATATATGGCCTTACGTTATAGATAATGCATTGCTCTATCCTATAACTGAAACAAATAAAACAGATAATCAAGAAACGCTAAAACACCCTAATTATATTTTTCGATTGCCAATTGATTGGCAACGACCTGATTACGACACTAATGATATGCTTAAAAAATATCGCTTGAAACATTATGGTGAAAATTCACCTAACGACAATCGCGCACGACCTGGTGAATTAAAACAAAGACATGCACGTTACTTTGGCATCATTTTACACAATTCTTTACAACAGATTACAGAAACCGGCTACCAGCACTGGAATCGAGAACGGATTAAACTGCAGGAACCGTTTTGGCAAAATCAGCTAGAGCAAATGGGAGTACCTAAAAACTTGTCAGCTGAACAATCTCATAAAATATCGCTATCAGTTCAAAAAATGCTAAAGAGCCAAATAGGAAGCTGGTTGCTCAATAACCAACACCCATCCAGCGCATGTGAGCTAAAATTGTGGTCAAACAGCCATCAACAATTGAAAGAATTGATCATTGACCGTACATTCGTCGATGCTCAGGAGAATACCCGCTGGATTGTGGATTATAAGAGTAGCGAACCTGGCCAAAATCAAAACACCGATGAATTTGTCACTCAAGAAGCAATTCTATATAGGCAACAACTGGCAAATTACAGGGGGTTGTTCAAAAACCATGAAGGACCTGTCCGGGCTGCTCTCTATTTCCCCCTAATAGATGCCTTTTATGAAATTAAATTTTGAGTGAGCATATTCAGATTTTTTATTCTCATGTAGAATAAGGCGGTTAAACACAACAGGTTTTTAAGGTACATCATAGGCAGCTATGTCAGATATTGAGAATTTAACCATCATGTTTACCGACATAGTCGGGTTTTCAAACATGGTTGCGTCACTCCCACGAACAGAAAGTGAGAGGGTATTAAAGCAACATGACAAAATATTACAAAAAGTAATCAAGCGTTTTGGTGGTAGAACGATTAAATCTGTTGGAGACTCATTTCTGGTTGTCTATCGTTCACCAACGGACGCTGTACTTTCTGCAATGGCTATGCAAGATAGTCTATGTGAATATAACAACAAAGAAGAAAATGAGCACAAGATTATAATTCGTATTGCCTTAAATACTGGTGAAGTTCGCTTGACCTCCAATGATGTTTTTGGTGACGCCGTAAATATTGCTGCACGTTTAGAAAGTAGGACTCCTGCCGGAGCCATTCTGCTAACCGAATCAGTCTATCTTTCAATGAATAAAAATGAGGTGACACTGAAAGAATTAGGCAAACATCGCTTTAAAGGTATTCCTCAGCCTATTAGCATTTATCAAGCAAAGCACAAAAAAACAGAAAATCCGAATCCATTATTTGCCAAATACCCTTATGGCGGAGCCCATAAGCAACTAAAACCTGCCAGTAGGAATATTTTCACATTTGGCAAACTATTTGTTGGGTTGAATGCGGCAATAATTACAGCTTTTGTGACCTGGTGGTCAACCATTAACTACATGCCTGGTATACAACAAATCGAATTGGACAAGGTTAAAGTTGAGTATCGCACTCCGACTATAGATGCAACACCTCAAATAATAGTCAGCTCTAACGATTTTACTGAAGATAATATTATCGGCTTTGAACCCGATATTACCGGTGAAATTACCGAAAAAGCAAAACCACTAATAAAAGATAAGGATTATGAAACTCTTAGAGAACTTGTTAGTCGTTACGAAGCAGATTACCCAGACAACGATTATCTGAAAGTACTAGCCGCTCACGCAGATATGTTTTATAAAAACTATGAAGCGAGTATCAGTGGCTATGGCCTTGCACTTGAAAGTGACCCAACATTAGCTGATGACGACTTACTTTCCAGGAACTTAGTGAGACTGCTTGAACATCAACGGCTAAAAGCAAACCGTATGCTTGCGCGCTATCTGAGTCCACCAATGATAAGCTCTCTAGGAAGGCGTACCGGGCAATCTGGCTTACGTGGCCGCTATGATGCTTTTTATCTATTAATAGATTCTGGTAACCCTGAAAAAGTTGATAAGGTTGGTTTAAATATTTGGGATTTGCGAGAACTTCAAGAATGCTCCCTTAAAAAAGTAGCAATAAAAGAACTAAAACGCCTGAATGACCCGAAAGCGTTACCGGCTTTGAAAGAAGTAGCGAATATGGGAATATGGAAAAAGCTTAGATACACATGCCTACGCAATGATGTCAAAGAAGCCATTAAACAGCTAGAGGGAAAAGGAAAGGATAAAAAGCCGAAAGTAGCAAAGAGCAACAAAACAGAGGAATCAAAGGCAAAAGTACCTAATAAGCCAAAGGTTTCTGAAGAGCCAAAGGGACAATTACAATCAACGGATGAAGCCAAAAAAGAGAGGGAATAAAATAGAATTACACTCTTTTTTGGCTATATTAGAAATATTCTTATATTGATGAAAATACCTGGCTCAACATTCTCAAAGCTGTTATCGCCAATAATACAGCGAAGACTTTCTTTAGCTTAACCCCATCCAATTTTGCCCCCAACCAGACACCTACTGGCGCAAAAGCAACACATAGCGGTATCAAAATCATCAGAGATAAGAAGTTTACATAACCCCATGTACCTACAGGAGCACCGGAAGGAGTCGCCGCAAATAAAAGTAGCACTATAGCTCCAGGTAAAGAAATCAATAAACCAAAAGCCGCCGATGTACCAACTGCCCGATGGACAGCATAGTTACAAGCGGTCAATATGGAAACACCAAGCGTACCACCACCAATACCGATCATGACGGAAAAGAAACCAATGATACTACCTATAAACCCTTGAAAGGGCATTGGCGGTAATTGTTGAAAGAAGGCAGAACGGTTACTGCGGAAATAGAGATTAAAAGCCATAAACAACGCAACTAATGCAAATAAGAATATAAAATAACGACCATCAAATAATGTAACAAACCAACTGCCGACAAGAACGCCGGCCACCATGAATAATAACCAACGCTTAATTAATGGCCAATCTATATTGCGACGATTATGATGCGACCAAATAGACGATAAGGATGTAGGTATTATTGTCGCCAATGATGTGCCCGTTGCAATCACCATGGCACTGCTCGCATCCACACCAAAATGCTGAAATAAAAAATACAAAACAGGCACATTAATAATGCCGCCACCCACTCCAAGTAAACCTGCTAAGGTTCCAGCCAGCATCCCGGCAACGACTAGTCCTAATACAACGGGCAATAACTGACTTACTTCACCCACTACCTGCTCCTCAATTAACTGAAAACGAAACGTTATACCTAAGGCTATGGCATTAATAAAGCAATTCAATACCCGCAAGGAATAAAATTACAGTACAATGGCCACCCTGTATATTAACAACATTATATTAGTGCCTATAACCATGCCACATTCTGCTATTGAAAACCTTAATTTATCTTCTCAGGACATTTTAATATCGCCTGAAGAATTGAAATCGAAGTTACCTGTTACTGAAGCAGCACAAGCCACTATTTTGGCAGGCCGTGAAACAGTTAACAACATACTGGACCGTAAAGATAATCGCCTGATTGTTGTTATTGGTCCCTGCTCGATTCATGATGTAGATGCAGCCATGGATTATGCCCATCGCTTAAAAGCCTTGTCCGAGGAAGTTAAAGACTCTTTAGCGATTGTGATGCGTGTTTATTTTGAAAAGCCCCGCACAACGGTTGGCTGGAAGGGTTTAATTAATGACCCGCATTTAAATGGTTCCTTTGAGATTGAGGAAGGATTACATATTGGTCGTAAACTTCTTTTAGATATTGCTGAACTGGGCTTACCCACAGCAACTGAAGCACTTGACCCCATCTCTCCACAATATCTCCATGATTTAATATCATGGTCCGCTATTGGTGCCCGTACGACAGAATCACAAACTCACAGAGAAATGGCTAGTGGTTTATCCTGTGCAGTAGGCTTTAAAAATGGCACTGATGGTAGTCTAACAGTTTCCATGAATGCAATGCAGTCCGTCTCTAGCTCTCATCACTTTTTGGGAATCAATAGTGAGGGACGTGTTGCAGTAATTCGTACGAATGGTAATCCTTATGCACATGTTGTACTTCGCGGTGGGGGTGGTAAACCAAATTATGATTCCGTTAGCATTACCTTATGTGAGCAAGAACTGCGTAAGAACAACATGATTGAGAACATAATGGTTGACTGTAGCCATGAAAACTCCAATAAAAACCATGAGCTCCAACCTTTAGTATTGGAAAATATCACCAACCAAATACTAGAAGGCAATCAATCCATTATGGGGCTTATGATTGAAAGTAACATTGGACCCGGCAATCAGAAAATGACCGACGACCTCTCAGACTTGCAATACGGTGTATCTATCACTGATAAATGTATTGATTGGGAAACAACTGAGCAGGTATTACGTTCTATGAATGAAAAATTGAAAAGCGCGCTACCTGACCGATAAATTTCTCGCTTGAAAATCTATTTTTCAATATCTACATTGTCTAGTTAATAAAAAAGCCGAGCTAGTTACTCGGCTTTTTATTTATCTATTTTATTTATCAACATATAATCAATATCAAGAGTTAAGCGGCATCCAATTGCTTTACATACTCGCTAAGCTCGGTAAATCCCCCTATATGCTGTTGCCCATGAAAAATTTGCGGCACTGTTTCAACGGGTTTGCCAATAGTTTTTTCTAAATCTTCTTTACTGATACCCTCTTCAATAATATCAATCCAACGAAAATCATAATTTTTCACTTCCAGTAACTGCTTGGCTCGCACACAGTAACCACAAGTAGGACGACCAAAAACTGTAAAACGTTGCATATTTCTATGTGCTCCTATAATAAGTATCAATCCATGAATTATGGTAGCAGTTACACTTAGAATAAAATTAAAAGCTTTTATATGATCGATTAGTTTTCTATATGACGCTCTAGATAACTATCAGGAAAAAGAATGAATACCAACTGCTTTGCGTAATTTGGTTAGTAAAGGGCTCGCATAGCTTCTAGCCTTTTCTGCCCCCTCTTTCAATACAGCTTCAATATGAGCCGGATTTTGTAGTAACTCGTTATAACGTTCACGAGCATCACTAACTTCATTATTAACTAGCTCAAACAATTGTTTTTTTGCCTCTCCCCAAGCAATCCCATCAGCAAACGCTTGTCTCATCTCATCAGTCTGCTCTGGTGATGCAAACGCTTGCCATACTTGGAAAACAGTAGAAGAATCAGGATCTTTTGGTTCACCAGGCTCCAACAAATTCGTCTTTATTTTATTAATATGTTTTTTAAGTTGCTTTTCAGGTAGAAACAAGGGGATCGTATTATTATAACTTTTACTCATTTTACGGCCATCCAAGCCTTGGAGTACAGCAACATGATCATCAACTACCGCCTCAGGTAACACAAAATGTTCACCGTAGTGGTGATTAAAACGCGCAGCAATATCCCTCGCCATTTCAACATGTTGAATTTGATCTTTCCCTACAGGTACTCGTGTTGCATTGAACATAAGAATGTCTGCTGCCATAAGTACTGGATAACTATAAAGCCCCATAGTCACACCAAAGTCTGGATCTTCCCCTCCTTGTTCATTCGCATCAACAGCCGCTTTATACGCATGAGCTCGATTCATCAGCCCTTTGGCTGCCATACAAGTTAAGAACCAACAAAGCTCTGGAATCTCAGGGATATCCGATTGACGGTAAAATACAACATTATCCGTATCCAAGCCTAAAGCAAGCCATGTAGCTGCAACCTCCATACTGGATTGATGGACTTGCTGTGGTTCTCTGGATTTAATAAGGGCATGAAAATCTGCTAAAAAATAAAATGATAAATTATCAGATTGACGACTCTCTTTAATCGCTGGGCGAATAGCACCAACATAATTGCCTAAGTGGGGTGTACCTGTGGTTGTAATACCAGTTAAAACGCGTTGCTGCATGGAACTTCCAATGAGTTAAAAGTGAATATAATTTATATCAAAATGTTATGGGCATATAGTCAGATATAGGTTAAATAAGATAATAGTGCATTCAGCACCAATCTATTTTAATCTTAACAGAGCACTATTCTAACTGAAAATATAACAGTAATAGTGCATTAGTACGGTAACTGTATTTTATCTATATAAGCTGCTATGACCTAATCCCACACTATTAAAACTTGTTAACAGGTGAAGATAAAAACTGCTTCAGGACATTTACTAGCATTAGCCCATCTTTTGCGCCCGCTAACTCACGAATAGAATGCATCGCAAAAGTAGGCAGACCAATATCCAATGTTTTTACTCCAATACCTGATGCTGTAATTGGACCAATCGTACTACCACAACCTAAATCGCTTCTAGTGACAAACTCTTGTACGGGCACATCGCATAATTCACATAAATGTTTAAACACACTGCTCGTTTGGCTGTTCGTCGCATAACGTTGATTAGAGTTAACCTTTACAACCGGCCCATGATTAAGTAACGGACCGTGATTACTATCATGAACATCAGCATAATTTGGATGAATTCCATGAGCATTATCAGCAGAAATCATCATAGAGCGATCCAACACTCTAATTCTCTCTTCATGATCAGGAAATAAACGCTGTAAACACTGCTCCAGCATAGGCCCTTGCGCGCCACAAGCTGAGGAACTCCCTACTTCCTCGTGATCATTACAAACCAACAAGGCTGGGTTTCGACTATCGGATGCTATCAATGCCTGCAATCCAATATAACAACTTAACAGATTATCTAATCGAGCTGATGCAATAAATTCTTGTTTAAAACCAATCAATGCTGGTGACTGAGTGTCATAAAAACACAATTCATAATCGAGCACTTTATCGCAATCATTGACACCCTGCTCATTTAATTGCTCTTGTAACAGCTGTCTGAACTCGATCTTTTGTTGCTTATCTACCTGCATTAGCACTGGCGGCATATGCTTTTGCTGGTTAATTTTATTATTTTGATTCGCTTCCCTATTTAGATGAATCGCCAAACTGGGAACAGTTGCAATAGGTTGCTGAAAATCAATAAGAGAAGAGGTTAATTCACCTTGGCTATTGCGATAAATAACGCGTCCTGCAATAGAAAGATCACGATCAAACCAAGGGTTCAATAATACTCCCCCATAAATCTCAACACCTAACTGAAAATATCCACTCGAATGCATTTCTGGGTTAGGCTTAATTTTTAAGCAAGGGCTATCTGTATGAGCACCCACCATTGGGATACCTTGTTCTCTCATCACTTCTGGTAGATAGCGAAATGCAATAATTGAAGAATCATTACGGGTAAAAAAATATCCTCTACCAGATATTAATTGCCAAGATTCACTTTCACTGAGTTTTTCAAAGCCCGCAACAAGTAACTGCTTCTCCATCGTAGCCACAGCATGAAAAGGGGTCGGTGACTGGCTTAAAAACGCTAATAAACCGTCATTAATTCTATCTTGCTCCGCTTGTTCTATAGCCTCACTCATTTACAACTCCACTTCTGATACGAAGGATAAAATACAATCTACCCTATTCTACTTTACTTAAAAACAACTACCGAGACCCTACTGTTACATAAAAGTCCAAATCAGTAAAAAACCACCTAATAATAAACGATAAATGACAAAAGGCATCATTCCAATTTGGCTAATAAACTTCATGAAATAATGGATACAAATAAATGCACTAATTGCTGAGAGAATAACCCCTAAGAATAGGTCTCCCCAGTTAACCGAAGGCAAACTTAACAATTGTATTGTCTTATACCCGCCACTTAATAAGATAACCGGAATAGACAATAAAAAAGAGAAACGTGCCGCGGAATGTCGGCTCAGACCACAAAATAATGCCGCTGTAATTGTAATACCTGAACGTGAAGTACCAGGAATCAACGCTAATGCTTGGGCGCATCCGATGATTAATGCAATAGTAATCGTGATTTCTGCCATTTGTTTTGTTGTGTGGTCACTCGATCGATCAGCAAAACCTAGCAACACACCGAATATAATAGTCGTCAGCGCAATTACTAAGGTCGTACGTAAGTGTGCTTCAATGAAATCATCAAATAGTAATCCTGCCATTCCAGCAGGAATCGTTGCCAACGCAATATACCAGGCAAGGCGGCTATTTTCAGTGTGCCCTCTACCAATTAAGCTGGCAAACCAGTCAGTCAAAATTAAAATAATATCTTTTCGAAAATAACTCATAACAGCTATTAATGTACCGACATGGACAGCAACATCAAAGGCTAACCCTTGCTCTGGCCAGCCTAACAAGCCTTTAGGTAATAATAAGTGCCCTGAGCTAGAAATGGGTAAAAATTCTGTAATGCCTTGAATTAAAGCTAATACAATAATATGAAGTATATCCATTAAAGGTTATTTCTCTTTTTGGTTAATGGGGACTATAAAAGGAATGTTTCGATGAGAAGCTTTAAGCCCTTATACGTTTACGTTTTTTCCAACTAATTTCATTACGCAAATAGGTTGGTTCTACCTCAAGCGGGCTAATGAGCTTACCCTGTCTATACGACTCAACACCTAGTTCAGCAATATCGTATGCGCTTGTATGAAAAGATTCTTGAATATTAGCATGTTCTATCGACTGTAAAACTGGATATTGCCAACCTGAACCAATGGCACATATTTGTTCGCAGGGTATTTGCATAATATGTTTATAGCAGTCATCAGGACTATCAATATACCCGGTATGCCCTTTATTAATATGGCTGGTTCGATAATCAGCTGGCAACTCCACTTCTATTGATGAGCCTACTACTTTGTATGAAGACCAATAGACTTCATCCATACGAGCATCAATAACCGGCATAATTATACTATTAGCAGCTGGTTGGTATAAACGTAGTGCTCCTTTGGCCATAGCCTCTAGGCTAGAAACAGCAATTAAAGGTAAATCTGCACCATAGGCTAATCCTTGGGCAATACTAATACAAATTCTCAAACCGGTGAAAGAACCGGGACCACACCCAAAAGCGACCCCATCTAACTGCTTTAAAGTCATTTCATTATCAGCAAGTAAGCGTTGAACCATGGGTAAAATGCGCTGTGTATGCTCCCTAGGAGCAATAATAGTTGATTCCTTGATAGCGTTTTGCTTTGTCGTTAACGCCACTGAACAGGCATCGCTTGAAGTATCTATAGCTAGAATAATTGGCATAAATGAATCTGTCGTCTTCAGGTATTTTTCAGATGACTATAATACAAAAAGCCCCTGCCGGTTAAAACAGGGGCTTTACGATAAATTAAGCTAAAACATCTATTTTTTAGCTTTACGTGCTCGCTTGGCAACTTTCTTTTTAGCCGGTGCTTTACGCGCTGGTTTCTTAGTTGCAGAGGCTTTCTTTTTGGCTTTACGCTTCTTAGGCTTAGCGTTTGCTTTCTTTTCAGCGGCTTTGATTTTTGCTTTAGCCTTTTTCTCAGCCGATTTTACTTTAGCAGCAGCCTTTTTCGCAGCAGCCTTCACTTTCTTAGCATTGGCTTTGGCTAGTGAATTTTTCTTCTTCTTTTCAAAGGCGGCAACAGCTTTTTTAAGGTCTGCTTCTGCTTTTGAGTCTAAAGAAGAAGAAAAAGCAGCGATTTTCTCCTTAGCGGCAGCTTCGGCTTGCTTAACAGAATCTAAAGCAACGACTTTACTAAGGGACAAACTGGCTACTTTTGCCTTAGCTCTTAATTGAGCAGCTTTTTCAGTCGCTTTCTTAACAGCATTTGAGGCTGAAGCTGCGGTACGTTTACTAGCGGCAGTTTTAGTTCGGGCAGCTTTCTTTTTGGCAGCTACTGCTTTCTTTCTAGCGGCAGCTATCGTAGAAGCTTGTTTTTTAATATTAGATTGTATGCTATCAAGTGAAGCTTGCGCTTTGGAGACTGCTGGTGATGTTACTTTTTTAACAACTGCTTTTTTTGTAGCAACTTTTCGCTTTACGCGACGTTTTGTCGTAGACTTTTTCGCAACTCTAGCCATGGGATTCTCCTCGGAAGATGATGAAATCATGGTACTGTTTATAGTAACTATTATTGTTATGAAACATCATTGCTTCACTACAATATGTAAAAATTATAGTACGCAATTGAATGTTCACAACAAATAGTATTTGAAAAAGTGAATTTTTGCACCTTTTTCAAGGTTTTTTTCATAAAAAGTGAAAAAAATCCTGCTTTTTTCTAAAAAATTTGTAGAAAAACTATTTTCTATGGTCGAAATACTAAATTAAAACCAAAAAAAATTACTACTGGCTTCAGTGTATTTTGTTAAATATTATGGAAAAAGAAGTAGATTTTCTATGAAAATAGATTGAATATATCTTTAGAAAGAAACAATCTGAAACTACTTGAATCGTATTTATTACTTAAAATCAAGAACCCTAAAAAAAGAAGAAAACAAATAGCATTCTCTAATTTCCAAAAGAAAAAAGCCCTAAAAGGGCTTTTTAAAAAGAAGTGTATTATTAAAACTATTTCAACGCTGAATATAAGTGGTTTTTGATCTCATCAACATCGCCCACACCTTCAACACGAAGGTACTTAGGAGCAGGTGCACCTTGTTGTTCAGTGAGGTTTTTATAAAAATCAACTAAAGGTTCCGTTTGATCATGATAGACTGTTAAACGCTTTCGTACAGTCTCTTCTTTATCATCATCACGTTGAATAAGTGCTTCTCCCGTCTCATCATCAACCCCTTCTTGCTTGGGTGGGTTATACGTCACATGATAAATACGGCCAGAGTCCAAATGAACACGTCGACCACTCAGGCGGCTGACAATTTCTTCATCTTCAACATAAATTTCAACGACATTATCAATCGCTACCCCAGCGTCAACGAGTGCTTGTGCCTGCGGAATCGTTCTTGGGAAACCATCAAATAAAAAGCCATTTTTACAATCATCTGCTTGTATACGTTCTTTAACTAAAGCAATGATAAGATCATCGGAAACCAATCCACCCGATGCCATAATATCCTTCACTTGCAGACCTAGCTCTGTTCCTTCACGAACAGCTGCTCTTAACATATCACCTGTAGAGATTTGGGGTATTCCAAATTTCTCCATAATATACTTAGCCTGAGTACCCTTACCCGCACCGGGGGCACCTAATAAAATAACTCGCACCTGGAAACTCCTATTATTTACTACTTACTGAAATGGATAGTTTTCTTCTTATTATACTTTTATACAGAAGCTAAGATAACATGGCGACAAGTAGAATCTCAACCAAAAGTCATTAGATCTTAGGCTATACTTGCTTCGCTCGCTCCCACCACTCTTCGAGGGTTTCTGAAGACTGTTGATTAATGGCTTTTCCCTGCTCTTTGGCTTTGGCCTCTATATGACGAAAGCGTTGCTCAAACTTATTATTTGCGCCTCTCAGAGCCATTTCAGGCTCAACTTTAAGATGTCGAGCGAGATTAACAACCGTAAATAGTAGATCGCCTAATTCTTCTTCTATAGCAGCAGGTTCTTTAATTTTGCCTGCCTGAAACAGCAATGTGGCCTCTTTTAGTTCGTCTACCTCTTCAAAAAGCTTATCGTATACACCTGATATATTCTCCCAATCAAAACCGACTGACGACGCTCTTTTTTGTAATTTCAGGGCACGCATAGTGGCAGGTAATGCTCGAGGAACATCATCCATTATTGCTTGATGGCCTTTTTGCTGACGCTCTTCCTGCTTAATTCGCTCCCATGAAGCCTTAATTTTCTCTTGTTGTCTATCATCATTTATAGTTCTAAGGTCGATCTTACTTTCTAATGTTCCCTCTGGGAAAACATGGGGGTGACGACGTAAAAGTTTCGTGGTAATTGCCGACACTATGTCATTAAAATCAAATACTCCATCCTCTTTTCCAAGCTGGCTATAAAAGATTATTTGAAACAATAAATCACCTAATTCCTCTTTTAATTGATGAGGGTCTTCTTGCTCTATTGCATCAATGACCTCATAAACTTCCTCTATCGTTGATGAAGCAATTGTCTTATACGATTGAGCAAGATCCCAAGGGCAACCATATTCTGGCTCCCGTAAACGAGACATTAAAAATGTTAAGTCAGTAAGACTGAAAGATTTGTCTTTTGTTTCTGTCATGAGTGTTTACGACCAGCTGATGCAATATTAGGTAATTGGTTAATACGCGCTAAAATCCGACTCAAATCTGTAAAATCTCTTATTTCAATAGTCATGACCATATCTACCGTATGCTTACCTCTATCAGATAATGTTTGCATCGCAATCACGTTAATGCGTGCATTATCAAGTAATACCGTGATATCGCGCAATAAGCCCTTGCGGTCATAAGCTTCGATAATAATCTCAACTTCATATTTTTCTTGTGGTGCTTCGCCCCAACTCACCTTGATGATACGTTCCGGCTCATCAGTATGAAGTTGCAGAAAATTACGACAATCTTTACGGTGAATAGACACTCCTCTACCTTGGGTTATGTAACCACTGATATCATCCCCAGGTAAAGGATGACAGCAATTCGCAATAGATGTCATTAAATTACCGACACCGTCAATATAAATATCATTATCAGCTTTTGTCGGCGTTTTCTGAACTAAATGAATCTTAGGCTCTTCTTTGGGTTCAATAAGTTTCTGTGCCGCTCTGACTACCTGATTCACACCAATATCACCAGAACCAATATTGGCATACAGTTCATCAACATCTTTTTGCTTTAGTGCTTTAATAAGTTTGTCAAAATTGATTTCGCGTAAACCTAGTCTCTTCAGTTCACGATCAAATATTACTCGACCATCAGCGATATTCTGATCTCGTGCCAAAGCACCAAACCACTGTCTGACCTTTGCTCTTGAACGTGATGTTCGTAAGTATCCCAGACTTTCAATCAACCAATCTCGGCTAGGAACACCATGCTTGCCTGTTAATATCTCAACTTGATCTGATGTTCTTAATATATGATTTAATGGGACAATGCGCCCATTCACCTTCGCGCCTCGGCAACGATGACCGATTTCCGTATGAATACGATAGGCGAAATCTAGTGGAGTTGAATTTTGAGGTAAGTCAACAATATGACCATCAGGTGTAAATAAATAAATACGGTCCTGCTCTATTCCTTGCGTTAAATCATCTACTAGAGGGTTTACACCTAACTCTTCATGCCATTCTAAAACCTGACGTAACCATTCAATCTTTTTTTCATAGCTATCATTGCTAGAATTAGAATCGGTTCCTTTGTATCGCCAATGAGAACATACGCCGAATTCAGCCTCTTCATGCATAGCATGGGAACGAATCTGCACTTCAAGCACTTTATTTTCTGGCCCCAAAACAGCGGTATGTAGTGATCGATATCCATTTTCTTTAGGAGCCGCAATGTAATCATCAAACTCATTAGGGATATTTCGCCACATCGTGTGTACGATACCTAGCACTTCATAACAATCTCGAGCTGAAGGCACCATAATCCTGACTGCACGAATATCGTAGACCTCTGAAAAACTAATCCCTTTGCGCTGCATTTTTCGCCAAATACTGTAAATATGCTTAGCTCGCCCTGAAACATCAGCCGTTAAATCATGCTTCTTAATCTGTGTATTAAGCGCTTTAACAACTTTATCGATATAGGTTTGCCGTGCGAGGCGCTTCTCATCCAGCAGTTGCGCAATGTTCATATATTCTTGGGGCTTTAGATAACGAAAAGCTAAATCTTCTAACTCCCATTTAATGTGACCAATACCTAAGCGATGTGCCAGTGGGGCGTATATATCAGATACCTCACGAGCAACTTTACGTTTACTCTCTTCAGGAGCACTTTTTACTGCACGAATAGCACAGGTTCTTTCGGCCAGCTTAATGAGAGCAATACGTACATCATCCACCATAGCCACAAGCATTTTACGAACATTTTCAACTTGCTCTGCCGATTGTTTCCCAAAAACATCCTCTTCAGAATCATTGCGCAGTGAGCGAATAGCGGCCATCCGCAATACTCCCTCAACCATACTGGCAACAACATCACCATAGAGGGGGGATACGTCTTCAATCGGTATTTTTTCCTCACGAACACTGCGATAAATAACAGCGGCTACAATGGCATCCTGGTCTAATTGTAGATCCGCCAATATATCTGCCATTTCAAGGCCAGTTACAAAACTACTGGCATGATTAGACCAGATATTATCACTGGCAATGGCTCGTTCTTCAGCCACTTGTATTGTAGATGCTACATCTAGAAGTATTTCGCGAGACGACTCGGGAAGCTTGGTGGCGTGGATGATACGGTCAGCCCATTCATTGATATCAATGTTGCGGGGCATAGCCGTTGAATAAGATTGCCTGACTTGAACCATATGCTATATCACTTCTACCTTGAACGGATTGATATATAGGGTTAAAAACACTGAAATCAATCGAAATATACTAGCGAAATTACTACGCAGTAGACCAGGAAGGGTGTACAAACAAGCCCATAATTTCGCTATGAGAGGTCTGTGGAAACATGTCCATGACACCCATAGTCTTAAGCTTATAATTATGATTGCACAATAATTGCGCATCCCTGGTAAAGGTTGTGGAATCACAAGAGACATAGACAATGCGTTTCGGCATAAGTTTATTAATATTTTCACAAATTGCTTTTGCACCTCCACGAGGTGGGTCTAGAATAATTCCATCATACGGTTGTCCATGTTGATTAAACCTATCTACTGAAGACAAATCTGCGTGCAAAAAACATACATTGTTGCATTCATTCATTTCTGCATTAGTGGCTGCTCTAGAGACCATTCCTTTTACCCCTTCAATACCTGTGACCTCTTTTGCGTATAGAGACAAAGGCAACGAGAAATTTCCAACACCGCAGAACAAGTCCAAAAAATGCTCATCACACTGAGGCTTCAACAAATCTATAGCCTGTAAGATCATTTGCTGATTAACTTTAGCATTCCCTTGAATAAAGTCTTGCGGATGGTAGCTCAACTGTAAAATACGATTATGCGGAGAATTAACCATGACACTATAAGACAAACGCGGATCAGTATAACTGCCGTTAGCCCTCTGTAGATCAGCCTGTTTTTTACCTTGAAACCAGCATTGTGCATTCAATGGCTTCAAATCACTCTGTAAATGCCCACGAATAGTCAACCCAATCGGGCGAGTATGCCGAACGACAACACCGACCTTCTCTTCAGAGTAGATTAATTCTATATGACTAACATCCGGCTGATATTGCTTTAGCCAACCACTTATTGGATGAAGTAAGCATGATAATGATTCCCTCATTACAGGGCATTGATCAATATCAATCAATAGTTTACTATTTTTTTGCCTAAAGCCTAGGGTAACCTTTCCTGACTTAATAACGACACCTAAACGAACACGCTGGCGGTAGCGGTAATGATCACCTACAATCGTAGGCAATATCGTTTCTGGTTCAATATTAGCCCAGCGTTTTAATTGCTGAAGAATTGCCTGTTGCTTAAAATGGTGTTGCTCTTCTGTGATCATATGCTGCACATGGCAGCCACCACACAGGCCATAATACTGACATTCTGCTTCAGTACGAGTAGATGCCGGAGTGACTATCTCCTCCACAATACCTTCTATAAACCGTGATTTTTCGGAGACTATTTTTGTAGCTACAGTTTCGTTTGGTAACGCTCCTTCAATAAATATAGTTTTCCCATTGATTGTAGAAATACCTCTACCATCATCACTAAGACGATCAATCAAAATTCTATCGATAATATGCAACTTGGAATGGCCAGAATGAGCTAAAGTATTAGCTTTATTTGGTTGTCGTGTTTTTTTGGGGGGTTTATAAAAGTTCGCCATAAACACTCGTAAAGTTCAATAGTTTTTTGGCATAACTAATCTCGCTATGTCCATAAGAAGCGTATGTGAAATGGCTGTTAGATGAAGAATAATCGCTACACCATTATTTGCTGACAGCAGTTAAACTGGTTTAAAAACGCCCGATGATAAGTAGCGATCTCCACGATCACAAACGATAGCAACGATCACTGCATTTTCAACGGTTTGACTTAAACGTAGAGCCCCTGCAATAGACCCTCCTGAAGATACACCTGAAAAAATGCCTTCTTCTCGTGCTAGAGCACGCATAGTATCTTCAGCTTCTTGTTGCCCCATATCTATAGTTTGGTCAACAAAAGAGTCATCATAAATTGTGGGGATATAAGCTTTAGGCCAGCGACGAATACCAGGAATGCTTGCACCATCTTCCGGCTGTAAACCAACGATCTGAATATTAGGGTTCTTTTCTTTAAGATAACGAGAAGTCCCCGTAATAGTGCCGGTTGTTCCCATAGAACTTACAAAATGAGTAATGGTTCCTCTGGTCTGCTCCCAAATCTCAGGGCCAGTGCCCTCATAATGAGATAATGGATTATCGCTATTAGCAAACTGATCCAGCACACGCCCTTTACCTTCTGACTGCATTTTTAGCGCTAAATCACGAGCACCTTCCATACCTTCATCTTTAGTAACTAAAATAAGCTCAGCGCCGTAGGCTGTCATGGCCTCTTTGCGCTCATCCGTTGCGTTGTCAGGCATAATCAAAATAATTTTATACCCTTTAATAGCCGCAGCCATCGCTAAAGCAATACCCGTATTACCACTCGTCGCTTCAACTAAGACATCACCTGGTTTAATATCACCACGTTCTTCAGCCCTTACAATCATGGACATTGCAGGACGATCCTTAACCGAACCAGCTGGGTTATTGCCTTCGAGCTTAGCTAAAATTATGTTGCTCGTATTACCAGTCAAACGTTGTAACCTTACAAGAGGAGTATTCCCTATGCAGGATTCGATGGTAGGAAAATCAATCATGAAATGAGGCCTTTGAATTACTAATACACTTGCGAATCTAAGTCGGTTATTTTACTCTTGATTGCTTGGTGCTGCTAGGTGAATTATATAATCAATGGCTTATTCGGCGGCACCTAATCCTCCAACTAATGAATCAGCGTTAACAATAAGATAATACAGGCTCTTATGTCTCAATATAAATGGCTTAAAATCGGTCTTAGTACCGTCATTATTCTTGGGATGATTGTCATTGTTTTTATTTTCCCTAAGCTAACGCCTCAATCCCAATTTTTCGTATTTACCATTATCGCTTTACTATTCTCAGGCGTTTTATTGCTCAAGGTTGCACCCATCACCAAACAAATACTTTTATTAAGTACTCAAAGTCAAGCTGGTGAGTTATCAAAAAAACGTAAACCAGATGTTCTAATTGTTGATGATAGCGCTGCAAACAGGCGAATCCTTAGTGAAATGCTAAATACGTTATCGCTGTCAATTATCGAAGCAAGTAGTGGTAAACAAGCCTTATCCATCTATCAAAAGTATGATCTTAGACTTATTTTTATGGATATAGAAATGCAAGGGCTCAATGGTATGGATACGAGTAAAATGATTCGAGCGCAAGAAAATCGCCATGGAAGAACGCCAATTATTGCTACCAGCGCCCATAATAGCCGAGACAAAATCCTTCTAGCATTAGCATCTGGTTTCGACGACTATTTAACAAAACCAATTGATGTCGAACAACTGAAAGTCACAACTGATCGCTGGTTGAATAATAATGAACAAAGGAATAAAAAAGAAGAAACAAAAAATATACAAGTGAATACCTCTCATCCTAAGATTGATCCGAAGCCAGCTGACCTTGATACTAGCCACAACACTGAAAAAGTAAATGAAGACACAACCAAAAAAGTAGTCGATATTAAGAAATCTCTTATTTATAGCCATAATAATAGAGAGTTAGCAAAAGATATGTTAACTATGTTAATAACGATGGTTAGCAAAGAAAAAAATAATATGGTCACTTTTTTTCAGCAAGAAGAATGGTCTAAGCTTGGAGAATTAGCCCATAAACTTAATGGTGGAAGTTGCTACTGCGGTGTTCCCGCATTACAAGAGCATGCTAAGTTATTAGATGAATCAATTGAAAGTAATTCATTAGATGCTGCCAAACAAATCTTCCCTAATCTTTTACAAGCTATGGATGACTTATTGGCGTGGCAAGAAGAATATGATATGGATGTTATTTTTGATATTTAATACTAATATTACAGGCTCTAACAGATTTTATGTAATTATATAATTTTCAAACCTAACAATACTTACATAAATAATTCACGACTTTTAATTACCTTCCCTTGCAAGTAAACATTCAATGCCGTTCGAGCAATAGATTTTGCAGATTTACGAACAATTGAATCACTATATTTATTTTCAGCAATAGCCAATAAGTGAGAACCAAGATAACGTGTAGATTGACTATTAACATTTGAAACAGACTCAAGAATAAACCCAGTATCAACAACAAAGTGATAATAACTATTCGCTTCTATGGGTTCGCCATTAATAGCTTCTTGGCTAAAGTCAATTGCATAGCCTAACTCTGCCAACAAAGAAAATTCAAACTGTCGTAAAGTACTTTCTAAATCTTCTTGTTGAGCAAGCTTAAAAAGTAATAAGGTATATAAACGATAAATATCTGGAGCGGCATCTTCATGCCTCAATAAATAGATCAATAACTCATTTGCATATAATGCACTATAGAGAAATTTATTTTCGAATGTAAAAGTATCAACAACAGCTTCAATCCCTATTAAGGTTTTGAGCTCGCTTTTACCTTGCCAAGATATCAGTAATTTAATAAATGGTTGGAATAGATGGCGCTGACGTTGTTTAGGCTGACGGGCACCCTTGGCAACTAACGTTAAGCGCCCATAATCTTCAGTAAAAACATCAACAAGCAAGCTGGTGTCACGATATGGGCGAGTGTGCAGGACATAAGCAGGTTGAAGTTCAACTCGCATAAACTAATTTTAATTGGTGATTTTATTGAAGTTATTTTGCATCATGATAGCCTAAACTACGCAATGCTCGCTCATCATCAGACCAGCCAGATTTTACTTTCACCCATGTTTTCAACATAACTTTTTGATCAAAGAGCGTCTCCATTTCTTCTCGCGCTTGCTGACCGATTTGCTTAATCCGTGCACCTTTATCACCAATTAATATACGTTTTTGCCCTTCACGTTCAACTAATATTAATGCATCGATGTGGATAATTTTCTCTGTTTCCTTAAACGTCTCGATTTCCACAGTCATTTGATAAGGAAGTTCATCACCCAACTGGCGCGTAATTTTTTCACGAATTAGTTCAGCAGCTAAAAAGCGAGAGCTTTTATCTGTTAACTGATCTTCGGGGAAAAAATGATCGCTTTCAGGAAGATGAGATCGAATCACATCAAGCAATCGATCTAAGTTTTGGTTTTGTAATGCAGATATAGGTACAACGTCGTGCACATTTAAAATGTCCAGCAAACGTTGCAGATGAGGCAACAAAGTCTCTTTATTTTCAATTTGATCAACTTTATTAACAGCTACTATCACAGGTACTTTGCTATTCTTCAAACGCTTAGCCACCAAATCATCTTCAGCAAACCACTGTAGTTTATCAACAACAAATACAATAGCATCAACATCTTTAATCGCGGTTGTCACTGAATGATTCATATATCGATTCAGTGCCTTCTTATGATCCTGATGTAAACCCGGTGTATCAACAAATAAGAACTGTGTATCCGCATGAGTTTTAATGCCCAGTAAATTATGACGTGTCGTTTGCGGCTTACGAGAAGTAATACTCAGCTTTTGCCCAAGTATGTGGTTTAGTAATGTAGATTTTCCGACATTAGGTCGACCAACAATGGCAACATAGCCGCAACGGCTCGATATATTCTCAGTCATTATCTTTTTCCTCTATCCATTCAAGCACTTTTGCTGCTGCCAGCTTTTCTGCTTGACGGCGACTAGATGCGGATGCAATAGGACTCTCTTTCAGTAAAGCTGTATCGCAACGTACCATAAATTCTTGTTGATGAGACTGGCCTTCAACATTGACTATAATATAGTTTGGCAAAGGTAGTTGCCGTGCCTGCAATACCTCCTGTAAACGTGTTTTTGGATCTTTGAGGTATTTATCAACAGATAAGGTTTCAAGGCGCTCTTTAAAAATACGTTGAATAAAATTTTGGCACTCTTCCATACCAGACTCAACGAATAAAGCGCCAATGATAGCTTCAACGGTATCAGCAAGGATAGAGTCACGACGAAATCCCCCACTCTTCAATTCGCCCTCACCCATTATTAAATAGTCACTTAGGGAGAACTCTCTGGCTATATCAGCTAACGTCTCACCTTTTACTAGGCTTGCTCGTAAGCGAGATAATATTCCTTCTTTTTCATCGGGGAATTGGCTAAATAATTGTTGAGCAATGGTCGAATTTAGCAAAGCATCGCCTAAAAACTCTAGTCTCTCATTATTTTCACTGCCATAGCTACAATGAGTTAACGCAAGTTTAAGTAACGAATCATCAGAAAATTGATAGCCGAGTTGTCTTTGCAACCGGTTATAGTCAGGCATTTATGTCTATCTCAAAGGTGGGCGACAACATTCGTCTGGCTTATTACTATCAAGTACACTATTAAACGTTAACACCACATCGATATTCTGCATTAGGTGTACACGTTCTTCATATTTGATTTGAACTAGTGTTCCTTCGTTATTTTTTGTCACCTTAACCGATTCTGTAGCCTGTCCACGAATATTATTGATATTGAAGGTTTTATCCAGTTTGCTGCGAATTTCGCCTGGTGACATTCGAGGAAACGCTGGATCGCTACCTAATGTTTCCAATGTTTCTATTACAAATCGATTATCTAGATAATGAGGTCCTAATTTAGAAGTAACCAATAGCGTAAAACCAAAGATCATAATAACCACTAACCAGCCTAAAGCAGATAAGCCTTTTTGTTTTTTTAGGCTACGCATAATTGTCTCCTATATATTCAACTATTGTATTTTTATCGTCTTATTATAGTTTAGTTACTGTATAGATCCAGCACGAGAAAAGCTAGGAAGACTACTAAAACCTTCCCAGTGCATCCAAATAGCAAAAGCTCTCCCTACAATATTTTCTTCTGGCACAGGCCCCCAGACACGGCTATCAGAGCTATTATTACGATTGTCACCCATCATAAAATAATGCCCTTCTGGAATTGTATAATTCTTGACGTAGCGTTGATCATAATAACTTTCAGAGTACAGCACTTCTTTTCTAGTTCGATGCGTTACGTCATCGATCTTTTCTTCATATAATTCAAAGAAGGGTCGACCAGCAGGCAATCGAGCTTGTAACTCTTCTGACACTTTTTCTCCATTTACAAACAATTGATTATTAACATAATCGATTCTATCGCCAGGTAAACCTATAACTCTCTTAATGAAATAACGCTTCTCATTAGGAGGAAAGAAAACCATTACATCACCACGCTTTGGATCATTGATATCTAATACCTTAGTACGAACGACAGGAAGCCGAATACCGTAGGTAAATTTATTAACTAGTATAAAATCACCTACCTCTAATGTTGGCACCATAGAGCCAGAAGGAATCTGAAATGGTTCTACCAAGAAAGAACGCAAGACCAATACAATGAAAAGTACGGGAAAAAATGATTTTGAGTATTCAACAAGTGCTGGCTCTGCTTGAGTAGCATTCCTCTTCTTACCCAAGAAAAGCTTATCTACTAGAGCAACAACACCAGAAACAAACACTAATATCACTAATATCAATGGGAAATTAATATCCATATGTAGCCTATTTCAAATTACCTTATTCATTTATTTCGAATCACAAACCACCATACACTATCTATTCGAGGCGGACCAAAGATTTACAAAAGGCGTTAACTAATCACCAATATTACTTATCAACTTTAAGCACGGCTAAAAACGCTTCTTGTGGTATTTCTACATTACCCACTTGTTTCATACGCTTTTTACCCGCTTTTTGTTTTTCCAGCAGCTTTTTCTTACGCGTAATATCACCACCATAGCATTTCGCTGTGACATTTTTACGCAATGCTTTAACATTGGTACGCGCAATAATTTGCCCACCAATAGCTGCCTGTATCGCAACATCAAACATTTGTCGTGGGATAAGCTCTTTCATTTTTTCCGTCAAACTTCGACCCCGGCCTTGAGCATTATCACGATGAATAATCACCGCAAGCGCATCGACTTTATCACCGTTGATCATAATATCTAAGCGAGTTAAAGGCGCTTTTTCAAAACGTAAAAAGCTATAATCTAATGATGCAAAACCCCGGCTTACTGATTTTAGTCGATCAAAAAAGTCCATGACAACTTCATTCATAGGCAACTCATAGCGTAATGCAACTTGAGCCCCTACATACTGCATATCCTTCTGAACGCCACGCTTTTCTACGCATAAGGTAATAACAGAGCCCAAATGCGCTTGAGGAACTAATATATTTGCCTCTACAATAGGCTCACGCATCTCGCTTATATAACTGGGATCAGGTAGCTTTGACGGGTTATCGACAATGAGAATTTCACCATCATTTTTTACGACTTCAAATACAACTGTCGGGGCTGTCGTAATTAGATCTAAATTGTATTCTCTCTCAAGTCGTTCCTGGATAATCTCCATGTGAAGCATACCCAAGAAACCACAGCGAAAACCAAAACCTAATGCATCAGAGCTTTCTGGTTCATAAAACAAAGACGCATCATTTAAAGTTAATTTAGCTAACGCTTCTCTAAATGATTCATAGTCATCCGAACTGACCGGAAACAAGCCTGCATAGACTTGTGGTTTTACTTTTTGAAAACCAGGTAAAGGCGGCACACTTTCATAGGTAGTCGCATGAGTTAAGGTATCTCCAACTGGAGCACCTTGGATATCTTTAATACCAGCAACAACAAATCCTACTTCACCGGCCTTCAATTCTTTTAACGGCAAACGCTTCGGAGTAAAAACACCGACGCTATCAACCACATGGGCTCTGCCGATAGATTTCGTCACAATTTTTTCTCTAATCTTCAAAGTGCCTTGCTTGACTCTCACAAGTGATACAACACCTAAATAATTATCAAACCATGAGTCGATAATAAGTGCTTGCAGTGGTGCATCAACATCACCTACAGGAGCGGGTACTTTACGAACTAACTCTTCTAGAACATCATTCACACCAGCTCCAGATTTAGCACTACAACAAACGGCATCCATTGCCTCAATACCAATGATATCTTCTATCTCCTGAGCAACGCGTTCTGGTTCTGCTTGGGGCAGGTCCATTTTATTGAGGACAGGGATAACCTCTAAGCCTTGCTCAATAGCGGTATAGCAGTTCGCTACTGACTGTGCTTCGACCCCCTGGGCAGCATCTACAACTAGCAAAGCACCTTCACAAGCGGCTAGAGAACGAGAGACCTCATAAGAGAAATCAACATGCCCGGGAGTATCAATAAAGTTAAGCTGATAAGTTTTACCGTCCTCGGATTTATAATCCAAGGTAACGCTCTGGGCCTTAATAGTAATGCCCCGCTCACGTTCAATGTCCATGGAATCCAATACTTGGGCTTCCATTTCACGGGCAGACAAACCGCCACAGTCTTGAATAAATCGATCCGCAAGGGTCGATTTACCATGATCGATATGGGCGATGATAGAGAAATTGCGAATATGGCTCAGGTCGGTCACTACAGATTTAACACCGTTAATGCAAAGGAGAGAATTAAAAGAGCGCGGATTTTACCTTATTAACCTCATATGTTCTATGAGAGACTCAACAATTGGTGTAAAGCTTCTATTCAGGAGCTAAATTCCACCTAAAATAGTGAGCTTTCTAGTTGAAGAAGCTTTTCTTTCGCTCCCAAACCACCCGCATATCCAGTTAATTGGCCATCACTGCCTATTATTCGATGGCATGGAATGAATAAAGAGATAGCATTAGCTCCATTAGCATTGGCTACCGCTCTTACTGCCTTTTTATCACCCAACTGTTCTGATAACTGGCTATAGCTAAATGTCTGCCCAAAAGGAATCTTCTGCAATTGCATCCAAACACTCTTTTGGAAGTCTGTCCCAGCCAATAACAATGGGATATTGAATACCTTACGTTGAGATGCGAAATATTCTTCTAGCTGAGTCATTGCCTCTTTAGCCAGCTCAGTTTCACCCTCAACAAAGCTTGCACGAAGAACTTTCTCTAACCTAGCATCAATAGTGGTACGCATTTTTCGATAACGCCAATCACAGAGGCAAAGATAATCCCCTAAAGAACCTAAAATTAGCTCGCCATAGGGCGTTTTATAGAAAGAAATGTATATTTTTTGCATCAATACAGCCAATAAAAAAGCGACCAACTGGCCGCTTAATTAAAGAGAAAGCTTATTCTTCAATGATAATACTGCGGAATAACGGCGCCCCTCGTCTTACAACTCGAATAGGTTGAGGTCTGTTAGCGGGAAGAGACTTCTCTATTTTCCTAAAGCTTTTTACTGAATCGACTTCATCAAACCCCAACTGTACCAAGATATCACCAGGCTCTAAACCAGCAATCGCAGCTGGGCTATTATCTGAAACCTGTTTGATAATAACACCTTCAACCCCAACAGATTTACGAATTTCAGCTGTCATATCTTCAACAACCAAGCCTAGACGAGTATCAACATTTTCAGGTACAGAAGCCGCTATTGTTTCGCTTGCTTTACCCCGAGTACCAACCGTTACGTCCAATGTCACTTTTTTACCTTTACGCATAATAAGCACAGGGACTGTAGAGCCCGCTCGCGTTGGACCAACGGCATGAGGCAAATCTGAAGAGGTATTAATACTACGATTATTGAACTTCAGGATAATATCCCCTACTTTCAAGCCGCTCTTTTCTGCAGGACCATTAGGTTCCATTTGGGCAATTAAAGCTCCTTCAGGTTTTTTAAGACCAAACGATAAAGCCAAATCTTTATCGACATCCTGAATTACAACACCTAACCAGCCGCGATCAACTCTACCTTTATCTTTTAATTGCTCAACGACATCATTAGCTAAGTTAGATGGGATCGCGAACGATAAACCAATAGACCCACCAGAGCGGGTATAAATTTGGGAGTTAATACCAACAACATCACCATCCAAATTGAAAAGTGGGCCACCAGAATTACCTGGGTTAATGGCAACATCGGTCTGGATAAAAGGAACGTAATTTTGATTCCCTTCCGATGGAATGCTTCGACCAATTGCACTGATAATTCCAGCACTGACCGAATAATCTAGGCCAAACGGAGAACCAATTGCTAACACCCATTCACCTACACGGGCCTCATCGGAATCAGCAAATTTTAAGAATGGAAGTTTTTTTTCTTTAATCTTTAGTAAAGCCAAATCTGACTGAGGATCAGTACCAATAATTTTGGCATCATATTCACGACGATCAATCAAACGGACAGTCACATCTGTCGCATTTTCTACCACGTGGTTATTCGTAAGAATATACCCATCATCCGATATAAGAAAACCTGAGCCGGTCGCACGGGCATTGCGCTCCGGCATTTGTCGGGGATCAAAAAAATGCCTAAAAATTTCTGGAATATTTTCAGGCAACTCCACATCTGGTTGACCGGTCGGCCTTCCTTTAGTTTCAGCCGTAATTTTCACAACAGCAGGTGATTTTTTTTCAATTAGATCGGTAAATTCCGGAAACGAGCCCGCATGCACTATTGAAGCCACCGATAACATTAATAATAAGCCAAAAACATTTTGATAAAACTGCTTCAATCGCATATATTTCTCTCTTAATTACCTAAATTAATTTAAATTTATCAGTATAAATAGATCATATTTATATGATATCAGTCACTTATCTAACCTGTTCAGATTAAACCTAACAAAGTAAACGAACTAATTTTCAAATATTAACTCAGCAGGTCTGATGTCATCTATTAGCACTGGGTGATAACGCTCATCATCTCGATGGCTGCAAGCATGTTTCTTAATTAAGAAACCGCCCAACATAAAACCAATGACTCCAGCTGCTATTGAAATAGCTTCATGCAGAAAATAAGTATGGGCAATTCCAGCGAAAACAAGCATTAAAAATAGCGGGATTAAATAAACGAACAGAGAACCTTTGACAACAATATCATCAGGGATACCAATAATTACATTATCATTAACCTTATAGCTATCTGATGCTCGCCCAGCTAAAAGCACACGCAGATAGGTCGGTTTACCTCCCATACGATTTAACAGTGTTTGGCCACAACCTTTTTGTGCTGCACAAGAACCACAAGTAGAACGCTGAATAGTTTCTACCAAAAGCGATTCATTATTAATAGCGACAATACGACCTGCTTCTTCTAACATAATTAATTAGACAGACAAATATTAAAAAGTTTACGTAAAGAATACGTAAACAGATGAAAAACATTACAATGGTTGTACCGATACAGCAATTCGTCGAGCCGTCGCTGTTGGTACTTCGCCAACAACGGCGATACTTCGACCTACTTGCAATGAAGCAGGAGTGACAACAACAACAGTCGCACCATGACGAGCCGTGGCCTTCGTTAAATCATCAGGCTGATGATTAACAACAAATACTGAGATAGAAACCAAACCATCTGCAAACATCAATACCTGCTCACCCTGAGCGGTTATACGATTACCCACTGAAATAAAACCCTCAGGCAACCATTTGACTTGCCATGCGGGTTGAAACTGTTCTGTATGGCATGGTTCAACCTCCTGTACCCGCCATGAATAATCCAAATCTTCACTAGTATCGGAACCATTTAGATCCTCAGAAAACTCTATAGAAACTGTTTGTAAACGCTCGATAATGGTCGTTTTATAATAAGTAACCACCTTCAATAACAGGCCTGTTTCTTTATCAACGCTGTAGCGGTACCCATAACGTAAATTATCTTTTGGCAAAATATCGAAAACAATTGCCTCACGATTCGCGACCCTTTCCAGCCCTTTTGTTTTTAATGTATAGGCAGATAATGATGTTGAAGGTAGGATTGTAGGCCACAAGCCCCACCGTGTAGCCCCTTGATTACAACCCGACAATCCTTGCTCGCGAATAACTTGACGACGTGGCCCATCCATAAACATTAATTGTTGGTTGACTGTATTGTTCTCAATCCTATGCTTAAGCTTATAAGTTGTAATAAATCCATTCGCTTCATAAGTGAGCAAACTATGGTAATTAAAATATTTATTTGCGGCTGAGAGAACTGAAAAAAGGTCTTGCAGTGAACTTATGACAACCTCTTCTAAGGATTGATCAAGCTCACCTAGTGAGTCCTGATCAGAAATGCGATCATCAGAGGCAATTGCAAAAAAAGTTAGAAATCCACTAAGCAGAAATACAATAAGAGAAGCTAGGAAACGCGGCATTAAACAGCCCAAATTGTGGGTTACGGTGGGCAAATAATACTATTGAATAGTTATAGAATCACTAAAAAACAGTAGTTCAAAAGTGAACTACTGCTCAGCGTCAGGGACTCTTACGAAAGGTAAAACACCTTGTTGGGTATTTTGTGAGTTATTTTCAGCATGTTCAAGCATAAGTCGATTAACTTCACCTTCCATCTGCTTTAGCTGCTGCTGAGTAGCTTCATTAATAATAATAGGCTTCTGCTGGGTCTCTGCAGGGACTTGACTATTGTAATCAACAACACGAACTGATGTATCACCACCAATTTCAAGTTGGCCAGACACTGGCGCAGAAGGAGTAGTCGGCGTACTAGCAATATTCGTCGCAGGTCCAGTTGGGGCAAACTGAACTCCTACTACCACGGCTCCAGCTACAGAAGCTGCAACTGCAAAACGTCCAATATTGGACCAAACACTTGTTTTAGTCTTTTTCTTTGAAGAATAAGTAGGTTCATCTGCAATCGCTTCTGATATAGAGAAAGACAAATCAACAGACTTTTCTAACGTTACATCACCACGCAATGCCGCACTCGCTAATTGATACCGATGCCAATGCTCATTAATTTCATCAGTATCTGCTTTTAGTATGCGCCGGAGCTCCAACTCAGAAGCCTCTCCATCCATTAAAGCAGACAAGGATTCATTTAATTGTTGCTGTGCAGACTGTTCTTTTGTTGACATAAATTAACACCAATAAAAATGATGGATTATTACAAAGTTAAAATTCAGACCTAGTTTTTATGACAAAGTTCACAAAAAGTCACAATAATTTAACTATAATTAATTTTTCCAATAAAATCATAGAGTTAGAGATAAAAACAATACTTCTCAGCTCAACTTCAAGCCATTAGTGGCTTAACAACCTTATCTATAGCTTCCCTAGCCCTAAAAATTCGAGATCTAACTGTACCTACTGGACATTCCATGATGCTGGCAATCTCTTCGTAACTAAGACCTTCCATTTCACGTAAAGTTACCGCTGTCCTTAAATCTTCAGGCAACTGAGATATTGCATTTTCAACAGCTGCCTGCAGCTGATCACAAAACAGACTACTTTCGGGTGTATCAAAATCCTGAAGGTTATCATTACCGGCAAAATGCTCCGCATCATCAACATCAACATCTGTTGCAGGGGGACGACGCCCCCTAGAAATTAAATGATTTTTAGCAGTATTAATCGCAATACGATACATCCAAGTATAAAACGCACTATCACCACGAAAATTTTCGAGGGCACGATAGGCTTTAATGAAAGCTTCTTGCACTACGTCATGAACATCCGCTGTATCACGCACATAGCGATGCACAACTGACACTATTTTATGTTGGTACTTCAATACAAGAAGATCAAACGCTCTCTTGTCACCCTGCTGAACTCGCTCAACCAGTTGTTGATCACTGTCCTGCGCTTTCTGCGCGGTCATGTTCGCTCCCTAGCGTTTTTATTAAACTGCTTTTTAAATGATTCTTACAAGTTAGGGACATATTTAATTTAAACAAGTGATAACTGACTTAGACTTACCACTTATTTAACAGGCCTCTAAAGTTTAAACCTCCCTTTTCTTATACAATTTCCTAATCACCTTATATGCCGGCCCTAGGAGCCAGTGTATATTTTAACGCCAATCCGACATAGTTTTTCTGGATAAGTTCCGAGATGCTATACTGGCCGGCTAAAATAAATCCTATTAAATTCAATTAAGTAGTGTACCAATGAATAACCATTTTCGTCACGATATTCTTGTCATCGGTAGCGGCGCTGCCGGATTAGCCCTTGCTCTCAACTTATCTGAATTTGGCAGTATTGCGGTACTCAGTAAAAACCGGCTAAAAGATGGTTCCACTTGGTATGCCCAAGGTGGTATTGCCGCCGTATTAGATGATACCGACTCGATTGAAGCACATGTCAAAGACACACTAAATGCTGGAGGTGGCTTATGCCACCCCGATGCAGTGCGCTTTACTGTAGAAAATAGCGCTGAAGCTATTCAATGGCTAGTAGACCAAGGTGTTGCCTTTACACGCAATGAAGATAATAGCGATTACCATCTTACAAAAGAAGGAGGCCATAGCCACCGACGCATTATTCACAGTGCAGATGCTACTGGCAAAGCCGTCCACAGCACACTTATAGAACGTATCCAAGCACGTAGTAATGTCGATATTTTTGAGCAACATATCGCTATCGATTTAATACAGCAAGCGGATGCCAATAGCCGTCGCTTACGCTGCAGCGGTGCTTATGTCTATAATCGTGAAGAAGATACGGTTTGCACCTTTCAAGCAAAAGTAGTCATTCTAGCAACAGGAGGGGCGAGCAAAGCTTACCTTTATACTAGTAATCCTGATGGTGCTAGTGGTGACGGCATAGCAATGGCTTGGCGAGCAGGCTGCCGTGTTGCCAATATGGAGTTTAATCAATTCCACCCGACGTGTTTATTTCACCCCAATGCTAAAACGCTCTTGATTACAGAAGCGTTAAGAGGTGAAGGTGCACATCTAAAACTACCCAATGGCAAACGTTTTATGCATCGCTTTAGCGAACAAAAAGAACTTGCACCTAGGGATATTGTTGCTCGTGCTATCGACCATGAAATAAAACGATTGGGGTGTGATCACTTATATTTAGATATCAGCCATAAGTCAGTTGACTTTATTAACGAACATTTTCCCAATGTTAAAAAAAGCTGCCTCAAATACGGTATCGATATCACTAAGGACCCAATCCCTGTGGTTCCTGCAGCGCATTACACTTGCGGCGGTGTAATGGTTGATGAAAATGGCCAGTCCGACTTAATGAATCTTTACGCTATTGGCGAAGCATCTTTCACAGGCTTACATGGCGCTAATCGTATGGCCAGTAATTCACTATTGGAATGCTTAGTTTATGCACGGTCAGCAGCACAACACATTAAAGAAAATCTCGATACTATTCCTGAAATGGATACACCTAACCCATGGGATGAATCAAGAGTTACGGATTCTGATGAAGATGTTGTGATTTCACATAACTGGGATGAACTACGCCGTTTCATGTGGGATTATGTTGGCATTGTTCGAACACAAAAACGATTAGAGCGCGCTCAGCATCGAATCAAACTATTACAAAGAGAAATTTCTGAATATTATAGTAACTATAAAGTCAGTAATGACCTAATCGAGCTACGTAATCTAGCAACGGTTTCACAACTTATTATTCGTTCGGCTATGGAGCGTAAAGAGAGTCGCGGCTTACATTACTCGTTAGATTTTCCTGAATTGGGCAGAGTAGCAAGAGATACCATTTTGGTTCCTACCAATTTTGCAGCCCAAAATATTATCGTTGATAAGGTAGAGTAAAAAATTGCTACTCGAAAAATTTTAATATTTTTACCTGAGCTTTGCTAATACCAACTATAACAAATCTATGGCAGGTAAATAGAAAAAACACCGCCCTGTAAACTGCCTCCATTAGAAAGCTCTATTCGGCCTTTTCGTTCTCCTTGTCGATGAAAATGAGCAATTTTTGCCGCAAAAAACAAACCCAACTGCGTACTATCTGTACTGCTTTTAGTATTTTTGTTTTCAGCAACAGCAGCATCGATCATAAAATCAGGAAAGCCGCCTCCATCATCTTCAACATTAATTACTAATATATTATCTTTTACTATAGCTGAAAGGTGAACTTTAGATTTGGCATAGCGAGCAGCGTTAATTAAGATATTATGAATGACATTACCCACTAATTCATTGTCATAAAACCACGCCAGATCATCATCGCAATCCATCGTTAGCTCAATATTTTTAGTGCGAAATAACACATCATTTCTAGCAACCTGATCTTCAAAGGTTTCTGATATATAATTTTCATCTAAGTGAAAGGGCAGATTTTTTTGTTGCAGTCTATAGATCGTTAGCAGCTGTATTAATTCAGAATTAATTCTTGATGCTTCATACTGTAAAATAGAAAAATGGTTTTTTTGGACTTCATCCTGAGGAGCGGCATGGCCAATCACTTCCTCAAGTGAGGTTAACAGCATCCCTAAAGAATTTTTCATATCATGCACACTGGAAGCTAAGACAAACGAAAAATCTAGCCCCTCATCTTCAGGCTCAAGCTCATTGATTAAATCCTGTCTTTCGATATAACTGTTACTAGGAAACTCACTAGACATTATAATCTTCCTATTTTTGATTGGTTAATGTGTTTAACATATCTTGCAATTGACGATAACGATTAAACTGCGGGCTCTCTGCTTTTACATAACGCTTCATTATATTAAAAATTTCTTTACACCGATTGATACTTTCCTCATCCTTTCCTAAATCCCGTATCTTCCCCAGCAATGCCTGAACTAAATTAAGCTTAACACCAAGATAACGAGGGTAACGTTTCTCAACTCGTGAAAAAAAATCAATTGCTTCTTCATACTTTTTAGCTTTATATGCATCAATTCCTTTTCTGTTCGCTTTTGCTAACATTTTTTTACCTTTTTCACTAATAGGCTCCGACAGTAAAGAATCAATTTTTTCCAATGCAGACTCATTATTTTTATAACGCTGAATTAGTTCTTGCGTTTTCCTATGGGCTAAATCATGCTTACTGTTTGCAATCATAGTGTTAACTATTTCAATTTCAATATCGATTGAAATAAAATCTTGATCGGATAATAAATCAGTAGTCGCATCTAATATCTCTTGAGATTTTTTAGACTCGCCCTGCAGCCCTAATAATTGACTATTCAACAACTGTGTTTTAATTATTGCTTCCTGATCAACATTATTGTCACTCTCTAAACTACCGAGTATTTTCATAGCTTCTTGCGCTATTTCACCCGCTTTAGTGGCATCATTGTCATAAAATTTAGCAACGGCTCTTGCAAAATCCAATTTATTTTCAACACTATTATGACGAGAATTAACACCGTACTTAATTGTTTTACGGTAAGCTTGAGATGCGACCTCTGCATCACCATTTTCCATTGCTTTATGCGCAAGAGATAACTGCCGACCTAGAGACATTGGTGATATTTCTACTGCTTTCTGCAGATTTTTTTGTAACTCTTCACTTTCATCAAGTGCCTCTAGCGCAATAGAAAGAACATCATACGCTTTCATACAGCTTGGGTTAGCTGTGATAATGTCATTTAACCATTCTACTGCTTTTTTATGCTCCCCTTTAGCAATTTTGACTTTTGCCAATCCTACCTGGGCCCAATCCAACGCCCTTACTTCTAAAACACTACGACAAATAGATTCAGCAGCATCTAACTTATCTGTTTCAAGGTAAAGTTCAGCGAGTAATTTTTGACATTCCATATTATAACGAGAGTTTTCAGTTAACTTTTTTTCCAGCAACTCAATGGCTGTCAACTTCTCGTTTTTAATAAGGCTGCTATAAACATCCAACATTTCTTTACGTTTATTCAAGAGTCGCTTTAAACGCTGCTCGATCACCTTTGTTGTTATTGGTTTAGTCAGATAAGCATCAGGCTCACAGTCATAGGCAGACATGACTACATTACGGCTCGTTTCTGCAGAGAGTAATATAAATATATCCTGAGGCTTCAGTAGCTGCTTAGAACGCAACTCTTCAAGCACTTGTTGGCCATTTTTCCCTCTACCTAAATTATAGTCACACAAAATAAGGTCATAATGGTTTTTCTGGCAGCGATTCAGGGCTTCCTCTCCTGAAGCAACACTATCAACAAGGCTAAAACCTAATTCATGCATTATTTTATTGAGCGTCATACGAAAGCTGTTGAAATCATCAATAATGAGAACGTGTAGTTTTTCGTGAAGAGTTGGCGACATAGTAATAGCAGTTTTAAAACAATGACTTATTCCTATTTAGAATAGACTATTCTGAGCCAAATGCCGCTTTCAGCAATGATAGATTGTGGCTTACCCAAGCCATCGCTATAATCCCCACCCTACTCTTGAACCAATCAATCCCGCTAGGTGTTATCAACTAGAACTATGCCAAATAAACATCCGACCGATACCCTTTATGCCAACCCTTTGGCCGAAGTTAGCCATTTTCGCTTTGATGACAATGTTGCCAGTGTTTTTCCGGATATGATTAAGCGCTCGGTACCCGGATATAACACTATATTAAGCATGATTTGTGACATGAGTGAGCGATATGCTCAATCCGACAGTCACTGTTATGACCTAGGTTGTTCTTTAGGCGCTGCAACCTTAGCAATACACGAGGGCATTACAGCAAAAAACTGTAAGATCATAGGCATTGATAACTCCAAAGCAATGATTAAACGCTGCCAAATAATTGTCGACCAACTGAAAAGCAATGCAGATAAAGGGGCGAGTGACGACAGAGAGACAATATCTACGCCAATAGAGTTATATTGCAACAATATAGAATCTGTTTTAATCGAAAAAGCGTCCATCGTAGTCTTGAACTTCACACTACAATTTATCTCCATGGAGCGAAGACAGGCTATTATCCAAAAAATTTACGATGGCTTATTACCCGGTGGGATTTTGTTATTGTCTGAAAAAGTAATATTTACCGACCCTCCTCATCAACAACTAATGACAGACTTGTACCATAACTTTAAACGTACCAATGGCTATAGTGATTTAGAGATTTCCCAAAAAAGAACGGCTCTGGAGAATGTGCTTCAACCAGAAACCATCGATACACATAAAACGCGTTTAAAAGCAGCTGGCTTCAATAGTGCCGACGTATGGTTTCAGTGCCTGACATTTGCCTCCTTAATTGCAATTAAGGCGTAATATCTGATGAGCATGTTACGTTACTATCAAGATTTTCTAGCTTTTTTGCGCTCATCGGACCTAGAAGCTTGGGCAGAATGTTTAACAGATGAGATTGAAACAACATTAAGTGAACAACGATATGGCGATTTACCCGCTTGGAAAGGCGCCTTAGAAGCTTTACCCACAATTAAACCAAGTCATATTGATCTCTCCTCCAAGGTTAGCGTGGGCAAATCTACAGATTTATCCACAAATAATCATAAGCAATTGAAACAATGCCTGGAATCATTAATCCCTTGGCGTAAAGGCCCTTTTTCGATCTTTGATATCAATATTGATACTGAATGGCGTTCTGATTGGAAATGGCAGCGTATCCTTCCACATATAAATCCATTGAAAGGCCGGCAAATATTGGATATTGGCTGCGGTAATGGATACCACTGCTTACGCATGCTGGGAGAAGAGGCTTCACGCGTCGTTGGTGTTGACCCCTCTCCCCGCTTTATCGTGCAATTTCTTATGCTGAAACATTACTTAGGGGGTATCCCTGTGGATGTATTGCCAATAGGAATTGAATCACTACCTGATAATTTACAATTATTTGATACGACATTTTCAATGGGAGTTCTATACCATCGCCGTTCCCCTATGGACCATCTCCGAGAGCTAAAAGCTACCCTAAGACCTAATGGTCAGCTGGTATTGGAAACACTGATTATTGAGGGTGAGTTGGGGGAGCGCTTAGTACCAGAGGGCCGTTATGCAATGATGCGTAATGTCTGGTTTATCCCTTCTGCTCCTACTTTAATCAGTTGGCTTAAAAAGTCGGGTTTTAAAAACCCAAGGCTTGTTGATAAAAATATAACGTCACTGCAGGAGCAACGTTCAACTGACTGGATGAAATTTCAATCCTTAGAAGATTTCCTCGACCCAGAGAATCCAAAATTAACTTATGAAGGCCACCCTGCTCCGATGCGTGGTGTTTTCATTGCCGACGCCAGCTAGAGGCTCTCTCTGTTCACACTAATTAGGCAAATGAAGCTGAGGAAGTATCAGCTGGCACCATTGAACAATGCGGCTATCTGTTAATTCTTCTTGCTGATCTTCGTCGATCGCCAAACCTACGAAGCAGTTTTCTGACTCTATTAGCGCTTTAGATGCTTCGAAATCATAGCCTTCAGCGGACCACTGACCGATAATACGTGCGCCATTGGCTACGATAACATCATGCAGCATACCCATAGCATCCAAAAAATAATCGCCGTAACCAAATTGGTCGCCCAAACCGAACAAAGCAACTGTTTTACCAGAAAAATCAACTTCTTCCAGATCATCCCAAAACTCTTCCCAGTCAGACTGTATCTGGCCAAAATCCCAAGTAGGAATACCTAAAATGATTTTCTCGTAATCAGCAAAATTCATCTGGGTTACATCGGCAATATCATGAACATCAATACTTCCTTCAGGGAATTGAGCCTGAATACGCTCAGCAACAGATTCTGTATTACCTTCGTCACTTCCAAAAAATAAACCAATTTTTGCTACATTATTCACAATACGCTTTACCACAATACTTTTAGCTTAGATAAAAGCTGAAATTGACAGCTCCGTTAAAATCCGCGCGAATTGTCCCAAGGTTTCTTGTTTACCGCAACCAATCTATAATAAGACGTAGTCATTAAGGTCTGCTGGCCATAATAACAATGTGGTACTTGGTGTAATTGATAGCATCGACAAAGAATAAGAACAAAGTAACTAAACGTGAGTAACGGCGGCAAAAGCTTTCCTCAATCCTTGAAAAGGCCAAGGTTTTGTCCGTCAAAAAGCTGACTGCTTTTATTTTTGTTAAATTGGTCATATCCTAAGTAATTATTTTTATTAGAGTTTTTCTATATTAATAGAATCTGGTACAGTTTTCGCTAAGCAATATCCTGATAGATTAAATTAATTGTTAGTAGTACCTGCAGGAAGCAACAAAAGTATGGGTTAGGAACAACTAGAAATGACAAATAAGGGTAACAAGCATGGCATCTACCGTTAGTACGCGATCAAATTCAACCAGACCGACTAGGCGAGAAGCAGCTACTTCTACCACTAAATCAGTTGAACAAGATTTAAATGCTACTGCGCAACTTAAGCTGACATCTCTATTACAAACAACAATAGAGCTAGAGCCACTATTTGAGCTATTCTTTGGTCAAATGCAACATTTGCTGAAACTTGGTAGCTGTCAGTTTCAAAATGAGCATAAAAACATATTAATCAAGTTAGGCACTGCCAGTACACATAGCTGTGATTACTCATTAAATATCCAGCAACAGTATTTAGGCAATATCAGCTTCAGCCGTAAGCAACGCTTTTCAAGTGATGAACTTGGTCAACTAGAAGCGATGCTTGGCACCCTAGTCTACCCATTACGTAATGCCCTTAATTACAGAGATGCCCTCAATCAGGCCTTAAGTGACCCCTTAACAGGTTTGGGAAATCGAGGCGCCCTAGAAAATGCGTTAGAACATCAATGGCAGATGGCTCAGCGCTATGAACAAGATTTAGGTGTATTAATGATTGATATTGATTTTTTCAAACGCATCAATGATACCTATGGTCATGATATTGGTGACTACGTCATTAAAAGTGTTGCTGAAAGTATTAACGCAACCACAAGACAAACTGATATGGCATTCCGATATGGCGGCGAAGAATTTCTAGTTCTACTGAATAAAACAACGCCTCTAGGGTCAACCATTATTGCTGAACGTATCCGCGAAAACATCGCATCTCTTCAATTAAAAGATAGCCAAGGCAATAGCATTAATGTAACAGCCAGTGTTGGTGGCTCTCATCTACACCCAGGCATTGACAAAAATACACTCGTTAAAGAAGCGGATGAAGCACTATATCGTGCAAAGGAAGCTGGGCGAAACCGAGTTGAGTTTCATGAAAATGAAACAGCAAGTAATCATCATGGACACTTATCAGTATAAAACTCTACCTCTATTATTAAAGCGGCTGTGTAGATAAACTTGATCCGCAGCCGTATTTTTATGCTCCTATAATTTAACAGTTGAAATATTCACAAAGCCTCAAAATTTTCTCACGAGTTATCACATTTTACCCGCTCTTTTGAACTCTTTACTCTGAATCCTGTCTACGTTTGACTCCTCAGATAAATAACACTATAGAATTAATGTGTTTTAAAAGAGAATTACTATGTCCTACCCTATATCACGTAGAACACTCATCAAATCAGGAATAACTGGCACCTTGGGGCTAGCGGCCACATCACTTTCATCTAGTCTATTAGCACAAAGCACCCGAGGCATTAAAAACCAGCGTGCACCAGAGTTAAATATTCCTTACTGGATTGATGGTCAAGGTAAAGAACGAGAGCCATTTAACATTGCAGAACACCGCGGCAAATGGGTTTATCTAAAATGCTTTCAAGAATGGTGCCCTGCGTGTCATTCAGTGGGTTTCCCCAACTTACAAAAACTTGTCACTGCTTTCCCTACAAATGAACACGTTGTCAGTGCGGTGATACAAACAACATTTGAAGGGCATTCAATTAATACAGTTGATGCACTTCGCAAAAATCAACTACGATATGACTTAGACCTCCCTTTTGCTCATGACCCAGGTGATACTCAATTACCTAACCATGATCCAGGCCACTACCCATTAACAATGGCCTCTTACCGAACAGGCGGAACACCATGGGTTGTTATAATAAACCCTCTAGGGACCGTTGTTTTCAATGACTTTCATGTCAACATCGATAAGTTCATTCAATTTCTTAAACAACAAACAGCGTAGCAATGAGTAAGAAAAATAAAGTAAAACATTCAAAGCAAAAAAAATCAGTTAAGCAGAAAACATTTAACTGGAATAAATTTGTTAAGCGATTTTTTATCAGCTTAAGCTTTATAGGTGTAATCTCTATCCCCATTATCGTTTATGGGTATAAGGCTAAAATTGAGCATGATTTATCTGTCATTGGCAACGGGACAGCTACCGTTGTTCAGATACACGACCCTAATTGCCAGTTATGCCAACAATTAAAAAACAATGTAGATAGTGTAAAAAGTGAATTCAAGGAAAGGGTTCAATTCAAAACTGCTAATATCAAATCAGCAAAAGGGAAAACTTTTGCAAACCGACATAATGTTCCCCATGTCACACTATTATTTTTTGATACTAGTGGCAATAAAGTAAACACTTTGCGTGGCGTAACGCCTAAAAAAGATATTCAAAAAGCATTAGCTTTACTGACTCGACAACGCACAAATTAATTGTCATATTATCAGAAAATCACACCTGGATAATTATATAAATAATTAAAAGCTCAAGAGTATTTTTAACTAACTTCCGTATTTTGATGTTTAAAATACTCTGCCGCTTCTTGAGAGGCTAGTTTATCAATCCCATCGTCGTCTGCTATGAATTGTAAAATTTCTATATAATCACTTTTGTTATCTTCAGATACACTCATATTGAGCACACGTGCGAGTAGATTGACCGTTATTGCAGTTGGTTTAGAACGCAATGATTCAATAAGCTTATGAATATACTCAGGATAGGATCTCTCCAATAAATAGACCAATGGTTCCAACGAAAGAACATTTGCTTCAGGGTGTTTTTCTAGAAAACTGAAGATAGGATCATATACTGCTGAAATGCTTTCTTCACTTTCAAGCAAATCCGTTAATTCATATAGGTCTGCTGTAATATCCTCACTCTCAAAACTAAATTCTTCAAGTCCAGTACAAAATTTTTCTATCGTTATTGCCATAAGTAGTTTATCTGCGTATTTTTATATAGTATTTTTAATAGGATCAATAGCAGCTTCTGCCAAGGATTCTCTATCGATTATCCCTTTGAACCATTGGTACATAGGTTCAATACCTGCATTATCCACATTCGGTGCTTCCCTTCCAGATTGTATATCATATAAATTAATCGTCCTCATCTCTACGCTAAAACGCGTTTTTCGTGTGCTGTTAGGAACACTTGCATGCAAATGTGCACTGGAAAAATTCAAGACCTCACCTGGCTCTAGAACAACTTTCACAACGCCAGACTCATCGATGATTTCCGTAGGCGAAGGGGCAGAAGGGTAAGCGCTGCGACGTTCAGCTAACGCTAGCTTTCTCTTTTCTAAATATTGCTCAAAACGCCAAGTATCCGTGTTATTACCAATAGGATGGGACCAATAATAAGGGTAAAATGCAATGGTTCGCTCAGCCTCCAGCTCATACAATGGAGCCCACCAATTAATCTGTGAAGATAAATTACTCCCCCAGGTATCGCGATGGTGGCCAATTGCTGCCCGATGCGCGCCATTATGCGTTGTATCAAAAGGCACTATTCTCATTGGAAAGTGATCGTAATAGCTAACCTTTAAGTCAACACCACATTCTTCCAGCACACAAAAAAACAAATCCTTTGGCTTTTGCCCATTTCGGAATACCGTTTGCACTTTACCAGTCTTTTCTAAAAAATCCTCAGGTTCAAGAGAAGTTTGTGCGCTTGTAGGGTCAAGGCCGTGTAAAGCGTGCTTTAATAAATTGTCGCTGTACTCGATTAGCGGCTGCATGGTATTAACATTGCGATAAATAATTAGATCACCTCGAAATAATATTTCTGCACGTTCAAGGTCTGAAATGGGATGATCAATATAAATGATATTCATAGATAACGACTAACAATACAACTGCTTTTATAATTAATTTACTTAAATTCTTTTTTCTCTAGCTGCTCTAGAATTTTCAACTTATCCTCGTCGGATAATACTTGATATGCTCTGAAATAGGGCCAACCATAACCCCATCTAAATTGCGTGGGGAAATAGGGAGTCCCCCCTACTCTTACTCCCGCAAGCATCAATAATGCAATTTCTGGCTCGCCTGCTTTTGCGACACAAGTCTGTAGCTCTTCATCTGCGTCAATACGTTCTTGGTACGTACCTCCTTTCCAATAAGCGTAATCATGTGCTTTGCAGCAAGAATACCAAAGGTCCCTGTGAGCAAGAGTGCCATCAGGAAAAGAACTACATCCATCTGACGTAAACGGCTTAATATCAGCGGCTTCCGAAGGCATAGACAATAAGATTAATAAAATAGGAAATATACGCATAGATTTATAATATATCAGCATTACATCAATCAAATGATATACATTGATTGTTACTCAATATTCCCAGCTCTTGTACGTTTCATTTTCTTCTTTCATATCTTCATACAACCAAACCATACGATCTAAAAACCAGCTTTTACCAAGATAGGCTAATGCAATACCTATAACAGCCCCTAATATTGAATAATATATTATTGACCATATAGTTAAAACCAAACCGATAAAAGAGAGTACATTTAAAATACCAAGCAACGGGACATTATGATGTTCAGGAATTTTAATCCTATCTCGATTCAAATAGACTCTCTCGCCCAATACCGCTTTAGACGCCCAGTTTTTCGTAGACTTTGGTTTTTTAAAAAGAACAGGATTAAAAACCAGCCAAGCAAGCGATACCACAATAGGAATTAAACACCACCAATCTAGCCATAACCGGCTCCAGAAAGCGATGACAATTAAAGGTAAAACAGAATATCGACTCCAAACACTAATAGGGTTCGAGTGCTTCATCCAGTTTTCATCGGTCAAATTAAATAGTTCCGCTATTCTTCTTTCAAAAGTCATTTGTACCTCACTACTGCTGTACTGATGCCATTTTAAATCCAGCCAAAATTAGCATACAACCTGCGGAGCGATTGATTATTTTGGCAAGAAAGGGTTTAACACCTCTATTCATAGATTTAAAACCTAAATATCCATATAGACAATAGCAAGAGATATCAAGAAAAATAGTGATGACACAAAGTACGGCTAATTGGGGGATAACCGGATTAGAAATATCAATAAACTGCGGCAATAGCGCCGAAAAATACAGTAATGCTTTAGGGTTTGATATTTCGATAACAAACCCCTTTAAGAATCTTTTATACCACTTACTTGGTTGCCGCCCAGTGGGAGAAATACTGAGGGGCCCAGAACTACTAAAAATTGCACTAAAACCAAGATAAAGTAAATAAGCAATACCTATCCATTTAATAACAGTAAACAATGTGTGTGAAGCAATAATTAATGCAGCAATACCTGTAGCAGATAAAATAAAATAGACCACATTCGCCGATGCAATCCCGAAAACAACCAGTATTGATTTTTTGAAACCGCTTGATGCTCCCTCAGCTGCTGCTGCAAGTGCTGCAGGCCCAGGTGAAAGCACAACAATAAGCGTTGTGATAAAAAAGAGGGTTAATGTTTCCAACGAAATCAAACCAGCCTCCTGGGTGACTAATAAAATACTGGGTAATAGCAATGAACAATTCTATCCTTTGGCTTTCAATGGGTTTCAATTAATATCGACAAACAGCTTCGATATTATGGCCATCAGGATCAATGATATAAGCAGAGTAATACGATGGTGAATATTCAGGTCTCAAACCCGGGCTGCCATTATCAAGCCCACCTGCTTTCAGCGCATTAGAATGAAAACGTCGAACTTGCTCACGCCTACTCGCAACAAATGCCAAATGTATTTTCGTCGTATTATTAGGCTCTAGCACGATACCAAACTCCCAAAACTCTTTCCCGAAGCCAACGGCATCTTTATCATGCATTAATAGTTTCATATCCAGACTTTTCAGTACAGCACTATAGAACTGAGAACTACACTCTAAATCTGCTACGGGTAAATTAAAGTGGTCTATCATATCTTTTATCCGCTTATTATCACTACCTCTAAGTGATTATTTAGTAAAAACAGGTAATCTAATGAAAAAATTTACTAACCAAAAGCCCTATTGACATGATAAATGGTAGTAATCACTCCAATCGGCATAGAGAGTAATGTCGTCACGCCAAGCCCCATTAAAATAGCAACTATAATATTTTGGCGAATCAATGAAAACTTCTTACTAATAAAAAACGTACAGATAATCGCTGAAATAAACCCAAAAAAAACACTATACATTAAATTATAAAGTTGATTTTCAAAGAATGGCGATGAGCTGATAAATATAGCTTGTATAAGTGTAGCTAAAACACTGATAGTTATCGCACCAAGAAAAGAATATAAGAATATTTTTTTCTTAGTTAAAATATCTATAGCTTCAATCACTGCATCCGCCTGATCTCGTTCAGTGAGCAATTTTTCACTCCCTTCTGTCGCTTCTTTATCCTCTACTTTTTTCTTTTGTTGCCCTTCCGTTTCACCTTCTATTTCATTATTTTCTTTACCTTTTTTCTGGTTTTCTATATCTTGGCTTGTACTTTTTGGTATGGACTTGGCAGACTTCAGCTTTTTCCATTTTTCTATAATATCAAATATCTTAGAAACAAAGAGTGCCAACGCAAAAACAATGGCAAAAGGAGCGATAAGCTGTGGAGGCAATGACGATAGATCAGGCATAATGTATCCTTATCTTTAGATTTATTATATAACTATTATAGAGCACACTAAATTTATAAGTACCCACAACCTAGACAACCCTATTCAGTAATTTCCTATAAAAATTTCAATGATTATGTTGAGCTCTTGCAATGACACGAACTTCAACTAATGCCCCCTTAGCTGCTAATTCTGACACACCAATCGCCGTCCAAGCTGGAAACAATTCAGGAATATATTGTGATTTAACTTTCATGAATTTTTCTAAGCGTTCACCTAAGCCAACATGGTAACTCGTTAGGTCAACAAGGGATTCAAACCCTATACCCGCCTCATCAAGAGACTTTTTAATACGCTGAAAAGCAATATGTGTCTGTTCTTCAATATCGCTAGGAACAGAACCATCAGAACGTGTTCCTGTACAACCTGAAATAAATATAAAGCCGTTACTTTCTATAGCGGGAGAAAACCCCCAATCGTCATAGTAATTTTCCGAACTCTTTGGATATATTTGTTTTTTATCTAGCATTATCATCAATTCACTTTAGAACGCAAAAAATCTATAACATTTTCTCAATTTTATTTTTAAATAATATAAAGAAGAAAAAACCACCATCTAATTATTTGCTTTAATTTCATCATCTATAAGCTTCCCTACATACTTCAGCGCTGCAATGCGTTCAGAATTCCAAGGATGAGAAAAACTCAAACGCAAAAAATTTTGATAGCGTTCCTGACCACTAAACAATGCACCAGGAGTAAGAATTACTCCATCTTTACGTGCTGTTGCATAGAGCTTAATCGAATCTACACCTTGAGGTAGTTCTAGCCATAAGCATACCCCCCCTACTGGTTGACTACAACTTACCGCCATAGGAAGAAACTCTGCAATCAATCGTTGTAACTCTATGCGCTGCTGCTGTAAACGCTGTCGCAATGCGCGCAAATGACGATTTAAACCACCTGATGATAAGAATTCACTCAAGCCTAATTGCTGTGTCTGACTGCTGGCCAGTGATGTCACCAGTTTAAGGCGTTGCACTTGAGCACGATAACGGCCTGGGGCTATCCATCCGATACGCAAGTCACGTGATAAACATTTAGAAAAAGAAGAACACAGTAATACATTACCATCTTCTGTATTGCTGCTAAATAATTCTTGCTCCAACGAATGCAAACTGCGCGGGCGACTACTCTGTAAACCAAAGGCTAATTCACCATAGATATCGTCTTCGATAATTGCGATTTTTCGTGGTATCGCCAACTCTAAAATACGACGCTTATGAGAGTCAGGCATAAGGCTACCTGTCGGTGTTGCAAACGCTGGCGTGAGAATTAATGCTTTAATATCCCAATGCTCTAGTGCCAATACTAATGCCTCAGGGCTTATACCGGTATTTGCATCGCTGGAAAGCTCTAATGCTTTTAAACCTAGCGTTTCTAGTAATTGAAAAGCCCCATAAAACCCTGGGGACTCCAATGCGACTAAATCACCAGGCGAGGTTGTTGCCATCAGAGCGAGTAATAGAGAATGCTGACAACCCGAAGTAATGAGCAGATCATCTGCACTTAGCTGGCTTCCGGATAAAGCCATCCGCTGCGCCAATTGAGCACGTAAAGGCACTAATCCAGCAGGGCTGTCATAATAAAGTTGTTCACGATGATTTTGTCGGCGTTGAGCCCGCGCTAAACAACGCCGCAACTCAATATTTTCAGGTTCATCAACAACGCCTCGTGATTCATAGCTGCGCTTACTATTAGCCTGAAGCTGATGACTCGGCAGCAGATCAAAAGCTGCACCCTGTTGCATAATATCGACAAGCACCTGCCCAGCCGATACCGGTGCTGGTGTTAATGAAGGTTGACTGATTGCGGGCGTCTTAAGCAGAGGCTTCTTCAATTCTTGGTGACACACAAAAAAACCTGATCGTGGCCGAGACTCAATGAGACCATCAACCTCTAGGCGATTGTAAGCCCCCAACACCGTTGACTTCGATAATTTAGTCTCATGGCACAGACTGCGAACGGATGGCATACGAGTGCCTTCAGCTAACTGACCAGACTCTATCTGTTCACGTAACTCAAAAGCCAATTTCTGGTAGGCATAATGAGTTTTGAGCTTACTGTCTTCTTGCATACTTTGTAATGTTTTTAATAAACAACCCAATAAAAGTGCACAAACCTTAATAATTTAAAAAAATGGGTACAGATGAAAAATAAAACATCGGTACAGAACTACTACAAGGCCATCTGTACCCAAGTATATAGTTTTTTTTGGCTCTGTACCCATAAAAAGGAAAATATTACTCTATTCACACGATAAAACAGCCTTTCTCTCTTCTTACCGAGAGCGACAACAATAGGCTCAACCATGTGATGAGGGTGTGATATGTCAGCACAAATACCGGTAAAACAACTTCCTGTAAAACAAGCCCATGTAAACCAATCATCTAGCGAACCTCACTACCAAATCAAAGAAGAGAAAATTTATACTCGTCGTATCAGTGGTTTTTATCAACGACTGCGGCGCAATATTGCCACACCCCTTTTACTGTCTTTTCTCCTAATACCTTGGCTGCGTATAGACGAACGCCCAGCGATATTTTTAGATTTGACTACGCGTAAATTTCATATTTTCTGGATGACATTCTGGCCTCAAGATGGAATGTTGTTAGCGTGGTTACTGATTATTTCAGCACTCGCCTTATTCGCCGTTACAGTATGGGTCGGCAGAGTCTGGTGCGGATTTAGCTGTCCACAAACTATCTGGACACAAATGTTTATTTGGATAGAGGACAAATGTGAAGGCGACCGACAACATCGTATTAAGCTCGATGCCAGAGCCTGGGATATTGAAAAATTACTGCGCAAAAGTAGTAAGCACCTATTGTGGTGGGTGCTTGCATTATTAACCAGTTTTACCTTTGTTGCTTACTTCTATGATGTACGTGAATTAACAAATGACCTCATTCAATTCAATACAGGCTTAGATGCAGTATTCTGGATAGGTTTTTTTGCCTTGGCCACGTACCTAAACGCTGGTTGGATGCGCGAAAAAATGTGCCAACACATATGCCCCTACTCACGATTTCAATCTGTTATGTATGACAAAAGTACAAAAGTCGTTGCCTACGATGCTATACGTGGAGACTCTTTTGTTGATGCCACTACCGGCGCTAGCTTGAATAAATACAGATTACAAAATACTGATACGATTAGTATGAAGCGTTTACCACGCAGCCCTAAAGTTGATCACAAGACTGCAGGGTTAGGCGACTGTGTTGATTGCAGCTGGTGTGTACAAGTATGCCCGGTAGATATTGATATTCGCGATGGACTGCAAGCAGACTGCATCAACTGTGGACTGTGTATCGATGCCTGTGACAATATTATGGATCGTATGAATTATCCACGTGGTTTAATTCGTTTTGCATCCGATGAAGAACTAGAAAATAATTTAGAAAACAGCCTAAAAAATAAAAGCAACGAGATAAAAAGCCATTTACCCAACCCACGTTTCATTGCGTATAGTATATTGTTATTAATTATTACTGGCTTGTTTGTCGCTCAGCTATTTAATCGCACACCATTAGATGTCAGCATCAGCCGCGACCGTGGCGTCAACTTATATCATGAGCGCAACGGTAATATCGAAAATGTATACCTAATACGCCTTGGCAACATGAGTCGCCAAGCTCAATACTACGAAGTATCTGTATTACCACCTTATACTCTAAAAGGGCGTCGTAAAATATTTCTAGAGGAAGGTGAATTATTTAATCTGCCATTGCGTGCTGTATTGAAAAGTACTGATGTGATTCAGGTAAAACAGAATGTTATTTTTCAAATACATTCCCTAACAGATAGTTCTATCGCTATAGAAAAAGCAGCTAGCTTTATTTCACCGGTACATTTGTCAGAGCCAGCACCGTCAAAACAAACCTCACCTCATTAAGACAACATAGATGGCTCCCTAAAGCTACCTAAAAAACATTCGCCGTGTGGATGTAAACTAACATTAAAGGTATGGCATGTACGTTTATAACGATATCGACAAACAATTATTACGTGAACGAGTAACACAGTTTCGCGACCAGACTCAACGTTTTTTAAAAGGCAACTTAAGTGACGATGCTTTTTTACCATTGCGTTTACAAAACGGCCTCTATATTCAACGCCTCGCTCCAATGCTACGAGTCGCTGTACCTTACGGCATGCTGTCCAGTACGCAACTTCGTAAACTGGCCTCTATCAGCCGCGACTATGACAAGGGTTATTGCCATATTACTACTCGCCAAAACATTCAATTTAACTGGCCGAAGCTAGAAACCATTCCTGAGTTACTTAAAGAACTGTCTGAAGTAGAAATGCATACTATACAAACCAGCGGTAATTGTATTCGCAATGTAACATCAGACCCACTTGCAGGCGTTGCTGCTGATGAAATTATCGACCCAAGACCATATTGCGAACTTGTCCGACAATGGTCGACACTGCACCCAGAGTTCGCGTTTTTACCGCGAAAATTTAAAATCGCTATTAGTGGCGCGACACAGGATAGAGCATCCATACAATTTCATGACATTGGCCTACAGATTCTTGAAAATGAACATGGTCGAGGCTTTCGTGTATTTGTAGGTGGCGGTCTGGGTCGCACTCCTATCAAAGCATCATTACTACGAGATTTTTTACCCGAACGTGATTTACTATCATACCTTTGTGCCATATTAAGAATCTACAACCAACAAGGTCGTCGGGATAATAAATACAAAGCTCGTTTAAAAATTTTAGTACGTGCAACAGGCATTGAATCTTTTGCCGAAAAAATTGAAATAGAATGGTTACGTATTAGAGATCACTATCCTGAGCTACAAGAGGAAGCGATCAACAATATGCAAAATTATTTCTCTTCACCCAATTACCAAACATTAGACGTTAAAACAGTTGAAGGGGAACTCAATCGTTTAACAACTGACCTATTAGAACCCAGCCAACGCGCATTTAAACGATGGTTAACTCGAAATACCGGAGAACACAAAATACCAGGTTACCGCACTGTCACACTATCATTAAAGCCAACAGGCATACCTGCAGGCGATATAACGGATAGACAACTGCAAGCTGTGGCTGATTTAGCCGATCGTTATTCATTCGGCGAGGTGCGCACCACTCAACAACAAAATATTGTTCTTGCAGATGTCGCCAGTAGTGATTTATTAGAACTTTGGCTAGCAGCCAAACAATATGGGTTTACCAGTGCCAATATTGGAACCATGACTGATATTACCTGCTGCCCAGGCGGCGACTTTTGTGCATTGGCCAATGCTAAATCGATTCCGGTTGCCGAAGCCATTCAACGCCGTTTTGACGACATGGACTATGTCTATGATCTAGGTGAACTGAGTTTAAAAATTTCAGGTTGTATGAATGCTTGCGCCCACCATAGTATCAGCCATATTGGTATTTTAGGTGTTGATAAAAAGGGGGCAGAGTTTTATCAAATCATGCTCGGAGGTTCTGCTGGCGATATTGCCAAACCAACAGTAGGCAAAGTTATAGGCCCTTCTTTTTCTGCTGCTGATATCCCCGAGGCAATAGCCATTATTCTCGATGTGTATGTTGATAAGCGTATCGAAGGGGAAAGTTTTATCGAGGTCATTAGCCGACTAGGACTGAGACCATTTAAAGATGCACTCTACCCCGCAAGAGCAGTAACACTTAAAAGCAACTCAACAGAAAAAACGTTGGGAGTAAATATATGAGCAACATTAATAAAGTCGGCTCACCTGAGAGAGTTTACAAAACAGATAAAATTTTAATTAAAAACACAGATTTATGTAATGACCCTTGGCGGGATTCTGAAAAAAACACTGAAAAGCCCATTTATAAATCAGTATCACTCTGTCAATGGCGACAAGAACGAGGCGAGCTACTCACTGAAGAATGGGCATTAGGTATCACCTTACCTGCTGACTCCGATCTTTATGAGATTGATCTGTTAGATGATTTAGATAAGATAGATTTGATCAGTATTGAATTTAGCACTTTCACGGATGGCCGTGGCTTTAGTTTGGCTGCGCAACTACGTCAGTATGGTTTTACAGGCGAACTACGTGCAACAGGAGCCATCATTCTTGATCAGTTATATTATTTGTATCGCTGCGGCTTTAACGCCTTTGAGCTCAGCGCTAATGAAGATGTTGACATAATACTCAATGCATTGAAGGCATTTAGTAAAGGTTATCAACCGGGCTGGTGATGGTGCTTTAAAAATGAATTAATTGATTAGGTTTTATTTTATAAAAGCACTATCGCCTTAGTATAATCTCTTTCAATTCAAAGAAGACATGATCTAATTCACTTTTAAACACCACAACATCGGTATGGAAAAAATAAACAACATTAACTTATTAAAGGCTTTGCGAATATCGCACATTTTTTCTTATTTCGCATTACGCCCAATAGGCTTATTAATTTTCCCTACCCTATTTTTTGCAAGGTTCTCCGAAGCAAAAGTCTCACTCCCAATAGTAAAGCGATAAAAAGTCTAGCTAATTTGATATAGAGAAAGGTATAACACTAGCTATCTCTACTACACCAAATACATTGCCAGCGACATCAAAAACACAGTGACTACTCGATAACCTGCTTGAATCCACAAAAGTTTTGCACCCCAGCCACAAAATAGATTATCGGATAACAAGGCAGGGAATATAACAAGAACACCTAAAATAAGACCAATACCGACAGCAGCAGAAACGCTGCTAACATTAATCAGTGCAAATAATAAAGCTACGCCAATCGCTGTCAGCAAGCTGGCAAAAATACTACCGACCAAGGGCCCTGTTTGCTTACCCAATGTTTCCTTAGTCTGGCCAATGCACTTCATCCATGCATTGCCAAATGCCACTGGCGAGTACCAGAAAGCACCAAGAAACATACCTATCAATGTTGCGACGATAATACCTAACCAATTTAATTCGACCATTTGTAGCCTCCTTTTTATTATTTAATTTATACGCTAACTAAAACCAGTAGCACCTCAAGGATTATTCTCAATTATAGATATTACAACTTATAGTGATTTATGCATAATATAACTATCTACATAACCTAACTGTTTATGTAGATAAGCCTTAGGTATAGTCCCAATAATGCTATAACCTAATTTTTTCCACAGTGAAATCGCAACCTCATTAGTTGAAACAACAGCATTAAATTGCATCGCCTTAAAACCTAGCTCTATAGCCACTTGCTGCGAATGCTCACAAAGCTTACGGGCAATACCCCTACCTCTTGATTCTGGATGTACCATATATCCACAATTACAAATATGGCTACTCGGCCCTACACCGTTGGGCTTTATATAATAAGAGCCTAAAATTTGATTACCCTCTTCAAAAACAAAGGTTTTTAATGGTGAGACACACCATAATTCATAAGCCTGCCCAAAACTCATATCAGGCTCAAAGGCATAGGTTTCTTGTGCATTAACTATTTCTGAAAATGTTTGCCAGAAGACTTTAAAGTCTGGCAGAGTCATTTCTCTGATCATTATCTCTCTACATTTTAGGCTTATCGATTTTTACTTAGAGGATCTGTGACTACATCGTCATCATCAATACTCAAATTTTTAAGATTACTGCGATCTGCTGCACTCATAGCAGCTATCGATAACTTAATGAATGCATCTTCGGGAGGCACTTCATTTTGCAGTGGAGTTTTTTGCTTCTCTATATTCGATAGATAGGCTTTCTTATTATCATTTTTCATTATTTTTTCCCTTTCCCTTTTTATCTTCATCATCAAGATCAAAGCCGCCAGATGCTAATGCATCAGGTTCATCAATAGAATTATCCATCATGGGCTCCATACACCCTTTTACTACGGATCTAGCGATATCATCTAAAGATGGCGGTTTTTTCTTTTTTCTATGCTTATGAATAGAAATAGTTTTTTTATCGGTCATAGTACCAACTCCGATAGTTTTTTATACAAATAGTTACCTTTGGCTATAAAGGTAAATCCTTGCTTGGAATAGTAATCTTTTACTATTTGGTTTATTGGATTCATAACTCTAATTTCATCTGCTCCCAAAGCAGAAGCATATACTGCCATAGCAGCAACTACAGCAGGAAAGACTTTTATTTCTCTACCTTCAGGATTTCCTTCAATAACATCTAATCGTAAGCTTGTCCCGTGATAAGTAGGGCGCCCAAGAGATAAACTGACAAGTTGGTTTTTATGCCACAAAGCTAATTCAAACCTTTGGGGTAGCGGAACTTAAAACTAGCATATCCATCATTCCAATCCCAATCAACCAACCTATTAGAAGAAAAACTCCATTTATCACAAGCATTCAGTGCGTTTTTATCAATCAGTTTAAAATCCAGCTTTAAATTCGGTGATACCTGATTAGATACCGCTTTCAGTGCAATTTTTCTTATCTGGCTATAACGCCTTTCGGCATCCGCGTGTGTCAATAACATTATCATCACATCCTCTGTTAATTAATTTACTTGAGATATTATATGCACTTGCCATATAAGAATAAACATCTGTAATAACTACTAATTTGTCCATCTTTTTAGTGAAATCATCCATAGCCAAATTAAAGCACCTATTGATAATATTACGCCAATTTTTTACATCATATGTCCTTAAATGAGCGACTATAAACACGAAGAAAACCTTGCCCGTGCAACAGTTATGGATTATTTAAAAGGAACTACCGACCCAAGCCCGGAGCGTTTGACCAAAGCATTCTATTCAAGCACAAACCTTCATTCAACCGATAGTGAAGGACGATTAGAAATTGTCCCTCGTGATCGTTTTATCCAATTCGCTGGAGCTGGTAAATTACCCGAACATACAAACGAGCTTTTATCTATTGAAGTCATAGAAGATATGGCTTGGGCCAAAGTTAAATTTGACTTACCCGATAGGCAATTTGTTGATGTACTCACACTACTCAGGCTATTAGAAGGCTGGAAAATAGTCTCTAAAACTTATACGGTTATCATGTGATAAAGGAATGTCAATCAATACAAAAAAGCTTAAATGTAGAATTTGACGCCGCTTTATTATCGACAATACAAGCGAGTAGAATGTTCATCCATTTCTTTTTGTTGTAGATGGTTTTGAACGTGGGCGGCTTGAAGGTGTTCTCGTTCAATTAAATCATCGAGCACGTTGATTTTTTGTTGTTGCTCGCATAAGGTTTTACGCATTTTATCCAGCTGCTTTTCTGCTTCTGTCAGTTTACCGCTTTGCTCAACAATGGCTTGTGATAGCTGGTGACAGAAATTTCGGTAACGCCCTGTTGTCTCGGCCGTCCATGCTCCCTGCTCTTGTTTAATTTTTTCTAAATAATCGGTTTCGTAATCTTGTAATTGTAATAGCTGCTTGCGTTCACCTTGCACAAAATTAACGGCTTTTTCAAAGTTTTCAGCTAACTCTCGCTGCTTCTGCTCGGCCTGATCTTTCACTAGCTCTAATTGTTGTGTTTGCGCCTTGCTTTGCAGGTTGTTTGACACACGATTCTCCAGAATACTTCGTTTTTATTGAGACTGTTATTGGGTTGGCCGCATCTGTGCCTGCTGTGGTGGTGGCTGATGAAGAGGAGGCACTTGTTTGGGTGCTTGTAGTGTTGGCTCCATCAGTTTTTTTAAGTGTAGTCGACTTTCAGCATAATCGACACGCTCGCCAATGCCTTGTTGAATAAATAATTGTAATTTTGAGTGATAATCCAGCGCCATATCAGTTTCAGGATCATTGCCACGGACATAGGCGCCAATGCTTACTAAGTCACGATTCTTTTGATACAGGGCCAGGAAGCGCTTAAAGCGCTGAGTGAGCTTAAGGTCATCGGCCTCGACAATATTGGTCATTGCCCGGCTGATGGACATTTCAACATCAATGGCTGGGTATACCCCCTGCTCTGCCAGCTTTCTGGATAAGACAATATGGCCATCGAGAATCGCTCTTGCAGAGTCTGCAACAGGGTCCTGTAGATCATCGCCTTCCGTTAACACGGTATAAAATGCCGTAATAGAGCCACTGCCTTCACGGCCGTTACCGGCCCTTTCGACTAACTGAGGGATTTTGGCAAATACTGAAGGCGGATAGCCTTTTGTTGCCGGCGGTTCACCAATAGCTAAGGATATCTCTCGCTGAGCTTGGGCATAACGGGTTAATGAATCCATCAGTAATAGAACACTTTTACCTTGATCTCGAAAATACTCTGCAATCTGGCTGGCGAGCTCGGAGGCACGCAGGCGCATTAATGGGCTATCGTCTGCTGGCGAAGCAACTACCACAGCTTTTTTGAGCCCCTCTTCCCCTAAGGAATGCTCGATGAATTCTTTTACTTCTCTGCCACGTTCACCAACTAGCCCAACAATCACGATATCTGCCGTAGTAAACCGGGTCATCATCCCCAACAACACACTTTTACCCACGCCACTGCCTGCAAACAAGCCCAAACGTTGGCCTTTACCGACTGTCAATAAACTGTTGATAGCTCGAATACCAACATCCAGCGGTGTTTGAATGGGCGCTCTATCCAATGGGTTAATGGTTTGCGGTTCTGAGTTATGCTCGTCACCGGCTACCGAACCATGATGGTCGAGAGGTTGACCTAAGCCATCAATAACGCGTCCAAGTAAGCGTTCGTTAATAACTAAACCACGGCGATTGGTTTTAGGGACAACACGCGCACCGGGTTGAATACCAGTAATCGCTTTGATCGGCATTAAAAATACTCTGTCTTCACTAAAACCAACAACTTCTGCTTCAAGGCGTCGGCCACTCTGAGTGATAACGTCGCACTCGCAACCAATCGATACTTGCAAACCAACAGCTTCCATTGTCAGACCAACAACACGTGTTAAACGGCCTTCTGCAACGGGTAATGCTTTGGGGATATCAAACGGTTGATAATGTTGTAAACGGTCAGTGATTGATTGATCAATGATATTCATGATTCTTCGTCTTGATCTTTAGAAAGACGGCTCTCATCTTTTATAAGTTCGGGTTCGGCTTCTGGTTTTATCGCAGTTTCTTGTTCTATTTTCTCTTCCTCGATCTTCTCTTGCTCAACCTGATTCTTCTCAGTTACTACTTTTTCAGCTTCTGTTTTTTCAATAACTTCCGTTTTAGCCTCCACTATATCTACTTCAGTACTATCTGAGTCAATGCTCTCTGGCTTGTCGATAATACTCTCTATATTTTCTTTATTCTTTTCTTGATAGGCTATTTGAGATTGTTCAGTTTCATCATCGTTAACAATAGCTTCTTGGCTACGCTCATAATCCGCAAAACGTTTATGCAAAAAGTCATCAATGACTTTTTGTAAGCGTTGCTCGATAGTGTAATCAACAACGGTTTGCCGCGTTTCTAATCGACAACCTCCGGGCATAAGCGCATTATCAATATGGTAAGTCATAGGTTTATCGGATTGTTGAGCAATACTTTGTGGGTGGTTATCTAAGTATTTTTCCACAACATCGATATCTTGGCTATTGAGGTACAACGCAAATTTATCAGCACTGACAGGTATTGTATTTAATGCAGCATCAACCAACGTTGTAATATGAGAAGAATCCGTTTTTAGCTCTCGAAGTACGACTGCTTCTGTCAATTTACAAATCATATCCAAAATAATGCTTTCTAGCTGCTGCTGTTCAGTTTGCAATGGTATTAGTAAGGCATCATGAATATGCTGCAATCTCTCACATTGCTCGGTCATCATTTTTTTTGCTTCAGCTAGTCCTTGAGCATACCCTTCTTTATGGCCTTCTACTTTGGCTTGTTCAAAACCTTTTTGATAACCGCTTTCATACCCTTCCTTTTCAGCGGCTTCTGTAATTTCTTGCAGTTGTTCTGCAGTGATAGGAGTAACGGTTTGCTCAACAGATTCTACCGATTCTCCGATTGAAGGATCTAGAGGTTCATCATTAGTATCACTTATTGGCTGTTTTTTTTTGGCTTCCTTTGCTTCTTTTTCGGCTGAAGGAATCAACCTGCCTGAGGAAACATCAGGTAATGACCAATTCTGACAGCCATCCAGTTCTTTCTCTGAAAATCCTGACGTAAACTCTGATGCCATACAACTGCCCATGCTTCTAAAAAAATACTTAAAATGAATAAGGGTACTTAAAAATAGTATCGGTTAATTATTATTAATTACGTTATTATAATAATATGATGCTCTGATACGATTATTAAACTACAACATCTGTTCACCACCACCACCGAGAGAAATTTCTCCGGCATCTGCCATACGTCTGGCAATAATGAGAATTTCTTTTTGTGCACCTTCAACTTCAGAGACTTTAACAGGCCCTTTCGCTTCGAGATCATCTCGTAATAGCTCTGCTGCACGGCTAGACATATTCGCAAATATTTTTTCTTGTAGATCGTTGTCAGCACCTTTCAGTGCAACAATTAACAGCTCGGAAGATACTTCTCGTAAGAGTGCCTGAATACCACGGTCATCCACATCACGTAAGTTATCAAAGACAAACATAAGATCCTGAATTTGATTACCGGTGTCTTCATCCATTTCTTTAATGGATTCGAGTAATTCACTGGCGATACCACTATCCAAATTATTAACAATTTCAGCAGCACATTTAAAGCCACCCATGGTTGTCGTTTGCGAACCGGCATTACCAGAGAATTGTTTTTCAAGAATATCATTAAGTTCCTGTAAGGCACTGGGCTGAACAGTATCGAGCGAGGAGACACGCATCATTATATCGAGCCTGACACTGTCAGAAAAATAACCCATAATTTCTGCTGCTTGATCAGGGTCAAGGTAGGCAATAACAATAGCTTGAATTTGTGGATGTTCGTTGCGAATGATATCGGCAACTGAGCGTGGCTCCATCCATTTTAAAGTATCAAGCCCTGTTGTATTACCGCCAAGAAGAATGCGATCTATCAAACCATGAGCTTTATCTTCACCTAAGGCAGTGACTAACATATTGCGGATATAGTTATCAGCGCCAACACCTAGGCCAGTTAAGTTTCTCACTTGCTCCATGAAATTACCCATTACCGTATGCACTTGTTCCTGCTCGATATTAGATAATTTACTCATTGCTGCGCCAACACGCTGTACTTCTTTCGGGCCCATATGTTTAAGGACTTCAGCGGCGTCAGCTTCACCTAAAGTTAACAGTAAGATAGCTGCTTGCTCAACAGCTGGCATCGAGGCAACGGGATTTGCTTCTTCACTCATTCTTCATTAATCCAGCGTTTAATTACTTGTGATACTCGACCTGGATCTTCGGCAACCAGACCTTTAATCGTATTCAACATATGCTCATAGCTCTCTTCAGGCCCTGGTAGTGCCAATGCCTCGCCACCATGCAAGGTGACAGTTTCATCTGAAAGCTCATCAAAAGAGCCCAAGCCTGACGCTTCCAATGCAGCCAATTGTTTCGCTTCTTCATCTTCTTTCGCCTGTGTACCGGTACGTGCTAATGTTTTCAGTATAGGTCTCAATAAGCCCACAAACATGACCAACACTACTAAAAAGCCAGCAAAAGGTTTTAATAGTTCACGTAACCAAGGTTGTTCCCATATAGGCACTTCACCAGAATCTAAGGCATCCTCACCTGTATCAATAAAGGGAGTGTTGATAACATTCACACTATCACCACGTACTGCTGAAAACCCAACGGCATCTCTAACCAGTATCGCTAAACGTTCTAGCTCATTATCGGACCAAGCTTCATAGGTTTGTGCGCCCGTTTCTGGATTAATAACTTCTTTATCATCAACCACTACAGCAACCGTTAAGCGGCGAACTTTACCCACTTGATGCTTGGTGTAACTGACTGATCGGTCCAGTTCAAAATTGCGTGTTGACTGCTTACGGGTATTTGATGGTGGTGCAACTGGTTCACCCTCTTTATTAACGGCCTGTTCAGGGGCTTCGCCATTAGCAGGTGGTTGGTTCGCCAATGCACCAGGAATACCCCCGGCAGCACTACCTAAGCGTTGTTCATCTAGGGTTTGTTCACTGCGAATCGCGGGGAGATCGGGGTTAAACATTTCTTCAGCTTGCTCAACTTCATTGAAGTCAACATCCGCTGCAACTTCAGCACGATAACGACTGGTACCAATAATAGGATCTAATAAACTACGAACTCGATTGTTAATGGATTCTTCAATCTGTGTCGCATACTCTAGCTCTTGTAGCGCTTTTGAAATTTTAGGATCATCATCACCCGTTGATAGTAAATTCCCTTTTTGGTCTACGACTGTCACGTGTTTAAGTTGTAGTTCAGTAATACTGGATGCGACTAAATTAGCAATCGCACGCACCTGGTCTGATTTAATACCACGCCCTGGATACAGCTCTACAAAAACGGAAGCTCGCGGTTGGCGAGCATCGCGAACAAATACAGAATTTTTGGGAATAGCAAGATGAACTCTGGCTGCACGAATACTGTTAATACTGGTAATGGTTCGGGCTAATTCGCCTTCTAAACTTCGGCGGTAGCGAGCCGTCTCCATAAATTGGCTGGTGCCTAACGGTTGTTCCTTGTCGAGCAATTCAAACCCTACGGATGAATCTCCCGGCAGCCCCATCTCGGCTAATTTAATACGGGCGTCGTGAATTTCATCAGCGGCAACAAGAAGTGCACCAGAGCGCGTATCAACTTTAAAGTTAATATTGTTAGTTTCTAAAATTTCTATAATTTCACTGGAGTCTAAACGATCTAAACCGGCATATAATGGGCGATAATCCTCTCCCATCGTCCAGAGTACAGCGGCAAAACCAATGGCAACACTGGCAGCCAGTGCAACCATTAAACCGGCTTGCCTCACAAGATTCAGGTTATTAAAACCTTCTACTAAATCATTAGTGGATCGATCTTTCTTCCCAGGCCCAGCAGCACCTGCTCCTAAATCATCATCCAAACCTGCTACGCCTTCTGCTGCACTCATTTATTTTCGCCTTGGGACATTAACAAATACGCATTGTTCATCAATAAATTTCTCATACAGGCATATTCATAATATCGCGATAGGATTCGACCAATTTATTTCTCACCTGCAACATTGCCTGAAAAGAAACACTGGCTTTTTGTGAAGCGATCATGACGTCAGTAATATCTACACCACTCTGCCCTTGTTCAAAGGCTGTTGCCATTGTCTTTGATGTTTTCTGCATTTCATTGACTTTATCAACAGCCTGATTCATCAACTGACCAAAATTTGGCGTTTCATTAACAGGGCTTAATGGCTGACTCGATTTCAGTGGGTTAACATCTGTTGACTCTGTGGGCTTGAACGCTTGCGTCTGAGCCTTCAACGATCGCATTTCCACTAACACACGGTTAATATCCATTCTGTCAGAAATCATTTCGGTTCCTCTTAACAGGGTGACTACATACAAAAGCCGACAATTTTTTGGCTTTATCGAGCCCTTTTGTAAGTTACCAAAAGAATTAGCATAAAGTGGGCCAACAACTGCCGCCGGCAGTTAATTGCCTTATTGGAAAGGTGGGATGGAAAAATAAGAAGGGTTTTAAGCAATTAAATACTTCAATTCACTTGCCCAAAAAGTGACTTTTTTAAGAGAAAATCAAGATGATAAAAATTACACAAAGAACAGTATATTCATTTATAGAATAAATGATACCAACCTTCTGTGGATAACCTTCGCCGACTAATAATATATTCCATAAGCCTCCTTTTTAACAACGTTATTAAAAAGGAGACTCCAAAATAATCAATTATTTCAACGGTATTTAAAACGCTATATTAAACAGACTTTTTAAATATCGAAATCAAATTCCCTTAGATCCTTTTCAAGCCTACGCTCTGCAAGGCGAGCTTCTAAGCGCCGACGAGAATCTATAAATGGATCAGCTACTTTTCCTTCAATCTCTGGCTCTAAAGCGGCATCATTGATTGCTTCATCACCATCCTCAAGAAAAGTATCTACAGAAGAAGACATGGGTTCACTCATAACATTATCTCCACATATTTAACCTCTGAGGTTAAAATAACAACGTATCTGTAAAGTTGTACTCTAAGAGCACAATGTGAAAATTACTGCGGTATGAATAATTGGTCAAGCTTTTTTATATGAATTTTTTTTTGCAAATTTATTAAGTTATATTCATATTTTTTCTAAGCAATGATATATTTCATAAAAATAAGAATTAATGGTCCATTTAAATAAGATTCATGGCAGCTCCAAAAAGTATTTTTTAGGCGTGGACGTCAAGCAATATCCATTAATTCATCAATGTTAAAGCCAATTTCACGCATTTTTGCTAATTTATAACGTAATGTTCGTGGGCTGATGCCCAAACGTTCAGCAGTATTTTTACGGCTGCCCTTTTCTTCTTTTAGCGTATCGACAATAATTTCAAACTCCCTTTGTTTTAGGTCATCACCCAATTGTGTATTTTTGTCTGTAATTAGAGCACTATCATTATGAGTGCTTTGAGTATCTCTTAAGCCATCTAAATTGTTAACGGTCTTAAATGGTGCCGCTTCAACAAGCTGTATATTATCCGAAGGACTACTTATCGGAGATAGCATTTGTAAGCCAAGATCATCTTCTTTAATCAATGTACCTGTTTGCAATATTAAAGCACGCTGAATAACATTATCTAATTCGCGGACATTACCTGGCCAGGAATATTGAAATAATGCACGTTGTGCGGACTCACCTAGCTGTATACCAACACGCTTTTGTTTTACTGCATGTTTTTGCAATAATCGACTAGCAAGTGGCAAAATATCCTCGCGCCGCTCACGTAGTGGTTGCCATTGCAAGGGTAAAACACTTAGCCGGTAATATAGATCTTCTCTAAATTTGCCACTGGCGACTTGTTGCTGCATATCCCGATTAGAGGTTGCAATGACACGGACATCCAATTCAATTGTTTTACGCCCACCTAATCGTTCAACTTCTCTTTCCTGTAGTACACGTAATAATTTTGCCTGTAACCCCATATCCATTTCAGAGATTTCGTCTAACAATAAAGTCCCACCATTTGCCTGTTCAAATTTACCCGGGGCACTACTATAAGCCCCTGTATACGCCCCTTTCTCGTAGCCAAACAACATGGCTTCCAACATATTTTCTGGAATAGCTGCACAGTTAATGGCGATAAAGGGTTGTTTAACTCTTGGAGATTGTTGATGAATGTAACGCGCCAATACTTCTTTGCCAGTACCTGATTCGCCAACTATTAATACGGTTGAATCAGTTTGTGCCATACGGTTCGCCAGCTGTAATAATTGTTGGCTATTGGCTGATTTTGCAATAGGCTCATCACTCATCACATCTTCACGGCCATCTAACTGCTTCGCAACAATATCAACAAGCGCTTTCGGCTCAAACGGCTTAACTAAATAGTCAATGGCGCCATTACGAATAGCATCAACAGAGTCACGAATACTTGCGTAAGCAGTAATCAATAAAACGGGAATATGCGCATAATCCTGCTTTACCTGTCGAAGTAAATCATGGCCGCTTAGTTTTCCCATATTGACATCTGAAACAATCATTGCAATATCGTTATGTTTGGCAAGTAATTCTAATGCCGTTTCAACATTGGGGGCCGCTATTGATTCATAATTAGCTAAGGATAACGTATCCTGTAATGCTTCTCGCAACGAAGGGTCATCTTCAACAACCAGTAATCGAGAAGTCATTTCATGACTACTATCTTTAACGGCTAACGACATACCACTTTCCTCAAGTATTTTTTAATATTAATGAATGAAATTCTTTGCAATACAAATTGACGTTTATGCAGCAGAATCATCGTATAAAGGCAGCTGTAAACAGGCACACGCACCGCCTTCAGATCGATTACTTAGGTGGAAGCTACCACCATGTGACTGAGCAACAATGTTGACAACTGATAAACCTATACCCGTGCCCTGCTCTTTGGTTGTAAAAAACATATCTTGTATTTTTTCTTCTACTGTGGATTCAAGGCCATCCCCATCGTCTAAAATGCTGATAAAAAGTTGTTTATCTTTTCTCTGAAAACGAATAATAATATCTGCTTGGTCACTTGCCTGCAGACTATTATTGACCAGATTTAATAAAGCTCCTGTAATGGCATCAAGATTACATTGAATACTACAATCATCGATCAAACTCTCCCACTCGCAGGTCGCGTTATACGCTTTAACAGGCATTTCAATGGCTTCTGCTAACGCTTCCTGTAACTCGATAACAGTGACCTTATCAATCAGCGGCACATCACCTTTAGCAAACAACAGCATGTCTCGCACTTGTCGTTCCATATAGTGCAAGCGATTAATTAATTTGTGAGTAAATTCATGTCGTTTATCACCCGATAGCTGATTACCGCATAAGTGATTAGCATATAACATGGCTGAAGATAAAGGTGTTCTGACTTGATGGGCCAAGGTAGAAACCATTTTCCCTAGCGCTGACAAACGCTCGTTACGACTTAACTTCGCTTGTAATTGGCGAGTTTCAGTCTGATCTGTCAGCAGAATAATTTGCCCATCTTCTTCCAATGAACGTGTCGCAATACTGATACGTTTTCCCTCACGGTTAGACACTTCATGACCATCATCATCACGCGGGACAAAACAGTGCTGAACCACATCACGCCATCGCTTACCATATAAGTTAGGCTCTAATAATGATTCCGCAGTGGGGTTACTTTCAATAATCACACCACGCTTATCTAAAACGATCACACCACCCGGTAAAAAGTTAACCAAGGTTTCTAAGCGATGAGCTAGCTGTTCTTTTTGCTTAAGCTCCTCATAACGCTGCTTACTGACATTTTCCAGCTCAGAGGTTAAATCAACAACGCGCTGCTCAAGATGTTGGTAAGAATCGGCCAGTTGTAATGACAGCTGATTAAACAGGTCAAATGCTGTTTTTAAGCCCTCTGGAGAGTCAGAAACTTGCTGACTAGATAGATCTTCGGCCTCTTCTTTTGCAGATAATAGAGCTTTTAAAGGCGCTTTTGTCTCAAGATCAATAGATAATGAGGCATCTTCTATATTGGAAGACAGCAATATTTGGGGAATAACAGATAATGGTTGCTGATTCTCAGCAGAGACTAGCGATTGCGCCATAGTAACAACTACACCTTTTTTGACTCATGCCACTAGGTATAGCAAGGGTGATGCCAATATAGTTTTCCTAATTATTTCAAAAGGTTAGATAGAATGAGATTTTTATAGTGGCAGGTACGACAGAAAAATGGCTGTATCCGTACAAAGAACCCAACAAGTCTAATACCTCAACATCTTATATCTAGCTTTAAAGTCACTATTTTTTATGAAAAAATATTTATTCAGACATCAAATATACCCTCTATACTCAATACAAAGCTTTGTACTACATCATAATAAAAGCTTACCTATGATGTAACTTAGAGGTAAATAAGTTGTTAAGTCATCATAAGTCTTATGGACTGACTATTTTTGAGCTTATGCTCGTTGTGGCTTTAATCTCCATTCTGGTTGCTTCTGCTGTACCGTCTTATATAGGCTATATCGAACGAACTGAGAGTGATATTGCTATAAAGCAGATTGGTACGATGAGCTTGGTGATAGATGGATATGCTTTCAGTAATGGCGGCACCTATCCAGCCAGTCTATCAGATGTTGGTCTTGATGGTTATGAGGATCCTTGGGGGAACACTTATAAATATACAAATATCGCTCAAACAAGAAATAGAGGGAAAGCAAGGAAAGACCGGAATTTAGTGCCTATTAACTCTGATTACGATCTCTATAGCCACGGCCCTGATGGCAGAAGCGTCAGTCCTTTAACAGCCCGGCACAGCAGGGATGACCTTGTCCGAGCTAATAACGGAAGGTTCATAGGTGTTGCTGAAGACTATTAGCATATCGTTTTATCCTTAGACTGAAGGCAAGACTTTAACATAATGAAATTAACTATTTTTAATGGGAAATTAGCACAAAAAATATTTATTTTCTTTATTGCCGCATCCTTTCTCCCTCTATTAATAGGCTCATTTATCTCCTACATTCATGTACGAGATGTTATTCGCTCAGACATTACATACAATTTACAAAGTACGTCAAAAGAGTACGGCTTATCCTTATTTTTTCGACTGAAGCTGGCAAAAGATACTCTAACAAGTAATGCTCAAGACCTTATATCGGAAAAAAATTTATTACACACACAGAATAATATATCAAATTATTTTACTGCTATTAGTGTCAATAATGCTAACGGCAACAAAAAAGCATTATGGGGAGAAATAGATTCAGCTGTTTATAACACAAAACTAGACAATAATAGCCACCTTATTAGTATTAAAAAAAGTGACAACAAACATGACATTTATATCGCATTAAAAAATGGAATATACGGAAAAATCAATTCAAAATTTTTATGGGATATAAAGTCTATCAGCCAAGATGTTGATTTATGCGTGACCACTAAACTTCAAGAAAGGTTGTTCTGTGATGCACCCGTCAGCGAAGAACAATTACAACAAACAGGTAAAAAGTATCAATCTAGGAAATCGCGACTATTGATATGGGATAACAGTAAAACCGATATCCTATCCACTTACTGGCCATTATTTATGGATCACGAATTTAATATTGACGACTGGATTATTGTTGCATTTCAAAGTGAAGGAATTTTTAAAAGTCGACTCAGTAGTTATAAAAAATTATTTTTCCCACTAATTTTATTCTCTTTACTGTTCGTAACGTTTTTATCATCCATTATTATTCGAAAAAATCTCACCGCCATTAACAAATTAATTGATGGCACAAGGCGAATACGAGATAACAACTTCAACGAACCCATAAAAATTAAAACAAACGATGAATTTCAAGAGCTTGCTACATCATTCAACACGATGGCGAAAGGAGTAAAAAGTGTTACCAATGAATACAATGCATTCCTAGAAGTTGACAAATTAATACTGGCTTCAGAAAATCCTAAAAAGATCATCCGTTCTATATTTCATAGCTTGGATACCATTGTGAATTTTGATGACTTACTATTTATCAATCAATCCAAAGATGTTAAATCATTAGATAAATTTTACACCCAAAAAAAATCATACAGATCATTAAAATCAAGCAACGAAAATTTACTTGAAAAACATTCACTCCAACTTATTAAAACTGAAAAAACAACAATTATCCCACTAAACAAATTATCTTCAATTAAAGAAAATAAATTATGGTCCCTTGAGGGAAGCTTTGCTTGCATTATCCCCATTACATATGAGAACAAGAATTATTCTTTTATAGTGGGAACATTTAAAGAAAACAATATTGATAATCTCATCGAAACAAAAATTAAAAATTTTTCCAGTAGAATTTCTGTTGCATTCCAGGCCCTTAATAGAGAATCGGCATTGACAACACAAGCCAATTACGACACGCTAACAAAAATCCCTAATAGAACTAAAATAACAAAGCTATATAGTCAGCAACTAGCATATATTAAGTCAGAAGGTATATTTTCTGCTCTTTTATTTCTAGACTTAGACCACTTTAAACATGTTAACGATAATTATGGACATATTACCGGAGACAAGTTGCTACAGGATTTTTCTCAGCGTATACAAAGCACCTTAGATAAAACAGATGTTATAGCACGGCTTGGTGGCGATGAATTCGTTGTTGCTATAACCGCAGAAGATAAAGAATCCTTAATAAATAATATCGATAACTTATGCAAAAAAATAATTTCAGAAGCAGGAAAACCCTTTGATATTGGCAATCACACTGTTCATATTGGTGCCAGCATAGGCGTTTCCATAAGCCCAGGACATGCTGATACGTTTGAGGACTCTTTACGCTTTTCAGATGTCGCCATGTACTTTTCTAAAAAGAATGGGGGCAACTGCTATACCCTTTACGATCCTGAAATGAGTGAAAACCTACTTAAGAAAACACTGTTAGAAAGAGATTTACGGATAGCCTTAGAGAATCGGGAAGTCAATGTGCACTTTCAGCCAAAAGTCAGTGCTACCAGCCGTGAATTAGTAGGGTTTGAGGCATTATTTCGCTGGACTCACAACACCTACGGAGTGATATCACCATTTGTTGCCATTGAGATGGCTGAAGACATTGGCGCAATTGATATATTGGGAAAACTCGTATTTGAATTAAGCTTAGAACAATATAGTGAATGGATTAGCAAAGAGTACGAAGTTGGCATTATTGCTATAAATGTCTCCCCCTCACAACTCATTCAAACTGGCTTTATCGATTTTATTAAAAGTACAATTGATCGCTTTCCAGAGATTCGGCCAGAAATGATTGAGTTAGAAATTACCGAAAGTGTGATGCTACAAGGTAAACAGACATCACTTAAGATATTACATCAGATAAGAGAACTAGGTTGCCGAATTGCCATCGACGATTTTGGTACAGGTTATTCTTCCTTGTCCTACCTACTAGATATTCCAGCCAATACACTAAAAATCGATCGTGCTTTTGTTATTAAAATTGAACAAGACGAAAATGCTTTGTCATTATTAAGCTCTTTAATTACATTTGGTAAAAGCATGGGGTATAAAATAGTTGCGGAAGGGGTAGAAACAGAACAGCAGGCAAAATTTTTAACTGATTGTCATGCAGACCAACTTCAAGGTTACCTATTCAGCAAGCCATTGCCTGCTGAATTAGTTGAAAGTAGATTCTTTAAAACCCAGAATAAAAAAAGAAGTTATTAGTTTATCGCTGAATTATCAGCACCAGAAATATCAACTTCAGCCTGATCTACTAATAATGTTTGCCACGCACGATACTCTTCAGAAGATGATGAGCGGGCTAACGATAAACGAGCTCCTCGCTTTTCTTCTTCAGTCATTTCATCAAAGTTCGCATCTTTTACTGTTTTTAACGATACTAATGCATAATCGTTATTCGCAAGATACAACGAAGAATTAACGACTGCATTATTAACAGGTCTTGATAATGAAAACACATGTTCTGTCAGCTCTGGGGAAACATTACGTCCATCCCGAGTAATAGCAACTTCAGAATTAAGCGTTAGCTCGTTTTGCTCTGCGAGCGACTCAAGTGATTCACCTGACTCCAATGCCGCCTCTAATTCTTTTGCCTTGTCGGCTAATTGCTCTTTAGCTTTTGCTAATTTCAATTCTGCAGTTATATCCTCTTTCTTTTCTTCAAATGTTAATGTACGAACGGGTTCATGCTCAAGTAGCTTCACAACAACTGCGCGATCTGCTGCTAGCTCTAGTACATCACTAGCAAAACTTTCTCGAAGCACTTGATCACTAAATGATGCTGTAATAACACGGTTATCTGCTAAGACTGGTTCTACACCACCTGAACGAGTAAACAACCCTGTCTTATTTGTTGATAACGATAATTGCTCAGCTACTTCCGTTAAATTTTCAGCGTTATACGATAAATCTTTAAGCTCAGCTAACTTTTCAATAAAAATTTGTTCAGCTTCGATCGCTTTTAACTCTGATTCAATGCGTACTTTGCTTTCATCGAAGGCTGGGGCTTCTTCTTCTTTCACCGACACTAATTTAATAAAGTGTGTCGCACCATCAACGACGACAGGTGGAGATACTTCACCTTGTTTTAAATTAGATAATGCTGTTTCAAATTCAGCGGGGAAAGCATCGCCCGTAGTAACACCTAGATTACCACCCGTTTCCTTTGTACCGAAATCATCTGAGTATTCATTGGCTAGAGAGGCAAAGTCTTCTCCAGCGTCTAGTTTTTGCTGTACTTCAGTAATTTTCTGCTCAGCATCATCGCTATCACCATCGATCATAATATGAGCTGCTTCACGTTCAATAGATGATGAAAACTGCTCTACTTCTTGATCATACTGCTTTTGTACCGCCTCTGGACTGATATCGATTGTTTTAGAAATATCACTAATTTTTAATTCAATATACTCAACAGATACTTTTTCTTCTGTATTGTAGCCATTTTTGTTTGTATCGTAATGTGCCTGTAGCTCTTCATCAGTAACCGTCATTTTTTCTGGCAAATCGCTTAAAGGCAGACTCACCCATGAAAAATCACGTGTTTGACGAGAAAGTGCAACAACCTGTTTCAATTCCTGATCAGTGACAAATGCGGTTGTCGCTAAGGCACTGCGCAGTTGGTTACCCACAACTTCATCATGTAATAACTGGCGATAAGTCGTCGGCGTATGTTGAGCGGCTAATAATCGTTGCTGGAAGAGCTGAGGGTCAAATTTCCCCTCTGATTGAAATTCTGGCATTTGTACAATGATTTTATCTAGCTCACTGTTACTGACCCGCATTTTACTATCGATGGCTTTATCAATTAGCACATTACGTTGTACTAAACCTTGTAGCACTGGAGCACGGAGGCGCTCATCTGATAAGTATTCAGCAGGTAGGTTATTACCAAACTGCGATTGTAGACGCTGCCTTTCCTGGGCAAGTGCGATCTGCAGTTCACGGTCTGTAATCGCATCACCATTAACCGTCGCTACTTCTCCATAATTTTGCCCATAACCACCGGTGCCTGTTAAATCTACTAAACTGGCTGCCATGATAAAAGCTAAGAACCCGACCACTATGATAGCAATCGTACCCTTCATATTTTCGCGCATACTTTGCAGCATGTGTAACCTCAACTAAAAACAAACGTAATGTAAATGATTAATATCTAAAACTACTATGAATGACACCATATAGTAATATCTGTTCAACGACAGTGATCTAAAACCCAGTGCTTTAAAACAGTAAAGGCGTGTCCCAAGACACGCCTTTACTGTTATAGAAGTAAGATCCGGATTTAGTTAACCGCGTCCTTTAATGCCTTACCTGCTTTAAAGCTAGGGATTCTAGCTGCAGCAATCTGAATTGGTTTACCAGTCTGAGGATTACGTCCTGTTCTAGCTGCGCGATCCTTTACAGAAAAAGTACCAAAACCAACTAAGGCAACCGAGTCACCTTTTTTTAATGCGCCCTCTACCGCTTCAATCATGCCATCTAATGCACGACCAGCAGCAGCTTTAGGAATATCTGCAGACGCAGCAATTGAATCAATTAGTTCGGCTTTATTCACAATTCACCCCTTTATTTGGTATTTGTTGTTCTAATAATGTCAGCTCCCAACCCGAGAGAGAAGCTGTCTTGATTAAATGTCATATTGTCATTTATTAGTATTAAACAGCCTCCAAAGGCTGTTCTTACGCTTTATATTGATTATTGATACGGTCTACAGAAGCTGTACTCTGACAAGTAGAACCAAGCCTTAATCATAGCGAAATATTGTACTACCACTCTGAATATCAGCCTATTTATTATTCAGCCTATATCTATCCAGTACTTAATGGCCTGAGCGAAGTAGTTTTATACCAATTGCCCACTGAAGGGTCAAGCTGACATTTTCAAATACACGCACAAACTACACTTGCATGTTAAAAACATCTCACTTTTCCCTTATTTTGATCAGAAATCAGCCTCTAGTGCTTAACTCCAGGGTTATCAGCCGATTGCCTAGCCTTTGCCTCCAGGGCTTGATATTCGTCGTCAGATAACGGTTTCGGCATGGATTGCAGTGCTATTTCAAGCACTTGATCTATCCATTTAACCGGCTTAATCGCCAAATCTTGTAAAATATTATCCGGGATCTCTTTCAAGTCTCTCTGATTCTCAAGAGGGATAATCACAGTTTTAACTCCCCCTCTATGAGCAGCTAATAACTTTTCCTTAAGGCCCCCGATACGCAATACTTCGCCACGTAATGTAATCTCACCGGTCATTGCGACATCTGCACGAACTGGAATATTGGTCAATACAGACACTAATGCAGTAGACATTGCAACACCGGCGCTTGGGCCATCTTTTGGTGTTGCCCCTTCAGGCACATGGATATGAATATCAAATTTTTCTGAATAATCCGGAGCAATGCCTAAAATCTGGGAACGAGAGCGCACAACCGTCAATGCTGCCTGAATAGATTCTTGCATCACATCACCCAAGGATCCGGTTTTAACCATGCGGCCCTTACCGTGGATTGCAGAGGCTTCTATCGTCAATAGCTCACCACCAACCTGCGTCCAGGCAAGCCCTGTTACCTGTCCAATTTGATTTTCTTGCTCTGCAACACCGTAATCGAATTTACGTACGCCCAGGTAATCTTCAAGAGACTCACTATCCACAACCAAGCTAGTAAGCTCTTTTTCTTTGATAAAACGTTTAATCGCCTTACGCGCGATTTTAGCCACTTCTCTATCAAGGCCACGTACACCAGCCTCGCGAGTGTAATAACGGACCATGTCTCGAATCGCGCTGTCTTCAATGGATAACTCGCCATCCTTTAAACCATTATTTTTTTGCTGTTTCGGCACCAAATAGCGTTGAGCAATATTGATTTTTTCATCTTCGGTATAACCCGGAATTCTAATCACTTCCATACGATCCAGTAACGGGCCAGGAATATTCATAGAATTAGAGGTACAAACGAACATGACTTCCGATAAATCATAATCCACTTCAAGATAATGATCATTGAAGGAATTATTTTGTTCTGGGTCTAAGACTTCCAATAGTGCAGATGCTGGGTCGCCACGATGGTCCATGCCCATTTTGTCGATTTCATCTAACAAAAACAGTGGGTTCTTAACACCAGCTTTTGACATTTTTTGTACTAACTTACCCGGCATTGAGCCAATATAAGTCCGTCTATGACCGCGTATTTCAGCTTCATCACGAACACCCCCAAGCGCCATACGAATAAATTTACGGTTAGTAGCGCGAGCAATAGACTCACCTAACGAGGTTTTACCGACACCAGGGGGCCCAACTAAGCACAAAATGGAACCTTTTACTTTTTTAACCCGTGTCTGCACTGCAAGATATTCAACAATACGCTCTTTAACATCTTCAAGACCGTAGTGATCAGCTTCCAGTATTTTTTCTGCGCGCTCAAGGTCATTAAAAACACGGCTACGCTTTTTCCATGGAATACTAATCATCCAATCAATGTAAGCACGAAGTACAGACGCTTCCGCTGACATAGGCGACATCATTTTTAACTTATTCAGCTCAGAATTTGCTTTCTCTTGAGCCTCTTTTGTCATGCCTGCATCGGCTATTTTTTTAGCAAGCTGTTCAGGCTCATTAACTTCTTCACCTAACTCACCCAACTCCTTCTGAATGGCTTTCATCTGCTCATTGAGGTAGTACTCACGCTGGCTTTTTTCCATTTGTTTTTTAACACGCCCGCGAATGCGCTTTTCCATTTGATGAAGGTCAATTTCAGCCTCCATAAAATCCAGCAAATGCTCTAAGCGATCTTGCTCACTAGGCATTTCTAAAATTTCTTGCTTTTGCTCTAATTGCAGAGACATATGTGCTGCAATAGTATCAGCCAAGCGGCCTGGCTCTTCGATACCTGTTAGGGATGTCATTACCTCCGCAGGCACTTTTTTACTTAAACTGACATATTGTTCAAATTGCTCAAGTACAGTGGTAACAAGTTGAGAAGCGTTTTCTTCATCAAGAATTTCTGCCGTGACTGGCTCAACGTTCGCCCCTACATAATCATCAACTTCTTCTATTTCAACAATCTTTGCTCGATATCCACCTTCGACCAACACTTTAACAGTGCCATCAGGCAATTTAAGCAATTGCAATATGGAAGCCACTGTTCCAACGGGATACATATCTTCAAGACCGGGGTCATCATGAGTAGGGTCTCGTTGGGCAACCAATAGCACTTGCTTATTGGTGTTCATAGCCACATCCAATGCTTTAATGGATTTTTCACGGCCCACAAATAGTGGAATCACCATATGTGGATAAACAACGACATCTCTCAACGGTAGCAAAGGGAAATTTGTGAGGTTTAATTCATCAGTTTCTTGCACGTAGTTTTACCTCTCAATAACAATGCTTATATATCTTGGGGATATCAATGAAAATGCAAGACATATCTTGATATCAAGTTAAAAAGGAAGATGGGTGATACATTTAGAGTTATAGTAAAACGGCCTATACCTGCGAAAATCAAAGGAAATAGGCCGATCAAATATAATGCTTTTTTAAGCACCAGTGGGATAAAGATTATTCGTCTGGAGCTACTTTTTGCTGAATACCAGCATTATCGTAGACAAGTAATGGCTCGGACTCAGCGTTAATAACACCTTCATCAACAATGACCTTAACTACTCCCTCTTCAGATGGAATACGGTACATCGTTTCCAACAATACTGCCTCCATGATAGAACGCAGACCGCGAGCACCAGTTTTCCGTGCCATCGCTTTTTTAGCCACAGCTTTCAGAGCGTCTTCACGAAAGTCAATTTCTACATCTTCCATTTCGAATAATTTGGTGTACTGCTTGGTTAATGAATTTTTTGGTTCAGTTAAGATTTGAACCAATGCATCCTCATCCAGCTCTTCTAGCGTTGCAATCATCGGTAGACGACCGACAAATTCTGGAATTAAGCCATACGTCACTAAATCTTCAGATTCTAACTCTCTAAGTGCTTCGCCCACGCCTTTATCTGTTTTACTGGTAACAGTTGCACCAAAGCCAATCCCGCCTTTCTCAGAGCGATTTTGGATAACCTTGTCTAATCCGGCAAATGCACCACCACAAATAAATAGAATATTGGATGTATCGACCTGCAGAAATTCCTGTTGAGGGTGCTTACGACCACCTTGTGGAGGCACTGATGCAACTGTTCCCTCAATCAGCTTGAGTAACGCTTGTTGTACACCTTCGCCAGAAACATCGCGAGTAATGGATGGGTTATCACTCTTACGGGAAATTTTGTCGATTTCATCGATATACACAATACCCTGTTGTGCTTTTTCGACATCATAATCACATTTCTGTAACAGCTTTTGTATAATATTCTCAACATCCTCACCAACATAGCCAGCCTCTGTCAATGTAGTGGCATCGGCAATGGTAAAGGGGACATTGAGCAAACGGGCCAAAGTTTCAGCCAATAGCGTTTTACCACTACCTGTTGGACCAACAAGTAGGATATTGCTTTTGCCCAGCTCGACTTCGTCTTTTTCTTTGCTACGACTTTCACCAAAACGCAGGCGTTTATAGTGGTTATATACAGCAACAGATAACACGCGCTTGGCACGGGGCTGCCCAATGACGTATTGGTTAAGAATGTCTGTGATCTCTAGTGGTGTAGGCAGTTTTTCAGAACTCCCTTCTGAACCACTCGCTTCTTGAATTTCTTCGCGAATGATGTCATTACACAAATCAACACATTCATCACAAATGAATACTGATGGCCCTGCTATTAGCTTGCGCACTTCGTGTTGGCTTTTGCCACAAAATGAACAATAGAGCAATTTACCGTTATCGTCGCTACCATCTTTACCGTGATCGGCCATTTTCTTACCTTATTACTATCTTAAATAAGTTTGTATATTGCTGAGCTTTAACACTTTATCCATTAAAGCCCACATCCTATGACAATTATTGGGGAACCAAGTGCCAAATTAAAGGCTAATATCTCTGGTTTACTCAAAAAAAACAAGTTACAGGGCACTTTTTACACCATTTAACAATAATCTTAGCCTTTTATCTGCTCACACGCACAGAATTTAAAGATCTATTTACCATGTAAGGGCTTTTTTTATAAGTAAATTGTATTGTTAAACCAGAATATTAATAGCTAGATTCAATTAACCAGTAAATCTAGCCTTAGCCACTTATTATTAGACGCCTGCTCGATGTGTTAGCACATCATCAATTAAGCCATACTCTTTAGATTCTTCCGCACTCATAAAGTTATCACGCTCGGTATCACGAGCAATATCGTCAACACTACGCCCTGAATGCTGCGCCATCAGTTCGTTAAGGCGCTTACGTATTTTTAGGATCTCTTCTGCATGGATGGATATATCCGTTGCCTGACCCTGAGCACCACCACTAGGCTGATGGATCATAGTGCGCGCATTAGGTAAACAAAAGCGCTTACCGGGAGCACCCGCATTTAACAAAAATGCTCCCATACTACACGCTTGACCAATACACATGGTGCTGACGTCCGGTTTAATAAACTGCATGGTGTCATAGATAGAAAGACCAGCCGTTACCGAACCACCTGGAGAATTGATATAGAGATGGATATCTTTATCCGGGTTTTCGGCTTCCAAAAATAGCAACTGAGCAACCACTAAATTAGCCATATGGTCTTCGACCTGGCCAACTAAGAAAATGACGCGTTCTTTTAAAAGGCGGGAATAGATATCGTAGGATCGTTCACCTCGTGATGTTTGCTCAACAACCATTGGCACTAAGCCACTGTTCACTACATCAGGAGCCATATTATTAGCCTGAGGGAAGCCTCCCTGAAATGAAGAACCATAGAGATCAAAATTTGCCATAGCAACCTTATTCCTGTAATCAATTATGTCGTAATAGATGAGCTAAAAGATGTGGGATAGAGCCCTTCAAACACAGGCGAAAAGCCCACTATCTCGCTTATTTTTATTTAGCTTAACTCCTGATTGCGGAGTATGCCAGTGTTTGAAGTAAATAAACAAAAAAGATTACTCCACGATGAATACACAGAGCAATCTTTAAACAGGAGGTGACTAAAACATCAACGAATTGAATAGTTTATGACTGGTTTGTAGCAACGGCTTCATGATAGCTAACAGTTTCGTCAGTCACTTTAGCCTGCTCTAAAATGGAATCCATTACCATATCTTCAAGAACAACAGATTCAATACCCGCTAACATCTGCTGGTTCTGATAATAATAGTTAACAACTTCTTCAGGCTTATCATAGCTCGCTGCAGTTTCTTCGATATAGCTGCGAACTTGGTCGGCATCAGCCTTAATCTCATTCTTTTTAACGATTTCGCCAACGATTAAACCTAAAGAAACGCGACGCTCAGCTTGCTCCGTAAACATTTCGTCTGGCAATAATGCTTTCAGGTCTAAGTTTTGATTCTGCTGCATACCACCGAATTGTTGCATCATTTGCTCACGCAACGCTTCTATTTCTGAAGCGATAAGCGCTTGAGGTAACTCAACCGTATGGTTCTCAACAAGCTTGTCCATAACACTCGCTTTTAATTTCCCTTTTACTGCTTGTTTCAGCTCCCTCTCCATATTTTTTTTGATTTCGCCACGGAAATGCTCAGGCGTATCGCTACCAAAGTGCTTCATAAAGTCAGCATCGATTTCAGGTAGTGTTTTTTCTTCAACTTTCTTTACATTGACAGTAAATTCAGCTGCAGCACCTTGCAATTCTTCTACTTGATAGTCCTCTGGGAATGTTAGCGGTAACACTTTCTCTTCGCCTTCATTCATTCCAACAACACCATCTTCAAAGCCTGGAATCATTGAATTAGTACCTAACACCAATTTAAAATCATTGCCTGTACCGCCTTGGAATTCTTCACCGTCTTTGGTACCAACGAAGTCGATGGTCACTTGATCACCAAAATCAGCCGCTCTTTCTACTTGAGCAAAGCTCGCTTGCTGCTCACGCAAGCTTTCGATTGTCTTATCGACATCTTCTTCATTAATTTCAGCGCTTAAACGAGTAAGCTCATAGCCATCGAACTCACCGATAGCAACTTCAGGGTACACTTCAATTGTGGCAACATATTCTAAATCTTTGCCTGCTTCTAAAGTATTAACTTCTATTTTCGGATAACCTGCAGGGCGAACAGATTCTTGCTGAATCGCTTCCATATAAGAACTATTAATAATGTCACTAGCCACTTCTTGACGAGCTGCTTCACCATACTGACGACTAATAACTTTCAATGGAACCTTGCCTTTACGAAAGCCGTTAACTTTCGCGGTCTTGGCAACTTCAGCCAGTTTTGCATTTACTTTATTGTCTACGTCAGCTGCCGGCACAGCAATTGTTAAGCGACGCTCCAAACCAGCAGTCGTTTCTACGGAAACTTGCATCTTAATCCTCTGTATCTATCTCAGAAATGGCTGAATATTATGAATGGTTGTTCTAACTACAAATTGAATCTAAATATAATATGGTGCGGACGGAGAGACTCGAACTCTCACACCTTGCGGCACCAGAACCTAAATCTGGCGTGTCTACCAATTTCACCACGTCCGCTGAATAATCACTATTCAATTCGAAGCTGCCGGCTTGGCATTTTTTCGCCAATTTTAATTAACTCATTGATTTATAAGGAAATTGAGTTAATTTTCCGCCGTCTCAGCTTCAAGGGGTGGCAATTTTGCCACAGGGAAATGACAGGTTCAACAAAAACCTACATTAAATTAAAGGCGCTCTATAACAGTTGCTATTCCTTGCCCTAAACCAATACACATAGTCGACATTCCCCATTGTAGGTCTTTGTCTTCCATTACGCTGAGCAAGGTACCTGTAATCCGAGTGCCGGAACAGCCAAACGGGTGCCCTAAAGCAATAGCTCCCCCATAAACATTAACGGTATCATCCATTGTCTCTGTTAGCCCCATTTTTTTAAGCACCGCTAAAGATTGTGCCGCAAAGGCTTCATTTAATTCTATGGCCTGAATATCTTTAAGCTCCATACCTAGATTTGCAAGTGCATTTTTACACGCTGGAACAGGCCCCATGCCCATCACAGAAGGATCAACACCTGCCAGACCTGTAGAAGCAACGCGTGCGATAGGCGTTAACCCCAACTCTGCAGCTTTACCTGCTGACAGCACCAACATAGCGCTTGCTCCATCAGTTACTTGAGAAGAGCTCCCCGCTGTCACTGTACCACCCTTAGGGTTAAAGACTGGGCGCAAGCCTGCAAGCGCTTCTAATGTCGTTTCCGGACGGATTGTTTCATCTTGGCTGATTAAGCTAGGTGCACCGTCTGAGTCATGCCCAAGAATAGGGATAATTTCGCGGGAAAATTTACCATTCTCTGTAGCCAATGCAGCTCTTTGATGGGAACGCATCGAAAAAGCATCTTGGTCTCCGCGAGAAATTTGGTGCAACACCGCAAGATATTCAGCAGTTAACCCCATTGAACCCGCAGCTTTTGCAACCGACAAAGTCAGTAAAGGATTAGGGTCAACTTCCTTATTCATATCAATATGCCCCATATGCTCAACACCACCAATGAGGTATACATCACCAATACCTGCTTGGATTTGTGCTGACGCGGTATGTAAAGCTGACATCGATGAACCGCATAAGCGATTCACTGTCTGAGCAGGAATTGTATGAGGCAAACCCGCACGTAAAATAATATTACGAGCCACATTAAAAGCCTGCTCTCCTCGCTGCATCACACACCCCCAAATCATATCGTTGATAGATTCGGGAGCTATTGCACTATTTCGTGCTAATAAACCATTAATCAAATCTGCACTTAAGTCATCAGCACGGCGATGGCGAAAGCATCCATTTTTGGAGCGTCCCATTGGGGTGCGTGCATAATCAACAATCACCGCTTGTTTTGGATCTAGTGCCACAGTCAGTTCTCCTCTTTACAGCGGATATTTACAAAAATAAAAATCTTTATGAATAATAAGCGCTGTTATCAGCCGCTAACGTTTTCATACCATCTGTCACATGATATAGCTCACCTAGAGATTCATAAGGTTTTGCTAATTCGCAAAATTCCTGTATCCCCATGCTATCTAACCAACGGAAGATTCCACCTTTAAATGGCGGAAAACCTAAACCATAAATCAAAGCCATATCAGCTTCAGCGGGTGATGCCACGATGCCTTCTTCTAAACAACGAGCTAATTCTGTTGCCATAGGAATCATCATACGAGCAATAATTTCTTCTTCAGAAAAATCTTTACTCGGTGCCACATGGGGTTGTAAAAGCTGATAAGAATCTTGCGTGACAACTTTAGATGGCTTACCTTTTTTATCCGGCTCATAATTATAAAACCCTTGGCTATTTTTTTGCCCAAAACGCTTCGCTTCGTACAAAATATCTGTTGCCGATGTAAACTCTTTACTCATTCGACTAGGAAAGCCTTCTGCCATTACTTTTTCTGCATGCACACCGGTATCAATACCCACAACATCAAGCAAATAAGCTGGGCCCATTGGCCAGCCCCATTTTTCCATCACCTTATCCACTTTCTGAAAATCTGCACCGTCTCTTAACAACATTGCAAAACCAGCAAAGTAAGGAAATAAAACTCGGTTAACTAAAAAGCCCGGACAATCTCCAACAACAATCGCTTTTTTACCCATTGCATTGGCATAGGCGACTGTTCGCGCAATAGCAACATCAGATGATTGGCTGCCGCGAATGACTTCAACTAATGGCATTGCATGCACAGGGTTAAAAAAATGCATTCCACAAAAATTCTCTGGACGCTTTAATGCTTTTGCTAGATGGTCAATAGAGATTGTCGATGTATTTGTCGCAATAATCGTATCGTCTGTTACTTGCTGTTCCACTTCTGCCAAGACAGATTGTTTAACTTTCGGATTTTCAACAACGGCCTCAACAACAACATCAACATTTTGGAAACCATCGTAACTTAATGAAGGTTCAATCCTGTTTAATACTTCACCCATTTTGGCAGCTGTCATGCGTCCGCGCTCAACGCGTTTATTCAATAATTTACTGGCTTCAGATAAGCCCAAATCGATGCCTTCCTGAGCAATGTCTTTCATTTTAATTGGAACATTTTTAAGTGCAGATTGGTAAGCAATCCCACCACCCATAATACCTGCACCTAATACAGCTGCTCTCTCTACTGATTTATCTGCAGACTTGGCGATTTTTTTGGCTTTTTTGGCAATCAGTTGATCGCTAATAAACAAACCTGACAAAGATAAAGCAACGGGAGTTTGCGCCATCGCAACGAATGTTGCTGTTTCAATAGCAAGTGCCTCTTTACGGCTGCAAGCTGCCGCTTTTTCAATAGCATTAATAGCAGCAATCGGTGCAGGGTAATGGCGACCCGCTTGGGCAGCAACAAACGCTTTTGATGTATTAATTGCCATCATCAACTCTGTTTGATTGTGGCGTAATGGCGACTGTTTTTGTTGACGACGAGCTTGGTAATCTAAGCTGCCATCAATGCAGTATTGTAATGTACGTTGAGCGGCGTCCTTTAATTTCGCTTCCGCGACAACACCGTCAAAAACGCCGGCTTTCATCGCAACGTCAGCAGAATTCTCTTTACCTCCGGCTATCCACTCAATCGCCGTTTCTATACCTGCAAGACGAGGCAAGCGGACTGTACCGCCCCACCCGGGAATTATACCCAATCGCGTTTCAGGCAAGCCAATGGTCGCTTTTTCAGAACCAATTCGATAATCACAAGCCAGGCATAGTTCACAACCGCCACCTAGAGCGAACCCGTTAACCGCAACGACAACCGGAAATGGAAGGTCTTCTATACGATTAAAATTATCATTGCTGGAATGAATAATGCCCGCAATACTTTCTTCGCCATTCCTAAATATTGGGCTAAATTCACTAATATCAGCACCCGCAATAAATCCGGGTTTTGCACTGCTAATCAGTAAACCTTTGATATTATCTGCGGCTTCAAGTGCAGTTAAAGCCTCTGACAATTCTGTAACCGTTTGCTGATTGAAGATATTGACGACACTATCTTTCACATCAAAACACAATTCTGCACAATGGTTCTTATCCACAGTTACAGATATATTTTTACCTTGATATAGCATAGTTACTCCATAATCAGCCTTTTGGAAGGCTCTTAAATACGTTGGTTGTTTATCTCTTCATTTACGTTATTCGTGCAGAAACTTTTGTTCTACACCATTCACTCTCTATCACGACCTATAAGCAATAGTTAACCATGAAGAAGAATCGGGAGGCATGTTACCATGCATTTAGAGCGAGCGCTCGTTTTATTTTTTGAATACTCTTAATTACATCTAAAATCAGACAGTAAAGTACAACATAAACAGGCTTAAATTAAAATATCGAGACTTTAATAGAGGATTAATTTAGTCGCTAATTACCACAATCGTCTTCTGATCTGACACATTTCTCAAACGATATGGAAATAATGCATCAACAAAGAAACCATCACCCGGCTCCAAATGCTGACATTGATTATTAATCGTCACCTCTAGCGCACCCTGAACGACAAAGCCACTGCATTCTTGCTTAGCAACCAACATTGACTCTCCTGTATCACTACCAGGGCTATAAACTTGGTAAAGCAACTCATTATCCTTAGGGCTTTCATCACTGCCAAGACAATATGAATCAATACCATCCTTACTGCCTTGATATATTTCAAAGCTACGATAAAAGCTGCGACTCTGACTATTCGGGTCAAAATTAAAGAAATCCCTCAAAGTCATTGGGATGCCTTTGAGCAATTTTTCTAATGAACTGACCGATGGGCTCACTCGCCCTTGCTCAATCATGGATACACTGCTGTTAGTGACCCCTGCTCGCTTGGCCAATTCTCTTTGTGAATAACCGTACATTTGACGGACTTGTTGTAATCGAACTGCGATATCGTCAGACATAAATACTATAAAACATTGATTGGTTTTTGAAAAAAGCCGCCATCATTATAGTTTTTAAGCGACTCAAATAGATCAAACCATATCTTTGTAAAGGTTTTCTTTCGTCAAGTCAATGGATTCACCATAAGCTGGAACCTTTAATCGCTGCTTATTGATATCGATATCCTCATCATTCAGCATATCTTCACCATATTTATAAATGACCTGATAATTACCTTGCAAGAAGCGCTGATGATACTGTTCTGACTTTTCAATTGTCTGTTCCCGACGCATTTGATAACTCACCATAGCCTCCTTTCCATAGCGCTTAGATAGCATTGCTTCTGTAATTGCCGGTGACAATATACTTGCAGTCGCATTATTCCCACCAAAGCCCTTGGAGTTAAGGAATGCAATATCCATTGGTGACTCTAACTCTCTGTCCTGTGTCGATATCGATAATCGCTCCTGAAGTACATCATCCGCTACCTTCTCAACCGTTTTAATACCCGGCAGTATCCCCTGAGCAAAAATACCCAAAGAATTAATTAATTGATCCCCACTGGCTGGCGCAAGTGAATGACCAACATAAGATTTAATCGCCGCTAATGGCCAATTATGAATATCAAATGCCCTAGCCACTCGATCGAGGGTTTCTGATTCTGTTACCCGGTTTTGTGGTGTACTAGAGCCATGGGCCTGAACAAAACTTCGTTTACCAATAGAATCGTCACCCAGCAATGAATAAGCTGATGCTACCGCTTTGGCAACAGTCAGATAATTACCTGGGCCTGGAGCCGATATAGATTTCTTATAACCATCCGCATTCGTAAAGACATCCAATACCGCACCATGAATATTTGCACCAAGCTTCATTGCCAATTCATCATCCATCAAGACAACGTGCTGCGTTGACTCCGCAATAACGAACCCGCAGTTTTCTCCAAATGGGCGGCTTGATCGACGCAGGTCTGTATTATTACTTCCATCAAGCTTGTTTAGCTTATCGACTGTTGCCAACGCACCCATTGTAGCGTAGCCCTCAACTACCTCAGGTAATATTGGTGCTTCACTACACCCGACGACGACCACTCGTCGTCGGCCGGATTGAATATCCTCTAAACCAGCTCTCAAATTGTAAAGAAAGCTGGCACAGGCACCGGCAATACTGCCTGTCGAACCGAGATTACCCAACACATAAGCGTTAACAAAATCAGATGGCATTGACCCCATACCCAGTGCTACATGCTTGGCTGACACTCTGTCGCCCTTTAATCGGGACTGTAATAAACCGCCAAAGCCATTACCATCTAACTGACTCATCACACTTGATGAGTAACCACCAATTTCGTCTGGAGATACATTCTGAACAATTGTTTGCCAATCAACGCCCATGGAGTTAATCGCATCAGAAGCACCAACAACGGCCAGCTGTAAACCTCTGGGGTGAAATCGTGAATTATAAATGCCCGCGGGATCAAAGCCTTCGGGTAGCTGGCCTGCTGCCTGAACAGGGCAAATATAATGAGAATCGAGGGTGATGTTTGCTCCAGACGAGACATTCACTCTAACCGTACGAGCATCAATATCGGTTACTTGCCAATGCTCAGGCAATACAGCTGGAAGCTGGCGTTTAGATAAATCAAACTGCAACGCTTGCTGCTCAGTCTTTTCTAAGGAGACTTTTTGCTGATAAGGCACTTTATTCACATCAAAATGAACAGTGCTTATTGGGCGAATCAATGTGTTATCACAGATATGCTTTCCATAACGTGCTTCAATATCTTTGCGGGTCAGGTTTTCTCCATCTACACCTCTGTAATCTTGACCTTCTGCAGTCACTTTGCCCATCATCACCGCAAGCCCAGCAAGTGTTTCCTGCCTTTTATCCTCACTTAAGCTGTTGAGAACCATACGCTGATACGATTGATGAGAAGAACTTCTTCCCGCCGCACTAAAACCACCAAAACCGACAATGACAGGTAAACGAGCCATAATTATTGATCACCATAAATACTTTAGTCGTAGTTTAAGCTGGTTTTTCATTTAAAAATAAGATAAAAAGGACAAATATAGCGTCAAAAAAGACAAAAGCTATACAATATGTACCAGTTAACACTCAGAGGATGAAAACAGTGCCAACAGTGGCTTTTGTACTCACCGAACACATGCTAGCAACCAGTACAACCTGGCCTGCAGATATGTTTTCTGCTGCCAATCAGGCAGCAAAACGTTTATGTCCTCATTTGCCGGCTTTTACTTTAAAAACGGTAAGTAGTAAGTCTGGGCCAGTTCGCTGCCACACGGGTATTCAACTGTATCCAGAACAGACAATTGATGAAGTTAGTAACGTAGATATTATCTATCTACCTGCACTTTGGCGAAACCCTAAACCTATTATAAACAAGCAACCTTACTTGCTGACTTGGTTACAACAACAATTTGAGAATGGGACTATCATTAATGGAGTGGGAACAGGCTGTTGTTTTATGGCAGAAGCAGGGTTGCTCAATAACAAACCCGCAACAACACACTGGTATTACTTTGATGAATTCCAAAAAAATTACCCTCAAGTGCAACTCAAACGCCAGCATTTTATTACTCAATCAGGTTCACTTTATTGCGCTGCCAGTATTAATTCATTAGCAGATTTAACCATTCATTTTATTCAACGTTTTTTTAATCAATCAGTCGCTCAACATATACAAAGACACTTCTCCCATGAGATACGCCGCCCCTACGAAGCTGTCAGTTATTTTGAAGATCATAATACAAATCACCCCGACGAAGAAATTTTACAAGCCCAATTATGGATGCAAAACAATCTATCAAAGCCTGTAAAAATAATTGATATGGCTGAGCAATTTGGAATGAGTCCGCGCAACTTTAGCCGGCGTTTTAAAATAGCAATGGGCAAAACGCCTATGCAATATTTACATGAGCTACGTTTAAATAACGCTAAAGATTTATTGCAATCAAGCAATTTATCAGTGGGGGAAATTGCAGACAAGATAGGTTATAACGATGTCAGTCATTTCTCTAAATTATTTCGTCGCGAATTATCTATTACACCAAGAGATTATAGAACGACTGTTAGAGCAAAATTGTTTAATTCGAATGAGCTAAAAAAGCCCAAAAGAAATAAAGTATAAAAAATAACAACAAATAGCCACAATACTAAACAAGTAGAAAATAGCAAAAATCGACCTATACCTATAAAAATAGCGGTTTAAATACAGTAATTGATTATTGAAGCAGCTAAATGCAATATACAATTAGCTGCTTAATATCTAAGAATTAATTTTGATTGAGCAGTTTACCTGAACCGATTTCAATTTTACGGGGTTTCATTGCTTCAGGTATTTCGCGAACTAAATCGATATGTAGCAAGCCATTTTCCAGCTGTGCATTTTCCACTCTTACATGGTCAGCTAATTGAAAGCGTCGTTCAAATCCACGCTCAGCGATACCTTGATAAAGGTATTCTTTTGGCTCTGAGTTCTCAGATTTTTTTCCCGCAACGGTCAATAAGTTTTGTTCCACCTGCAAATCCAATTCAGCCTCTGCGAAACCCGCAACAGCCATTGTTATACGATAGGTATCATCACCTGTCAGCACAATATTATAAGGTGGGTAAGAAGGTTGTTTTGTTTCTGCTTGTGAAACAGTGTTTAACAGACTTGCCATGCGATCAAAGCCAATGGCAGAACGATATAATGGAGATAAATCAAGTGTACGCATAAAACTATCCTCTTTAACTTAAGCAATAGATTGATATATAAATAGTACTGTTCGTCATAGACCAAACAGTTATTCACTCCTTAGTAATATAAGCGAGTGCATTATCTATATGGAGATAGCGATATTGATTTCAACCCTAACCTTTATTTTTCCACAACAACTGTTTCTATATACTTTTATGCAATAAAAAAATAATGTTTTTAGTAAATAAACTATAAAAAAATAGGACTTAAGTAGTAAGGTTTTATTTCACAAGCCCAGATTTTACGGGCTACAGAGACAAAAAAGTATAAAAATCAATCAAACTTATACGTCTCTTAATCTATTTTATATGCGCAAAACGTGCCATAAAAAACAGTTGAAATCATATCAAAATGGGCAGATAGTTAGACCATGCTCGATAGAAAAGTAATGTACTCATCCCCTTGCTTTAAGTCGAATCCCAGTCAGGGATTCACTCTCCCTTTAGAACAACTAATAGAACAAAGTAACAACGTACGATTTCATTCACTCTGTTCATATATGCCTTCAGGCAAATATGTCAGTTGTGATTTTTCCTGTGTAACTAATCATTAATCTTAGGAGGATTACTCTATGACAATGGCTAACCAAGTTACCTACCGCGATATGGACCCCTCGCAAGCTCTCAATGCGATAATTAACAAACGTTTGCAGAAGCTAGAACGTTACTCAAGCGATATTCAACATAGTCGTGTTGTGCTGGAAACCCCACATAACCACAAACACAAGGGCAAGTCCTATCGTGCCACTGTGGAAATTGAGGTGAAAGGTAGCCCAATTACTATTAGTCAAGATGATCCATCTATCCACATTGCTGTCAGAGATGCTTTTAATGTCGCAGAGAGAAAATTAAAGTCTCACGCAGAGCAACTGCATTCAAGGCGTACTGCTCGAAGAGCTGAAAATGATATCAGTGACGATTTTGATGCTATGGCTAGTTAAATAGCCCGCATCTAAGCAGGGCGGCATTTTGCCGCCCTTTTCCTTTATGGCCAACTATTACCTCTTTTAGCTTCACCAAAGTAATCAATTCCCTTCCCTCCATAGCATTCCCTCTTTCCCAACTATACAATAACGCCTGATTTGAATTGGATTAAGACGTGAGTATCAATTGGTATCCGGGCCATATGCATAAAGCCCGAAAGACGATATTAAAAACCCTTGATAAAATTGATGTACTCATCGAAATAGTTGACGCTCGCCTGCCTTATAGCAGCCAAAACCCGGTCATAGGCGAATGGCGCAAAACCAAACCCACTATCGTTATCCTTAGCAAAACCGATTTAGCGGACCCGGACAAGACCCTAGAATGGCAAACGTATTTAGAACGTCAAAGTAACGTTAAAACACTGGCTTACCAGAAAGATGATAAAGCCAAGCTTAAACAAATTTCAGAGCTCTGCCTAAAATTAGCGCCCAATAAAGCCACTGAGCTTAAGCCAGTCAATGCAATGATTGTCGGCATACCCAATGTAGGCAAATCGACTCTCATCAATGCACTAGCAGGCAAATTAATTGCCAAAGTCGGTGATGAACCGGCGGTTACCAAGCAACAACAAAAAATATATCTGGATAATAAAGTTATCTTACATGACACCCCAGGGATTCTTTGGCCAAAGATAGAAAATCCCAACAGTGGTTACCGGTTAGCAATCATAGGATCAATTAAAAATACTGCTATTGAATATGAAGACATAGGCTTTTATGCAGCAGAAGCCCTGTTAAGAGATTATCCACAACGGCTTATAGAGCGTTATCAATTAGACCAAATACCTCAATCAGATATTGAGTGTATGGAAGCTATTGGTGCCAAAAGAGGTGCTAAGCAAGCGGGAGGAAGGATTAACCTCCATAAAGCTTCAGAAATATTGATACACGACCTACGTAGCGGCCAATTAGGTCTCGTCACCCTCGAAACACCCAATGTTATAGAAAAAGAGCTAAAAGAAGTCGCCATCCAAATAGCCAAAAAAGCTGAACAGAAAGCAAATAGAACAAAGAAAAAACAAGCTAGCAGACATTAGTCACCACATCTCTCCCTGCCTTTCTATAACACTTAAGACTGTATAAACCCCAACCTATTACCGTCCCGCACGCCAATACGGGTATAGATCTATACCTTCAAATTGAATTGATTAGAGGACCTCATGACGCCGTCAAACTAAAAGCGTATAGTTCTATACTCTATTTTATTAACGTTATTGATCGGGTGAATAGATGTATGCAGTTATCTTTAAAGCGGTATTTTCGGATCCATCAGTAGTAGAAGATGATGGATACACTCAAATGGCAACTCGATTACGTGATATAGCGAGTAGCCAATATGGGTGTTTGGATTTTATAAGTAGTACTGAAAAGGATCAGGAAATAGCCATTTCTTACTGGCCCAGTCTTGAAGCCATTTCCTTATGGAAGCAAGATGATATACATCTGAGTGCACAACAATATGGAAAAGAACACTGGTATAAGCATTATTCAATTGAAATCGTCGAAGTAGTCAGACACTATAAATCTGCGTGAAGTGGATAAATACTCATAAAAATACTATTGATAAACTTTGTATTATCAATAAGGAAAATCAGGTAATTAACCATGTCTACCCATAATAGCCCACAATCAGATGCCGCTATAGAAGCTAAAAAGTCCAACCCATGGAAAACGTTTGGTATCACTGTTATTAGCCTCGTTATTTTACTGGTAGGCTTGTGGCTGATTAAGAATTACCTTTTCCCCAACCAATTTACGCCCGTTACACTTTCTTCAAAGGAAACCACCACTCTTAATAAAAAGCTCAATCAATTGAATTTACCCACCTTAGAAGAACACAATAACTCGACAAGCAGCAACCAAAGCGCAAATCAGGGAACATTAAAGCCAGAAGCTTATTCAGAAGTTAATGCTAAAAGGGAGATTACCTTTACCGAGAGGGAAGTTAACGCCATGATTGCCCACAATACCGACATGGCCGATAAGCTCGCTATCGACCTATCTGATAATCTCGCCAGTGCTAAATTACTGATGCCACTAGACCCTGAAATGCCCCTGTTTGGAGGGAAAACTCTGAATTTAAATGCTGGTATAGAGCTCGCATTTGGTAATGGCAAACCTGTTGTTAAACTCCGCGGTGTTAGTGCATGGGGCGTGCCTCTCCCTAATTCATGGATAGGCAATATGAAAAATGTAGATCTAGTCAATGAATTTGGTGATAGTGGTGGTTTCTGGCAAGGTTTTGCCGACGGTATCGACTTTATGAAAGTGATTGATGGAAAACTGATCGTAAAGTTGAAGGAATAAGATTAGCTAGGCGCCTTTAGTGAATAGCTACTCATTAAGAAGTACCTTCATCTTGGCTTGCTTCATAAAGTCGTGAATGTAATCAATAGCTATATCCGTTTCCCTCATACCGATGTAAATATGCTTGTGTATCCCTTTTCTTCCCAGCTTTACATAACTCAAGGATAAGCGTTCAACATATTCATCAATTAGCCAACTCGGTAAAGCAGTAACCCCACGACCTGCCGAGACCATTTGCAGCATAATATCAGTCGTCTCGATAGTCTTGTGTTTATGTGGCATACAGTTTTTAGGTAATAAAAACTGGCTGAAGATATCTAGTCTCTCCGTTGTTACAGGGTAAGTAATCAATGTTTCAGTGATCAATTGCTCGGGTTCTATCGTTTTTTCTCTGGCCAAATGATGCTTATTATTCACCACAAGCACCAGCTCATAATCAAAGACTGGCGTAAAATGTAAGCCTTTTTGCAGGATAGGATCAGGAGTAATTAACAAGTCAATATCATAGCTTAAAAGCGCACCAATACCACCGAATTGAAATTTCTGTTTGACATCAATATCAACATTCGGCCATTTGTCTAAAAATGGGGAAACTGTTTTTAGCAACCATTGATAGCAGGGATGGCACTCCATACCAATACGCAGGTTACCTCGATGCCCTGTAGCATACTGTTGCATTAATTCTTCAGCATACTCAAACTGAGGCAAGATTCTTTCTGCCAGCTCTAACAAAGATTTACCGGCCTGAGTCCACGATAATGTTCTACCCTCTTTTATCCATATTTGTGTCTCAATGCTTTGCTCTAGCTTTTTAATTGCGTGACTGAGGGCTGATTGCGTTAAACACAAAAAATTCGCTGCCTCGGTTAATGTTCCTTGACGACTTACCTCACGAATAATGGCCAAATGGTGGCGCTCAAGCATATCTACCTTCCCAAACTATGAATGTAATTCATTGATACATGCATTTTTACCATTATTTTTCATCATATGGAATCCCTAAAATAACCCCCTTCGATATTTTTACTATTTTGGAACAAGTATGGTCATTACACACAATCTAGGCTTTCCCCGTATTGGAGCACATCGTGAGCTTAAGTTTGCATTAGAAGCTTTCTGGCAAGGCCAATCATCAGCAAGCAAACTTGACAAGTCTGCACGTGAGTTACGACAGAATAATTGGCAACAGCAATCAGACATCACTCTGATACCCGTTGGTGACTTTTCACTGTATGACCAAGTATTAGATATGAGTGTTACTCTAGGGAATTTGCCAGAGTGTTTAAAAGGGTTGGAAGGTCATGCCCTTGATAATTACTTTCGTGTCGCTCATGGACTTTCTTCAAAAAGCAAAACTGAGCAAGTCATTCCCACAAGTGACATAGCGACATGGTTTGATAGCAATTACCACTATATCGTGCCCGAATTCAATGCTGGCACAAGATTTAAGCTAGATGCGACTCGCTTAGTTTCCCAAATTATTGAAGCGTCACAACAACTAGATACATCTAAAATAAAACCCGTTATTATCGGTCCAATTACTTATTTGTGGTTGGGAAACATTAAGAATGGTAATAAGCTCGATTTGCTGGAGGAATTACTACCTGTTTACAAAGAATTATTAAATACATTAAGCGAGCAAGGGGTCGAATGGGTACAAATTGATGAACCTATATTAACAACCGAATTAGATAATAACTGGAAGCATGCATTCGACCTTGCCTATCATCGACTGAAAGGCACCGGAATTAATATATTACTTGCGACTTATTTTGGTAAATTACAAGGAAACTTACAGTTAGCCTGTAATCTGCCCGTTCAAGGTTTGCATCTGGACAGCATTAATGCTCATGATGAAGTAAGGCCTATTGCCGACTGGTTACCCAATCATAAAGTGCTGTCTCTCGGTATTATTGATGGCCGTAATATTTGGAAAACAGATCTTAATGCTGTATTGGATTGGCTAGAGCCTCTCAAGCAACGACTACACAATCCCTTATGGCTAGCTCCCTCTTGTTCGCTATTAGATGTACCGGTTAATCTAGACAATGAAAAAACATTAGAGCCAGAAGTTAAATGTTGGCTGGCATTTGCAACACAAAAACTTAATGAGTTAGAAACACTGGCAACCGCATTAAACCAAGGAAGAGAAGCGGTTGCTGTAGATTTAGAGAATAATCGACAAGCTATTAAACAACGCCAGCAATCACCCAAAACGCATAATCCTCGTCTTCAAAAAATCATTAATCAGATTGAAGGATCATTGATAACAGACCAATCAGGCTATGCGAAGAAAGCAAGTTAAGCTAAGGTATCCAATGTTGCTTTTCTAAAAAGTAACATTGGGTTTGCTATTGAGAAATTGTAGTTTTTATAAAAATAGGCAACAAAAATAAATCAATAAAAACTAATTTTCTATTTGAGAAATAACAGGAAGAAATTTTTCATCCCATACACGTTGATCAACAACACCAACATGTTTGTAACGAATCACACCTTGAGGATCTAGAATATAGGTTTCTGGTGCACCAAATACACCTAAATCAACACCTAACCTACCTTCAGTATCGACAATATTCCACTGATAAGGGTTACCTAAATCTGTTAACCATTGTCGAGCAGCATTACTCTCATCTTTATAATTCAGCCCAACAATGCGAACCCCCTGTTCCTTTAACTTATTTAGATAAGGGTGTTCTACACGGCAAGACACACACCAGGTTGCCCATATATTTACAAGAGTAATGTCACCCAACAAATCTTTTTTAGTTGTTATTTGTGTTTCATCCTGCAAACGTGGCAAAGAAAACTCAGGGAAACTTTTATCAATTAATGCCGAAGGCATGGCATTAGGGTCAAGTGATAACCCTTTCCAAAAAAACATCGCTAAGACAACAAAAATAATTAAAGGTATAAATAATTTAAAACGACTCATAAGTTTTCTTAAATTTGGTTTACTTAAAACAGCTAATTTGCATCATTTATTTGATGCGTCAATTTTGAATATTAATCTGCTAATGCAGTATCAACTTTCATCTTGGCTTGTTTAGTTGCAGCTTTCTTTTTAAGCCTATAGCGCTTATCACTAATCGCTAAAAACCCACCAAAAGACATCAACAATGAACCTAGCCAAATCCAATTAACAAAAGGCTTATCGTGAATACGTATAGCCCATGCTGCCTTACCTGATTCACTATTCCCTAACGGCTCACCCATCGCAACATAAAGATCGCCAAAGAAGCCCGAATCAATAGCGGCTTCAGTCATAATATCATTCGTTGAAAAGTATTGCCGTTTCTCAGGGTGAAGATCACTGATCATCTGACCGTCGGAAAATACTTGGATATGCCCTTCCTGTGAAGAATAATTAGGGCCGCGTATTTGTTTCACATCTACAAAGTGGTACTCATAACGCCCTAATTCTAAACGCTCCCCTACCTCCATTCGTAAATCACGCTGATCACTGTAGATCGTATTTAAACAAGCGCCTAAGACTGTGACGGCTACGCCAAAATGAGCAAGCACCATACCGTAGTAGCTACGCGTCAACTTACGTAAACCTTGCAAGCGTGTATTAGCATTACGTGTTTTATTAAACACATCAGCAATTGTGACAAAAATTACCCAGCCAGCAACAAATACTGTTAAAGCTGCAGAGAACTGATACCCTTCTCCGTAAATACTGCCATAAATATAGGGAAATACGATTGCAACAATAAGGCTTATTGTTAAAGGATGCTTCAATGATTTCCATAAACGGTCAGCATTCGTTTTTTTCCATAAAGAGAGTGGCCCTACCGCCATAAACAAACAAAGAATGGCCATAAAAGGTACAAAGAAGAAATTAAAATAAGGAGGGCCTACTGATATTTTACCTAACCCTAATGCATCCGCGAATAAAGGGTACAAGGTTCCCAATAATACGGTCACCATAATAACAACCAATAAAATATTATTGATCAATAAAAAGGTCTCTCGAGATAACCACTGAAAATTAGTGACACTTTTAACAACAGGTGCACGTAATGCATACAACGTGAGTGAGCCACCAACAACAACTAAAAGGAAGCCTAGAATGAACACACCACGTTCTGGATCATTGGCAAATGCATGTACAGACGTTAACACTCCAGACCGCACTAAAAATGTCCCCAATAAACTTAAGGCAAAGGCAAATATGGCTAGTAATATCGTCCAGCTTTTAAACACGCCACGCTTCTCAGTAACGGCCAGAGAATGAATCAATGCCGTACCCACTAGCCAAGGCATAAATGACGCATTTTCGACCGGATCCCAGAACCACCAGCCACCCCAACCAAGCTCGTAATAAGCCCACCAACTGCCTAGTGCAATACCAATGGTCAGGAAACCCCAAGCAACCGTTGTCCATGGTCGAGACCAACGTGCCCATGCACTGTCCAAACGGCCAGACAAAAGTGCGGCAATAGCAAACGCAAAGGCGACAGAAAAACCAACATAACCCATATACAACATAGGAGGATGGATAATTAATCCAGGGTCTTGAAGCAGTGGGTTTAAATCACTGCCATCTTGGGGAGAAAGTGGCAGTAGGCGATCAAACGGATTAGATGTCAGTAACATAAATAATAAAAAGCCCACTGCAATCATACCCATAACAGCAAGGACTAGAGCCACCATATCTAAAGGTAGCTTTCGACTAAATATGCTAACCGCAAATGCCCAAGCGGCGAGAATTAAGCCCCATAACAATAGTGAACCCTCATGGCCACCCCATACTGCACTGACTTTATAATGATCAGGCAATAAGCTATTGGAATTATTAGCAACATATTTAACACTGAAATCATCTTGCAGGAATGCCCATGTCAGACATAAAAAACTCATCAAAATGAATACGAAGCCACCTGTTGCCAGAGATCGGCTGGATGACATCAACAAGTGATTTTTCTGGTAAACACCAAAGAGGGGAACAATAGACAACAATGAAAAGAGACAAAAAGATATGATTAGTGCTATGTGGCCGAGTTCTGGAATCATAGAATTACATCAAAAATAGTTACATCAAAATTAGTGGGAGTAATAAGCGCAGCCATTATTGCTAACTGGCGTTTCTAACACAATAGACCAGGTCATGATTTCATAAATTAACACTCAAATAGGTTAACACCCAAAAGACTCATCTTTTGGGTGTACTTCTAATAATTCAGCAAAGGTTCTTAGAAGTTAAATACGTAAGCTCTTTGCCCTCCGGTACCTGTTCCCGTAGACACCACTATGCGGTTGTCATCCGTAACAATCGTTCTCCCCAAACCAAGGCCAGATTCGTTATCAGGCGCCTGAAAAGTATCTCCGGCGATATAACTATCATCAGGTTGGCGATCAAACGTTACCACCTCCCCAACACCAACGACACCATCGATATCGGTACTAGGTACACCAATGACTAATTGGTCACTGGTTAAAGCGAGACTACCGGCACTTATAACCTGACTCCAAACTTCCGTATAAATTCCATTGATACGTCGATAAACATAAACAGTACCTGTATTTGGGCCATATACCGCTAATAAGTCATCATGAAGTGCAATACTTTGACCATAGTGATCCAGAGGCGAAGGTACGGCTTCACTCAAGATTTGCTGTTCAATAAATTCGCCATTAATACGTTGATAAATAAAGACATTACCATTGCGAGGACTACTTGGAATACCCGATGAAGGGACTTCTGCAACAGCCAACCAGTCACCATCCAGTGCAATAGCATTACCATAATTCATATCAAAGTTGCCGATAGCCTGCGGTGAAGTAAACATTTGCTGTTGGGCCCAGATACCGTTGTCACGCTCATAAATGAAAACCCGGCCATCACCCCCATTCCAACGTCTCGCTCCGATTACGAGAGTGTCTCCTTCAATATCAATTACGCCACTATTTGCAGATTCATTAGGAAAAGCCGTAGAAACTAGATCAGGATCAAATAATTGTTCCTGCACCCACTCACCACTAGTATTAGTAAATACTTCAACATAACCAATAGCACCACCTCCAACGCGCTTACCGAATACAGCAGCCGTTGTCTCATCAATACTTGCTGCAAATATCTGACTACTTGCTATTGCACTCAATGACTGTTCGAGCGAATAGCCATCGAGATCAAGCCTATAGATATCTGCACGGTCAAAACCTGAAGCAATCAAGTGGGTATTGGTCATCGCCATTGTTCTGCCATAAGTATCTGGGGAATTAAAACCCGCAGCAGCTAAAGTATGACTAGGCAACCAATCTCCTCCTGAATTACGTCGAAAGGCCTGCACAGCACCTGTATCCGTTAATGATGTACCTATCTCCTCTCCAGTTGCACCCAATAAAACATGCCCTGCACCCCATATATCCACTGCTGAACCCATAAAGGCATTTTGGCTTGAAGCAAGTACCGTCAATTTATCTTCTTCTACCCAAATACCCGCTTCTAATTGAAAGATATAGGCTGCGCCTGATCCAGCAATAACATCATCGGAGCCTGATGCTCCAACAAGAATAGTATCGTTCCAGAGTGCAACATCGGTTCCAAAGATATCGTTAGGTGCACCATCAGACGCCACAAGTTTGGCCGTTTGAACAAAGCCACCCGCTACAGGAGCATCAAATACATAAGCAGCACCTGCATTATTATTAGCACCAACATCAGCGCTTTCTGCCCCTATAACTAGACGCCGTGAACCATCGTTGTTTTCAAAAAGCGCAATACCTGTACCGAAAATATCATCTTCAGCTGCATCACTAGCAACCAAAGTTTGAGCTAATGAAAATCCACCTCGGTTACGTTCATAAACAAAAACCGTTCCTATATCATCACCGTTCGGTGAGTCCCGTCTCACTGCACTCACCGCAATAGTATTACCGGCAACTTCAACACGAGAGCCAAACTTATCAGACGCATTGGGAGATGGAGCAGCTAAATTACCACTTAAACTAAAAACACCCCCATTACGTTCATAAACAAACGCTGCACCCGCATTAGTAGCAGCCCCTTGATCGCGATCAACCGCACCAACGACTAAAATATCTCCATCAAGAGAAACTGAAATACCAAAAGCCTCCCAGGCTTCATGAGGTAAAGGAGAGCTCAATGTTTGAAGATGACTCCAATTATTATCCGCATCACGTTGATAAAGGTACACCGACCCAGAACGAAACGCCCCAGGCTGATTATCTAAAGGGGCTCCAACAGCAATAATCGACCCTGAAACAGCAACAGCATCACCAAATTGTTCATCACCCGGGGTTGGAGATTCTAATCTTGCTTGAATTGACCAGGTATTATCTCTACGAGTGTAAACATAAGCAGCACCTTCTGCGGCACCATTTGACTCTTGATAAGCACCAACCACAGCTGTAAAAATGGATATATCTACCGAACGCCCAAAGCGCCCAAAATCATCTAAACGGCTTTGCTCCAAGCGCTGATCGCTTTCACAACCAACGAGTAGCATGAAAAAACTCAGTAAACTAATTGATACTCGATTCTTGACTATTGCTTTGATATTAATAACCTTCATGTTATTTCTCCTTAAATGTGAAGGCTGCTTTGATACTGCTAAATAAATGCAGCGCAGAGATTGAAATAGAATATTTTTATCTAGCTCCTAATTAAAAATGAATAATCTGATAATTTATGGAAGCACCAAAATCAAAGCTGAAAACCCAAACAGGTTACAACTACATTTTAGCAATTCGTTTTAGGAGATATTATTTGAAAGGATACTAACAGAATAGGCTGGCGTTTAAAGCCACAATAAAAGAATAGTGCTCATAACTCACTAGAACTAGTGATGCTACTAACTAGTTCTAGTGAGTTATTCCTAAGCATTTAGATAATGTCGCAGGTTTCCTGATGCAGAGTACCCGCTTCTTTCATCGCTTCAGCGACTTCAGGTGGCATGTAGTTTTCATCATGCTTAGCCAACACTTCCGTTGCATTGAATTCACCAGCTTGTGATAGCTTTCCATTAACAACCACTGCTTCACCCTCGGCAAATAAGTCCGGCAAAATACCATTATAATTGACTTGCATATCGGCAGCGCCATCCGTAATACGAAAACTAACATCCAAGTTTTTAGTTGAACGTGTAACAGTGCCTGCTAAAACACAACCACCTGCACGAATGGTTCTCTCGATAGGTGCCTCACCCGCTACAATCTTACTCGGTGGGTAAAACAAATTAATATTTTCTCGTAGGGCATACGTCATTAACAATATAGCGATACTGGAAAAAACGACGATAAAAAGAACAAGAAATAGACGCTGTTTACGAACTGGATGCATTAAATTACCTTTTTCACAGAATATAAAGTGAACTGACTGTTGCTGCACATTGTAGCTAAAAACCTTTGTAAAACGTTATGCCAAAACCTAAATAATTTTTTGGCCTAAACTTCTTTCTCTACCATAATGGATACGGACAATACTTTCGCCTTTTTCCTTATCAAGACCTGAAAATGAAACAATATCGTCCTTTTTAAGATTTGGAAACTGTTCAGACAAGGTCACTAAATCATCGTCTAGGCGATTATTCCGCGATAATTCAGACTTAACAACATAATCATTATTACCAATTGATGCCGTTTGTATATCTATGTTACCAATATACGTTATTTTGCCTGACGTCACCTCAAAAGGAATAGAAAAATCAGTTACGATGGTCCAATCAGCCTGCTCGTAATCTTCTTCAATAAACATGCCATAGAACTCATATTGCCCTTCGGGCAAATTAAACACATGCAAACTTTCGTCGCTATTTTGATGTGACTTGCTGCCGTATTTATTGCTATAACTGTATCCAGTTTGACTGCCTCTATTTACTAAGGACAATTCCCCTACATTGACTAAGCGTTTATTCGGTGTACGCCGATATAACAGAGAAAAAGGGACATCATGCAGACCAAAACTACTATATGAAAAAAACACTAGGCCTTTCCCACTACTTTGATCTAAAACATGATTAGAGTCAGGGTAAATTTTTTGATGCGCTGAACACGCTGTTAAAACAAGAGCACACAATGTACTGAGCAGTAGGTATTTGATATTCATAGTCTTTCTCGTAAAAAATTGATAATAGCGGTCAATTCAATCAACGACCATAAAACAGAAAAAACTCTATCCTTATTATCATCAATGCTTTTACTGGGCCTATTTAGCCTGCATTACCTGCTCTTCTATCCTTTGTTGGCGCCTTACTTGGGCAACTAATTGCTGTTTTAGTTTATAAGGAATATAAATTAATAATGCGATAGATATAAACGTTAGAATATAACTTGCCCAAACATAAGGGCCATGTCCAGCCATTTCGATAAAGGCTAATAAACTATCAAATTGAAATTTCATGCGGTTACCTTTGGCCTAATAATAACTCTTTTACCCACTTTGTTTTTTGCTCTTGATCAAGGATTTCCAAACGCGTCCAAAACATTAACAACCAGGCATAAAGGCAATAAAAGCCAACTATCATAATAATTAAAGGATAAGCCATCGATGGGTCAATACTCGATGGACCTGTCAATTTCAAGGTGGCAGGCTGGTGAAGTGTGAACCACCAATCTACCGATTTATAAATAATGGGAATGTTAATCGTTCCGACTAAAGACAAAATGGCGGCAGACTTATTACCCAAATCACGGCTTTGGTAAGCACCTTGCAATGCCATAACACCTAAGTATAAAAAGAACAAAATTAACATTGACGTAATACGTGCATCCCATACCCACCATGTACCCCATGTCGGCTTGCCCCAAATAGCGCCTGTCGCCAAAGAGATAAATGTCAACACAGCTCCTATTGGCGCTGCATTTTTCATTACCATATACGATAATTTCATTTTCCAGATCAGGCCGACTGCACCCGCAATCGCCATCACGTAATAACCTGCTAACGCTAGAAATGCAGCGGGCACATGAATATAAATAATACGAAAACTATTACCCTGCTTACTATCGAGAGGCGTAAAGCCTAAGCCCCAAGCCACACCAATCGCTAACAGCACGAACGTCACTATAGCTAACCACGGTGACCACCGACTGGTTTTCTCATAAAACCAACGGGGTGAACCTAAACGATGAAACCACTGCCAATTCAACGACTATTCCTCATATAATTCTTTGTTTACGCTTCAACACTCATTTTTAGTGCCCCTGCTATCGCCAGAGGGGCTAGCACAATTGCAGCTGCACAAAAAGCACCTAAGATTGCCAACGGCCCTCCAATAGAAAACCCATCAACCGCCAGACGTACACAGCTCGCCCCAAAGATTAAAACCGGGACATAAAGCGGCATAATAATTAATGATAATAATAACCCACCTTTACGCAAAGAAACCGTTAACGCAGCCCCAATTGCTCCTACCAAGCTTAAGGTTACAGTGCCCAACAATAACGATAACCATAATGGAATATAGCCTTCGGCGGGTAAAGCCAGTAGTATTCCTAATACTGGCGCGACAATGGTGAGCGGCAAACCTGTTGTTAACCAATGGGAACATACCTTGGCAAGCACCATAAAATACAGAGGCTGAGGGCTTAATACGAGCTGCTCTAAAGAACCATCCTCATAATCACTCCGGAATAGACTATCTAATGACAGTAAAGTTGCCAATAAAGCGATGACCCATAATAACCCTGGTGCTAAAAACGCCAATGACTTCGATTCTGGCGAGATACCTAATGGCATCATGGTAACCACCATCAAAAAGAAGACCACAGGGTTGAGCATATCCCCTCGCTGGCGAAAAGCCCCGAGTACATCACGTTTTAAAACAGCAGTAAGGCCTTGTCTCAACGATATCTGACTATTGGGCATATGAATCCTTATTAACAGCTACCGATGTATGGCGAGGAGAATAGTGTTCTAACTGAATACGCTTGAGGTTATCTATGGATGGAGATTGATGGGTCGTCAGCACAACACAACCACCGTTAGCAGCATGCTCCACAAACAAAGTCTCTAAGTGACTGATACCTTGCTTATCAATAGCGGTATAGGGTTCATCCAGTACCCAAACCGGGGCTTTACTCAAATATAAACGAGCCAAGGCAACACGGCGCAACTGCCCTGCTGATAATTGATGACCTGGCATCTCTTCATAACCGTAGAGGCCGACTTTCGCTAAAGCTTTATCAATAGCGTTAATATCTGCTGTTTGATGAAGGTGAGTCAGAAAAATCAGGTTTTCACGAGGCGTCAGCGTTTTTTTAACACCAGGCAAATGACCGATAAACAACAAATTTGCCAAATAGTTTGTTCGGGCTCTCTGTATGGATTCACCTTGCCATTGTATCGAGCCCTGATAATCCGGTAATAATGTTGTGAGTGCACGTAAAAAAGTGGTTTTACCACAGCCATTAGGCCCTTCAATTTGAACCACATCACCTGTATTAACCACTAGATCTAGCTGGTGAAATAGTACCCGGCCATCCCGTTCACAGGAAAGCTGTTGGCACTCCAATAAAACCGAGGATGAATTTGCGGACGACGATGGACTTGCTGCTGGCAAAATGGTCTTACCTTACCGTTATAAACCGCAGCATTATAAGGGTTTGCTGCGCGAGTGTGGGAATTTGTTGCTATTCTTAATAAAACTCTGCCTGAACCTTCAGTTAACAACTTACTGCGTGATACAGACTGTGATTGAATTGCCCCCCAATGCTGGAAATACCAGATCAACCAATACCAGTTCTGGTAGTAATAGCATACTGAGCCCAGCACCTTCCTCACTAGCGGCCAATAGCTCAACAACAGCGCAAACCAGCAATACGGCTATTATCAATTTACTTAAGCAACTTACACAAGGTCAAACAATAGAAGCTCAGGTCAAAAGCATTCAAGTACTCAATGCCCATGATAAAACATTACTACAACAAGCCAACCCATCACTTGTCACAAGGTTAAGCCAACAGCTATCAGACACTAAACACTCAAATGTGACCCAATCGGCAACAACTGTTAACAGTTCAGTAACAAATAGTAATGTTGCAGCGACACAAACAATCAATCAACAACTTATCGCGAAGACTACACTGTATCTTGCCAAGTTGCTTGTTAACACCCCCAGCAATAAGCCACAACTACTAACAACCATCACACCACAATTATTAAAGACTAATGAGCCTGTACTTTTAGGGCAACGCAACCAACAACTGGTCATCGATAAGCTACCTTCACAAAAAGTTCAGCATATCGCAGCAAATATTATTAAAGACAGCTTACCTAGGCAGCAATCCGTCAATCAGTTACAAGAATTTATTGCCCGCTTAGATCAAGTACCAACCTCTATTCAAAATAAATTATTGAGTGAATCGACACTTCAAGCGGTACGCCAATTACTCAGCTTTACTCATACACCCAGTAGTCTCAATCAAGGTCAGCAAGTGAAGCAGGCATTAAATAATTCTGGTATTGCATTAGAGTCTAAAGTTTCTCAACAACAAACAAGCAATAGTAATATTACTCAAGATATCCGAGCTACATTAGATAAAATCATCGCAGGCATCAATAACAAACCCATAACAGCGAGTAATAACCAGCTACAAAGTAATATAAAAACACCACTAACTCTAAATACTAGTACAGATATTACACCTAAAGAGTTAGAAAAAATAATCAGCAGTTTATTGCCAGCACAAACATCAACACTAGCTTTGATTGCACAAAACACAAATAACACACTGGCAACAGCAACAGCGGCACTGTTTCGTTTACTGGGTTTTCAATTGCCGAGTGAGAACATTCAAACAACATCGTTACCTCGAATTGTAGAGCTGCATTTAAAAAAACTCATTGAGCAAACTCAAGCAAAAATCCAACTAAATCAACTACGCTCGTTAGGCTTAGACAGGCCTATCAGTGAAGGTCGTACACCTCTACTGCAACAATTTCATACCGAAATTCCTCTGCGCTTTAATGAACAAGTTTTGCCATTACAAATCAGTATTCATGAACAGGAATACACAAAACACAATAGCGAGGAAAGTGAGCACGATAACAAAGAAGAAAAAAAAGCTGCACAGCGTCGCTGGCAAGTTTTTATGTCTTTTGATTTACCGAATCATGAGAAACTGCATACTCAGTTAAATATTGTTGAGGATTCAATTTCTGCGACTTTATGGGCCGAATCATCGCTTCTTTGCCAGAAAGCACAACAAGAAATAAATATATTGAGAGATAAGCTCTTAGCCAATGGACTTAATGTCGATGACTTGACGTGCGTGCATGGGAAGCCACCGCAACAGGATTTTTCTTTAGACTATAATTTAGTAGATATAAAAACATAGCGAAGAACTCACAGCATGAATGAAGATGACCTAAAACAAGCTGTTGCCCTATTCTACGACGGCAGTCAAGCACCCACCATTGCTGCCAAAGGAGAAGGTTCCACAGCGGAAGAAATCATCGCTATCGCTAGAGATAATGGCATTACATTGTGTGAAAATGAACCTTTATTAGAGTTACTCATGACATTAGAGTTAGGCGATCACATTCCTGAAAGTCTGTATATAGCCATTGCCCAAATCATTGCCTTTGCCTATCACTTACAAGGAAAAGAGCCTGAAGTAATACCTTAAAAACATTAATGCAATTTGCCGTCAAAACAATTAAGCTACTCTATCCATCGCATACACAACAATACTGTTTATAAACGATACCGTTTTTAATAGCACTATTACGGCACTATACTTATGGATACTTATGCTGATATTTTGACATTCTGGTTTAATGATATCGACTCATCAAAATGGTGGGTGAAAGATAGCGATTTTGATCAGCTTATTTTTGATAAGTTTTCTGGCATTCATGCTCAAGCAAACCATTGTGAGCTTTATGAATGGAGAAATACGGCAAAAGGGCGGCTGGCTGAAATCATTATACTGGACCAGTTTTCGAGAAATATGTATCGAGACACACCACAATCTTTTGCCTCAGACTCTCTTGCTCTCGCCTTATCGCAAGAAGCAATTGCTGTGAATGCCGATGGTGAATTAAGCGAAATTGAAAGAAGCTTTCTTTATATGCCGTTTATGCATAGTGAATCGAAAAGAATCCATGAGGTCGCCGTTCAACTCTATAAAAATAACGGGATTCAATCCAATTTTGACTTCGAAATAAAACATAAAGAAATAATTGACCAATTCGGTCGCTACCCGCACAGGAATGCAATATTAGGCAGGCAATCTACAGATGAAGAGATTGAATTTTTAAAACAGCCGGGTTCAACGTTTTAAATTAATCAGCCCTGAAAAATATTGGTAGAACTTTTTATGATTCAACACTTGCTGGGCACGTAATACCCATGCCACCCAAACCGCAATAACCATTAGGGTTTTTGGCAAGATATTGCTGATGATAATCTTCAGCGAAATAAAACTCTTTCACCTCGGTAATTTCTGTACTGATAGCGGGAACATCACTCCCTAATTTTTCAACAATTGCTTTTTGATAGTGTTTTTTTGTCGCTTCAGCCACTTGTTTTTGCTGATCACTATAAAAATAGATACCTGAACGATATTGTGTTCCACGATCATTCCCCTGCCGCATACCTTGGGTAGGGTTATGAGATTCCCAAAACTTTTTAAGTATATCGTTGAGCGATATGATGTCAGGGTCAAAAACAATTAAGACCACTTCATTATGGCCTGTTTTTCCTGAGCACACTTCCTCGTATGTTGGGTTAGGTGTATAGCCAGCACTGTAGCCCACTGCAGTTGTAATAATACCAGGCAGTGACCAAAATGCTTTTTCTGCTCCCCAAAAACAACCTAAGCCAACAACTAGCTTTTCACTGTTTTCGGGGTACGGAGGTTTTAAAGGTGTTTTTAATACAAAATGTTGATTAGCAATTGTAAGAGGACTGTCCCGGCCAGGCAAAGCAGTGTCAGGAGTTGGCATTTGATCTTTTGCAAAACTTTTTAAAAACATAACGCACCTTTTCTATATTACCCTTACACTATATTACTGGCTTTATTACTGGCTTTTTTGCTAGCTGATATCCAGTACCAGGCCAGATGTATTATTGGGGTGAGGGACAGACCATTTATCGTATATAGCATCGTACCGATTCATGCATTTCTCTGCCATAGTACGAAAAGGCGGCCGGCCTGGATCCGTCATCACTACCCGCTTAATACCTGCTTTGTATGCTCGCCCGACTAAATTGAATAAAGGTGATGCCATTTCGTCCCAAAAACAAATATCTGAACCAATGACCATATCAAACTCGGATAACATGGCTGTAGTCACTTTTTCATAACGGGACTTTACCGTCGCCACCTCAACATCATTTAGCTCCGCATGGTAGTGTAAATACGGAAACACAGTCTCATCTGCATCTAACGCTGTAACACTCGACTGATAGTTTTTTGCACAATAAATGCCACTAATCCCCCAACCACACCCGACTTCTAGTACTTTCCAACCCTTAGGTGGTGGGGATGCATTCAAATAATCAATCATTAAGCCTGTTGAGCGCCAAAATTTATTACCATGAATGGTGGCATTACCAATCTGGCGTTTAATTGCCCGAATATCGGGGTGGTTATTCTTTAAAACCTTGATGCCAAATACATCTCGTTCAAGCAAATCCGTCATTGACTACCCTATTGGAGCACTAAACTAATGATTAAGTTCGAAAAATCAGCCTACCATATTTACTGGGCAAAATAATGACAGGTGGATGAACGAAAACACATGGTTTACCATAGGCACTAATTTACTATAAAAAGCTGACATTCACGATTAGCATTAGCGCTTATGGCAGACAATTCGACCACATCGCCTACTTCCCCTTACTTTGCTGCCATTGATTTAGGATCCAATAGTTTTCATATGCTTGTTGTAAAAATCAACGATGGCGTATTAGAAACCGTAGATCGAGTGAAAGAGATGGTACAAATAGCACGCGGTCTCAAAGCCAGCCACTCTCTTTCAGAAGAAGCTCAAGCCAGAGCACTGCACTGCCTAAGTTGTTTTCAAGAACGTATCCGGGAAATACCCGCAGATCAGATTCGTGTCGTAGGTACCAAGGCCCTGCGTAGCGCTAAGAATGCGAATGATTTTCTTCACAATGCTGAAACAACACTTGGGCACTCTATCGATATTATTTCTGGCTATGAGGAAGCACGCTTGGTTTATCTCGGCGTATCCCATGATATCAGTGCGGATAAAGGTAAACCTTTGATCATTGATATTGGTGGTGGAAGCACTGAATTTATTATTGGCAACAGCCACCAGCCAGGACTGATGGAAAGCTTAAGCATTGGTTGTGTCACCTACAGCGATAATTATCTATCTGACGAATCAGACAATAGTAGCGGTAAAATTACTAATAAAATGATTAATGAGGCCTACTATGCTACCTGCCTGGAGCTCGAATTAATCACTCGGCGCTATCGACGTTATGGTTGGGACATAGCCGTGGGCAGTTCTGGCACAATGCGTGCAATTTCTAAATTAATGCCTGTAGATGTTGTCAGTGGAGTTATCACACGGGAAGGTTTAAACCAGTTAATGGATGAACTACGCCAGAGCGGTAGCTTTTCTAAACTTGAGGATATTTCATCACAGCGCTTAAGTGTATTACCTTCCGGCATTATTATTTTATCGGCTATTTTTGATCAACTCCAATTAGATGAAATCCATGTCGTTGATGCCACATTAAAAGAAGGCCTGATTTACGATACCCTTGGCCGGTTATCCGCTCAAGATATGCGCGACCAAACTGTGGAAAAAATGGTCGAACAGTACCAAGTTGACCAAGATCAATCCAGACGGGTCACTCACACCTTAAGCCATCTGGTTAAATCCTTACCAACACCGATCGTTAACGGTATCGATATCCAAAAAATTGTTCATTGGGCTGCTTTACTTCACGAAATCGGTTTTAGCATTTCTCATTCGGGCCATCACCATCATGCAGCTTATCTATTAAAACACAGCGACATGGCTGGCTTTAGCCGCTTTGAACAAGAGTTGCTATCAACCTTTGTTGGCGCCCATCGGCGCAAGATACATTCGGACCGGCAAGCTATTCTCAGTGCCGAAAACCACCAATCGTTATCTATATTTTGTGCATGTCTACGGTTATCCGTTTTACTTAATCATCGCCGTGAGGATGATATTGATTTACCCGAGATAATCGTCCAAGATCAAACTCTCATTTTACAATTCAATGATAACTGGCTTGATGAACACCCATTGACTTATCGTAATCTGATGCAGGAACAACGCTACTTAGAGCCATTAAACATTCAATTTGAATTTTATTAGTTAAATTATCACCATGATTAAATCCTTACTCGTTATTCTTGCTGTCATTGCTGTGCTTTATTTGATTCGCAGTATCCGTCGTCTTCCTGATAAGGAACGCCCCAAACATGCTCTCAAATATGGCTTATATATTCTTGCAGCCATATTGATTGGTCTTGTTGTCGCCGGCAAACTGCATTGGGTTGCAGCAGGTATTGCAGCATTATTACCCATCATGCAAAAATTATTTCATGCGGGTATTCGCTTGATGCCATTTTTAAAATACTGGAATGAAGCCAAGCAACAACACAACAACACTCAACAATCACCTCCCCCTAGTACGACAGGCAACATGACGCTTGACGAAGCCAAAGAAATTTTTGGTATAGAGACAATAGATAGCGTCGAACAAATTACTAAGCGCCACCGAGAGTTGATGCAAAAAATCCATCCTGATCGAGGAGGCAGTGACTACTTAGCGGCTCAAATTAATCACGCGAAAGATCTTCTCGTTGGCCATATCAAAAAAGCCTGAAAGTAATAATCAACCTTTCGATGAAAATGATTTAAAGAACCAAGAAGAAAATCATTGGAAGGTCTATATTATTCTCGCCAGCGATGGGCGATTATATACAGGCATCACAACCAATATTGTAAAACGTTGGTATCAGCACCGCAGTAAACGGGGTGCAAAATTTTTTTATGGGAGATCTCCCATTACAGTATGTTTTTTAGAAGGCAGCCACTCTCGCCGTTCAGCCAGTCAGCGAGAGTATCAGATTAAACAATTATCAAGACAAGAGAAGTGCCAATTGATTGTAGGTTGTTATGGACCACACCTTCACTCCTCTTTTTTATAATCTACCAGCTTTTTCAATTCTATTAGTGGTCTGGAACGGAATTCCCGGTGATACAAAACAACCAGTACTAATGTTGATGCCCCGATAAAAAACCATCCGTTAATAAACCAAGCCAGTACCGACAGAGAAAAATAATAAGAGCGCAAACCATAATTATAGGTATGCGCCGCTAGATCAATGACCTTAGAAACAGCACGAATACAGACTTCAGCTTTTTCAGGATCAGCAAGTGCTTCTTTTGGTGAAGGTGCAGCACCGATAGAAACAGCAACTAAGCCGTATTGCCGCATAGACCAGGTAAATGTAAAAAAGGCATAAACATAAATAACAATTAATACCATTAATTTAAAATGCAAAATAAACGTCGAACTTTCGATATAAAACGGCACATCAATTAATACCGCCTGTAACCTGCCAGTACTGACAAATACTGTGAGTAAACCTGCTAAGACCAGCATGCTAGAGGACGCTAAAAAGGTTACATTCCGCTCAAGATTAGACACTAATGCAGCATCCGGAATGCGAAGTTCCCGAATCAACATTTGGCGCACCCACTCCTTACGCATGGTTCCCATAACAGCAGAAAGGCTCATACCCGAACGCTTGGCTTTAAAGTGTGCGAATCGTGTATAACCGATCCACAGTACAATAAACCAGATTAAAGCACCTACATTTAGCAAGCCTATTTCTTGCATACGATATCCTACCTCCCATTAAAGATGAGCAGCCTACCCCCCTGCCCATCAATTCGCAATAAATTCTTGATAGCAGTCAGCACAAGCGCTAAAAATCAGTTACACTTTCATCATTTCCACTATTCAATATTCGGTTGATTATCCCTTTATGACACTCTCTACGCCAACATCCACCGCACCAGCTTGTCACTCTAGTTTTGAATATATCCGCAGCCAAACTTTAAGCGCGCTAAATATCACTGTCAGTGAATATCGACACCGCAAAACAGGCGCACAGCATATTCATATTGATGCCGATAATGACGAAAATGTGTTTCTTGTGGCTTTACGAACAGTCCCTGAAGATTCATCAGGTGTTGCTCATATTTTAGAACATACCGCACTTTGTGGTAGTGAAAAATACCCAGTACGTGATCCATTCTTTATGATGATCCGTCGTTCTTTGAATACCTTTATGAACGCCTTTACCAGTTCCGACTGGACAGCCTATCCATTTTCAAGCTTGAATCGCAAAGACTTTGATAATCTATTGGATGTGTATCTTGATGCCGTATTCTTTTCGCGTCTTGACCCTCTCGATTTCGCGCAAGAAGGTCACCGCTTGGACTTTGCCGAAAATGGTAACCCAGAAAGTCCATTAGTGTATAAAGGTGTAGTGTTCAATGAAATGAAAGGGGCTATGAGCTCTATCACCTCACAACTCTGGCAAATCTTAAACAAATACCTCTACCCTACAACAACCTACCATCACAATAGTGGTGGTGACCCACAGGCAATTCCAGATTTAAGCTATCAGCAACTGAAACATTTTTATCAAACCCATTACCACCCAAGCAACGCCATCTTTATGACCTTTGGCAATATTTCTGCTGAAGAACACCAAGCCAAATTTGAAGATCGCGCTCTAAGCCGCTTCGAGAAACTCGAAAAAACCATTGCTGTTGAGCCTGAAAAGCGCTATTTCTCACCTATACGTGTGGAAGAGGCCTACCCATACCAATCAGAAAGTAGTGAAGATGCCGATAATCAGGCACATATCGTTATGGGTTGGCTACTCGGGCCCAGTATCGATTTAAAAGCTAACCTAGAAACCCACTTATTATCTAACCTTTTATTTGATAATAGTGCTTCTCCATTACAGCACCTGCTGGAAACGACAGAATTAGGTTCTTCACCCTCGCCTCTCTGTGGCATGGACGATTCTCAATATGAAATGCTATTTATGTGTGGTGTTTCCGGGTCCCGCACAGAACACACTCAAACACTCGAAGCAGAAGTACTGAACACATTACAAAAAGTTGTCGATGAAGGACTGCCGCAAGAGCAAGTCGAAGCATCTCTGCATCAACTCGAATTACGCCAGCGAGAGATTGGAGGGGATGGCTACCCCTACGGCTTACAATTAATTTTAAATGGTTTATCTGCTGCAACACACCGTGGTGATGTATTAGCCTTTTTAGATCTCGAAAGTGCCATTACTGAATTGCGTAACAATATCCAATCGCCGGACTATATCCCGCAACTTATTCAACGCTTATTACTCAACAACACACACCGTGTCACACTGACATTACGTCCTGACAGTGACTTTCATCAGCGCCAAGTACAAGCTGAAGAAAATCAATTGGCTGCGATAAAAGAATCCTTAAGCGAAGCGGAAAAAAATACGATCATAGAGCAAGCCAAAGCCTTAGAAGAGCGTCAACAACAGCAAGATGATGATAGCGTTCTACCAAAAGTGACGTTAGACGATATCCCTAAAGAATCTCATTATCCAAAAGGCAAAGAGCAGACAATCGGCCAGTACCCACTTCATTATTACACTGCGGGCACTAATGGCCTCAGTTATCAACAAGTTGTTTGTCAACTACCCGAATTGAATGTGGACTTATTGCAAACCTTACCTTGGTATACATTATGCTTAACTGAAATGGGCCTAGGCGATAGCAATTATCTGGCGGTTCAACAACGTCAATCACAAGTAGTGGGCTCTATCAGTAGTTTTTACAGTGTCAGAAACTATACGGATGATCCAAACAAACTCCATGCTTATACAACCCTGAGTGCTAAAGCACTAAATGATAACCATCAAGCAATGAATGAGTTAATGAAAGACACTTTAACTAATGTGCGCTTTGATGAATCGGATAGGATCCAAGAACTGATTACTCAAGCAAAAATTGGGCGTGAACAAAGTGTTACAGGCAGCGGCCATATTCTTGCCATGCAAGCAGCAAGCGCAACAGCTAACCCAACAACACGATTAATTCATGAATTAATGGGGCTTGGAGCATTACAAACCATTAAGGCTCTAGAACAACAATTGAAGCAAGGCGAACACACACTACAGCACCAATTAGAAGAACTACATAAATTATTACTGGCGGCACCTAAACAATGGTTAGTAGTTTCTGAGCAAGAACGCATCGAACAACATATTAAAAATATCGAGGACTGCTGGCAATCAGACATTCAGCAAGCGCCTAATAGTTCTATCTTCATACCAGAAGAAAAGAGCTATTCGCCCATTAATCAAGCTTGGATAGCGAATTCACAAGTACACTTCTGCGCAAAAGTTTACCCAACGGTTGCCATGGGTCATCCAGATGCAGCGGCACTTGGTGTACTGGGTGGCGTCCTCCGCAATGGCTATTTACACCGTACCATCCGGGAACAAGGTGGTGCTTATGGCGGCGGCGCCAGTCAAGACAGTAGCTCCGGTGTATTCCGCTTTTATTCTTATCGCGACCCTCGTATGAGTGAAACTCTAACTGACTTTGATGATTCATTACAATGGTTATTCGATCAAGCTGTCGATACACCTGAAACCAAGCAAAGTATTGAAGAATCAATCTTAGGTATTGTCAGTTCACTGGATAAACCTGGCTCACCGGCTGGAGAAGCGAAACAGGAATTTCATGCGCAGCTAACAGGCCGCACACAAGAAATACGCGAGCAGTATCGTGAACAAATTATTCAAGTCTCAGCGGAAGACCTAAGACGTGTTGCTGAAACTTACCTTGTCCAAGATAAAGCATCCGTCGCTATTGTGACCGGAAATCACGGAGAAGAAGAGGCAGATAAATTAGGTTTGGAAATCGTTAGAGTGTAAATTAATAATGGGACTGGAATGGCTGCTGTGAAAATATTAACTGACAGCAGTCATTGAATACTTCAAGTATGATTCAGCATTCACTCTATTTGTTAATTGTGAAAAGGTAGTTCATGCACTTGTTGAGCCTTTTCATTATTAAACCCTAAGCTTTCGTAAAATTTATTGGCCTGCTCTCTTTTCAAGTTACATCGAACTCTTAAGGTGAGTTTGTTTATTTTTGCCCACTGTATTGCTTCAGCAACTAGCCGTTTACCAACGCCTGAGCGGCGATACGATTGATCAACCACTAAACCACCAATTTCTGCAAATGTTGGCGATGCTAAACGCATAGCGACAAATAAATGCAACCAGCCTTTTATTGTATTATCTTCGACACACACCCATACAGTATCAAACTTTGATGCCAAAATATCTTTTAGGCGCTTTCTAGACTCTTCTATTGAGCTTGCCTCGTAACCTAAATAAGAAGAGACAAGAGTAATTCCTTCGATATCTTTTATTGAGGCTTTTCTAATTTCTATCATTAAACATCCTGAACGCTACAAACAATGGTGCACATCAACTTCTTAATACTATTATGAGTCCTGCTCAAACCGCTTACCTAAACCCACAACATTGTCATTGCCATAACCAATAGCAGCATAAAATGCTATAACGGCTTTGTTAGTGGTACGTACTTGCAAATTAATTTTGGGACAACCCTTTTGTTGAATAAGTATCTCTACAGCCTCCATTATTGCTTGCCCATAGCCTTTCCGCTGTTCTGATGGTTTAACGGCTAAGTAATTGACCCAGCCCCGATGACCTTCATAGCCACCCATTACAGTCGCTACAATCGTATTACCTTTAACGCCTACAAGAAATAAATCAGGGTCAACTTTAAGTTTTCTTTCTATATCTTTAGCAGGATCATTCTGAGGAACTACAAGCCCACACTCACTCCAAAGAAGTATCACCTCCGCTTTATCTTTTTCTTGATACGCTCGTATTTTCATCATGTTATGCTGTAGCTGTTAGCAACAAAACCGGATAATCACCGTAAGGTTTATGCACGGTACTTACAGAACTCACCTCAACACCATTAAACCCAGCTACCTTAGCGAAGTTTGAAAGCTCTTCGCGATCAAAACCAAAATGAAAGACACCAGTATCCTCGGTATGAAAACTGCCATTTTCCGTTTCTAGATCAGCGATAGCAATAAAACCGCCTTTATTAAGCATTGAATAAAACTTATTGAACATCGCTTGAATATCATCAATATGATGCATCGTCATTGATGAAATAATGCCATCAAATGTTTTATTCAACCTCGATTTGGCTAAATCTAATTCGAGAATTTCAATCTCACAAGCTAGATTAGTTCGCTTTTTATCCAACTGTTCATTCATGGATTTAGAGATATCAACCGCAGTAATACTATCCACAAAAGGCGCTATTTTTTCTAATAGCAAACCCGTTCCTGATCCAAAATCCATAATATTCATCGTTGATTTAAAGCGAATACGTTTAAGTATCGAGTTTGCGATATTTTCTACATTAGCGACTCTATGATTAACTTGTTCGTAGCTCGCTGCTTTGTGTTTAAATAAATCATTGCTCATTTATTATTGCCTTGTGAAAAGCATTAGCAACCAATACGACATTATTCTGTATTATAATCAAGAGCAGTTTCCTTTATTGTATGTAGCGCCCCTTAATGGCTCACTGTCTTAGAAAACACATTAATAATCACAACACCTGCAACAATAAGCCCCATTCCGATAACAGCGGGCATATCGGGGATTTGCTTATAAATTAAAGCGCCAGCACAAGCGACTAATACAATACCCACACCTGACCAAATAGCATAGGTGATTCCTAACGGTATGGTTCGCAATACTAGTGTCATAAAATAAAATGCCAAGCCATAGCCAATAACCACAATGGCACTGGGCAATAGCTTTGTAAATTCTTCCGATGCTTTTAATGCACTGGTTGCAATAACTTCAGCAATGATGGCAACTGCCAGGTATAAATAAGCCATTTTTTCCCTCTTTAATTCCTATTAAGTTAACCATGTACGTCTTTGCTATCCGAAGGTACTTGTTCTCGATGATTCATACCATAGTCTCGGCATACATAAGCCACTCTTAAACGATAGTCGTGAAATACGCCACCCCGCCCTTTTGCTTGGGCAATACGATGCTCTTCCATTTTCCTCCATTCACCAATTGCTTGTTCATCACGCCAGAATGAAAGTGACAAAACTTTGCCCTCTTCTACAAGACTCGAAAAACGCTCGATGGAAATAAAACCATCAATTTTTTCCAGCTGAGGCTTTAGATTTGCCGCTATATCTAAATACTCTTCTCTTTTTCCTTTGGCCGGAATAACTTCAAAAATAACAGCAATCACAGTCTATCTCCGAATATTTCATTACATGTCGCAGGTAATTTATTTTTTATGGTATGCCGTACGTGATGGCGCCTGACTGATTGGCATTATCTCCACTCGGTTAATATTAACATTCGCCGGTCGTGACAACACCCATTCAACAGCCTCTGCAATATCCACAGGATTTAGTGCTTCTATATTTTCGTAAATTTTACTGGCCTTCTCTTTATCGCCCTTAAACCTTACTACTGAGAACTCACTACCTGATACCATTCCGGGTTCAATATTCGATACTCGAACAGCAGTGCCTAACGCATCAGATTTTAAGTTTAAGGTTAGTTGCTCAACAAAAGCTTTTGTTGCGCCATAAATGTTACCTCCCTTATAAGGGTAAGTACCTGCAATTGAGCCAATATTGATAATATGCCCACAGTCTCTTTCAACCATACCAGGCATCAATAAATGTATAAGGTAAGATACCGCAACACAATTCACATTAATCATGGTTTCCCAGTCATTCCAATCAGCCTCTTGCGCTGCATTAATGCCTAAAGCTAGGCCTGCACAGTTGACTAATACATCGACCGATTTAAATTCTTCAGGCAAGTGATTAATCTTGTTCGTCAGTAATTCTTTATCGGTAATATCGCAATCGACGATATGGCAGTCTGCATATTTTTTTAATTCGCTTTTTAAGGTATCCAATTTATCTTTACTACGAGCAATCAGAATGACCTTCAATCCTTTTTTAGTTAGCGTTTCTGCAATAGCACGACCGATACCCGATGACGCGCCTGTAACCAGTGCAATCTTGTAATTCACATTGTATACCTCTTCTCTATATTTAATTAGCTTACCAGCCTAGAAATATATCTACTAATTCGACAGTTGATAGCTCACTAAGAATTAGTGTCTATAAATTGATTAACAGGGCAGCACTTATAAAACACACTGTAGAAATGAAAATACCCCAAAAAGGCACTTTAAACCAGTATAACTTTGCTACACAAAGATAGGATAAACCAATCAACACAGGCATTGAGGAAAACCAAAGGGATTGTTGCAGAAGCTCCGAGTATGTCACGACTAGTGGTATATAAATACCTGCAACTATTATGGCTCCCAGGCTATGGCTTATATTGAAGCCCACCCATGCATTCCAAACCGATGTGTCTTTTGTTAAAACAGGAGTCGATCCCTTCATTGCCTCGGTCACCGATGAATCATAGGCTTCAAACTTATTTGTAAAAATTGTACATAGAAGGTGAATTAAACCAAGTGTACCAAAGATTGATGCACCGATAATCATTAGAGCTTGTGCCATCATATCTACCCTGCACTGCTATTATTATTTAATGAAAACTCACATTTGATCTACCCAACCAAGGATTATCGGTACTGACAACAGCTCCCATTTTTTTCAGTAACTGATAGATACCAAAATAAGAGCGGTCAAAGTACATCTGGTCGCGCTGTAAACCATGCAAATATTTAACAGCCTGTTGGTGTTTATTAGGCTCAATAGTTATAGGAGATGTTAGTTTGGAGAAATCAAATATTTTCGATTGATAAGGCGATGCGATCCACTCCTGCATAGGTGATAAAACAGGATAGAGAGATTCTTTGTAATCATCGTAACTCAATTCTTCTGAAAATAAATCAAGAGCCTTATAACTGGTAAAAACGGATTGCTGATCTTCTCTTAATATGGCATTAATCAAGCTGGCGATATCTGTAGGAAAACTGTCTGAAAGGTATTTAACACAGCCGAAATCCAACAATGCGACCTCACCTGAGTCCAAAAATAAGTAATTCCCTAAATGAGGATCAGCGTGTAGCGCTTTAAGCTCGAAAGCACTGTACAAAAAAGCGTTAAATATTGTCTGGCCAGCAAAGTTACGCTGTCGTTGAGTGGGGTTCGTTGCCAGCCACTCATCAATATGATGACCTGATAAAAATTCAGTGGTTAAAATACGCGAAGAGGTATAGTCATCATAAACCTCGGGAATCCTTATATTAATAACATTTAAATTTTCTTTAAACCACTGTGTATTCTTAGCTTCTTTCTGATAATCCACTTCATCTTTTAAGCAAATTTCAATTTCATCCAAGGTCGTACTGATAACATCTTTCCTGGGAAGGTAATTGGTTGTTAACGATAAGCTGGATAGTACAAAAGAAAGGATTTTCAAATCGCTGTCTATTGATTCACGAACCCCGGGATACTGTACTTTTATCGCAACTTCTTCTCCGCTGGGCAATTTTCCTTTGTGCACCTGCCCCAGACTAGCTGCTGCAAACGCAGAACCTGAAAACTCTTGATACAATTTTGAGGCTTCCTGCCCAAATTCTTGAATGAATATTTTTCTTACCAGTGCTTTATTGATAGGTGGCACTTGATAGCAGCTTTTCGATAACTCGTTGCGAATGCCTTCGGGTAACAAGTCCGCCTCAAGACTCAGTAATTGAGAAGCTTTGAGTGCAGTTCCTCGCATCTGGCTCAAGCCTTTAAAAAGCACTTTACCAATTTCTTCCTCATGATTTTGTAGTAGTTGATCCGGTGTAGAAGAAAATTGCTTTGCTCCCAGGTAACCTAAATGTTTTATACCTGATTTCGTCGCTATCGCTGTTGTTTTTAGGGTTCTGGAAAACTTTCCTGTTACTATTTTTGTATCGCTCATCGATAACCTACTTGTTAATTTTTACTGGAGGTTTAAAAATACATACAAAATTACATTATTTGATTTTTGCATCCATGGTAGATTTAAATTCTTGTACCATTGAAAGAATATTACTGCTACCGCACATACCTCTCATAAGATGGGTTTTAATAATAAAACCCGCGACATCCATGGCTTTATTAATTAAACCGCTCTTGAGAACCGCATCTATCATAGCAATGGATAAATCCGTTAGTTGTGTGGTATTGCCAAAATCTTCGGATTCATCCTGCATCCAGTAAAACGTTATACCTAATAGATAGTCTGTTAATAAGGTGGCAACCGTCGTTTGCATCGGGATCTCTGGATAGTCATTCTCTTCATTTATACCATCCAATAAATTCTTGAACTCTTCTCTGTAGGCTTTAGCAACGGATAATTCATCTTTTAACAAAGCAATGGGAGATTTAAGAAATTGCTTCATTGTTAAATCAACAAATTCTCTATCTGCAATCAATTGCTCTAAATAGGTATCTATTAATAGCTGGAGCTTTTCACTGAAAGTGTAACTTTCTAGGTCATCAGTATTCCGGTATGCCTCAAGAGCATCTGCACCTCGGATATCATAAAAGCCAAGAATCAACTTGTCTTTATTAGGAAAGTATTTGTAAATAGTGGCATCACCTACACCTGCCTCACGCGCCACTTGTTTCATCGATGTTTTATCAAAACCATTAATGACAAATAAGTCAGCAGCTGCATTGACTAACTTACGGCGAGTTTCTAACTTTTGCTCTAAGGATACTTTCATATAGTCACCCAAATATTGGTTTTACTACCTAAGACAACCATAATGTATAATAACTATCCTTTAAAATCAAATAAAATTCAATTAATAGATATAAAGTTCATTATAATACCTTTATAGTGAAAATATAGACATTTATTACTGCTAGTAGAGCTTAGCGTTACCCTGCTGTCATTTCTCTGCCTATCCATTTGCTCATATGCCCATTTAGCTATAATCTAAATAGGATATGACCTTCATTCACGAACAAGTTAGGGATCCATCTGTGAGGTATTTTTTACTAATAGGTTTACTACTATTCAGCCATAGCAATTTTGCTGAGATCTACAAATGGACTGACGAGAATGGTCGTACCCATTATAGTGATAAACCTAATACTGATAGAAAGGTTGAAAAGCTCAACATCAAAATCAACAGCTATAAGCATGTCACCTATAAAAGCTTGTCAGACGCCAACTCAATCTCAGATAAAGTCACTATGTATTCCACCAGCTGGTGTGTTTACTGCAAAAAAGCACGGAAGTACTTTAAAGCGAACAATATTCCCTTTAGTGAATACGATATTGAAAAAAACGCCCGTGCAAAACGCTCATATGATGCATTAGGGGGGAAAGGTGTACCGGTGATTATTGTCGGTAAAAAGCGAATGAATGGTTTCAGTATCCCCGGTTTTGAAAAGATCTACCCATAAATTACTCTGCCTATTAAAACAACTAACTAGAAAAGGGGATATATCGTTTATTTATAACCAAAAGCATGCCATTTGGCCTTATAATGTACGTCAGAGTAATTAAAAAGTTTGAAATTGATCACATTTTATCGTTTTTTCGATATAAATTGATTAAATAATAAACTTTAGTTACAGTAGAGCATTCCTTAGTTAATGCTAGTGTTAATATTTTTTTAGAGGGAATTACACCGTGACATCTACGGAACTCACAGATTCAGAACCTAAACCATTGGCCGAATTGAACGACTCGGACTACCCTCGCGTCTATGGTTCCCCAGTAGAAACTGCGGCTGTAACAGCGACCAAATCATCAATCGATGAACTCACCGCCAACCCTAACCCTAAAGCAGTTGTGGCTATTGTTGATAATAAACAAGTCAGCCGGATTCTTAAGAGAGAAGGTTATAACGTCACACAACACCAAGTTAAGCCTCTGAATCTGTTTCCATCCCCGATGGATGCCTTCCAGTATGCACTCTACTCTTTTGGCATTACTGATATTTATATTGTACTGATGATCAATAAAAGACAAAACACGATTTATGGTTATCATATCCTTGATCTAACTCAGAACTATTCTTTAGTTGATGATTTAATTAATCGCTTAAAAAATAAAGACTACCTGCTTTAATTTTCCACATTACTTACCAATACTACTCTTCGTAAATCATATCCTCTGGAATTGAAACAGAACGAGGATATGTTGGCATTTCTCCCTTTCCGTTACGGAAATTATTTAATTGGAAAACATAGGCTAAGACTTTAGCAACAGCAACGTATAAACCACTGGGGATCTCATCATCAAGTTGGGTTGTATAATAAATGGCTCGTGCCAAGCGCGGTGATTCAATAATTTCGACTTGATGAGCACCAGCAATTTCTCTGATCTTTAAGGCGATTTGATCAATACCTTTTGCAACTACAATCGGAGTACTCATCTCTTCCGGCTTATATTTCACAGCGACGGCATAATGTGTTGGATTGGTAATAACAACATCTGCTTCTGGTACTTCCGCCATCATACGGCGATTGGCCATCTCTTGTTGTAACTGACGAATTTTACTTTTGACCTCTGGTTTCCCATCGGTATCTTTCATTTCGTCTTTAATATCCTGCAAAGACATTCTTAGTTTCTTTGTGTGATCCCAAATTTGAAAAGGCACATCAATTAAAGCAATTAAAATAGTCGCAGCAGATAATGCAATGGCAACCCAGACACCGATCATGACTGAATGAGACATAGACGTCATAACATCCTGACTTGCCAAACTTGATAAATCACCTTCCAGAGCTTTAAGTAAAATAATGGTTAACACCATCATTAAAATAACTTTGGCAAGCGCTTTGCCCAATTCAACTAGAGATTTAATCGAAAACATGCGCTTAATGCCTTCAAGGGGATTCATACGGCTGAATTTTGGCATTAGTGATTTCGTACTGAATAACCAACCACCTAATGCTATCGGTCCCAACACTGCAGCCAATAATAAAATACCAAAAAATGGCAACAAGCCAATTAATACATCAGCAAAGGAATGAGTCACATGATGCACCATCATAGAAGTATCAAATACAACTTCTCTAGATAACGTAAAGTTATAACGCATTACGTTCGAAATTTTATCAACTAAAAACCCACCAAACCACAAAAAGCCAATTGAAGAAGCTAATAATACAGCAGTTGTTGTTAACTCTTTTGATCGAGGAACCTGACCATCTTCCCGGGCCTTTTCTAGCTTCCGGGGCGTTGGTTCCTCTGTCTTTTCCTGAGCTTGATCATTTTCTGACATAGTTTAACTCACTACTTCAGTAATTCCTGGCCAAATATAAATCCCTGGTTAACATATTCATGAAAGGCTGGTAGGAAAGCACCAAAACCTAACCACATTAATAATAAACCAAAAATTAATGTAATAGGAAAGCCCACTGCAAAAATATTAATTTGTGGTGCCGCGCGACTCATCACACCAAATGAAATATTAACCACTAATAACGCAGTCAATACCGGTAGAGCTATTGTCAATGCACTTGCAAACATCCAGCTCCCTAAATTTGCAATTTGGTAAAAATCTATTCCAGAAAAACCTTTTTTACCAATTGGCATGATAGTAAAGCTATCAATTAATATTTGTAAAATAATAAGGTGACCATTAACACTAACAAATAATAATGTTGTTGTTAACAAATAGAATTGTGAAATAATTGTAACTGTCACACCATTAGCTGGGTCATTCATGGAAGCAAAACCTAAGCCCATTTTCATAGCAATATACTGACCAGCCAAAACAAACACTTGAAATACAACCTGAAAAATAAATGCTAATGTCACACCGATTAATACTTGCTGTAGTGTAATTAATAGTGTTGTTAAAGAGATACCACTAAATGCAGGTGGTGCTGGTAAAAAAGGTGTAATCAAAAATGTTACCATAACACCTAGCACTAATCGTACCCTGGCTGTAATTACTTGCGATCCAAAAATTGGAGCTGCCAGTAAAAATGCAGTAACGCGTGTTAATGGCCAAAAATACTGCCCAACGAACTGAGCAATCTGAGCATCACTAAATTCAAACATGATTACACTATTGTTAACCTAAGTAGCATGCAGCATCAACCAATAAGCGTTGGGATATTAAGGAATAATTTATGAAACAACTCTGTAAATTCATTAATTAACCACCCTCCCAAAAACATAATTGCGCCTAGCGTGATTAGTAGACGAGGTAAAAAGCTGAGTGTTTGCTCATTAATTTGAGTCGCTGCCTGAAACATACTAACAATCAGCCCAACAGCCAAGCCTGGACCAACAATTAAAGAAACCATCAGTACGCATAAATAAAGCGCTTCGCCAAAAAGATCCATTACTACTTCAGGTGTCATAATTACTACCTTTAAATATGTAATTAAATTCCATAGCTTGCTGCTAAGGTACCCATTAACATAGCCCAGCCGTCTACTAAAACAAATAGCATAATTTTAAACGGTAAGGATATAATTAATGGAGACAGCATCATCATACCCATTGCCATAAGTACACTTGCTACGACAATATCAATGACTAAAAAAGGGATAAATAAAATAAAACCGATTTGAAACGCTGTCTTTAGTTCACTCGTAATAAAAGATGGGATTAAAACAGTCATAGGAACTTGCTCTGCTGTTTCTACTGCGGCGACATTGGCAATATCCATAAATAGCTTTAAGTCACTTTCGCGAGTTTGTGCCATCATAAATTGATGAAAAGGTTTAGTTGTTTTTTCAATTGCTTCTTTAGAAGTAATCTCTTCGTTGATATAGGGTTGCAATGCTTGCTCATTTACCTTTTCAAAGACTGGCCCCATAATAAATAAGGTTAAAAACAAACTCATACCAATAAGAATCTGATTGGATGGTGATTGCTGTAAACCCAATGCTTGCCTCAAAATTGAAAAAACAATAATGATTCGAGTAAATGAAGTCATCATTAATAATAGTGCTGGCAAGAATGTCAGCGCTGTCATAATCGCCAGTATCTGGATACTGACTGAATACTCTTGAGAGCCGTCCGGGTTAGTGGTTAACTGTACCGCAGACAAGTTGGGTAAATTCTGGATATTTTCTAAGGTTGAAGAGCTTTGCTCAGTTTCCGTTTGAGCAATAACATTAGCAGGGAAAATATTAATGCATAAAATAAACGAAATTAAAAATAATAGTCGCTGTTGATTGCAGGAAAATCTCATTCAACTGTTTCACCTTTATTAATTATTGTTTTTAGCTTTTCTGCAAAAAGTGAAGATACTGGTGAAGCATTATAAGAACAATTCTTAGAGGTATCTCTGATTGGCTGATCTAGCGTTTTAACATGGCCCACAAAGCCAGGAGCTACACCAATCAATAACTGCTCATTGCCTACTTCTACTAATAATAATTTTTCCTTTGTCGATAACGGCAGACATCCTTTTATTTTCATCATTTCCGCAGCTTGATAACCGGTATAACCTACTCGTTTAATTAGCCAAACAACGACAAATATCATCACAATAACAGCTGCTAAACCCAACATCATTTGCATCAAGTTAGAAGTATGACTAATCGGGGATTGAACATCTGATTCAGCAGAAAATACTTTCATAGCAGCCATAGATAACAATACAGCCACTATAAAATAGACTGCTGAGTGTAATCTTCTAAAGCTTAAAAATAATTTCATTAGCCTAATTTCTTAATACGTTCAGATGGGCTGATAACATCAGTCATACGGATACCAAATTTTTCGTTGACCACAACTACTTCGCCATGAGCAATAAGAGTACCATTGACAAGCACATTTAGAGGCTCACCCGCCAAACGATCAAGCTCGATAACAGACCCTTGGTTAAGTTGTAGCAAGTTACGAATAGTGATTGAGGTACTACCCACTTCCATAGAAATAGTAACGGGAATATCTAAAATAATTTCCAAATCAGGGTCAATAGATTTTGCCTCATCTGGATGATTATCAAACTCCTCAAGACCAACGGACTCTATAGCATCATCCTCGCTATCTTCTTCAACACCCTGCTCTTCCATTGCTGCGGCCCAGTCATCGGCCATTGCCTCTTCTTCACTTTTTTCTACTGGCTCTTCATCATCACTCATCCGACGCTTCCTCTTGTTCACTCATTAAATTAGCCAGTGGTGACATGGAAGACACCGTAGACCGATTAATGTGTTCTAAAACTTTTAACGCTAAATTGCCATTCGATTGACCAACTTGCGTTTTAAATAATGGAACTCCATTTACTTTAATTTGATGTTCTTCAAGCATCTCTACAGGAATAACATCACCTTCTTTTAAACCCATAACATCTCTTAACGAAATACGGTCTCGTATTAAGTCACATTCCAGCTTAACTTTCGCTGTCATAATATCTTCGCGTAGGGAGTTCACCCATCGATCATCTCGGTCATCGCTATCACTTTGTAAACCTGCATCTAGCATTTCACGTATCGGCTCAATCATTGAATAAGGGATAGTGATATGTAGCTCACCACCACCACCATCTAATTCAACATGAAAGGTACTGACAACAACAACCTCACTGGGGCTCACAATATTTGCCATTGATGGATTGACTTCTGAATTAATATGATCAAAATCAATCGGTAGAACTGCTCGCCAAGCCTCTTTTAAATCAATAAAGGCTTGTTCCAGTACAATACGGACAACACGTAGCTCGGTAGGTGTAAATTCCCGACCTTCAATTTTTGCATGACGACCGTCCCCACCAAAAAAATTATCCACCAGCTTAAAAACAAGCTTCGCATCCAATACAACTAACGCCGTACCACGAAGAGGGCGAAATTTCACCATATTCAAACTGGTTGGCACATAGAGTGTATGTACATACTCGCCAAATTTTTGGATGTTGATCCCACCCACAGAAACATCCGCAGTTCGTCTTAACAAGTTGAACATACTGATGCGTGTGTAACGGGCAAAACGCTCATTAATCATTTCAAGCGTTGGCATCCTGCCACGAACAATACGGTCTTGGGTTGTTAAGTCATAGGTATTAATCCCACCGTCTTCAGCATCGCCCTCTGTGCTAACATCTCCATCATCTACACCGTGGAGGAGCGCGTCAATTTCGTCTTGGGAAAGTAAATCTTGCACGTAAATTTCTCTTTAGTTAGTACGTTTTAATACCATTTATTGCATCACTAAATTGGTGAACAATACTTTTTCTATTCCTGGTTTACCTAGCTCTTGCTGCATAATTGTTTGCAATTCTAATAATGCATCCTGACGAAGTAACTCCCTACCTTCATCGGTTTGTAATTCTTCGTATACCTGACCACTGAATAACAGAATTAAGCTATTGCGAATCATTGGCATATGTATTTCCACTGCTTCAATCACATCATCTTCTCGTGACATTAAGGTAATTTCAGCTTGTAAAAATCGTTGCCTTCCCCTTGCCTGATAATTAACAATCAATGGTGGTTTAAGCGGAAAATAAATAGCGGGAAGTCTGGGTTTTTCTTCTTCAACTTCTTCGTCTTCAGCAATAATTGGATTTCCGTCTTCGTCCAATTCAACAACAGGTTCAGGTTCTGGCGCCAATAATTTGACAGCCACCAAGGTACCGCCCACAGATACGCCTATTAGCACTACCACGAGTAGAATAAATAAAATCAGCTTTTTTTTATTACCTTTCGGTTTCTCTTCTGCTTCGGTATTTTCTTCCGAGCCGTCTTCTTCTGCCATGCCAAAAATCCGTCATTCGATAGATACTATATGGACTGGAGCAAGAGCTATGCCAAACAGAAAGGAATAAAGAAGATGATGCCCGTAGGCATCATTTTATATGGAAGGGGTTAGAACGATAAGTTCATTGATTAAGCGTAGAGGTTAAGTAAACTGTATCCGTCTCTATTGCTGGAAATCGGCATCTCTCCTTGCTCAACATCTTCGTCCGACAAACCAGACGCCAGTCTAGATGACGCATTTTCATCGGTGTTGGAGTCACCTTGTTCCTGAGATTGATCAGACACATCAACATCAGCAAGATTAATCCCTTCACCATCGAACATTTCACGCAAACGCATGGCATTCTGATCCAATGCCTCGCGAACCGTTGAATGTTGGACAACAAAGCTAACATGAGCTTGTTCATTAACGAGTGACACCCTCACCTGTAAAGGACCTAGTTCTGGCGGATCTAAATGGATTTCAGCTTCTTGAATTCCCTGAGAACTCATCCACATCACACGCTCAGCAACATCCTTACCCCACTGCGCCTGCTGAAACGGCGTAGATACCGCTAGCTGTGCTTTCATTCCCGGCTGCAATGACTGTGTATTTTGTAATGGTTGAGTACCTGCCAGTTCACTGGTTAAATGCGATGTAATAGCTCCATTTTCTTCCTTATTTACAGTATTAGATGTCTGATCGAGACTGAATCTCTGTAAATCTATTTGAGCAAGTGCATCTCCAGTGGTTAATAACTTATTAGGTTGAGAGAGAAGTACATCTCCCTCTATCGCTACAGAATTATTAGCAATAGTTGTTGCATTCAATGGCGCGCTCAGCTGAACTTGAGAACTCAATTTCGTTGTGAGCGCTTCGGCAAGTGGCTTCAATGGGGATATTTTTTGTAAATCCGAAAGCAAATTAGCTGCTGCTCCCAGTGTGACCCCAGATGAAGAGCTCAAAGCCTCTCGGATTGAGGCAATAACTGGGGCTAGTGGCAATTCATTGCCATTTATAAATAACTCATCAACTAACTCTTGAAGGGCTTCAGGGTCTATAGCGGATTCAAGCGCTTCTATACCACCATTCTGTTTAATCGATTGTAATTTCTCAAGAACCGTATCCAGTAACGGCTGAAGCTCTGATACCACTGTTGCTTCTGTACTGGCAGTCGTTAATAGAGTATCTGTTGCTGTTGTAGTATTCGGGTCACCACTATTGATTTGCGGATTACCCGTCTCTGTACTTTCTTTTACCGATGCTGATTCGACATGAGTGCCTTCTTCTCCAGCAGCAGAAGTCGAACCCTCTGGCTCTTTAGACACTGAGGCCTCTTCTTTTACTGAAGTTTCTGCTGATGAGTGCTCTCTACCCGCCGAAGGTTGATTTGATGATGGCTCTCTATTTGTTGATGATTCTTTATTGGCTGATGGCTCGTTTCCAGTCGAAGGCTCCTTGGGAGCAGTTATTTCTTTTTTATCAACATAAGATACTTTCTGCTCTATATCCTGAAAGGTTTTAGAAAACCCTTTATCTTCGGTAATACTGGACTTTTTTTGGGAAGCGGCAAATCGATCACTTCCTGCAACATCCAACAGCGGTAATATATGGTTATTCATGACAACTCCGCATCACTATACTAATCACACTATTATTAGCGGCAATCGCTTGCCGCTTTAACGTTAATTTTTACTGGTGAAAAGAAGAGAGCAAAGACAATGCCAGATTGGAGAAACACATCAACGGTTAAGTAAGGGCTATGTCAATCGGTGTTTTAGTTTAAGGATAGGTTGCTCATAAAACCGGAAGCTCATTTCAGCAATAATTGCCGTTAAGAGTGTGCCTAATATAAATAAAGAATAATCAAATGTTAGGCCAAAGCGTTCAATAATGACACGTATGATATGCAATGCAAACATATGGTAAACGTACATACCATAACTAATCTCACCCATTCTTTTAACTGGATAGCAGATCATCACTGGCTGCAACACATGGTTTTCCCGGATAACCAAGCTACCCAACCATAAAAACATCAGTAACTGAATAGCCAATCTCCAACCACCGGAAATGTCGCCAGGTGATATAAATATCGTCAATAACAATATAATGAGTATGATAAAAGGAGACAGGTTGTGGTTGAATAGAGAGAAAAATTGATTAAAGGATGATTCTTTATGTAAGACATGAGCCAGCAAAACACCTAAACATATAGGTGTAAATGTAGAATCTATAATCGATAAATGAACTGCTTTTTCTGTTCCATATAACCAGATAAAAAAACCATCTAAAAAGCCAAAATTGATTAATTGGTTAAGGAGAATAAAGCCAAATAAAATAATGCCTATCGTTTTTTTCGAAAATAACTTCTCTAAAAATGGCCACAACAAATAGAATTGCTCTTCAGTCGCTAATGACCAGTAAATCTCCAGATTCGGAATATGTACTAAGGACCAATTGGCAACAAAAAATAAATAAATCGGTAATAACGAAAAAAATGTAGAGAACTCCGCAGGGTCATTTTTAACGACACCATATAAGAAGGCCAATGCGAGAAGTAGACCGAAATAGACGGGAAATATTCGTAAGCAACGGCGAATATAGAATTTCTTTAATGAGATATGCCCATTTCTATCCTTCTCTCGCAACAACAATGTAACGATTAAATAACCACTTAACACAAAGAACATATCAACCCCGAGGAAACCTTTAATTAACCAACTAGCGGTTGATTCAGGGAATGAGTGATGCCATAACACAGCGATAATACTGATAAAGCGCACACCATCTAATGATTTAAAATAGCTTTGTTTGCGATATAGCTGATACTGAGAGTGGGTTGATACTGCCTCAGACATAAATATTTTTTTCCTTATACTTATTACTAACTTCTAAAAAATGACCTGTATTCAATATTTGAAAGTTGATTACAATAGGCTATTTATTCTGTATAAACTCCCTTATTTCGCCAATGCCTCCTTACACTTGCAACCTCATCAATATGTCTAGAAGCCCACTATATTTTTTATACATTTTATTGATTCATAGGCGCCAATATCGATAGATATCAATAGCACCGGGGTATTTTACACGAGAATAATAAAATAATAGGTCAAAACACTTAATAAACGTTAGCCTTCAAACATTCTGATTCATTTTCAACCAAAATGAGACCTACCCTCAAATTGGAACTATTTTCTGTGAACTTTGTATAAATGCATACAGCTAAATTGGCTTTTATATCGCATTTTTAGTTTTACAGATCATTTACTCTTATAGATCTGAGTATTTTAGACCATTAACACTACGAGAAAGACATAATGAAAAGAAAAGCTTTTACTCTACTTATAGCAGCGACTGTATTACCCGGTTTTGCTAACGCTAAAAATAACTATTCAGAGACATATAATCCAGTTTCTGATGAAGTTATTGCTAAACAACGTGATTTATTACATCAGAATACCAAAGACAAGGGATTCGGCCCGCAATCTCCCAGAGATATCGATTCGATCAAAGGGAATAATAGTCGTTCATTCAGCACAGCTCCCGCTTATACGGAGATGAATCTTTGTAATATTCATTTTCATAAGAATGCTGAACATAAAGGTGGTGATTTTACAAAATATGCAGGTAATGGTGATGGACATGGATATCAAAGCGGCTATGTATTTTCTGGTAACTTAAGCCAAGCTGAGCTAAAACCCGTGAGTCAACAAATATGCCCAAACAAACATGGTGGCCTTTTCCCAGGAGATACCATTGAAGTGCACTATGTTCACTCAACTGCAAATGTTAAACCCGGCCCCACTCTAGGCTCATGCTTAAGTGATTCTATTAAAAACCCACAATTACGTGTCGAGACTCAAGTCTATGTTCTAGTCAATAGCAAAAACTCTGGAGACTTTATTCAATTAACCCAACATGGTTTAAAAAATGATTTACAACAGGCTATCAACATTCCGGATAATACCGGTCAAGCCATTCAATATGCCGGTTCAACGACAGGCCCAAGTTACAATGAAAAGGGCTCGCCCTTTCAGGTCACATGGAATGTACGCCCGAAAGTTGCTAAAGTAAATATCGAAACTGTCGGGCAATGGTGCAAAAGTAATATTTTTAATGAAGACCACGCACATGGCGTGAGAAACCTTGTCATTAATCCGGATCTTTTATCCAATACCACTAAATAGTCTTCATAAAAAAAGCGCCTATTGGCGCTTTTTTTATTACTGAAAATATATACAGCATTTTACTTTATCACTATAAGCTACCATAAATTAGACCAATCCACTTGTCAGTTGTAAACAAGCCTCTAGACCATTGCTTATCTAGTGCTTTTAGCGGCTTACTTGCAATGGCTTGTTCCACTGTCTTGCCTTCCTTCTTCAACTTACTTAGTTGTTTATAAGCTGATTTAAGCATCGAACGATAATCAATAAGCTGAGCTTTGGTTGCTATTGGCCCATGGCCAGGGATGATTTTTGTTTTATCGTCCACAATATTTAGTAGTGTATCAATACCTTTAATTAAACCCGGCAGAGAACCGCCATGATCAGTGTCGATAAAAGGGTAGAAGCCATTAAAAAATAAATCTCCGGTATGAAGTACATTGTCATTTTTAAAATAAATAATACTATCACCATCTGTGTGGCTGCTAGGAATATGCTGCACTGAAATGGTATCGTCATTTAGATGAAAAGTCAGACCTTTGGCAAAGCTGATCACTGGCAAGGCAATTTTAGGTTGAGCAGGCGTTCTCGAAAGAAATGCTGCTATAAAGTTATCTTTTGATAGACGCTTACGAACATTATCATGGGCAACAATAATGGAACCTTTTTCACCTAAATTCTTATTACCGCCAGTATGATCGCCATGCCAATGGGTATTGATAACAAATTTAGGGACATCTCCACCGATACTTTTAAGCTCAGATAAAATTGCATCTGTCATTGGTGCATACTTATCATCAATTAAGAACGTACCATCAGAACCTACTGAAACACCAATATTCCCTCCCTTACCACTTATCATATAAATGGTATTTGTCATTTTCTGAGTGCTTAGTTTTACATCACTGGCATCAACAAAGCTCGTAATCAATAAAAAAGTTAATGCACATAGAGATCGAACACTATAAGAGCTGATCAATGTGCGTAGTATATTAAGAAACATGGAGTCACCTCATAGAATATGATTTAAATAGTTGACTTGTTACGAGAAAACTATCCGACTATTAGTTAAGAATAATACAAAAAGACAGTCTTTCTTTTATCTATTATTTTGCTTATTGACAATGGCTCTGTGGTAAAGTTTTATGAAAATGTATGGTCATTTATAAATAGCTATTCATTAAAAACTAAAATCGTTTAAAAATCAGCCCACCGCAAGCCAAACCCCGACACCTATCATTAAAGACCCGGCAATACGATTCATGGCTCTTACATTCCCACTTTGCATTAATAAAGAGCGCAAAGTGCGGCCACCTGTCGCATAAATCAGCAAACAGGTGAGCTCTAACATAAGAATAATACTGATAAGAATCAATAACTGCTCAAATAAAGGAGAATCTGCCGATAAGAAAGGGGGCAATAGCGCTACAAAAAAAGCCCATCCTTTGGGATTGGCAATGGCCGTCATAAAGCCTTGCATAGCAAGCTCAAGGCGAGAGTAAGACTGGCTCCCTTCTGTACTCTTAATTGCCATTTTCCCTCTTGATCGCCACATTTGGACACCTATATAAGCCAAATAAACACCACCAATATATTTAAATATAGTAAAAGCACTAGGGTAATTGAGTAGTAATGCAGCGACACCAATAGCGGATAAGATGGCGACTATACCGACACCTAGCAGCTCGCCCAGCATCATCCACAGTGCTCGCTTAACGCCAATTGTCATTCCCAGAGTCATAGCCAACGTCATACACATTCCTGGTGTGATAGACACAAAGAAAAACGTCGGGATAAAAACGGACAATAGGGCGATATTCACTTAAATATCCACAGATAAATGCGATAGGGAAAGGTTAATGATACATGATTGAGAGGTAGAATGATGCCAACATATTTTCTTACCTTTCACACAATACAATCGTTTTTAATTATACCTCGTACGACATTAGTTCCATATCAACCGCTGCTTTTCTGAGAGGTATAATGGCTTGATATTCAGCAGAATTAAACCAATTATCAATGGCTTGAGCGTTGGGAAAAGAGATAACAAGCGCACCGGGGTGAGAATGCTCACCAGATAATACGGAAAGTAATTTTCCTCTAAAAATCAACTCCGCACCCCACGGTTCCAGGGTTGCAGGGACTTTGCTGCGATATTCAGCCCATTTGCTTTCATCTTTTATCGTTGCATGTCCTATAACATAAGCTTTACTCATACTTCTACCTTTGTTCTTTAGTTGCGATTATTAATCTTTCAATACTATATAAAAAACACATAGCTGATATACATTATTGGCAGCATCTTAAACTATAAAAAACCAAACTGTCATAAACCTTGCACGATAAAAGCCTTAGTAAACACAAATAGATAGCTAATATTCAGTCATTATTTTTGCTGTTAATGATGGTTAACCATGATGCTTTCTCCATTCTGTAGCAATACCATAATTCATCCTTAGTAGATATTTTTAGCATTTCCTCATGAGAGAAAGTACAACCAATTTTTTGAGTTGCTTTTTGAGATCGAATATTCGAAGGAGCAATATGAAACCAGACCGTATCAAAAAAATTAAAAGCATAATTTAGCATCAGTGTTTTAAGCTCAAAATTAGTTTGCCCTCCCCAATACTGGCAAGCAAGAAATGTAAAACCAATAGAGATATCATCAGGTATTGTATCGAGCCAATAAAATCGAGAGGAGCCTATAATTTCATTCGTATTATTATTGATAACAACAATTGTTGCCTTAGAGTCGATAGCGGTTTCAAACCATTTTTCAAATACAGGTTTTTGATACCGATCAGAATGCGGATGACCCGCCCATATTTTTTTATCCGATGCGCAAGTAAATAATGAATCAAAATCCTCCCTATACAAAGGCCTTATTGAAAGATTACCTCCAATCAAGGAGGGTTGAAAACTAAACGATTCTTTACTTTCAATCATTTATTCTTCTCGCATTAACAACATTATTTAAAAATTAATTTTTATACTATGACAGGAATAATTAAAACTGTATACCGATGCGCTGTATACGGGTTTCTAGTTTATTTGATTCAAGAAGCTCAGAGAATAGAGAACATTTGCAGGAAAATACTCAAGGGTTAAGGCAACCCCTGAGTATTTTTAGGATATATCGAGAATGACTTATCCAATTTTAGCGAGAACATCAGCAACATTAGAGCCAAACTCGGACGGGCGTATAATCACATTAACACCACATTCGCGCAGTATCTCTACTTTTTCTGCCGCTGACTCACCGGAAGAAGAAACAATTGCTCCCGCGTGCCCCATACGGCGTCCTTTAGGAGCAGTCAAACCAGCAATGTAACCTAATACAGGTTTCTTCATATTTTCACGAGCAAATCTTGCCGCTTCGGCCTCTTGAGGTCCGCCGATTTCACCGATCATCACAACAGCAACTGTGTCATCGTCTTCTTCAAAACGCTCTAAATGATCACGGAAAGAACTCCCGTTAATAGGGTCGCCACCAATACCAACACTGGTACTCACACCGATACCCATAGCTTTCATTTGAGAAGCTGCCTCATAGCCTAACGTACCAGAACGACCAATAATGCCAATGTTACCTTGTTGATAAATATGGCCAGGCATAATCCCCAACATGGCCTTTCCTGGGCTGATAGTCCCAGCACAATTTGGCCCGGTAAGGCACATGCGCTCTTCTTTTTTATAGCGGCGCATATAGCGTTTTACACGAACCATATCCTGTGTAGGCACACCATCCGTTACACAAACACAGTAACGAATCCCAGCATCGGCAGCTTCCATAATGGCATCAGCAGCAAATGGTGGTGGCACAAAAACGATACTGGCTTCTGCACCGGTTTGTTTAACGGCTTCTTTCACCGTATCAAATACCGGACGATCAAGATGCTTCTCACCACCCTTACCTGGTGTCACACCACCCACTACATTAGTCCCGTAGTTCATCATGTCGTTAGCGTGAAATGTGCCAATACGACCAGTAAAACCTTGAACGATTACTGAGGTGTTTTCATCAATTAAAATACTCATTCTATTTTCCTCTTCCCCAGATTATTGATTGGCCGCAGTCACAGCTTTATCTGCTGCATCGGCTAAAGTATCTGCTGTGATAACCGGTACATTGCTTTCAGCAAGGATTTTTCGCCCTTCTTCTACATTGGTACCTGATAAACGAACCAAGACTGGAACTTTGATATCCAGTTTTTGCATCGCTTGTACAACACCTTCGGCCACCCAATCACAACGGTTAATACCCGCAAATATATTGACTAGAATAGCTTTAACACCTTCGTCTGACAGTACTAAATTGAATGCCTTTGCGACGCGCTCTGGCGATGCACCACCGCCGATATCAAGAAAGTTTGCAGGCTCACCACCACAATGTTTGATCATATCCATTGTTGCCATCGCAAGACCCGCACCATTAATAATGCAACCAATATTGCCATCTAGCCCGACATAACTCAGGCCACGATCTGCGGCCATCATTTCACGTGGATCTTCTTGAGACTTATCGCGGAGCTCACAAATTTGTTGGCGACGGAATAAGGCGTTATCGTCAAATGTCATTTTGGCATCGAGGGCTAACAACCGTCCGTCTTCAGTAACAACCAGTGGGTTAATCTCAACCATCGTGGCATCGAGTTCACGAAACGCGCGATAACAAGCAAGAATAGCGGTAATCGCTTGGCTTGTTTGTGCAGGTTCAAGCCCTAACTTAAACACAATTTCTCGCGCTTCAAATGCCTGCATACCCACAGCGGGTTCAATACCAATGCGGATAATTGAATCTGGATCTTTCTCTGCCACTTCTTCGATATCCATACCACCAGACGATGAAGCAACAACCATAATGCGTTCACTGGCACGGTCCATTAAAAAACCAAGATAGATCTCGCGAGCAATAGGCATAGCTTCTTCAATATACAATCGATTAACTAATTTACCTTGCGGGCCTGTCTGATGAGTGACAAGGCGCTTGCCTAGCAATTGCTCTGCCGCGGTATAAAGTTCGTTTTCATTTTCACACACTTTGATGCCACCGGCTTTACCACGCGCACCTGAATGAATCTGTGCTTTTACAACCCATTTTTCACCACCTATTTCCTTCGCTCGATATGTTGCTTGCTCCGGACTATAAGCTAATTCACCTTTGGCAATTGGCATTCCAAATTCAGCCAATAATGCCTTTGCTTGATACTCATGGATATCCATAAGGACTTCCTCTTATTCAGTTGATAATTAATTCTTTGCTTGTATTGCTGTATCAGTATTAACAATATTTTGTGCCATACGTGCCGAAGCCGCATCGATCATACGACCGTTTAATTGGGCAGCGCCCTTGCCCTGCGCAGCCGCTTCTTCAAGTGCATCTAGCACCGCCTTAGCGTGCGCCACTTCTTTTTCTGGCGGTGAAAAAACATCGTTCGCTAATTCAATTTGTGAAGGGTGAATCGCCCACTTACCTTCATAACCCAATGCTGCTGCGCGATTAGCCGCCAAGGTATAACCATCAGGATCATTAAAGTCACCGAAAGGGCCATCAATCGCGCGGATGCCATAAGCACGACAAGCGACGAGCATTTGCGACAAACCGTGATGCCATTGGTCGGCAGGATAATCTGGATTCAAACCACCAATATTCACAGTACGTGCACGACAACTTGCCGCGTAGTCAGCAACACCAAAATGAAGGGCTTCCATACGCGTGCTGGAACGTGCGATCTCGTGAACATTGGCCATACCTAAGGTAATTTCGATCAACGCTTCGATACCAATTTTATTGGTAAAACCTTTTGCCTCTTCGATTTGAGTCAGCATTGCATCAACCATATAAACATCAGCAGCCACACCGACTTTAGGAATTAACAACGTATCAATTTTGTCACCCGCCTGCTCCACTAAATCAACCACGTCGCGATACATGTAATGTGTATCAAGACTATTAATTCGAACGGAAATACTTTTGCCTTTGCCTCGCCAATCAATATCGTGCAAAGCTTCGATAATATTTTTTCGCGCTTGTGCTTTATCGTTTGGAGCCACAGCATCTTCGAGATCGAGAAATACATAATCAACAGCACTGTTTGCAGCTTTTTCAAACATACTTGGGTTAGAACCTGGCACCGCTAGTTCGCTACGCTGTAGGCGCTGGCGGGCAGGTTGATATTGTGTATGACTCATTGGAATTGTCCTCGTAGTAGTAATGTTTACAATGGCCAAACATTTAGTTTTTATTTGGCCAAATTATATTTTTATAGTAAGAGAAATATCTATTTGAATGGATCAACTAAAAGTGAGTAGCAAGTAGCTATTATTCATATTTATTTATCATCTAAATTTTATTATGTAACGCCAACTACTTTTCGCATAAGTAAACCTTAGTCATCAGCACACTTTTGCTTATGAGTTCTCTATTCATGAAGGTTGAACAAAAAATACTGTGTACTTTTATCTTTCGAAGCTTCATTTTAAATAGCACTTTTTAAATTTTTCCTTTCTAAACAACGCACTATTTACGCATTCAAATAATGTTACTCCATAATACTAAAGTCGCATATCCCTCTTTTCTTCATGGAAAACTACTTCGATAATTTTTTAATATAAACCCTAATTAAACCTATTTAAAAAAATCTATTTATGAGTTCTCTAAGCTCATAAATAGATTTTTTTAAAATCATCTATATTTTTTTATCATAAAAATTGTTAAAAATAATTTTAAAAAATTCGCTGTACCGATGGTTTTATTGGCTATTTTTTATAAATTATTCGAAGGAAGTAAAAAGTTATAGGATTAAGCAGAAGGATGATTAGGAGGAAAAATATAGGACAAATAATGCATAATCAAATGCATTTTAGCGCTTACATAGAGTAGTCTTAATAAAAATTGGGCTATTAATCAGCCAAAAATTGGACATAAAACCAGCGATTAATTAAAAAGAAAACTTAGTCAGTATCTATATGATAAATACTGCAAATAGAAAAGAGTGTTGTAAAGAAGGCAGTAAAGGCAAATGTAGTCGATATAAAACTAGCTACAGTAAAAATATTACCCATGCCTTGGGGCAAAGATAATAATCGCCATTCCGATCCCGGCTACTAGAGAACCGACCAAATCCCATACTGTTGGAGTAACACCTTCAACAAGCCAAAGCCATAAAATAGCAACACCAATATAGACACCACCATAGGCAGCATAAACTCGACCAGCTGAAGCTGGATGCAATGACAATAACCAAGCAAAAACGGCTAAGCTAATGGCTGCAGGAATTAATAGCCATATGCTTTTATCGTGCTTTAACCATAGATAAGGAAGATAACAGCCGATAATCTCCGCGACCGCGGTGATAAAGAATAATAGTATTGTTTTAAATTCGAACATACATGTTATTACTCACCAATTAAGAATAATAAAACCCAGAGAATATCACTGTCGTAAAAATTCGGCATAAACTTCTAAAGATACATCATCGCCAACTACGCCAATGTAACTATCCATACCAAAGTCAGAACGCTTTAACTGCCCTGTTGCAGAGAAACCAATGGTATATTTCCCAGTGAGTATATTGTCAGCACCACCATGAAAAGTCACCAGCATCTCAATTGGTTTAGTCACACCTAAAAAAGTGAGATTGCCAATAAACTTCATCTGAGATTCATTAATAGGGCTAACCGATACCGTGGTAAACACAACTTCAGGGTAAGTATCAGTATTAAACCAGCTAGAGCCTTGAAGTCGATCTTCCAGCGATTCATCATTTAAATCGATACTTGTAGTCTTAACTATCGCTTCTAATCTACTGGCAGAAAGATTTTCGGGGTCGAAACTCAGTGTTGCATCAAACTTATTAAAGCGACCAACATAGGTTGACAGCCCAAGGTGATTAACTTTAAAAAGTACCCTCGCATGAGAGGGGTCGATCTGATAATTCCCCGAACGTAACTCATAGAGCTCTGTTTTTACATCCGGTGTTAACAATGATGTACAAGCCGTCAGCCCTACCACTAATACGACAATCAGGGATCGAATAAATAAACTGCTTATCTGCCTCATACGTACTCCCACATTAAATTCAACTAGCTTATGACAGCGTATCGAAGTATTGGTTTATCAAAATAACGCTAACCACCATCAACTATAAACAATGTGCATTCAGCATTATTCAGGCGAAGAGGCTTAACAGGAGCATATTCATCTGAGTCAACAAAGGCCTGAGCACTTTTCACATCGGGAAATTCAATAATGACAATCCGTGTAGGTGTCCAAAGACTGTCTTCTCTGAGGTCAATTGCTCCACCTCTTACTCGATATACACCTCCGTATTTTTCAGCGATAGGCTTTGCCAGGTTTTTATATTCTTCGTAAGCATCAACATCATTAATCTTGGTATCTACAATCAAATAGGCGCTCATAGCCTTAGCTCCAATGTATTTTAGCGATTAGAAAGAAAGCCCTCTCCTAGCATTAGGAGAGGGCTCTAGTTAATTAAGTAATTTATTTGGTGGTGATAAGCTTACACAATGCAATCATGTCATCTGCTTGTTGCTTCGATAAACCCGTGGCACAAAATGCCTTTTCAGTAATGTCAGCGCTTTGCAAAGACAGTTTTCGCCCCTCTTCGGTGAGTACAATGTTTTTCTGGCGCTCGTTGTCACTCAACATCTGCCGTTGAATCAACTGCTTTTGTTCAAGACGCTTTAATAACGGCGTCATTGTAGCTTTACTTAAGCCAGCTTTTTCTGCCAGATGGCTAATCGATACACCATCGTCTTCCCACAATGCCATTAATACGACAAATTGCGTATAGGTTAAACCTAAAGGGTCCAGCAAGGGCCGGTAAATACTGGTCATATGGCTTGAGGCGGAATAAAGCGCAAAACACAGCTGACTGTCTAATTTGGCGACTAATTTGGTGGCTGACAAGAAATACTCCCAAAGTAACTGAGTTATAAATTTTGCCTATTAATGATTAAACTTTCAACATTTAGTTGCAATATAGTTTGCATACGAATAATATGTCTACATATTATTCATTGGCAAATATAAGAGAGGAAAGTAGCAATGATTAAAACAGCCGTTAGTTTGAGTATGATTTTACTTGCAACTCAAGGGGTTGCAGCCAGTTCAGGCAACACAGCTCTCAATACTGTGAATTCCTTCGAGAAGCTTTTTGGAGTAACAAAGGGTAAGCGACGTAATCATACAAAAGGGTTTTGTTTTGATGCCACTCTGGTACCTAATAATGCAGCTATTAAACAATACAGTATCAGCCCGATATTTACAGGGGAGTCACAAGTGATAGGCCGTCTGTCACATAAGGGAGGCAACAACAAAGCGGCTGACAGTAAACCTGCAGAATATGGCATGGGTTTATCCATATCATCAACTGGCTCAACGCACCTTATGTCGATGAATACCTTAGATTTTTTTCCAGTGTCTACACCTGAAGCCTTTGCCGAACTAATGCTTGCGAAAACTCAAGGGAAGTCAGCAGTTAAAGCATTCAAGAACAAAAATACTGACCTTCAACGTTTCAAAGCGCATACATCAAAGAAAAGTAAAACCCTAACGCCTTATGAAGGCTCGACTTACAATAGTATTAACAGCTTTTATTTAGTGAATGATGCTGGCAAAGAGACCGCTATCCGTTGGTCTTTTGTACCCTCTAAAACACAATCGATAGTCTTAGAACCTAAACAAGATTTTTTCTATGAAAATATGCAACACAATCTAAACAGTGGCGAAATTTCCTGGGATATGGTCGTCACTATTGCTAACAAAGATGACGCTATTGATAACGCCGCCATTCAGTGGACAGGAGAACATAAACAAATTATTGCCGCGACACTTAAAGTGTCATCCATTAGCACTGAACAAGCCGGTCAATGCGACACCATTAATTATGACCCCTTAGTTGTATCATCTGGCTTTAAGCCCTCAGCAGATCCGTTACTACAGGCTCGACGTGACTCTTATGCCATTACACTAGGACGTCGATTAACAGAAAAGAATGCGAAGTAAATTTTTTATTCATACAAAAAAATAATACGAGGACTAAGTGATGAGCGATCCATGGTTAACGAGTTTAATGACAGAAACCCCTCAAGCAGGATATGAACTTGCAATAAAACTATCAAGAATGGGAGTTAAATATACGCAACCCTCAGATGAAATCAGAGGAAAATTACGCCCAGTTTACGAAAAAGATGCAGATAGTTTAATTGCATCATCCCATGTTGTTGCCGTTAATTTTCAAACAGTATCAGTAGCCAACAATTACTGGCGCAGCTAAAATAATTGCTACTGATGGCAGTTATTAAGTAGATAGTAATGCTTCCATTTGCACGGAGGCTGACTAATTCACCAGCAGCCTCCGCTTTTTACTGTTAATCATAAATATTTTTTGAATTAATTAACGCTGAACAATTAAGTTATCCAGCCTTTCAAGATCGTTAATCACCCGCCATTCTCCACCACCTTCTTGAATTCGATTTTGCCATTGCTCCAATCGCTTTAAATAGTCTCGCGGGTCAACATTGTCGCTACGAAGTTTCGTCACATTGAGTGCTGACACATGGATACCATCCAAGGGCAAATCAAACTTTCGAATATGCCCTTTCACAAGATCTTCTTCTAAGTCAGAAAAAATCAATACATGTTTTTCTGCCGCCCCTGTTTCATAAAGGTATTCTGCTGCCTGCAACAATCCCCCCGATATATCTGTATGATTACTACCACGAGACATTGTTTTCACAAACCCATCCAGCGTTTCTTTAAATTTTCGTTTTTGGCTATTTGCTGTGCTTGGCCTCTGATCAAAAGTTGCTTTTACAATGATATCTTTCTCACTGAAACTACCACTATCGATACGGGCAATTGCAATGGAATCGCCGCTGTCTAAAGTGGCTAACAGGTAGTTCATAATTAACTGGGCCTTACTAAGCTCTTTACTATAGGTACCTGAAGTATCTAACAATAAATACACGGCGCGGTTATTGTTTTTAATCTCGCCGCAGCCAGTCAGTGACATCAATAAAAAGATTAAGGGCGCTATGGTAATAATGGGCGCTGCCATAATTAAATGAATAATACTTTTCATTATGCTTTCTCCTCAGTTACATTTCCTGAAAGTTTTTCAACCCTGTAAGGCTCGTTATCGTGTTGATAAAGTAAATCCTCTTCTCGTTTTTTCTTATAAGCGCTCTGCTGTGAGACAATTAACTTTTCAAGCGTCAAAGGAATCATGATTATCAAATCATATGCACTAACGAGCATCTTACTCAGGTGATTAATAAAGCTACCTGATAACCTCGCAACAATAGCGATGACTCTTAGTACTGTTACAAAAATCATTCCTAATACTGTACGCGTCGAATGAATAAATGATTCCAACGGTATCGCCACAAATGCTAAGGCGAATGGCAAAATAAAACCCATAATCATTTGTCCAATCGAAGGGATCCAACGAAACTGTGCTTCGACAACGCCTGTTGCTCCACCCGCTAATGACTGGTTTAGTGCTTCTCTATCCATAGCTAATAAATCGCGCATATAGGCTAACGATGCTTCAATGCTGGCAAGAATAGTTAATATGACAAAGGTAATAATCAACATACGTTTGCGCATTGTGTCATCCATACTCCCAATGATTGGAAATAAACGTGTAATACGTAATGACTCCATTAAAAATAGACCCATCGCTATTTCGATCAGGATAATTACTAAAGCGGCAATGTCTGATGTTTTTAAACTGCCAATATAGCTAGTGCCACCAACCATTTCTGACATAGGCATCGCGATCAACTGGAAGTTAATTAATCCTCCTAAGATGGCAACGATCAGTACAAGGCCAGAAATAAAAAACTGTGTCAGCGAAGAAGCCGCCAACACTCGCATAATGTCTTGATCACCAGCACGCATTTTCTCGTAATTATCCATATGCTGGTCGATATGCTTAGAACGCTCATCCAAATTATCAATTTTCCCTTTAACCTTATTCATTGTTTGCGTCATTGAACGCCACATAGGTTGTAAACCGCCGAGTAAGCGATGGCGCTCTAATGTATTTTTTTGGAATTCTTTTTCTGTTTCTCGATAAGCAGATTCAACAGTTTTATGAATATTTTTAAGGATCTTACAGACAGCAGGGTCTCCGCTCCTAGGAATAGCCGCTATGCTCTCTACCGCGTCTAACCATGCCGGTGGCAACGGTGGCGAATCGGTTGCTTCCTGATAATCTTTTTCAATCTTATCGATCGCATCGCTTATTTGCCGATGTAAGGCTGGGTAAGCCCCTAGATCGCGAGAAATAACGGTATTCACCCGTACAAACTCTCTCTCTATCGCTCGTTCCAGATTATCGGCTCCAGCAGCTAACAGAATATCGCGATTGCGTTCAGTTAACTGTTGCTCCATCTTGCCCAGTGCCTTTGAAAATAGACGCATCACGCTATAAAACGCCCTGCCCGTCGAATACAGTACTTGATGGGCTTGCTTTCGCCCACAGTACATAATGACAATTAAAATAATCAGCCAGACCAACAAGGAAATCCCGGGCTGCTCTGACCACAGTGTTAAAAGATCGATATTCATCGCCTTTACCCTCAATGTTGTTAATTCACTATATGCTGCCTGTACAGCAGCGCTTCGGTATATTTATATCAAGTACTGGTGAAAAATCTGTGAGTTAAAAACGCGACAGGTATCAAGGGAGGATTTCGATGATTACTCTATAATGACTGTTTCAGCACTATCATCTCTTATTATTTGGGGCATATGAGGTATGGCCACTATTTTCTGGGTCGAAGATCAAAGCCACTGGATAGACCGGTTTAAACCGGTCTTGGAAAGTACTAATTTTGGTGATCATCAAGGTAATGAACATGATACTCAGCTGAACACTGTTGTTACTTATCGACTGGCCAATGCAGCGCGCCAGAAAATCACTGTCACTCCTGACGAACAAAAACCCGATATCGCTATTCTCGATGCCCATATGAATGGCAACTCCGGTGCTGGCTTTTCTGTCTCCAGAGCCTTATTAGCTAAATGGCCTAAGTTACCCATTATTTATCTGTCAGAACACAGTGGCACACAAACTGAAAAAACAGCACTAGAAGAAATGTATGCACAGGACTTTATTGCCAAACACCAACACAATATCGAAGAAGTACTGTGCTGGCGTATCAAGGCTATTCTGCGGCAAAACAGTCAACATCAGCAAAAAAGGGAAGATGTTCTGTCTACAGGTAACTTGTTAATTGACCTTACTACTTGGGAAGTGTATTGGCAGGATAAAAAGCTCATGAACCCAGCCAATCCTCGTCGGCCACTGGCACCCATGCCACGCAAAATTCTTTATCAACTCGTTAAATGTTCGCCACGCCCTGTCAGTACTGGCCAGATTGCTGATTATCTCCAGGCTGACCCCGATAAATTTTCTTATGCAAACTATCGCCAACATATCAAAACACTGAGGCATTCTTTTGATATGGCCGAGGGTGGGCAAGGCAGCTTTATAGAGCGCTGCAAATCAGGTGAAGGCATTGTGACATTTGGAGACCTAGGCGCTTACTGTTGGAAATAATACCTTATGAAAACAATTAAAATTACATTTCCATGGTTGAGCGTTCTCTTGGCTGTTTTATTAGCGGGCCTCTTCTTAATTATTGCGAACCCAAGCCTCGTTAATTTTTATCATATCCCTGAGCGATTACTTAATCATTCCTATCAAATAGGCCTATTGACTCTCGTCTGCGTTATTATTTTGTGGGATGTAAAGCGTTTTCATCGGCAACGAAAAAATTATGACCATACACTTAAAGAACTGTTAAAAGCGAAAAAACAGTTACAAAATAAGGCCCATACTTATAGTGGCCACTCGGACAAACTTAAACTTTTTATTAGCGATCGCTTACTGGAATACATTCAGTACGATGAGAAATTTTTACACTTTAAGAATATTGCCTCTGAAGTAAGACATAATGGTGTTATCTGTTTTGATAAAGTACAAACAGCCCTTTTATCCGCCATAGAGACTTACGAAAGCAATCCTTCCAAAAAATCATCCAGGCATCCTACGCCTACACAAGCTCTGGAAAACACCGAATTAACACAGTATCACCAGGCTTTAAGTAGTATGCGCTACTTATGGGACCTTTTAGACTTGTCGACAACCGATAACATCGCTTTACATATTGGCAACTATTTATGTGAATGCGAAGAACACTACTTCCAATCCTTACTTCAAGGGGAATCAGGCGTTGACAATTCGTCACCGTATACCTCTACATTTTTAGCACACCAAGTGCTTATTGATTGTCTATCGCCTCTTGTCGACAACCCTGATGAACTCAGTGCGTTTTATAATACTTCAAACACCACATCACAGGATTTCTTTTATAACGATACCCGCTTTTATATAAAAGCCAACTGCAATATCGAAATGTTAGGCAATAGCAATCACTTAAGGTTATTAATAGAAAACTTAGTGAATAACGCCCAGTTTTACCTAAAGAAAAAATATATCACCAAAAATCAAGCCGCCATTGCTATCGAGCTATTGAGTAAAGATAACGATATGCACCTCACCGTCTATAATCGCGGGCAAACCATCAAAGAGGAAGATAAGGAAAGGATATTCCAATTAGGCTATTCAACGCGGCGTAAAAAAGAGAATCATGGCAAAGGCTTAGGTTTATATTTTGTTAATAGCATTGTTCAAGGTTACGAAGGCGATATAAACTTCGTCAATATTAGCAATCATATCGATACCTACTCTCTACGTATTGAATTAGACAACGCTGAAACAATTACTGAAATTATTGAAACCACTCTGGTTGGTAACCAACCAATGATTATCACGCCAGAATCTGAAGAGCTACGAAAAAATGTTGAATGGAAAATATCTGACAACATTAAGAATATTGAAGTATTTTCCAAGCAGGAAAATAAAACTTATTCTTTTGATGATTGCGATGAAGACAGCGGTATACTATTAGACTCACAAAACCCCACAACCCCTAAATGGGCAATCAACATTACCAAGCGTATACGGTCATCATCAATTACCTTTACACCACTGGATATCAATGGCGTCAAATTCTTAGTTAACCTGCCAACCGCTAAAGCAAGACTGGATTACTCAGATGAAATGACCGACACGCCAAATGAAGACAATTATGATGATATCATCGGAATGGAAAATCAGTATAAAAACATATAGAGAGGATAGCATTAGCTAACATCAACTCTCGATGGGACTATTATAAATTTTTATACTCTGATAATTTATTTTTTAATTTCAACTAATTTTTGTCATCTATTTCTACAAATTAAAGATTATAATTATATTCGCGACTAGCTTGGCGTGTATTTCAGTAATATTTTTTATATTTTTACAGTTTTTATTTCACGCGTTGACACTACTCGTCCTCTTATCTATACCTATTACTCCACACACTGATAGATGGAGTTTTTATGTTTGATGAAATAAATGACAATAGTGATTTCAATGAAGACGACGATGAATTTAGTAAGCAGGATATAATTGAATTAACAATTAAAAAGCACAAAGATAAAAGCATCACAATCTCAAATATTACATTTGGAGACGGTAGAAACCATGCCAATAAAGACTTCGATCGTTTAATACGTGATGAAGGCTATCAAGAAGCATTGTTTCAAGTAGAAGGAGTAGCAAACCCATATGCCGTATCTTTCAATGTCAGCCATGACAAAAAAGGAGCTGATACACGTTGGTACTCTGGGCTTCGTCATGGCAGCACTATACCTAACCGAGAAGATGGCGCATTACATTCTGGCCATCATAAAATTTATATCTCAGGTGCAAAATATCACGATGAAAACCCACCTGAAACATGGGCATTAAAAATCATACCAATAGAGTCCCACAAAGAGCGTAGTGTTACTTTCGGCGACGGGAGAGACTCACTGGATTGGGATGTAGACAGATATGGTGGTGAGGAATATTTGTTCTTCAAACTGAAAAATGTACCACAACCAGAAAAAGTAATTTTTAACATGAGCCACAATGTGACCGGTCCAGATAGCCGATGGTACACGGGGTTGACTCATCAAATGTTATTTAAGCACCGCTCACCTCACCATCGAATATACGTGTCAGGCGCAAAAAACTACGGTGAATCACCCAAAGGACTTAAGCAATTTACGGCGGAGATATCATCGGTTAAAAAAATGCCTACGTTTGATTTAAACGACACTGAAAAAACAACTTATCTCGAAAAGTATGCGCCTAAAGTATGGATGGATGAACATGAACGCTTTTTCCCATCCTCAGTTGAATGGAGTTTTCCACATTTGATACGTGAATTACGCCAAGGTAAATATTGCCTTAAAACTAAAGAGAAATTGCACTCCCCATCATCAACATTGCCTTACTTTGCTGGCGACCTTCATTCTGCACCGGTCTATAGCTTTTGGGTTGAAAAAGACAATTATAATGTCGATCTTATTTACTTTTTATACTTCCCCTATAATCGTGGAAAAGAAGTACTCAACACTATTTGGGGAAACCATGTCGGAGACTGGGAGCACATTACTGTGCGCTTGACGCCAGGAATAAATAACCAAGGCAAACCCTACTATATACCACACCAAGTCTATATTTCTGCTCATGATTTTGGTCAGAAGAAATACTACCAGAGCATGGATCTTGATGGTACACACCCAGTTATATATAGCGCCGAAGGTTCTCATGGTCTATGGCCTACAGCAGGCGAACACACTTATAAACGAATTCCACCACTCTCTGATATTTGCAGTGCAGGAACGGCATGGGATACTTGGAAAAAAGTGAAATCCTATACTTACGACGGCTCAACCAAACAAGGACGAAGTTTGCAAGGCGAACCATGGCCAAACTGGATGCGTCATGATTTTGATAAGACACATGGAGACAACGACCCAGCAGATCCAACCAGTGGAGCGATCTATCGTTGGGGTAATCACGAAATGGGAAGAAAGTATTTCGGACAACACAGATTAGAGTCTGGTCCAACAGGACCAGTTTCTAAAGATGTATGGCGTAGGAATGTGTTTGAGTAGGTGATTTAATACGTCAGACTTATATCGTTTACTAGTCAATGAAAAGCCATCTAAAAAATGGCTTTTCTCTTATAATATCACCTAACTCGACTATCTCTGGCAAACAACCAAAAAAGATAAAGGGAAAAATCATTTAATTGACTATTTATAGCAAAAATAGCAAGGCCTCTATTTATACATCATTTAACTTAAGAAAATATACAAGATCATAATAAAACTGATGCATCTACTCTGGACAACGACTTATATCACCGTACGAACCAAAGGTAATATTGCTGCCGCTAGTAAACCAGTACAGGCCCCTATTACTAAACGAACAATTGTATTCTTCATAACTGGGCTCGCATAGGCTAATATGCCACAAACGATACTATAGAATGTTAATGCCACGATATCCATGGGCCTACTCCTAATATATTAAATGTATAGGACTCTTTAGTTATTTATTTTTAGCTGAAATATGAGCTGTAGTATAAACCTCTTATTGATAAAGACGAATATACTTTGCTATTTGGACGCATTCGATAAATTATTTTATTAATCATATGACCATCATTAAAATCAAACGCAAGCAAGATCTAGCACGTTTACGCCGCCTTGCTTTATCTGCACAAGGCTTGTTACAAACTAAGCCTTATGGAAATAGTTTAGTGGGGGCACGCAAAGCGATTAATCATATTGGTTACGTGCAGATCGATACTATATCAGTAGTGGAACGTGCGCATCATCATGTTCTTCATTCTAGAGTGCCTAAGTTTAAGCCATCCATGACTAATCAAATGTTACTTGATGGTGATATTTTCGAATACTGGACTCACGCGGCTGCATTTATACCTATTAACGATTTTCGTTTCTCCCTGCCTTATAAACACGCCATTAAAAGTGGCCAAGTTAGGTGGCATAAAGCTAAAGATAGAAAACTTATGGATGAACTGATGGCTCGCATACGCATCGATGGCCCAATACGCTCTCGGGATATAGAAAGCAATACGACAAAACGGGCTGGATGGTGGGACTGGAAACCGGCTAAAAAAGCACTTGAGCAACTCTATATGGAAGGCGATCTTATGGTGTATAGTCGTGAAGGCTTTCAAAAAGTATACGATTTAACCGAACGAGTACTGCCCTCTCATATTAATTCACAAATGCCCAGTATTGAAGAATTTGCACTACATATTCTAGAGCGGCAATTAAGCTGTCATGGATTAGTTTCTCTCAAAGGGTTGACATACTTGCGCCGTAACCCTGAACTACGTATGGCTATGAAAACGTTAATCAACGAAAGGTTAGCCCAAGCCACACTAGAGCAGATACAACTAAGCAGTGGCGAAATATTTTTATTGGAAACCGGTACGTTAGAACAGCCCCTTCCCCGCTTAAGTAATCGCCTATTAATTTTATCGCCATTCGACAATAGCGTAATCCAACGTGATCGACTTAAATCATTGTTTCACTATGACTATCAAATAGAGTGTTATGTACCTGCCGCTAAACGCCAGCATGGCTACTTTTGCCTACCACTACTGTATCGAGATGAATTTATTGGCCGAATGGATTGTAAAGCCCATCGAAAAACCAACCATTTGGAGATTAAAGCGTTACACATAGAGCAACATAGCTTTGATGATGAAGGGCCCATAACTGCATTTATCAAGGCCATTACACAATTCTGTCTGTTTCAACAGTGTGACACTGTCTCTTTGACTAAGGTTTATCCTCACAATTTAACACGACACATACAAAATGCACTGAAACATCTAGGGTAATAATTCAATAAAACCAGCGAAAAACCCGTCTACTTGGACCCTAATGTTCAATATTACTTAAACCATATAATAAAAGGGTCTATTGCGCATTACCCTGAAAACAATAAACTCCATCATGCGCTATACCTATTATTTAGTGGCACGCAAGTTTACATAAGCTAAAATTACAGATAGTGCGCTAAATAGGTATGTATATGAGTAACAATGAAGAAACGCTGAAAAAGCTTCGTGAAGAGAACTACAAGCTGACTCAGCAAGTTGGCACTCTGAAAGCCACACTAAACCATGTAGGCGCATATATTTATACAAAAGATATAGAGGGACGTTATACCTTTGTTAATTCTATGGTTAGTGAGTTATTTGATTTACCCCCCGAAGAAATTATAGGGAAAGATGACTCACACTTTTTCTCTCTCGACGAGTCTGATGATGTAAAAAGAAATGACCAGAAAGTGATGAGTAAGGGAGTCATTATTAAGGTAGAGGAAAAGAATATAATCACAAGCACTGGCGAGACTCGCTACTATATGACGGTAAAAAGCCCAACATATGACTGCAGCAATAAAATCACAGGCATGCTTGGAGTATCCACTGACATAACAACAAGAAAAAAAATGGAAAACGAGCTGCGTGAAAGTCGTGACTTGCTCTCAACCATCTTTAATAATATTGATGCATGTATTTATTTAAAAGATAAAGACTACCGTTTTAGCTATGTGAATCCAAAAACAGAAGAAGTTTTTGGCCTAAATTTAAATCAAATTGTAGGGAAAAAAGGCAATGAAATACTACCAACGGAAGTCGCAGAGTTATTTCACATAACAGATAAAAAAGTGTTCGACGAAAAAATAGCACAATATGAAGAAGAGCATATTCAGTTAGAAGACGGTTCCTTTCGGTCATACTGGTCAATGAAAATTCCTCTAATAGAAGAATCTGGAGAAGTAAATAAACTCATTGGGGTGTCAACGGAAATTACCGAATTAACACTATTGCGCAAAGAACTGGAAAATAAAGTTAACCACGAAATTAGCCAGAGATTAGCTCAGGAAAAATTAGCAATAACAGACCCTCTTACTGGCTTATTTAATCGCTTAAAACTTGATAGCTTACTAAAGAATGAACTTGAACGATTGCGGAGACATTCGGGTGAATTAGGCATTATGCTGATTGATATTGATGACTTCAAAAAAGTTAATGATTCTTACGGTCATCAAGCTGGCGATGAATTACTCATTGCTTTTTCGAATGTCATTAAGAAAAACATACGAAAAACTGATAGTCCTGGACGATGGGGCGGTGAAGAGTTTTTAATCCTATGCCCTGGCACATCAGAGGTAGGCCTAGAACAACTCGCAGAAAAGCTCAGGTCAGAGATCGAACAAGAAGCGTTTAAAGATTTAAAACCAATAACAGCAAGTATAGGTATATCAAGTTTTAAAGAAAGAGACACTTTAAAAGATATAATAAGTCGAGCAGATAAAGCATTATATAGAGCAAAAGAAAAAGGGAAGAATAAAGTAGAAAAGTAAAATATATCCCTTCTTGCTCATACAATTTGCAGCTATAACGCTTTTAAATACAGCTTACCCCATTTCTCTAGCTCTTTAATAACAGGCTTAAGTGTCTTTCCTATCTTCGTTAAAGAATATTCTACTTTAGGGGGTACTTGAGGATACACCTGTCGATGGACAATACCATGAGCTTCCAAATCGCGAAGCTGTTTTGTTAGCATACGTTGCGTGATATTGGGTATAAGGCGCATCAATTCATTAAAGCGTCTTGTATCAGAATATAAGTAGTACAAAATCATCCCCTTCCATTTACCTCCAATTAAATCTAGGGCAGTCTCCGTTGGGCAGGCGTCTTCTTCAACTTCCGGCATGTATTACCTCCTTTAGTATACAAAATGTATGTATAGCACAAAAATGTACATTCTTACAAAAAAGATTGTATTGTTTTACAGTGGTTAAAAATCCACAATATTTTATAGAGGCTCCTTTATATGCTTAATTACTGTCCCATATTAGAAAATGCCACCCTTCATAAATTAACGTTACAAAATAGAGTAGTCGTTGCACCTATGAGTCGCGTAAGCACAGTAGGCGATGGCGTGCCGACAGAACAAATGAATACATATTATCGTCGATATGCGACAGGTGGATTTGGGTTAACGATTACTGAAGGCACCTATATCGATCGCTCTTTTTCTCAGGCATACCCTAACCAACCAGGGATCACTAATGAGCAACAGCAAAAAGGTTGGGAAACAATAGTTTCTTCAACTCATGAAGCTGGAGGAAAAATTATTCTTCAGCTAATGCATGCAGGGGCTTTATCTCAGCACCTATCAAATACACGTAGCGCATCATCTATTCAACCTGTAAGGCACATGCTAGGAGGATATAGTAATAAACAAGGTGACTTTCCTTTACCGGAGGCGATGAATTTGTCTGAAATCGATGATGCCATTCGTAGCTTTACCGATTCAGCGGTACGCGCACAAAAATCAGGCTTTGATGGTATTGAAATTCATGCTGCCAATGGTTACCTGCTTGATCAGTTTTTAACTGACTACACCAATAATAGAGAAGACCAATATGGTGGTTCTGTGGAAAACCGATGTCGTTTCACCACTGAAATTATCTCCTCAATTAAAAACGTAGTCCCAAATAATTTTATTATTGGTGTTCGCGTCTCACAGGGAAAGGTAAATGACTTTGATTACCTTTGGCCTAATGGTATTAACGATGGGAAAGTGATATTTACTTGCTTAAAAAATGCTGGGGCAGATTACATCCATTTTGCCAGCGAAGGAAAAGGTTTTAACCATGGGTGCCTTACACGTGACAGGCAAAGCCTACCCCGCTTAGCACGAGAAATTACCGGGTTACCTGTTATTGCTAATGGAGGACTAGACAACCCAGATGAAGCAATACGTATTCTTAAAGAAGGACATGCAGATTTTATTGCATTGGGAACAGGCGCTTTGGCTAATCCTGACTGGCCTATCCAATTAAAATCTAAGAGACACCCTCTCCCCTTTAACCCTGATATGCTTGCTCAAGGAGTTACTATTGATGACCAATTTACATGGGAAGACGAAGCCACTGTATGATGTGTATTATTTACATAGAATCACTACATGTAATAAAGCATTTAAAAAAAGCTCTCTAGGACATGTGTGATATCTGCCTGTACCAATTGTAAATCTTGCCCTGCATCAATTACTTGATATCGTTTAGTATCAGTTTTGACACGGGTTAAATAAGCAGTTCGAACTCGCTCAAAAAAATCAATTTCCTCACTCTCAAACCGGTCTAGCTCTGCTCTTTTACTTGCACGGGCTAGACCCAATTTAACATCGATATCTAAATAGAGCGTTAGGTCAGGTTGTAGTTCTTGTTGTACAGTTTCTTCTAATCGCTCGATTAATTGCCAACTTAAACCTCGGCCACCGCCCTGATAGGCATAGGTTGAATCGGTAAACCGGTCACACAGTACCCATTTCCCTGCATCAATTGCTGGCAATATAACCGTATTAAGGTGTTGAGCACGAGCAGCAAACATCATTAACAACTCGGCTGTCTCGTCTATATTTTCACTGCGTTTTTGTAATAACAATTCACGAATCTCTTCCGCGAGCGGTGTACCACCAGGCTCACGAGTGATCAATAATTCGATGTTTTTTTCTTCGAGATAGTCTTTAATAAAAGAAATATTCGTGCTCTTCCCTACTCCTTCAGAGCCTTCAATTGTAATAAATTTTCCCTGAGTATCGTTCATAGCTTTATTCTTATGATAGGTAAATTATAAAATCGAGTTCACAATATCTATTGAGCTTTTGGAGCAGACTGATATTTTTTAGCTCGGTTTTTTATTTGATAATTCTGCACCGCTTTATTATGTTCTTTAAGCGTTTCTGAAAACTGATGGCTCCCATCACCTTTAGCGACAAAATATAATGTCTTTCCCTTCGCAGGATGGAGAGTTGCATGAAGTGCTTCTCGACCTGACATAGCAATAGGCGTCGGCGGCAAACCGTTAATGACATAGGTGTTATAGGGTGTACGCTGAGTCAAATGTTTACGTCGAATATTACCCTTATATTGATCACCTAAGCCGTAAATTATGGTTGGGTCCGTTTGTAAACGCATCCCCTTTCTTAAACGTCTAACAAAAACGCCAGCTATTTCTGGGCGCTCATGAGCAGCTCCTGTTTCTTTTTCAACGATAGAGGCCATGATTAACGCCTCATAGGCATTTTTATAGGGTAAATTCTTTTCGCGGTTATCCCATTCTTCACTTAATACTTTTTGCATTTTTTTATGGGCACGCAAAAGAATATCTGCATCGGTTGTACCTGATACATATTGATAGGTATCAGGATAAAACCAACCCTCTGGGTGATCAATTTCTAGTTTTAAGAGTTGTTTAATTTCAGGGAACTTTTTATCGATTAAGGTCGCCGTCAGTTTTTCTTGTTTTTGAAGTGTCGACAAATAATCTTTAAAGGTTTTTCCTTCAACTAAGGTTACACTATACGAAACAACGTCTCCCGACTGTAACCTTATAAGTAATTCTTCCGGTGTCACCCCCATCGGTATGCGATATTCGCCCACTTCAAGACGAGTGCGCCCTGTATATTTCGCATAAAGGATAAGTAACTTTGGCTGAGTCAGTATATTTTCTTTTGCAAGCTGATAACTAACTTTACTTAGTGTATCACCTGTACGAATACTAATAACTTTTTCTTCATTGAGATTTAATGGCTTATGTAGCCAATAGTTTGCTGCAAAAGCACCTAATGTCACAGCACAGACACCAACAATAATACAAATCGACAATATGTTAATTAAACGTGACAGAGACCTAACCCCTTCATTTTATTACTGGCTATTCCAAATAGCTTTTTAATAATTCTGTAAATGATTTTTGCACTAATTTTTCAAAATAACATTGCTAACTGAGAAAAATACCATGACACATTGCCTGCAGCGAACGCGTCACAGGGCCGACTTGCCATTGATGATTTTCACATTGGGTAACAGGCCATATCCCTGTAATACTATTTGCTAAAAACACTTCATCAGCGTTAACAAGATCCTCTATAAGCAATGGCTTTTCTATCACTTCAAAACCTAGCTGAGTAACAAGCTTTTCAATGATATAAGTACGTTGTACGCCTTCAACACCACATTGATCTAATGGCGGTGTATATAATTTTTCATCACGAATAATAAAGATATTACGGGCGGTCGCTTCAACAATATATCCTTCCATTGATAGTAATAAGCCTTCATCAAACTCTGTATTCAATCGTTCCTGGCTAGCCAGCACATAAGGCAATTGATTCAATGTTTTTAAGCCTGCCCAATTAACAGGAAATAGCTTTTGCTCACAAATATGAATACAAACGCCATTATGTTTATCAGTGTCGATGGATACTGGGAATAATTGTACGATTAGTGTCGCAGGGATATCAGGATTCACTTGATACCCACGCGTGGCGTGCCCTCTAGTGACAATGACTTTGAGCACCAATAGTTGATCACTTAGTTTTTTAGCTTCTTCAAGAGCCCTATCAATATCCTGACGCAAACGTTGGGATTCAATTGTGATATGAAGATGCAATAACCCTTTTAATAAACGCGCATGGTGATATGCCCACAAAGGAATTTCGCCATCAACGACCAATATAGTCTCGAAAAGACCATCGCCATAGGCCAAACCTCTATCAGCTATAGAGATAGTAGAATCTTGCTGGCCGTTAACGTAAGTAATAGGTAATTGGGATTTAGACATGAGACGAAGTGTAAACAAAAATGGCGAAACACACTAAGTCTATTTCGCCATTTTCATCAATTTTGTCTTTACTGTTTATTATCAAACAATCAATTGGCTGGTAAATAATCAGTTATTAATCAACTTTTTTGAAGACAACTGAACCATTGGTTCCACCGAAACCAAATGAATTCGACAAAGCACCATTAATCGTCATTTCCTGCGCCGTGTGAGGGACTAAATTAATGGTTGCGCATTCCTCTTCAGGATCATCCAGATTAATCGTTGGTGGAGCAACCTGATCACGAATCGCCAATATACTAAAGATAGCTTCCACAGCACCAGCAGCACCCAACAAGTGGCCAATCATAGATTTAGTTGAACTAACTGCTAGCTGACTTGCTGCATTACCAAAAACAGAATTAACAGCGCGGCATTCAGCAATATCACCTGCTGATGTTGATGTACCATGCGCATTAATATATTGGATATCTTCAGGGTTCATGCCTGCATCACGCAATGCATTTTCCATGGATAGTGCGGCACCAGCTCCATCAGCAGGGGGAGATGTCATATGAAAGGCATCGCCACTCATACCAAAACCAGCAATTTCTGCGTAGATTTTGGCTCCACGAGCTTTTGCATGTTCATATTCTTCCAACACAACAATACCGGCACCATCGCCTAATACAAAACCATCTCGGCCTTTATCCCAAGGGCGACTGGCTGCTTGTGGGTCGTCATTACGCTTCGAAAGTGCTCTGGCCGCAGCGAATCCGCCTAAACCCAGTGGAGTAATTGACATTTCTGCACCACCGGCCAGCATCAAGTCCGCTTCACCGTGAACAATAGAGCGAGCTGCCAAACCAATGGAATGTGTTCCGGTAGTACACGCTGTTGTAATAGCTAGATTGGGACCTTTAAAACCATATTTAATCGACAGATTCCCGGAAATCATATTGATGATCGAACCCGGTACAAAAAATGGTGACATACGCCGAGGACCACGATTGGCGATTGTTAATGCACCATCTTCAATAGTGCCTAAGCCGCCGATACCGGAACCAATGATAGCGCCAAAGCGAGGAGCAATCGCATCAGTTACTTCAATACCACTATCTTCCATAGCCTGTATACCGGCAACCATTCCATATTGAATAAAAGGGTCCATTTTGCGGGCTTCTTTTTCTTCAATATAGTCTGCAACATTCAGGTCTTTAACAGCAGAGGCAAATTGTGTTGTATAGGCACTTGCATCAAAATGCGTAATTGGTGCAGCACCACTTTTACCTGCAAGTATTGAGGACCATGTGTCAGCAACTGTATTGCCTACAGGGCTGACCATACCTAAACCAGTTACTACAACTCGTCTCACACTGTTATTCCTGTCAAATTGAATAATACTAGAGCTAAATAGACTAACAAATACATTAATAAATATGTACTAAAAAATAATTGATAGCTATTTTAAAAATAACAAAAGCCGTACTATCAGCTAGATACGGCTTTCAAAGATACTATTTGGACAATTAGTCGCGAAAAATTAACCTAGATTATTGTTGATGTAATCTATTGCTAATTGAACGGTAGTAATTTTTTCAGCTTCCTCATCAGGAATTTCTGTTTCGAACTCTTCTTCTAATGCCATTACCAACTCAACGGTATCAAGCGAATCTGCACCTAGATCTTCGACGAATGATGCTTCATTTTTTACTTCGTCTTCTTTTACACCCAGTTGCTCGGCAACGATTTTTTTTACGCGTTCTTCAGTGTTGCTCATGGTTTTATTGAACTCCCCATTGAATTGAAATCAGTTAAAACAGTCTTTAAACCCTTGTTATATAGGCCTACAAGCCTGATCGACCGTTTATGTGGGCGCATTTTACATGGAAAATTCGCCCGTTGTAACTTTTTATCGCTATTTTTATGTAGTTTTTAATTTTTTTTCTTTTAAATCATAGAGTTAAAAAACCACAAAAGTAGCATTATGCCATGTACATACCGCCATTAACGTGAATATTTTCACCTGTAACGTAAGCAGCAGCATCACTTGCAAGAAATTTAACCACTGCAGCGATCTCTTCTGGCTGGCCTAAACGCCCCAATGGCACCGCACTCAACATAAGGTCTTTTTGCTCTTCTGGTAAGGCCTCTGTCATATCAGTTTCGATGAACCCTGGTGATACGGTGTTAACAGTAATATTACGTGAACCCACCTCTTTGGCTAGTGCACGAGCAAAACCGGCAACACCCGCTTTAGTTGCCGCATAATTGGATTGACCGGGATTACCCATTGAGCCAACAACCGAACTGATATTAATAATGCGGCCCCAACGCGCCTTCATCATTCCACGCAGACAGCCTTTGCTTAAACGATAAATTGCACTTAAGTTAGTATCAATCACATCAAACCACTCATCTTCGCTCATACGCATTAATAAATTGTCTTTAGTAATACCAGCATTGTTCACTAGAATTTGTGGCGCACCGTATTTTGATTGAATGGCCTTTAATACTGAGGCCACTGATTCCGCATCAGTGACATTCAGCATCATTCCTTCGCCTTGAATGTTTTTTTCAGCAAAGCGTCCTGAGATTTTCTCAGCACCAGATTCACTGGTGGCAGTACCAATAATAATTGCGCCATCCGCTCCCATGCTGTCGGCAATTGAAGCACCAATGCCACGACTCGCTCCAGTAACTAGTACCACTTTGCTATTTAAACTATTCTCTAAACCCATTGCTGCTCTCCTATGAGATATATGCTTTAAATTATTATGCTGTTACCGCAGACAGAGCTGAGGCTAAAGATTCTGGTGTTTCAGTCGCCAAGGGTGACACACTGCGATCAATTCTTTTCGAAAGACCAGATAATACTTTGCCAGGGCCGCACTCTACACAGGTATCAATACCTGTTTTTACCAGCGCATTAACACAAGACACCCAAAGTACTGGATGATAAATCTGCTCTATCATCAAGCTTTTAATTTCTTCAGGGCTAGTTGATGTTTCTGCATTTACATTATGAATAACAGGAATGGCTGGTGCATTAAATGTAACCTGGGCGATATCTTCAGCCAACTTATCAGCAGCCGGTCTCAGCAACGAAGAATGGAAAGGAGCACTCACCGCTAAAGGCAATGCACGCTTAGCACCTTTTTCTTTACAGAGTTCACAGGCCCGATCAACAGCAGCTTTATTGCCTGCGATCACGACTTGTCCCGGAGAATTAAAGTTAACAGCAGAAACAACTTCGCCTTGCTCTGCCTCTTTGCACACATCAAGAATAATATCGTCATCTAAACCAATAATTGCAGCCATGCTGCCTTCACCAGCCGGAACGGCTTCCTGCATATATTTGCCGCGTAATTGCACTAACTTTACAGCGTCTTTAAATTCTACAACGCCCGCACAAACGAGAGCAGACCACTCACCTAGGCTATGCCCTGCCATAAATGCTGGCGCCGCACCATTTTGCTCTTGCCACACACGCCAAATGGCAACACTGGCCGTCAATAACATGGGTTGTGTACGTTCTGTTAGATTAAGTTCCTCTTGGGGCCCAGCTTGTATTAATGCCCACAAATCATAACCAAGCACGTCCGAAGCCTCTGCAAAAGTTGCTTCAATAATAGGATACTGAGCAGCAAGTTCAGCAAGCATCCCTACTTTTTGAGAACCCTGACCAGGAAAAATAAATGCCAAATTATTCATAGACATAGATAAGCCTTTTAATGTTGAGTTTAAATAAATGTGTGTTGTTAATGTGAATATTTCACCAATATATCAGCAAAATCAGCGGTTGTTTTTTGTCTTAACTGATCTATCAGCATCTTTAATGCATAGGAGAATTCAGTACCACCAACCCCACCGTGACTTTTAACTACTGTGCCTTTTACACCCAATAAGTAGGCCCCATTATACTGGCCGGGATCACATGTTGCTTGCCACTTTCTCACCAATGATTTTGTGGGGGAATTCTGCAGTGCAAAACTGTCTTTCTTGTTATTTTCCTTATTATTTTCTATACCTGAAGCATCACCATTACTCAATGCTGACCGCAAACTATCAACCATATAGCGAGCGACACCTTCACTAGTTTTCAGCGCTATGTTACCAACAAAACCATCACAAACAATAATATCTGCAACACCACGATAAATAGCATCTCCCTCTATAAATCCTTGATAATCGAGAGACTGCATTGTTTGCAATTGAATACCTGCATCCCTAATAACACCCATCCCTTTAAAATGCTCACTACCAATATTTAACAATCGCACACTAGGTATAGCTGTCGCTGTTGGTTTTTTATTGGAAGCAACAGATGCTGTGTATTCATACAATGCCGCACCCAAACGAGCAAAATCCACCAGCTGCTTCGCAGAACAATTAATGGTTGCCCCCAAATCCAACATATAGCTACAACCAAGGTGAGTTGGCATCATTTTGCACAATGCAGGGCGATCAATCGAATTATGAATACCCAGAATATGTCTGGATAAAGCAACCAAAGCACCCGTATTACCCGCGGTAATACAGGCATCTGCACGAGAACTTTTTACTGCCTGTAAAGCCATTCCCATGGAAGATTGTCGGCCATAGCGTAATGCCTGAGTTGGCACATCAGTCATTTTTATTTGCTGTTCAACATGTACACAAGTCACATTGCTGGGCAATGACTGCTCAATGGGGTAATCGATTTGATTACCATAGATAATAAATTCAACACTGGGCTGTGCAGAAGCTTCTTTGATAACGGCAGGAAAAGTGGCTCCCCAACCTAAGTCACCACCCATAGCGTCAACAGCTATTCGCAATGTTGTCATAGTTTTAGGTTTCGTATTACCAAATCCAGATAGCCAAAAACAACAAAAGGCCGATATAAAATCAGCCTTTTTAGTGGTACGCCTTCAATCTAACAGTGTTAGATATTAACAGCGGACTTGTATCAATTACTCTTCGTTGCTGCTCACAGAAACAACTTTTTCACCACGATAGAAGCCATCTGGGCTTACGTGGTGACGCAAGTGCTTTTCACCGCTAGTTGGGTCAACAGATAGCGCTGCTGTTTGCGTTAGCGCATCATGAGAACGACGCATGCCACGCTTAGAACGAGTTTTTTTACTTTTCTGTACTGCCATTTCTAGGCTCCTGTCTTACTTAATTAGGTAACGTAATGCTACTTTCTCGTTTCAGGCTCAGTATTATCGGATACATCACCAAGAGAGCCTTTCAGCTGCTCAAGTACCTGAAACGGGTTAGGTTTATTTGTTTGTTGCTCCTGCTCACCCAGTTTTTTATGACTGGCCAAGCCACGCTCTGATGATTTGTCTCCCGAACTAAACAGTTCCTCTGGCACACATTCTTCTGAATGGTAAGCAACAATCGGCAAACTAAGTATCAATTCATCTTCAACGATTTGGTATATATCTGTCGCACCTTCACCAACAATCCATGGGTCCCAGGGCTTTGGCAAGTGTTCCGCTTTGTCGTCACTCCATATCATAGCCAAATTAAGTGACATATGAATCGATTGTGGAGCGGCTTCAAGACAACGCTGGCATACCATTTCAACTTCTGCAGTTGCATGGCCGGTTAAATTCCGGGTACCTTGCTCATCTACACCAAAGATCAGCTCAGCATATAAACTGCCTTTATTAGTCGCCAATAAAGGGACAAGCCGATCAAGCTCTTTCAAGTCAATACTGCCCTCAACACTTACTCCTTGCTTAGCAAATTTACGAGGATCAATGTGTCTGGGTAAAACAGACTCTGGAGTAGCACTTGACATAGGGGCGCAATAATAGGCAGTTGCAAGGTAAGTGTCAAAGCGAATTTATTGAAAAATGGTGTTTTTTACCACAAAAAAGTACTAAATAGCCGAAACTGGGTTTAAACGGTAGAATCTACCCTATGTGGTATTCATGGCAACTATGAATACCGTAGCAACAGACTGATCATACAAAGCACCACATGAGCCAATTTTATGCCTGAAAATACACTAATACTTGCCTCCAGTTCACCTTACCGACGCGAGTTATTAAACAAGCTAGGACTCGATTTTGAGTCCATTTCACCTGATATCGATGAAAGTCCCCTACCCGATGAAACACCGTCAGAGTTAGTTGGCCGTTTGGCGCTAGAAAAAGCACAAGCGATCGCAGCAACTCAACATCAAGCACTTATTATTGGCTCAGACCAAGTCGCAGTTATCGATGACATAATCATCACAAAGCCTCACAATCATGAAAAAGCGAAAGATCAATTACGTCATGCCAGTGGAAGAGAAGTCACGTTCCTGACTAGTTTATGTTTATACAATAGCCAAAACCATCAGCATCAGTTAACCATTGCCCCTTATACAGTTAACTTCTTACCGTTATCCGAAGAACAAATAGAAAACTACTTACTGAAGGAAAAACCCTATAATTGCGCAGGCAGCTTTAAGTCGGAAGGTTTAGGCATCACGTTATTTGCCAGTATGCATGGAGATGACCCGAATAGCTTGGTTGGCTTACCATTAATTGCTTTAACAAAGATGTTACGTAATGAAGGAGTTGACCCTCTATCAGCCTCGGCCAAATAAAGAGCCTCCTAAATTAAGATTACTCGAATAAAAAGAATAGCAAAACGAATAAGTGATAGGGGCTGATTTAGAACGTGCTTTTAAAGCCCCTGTTTACCCAACCTCTATTTAGCCAGTGTGTCTCTCAGTATTTACCGATTAGCTAGCGAAGTTCAACGGGTGTTTCTGACAACACCCCTATCGCTTTACCGAGCCCCAAACCTATTGATGCACCAAAACGACGAGTAAACTCTTCTAACGGAGAAAGTCTAGGCGTATAGTCCTTAAAGGTATCTTCACCAATAACATCGCGGGCAACACTGCCGGGGCTTCCAAGGCCATCAATTAACCCTAGCTCCAGCGCTTGCTCACCATTCCAAATTAAACCGGTAAACAAATCATCATTTTCAGCTAAGCGTTCTCCACGCCCATCCTTAACAACACGAATAAATTGATCATGGGTTTTTTGCAAGACAGACTCCCAGAATACTTTTTCGTCTTCTTTCAAAGGTGCGAATGGATCAAGAAAAGATTTGTGTTCTCCCGCTGTAAAGTTTCGCCGCTTAACACCCACTTTATCCATAAGCTCGACAAAACCAAAGCTCGACGCTGTTACACCAATAGATCCAACCAAGCTCGCTTTATCTGAATAAATTTCATCCGCTGCTGCTGCAATATAGTATGCCGCCGAAGCGCCCAACTCTTTGATAACAGCATAGACTTTTTTCTCAGGGTATTTTTCTCTCAGACGTTTGATTTCATCATAAATATAACCGGCTTGGACAGGACTGCCGCCAGGACTGTTAATAATCAGCATAACCGCTTGAGCGCCATCGCTTTCAAACGCCCTGCGTAAACCGCCTACAATATTATTCGCATTAGCTTCTTCTTCATCAGCAATCACACCACTGACATGTACGACAGCGGTATGCGCTTCCTTGATATTAAAACCATCACTACTGGTGTTGCTCTGCATAAAAACGCCAGCTAATACGACTGTAATATAAACAAACGTTAACAATTTGAAAAAAATTCCCCAACGGCGAGACTTCTTCTGCTCTGCCAGAGAATTTTGAGCTATCGATGCTACTAATTCCCAGTCACGATTTTCACTGTTAGAGTCAATCGATGAATTGCGCTTAAAAAATCCCATAATGCTTCCTATTTTAATACTTTATCTAATATACGCTTGTCACTTATTTATTGGACACGTGAAAAAAAAGAATGTTTATTTTTTTAGTATCCAATTAACAAATTCTGAGAAGTTATCAACACATAATGATGGCTGATATGTCCGCAGACGTTCGATGCTATGTGCACCATAACTAACGGCAACTTTGGGCATGCCAATTTGGTGGGCCATCGACATATCGTATTCTGTATCACCCATCATTAGCGCCTGGTCAGCTTCCCTTGAGAATTCAACCAATAACTCCGTTAACATCTGTGGATGAGGCTTTGATGCTGTTTCATCCGCACAGCGACTGCCATGAAAAAAATTAGTCAGTTTCAAATTAGATAGAACACGATCCAAGCCTTGTCGACTTTTGCCTGTAGCTACAGCGAGTGAATAATGGTGATCATGCAATTGATGCAGACCTTCCATGACTCCCTCAAAAAATGGGGATGGCTCTTGATCCGCTGCCAGAAAATGGGCCACGTAATGTTGCCGTATGATTTCATGCTCGCCGGCACTTAGCTCTGGGTATAATTTATTCATCGCTTCAGGTAAGCCTAAACCGATAATATCTCGAATAGCTTCGCTATCGCATACTCTTAAATTTGCAGATATAGCGGCTTTCTGTAAACAGTTGATGATTTTTTCAGCGGAATCGCTGAGCGTACCATCCCAATCGAAAATTAAAAGCAAAAGAGTTCACCTATCATTTATCGTCTTGTTCAACCATATTCTGAAGAACCTGAGATAATTCTGTACTCAGAGGGGCTGTAACCGTGACTTTACGTTTATCCACTGTTGTAAAATCCAATCTGAATGCATGCAAGAATAGCCGCTTTAACCCCAGTTCGCGAATCAAAGGTTGTTGCTCCCGACCGCCGTACTTATCATCCCCCAAAATTGGATGCCCCGCATACTGGCTGTGCACACGAATTTGATGAGTCCGCCCTGTAATAGGCTTTGCCTCAACAAGAGTGCAACCAATATAACGCTTTAATACCCGAAAGCTTGTTAGCGATGCCTTTGCTCCCTCCGTACCCTCTTCTACTGCACGTACCATTCTCTGACCACTGGGTAATTGGTTTTTTAATAAAGCGACGCTAATCTGGCGCCGCTTATTAGGCCAACGACCGGCAACCAATGCATGATAAACCTTATTGATACCGCCTGCGCCTTCCCTCAGTAATTGCTGCATATAGCGGAGACTGCGCCGGTTTTTAGCCACCATAATACATCCAGATGTATCGCGGTCTAATCTATGCACTAATTCGAGAAAGCGATCATTCTTACGGACCTGCCTTAAACTTTCAATTAGTCCCAACTGAAGCCCACTCCCCCCATGAACAGCTAAACCGGAAGGCTTGTTTAGAACAATAATACCCTCATCTTCGTAAAGCACAGCTTCATTAAGCAGTTTTGTAAGGCCATCGCTGGGCTTAACATCATCCGCACGTCTAGCAATACGAACTGGCGGTATTCTAACCATATCACCCGCTTGTAATTTATACTCCGGCTTAATTCTGCCTTTGTTAACCCTTACCTCTCCTTTTCTCAATATCCTATAAATCAATGACTTAGGGACACCCTTTAAACGAGTAATGAGATAATTATCAATACGTTGCCCAGCAATATCGGCATCAATCTCCTGCCACTGAACGGTTCCTGCTGGTATAGGGTTATCTATTTTTGGGGAGGTCTTTTTCATGGCGCGATCATACCAGCTTCATTCGAACACAGGGAATATAAGGTGATATAACCTGGCCAGTAGTAAAAACCAGATCAGAATGCCAAAGTCAACAAAAACCGTTAAATTATTGATATATCAACAGCTTACTGTTATAGTCCAGCGAGATTTTGCTGGTTTTCGGGCGTAGCAGAAGATATCAGGCCCTCACAAAGGTGCTTGATATTAGTATTGACTCTCAACCGTTTCGTACTAAAAACCTTCTGGCTTCGCCATCAGAAAATACCGAAAATCAAATGACAACCTAAAACAATCATTTTAGTGATTGAGCAAGGTAAAAATAACTTAAATTAGATTATTAGCATAATTTTTGAAGTTGACTAGTGATCTTATGTATTTTGTAAACACCATTTAATTAAAATTTATTATTAATGCGAGCAATAAATTAACAACAGAATGAATCAATATGTAGAGTAATCAATAAAAGATTACTCAAAACAAACTTTCTGTTCGTTAATACAATAGAAACCCTGATTTGAAGAAGAAAAAACAGACAATATTTATTATCTGTTTATACGAGAGATAGATTACTTTTAAGATAGTTAATAACTGTTGAAAATTTAAATTTAACAGTTTTACATTATTAAAATAGTAACAGAATATAGATTTACAGTAATCGAGGCTTATATTAATTAGTCCTTGTTACTAATAAAAGTAAGCGAGATTTATTAGTTATACACAGTATGCTTTACTAATAAATTCAGTGGCAAAAATAAACGGTAGACTTAATTGAATAGCATATCTACCTTTAAAGATAGAAGTATTATCTGCCACACTAGAAAAATAGCGATTGCAACAAACCATTTATGGTATTGAGATAGTATTAATCCTGTTTCTCGCGAAATGTAACGAATATGCGTTAGATAAAAAACAAATAGTAAGCGTTTTTTATTGCAAACTAAACACAAAGCGCATTGCTGTTTTATTCTGATCTCCTCCCGACCCCATCAGCCCTCTATTGTTTTGCCTGCACAACCAGGACAAAACTTTTATGAAAAGAATGCTTATTAACGCCACTCAGCCCGAAGAAGTACGGGTTGCAATGGTAGATGGCCAGTTACTTTATGATCTTGATATTGAAAACCGTCATCGTGAACAGAAAAAAGCGAATATTTATCTAGGGAAAATTACTCGTATTGAACCCAGCCTTGAAGCTGCTTTTGTGGAATATGGCTCAGAGCGCCACGGATTCCTTCCTTTAAAAGAAATTGCACGTGAATATTTCATCAAACAACCTAAAGATATTGAAGGCCGCTTCAAAATTAAGGATGTGGTTAAAGAAGGCACTGAAGTTATCGTACAAGTCGATAAAGAAGAACGTGGTAATAAAGGAGCTGCGCTAACTACCTTTATCAGCTTGGCCGGCCGTTATATGGTACTAATGCCTAACAATCCTCGTGGTGGTGGTATTTCCCGTCGTATTGAAGGTGAAGAGCGTAATGCCTTACGTGAAACACTAGCTCAAATTGACGTCCCTAAAGGTATGAGCGTCATCGTTCGTACTGCCGGTATTGGCCGTACGGTTGAAGAGTTACAATGGGATTTAACCTACCTTCTTAAGCTATGGTCATCAATTACAACTGCATCCAAAGAGTTAAAAGCTCCCGACTTCCTCTTCCAAGAAAGCAATGTGATTATTCGCGCCATACGTGACTATTTACGCCCAGATGTAGGTGAAGTCATTGTCGACAATAAAGAAAGCTATGATTTAGCCATTCTCTTTATTGAGCAAGTCATGCCAAGCTATCGTAATAAAATCAAGTTTTATGAAGATGAGTCTACCCCCCTCTTTAACCGCTACCAAATAGAAGGCCAGATAGAAACTGCTTACGAAAGAGAAGTTAAATTGCCTTCTGGCGGCTCTATTGTTATTGATGTAACAGAAGCTCTCATCTCTATTGATATTAACTCGTCACGTGCCACTAAAGGCGGTGACATTGAAGAAACGGCGTTACAAACCAACCTCGAAGCTGCCGATGAAATTGCACGTCAGCTACGCTTACGTGATATGGGCGGTTTAGTGGTTATTGACTTTATCGACATGCAACCTGCTCGCAATCAGCGTGCAGTAGAGCAACGTATGAATAATGCGCTAGAAATAGATAGAGCCAGGGTACAGGTAGGCCGAATATCTCGCTTTGGTCTATTAGAGATGTCTCGTCAACGTTTGCGCCCCTCATTAGGCGAAACAACATCCAAAGTCTGCCCACGCTGCAGCGGTCAAGGTACTATCCGTTCGACCAAATCTATTGCTCTTTCGATACTACGTCTTGTTGAAGAAGAAGCTCAAAAAGAACGTAGCGCAGAAATTCGAGCCATTACCCCAGTAAAAGTAGCAACCTACCTACTAAACGAAAAGCGTAAAGCAATTGCCGCTATAGAGAATCTTAGTCGGACGCGTATTTTAATTATTCCGAACGAAGATATGGTTACGCCTCACTACGAAGTACAACGTCTTCGCGATGACAATACAGAAGAGTTTGAAACCAGCTATAAAATTGTTGACTCTCAACAAGAAGAAAATAACTTACTAGAAACCGCTAAGCCTATCGCTTTAGCTCAACCAGCGGTACAGTTATTACCACCATCAAAACCTGCTCCGACTCCAACACCTGCAACTAAAACAGAAGAAGCAAAGCCTGGATTGATTATAACGATTATCAATGCAATCAAAGCACTATTTGCCCCTGAATCTAAACCAGAACCCAAACCTAAGGGCAGAAGAAATAACAGGCAAAATAATCGTAACGATCAGCGAGGCGGCCGCAATCAGAATCGTCGCAATAATCGACAGAATCGTAATTCTGATAGAGACGACAACAACCGCCGTGAATCAGGTCGTCAGCGTCAAGACAGAAACAACAGCCGAAACAAGCAAGCAGATAAGGCACGCATAGACAATTCGCCTGAGAAAGAAATCAATAAGGATGCCCCTGAGAAAAGGCCCGCTAATCGCAAACCAAGAAATCAACAGCGACGCCGTGGCAATCGTAATAATAATCAACAGGAAGTGGCCAACACGAATACAGCTACCAATGCAATTAATGAGAATGCAGCCAATTCGGAACAAAAGCCCGTTAATGAGCAACAAAAAGCAAAAGATCCCAATGAAAAGCGGGCTCCACGCAATCAGCAAAAAAATAAGGATGCAAAAGCTAGAAATGAGAAAAGAAAACCAGCAGACACTCCACACCAAAAGGCTGACAAGCCAAAAACTGCTGAGACACCAGCCTCAATTGAACAAGCTGAAGTACCTATAGTAGCGGAAAAGCCAGTTGAAGCTGTAACACCTCAAGTGCAAGTTAAAAGCAGCCCTACTGAACAAACTGTCGATACAGAAACGGTAGCGACCACAGCTGAACTAGAAGAAACAAAACCTGTAGCATCAGTAGAAATGGCTAAAGAAGAAGTAGTGGAAGAGCCGCAAACTACAGATGTTATAGTGGAATACCGCAGAGCAAATAATGACCCACGCATTGCACCAAAAGCTGTTATTTTAGCGCCTATAGAAACTAAAGCACTGGACAACTTTAAAGGACAACCTCTAGATACGAGTCAAGCAGCTGATATTCTGCACAGCCCTAGAGAACTGCAACGACCCCATAATGATCCACGTAACCGGCTCTCTAACATATCAGAAAATACGATTTAAATATTTTCGGTAAAAATTAGCTGTACAGGGGTTTTTTCTAGTTGATACCACGAAAAACCTCTGTATAATCTGCACCTCTTTTGAGGGAGACGATTTAAGCGTTATTTAGAAGGATCTAATTTACAAAAGTTTTGGGTGAGCTGGCTGAGTGGTCGAAAGCGGCGGTCTTGAAAACCGTTGACTGTAACAGGTCCAAAGGTTCGAATCCTTTGCTCACCGCCATATTAAAAATACCTCGCTTTGTCGGGGTATTTTTTTGTCTACAACCACCACCAAATAACCAATTATATAATTAACGTAGAGTTAGACTGCTAAGCTCTAGCTAAAATAGCGATACCTATAACAATAACTACAGTGCCCAGAAAACGAGTTATATCGAATGATTCTTGAAGGAATAAAACGCTAAAGGCAAAAACAAAAAGAAAACTCATACCTACAAACGGATAAGCAAGCGACAAATCTACTTGCTTTAATGCAAACAACCATAAAATAGTCCCTACACCGTAAAGTACAAGCCCCAGAATTACAAAGGGAGATGTGAATAAAAACCATATTTTTACAGCCGTACCAGAGTAATGGGTTAAGTCAATATTAGAAACGCCATATTTAAAACTCAGCTGAGCAACAGCAGAGAGAAATACACTAGAAAAAATTATCAGGAATGCTTGTAAATTCATATCAATGTCGACGTAAGATCAAAGTATTTTGCAGATAAAAATAAGCCACCTATCAGCACAGCAGTAAATAAACTTATTTTATCTTTAACTGCAAAAATAACAGGATCATCATCTATCTTCCCCCTTTTTGCCCACATCCATGCGCGATATATCCAGAATAATAATAGCGGACATATCAGCCATAAAAGATGGGGTGTTAAATATGTTTCTAAAACATAGCTGTCATTAAGATACAGAGTTAAAATAAATACAGACACCCCCCCATTAACAATACCTATCATCATTATTATGCCAAGTTCATCAGAAAGGTAGTTCCTTCCTGATAACTTTCCTAGTTTGCTATGTCTCGATACTTCAATATATCTCTTCATATAAGCTAAGCTCAAAAAGAAAAATAAGGAAAAGTTAATTAGCCAAGGAGATAAAATAATCCCAGCAGCCACGCTACCTGCAATAATGCGAATGGTGTAGAGAATAGTTAAGGTTATAACATCAATTGTTGAATAATTTTTTAAATAAAATGAATATAGATTCGTAATAAATATATATACTAGTAGAACGGTAAAAACTTTACTATCTAACCAATAGAAACACCCAATCAATGCACTAGAAATTAATACAATGCTTGCAGCAACTCCTTTGAGCGGGCTTAATTTTCCTGCCGCAAAAGGACGCGATTTTTTTGAACTATGATTCCTATCCGATTCAATATCTAATAAATCGTTAATTAAATAAATCCCTGAAGCACAGAAAGAAAATGAGAAAAATGTTAATACCGTAGCTAACAATTCGCTCATATTAAAATACGTATGTGAGAAAAATAATGGCAGGAAAACCAATAAATTTTTTGCCCATTGATGAGGGCGCATCGCCTTTAAAAGAACGTTAAAAGAATTGATAGAGTCATTGATATCAACTGTTCGCCTATCTGCTTGAGGAACAATTTTTTCTGGATTATTAGGAGGATTAACAAAACCAGATCTATCTGCCGCCTCCCAAATAGGATAATCTGCTTTTGAATCGCCGATATATTCGAACCCTCTACCCATGGAATGATCTTTAATTGCACAGAGTTTCTTTACGCCTTTTAAATTACTCCCTGGCCTTGAAGCTAAAATATCATCAAAAAACTCAAGATGATCAGCGACTTTTTCTGCAACAAGGTGATCTGATGCAGTAGCGAGAATAATAGGCCGACCTTTTGCCTTTTCTTCTTTAAGGTATTTAATAACGCTATCGTTATAAGGCAATCTCTCTGCAGAAAATTCTGTGTTTTCTGCCAAAAAATGTTTAATATACGAGCGGCCCGTAAATACTTTGACGGCCAATTGAGATAAGAGCTCCGCCTTTTTTAAACACTGAAGCAATAGTTCTTGAGCTATATCGGTTTTAACCAGAGTACCATCCATATCGACGTAGATTGGCATCTGTTTTTGTAATAACGACTCCATGTAATAAATGCTCCTAGATTCTTGCAAAAAGCTGGTGCTTGCAGTGCATGATGTATAGAAAAACGTCTAACAAGTCAGTATTTAGGACTCTGCGTTACAATCTATATTGACTTGTTTTTACGACTCTTTGGTAAGTATAAAATATCGCAGCTTAAAGAATCTTGTTTAACAATTAGAAGAGCAATTACGGCATATAAAAGAGCAACTAAAACCTATCTAGGTTCATCGTGAATACCATTAACCTCAGAATATTCGGGGTTGATTTTATGCTTAGTATTTGTATGATAAACTTGATATATTTGAACAAGACCCCACTTTTAGTAGTCTAATAACCTTTAAAGTAAGTAGTAACTCGGAGGAGTTTATGCAACAAGATATTTATAATCAGCAGAATGCTGGTGTCCAACAGTTTGAAACGAGCAAGGTATTACGCAATACCTATGCCCTTTTAGCGATGACACTACTCTTCAGCTCCATTACTGCGGGCATTTCAATGGCCGTTGGCCTACCCCATATGATGTCATTAGTTTTTAGCATCGCTGCATTAGTACTCGTCTGGTTTGTACTCCCACGTACAGCGAACTCAGGTATGGGAATTGTTGTTGTATTTGCCTTTACAGGGCTGCTAGGCGCCTCTCTTGGGCCCATGCTAAGCCATTACCTAGGAATGAGTAATGGCGGCTCTATTGTAATGCAAGCCCTAGGCGGGACTGCGATTGCATTCTTTTCTCTATCAGCCTATGTACTCACTACGCGCAAAGACTTTAGCTTTTTAGGTGGGTTCTTATTTATCGGGCTAATCATTGGTATAGTAGCGATGCTTGGAATGTGGATAGCAGGTTCATTTTTCAATGTGGAAATCACAATGTTTTCACTAGCTACGAGTATATTCATGGTATTACTTATGTCTGGATTTATCCTTTATGACACTAGTCGTATTATTACTGGTGGTGAAACTAACTACATAATGGCTACAACATCCCTTTATCTTGATATATACATTATGTTTTCTCATTTGTTGAATATATTAGGCATTATGAATGACGAATAATCATACATAATGATTATTAAAGCCCCTTAATTGGGGCTTTTTTATACCTGACGCTTTATATTCAGATACATTCTTTTCAGGTGTATAATTCAGACATGATTCTCTCTCTTGCAATACACTCTCCTCCGTCTTCCCAAGCGAGCTATAGTGCCTACCAGTTTGCCAAAGTCGCTTTAATACAGGGGCATTCAATATACAGGGTATTTTTCTATCATAATGGTGTTTATCATGGCTCTGACCTTACTTGTTCAGGGCAGGATGAATTTGACCTGATTGACGCTTGGAAACAGCTACAAAATGAATATCAACTCGATCTAGTGGCATGCATTGCTGCGGGTTTAAAACGAGGAATTATTGATACCACTGAAGCTGAGCGATATGAGAAAGATCACCATAATTTAGGCAACCACTTTGAACTATCCGGACTGGGTCAACTCGTTGATGCGACAGTAACATCAGAACGTTTAATAAGTTTCGGTGGTTGATATGAGCAACTCCTTATCAAGCAATGAATCAAACACCAAAAAATCATCAAAAAAAATTGGTATTGTGATGCGTCACGCTCCTTATGGTAACAACCTTGCTCACGAAGCGTTAGATGCAGCTTTAGCCACATCCATATATGGACAAGAGCTCACCTTAATTTTTATGGGTGACGGTGTGTTTCAACTTCTGCATCAGCAAGAAAGCAAAGCTATACACCAAAAAAATCTTGAAAAACAACTAACTGCTTTAGAGTTTTATGATATCGAAAAGGTCTTTGCATGCAAGCACTCTTTAGACGAACGCCAACTAAAACAAAATAACTTATCCATTAATGTCGCGGCTATTGAAACCGAAGAACTACAACAATTATTGCATGAACAAGATGTTCTATTATCTTTTTAACTAGTGTAAGCCCATGAAGCACTCTATTTTACACACAGTCAATCAATCGCCCTTTAGCAATAACACCTTGCTACAATGCCTTAACACCTATACAGATGGCGATGGTATTTTATTCTTGGAAAATGGAGCTTATGCGGCATTACTGAGTCAGCCAGCCTCTCATTTACTAGAAAATAAAACCTGTTATGTCATCGAAGTAGATCTACATGCTCGTGGGTTATTAGAGCAAGAACTGAACGCTGATATTCAATTAATTAATTATGAGACATTCGTTCAGTTAAGTACTGAATATGATGTAGTACAAAGCTGGTACTAATTTCGATGTCATTTTCATTCAACGATAAAATAATAGAAACGGATAAAGAAGGTTATCTAAGATATTTAGATGACTGGTCCCCACATATTGCCGAACAATTAGCTGAATATGAAAATGTCACATTATCTGAAGCACATTGGGAAATTATAGCGTTGATAAGAGAATTTTACGCAACCTATGAACTATCACCAGCCATGCGGCCTCTCGTCAAATATACGGCGACTCAACTAGGAAAAGAAAAAGGCAATAGCATTTATTTAATGCAACTATTTCCTAATAGCCCAGCAAAATTAATCAGTAAGATCGCTGGGCTTCCGCGCCCTAAAAACTGCTTATAAACAAGTACTTACAGATTACGCTCGTTGCATGCCATACTTACGCATCTTTTCAACTAACGTTGTCCGACGAATCGACAGGCGTTCTGCAGCACGAGCAACAACACCGCCACTATCGTCCAATGCCTGCTGTATTAAGCCTTGCTCAAGACCTGTGAGATATTCTTTTAAATCAATACCACACTCAGGTAAAAGCGGTGTCGCATTCATATTAACAACCGATGGCCCTGCCTCTTCTTCAGGCACTTCAGGGATATCAAACACCTCTTCTTTGACATCGACATGGCAAAATTTAGGTGGCAAATCATTTGGGCCAATGACGCCATAAGGGTGCATAATTGACATTCGCTCAACTAAGTTAGCAAGCTCACGTACGTTACCAGACCAATGATGCTGACACAGAGACATAATAGCGGCTGAATTAAAACGGACTGAGCCACGCTTTTCATTTTCCAACCGTGCAATAATTTCATTCATCAGCAATGGAATATCTTCACGCCTCTCATCTAATGAAGGCATTTCAATCGGGAAAACATTGAGTCGATAAAAAAGGTCTTCTCTAAATGTCCCTTCTTCAATCATGCCCTCTAAGTTGCGATGAGTTGCAGCAATGATCCTCACATTTGTTGTTTGAGATTTATTACCTCCAACACGCTCGTAGGACTTTTCCTGTAATACACGAAGGATTTTCACTTGCATATTCAATGGCATATCGCCAATTTCATCCAGAAATAAAGTACCTCCCTCTGCCATTTCAAAGCGACCGGCCCTAGAGCTAATAGCGCCTGTAAAAGCACCCTTTTCATGCCCAAAAAGCTCACTTTCCAGCAATTCAGCAGGAATAGCCCCACAATTGACAGGAACAAAAGGTTTATCACGCCGAGGCGAATGGTAATGCAAGTTACGAGCGACCACTTCTTTACCCGTACCAGATTCTCCTGTGACTAGCACAGTGACATCCTTATCTGCTACCTGAGTCATCATCTCGCGCACGCCACGAATGCTTCGGCTCGTGCCGACGAGAGATCGAAACAAATGAGGAGGTCTACGAGTTGGCTGCCGCTTAGCAGCTAACTGAGCTTCATGGAAGCATTGGGCTCGATGTAATGTATCTAGAAGTTTATTATAACTAGGAGGAGTGACTAAGGTTGCAATTACCCTATGTCGTAATTCACTGTCTACTTTTTCTAAATTAGCGCCACCTTCAGCGGTATTGTCCAATATTATTAAGGCAGCCAGTTCATTCCATGATAACAGCTCTGTTAGTCGGCTCTCCAGGGTCGACTTATTTTGGCTATTACCCAAAAAAATGGTTGTGATACTTTCTTCACTCTCTTCATTTACCTTGTTGCGCCAATTATCGGGATTTGCAACAATTGCGGGCTCCCCCAAAAAATCCAAAATAACATTTAATTCATGACGACGCTTCTCATCGTCATCAACTACCAAGATCTTAATGTCTCTCATAGACCATTCCTACTACTGATGACTGTAAATCGATTACCAGTGACAAACTACTGATCAATCACTATTAGGAATAGTCAAGAAAATGCAAAAGGTCAAATAAATGACAGAATTATTCTGGGAGCTCAGGAAAAGGTTTTTCATTTTCACAACCTTACCCAAAAAAACAAAAAATGGCCCTTTAAGAAACCACACGTGCAAAGCGCCGAAAACGTTCGTTTTTTATTCCATTAGAGCAAAATTCACACTACTAATTAAGATTTTTGTAGTAAAAGTAAGCACTCTAAATATATTCAGGAAGTACAGACATATTATGTGATTATATTTTGGCACTTTCCTTGCTATTTACCCTTTAGATCTTTTTTATCTAAAAAACGGCAAATCTTTGGCATATCTACTATCTTAAATAATATATACGTCAAGGACCAAATATCCCACGAGAAATATTAGTATGTTTGATAATAAATCTATATTGATAACAGGCGGAACAGGCTCTTTTGGTAAAAAATACATCAAAACGTTACTTAACCGCTACCATCCAAAGAGATTGATTGTCTTCTCAAGAGATGAGTTAAAGCAATTTGAAATGCAACAAGAATATAATGCGCCCTGTATGCGTTACTTTATTGGTGATGTTCGCGATCAAGACAGGCTAAAGCAAGCTATGGAAGATGTTGACTATGTGATTCATGCAGCGGCTCTCAAACAAGTGCCAGCAGCTGAGTACAACCCTATGGAGTGCATTAAAACAAATATTTATGGCGCAGAAAATGTCATTAAAGCTGCAATTGCCAATGAAGTAGAAAAAGTCATTGCACTATCAACAGATAAAGCCGCAAACCCTATCAATCTCTATGGTGCGACGAAATTAGCTTCTGACAAGTTATTTGTTGCAGCAAACAATACTGTTGGGTCAAAACGAACTCGTTTTTCTGTTGTACGTTACGGCAATGTCGTTGGTTCGCGTGGATCAGTCGTGCCTTTTTTCAAGCGTATCATGCAAGAAGGTGGACAAGAAATACCCATCACCCATGAAGAAATGACGCGTTTTTGGATCACGTTACAAGATGGCGTTGATTTTGTCTTAACCAATTTTGCACGTATGAAAGGTGGTGAAATTTTTGTCCCTAAAATCCCTTCAGTGCGAATCACAGATTTGGCTAAAGCCTATGCACCAAAATTAAAAACTAAAATCATTGGCATTCGTCCTGGTGAAAAATTACATGAAATCATGTGCCCGTCGGACGACTCACACCTAACCATTGAATTTGATGACCATTATGTTATTTCTCCAACGATTCAATTTATTGGGGAAGATGTTTGTTACTACGAAAATCTTCTATACGAAAAAGGGAAATCCGTTGACATAGGATACGAATACAATTCAGGAAACAATCCTCACTTTTTAAATGTCAATGAAATTAAAACGTTTGAACAATCTGCTGGCTTATAAAATATGATCCCGTATGGAAAACAAAATATTAACCAACAGGATATCGAAAGTGTTGTTGAAGTACTGAATTCTAATTTTCTTACTCAAGGGCCACAAGTCCCTGCCTTTGAAAAAGCAATATCTCTACATACTGGTGCTGAATATACTGTAGCCGTTAACAGTGCTACTTCTGCCTTACATATAGCATGTCAAGCATTAGAACTTGGCAAAAATGATTGGCTTTGGACCAGCCCAATTTCATTTGTTGCATCTGCCAATTGTGGTCTATATTGTAATGCCAATATAGATTTCGTTGATATTGACCCTAAGACTTATAATCTTTGTCCTATTGCACTTAAGAAAAAATTAGAAGAAGCAAAGTCTAAAAATATACTCCCTAAAGTTGTCATCCCCGTTCATTTATGCGGACAATCTTGTGACATGGAAATTATTTATCAACTATCACAAGAGTATGGCTTTGCTATTATTGAAGATGCATCACATGCTATTGGCGGGAAATACAAAGGAGAAAATATTGGTAATTGCAGATATTCTGATATTACCATATTTAGCTTTCATCCTGTAAAAATTGTCACCACCGCTGAAGGTGGTGCTGCGTTAACAAATAAACCTTTACTTACAGAGCGCATGGATATATTGCGTAGTCATGGAATTACTCGCAACCCAGATAAAATGTTAAATGAATCTCATGGGCCTTGGTATTATGAACAAATTGATTTAGGACAAAATTATCGCATGACCGAGTTACAAGCGGCATTAGGTATTAGTCAGCTTTCTCGAATCGACAGTTTTGTCGCCAAACGTAATGCGCTAGCAAAACGATACCAACAACTTTTATCAGATCTTCCTCTTGTATTACCTTATCAAGCCAATGATTGTTACTCATCGTTTCATTTATTTGTTATACGTCTGAAATTAAATAGAATCAGAAAAGAAAAAAAACAAATATTTTGCGAGTTACGACAAGCTAATATTGGTGTTAATTTACATTACATTCCGATATATAAACAACCTTACTATCAAAACATAGGTTTTTCATCAGACTATTGTAGTGAAGCTGAAATGTATTATGAAGAAGCAATCAGCTTACCATTATTTACAGATTTAACAGATAGCGATCAACATTATATTACCAATACTCTAAGAGAGATTGTTAAAGAATGAAAAAGCCCAGTAAAGCAATAAAAATTGCGGTTATTCCTGCGCGTGGGGGAAGTAAAAGAATTCCAAGAAAAAACATTAAACCTTTTTTTGGGAAACCAATGATAGCATGGTCAATTGAAGCAGCAAAAGCAACAAGAATTTTTGATCATATTATAGTATCCACAGATGACGATGAGATAGCTGAAATTGGACGCCAATATGGCGCTGAGGTACCTTTCACGCGGCCATCAGAATTATCTGATGACTACACAGGCACCACAGAAGTTATTGCACATGCAACTCAATGGTTTATTAATAAGGGTTTATCTGTGAATGCTGTATGTTGTATCTATGCTACAGCACCTTTTGTTCAAGCATCCGACATTAAAAAAGCGTTAAAGGAATTCGAATCCGATAATTGGCTATACGCTTTTTCCGCAACTGACTTTGCTGCGCCTATTTTTCGTTCATTCGAAATAGATAGTAATGGAGGAACAAAGATGTTCTTTCCGGAACATTTTGAAACACGCTCTCAGGACCTTCCTGATGCCATGCATGATGCAGGTCAATTCTACTGGGGTAAAGCTAATGCATGGATAAAGGGAAAACGAATTTTTGACTCTCATTCAAAACCTGTACTAATACCTCGTTGGCGAGTACAAGATATTGATACAGAAGCAGATTGGGAACGGGCTCAACACTTAGCAGAATCTATTATTAGATAATCTATGAAATTGAATATTGCTTTTCGAGTAGATGCTTCTGTAGAAATAGGGATTGGACATCTGATGCGCTGTTTAACGCTAGCTGATGAATTAAAAAATAAGGGCGCTTATACGCGTTTTATATCTCGCCACCTTCCCGATTATTTATATCAATTATTAGTTAGATCAAAACATGATGTAAGTTTATTAACCCTAGAGGAAGAATGCGATACCGAAACGTTATTACCTAAATTAGAACTATCTCACGCAAAATGGTTAGGAACTAGCCAGGTATTTGATGCAAAAGAATCAAGCAATGCCTTAAAGGATAAAATGTGGGATTGGATAGTTGTTGATCACTATGCTATCGACCAACATTGGGAAAATCTGATGCGTGATTATACTAATAAAGTTATGGTTATTGATGACTTAGCAGATCGACAACATGATTGTGATCTCCTACTAGATCAAACTTTAGGACGCACATCAGAAAATTACAACTTATTAACCCCGAAAGAATGCTCTCTTTTTATAGGCCCTAACTATTCTCTTTTAAGAGGGGAATTTTCCAAAAAACGTGCATACAGCATAAAACGCAGAAGTGAACTTTTATGTAAAAATATCCTCATCACAATGGGAGGAACAGATAAGAATGATGCTATATCTATCATTTTAAATGAGATTAAGAAAACGACTCTTGCTCAAGACTCTTGCTTAACTATTATTTTAGGATCACAGTCTCCCGCATTAAAAAAGGTAAAAAAATTAGCAGCCACCATGCCATGGAATACAAAGGTATTGGTTGATGTTAATAATATGGCTGAATTAATGTCGGAGAGTGACCTATGTATTGGTGCAGCAGGGTCTACATCATGGGAAAGGTGTTGCTTAGGCTTACCAAGCTTATTAGTCATCTTGGAGGACAACCAAAATGATATTTCTAACGCTTTAGAATTAGCTGGAGCATCTATTAATTTAGGAAGGCTATCAAACCCTTTATTTCGAGATAATTTAAGGGAAAATATTAATAAGATATGCACACACAAAAGCTTACTAAAAAGCATGATTAAAGAATCATCATTAATAACCATAGGAACTGGTACATTAACGATTGCTGAAGCAATGAGTGGTACCTAACAATGAATATAACTATACTTTGCACTGATAACAATCATCCCATCAATCAAAAGTTAAATGATTGGGTAGATACCAATAATGATAAACATGCTATTAGATTAGTACGAAATCAAAACGAACTGTCTAGTGGTGACTTATTGTTTTTAATCTCTTGTTCCGAAATCATTACCCCAAAACAACGCCAACTATACCAAAAGACTCTTATTATTCATGCGAGTGACCTACCAGAAGGGAGAGGCTGGAGTCCTCATATCTGGCAAATTATTGAAGGGAAATCCGCTATTGTTTTAAGTCTATTGGAAGCAGAAGATAGCGTTGACACTGGAAAAATATGGAAAAAATTACCAGTAGAAATACCAAGTCATGCTTTATATGATGAAATTAACAATATTATTTTTGATGCTGAAATTAACCTGATGGATTATGCATTAATACACTTTAATCATATAACACCATTAGAACAATCGCTCACAAAAAAACCAACGTACTACCCTAAACGAACACTTGCTGATAGTGAATTAAACCCTAATAAAACGCTTGAGCAGCAATTTGATTTATTACGTATCTGTGATCCAAATAGGTACCCTGCTTTTTTCTATTTAAATGGCTCCAAATACAATATATATGTGGAAAAATCAGTAGATGACTAAAACAATTAAAATTGACAACTGCAATATCGGTGATGGATTCAAACCGTATATTATTGCTGAAATGTCGGCAAACCATAATCAAAATATTAACACCGCATTGGCGATTATCGAAAAAGCCAAAGCAATGGGTGCTGATGCAGTTAAAATACAAACGTATACCCCTGATACTCTTACGATAGCGAGTGATCTTCCCGACTTCAAAATCAACGATGGACTATGGGCTGGGCAAACCTTATATGACTTATATCAATCTGCATATACTCCATGGGAATGGCATGAAGCTCTATTTGATAAAGCTCGGAAAGTCGGAATAACATTATTCAGCTCTCCCTTCGATAAAACAGCAATAGACTTACTAGAAGACTTAAATACACCAGCATATAAAATTGCTTCTTTTGAAGCAATAGACTTACCATTGATCAAATATGCTGCAGCAACAAAGAAACCATTAATAATTTCAACCGGCATGGCTAATATAGAAGAAATTACTGAAGCTGTTGAAATTGCCCAAGAGAATGGCTGCCAGCAACTGGCTTTATTACACTGTGTCAGCGGGTATCCCGCGCCCGCCGGCGACTATAACTTGCAAACGATTTGTGATATGGCCGGACGATTTAACCTTGTAACCGGGATTTCGGATCATACCTTAGATAACACTACAGCAATCACAAGTGTCGCTCTAGGCTCAGCAATTATAGAAAAGCATTTCACATTAGATCGCAATGGCGGCGGTCCTGATGATAGCTTTTCTATGGAACCAAACGACCTTTTAGCTCTATGTCGAGATACAAAAACTGCATGGAGCGCATTGGGAGAGGTAAATTATGATAGAAAACCTAGTGAAAAATCTAACTTAAAATTTCGACGTTCATTATACTTTGTGAAAAATATATCAGCTGGCGAAATTATTTCTGAGAATCATATTAAAAGTATACGCCCTGGCTATGGGCTACAACCTAAACATATAGAAAAAATTATTGGGAAAAAAGTAATCCGTAATGTTGTAAGAGGTACAGCTACTACTTGGGACTTAATAGAATAATGTCATCTATAGCTCCTCTCTCTGTATTGATTGTTGGCTGCGGTAATATTGCTGGAGGCTTCGATATACAAAAGCCAGAAAGCACTCCTCCTTGTACACATGCAGGTGCTTATACTAGTGATGATAGATTTATAATAGTAGCCTGTGTGGATCCAAACGAAAAAAAACGGAAAAAATTTCAAGATTACTGGGGCATTAGCACAGGATTTAGTAGTTTAGAAGAAGTGATAAAAGAACAATTATCATTTGATATCATCAGTATTTGCTCCCCTACATCACAGCATAAAAAAGATACATTAAATAGCATAATGTTAAAACCAAAGTTAATTTTTTGCGAAAAACCTATTACTACTTCTGTTAAAGAAACTGAAGAAATTATTACACACTGTAAATCTGCCAATATATATTTAGCTGTTAATTATAACCGCCGCTGGGATCCTTCTGTCACTCGCCTAAAACAATCAATAGCGTCTAATGAGCATGGAATTCTGCGTTCAGTTATAAGTTATTATAATAAAGGAATTTTAAATAATGGTTCTCATATGATTGATTTACTTAATTACCTATTTGAGAAACTGACACTTTTAACGGTACTACCTAAAGTATGTGATTACGATAAAAATGATCCCTCTATTCCTGGAGTTCTCTTAACAGAAAAAAACATACCAATACATTTGGTTACAGGAAACTCTAATGATTATGCGTTATTTGAATTACAGTTAGTTTTTTCTGAAAAAATCATAACTATGCATGAAGGAGGTCTATATTGGTCAGAGCGCTGCTCAGTAGAGAGCAAACGGTTTGCAGGATATAAAGTCCTTGATAAGAACAATTATCACGAAGGTGATTATGAATTATCAATGCAAAAAGCTGTAAATAATATTTATGATAAAGTCGAAAATAATGCCCCCCTATTGAGTAATGGAGAAAATGCTCTTGCTGCTCAAATATTATGCGAAAAATTATTGCTTATAGCTGAACAAGGTGAATGTAAATATGTCTGATGCTTCCTTAAATCAATTAGCATTACTAGGTGGCTCAAAAGCCATCGCTCAAGAATTCTCGCCTTACAATAGTATTGGCGAAGAAGAAAGAATTGCAGTTAATGAGGTAATGAAGACTGGTGTACTTTCAAAGTTTTTAGGTTGCTGGCACGAAGATTTTTATGGAGGCCCCAAAGTAAGAGAGTTCGAAAAAGCTTGTGCTAAATACTTCAACACTAAACACGCTATTACTGTAAATTCATGGACATCAGGTCTTATTGCTGCACTTGGTGCTATAGACCTTGAGCCGGGAGATGAAGTCATTGTTAGCCCTTGGACTATGTGTGCCAGTGCAACTGCTATTCTGCACTGGAACGCCATTCCTGTTTTTGCCGATATTGAAGCTGAAACATTCAATATTAATCCGCTATCAGTTGAAAAAAACATTACTCCCTATACTAAAGCCATACTTGCTGTTGATATTTTTGGTCATTCTTCAGATATGACGGCTTTAATGTCTATTGCAGAAAAACATAACTTAAAGATAATTTCTGATAGCGCTCAAGCACCAGGGGCTACTTATAAAGGAAAATATGCTGGAACAGTTGCCCATATTGGTGGATATAGCCTTAATTACCATAAACATATTCATACTGGAGAAGGAGGAATATTGGTAACAGATGACGATAATTTAGCAGAACGTATGCGTTTGATTCGAAATCATGCGGAAGCTGTCGTTGGAGATCGTGGCATTGATAATTTAAATAATATGATTGGGTATAATTTTCGGCTTGGAGAAATTGAATGTGCCATTGGGATTGAACAATTAAAAAAACTACCTGGTTTTATTCACTCTCGCCAACAACTTGCCAATCATCTTGCTGATGGTTTACGTCATTTACCTGGATTACAAGTTCCTATTGTAAAGCCTGAATGTACTCACGCATATTATATGTTTCCCTTATTAGTAGACCCTAATGTCATCGGCTGTCATAGAGATCTAATTGCCAAAGCATTACAAGCGGAAGGCGTAATGGTTAGTACTCATTACCAAAATCTACACTTACTCCCGATGTATCAAAAGAAGATCGCCTACGGCTCCAAAGGGTTTCCTTGGACTTCAGAAATCTGTCACAGAGATGTCAGCTATCAAAAAGGTATCTGCCCCGTTGCTGAAAATATTAATGAAAATCACTATTTAGGATTTGGCCTATGTGTTTACGATTTATCCATTGATGATATTGATCTAATTGTAGGAAGTTTCAAAAAAGTATGGAGCAATCTAATACATTTAAGAGACTACGTATGATTAATCTAGATGAAATTAATGATATTCGAGCTCTTTTCCCTCTTTACGGACAAACTATTCAATTAGCTACATTTGAAGAAAGTGATATAAGTGAAACTTATGTTTCTTGGCTTAATAATCCTGATATTGTTAAATACAGTAATCAACGATTTAAGCAACATTCTATAAAAAGCTGCCTCGATTATTTTCAGTCATTTCACAATTCTTCTGCATTCTTTTTAGCCATTAAAAATAAAAACGATAACGCGCTTATTGGCACTATGACTGCATATATTAACATCCACCATCGAACAGCTGATATCGGTATCCTGATTGGGAATCAATCATATCAAGGGAAAGGTATTGCTAAAGAGGCATGGATATTGCTGTTAACACTCTTGCTAAATGAAACAAACGTCAGAAAAGTGACAGGAGGTACACTGTCATGTAATCAGGCAATGGTGGCCATTATGAAAAAAGCAGGAATGCAACCAGATGGTATTCGTATTAAACAAGAGTTAATCGATGATACACCCCATGATATTGTTCATTTTGCAAGTTTTAGTAAGAAACATTAGAGAGAATTTGTGATCAAGGATAAAAATATCGCGATAGTTGCTCATGATGCAGGCTCTGCAAATCATATCATTGCGTGGCTGCAAAAAGGCCTCTTTAAAAGTAGCTCTGTGAAAATTTGCTTTGAGGGACCTGCCGAAGTTATTTATAGAGAATTAAATTCATCATTTTTTAATCAGATGTTAACTGGCGACTTCTTTGACGGTATTGAATTATTAATATCTGGAACTGGTTGGGCATCACCTCTTGAGCACAAGGCAAGAGAAATGGCATTAAATCAAAATATTAAAACTATTGCCGTAATTGATCACTGGTGTAATTACCTAGAGCGCTTTAGTAGAAACGGCCAACAACTATTACCCAATGAAATTTGGGTTGTTGATGCGTATGCCCGGAAACAAGCTCAACAACTATTTCCTACTATTCCAATAGTTTTAAAAACTAATGATTACATTGAACTCCAGAAAAATAAAATAGAATCTATACATATCGATAATCAAAAACAGAATACTTTTATATTATTTGTAATGGAGCCTATAAGAGAAGAATGGGGAAACAGTTCTTTACCTGGTGAGATTCAAGCATTTAATTTTTTTGTGAATAATATTAACAAGCTGGAAATTAAAGGCAACTTCACTGTATGTATAAAACCTCACCCATCCGACGCTAACGGAAAATACAATGAGTTAATTAAAATACATTCATCAATCAGTATTAAAATAGATGAATCATCATCCCTAGCTAAGTTAATAGCTGGAGCAGACATTGTTGTAGGATGCCAAACATATGCAATGGTCGTTGCTTTAGCGGTAGAGAAAAAAGTAATTTCTTCATTACCTCCAACTGCTCCAGCTTGTTTACTGCCTCATAATGATATTATCCACTTGAGAAACTTTTCTACATAAAAACTAACAATGAAATATTGCACACGATGTTTACAGCCGGATACACGACCTAACACGATATTTAACGAAAGAGGTATTTGTCCTGCTTGCCATTACTTTGAAGAATTACAAAAGGTTGATTGGCAAGAACGACATGATATTTTGTTAGATTTAGTGAATGATGCGCCAAAATCACCTAAACATAATTTTGATTGTATTATTGGCGTCAGTGGCGGAAAAGATAGTACCCGTCAAGCTTTATATGTTCGAGACAAACTCGGATTAAACCCTCTGCTTGCTTGCCTTTCCTATCCTCCTCAACAAGTTACCGAAAGAGGTGTTGATAACATCTCTACATTAATAGAATTAGGCTTTGATTGTGTTATCAGCTGCCCTGCTCCAGAAACTTGGAGAAAATTAATGCAACATAGCTTTAATCGCTTTACTAACTGGTGTAAATCAACGGAGCTGGCTCTTTTTAGCTCTGTTCCACAATTGGCAATAGATTATGATATTCCACTTATTCTATGGGGAGAAAATCCAGGCCTGCAATTAGGCGATTTAAAGACACTAGGTAAAGCGGGATACGATGGCAATAACTTACGCAATATGAATACACTATCTGGCGGCGCATTGGATTGGATACTTGAAATGCACGAAGATATCGGGGACCTTATTCCTTATCGTTATCCAACACTAGAAGAATTTGATAAAGCTAATATTCAAATTGTATACCTTGGTTGGTTTTTAGGCGACTGGTCACTGGTTAATAATGCGGCCTATTCCTGTTTAAGTGGTTTAAAGGTTCGCGAAGATGATGTTTCTAAAACAGGTGACCTATATGGTGTCACCGCATTAGATGAAGATTGGGTGACACTCAACCAAATGATTAAATACTATAAGTTTGGTTTTGGGCGAGTGACAGATTATGTTAATGAAGAAATTCGCTTAGAGCGAATGAGTAGAAGTGAAGGCATAGAAGTCATCGAGCAATATGACCATAGTTGTGACAGTAAATATATTGAAAGTTTTTGTCAGTTCATCGATATCCCAGTTACTTCATTCTGGGAAAAAGTGCATTCTTCCGTCAATAAGGATCTATTTACAATACAAGCTAATGGCAATATTCAACGTAACTTTACGGTGGGTACTGGCTTGTGAAAAAGGCAATTATAGGTATTCTCGACTATGGTGCAGGTAATACTACCTCAGTAAGAAGCACTATTAATACATTGGGTTTTCGTAGCTGTCTCGTTAGAAAGACAGAAGATTTCAAGCGCTTATCGTTATTGTTAATTCCTGGCGTTGGTGCATTTCCTTCTGCAATGACGCAATTAGATCAACTCAATATTGTTGAGGACATCAAAGGGTTTGCACAGCAAGGAAAAGGTATCATCGGCGTCTGCTTAGGGATGCAATTGTTAGCCGATGTTTCTTATGAACAAGGATATACCACTGGATTAGGGCTTATTCCTGGTGAAGTCAAACCTATTTTGAAACCTCAATGGCATATTGGCTGGAATACATTGGAAATACCACATCCACATGAGTTTCTTTCTAAAAGTGAAGGTGATAGTTTTTATTTTAATCATTCCTATGAATTTAAAACCGCAACAGATTATATCGCCGGAATCACTCGATTAAATGATTCAGTGGTTACCATCGTGAATAAACATAATATATATGGCTTTCAGTTTCATCCTGAAAAAAGTCAAATTGATGGTTTAAAACTAATGAATTCGACGATTAAAGGATTACTAGATGCTTAGTAAAAGGCTAATTGGTACTGTAACTGTACGGCGAGGCTTAGCCGTCCAATCTTTTGGGTATCAATATTATTTACCTTTGGGAAAACCTGAATGTTTAGTTGAAAACCTTGATCGATGGGGTGCTGATGAAATTTTAATTCAAGACATTGACCGAACATCATCAGACTCTGGGCCCAATATAGAACTGATTAAAAAAATATCTGCCTGTAATATCTCAACACCTATTATTTATGCAGGAGGAATTACCTCTGCTAAAGAGGCTGTTAACGTTATACAATCTGGTGCGGAACGAGTCTGTATTGATTCACTATTGCACTCAAACCCTGCCGAAGTCTGCAATATAGCCGCTGCATTGGGTACTCAAGCTGTACTAGCTAGCATTCCTGTTGCTATGAATAAAAAAGGAAAACCTTGTTGGTATAATTATAATACCCAGAAGTTAAAAACGAAGGACTTATCACTCGCTAAACTGTTAAAAGAGAAGTATTTATCTGAATTGATCATAATAGACAAAGAACATGAAGGCACACCAAATGGATTTAATTTTAATTTATTACCCTTTATAAACGATATTGATGTACCTGCAATCATATTTGGCGGATTAAATAATACTGACCAATTAAAAAAATTGCTTATTGATCATCGTATTTCTGCCGTTGCCGTGGGTAATTTTTTAAACTATAAAGAACACAGCATACAGTCTTACAAGAAAAAATTGACTTCTATGCCTATCCGCCCACCTTCGTATACATCATGGAATGTAATTTAGAGCTATGAGTACAATAGAAACATGCAAACTCTGCCTTTATGATACTAATCATCCGTTAGGATTAGTCATTGATGATGATGGCATATGTTCTGGCTGTAAAATTCATAAAGAAAAAGACTTATTGGACTGGCAGGAGCGTTGGTCATTATTAGAAAAATTAACGAATCAATATCGAAGTAAAACCACTAAAAACTATGACTGTATTGTGCCAGTATCTGGAGCTCAAGATTCATATTTTATTCTACATACCGTTAAAAATAGACTCAAACTAAACCCATTAATTGTTACATACAATAAATATTGGAATACTCCGCTAGGCATCCGAAACTTAGCGAATTTACGGAAAGAATTTAACTGTGATATTTTAATTCAAAACATTAACCCTCTATCAGTTAAAAAAATTGTCAAAACAACACTACGCCAATTTGGTAGTATTTATTGGCATTGTATTGCTGGGCAAACTGTATTCCCGATACAAACTGCTGTACGTTATAAAGTTCCGCTTATTATTTGGGGAGCTCATCAAGGTATGGAGCAAACGGGAATGTTTTCACATGAACACGAGGTCGAAATGACTCGCCGATATCGTAAGGATCATGATCTCATGGGTGTAGAAGCAGATGATTTATTATCTGATTTTGATACCCTAACTGAAAACGATATATGGCAATATCGATACCCTGATGATGAGGCATTGCATAGCATTGGGGTTAGAGGCATTTATTTAAATAATTATATTCGCTGGGATCCCAAAGCACAGCATGAAGAAATGATAGAACATTACAATTATCACACTACTATATTTAAACGAACATTCGATACTTACGACTATGTCGATTGTTACAATTATATGAACTTACACGATAAAATAAAATACTATAAACATGGGTATTCAAAAGTATTGGATCATGCCTGTAGAGAAATTCGCCATGGTAGACTTACACGAGAACAAGCAAAATTATTGGTTAATTATTATCAACAACAACCAACAGAGCATGAAAATCTTTTCTTAAAATGGTTAGATGTTGATCCCAAAGGGTTTGAGTTCGTTTTAGACTTGCATCGTAATCCAGCTATCTGGAAGAAATCGTATTGTGGCGATTGGCTGCTAAATACACCTGACATCGATTCCCAGACAATAGACAATAAAACAGTAACATCTGCTATTGATTTCAAATGTAATTCAACAATCAATCGAGATAAACCAGAATCTTATATCACTATTGGTAAAGGATGGCCCTGATCTAATGCCCATTGAATCTCATACTTATTGGTTAGAAGCTCCATATCAACTAGTATCAAAAAGTGAATTCTTAGATGAGGAACATTTAGCGCCTGATGCAATTCTATGTGAATCCATTATTTCTGCTATCTCTCCAGGCACAGAAATCGCAGCATATACAGGGATGGCACCATTACGCCCAGGAAAAGCTTACCCGCGACTCGTTGGGTATTGCAATGTTTCTCAGGTATTAAAATGTGGTCGCGAAGTTACAAATACTAAACCCGGAGAACGGATTCTTACTTTTTCCTCACATCGAAGCTATTTTATTATCTCAGAGCAGGATGTACTCACTGTTATTCCAGAAAATATTTCAAGTGAGCATGCATCCTGCACCTACCTTTATCATTTAGGGTATGACGCCATTTTAAAATCGGACATTCGTTATGGTAGTACCGTTGTCGTCATTGGCTTAGGTGTATTAGGGTTAAATGCTATTGCTATGGCTGTTAATGCCGGAGCAAATGTTTACGCGGTATCAAATCATGATAAGCCTACAGATATTGCATTAAAATTAGGCGCTATTAATGTATTTAAGCGTAATAAGATAGATCAATTAGAAAACACCTTAGGCCGCAGCCTTGCAAACACGGTGATATCCACTACAAATAGTTGGTCTGATTGGGAAGTAGCCTTACAACTTAGTGGAGCAAATGGCTCTATTAGTGTGCTTGGCTTCCCTGGGAGAGGAGTTGATAATATTCCAATCAACCCTCTTTCAAGTCAGTTTTTTTATTCGAAACAATTAAAAATACAGGCTGTAGGTTTATCACCAGAAAATAATGACTCGCGAAATTTTCTACCATTTAACGAGAAATCTAACCTCACTTTTTTATTGCAACAAATTGAGAATAAAAAATTGAATCCAGATCTTATAATTTCTGACATATGGCCTTGGCATCAATTACAAAACGCTTATGACTCATTAGTCACAAGACATAATTCCCCTATTACGTATCTACTACAATGGAAAGATTAACAAGTGCCGTTATTGGTTGTGGCCGTATGGGTGCATTCACAAATGAGAATGTACGTAAGTACTCTCCTTCTTGCTGGCTTCCATTAAGTCATATCGAAGCATTACTCGCCTCGGATCAAATCGATATACAAGCTATTTGCGATGTTAATACAGAGCTACTCAGCAAAGCCCGCAATACTTACCATATTAAAAACACCTATTCCGATTATCAACAATTACTTGATGAAGTTCAGCCTGAAATTCTTTGCATTGCCACAAGAACACCGGACCGAGCTGATATTATTAAAGCGGGTATTGCGTCTGGCGTGAAAGGCTTCCATATAGAAAAACCTTTATGTAATTCAATGTCTCAGCTACATGAATTAGCCGTATTAGCCGATCAATATTCAACCTCTTTTAGTTATGGTACCGTTAGGAGATATTTTTCTATCTATCAACAAGCTAAAAATATTATAGATTCGGGACGTTTTGGGAAACTAACGCAAATACAGATTAACTTTGGTTCAGCGCCTTTATTTTGGACACATCCACATTCAGTTGACCTCATTTTGTTTTTTGCAGGAAATAGAACCTTACTATCAACACAGGCTAAGCTCAATAATTTTGTAATAGGCAAAAATCCAATGTATGTTGAATCAGACCCTACTATTGAATCAGCTACGTTGTATTTCTCAAACGATCTTACAGGAATTATTGGAAAAACTAACGGAATGGATGTAATTTTATCCTGCACTGAAGGAGAAGTTATTATCGAAGGTGATGGTCGCTCAATTATTTGCCGCAGCCAACAAGGTAATGACCCTTATTACCCCTACCCTGGCATAGCAGATACTTATAAAGAACAAAGCCTAGAAGGAACTTATAGCGCTATAAAGCATTTAATAGATGGCGTTAATAACACAATGCAGGAAAAAAGCAGCAACATTCAAAGTCATCATATTTTTTTAGGCCAACGAGCTTTATTTTCTTTTGTTCAATCTCATTTAACTAATAGTCAAATTATACCAATTGACGATATCGATGAAGATATTTTTATATTAGCTAAAAGTGGTGATTTCGTTGCTTAAATTATATCTATTCAAATAATAATCTATACCCATCCACTATCCAGTTTTGCATCTATCTCAGAATAACGTACGATCATGGTAATACGCGCTTCTTCAGAGAGATTGGTTCCTGTTTTGTGGGCGCATTTTGCAGAAAATAAAACAGCATCACCTATTTCAAGCTCGCATGGTGTTTTTTCATCATTTGAAAAATATGATTCGTCAATTTTCATTTGAGTTAAATGACCTTCTTTCCTTATTTTTTGATTAGGATAGCTTTTCAAATGACTACCTCTTGCCACAACCATTGTTCCATTTTCAACATTGACCTTACTTACCCATGGAAACCAAAGTGTTAACAGTTCACGACAATTTGGAAAATATGAAATTTCCGTGTGCCATTTATATTGTAACCTTTCGACTTCTGGATGGTTAAAAAAAACAGCACAGTCGACAAGATTTAAATTTTTATGTTTGAATATATTATAAGCTTTATTGAGAATATCATCCTGGCATGCGATTTTTTGGCATGCCAGGCTTTCACCCATCATTCTACAAAACTCTTGAAAGCAATATTTATTATTATTTTCTAAAGCAGTTATCTTTCCAATCAGTTCGCCATCACCTAAAGATAAATTTCCTTTACGCTCAAAATATTTAAGGAGAGAAAGGGCATAATCCTGTAATTCTTGTATTTTATTACTAGGTATACAATCTTTAATTATTTCAAAACCGTCATTCTCAATTGTATAACTCATCTTTCCTCCAAAAAATCATATTGATTAATTTTCATTTATTACTAGTTAGTTTTTATCTAACAGCTCAGAGACTGGCAATATCTTTGATTTAACTCCCATGCTTTTTAATGATCTAATAATTTCCGCTTCGTATCCCATCGTTAATAAAATAACAATATTTGGATTTATAGAAACAATATCTTCAGCTGGAAATATTTCTATATCATCCAGAGTTTTGCCATGTTTTTTTCGGTCAATGTCAAAAAAACCTACTACATTAGCATTTTTAAGATTAGACTCCCTCAAAGCAGAAAAAGTGAGATGTGATGCAGGATATAGAGCAATTGACTCATTTTCATCAATATTATCTAAAACTTCATTAATAGAATTATTTAAACGATCATGATGTAGCCGCATAAATTGATTAAAACGTGGCTCTATATCAGAAAAGTAATTTAATTTTTTAAAGATAAACCGCTGAACACGATTCGGAGAAGCAGGATCTGTTGCACAAATACTTTTCTCTAAAGCCTCACAGCTCCATCCTTTACGAGAAAAAAGATCAATCACATTACCACTATTAAACTGATTAATATGTTCAAAATTTAACGGATCAGTATCACCATCTAAGTGAGACCAATCAGGAACTTCAACAAACACCATACTTTTGGATTCTGTTATCTTATCGATATGAGATAAAAAACTATCTAGATCATATATATGCTCTAGAACATGGCGTAATACAATTAAATCTATTTTCACATCAAACTTATGGAAGTTTTTAAATTCACTTTGTTCTTCTAATATTTCTACAGCTTCTTCACTTAACTCATCAAAATATATATCAACAGAATATTTTTGATGAAGGTATTTTAAGAAAAAACCTGTCGAGGAACCTATTTCCAATACTCTTTTCTTTGCAATATCAATATTTCTAGTAACAAAATTAGCTTGGCGTTCTATTTGGTCGATTTCATATCGATTTGGAGTCTTCCTCCTAAGCATTGGACTTTTATTATAGTAGGTAGACAAAAAATCATCTCCAACATACCTCCCCTGAAAAATAAATTCACAATCAGCACAAGCCATGTATGGCATATCTATTGATAAATCGAGATTTAATAGATAGAAATTTTTAGCTACATTTAAATCTACAATATTCTTAGATCCGCAGATACGACAGTGATCTACTGAAATATAATTCGGTGTAATATCCATGTGCTATGCCAGTATTATTCAAAAAGGGTTGCTTTGTTTTAATGCAATGTTAATAATCCGTTATATCTCAGCATTAGTAAAATGACAAAAAACCATCAAAACCATTTTAATACTGTATATCAGCATTTAACATGCCAAGATTATGGTGTTTTTAGGAGCCAGGAATGGTTTTCAAAGAAAGGGCTAATTATTTAGTAGTATTAAATAATTTAGTAGCGTATTAGACTTCGTCATTAATATGCTGGGTACCATATAAAGAACAACACTCTGATAGCTCACGATATAATCGAATAATAGATCCTAGCTCACTCAACAGCTCTCGAGAAGAACGTTCTGGGTCAGATACTGCTAGATTTATTTGTGAAAATAACTCGGATTCCATCTCTAGTAATTGATCCCATTGCCCAGACTCCATCAACTCCCGAAGTTGACGGCGCTTTCTCATAAGTGACAACTGTGATACAGGGACAACTGGCATATAGACCTCAATGATTTAACTATCACTAACTCTAGCGGCCTATAACGTAAAAGCTTTAACTATCAAATAGAGAATATCGGTAAATACCACTATATCTCAGAAGAAATGCCAATCCAGCCAGAATGCACTTCACTGAGTAATTTACGGACTTCGTCAAGTACAGTAATTGGTTGTTCATTACTACCAATTGCATTTAAACGAACCTCAATATATTCGTAAAGCTTATCTAGATTATCTGCAATCTCCCCACCATTATCAACATTCAAGCTTTCTCGTAGCCCACCAACAATTCCAATAGTTTTTTGTACAAGAACCGCAGCTTCATCAATTTCACCTTCATTGAGGCGGGAAATAGCTTCATCCACGCGCTCTAAAGCGCCATCTAGAAGCATACTAATAACTTGATAAGGGGTAATTTCATCAACTGAAGTTGACGATGTGTCGATAGACGTTGCTGACATAGTCATAAACTATCCTCTCTATTATCTTCTTTACTATCAAATATTTAATGAAAACGGCAAAAAACCGTCACTTTAAACCTTAGTGATCCACGAAGCATAGAGCATGCCAAAATTACACATACGCTTACTAAATTTTAATATTCAAGGGGAAATACCCTATTTAAAATTTGGTACTAAATTTGCTTTGATCCAAAAGATAGTATATTCAGTCAAAAAAACAGCGGAACATTTTATGATAAATGCTGAAAGCAATGGTGATCAAAATATAGAACAGCTCATACAGCAAGCTGAAGCTATGCAATTGAAACTGAAATTGGAAGTTCAGTTTAAAAAAAACATGTCATTTTTAGAGAAAAAGTCACCAGCAATACATGAACGCTTTATAGGCTACTCCCCTAAAAACCAAAAAATATTTATTGATGAAGATGGGAATATCAATTTAATTAATTTAATGTCCAGAAAGCCTGCTTTTAACGAAGATCCAAAAGAATTTGCTAAAAAACAGGTCCATCAATTTCTACAATCACCAACACGATTTGTCACTGGTTTTAAGCCAACGGTATTAGTTAACTCAAAACATATCCATGCTGCCATCACTAACAAAGCATTAGAAGAATACCAAAGTCTTGAACTAGAGCCTTATTACGACCCTAAAAGCCCCATCGGTTTATTAGTAATGGTAGGTTGTGGACTAGGTTATCATATCAAAGAGATAGTAGAGAACTATGATATAAGAAACCTTTTTATCTATGATTCTAATAAAGATTCATTTTATGCATCTTTATTTACTATTGATTGGGAGGAGACAGTTAAAATATTTAATGACAGAGGTGGCGTTGTTAAATTAGACATCGGCGGTGGCTTATTACATGCACTTACCCATATGCGTTCACTACCTTATGAAATCGGAATGTTTAATTTAGTAGCCACTCATGTTTATGTTCACACGAGTAGCATTGATAACGACATTTTTATAGAAAACTATCGAAAAGAATTTCATTTATACGGCACTGCATTAGGTTTCTTTGATGACGAACAGGTATCTTTTGCTCATACAATTCATAACATTAATAATAATAAAGCATTATTTTTAAAAAATCCCGACAGAAACATTGAAAACTTACCGCCAGTCTTTATTGTTGGCAACGGCCCTTCTTTAGACAGCTTGGTTGATTTTCTTAGAGGGAATCAAGATAAGGCTATTGTAATATCTTGTGGTAGCGCACTAACGTCACTTTATAAACTTGGCATAACTCCTGACTTTCATGTTGAGCTAGAAAGGAATTTAACTGTTGCAGAAATGCTTAAGTTTGGCACAAGCAAGGAATACACAAAAAATATTCCGTTACTTGGGCTAAATAATATTTGTCCAGAAACTGCTAGCTTATTTAAAGAGAGCTATTTAGCAATAAAGCCTAGTGATATTGGCGCATCTATATTACAAAAATTATTAGGAAACAACGGGTACTTCGAACTAGAGTGCTGTAACCCAACAGTAACTAATTGCGGTTTTTCGTATGCAATCAGTCTTGGATTTAAAGAAATTTATTTAATGGGTACTGATCTTGGAATGAAAGACGAAAAGAGCCATCATTCTAAATTTAGCATATGGCAGGATATGGATGAATCAAAAGAAACAGATGCTGAAAACCACAAAGAAACTTTAGAAGACTATACATATAGTGAGTCAAGGTACGAAACCAAAGGCAATTTTTGTGATACAGTAATGACAACAAATGTGCTTGATTCATCACGGAAAAATGTCGAACTATTAATTGCTAACAACCCATCCATCACTGTTTATAACCCAAATGATGGAGCGTATATTGACGGTGCTATATCCACCCCTGTAAATAAATTATCCGTAAGTAGTCATCCTTCCGAAGCCATAGACAAAGACGCCATCGTCAAAAAAATAATCGATGAAAATTTTAAAAAATTGAACTTTAAAAAAATCACTAAAAAAGATGTAGAAGAAAAATATACTGCTTTGTATTTCAAAATACTCGAAGGGCTGGAATTACCAGAAAAATGTAGTGGAATGGCTGATTTATATGAGCATATGTATAGAATATTTAAAAATATGAAAATACTCGAAGCAACTGATAAAACAACATCTATGCTAGCAATCGGAAGTATTCAAATCCATTTTTCACTACTTTACTACTTCTGTTTAAGAGCGAGCACGGATATCGAATTTGAGCAGTGCTATAACATTGGGAAAAAATATTACGATATGTTTATCACTCAGGCGACTGAAATACTAAAAGAAGAGCCATTAAGGCTAGATGATACAATGTTATTAAAATAGTAAAGGTGAATTTTATCTAGTTTGAGCACCGATTTCATTCCAAGCATGACTAATATCAGTAATCAGCGCTGTGCATTCATCCAAAATAGCAGGATCATTTTTCATATGGGCCTGCCATAAACGTCGTTGCACATAATCATATATGCTATCTAAGCGGCTTGATAAATCACCACCCTGCTCTTGATCTAATGACTCACGTAATCCAAATAATATACTAATTGCCTTATTGACTTTATCATTTTTAAGTTCAATATTCTTTTGTTCCATAGCACCTTTCGTCTGAGCAATCCTCTCAAGCAAGCCATCAAAAAGCATTTGAACAAGATCATGGGGGTTCGCGCTGGCTACGGCAGCTTTAACTTTAACATCACCATACTGCTTTAAGGCAACTTGTGCGTTCACTACAACCTCCAAAGGGGTTTTATTACATGGTTATAATAGTTATCGACGGAGAGTGATAAAACTTTAGGTATTAAAAGAAAGAAAACTACTGAAATAACTAATTATCATTATTAGCATTCAGTGAATTAACAAAGCTATCTAAGAAAGAACTACTTTGCTGTAAGCTACGTACTATGGATTCCATAGCAATGAATTGTGAGGTTAGCCTTTCCTGATAAGCTTCTATACGGCGATCCAACCGAGACTGATCCGTATCAAGGTCTTCAAGGTCACTTCTCAACGAGGTTTCTCTTAGCGTGATTACACCAGTGTTATTTAAAAACTGATCAATCAACAATTCTAATTCGCCTCCAAACCCGCGGGAGAAATTAATAGTAGCTGGTGCAGAAGTAGCATTCTCACCAATCAACAAAGCCAAGCTTTCTCCTGGCTGACCTAAAGCAGGTAGTAAAACATTACCAGAGCCAAAACCAGCAACACCATTCACAGTACCAGCTACATTAATACCAGCAGTACCACCATTTACTGTACCCGAGAGTGAAACCCCACCGCTAATGCCCAGTTGATTAGAGCTAGTGCCTACACTAGATAAGCTAACAGCAGAACTTGCCCCCGTACTACCAGAAACAAAAACAAACTGACTACCAGAATGACTCACTGTCACACCAGAGATATTGGTATCAGCATTTACCGCTGTTTGCAAAGCAGCTGCCATACTGGAATAGCTGGCGTAATCTGCAACTGGCAAGCTAATATTTGCAGCAGAAGCCACCCCATCAACAGTGATTGAGAAATCATAATCATTAGCTCCCGCTCCTTGAGTTGATAAGTCTAATGGAATCGACAGGGTACCTGTAGTAAATGTTCCTTCCGTTGGGTTACCTATTAAACCAAGGTCAGTCGCACTCGTACCTACATTAGTAATACTTACCGTAGAAGTCGATCCATAGCGGCGAGATTCAATCGTAAACCGATTAGTCACATCATCATAGGTAACATCCGCTCTAGTACCAGCTGCAGAAAGTGTCGAATCAGCATTAATTTGTGATTCAATTTCTGTAGCAACTGCATCAAAATCAGCATAAGCTCCCGAATCTAAACTAATAGTTCCAGAAGTTGTACCATCTAAAGTAATAGTAAAATCATAAGCCGTTGTATTACCACCAGTAGCTGCACCTTGTGTCGCTGACCCGGTTGTAATCCCTAAACTTGCTGCTTGTGAACCCACTGCCGTTGCATTGGCAATAGTTGAACTCACACCAGTTGAGTTTGAGGTAAAAACAAATTGGGTTCCGTTATGAGTAACAGTGACTGCTGCACCAGCACCACTTAATGTTGCATCACCATTTATTTGGGTTTGTAAATGGCTTGCTAAATCACTGTAAGTGGCATAAGTGCCTGGAGTCACACTGATAGTGCCTGAAGTTGTACCGTCAACCGCTATCGTGAAGTCGTAGTCATTAGCGCCACCCGTACCCACTGTTGCAGTACCGCCACTGATACCTAACTGGTTTGCATTAGCACCAACGGCTGTTAAAGCAACAGAAGATGATGCGCCACTCGAAGGTGATGTAAATACAAAACGGTCACTACTATAAGCAACCGTAACACCAGAAATATTAGCGTCATTATTAATTGCTGTTTGCAAAGCTGTTGCCAAGGCATCGTTATCTGCATAATCGGCAACAGGGATGCTAATATTAGCTGCTGAAGCAACACCATCAACAGTAATTGTAAAATCATAGTCACTAGCGCCAGCCCCTTGAGTTAATAAATCCAGAGGGATTGTTTCGGCACTGCCAGTGAAATTGCCTGACGTAGTAATGAAATTGGCTAATGTAGCTGTCGGTGCCGCACCTGTTAATGCAGCACTGGTTGGCACATCTGCAGCTAAGCCCGCAATAACACCTGCCCCAACAGCGGTACCAACAAGATTACCTTGTGTTGGAGGTTGTGAAATAACAACAGTATATTCACCCGTTGCCGTATTATCGCCGAAGCTATTAACAGTAATTTGATCAGTAGATGATTCAGTTACAGGAATAAATAAACGTTTAAATAAATCGTAATTATTATTTACCGCATCAGTAAAATCATCTTCATCAATTGCGAGAGTACCATCTAACTCAGTCCTGATACCAACGTTTGTTAATGCAGTAAATGTGCTATCTAAGCCTTGGACATCAGCAACTAATAGCTGACGTATTTGCGAAGGCATCGTTTTAGCCAAAGTATCATTAACTAAACTACCAAATTCATTGGTTTCATCGTTAACACCAATTAGAGGCTCTAAGGTTTCTAAAAATAAATTATATGCTGTAACAAAATCTCTGACCGCTGTTTGAGCGGCATTTTTATCCTCTTCGATACTAACATTAACGGTTTCACCTACACCTGTCACACCCGAAAGCGTATATTCAAAACCAGCAATGACATCATCAATAGTATTACCTGAACGCGTAACCGCTAAGCCATTAATGGTAAAGGCAGAATCTTGCCCAATCTGATTTTGAGTTAAATTAAAAGATGATGCATTAAATGCAAAACGTGAAAGTCCATTAGCATCTGTATTATTTCCATCACCATCAGAGGCTGTAATTTGTATTTGATTATCTAATCCAGACTCAGCACGAACAACCAGGCGATAACCTGAACCATCATTCACAATACTGGCTTGTGCACCAAAATCTGCATCATTAATGGCTGCGGCTAAGCCGGTTAATGAATTATTGGTATTATCAATAGTAATTGTTTGAGCGGTTTTTGTAGAATCTTCAGTAAATGTTGCCGGATCAGCAGGTGGAGTAACGACATCCCAACGACCAAAATTAAATGTTAGAGTCCCTATACCAACAGCATCACTGGGATCGGCAAAAACAGCATCAGCCGATAGAGACTGGGATTGTGCTAATTGAGAAACGGTAAAAGAATAGTCACCTGTTTGTGCTTCAGGCTCAAGATTAACAGGGATAAAGGCAGAACTATCCGTAAATGCTGCACTTTTGGTATTAAAGGTATCTGCATTACTCATAGCCTCTGCAGCATCTTGCAATGTTGATAAAGCGCTGCTCAGTAAACCAAAATCTGAAATCTGTGTCTCGGTTGTTTCCCGCTTATTGTCAATACGTTGTTGAGGTGCAGAACGTTCAACTTCAACCAATTGATTAACTAATGCTTGCGTGTCGATGCCGGAACCAGCACCCAATAAATTAACAATGTTTTGCGACATAGCACCCTCCGCAAAATGTAACGCTAATACAGCATTATTTAATTTTGTTAGAAACAGTAAAAGGTGTATTAAAAAACACACCTTTTACTATACGTTGCTTCATTTAAAAATACTGTGATATTTAATTGTTCATAAACAATATCTTTAACCATGGGCATCTAATAAATGTAGCGTTTGGTTTTCCTTCAAGTTTTGTGCCAAACTCAGGAAAATATCCTCTGGTATTTGACGAATTAACTCTCCTGATTCCTTATCACGTACACGAATCACAGTTATCCCTGAGTCTTCATCAACACTAAAATGTAAATCACGCTGAATAGACTGAACATACTCGTTTATTTCGGTAACGGCCTGCTCAATTTCAACAGCTGCGATCTCTTCTATCTCTGCAGGGTCCGGCTTCGCCTCCTTGACCGGCAACTCTTTACCGCTAGGCGGTAACTCTTTTGCTGTATCAACACCCTGTGAAGAAGCAGCACGCGCAACCAAAGGTGTGGTTATTTGTGATGTTCTTACTTCATTCATGGGTTACTACCTCATACTTCTTTGATGGAGTTATTGATCATCAACAACTCCATCATGACTAAGGCACCCTTAACTAAATTAGTTAAGGAGTGACAACACCTGTTGAGGACGAGCATTCGCCTGAGCCAAAATGGCCTGCGAAGCTTGTTGCAGTACTTGCGAACGACTTAAGGCTGCCGTTTCAGCGGCAAAGTCTGCATCGACAATTCGTGACCGAGCTGCCGATGTGTTTTCAACAACATTAGATAAGTTAGAAACCGTAAAATCGAGTCGGTTATTGACCGCACCCAGATCTGCACGGACCGAGTTGATTTGTTCTAACGCCGCATCAACTACATCAATCGCGTCTTGAGCACCACCAATCGTTGATATATCTAGATCACTGATACTATCACCAACACCAGATCCTATATTGGTTTCCAATAAACCTGTCGTTGCTACAGTTGCTGATGTACCTGCAAATTCAACGGAGATTTCACTACCATCGACTGAATTCAATACAATCCCACCAGTGATACCTGTTGAAGTCGATGCAACTACACCAGTAAGATCTGATTTTGCATTAATTAAAGAAATTAGCTGAGCAGCTTGCCCCGCTGTACCTGCACCACCACCAGCAGAGGCACCACTTAAGGCAACATCATTAATGACTAAATCACCTTCTGTAATTGCAGCTGCACTCGTGCTTGCATTAGCGGTAATATCACCATCATTTCTGACTTGTATACCTAAACCTTGGGCAATAGCTAGTGCTGTAGAACCTGCAGTTCCCACATTAATTTCTACTTGAACATCAGTAATGGTTGAGTCAGTTATTTCGAAGGATAGTTGTGCACGATAATCCGTTGCAGCAAAACCAACATTAGCAACAGCGGCAGAGCCATTGTACGCAACAGTGATGCCCTCGCCTTCGTCAGCAGTTAGTTGGAGTAAACCATCATCATTTAAACTCGCATTAATCGTACCGCCTGATACGGTATTAATTCTATCAACCAGTTCAGCCGTACTACCCGTTTCACCGATAATAAAGGCTTGGTTATTACCATTGGCATCTTCTAGAGTTAAGGTAACAGTGTCAGCACCACGAAGAATACCGGTTCCCGCAACTGATGCAGTCGCCTCAATAAAGCTGGAAACTTCAACACCACTGATTGCGGTATTAATAGTATCCAACAACTCACCAATATTATCTGCCGCACTTAAATCACCAACATCTTGCCCATTAATTAATACTTGCCCGGCTGTACCATTGCCTGTTACTAGATCTGCAGCTTGCGACGCTGTGGTATTTATTGCTGTACCAACAACATCGCCACCACCTGAACCACCCAAAGCACTAGAATCTAATGTACCTACTTCAACAGAAATAACTTCATTAGCTTTAGAACCCACTTGTAAATTTAATTCACCCAGAGTGCCATCAAGAATATTTTGTCCATTGAATGATGTCGTTTCAGCGATACGATCAATCTCAGCTTTTAATTGTTGGACTTCAGCATCGAGAGTTGAGCGATCAGAGTCTGAATAAATACCATTCGATGACTGAATTGATAGTTCACGTATACGCTGTAAAATATTGGTTGTTTCATCCAATGCACCTTCAGCGGTTTGGATCAACGAAATACCATCATTTGCATTACGAATGCCCTGTTCTAACCCTCGAACCTGTGAGGTTTGGCGGTTTGAAATAGCTAAACCAGCAGCATCGTCAGCGGCTGAATTAATTCGACGACCTGAAGCGAGGCGCTCACTGGCCTGATCCAGATCCGCACCTGAATTCAACAACTGGCGCTGTGCATTCAGTGATGCAATATTACTGTTAATAATTAAAGCCATGATGGCCTCCTACTTCTTCGTTAAAGAATGCCAACCTATGGGCTGACTGACTGGCGACGCCAGAAAAATTTCTAATGTCTGAAGAGGGTATCGACTAAAAAAATTAAGCCTTTAATGGAGAGTTTCAAAAATCAAAAAGACAAGTTTTTAACAGAAAACCATAAGCTATTGTTTTTATTATATTTTTAATATTTAAAGCCAAAAAATTGACATTTTTCATGACTAAAAATAAGAGAAGGGTATGCTCTAAAACAAAAAAACTCTAAAAAAGTAATAAAAAATCCGATACACCAGTACCGGATTTACAAAAAATGAATCATTTTACAATTATTGCAAGAGCTGTAATACCTGTTGAGGCCTCGCATTTGCCTGAGCCAACATTGCTTGAGAAGCTTGCTGTAAGACTTGCGATCGACTCAATGCAGCTGACTCTGCTGCAAAATCTGCATCCATAATGCGTGACCTTGAGGCTTCAGTGTTTTCCACAACATTAGCTAAATTGCTCATTGTAAATTCAAGCCGATTATTAACTGCCCCTAAATCTGCCCGAATAGCATTAATAGTTTCCAATGCTGAGTCAATAACGTCTAAAGCATCTTGTGCGCCATCAGCTGTATCAATAGTAATTCCGGAAACTGAGTCACCAGAAGCTGCTGCGATATTAGTTTCTAATAAGCCTGTAGTCGCAACAGTTGCCGATGTCCCCGCAAATTCAATTGAAATTTCACTGCCGTTCACTGAATTCAATACAATCCCACCTGTAATTCCTGTCGAGGTTGACGCAACAACACCGGTAAGATCTGATTTAGCATTGATTAAAGATATTAATTGAGCGGCTTGCCCTGCTGTACCTGCACCACCACCGGCAGAAGCTCCACTTAAAGCAATATCATTAATCACCAAGTCACCTTCTGTAATCGCAGCTGCACTGGTACTCGCATTCGCCGTAATATCCCCATCATTTCTTACCTGAATACCGAGGCCCTGTGCGATTCCTAAAGCAGTCGAACCTGCTGTACCAACATTAATTTCAATTTGCACATCTGAAATTGTGGAATCCATTATTTCAAACGCTAACTGTGAATTGTATGACGTTGCAGCAAAACCAACATTTGAAACAGCGGCAGCGCCATTATAAGCAACTGTTATATTTTCGCCTTCTGTTGTTGATAGTTCGAGTAAACCATCATCATTTAGGCTTGCTTCAATGGTTCCACCACTAACAGCATTAATTCTATCGACCAAATCGGACATACTGCCTGTCTCGCCGATAATAAACGTCTGGTTATTACCATCGAGATCTTCCAAAGTCAGCGTCATCGTATCTGCACCCCGTAATACCCCTGTACCCGCAACAGAAGCAGTTGCTTCTACAAAGCTTGATACTTCAACACCACTAATAGCGGTATTAATACCATCCAATAATTCTTGCATCGTCTCGACGCCAGAAAGGTCACCGACACTCTGGCCATTAATTAATACCTGGCCCGCGGTTCCATTACCTGTTATCAAATCACCAGCTTGAGATGCCGTAGTATTCATTGCAACACCAGTTACATCAGCGCCATTACCACCACCTAACGAATCTGTATCCATTGCCGTAATGCTCAAATCAATCGTATCACCGGCTTCAGAACCCACCTGCAAGGTTACATTACCTAAACTACCATCAAGTACTGGTTGGCCATTAAAGGTAGTGCTTTCGGCTATACGATCCAATTCAGATTTAAGTTGTTGCACTTCTGCATCCAAGGTGGAGCGATCAGCATCAGAATAAATTCCATTAGCAGCTTGAATCGAAAGTTCTCGCATGCGCTGTAGAATATTTGTCGTTTCATCAAGTGCGCCTTCAGCGGTTTGGATCATCGACACACCATCATTGGCGTTTCGAATGGATTGATTCAAACCCATAATTTGTGAAGTCATTCGATTTGCAATGGCCAAACCTGCCGCATCATCAGCCGCATTATTGACTCGTTTACCAGACGATAAACGTTCCATGGCTTGATCCAATTCCATACCTGATTTAACCAATTGCCGCTGCGAGTTCAATGACGATACATTGGTATTAATTACTAGTGGCATAACAGTCTCCTATTAAGATGTATTACCAATTGAACCCAGCATAGCCAGGCTTTTAATCGTAAATAAAAATACAATTCAAGATTGTGTTTGTTTACTACTCACTTAGTTAAAAGTGCTCTCACGTTATAAAAATGCAACCACTGTGCCAATTTAAATAATTGATGATAATTTCGTTAAAATTGCCTATTACATACCAAAAAAACGTAAATCTTCTACAATTAGACTTATTAACGGCAAATTAAGCTGCAATTCATTGCCGCTTTGCCGCCATTTTAAAAACACTATAAATATGACGAACTATTATCAGCAATTATTAATACTTACCCAGTCAATGCTTCTACACAGCGAACAAAAAGACTGGGAATCATTTTCTTATCTTGAAGTTAAACGCCAACAACTTATCGAAGCAATAAAAAAATCATCAACAATAGAAAGCTCATCAGATATCGATACTCTTAAAGAAATCGTCAGCATCAATAAACGATTAACAAAAATTGCCGATACTGATTACAAAAAGCATGAGCAGTCATTGCTAGAATTTAATCGAAATCTGAAAAAAAGTTCTCTCTATAACAATAAATAGGTCGGCTTTAATTAAAAGATAATAAAATCTATAAACGATTAATTAAACTTAACTCGCTTACTCGTAAGAAACTGGCTTGAGAAGCTTGTAAGACTAATGATTCCAATGAGAGTCGAGTTGTTGCCTCAGCATAATCAAGATTTTGAATATCTGATAAAATTTCTTCTGACACTAGCTTAGTATCAAGATGTAGTTCTTTTGTACTTTCCAGAGTATTATTTCGAGCGCCAATTTTCGTTACTGTTTCAGAAAGTGTATCTTGTGCATTAGATAAGTTAGTAATGGTCGAAGCAACAACACTTTCAATACGATCAATCGAAGCCTGACTGCCATCGTAACCATCCATAGCGTTGCGGAACCTCATTAATGTTGTCAATACATCCTGTGTATCTGTCGAGTCAATAAAGAGCTGATCACCAGCAAGTCCTGCCCCTGTGTCTGCTGATGCAGGGTTTCCGGTAATACGAACACTGACACCGTTATAAATCAATTCTTCTCCTGCGGTATACCGGTGATTGGCTTCAATAATTTTTCCGGTCGAACGTTCAGTTACCGTAAAGTTTTTCCCTGCTGGAAGAACATCGGCATCCTCATTAAATTGGATAACAATATCTTCAGGGTAAAATTCATCGTAAGCTGCTTGATCTACAACCTCTCCTATAGATATTGATACAGGAGGGTTAGATCGATTATTAGGATTCACTGATGTAATGATCGTATTTGAACCACTGGGCACATCAACGAATAGTGCTTTACCAGAATCACTGGCTTCAATGTTCGTATTGTTATCAATCTTAATACTTATCTGCCCTTCATCTCCAGCGAACTGAAAACCATTTGTACTATCGCCAATAAAAGCAGGAGTTTCGCTTTTATATCCTGCAAAAATATAATCACCATTCGAATTTCTTGTATTGACGACATTAAACAATTCATTCAACCGAGCATCGACTTCACTTGATAGAGCAGAGTATTCACTAATAGACAGGCTTGCAGTATTACCCGCTTGCACAGCTAACTCTTCTATACGTTGTAATAAATTATTCGCGCCATTTAATGTAGACTCTTCAAGAGATAAATTATTTTCAGCAATAGTAATATTCTTATTATATTGTTCTACTAAGTTTAAATTATTATTGAGTTGTTGAATACGAGTAGCTGCAACGGGATCATCAGCCGCAGACAATATTCTCTTACCTGACGACAATTGTTCCTGTGTCTTAACGATGGCCTGATTGGCATCAGCCATACTGTTTCGCGCAAGGTTATAGATATGCAGGCTAGAAATTCTCATTATTTTCTCCAAATCATGCTCTCAGCATAATTCTTAATTTTTTACCTATTAAAAACTATTTAATAATCGATCAAATAAATCACGTGCAACATTAATGACTTGAGCATTAGCAGAGTAAAGTTGCTCAAAACGAATGAGATCAGCAGCTTCTTCGTCTAAATTAACACCTGATACTGAATCACGCAGGCTAATAGTTTGATTGAGTACATCTTCAGCAGCTTCTTTACTTGCACTGGATGTACTCGTTTTAATACCTACTGTTTCCAGCAAACGATTATATGAATCACCAAACGTTTGATCGGGTCCATTTGTGTTTGAACCCGCAATAGAATTAGATTGTTGCAATTCGACCATCGACAGGCCATTGCGATTATCCGAAGCCGCATCCGTATTAAAATCAAGTGTAAAGGTATCACCAGCACTTGCCGCACCGGTAATATTTGCCTGAATCCCCATGTAAGAGCTAGATGCAGTGATCGCACCAAAGATAGCGCTCGGCGCTGGTGCTGTTGTCATAGCAATGTTACTAGCAAGATTTACGTCAATACGCCCACCGACTAACACTTCTGTCGCGGTACCTGCACCGACACCGGTCATAACGACATCGGCATTTGTACCATCGTTTACTTCAATGACTTCACCAACAGCAGCTTCCAACTGCACAGTTAAATCATCGCCACGAGTCGAGTGAACTTGTATATAAAACTCGCTGGCCACTGCATCGTAAGCACTGACAGCATAAATACCCAAACCTTCTAAATTAGAGTTACTGTTAATTTGTTCGGCAAGATAATCATTAAAATCTTCACCGCTGTTAAGCGCTGGCGATGGCACATCAGCATTAAGCGCTCCAGCAGTATAGCCAACTAAATCTTCACCATTTAAAGTAACCTGTAGAGGGGCGGTCAATGAAACCGTAAAATCTCTTAATTCAAGGTAATTAAATGCAGTTGCACTCACACCATCAATATTATCAAGCAACCCAGCTGTTGTCCGAGCACTTGCGTTTAGTGTGGAAAAAACATTTTGCGACGTTGTGGCACCGCTTACTGGATCTGTTGTCGTAAATGTGAATGTTTCAGCAGGGTAAGCATTAGCACCTGCACCTGCAGCGACTTCAGTACTACCACCTGGTAAACCTAACGATGTACCGCTACTGACTACAGTTGTTTGCCCATCATCAGTAGCAAATAAATTATTTTGTATTCCAGGAACATAAACCTGATTACGGATAGGAGGATTAAGTTGTACAGGATTGCCTGGATCAGAGTTATCCAAAATGTCGTATGATGTTGGGGTTGTAAATTTGACAATCAGTGGTGGAGACATCTGCCCCACTTGATTCGTTAATAAACCGATGGCTCCGCCAGCAGCATTTGTCAAACTTAGTACTTCTCCCGCAGAAATCTCAGCGTTACCTAAATTTCCCAAACTTGTGTTAGTAAGTACAGGGCTACCCAATGCAATATCGGATGCCTGTAGTGGCATTACGGCGAAATCTCGCGCACCATAACGCGTAGGCTGAATTAAAAACTCATCATTATTACTAAATGTTCCCGATGTAATATCAAATGATAAGCCATCAAAGGTAATACTGCCGGGAAAAGCAGGTAAAGCACCGGATGTGACTTCTATACCATCATCCAAGCGTACAATACTGTAATTATTTGAGCCGCTAATCGATAGCCGATAGTTACTGGCTGTCAACTGTGATGTATCAGTAATGGTTAAAGCGATAACCTGATCACTGGTTTGGTTATCAATGCTAGCCGCAATTCTCCCAACAGATGCACTACTGCCATTAACATCGAAGAATAGGTTTTCTCCAAACGTATTATTTAATGTAATACCTTGCTGTTGTAACTCATTGAACTCATCAGCTAACACTAAAGCTACTCGACCTAAATCATTCAATGTCGGCTGGATAACAGTTTGTTCGACATCTAACAGTCCCCCCACTTCTCCACCCGATAAAAGATGAGTAATTGGCGGTGATGATTCAGAGATAAAAATTTCTGGTTGTAAGGGGTCAAATTCATTTTGACCTAATATTAAATCTGTCGAGTTATTACCAACAACTAAAGGAATTCCATTACCTACTGAGATATTGACTTGGTTACCTTGCTCTATGACTTGTACTGAAACCAATTCTGATAAAGATCGTAATGCTTCGTCTCGCTGATCAAGTAAATCATTTGGAGGATTAGAATCAGAAGAGCCGATGGCATCACTAATAGAACGATTTAAGGTTGCAATCGTTGAAGTCAGTCTATTAATACCACTTACTGCTGTTTCCAGACCTTGATTGACGCTATCACTAATCGTATTAACGCGTTCATACAATGTGTTAAAGCGATCAGCCAGATTTTCAGATTCACTGATTAATAGTTGCCGTGATGGTGTCGACGTAGGGTCATCGGTAACATTTTGCAATGCGGCAAAAAAAGAATCTAAACCACGGGTTAAACCGGTAGATTCATTAGCCAGAATATCATTGAGCTGTAAAATATGCTCACTATAGGCATTCATTTCATTATATAAACTGGTATCTTGCCTAACCTGCCCAATAACAAATTCATTAACAACGCGTTCTATTCGAGAAGTATAAGATCCGTTACCCAAATACCCAATGCCTGATGATGTCCCACCGGCTGAGTTAATCTCAGTTGTCTGGCGGCTGTAGCCCTCAGTATTTGCGTTAGCAATATTATGGCCAGCCGTACGCAACGCGTTTTGACTGACACGTAAACCGCTAATACTCACACCTAATACATCACTGCCCATTATCGTATCTCTAATTTACTAATTTAATAAATATCGATCTAATATACTGCTTACTTTTTTAGCGTATTGAGGATCTGTCGCGTAACCTGCATTTTGCAGTTCCGCAATAAACGCATGACTATCATCAGCAACAGTTAATGCTTTTTGGTAACGTGGTTGTTCTAAAAACTGTTGATAATCTCTAAATGATTCTGCGATACTTTCGTAGCGTCTAAAATTTGCAGACTCTTTTTCCGCCACACCTTCACGATATTCAATCGTAGGAACATTAACGGAATGCCCTTCCCAACGACTATCAGCTTTGATATTAAATAAATTAAATGAATGCTTTCCGTAACGATCGCGAATGGTATGCTCTCCCCAGCCTGTTTCCAAAGCCGCTTGTGCAATCAGTAAACGAGGGTCCACTCCCATTTCTTCTGCCACCTTTTTCGCATGGGGCATCATCGCTTGAATGAAATCTTCTGGGCTTTTTATCTCATCTAAAGTATAACCATCCTCTTTTCTTTGCTTAATAACATCCAATGGTTGCTTATAATGGTCTGGGAATGATTGCCTCAACGGGTCATTTAGTTGAAGCTTTTCTCCATTTACAGTGTCATTATTTAGCGGAGAACTATTTGGTATATAGCTTTGACTTAGTTGTCGATAAAGAGCATCAGCGATTCCCATCCCTTTATCCTGAGATAACGACAGGCTTAACTGGTTGTCTAACATATCCTTGTGAAAGTTAACCTCAAAGCTATTTAACGGATTATCTTTTGCGAATACATCATTCGCCGCACGCATACTTTTTAGCATCATTTGCATAAACATCGACTCAAACTGCTGAGCGATTTCACGCAAGGCTAAATCTTTATCATCGTTACCCAATTGTCGAATATTATTCAACTGATTTAAATCAGTATACGACTGCTGCGCCTGTATACGATTTATGTCTGTGGGTAAATTATTCATCGTTTATTACCTAATGTTTTCAACGCAGTTTTATATAACCACTAATTCAGCTTTTAAAGCACCGGCTTGCTTAAGCGCTTCTAGTATTGCCATTAAATCTCCTGGGGCTGCACCAACGTCATTAACTGCTCTAACTAACTCATCCAGAGTTGGCCCTGGAGAAAACCTAAACATAGGGTTTATCTGCTGTTCTGCACCGACATTACTACTGGGTAGAACAACCGTGGTTCCACTAGCTAAAGCTTCAGGTTGACTCACTTCGACATCTTCAGAAACGGTAACGGTTAAACTCCCGTGTGTGACGGCAACTGGCGAAACACGAACATGGTTGCCCACAACAATGGTTCCAGTACGCGAATTAATCACAACACGAGCCGCCTCTTCACCGGGGCGGACATTAAGGTTTTCTAATAATGAAATAAAGTCGACACGTTGTGATGGATCTTTGGGTCCATTCACCTGTATAGACATCGCATCCGTTGCACGTGCTACGTTTGGCCCTAATAAATCATTAATGCTATCAGCCACACGTTTAGCACTGGTAAAGTCAGCTCGATGCAGGTTAAAAACTATGGGCTGTCCAGAAGCAAATGATGTAGGTATCGCACGCTCTACAGATGCACCATTAGGAATACGACCAACGCTGGGAACATTTATGGTTAATTTAGAACCGTCAGCACCTTCAACCCCCAAACCACCAACCACTAAATTACCTTGCCCCAACGCGTACACATTACCGTCTACGCCTTTTAATGGTGTCATTAACAACGTACCACCACGTAAGCTTTTTGCATTGGCAATCGATGAAACGGTAATATCTATTTGTTGTCCAGGCTTAGCAAAAGCGGGCAATTCTGCATGTACAGCAACGGCTGCAACGTTTTTTAACTGTAAACGAGCGCCTTCTGGTATTGCGATACCAAATTGCTTGATCATGTTAAGAAAAGATTCTGTTGTAAAAGGTGCCTGATTGGTCTGATCGCCACTGCCATCTAAACCAACAACTAATCCATACCCCACCAGAGGGTTACTGCGAACCCCCGCTATGCTTGTAATATCTTTAATTCGCTCAGCATAAATATTCAACGACAGGCAAAGAAGCATAAGCAAAGCAATACAGTGTTTAATGGACATATTATTTCTCAGGGTAATATTTAAAAAGGCCAGTAAGGACTATTGAAGAATCTGCTTAACCAACCCATTTGTTGTGAACTTGCCAACTCGCCGGTACCACTATAAGCAATACGAGCATTGGCTAATTTTGTTGAAGACACCATATTACTTAACGTGATATCCGCTGGTCGTAACATGCCACTGATACGAATATATTCATCACCACGATTGAGGGTCATCCATTTCTCACCTTTCACCATTAAGTTTCCATTCGGCATAACATCCGTAATCGTAACGCTGATATTCCCTTGTAGTCGGTTACTTTGGTCAGCTTTTGCATCTCCTGAAAACTCACGTGATTGTGCAACAGAAGTAGGCAATGTTACCTCTCCTATTAGCGGTAATTTTTTTGTCAGGTCTTTTCCCAATATAGTTCCGGCACCATTTTCCAATAAAGAATGATCTGTTTCTTTATCTATCTCGACTAAACTAGATTTTGAAGACACTGTTCTTTCATCTAAAACAATCGTAATAATATCGCCAACACGATGATTATTTGTATTTCCAAATAAAGACATACCATACCCTGCTACATATAAACTCCCATCTTCGGGTTTCGGCTTAGATGTAGAAGGTGCAATCACTGGAGCAAAGCTTGGGTCATCAGGTTTTACCGACGTTAACCCTCCACATGCAGTAAGTGATATTACGAAGGTTATAATTAATACTGCCTTTAAGAAATGACTCATTGCCTTAACTCAATTTATAAATTTTGTGAAATAAACTGCAACATTTGATCTGCAGTCGAAACAACTTTCGAATTCATTTCGTAAGCGCGCTGAGTCGTAATCATATTGACCATTTCTTCTACAACATCGACGTTAGAGTTTTCCAACGAGCCTTGGATAATTTCGCCTAGACCATTAAGGCCTGGAGTACCTGTCTGAGCATCACCACTGGATGCCGTCGCTATAAATAAATTACCGCCTAAAGACTGCAAACCCGCTGGATTAACAAAATCAGCTAACTGAATATCACCTAGTTGTTGTGGTGCTGCCTGGCCAAATACATTCGCAGAAACAACACCATCCGTACTAATAGTAATATTACTAGCATTTTCAGGAATCGTGATATTGGGCTGAAATAAATAACCACTGGCATTTACAATATCGCCATTATTGTTTAAGTGAAATTCACCGTTGCGTGTATAAGCTGTCTCACCATTAGGTAACTGGATTTGAAAAAATCCGCGATTACTAATCGCCATATCTAATCCTTGCTCCGTCACTTGTAAGCTACCGCCAGTAAATTGCTTTTGAGTCGCAACAACCCTCACTCCAGTACCGACCTGTAAGCCTGAAGGTAATTGAGTATCTTGGGATGATTGACCACCAGGTTGACGTTGAATTTGATAAAGCAAGTCTTCAAAATTAACATGATCTCGCTTGTAACCCACTGTCGCGGCATTCGATAAGTTATTAGAAATTGTGGCTAGCTTGACATCTTGAGCGGCCAAACCCGTTTTACTAATATAGAGTGCTGCGTGCATAATTATTCTCTCTATTTCTCATTAATTATAAATATTTAATTCGGAAAAAATTCTATCAAAAATTTCTTAACCATTACTTTGCAATAATCGCGCCGATGATTCCGAATTTTGTTGGGCTGTTTGCATAAGCTTTACTGACATCTCATATTGGCGAGATAATGTTAATACTCTCATTAACTCTTCCATTGGATTGACGTTACTACCCTCCAAAAAACCCGAGCTAATAGTTACATTAGGATCTGCAAAAATTTCATCTTCCTGATTTTTAGCATACATTAATCCATCACTCTTCTTTTCAAGATCTTCAACAGCGGGATCAACTAATTTAATTCGTTCAACTTCGGTCAGAGCATCAGGTGGTGCCCCCTTCAATACAATACTGATTATCCCATCAGCACCTATTTCTATTTTTTGGAACTCTGGTATCGCAATAGGCCCTGAGTTGCCCATTACCGGCAAACCGTTGCCTGTTCGTAATATGCCCGCATTATCAATTGTTAAATTACCTACACGAGTATAAGCCTCTTGCTCATCAGCCCCTTGAACGGCAATAAAACCATTACCTTCAACAGCAATATCCATATCATGGCCTGTTTGTATCATTGGGCCTGGCGCAAAATTTATGGCAGGGTTTTCGGTTAGTGCATAGGCACGGCTTGCATGGCCATCGCCGTAATAAACCCCCATACTTCTTGCCTGTTCAAAGTCAGCGCGAAAACCTGTTGTATTCGCATTTGCCAGATTGTTAGCTCTGACAGACTGACCAACCATATTATTTTTGGCCGCCGACATTGCAATATAGAGCGCTTTATCCATAACTTAAAACCTGCTGTTTTTTTGGCTTAATCAGTAATCATGTGAAAAATTGCAAGAAGAGTGCCAAATTCTAATAAATTAAACTAAAGGTATGGAAAATAAGAAAAGCGGAGAGAATTAATTAGATAGGAATCGTTTAACGAGTAAGGATGAAAGAGTGAAAAGCTGCAAGTGACAACTCACAGCTTTTTATCTCAATGATTAACGTAAGTTGATAATAGTTTGTGTTGTTTGGTCGGCAGTCTCAATTGTTTTTGCGCTGGCCTGGAAATTACGTTGGGCAATAATCAAATTAACAAGCTGCTCAGATAAATCTACATTGGAATCTTCTAAAGCGCCGGATTGAATTAAACCTAGAGAAGCTGCACCAGGCGCATTAATAACAGGCTCTCCTGATTCGGATGTCTCAGCCCAAGACGTATCACCTAAAGCCTGAAGACCTTGAGTATTCGGAAAATCAGCTAAAATAATTTGAGCCAGGACTCTATTTTGTCCATTGGTATAACGTGCAAATATTCTACCTTCATCATCGATATTAATCCCTGCCAAACGACCGGTTGAAGTACCATCCTGATTTAAAGAACGTACTTCAAACTCAGCTCCTACCTGAGTACTGTTAGCCATAGAAACATTAAAAACAACAGGGGTTGCAGCCGCTGGAGTAGCACCTGTTACCGTGCCACTCGAATCGACTGGAATCCAGTTATCAATGGTAATGTCCCCTGTACCAACCAATGTACCACTTGACGAAAAAGAGACGGGGTGTACAGATAAAATCGCTGTATTCGCAGCAGTTTGAGCATTGGTGGTATCTGCAGATGGCCCACCTACATTACGACCATCAACCTGAACAACCATCCGCCAGTCATTCGGTGTATTAATCGCTGCATTACCTGGGTCATATGGCTGCTTAATAAAATACTGCTGCATCGTATGTGGGTTGCCCTGATTATCATAGACAGTTGTAGATGTTGCATGATTATAGGTCGTCGGATCTGTTGGATCGAAGCCAATATTGGATGTCAATGCAGTTGTCGTTGTATTTGTAAGGTTACTACCTGCTGTATTCGCCGTTAGCGTATAACCTTCTCCCAAAATAACTTCGACTCCTGTGCCCGCACCATCAAGACTGGCTTCAACACCGGTCGCAGCAATCAGTGCATCACGAATTGTTGTCGCTGTATCGACACCAGCAGTACCAAGAATAATCGTATCCACTGCGCCCTGAGGACTCGTAACAGTAATTGTATCGACACCAGCGGCTTCTATGGCTGCAACACCAGCTGCATCAATTGTAAATGCTGTCTGCGGCACAGGTTCTCTTGAATCCAGGTTGTATTCTATTTCGACAGCTGTAGTCACTTGTGGTGGTAAATTGCTGGTCGATATTTGAATGTCTGCCTGAGTATTACCAATATTGCCATTACCGTCTGCGAGGAACCCCTGTAGGCGAGCATTAGTATTATTAACTGCGTAACCGTCTTGATCCAAACCAAAGGTACCTGCACGGGTATACATTTGTTCACCATTTAAGTTGGTAACAAAAAAACCACTACCACTAATCGCCAAGTCTAAAACATTTTCTGTGAACGAAATATTTCCCTGACCAAACTGTTGGGCGATATCCTGCACTCGAACTCCACTACCAACTTGGTTTAAACCAGCACCCAATACCGAGGTTGAATAGACATCGCCAAATTCTGCACGAGACTCTTTAAATCCTGTTGTGGATGCATTAGCAATATTATTGCCCGTTAAACGAAGATCATCATTAGCTGCACGGATGCCACTGAGTGCGGTATTAAAAGGCATAATATTCTCCTACGATTACTACAAAAAATTCATTAAATTCTGTCAATAGATAATTAGTTAAATTGTTTCACATCATTAATACTCACTGGGCCTATGCCAGCAAGATTTAGAATAAGTTGATTATTACTATCAACTGTCACGCTGTTAACATTAGCAGTTAACGCGGTATCAAGTTGTTCTGGCTCCCCATTTTGAGAAGCAATAACTTCAAACCTAAAGTCACCTGAAGCTATCGGCTCTTCAGACTCCCATTCATTCAATTCACCATTTACCTCTATACGTGACCCATCCCAACGGAAAACGATGGTTCCTGCGTCTTGTGCACCTAACGGAATCGTTTCAAGTAAACCACCATTACTGCTATAGATATTAACCGTCATATCACTTGTTGCTGCAGGTAGCTCTATACTACCGCCCACATAGCTATTTTCGAATAGTTGTGCTTCAGATGTAGGTACGGAAACTGAACTGCCTACTAGTGAAGAAGCTTGCAATGCTTGATTAGAAATCATATTAGTCGCAAAGCTTTCAAAATTATTGTTCAATTTATCAAGGCTTTCGACTGAACTAAATTGAGCCAATTGCGCAACAAACTCAGAATTATCTTGAGGGTCCAATGGATTTTGATTTTCCATTTGCGTTATCATTAATTGTAAAAAAGCATCTTGACCTAGCTCGTTACTTTGCTCACGAGTTGGCGTGTTTTGCTGTTGGCTACTATTAATCGCCAAGCTATTAAGATAATCGTTTGTTGTAATATCTGGCATTATTTTTCTCCGATTAACTTGTTAATTACTGACCCAAGGTCAATACACGTTGCATCATTTGCTTAGCAGAGTTCATTACTTCTACATTCATTTGAAATGAGCGAGAAGCGGAAATCATATTTGTCATTTCCTCTACTACGTTCACATTAGGGTAGTAGACATAACCCTCCTGATCAGCTAGTGGGTGCGTTGGCTCATAGCGAGGCTGCAAAGGCGCATCACTTTCAACAATATCTAATACTTTCACACCAATATTGGCATCACCATTTTTAGCATCTAAATTTAAAATATCATTATTTAATGCCGAAAATACCGGGTGACGACCACGATATGTCTCTTCAATACTAGACGATGCCGCATCAGCATTCGCAAGGTTACTGGCCGTTGTATTTAAACGAATGCTCTGTGCATTCATACCTGAACCCGCAATAGAAAATATATTAGTTAGCGACATGTTATTCCCCTCTAATAGCTGTCATTAGCCCACTGAACTTACTATTTAAAAATGTAAAGCTCGCCTGAAATGCTAAATTATTTTCCATGTAAGCAGCGTGCTCGACTTGCTCTTCTACTGTATTTCCATCAATAGAGGGTTGCTGTGGTGTTCTATATAATAGGCTGGTATCGGCAGATAGTGATTGGCCTACAAGATGTTGGCTATTAGTCACTTGCATACTTGCTTTAGTATCCATTAATTGCGATTCGCCTCGAAGAATACCCTTAAAATCAAGCTCACGAGCTTTATAACCTGGAGTATCTGCATTCGCTAAATTATTCGCTAGCACTTGCGCACGCTGGCCACGAACCTGTAATGCTTGTTGATGTATACCTAGCGCTTTATCGAAATTAATTGCCATATTGCTGCCTATTTAACTATCATCAAAATATCTACTCTAGTTATTTAGCAAGGCTTATGCCAACCTAAAATTATTTTTAAGCCTATGATTTATATAGATTTTTTAAAAATAAAGAAATAGCTAAAGCGGCAAAAAGCATCCGCTATCAAAGTAATTGCCGCATGAGTTATTTATGGTTAAGAAAGGAAATATAAGAAAGAATGAAAAAGCTTATTATTTTGATTGATAAATTAAACCCGGTTTACAGTTAACCATGGTAAATAATGATGAGACATTGCCAAGTCCTTCTGAAGAGCCTAAACAAAGAAAACCACCTGGATTCAGGCATTGGTGCATTCTGGTTAAGATATCGTTTTTTGTTTCTTTTGTGAAATAAATTAATACATTACGACAAAATATAATATCGAATTTACCTAGATTCGCATAGCTTTCCAGTAAGTTTATAGGTTGAAATTTAATATGCCTGCGAACTGGTTGAACAACTGTCCAACGCTTTTGGCAAGAGGAAGTAAAGAATTTATTGAGGCGCTGCTGAGACAGTCCGCGTCCCATCGATAACCCATCGTATTCACCTAATTTTGCATGATCTAATATTTGACTTGATAAATCCGTCGCAATAATTTCTGCTCGCTTACTGAATTTATTTTTTTCATTATACTCTTCGAGTAACATCGCAAGCGAATAAGGTTCTTGCCCTGACGAGCAGGCTGCACTCCATATCCGAATAGGTCTGCGTTCAAAATGAACATCTGCATTCCAATCAGGTAGTAATGTATTATAAAAAAAATCAAAGGGATAGTTATCACGAAACCAAAATGTTTCGTTTGTTGTCATTGCATCAACAACTTCTTGCTGTAATCGCCTATTACTTACTTTTAATTGGTTAACCAACTCAGATAGCGAATTAAATTCATAATTCGCCATTATCTTACGAACTCTGGCATTCACCAGATAAGATTTATCCGGAGTAATAGTAATACCGCTGGCTTTTTGGAGGTAATTGCAGAATTCGATAAATTCTGCATTATCTCCAGAGGCTGTCTTAACTGTATGTAACATCAATGCTCTCTCGCTGAAAAGTCAGTTTTTCAACGGCTATATTATTCTTGTTCGTCCAGCAAATCTTCCCCTGTGACACTCAGTATCCTCTCATTTAAGCGTGTCGCTAATAAATCTGGGTTAAATTTAGAAAGGAAATCATCTGCTCCCACCTTTTTAACCATCGCTTCATTAAACACACCACTCAATGATGTATGTAGAATAATATGTAAGTCCTTAAGCTTTTCATTGCCACGTACTTCCGCGGTAAAAGTGTAACCATCCATTTCTGGCATTTCGATATCGGAAATAATCAGAATCAATTCTTGTTGAGGGTCTTTACCTTCAGCAAGTAAGCTCTCAAGGTATTCCAATGCTTCACGCCCATCTTTACGTAAGGTACAACGAATACCCATTTGTTCTACCACTCGTTGAATTTGCTTACGTGCAATAGCTGAGTCATCAACAATTAGAATATGTTTCTGTACAACACGCTCTGAAATACCATCTTCAATAATGCCAGAGGTAATATCTTCTGGAAGAGGAGCCACTTCAGCCAGAATTTTCTCAACATCAATAATTTCAACTAACCGTTCATCAATTTTCGTCACTGCTGTGAGATAATTTTCCTTACCCGCCCCCTTGGGTGGCGGATGAATATCTTCCCAATTCATATTGATAATGCGCTCAACACCTTGAACTAAAAAGCCCTGTGTCGAACCATTATATTCTGTAATAATGACAAAACTGTCTTCTATATTTTCAATGGACTGATTTCCTATCGCACGATTCATATCCATAATGGATATCGTACCGCCTCTGATATGCGCCACACCACGGACAACATGGTGACGCTGTGGAAGCTGATTCAGTGCCGGGCACTGTAAAACTTCTTTTACTTTAAATACATTGATACCGTATAACTGATCTGAGTTCAGTCGAAACAATAAAAGTTCTAGCCGGTTTTGCCCCACTAATTGGGTACGCTGGTTTACCGAGTCCAGTACACTGGCCATACATATTCCTCACTGGGTGGTTATCATTAACCCGATATTTATCGCTTAACTCACAATCAATTGAAGCGGCATACGACTTGCTAGTATTTATTCTATAACGGCCCTAGAGCCATTTAGCGCCAACTATCTGTCGATAATTTATATCTAACTCTCATCGACTTGATATGAGATATATCTAAAGCATAGGACAAGAATCATGAAAGCAACCAATTTTTTATTATTTTTTTGTTCTGTTTTACTATTAAATAACACTTACGCTAAAGAAATTATTAATCATAGTGAGCTTAGAGACCAAGTTAAGCAGTTTTTACAAAGCAAACTCTATCAGCAGCTACCTACATCTGATCACAAAGGTGTCAAAGTTCATGTTAGATCAATTGACCAGCGTTTAAGATTATCGAAATGCGACAAAGCATTGACGCTCAAATTGCAGGGTCAAACAGTCAAACGGAATAATTCCGTCAAAGTCAGTTGCCAATCAATAACACCTTGGTCTATGTATGTCGGTAGTACTGTCGCTTTAGAAAAGCCTGTGATTGTTAGCCGCCACGAGTTACCTAGGCACCATATCCTTGAAAAAAGCGACCTGACAGTTGTTCAGCAAGATATCTATTCCCTCAGAGGGGGTTATAGCACTCAATTTGATGATGTTATTGGTCAACAACTTAAGCGCCCGCTACGTTCAGGTAACATTGTTTATAATTATCAGCTACAAGCCCCTGATATCATTAAAAAAGGGGATAGAGTCACAGTTATTGCGAAACGAGGGTCTCTGTCAGTGATGAGTCACGGTATTGCGCTCGGTAATGCCAGTGCAGGAGAGAATGTGCGTATAGAAAACCAGAAATCATCACGCATCATTCAAGCTAGAGTGATTGCCCCCGGCACAGTTGAAGTCATCTAAATCAGACTCAAAGATATAAAATATATCTAAATAGGCTATATGATAGAAAAATATTTAAATTTTCCTAAAGTGTCTATGGTCATGGCCGATAACCAGTCTGAGAAACCTTTAAATGAGATTGATATATTCTCTACCTAATAGGTAATTTTTCGGAAAACGGGAAAACGTTATGCAAATCAACAACAATGGTATTACTAATAATACCCATACTAATAACAGCCAAAAGGCTGGTGAGTCGCCCAAAGCTCAAGCAAGTCAGAACGCGGCAACGAGCGCAGATAGCGATAGTGTTGAGCTTAGCCAAGAGGCATTAGTACTTAAACGCTTAGAAACTCAAATCATCGCATCGCATGATGTCGATACAGCAAGAGTTGACAGTATCCGCCAAGCAATTGAAGATGGCAGCTACACGATTGATGCCGATAGTATTGCATCTAAAATTCTGGAAACTGACGAACGACTGTAATCTATATTCTATTTCATGTTCGTCAGCTTATTCTCTAAAGTCGTATCTCCCCCCCCCCCTTATAGCTCCCTAAATCAAAGTTTATTCGCTATATTAAGTCATTATTTTCTCAACACCGCGCTCATCCCAATCACCCCATCCCGGGAATGAAAGTCGTCCCATTGATCCCATTCTTTTTAAGTGCTTTTTCCAGTTAACTCTATGTATTTGTAGGCTTTCTACAAGTTCGTGCTCACTTTTATAGGTAAAACCTGCCCCCTGAACCTCAGTAAAAAGATAAGGCCTCAAGACATCAAACCCCATATAATGCAAAGAAAAATGCAATGAATGCAGTAAAGTATTTATGTCGCCACCGCCCCTTCCCCTTTTAGTAAATGTTTCTTTTGGAGCACCACTAGTAACAGAGCAAATAGCCTGCTTACCTTTAAAGTAACCAGTGTCATACCTCATTTTGCTTGTATAGAGCCCTCCTCCAACAAATACTCGATCAAACCACCCCTTTAGCATCGCTGGCTGCTGATGCCACCATAAAGGAAACTGTAATATTAATAGATCGCACCGCTTCAAACGTTCAATTTCACGTTTCACCTCACTAGGTAGCGTATTGGTTTCATAGGCATTCCGTTGCTCTGATAGAGGGTCGAACTTATCCACTACGATACGGCTTTGGTAATGTTCAGCTCTCTCAAGAGGGTCGAAATCTTCTCCATATAAATCAGATACTTCAACAATATGCCCAGCTTCTTCGAGTGTATTGACTGCAACTTCTTTAAGTGAGTGATTAAATGACTTTTTCTCCGGATGGCAATACACAATCAGTACATTCATAGTTCAAAACACCTTAACGTTGATTTGAATTGAGTATATAGTGTTTAAATATGAACATTAATTACTACATTTTGAATATTTAATTTGCAATTATGAACAACAAATTTTATTGGGATGACCTTCGTTTTGTGCTTGAAATATACAATGCGGGAACGCTATCAGGTGCAGGGCAACGTCTAGGGCTTAGCCATACAACCGTATTCAGGCGCCTTGGTGAAATAGAGCAACGTATGGGAGTTAAACTATTCGAGCGCTCTCGTTCGGGTTATAAACCTACATTAGCAGGAGAAGAAGCCGCCAATACTGCCGAGTTAATTGAAGGCCTTGTCTATGATGTTGAGCGGCAAATTCAAGGAAGGGACTTAAACCCAACGGGTACTGTTCGTATTACAACAACAGATTCATTATTTGTTGGTTTTCTCTCCTCGATATTCAAACAGTTTCAGCAAACTTATCCTGACATAAAACTAGAAATATCGTTATCTAACAAGGTATTAGACTTATCTCGTCGTGAAACAGATATTGCTATCAGGCCCTTACTTGTTCCGCCTGAACACCTTATAGGAAGAAAAACGGTTTCAATAAGCCAAGCTGTTTATAGTAATCGATATTTAGCACCCGACTTATCACAATCAATAGACCTTCGAGCGCTTCCCTGGGTTGGCCCAGATGAAACCATGCTGTATCACGAATTAGATCATTGGATGACAGGGAATAATTTGTCCCAAACCATCCAGTGCCATGTTAATTCTATACTTGGTATGGCTGCATCAGTCCGAGAGGGTATTGGAGTTGCGGCCCTCCCCTGTTATTTAGGTGAAAACGACCCTGAGTTAATACGCATTAGTGAAGTGATTCCAGCACTATCAACAGATATATGGCTATTAGCCCATACAGATTTAAGAAAAAATACACGGATGCGAATCGCACTGGATTATTTAACGGCCAAAATAAGAGAAAATAGTAAACAGCTTGAATGTTCGTGATAATTTTACAGAACTCTATTATTAAAACTTTTTCTTATCCTACCCACTCTTATAAGCAGACTGAAAATAAGTATTTAGCTATAAAACTGGCACTGGTTTTGCAAAACAATTTACATTGATTAAAAACCTATGAGCAAGACTATGACCACCCAAGATTTAAATGAAATTCATACAATGATTAATCAGGACCTTGCCACAAGCCGGCAATTACTTGCCTTACTTGAACAAGAGATTGACTCAACAAAATCACGTGATTACGAAAAAATGGGGCAACTACTCAAGGAAAAGACGCCGTTGTTAGAGCAACTTAAGCAAAATGCTCAAACTCGCTCTCAGTGGTTAATCTCACTCAATCGTTCAAGCAATGAAACTAGCTGGGCTGCATTGCTTGAATCATTCAACGACGAAAACCTACAAAAACAGTGGCAAGAAGTAAAAACGACAGTCGAACACTGCCAAAAAATAAATGAGGACAATGGAAAATTAGTCAATCGCGGGGTTAATTCTCATCAAAGACTATTACAGATTATGCGAGGTAATATACAACAAGCTGACATCTATAATGCCAAAGGCAGTAAACAATCGAGCCATTTTGGTGGAACCGTTACTCAAGCTTAAGCCTTAATTTAAAGTGCGGAAAATCGCTTTAAATTACTTATCTGTTGAAGGCTTTGTAAATCTTCAGGCCGATCAATATCAGATAATTCTGGTAATACAGAATAATTTAAACCTAAACGCTTAATTTGGTTTACAGTCTCCTCAAAGACCGAAGACTCACCCCATTGAATATTTTCAAAAAGTGACGTGTGGGCTTGTTTAAGGCCTAATAATACATACCCTCCATCTGTTGCAGGCCCTATAACCACATCAAATTTTTTAAGAGCAGTACAAGCCTTTAATAAATAGCCTTCATCAATAAATGGGCAATCTGTACCCACTAAAATAGCACTTTCAGTTTTACTTAACGTCTGCTTAACCGCATAGTACATTCGCTCGCCTAAATCCGCACCTTGCTGCTTGTAACATACCAATGGTCGCCATTGAGGTAAACGTTCCAAGAACTTTTCTTGATTTCCAGCTAACCATAAATTTATGGAACATAGCCGTGAAGCAGTCCATTGACTTAACACATAATCTACGAGTTCGCAGTGTAACTCTAAAGAAAAGGGAGCAGGAAGATAAGGCTGTAAGCGTGTTTTCACTTTTCCAAGCTCAGGTGCTTTAGCAAACACTACTAAAGTACAGTCCGAAAATTGAAATGTTGACATCATTATGAATAGTAGTACTTAACTAATGTATTGGGAGAAAAACCTAAAAAATATAAAAGCCGTAAACGCCACATCAGTAATATAGTTTTACAAATACCATTACTCTCCCAACGACGACTAGAAGTAACGACAGCTGTATTAATAATTGAAGGGGTAATTTGGGCACGTAGGCGTTTACTTAATTCAACATCTTCCATTAAAGGGATGTCTGCATATCCATTATTTTTTTCGAATAACGATCGCTTTACAAATATACATTGATCACCAGTTCCTATACGAGTATACCGTGAACGTTGGTTAATCATAAATTCAATAATACGAAACTTCCAAATATTACCGCTAAGTTTAACGTGGAAAAAGCCCCATTCATTCAGGTTTTTAGAACACAATAATTCGAGTGTATTGCTAGGTAGTTGAGTGTCGCTATGCAAAAATAATAATAAATCCCCAGTTGCCACAGCAGCACCGCAATTCATTTGCTCTGCACGGCCTTTTTTACTTTCAACAAGTTTATCAACCAATGGTTCAGCTAACATCAATGTGTTATCGCGGCTACCACCATCCGCAATAATAATTTCACAGTCATTGTCAAAAATAGAGGATAAATAATGCAACTGCTGTTCTATAACAGCCGATTCATTCAGTACAGGAATAATTATACTAACTTTCAATGATAGACCTTAACAATAGAAATCAGCATGTCGGTTAGTCAAGCGCGCCTCCGCAGCTACTGCCTTGACCCGCAGTACATCCATAGCAATGTTCTCCAATCACTATATTGGCATTCTGCAATTCTACTTCAAGTAATTCTGATATATGCCAGCGTTTTTTATCGCTGACAATTAATGCGTCTTTACTCTGGCTTTGGTTTTTATATTGTTCTTTGTATTCCAATGGCATTTCTAACATCTGATTAAAATCACAATCGTAAACATAACCCTGCCAGTCGATACTTAGTAAAGTTTTACACATCACATTGTCTAGGTTCGCATGAGAAAAATTATCTTTCAGCAATTGCATGTAATCTTCATACAATCCTTTTGACAACAGCATTCCACCAAAGCGACTGATTGGCATATTGGTAATGGTCAATAATTGATTAAATTCAATGTCGTATTCTGCCTTCAGCTTTCTCTTATATTCCTGCTCTAATTGACATTGATTGGGCGGTAAAAACGTGCCATTAGGGTTATAAACCAAATTAAGTTCTAGTGCTTGGTCAGTACCATAACCGAGAGCGTTAAGTTTTTGCAAAGCGTCTACTGACTCTTGGAAAACTCCCTTACCTCTTTGCTCATTGACATTCTGCTCAGAATAACAGGGTAATGATGCAGTTATTGATACTTTGTGCTGAGCAAGAAACTCTGCCAAATCCTCATAACCTGGTTCCAGCAAAATAGTTAGATTACAGCGATCAATAACATAGATACCACGCTGACGAGCCTCTTTCACTAGATAACGAAAATGAGGGTTCATCTCCGGCGCACCGCCGGTTAAATCCAGAGACTTAATATGATTTTTATCCATATAGGACAAAATATCGTCAATTGTCTGCTTATCCATTAGCTCGGTCCTCTTCGGGCCTGCATTGACATGACAATGGGTACAACTCAAGTTGCAAAGATAACCAAGGTTAACCTGAAGAGTTTGAATAGATTTTCTGAAAATAGCCGGGAAATCGGTATTCAGCAATAAAGGTTTGGTATCTAACATCAATATCTCCAGATATCGCTCTTATTATAATGGTAAATCCATAGAACAGAGCCATCAGACAAAGATGGCAACAAAAAGTTTACTATTTTTGTTAGAATGCCCGGCCTGATACAAATACATCATTTTTCCGCCCGTAGCTCAGCTGGATAGAGCGGCCCCCTCCTAAGGGGCAGGTCAGAGGTTCGAATCCTCTCGGGCGGGCCACCATTCTAAAAATATTAGAATATTTAGTTTCTACGCCTATGGGAGCACTACCCTGTAATCGTATCAGTATAGCGTAATGTGACCTCTAGGAATATCCAGCAACATTGCTACCCTCCTCTTATAAACTTCAGATTAAGAAGATAACTGACCTTCTTAATAACCTTAAAAAGTATAATGAAATTCACAAAACTCTATAATTCTTCACAAAAAGTTAGATTTCACTTATAAAAAGTTAACCTTTTTTGACCTCTGTTAAACAAAAAATATAAGCCCTAATAAATTCACTTTACTGCATGAACTTTACCAATTCACCCCAGTCAGAACGATGGCATGCAACTTAGCAAGTGATTTAATTTGCACAGATTTACAATTTTTATACTTAGCTTTTTTACTTAACTTCAACTAGATCATTTAGGATATTTATCATGACTAACCAAACTGCAAAATCAAAATTCTCTATCCAAAAAATACTAAAAAATAAACCAATGGCTCTAGCTGCAGGTGTTTTTTGTGTATTTCTAAGCGCTTCACCGGTTCATGCTGCTTGTGCACCATGTAGTGCAAAAGATTACTCACATAGCAGCAACCCTTGTGCCGCTAAAAACCCTTGCGCAGCTAAAAACCCCTGTGCTGCTAAGAACCCTTGCGCAGCTAAAAATCCATGTGCTGCTAAAAATCCTTGCGCATCCAAAAAATATTAATGGTTAATGCTATATAGAGGATTGGCCCATAGTACCTATGGGCCATATTAACTTTATTATAATTTTTAATCATTTTCTTCACTTATTTTCGAGTTAGTTTTTATGGAAATGCGTTCTGATTCATCAGTGATTGCCGGAGAGTGCTTAGCTCAACCCAATGTAAAAGGGATGGATGACGCCGATATCATTTCTATGAAAAATGCGGGAAAACAAATAAAAGAGGCTTACCGTCTACTGAATAAAGCAGGGATTAATATCGTTAGCGAAGTACTAAAAGGCCAAGGCACTTTTTATGAAATGGAACATTATCCTCAGGACGATGTTTACGATAGCGATACACACAGTCAATATTATTACCACAATCATCGTGGTTTAGAAAATGAGCATGGCCATTTTCATACTTTTTTAAGAGCAAAAGCAATCCCCGAGCATATTAAACCCAGTGAGGATTTTAAACGCTCCGAACCTTGGCCAGTCGAAGAGGATGCTATTGCTCACTTCATTGGCATTTCGATGAATGCTGAAGGTTTTCCTATTGGCTTATTTGCTACCAATCGTTGGGTAACAGATCAAACCTGGTATTCAGCAGAAAATACTATTGCCTTATTGGATCGCTTCGAAATAGATCATGCCCATCCCAACCTTGTTGTTAACCAATGGTTAACCGCTATGTTAAAACTCTTTAAATTTCATATAGAAGAATTACTCATCCATAGAGATCAGGTTATTAACAATTGGGCAATTAATAAGCCAACTATTGACACATTAGAAGACAGAAAACTGGAAATGACTGGCTACTGTAATATTTCTGTTGATGAATGGCTTAAGCAACTTGAACAACTATAGAATTTCTCTCTCATCTATTAACGATTAAATTATTGTTAGCAAAACCATTAGTGAAAATTTTATTCAATATAAATATGACTTATTTCTAATAAACTATAAACGTTATTATTTTGTGATACTTCCGTGAGGACTTAATGCCTGGCTAGTGTGATATTCGATATCAACACTTTTGATTTTCGATATTCATAACAGGAGAGATTAATGTCTAAAATACGATCTACTTTGCTAGGTGCTTTAGCCTGTGCAGCAAGCTTCAATAGTATGGCCGCAGATTTTACGGTTAATGTGATTAACCTAACTCGCGGAAGCTCTTTTACACCGATACTGATTGCTGCTCACCCTGCTGCCAATCGCTTATTTACCTCAGGGACAACAGCAAGTGCCAGCCTTCAGGAAATGGCTGAGGGTGGGAGCGTTACTGCATTAGATAATGACCTCACCGCTTTAAATGCCATTACTGAAACAAATCCTGGATTGCTCAATGCTGGTTCAAATACTGGCGCTATCGCATTAAATACCGATGCTACCCCTGCCAACACCAATTTATCTGTCGTAGCAATGATTCTACCTTCTAACGACGGTTTTATTGGCCTTAACAGTATTACTATTCCTACAGAACCTGGCACTTATATTTACAATGTCAATGCTTATGATGCCGGCACGGAAGCCAACGATGAAGTTCGCGGCAGTGGCGTACCAGGTGTTGCAGGTTTCCCAGTACCTCCTTCTAGCCCTGTTGATACGTCTTCTGGCAATGGCGGCACAGGCATCCCTGGCGCTACGGTTGAGGGATTTGTTCATATTCACCGCAATGTACTGGGTGATACTGATGCCACTGGTGGTGTTAGCGATATTGACTCTACCGTTCACCGCTGGCTCAACCCAGTTGCACGTGTAGTTGTCACTGTTAACTAAGCCAGGAGGACCCTATGAACATAAATACGACAAAACTAGTACGTCGTTGTTGTCTCACAGCCTTGTGCCTTGGTTTAGCGGCTTGTGGTGGCAGTAGCAATAACAATGATGACGACAATGACATAACGGACACACAAGAATTTCGCATTGATGTTACCAACTTAACGGCAGCGCAGCCTTTTTCACCAGTGGCAGTGATTGCACATGATGGAAGCTATTCCCTATTCACCGTTGGCTCGCCGGCAAGTGATGCTCTCGAACTACTTGCAGAGGGCGGTGATAATGGAGACTTATTGTCCGATGCGAATACCAGTGCATCAGTCATCACCACCGCAAGCGACACAGCCCCAACAGGGCCAGGCGCTTCAACATCGTTAACGATTACTGTTGATGAAGACCAAACAACTGGTCTAGAGCTAATCGCAACAACCATGTTAGTGAATAGTAATGATGCATTTACTGCGCTTAACAATCTAGATATAGCCAATATGGCTGTCGGGGAAACACGCCGAGTTAATACGATCAGCTATGATTCTGGAACTGAAGCAAATTCTGAAGCAGCAGGTAGCATACCGGGCCCGGCTGATGGAGGCGAAGGCTTTAATTCAGCACGTGATGATATTGCAGATGTAGTAACCATGCATAGCGGTGTTCTTACTGCTGACGATGGTTTATCGACATCTGTATTAACCGACATCCATCGCTGGGATAACCCTGTAGCGCGTATTTCTGTGACACGCATTCAGTAATAATGGGCAAGTTCATTCCTTTTAATTAGTTTATCTAATATAAGAGAGAATGAACTTTGCTATAAAAACTGACTCTAGAACTTATTATTTTGTAAAAAATTTCGTAAACCTACCCTAATAACGAGAAATCAGCGGATGAAAGGCCTTTTGATTCCGCTTTTTATATAAGTGAGTCTACTGAACCATGCAACAACATTATGCCAGCACCTATCACGCCCCAAGTAATCAAGAGCCAAGTAATTTGCAAACGCTTGAGACTAAAAAAATCCTTATCATCGAAGATGACTCAGATATCGCGGAAGTCATTAAATTACATTTCGACGATATTTATGAAACTGTCAAAATCGCTAACAATGGCTTAGAAGGCCATAAATTAGCGACGGCCGAGCATTGGGATATGATTATTCTTGATATTCGCTTACCCGGAAAAGACGGGCTGGAAATTTGCAGGAACTTACGTGCTGAAGAAAACTACGTTCCTATTTTAATGTTGACCAGCAAATCCAGTGAATTGGATAGAGTATTGGGACTTGAAATGGGTGCTGATGATTATGTGACTAAACCATTCAGCATTATCGAATTAGCCGCTCGCACTAAAGCAATACTGAGACGGTTAGCAAAGAGCAATAAAACCAATACTGTTACTGAGAAAATTAGAGCCAACACTCATAATATCGAACTCGATACTCGCCTGCATAAAGTTTTTAAAAACAATCAAGAAATTGATTTAACCTCTAAAGAGTTCGACCTACTTTATTATTTTCTACAGAACCCTGGCAGTGTATTTTCCCGCTCACAACTGCTTAATGAAATTTGGGGGTATGGCCACGAAGGTTATGAGCACACCGTCAACTCACATATCAATCGGTTGCGAGCAAAAATTGAAGACAACCCAACCAAACCAAACATTATCACCACCGTTTGGGGCGTAGGTTATAAATTGAATGAGTTAAATTAAAACACTCTATGCGAATATTTAACACGCTATACGCAAAGCTTGCGGCTACATTTTTAGTACTAGTAACGATCCTTGGTTGTGCATCATTATTAATTTCTCAGTCGATGAGCGAAACCTATAGTCAGGAGATAATGCAACGGCTCAATCAATCTGTCGCTATGTATATTACCGATAGAGAATTATTAATTGACCAAGGCAGTGTCAATGAAGCAGCAGTTGATGAAATAACCAATCGAGCAATGATACTCAACCCCAGCCTTGAGCTCTATGTATTAGACCCACAAGGTAAAATCCTCAGTCACCGACTACCTCAGGAATCTGTGCGGCTAAATACGGTTGCTCAAGAACCCATTAACACCTACTTAAATAATACAGGAACCTGGCCTATTTTAGGTGAAGACCCACGCAACCCCGAGAACTTAAATGTTTTTTCAGTATCCCCTATTATTCAATCCGGGCAACTACAAGGTTATATTTATGCAATCGTAGGTGGGCAAATGTATCAAGGTTTGCGTGACTCAGTTATGGATAGCTATGCCATACAGGTTGGCATTTTACTAATGGTGGGTAGTATTTTAACGGCGGGTTTCGTTGGCTGCCTGGTTTTCTTTTTCCTCACTCGACGATTGAAAAAGCTACGAACAGCAGTACATCAATTTAACCCTGCTGAATCATTAGAAAACAATCAGTTATTATCATCTAAAGCATCGGCTAAAGATGAAATCTATGAACTGCATAATGCATTCCATTCTATGGGTTTGCAGATTCATCAACAATTTGAAGAACTAAAAACATTGGACTCAACACGTAGAGAATTAATTGCCAATACTTCTCACGACCTACGCACGCCTCTCGCATCAATGCAAGGGTATATTGAAACACTACTTATTAAAAATGAAACACTTAATCAGGAAGAAAGGAAAGATTATTTAAAAATAGCGTTTAAACACTGCAAACGTTTAGGCCGTCTAATCAGTGAATTATTTGAACTATCAAAGCTGGAATCCAATGGCATTAAGCCTAAAATAGAGCCTTTCTCATTATTAGAACTCGCACATGATTGTGTACAGGAATTTAGTTTCGCCTCTCAAAAACAACAGATAAACTTAACGATAGAGGCCAATGAATCAGACTGTTTTGTTGTTGCTGATATAGCGCTCATTCATCGAGTTCTACAGAACTTAGTCGAAAATGCTTTGCGGCACACGCCACAAGGTGGCAGCATACAGATTAAAATCAGCGATAATGATGACAATGCCACCATCGAAGTTTCTGATACTGGTAGAGGTATTAAGACTCATGAAATTCCTTATATCTTCGAGCGCTACTATCAGTCTCACCAGCTGCAAAGGGCCGATAAAATTGGAACTGGTTTAGGCTTAGCTATCGTCAAACGCATTCTCGACTTGCATCAAAGTCGTATAAATGTCACAAGTCAGTTGGATAAAGGCACGTCGTTTATTTTTGAATTACCGCAATACCATACTTCCGCTGCATAGGTATCTTCTTATTTTATCTGTACTTTAATCATACCCTTGTTTTGATATTATGCTCTCATGACTCACTAGTATCATTACCCATAAAGGTATTGTATGAACAAGAGTAAACAAACCCGGCCTTATTTAAGTATATTGATATTACTGATAGCTGGGCTATCTCCCCTATCGTATTCTTCATCCGCTCTTCCAAAAAATTATCAAATCAGCTGTGGTATTGCTCAAAAATTATCACAGACATTTGAAATTATAAAAGTAAGTACCGATATCCCTTTTATCACAGAAAAGCAAAACCCTAATTTCTATTTTGGTTGCACAGTAAAAGCTAAAGACCTTAAAACCACATCCAATAAACCCTTTACAATACATGGCCAACTAACGCTACCAGCATCAACTTCTGCCACTTTTCAGAGTGCCATTGGATACTCTGAAAAAACAGTGAATGACTCCTTAATCATTAATACGACACCAATATACTCGACTCTCGTTGACTCGAAACAGACCGCCTTCCTCGTCTTTCAATTTGACAATAATGATAGGCCTGGGAGTTATCTGGTCGACGTCTATGTTGATTCTGCTATTGTGAAAAGAGTGGAATTTAAGGTATCAATACACTAATAAATTTCACCTAATACGGTCTATACAGCCTGTTATTCATCACTTCAGAGCAAATGACGAATTATTAAGCATATTAAAGTCAATTCTGATATACTCCGCCCCTTAGTACACCTGCCCTCCAGGTATTTCCTTTTCTTTTTTACTCTCTAGGTAGTTATGACGTCATCAACTTCGCCCTCTGCAATCTCATTTGCAGATTTAGGTTTACCAAAGCCATTGCTAACATCTCTGTCCGAACTCGGTTATGAGAACCCATCTCCAATTCAGGCAGCCAGTATTCCAATCCTGTTAGAAGGCAAAGATTTGTTAGGTCAAGCACAAACAGGCACCGGTAAAACTGCCGCATTTGCGCTACCTATGCTGACTAGCCTAGACCCTAAAAAGTCTCACCCTCAATTATTAGTATTAGCCCCTACTCGTGAATTGGCCATCCAGGTCGCAGAAGCATTTCAGCGCTACTCGCGTAATATGGGGTTCAGCGTCTTACCTATTTATGGCGGGCAATCCTACGATAATCAATTACGTCAGTTAAAACGTGGCACACAAATCGTTGTTGGGACGCCTGGAAGAGTTATGGACCACATTCGTCGTGGGACCTTAAAACTCGATCAACTACAGGCTCTAGTGTTGGATGAAGCCGACGAAATGCTGCGCATGGGGTTTATTGATGATGTCGAATGGATTCTCAAACATACTCCTCAAGAACGTCAGATAGCGCTATTTTCAGCTACAATGCCTAAGGAAATTCAGAAAGTTGCCAACACTTATTTGAGCAACCCTGAGCACGTCAAAATTGAAAATAAGACAACGACTGCCAGCACAATTCGCCAACGCTTTTCTTTGGTCAATAACAATCAAAAACTATCCGCCTTTGCCCGTGTACTAGAAGTCGAAGAGACAGAGGGTGTGATTGTTTTTGTTCGCACCAAACTAGCGACTGTCGATGTTGCTGATAAATTATCCGCACGTGGTTATCGCTGTCAGGCATTAAATGGTGATGTACCACAAAATCAGCGAGAAAAAGTCGTTGAAAAAATGAAAAGAGGCCAACTTGATATTCTCGTTGCTACAGATGTCGCTGCACGCGGTTTAGATATTGACCGCATTAGTCATGTGATTAACTTCGATATCCCACTAGATACTGAATCTTACATACACCGTATTGGCCGTACTGGCCGAGCTGGCCGCACCGGTGAGGCTATTTTATTTGTCACACCTCGTGAACGTCGCCTACTCAATGCCATTGAGCGCGCAACCAAAAGCCCAATGGAGCCAATGGATATTCCTAGCGCTAGCGATATCAATAAGAAACGTGCTCTTAACTTCAAACAGCGTATTGCTGATGCCGTTGATAAAGTTGATTTAGAACGTTATCGTCAATTAGTCACCGAGTGCATTCAAGAAGGGGATCATGACCCTGAAACAATTGCTGCGGCACTTGTTTATATTTCTCAAGAAACTAAGCCTTTATTCGAAACAGAAAAAGACTTCAAACCCTCTGAAAGAGAGTTTGATCGTGGTGATAGAAGCCGCCGGGATAGAGACAGAGGCCGAGGTAAATCTAATGCCAGAGATTCTCGTGATTCTGCGCATGGCAATCGAAATAAAAAATCGCGCGATAGAAAAGGTTCTCATCGCAGTGAAGATATGCAAGCGTACCGAATTGAAGTCGGCCGCAATGACGGCGTTAAACCGGGTAATATTGTCGGTGCGATTGCCAACGAAGCCGATATAGATAGTAAGCACATTGGCCATATTAAGATTAGTGACAACTATTCAACTGTCGACCTCCCCAAAGGTATGCCTAAAGCAGCATTTAAAAAGCTGCAAAAAGCGTATGTTTGTGGAAAACCTATGGACCTCTCTGAATCAGAATAAATAAAACAACGGTAAACAGTGAATCTTGTTTTACTCTTTCAAAAGGATTTTATTAATGACGATCAGGTAAGACTCACTGATCGTCGTCTGACTCATATACAAACTGTTCATAACGCCAATGTAGGGGACACGTTAACTGTTGGCCTTGTAAACGGTAATATGGGTTCCGGAAAAATAACTGCCATTAGTAATAGCGAAGTATTAATGGCGGTTCATTTAGACATTCCACCTCCTCCTAGCTTATCCTTAACACTCATCATCGCTCTACCCCGTCCTAAAATGCTTAAGCGTATTTTACAAACCTGCGCCACCATGGGTGCTAAAAGAATCATCTTAATCAATAGCTATCGGGTTGAGAAAAGTTACTGGCAAACCCCCTTACTCAACGATGAAAATATTCGAGAATACTTAACATTGGGCTTAGAACAAGCCAAAGATACTGTGATGCCCGAGGTTATTCTCGAAAAGCGCTTTAAACCCTTTGTAGAAGACCAACTTCCCGATATCTGCAAGAATAACCTAGCTTTGGTTGCACACCCTAATAGTGAACATTCCTGTCCTAAGAGCATTAATGAAGAATGTACCTTAGTGATTGGTCCTGAAGGGGGTTTTATTCCGTATGAAGTTGATAAGTTAAACCAAGCTGGGTGTAAAAGTATCCATATAGGCAGCAGAATACTCCGAGTAGAAACAGCTGTACCGGTTTTACTATCAAAGCTGTTTGATAGTTGATCATAAAAAATGGTCGATTTGCTTTACAACAAACTCACATCTCTTCTACATATAACATCATTCCCAGTACACTAAGCATCTAATATCAGCCTAAAAGTCTCAAAAATATAATTTTTTGTCTAAAATCACGCCATTTGTTCGTTTGACGTCGTTCAAATTACTACTATGCTAAAACTTATACCCCTAACTACTTTGGTGCATGATTTTCATCTTTGTATCAAGTAATAGCATCCTTGCTCTTAAGCGGAGCCCAGCAACTTGCACTAATGCCTATTTACGGCAGGAAACATGTAAAAATGACGATTAAAAACAAGATTATCCTTTATCTGATACTTTCCATCTCGACTATTGTGGGCCTGTTAACTACTATCAGTTATAGCGACTTTAGAAAATCCTCAGTGAAACATGCCACTGAGCAACTGGAAAAAGAAGTCAGTGGTAGTATCAGTGCTGTTGAGCAAAAAATGGAAGTCTATTTTAGAGGTTTGGAATTAGCTGCCAGCGTCTACAACCCTGAGCGTGTCAGTAGTGCAGGATCACCTGAGGAAATGGTTGCAGATATCAATGTATTGAAAATGTTGCAAAGCAAATCTAATGCTTTAGAAGCTTATTCAGGTCATGCTAATGGTATTACCTATTCAGCCTTACGCAATGGTGCAATCCCTAAATTCAATGCAAAAGAGCTAAAACGAGAGTGGTTTTTACGTATTTTTTCCGGTGAAAAACGGCTAATCACCAAACCTTATACCTCATCTAATGGGGATTTGGTAATGGCACTCGCTGTACCAGTGGTCAGACAAGGTAAAGTACTCGCCACCATGAATATCAATCTGCGCCTAGACGATATTAAATCTTTTACCGACACTCTATCTAAAACTGAAAATTTTGATTTAATCCGCCCCGATGGTTATATCATTGCATCAACCGCTGAATGGATCGGCAAAAACCAATATGAACGCTACCCTACACTTGCAGAACATCAAGACAGCGATTCAGGTTTCGATACTGTTAACCTTAATGGAGAAGAATATAAAGTCGCTTTCAATACTATTCCTAATCTTGGCTGGAAAGTTTGGCGCTATGAAAAATCAAAAGATATTTTTCTGGACTCTAACAAAAATTTACAAAAAGTGATCTTTGTCGGTATTGTGTGCTTTATTATCTCCATCATTGCCATTGGTTTTATTATTAATCGTTCATTAAGCCCATTGGCAAACTTAAAAAATACTCTGGCTGATCTTGCCGGTGGTGGTGGTGATTTAACACAACGTCTACCGGTTACTGGTAAAGATGAAATTAGTGATATATCGAATGAGGTAAATCATTTTATTTCTAACATTCATAATATGATTATCGAAATTAGAGATTCTTCGCAAATCATCAGTAGCTCATCGAATAAATTAAGTGAGTCCAATAGTAAAAATGATGTGATGTTATGTCAGCACGGCACGGAAACTGACAAAGTTGCCACTGCGATTGAGGACATGCGGGTAACCGCTTCAACCGTTGCAGACAACGCCGCTGATGCCGCAAAACTTACTGCTCAAACCAATGAAAACGTGCACGAATCGAAGCGTGCGATTGCCAGTTCGAACAACACTATTGAACAATTAGTGAATGATGTTAAAAGTGTATCCAGCCAAATTACCGACATCAATAGTGAAATTAATAACATCACTGATGTGTTAAATATGATTGGTGCAATTGCAGAACAAACTAATCTACTTGCATTGAATGCAGCAATTGAAGCCGCACGTGCCGGTGAACAAGGTCGTGGATTTGCAGTGGTAGCAGATGAAGTTCGAGCACTGGCAGCACGAACGCAATCCTGCACCGGTGAAATTGAGAAGACCTTAACACGCTTACAAGCTTCATCGAATGAAGCGATTGAAGCAGCGGATTCATCTAAAGTCACCTGTGAAAAAACATCAGAAAGCGTGGTGATTATCAATAAAGAATTAGATACGATTATTCATTCTGTTGAAGAAATGAATGGCCTAAATAAAGTGATTGCTACTTCTGTTGAAGAGCAAAGTTCAGTAACGAATGAAATTGCAGACAATATCAGTCATATTCATGACATTGTGGCAGAGCTGATGAACAGCAGCAAATTTACCATTGAGGAAACAGGTAATTTAACCAAGAGTAATCATCGCTTAGAAAAAATTGTGGATAAATTTATTTTATAAACGTTTAAAATAAATCATTTGCGATAAAAATTATTACCGTAATTTTTATCGCAATAGACTTTAGTCTAATAATATTTACTCATAAAATTAACAAACACCTCTGGTCTTACCAGTTTTCTCCGATTCAAATATATTTCTCTATCTTTGAATAAAAATCTTCCCTACAATGAATGTGTACCATTTTTAAACGATTAATAATAATAAATAGGCATTGCCTGTTGCCGTCTAGAATACCTTTCTAAGAACAGCTGCTTATAGTTGATTACTTTAATGTATTAACTATTCATATTCTAAATAAAAAAATACATTCTAATAACCAACATCTCTATAAACAACTTTATTAAAAACTTAATAATAAAGGAGCTTTCTGATGACCAAAATAGTTAAGAATGAAAACCTGATCTCAAAAGATCAAAACAATCTCAAAGATAATTCTCGTAGGCAATTTTTATCAACCGCAGGTACTGTTGCTGCCGCTAGTGGCGCTGCAATTCTAGGGGCACCTTATATTGCCAATGCTGCCGCAGGTAAAACAACAACATGGAAAATACAAACCTCTTGGCCTGGCGGTATCGGATTAGAGACCTTTAAAGCATGGTGTAATAGCATCAAAGAACGTACTAATGGCGAATTAGCATTTACCCCCTTTGGTGCAAAAGATGTTGTTGGTGACTTTCAATTGTTTGATGCTGTTAAAAACGGTGTAATCGATGCGATGAACCCGTTTACGCTTTACTGGGCTGGTCGCATGCCTGCTGCTGTATTCTTAAGTTCCTACCCTTTAGGTCCTCGTAATCCACACGAATGGGATACGTTCTACTACGGTCTCGGCGGACTTCAAATGGCGAGAGACCTATTCGCTAAATTTAATATGCATTATGTTGGCCCTATACATCATGGACCTAATATTATTCATTCTAAAACACCCATCAATTCTATTGATGACTTTAAAGGCCGAAAAATGCGCCTCCCTGGTGGTATGGTCGCCGAACTCTTCCAGGCAGCAGGCGCTAAAACAACATTGCTACCTGGTAGTGAAATTTTTCCAGCCTTAGAGAAAGGCACAATCGATGTAGCCGACTATGTGGGTCCTGCAATTAATTATGCATTAGGCTTCCATCAGGTAACCAAGTACATCTCTATGGGCCCTGCCGGGTTCATGTCAATTTATCAGCCTGTCGACTTAATGGATCTTACCGTAGGTAAACGTTCATGGGATAAACTATCGCCAAAAATGCAGAATTTTGTTGAATCTGAGGTTCATCGTTATTCAGATATTCATCATGCAACCATTCAAAAAGCAGACCAAGAAGCTTGGAAGAAATTTGATGATGCTGGCACGATTGTTACTCGTTTATCTGAAAGTGATGTTGAGAAATTCACTCAATTAGCGATTCCATTGTGGTTTAAATGGGCGAATAAGGACAAAGATGCTGCTCGCGTCTTTAAAGTACAACTCGACTATATGATGTCTGGAAGCCTAGGCTATGTCACGAAGAGCATGATCAAAGGTCAAAAATTAATTTCATAACTCTGACCTTTTAACCACTTTTAAAGGGCTAACATACATACACAGTTGTTAGCCCTTATCTTTCGCCACAGAGAATTAAACGAGGTACTTCAGTAATATGCCGAATTTAACATTTGTTTTGCCACACTGGCTGTACTGGTCAGGTTTGATTATTTTTCCTCTCGTGGCCATGTTTATTATTAAGCGTAACGCAGAAAACAATAACACAAATGATAATACTCAAAACATTTCAACATCTCTCGCTTATTTCTTATTAATAACAGCCGGTTTTCTTGGTATCCACAGATTTTATGTTCGCAGCCGCTGGGGTTATGTATTCATCCCTCTCTTTATAGGGCTACTACTGGCCAATGTTGAAATTAGAGATGGCCAAAATACTATTTCAAATGCAAAAAACGAGATCGTATCAGCTGAATTTTTAATTAAACGTTTTTCAAAACAAATTGAAGACGGTGAAGAAGGTGCAGAACAAAAATTAGAGTCTGCAAAAGAGCAGCTCGTTGTTGCCAAACAACTCAATATCGATGCCAATGAAAATTTCTCAAAATGGAACCTCATCGTTCGCATCCTTGCTATCAGTATTTTAGTATTGATTATCGTTGATGCTTTTTTACTACCAAAATTACTCGCCCGCTGTAGAGAGCTAGAAAAAGGGGAGGAAAATAAAGCCAGTGGTTTTGCCTGCCCTATTGAACCAAGTGTACATAGCGCATCTCTCAATGTTGATAGCAGAATGACTCGTTGGATTGATAAAACCAATGAATTTGCTGGAAACTTTATCGCTTATTGGTCAGCCATCGCTGTCATCGTTTATTACTATGAAGTCATAGCACGTTATGTATTCAATTCTCCGACTAATTGGGCTCACGAAAGTATGTTCTTGATGTTTGGAGCACAGTATCTGCTCGCTGGAGGTTATGCCTTAAGAGAGGATGCCCATGTAAGAGTTGACGTTATCTATATGCACTTTTCTGACAGGATGAAAGCCTTAGTTGATGTAATCACTTCTATATTTTTCTTCATCTTTGTCTGTACATTATTATGGACTGGATGGATATTTTTCTATGATTCTTTTTCGGTATTTGAAGTTTCCTTTACCGAATGGGCAATACAATATTGGCCTATTAAATTGTCTTTACCATTAGGCGCAGCGCTTTTGTTATTGCAAGGGCTTTCAAGACTCGCCAAGGACATCATGATTTTGAAAAATGGAATCAACAGTACAGAAAATAGCGGAGCGAATAACCATGGGTATTGAAATCAGCATCGGATGGCTAACCATTCTTATGTTTGGCTCATTAGCCATTCTACTCATGGCAGGGTTACCACTATCTTTTGTAACCGGCGGATTAGCCTGCGTTTTTCTTTTTATCTTTGGTGATGCACAGTTATTAAATATTTTGCCGTCGCGCATCTTTCCATTAATGACAGACTACCAGCTATCTGCTATCCCACTCTTTATTTTTATGGCATCGATGCTCGAACGGGCCGGTATTATCGAAGAGCTCTTTGATATGATCTATAAAATATTAGGGGGGCTCAAGGGAGGTTTGGCAACAAGTACAATTATTGCCTCAACCATTTTAGCGGCTATGTGTGGCGTTATTGGTGCAACTGAGGTCACAATGGGGCTCATTGCATTACCTGCAATGATGCGCCGTAAGTATCACCCTACTATTGCTTGTGGCTCTATCCTTGCGGGCGGCACATTAGGAATTCTGATCCCACCATCAATACTCGCAATTTTATTTGCCGTCGTTGCACAACAGTCAGTAGGAGAGTTATTCGTCGGTGCTGTCGTGCCAGGATTGATTCTTTCAGGTATGTACATTTTATATGTGACAGTGCGTTGTTATGCTAACCCCAGTTTAGGGCCAGCCTTACCTGAAAGTGAACGTGTTGGTAAACGCGAAAAACTTCGTTTACTTAAAAAATCGCTAGCGCCCATCATATTAGTGACTGTTGTTCTAGGTGTTATTTTCGCCGGCATTGCGACACCGGTAGAAGCAGCTGGCATTGGTACTTTTGGCGCGGTCGTCGTTGCGGCATTATATAGAAGACTCTCTTGGGAAAATTTACGTGCAGCCGCACTTACTACCTTGCGCGTTACTGCTATGGTGTTGTGGATCATTTTTGGTGCAACTCTATTTGTTGGCTTTTATGTCGTTAATGGTGGTCAAGCATTTGTTAACGAAACGATTGTCGGGACAGGTTTAGGCCCCTACGGCATATTAATACTCATGATGGTAATCTTAGTCATTCTGGGTATGTTTCTAGACTGGGTAGGGATTTTACTGCTTGCAGTGCCTATATTTATCCCTTTATTAAAAACAATGTCATTTGATGGTGTATTCGGATTACCTGGTGTTGCCCCACAAGATTTAGCCTTGTGGTTTGGTGTGGTATATATGGTTAATATGCAAATGTCCTTCTTAAGTCCACCCTTTGGGTATGCATTATTCTACCTAAAAAGTGTGGCGCCACCTGAGGTGACAATGGGGCAAATTTATAAGTCTTCACTCCCATTCTTATTTTTACAAGCGGTAGGATTGTCAATTTGTATCATCTTCCCTAACGTTGTATTGTGGTTACCAAAACTGGTTTATGGTGGTGGTTAGTTATTCCCAACTATCATAGCACTCTAGCTGTTTCATAGTATTAGTCTTTATGCAATCCCTAAAAGTAACTAGGCTTTTTATTGCTTTAGACTAATATCTTTTGTTTATATTTGATATATTCTTCTCTAATGTTCCCATCTATTACTAGCGCAAACTAGTAGTCTTCATTCTTAGTATTATTACAAGTACCACAACATAATAATTGTATTTTTATCAATAATTTAAGGAGAGGGTTATGTTCGTTGTCACTAATCGAAAAATTGATACCAGAAAAGAAGGAATTGAGCAGTTTGGTAAATCGCCAAATGAAAAAGGCCCAAATGAAATTAGAATCTTCGAAGCTAAACGAAATAGGAAGAAGTGGAAGATAGATGTATTACCAGATAAATTGACCAAAGAACAGAAAATAATTGTTGGTATACCATCAAATAAAACGGCCTATGCCAGCCAATATGTCGCCAAGCAATTATTAGACCGTGTAAGGAAAAAGAAAAAAAATCTACTCTTTTTTGTCCATGGTTACAATAATGATATTGAAGCGGTCCTTGAACGCGCAGAAAATTTAGAAAAACAATATGGTGTTGAAGTATTAGCATTTAGTTGGCCAGCTAATGGTGGTGGCGTAAAAGGTGTAACCAGCTACAAAAGTGATAAACGCGACGCGATTGCATCTGCTGGTGCAGTCTATCGAACTATGGAAAAAATGCGCACCTATCTTGATGCTTTTAATCAACAGCGTTTAGAAGATATCCGCTCTAAACTTATAGATAAATACCCTGACAACTTAGAACTGCGTCAAACTCACTTTACCCGAATGGCTGATATAGGCTGCCCCTTCAAAATATCTTTACTGTTACACAGTATGGGGAATTACCTTTTCAAAAAAATTCAATCATCTAGCACTTACGACGGTCATCATATGCTATTTGATAATGTTATATTGGCAGCGGCTGATACCAATAATGATCAACACCCAGAATGGGTTGATAGAGTCGCCTGTCGCCGTCGTGTCTACATTACAATCAATGAAGATGATTCAGCTCTACGTTTTTCCCGTATCAAATCTGGAGAAGAACAACGGGCTCGCCTTGGGCATTACTTACACCGGCTCAATTCGAGCCAAGCACTCTATGTAAATGTTACAGAAGCAAAAAATGTGGGTAGCTCTCATGCTTATTTCGAAGGAGACGCTACCAAGGATAAACGTGGGCAATTGTATCGATTTTTTAAGGCTGCCATAAATGGTGATCGAGCAGAGAAATATTTATCTTATAATACACCATCAAATACATGGCAGCCCTGATCTATCCTATAGTAAACTGACTATTACAGATCCCCTCATTACTTATGCTAGATGTGACTTCAATCAAGTAATGTAACTTATTAGTAATAGCCGATGTCCAACTGTTGCCATAAACCTGAGCCCCCGAAAGAGAATATTACCTCTCCTTGCTGTAGTAGCAATACTCATAAAAGAGTAGATTGGTTGTTATGGGGTTCTTTCACACTTGTTCTATCATTTTACTGCCTACACATCATTCTAGATCTAACAGAACATCACTGGTTCCATCACCTTACTGCATCAGCATATGAACTGGTTAATACTATGTTTTGGGGTGTTATTATTGGCATCGTTATGATTGGTATATTGGGCAGAATCCCCCGTGAATTTGTCATGGCAATATTAGGCAATGGAGGAATCAAAGGGATTTTTCGTGCAACATTGGCCGGTGTACTGTTAGATCTATGCAGCCATGGCATACTGATGATTGGCGCAAAACTTTACCAACGAGGTGCATCTATTGGGCAAGTAATGGCATTTATTATCGCCAGCCCTTGGAATTCTCTATCTCTCACTATTATTTTAATTACATTAATTGGTGTAGGCTGGACATTATTATTTATCCTACTCTCAATGGTCATTGCTCTCATTACAGGTTTTATTTTTGACCGTTTAGTTGAACAAAAAATATTACCGAATAACCCTGCCAGACTGGACTTGCCTGAAAATTTCTCTTTCTGGAAAGAAGCGAAGCAACGTTTGAGATCTACTCATTTTACTGGCAAGTTATTTGGTGCAATGATCATTGATGGCTTTAAAGACTCGGGAATGGTTTTACGTTGGTTATTATTTGGAATTGTATTAGCCAGCCTATTGCGAGCATTTCTGCCAACAGAACTTTTTCAAGATTATTTTGGTCCAACGGTTCTTGGTTTAAGCCTAACCATAATCATGGCTACCATCCTTGAAGTCTGCTCTGAAGGTTCTACCCCTATTGCCGCAGACATCCTTACTCGTGCTCAGGCACCGGGTAATGGATTTGCTTTCTTAATGGGCGGGGTATCGACAGACTACACAGAGATCATGATATTAAAGGATACAACAAGCTCTTGGAAAATAGCCCTGTTTCTTCCTTTAATCTCTTTACCACAAATTATTTTGGTCTCGCTCATTATTAATACTCTATAAGAATATTAATAATGAACCTCAAAGGTTCTTACCGGTTGAGTATCAACATCCGTCACCGTTACCTGTTTAACTTCCGATGAATCCGACCCTTTCCAGGCCCAACGAATTAATTCATCAATTGCCTCATCACTGCCTTGAGCATGTATGCTCACTGAACCATCTCTTTCGTTTTTTACCCAGCCAGCGAGGCGCAATTTTTCAGCCATCGCTACTGCCACAGCGCGATAACATACACCTTGTACTTTTCCTTCTACCCGCAAACTTACGGACTTCATATTGTATTTCCTAGGGTCTGTTGACGTTTCATTATTACTCCTGCCATGGCCCTTCGGGTTGGACTTAAAAAAGCACTACTCTGCATTGCTCGCCGCTCATTTGGAACCACCAAACCACTCTCCTCGCGCTTTGATTAGCGCTTTTTAAAACTCCAACAGGAGCAATAATGAAACGTCAACAGACCCTATTTATAAATTAATAGCTTTAATATTTTCTTCTTCTATCCATCCATTTTCTGGCCACATAGAAACCGCACTGCCCGTCACTACTTTATTATCTTCAAACTTAGTATCGGCCAAAGGCTGAGAGCGGTCTAAGTTCAAATTTAAAAAATCAAATAAATTAGTATCCGCTAAATGAGAAGGCGATACACGCGTCAGCGCGCCAAAAATAGTTTCTGTTCTACCTGGATATTGTATATCCCATTCAACTAACATTTTTTTAATAGTTTGCCGTTGTAAGTTCTCTTGTGAGCCACAAAGGTTACAAGGAATAATCGGAAATTGTTTTTGCTCAGCATAACGTGCTATATCATTTTCCCGGCAATATGCCATTGGGCGAATAATAATATTACGTTGATCATCGGCCAATAATTTTGGTGGCATCGCTTTCAAACGACCACCATAAAATAGATTTAAAAATAAGGTCTCAACGATATCATCTTTATGATGACCTAAAGCAACTTTGGTGGCGCCGATTTCTTCTGCAAAACCATAAAGGGTTCCGCGCCGAAGTCGAGAACATAAACCGCACGTTGTTTTACCCTCAGGAATGACTTCCTTAACGACACTGTAGGTATCTTTTTCAACAATATAATACGGGACATTCAGACTATCTAAATACTCTGGCAATACCTCTTCAGGAAAGCCTGGTTGTTTTTGGTCCATATTAACGGCTACTAATTCAAATTTAACCGGCGCAGTTTTTTGTAAGGCCAATAGTATATCCAACATAGCGTATGAATCCTTTCCGCCAGACAGGCATACCATGATCTTGTCGCCTTCTTCAATCATATTGAAATCAGCAATCGCTTGCCCAACGTGTCGGCGCAGACGCTTTTGTAATTTATTGAATTCGTAGTGTTGTTTACGGTTGTCAGAATCAGGCATGAATAATCACAGATAGAGTAGGAATGGTATTTTGCAGGCTGTATTCTAGCGAAATAACTGGTTATTATCCAAGACATAAGCCTTTATTGTGTGAATTTTCAACAACGCAAGTGAAGTATCCGTTAGTGCTGCGAACACTCTACATACAACAGTGGCAATAGGGCAAAACAGACCTTGCCACTTACTAAGGAAAGAGTTTTCCGGGCAGACTTAGAAAAATATTAAACCCCTTTAAAATCATAGACTTAAAAAACCCTTATAAATGGCATAGCACTTGCAGATACTCTGCAAACAGCTCTATAGACAACCAATAATCATTCAGCAGGAACCAGATTTTATGGGTATATTTAACCGTGTTTTAGATCACTTTATAAAAAAGAAGACCGAAACTCCTGTTACAACGACCAACAATCGATTATTGGCCCAAATTAACCGTTATGCATCGCTGATCCGCTTACAGGATGAACGCCAGCTGATAGAAGTTATATCACCTGATCATACTGATAGTTTCCAAAGCATGATTGTCGGTGTCGACCTCTATAACCAGCAATTAATTATCGATGAATTTTCTCCAAAAATTCAAAACCCTACAGCACTGATTGGACAAACTCTTATCTTGCGTCATCAACACAATCAAGAAATGATTAAAGTTACCTGTGATGTACTTGGCTGGGAACAACAATCTCACTGCTTACTGTTAACACTCCCTGAAGATGTTAACTATCAACCGCGACGGCATGAACTGCGCATTGAGTTAACGGGCTCAGCTCCATTAACAGCAACCATTGATCCTCTATATGGTGCCCCATGGTATGCCAGCATCAGCAATATCAGTACTGGAGGCATGAGAATATTAGTTACTGGTGATTTAAGAAATAATCTCCACAAAAATAAATTCCTCAAGAAATGTAACATCACTCTCGCCAATGATACTGAAATTTCTTGTAAGGGCCGTGTTAAGGCATTTAGTTATCATGGCCGACCTTTTCGCCGCACAGAAATCAGTATCGCATTTGAATCGATGAGTGAAGAGGATTATGCGGAGTTGCAGCAGGTTGTCGAACAACTTGCTATTGCGGCTTAACACTCAAAGGATTCATTTATTTCAAATTATGTCATCTGTTATACTCTAGCCGATTTACGCTAGTGAATAACATTAATGAATCTCGATATTGACCGCCAACATATCTGGCACCCCTATACCTCTATCACAGAACCTGGCCCAATTTTCCCTGTTGCTTCGGCAGAAGGCGTTATGCTTACATTAGATGATGGTCGTCAGCTGATTGATGGTATGTCGTCCTGGTGGTGTATGTTACATGGTTATAACGATTCCACTCTGAATCAAGCCATTATTGATCAGACCCAAAAAATGTCTCATGTCATGTTTGGCGGACTTACGCATGAACCTGCAATAAAACTAGCCGAAAAACTTGTTAATATTACACCCGCGCCATTGCAGCATGTCTTCTTTTCCGATTCAGGTTCTGTCTCTGTAGAAGTATCGATTAAAATGGCTTTGCAGTATTGGCACGCACAAAATAAGCCTGAAAAAAAACGGTTATTGAGCCACTCTTGCGGTTATCACGGCGATACTTTTGCAGCAATGTCTGTGTGCGACCCTATCACTGGAATGCACCATTTATTTTCAGACCTTTTGATGCCACAGCTTTTTGCAGAACCCCCACAATGTCGTTTTGATGAAGAGTGGGATGAAAAATATATTGCTGATTTTAAAGAAAAAATCTCTGCTCATCACCACGAACTAGCCGCTGTCATTATTGAACCTATCGTACAAGCAGCAGGAGGAATGCGTTTTTACTCTCCTAAATATTTACAACGTGTACGTGAGCTATGTGATGAATTTAATGTCTTATTAATTATCGATGAAATAGCAACAAACTTTGGTCGCACTGGTGAATTATTTGGCTGTCACCATGCCGATATTAGCCCGGATATTATGTGTCTTGGCAAAGCATTGACAGGCGGTTATATGACGCTTGCCGCAACATTATGCACAGATAAAGTCGGTCAGATTATTTGCTCTGGCGAAGCGGGTGTACTGATGCATGGTCCCACTTTTATGGCCAACCCTCTTGCTTGTGCTGTTGCTAATGCCAGTATTGATTTATTACTTAATTCGCCTTGGCAAAAGCGCATCACATCAATTCAGAGCCAATTAACTGAAGAATTAAGTGAGTGCAAAAATTGGCCTCATATTGCCGATGTTCGTGTGCTCGGTGCTATTGGTGTTATCGAATTGAAGCAAGCGGTTGATATGAATGTGATACAACCTCAATTTGTTGATCAAGGTGTCTGGATAAGACCTTTCGGTAAACTGGTATACATTATGCCGCCATTCATCATCAAACCTGAAGAGCTGTCACGCTTAACACAAGGAATGAAAACGGTTATTAATTCAATAAAATAATTTCGTTTATATTAGGAAAACTACCAAGGAATTATTTAGGAAGATACACATAAATAATATATTAGGATTATATATGGCAAGGTTAATTCTTATTTGTGGTCCAACAGGGGCTGGCAAAACAACGTATGCACTGTCTCTTTCTAGGGAAATAGGAGCTGTTCGTTTTTCTATTGATTCGTGGATGCAAACATTATTCGCAAAAGATATGACGTCACTTGATTACTCATGGATGATTGACCGAGTAAATCGCTGCTATGAACAAATTTGGCAGGTCAGCGAACAAGTTCTATCACTTGATGGAAATGTCGTTTTAGACTTGGGTTTCACAACTAAAGCACAAAGAAATTTATTTTCTGATAGGGCAAAGACATTAGATATAAATGCTGAAATACACTATCTACATGCGTCCAGAAATATTCGTAAACAACGCGTAGAAAAACGAAATACAGAGAAAGACCCAAGCATTTACTCTTTCGATGTTACCGATATGATGTTTAACTTTATGGAATCAAGATTTGAAACTCCAGCCATAGAAGAACTTAAAAATGGCTGCGAAATAAATACTGAGTAAAAACGCAAGTTCATTAATATTGTAAAATAGTGCCAGATACAAAAAAGCCCATCATACAGGATGGGCTTTTGATTATTTAACTATTAACGTTATGTTAATTGTAATAGGCATTGGATGTATCTGAGTGATCGGTTACATCACGTACACCTTTTACTTCTGGAATTTTTTCTACTAGAGTTTTTTCGACACCCTCTTTCAATGTCAAATCTACTGCACTACACCCTTGGCAGCCACCGCCAAATTTAAGTACTAGATAGCTATCATCTGTAATTTCCATCAATTCAACTAAGCCACCATGAGCAGCAAGACCAGGATTAATGTCGTTGTAAAGGACATAATTTACCTTATCCTCTAAAGGGCTATCATCAGTCACTTGCGGCATTTTGGAATTAGGGGCACGAATAGTTAACTGGCCTCCCATTTGATCAGCAGAATAATCAACTTTCGCATCTTCTAAAAAAGGTATGCTTCGACCTTCAAAATAAGCTTTAAAGCTACCATAATCGACAATCTCATCATCTTCTTGCTCTTCACCGGGTCGACAATAAGCAATACAAGTTTCAGCTTGAGCGGTACCGGGCTTCGAAACAAACATACGGATACCAATGCCATCAGCATCTTGCTTGTCTAATAACTCTTTCAAATAGCCCTGTGCGGACTCAGTGATTGTCACCATCATTGTATTGCTGTCTCTTTAATATAAACGTTTTTACGTATAAGCTACTTAATAATCGTGGATATTGCCACGATTGATTAAATTCCTCTACCCCATAAAAAATGGGGTAATATAATCCGTTTTCAAGATCCAATAGGAAAAACAGTGTCAGAGAATCCAGATAAACCTAACTTTTGGTCTATTGTATTAAGCACTTTCGCTGCCGCGTTTGGCGTTCAAAATCGAAAGAATCTAGAAAAAGATTTCAAACACGGCAATATATATACCTATATTGCAGCAGGCATTATTTTTACAGTGCTCTTTGTAATCACAGTAGTCATTGTAGTGAAAGTAGTGCTGGCAAATAGTGGCTTGTAATCGTTAGCTAATAGAACAAATACACTTAATCAATACGCTGCCATGTGGACAATGTATCCACCCCACTAGTACGTAGCATCTTCTGCAGCTCTTTCTTAAAGCCTCTACGCTCGGACAAATGTAAATCGGTTAGGAATTGCTCCTGATGCTGATAGGCAAGGGCATTGATTTCAGCCATGAGTTTTTTACCCTTATCTGTAATATGTAATTTCACAGAACGGCGGTCCAACTTGTCGTGCTCTCTCTCGATATAATCTTTGCTTTCTAAACGATCAAGCAAGCGGGTAATACCAGAGCGGTCGACCCCTAAATGCTCTGCAATAACTGCTGGGGTATTGGCATCACTCCCATTTAGCACATTCAGTAACATCCACTGGGGCCAAGTGATGTCGTAATCCTTCAATTGCTTATTAAATTGCTCTTGCAACAAATTATTGAGGCGATGGATCCAGAAGGCAAAGCTATTTTGCAACTTGAAGTCAGATTTCATTCGTTTTTTACAGTTAATTTACATGCAGGTAATCGGTTAGGCTCGAAATACGTGCCTAATCAGAGGCTCTCCGTAAGGAGACAGTACATTACCCTACCTAATTACTGAGAACTCACCCAGAAAACACAGGCTGCAACAAACACAACAATCAAAACAATCGCCGCAATAGCATCTGCCGAACTATCATCGTTATCTTGCATATCAAGTTGGTCATTCATAATAGGACCCTATTCGTTATTGTTATTAGATAAATAATTGACTGATTTGAGCTCAAACAACTCAATCTGGAATGTGTTTTAACAAATACTCTTTAACAACTCAAGTACTTTGATTCTGCTTATACATTTTCGCAATATGCTTTGATCAAAATAGTCTTAGATGACGTCTCGCGAACAGGCCTATTTTGAGGTATTCTGCCCGACCTTTATATTGCAAGCTACTAGAATTCTTTATGTATAAGTACGATCAATACGATAACCAGATTATTCAAGATCGCGTTAGCCAATTTCGTGGGCAGACTGAGCGCTATCTCAATGGTCAGTTAAAAGAGGAAGAATTCCTTCCTTTACGTCTACAAAACGGCCTCTATGTTCAGCGTCTAGCGCCAATGCTGCGTATTAACGTTCCCTATGGAATGATTAATAGCGCCCAATTGCGTCGTTTAGCACATATTGCTCGTCACTACGACAAAGGTTATTGCCATGTCAGCACTCGCCAAAATATTCAATTCAACTGGCCTGATTTAGCCGAAGTACCCGATATTTTGGCTGAACTAGCCGAAGTAGAAATGCACGCAACCCAATCCAGCGGTAACTGCATACGCAATACAACATCTGATCAATTCGCAGGCATTGCGGCTGATGAAATTGTCGATCCTCGACCTTATTGTGAAATTGTCCGCCAATGGTCAAGCTTGCACCCTGAGTTTGCTTTCTTACCTCGTAAATTCAAAATAGCGGTTACAGGCTCTGATACTGACAGAGCAGCAATACAAGTGCACGATGTTGGCTTACAAGTAATTAAAAACGAAGCTGGAGAGACAGGTTTTCGTGTTCTAGTCGGTGGCGGGCTTGGCAGAACACCCGTTATCGGTTCTCTTTTACGTGAGTTTTTACCTGAGGAGCACTTGCTCACTTATTTAGATTCTATTTTACGTGTGTATAACTTACTGGGCCGACGTGACAATAAGTATAAAGCACGCATTAAGATTCTGGTAAAAGCCATGGGTATAGGGGCTTTTAAAGAAAAAGTGGAAGCCGAGTGGGCCCATATTAAAGGTGGTCCGGCAACCTTAACTCAGGAAGAAATTGAACGTTCTAAGAGCTTTTTTACCTCCCCGCTCTATGAAGAAATTGATGATGTCAGCGTGCAAGCTGATATTGATGGCATAGCAGCTGATAATATCGCTTTTAGTAAATGGTTAACACGCAATACTTTTGCCCATAAAGTACCTGGTTATATAGCTGCGGTATTATCGCTCAAACCTACCGGTGTTGCTCCGGGAGACATCACGGATAACCAACTAGACATCATTGCTGATCTAGCTGATAAATATAGCTTTGGTGAGGCGCGTACTACACATGACCAAAATATTGTCTTAACTGATATCAAAAAATCTGAGCTGTTCGAATTCTGGAAAACTGTCAAAGCAGCAGGTTTTGCAACACCAAATATTGGTACATTAACAGATATGATCTGCTGCCCTGGCGGTGACTTTTGCTCATTAGCAAATGCCAAATCTATCCCTGTAGCAGAAGCCATCCAGCGTCGTTTTGATGACCTTGACTATGTCTATGATATTGGAGATCTAGATCTTAATATTTCAGGCTGCATGAATGCTTGTGGGCATCATCACGTCGGTCATATTGGCGTTCTAGGTGTAGATAAAAAAGGCAAAGAATTCTATCAGGTACAACTAGGAGGTAGCGCTAATGAAGATGCTGCTCTCGGTAAAGTGCTAGGCCCAGCCTTCGAGCAAGACGATATGCCTGACATTATTGATAAATTGCTTAATGTCTATGTTGATCAACGCAATGAAGACGAGTTATTTATCGATACCTATAGCCGTATTGGCCTCCAGCCTTTTAAGGAGAGTGTATATGCCAAGCAATGATCAAAAATCAGATACGCAAATTATCAAAGACGGCAAAGTCATTACCGATGAATGGCAGTTAGTCGCCAGCAATGACGAAGAACAAACAGGCTCTGTAGTCGAAACAAAAACCATTATTCCTCTATCAGTTTTCGAAGCACACAAAGAGTTAGTAGAACGTGACGATATCGGCGTTTGGATCACTAACGATGTCGATATCCATGCCGTTGCGGACAGTATTATTAAACTCCCTGTTATTGCGATCGACTTCCCGACCTTTATGGATGGTCGAGGCTTTTCATTAGCGAGATTACTGCGTGAGCGCTACGACTATAAAGGCGAAATCCGTGCCACTGGCTACGTCATTCGCGACCAATTATGCTACCTGAAACGCTGCGGGTTTAATGCGTTTAGCTTTGATGGTGATATAGACTTAGAAAGCACCGCAGCCTCTCTTAATGACCTGACTGAAGCCTATCAAACATCAGTCGATAAGCCCTCTCCTCTTTTTCGCCGTCGCGCATAGCGATCTCTAAGTATTATCTGCTTGCTATAAGCAGATAATACTTGCTCTCAAGCTATTTATTTAAGACAAAATAAATGGATTCTATTAAGTAAATAGCCTCTATTTATTAATCACATTAATTAAATTTATTTCACTGATTGATTTCGCAGAGATATATTGGCCTAGCTGAAGGAATTATTGTATTCCCTTAATTCTCAGGGCATCCCACATATAACATAGAACTTGGAGACAACCATGTCATTAAAAGGCTCAAAAACTGAAGCTAATTTAAAAGAAGCATTCGCTGGTGAATCACAAGCAAACCGCCGTTATCTATACTTCGCCAATATGGCTGATATCGAAGGTGCACCAGAAGTTGCTAATGTTTTCCGTAATACAGCTGAAGGTGAAACAGGACACGCTCATGGTCATATGGAGCATTTGATTGCAGGTGGTTGTGGTGAACCTGGAACAGATATGCCGGCCGGTAATGCAGGTGAAGCGTTAGCAGCAGCCATTGCAGGTGAAACCCATGAATATACTGATATGTACCCTGGTATGGCAAAAGATGCGCGTGATGAAGGACATGATGAGATCGCCGATTGGTTTGAAACCTTAGGCAAAGCTGAACGCAGCCATGCCAATAAATTCACCAAAACCTTAGAAGCCTATAAAGCTGAAGCAGATGCTTAACACTCAATATTTATCTATACGGTAAATATTGTAAGTCAAAATGCGCTGATTAATCAGCGCATTCCCTCATATTTTTCTGGCCCAAACTTTTTTGGATACTATCGTCATGTCTGTAGAAAATAAACGCGAAGGCAATCTAGAAGCACCTACACGTCACCCTATTGATTGGAAAAACCCAGAATACTACGACGAAGACAAACTCAACACCGAACTTGAGCGTGTATTCGATATCTGTCACGGCTGCCGTCGATGTGTCAGTTTATGTCAATCATTTCCAACACTGTTTGATCTAGTCGATGAAAGTGAAACCATGGAAGTTGACGGTGTCGATAAAGCAGACTACAAAAAAGTCGTGGACGAATGCTACCTTTGTGACATGTGTTACATCGCAAAATGCCCTTATGTTCCACCTCATTCCTTTAATGTCGATTTCCCTCATTTAATGCTACAAGCTAAGGCAATAGAACATAAAAAAACGGGGGGTCAATTCAGAGACAATGTTTTATCAAGTACAGATACTCTTGGTAAATTGGCCACAATTCCTGTTATTAATGAAACTATCAATGCTGTTAACACTTGGCAGCCAACTCGATCTATTGCCGAAAAGGCCCTTGGTGTCGATAAAAATGCTTGGCTTCCCAGCTACGATAAGCAAACATTCCGAAAACATGCATCTCCTAAGACATCATTCGAAATAAAGGATGGAAAACGCACTACGGGTAAAATTGCTATCTTTGCCAGTTGTTATATTAATTATAACGAACCTGGTATAGGTCGTGACTTTGTCGCTGTTTTAGAGCATAACGAAATTCCTTGGATTATTGCAGAAAAAGAAGTCTGTTGTGGTATGCCTAAATTAGAACAAGGCGACCTTGAAGCGGTTGAATCATTAATGCGCATCAATATTCCTAACTTAGTTAAACTCGCAGATAAAGGCTATACCATCACCTCACTGGTCCCTAGCTGCACATTAATGTTTAAACAAGAGTTACCCTTAATGTTTCCAGAAAACGATGATGTCAAACGAGTTGCCGATGCCTTTTGGGATCCGTTCAATTATTTGGTGTCTCGCAATAAAGACGGTTTATTAAACACTGACTTTAAAGAAGAAATAGGAAATATATCTTATCAGGCACCTTGTCATGGTCGCGTACAAAATATTGGTAAAAAAACCGAAGAATTTTTAAAGTCATTACCGGGCACTGAAGTAAAAACAACAGAACGCTGTAGTGGCCATGCCGGGACTTATGGCATTAAAAAAGAATTCCATCCACAATCTATGAAAATTGGTAAACCCGTTTTTCGACAGATATCTCAAGCAGAACCCGATTATATTTCTAGTGACTGCCCGATGAGCGGACACCACATCGCTCAAGGACTAAAAGAAAACCACGACCAAAATATTGCATTGGCACACCCAATTAGCTTGGTACGTAAAGCCTACGGAATATAACTATCATTGAATGCCTATACTAACTAAACATTGGTAAACAATTATGTCTAAAATTTCCCCTGATTCGTTAATGACACTGGAAGCCTATAGCAAAGCCCGACCTACATTACGCAAAGAAGCGATTATCCATAAAAATGCACGAAAGGTTTTTGTAGGCTCAAATGTTGTATTACAATTTGAAGACGAAAAAACCATTCGTTATCAGATACAAGAAGTGCTTCGTGTTGAGAAAACGTTTGAAATAGAAGGTATTGAAGAAGAATTAGAAGCCTATAATCCATTAGTACCTGATGGCGCAAACTGGAAAGTAACGCAAACAATCGAATACCCAGATATTGAGGAACGTAAGCGCAAATTAGTCGAATTGAAAGGTATAGAACGCCATACCTATATTCAAATCGATGGTTATGAACGTGTCTATGCTATTGCCGATGAAGACCTGCCGAGAGAGACCGAAGAAAAAACCAGTGCTGTGCATTTCTTACGTTTTGAATTAACACCAGATATGATTAAAGCGGCGAAAGAACACGCCGATATCGCTGTAGGTATTGATTTACCGGCTTACACTCATCATGTAGGTGATGTTGATCCTGCAACAAAACAGCTGCTAGTACAGGATTTTAGCTAGTATTGGTGCTTTATTAGTCATTTCACCATTGTTGTGGAATGGCTATATTTGAGCCATTGATTGATTAACTGATAGACTTAAGGCTTATAAACATGAATAGGTCTTATGGAAGCATCAATTTTTCAGTCTTTTTTTCTTATTTTCACTGGGGCGGCAATTATCGCCTCATTAGCTCTATACACACGCCAGCCTCTTCTCGTCGCCTATATCGTACTCGGAGCCCTCTTAGGCCCTTATGGCTTTAAGCTAATTACTAATGTCGGGCTGATTTCTGAGATCTCACGTATTGGCATTATATTCCTATTATTTTTGCTGGGCTTGGATATGCAACCGAAAGCCCTTGCTTCAGTCATTAAACAAGTCACTCCTGTCGCATTGATCAGTTCCGCGTTATTTGCTGGTTGTGGCTATGCGATTGGTATTATATTTAATTACACCCCTATCGAGTCCATGGTCATTGGCATGGCGATGATGTTTTCAAGTACCATTATCGGCATTAAATTATTACCCACTACCGTTCTCCATCACCGCCACAGTGGAGAACTATTAGTAGGATTATTGCTGTTACAGGACTTCCTTGCCATATTATGCTTAATGATTTTACTGAGTGGTGAACTTGGTCAAGTCGATATTAAACAGCTCGGTATGACCGTTATCTCACTGCCCTTTGTTGTATTATTTGCATGGGGGTTTGTACGCTACATTATCCAGCCACTAATTAGTAAATTTGACCGCTTCCATGAATACATATTCTTGCTAGCTTTAGGCTGGTGTTTGGGTATGGCTGAACTTTGTGAAGCACTGGGTCTCTCAGCAGAGATCGGCGCTTTTATTGGTGGTATCAGCCTGGCAACAAGTCCTATAGCGCAATATATTGCCATTAACCTAAAACCATTACGGGACTTTTTCCTGATATTATTTTTCTTTTCTCTCGGTGCCAGCTTTAACCTATTAATACTAGGAGACATTATCGTCGCAGCAGTTATTCTAGGTGCCATTATGCTAATACTAAAACCAACAACCTTTCGTATATTACTGGGCAAACAAAGCGAAAAAAAATCGCTAGCATGGGATATAGGGTTTCGTTTAGGGCAAATTAGTGAATTCTCATTATTGATTGCACTGGTTGCTTTTAAAGGTGCTCTCATTGGAGAAAAAGCATCAACTCTTATCCAAGCAACCGCTATTATTACATTCCTTATTTCTAGCTATATCGTGGTATTTAACTTGCCCAACCCCATTGCAGTTAATGATAAATTACGAAGAGATTAATTCAGGATAAAGATCACATGTATAAACTTGTTATTGGAAATAAAAATTATTCATCTTGGTCATTACGCCCATGGTTACTAATGAAAGTGGCTGGACTTAATTTTGAGGAAATCAATGTAGAACTCTATTCTGAAGAAGGGAAAAAAGAATTATTCAACTATTCCGGTGCAGGGAAAGTACCTGTTTTAATTGCCGATGATATGACTATTTGGGATTCATTAGCCATTGTAGAGTATCTTGCCGAGCAACATCCTGAAAAAGCACTGTGGCCATTGGCAAATGATAGTCGTGCGATTGCCCGCTCAGTAACCAGTGAAATGCATTCCAGTTTTATGGCTGTTCGTAGCACACTCCCTATGAATTGTAGATTATTAAAAACCGTTAAAAACCCACCTTCCGATCTACAAAAAGATGTTGATCGAATCTGTCAAATTTGGCGTGACTGTCGAAATGATTATGGGGAACAGGGTCAATTTTTGTTTGGAAGCTTTTCTATTGTTGATGCCTTCTATGCCCCTGTCGTTTTACGCTTTCATAGTTATAGCATTCCCGTTGGAGAAATTGAGAAAGCCTACATTAATAAAGTATTATCATTGCCAGAATTACAGGAATGGATCAGTACAGCCAAAAAAGAAGATACTATTGTGGAGGCCTACGAAAACATTACCACCTAATTCTCCAAGAGGAATAGGTAAAAGCTTTGTTCTATCTCTTTAAACCTAATAAATCACATTCTTTTTTATAGCTAATAACAATTATAAGATTAAGTACAAATAACAAAAAACGATTGGTATTAGCAACACTATTATTAATATTTCTTCTATATCTAGAGGAAAGAGTGTAATAACTATATTAATACAATATAGTTATTACACTTTGTTATTACATTAATTCCTCTACGTAAATTAATTAAAATATTTGCCCGTTATTCTTGTTATACACCTTAACTCTGACTATTATTAGTGGGTTAGATACATTTCATTTAAATCTACATTTTCTGCGGTATTATTTATTGTTTCCGTTATAGGCTATTTCCATTTGCACCCTATTCCAGCAATAATTCCATAAATGATAAAATAAATATTGTACTGATCAAACGTACAGAGTAACTAACCAAAAGAGTATTACTTTCCAACATCATGAAGATTAATAAGATGGATAGGAAAATGATTATCTACAATTTCTTCAATAGCAATTCGAATATAAAAAAAAATTTATATATACTTTTATTAGCTATATTCTTTAGTAGCTCCACTACATCTCAAACACTAGAGAAGATGTCTTTTGTTCGCATACAAGATATGGCGGGACAAGAAGTAGGAGGAAGAATATTACTCGATGTTTATAAGCGCCTTGGCATTCCTGCTGAAGTTATTCCTATGCCTGGAAAACGTGCCTTAAGAGAGGCAATCAGCGGAAGAAAGGATGGAGAATCAGTACGTATCTATGCTGTCGGTGAAAAATACCCAGAGCTTGTTCGTGTACCAACCCCTCTTTTTGATTTTCTTACTATGGGTTTTGCTCAAAAAGGAGCTGACATCACATTAAATCAGCCAAAAGATCTCGAAAACTATGTCATTGTTCGTACAAGCGGGGTTCAACATACAAAGAATATGACGGAAGGCATGGATAATATATATATCGTTGAGTCCAGTGATTTATTAATGCCCTTCGTAAGCCTTAAGCGAGCAGATATTGCATTAACTGGGCGCTTAAATGGGCTAATATTATTAAAAAAAGGAAACATAACTAACGTAGAAGCAGTAGGGCAACCTTTGCAGGTTAATCCCTTGTATCATTATTTAAATAAACGCCATGCTCATTTAGTTCCTAAAATTGATGCTGTTATTAGAGAAATGAGAGCAAGCGGAGAAATATCAGCACTAAAAGCTCGTTATGAACAAGAGTATTTAGATTCTGTTGTCGCTGACCAATAAAATCATATTCTTAGTTATATTTTAATAGAGACTTCATCTTCTGTTCACATCACTGTAGCAATGCTCACACAAAATTATAGCTTCTTTTGTATTATTCAAATATGAGGTTTTTTATGAGCATCTACAGATTACCATTAATTATTGCACTCGCAATAGTATCAACATATACGCAAGCAGAATCTCTTGAATTTATTGGAGAAGCTACCTTTCCAACAGGATATCAATTTGATGGCACAGAAGTTGGCGGCTTATCTGGAATTGATTATGATAGAAAAAATAATTCCTATATTACGATCAGTGATGATCGTGCAGAAAATGGGCCTGCTCGTTTTTATGATTTAACCATCGACTTAAGCGATGGATCTTTAGAAAACGGAGATGTCGTGTTTACTAAGGTTACAGAAATTCTCAATAACGATGACTCTTCTTTTGAACCAGGCAGCGTTGATCCAGAATCTATTCGCTTAGCGCCATTCCCTAACCTTTTGTATTGGACAAGTGAAGGGGATGCAAACAATGGAATTTCTCCATTTGTTCGTGTGATGACAAGAGATGGCAAGTATGTCGACCAATTTAATTTACCTGAAAAATTTGTTCCTACGATTGACTCAGGTATTCAAAATAATCTTGCCTTTGAAAACTTAACGTTCTCTTACAATAAAAAGCAATTGTTTACAGCTACAGAGAATGCATTAGTTCAAGATGGAACTAGAGCGACAGTCGATAATGGTAGCTCTGTACGCGTTTTACGCTTGAACCGCAGTACTGGCAAAGCCAACAAAGAATATATCTACCAAACTGAACCTGTTGCCGCTGAATCAATCCCTGCTGGGACATTCAATACCAACGGACTAGTTGAACTACTAAGTTTTGCACCAAAACTAATGATTGCCGTCGAACGCTCATTCTCTGTTGGTGTTGGCAATAGCATTAAATTATTCTTTACTACAACTTATGGTGCAACGGATGTCAGTAAAATAGAATCCATACAAGACAATCCTTCAATTGAACCAATGAAAAAGGAGTTACTACTCGATTTAGCAGAATTGGGCATTACTTTAGATAATATTGAAGGTATTACTTTTGGTCCTAGATTGCCCAGTGGAGAACAAACAATCATTTTAGTATCTGATAATAACTTTAATACTAATGGGCAATTTACTCAATTTTTAGCATTTAAATTGAGTAATTATTGAATTTTTTCAACGTATTCACTCTTAAACTAAAAGAGGACAAATAAACTTATTTGCCCTCTTTAATATGATTTAATTTTTACAGTAGGTTAAGAATTAACACATACAAGTGAACATCTAACTTCAAGTGTTATCCAGTTTATCCTGTGTACGCAAATCAAAATCACTGGCATCATGTCTCTCATGAAGCTGCATGCTGGGGTCGCCCCATGTACGATTCACCATTCGTCCTCGTTGTACTGTAGGGCGCTCTTCGATGAGATTCGTCCAACGCATTAGGTGCTTATAAGAAGCCACATCAAGAAACTCTGCAGCATCATATAGCCTCCCCATCATTACAGCTCCATACCAAGGCCAGATAGCGATATCTGCAATACTATATTCATCCCCACAAATATATTGGCTATCTGCTAAATGCCGGTCAAGCACATCGAGCTGCCGTTTCGTTTCCATTGTATAACGATCAATAGGATATTCCATTTTAGACGGTGCATAGCTATAAAAATGACCAAAGCCACCACCTAAATAACCACCGCTGCCCATCTGCCAAAATAACCAGGATAAACACTCTGTGCGCGATGTGAACTCACTGGGAATAAGAGCATTAAACTTCTCTGCTAGATATAAGAGAATGTTTCCTGATTCGAATACACGGGTTGCTTTTTCATCACTATAGTCAACTAAAGCAGGAATTTTAGAGTTGGGGTTAATTTCAACAAAACCACTACTAAATTGGTCTCCATCACCAATTTTAATCATGTGAGCATCATACTCTGCGCCGCTAATACCAAGGGCTAACAGCTCTTCCAGCATAATGGTAATTTTTACACCATTAGGTGTCGCCATTGAATACAACTGAAGTGGGTGTTTACCTACGGGTAAATCCTTATCATGGGTAGGCCCAGCAATAGGCCGATTCGTTTTTGCCCATTCTCCTCCATTTTCAGTATCCCATGTCCAGACTTTAGGAGGAACGTATGATGGGTTAGTAGTCATTGTAGTATTTCCTATATGTGATCATTAGAGTAATTAATTAGAAGATGTTGGCCTTTGCTTATTTCAGGCGATGCTTGATAGGAATCGATAGCATTACATAGCCGATATGCTAACAGAGCGAATAATTATTCTCTGCAACTTTCCCAGCTAATTGAGCTTCGATAACTTTGGCAGATAAAAGTTTCGAGTTTTTCACGTTTAATAGTAATATCATATATTACCTTGGCTTTGTTGAAAGCCTGCCAAAAAATCATGCGATATTAGATATAAGTAGAATGTAAAGAAACCATTAAAATAAATAAGCATATTTACTAGAACTATATTTAACCTATTCGTTTTTCTTTAGTCATAATCATTACTACTAATCGATGGTTATATCTCTATAATATAAGATGTATTTTAATTTAGAGTATAATTTTGCTTAAGTCTTTACGCCTTATACAGTGCCTATTGGTCCTTACATGGCTAATGATACCAATAGGTGCTTATTATATACATTATCAAAGTAAATCATCACGCAATGAATTAAATCATACATCTTTAAATATAATCACAACACTAACAAAAGAGGCCCAGCGAAAATACAGTGCTGAAGTATTCAATAAGTTTAAGAAATTATATCCAGTAGAATCTGGTCGTGACCACCTAGAGCACCCCACTATGGTGCCAATTCCAGCAACATTTGCAATAGAGCTTTCACAAACCGTAAGTAATAGCGACTTAACTATACGCATGTTTAGCCATTATCCATTTAAAGGCAGAGAAAATTCTGCAAGACCTAGAGATGCTTATGAAGAAAATGCCCTTAATGAAATAATAAATAACGATTTATCTGAATATACGTACTATGATGATAAACGCTACCTATATGCTGTACCTATAAAGATGACTAGTACATCATGCATTAATTGTCATAACAACCATCCTGATAGTCAATATAAACAATGGGCATTAGGTGATACACGTGCGGTTCTAGCTGCACAGATCTATTACCAATCTAACAATTTAATTTACTTTTACCCGATGTTTTTTATACTCCTCACTATTGCTATCATCACGCCAATCATTCTTTTACAGAAATTATCACGCCTTGACTATTTTGCAAAAAAATCAATCACTGATAATTTAACAGGTATTTATAATCGCGAATATATCGATACTACTCTACGCAATCAATTTTTAAATACACTTTCTACCCATGAAGATAGTGCCGGTGTAGCTTTGCTTATGATAGATATCGACCATTTTAAAAGAATTAATGATACTTATGGACATAAAACTGGAGATCAGTGCTTAGTCGAAGTTTCTCAACGAATTATTCAAACACTTAAACGTGAAAAGGACATTATCGCCCGTTATGGAGGGGAAGAATTTTTAGTCTACCTTTGCAATACTAGTTATGATAATGCACTTTCCATGTCAGAATCTATTCGATTAAATATCGCTTCAAACTCAATGACAGATCAGCTACTGAAAAAAACAGTTAGCATTGGCGTCTGTTATATAGCTCATCGAACTATTAGCCCAACATTTGATAAGGCTTTAGAAATAGCAGATGACGCATTATATAAATCAAAAAAATCAGGTCGTAATAAAGTCTCCATTCAAAATTACTCTTAACTTGATATTAGACTTCTCTATCGTTCTTTATAATAATACAAAAAATAAAATTTACGAATATGTACTGTTTTTCTCCTATTCTAAAGACAAACTTTTATTATTCTTTAAATTACCAAAACTTATATCCGCTAATTTTACCTTATGCCTACCTAAGATATTAAGTATGGCAAAATTTAACTCGTTAGATACCTCAGCGTAGACAGGAAATTTCGTCGTATCAACATAGCTCATTACGTTGAGTGCTATACCATATTCAAGATAGTCCGCTAAACGTACCCGACAGGGTATTTCGCATATCTGTTCATGGTCATCTAATAATTGTTTAATATCGGCGATTACACCTTCAATTTGTTCAGCAGTTGATTCATGAGAAAGTACCAGTTCAGGTTTATAGCGAATACGATTACGCTCCGAGTAATTCTCCAATTCCATATCTACAAAAATAGAATTAGAAATATTAACAAGTGTTCTGTCAAGCGTTCGAATCTTTGTATATCTCATTCCAACATCTTCAATAAAACCAACATATTTTCCAAATCGACCAAGATTGCCAACCTTGACTGGCACACTGACATATAGAGTAATCCCAGCAATAATATTTTCAATTGATTTTTGAGCCGCCAAGGCAAATGCTAAACCACCTACACCTAATCCTGCCAGTATCGTAGATGCTTTAAAACCAAGATTTTCTAACCATACTAAAGTAGCTGTAATAACGATCATTGTTTTGATTAAACTACTTAGTGGATTTAATAATTTAGCTGCTGACTTTTTATTATCATTCGTCAAACGATAAACAAAAAAATCACGGACGATGCTAATAGTTGATAACAATGTCCATGTAACAGCAATAATTAAAATAGTATACCCTTGAGTAACTTCTCGGGCTTCTAATGAAAGGCTCATCAACGGGCACATTCCACGAATCAACAAAACAACAATCAAAAAACGTACAGGACCAGAAACAATAGCAGCAACTTGCTCGCTCATTTCAGAGTCACGCTTGCGAATGAGGGATGCAATTAACTTTGTTGGTAATAAAGCAGCAAAAATAGAAATAATAATAATTAATAATAAAGTGGCCCATTGCCATAACTGTAGACCCAAGAAAAATATATCAGGTACAAATTTTGTCAGTATTTCTCCGACAGGCCCATCTCCATACTCACGATATAACTCCGGTAGTGAATTAATGCTAACACCAGCTATTTTCCAAATAAGCACACCGTCTTCACGAGCCACATGCTGAACATAGATAGGGACCTTCCTATCCTGAAGTGGTATATAGCCGACTATATCCCGATCACCAGGAATACCATCATTTTTATATCCTGCAGGTTCATTACTCAATGTTGGTAAGTCTATCCACAATGCACGATCTAATACCAACTTTAATGTTTTAACCACTTTTTCCCGTGGCATCTTTCTTATTTGGTTATTAACGCCATCAAAATCTAAATAATTAATAGCAGGAGCATAATCAGCTTTTCGAATTAACCCTAAAAATTTTTCAATGGAGCTTCTCGGCGTCCCTCTATCATAATCATCTAAAATTATTGAGACAGAGTTTTGCTTTACAGGTTCTATAGATGACCGCTGTTCAGATACAACCTCCTTATTAAGCAGTAATTTGCTGTTAATATTTTTATGAGGGGAATAAGAAAAAACAGAACTCGATATTAACAAACACAGTAACAGGACAGTAATTCTTGAGACACTCATACTTACACCAAAAATTTTATAGTATTAGTTAGGTATTTTTTAGAGAATGTAATTTATATAGAAGATATAGGTTAAGTTATTAACCGCCTTGAGAGTTCATAAATTCGCCTAAATTTATATTAACAAGTATAGAATAAAATAGGCAGGCGGCTATTATTTTTATAGAAATATATCAACAACGACCCAAAGCAGCTCTTTTTTGGTGAGAAGTAACAAGTTGAGCATTGGCATACCGAACAAAGTAATCAACAATTTGAGCTGACACGTCCAAACCATGAGCATCAAAAGTCTTTGTTCCTGGACCATCATTCACTTCAAGCACAACGGCCTTTTCTTCTCCACCGCAGGTATAAGTCATAATATCAACACCCGCTACTTTTAATCCTGTTGTTCTAGTCGCTGAAAGAGCTAACGTTTTTAAATAATTAGTAATACGTACAAATTCAACATCCCCTCCCCTAGCAATATTTGAGGCAGCCAAAGGCTTTGATGCTGTTATCTTCATTGCTGAAGAGATAACGGAATCACCAATCACTAAAACTCGATAGTGGGAAATAGGTTTTTCAGAGTTACCAATAAACTCTTGTACTAAAAAGCCTTGTTGATTTTGTAAATTCCTTGCAAAAACTTCAAGCTTGCTTTCTGATAAGGCAAACTCAATGCCCAGACCTTGTGTACCATAATCCGGTTTAAATACATAAGGAGGAGAACCTAGCTTTTCTTTGACGCAACAAACAGAACGTACAGAAGATCCTACACCGTAGAAAACAGTACGAGGCGTTGAAACACCCTCTTTAGCGAGCATTTTTGTAAGGCTAACTTTACTGTCAGTTATTTCTGTATCATATGTTGAGTTCAAGACAATAACACCCGCATTTTCAAAAATGCGAAGATACTTTCGCCCAACAGCAGCTGTACCCCAGCACCACAATAAAGCTGCATCATAATCTGTTGGAGAATAAACACGCCGATTAAACGAGATATTAGGACATCCATTATTTATAACAATAGAACATTGATCTTCCTTACCACTGTAGTACGAAATAACGTCAACATCATTTTTTGTTTGTCTCAGAGCAGCTATTAAGTTAGCGGCTGTTACATTATTTTCATCTTCAACAAGGAAAAGTATTTTCATAGCTCTATCATCAAAAAAAGTGCTTATATAACAATAAACTTCATATAAAGTTCACTACTTAATATCCATTTCTATTACTTTCTGTAATTCATTCCTAGACAATCGGTAGTATTTTTTACTTTCCATGGGTGCCGCACCAATTTTTTCGTAAAAATTTATCGCTTTTGTATTACTTTCCTGAGTCGTCCAATCAAATCGAGAACAGTTTCGATCTAAAGCAATTTTCGATAAGAAGCTCATCATCCTCATTCCGACCCCCTTCCTTGAATATTCTGGCGCAACAAATAATTCTTTAAGGAACATTTGCCCCGTTTCTTTAGTGGCCGGATACAATATGGCATATGATGCTAACGCACATACAGCTCCATCATAATAAGCTAGAACTATTTTTACAGAAGACCCAGGTGCAAGAACATTCTGTTCCAAGTTTTCTCTTACCGCATCTCTGCTAGATGAATTTTCTTTTAAGTAATATGAACTTAACTTACTAAAAATATCTACGGCATCCTCAAATAACGTCGGCTCATACTCCACAATACTGATCATCTTTATGCATTACCTCATTTATATTACTACTGCTTAGTATGTATCTCATTTTACTATAGTAAAAAGTAATGCAATCATATCCTGCCAAGACCTTTACAAGCAATATAACTCATTGATTCATATAGAATTTAACCCAAAAAAGGGGCTTTGTAGCATTAAGTACAACGCTCTGCTGTATTTATAGCGTTCCTAATTATAAAGTAGACAAAATTAAGGTCATTAGCCACTTATCCCTTTGAGTAACACTGACGCGAAGAGTTCAACGCAAAATAATTAGTTCTATGGATATAACCAAACGACTAATCACGAATATATAGTAGAGAAGGTGCAGCTGAATACAGCTTCTAGATCATCACATTTTTATTATATAAGACGGATATTAATAGACTCTCATTAATAAGGCTTGACAGTCTATTAGCAGTTAAACAATTATCATATTAAGATAGTATCACTTAGGTAATATTATCCCTATCTTGCTTAAATAACTCTTCTAATTCTTTTCTTCCTTGAATACCGATTTCTATCAACTTATCCAAATCATCATGATGTTCAACCGCTCTTTCTAATAAACTCTCATCATGGTCACGAAAAATATCAACGGTTCTTAAAGCTTGACCTGTTGTGAAACCGAGCGTCATCAATGTTTCTGTTGCTGCTTCTAAGCTACCAGAAAATATCTCTCTAACAACTTTGTTAGCACCTGCATCAATCAGCTTCAAATAATTAACTCGATTATATGCTCGCGCAATGATGTGGAGCTCAGGATAATGTTTACGAATCATTTTGATTAGGTCGACAGCTTTATCTGCATTTTCTATAGTCACCAACAGAATTTTTGCCTTATCGATACCTGCTGCCTGCAGCACATCTAAGCGCGTAATATCCCCAAAATGTACTTTGTTTCCAAACTGTTTAATAAATTGTATATGAGTAGAATTATTATCTAATGCGGTAAAAGGAATATTATTAGCAGAGAGAATACGGCCAGTAATTTGAGCAAAACGACCAAATCCTAAAATTAATATTTCTGATTCATGCTCAATTTCTGGCAATGATGCTGTCGAATGTTCATTGTACTGTTTTTTTGAAATCAGCCCCGCTAAAGCAACTAAAGGCGCTGTTAAGGCCATTGATAAACCAACAATTAAATTTATTATTTCAATGACATCTGTTGAAACAAGATTTAAAGAACCGGCTTGAGACATAATGACAAAAGCAAACTCTCCTCCTTGACTCAGCATTAATGCAAGCGGCAAACTAGCGCGCCACTCCATTTGGGACAGCTTCAACAAAAACATAATAACGGCTGTTTTCAAAGCCATCAACGCTAAAACAAAAGCGAAAATCATAATAGGCTTTTCAAACAATAAGCTAATATTCAATGTCATGCCAATGGCAATAAAAAATAAACCGAGGGTAAGCCCTTTAAACGGCTCTATATCGGTTTCTAACTGATGCCGAAAATGGGAGTTAGCTAACATAATGCCGGCAATAAAAGCCCCCATCCCCATTGATAAGCCCGATATATACATCAAGTATGCTGCACCGACAACAATTAACAACGCAGTAGCCGTCATTGTTTCACGACTACCAAAACGTGACACAATGCCTAGTAATGGATTCAGTAAGAATCGCCCACTGAAGAGCAATAGTAAGATAGCCATAACACCATACCACCAGGGCTGACTGTGCTCATCAGGGCTCGAAGCTAACCCCTGAACAATTAACAAAATAGGAATGACTGCAAGGTCTTGCATTAGCAGGATAGAAAAACCGCGCCGCCCATTGGCAGACGCTAAAATTCCCTTTTCAGCCATTAGCTGTATCGCGAAAGCAGTGGATGATAAAGCTAACGCTAAACCGACAACCAAAGCAATTTGCCATGAAACTTGTAGTAGACAAATAGCCGTAATCAATAGACAGCTAATAATGAGCTGCCCCCCACCCAAAAAACCTATTTGGTTGCGCATAGACCAAAGCTTATCAGGATTAAGTTCAAGACCTATAATGAAAAGGAGTAAAACAACACCTATTTCAGAGAAATGTAGAACGCTTTTTGGATCATCAATAAAATGAAAGGCTTGAGGGCCAATGAGCACACCCGCAAATAAATAACCCAGTATAGCGCCCAGACGAAAACGACGAAATAGAGGAACAAAAATAACCGCAGCTAGTAAAAAAAATAATAGGCTTTCTAGAGGATTAGTTTCGTGCATTAATATACTATTCTCCAATCCAGCTTTTCATTGCAGGCAATGAAAAAACTGTACCATTAAAACTAAGCACTACACTTTCTTCTGCTATTTTTTCAACAAAAACACCATTGCTTAGCTTATCCCCTATGCGGCGTCTGGCACCATTTAGTATGACAAAACCACTTTTATTATCAGTGGCATAAATATGCGCGCCATAATTTATAGAGGGTATTTTTTTCTTTACCGTACTATCAAGTGCATAGATAGACGGGATAACCACATTTGAATTACTTTTTTGTTTTTGTTCAGTTAATATAGCAACATTATTTGCTGCCTCTGTTCTAGATGATACAACCGATGTAATGCCTTCATCTTCAGGGGCAGATACTACAGTCACTGCATTTTTCAATACCGGTGTTACCGTATGAGGTTTAATATTAGAAATAACCGACTGAGAAGTAACGGTGCTGCTGGTAACTCTATTAGGGTTATCGTCTTCATCATCCAAGGCTTGTTCGGGCTGGATGGTTGCCACATCGCCTTCTGTTTTAACAGCCTTATCGTTAAGCTCTTTATAAAGCGAATCGATTTCAGGCTGTGACTTCTGCTGTAATGCCTGTTCATACAACAAAATAGCTTCTTGCTTTTCTTGAGACAATTGTTCTTGCGGAGGCGCAATTACTATTTCTTTACGAATAATGGGTTTACTATTAACTAACAATTCATTTTTTTGGCTACTAAAAAATTGATTACTGCTAAACTCCTGGAAAAAGCCAAAATAAATAACAAGAGATAAAACGACAACAACCAAAACCATCCAAACTAAGGGATTATGAGGGCGCTTATCATTTTCTAAAAAAGCAGGCGAACGCATCACCATTGCAGCTGAATTATTAATTGATTGACGCTCTTTATCAGATTTTTTGAGCGAATCAAGAATGTAAGACATAAGAATACTCTCTAATTCACCAATAAATGGGTGGAAGAATCAATGGATGCTGATAATGGCTGCCTTAATGTAACAGCGATACCTAGCTTTTCATTTAGCTTTAAGAGTGTTTCGATACCAGCAATACCATCTTCAGTTAAGCTGTTTTCTCTTTGAAATAACATCACTCTTTTTTTCAACAGGCTATTAAATTTTTTGTTGGCCAATACTTCATCACGATTATCAACGACAGCAAAAGCATTGGCTAACCAGTCGACCAAATTTTCATCTGAATCAAAATAGATATAATTAACGAAGTTTTTAGGTGGTTGCCAAAGGTAAATAAACTCTCTCGTCCACTCTCCATTTAAACTCACTAAAGAAAAAGACCGAGTTCCCTTAGGCGTCAATACTTCTGCATGGGTCTCAGTCAACCCTAGAACAGGCAAATAATAGGTTTCACCAGACAAATTAGCCAGAATAATAACGGCTGGCCGATTATATTGCTTTAACGTTTGCCAACTTTTTGCTTGAGCCTTCCTACACTGCCAGCCAATACTAATCAATTCGTTACACTTTGGATCAAGGAGTTCAGAGTCTTTCTTGACGGAATTAAAAAGGCTTGCCATTGCTCGGCCCATATTGACATAGTAGCTTGGGCTAGAATTATTCACTTGTTTACTCAATGCATCATTACTATCTACATTGCTGTTATTAATGACATTATTGGCCAATAGTTCTAATTTACTATCTTGGGATTGTGCTAACGCTGATAAAACTTCTTTCGTGCCACCAATTTCTTCAACAAGTTCTGACTGTTCTGCAGGAATGTTATTTTCTTTATCAAGACTACTATCTGTTGTGACAACCTCTATATTTTCAATAGATTCTTTTTCTGGTTCAACAACATCAGAGGAGTTAGCATTAATAACTGATGGATGCTCCAAGATAGGAAGAAACTGAATGGATAAATAGATACCAAGAAATAAAGTAGCAGCAGCGCCAGCCAGCCACATCCATTGAGGGGTTTTCTTTAAATGATTTTCACCACGAACTTCAATAATAGCCTTATTTAAAATTTTTGAATCAACAACTGCTCGGTTTTGAGAATATGTACCTAATAAAGCACGATCACAAATGACATTAATTAACCGAGGTATCCCATGAGTAACGCTGTATATTTTTTTAACAATTGCCTTAGGGAAAATCTTCTTCTCGCTTATGTAACCGGCCATACGCAACCGATAATCTATATAAGCGCCTGTCTCCTCAACACTTAAAGGCTTAATATGGTAACGCGCAATAATTCGTTGGGATAGCTGTATCAATTCAGGTTTTTCTAAAGTGGTGTTTAATTCAGGCTGCCCCACTAAAATAATTTTGAGTAGTTTTTGCGTCGCTGTTTCTAAATTAGTCAGCAGGCGAATAAGTTCTAATACTTTATCATGAAGATGTTGAGCTTCATCAATCAATAATACTGTTTGCTTCCCTCTGGCATGATTATCTAATAAATGGCGATAAATAGATTCAGTCAATTGCCTCAGGGTTGAGTTATCTGGTACACCTTCTATATTCAGCTCTTGGCATATTGTCATCAACAATTCTCTTGCCCCTAAAAAAGGGTTAAGAATAAAGGCCACTTGAGTATCATCAGGCAGGTTTTCAAGAAAGCTACGACAAACCGTGGTTTTACCTGTCCCCACCTCACCTGTCAGTAATACAAAACCTGCATCACTTTCTATGCTGTGATACAAATGGGCCAAAGCCTCCTGATGACGTTCTGTCATAAACAGATAGTCAGGGTTAGGCGCAATAGAAAATGGCGCCTCACTTAGGCCAAAATAATCGTAATACATACTTATTAATTAATTGCCTTGTTAATTATCATATTGCTTAATCAATGCAGATGTATCACATCGATTCAATCCGCGCTGCTGTAATTCTACATACCGTTCATTAACAAATTGTGTATTCGGTAGAGATAAACCTATTTTTTGAGCGGCATCCAGACAAAAACCTAAATCTTTACACATCCAATCAATAGCGAAGCCATAATCAAATACATCTTTATCTATATTTAGACCACGATTTGATAACTGCCAACTACCAGCTGCACCTTCGGAAATAGCATTAATAACAGTGGGTAGATCAAGCCCTGACTTCTTAGCTAATGTAAATCCTTCGGAAACACCCTGCAAAACGCCTGCGATAAGGATTTGATTAACCATTTTCGTCAATTGCCCAGCACCAGTATCCCCCATATGTGTCATCGTTTTCGCATAAGGCTCTATTGCTAGCGTCGCTTTTTCTAACACCGACTTATCCCCACCAATCATAACTGCTAAAGCGCCATTTTCAGCTCCAGCCTGTCCACCTGAAACAGGAGCATCTAAAAACTCTAATTGCGCATCTTTACACTTTTCGCCAAGCTCAATTGCCAATTCATGAGATGTAGTCGTATGATCGACAATGATGGCTCCTGCTTTTAAGCCTGAAATAATGCCATTACCCCCATAAACAACGCTGCGAACATCATTATCATTACCAACGCAGATCATTACCACATCAGCATCTTTACTAGCTTCTGCCGGGGTTTCAGCAAAGCGCCCACCATACTCATCAACCCATTTTTGAGCTTTAGCACTTGTACGATTGTATACGCACACATTATGGCCCGCTTTCTGTTGAAAACCTGCCATAGGGTATCCCATTACACCCAAGCCAATAAATGCAACTTTCATTTTTGTTATCCTCTATTGTAAGTTTTCTATGTTATGGCTAATCACTATTTCTTTCAAAAAAGGGACTTAATAAACGGAGATACCTAACTGCAATAACTTTCTCGACAATTCATGATCCAGGTCCCCCAGCTCATCTTTATGAATTTCTACTACTTGAACTTCAAATTTTTTATAATCTTCTCGCTTTTGCAATTGAGCAGCCAATTCATCTGGTTTCAATGATTCAGACCAGTATTCAATTGCAATACGATAAGAAGGCAAATAAAAATCAGGCCTCAGCTCAGTGTTGTCTGGTAACAAAAGCTGACGATGGTAGCTATAAGTAAGCCCTGCTATATACAGCCAATTGGCTATTTTACCATGGGCAGATGACTCAACCTCGAGGCCGTTCAACACCTCCAATGACCCCTTATCAGTAAAAGCATCAATAGAGCGAGTTAACGCTGGCGTATCACGAAGTGATCTTGGCCACATTACATAAGGAATACCAGAATCATTATCCTGACATTGTACACCGCCGTATCGCTTGCCCAAAGAAGTGAGTTGCCACCCTTTAGCAAAAGCTTTAATCCAGCCTAATTCCGCTAATAGGCGATTGAATAAACGAGCAGATAGATTCACTGATTTAGCTAAAAGAGTCACATGGATTGACGTTTGATCTGTGCCACTGAGAATAGGGTGCAAGAGCACAGTATCTGGCCAAACAATGTATTGCCCATATTTTTGGCTTTGCCGGTAGATACCGCCCTCAAATTCACCCTTAGCAGTCAATTTCCACACTTTACCTTCTTGCAATATCCATCCAGCTTCAATCATCAACTGAGTCAGTTCTTTCAATGAGATATCAAGCTTTTCCGCTAATACGGAACGAGAAAAATAAGCAGGCTCTGATAGATGTGTGGTCATAGTGGTAACATGAATATGTGTAATGAATCTAATACTTTAAGTAGCCCCATTACAGTACATGGATGCCCATGCATTTTCAATCGAACCCATCGCTTCTCAGTAGGTAATTCAGAATAGACTCACGTACACTAAGATCAAGAATTAGGATAAAAAGTCAGGATTTAGCTTTCAGCAATGCCTTTATTTCTTTTAACTCTGCCTCTAATTCCTTTAGTGTGGGCTCTCCCTGCTCTCGGTCAAGCTCCCTGTGCTCTTCTTCGAGTACGTTGACAACAATACCAATAATCATATTTAAAAAGGCAAACGCAGTGAAAAATATAAATGTCAGATAAAAAGCCCAACTAAATGGATAAACCTCCATTGTTTCGTACATCACATCTGTCCAATCTTCAAATGTCATTACCCTAAACAATGTCAACAAACTATGCGCGATATCTCCCCATAAAGAAGGGTTAATATCTGCAAAAAATGTTGTTCCCACTGCCGCATAAATATAAAAGATAATAAACATTAGCAGCATTACATAACCGAGCCTAGGTAATGCTTTTAACAACGAATTGAGCAACATCCTAAGCTCAGGAATGATTGAAACCATTCGCAGTACACGGAAGATACGAATTAAGCGGCCAATAACGGCCAGCTCACTATCTTCAATAGGAATAATACTGATCGCAACAATAGTGGTATCAAAAATATTCCAAGCATTCTTAAAAAAGTTACGTTTGATCGGCTCAGCCAAAAAACGAATAGTAATTTCCACTAAAAATATTAGCGTAATAAGCCAATCCAATATGATAATTAACTGAGATACTGAATCAGGTATTGGGTAAGTTTTCACACCAATAACTAAGGCGGAAAAAATAATAACACCGACAACAAATAGCTCAAATGCCTTGTTCGAACGAATTTTTTCAAAATGCGCTTGTAAATTTTTTGCTTTCATAAATCAATCGAAATATTTACTGTGTATGACTTACTTATTAAAAAGGTGCGAATAAACGCACCTTTTACCTACTGTCCTTTAAATTCTCTTACTATTTCAGCACGTTGCTACTCCTTGCGCCAAGTTGTACCCTCTCGAGAATCTTCCAGCACTATTTTTTGCTCAATGAGCAACTTCCGAATTTCATCGGCACGCGCATAATTCTTATCAAGTTTTGCCTGCTGGCGTTCAGCAATATAAGCTTCAATTTCATCAGCCGACAAACCATCATTAGTGGAGCCTGCCTGCAAAAACTCAACAGGATCTGCCTGTAAAACACCTAAAATATTTGCCATGGCCTTTAATTCGGCAATCAAAGTAGAGGTAAGGTTCTCATCTCCCTCTCCGAGAGAATTCACTTCTTTTACTAAATCATACATAACGGCTAAAGCAATACGGGTATTAAAATCGTCGTTCATTGCCTCAACAAAGCGAGGATAATAAGTACTTGCACTTAAAGACACCAAAGCTGTTGGTTCAATATGCATACATTTCTTCAATGTTTGATAAAAGCGATCAAGACCAGACTTGGCTTCAATAAGATTATCTTCAGAGTAATTAATCGCACTGCGGTAGTGACTGCTGACGATCAAAAAGCGTATCACTTCCGGATGATACTTTTTCAACACATCACGAATAGTAAAAAAATTATCTAATGATTTAGACATTTTTTCACCATCTACACGAACAGCACCAGCGTGCATCCAATAGTTCACGAACTTACATCCATTAGCTGCTTCGCTTTGCGCAATTTCATTTTCATGGTGAGGAAATGGCAAATCTGGGCCACCACCATGAATATCAAAAGTAGCTCCCAAGCATGACTTGCTCATAGCAGAACATTCAATATGCCAACCTGGCCGGCCAGCTCCCCATGGCGAATCCCAGTACACTTCGTTAGGCTTAGCGGCTTTCCACAGTGCGAAATCTCTAGGATCTTCTTTTGCCTCACCGATTTCGATACGCGCACCAGATAACAGCTCATCAGGATTTTTTCCCGATAATTGCCCATAATTTTCAAACTTATTAACACGATAATAGATATCACCATTATTCGCTTGATAAGCAAAATCTTTATCTATCAGCTGGGATACCATGTCAATAATCCCATCCATATGTGCTGTTGCCCGTGGCTCTTGATCAGGGGGAAGCACATTCAGCTGAGCTTCATCTTCATGCATCGCATGAATAAAACGTTCGGTTAAATCCGTATATACTTCGCCATTTTCATCAGCGCGATTCAAAATTTTATCGTCAATGTCAGTAATATTCCTTACATACTCTACGTCCCATTGCTGGGACCGTAAAAAGCGTGTAATTACATCAAAAGATACAAGCACACGGGCATGGCCGATATGGCAATAATCATAAACCGTCATTCCACAAACATAGAGGCGAATTTTTTTCGGTTCTATGGGTTTAAAATCAACTTTATCGCGTGCAAGAGTATTATAAATTTTTAATGTCATTAATGGCTCAATAGTTAAAACGTTAAATAATTGGTTTATCCGTTAAAGGTATCTCTTAGCGTAATCGTTTGATTAAACACTAAGCTATTATTTTTTCTATCGCAACACGTTCTATCACAACAAAAATACCCTTCCCTTTCAAATTGATAAGTCTGCTCTGCCTCAGCATCCAACAAACCAATTTCACCAACACAATGAGGCAGAACCGTCAGGCTCTCTGGGTTAATGTGATCCAAAAAGTTTTTATCACCAGAATCCGGGGCTTCATCACTGAATAGACGACTATACAAGCGTACCTCAAAAGCAACATGGTTAACGGCGTCAACCCAATGGATAACACCTTTGGCTTTTATGCCATCTTCAGGGTCATTGCCAACGGTACCTTCAATATAACGCGCCTTTACTTCGGTGATATTCCCTGCAGCATCTTTGATACATTCATCGGCTTCAATAATATAGGCATTGCGCAACCGTACGCGCTTACCAATAACCAGACGCTTATATTTTTTATTGGCCTCCTCACGAAAGTCTGCCGCATCAATTAATATCTCTCGGCTAAAAGGCAGCTTTCTTTCGCCCAAGTCATCTCGGTTAGGGTGCCCCGGGGCAATCATTGTCTCTGTTTTGCCTTCTGGATAATTCGTTAGAGTTACTTTAATCGGATTTAAGACGCACATTGCACGAGGTGCGTTTTTATCGAGGTCATCGCGAATCGCGTGATCCAACATCGCCATTTCAACAATACCATCCGACTTTGTCACTCCAATCATTTCGCAAAATTTACGTAATGCTGCCGGAGTGACACCACGTCGACGTAACCCCGCAATAGTTGGCATGCGTGGGTCATCCCATCCATCAACGTAGCTCTCATCAACTAACTGTTTCAATTTACGCTTAGAGGTCACGGTATAGTTTAAATTTAAGCGCCCAAACTCAAATTGACGCGGCTGGCTGGGTACCGGTAAATTTTCAATAAACCAATTATATAAAGGACGATGATCTGCAAACTCTAAGGTACAAATAGAGTGCGTAATACCTTCGATAGCATCTTCCTGACCATGAGCAAAGTCATAACTTGGGTAAATGCACCAGGTATCACCCGTTTGATGATGCGACTGTTTGCGAATACGGTATAAAGCTGGGTCGCGCATATTGATATTAGGGCTCGCCATATCGATTTTAGCTCTAAGGATACAAGCACCCTCGTCATACTCACCAAATCGCATTTTTTCAAATTCAGCCAAATTCTCTTCCACTGAACGACTGCGATAGGGACTATCTTTACCAGCCTCGGTTAAGGTTCCTCGATACTCTCGCGTTTCTTCAGCCGATAAGTGACACACATAGGCTTTGCCTTCCTCAATCAAATAGACAGCCCATTCATACAATTGCTGGAAGTAACTGGAAGCATAACGAATTGCTCCACCCCATTCATAACCTAACCATTCAACATCCCTGACAATGGCATCAATGTATTCTTGGTCCTCTTTGGCAGGATTAGTATCATCGAAACGCAGATGGCACACACCGCCAAAGGTTTCAGCCAAACCAAAATTTAAACAAATAGACTTCGCATGGCCTATATGTAAGTAGCCATTAGGCTCTGGAGGAAAACGAGTGATTACCTGTTGATTTTTGCCTGTCTCAAGGTCATCTTTTATCTGTTGTTCAAGGAAATTCAGTGGTTTTTCGTTTGATGGAGCATCAGTTTGGGTATCAGCCGTCATAGGGTGATTATCTACTTTAGGTATAGTTGGAAAAAGCGTATTATAGCGGCCCGCAGATGGGTTCACACCCCAAATATGATAAGTTTTTATATTTACGCCTAACTTAGAAGGCAAGAGCTAGGCAGCTCTGTATGACATTTCGCACTAGACAGGATTTAGAATGATTACATTACACACTACTTTTGGCGATATCACGCTTGAATTAGATTTTGACAAAGCCCCTATTACAGCGGCAAATTTCAAACAATATGCAGAAGATGGTTTTTACGAAGGTACGATTTTTCACCGTGTAATCGATAACTTTATGGTGCAAGGTGGCGGTTTTGACACTGACATGCAGCAAAAAGAGACTCGTGAGACTATTATCAACGAAGCTGATAATGGCTTAAAGAACGACTGCTACACTGTTGCCATGGCACGCACAATGGACCCTGACAGCGCCAGCGCTCAATTTTTTATTAATGTAAAAGATAACGATTTCTTAAATCATACTGCCAAAACAACCCAAGGCTGGGGTTATTGTGTATTCGGCAAGGTTGTAGAAGGTACTGAAGCAGTTGATAAAATCAGGGCCGTACCTACAGGGTCTAACGGCTTTCACCAGGACGTCCCTAAAGATCCTGTGATTATCGAAAAAGTCACTGTTGCATAACTGAAGCAGGAGCCACAAGATTACTCATATAACCTTGTGGCTTAACTAACTGTACTATATTAACTATGCTATTGTTTATCTCTGATCTTCATCTCTCCCCCGAAAGACCCGATATTACACAGGCCTTTTTCACTTTCTTGAAAACCACGGCAGCAGATGCTGAAACGCTATACATTCTTGGCGATTTTTTTGATGCCTGGGTAGGCGATGACGATGATACGCCAGAATATCAACAAGTTGCTGAGGCTTTAGCTGAATACCAGAATCAAGGCCATCAACTGTTTTTTATGCATGGCAACCGTGATTTTATGCTGGGAAACAATTTTGCTCAGCGAGCAGGAATGGTATTGCTGGAAGACCCAACAACAATCACCATCAACCAAATACCTACCCTGTTAATGCACGGCGACAGCTTGTGTACACAGGACGAGGATTATATGGCTTTTCGCCAAATGGTGCGTAATGATGAGTGGAAAAGAACAATATCAAGTAAACCTTTAGCAGAACGTAAAGCTTTAGCAGCTCACCTGAAGTCAACCAGCAAATCGATGAACAGCTTAAAGGCCGAAGACATAATGGATGTCACACCACAAGAGGTTGTTAAAGTGATGTCCGACAATCAAGTATCCCTCTTGATTCATGGCCATACACATCGCCCAGCAAGACACCCTCTAACGGTTAATCAAAAATCCGCTGAGCGTATTGTATTGGGAGACTGGCACAAACAGGGGTGGTATCTTTGTGCAGACAAAGGTGAACTAAATCTACGTTGCTTTTCTGTATAATTTATCTTGCAAATAAATATTGCAGCACCCGAAAATAAAGATTCCAAGTACTGCGCTACAACACAAGTTACTGCTTTAAACTAGCGGCTTCTTTCATTGCATCTTCACCTTTCTTCCAAAGGTTACCTTGCCACAATTCTTCCAAACCGGTTTCATTACACATACCCTTTGTCGTCAAGTATTCATAGTAAGATGTTGGCTTGTGCCCGGTTAGGTTATAAAAGTCAGGGCTACAGCGACAGTAAAAACCATTGGCAAGGTATTCAAAAAACTCAGCGCGAGTACTACCAAAATCACTTTCGAAATCAGTCATAGATTGAGGGCGATATTCAATACTTTTACCCATTGCCTTACCTAAATCAGCAGCAATTTCTTTCATTGATTGAGGCTCAGGACCCGTAATATCATAAAATTTATCAGCATGCCTTTCAGGACCTTCACTCAGCACAACAGCAGCAGCTTCTGCAATATCTCTGGTCGCAACAAATGAATTGCGCATATTACCTAATGGATTGGTGAACCAACCCTCTTTGTCAATATTTTCACAGTCAGTTTTCAGCAAATGATTCATAAAAAAATTATTACGTAATGCAGTCACATTTAAACCTTCATCAATCAGTGATTTTTCCCCCCACCAGTAATGCTGTAGCATTAATGGGATAGAAGCACCCTCACGCGACGCATGCTGTTCGGGATTATATGATGCTGTATTCGTATCAGCTCCCATACAACTGACACGTACGACATGTTTTATTTGATCTTTTCTTTTGCCCAACTCTTTGGAAAAGGCTAAGTGTCCATCAAGCATAGGGTCAAGTGAGGCTGAATAAACAGCGCTAACACCTTCCAAAGCAGCATCCCAGGTTTCTGGCGAATTCAAATCGAAATAAACAAGTTCATCAGCCCCCAGTGTTTTTAAGTATTCTGCCTTATCTTTACTGTAATAACATGCACGAACAATAAACTTATTATCTTTAGCCAAGCGAGCAACCAACTCTTTACCAATGCGGCCACTTGCCGAACTAATCAACACAATAGGTTTAGACATATATGAATTCTCCTGCCTATATTTTTAAACAATATATGAGTGTATCAGCGCAATTTACTACGCCCATTTTATGGAGTAGCTTATAAGTCAGAAGTCTCTCGCCTGTCAACAAAAGAATTAATAGATTGGGTTATTCGAATCAGAAAAATAAAAGAAGGTTTATACATTTGTTGAAAGAATGTGTGCTTATATCAGTATTATTATTTAATCGATCTACAATTTACGATCACTGTCTAGCGTCTAATAGCGCTATATAATCCTTTTCACTCACAGGCCGACTGAAATAGTAGCCTTGAAATTCAAAACAACCGTGAGACAGTAAAAACTCTAGCTGCTCTTTTGTTTCTAAACCTTCAGCAATAACATTCATATCTAGGTTTTTAGCCATCGTAATGATCGTATCAGCTATCGCTGCCTGACGCTTATCTTCAATGACATTAAACGTAAAACTTTTATCAATCTTAATTTTATCAATCGGCAGTTGACTCAGATAGCTAAGACAGGAATAGCCTGTTCCAAAGTCATCGATCGCCAAAGGAAAGCCTAATTCTTTTAATGCCTTCAATTGATCGATGGAATCGACTTCACTTTCAACAAGCAAACTCTCCGTAAGTTCTAAGTGAATTAAATTAGGTGCTATTGAATTTTTTTTGAGAAGATTCTTAACATCGGCCAAAAAACCTTTACGCTGAAACTGTTTAGCACTGACATTAATTGCCAGTGGTGGAATAGCCCCTTTTTCATACTTTTCAGATAAAGAAGAAACAATTCTAAATGCTTGCTCAAACACCCACATGCCAATTTCATGAATACTTCCCGACTGCTCACAAAGAGGAATAAAGTCAACGGGAGAAACTTCTCCCAATTCTTTATTGTTCCACCGAATTAAGGCTTCAGCTCCAATGATTTTTTCTTCAGCATTAAATTGTGGCTGTATGTTCAAATAAAACTCATCATTCTCAATTGCTCGCCCTAACATCGTTTGCATTTTATAAATTCGATTATGGCTACTACGTAGTTCTTCACTAAATACCTTAATGGTATTTTTGCCTGATGCTTTTGCATCGTACATAGCCATATCGGCTTCGTTAAATGTGTTTGTCCAATCTATTTTTTTTGAATCGAAATAAGTTATCCCTATGCTGACGCCCAGCTGAATAAAGTTAGAATCTACCATATAAGGCTTCAGAATGATGTTCTTAATATCATCCGCTAGTTTATATGCAACACTCACTAGTGCTTCTTGCTTACTGTCAGAGATTAAAAGAACAGCAAATTCATCACCACCAAGGCGTACTATAAAATCATTTTTTTCAGTGACCTCTTTAATCCTGCTCGATACAATTTTAAGTAATTCGTCACCGATTGCATGCCCTAAGGTATCGTTAACAGTTTTAAAATTATCAAGGTCAATAAAGAGCAAAGCGCCACATTTCTTTTCTTTATCTTGCTCGAGTTTTTGCAAATGTTCTTGCAAAGCCTGCCGATTATGCAATTTCGTCAGCTGATCTCTTCGTGCCTGTCCCTCAATCAACTCTTGATAAAGCTTGCGTTCGGTTATATCAGTATAAGAACCCATTACCCCTATCACTTCTTGTGCATAGTTACGAATTGGGACTTTACTGGTTTGTACCCAGTTTATTTCACCATCTGCACGAGTCTGTGGCTCCTCAATATTCAGCATAGGTTGACCAGAGGCAATCACATCACGATCGCTAGCGGTAAAATTATCGGCCTCATCTTTAGGAAAAACATCGTAATCACATAATCCTGTCAACTCCTCTTTACTTGTCATACCGCAATCGGAGACAAATAAGTGATTACCTCCCAAAAATTTACCATTAAGGTCTTTCCAAAAGACTCTTGCTGGAATACAGTCTAGTACTCGTTGTAAAACATCTTCATTATTACAGGGGTGAAAAATGACAATATGTGTATCAGCAAATACAAACGGATATAGAGAAACCGCATGCTGGCGTTTCACCTGATCTTGCATTATTGATCGACACAATTGAGCAGTGTGGGGTAAAGGAAAGTCATATTCTTGAAATGCACTTTTTAAAGAGTGCGACAGTTCATTAAAACTGGATGAATTAAGGCTCACATGGCTATCATGCTTTTTAAAAGCATCATTTTTTGCGTAAACCATCCCTGCCGAATTAAGAAGCAAAACAGGGTCAGATAAAGCATTAATAAATACTAATACTTTATCTTCTAATGGGGGGTAAGTTGGCTCTGTTGATACCCTACTAATGATACCCATCCTTAATAAATAGATAGTAAAATTTAAGTATAGACAACAAACTCTGTAACGCTTATGCACCTCCCTAGTACTCGCTACTAATGGCGCCCACTTCCACATAAACCCTACTAAAATGCTCATAGGAGATAACGCAAGAATAAAACGAATAGTGAATTTAAGCTTTATGCTTTTCTTGGGAGTACATTTTTATAGAAGAAGAATATTAGATTATTTTTCTTTAATATCAATACTTTAGCCTTTATTCAAAATTATCGTTCTTCAGCCATAGACTGGATAGTAAATTCAGCTTGCGATAAAAAATGCTTAAACGAGTCAAATTGATCTTTTGTTAAATTTTCATCAGTAAATCCGCGATCTGCATAAAACAATGCCGCATTTCTACGATTAATACGTAAAATACCGATAAACGCCGGATGCTTACCCATCAACGATAGTATTTCTTCTGAATAATATTGCTCATGTGTTTTGATATAACGCTCGTCTAACCAGATAGGCTGAGGCTTAACAATTGAATCAGCAAAAATATTGCGGGCATCTGTAGAAACATCAAAATTAAACTTTTCTCGCCAATCTTCAGTAAATTGCCCAAGAACATACTTGGCTTTAATTCGATCGTTACGGAAAAAAGCTAAGACTGTCCTCTCTAAACCAATCCCTCGATGCATACCTTCTAATGCCATTTGGAAGACTGTATTTACGTCAACCTTCTCTGCAACTGAATTCGATAGATCACGTAATATTTTAAGTTGCAAATTAGGGTCTGATGACAGAACTTGAGTAACTTGCTGCTTTTTCTCTTGTTTTATATCTTTCTCTCTCGGCATCAGGTGACATACCTGACTTGCACCAAACTCCAGTGCGACTGCTGCTGCCGACTCTGATGCTCTATCAACTAACTGGCGAGTATCAGCCATTGCTCCACCTGTAAATGTAGCCACTTGCTGCATAAGTGCTGTTCGCCCTTTTTTATCATTGATATCGAGCTGGCTAATCGCCTCACCTAAACGTACCGCTTGTGCCTGTATGTTTAACTGCTTATTCGATGAGGTATTACTAGAAGACAGAGCCTCTTGAAGAGTGTCACCCAGATTCCATACTTTACCCAGCTCTCGCGAAAGTATTTTAAAGCTAATACCTAACTCTTTTTCAATCAGTTCATGACTACCTGACATAGATTGCTTTAGCTCATCATCTAATTTATCAGCTGTTTGTCCACCATAGGCCCAAAATGCCATTTCTCCCAAGTTATAGAGTAGTGCGGCAATAAATACCTCTTCATGACGTTTATCGCTAACTTGTTTAAAAACCTCCTTAGCTTGAACAGCAGCATGAAAAGACCGTGCCATCACTTTCAGAAGCCTCTCTCGAGGCTCCTTACCTAAGAGGGAATCCACAACCATCAAGGAGATACACAGAGAGCGTACTCCTCTAAAACCCAAGAGTACGATTGCTCGGCTAATGGTGCTAATACTGTTATTGGAAGGGTTATATTGCACACTGTTGGCAATTTTAAGAATTTGAGAAGTGAGATGAGGGTCTTTCAAAATGACTTCAGCCAGCTGGTTTACTTCCGTATCGTCATCGCCGGTCAAACGGTTTAATTGACGCATAACCGCTGATAAAACGGGCATTTCAGTGGTACTGAGCTTCTCAACCCATGTGGCCTTACTATTATTTGACATGACTCTTTGCTTACTCTGTGGCTATAATCTACCCTGTTTGCCTTGTATCACTGTTTTGCAAGTATAAAAGCTATAACAAGAATTCATTACTCAGTATAGACAACCGTAAACCTTACATGAAAAAACTATTTGTACAGCACTCCACCCTAGTAGTAATCATCCTTTGGATATTGGCGGCTAGCAGCTACTCATATGCCACTGAATATGCCGTCAATAGCGTTACTAAAAGTCATGCTATTGCCATGCACGGTGAACCGAAATACCCCGCCAATTTCACACGTTATGAATACACATCACCTGATGCTAAAAAAGGCGGGAAAATACGGCTATTCGGCTTTGGGACATTCGATAGTCTCAACGAATATATATCCAAGGGTAACCCAGCTGAGAAGTTGACTCTGATTTATGATTCACTCACTACTCAAGCCATGGATGAGCCTTTTACACAATACGGTTTAGTAGCCCACACTATTGAATACCCCACTGACCGCAGCTGGGTTGTTTTTCATATGAGACCAGAAGCCCGCTTTCATGACAACGAACCCATGACAGCTGAAGATGTTGTTTATAGCTTTAATCTTTTGCTGGAAAAAGGTAATCCAGCCTATAAGTTCTTCTATGGCGATGTAGAAAAAGCCGAAGCACTATCAAGCCACAAAGTTAAATTTACCTTTAAAAATAGCGAAAATCGCGAATTGGCATTATCTGTAGGACAACTTCCTATTTTCCCTAAACACTTCTGGAAAGACAGAGAATTTGACAAAAGTAGCTTGGAGATTCCTTTGGGTAGCGGCCCATACCGTATTGGCAAGGTAGATCCGGGACATAACATTACCTACACCCGCGTTAAGGATTACTGGGCGAGTGAGCTACCCGTAAACCGTGGTTTATATAACTTTGATAAAATCACTGTCGACTACTACCGTGATCACAATATTGCTGTAGAGGCATTAAAAGCCGGTGAATATGACTATCGCTGGGAAAACAGTTCTAAATTCTGGGCGACAGCTTATGATATCCCCGCAATCAACGATGGCCATCTAATCAAACGCGAAGTCCCTCATAAAGCCAATAGCGGAATCCAAGCTTTTATATTTAACCTGCGTAAACCCATCTTTCAAGATATGGAATTACGCAAAGCAATGAATTATGCATTCGATTTTGAGTGGTCAAACCAAACACTTTTCTATAATGCCTACAGCCGCTCCAACAGTTTTTTCTCAAACAGTGATTTTTCGGCAAAAGGCCTGCCGACTGAAAAAGAATTAACATTATTGGAACCTTATCGAAATCTGTTGCCTAAAACTGTATTCACCGATGTTTATGCTCCCCCTAAAACTGATGGTAGCGGTTTCAACCGCCCTAACCTTCGCATTGCTAAAAAAATACTTGATGAAGCTGGCTATAAAGTAAAGAAAAATCAGCTATACAATCAACATGGGGAAAAAATCAGATTTGAGATCTTATTGGTTTCTCCTGGTTTTGAGCGTATTACCAACCCATTTATCAAAGGGTTAGCTAAATTAGGCATTATTGCCAATATTCGCTTAGTGGATACATCACAATATATTAACCGTACCCGCAATTTTGATTTTGATATGAGAGTTCACGTATTCAGACAGAGCGAGTCTCCCGGCAATGAGCAACGCAATATGTGGAATTCAGAATCAGCCGATACAGAAGGCAGCGCTAATCTCATTGGAATAAAAAACCTTGCGATTGATAAGCTTACCGAAAATATCGTCAATGCCAAAGAGCGAGAAGAGCTCGTCACGGCCACTAGAGCACTAGATCGCGTACTGCTTCACAATCATTATCTTATTCCACAATGGTACAAACCTTCTAATCGGATTGCCTATTGGAACAAATTTGGCATCCCAGATACTGCACCCATCTATGATCGCTACTATACAACGGGCATTTACACTTGGTGGTATGATCCTTATAAAGCCAGTGATCTATCAAAATCTAAACAAAACTAATAATAAATTATTTTATGGGCAATTATTTACTACACCGATTACTACTGATTATTCCCACGCTCTTTGGCATTTTGCTGCTTAACTTTTGCATTATTCAAGCTGCTCCTGGCGGACCAGTAGAACAAATGATTAATAAGCTGGAAAACAATGAAGCCGGCAATACCGATCGTACCAGTGGCAGCAGTACGAACTTTGAAAGTAATCAACAGCAAAATAATCAATATCGAGGGGCTCAGGGTTTACCTCCAGAAGTCATCGAAGAAATTAAAAAGCTCTACGGATTCGATAAACCAGCATATGTTCGCTTTTATGACATGGTAACCAGCTATCTTCGGTTTGATTTTGGTGATAGCTTTTTTCGCAATACGTCGGTGACCGAGCTGATATTAGAAAAAATGCCCGTGACTATTTCTTTAGGTCTATGGAGTACTCTACTGATTTATCTGATCTCTATCCCGATGGGGATATACAAAGCTGTTCATCATGGCTCACGCTTTGATATCAGTACCAGTTTTATTGTTGTCATTGCCAATGCCATTCCCAGCTTTTTATTAGGTATATTACTCATCGTACTTTTTGCCGGTGGTAGTTTTTTTGACTGGTTTCCTTTGCGAGGCCTGACTTCACCTGATTTCGATCAAATGAGCCTATTTGAAAAAATTAAAGATTATTTTTGGCATCTGGCTTTGCCATTAACAGCCTATACTCTAGGTGGTTTTGCAACACTTACGATGCTCACAAAAAACTCTTTTCTTGACGAAATTAATAAACAATATGTAACAACAGCACGCTCAAAGGGCTTAAAAGAAAAGCAAGTTCTCTACGGCCATGTTTTTCGCAATGCCATGTTGATTATCATCTCTGGCTTCCCTGCCGCTTTTTTGAAAATTTTTATTACTGGTTCCTTACTTATCGAAGTAATTTTTTCATTAGATGGTTTAGGCTTGCTTGGCTTCGAGTCTATATTAAACCGCGATTACCCTGTCGTTTTTGGTACTTTATTTATTTTTACGCTGTTAGGTCTAGTGATTAAATTAGTTTCTGACATCGTGTATGTACTAGTGGACCCACGAATAGACTTTGCGAGTCGGCACTAAGATGATATTGAATAAAATACGCCAACGTTTAACCCCTATAAATCAGCGCCGCTGGGATGCTTTCTTCAGTAACCAACGGGCAGCCTGGAGTTTATTACTCTTCTTATTTTTATTTTTTATCAGCCTATTTGCAGAATTTATTGCCAACGATAAACCTGTATTAGTCTATTACGACAGTGGCATCTATACCCCTATTTTTAAATCCTACCCTGAAACAATCTTTAAAGGGGATTTTGATACAGAAGCCGACTACAGCGATCCCTATGTTATTAATTTAATTGAATCGAAAGGCTGGATTCTCTGGCCACCTGTGCCTTTCAGCTATAACACCCATATTGCAGACTTACCGCAACCTGCACCCTCCCCACCTACAACACAAAACTGGTTAGGTACTGATGACCAAGCACGGGATGTATTTGCACGGGTTTTGTATGGCTTTCGCATCTCTATTCTTTTTGCCCTAGCACTCACCATTGGTAGCAGTATCATCGGTATCGCTGTCGGCGCACTGCAGGGATATTATGGTGGTCGAGTTGACCTGTACGGCCAGCGTTTATTAGAAATATGGAGCGGCTTACCACAATTATTTGTATTAATTATTCTTGCCAGCGTGATTCAACCCAACTTTTGGTGGTTACTGGCAGTTATGCTGCTCTTTAGCTGGACAGATTTAGTCGATGTGGTGCGAGCAGAGTTTTTACGCGGCCGCAATTTAGATTATGTTAGAGCCGCTAAAGCAATGGGCGTTGGTAACCTAACTATTATGTTCAGACATATACTTCCCAACGCAGTGGTAGCAACTGTTACTATGCTGCCGTTTATCCTCACCGGAGCGATTACTGCTTTAACAGCATTAGATTTTCTCGGCTTCGGATTACCTGCAGGTTCAGCATCCTTAGGTGAACTTATGTCTCAAGGTAAAGGTAATCTCCATGCACCTTGGTTAGCCATTACCGCTTTTTTAGTGCTATCCATCATGCTGACGCTCTTAGTCTTTATTGGCGAAGGTGTACGTGATGCATTCGACCCACGTCTATTAGTAAAATAAGAAATCATACCAATGACTACTGTACTTAGCGTTAATAATTTATCCGTTTCATTTCATCAAAAAGGCAATGATGTACATATCGTCAAAAATATAAGCTTTGATATCAATAACTGTGAAACCGTTGCTCTAGTCGGTGAGTCTGGCTCAGGTAAATCACTTACAGCTCACGCTATCATGCGGTTACTGCCTTACCCTACTGCCTTCCATCCTAATGGAGAAATAACATTTGATGGAAAAGACCTGCTCTCAATGTCAGATAGCATTATGCGTGATATTCGAGGCTCTCAAATCGGGATGATTTTTCAAGAGCCTATGAGTGCTTTAAATCCATTACACACAGTCGAGAAACAAATAGGCGAGATTTTAAAGGTACACCATCAGACATGTAAAAAAGATATCAGTAACGAAGTTATTAAATTATTGGAGCAAGTACATATTGCCGATGCTCCAAGCAAATTAAAAGCGTACCCTCATCAATTATCAGGCGGGCAACGACAGCGTGTAATGATTGCCATGGCCTTAGCGAATAGACCAAAGCTATTGATCGCTGATGAGCCCACAACTGCACTGGATGTTACCATCCAAAAAGAAATATTGGATTTGCTCAAAGAGCTACAACAGCAATACAAAATGAGTATTTTGTTTATTACTCATGACTTGGGTGTTGTCCGTTATATTGCTGACAAAGTATTAGTCATGCGTAATGGGCAAATTGTTGAACGTAATGATACCCACGCATTGTATGAACAACCTCAAAATGACTACACTAAACTGTTAATCGACAGTTACCCCAGCGGTGATCCCGTAGCTTTAAAAGAAATCGAAGAAGATCAGAAGCCTATTGTTGAAACCCAATCATTAAGTGTTAGCTTTCCTGTTCATAAGCCTTTATTTGGTCGTTGTAAGACATTTTTTCATGCGTTAAAGAGCATTAATATTAAATTGAATGAAGGCAGTACCTTAGGAGTAGTTGGCGAAAGTGGATCAGGTAAATCGACACTAGCCTATGCCATGATGCGCTTACTGCCGTCAGAGGGACATATTCTGTTAGAAGGCTCTCCAATTGAAGACTTAACATCAAAGGAAATGTGTTCAGTCAGGCGCGATCTTCAGATTGTTTTCCAAGACCCATTCTCAAGTTTAAGCCCACGAATGTCTATTCAGCAAATCATTAGTGAAGGTTTAAATTTACATTTTTCATTGAGCAAAGAAGAGACTGAACGCCAAGTCATCGATATTATGAAGGAGGTTGATTTAGATCCTGAAACTCGCCATCGTTACCCTCATGAGTTCTCAGGTGGCCAGCGGCAGCGTATTTCTATTGCCCGTGCATTGGTACTAAACCCCAAAGTATTATTTTTGGATGAACCAACCTCAGCACTGGACCTTGCAGTCCAAGCACAGGTCATTGATTTACTACGGCGATTACAGGAAAAACGTAAACTCAGTTACATTTTTATCAGCCATGACATGCAAGTAATAAAAGCCATCAGCCATAACATTGTTGTCATGAAAGGGGGTGATATTGTCGAGTTTGGGGACTCTAAACAAATTTTTGCACAACCTAATCACCCCTATACAAAAACGCTGCTTGAAGCGACTCTATACTAAAAATATTACACTATTGTTATATAAAGTTTCTCGATTTATTCCCTACTCATCGCTTTTAAGCGGCGACATCTTTCACTTGAGAGAACTTTTCATCTCTATCTCTTCGATTACGAACAATCTTATCTTCTTTTGCAGAATCAAGTTTTATATGGCGATAAAAATACCATCCTATATAACCCATCATCACAAGGATTAATGCAATCATTAATAAGCTGAATAAAATGACACCATCGATATACATAAGCACCTCCAAATAATTTATCTGTCAGTTAATTTATCAGGATGCTGAATTGGTAAATTGATACAAATCAATAAAATGATTAATTCAAAACAAAGAGAAAGGTGTTTCTGTAATTTGGCACCTGAAATAGCGTAATAAGCCCGTAAAAGTGGGGAAACCAATTGACATAGGGAATAATCAAAGTACAATTTGCCCAGCTAGAAAAAAAGAACACTCTATTTATTTTAAGGGTACCAATGTTGTATAGAAGTGCCTCATCCTAAAATTTATAAGTAATAGATCTATTTTCCTGCTCAACCGCCTTTTATATGCATTTATGTATTAAGGCTTCAATTACTTTTATCTAATAGGATACATTATGTCTAACAAAGTAACCGGTACCGTTAAGTGGTTTAACGAATCTAAAGGTTTTGGCTTCATTCAACAAGAATCAGGTCCAGACGTTTTTGCTCATTTCAGTGCTATCTCAGGTTCAGGCTTCAAAACTCTAGCTGAAGGCCAACGTGTAGAATTCACTGTTACTAGCGGCCAGAAAGGTCCTCAAGCAGAAGATATCGTTGCTATCTAAGCGTTAAGACATTTAGGCAGCTTGCCTAAACTCTTTAAAAAGGGCAAACTCGCAAGAGCTTGCCCTTTTTTAGTGCTTCGCATTAAATTTTTCTTCTGTACCTTCGTTCTTTATCTCAACTCCAAAAGAATTCCTTAATTGCTTCTTTTTCCCACATTGCATCTTGATAGCCCAAATCAATGAGCTCATTTGTGAATGAAGGAGAAAATAATAAATAACTGGCAATTGCTGAGCCACCTCGGCGGGCAGACGCACCAGACGAACGAAGGAAAAAGCGCAGACTTTTGGGTAAATAGCGTATATGACGCCCCGCAATTTTATCCATTTCCTTCGATGGAGAAATAATCAGTGTTTTAATTGGCCTTAGAGGCACCTGCTGTTCTTCACGAACCTTTTCGGGAACAAGGTCAATTAAGGTATTAACTCGCTCAAGGTGCTCTATATCCGCTTCCAAGCTATCAATAAATGCACTATTCAACATTTGACCTGCCATTTGCGCCATTGATGGCGGATGTCGTGCAGGTGTACGGCGGCGCCTTAAATCAACCGCTCGGTTGCCACTGACACCAATAATAAAAACCTTATCGGCACCTAAATGCAACGCTGGGCTTATAGGCGCTAATTGACGCATTGCACCATCACCAAAATATTCGCGATCAATACGTACGGTAGGGAAAACCCAGGGAATCGCCGAGGATGCAAGAAGGTGCTCCATACCAATGGTAGTACTCACACCTAGTCGACGAAAACGACTCCATTCGCTCAACCCCTCTTCACCCTGAAAGAAATTAACAGAATTACTGGAGCTATAACCCAATGCCGCAACGGATATTGCTTTTAAAATACCGTGATCAATATTAGCTTGGATACCGGGAAAGTTGATATTTTGCTTTAAAAAACTATTCAGTGGAGAGTTATCTAACAGGCTTAAAGGTCGGTGATAATCGACACCTTCATGAAAGAACGATCGCGCAATACGGTATACACCACCAGAAAGATCTCTCCAACCCGTGCGAAATACATTTTCTATATGTAAATCGCCCCATAGCTTTTCCAATAAACTCACTGCATGCTGAAAATCATCGCTATTAGATGCAAGAGAAACGGCATTGATCGCACCCGCAGACGTGCCGGCAATGATAGGAAAAGGGTTTGTTTGAGGAGGAAGAATATCCTTGAGCGCTCGCAAAACTCCCACTTGATATGCTGCTCTGGCACCACCGCCAGATAACACGAGTGCTGTGTTGTTCTCAAGAATAGTCATTTAATGTTGTATTACCTTATCTCTCAAGTTATGCGTTTCGCTCACTATCACGAAGTTCCCGACGGAGAACTTTACCTACGTTCGTTTTAGGTAGTTCGTCTCGAAATTCATAACGACGCGGTACTTTATAAGCAGTCAATGATTCCCGACAAAAAGCCTTGATCTCATCATCTTCGATATCACTACCTTCCGTTCTTACAATAAAGGCTTTAACGGCTTCACCACTATTCTCATCTTCTACACCAATAACGGCGGCTTCTACAATTTCAGGGTGGGATACCAGCACGTTTTCGACTTCATTTGGATATACATTAAAACCAGAAACAATAATCATATCTTTCTGACGATCGACTATGCGTACATAACCATCATCAGCAATCGTTGCTATATCGCCTGTACGTAGCCAGCCATCGGAACTGAGTACTTTCTCCGTTGCTTCAGGTCTCTCCCAATAACCCAACATCACCTGAGGCCCTCGCACACATAATTCGCCCGCTTCACCCGCAGGCAAGGACCCTCCCTCCGAATCAATCACTTTTAGCTCGGTATCAGGAAGAGCAAGACCAATAGTACTGACCTGTGGATTTTTAGGGTCATTAGATGTCACAACAGGTGACGTTTCTGTTAAACCATAACCTTCAACGATTCGGGTATTCGTTAGCTTATGCCAGGTTTTCGCCGTATCTTCTGCTAAAGCCATTCCTCCCGATGTTGTTATTCTCAGGGATGAAAAATCGAGCGCCTGAAAATCAGCATGCCGAGCCAGTGCGACAAATAATGTATTGAGGCCAACCATTCCAGTCAGTTTATTTTTCTTAAACGATTTAATGACATTATCAAGGTCACGCGGGTTAGGCACCAAGACACTTTCGCAACCAATGGCGAAAAGCACCATACAGTGCATTGTAAAACCATAAATATGATACAAAGGTAATGGTGCCAGAAAATTTTCTTTACCTGGCTGCAAGCTATCGCCCCAAAATTCCAATATTTGTTGCTTGTTAGCTAAGAGATTAGCTTGAGACAACATTGCCCCTTTAGCGACACCCGTGGTACCTCCGGTATATTGGAGAAAAGCAATATCATCCGGGCTTCTTTCAACATCAGTAAAGCTATCTCGCCGCCCTAATTGTAGTGCGCGACGAAACTTAACAGAAGAAGGGAAATAACAATCAGGGACCTGTTTTTTAATATAACGTAATACACCATTGATAATATGGCGTTTAAGAAAATCATGCATATCACCCACTTCCGTGACAATAACATGCTGTATTTGGGTTTTATCGATGATCTCTTCAGCAGCCTTGGATAAATTGGCCAATACCACTAACACCTTCGCGCCAGAGTCTACTAGCTGATGCTCTAATTCTCGGCCAGTATAGAGTGGATTCGTATTAACAATGACCACACCTGCACGCAATGCACCAAAAAGAACTATCGGATATTGCAACAAATTCGGTAATTGCACAGCAATGCGATCACCAGGAGCCAATGTTGTGTGATGCTGAAGGTAAGCAGCAAAGTCTCTGCTCAAGTCATCCAACTCTTTAAATGTCATTGTCTTACCTAAACAGGTAAAAGCAGATGCATCTTTATACTTATTGCAAACAGCTGCAAATAATTCACTGATAGATTGGTGTTGGTCCATAGCTAGAACCTCTTTTTTATTTAATGGTCTTGAATGATGAATCACTCATTATTTTTAGTACAACAACACGTTGTTAATTGTCATTTATTAATAAGATAAATAACGCCTTATGCTCATACCTTATAACTGATACCTATAACTTAGACAAATTTGAACAATAAATCAATTTATCTAGACAGAACAACAGCTTAGCAATCTCTTTTAAACCAAACAGAGCGCTATATACATGCTAAGGCCGCAGCAACACCATTGTCATCAGCTGACAAGGTGACAAAATCAGCTTGGCATTTTATGTCATCACTCGCATTACCCATAGCGACTCCGATCCCGGCACTTTGCAAAAAAATAGTATCGGAGTGCGAATCGCCAAATGCCATAACTTCATCAGCATTCACTTGATGATAATCTATCAAGGCTTGAAATCCTTGACGCTTATCCGCTGCTTTACTGACTACGCTGGCAAAAAGCCAATCCGGCCGTGGCAAAAAGTGTGCAAAAGCAAATTCAAATTGTGTGAATTCAGCCGCTAGAGCCTCTAACTTACCTGCTTGGGTATTTTTATTTTCACCCAATAGTAATTTAGTCATTGGTAATCTTTGCTCAAGAAAATCATCACCGGCAATCTGCCTCGGAGTAATACGCAAATGTTCACTGTGCTCTTGGCTAATATCATCATCACGCTCTGTTGCGTAATGATCCAGTGTATAAAACTCGCAATATAATTCTTCAGCTTTAATGGATTGATAGAGTTTATTAACTGAGATGTGATCTAAGGAATGGTGATAAAAATGCCGCTGTTCTTTAGGGTGATAAACTTCAGCCCCTGTGCAAAATAATCCAGCATCCGTTAACGGTAAATCATCAAAAAGAAATTGTGCTGCAATGGCAGGACGACCAGAGGCAATTGCCAGCTTTACACCTCGATGGTGCAGCCTTTGCAGTTGTGTTTTTAGTTCTGGAGAATATTGGCCCTGAGTATTGAGCAGAGTGCCGTCAATATCAAAAAAAATCAGCGCAGGTTTACTATGTTTTAATTGAGAGTAAAGCCTATGAGAAGTCGGAAGCATCGTGCTCTTTTTATGTTATTTGTATTGTCAGCCTAACTGTTTTTTAAGCCATGCATGTAATGTATACAAAGCTACGCACCACTATATTATGCCATGCTCTCAACAAGGCCTAGCTCATGATTCCATTCACAACGAATATTAAAATCATCACTACCTGGCACGTGATTTTTATCAACAGCTTCCCACATAAAAGTATGCAAGCCTGTTAATTCTGTTTCCAAATGCACAACAGCTGATTGCCAATACATTGCCTTCAATAAACTTTCAAATTTCGTAATCCATTCAGACCACTCATATTCGACGCCACGATAGGACATACCAAAATGAATGACATTGGTTTGCACTTCATTGTCACTCATTTGAAAACGGGGAATAGAAAACATTTCGCGGGTAAGGAATGGCCACGAATCAGAAGAAGGTAAAGCCAGTATGGCTTTTTTATTTGTTGTCGTCTGTTCAAACATTTCACTGGTTGCCAGTGATGATGAACCTTTAATGCAACCGTAAACTATTGATTCCTGATCCACAAAACACCTTTTATAATGAATTCCAAAAACTCAATCTCAGCGCTAAAATGGCCATAAAGTGAAGCCTTTATTTAAGCTCTTTTCACAACCTTGTAATTGTTGCTTATAGGTCCCCGCCTTGCGAGAAACCTTGCTTGCTACCTTTTTTAGCCAACCTTTTTTCTTATAAGTTCCTCGTTGAAAACCACCATGGCCTTCATGGTAGGCGAGGTATAAGTTATAAGTGTCGTCTATTTTGACACGATTTTTCTTGTGGGTCTGGGCATTGTACCAGCCGATAAAATCAATGGCATCACCAAAGTCATCACGGTCAGCACCTCTTCTACCTGTACTTTTTTTGTACCAATTCCAAGTACTGTCCTTCGCTTGAGGGTAACCATAAGCATCGCTTTTACGCGGGCCTGGGAAAATCCACAAAATCTTGGTCCTAGGCGGCTTAGCCTTTGCCCTGAAGCGCGACTCTTGATACATCACTGCCATTAATGTCGGAATGGGCGACTTCCATCGCTTTTCCGCTTTTTTGGCTTTCTTATACCATCGAGACTTTTCTTCAAAAATACTACATACATTGCCCACTTGACGCGGCGGTGATGCAGTACACCCCGACAAGAACAACAATATAACAACCGATATAGCGATGGCTCTCATCTCAAATATCTCGTAAGCAAGGCATCATATAGCAGCATTGTGACTTTCAAGCAGTTCGAGTAATTGAGACTCATCTAACACTGGTACATCTAATTGTTCTGCCTTTTTCAACTTTGATCCAGCACCAGGTCCCGCAACTAAATAGTCAGTTTTCTTGGATACAGTACCAGTCACCGTTGCGCCCAGCAACTGTAGTTTTTCTTTCGCCTGATCGCGAGTCAACGCCGCTAATGAACCTGTCAGCACATAGCTTGTACCCGCCAATGGTAACGCTTCGTGCTGGACTAAAACTACCGGCCAGCTCACACCTTGATCACGCAAATGATGAATCAGCTGCCGGTTATCTTCCTGGGCAAAGAAACCGACGATAAAACCAGCAACAACAGGGCCGATATCGTTAATCGATAGTAGCGTCTCTTCATCGGTTTCAATTAGCGGATCAATATCACCATAGTATTGTGCCAGGTTTCGAGCAGTGGCTTCACCTACTTCGCGAATCCCTAATGAATAAATAAAACGCGCTAAAGTTGTCTGCTTAGACGTCTCAATCGCCTCAAGCAAATTAGCCGCTGACTTCTCCCCCATCCGCTCTAACTCAGCGATTAACTCAAGCTCCAGATGGTATAAGTCGAGCACAGAACTGATCAATTTTTTATCAACTAATAGCTCAACAAGTTTATCGCCCAAGCCATCAATATCCATCGCTTTACGGGATGCGTAATGCTTAATGGCCTCTTTCATTTGCGCACCACAGACAAGCCCACCACTACAGCGCTTAACGGCTTCTCCCGGAACCTGCACGATCACTGACTCACATACCGGACAGCTTTTAGGAAAGAGGATTTCTTTAGTGCCAGAGGGGCGGCGACTTTCAACGATAGACACAATTTGCGGGATCACATCACCAGCACGACGTACGATTACGGTATCGCCCACTCGCACATCCAGGCGGCGAATTTCATCCTCGTTATGTAACGTCGCATTCGATACTGTTACACCCCCAACAAAAACGGGTTTCAAACGTGCAACTGGCGTAATAGCGCCTGTACGGCCTACTTGGAACTCCACCCCCATTAATTGGGTAATCTCTTCCTGAGCGGGAAATTTACGAGCAATAGCCCATCGAGGGGCACGAGAAATAAACCCTAGTTCTCGCTGGAGCTTAATATCATTAACTTTGTAAACGATGCCATCGATCTCATAAGGTAACTGATTACGCTTATCAGATAGCGCTGCATAATAGGCAATACAGGCTTCGATACCATGAACTACCTGCATTTCACGGTTAATGCGGAAACCCCATTGAGATAACTGCTCTAAAATCTGTCCATGCCCTGATGGTAGCTGCCCTCCCTGTACAACCCCTACACTATAGGCACACATTTCCAATGAGCGTTGCGCCGTAATTTTGGAATCCAGTTGCCTTAAACTCCCTGCAGCGGCATTACGTGGATTAACAAATAGTTTCTCTCCCTTTTCCTCTGCGAGCTTATTGGTTTTCTCAAAACCAGCCTTAGGCATATAGATTTCACCGCGCACTTCAAGGCGCTCCGGAATGCCTTCACCTTTAAGGCGCAGCGGAATAGAGCCGATGGTTCTAACGTTTTGAGTAATATCTTCACCGGTTGTGCCATCACCTCGAGTTGCTCCCAACACTAACACTCCATTCTCATAAATAAGGCTCACAGCAATACCATCTAGCTTAGGCTCGCAGGCATATTCGATAGCATCATCAGTTAGAGAGTCGCCCAGACGCTCAATCACACGCTTATTAAAATCGGCCAATTCTTCATCATTGAATGCATTATCGAGAGATAGCATGGGCAGTTCATGCTTTACCTGAGTAAAAGCATCCAAAGGTGCACTACCCACTCGCAAGGTAGGAGAGTCTGTTGTAATCAGCTCTGGGTTTTCATTCTCCAACACCTGCAATCGACGCAATAAGCGATCATATTCCGCATCGGGAATCTGAGGGTTATCGAGAGCGTAGTAAAGGTAGTTATGATGGTGGAGGTCTTCGCGCAGGACCGCTATTTCAGCGGCAATGTCTTGATTCATGGTTTATTTTTTTCTAACTGCTGTCGCCGTGAAAAATCGCGAATGCGTTCGCGGTAATGTTCGATCGTTTGTCCTGTTAATACACTGCGTTGCTCATCATTAAGCTCACCACCTAAATGGCTAGCAATATCTTTAGCCGTTGCCAACATGGCTTCAAAGGCATCCATGTTACTGCCCGTTTCCGTTGGCAACGCAAGGAAAAAGCTTAAACCTACAGTACTGAATTCTTCAAATGAGTGTAAATCAAACACGCCCGGCTTCACCATATTCGCCATACTGAATAAAATAGGACCCTCGCCATCTTCACCTGCATGACGATGAAAAATATCCATAGCCCCATAACGAAGGCCGTTATCAAGTACTAGATCCAGTAGGTCGCTGCCATAAAAATATTCATCTTTGGCGGCTTTAACATGGATCACTAGCACTTCTTGAGGTACTGGAGCCTTATCACCATGATCTACATATTTAGATTCATAGCGAGGCTTATTAGCAGAATGAGTATCGAGCTCTGGCTCGTCTTCCGCTTCTGTAACAGCAATATGCGTGGCGACAGGGACAATAGGCTCTGCTTTTTCTGGCGAGCTTGATGCCTTTTCACTTATCTTGGTAGACGCCGTTACTTCCGAGGTATCTGCCTCTAAAGAATCCATTAACATTGGCACTGAGTCTTCCAGATTCAAGCTGGTTTGAATAGGTTCACGATTCACGTCTTCAGAGGCAGTTTCTTCCGATGCAACTTCAGCTTCTTCATACGCAATAGTGTCGTCTTCTTCAGGTTGTCGAGAATCATATGGGTCATCATCAACTGAAGATTCGGTGACCGCATATTCTTCAGCTTCATGCCCAACATCATAATGATCCTCAGGGTATTCACTGACATCCGTCTGTTTAGCGACACTATCCATTAAAGGATCAGCTTCAAAAGAAGGCTCTATACGAGGCTCAGGTTTGGCAGCAGTCTCTTCAGAATTAGTTTTGATACCGGTATGCTCAGCAATTTTTTCTGCAACCTTGTCACGCCATGCGGACATATCGTCGCCAAAATTATACTTATTGCGAACTTGTTTAATACGCTCAGGATCTATATGACGATTACTGACTCGAGCTCCGCCATTAGGAAACTCGCTACCATAACTGGGGTTTTCATCATCCTCTTCTTCGTTATCTCTTTGCACAGGGCGAAGAGACATTTTAATGGAGTCATGACGTGCATTGCGCATACGTCGAACACCATCAAAAACGATACCGACAATCAGTACAACAATAAGAATAGTTAACCAGTGTTGATCCATATTTTTTCGATTACTGCCTATAAAAATGTTTAAGTAATTATTCCCTAGCTAGCATCATTCGTCTAGTAACGCTAGCGTACTTTTTGTATCGCATTATTTCAACAACACAACGGTTTATTGAAATAAAAATCCATGCAAGTTTAGGCTGAAGCTAATTCTGCGGCCTCGTTAACATCAACGGTTACCATACGCGAAACACCCGCTTCATGCATTGTTACACCCATCAACTGTTGAGCCATTTCCATGGCAATTTTATTATGCGTAATATAAATAAATTGCACTTGTGATGACATTTCTTCCACAAGTCGCGCATAGCGACCAACGTTGGCATCATCAAGCGGTGCATCGACCTCATCCAGCATACAAAAAGGTGCAGGATTCAAACGGAAAATCGAGAATACCAGTGCAATTGCCGTCAGTGCTTTTTCTCCACCAGACAACAAATGAATGGTACTGTTTCGCTTGCCGGGTGGCCGAGCCATAATAGCCACACCTGTATCGAGTAAATCTTCGCCGGTTAGTTCCAAATATGCATGGCCACCACCAAACACTTTTGGAAATAATTCCTGAACGCCGGCATTCACCGAATCAAAGGTTTCCTTAAAACGGGTACGTGTCTCTTTATCAATTTTTATAATGGCATTTTCAAGTGTTTCGAGCGCATCATTCAAATCCGCATCTTGAGCATCTAGATAATTCTTACGTTCTGATTCGATTTTATATTCATCGATAGCCGCCAGGTTAATCGGGCCTAATCGAGTAATACGATTGTGCAATTGCTCTAACTCCGACTCAAAAGGCTCTTCCGTCGCTTCTTCTGGCAAGGCTTCTAGCAGCACGTCTAATTCGTTGCCGTCTTCCAATAATTGCTTGGCAATAGTCTCACGCTGTACTTGGATGGTTTGTGCCGCTAAACGCTCTTCAGTGAGTAAACCACGTAGCGACTGCAATTCATTCTCAACCCGCGACCGAGCCTGCTCAGAATCACGCAATTGCTGCTCAACAACTTCTACCTGTCGGCGGGCGGCTGTAAGCTCTTCTTCAACAGCGATACGCTTTTCCAGTAATACTTCCAACTCCATTTTATGTTCTTCAGTTGGATCGTCACTACTGCCTATGGAGGTATTTAATTGTTCACGGCGATTTTGCAAACGACTGCTTTGCTCTTGCAAGCGCTGCATACTTTCTCTAATCGACTGCAACTGAGTTTTGATTGACTGATGACGCATTGCCAATGCATGCAATTTGTCTTTATCGTGCCGTGCGCGTTGGCGGCTTTGGTCCAAACGGCCTCTGATATCATCACGTCGCGTTAGTAAAGTCTCCTTCTGATCAGTATCTTTTTCCATTAAATCAATGGCTTCCTGCAAAACCATTCGTGACTGAGCGAGATTTTCAGCCTCAACATCCATTTGCTCTTTGGCTTCTGTAATATCACTTTCCACTTTCTGTCGACGTACTGCTTCCTGCTCGATACGTACCTGCAAACCACTCAACTGTGATTGCTGCTCATGGAAAGATTTGTTTTGGTCATCCAAACTACGACGCAATTGCTCGCGATTAACTTCACCTTGTTTAAGCTGATCACGCTGTCGTGTTAACTGTTCCGACAAGGTTTCAACTTGCTCTTCTAATTCCGCAATATTCTGCGTGACGGACTCTAATTCCTTCTGGCGAGCCAACACGCTGGCCTCACCATCGGCTTCACGCTTCACACGTAGCCAGCTAGTCCCCAACCAAATACCTTCTGGCGTAATAACGGATTCATGTGCCGAAAGCTGCTGGCGCATCGCTAAAGCCTGAGACAAGTCATCCGCAATATAAACACCGACTAATAAGTCAGTCGCATTACTATCGCCATTCACTTTAACTTTACGAATCAATGCCTTATCTGCCAACGCTGATGATGAGTTTTCAGGATGACTAGATAAAGAATCGAGCAGAACGAGACTACCCTGCTCCAATGAACCCAATGTATTGGCAACAGCATCAAGGCCATCGATACACACGGCCTGCAAGGCATCGCCCAGTACCATCTCAACGGCTTTTTGCCATTGTGGCTCAACATCCAGCTGCGATAATAACCGTGGTTTTTGCTCAAGAGATTGTGACTCCAACCAATCATCCAACTTACGCCCACCAGATACTGCTGCCTGTTGCAAAGCCTCTAAAGACGCATGACGTCCGCGCGCTTTTTGTAATTGGCTACGCTGCTCATTTAGCGATTCTTCTATGCTAACGTTCGATTCACGGACTTCATCAATCTGTTCAAGTACCGCTTCGATTTGTTGCTGCTTTTCTTCCCGTTGTAGCTCAACTTCACCGAGGGACTCTTGCAGTAACAAAACGGTTTCTGAATGCTCATCAGCACTAGCTTCAACATCTTCGGCTTCTAGACGACGAATGCGCTCAAGTAAACGAGTTTGCACTTGTTCAAGATGCTGAATACGAGACTGCTCAACCTCTGCTCGCTGGCGAGGTTCTGCGGCACTCTGGTTAAACTCATCCCACTCCTGCTGCCATACCTGCATAGCTTCTTCTGCTTCGAGCAGGTCAGAACCTGAATCGGTTTCAGCAGATTGTAATAGCTCTAGTTCTGGCTCAATTTCTTGTAGTTCAACTTCCCATGCTTCGACTTTTTGTCGATCACTGTCGATATGGGCTTCAGCTTCTTTGCTTTCGCGATCAACCTGAGCCAAATCTTCTTGTAGTTGGCGGTTACGTTCCTGAACATGCTGGATACTTTGCTCAAGTCGCGCGATATCAGTGCCTACGCCGTAGAACCGCCCTTGAATCTCATTAAATTTATCGCCTTGCTCAGTATACTCTGTACGGTATTTTTCAATAGCGGTATCGTGACTCACACGCTCGGTGACAAAGGATTCAATTTTAAGCTCACGCTCCATAATCCCTTGTTGTTGCTGTTTGGATTGCTCATCCAGTAAGCGATAGCGCAATGCGTTTAGCTGCGCTTTAATTTCTCGCTCTTCTTTCTTAAACGCGGTATATTTTTCCGCTGATTTAGCCTGGCGCTCCAATCGCGATAATTGTCGTTCCAATTCCTCACGAATATCGCTTAAACGTTCAAGGTTTTCTTTGGTCCTGCGCATACGGTTTTCAGTATCACGTCGGCGCTCTTTGTACTTTGAAATACCCGCTGCTTCTTCGATATAGACACGCAACTCTTCAGGCTTAGCTTCAATCAAACGAGAAATCATGCCCTGTTCGATAATTGAGTAGCTTCGTGGCCCTAAACCAGTCCCCAAGAAAATATCGACAATATCCCGCCGACGGCACTTACTGCCATTCAGATAATAGATATTCTGTGCATCACGAGTCACTTTCCGCTTAATTGAAATCTCACCAAAACCAGCATATTCGCCTTTTAATGTCCCATCACTATTATCAAATACCAGCTCAATGGAGGCCTGCCCAATAGGCTTACGACTCGTGGAGCCATTAAAAATAACGTCCGTCATCGATTCACCACGTAGGTTTTTGGCTGAAGACTCACCCATTACCCAGCGCACCGCATCAATAATATTCGACTTACCACAGCCGTTAGGACCAACAACGGCACAAAGATTACTGGGGAAAGAAACGGTCGTAGGATCTACAAACGACTTAAAGCCAGCAAGCTTAATATGTTTTAAACGCATTTAACTAATATCCTAGTGATCATCATCTGACTATCTATCATCCATAAACGACTGATTTTTATAGTTTTTTAAGAAATAGCAGCAGGTAATATCCGCCCCGTATTATCGGAACGATAAAAGCGGTGATTTTACACGGATCAACCCGTCATTACACCATGATGACAATATAATTCGCTGATATTTACACACCAATACCAGCTTATGTGACATTTGTTGTATTCGGCATATTCGAAGCGCAAAAGAATTATGCACTCGATTAAAAACAAAATTAAGAACAAGGGACGGCACAGCAATTTCAGTCCATATTCGAGATACCAACTCCCAATCTTATCTAAATGATCAACATTAACCGTCAACTTTAAAGCAACAATGATTTTCATTTTTGACCCATTATCATCAAAAAAGAATCAATATACACTCTCTAGCCATTATCTGTTACTAACCAAATACACATCGCATTATTCAAAAAGAAGGAAAAACCATATGAAAACCTTAGACGCCATTAAGCAACGCAGATCAGTTAAACACTACGATGAAAATTTCAGTATCCCTGAAGCTGATGTTGAAAAGCTGATAGAAGCATTAGTGTTATCCCCGACATCTTACAATATTCAAAATTGGCGGTTTGTACGCGTCAAAGACAGAGCACTTAGAGAACAGATGAAAGAAGCGGCATGGGGACAAGAGCAAGTGTCAAAGGCATCAGAACTTTTTATTTTTTGTGCCGACAATAATGCGTGGAATGACCGACCAGAGCGATACTGGGCTAATGCCGATCAAAAGACTCGTGATATTTTATTACCCATGATTAATTCATTCTATAAAGGCAAGGAGCAAACACAGCGGGATGAGGCAATGAGGTCGTGCGGTATTGCCGCCCAAACACTCATGATAGCGGCAAAATCAATAGGCTACGATAGCTGCCCCATGATAGGTTATAACACAGAAGAAGTCGCTCGCTTAATCAACCTACCTACCAACCATGTGATTGCAATGATGGTTGTTATCGGAAAAGCCAGCATCCCGGCTCACCCACGCAGTGGTCAACTGCATCGAGATGAAATTCTAATTAACGACCACTTTTAACAAAAATAATGGGGAGTATAGCGGCGATTAATCAAGCTCTAATACATCCAGTTACAGTCGCTATATTCTATGTTGGGGCTAGTTAATACTTTCAATGTATCCAAAAATATCATTAATGTCTTTTTCAGTAAGAACCCCTCTAAATGCTGGCATCAAGCCACCCTGACCATTGTCGCCATTCATTACTGAACTAATCAGTTCAAATTTAAAACCAAAAGGGTTGGTCAATTCTTTGTAAATATTATCAGGGGCAACTGCCAAGGTATTTGATATCAGGCCGTCGCCAAGCCCCTTCGTTCCATGGCAAGCTGCGCAATTGCTCACAAACTGAGTCTTACCATTTATTAAATCTGGCTCTCTAAACTGATTATCAGAATAAAACTTTACCCCAAAGAAGCCACTAATACATAGCACGATAGAAGCAATAAAACAGATCACAATGGTCTTCATATAATGTCCTAAATTAATAACTACGACTTTATAAACTATATAATGTGAAAAAAGTGTGAAATGCCGTTAATACTGAAAAGACAAGAGCGGCTTAACTTCGTGAGCACTCGCCTGAATATTTTTCAATTTAATCGACATATTCACGCAAGGTATATGCAAGGTTTAACGGTTATCTTTGCAAGGTTAAAGATCAACGAAGTCTTAAATGGTACTTTTTAATTGATATTACATCGATTCAATCAACGCGAAAGTATCCAAAAATTCAAATTTTAAGCAGAGCTACACTGATTGTTCCTTAGGCAATTAATGAAATAAAAAATTAATAACTTGAAACGTTGGTCGATTATTAAGTAAAAAAACAAGAGTTTCCTCATAAAACTATTAATGGTGCCAGCGGCCCTGTTAATAGACTATTATGCACAAAAGTAGGTTCTTTTAAAAAATGGATATCAAAGAAAAATTACTCACTCTTACACAATATAAAAAATGGGCAAATGAAATAACCTTCTCTTCAGTTAACGACTTGCCTGATGAAGAGGCAGTTAAACAAAGAACAACACGTTTTGGCAATATGGTTCATACCCTTAATCATGTTTATGTAATAGACGATATTTTTAAATGTCATTTGCTTTGTAGATCTCATAGTTATGAATCACGTAATACGGACACTCATCCTCCTCTTACAGAGCTATGGGACAAGCAAAAAGAAATGGATACATGGTATGTAGATTACACACAATCTTTGTCTGAAGATCAGTTTTCCGAAATTGTTGATTTTGAGTTTGTCGGAGGCGGTAATGGCTCAATGTCACGAGCTGATATTATTTTACATATAGTAAATCATGGGACTTACCACCGTGGATTCGTTGGAGATATGATGTATCAAGCCTCTGCAACACCACCAGCCAATGATTTACCTGTATATTTGCGAGAATTAAAAAATGCATAACGAGCCAGTGTAGTACGCACCTATCGGTGCCGGACAAATTTTCCGCTAACTGTGGCGTTAGCTGTTTCTATCATTTATCTATGAATAATATTCAAAAAATTTCAAATGCTTCAGATTCAGTTGAATTCGAGTACTTAATCGCGGGAGATGGCAAGCCAAGTATCGTGTTCTTAAATGGATATCGAATGCACTTTAAAAGCTGGGACAAAGTATATAAGACGCTAGCGGCTCAAAACTCTGTTTTCTTATATAACCGCTTAGGTATCCGTAAATCATCAAAGCCAAATGAGCCTCAAAATGGTTTAATAGCAGAATTAGCATTTATACACTTTTTACTTGTACCAGCATCTCGCTCATCTTCAGTAATGGAAGATAAAACATTAGAATTGCTGCCAAACTTATCTATGCTGATATTAGGTCTTCTAGCTTTTGTGCTAATTCGTAAGCTTATTCACTATTTGCATAAGAAAAAACATGGTGTTTTGCATTCAAAGCTAGAAAGTTTATGGCATCTTTAAACACTGACAAGCACATTAAAAATCACTCCACTACGTTGCGCTGGACATTGCCACCGCTCGCCTTTTATTTGAGCGTTATAAATTTTGAGGAGCAGCATGGAAACTAAAATAGCTGGGATATTGAGCATTTTTGCTGCACTAGTTTTTTTAACTATTTGGCTAGTTCTTATGTTTGTAGCTCAACCTGAATTTTTAAGCACTTATGAGACGTCTAAGAAAACAATTATTTATGCGCTAACTGAAAGTAATTCAAAGTTTTTTATTTTTAGTTTAATATCTATATCTCTTTGTTTAATTTACACAGTAATACTTTTTAAAAAAAAGTACGCACAGGAAGCAATGTATGTAATTTTAGCTCATACTTTAGTTGCTATTTTCGTATATGATTGGCCACTAGTATTGATTGTTGCCTTGCCACTCATATTTTTCAATAAAGTTAAAGCAAATGCATAACAAAAGTAACCATAATCGCCTAGTAAAAATACGCAGTGTTAGACTCACTACGTTTTGCTTTGTTCACATGTGCTACTGGCGTTATCAATACATGGAGAATTTATGAAAGGTGAATGTGTTTGTGGAAAGGTTAGCTATGAGGTTATTGAAAATATTTTTAATCTTTGTCAATGTCATTGCTCTATTTGTCAGAAACAAACAGGTTCATCGTCTCAAACAGGATTTTTCTGTCAATCTGAAAATTTTTCTTGGCTATCAGGCCAAGACTTAATATCTAACTTTAAAAAAAATCAGGCTACAGTGTTAGCTTTTGCTAAAATTGTGGCTCTACAGTTCCTAATATTTTTCGCACCGGCGATAAATACTGGATTCCAGCTGGCGCATTTAAAAGCTTAGATAGTGCAAAAATTAAAAATCACATTTTTGTAGCAGATAAAGCATGTTGGGACGAAATTGGTGATGAAGCAAACCAACATATGGGCTTCTTTCCAGTATATTTATAATTTGCCTTAGGATAATGCGGCGTTGGGCTATAATCTTCAACAACAGAATAAAGACATATGAAAATGGACAAAGAAATATCACTTTTAATAAAAATTGAGGTTCGGCCGGGAAAAAGACAGGAACAAATTAATGCATTCAACAATCTTTATCCGCTAGTAAAGGCAGAAGCTGGTTGCATCCAATATGAGCTTAAAGCTGTTGAGGGTAACGAAAACCAATTTATACTCCTTGAAAAATGGGAAACACAGGCTGCATTAGAGATACATGATAAAACCTCTCATATGATAGAAGCCGACTCAAAAAACCACTTATTTCGGGAAAAACCAGCTGAACTTATTAAATTAATTGCTATTTAATATATCTTACTTGGCCCCAACAAGGGTATCAATCTAAGGTGCAGCTTATGGCAGCGTTATAACAAAAAATAAATTGAGAATTAGATGGGAAAAATCATTGAATTAATCATCGATCTTACTTCGTCAAAGAGCATAGTTTTCACTATTTTTGCTCTATTGATATTCAGCTTGATCATTATAATAGGAAAAGTATGATTAAATATATTAAAACCAACAACAATTGTTAAAGGCTCTGTTGTCGCAGACTTTGCCTACTGGGATGCACTCTCCCAAAACTTGGCGTTATATTTAAGGAGTAGATAATATGCCTCATTGCATTATTGAATATTCAGAAGATTTGGACAATATAATTAACGAAATTATCTCAGCAGTACATGATGGCGCATGTAGTAGCAATCTCTTTGAAGAAGGTGACATTAAAACTCGTGCTATCCCTTACAAAAGTTATCAAGTCGGTACATCTAACTCCTCATTTGTTCATGTATCATCAAGAATACTCTTAGGCAGAGATTCCAGCCAAAAGCTACTACTAAATACGGCTATCATCAACAATATAAAAACTCTTAATCTTAAAGGTTGTTCTATTACTGCTGAAGCAGTCGATATACAAAAAGAGAGCTATGCAAAATTTCAAGTATAAATATAGCAAACGCAATCATACGGAACAATTTTCCGCTGACGCTCCAAATAGATCTATTATCCCGAGCGTTAAAAGGCTATGAAAGCACTCTTGATAATTATTGCAATTGCTCTTCCAGTAAGTGGTTTTGGCTATGTGATATATGCAAAGAATAAAATGTTTGATTCAATCGAAAAAAAGTTAGCAATAATGGCTCCAGGTAAATTTAGTAAGGCTCAACTCATCTCGTCTGGGCCACAATGTGCATTACCATGTGAATCAAATATACTAGACCATGAATTTTTCGTCTATGGTACAAATGGTTGTAATATTGTATATGTAACTACATACGAGTCCTTTCCAAAGTACGACATTCAATCTATCAATAAGGCTGGAAACAAATGTACATAAAAAAGCCTTTTAACAAGTGTGTCATGCTTACACACATAAAACGCGTGCCGGAACGGCTTCCGTACTATTCCAACCACCTAATAAACAATCGCTATAAGTACTTGGAGATACGGTAATAATATGAACTCAGAAAAGTCGTGCAAAGCACTAACTATTACAGGAACAATCCTTCTAATTAATGGAGTGGTCTTTCTTGCAATAACTCTTTTAATGCAATCGTGGGTTTTTTTGGGGGTGGCGATAGGATGTATGGGTTCAGGCCTGCCGTTGCTACTTACTTATGCCTAATAGAAAAAAATGCTCTAAACGACCTTAACCGCCTCTAAATGAAAAGTCTTATAACAAGATAAACTACCACTTCACTCGAATGCGGTTTAATGGTTACTTTTTGGTTTTACTTTTAGCATTTCTGCTGTAATTCTATATTATTAAATTAATAGAAGAAGTTAAAACGAATAGAACATGACAAAGTCACACATTGCTTGGAGGAACTAATGGCCAAAACATATCAGGGCGGATGTTTATGTGGGAATATTCGTTTTACGGCTACCGGCGAAGCCAAAAAGCCTCACACTTGCTCATGCAAAATGTGCCAGCGGCACTCAGGCTCTATAACCCAGTGTTGGGTGGAATTTTCAAAAGAACAAGTTAGTTGGAATGGACCTGGCGGTGAACCTACCCTATGGAGATCATCTGATTTTTCTAGCAGGAGCTTTTGTCCGATTTGCGGCAGTACACTCGGCGCAATCGATGATGCTCCAGTAATTGCATTGGCACTTGGGGTTTTTGACTCTAATAATAGAAAAGAACTAAGACCTGACTCTCATTCATACCAATCAAAAGCACCTAGATGGTGGAGTATCGGGATTAATGCAGAAACCTAATAAATACAGGCACACATGTCATGGAGAATTCAATGAAGCTAACGGGTGAATGCTTTTGTGGTGAAATCAAATATGAAATAAACGGCACACTTCAAGATGCGCGTTCATGCCATTGCTCTCGCTGCAGAAAAGCATTTAGTTCTCAAGCATCAGTCTATGCATTGGTCGCACCCTCTGAATTTCGCTGGGTTTGTGGCACTGAGTTTCTAACTTCTTACATCAATCAACAAGGTTTTGGACTCCAGTTTTGCAAACAGTGCGGATCTACATTGTGTGGCGTCTACAAAAATGAAATTCATGGAGTAACACTGGGTTGCCTTAACGAAGACCCGAAAATTGAAATTGGTCGGCATATCTTTGTTGACTCTAAAGCGAGCTGGGAAATCATTCCTAAAGGTGCCACACAGTATAAAGAGCATGCACCTTAAAAATAAAAAGAGCCGGCGATAATTTATATAAATAATTTTTAGACTTTATGAACATTCAAACTAGGCACATAAAATGATTAAAGGTAGTTGCCTTTGCGGGAAAGTAGCATATGAAATCGTCGGTAAAATCGGCAATATTGTTCATTGCCATTGTAAAATCTGCCGAAAAGCTCATGGAGCTGCATTTTCCAGCGTCGCTTCTGTAGACGATAAAAATATTAAATTTCAGGGTAAAGAATCACTCAATTTTTTTGAATCGTCGAAGGCTAAAAAACGACACTTTTGTTCCAACTGTGGCACCCAACTCTATGCAAAAAAGGAAGGAACCAAGCATATTATTTTACGCTTAGGATCTTTAGACGGCACACCTAATACTAAAGAAAAAAGCCATATTTGGGTTTCTCAAAAAGCTGATTGGTACACAATTAATAGTGACTTGCCAGAGCATCAAGAGTATGAATAAAGCCTTTAATTCACCAACAGTTGAGAGATAATCAGAGAATAAAGATTACAGAGTCAATAACCTACCCTACTTTGCGAGGTTCGGCACCGACTATTGTCAGCAGCGAATTAAATACATTGATAGTATTTTCGGTATTTTCATCTGAGTGTACGTGTAGGAGTGCGCCATTACCGGCAGCCACTGTCAGCCGAGCAAGGTCCTTGGGAGGCACACTGCTAATCGCCTCACCAGATGTTTGAGCAGATTCATAGGCCACAGCAAAGGCGTTGCGCAAAGCATCCACTGCTCCATTAACAATCGCTGCGACTTCCTTATCACTCGCTCCAAACTGCCCCGACGTATTAACAATAAGACACCCTCGCTTATTTTCATCTACGGCAGTAGCAAGCCACGCATCGAATACAGAACGAATATTATCCAGATCCGAACCGTCTCTTTGCAATATAGCAATAACTTCCCCAACTCTTGTCGAAAAATAGTGGGACAAAGACTTTAAAAACAAGGTTCGCTTATCACCAAAGGCATACACAAGGCTTTGCCGCCTCAATCCAGTGGCTTGTTCAAGTACATCATAATTGGTTGCAGAGAAACCATGTTTCCAGAAGGCAGACATCGACGCTTCTAAAATAGATTTCTCGTTAAATGATCGGGGCCTTCCCTTTTTCATGTTCTTTTGCATACGGCCATTATCGTTAAATTATGACCAGACGCAAATTTTTTCTTGTATTTATGAATGCATATTCATAAAATAAAAGTGTCACTAAGCCCCCCCTTAACACCTTAGAGAGGAAGACCAACGATGAGTCAATTTGAATTACACACTATTGAGAGTGCTCCAGATGATGCTAAACCACTACTAGAACAGGCAAAAAGAGACTACGGTATGGTTCCAGGGCTTTATCAAGTCATGGCCTCATCACCAGAGCTGCTTAAATCCTATTTTTCATTACATGAATTATTCGAGAATACCGACCTCAGTGTGGCAGAGAGAAACACCATATGGCTGGCTATTAGCATTGAAAATGAGTGCCATTACTGTGTTCCAGCTCATACCGCTATTGCTAAACAACAGGGAGTCAGTGAAGAAATCATTAAGTCACTGCGAGAAAATAAGCCACTAGCGGATACAAAGCTTGAAGCACTACGTACACTGACACTAACCTTAGTACGCAATCATGGCAAAGCGACTCAGGAAGAGTTAGACGCATTTTTTGCCGTTGGGTTTAAGCCAAGACATGTATTGGATATTCTTGTTGGCATGGCCCAAAAAACATTATCTAACTACACTAACCATCTAGCTAACACCGAAGTCGATGCACCATTCAAAGCCTTCACTTGGAGACCTGAAGCTTAGTAATAAATTAAAAAAGGGGAATGATAAGTAGTGTTATATTTTTATTATTTGTCACTGCCCTTTATTTTCAGGTTTAATAACTACCATAATAAAATTTTTTAGAAGAAAATAAGTCTCAATTTCTAGATTTTTTTACCAATAGCTTGAGTCCATACTGGTATCGATACATGCTAAGTAAACGCAACTTAACGATAAGTGATAAAACAAAAAGAGGTAGCGACAAAAGAAGTATCCTATCCTTATAATTTTTCGCCGCATTCGTATAGGTTTTGCTCAATCGTTGGTTACTGACGAACACCTTCAATATGTAATTCCATAAATACCGAAGTCGATGCTGGACCTAAGTTTTTCTTACTATTAAAATCATTTGGCTGGTACTTTTATGGCTAATATATCTACACACAAAAATTAGGGCAAAAAGTAATTTATCATTTCAACCTAAGTAAACTGGTAGTCACCTTAAAAACACTAAGCAAGAAATTTATCAATTCGCTAACGGCTGCGAAATAATCAGCGGATAAACCGTCGCTGATGCAACATCTGGTTTAATAGGCCCCAACGTCGCCTGCCAATCACCGGCCTGCGCAATGGCATTGCCACTGGGTGATAATCTGGCAATAATTTCTACTTGTTCAGCACTGCTTAAATTCATACCCGGTGCCATTGCCATAGAGTCATCCAACTTCAATGTTAATGGCAATTCAGAGGCTTGTACTTTCGTAATCGCTAGAGGTATTTTCGCGCCCTGCCACGCTCTGGCATAAATAAATACAGTGTATTCTGGTTTAACCGGCACGTCTTTAGCTAATGACACGGCAACTTTTACTGCGGCAGCATCCTGTGGTTGTTCTTGTGTTTGGGAATCAGCCTGCTGATCATTATTTGCTGCCACATCAGGATTTTCAGATAAACGAGAACGAGCCTGCGCAATACCGTTTTGTAAAGCTTGCGCATTCGGTGAATTCGGTGGATAAACGGCAACAGCTTGCTCCCAATGGCGAATAGCTTGCTCATAGCTGCCGGATTGAAAAGTAAAGATACCCATCAAGCCTAAAGCCATGGGGTTGTTGGGTTGAATACCTAGCGCTCTTTCTGCCAGCATCCCTACAACCGGCACCGCACGGTTGTTCGCCTGAATAAATATTGTCTGTGCCAGTTCTGCCATAATTTGAGCAGCCTGAGGTTGAGCTTCCAGCACTTTCTGATAATGAGTAATCGCAACTTCATACTGACCTGTAGCAACTGCATTACGAGCGAGCAATACCAAACTATCCAAATCATCCGGCCTGTTGGCCACATGGGCCTCAAGGCCGCTGACTATTTGACGATTGAGGTTACTCAGCTCTTTTTCCAGCTCAGGATTGCCATTTGAAGCAATTAATTGGTTTTCTAATGCAGTTTGCGCCTCCAGTTGCTCTTTTAATTCCCAGCCATGTGAATTTCCCAACCACTGATAGGTAAAGAAAGACATGATCGGAACCAGAATCATCATCCCGATAAACATAGGGATGTGCTGACGACTGGATTTAGGTGCATATTCAGCAGTACTTAACTTGCTCTCTGCTTTGCTATTTTGCTGAAGACTTTTATTTCTCTCAAGGCTGTCCTCTAACAGATTACGCTCCAACTCCTGCTTGAGTTGGTCGAATTGAGTTTGGTCTATATTACCTTGCGCTAAAGAGTTTTCAAGATCGGTGAGGTGATCACGGTACAAAGCAACATTGATAGCTTGCCTGCCGACTGTGTCAGCGTTTGTATTATCTGTGTTAAAAAAGTGGTATTTAATGAATGGCCAAAGAGCAAATACAACGCCCAGTACAACAAGTGCAACAGCACCAATATAAAAAAACATCATTGAGAAGAGCTCTCTTCGGATTCATCGAGTATTTGGTTAAGGGTCGATTTTTCAGTATCTGACAATGATTTGTCATTGACGGCCGCGTTGGTCTGGCGGCGCTGGCGAATAATCATGATTAGTGCGATTGCTCCCCCGGCTAATAACAGTAGAGGAAATAACCACAGCATTAACGTTGAGCCTTGTAATCGCGGCTTATAAAGAACAAAGTCACCATAGCGAGCCACCATAAAATCTTTAATCTCTCGGTCTGTTTTACCTTCGATTAATAAACGATGTAGCTCTCTACGTAGGTCAGATGCAATTTGAGAATTCGAGCCCGCTAGGTTTTGGTTCTGGCATTTAGGGCAACGCAGCTCATCAATCAATACGTTGTATCGCTCTCGCTGGGACTCAGTGTCAAATTCATAAAGATCAACAACCGGCAAGGCAGGGAAAGGTAAACTTAGAATCAGCAACAATAGTAAAAATCGTTTAGCAGATAGCATGTTAAATAAGCTCATAAGTTGATTGCGCTGGCATTATATCGAGGCCTGACCATATGTACATTGCCTATGCCCCACTTCTAGGCCACAAAATGTAAATAAAGTTTCTTTAATACGTATAAAGAGTGAACCAAGGGTTGACCTAGACCTAAAATGACGGCAATATAAATGAGAATGATTATCATTTAAAAATATCCCCATGCTTATTAAGGATGCTCTCTATTATGCTAGCTGATCAATCTGTCTCTCAAGAACGGTACACTCCACTCGAATTAAATCACGAAGATCAACGATTATATTCTTACTGGTGTTATTACGCTGAAAAAGGCCGTAGCTGCCATGAGCAATCATCGACCAAACGAGCATTAGAGGCGTTTCAGGAGTGTATTCGCATCAGCAAACTGCTTTTACACTGCGTGAATAACAAAACTCGCGAGATCAGTGGTATAGAGCTGATGTTTATTGCCTCTCATAACTTGGCTGCTTGCCATAATCAACTACATCAGGCATCGCTTGGCGAAATAGTGCTACGTGAATTGCACACACAAATTATTGACCTTTGTGAAAGCTTGAAAAACCCCAGAGACCTGAGATTAGAAGCCCTGTCAGTATTAGACAGAAGCTTATTTTCTCTTACCTCACAATTAGCGTATATGGGCAGGTTATCGGAGATACATGGATTGATTGAAAACACTGAAACTTTTGCTGATAAAGTATCTAAACAGCTAGGTAATCTTTAAAGCCAGCAAATAATTAATCTGTCATAAGGTGCGCACTGCTGCGGAGCATCACGGTGCGGTGCTCCCAGGCATTTGATTGGGTTTGAACAAAGCGCTTCGCTAGAGCGAGACCCAATATTTGGCCTCGCTTTAAGGTCTTTTCTAAAGACTCTCCGTTCATCTTCAAACGATATTAAGTCCTCAGTTTCCATAAAGAAACTAACAAGGAATTAATTGACTGATTGACATTGACTCAAGCTGGTCACCATACCTTGAATCAATTCTCTATAATGATCGTTACCAGCGGATAGACTTGCACCTAAGGGGTCCATCACGCCAATGGTCGAAACGCTTGTGCCTTCAAAAACATTTTCAACCAAACCGGGGTTGTATTGAGGTTCAGTAAACACGCAGGTCACCCCAAGCTTTTTAACCGTATCTCGAATTTCCTTGATACGTGCTGGACTTGGGTCTTCGGCATCACCCAGTGCAATAGAGCCAGCCGCCGAGATACCAAAGCGCTTTTCAAAATACTGATAGGCATCATGGAATACAATAAACTGTGGTTTACCAAGTTTATTAATTTTAGCCTGAGTAGACTGTATCACTTCATCAAGTGAAGCCGTCGCTTTTGCTGCGTTACGGCTATAGGTTGAGGCATTTTCAGGGTCGAGCTTTGACAATGTGGCACTAATGCTATTGATCCAAAGCTTAGCATTTTCAGGGTCTAGCCAAGCATGGGGGTCATTACCCTCGTGGTCGTGATGGTCTTCATCGTTTGCATGTCTTTCCTCTTTGTGATGCCCATCTTTTTCACCGTGTTCATCCTTATGATGCTTTTCGTCTCCATGCCCTTCTTCTTCATGGTCATGGGATTCAAAGGTTGCACCTTCTCTATATGCGTAGAGACTAGTCCCCTCAATTTCCAACACTTCAACTTTCTGTGCTGAAGCAGCTAAATTGTCCATGGCTTTTTCCAGCCATGGGGTCAACCCTTCCCCTACCCAAAAAACAATCTTTGCATCAGCTAATGCTTTCGCTTCTGATGGGCGGAGAGTGTAATGATGAGGTGAAGCTTCGGCAGGTATAAGTAAATTTGGCTTACCTACTCCTTGCATAACCTGGCTCACTAAGGAATGTACCGGTGCAATATCAACAGCAACTGAAGGGGCAGATGCTTCGGTAGCCATAGATAGGCTGATACTTAAAATAGCGCAGACTAACAACTTATAGCGCATAGAGTTCTCCTAACATTGAGAAAGTAGTATTGAAAAAATTAAGAATAGAAAACAATAATGCTATGTTATAACATAACACTTTCAATTTAATAAATAGAAACCCATTCTATTGCACTGCTATCTGTAAAATTTTAATCGGAAAACTAGGTATGTTAATTGAGTGTGACAGGCTTTCGGTTCATTTTGGTAAGCGGAAGATTCTCAGCGATATCAGCTTGTCAGTCCAGCCACAAGAAATAGTGACCATTCTCGGCCCTAATGGCTCAGGTAAAACCACTTTATTTAAGACCTTGATTGGTGCTTTGCAACCTAGCTCGGGAACACTGAAAAAAAAACCAGACCTACAAATTGGTTACGTGCCACAACGACTCCATATTGATGAAACGCTACCAATGACAGTAAAACGTTTTATGAATTTACCAAGGAGATATTCAGCTAATACAGTTGCTGATGCGCTTAACTATGCAGGCGTGCCAGAGTTAGATAAACAACAAATTATGGATTTATCTGGCGGCCAATTTCAGCGCGCGCTATTGGCCCGAGCATTACTGGGGAAGCCGGATCTACTATTACTTGATGAAGCCACACAGGGCTTGGATCACCGTGGCTCGGCAGATTTTTATCGACAAATTGCCAGCGTTAGAGAAAATCTCGGCTGCGCCATTTTGATGATCAGCCATGAACTGCATGTGGTGATGCGCCAAACCGACCGGGTGATTTGTCTGAATGGGCATATCTGCTGTCAGGGTAAGCCCGAGACGGTGAGTGATTTACCAGAATACCATGACCTATTTGGCCTTGATAAGGAAAGTGAATCGGCACTTTATCTACACAAGGGCCATCATCACTATTCACATATAAAGCAGGCTGCCCATGTTTGATGATTTTTTAGTACGCGCCATGTTGGCTAGTGTCGGGGTTGCGTTAACAGCAGCGCCGTTAGGTTGCTTTGTTATTTGGCGACGAATGGCTTATTTTGGTGATGCCACTGCTCATGCCGCCGTCTTGGGCGTTGCGCTGTCATTAGCGCTTTCCATGCCTGTATTTGCAGGTGTCTTAGTCGTCTGTTTGGTGATGGCGATTGCCGTCTCCGGCCTAAGCGGGCGAGGCTTTGCTATGGATACTTTACTGGGTGTGATGGCGCATTCTTCATTAGCGATAGGCTTGGTCGCCGTTTCTTTCCTATCCGGTGTACGCATTGATCTTATGTCGTATTTGTTTGGTGATATTTTGGCTGTTGGAAAAACGGACTTAATAGTCATATGGAGCGGCGCCTTGATCGTGCTAGGTTTGATCGTTTGGCGATGGTCCGGCCTATTATTATCAACACTAAACCCAGACCTGGCGCTCGCCAGCGGTTTCAAACCAAAACGCGAACAATTGATTTTAACCATCGCGCTAGCCATAGTAGTGGCGGTGGCCATCAAAGTCGTAGGCGTATTGCTAATTGCGGCTATGCTGATTGTACCAGCAGCCACGGCACGCCCATTTAGCAGTACACCTGAAATCATGGCTATCGTTGCCGCTTGTCTGGGCGCTTTTTGTGGTCTTTCTGGCCTTCAAGCCTCTTATTTCTTAGACACACCCACAGGGCCGACCATCGTTTGTGTCAGTGCATTTTTATTTGTTATGACTAATGCTGTATACAGACTGTTGCCATTTTTGTTGCCTAGTCACTTTACAGAAATGAGAGCTAGAAAAAATGATGTCTAGGTGCGTATTTCAATACTTTTCTCTAGATACTTTTCATCACTCCATTGCTTAAGCCAGCAAGTGGTGAAAAGATGAAAAACAGTGTCGTTAATAGTCCGAGATAATACAAGCCATAAGCTGCTCTTCCCATTGTTTATCAATCTCAGGCGCTATGATTTCTATTCGGCTTTCCGCGCAATGATTTATCTCGTTTTCTGTCAGAGCATCAGATGTTAGGTTATAGCCAAACACGCCCTTATCAGTCATAAATACCGCCTTCATTCGTTCAGCATTAATACTATTTAAAAATAAAGATAATTGCTTGTAGCTAAAACGTCGCGTTAGTGAAAATCGCCAACCAACACTATAAAAACCTTCACCCTCATTAACAGCTTTAATATAACCACAGGCGGGTATAGGTAGGTCAGACAGCAATGGTTTAGTCGTCGTAGTGTGATGATGGCCTTGTGAAGTAATGGCGGCAGTCTTCCCCATTAAATCAATCGACGTGATGTCACCCTGTTGTGTAAAGACTATTTGGACATCAGGCGATCCCTGTCGCTTAACATAGGCGTCCAATTTATCGGCATCACCCTCTTCATATAAATCCTGTTTATTACCAACGACTATATCCGCGATAGCGATTTGCTGATTAAAGGTAAGGTGTTCGGTATAACGTGCATCTGATAGTTTACGCGCATCAACTAACGTCACAATTTTATGCAAGTCGATGACTTCATGATAAGCCTCACTCATGAGAACTTGTAATACCTCTTTCGGATGCCCTAATCCTGTCGGTTCAATCAGCAAGCGATCCGGCTTTGCTGTTTTGAGTAATTGGTTCAGCGCGACCTGCATCGGTAAGCCCGCAGTACAGCACATACAACCACCCGGCACCTCTCGGATAAACACGCCCTGCCCTTGTGTTTGCTGGCCTTGTAATAAACTACCGTCTACACCAATTTCGCCAAACTCATTCACCAATATTGCCCAGCGTTCACCATCAGGTTTGTTTTTCAGCAACTGTAAAATTGTGGAGCTTTTTCCTACGCCTAAAAAGCCGGTAATGATACTGGTAGGAACAGCGGAAATAGTTTGGGTATTCATTTCGACCTAGGTTTGAATTTAAGTTGGTCCAATTTGGCCAACCGAGTTTTTAGGCGCCGTTTGTGGACTCAATTGTTTGAATCTGTGTTTAAGAATGTCTCTGCGCCTGTAAAAACCATCCGATAACGATTTCGAGATATTGACGGCCATACAAACGAATAAATTGTTGCGTGTAATGTTCACTTTCATTTTGAAGAGAGGCGATACGCGTTTGTATAAAATTTGGGGTTAATTCTAACCCACATTCAACGATAATACAGTGACGCCATTCTTCATAATTTTGAGGGATAATTGACGATGCCATTATTGACTCCTATAAAAAATTTAATGTTTTAAACGTATGCTCTTGATCAATGGTATCCGACGGCCTACATGTTTGAATGATGTGATCTATCGCGCTTTCTATATTTGGTATTGACAGGCGCTAACACCAGCGCCTAACCTCTATAGCTTTGCTCTTTAATTTCTTGAAGAGCTTTCACTTCTGCACAATACTCTGCTGTCGGTCTGGCCAGTAAACGCGGAATACCGATGGGTTCGCCAGACTCCAAACAATAGCCAAAATCATGGCAACGAATCCTGTTTAGTGCTTGCTGTATTTTGGGCAGTAATTTTTGTTCGCGCTCTGCAATCCGAAGCGAAATACTGGATTGCTCTTCCCAAGTAGCGCGATCGCTGTCATCACTTGAGTCGAATGAACTAGATATTTGATCCTTAGCTTCACTGACACGGACTAAGATAGACTCATGCAATTCCAATAACAGGTGTTTAAAAAAAGCCAATTGATCTTCATTCATATAATCTTCTTCAGGAGCAGCAAGAATTTGTTCTTTCGTTAGCAATGTAGCCTCAGAATCAGGAGTGTTTTTTTTCATAGTTCGTCCATTAGTTTATTTTATCGAGATTTTTCGCAATGGTTGCACCACTTTCGCAATGGGTAACAATTAGCACAGGGCTTTCGCTAAAAATACCATCTAGAGCCTGAGGATTTTCAATCAGTGAGTCACCAGTGGATGCCCCAATAAACACTTTTGCACCATAGTGTTTAGTTAGGTCTAGTCGTTTGATTTATTCTAGGTTGTCCTCCGTTGTCCCTAAATAAAAAGCATAATTCGTCAGTGAACATTGCTCAGCAATCGCATATTTCCTTTCCAGCGCTTAAATAGAGGTGGTGTCAGGATCGACGTTAGGCATTTCCATATAGCTAGTAATCCCACCCGCAACAGCAGCACGGGACTGACTGGCAATTGTGCATTTATGGGTTAAACCGGGTTCACGAAAATGCACCTGATCATCAATCATTTCCGGAAGTAAATACTTGCATTGCGCATCGATGATAAAATTCTCATGGGATGCAACAATTTCCTTATCAACTTTATCGATACATTCCCCAATAATCCTTATATCAGGCTCTATTGTTTTACCTTCACTCACAATCGAGCCTGTTTAATAAATGTTCGCTTCTGGAGTATCTGGCTAAACCTGATATTGATCATTGAGAGCTTAATGATAATCTACTATCATTAATGCCTCAACCTTATATTAATACACAAGGTGTGAAGAATATGCAGCAACAACGACAAACTAGGCAAAGGCAAGTGATCGAAATGATGCTCAGAGAAGCAGAGCGCCCACTCTTACCCAAAGAGTTATTAGATAAAGCGCAAGAATCACTACCGCAACTGGGTATCGCAACTGTTTTCCGTAGCTTAAAAAAAATGGTGGATGAAGGTAGTGCAAAGGTTGTTAATCTACCAGGTGACAGCCCTCGATATGAGCGCTCAGATTTAGCACACCACCACCATTTTAAATGCTGCGAGTGTGAAGGTGTGTTTGAGATAAATGGTTGCCCTGGCCAACTTGAAAAATTGCTGCCCAAAGGATTTCAACTCACCGCTCACGAAATTACTTTATTTGGTCGCTGTGTTGATTGCTCCGCTAAGTACGCATAAGCAATCGACAAAAACATTACTCATGCAATAACAACAAAAATAGTTCTATGACAAGCTCAGAGAAAACGTCTTATATACCTTACAAACATTTGATAGTAGTTATGGTGTTGGCTTTTATTGCCATTGCTCATTGGTTGTATACACCACAGGCCGTCAGCCTGACACAACATCCAGAAACACATATCTCCATACTAGATATTAAAAATCCCAAACCAAGCAATATAAATGAAAGCCTCAATGAGCAAACAGTAACCACCATTGAACTGGAAGCACAGAAGCCCGAACCGCAAAGAAAGGAAGATAAAATTGTCATTCGTTCAGGTGATACCCTCAGCATATTGTTTAGTGATTATAACTTGGGACAAACCCTCTTACGTTCTATTTTAAGTGCAGATGAATCACTATTGGCATTGGAAACACTTCAACCCGGACAAGTGCTCTATTTGCGCTATAGAGAAAATACTCAATACCTGAAAGAAATGGAGCTTTATGCACATCCAGGTCATCGTGTTGTATACCGACGCATTGCCGATAATACCTTTAATTACGAGACAATCATTCAAGAAGGCGAATGGCGCAGTGGGACAATCAGCGGTACAATTAAAGGAACTTTTTATTTATCGGTACAACGCGCAGGATTAACGAAAACGGAAGCTGCAACCGTCACACGAATCTTTCAAGATCAACTAGACTTTGCTCGTGCTATTCGCAAGGGCGATCAATTTCAAATAGTCCGTAGTGTCCAATATATTGAAAATCAACCGACGGGACAAACCCGTATTGACAGTGCACGCATACAGAGACGCGCCCACGAACATACAGCCTTTCTATTTGATAACGGTCGCTATTACGATAAAAAAGGAAAAAGCTTAGCTCGTGCTTTCACACGCACACCTTTAGCCAAACCTTACCGAATCAGCTCGCCTTTTAATCCAAAGCGAGTTCACCCAGTAACAGGTCGTGTTGGGCCTCATAATGGAACTGACTTTGCGACGCCAACAGGTACACGGATACTATCTACAGGTGATGGCATTGTCGCTCGGGTTGGCAACCACCCTTTTGCAGGGCGGTACATTGATATACAACACGGAGGACAATATAAAACACGTTATTTGCATTTGCACCGAGTACTCGTACGCCGAGGTGAATCCGTCAGCCGAGGGCAAGCCATCGCGCTATCAGGAAATAGCGGTCGCTCTACCGGTCCACATCTTCATTTCGAATTACATATTCACGGACGGCCTGTAGACCCAATGAAAGCAAAAATCCCCATCACCCAATCAATACCTCAAAAAGATAAACAGGTTTTTGCTAAGCAGGTTGCAAAGCAAACTCGCCTGTTGGATGCATCACCAAAGACAACAGAAGTTGCTGTAAGCGGTACTACCTTATAAACAGTCAGAAGTTCTCATAAACACGTTATTGTTACTTTCCAATAGCGATAAAACAGGCGAGCTAGGCACCACAATCATTAATACTAATTATTTTCTACTAACGATTTTTAAGTCGCCATCAGTTGTAAAATGACTTTCCGTTGTTGGGGTGTATGACGATGCTCCCATAAAAAAATGCCTTGCCATGTACCGAGTAATAATTGGCCTTCACTCATAGGAATAGATAAAGTTGTTGCCGTTAAAGCTGCTTTAATATGTGCTGGCATATCATCAGGCCCTTCCAGTGTATGGGTATAAAGCGCGTCATTTTCCGGTACTAAGCGATTGAGCCAATTTTCCAAATCAACTTTTGCACTGGGATCATAGTTCTCTTGGATCAGCAAACTCGCCGACGTGTGCTGAATATATAATGTGCATAAACCCTCTTCTATACTTGCTTGATTCACCACTTGATTCACTTGGCTCGTGATATCATGCAACCCTTGTCCATTAACGCTGACAGAAATTGTTTTAATCATCCTACCTATCCAGTTTATTATTAATGTACTTCTAATGTAGTGGTGTGCTCTCTTAGCGTCGCAACCTCTGCCAATACAGAAGTTGCAAAGGCACCCGATACTAATTCAAAACTCAATACGAGGTTATTACTCTCAAGCATGACGCTAACGTCTTTTGGAAATAATACGGTAGGGCGACGCTCTTGCTTTAGACCACAATGCTCAAGGCCATTGCACCATGAAGACAAACTTTCTAGCGCAGCTGTTTCGACATCTAAAGCATTATCCTGGGAACTTAAACGCCCTCGCCCCCACAATGCTGCCGTCGGTACCCCGTTGATTAATACATCACCTTCAATAGGCAAGGACCAATTATTTTGGCTTACGCGAGCAGCAAGAATGGTATTAAATAAATACGAGCGCGCAGCAGACATAACCATCGAGCGTTGTTGCCGGGATGGCGACTTACCCTCGGTTAACCACGCATTTGCTGCCAGTAAATTATTGCCATCACGGCCAAAGCGCTGAGGGCCAAAGTAATTAGGAATACCTTTTTCTAAACGCTCTTTAATCTCATTAACCAGAGAGATTTGTTGCTCTTTACCTTCTGCTATATCGATATCATCATTACCATCTAAACGAAGATCGCGTAAACGAATGGTAAAACGATTACTCTCGTGATCACCCGGCCGCAGCTTTTGGGAATGCCGTGTATTCGTTAAAACCGTTACACCTTCAATAGCAATCTGGTCGATATCCACTTTCCGCTTAGGGTCATAAATACTTAACCACTGACGGGTAACAGCATGCCGATCCTTACGGCCACAATACCCCACTGACTTTCTATCTAGACCTAAGGCTATCTCAATTTGTTGGGCGACCCAATGGGTGTTTTGCCCGACCTTCTCAATATGTAATAAGCAATGTTCACCGTCCCCAGTAGGCGTAAAGCCCAAATTCTCATAAACGATAAAGTCCTCTGGGCAGGAACGAAATACACCTGACACATGCAATGAAGGATAAGCCAGAGGGAAATCAAGAGAAAGATCACAAGAGACTAAAGAGTTTTCAGCTAAGGTCATACAAATACTAGTTATATTGCAAAAGGTGAATTATGCCTGCTTTTATTAACGCTACGCTAGCTAACTCACAAAAAGAAATGATATACGGACGAAGCCTTAAAATAATAAAGGAGCGCTAGGCCACCTTCTCCGATTGCCCTATAATGCCGCGAGCAAAGCTCCCCATACATTATTCTCTTTATAAAGCACACCCCTTATGTCAATCAGTAACGTATCTCCAGAACAGTATCAACAACAACTTGATGAAAAAACCAAACGATTTCAGCAATCACTGGAGCAATTAGATACTGAGAAGCCAAGCTGCCCATTAGATATTTTCGCGTCACCAACAAGCCATTATCGCTTACGGGCAGAGTTTAAAGTGTGGCATGAAGGCGATAACAGCCATTATGCAATGACAGATCGTGAGACCAAAAAACCCATATTTATCGACAGCTTCCCAATTGCTGCCCAGCGCATTAACCAGCTTATGCCACCATTGATGGAAGCCATCAGCAGCAATGAGCTATTAAGGCGGAAGTGCTTTCAGGTTGAATTTTTAAGCACTCTGACAGAGGACACTATAGTCACCTTAATTTATCACAAGCCCTTAAGCGACGATTGGATTGAAGCGATTACCCCAATTAAAGAAAAACTGGGTATTCATATTATTGGTCGCAGCCGCAAGCAAAAAATTGTTCTCGACCGGGATTATGTTAACGAAACATTGACAGTTAATGATGTTCAATACCGCTACAAACAAATCGAAGGTAGCTTCACCCAGCCCAATGGCAAAGTGTGCGAAACCATGTTGGAGTGGGCCGTTAATAATAGCCAGAACGTTGAGGGTGACTTACTGGAACTCTACTGTGGTAATGGCAACTTTACCCTGCCCTTATCGAAAAATTTTAATAAGGTCATGGCAACTGAAATTTCAAAGACCTCCGTTAATGCTGCGAAAGAGAATTTAACAACTAATAATATAGAAAACGTGACTATTGCACGCATGTCCAGTGAAGAGTTTGTGCAAGCCATGGACAAAGTTCGTAGCTTTACTCGATTGAAAGAAGTTGAGCTCGACGACTACACGTTCTCCACAGTATTTGTCGACCCACCACGTGCAGGCTTAGACTCAGAAACGGTAAAAATGATACAACGCTTCGATAATATTATTTATATCTCCTGCAACCCGGAAACATTGGTCGGCAATCTAAAGATACTTTGCCAAACACACACGATCAAAGCCTTAGCGGCTTTTGATCAATTTCCTTATACCGACCATTTGGAAACTGGTGTTATTTTATCGATTAAATAGTTAAGCCATTCGCAGTAGACAATATTTTCTTATCACTGCCACAATATGGCTTGCCACCGTTGGGAAACTAATGTTTTATCACATTCTTCAAAGGAAGGGAGAGTATACAACGACTCGTCCTCTTCAAAATCTAACGTATTTAACTGTAAGCAGCGTATAACATCTGGATCTTTTATGGGGCCAGGATGGCTAGCATTTATATAAAGTCCATCGCCTGAAAACTTCAACACTCCTTTACTGAATATTGTGCCAGTGTCATTACATATATCTCGCCCCTGAAATATCAATATTTCTTTTTTATTTACCAGCTCTTTTACAGCACAAACATTTGCTTTATCATCGACAGAAGACAAAGTAATTTGTCCCTTATCGTTAACCTGAAACCATCCTACATTCTTTGCTTTATCCTCCAGGCTATCGACATTAAATACCCGCTTACAACCACCTACATTAATATTTTTCCCAATAAGCTTAGCATCGTCTTTCTCAGGAGCCGATATCTGCAAGCACAAATCCCCAACAACACTTTTAAAAGCCACTTTCGATATATAAATCTCTTTATCATTACCTAAGGATTTTATTTTAGGAACGAGCTTAATCAAGCTATCTATTTGATCATTAGACAAGCATTCATTATCGGTTGGATCCAACTTACACATTCTGCTTGATTGCTTTCTTACATACCAATTAACGACTTCTTTCTTTAAATTTTCCTCATTTAATATATGTGCATCCGTTGGCCCGGCAGGGAGAGGCAGTAATAACCTTAATATATTTGGGTTGTTATATTTCACTACCTGATCGAGGATAGCAATAAAGCTATTGAACCACGCATCGGAATCACCCGCAGATACAGCATCATTCTGCACGAGGTTAGGCAATTTATCGGTATTTAATAATTGTAAAACAACACTTTCCTTATCATTACTTAATGCAGAGACATGATTTAAAAATGTTTGCTTAAACTCATCGCTAAATAATTGGTCACTTAACTCTTTGTTTTCATTTTTGGTTTCCATTACCTTGTATATTATTTTCCTAACATCCAATGTAACATCCTGTAACTTTTTCAAGTCTTCAAAAGTTAACCCAGTTCTCGGTGAATACTTATTAGGGTTAGCAAAAATATCGTCTATATCATTAAAATATGATGTTAAAAACCAATAGTAATCAGAAATCACTTCGTAACTATCACTTGCTCTATCATCAATATCGATATCGCTAAATTCAGGAAGCTCTTTATAGCTCCGTAACTCCATATTGTGAAACTTTGGATTATTATTTGCTTCTAATGCCAACTTCTGCAATTTAGCCTTTATATCATCTTTATCAATGGGTATGAGCCCAGAACCTCCTCCCACCTGAATATAACCAATTGCTAAATTTGTCTTTTCCAATGCTTCTTTACTGGTCTCTTTTGCTGATGCAGACCCACTCACTGCACCATACTTGCCTTTTATTGCTGCCGAAATTTCTGCATTTTGCTGAGAGGATGTGGAATCAAACGATATCGTCGAAATCATTTCTGCACCACTGGATATCGACCCTACAAAATAATCACCACAGGATTGCCGAAACTTATACTCATCCATTTTGATATCTGCCGCCCATTTTTTAAGGCTGATAGGAATAGAATCAGCGACTATGGGTGAGGGTTTAACCTTTGGTGACTGCGCAAGTGTATCTTCAGGAATAAGAGGATAGGCACTTCTGGGAATGCCGGAAGATTCTAAAGGCCCAACAAATATTTCACCATTTTCAACAGTGGCCTTGAGCATTAAGGTAGTGCTACTCGAACTTAACGTTGAATCCTTGGCAAATGAGGCTTGTGCGCTGCCTTCTGCAAACATAGTTTTAACGGAAACCTCTGCACTGACATTTAAACTATCCATGATTTCAGATTTATCCGATACTTCTTTCATCGTTAATGTAATATCTTGACCTGAAGAACGAATCGGTGAAAATTGGATACAAACATTAGGCACCACTTCGCCTTTTATAGAATCCCAACCCATTCCCAACTCGACACCATTAACTGGTGCGCCTTCTGAATACCTTGCTGGAATTTTTTTGGAATTGTTACTGTCCTTAACTATTGAAACAACGGCATTTTCAGCACCATCGTTTTTATCTCCACATGAAATGACTGCTACAACCATTAGAAATAAACTATTTAACAAAAGGAATCTGTTCATGATGTTATTACCCTCTTATTCTATTCATTCTACGATTAACGGGATAATTGATTGAGTGACCAATACCCTAATGTATCCGGCATTTCTTAGGTTTTATTTTGTATTGATTAAAAGATAGGTTATCTAGCAAGTTGACTGTTGCTTAAGTCATTTATTTAAATAATGATAAGATTTAGCATAGTACTTTAATTCAAAGCTCTGACAATTGCCAATAACATAGAAAAGTAGATGAGATAGAGATTGGCAGAAACTCACTATTCTGATTACTGAGTCAGGAGGTTAAAATAGATAAAGTGATTCAAAATAAAAAACACTGTAAAGAAAAGGAAGCAAATAAATGGGGCAATACAAAGATACACCCCATTTAATGAATGATTAGAGAACACTATTAACTGCTCAGCATCAATTTTTTCACATCATCAAGCCCTAGCGTATTACCCCCTACTCCCCAATGTCCACTTTTGACTTCATCAATCATTACCCAGGTGACATCGCGTAGTTTTTTACTCGTTACGTCAGTGATTGCATCCGTAATTTTACTGATAAGTTCTTTCGATTGCGCTTGGTTTAATTCGTCTTCGAATACATGTACTTGCACTAATGGCATAATTTATACTCGCTGAGTTCTAAAAATTTAAACTGATTCAACATTAAGATGCCTTAGCAGTATCGAGATGATCAAGCCCTAACGCTTTAATCGTACCTGCTTGAACGGGTGCAATTACATCGTTAATAGAATCCGCACCAAAGCTAGTACCAACCACTGTACGTGCTGGACGCTGACCATTAGGCGCATTCACCAAACCTACAATAGCTTCGGCAACATCATGCGGGTTAGGCGATTCTGCCGATTCAAACATTGACATGAACTGGCTGAACATCGCACCTGGAATCTCACCTGTCTCACCGTATTTTTCCACGCAACCTACATCAGTAGGTTGCATAGCACTGCCATACATTTGCGTTGGATAAGCACTTGGTTGCACAAGAGCAACGTCAACGCCAAGCTGTGACAATTCGTAACGCAAGCTATCCGTTAAGGCTTCAACCGCATATTTACTGGCACCGTACATTCCAAAAAAAGGAAACGTCACTCGCCCTAAAATCGAACCAATATTGATCACCAAGCCTGATTGCTGCTCTCTCATCAGTGGCAGTACAGCACGTGTGACTCGATGTAGCCCAAAGACATTCACATCAAACAGCGCAGCTACCTGCTCTGTCGAAAATGCTTCCGTCACACCTGCTGAAGCAACACCTGCATTATTAATCAGCACATCAATTTGGCCAGCTTGGGCTTTAATGTGTTCTACTGCCTTAAGGACCGATTGCTCATTGGTCACGTCAAGCTCAAGCGTATGTATACCTTTGGCGTTTAGCGCCGTTGAATGCTCACTATTTTTACCTGAAGGGTCACGCATAGAGGCAAAGACGGTATGCCCTTCACTCGCAAGCGTTTCTGCTGTGTCGCGGCCAAAGCCGGTCGAAGCACCCGTAATAAGTATGGTTTTAGACATATGAATCTCTCCTAGAAGAATTAACAATAAAGGCTATCAGTTAACACAAAAGCGCAATCACAGAATGTGCGCTATTCGAGAGACAAATATTGACATGTTCCAATATTGAGAAAAACAGTAGTTAAGTCATAATATTTGTGCATATAATTCACAAATGAGCAATATGTCTACCATGCAGTTATTTGTGCGCGTCGTTGAAGAAGGCAGCTTTTCCGCCGCCGCTCGATTTCTCGGCCTTACGCCGTCAGCGGTCTCACGTCAGATATCCTATTTAGAAAAGGAGCTGGGAGGCCGCCTGTTTCAGCGAACGACTCGCAAACAAAGCCTGACAGAAGCAGGAGAGATTTATTTTCAACATGCACAACGCTTAGTTGAGGACCTTGAAGCGGCAAAGCTAGCTGTCAAACAACTCACCGACAAACCTGCAGGCAGCTTGCGTGTCACCGCCGAAGCAGACTTTGCTCTGGCTTTTATTGAACCCCTTTTGCCTGAGTTTTTACAACGATACCCAGAAATCCAAGTCAGCTTACAAATGAGCGCCGGCTTTCAGGATTTGATCAATACCAACCTTGATCTAGCAATACGCATAGGGCATCTCGAAGATTCCAGCCTGGCAGCCCGCAAACTGGCAAACAGCCAATCCGTTGTTTGTGCAAGTCCAACGTATTTAGCCAAACACGGCATACCGGCCTGTCCTAACGACCTTATGCAACATAGCTGTTTATCCTTCCGCACTAATCCAGGAAAAAATTATTGGCGATTCGAAACAACAAAAGGCTTTATAGAAGTTCCTATCACCGGGCGTTTAAATGCTAATGGCTTACTTTTTTTGCGTAAAGCAGCATTAAGCCATCTCGGGATAATCATGATTCCCACCTGGATGGTCCGCGATGAACTAAAGCAACAATCGTTGATTTCTATACTAGATAGTTTCTCGGTAACCCCTTCAAGCACACCTATCAATGCAATATTCTCTAATAAACGACAGCTTGCTCCCAAAGTACGAGCTTTTGTTGATTTTATAGCTGAGCGGATACAGACACTTTAACAATATTTTGTAACTGATGATGGCATGACCAGAGTATGATTGGTTGATAAAAATTCATATCATAATAGTGAGCTCGCCAAGTCATATTCGATTTAAGAAGCTGATACGAAAACAGGAAAGAGTAAACAATGACATTTAATTTTGAATTGATGGCACGTTATAACCAGCAGATGAATCAAAATATTTATCAATCAACTTCTTTATTGAGCACCGAAGAGCTTGAAAAGGATCGCGGCGCTTTTTTTAACTCTATTATTGGCACCTTAAATCATATTATTGTTGGCGATATACTTTGGCTTAAGCGCTTTGCCAAAGGAGCAGTAACACTTTCTTCCCTTAACGATATTAAAAAGTTTGAAACCCCATTATCACTTGATACAATTTTATACCCAACATTAAGTGCACTAACGAACGTAAGAGTTGAAATAGATCAAATTATCGTAGAGTTTACAGCAGAGATTAGTGACTCAGTAATTGACACCCCTCTCGTATATAAAAATTTCAAAGGGCAACCTTTCGTTAAAAATTTTGGCTGTTTGTTACAACATTTTTTCAATCACCAAACCCATCACCGAGGGCAGGTATCAACCCTCCTCCATCAAGCCGGTGTCGACGTAGGAATAACTGATTTATTGATCAGTATCCCTGATGAATAGACAAAACGGGAAGCCATTAACAGCGGAAAAACTAAAGTAATTGAATTAACTGTCCATTCATCAATAGAGATTAGCAAACACTGATTAACCATGATAAATTGAGTTTATATAACAATCACATAAAAGCCATTTATATGACCAAAAGAGAACATATTGCTTTTATTTCAGGTATATTAATACTTGGTGTATTTTTCGGCACCGTGATTTTCTATAACCTGCCTGAGTTTTGGGGACCTGCTCGACTTTGGGATGTTCGGAGCTCATTTACCGCTTCGTGGCTACTCGCTGTACCCATCATTATCTCTTATCATTTTAAATCGCCCATTAAAATCTGGGTTTTCCTAGGCTTGTTAGCTATTGCTCTTTTATTGATTACCTGGATTGAAGACTTATATACCTTACAGCTCCTCTCCAACAACTTACTCGCTGATATACAACTGACACAAAGCTGGCGTTATCGCTTATTTGTAGCCATCCCGATTATTTTATCGCTACTATCACACTATGCATGTGGTTTATTCTTACTATCATTTTTTCGCTTTGCTACTGGGGCGGGTATAAAATCGTCGCCCACAACAAGTTCTCTGCCTACTCCTTTGCCAAATATTCCCATGACTGTAACAGGGTTTGGTGTTATTACATCAGTTACATTAACTATTGCTTTCATGCACTTAATTACAAGTGGCCCAATTTATTCTACATTCGCATTTGAACCATCAACGTCAAAAGAGTTAAGAAAAACAACTTACAAGACATTGCAAAAGCAATGGTTCCCTCATGACAAAGTAAAGACAATCAATACTTATGTCAGCCATGCAGACACAGATAATGAATCCGCTCAATCGATATTTGAAAATATTCTTCTTGTCGAAATTATCCCAGAGGATTTTTGGTGGCGAGGAAAACGTAGGGAAACATTAATAAATGGCTTAACAGACATGCCCCCTAACATTGAATTACTGACCTATAAAGATGCTACACCTCCATCAGTCCCCTTAAAGCCATCGTATATTTTTAACCAACTTGACTACATTCCTGATCAGGATGTGCTATTACGAATAGGTATAGATCCAAGCCTATGGTCGAAAGCAGTGGCAACGAGAATGCGCTTAATGAGCAAAAGCACTTCGATACAGTCACTCGAAAATACGACCATCATCGTAGAAGGTAAAGCGTTTACCATCGGGCGATTAGGCTCTTTTAAAGTGTCTAAGAAAGAAATTCAAACAGAAAATTTTCCAGAGCCCAATTGGATCCCACTACTAACATTAGAAGCGACAACCGTTTCTGGTATCATCATATCGTTAAATGAAAATAAAATACACGCCCATGCCCTAAACTTAAACGAGATAGAGAATATAATCTCAACACATTTAAACGTAGACAATACTGACCCTTCAATTGAAACTCTTAAAAAGCTTACAGTGCTGAATTTGAATGATGGGGGAGAAGTATTTTTGAGTGATATTGCTGCAATCAAACAGGGTAAAATAGAAAGACCTTATAGCGAATTTGGCGGGCAACACTATAAAGTCGAAATAATTAAGTAAAAACTGATCTACAGTACCTAAAAAATATTTTTTATAGTTAATCACCATTGGATTATTTATGGTTTCATATGATGTTTTGTTAAATGCATTTGTGACACTCTTCGTTACAATAGACCCTATCGGTAATGCCCCTATATTTTTGGGGTTGACTGCAGGATTAGCTGCTGCAGACCGGCGAGCAACAGCCATACGAGGTGTTGTGGTTGCCTTTTTTATCCTTGTCTTATTTGCCATTACGGGTACCAGTATTCTCGATGCAATGGGCGTCAGCATTGATGCTTTCCGTGTGGCTGGTGGGCTTTTACTGTTCTATACCGCATTTGAAATGATTTATGGACAACGCCAGGAAAGAAAGGGGCAAATTTCTGAATCAGCTATTAAAGACCATGTGGCCAATATTGCAGTCTTCCCATTAGCTATCCCCCTACTCGCCGGCCCTGGTACCATCTCTGCAACAATTCTATTGTCATCACAAATGACAGCTGACCTTAACTCAGATAAATGGCTGGGAGTTTTAGTACTAATTGGTGTAATTTTTATTTTATTTGCAATTACAGGGTTGGTATTAATTGCCGCTGAATACTTAGACAAATACATTGGCGCGACAGCCCGGCTAGTTATGACTCGACTATTGGGGGTTTTGCTCGCAGCCTTATCGGTTCAATATGTTGCTGACGGCGCCTTAGTGCTATTTGCACACTAGAGCCTACCCACAATTACGACATTTATATATAAACAACTACAGACCATTTAACTAATATGATCATAGAAATAGACAATCATAAATTTGATGCCATTTTAGAAAATGAAAAATCACCGAAGACATGCAATGCATTTTGTCGATCCCTGCCTTTTATCAGTAATGTAGTTCACGTCCGCTGGAGTGGCGAGGGTATGTGGATACCCCTTGGTGATATGGACTTTGATGTCGATTATGAAGATGCGACCTCTTACCCTGCTCCGGGTCAAATTTTGCTATACCCCAAGGGAAAGAGTGAAACTGAAATATTAATTGCCTATGGTAGTGTTCAGTTTGCATCGAAGGCAGGCACATTAGCCGGTAACCATTTTGCGACAATTACTTCTGACCTAGCTAAATTAAAGGAAATAGGCATTTCAACTCTCTGGGAAGGGAAAAAGCCTATCAAATTTTATACTTAACATAATCAGTAAATATTTTTAGTAAGCACCAGAGGGTTATATGAAATTAAAACATTTAGTTCCTATGCTCAATGTGAGTAACATCGAAAAAAGTTTGGAGTTTTACAATAAAGCATTAAGCTTTGAACTTATCAGCCCCAAAGAAAGTGTCAGTGAATGGCGCTGGGCTACCATCAAATCAGGTGATATTGAGTTAATGTTAGCTGAATGTGAGTCAGCACCGGAGCTCGCCAAAAATACTGACCCACACAAACAAACTAACTGGCCTGCAATCTATTATTTTTACCCCGATGATGTAGCATATTTGTATAAACATGTACGTCAATGTGGCTATGAAACAACGCCGTTAGAGACTACATTTTATGGCATGACGGAGTTTAGCCTTCAAGACCCTGATGGCCATATGTTAAGCTTTGGCGAAGATTTAGAACTGAAAAACAAGTAACAATAAAAAGCGGAAAACAAAGAAGACAGGTAATAAGAGAATAACTCAGAAAAAGCCTCATTCTAATGAGGCATTTTTAAAAAACACTAATTTTAGATATTAACTAACAATCATAATAAATAATGAAAAATACAATACAACAATTATTTGACCTAACTGGCCGTATAGCACTTTGCACTGGCGCCTCTTCCGGTATTGGGCAGCGCATGGCGTGGGCTTTATCACAAGCTGGTGCCGATGTTATTTTAGTCGGCCGCAACAATGCCGCACTAGCTGACACAGCCAAAGAGCTGGAAGCAGGCAATGACTCCAATAGCAATAAAAGTGGCCGAGTGGCCATACTCGCGGCTGATTTACTTAATCGATCTACCTTAGAGAAGATTGCCAAAGACTCTACTGGTTTTTTCGGCGCACCCGATATACTTGTCAATGCCGCTGGCATTAACTTACGCGAGCCTTACGATGAAATCACGGATGACACTTGGAATCAGACACTCGATATTAACTTATCAACGCCCTTCTTTCTCGCTCGGCATTGCATACCTGGAATGAAAGAAAAAGGCGGTGGTCATATTATTAATGTTGCCTCACTGCAGTCCTACCGTGCATTTCCCAATAGCATTGCTTACGGAGCATCCAAAGGCGGCATTGCTCAACTAACCCGAGCAATGGCAGAGAGCTGGTCTTCTGACGGAATTATGGTGAATGCTATTGCCCCTGGGTTCTTTCCTACTGAACTAACTAAAGCTGTTTATAAAAACCCTGAAATGCTGGCACATAATGCGCAAATGACAGCAATTGGCAGAAATGGTGAGCTGGCAGATTTAGATGGCATTACTGTTTTTCTGGCATCAGCAGCTGCCAATTATATTACAGGCCAAATTATTTCTGTGGACGGGGGATTCACGGCAAAATAATTAATATCGATACTTTATATTTAAGGGAATGTATTTTTTTCTGTAATACATTTCCTGTAATACAAAGTATCGATCGCAAAATACCTTATTTGAATTTCTTAATTTCTCCACTATCTATTCTTGCAAAGTAAGACTCCATCTCTCGCTTCACGATAGGTGCAAGGAAATATAAACCCAATATATTAGGCACACAAATTAAGAAAACTAAAGCGTCAGAAATATCGAGTATTGGCCCTAGTTCTACAATGCACCCTAAAGCAACAAACGCACAGAAAATTAATTTATACACTGTTTGCCCGCTATTACTTTCACCAAATAAATATGTCCAACCTTTTAACCCGTAATAAGACCATGAAATCATCGTCGAAAAGGCAAACAATAAGGCAGCAAATGCCAGTGGTAATGGAAACCAGCTAAATTCACGCTGAAAAGCTGCAGATGTCATTGCAACACCTTTAGCGCCATTGGCAAAATTAGGGTCAGCAACTTGTGCCGTACCAATCACTAATGCTGTAATTGTACAAATCACAATCGTATCGATAAATGGTTCGAGCAATGAAACAACACCTTCGGTAACAGGCTCATTCGTTTTAACTGCAGAGTGAGCAATTGATGCTGAACCGATACCTGCTTCATTGGAGAAGACCGCACGTTGGAAACCAATAATCATTGCACCTAATGCACCACCTGCAACACCTTCACCCGTAAAAGCCCCTGTAAATATATTAGAGATAGCTTGCGGCAATGAATCAATATTCATCAAAATAACAATGATAGCGAAGATGCAATAAAAGATTGCCATAAAAGGTACGATCTTTTCTGTGACTCTGGCAATAGATTTAATACCACCAATGATCACTGAAAAAACAACCGCAGCCAGTATTAATCCAATTAACCAACCAAAGCCATCCAGTGCTCCGCCTGCCACTGTATTTAATTGCACATAAGCCTGATTAGATTGGAACATATTACCGATGCCTAAGGCTCCGATAAAAATACCAACCGCATAAAAAGTACCAATAAATTTACCAAAGCCTTCCATTCCTCTTTCTGAGAAACCCTGCCTGAGGTAATACATAGGACCACCAGACACATGACCATCTTCAAATTCTTGTCGATACTTAACACCTAAAGTACATTCAACAAATTTTGTCGACATACCCAGAATACCGGCAACAATTAGCCAAAAAGTTGCACCTGCACCACCCACGGTAACTGCAACAGCAACACCACCAATATTACCGATACCAACCGTACCTGAAACAGCTGTTGCTAGTGCCTGAAAGTGGGAAACCTCACCATGACTTTTCGGGTCTGAATAATCACCTCTCACCAGCTGAATAGCATGCTTGAAACCTCTGATGTTGATAAAGCGCATATAAAATGTAAAAAACACAGCACCAACAACTAACCACAATACAACCAGTGGTAACTGAGCGCCAAACACAGGAATTTTAAAGAAGACGACCTTCCCAATAAATTCAGCAATAGGAGCCGTGGCATTATTAATAGACTCATCAATGCCGGCGTAGACATGGGTAAACGGAATAAATATTAAGCTGAAAACTAAGAGTAACTTTTTCATGCTGTCCCTCATTTTTATTAGTTAGTTTTATTTATGAAAAATTGTCGATAATCCAATGAATAAGGATCCACTTATGGAGTGATTTATCGAACTATTATGGAACAACAGTTACAGGTAATAACGATGTTTGTATTAAAGCCGCTGTTACGCTGCCAAAAATCATGGAGCGCATTCGAGATTCACCTAGCTTACCGATATAAATCTGTGTGGCCTTGTATTGGTCTGCGATTTCTTTAAGGGCCTCAGCAATTTTGCCATGACGCACAACGGTTTCGACCGTTAATCCTTGCGCCTCAAGACTGGCAACTTCAGGGTTAAGAATCGAATCATGAGCACGCTGAATTTCTGAGTCTCGGCGTTTTTGCCTTTCCTCCAACTCTTCTGGCGTGTGAAAACTATAAGGTGACCAATCGATGATATAAGACAGAATAAGATCTGAATGAGTTAATTTGGCATGTTCAACGGCAGCAGTTAGCGCTCTTTTTCCGCCTTCACTTCCGTCTATAGCCACTAGAATTTTATTAGACATTATCATTCTTCCAGTAAGTTATGTATTAAAATGCTTATTTATTGTTATCCGGCAACAAATTACTCCTAAGATTGGCACAAATCAACAAAACTTTATGGGTCCAGATGAATACTACCCTTGAAAATGAGACTTGTTATGAATATTTTTTCATAATGATAAGTTTTATTTATAACCTAATAAAATAAACTGATTGGTAAACGTGAAGCTGAAAAAATGTGGGAAACATGTCACCGAATCGTGTTATCCGATGCATCAATAGCAAGGTAATGAATAATGGAAAGAAAAAATTAGAAGGCTTAAAAAGTATCGAACTTATTACTTTTACACTATCGTATCCGAACTAATTTCGCTCATTGAACACAAGCCTAATAATGCTAAAGCGATAGAAATTTCTTCCCTAAAAACATCAGCGAGCTCTCCTAACCCTTGTTCGCCTCTAGCGGCAATTGCAAATAGTAATGGTCGACCTAACATGACAAAATCAGCGCCTTTTGCATAGGCTTTTATTATATCTTCACCATTGCGTATACCAGAATCGTAAAAGAGAGGAAATTCATTTCCTAAGGCACTTCGAATATGACTTAAAGCATCAATGGCAGGTGGTACACTTTCTAATTGTCGACCACCATGACTAGACACCTGAATAGCATCAACACCCATCTCTTTAAGCTGAATAGAATCTTCGGCTGAAAGAACACCTTTGATTACCAGCTTACCTTGCCAGCGTTCACGCACTCGTGCGAGAAAATCCCAATCAGCGCCAGCTCGGCTTTTTGTTCTATCAAAATGACCTGTCTTGCCACCAAAGTTAGCTAATGTTGGAGGCCCTTTCAGTAAGGTATTGATTGACCAACAAGGATGTAAAGCGAAATCGATAAACTGGCTAGGCCCTATACGAAATGGCATTTTAAAACCGCGACGCAATTCGCGAGGTCTACGCCCTACTTCTGCAACATCGACTGTTAGTGTTAGCACTTCGTAGCCACTTGCTTCTGCTCGATCCAGTAATGAATTACTGACTGATTCATCACCTCCAAAATATAATTGAAACCATGCATTACCTTCTGCTGTTTCGATCATTTTTTCCAATGGCGTCGATGCTGCGGTAGAAACACCGACAGGAATTTTATGCGTTGCGGCTAATCGTGCCAGCATTAAATCCGCACCTGGAGCTGAAAGATTACACATGCCCATGGGAGCAATACCAAATGGCAGCAAGGTTTCTTTGCCAAATACTGCTCCTTTAACACTGCGGTGTTCAACATTTTTTAATACACGCGGCTGCAATCGCAATTCGTTAATAACTTGGCGATTTAATTGTTCACCTGCTCCCTCACCAGCTGAGCCATCGAAGTAATCGAAAACCATCCAGGGTAATTTCTTTTTTGCTAATCTACGCGCATCAGCGGTCGTATGTAGAGATGTGAACGACAACATAGTAATTTCTTTTTTGGTTTAATTTATTTAATGCAATGATACATTGCACTAAAATTAAGATATTTAAGGCAAAGGAACATGTAAAACATAGTGAAAGATTGCATAAAAGGCAATAATAATAACGAGTCCAGATCCCCAATATAGCAATAGTGTTCGGCGCGACCAGCGATCATGCATAGCGGCAATTAAACCGCCGGCAAATGCAATCATGCCCGCAGGTAAAAAAGTAATATACGGCATAGCCACACAAGCTATTAACATCGTTACCACTAAAACTATTCGGCGCCACCAATAACCGTTACCAAAACCTTCTGAGCTTGAAGGTTTTGTAAATTCCCATACGATAGTGAGCACAGAAAAAATAAGTAACACGATTGCACAAGCACGAGGAAATACCTTAGAGTCAAGGTCAGAATATTGTGTCGTATCGTAAAATGTCATTACTGCTACAAAAATAAAAAATGACGCAACAATCAATGAACCTATATCTTTTTTATTTTTAGTGTGTAGCTGTTCATTCATCTTTATTCAGCCTTTAAATCTGTTGGCGATTTCTTATTTTGCATACGGCGTTTTACTATCAAAGGATACGTTAAGGACAAAATCGTAAATGCAACAATGACGAGAGAAATTGGACGACCAAAAAACATGCCCCATAAATTATCTGTTGCCGAACCTATAATCCAGCTTTGTACGAACCCTTGCTCTGCGATAGGACCTAAAATCAAACCCAAGACTATCGGTGAAGCGGCAAAACCAAAACGACTAATCAACCAACCAAACACACCCAAGCAAATCATAATGATGACATCAGAAATACTATTGCGGATCGCGAAAGTCCCAATAATTGTCATAAAGCCAACCGTTGGTACTAAAACTGCTTTAGGGATAGTAATAATAGTTTTATAAGCATAGCGACCAATTAATAAGCCTGTTGGCAACATCAACACAGTGGCAATAATTAACCCATAGATAAAAGTATATACAATGGAACCACCACCTTCGAATAGGGTTGGGCCAGTACGAACACCTTGTATTAACAGTGCACCTAAAATTACCGCATCAGGGGGAGTACCGGGAATACCCAGCACCAATGTTGGTATAAAACCACCACCAACAGTTGCGTTATTCGATGCTTCTGTTGCAATTATTCCATCGGGTTCACCTTCACCAAAACGTTGTTCAGGACGTGCCGTACGCTTAGCTTCTGAATAGGCGACCAACCCAGCAACTGAGCCACCAGCGCCAGGTAATATTCCAACAACAGTCCCAATGACTGATGAGCGGATTAAATTAAATTTGGATTTTAATGTTACTTTAGCGGCTTCCAAAATACGTAAAGAACCCACTTCACTCTCAACTTTTAAATGACGATCAGGCACAGCAGCAAGATTAATCAAAACAGGAATACAATAAAGTCCGATTAAAGCACCCACAACCTCAAAACCGGCAATCATTGTCTGACTACCAAAGGTTAATCGCACATCAGCTGAAATTTCTGCGATACCCACTGTCGATAGAATCAACCCAAAAGCACCACCAACAAGACCTTTTAATAAGTTGCCCTGCGATAATGAAGCGATTAGGGATAAACCAAAAATAGATAGCCAAAAGTATTCAACAGGGCCAAAGGCTAAAGCGACTTTGGATAAAGGAGGGGCCAAGAACAACAGCCCCAAAGCCCCCACTAAACCACCAGCAACAGAGGCAAAACAGGCAATAGCAACGGCCAGATCGCCATCCCCTCTTTTAGCCATAGGATAACCATCAAATGTTGTTGCAATGGCGGATGGTGTTCCTGGCGTATTGAGAAGGATAGCGGCATAAGCCCCACCATATATGGCACCAGTATAAATCGCGCCGAGTAAAATCAATGCAGATGCTGGCTCCATACTGAAAGTAATAGGAACAAGAACAGCAACAGCCATCGTGGCCGTTAAGCCAGGAATAGACCCAATAACTGTTCCTGCCACTACACCAAACAATGCCAACATCATATTAAATGGTGTCAGTGCATTCAAAAAATTACTGGCGTCCATAATGTCTACCTTGTATTAAAGAACTATCTTATTTAATCAAACCTGCTGCACGAGCATCACTGATATATTCTTTAACACGTTCTTTCATGAAAGCATCCATGTTGCCATAATCAATATCCAACATGGCAAATCCACCATCAAGCATTTTCTTTTGAAAAGCTGGATCATTATTTATTTCGCCTACCATTTTCGACCACGCTTTGCGTGTACTCTCACTGGCACTGCTAGGTAACGCCATACCACGGTAAGCACCACCCACCATGTCATAACCTAACTCTTTAAATGTTGGTACATTTGGAAATAAAGGGTGACGCTCTTCCATTGCTACAGCAAGTAACCTCACCGCCTTACCTTGTTTTGCACCAACGGTTGTATAACCCCATTCGGCTTTCACTTGCTTACCTAAAAGAGCCGTTACTGCAGCACCGGTTCCTTTAAAAGGGACATAAGTGGTTTTAATACCTGCCATTTTATCGAATTTAATTTGAGCTAAATGATTCGCACTGGCTTTACCAGAACCTGATAGTGTCACAGCACCAGGCTTTTTCTTCGCTGCATCGATCAAGTCCTGCAATGATTTATAAGGGCTATCTGCGGTAACCACTAACGCATCAGGCGTGAAGTGAAACATATAGAATGAGGTAATATTATCTGTGGTAAAACCAACATCTTTCTGTGCTGGTTTAATAATAATATGAGGTAGGTTAACACCCATAATGGTTTGGCCGTCCCCCTTCAAGTTATTCAGTGATGCCCAGCCAACGGCACCACCGCCACCCGGCTTATATGAGATAACGAGATCTTGACCAAATTTTTCTTTAAAAAACGGCTGTTGAAGTCGAGCTGAAATATCTGACTCTCCCCCCGGCCCAAATGGAATGACATAATTAACAGGGCCATTCACTTGTGCCTGTGCAGTTACTGCAAAAGTGAATGCAGCCAAGGTAGTCAGTGAAATGGAAAAAAACGATCGATAGTTTATTTTTTTAAAGTGACTCTTAAATGTTTTTGTAAACATAGCATTCTCCGATAAATTATTGTTATTTCGTTGATGATACTTAGTGACTTCTATTTCATATAAACATACTTCTTAACATGTTAATTTCTTTTTTGAACCTCCGTCATAAATCGATCAGCGATCACTACAGGATCCATTTTAATCACAGATACCGGTATATTGCCTGACTCACACTTACACACAATGATTGTCATTTGATTAGAGTCTAATGCAGCTTGCATAACTTCGACGGCTTCCTCAGCCTGACACTCGACAACATTTTCACAACCACACGCTTCAGCCACCTTTGTTAATGACGTTCTTTTACCCGCATAAGTTGGCTGATCCCCGGTTGAACCATAGCTACCATTATCGATAATTAATAAAATAAAATTATCGGCAACATTATTCGCAATGGTCGGCAAGGTGCCAAAATTTGTGAGCACCGATCCATCGCCATCAATTGCAATCACTTTCTCTTTTTGGGCCAAAGCCAAACCAAGGCCAATCGAGGATGACAATCCCATCGTACCTAACATATAAAAATTGCTCGGCTGATCATCCAGCATATGGAGCTCTTGTGAAGGCAAACCAATATTACAAACCACTAACTTATCTGAAATGACAGGAATCAAAATTTTTAATACTTCACTACGAATCATTTAACTACTCCTTCTGAGGTAGCGCTGACCCCAGACCAAAAACTGGCATCAGTTAATATGGCTGTTGGCTTATTACACATAAATGTGTGTTTAAGAATTGCATCAAACTCTTTGACATCATCAGCTTCATGAAAGTGATAAGTGGGAATATTCATTTGTGCCAATAACGCTTTTGTATGTATTGCCATTTCAACTTGGCAGGCAACAGGCTCACCCAACTCACCTCGATAACTAATCAACATAGGCAATGGAAAATGATAATACTGAATCAATGTCGCTAAAGTATTGATCGTGACACCAATCGCAGTATTTTGCATGATGATAGCTGAACGCTTGCCGCCCATATAAGCACCAGCGCATAGCCCCATACCTTCATCTTCTTTATTAGAGGGAATATGAAAAATGCGTTCGCTTTTATCAATTTTATCGATAACACCGGCTAACTGTTTGCAAGGAACAGTAGTAATAAACTCGACATTATTTTGCTCAAAGTCAGAGACAATTTTGTCATTGATCGACATGCTGATTTACTTCCTTTGGTTTGATGGCTGTGCTGAATAATTATTGTATTTTCAGAACTTTATTACAGACACCGTTGGAAGGACAGGCAAAAAAATTAAACCCTCACTTAAGGCTTGCTTAACAAAACTACAAAAAAACTACAAAATAATTAAGAATTTCTAATAAAATCAACACAATAGGTTTATCCTGATGACGATTTTTGTTCAAACTCCCTAATCGTACCTTTCAGTGCATCTAACAAACCATCGACCATTCTGAATTTAAGATTGTCTTGCCGTGACAATATTCCCATCTCTCTCGATTGAGTGGCAGAATCAATAGGAATAAGCTTAAGTCCCTCGTGACGAATATCCATCACACAGGGCCGCGGCACAATAGCAACACCCAAGTTATGAGACACCATATTGGTAATGCTCTCTAAAGATTCAAGCTCCATCGTATCTTGGATATTCAGGTTAGCATCTTGCAAAACATCATCACTCATCACACCAACAACCGTATGGCGACTCATACGAATATAAGGGTTATTTTTTAATAATTCGAAGGGATCGTTAGATTCCAATTCTTTGGAACACATAACGACCATATTCTCCTCTGCAAAAGCCTGCCACTTAAAATGGTTTCTCAATTGCAAAGGCTTACTCATCACTGCAGCATCAATTGCACCGCGGTCCAACTGCGGCAACAAATCATGTGAGGGAGCGGTCAATAAGCGTATATGTATTTCGGGATAATTATTAAGTAAGGTCTTGATACTGACAGGCAGTAAAGTTGCTAGTGATGATGAAACAGCACCTATAGTAAATTCTCCACTCATAGGATATTCACTTTTGACATCATTCAACATCGAATCATAGGAACGGACAATCTCTCTGGCTCTGGGCACTAGAACCTTACCCGTTAGTGTTAATTCTGGAGTACGCCTGTTCCGATCAAACAGCTCCACATCCAATATCTCTTCTAGACGTTTCATCTGCTGGCTGACCGCTGCGGGTGTTACGCAGATCTGATCCGCAGCATCACTGAAATTGCCCTTCTCTGAAATAGCAATCAAGGTTCTCAGAAATCTAATCGCCATACACTTACACTCCAGCCCTTCACATAAGAAATACTTAATATAACGACATCAAAAAACATATTTTATAAAAATTTGCTAAACATATTACGCCTAAGTTAGCATTCAAGCTACATAATTTATTGCCGATTCAAGCAATGGAGAGCTATCCATGAAACTATTACCCAAGTTAACTGAGTTATTAGGTACTGAAAATATCCTGACAGATAGCGATTCCTTAAAGCGTTATGGGTGCGACTGGACTAAAACCCATCAACCTGACCCTATCGCTATCGCATTTCCCAAAACAACAGAGCACGTTCAAGCACTTGTTAAATTCGCCAATACCCAAGAACTAGCTTTAGTACCGTCAGGCGGTCGTACAGGTTTGAGTGGCGGCGCTGTCGCAGCTAACAAAGAAGTGGTTGTCGCTTTTGATCGGATGAATAAGATAATTGATTTCAACGCAACAGACCGCAGTGCCACTTGTCAGGCAGGCGTCATTACTCAACAATTACAACAGCTCGCCAAAGACAACCACCTTTATTACCCCGTCAATTTTGCCTCTTCTGGTTCCAGTCAAATCGGCGGCAATATTGCGACTAACGCTGGCGGTATAAAAGTGGTTCGCTACGGTTTAACTCGCAACTGGGTCTTGGGTTTAAAAGTAGTCACCGGTAATGGGGAGATACTCGATTTAAATAAAGGCTTAGTTAAAAATGCGACTGGGTATGACCTAAGGCACTTATTTATTGGCTCAGAAGGTACTTTAGGCTTTATCACAGAAGCCACTATGCGATTAACCAAACCACCAAAAAACTTAACCGTAATGGTATTGGGAATAAGTAATATTGACGCGCTAATGAAAGTATTCGAAGCCTTTCAAAATACATTAGACCTCACTGCTTTTGAATGCTTTTCTGATCGGACATTACATTATGTTCATACGGATAAGGGTATACCTCTGCCCTTTGATACTCGTACACCTTACTACGCCTTACTTGAGTTTGAAAATGATAGCGAGCAAAGAGAGAAAGAAGCATTTAAAACTTTTGACAACTGTATACAAAAAGAATGGGTATTGGATGGAGCCATGAGTCAAAGTGAGTCACAGGCACAAAGTTTATGGCGATTAAGAGAAGATATATCAGAAACATTATCAGCCTACACACCTTATAAAAATGATTTATCGGTGAAGATATCTGTTATTCCAGAATATTTAGAGGCCGTCGTTCAACTGATCACCGAAAACTACACAGAGTTTGAAGTCCTTTGGTATGGGCATATCGGGGATGGCAATATTCACTTAAATATTCTAAAACCCGAGAATATGGAAGCTGATGAATTTTTTAAGCAATGTAAATCATTAAATCCCAGAATATTTCAGCTAACTCAGACAATGAATGGCAGCGTCTCTGCCGAACATGGAGTTGGACTTTTAAAACGTGATGATATTTCGTATTCTCGAAGCAAAGAAGAAATCGCCATCATGAAAGAATTAAAAAGTATATTTGATCCCAATGGGATTATGAACCCAGGGAAACTGATCAATGCATGATGGTAATTTTTCTCAATAATAAACTATCTGGCATTGATCGATGAATTACTCAATAACTCTATAATGACAAAGCAATCGATTCAAAAAGGTGAACTCATATGAAAGCATTAGTATATACCGGCTTGAATCAATTAGAGTATCGCAACGAGCCTGACCCTATCCCTGAAGCTGATGAGGTATTAATACGAGTAGAGGCCAGCGGTATCTGTGGATCGGATATGCATGCCTATTTTGGTCATGATGAGCGACGGATAGCTCCGTTAATTTTAGGGCATGAAGTCAGTGGCACTGTCATCAGTGGCAACACAAAAGGACGCAGGGTTGTCGTTAACTCTTTAGTGACTTGTGGAACATGTTATAACTGTTTAAATAACCGAGAAAACCTCTGCAAACAACGACAGATTATCAGTATGCAACCTCGCCAAGGCGCATTTTCTGAATTACTGAAAATACCAGAGCGTAACTTAATCACTATCCCTGATGATATGAGTTACTTAAGTGCAGCGTTAACCGAGCCTGTTGCTACTGCTATGCATGCAGTGATGCGAGCAAAACAGCTATCCGCTGTTCCGTTAAATGAAGCCAAAGTTTTAGTATTGGGAGGCGGAGCAATAGGCATTGCTGTCGCGTTAATTTTATCCAGTTTCAACTGCCCTGAAATTTTACTCGGTGAAACCAATAGTTTACGCAGAGAAACGGTAAAGAAAACTCAGGTTTGTGACATTTATGACCCTATCAATGATCCAATACCCGAATCAGATAGCTGGGATATTGTGCTTGATGCTGTTGGGGGCCGCGCTACACGCCAAACGGCATCTTGTGCAGTGAAACCCGGCGGTGCAATAGTGCATATTGGTTTAATGGATAATAATGATGGTTTAGATATACGCAAACTCACACTTCAAGAAGTAACCCTTACAGGTTGTTATACCTATACCATGGAAGATTTTAAAAACACGGTTGAATCTCTTTATTCTGGCAAACTGGGAACATTAGATTGGGTTGAGCAACGCCCTTTAAGCCAAGGTAGTGCTGCTTTTTTAGATTTATCGAAAGGAAAAACTGCAGCAGCAAAAATTATTTTAATCCCGGACCATTAGGAAATATAAAAATATAAAAAAGTATTGCCATACTCTCTATCAACGAACGTGGGGTAGTAAATGTGGACAAATATTTATCCATAAGCGGACCCTTAGGAGCGTGACTCATAAAATGATTTTTGCGTCAAAATAAAAGAGCACACGAGATTTATATAAAGAAATAGTTTGAAGTAGCCGGAACAAACACACATTGCTCGACTACTCGAAATTCTAGATATACGGCAACCCCTTATCGCTCTGAGACGGCGCCCAAAATCTGTAAGTCAGACCACCATGTGAGCACAATATTCAATCACCACTACATTCCGAGAATGAATAGATACCATCATTATTATTTCCTGGCATATCTATATGGCCTTGATAGGAAGGATAGCCTGGGTAGTTGGCACAGACTTTTTTAAGCCCTGTATGAATTTTTACAGGCCATAGTGATCGATCTCGTGCGGGCAAAGAACTATGCCTCTTCAACTCCAAGTGTGCTTGCCAAGATACCCCCAAACCTATTCCCGGTTTCTCACGCAGCAATAAACCTTGAGAAAGGTATTGCCCATCCACTGCATCATAATTCCAGTAACCGACAACCTGCCAACCTAACTGACTAGCTTTTTCTTTTGAAGTGACCCCAGCCGTATCAACCCTATCTGAGTTCTTTAGTGCAGGCTCTGCATTTTGAGAATGTGCTGTGGTCGCAACAGGCTCAGGAGAATGTTCTGATTGAACAACCGTCATGTTTATACCCGACAAGATAAATGTTTGGGGTTTTCCGATTCCAAAACCAAGGTATTTTCTATCGCTTCCATGACTTCTTACGTAGAGAGTACCTATAACTGATTTGATAGTATTCGCTTGGGTAGAGATATTTGTAGCACTTACCGAAAAACTGAATGTTTCATCGGGGGCGTAGAGTCTCGGACGATAACTCGGGTTTTCAACTGTATACTCATTGCCCGCACCATCTCTTAGCTTTAACCCTCCTGTTCTAACAGTTTTCGCTTGATGCTTATTTGTAATAGACAAGTCACACTCTGCTGTTCTATTCGGTAACAATCGGCAAGTATGCACTTCTATTTTCGCTTCCATTGCTGTAAAGCTAGTTTGCGCAAAAGCACTTGTTGGCAGTTCAGCACAACCAACTAATACATAAGTAAGTATAACGGCAAGTAATTTATGACTAAACATACTAATTATCCTTAATGAATATTCGAGTTTAGGTGGAACAAACACCTCTTTTTTGGCTATCTTACGCCTTACTCTAAACATCTAGAACGACAACCCTTTATCGCTGTTGAGACAGTCGTCAGCAGAGTGAAATTGCCGAAGGGAAAGTGCAACTGTCGGAGATGCCACATACCAAAGCGGCACAACAAGCTGATGGAAATTATAAAAAATATTTTATATTGTTAGTTTCAGGAGAATTTTCACTAAATTATACTCTTAATGACAATGCCTGCAATGGCATCGTCGCCTTTTTAAGGCTATCAATAGAAGCTATCAGCACAATAGGAAACTATTAAAGCACAGCAATGCTGAAAGAAAAGGCATATAACCCAATGATTTATCTACAATTTATTGAGCCTTCCATCAATTTATTCTAAAAGAAACCCCTACAAGCTCTCAAAATACATCTAGAACGATGAACTATTCAGAATCTATATACTCTTACGCCCATATACTTAGCTTATAGTTGCTGCATTTAGCAGGGCTTTTAGCATTAACAAAATTCATTTTTTTATTTTATAAGTGATTATCATGATCAGTAGAAAATCGTCATTATTGAAAAAAGCATTCCTTAGTACACCTATTATTGGTATTAGCTTTTTCGTTTTATGCTCAAATACAACGGCGATGCCAGATATGCCAAAAGATAAAAGCTTAAATAATGATCACCTTAATCATATCATTTCAAACGCTAAAGAAATTGATGCGCGAAATTTACACAGCGAGCCTTTACAAAACATCAAAAAAGAAACAGAAACCAGCAAGCAAACTTATGCTCATTATATAAATCTTTCTCATACAAAACCCGGCTCTTCTTATAATAAAGAAGGATCATCTTTTATTTACAGACTTGAATAACAATCCAGTTTTTTAAAATTCCTACGTCCCTCATTTAAATAACCCAATTAAATTCCATCAATATTATCGGAAAAATTTTAATAAATTGAAATTTATCCGATAAAGAATTCATACACTATAAATTCATAAAATTTATATATTATTTTATAAAAAAAATAATATATATACTAAAAAATTATACCCACCTAATCATAAATTATATTCTAATTACCGAACTATTTTATTTTTTAAAGCTCTTAGCATTGCAAGCATTTACATTATTAAATTAATTATTTATCCAAAGGTGAACATTATGACCATTAAAAAAGTAGCGTTAATTGCCTCGGCGTTAGCCTTCAGCGTATTCGGTTTAAGTAGTGCTGTACTAGCAGCTGAACAACAAGGGCGCTTTGAATCAGAACCTGGCAATCTATATCCTTACGAAATTACCAGTGAAAAAAGTGCAGGTCACAATCATGACTACACAAACACAGAGCCAGGTAATTAATTATTAATTACCTGAAAAAATAAAGGCTTCCTTTTTAAAAGAAGCCTTTATCATTTTTAGCACTATCGAAAATAATTTTCTGGGCTGCTCTACAACCATTTAACCTTGAACAACTTCAACAATAATTTCCCCAATCAACAAACAATCCTCTTCACTGAATGTTAGCGGTATTCGCATATCAAGTAATATAGAGAGAACTCGTTCAGTTTTAGGTAAATTGGGCATTTGTTCGATATAACGCCAACTATCATACCGGCTGGTATAGTCACGCGGCTCATCATCCCCAAACCACTTCACCATCACGCCACGTTTTTGACATTCTTCAACAACGGATATGATTTTTTTGCGAGAAAAGCTAGGCAATGAAAACTGAATTGAACTGGCTACGAATTGTTCGGCATCAGGGCGCTTTGGTATGTTGATGTATTCACACTGCTTCAATATATTTTCAAGTATTTGATAGCGTTTGTTCCATCGTCGGCACTGATTATCGATATCCTTTAATTGCGGGCGCAAAATTGCAGCACGTAAATTGTCCATACGCCCACTGTAGTTAGGTGTTTCATAACGGATATGATCAAACGCTGGTTTAGCTGGCGCCGCTTGATGGCGGTCGAACAACATATATGAACCAGAATAAATAATGGCACGAGCCATGACATCATCATGAGGGCTGATTAAAAAACCTCCCTCGCCAGAATTTATATGCTTATAGGTTTGCGTACTAAAACACGCAATATCACCAAAGGTACCACTTTTTTTACCTTTCCAACTCGCCCCCATTGTGTGGGCACAATCCTCAATTAAAAACAATTGATGCCGATCACAAATTGCCATAATACGATCCATGTCGACAATATGGCCTCGCATATGAGAAAGCATTAAATAACGAGCACCACTGGATGCGGCCTTTGCTTCGAGGTCATCTAAATCAATACAATAATCTTCAGCCGCATCAACCAGAATAGGGATAGCGCCGCTATTGTGTATCGCTCCAGGCACTGGCGCTAATGTAAAAGCATTACATAAAACTTTGTCACCGCTACTAATCCCTGCTGCTCGCATAGCAATATGCAAAGCATAACCGCCCGATGAGCATGCTAGGCAATAAGGAACACCCATATACTCAGCAAACTCCAACTCTAAATAATCCGTTTCACTGAGCTCTTCAGGTAAGGTGTTATAACGGTGTAAACGGCCTGAGCGCATTACTTCAATTGCAGCATCGATACCAGCTTCAGGAACAGATTCTTGCTGAGTAAAAGATTTAGTAAATGACTTCATCACAAGCCCTTATTAATCGTAACGTTTTTGGTCGTAGACATGAAAATCCCATTGTTGCTGAGGGAAATACTTACGCAATCGCCAATCACAGGCACGCGCATGTCCTTCCATACCTTCCACACGAGAAATACGTGAACCAACGGAGCTGAAATCTAAATTCGCCTGCTCATCGATTTCTTGATAGGTCAATATTTTCAGGAATTTATGAACATTTAAACCACCACTATAGCGAGCAACACGTTTAGTAGGGAGAATATGGTTGGTACCTGAACACTTATCACCATGCGTCACAGTGCTGCCTTCACCCAGAAATAACGAACCATAATTATTGAGATTCGCTTTCCACCAGTCGGTATCTTCCGCCAGTACTTGCAAATGCTCAGAGGCATAGTCGTCACTCACCTTGACACACTCTTCTCGGCTATCACAGAGAATAATCTCTCCATGGACATCCCAAGCACTCTGTACCACTTCTTGATTCGGCATATCCGCTGCCACTTTAGGCATTATTTCAGCGACTTTTTCACCAATACGGCGGCTAGTTGTAAACAGCCAGACAGGAGAGTCATAGCCGTGTTCTGCCTGAGAAACAAGATCAACCGCTATGGTCATAGGGTCCGCACTATCATCAGCAATAATGGCAGACTCTGTTGGGCCGGCCAAAACATCAATACCGACTTCACCAAATAATAAGCGCTTAGCTTCAGCGACATAACCATTGCCAGGCCCCACAAGAATATCGGCTGGAACCCCGGTAAATAGGCCTTTTGCCATCGAAGCAACCGCATGGACTCCACCCATTTCAAGGATAATATCAGCACCGGCAAGATCCATTGCATAAGCGATAGCGGGATTAATACTGCTATTTTTAGGTGGAGAACAAGCAATAATGGTCTTAACGCCAGCCACCTTAGCTGTCGCAATACTCATAATGGCTGACGCCGCATGAGAATAGCGGCCACCAGGGACATAACATCCCGCACAATTAGCAGGAATTATCTTTTGTCCCAGCTTTACTCCTGGGGCAGAATCAATTTCAAACTCACTTAAACTAGCCAACTGCGCTTCAGCAAACGTTTTTACTTGCTGAAAAGCAAACTGAATATCGTTACGCGTTTGCTCTGGTACTTGCTCAATTAATTGTGCACGCTTTTCATCAGATAGAATGAAGTCGCCTTCCCATTGGTCAAATTGGGCCGCATATTCACGCACAGCGGCCTCACCTTCACTCTCGATTTTAGCGAGCATCGCTTTAACCGTTTGATGAATGCGTTCGTCATTTTCTGCCACTGGGGCTGTGGATTTTTTTAAATACTCCATTAGAAACTCCCATACTGTTTTTCAAAGTATTATTAGTAAGGTAATTTAATAGACTTTACTATAGTCGATGAACCCATATTAAGAGTCGTCGGAGACTTCAGCAAATGCTATTTTTAATGCAGATCAGTTACTTTTTGTTATAGGTACGTTATTGTAGCTTTTATGTACGCATCGTTAATATGTTCATCTTACAATAGGATAACAAATGGAACTTAAGTGGTTACAAGACTTTGAAGCTCTAGTTGAGCATGGTAGTTTTTCTAAAGCAGCAGAATCTCGCTTTGTAACTCAACCCGCCTTTAGTCGCCGTATTCGCTCACTTGAAACCTGGTTAGGCGTTAATTTAGTAGATCGCGACCAATATCCTACTCGGCTAACACCGGCAGGCGAAGCCTTTGAAGAACAAGCGCACCTTTTAATTGAACAAATTTATTCCAGTCGTAATCATGTCCGTGGTGTTGGCTCTGCACAAGAGCAAGTGGTCATGCTATCCCAACATGCTCTATCGGTTTCTTTCTTTCCCAGCTGGATGCAAACCCTAGAAAATTTAATGGGAGAAATTACGCCAGGAACTTCTTCCACAGGCAGTGCGATGATCCGTGTTGATGTTGGTAACTTGCACGATATCGTTGAAACGTTTCTTGCCGCAAATAGCGATTTTTTATTGTCATACGCGTCAACAGACATCTTTAGTCAACTAGGTCGTCAGGGTGTTGAGAGTTTACAAGTAGGTACAGATGAATTGGTCGCCGTCACTGGTATTGATAATAATGGTACACCTTTTTATTTATTTGACCCTGAATCAACTGATGATCAGCCAATTAAATTGTTAGCGCACCCTGCCGAATCATTTTTTGGAAAACTGATCCAACGAGATTGCATCCCTCATTTACCTAATAATTTAATTATGCAAAGCCATTGCGAAAATGCTTTATCAGAAGCACTGAAAGCACTCGTACTAAAAGGTTATGGGATTGCATGGCTACCAAAGAGCTTGATTTTAAAAGAGCTAGATAGAAATGAGCTTTGCTTATTTAGTGAATTAATACCATCAATTACTCTAAACATAAAACTCTATCGCCTATGTCAACCTCGCCACCAAATATCTAAAGAATTTTGGGAAAAAATCCGTCTTCGCTATGCAAAATAATTATAGAGGCCAAATCAAATAGCATTGGGCCAATAGTCCCAATACCCTTTATACTTTGTGAAAACCAATCAATGAGTCGTTATTACCATGCAAGAAAATCTTGATATCCTTTCTCGAACAGTTGAACAATGGGTTAACCAGAATCGTCCTGTTTCTCAGACGCCTATTGCTTCAGAGCTAGAAAAAATACTTGATCTTTCATTAGGAGAGGATGGTTGCAGCTCGGCGGAATTAGAAAAAGCGATTCATGACTATGTACACTATAGTCCTGATGTTTCCCAAGCAGGTTTTAATAAACTGCTCTATTCTGGTGCCAATAAACCTGCCATATTGGGGGATTGGATAACCAGCTTATGCAATGCCACCATGCATACGTATCAAGTTGGACCTGTCGCAACACTAATGGAACTTGAGCTCATTAACCAATGGAATCGTTTAGTGGGTTTTGAGCAAGGTGAAGGTGTTATGGTGTCTGGTGGGAGCCAAGCCAACATGATTGGGATGATGTTGGCTCGCCATCATGCCTGCCCTGATATAAAAGCACGCGGATTAGAAGGACGAACATTAGTCGCTTATGTTTCTGATCAATGCCACTACTCGCAACAGCGGTCTGCCAATGTGTTAGGTATCGGCACAGATAACTTAATCAGTGTGAAATCCGATGAACAAGGGAGGATATGCCCTGAAGCATTAGCAGAAGAAATTGAAACAAGTATATCAAAAGGGCACACACCTTTTTATATTGGATTGACTGCCGGCACTACCGTTATTGGCGCTTATGACCCAGTAGCAGCCTGTAGTGAAATTGCTCGCAAACACAATATCTGGCTACATATTGATGGTGCTTGGGGAGCCCCCATACTCTTCTCTGAAAAACATAAACACCTATTAGCTGACAGCCATTTAGCCGATTCCTTTGCCTGGGATGCACACAAATTAATGAACGTTCCCATTACTGCTGCAGTCGTTCTTGTTAAACATGAAGGTGCTCTTAGACAGTGTTGTGCAGGCGGCGGCGGTGAATATCTATTCCATCAAGATCACAATGCGAATTACAATTTAGGGGAACGTTCGATTCAATGCGGTAGACGCGCGGACTCATTAAAAGTGTGGTTAAGCTGGAAGGCAATAGGTCACAGTGGTTTTGCTAAAAAAATAGACTACTTACAAGCGATAAAAAATGAATGTATCAGTATGATTCAGAAAAGGACATCGTTTGAGATACTTGCGCCATCTGCTTATTTGAATATTGTTTTTCGCTTTGTTCCTCAATCAGATAACTCAAATTACTCTGACGACGAAGCTATTAGCAAACTCAATATGGAAATTTGTAAAACCATGATGCGCGAAGGCGGACCCTATGTAGACTATGCGAGATATAAAGGAAAAGTTGGCGTCAGACTTATTTTAGCGAACGATCAAATAGATTCAGAACATATTAAAAAGCTATTAAATCAATGTGAATGCATTGGCAAAGAGTTAAGTAGTAACATATAAAAATCTTATTTGTTTATTGTCTATTAGTTCGTTTATTACTTATTAGATAGTGTAAATAACTTTATTCTGAATACTTTCAAGCCAAAAAGTTTATTTTTTAGCATAAAACGCTGGTCCCTTATCGGAGTTAATAGTGGCACTGTTTTTATAGTGCTACTAACGATATCAAAAATGTAATAAAGCGATATACGCGATGCTATCAATAAGCTCAACAACATAAAATTTTTTATCGTATCCATAGTTATTACAGCAATAATATTGACATAAGATGCTATAAATTGAGACTATGCCGCCTCTTTCATTATTGCAGTAAAGTTGGAATTAGTCGTGGAAACACCAAAAATTGTTGTTATTGGCGGAGGCGCTGGCGGATTAGAGCTTGCAACTCGGCTGGGAAACTCTTTAGGAAAAAAGAAACAGGCCAGCATTCACTTAGTCGATAGTAACCCCACTCATTTATGGAAACCACTATTACATGAAGTCGCTACCGGCTCTCTCGATTCAGATATTGATGAAGTCAGTTATTTGTCTCATGCGCACTATCATCACTTTGAATTTCATATTGGTAGAATGGAAGGCTTAGATAGAAATAACAAAATAATTCAGCTAGCGCCAATGGCTGACGAAAATGGCATTGAAATAAAACCTTCTCGATCAATCTCTTATGATTATTTAGTCATGGCTGTTGGCAGCCAGACTAATGATTTTGGAACCCCAGGCGCTGCAGATAATTGCGCATTCCTAGACAGCAGACGCCAAGCAGACGCCTTTCACGATAGATTAATTAACACCTATTTACGTTTAAGCAACAAAGTAGAAGAAGGCGAGCAAGTCATATTAAGCGTTGGCATTGTCGGCGCAGGAGCCACAGGGGTTGAATTAGCCGCAGAGCTACACAATACAACAGCGCTCTTACAAGCTTATGGCTTAAAACTTAATGCTGATAATCTTAAAGTCACCATCATAGAAGCAGGGCCACGAGTATTGCCTGCCCTGCCACCTAGAATTTCTGATGCTGTCGTAAAAGATTTAAAAGCACTGAATATTGACGTTAGAACCAATACCAAAGTTACCCAGGTAACGAAACAAGGCTTTGAAACGGCAGACCAAGATGTCATTGCTGCTGACATTCGCGTATGGGCCGCAGGCGTTAAAGCACCTGAATTCCTGGGTCAGATTGAAGGTTTAGAAACAACACCGACCAATCAAATTATTGTTAAGCCTTCGTTGCAGGCAACCACAGACGATAATATTTTTGTGATTGGCGATTGTGCAAGTTATACACAAGAAAATGGGATTCGTGTTCCTCCTCGCGCGCAATCAGCTCACCAAATGGCATCTCATGTTTATAAGAATTTGCGTTTATTGCTAGATAACAAACCTTTAAAACCCTACATCTATAAAGACCATGGCTCATTAGTTTCACTCAGTCGCTATTCGACGGTAGGCAGCTTAATGGGGAATTTGATGGGTAAATCAACCATGGTAGAAGGTCGAGCAGCACGTATTGTTTATATATCTCTTTATCGCATGCATCAAATGGCATTACATGGCTGGATTAAAACAGCGTTAATTATGTTTTCTGGTAGTATTAACCGTATTATTCGACCGCGCTTAAAACTTCATTAACTTAAAACATTTTATTAAGACCAGTAAAGAGTGGGAAAGGTGAAGCGATGCTATTTGGAAAAGAGTTTACTGAAACCACAGTAAAAACGACAAACATCGACATACATCTTGCTCATGGTGGGACGGGATACCCATTGCTGTTACTACATGGCTATCCTCAAACCCATGTTATATGGCACGCAATTGCTCCATTACTTGCTAAAAACTTTCACGTTATTTGCCCTGATCTTAGAGGTTACGGCGACAGCTCCAAGCCACCCAGCACGAAGGACCATTACCCCTATTCGAAACGTGCCATGGCCCAAGATATGATCGAGCTGATGGATTCCCTTGGTCATCAAGAATTTTTTGTTGCTGGACATGATCGAGGAGCAAGAGTGACACACCGCATGGTTCTTGACCACCCAAGCAGAGTCAAAAAAGCCTGTGTAATGGATATTGCACCGACGTCTCATATGTTTAGTTCGACTAATCAAAATTTTGCGACAGGTTACTATCATTGGTTTTTTCTTATTCAACCAGATGACTTGCCAGAAAAAATGATTGGTGATGACCCCGCCTATTATCTTTCTGAAAAATTAAAACGGTGGAGCGCTCCCGGGATGGAGTTTAATCCCGAGGCCGTTGACGAATATATTCGCTGCTTTAGCAAGCCTGATAGTATTCATGCCAGTTGTGAAGACTATCGCGCTGCGGCAAGCATTGACCTTGAACATGACAAAGAAGATGAAGATAACAAAATAGAATGTCCACTACTCGTCATATGGGGCTCACAAGGATTTGTACACCGCACTTACGATGTTCTCAGCGTGTGGAAAAATTATGCTCATCAAGTAGAAGGAACATCGTTAGATTGCGGACACTTTTTACCCGAAGAAAGCCCTGATGAAACCTATAAAGCATTAATGAAATTTTTTACGGTATAACATTTTACACCTTGTACAAGGCAAATTATTAACACAAAGGATAACAATGGAAATTAACAATTTACCTTTTGGCACAACCGATTGGTCAGACGTAGAAAAAACTGAACATACAGGCGAGACAGGCGTTGCTTACTGGCAAACAAAACAATTTGGTGATATTCGTGTAAGAATCGTTGAGTACTCTGCCGGTTATCTCGCCGACCACTGGTGCAGTAAAGGCCATATATTATTTTGTCTTGAAGGTGAGCTTGATACCGAATTAGAGGATGGTCGTCACTTCACTTTAACACCCGGCACAAGCTATCAAGTTGCAGACAATGCTGAGGCTCATCGATCGTCGACTAGTACTGGCGCAAAGTTATTTGTGGTTGATTAAGGCTGATATAAGGACAATGCAATAAGTGATTGAATTTGATATTTTTTTGTCCTAATTCAGAGGCAAAAACCGACTCAAACGTCTGTGTATAGTCGAAATTCTACCTAATATACTGTTACAGCTTGGAGGGGATACAGTGCTACCTGAAAAAATAATCCTTATAGATAAAGACAAAGAACTTGTGAAAGTATGGGATGATGTTTTCGGTGGGGAAGAAGTATTTGAAATACACGAAGGGGACTATTTTTCTAAATCAGCAGATGCAATGGTTAGCCCTGCGAATAGCTTCGGAATAATGGATGGAGGATTAGATCTCGTAATTAGAGATAATATTGGTTTTGATACAGAAGAAAGACTAAAGGAAATTATCTTATCTAATTATCATGGTGAACTCCCAATCGGTAGTGCAGCCATTGTTAAAACTACTAATAAAAAATGGCCTTATCTAATTTCTGCACCTACAATGCGCGTACCTATGGACGTCTCAAATACTCTAAATGCTTATCTTTCGTTCCGAGCTATTCTATTAACTGTAAAAGAATTTAACGAAGAATCAAAAGGTATTCCCATCAAAAGTATTGTGTGCTCTGGCCTAGGAACAGGTATCGGTTGTATGCCACACAGAAAATGCGCTGCGCAAATGCGAGTGGCATATACTTATGTATCAAAACCAGCTCGTATACCCAGTTTTAACGAAATTCACGAAGTACATAGAAAATTAACAGTAGTAGTATAGGTGTAATAAGTCATACCAGTTGACAGACAAATTATCGCTTGTCTGCAACGATTAAAGGAACGTAAGTATTTAATGGATAGGTTACCTATCACCAATCTAGAAAAGAAATGCGTCCCCTTTACTTCGATCACCCGAAGTGGACAATTAAAATATTTATGAAAATCATCACCATCATTAAGTTGAGATATATCTAAACCGAAATTAAAGGCTATCTCTTTCAATACGCTTGATAAAATCAACAATTCTTTTCTTGCGAGCATTAGGGTTCCGAGCAGTTTGAATACCATGATAAATAAGAAAACGCTTGCTTCGACCAAGTGATTGGTATTTATTATTAGCTATAAAATTCTTACGAAGCTCTTTTAAAAAATCCTTAGGTATGACCATGTCAGATGAACCAAAATAAGCATTTTGCCATCGACCATTTTGCTGTGCTGCTTTAATATGACTCATCCCTGATGGCTGCATTTTCCCTTCGGCAATTAATCGCTCTGCGTGTTTACGATTTTTTTGAGACCACATTGAATTGTACCGTCGCGGAGTAAAGCGCTGTAAATAAGAGATATCATCCATAGATTTCCGCTGACTATCTATCCACCCCCATGAGATGGCACTAATTACGCATTCATTCCAAGTAACAGAAGTTTTACTGGAGGACTTTTTATAAATACGTATCCACAGCTCTTGATGAATATCATGGTGCTTTTCGAACCATGTATCAAGTTTAATAGCACTGTCAAATGACAGTGCTTCCAGTGTCTTCATACTTCTACCGATCAATAACTATTGGGGTCTGCGGGGTTGGTATATTCTCTCATTTCATCGCCGTCACGATAGCCATCACCATCCCGATCAACACCTAGCCTAATCCCCGAGCCTAATGGAACACAAGAATAAGTAATCGGCGCTCTCAATCGAGCTGCCAGCTTCTTGAGCTGATTATTTGTAATTAATTTTTTATTTTGTCGGTCAGAATGAAATTTCCCGTCAATTAACACAAAACCTCTTTCGCGGCCACGATAAAATGTTTTGGCAATTAACTCACACTCACCTGCATTGGCTCGTTGTTCTAGCAATCGCACACGTTGATTGGTCGAATCAGGTGAACGCCTATTCCAAGTAATTTGCTGTCCAACAATTGGGTACAAATTGGAGTCGAAAGCTAACAAAAATTCGGTCACACGACGCACATCCTCAAATTCTGTGAAACCCACACCTGGCACAAATGTTTCGGCTAGTGAATTAAGAAATCGAGCAACAGTATCAATAGAACCATCATGAGTATAACCAAAAGCGCGGATTTGCTCACCTTGATAGGATGGATCATACAGTGGCAACCCTGGTCGATTGAACACTGGATCTTCACCTAAACCAAATGCCCCAATCTTGGTATAGAGGTTTCGAAGATGAGGAATCTTAAACGTTTGAGAAAATTCAGCAGCAATGAGTGAACCATCTGTACCAAAAAACCCAGGATAGTCCATATCGAACTCCGAATTTGCTTCTCGATCCATAGAATGGCAATCCACACATCGAAAGACTTCGCCAAATGCGAGTGAAGGAGTATTCTCAAAAAAGAATTTCCCGAACTCTTGATCTTCATTCAATGAATTATCCAGTGCACGAATTGGATTCGGTGGATAAGTTACTTGAAGCTGAAAATCAGTAAATTTTTGCATCTGTTCCGGTGTTAGTGGTTGTTGTCGACCCAACAACCCTTCGAAGGCAACATTAAAAGTATTAAATGCAGCTTCTTCACTTAATGCGCCACCATCTGGCTGCGCGCTTGGCTCAAGATCACCCCCGTTACGATCTCCCCTCCAGTGCATTGGACCATGATTAGCTAAACCACGAAGGCTTTGTGTTGTCATCGGCCCTTTCATAGGGTGAAACGCAGTTTGACCAATACCGAAAGATGCCCGCAACAATTCTGGTGGATCCATTACATCACCATCTGGGTCACCCAGATCCCAAGCGAGCTCGTCTTTATCGGCAAACACATGACAACTCGCGCAAGATTGGTCACCATGACTAGAAGTTAAAGCCGCATCGTAAAGAAAGCGACGACCTTCTACTAGTGAAGCAGGTTCTGGATTATGCAATTGCAAGTGATCGATTTCTTGGTTGGTTCGAGTATCAATCACCGATATTCCATTATCAAACCTTGTAAAGACATATAGTTTCTTCTGGCGTTTACCCAACACTAAACCAGTGGGGCCACCACCAGATACTGAAATTTGCTTATCTTTGCTCGGATAAAAACTGTCTTCTTCAAGCTCGGTAGTGTCATATACAACAACTTTGTCATTACCAAGAACTGCGACATAAAGCGTTTCCCCATCACGAGTGATGGCCATGCCATTTGGTTGTGACACACTGAGTACGTTTTCAGCATTCGGAATCGCATCACAACACTTGTCATAATCAATGTGCTTATTGAGTATTCTTGGGTTCGCTGCTGTGCCTTCAATGACCGTAATACGGTTGTCTACTGAATGACCACGCACTGTTGTTAGCGAAAAATTGCCCTTACCTTCAAATCGAACTTCGTTGCGAGCTTCAGTATTAGTCGCATAGACCTTTCCGGTAACTGGGTTCACAATCAAATTGAAAATCACAGTACCTACGTTGGCAACAGTGCGGCTGTCTTCGATAACGGGAGGATTCGCCTTTGCATCAATCGCAAATACATCATAGTCAGGTAGGTCGAATTTTATATGGTCGTTCCAATGCCTACCTGTTTCATCAACCCAATTGGTACCATCGTATTTTACAATAAGACCCATATTAGGTTCAGGAACACCCGCATGATTCTCATTCGGCAGTGGAATACCACCTTCAAGCTCGCCACCATCAGGTGTTTGATTGAGCGCCACAATTGCTGTTTGGTTACCAGACATGAATGATGCCGCATATACTCGTTTACCGCCTGGCGACACTGCAAGCGCGCGCGGGGTGTCGCTGAACAAGTTAATAATAGATAGAGCTGAACCGCCCAGAGAATTACCTTGATCTTTGACATCAAAAACCCAAACATCAGCTCGACCCACTCCTGGTTCTGTTAACGATGAATTAAATGGGGTATTCTGACCGCGATGGGCTGCAGTGATGAAAGCACGCTTTTTGCCATGTACACCTGCAAAAACAATATCCCGCGGCTCATCACCCACCAACAAAGTTCGTGAGACGTAGCCCTTTCGACCACGAAATTTGACAATGCTAACACTGTCAGATAAATGATTAACTACCCATACTTCATTATTTGAAAGCGCTGCGACTGCAACTGGTTCAAGCCCGACTGGGATGGATGTTTCATGTCGTAAACCACGCTTAGCAACTTTAAACACTTCCAATCGATTATCAGGAGTATTAACCGCAAAAAGCCTTTTACCATTTGGTGATAATGAAAGTGGCCTCACTTGGCCACTTTCAAATGCTGTAAATGCTGGCTTCGATTGCACAGCATTTACGAAAAAAAATGAGAATATTATTGATACCATCCATAGCACCAAAGAATGTATTGATTGTTTTTTAATACAGAAGGCAGAGAGAAGATATTTCATTTTATGATTCCTAATAAACAATAATCAGATTGGTTTAGGTGTGTATTTATCATTGCGATATATCAGCTAATCTGTGTTGCAAGGAGATTATTGATTGATCAATTGCCAGCCCAAGGCGCAACAATATCCAGCACCCAAGTAATGCCAAATCGATCGATAACCATTCCGTAAGCTGGTGCCCAGGCTGTCGGGCCCAGTTCAACAACGACTTGCCCCTCCACCTCTAAACCTCTCCAGAAGCTTCTGAGCTCAGATTCAGAATTACCACGCACAGAGACAAAAAACGACCCGATACCACGCTCAAAAGGACGGGAACTAGGCACATCATAGGCCATAATGCTAAAACCATTATCTGCTAGAACCTGTCCCCACATTACCTGTTCAGCTTCTGCGAGATTTTCGACGTTGTTCGCATCTTGGTAAGTTACGATTGTTATGCTCCCGCCAAAGATTGAGTGGTAAAACTGCAAAGCATCTTTGGCATTATTGCGAAAATTTAGATGGGTAACTGATTGAACTGACATGTAGGATCCTCGGTATACTAAGCACGAATTAAGTGCCTAAGCTACACCAAGAGACTGTCAGTTTATGGCAGTATGCTCCGGCCAGGAACATATTTCGTTTTTCTCCACTCGTCCAGCAGTTGCTGCCGGTATTTAGGATATCGTGCCTCTAAAACTTCGATCTCACTGATTCGATCTGTACGGAAGTTCCGAAAATCATTGCGAAGTTCACACCAACTCATAACTATACGCGACTGCTCATAGAACACTAAAGCAAAGGGCCAAATTGTTCGCACCGACGGCTCGATGGGAGTCTTATTGTAAATTATTTTCAATTTTTTTTCGGCTCGTATGGCTTGTCGCAATAAATCTGATGAGCTAGGTTTATTGAATTGAGACTGTGTTGCACCAATGAGGAGTGATGATTCTTGTGGTTTTTGTTGTAGATTTGATGGCAGCACAGAAGTTATTTTCGATAACAGGCTTTCTGCATCTTTTGCCAAACTTTGATCATTATTGATAACCCAGTCCATTCCAAGTGCAAGTGCATCCAACTCGTTAGTACTAAACATAAGAGGCGGTAGCATAAATCCAGGTTTCATTACATAACCAACACCTGGCTCTCCTTCGATAATAGCTCCTTGCGATTGCAAAGCAGCGATATCTCGATAGAGTGTTCTAATACTCACTCCTGTTTTTTCAGCCAAAACCCTTGCGCTCACCGGGCGTTGATGCTGACGCAATACTTGTAACAGATTGAGTAAACGTTCAGATCGTGACATATTTCAATATTTAGGAAAATTTTAATTAAATACAAAGTGTAATTTGTGTATCTGGGCCTTATATCTTTTTCTCATTAACTTTTTTCTATATAAATAATACAATGTCACTAATCACTGTGACAACCTTCTATTTTTTTCAATGTCTGCTGCTCTAAAAGGAACGGATATCAATTTACGTAGTTACTCACCTTTAATCAGAGTAAACTTTTATTAAGTTCGCTGGATCTAAATCGGCATAACCCTCATCACAATATTGATGCATAAGGTTTTGTGCTAATGATGAAATCGGCGTATCACCTGAATTCGCCTTTACCATTGCTGCAGCTAGATCTAAATCTTTTGCCAATGTTTTTACATGCCACTTCAATTCATCAAATTCCTTATTAACCATACGCTGGCCTGTCAGCTGAAAGGGTAATGAATCTGCAAAACCACCCGCTAATGCAGTAGGAATTTTTTGGCTTTCGATTCCTGATTTTTCAGCCAGAGCAAGAACTTCTGCCATAATTAAAATATTACAACTGACAATCATTTGATTGCATACCTTGGTTGCCTGACCACTGCCTACATTCCCCATATGGGTAATGCGTTGTGCAAGATTCTCAAGGATAGGACGTAGTGAATTAATTATCTCACCATCACCTCCTGCCATCATCACCAACGAACCAGATTCGGCACCCGCGACACCGCCAGACATTGGGCAATCTATCCATGACATACCTGTTAATTCCACTAATTTGGCAGCAAAGTTTTTGGTACGCTCAGGATCAATACTGGAAAAATCAATCAGTACTTTATCTGGAGTTGACGACTGTATAAATTCTTCAGAAAAGACGACAGCTTCGATAGCATTAGTATCCGTTAAGCAAGTCATGATGATATCGTTTTGTTGTACAATTTCTGCAAGATCAGTAGCAACTATTGCACCCTGTGCTTGAGGCTCGATACACTTCTCTATCGAACGATTCCAGACCATCACCTCGTAACCTGCATTAAGCAAGCGTTTAGTCATAGGGATGCCCATCAACCCCATGCCGATAAAACCGATTTTTTTATTTGTCATAACCTAAAATACTTTAATCACTAATGTCGTTATTTACTCAAATTAGCATATCATTCATGTACCCAAAAGAATACTTAGGCGTATTCTAATGGGCAATATATTTTTAGGTTAATTTCACTGTTCAATCAGAAAAATACTTAAATCTCCAAATCCATTGTCACGATTCTCAATAGCTGACAAATAATCAGAATCATGAAAAGCAGCCATAGCCTCCTCCTGATTAGGAAAATCTATTTTAAGCATGAATGATGGCATTGCAGCTCCCGCCACAACGTTACTCACCTTATAGGTCGAAGGCGGTAACGAGGCATTGTATTTTTTCATCACTGGCCCAGCAACACTCTTATATAAGTCAACCTTCTCTTGATTTTTGATATTACCGCTAACAATTACGGAACATTCCGACATAAATTACTCCTCAAATAATAATTGATTGATCGCTCAAATAAAGTCTTAATGTATCTTACAAAGATATTTGAGTCAACACTCCAATATTGTATAATCCTGAATTCATTATTATCGAAAGTATTAATTGAGTAAGGTGTATGGGTAGAGTTAAGATTTTTGATGAAGAGACCGCGTTAAATCAAGCTACGAAACTGTTTTGGAAGCAAGGCTATACCAATACATCTCTGAAACAGCTACTAACTGAAATGGACATGCTCAATGGCTCTTTCTATCACTGTTTTAAAGATAAAAAGACACTTTTTATACGATGCTTAGATTATTATAACGAAAAATATACGTACAAACGTCAAGAAGCCTTATCCAAACATGATAATTTCTCAGCAGGTATACGTGCTCTATTTACAGAAATCTTTAAGACATTGGATTCAAAGGATAAACCTAATGGATGCTTAATTGTAAATAGCATGATTGAAGAAGTGCTGTGTGAGGACGAATTAAAAAAATACCTATATAAAGACTTCGAACTTTTTGCACAATTTTTACAAGATAGAATTCAACTCTCTATTGATTTAAAGCATACAGCCAACACAATACCATCAAATCAATTAGCTATGATTTTAGTCACTTATATACAAGGGCTATTTAGAATATCGAATACATACCTAGAAACAAAGCAATTAAAGGTGCAAACAAAGGACTTTCTATCAGCATTAAATTTATAAATAAAGCAACCTGCTATTGTTAACTCGCCTTCAACTTTCGACCTAGCGCAACAATAATGACGACTAAGCCTGCAAATAATAGTGTTCTAACATCTAACCACTCCCCAACAATCAAAACAGAAGCGAGTATTGTAATAAAAGGTTGCAATAATTGTATTTGGCTCACTCGAGCAATACCGCCCAATGCAAGGCCCTTGTACCAAAATAAAAACCCCAACCATTGACTCACTAATGCCAAATAAATTAATGATAACCAATGAGTAATTTTTATATCAGTCAACTCTGTTGGCGACGTTATGATTGCAACAATCAGCAGTATAGGGCTTGAGATAACTAATGCCCAACTGACCACTTGCAAACCACCAAGTTCTCGTGACAATGTCGCACCCACGGCATAAGAGACTGACACACTCACTACCGCAATTAAAAGGGCAATATCTGCTTGTTGTAAATGCCCCCCTCCCTGCAACAACGAATAGGTAACTACTAAAACACTGCCAATTAAGCAGGTAATCCAAAAACCGATAGAAGGCCTTTCATGGTAAATAATTGCACCAAAAATAGCCGTTGCCATTGGTAACAAGCCTAGAACAACACCCCCATGAGATGCAGGCAAACTTTTCATAGCAATTGAAGAAAAAATAGGGAAGCCAAAAGTAATACCGCTGGCCACGATAATAATCTTTTTCCACTGTGATAAATTAGGAATCGGAGCCTTGATAAAACTCAACCACACCATAGCAGCTAATGTTGCTAAAACCACACGACCACTGGCAATAAAAACAGGATCAAAAACGTGAACAATCGCTCTGGTAAATGGTAAAGTTAACGAAAAAGCAATAACGCCACATAGACCTAACAGCATACCTTTTGTTTCAATTGTCATTGAGAGTCCACACACGATCCAGGGTGTTTAAAATGAATTAGCCAAAGGTAGATTAACAAATACAGGTATTTAAAAAAGATCCAATTTTTGATATTGCACTAGACCACGTAATAGTTTTAGGAGTATCTCTAAAAATTACTATTGTTAATAAGATATGTATTTGCATTAAAGAGCTGTTTTACTAACGATACGAATATAATGAAATTCATCAATACTACAACTGTCATAAAAAATAGGAAAATGACGGCTATTATTGTTTTTATCTTCCACAAGCAGTATCACTAACCATCTAGACCAATAATAACAATGCTCTATTCTTAACTCACTGTCGGCACCATATTTATTATCATGGTCTCTCACTAATTGCCACGAGTGATGTAATGCCTGTAAACGATAGACAGACGATTTACGCCATCGGTGAAAATAATACCCCATATGCGTAAATAATAGGACAATCGCTATTTGTTGAAGATTAAAAGGCAGGCGTGAAAAGATAATGGCTAGTATTGCCATAAAATGAATAAAAATAACGGCTATTAATAATATCCGAGAGGCATGTAAGCGAACCAGTTTAACGGATAGCTTATTAAGAATTTTTCTCGGCGTATTGGTTACTGTGTTCACGAATTATCTGTACTATCCTTAGTAAATTTTGATCTTCCGGGTCTTGGCGCTTTAAGAGCCAACTGAACATATCCTGATCTTGCTCTTCCAAAAATTGCTGATACCGTTTTTGGTCATCCTCATCAAGAGTTGGATAAACATTCTCTACAAACGGTTGCAAGACGAGATCTAATTCAAGCATGCCGCGACGGCTGCCCCAGAATAAACGGTTTTTGTCCATAGTTTTCATTAGCTCTTAAAGAGCTATTCATTTTAAAGTATTCTTAGTATCAATCATGAATATCATACACTGATATCACTGTACGATTGATGTTAACGTGCCATTGGTTTTAAGGCAGCAGCCCCCATTATAATGCTCTGGCCCGAAATCACTAACACTTTATGAATGCATTCTGGATATATTATGAAAATAAATGACATTACTGGTTTTATGGATATAGACGATCATGGTTTATTGTTCGTTAAAGGCCCAGATGCTAAAAAATTTTTACAGGGCCAGGTCACTTGCGATATTGAACAACTGACTATCTCTCAAAGTGATGCAGGACTAGAAAGTGGCCATACGACGTTAGGGGCTCATTGCACCCATAAAGGCCGTATGATATTCAGCTTTATCGCGTGCGCGTGGGACCAAGACACTATTGCACTGTCTATACACAAAGGATTATTCCAGACAGCTTTGGCCGCCTTAAAAAAATACAGTATCTTTTCAAAGGTTGAGCTTATTGATGCCAGTGATAGCCATCGTATTATTGGGTTTATAGGCACACCTCCTTCTTCTGTCGCTTCATTATTTACTAACCTCCCTGTAGATGGAGAGGTTATGTATAACAATGAAGCCGCCATCATTAGTAAAGGTAATCAGCGCTATGAATGTTGGATGACTCAAGAGCAGGCAACTTCACTATCAAGTGACGACGCTGCCGTTATTGAGTCAAGCAGTGAATTATGGGCAGCTTGCAATATCCGCGACGGTATCGGAGAAGTGCGGTTAGAAACCAGCGAAGAATTTATCCCCCAAATGCTCAATTACCAGGCGGTGGGTACAGGTATCAGCTTTAACAAAGGGTGTTATACAGGACAGGAAATTGTTGCCAGAATGCAATACTTGGGAAAGCAGAAACGCCATATGTACCGTTTCTCATCTGAATCATCAGAGACACCTGTACCGGGAAGCCCTCTATATACTCAGGGAAAACAACAAGGTATTGGGAATGTTGTTATTGCAGCAAAATATGATGGGCAACAGGAATTATTGGCTGTTGCAACAGAAGCAGCTGTTACAGCAGATGATATCTATCTCGATGAAGGTTGCCAACAAAAGCTACAAGTCTTGCCTCTACCTTACACCATAACGCAGGAAGAATAGATTAACCCAGCGAAGTTTACTCTTGCTTTGTTTATAAAACTTCCTGATTAATTATTAATGGATATTGATAAAAAAACCGCTTTTAATGACGATAAATCGACACTAGAAGCGGTAACCAAGGGAGTAGACTATAAGTGAATTTAATTAAAAAGTTACGCTGGCACAAACTCTAGCGATACAAAGCGTTTCCCTCCGCGTTTTTCAACAAGTAATAAAACCGAAGGCTTGTTTTGCTTCTCAGCTAATTCTACTTTTTCAATAACACTGTTTGGAGAATTTACCGCGTCCTGCCCAATCATGCTGATAATGTCGCCAGGGCGTATACCTGCTCTAGCAGCGGGGCTATTGGGTTCGATGTCGGTAACCAATACACCATCGGTATTTTTCTTAATACCAAAGTGCTTACGTGCCTCTGGTGTTAAGCTGGATAAATAAATCCCCAGTTTAGCTGTACCTTTTTCCTGATGATCTTCAACTTGAGCGATTTCTGCTTCTGTTGTCGGAAGTTGACTAATGGTAACTTTAAGATCCTGTCGTTTACCTTGACGCATAATTTTTAGGGTTGAACGACTACCAGCCTGAGTTTGCGCCACCTGCTTAGATAGATCCTTAGGCGTTTTTAATTCCTCACCATCCATACTAAGAATGACATCACCCATCCGTATACCAGCTCTCTCCGCAGGGCTATCTTCCACTACATCAGATACCAATGCTCCCCGTTGTTTATCCAGCCCTAGGCTCTGTGCAGCCAGTTCATCAATCGGTTGAATGTGTACGCCCAACCACCCGCGTTCAACATTGCCTTTATCTTTTAATTGCGCCACAACATTTTTGGCAAGGTTAGAGGGAATCGCAAACGCAATCCCTACATTGCCCCCCGAAGGTGAATATATGGCTGTATTAATACCAATAACCTGACCTTTATTATCAAATAGTGGCCCACCAGAATTGCCTCTATTAATCGGCGCATCAACTTGTATATAGTCATCATAGGGGCCCGATTGAATATCCCGACCACGTGCCGAAACTATGCCAGCCGTTACTGTGCCCCCTAAACCAAAGGGGTTGCCCACAGCAATAACCCACTCACCAACTTCTGCTTTGTCGGAATTACCCAATTCAACATAAGGAAACTCCCCACCACCGACGACTTTAAGTAACGCTAAATCTGTTTTCGGATCTCTCCCTTTGAGCACCGCCTTTCGCTCTTTTCCATCTTGCATAATGACAAAGATCTCATCCGCGTTATCTATTACATGGTTATTCGTCACTACATAACCGTCAGCGCTGATAAAAAAACCTGAACCGCCGGCCCGAAATTTCTGTTCAAACTGCTCTTGTTGTCCATGAAAACCCGGGGACTGAAACTGTTTAAATAAATCATAAAATGGCGAATTTTCAGGTATCTGAGGAACGCCAAAAGGCGCTCCACTTCTATTATTGGATATCTTCCCCATAACGGCGATGTTGACCACTGCCGGCTTTACTTGGCGGACCAGTGTTGCAAAACTGGGAGGACCCAGCTGCACTGACTCACTCCCGCTATTGAGCGGATCGTTCATTGCTGTTGCTTTAGGCAAACTGAGACTATAGCCCCCGATTAAAGCCGCACTGAATGCACCAACAATTATGGCTCGTTTCCAATGTTGAGGTAGTTGCGTTGCTCTCATCATTCATTCTCCTAGAATATCACTTACCAAAAGTCACTTAGTTGACGCACACTTTAGCAACGGTGTATTTGCGACTTCCTTGCCTCCAGATTAACTTTTTGTAATGTTTCTATTGGCCTTATTGAGTGGCAGTTCGTGTAATATATGCCAGCACTTAAATAGAATGAGTAACACATGCGTCTGCTAATTGTCGAAGATGATGTTGATGTAGCCTCCTACCTGACCAAAGGACTTCAGGAATATGGCAATATCGTGGACCACGCAAGTGATGGCAGAGATGGCTTATTTCTGGCCAGTACCGAAGACTATGATGCGATTATTGTCGATAGAATGCTGCCAAAGCTTGATGGTTTAGATATTGTCAAAAGTGTCCGTGCTACAGGTAAATCTACCCCCATTCTCGTATTAAGCGCCTTGGCGGAAGTTAATGATCGCGTAGAAGGACTACGCGCAGGCGGTGACGATTACCTTACCAAGCCCTTCGCTTTTAGTGAGTTGTTGGCACGGCTGGACGCGATAGTCCGTAGAGCACGAAACACCCCCAACAGTGAAACTATCTTGCAAGTAGCCGATTTGGAATTGAACTTACTCAACCGGATTGCTCGCCGTGCAGGACAAAATATAGAATTACAACCAAGAGAATTTAGATTGTTGGAATTCCTGATGCGGCATGCAGGTCAAGTTGTCACTCGCATGATGCTACTGGAACATGTTTGGGATTATCATTTTGATCCACAAACCAATGTCATTGATGTCCACATCAGCCGTTTACGCAATAAAATTGATAAAGAGTTTGAAAAGTCGCTCTTGCATACTGTTCGCGGTGCCGGCTATATCATTCGAGAGCCGATTGATGAAGCTTAAGGCCTTATTGAAATCATCCTCCTTTCGCTTAGCGTTAATTTATCTCGGATTATTTGCTAGCTCAGCATTAGTACTATTAGGATTTATTTATTGGTCAACAGTCTCCTTCACCGCTTATCAAATGGATAACACTATCCAATCAGATATTACCGGCCTATCTGAGCAATATAGACTAAGAGGTGTCAACGGTATCGTCGACAGCATTACCGATCGCTTACAAAAAGACCCTGATAGCTCTTCAGTTTACCTATTAACCACCCCTGATTTTACTCCTGTAACCGGCAATTTAACGTCTTGGCCCCAAGTCAATGTCAGCACAGACAACTGGATGAATTTTCAATTTTACGATGAGCGATCGGGAAGAGAGTTTCATGCACGCGCGCGCCTGTTTATTTTGCAAGAAGGCTTTAATTTACTGGTAGGTAGAGATATTCGTGACTTAAAAGCGATTCATCAATTATTAAAGCGCTCGATGCTCTGGGGATTGTTAATTATTCTTGGTTTAGGCTTATTTGGTGGCATTATTATGAGCCGCAGCATGATGCGCCGTATCGAATTAATTAACCAGAATAGCCGAGACATCATTGCTGGCGATTTATCAAAACGCATCCCTCTAGTAAGAGGAGGTAATGATGATATCGACCAACTCGCCAATAACCTCAATCATATGCTCGATGAGATTGAGCACTTAATGACGGGGATACAACAGGTCTCTAATAATATCGCTCATGACTTACGGACACCACTTACCCGTATGCGTAATCGACTGGAGCAACTTCAACTCGGACTCACCGGTACTAACCCCCATAAACCTATTGTTCAGGAGTGTATTGACGACGCAGATCAATTACTCAACACCTTTGCCGCCCTTCTCCGTATAGCTCGTATTGAAGCTGGCGGCCACTCCACCAAGTTTTCCTCAGTCAATTTAAGCGAATTAGTGAATGACGCTGCTGAACTTTATGAAGTATTAGCAGAAGCCAATGGCTTGGAATTTATAATAGAAGCCAGCGCGCCAATAATGATTGAAGGTGACCGGGATTTGCTTTTTCAAGCTCTGGCCAACCTGATTGATAATGCTATTAAATATACGCCAACCAAAGGCAAAATTACCATCAGCAGCACAAAAAACGAGTATTACAGCGAGATTATTATTAGCGATTCAGGCCCCGGTATACCGGTAGCAGAGCATGAAAAAGTCAGCCAGCGCTTTTACCGGCTGGAATCCAGCCGTAATACCCCAGGCAGTGGTTTAGGCTTAAGTCTGGTCAAAGCAGTCGCCCTTTTGCATCGAGGCAAGTTACTACTAGCCGAAAACTCTCCCGGGCTGATAGCGACTTTACGCTTTAACGCTTAACTATTTTCCCCTGTGTTCATATTGTCGGCAAAAATTACCGGCACTGCTCCCACCCTATGCTATAACTAAGGAATAGCAAACGATAATGAGGGCATCATATGGGCAATGTAATCGAGCAGATCAGTCAGGAGATCATCAGCGCGATTAAGGGTGATCAACTGGTACTGCCAACCTTACCCGAAGTTGCTTTACGCGTAAGAGATGTCGCAGAAGACCCAGAATCAAACCTGGATCAGCTGGGAAAAGTCATCAGTAATGATCCTGCATTATCTGCTCGTATCATTAAAGTTGCGAATAGTCCTGTTTTCCGTACTGCACGGGAAATCAGTGACCTAAAAATGGCACTTATGCGATTGGGCATAGAATACACAACCAATATTGCAACGGGTCTGGCCATGGAACAGATGTTCCAAGCGACATCCAGTATTATTGATAAGCGCATGCGTGAAGTATGGCAACGCTCCAGCGAAATTGCTGGAATGTGCCATGTACTCTGCCGGCATAGAACTTCTCTACGCCCTGATCAAGCGACTCTAGGTGGCTTAATCCATCAAATTGGCGTATTACCCATATTAACCTATGCAGAGGAGCACCCTGTACTACTGAAAGATAGCTTCTCCCTCGATATGGTGATTAAAAAGCTGCACCCCATTATTGGTAACGCCATTCTGAAAAAGTGGGAATTTCCAAAAGAGCTACAAATCATTCCAACTAACTATCTTAAATTTAATCGAGAAATAGTCGAAGCGGACTATGTCGATATAGTGACAGTAGCGATGTTGCAAAGCTATATGGGCAGTGAGAGCGAAATGGCCGAAGTGAATTATGAGCAAGTGACCGCCTTTAAACGTTTAGGTATTGAAGCAGACAGCCATATTGAATCAACAGATCTTAGTGAAGACATGGAAGCCGCCATGGAAATGTTAAACGCCTAAATCTATTCCTTCAAAATATGCGACTTATGCCCTAGAGCCTACTTAACACTAGCTGAAATAGACTCTAACTCTTGCCTTAATTTATCGATGGCCACTTCAAAATTGGCCAGCGAACTATGAGTAAAATTAAGACGTAGCGCTGGCGGCACCTTATGTTCCTCATTATAAAATACTGAACTAGGAACAACAGCAACTCCCCTTTTGATTAACATGTTTGCCAAAACCATCGGATCGATATCAGGCAGTTTTAGCCAGACAAACATTCCTCCATCAACTTCATCAAAACAGCAACCGTTACCGTCTAAGACAGAAAGTGTTTTTTTAAGCTCCCTATAACGCTGTTTGTAGCTTGAGCAAATAGAGGCTTTATGTTGAGTAAATTCCTTATCTTTTAGCACATGCATTAATGCAGCCTGCATCGGAATATTCGTGTGTAGATCAGATACTTGTTTAACTTTTATCATAGGCGTCAAATAGTCAGAAGAAGCAGACACAATACCGAGGCGAATACCCGGAGCCGATATTTTGGAAAATGAGCGTAACACAACCGATTTCTCCTTATAAAACGATGACACTAGAGGCAATGCCTTCCCGGCAAACCTTAAGTCTCGATAAGGAATATCTTCAACAAAAGTCACACCATAGTGCTGACAAAGCTTCGCCACACTTTTACGAACCTCCAACGACCAACACACTCCCGTCGGGTTATGGAAATCAGGCACTGCATAAAATAATGTAGGCTTATATAAAGTAAAGACAGATTCCAATTCCATTAAATCCGGCCCAGCTGGTGTTTGATTGACCGATAAAATGTCAGCTTGAGCCAAACCAAATATTTGTAAAGCCCCAAGGTAGCTGGGAGCCTCAACGACAACCTTATCGCCCGGATTCAAAAATGCACGAGCAATGAGATCTAAACCTTGCTGAGAGCCATTACAGACGACCGAACTCATACCGGAAGACTGATTATACGTTTCATCGATATACCTTAGAAAAGGCGCATATCCTTGAGTCTCTCCGTATTGAAACAGATCGGTATCATCAACGATAGATTGCAAAGCCTTCGCAAACAATTGAACGGGCATCAGTTCAGTAGCCGGCAAACCTCCAGCTAAAGAAATAACATCCGGTGACTTGGCAGCACTCAAAATTTCACGAATATAAGATGGGCGAATATTCTGTAGGTGGCGACTGATTTCCATAATATTGACTTCTTATAACGGTAAAAAGAAAAGCCATACTAGTCTTGTAAAATTACAAATGATTGTCCATTTATGCTATAAAATATGTCTATATATGCGATATTATGACTACTACCTAGTAAAAAATTCTAAATCAGCAAAAGGGATGAAAGGAGCCCATGGATAATAAAACACAACATTCTAGAATCAATGATGCGCTTTATGAAATTCACCGAGATATCTCTGTGAATTTATCAGCTAGAGAACTTGCTAAGGTTGCCGCTTACTCCGAGCAGCATTTTCATCGTGTTTTCCAGCAGGTTGTAGGGGAAACAATCAATACATATATCCGTCGCATTAGACTTGAACATGTCGCCAACCAACTGATGTTTGACCATAACAGCAGTGTATTAACTATTGCAGAAAAATGTGGATTCACATCGCTCTCCTCTTTCAGCAGAGCTTTTAAAATACATTTTGGCACTACACCAGGACAATGGAGAAGTACTCAAAATAGCTCGTCAGAAGCGCCCTATTTAGCTGATCCAGAAATCAGTGCAGGTTATCAACGCATTAAAAATTGTTCAGTACCAGAACCTGACATTATTATTTTAAATAGCCAGCATGTAGCTTATATTCGCCATCAAGGCTATGGACGAGGCATTAGAAAAGCCTGGTTATTGCTGCAAACATGGGCCAATCAAGAAGGGATTACATCCGCCTATCATTCTTTGAGTAATCAAGCCCCAACAGCAGAAAGACCTATTGGCCAGCAGATCGGCCTTCATCATTCCAATCCAGCTTGGGTAGAATTAGGCGATTGTCGTTATGTTGCTTGTATAACTATTGATAAACCACTAAAGCATCGCGGTACTGTTAACAGTTTAACGATCCCCGGTGGAATACATGCGGCCTTTAATTTGCAAGGGCGATATGGTGAGCTATTACCTTGGATTGGAAAAATACTAGAATGTTGGTTGCCGAATTCAGGTTATAAATTACAGACAACCCCTGCCTTTGTCCACTACCGAAAAAATCAATTTTTAGCGTCAGATGATCTCTTTGATGTGAAGCTTTTCTTGCCGATATCTGTATTCTGAAAAAGAACTGAAACGATAAATTTATAACGCCCAATTGATAGGGGCTTTTCCTTTTGACGTTAACCATTGGTTCGTTAAAGAGAAATGATTATTCCCTAAAAAACCACGATGCGCTGACAATGGAGAAGGGTGTGGTGATTTTAAAACATGGTGTTTTTTGGTATCGATCAGCTGGCCTTTTTTCTGAGCATAGCTGCCCCACAGTAAAAAGACAATATCGTCACATTGATCATTAACAACTTGAATCGCACGGTCAGTAAACGTTTCCCATCCTTTACCTTGGTGCGAACCCGCTTTCGCTTGTTCTACCGTTAAAGTAGCATTGAGTAATAACACCCCTTGCTCCGCCCAGGCTTGTAGACAACCATGCGCAGGCATAGTAATACCCAACTCACTTTCAATTTCTTTATAAATATTTTTGAGTGAAGGAGGAACAGGCACGCCAGGCAATACGGAAAAGCAAAGACCGTGGGCCTGATTAGGTCCATGATAAGGATCCTGTCCTAGTATAACTACCTTAACGTTATTTAAAGGTGTGGTATTAAATGCATTAAAAATTAAATCACCCTTAGGATAAATCACTTTTTTATGCTGCTTTTCATTGAGCAAAAATTCTTTGAGTTTAAGCATATAATCCTGCTCAAACTCACCAGCTAAATGGTGGAGCCAACTTTGATCTAGCTTTATAGTCGATTGCATATATGAATGACCTAACAAAAAATGATTTTTACTAAGAATTAATAATTTACATCAGCAATAGTAATACCTTGCTCTTTCACAATGTTACGGAGTGCTTCTTTATAATCAGCTAAACGTTTCAATGTTTTTTGTTCTTTCAACTTTTGTGTTTCACGCTTAACTACACTCATCAAACTACTCGGTGATTTTTGCCCCGCAGCATAATATTGGCTAATCGCATTACCAACAGAAAAATAATAAATTGAAACCTCTGTCAATAATGAAGGATCTATCTCAAAGGTAGACTCAGAAAACTTTGCTGCTTGAAAGACAAATTCATTGAGTTTAATACCAGCAAGGTCTTGCTTAAGCACATACGGCTTGCCTTTAATTGCTTCGATATAAGCGCTCATATTTTTATCATTAAAGGTGAGCTCTTTATGTAAAGACTCTGTGACGTAATAAGTACTTCTGTCAGCTTTTACCAACTCAAGCTTTAGTGCCGTATCAAAACCTACGACAGCGGCCAGATAGATACCAATGATCGTTGCAGCAATGCCTAAGCCATGACCAACCCAATAGGAAGCTGATTTTAAGTCACTCATTTTTAATCCTTTACTATTTTATAGTCGGCTTATTCAGGTCGCATGTGGGGAAATAACAATACATCTCTAATTGAAGGAGAATCAGTCAGTAACATCACTAAACGATCGATACCAATACCTTCTCCAGCGGTTGGGGGCAAGCCATATTCTAATGCACGGACATAATCAGCATCATAATGCATCGCTTCATCATCACCTGAATCCTTTTCAGCGACTTGTTGTTGAAAGCGTTCCGCCTGATCCTCGGCATCGTTAAGCTCAGAAAACCCATTTGCGATCTCGCGACCACCCACAAAAAACTCAAAACGATCAGTAACAAAAGGGTTACTATCACTGCGACGAGCGAGCGGGGAAACCTCTGTTGGGTATTCTGTAATAAAGGTTGGATTATCTAAACGGTGCTCAACGGTTTTTTCAAATATTTCTATTTGTACCTTACCCAAACCATAGTAATCTTTTAATGGGATATGCAAGCTTTCAGCAATTTTTCGAGCACCCGCTTCATCAGCAAGCTCTTCAGCGTTTATTTCTGGATTAAATTGCAGAATGGAATCAAAAACACTGATACGGGTAAATGGTTTAGCAAAATCGTAAATTTTCTCTTCAACCACTTCACCTTCTGTATTCTTAACGGTGTTTTTTACATCAGTTGAACCCAATACGCTCTGTGCAACTTGACGAAGCATATCTTCCGTTAAATCCATTAGGTCATTGTAATCGGCATAGGCCTGATAAAACTCCAACATGGTAAATTCAGGATTATGGCGTGTTGATAAACCTTCGTTACGGAAATTACGGTTAATTTCGTAAACACGCTCAAAGCCACCAACCACTAAGCGCTTTAAATATAACTCTGGCGCTATACGTAGATACATATCCATATCTAAAGCGTTGTGATGAGTGATAAATGGCCGAGCGGTTGCTCCACCAGGAATAGTCTGCAACATCGGTGTTTCAACTTCTAAAAATTTATTCCCATTAAGGTAATTGCGAATAAAACTGATAACTTGTGAACGAATGGTAAAAGTATCACGAACTTCCGGATTTACCATCAAGTCAACATAACGTTGTCGGTAACGCAACTCCTGATCTGCCAAGCCGTGATATTTGTCGGGCAGCGGGCGCAATGACTTCGTTAACAATTGAAACTCTTCAAGATTAACGTACAAATCACCTTTACCTGATTTATGCAATGCACCAGTAACATTAACAATGTCACCGATATCCCACAAACCACATGTCGCTTTTAATGTTTTTTGCGCGTCTTTACTAGCATATAGTTGAATGCGACCAGTGACATCTTGTAAGACCATAAAAGGCCCACGCTTTGCCATGACACGCCCTGCAACAGAGACTTTATGATCAAGCGTTTCTAATTCTTCTTTGGTTTTTTCGCCAAATTCATTTTGTAATTCATCAGCAGTATGCTCACGAGTAACATTGTTAGGGAATGCAACACCTTGCTCACGAATTGCAGCTAGTTTTTCACGGCGCTCAGCGATTAACCGGTTCTCATCTTGTTGTTGGTCGTTTGACATAATTTTCTAATCGTTTATTTAATTAATTTTCAATATGTGATAAACATATTCTCTTGTTTTATTGGCTTGGTGTGATTTACAAACCCGCTTTTAGACTTGCTTCTATAAATTGATCCAAATCACCATCTAACACAGCCTGACAATTGCTGGTTTGCACATTGGTTCGTAAGTCTTTAATACGCTGATCATCTAATACATAAGATCGAATCTGACTGCCCCAACCAATATCAGCTTTGCTGTCTTCCATCGCTTGTTTATCCGCATTACGTTCAAGCATTTCTTTCTCATACAATTTCGCACGCAGCATTTTCCAAGCAGCGTCACGGTTTTGATGCTGGGAACGCTGACTTTGACATTGGACGACTATACCACTGGCTTCATGAGTCAACCGTACTGCTGAATCTGTTTTGTTGACGTGCTGACCACCAGCACCAGAAGCTCGATAGGTATCTTCGCGCACTTCTGATTTATCTACCTCAACTTCAAAATTATCATCAATTTCAGGAGAAACAAATACAGAGCCAAATGAGGTATGGCGCCGATTGCCCGAATCGAAAGGAGATTTGCGCACTAAACGATGAACACCCGTTTCGGTACGTAACCAACCAAAGGCATACTCACCTTCGAAATGAATAGTCGCACTCTTAATACCGGCTACATCGCCAGCGGAAACTTCCTCAAGCGTTGTTTTGAAACCTTTTGCATCGCCCCAACGAAGATACATGCGCAGCATCATTTCCGCCCAATCCTGTGCTTCTGTACCACCAGAGCCAGACTGAATATCTAAATACGCATTATTACCATCAGTTTCTCCTGAGAACATGCGGCGAAATTCTAAGGTGCTTAAATGGCTGTTGAGTTTATTAATATCATTATCAACATCGGCTAATGCTGCTTCATCACCCTCTTCGACAATCATATCAAGGAGTTCACGGGTATCACTAACACCCTGATCAAGGTCATCGATAGTTTTAACAACCTGCTCTAAAGACACTCTTTCACGTCCAAGTTCTTGGGCCCGAGCCTGATCATTCCACACATCAGGTTCTGCTAGCTCTAGCTCGACTTCTGTTAAGCGTTCTTTCTTAGTGTCGTAGTCAAAGATACCCCCTGAGCACATGGGTACGCTCTTGGAGTTCGCTCAAGGTAGTAAGGTAAGGATTAATTTCCATAAGGCACTGAATTTACTGGTCAAATTGGGCGCGAATTGTACCTCATCTGCTTCGCCCTCTCCACTGGACTTCCTCTCAATTTCACTATTATCTGTACTATTCAGTAAACCTGTTAAACGAACACTGGCCAAGACTAATCGAGTGACTGCAACAGAGTGAAATTGCTCGCAATATTTATCAGGCAACTTTTTATTCGCCCCTGTATATATACGTCGCGTGAGTGCAAATGACTCGCTTGCCCAATCATTGCTGTATAGAGAAGAATTTTTATAATTTACCTGCTCGCGATACAGCTGTTTGCCCAAGGTTCTCCATGAAGCCCTAGTCCCACAGTACAAAATATCGCTGTCCCACAAACTATGAAGTGACATCAGTTTACCACCAAAAACAACTTGCTTACGGGTACCACCACGATCTTCAGCATAAGCCACATGGAGCGGTTGATGGATATCAGCAACAAAATGACTCATTAGCAATAAGGCTTCATCACGCTCTTCTCTGGATAAAGACGTATCCAGCCAGCGCTTATGGTAATAAGTGATAGCCGATAATACACATCTTGGCTTTGATAAATGTTTATCATTACAGGGATCATCGCCCAAATTATTATTACGCCTAGACACGTTCATGTAATGCAAGGGTCTGGACCACGCATACTTTTTCTGTCTGCGCACTTGGTCAGGCCACAAGCACGACTCAGCAAAGGTTTTATAACCTAAGCGCTTTGCCGCATTTTTAAGCTCATCCTGTATAACCTGTTGACTGGCACGCCAACTAGCATCACAAATTGCTTTATGCCCTAAAGGACCCCAAGCAAATACAGCGTGAGAAAAAAAGTATAAGGATAGAACTAAAAGTTTAGTCATAAGCGCAATTATAATCTTTTAGATGTATTAATGAAGATTAGTTATCAGTTTCATAGAGATTAAATATGAACTTTTAATTATTTGTAATATCTGAGAGTTATGTCATTGATAGTGAGTCTAGCCTCTACTACATTTTATACAGAGGCACTTTATATAGAGACACTATTAATATTATTTATTATTATCTTAACACTTATGGAGACAACCATGAATAAAGTTAAAACATCAATCGCTCTTTCTAGCGCTATTGCCGCAGGTATTTTTTTAGCAACGGCGAATGATGCAGTAGCAGGACCAAAATACAAAGCAGAAAAATGCTACGGCGTTTCTAAAGCAGGTAAAAATGATTGCGCTGCAGGCCCTGGAACTAGCTGCGCAGGTACAGCAACTGTCGATGCGCAAGGTAATGCTTGGATGTTTGTCCCTAAAGGTACGTGTGCAAAATTAGTTGGCGGTACATTAGAGCCAACTGATAACAATCTCCCTGGTTAAGTCATCGTTCTAGTAGTAGTTACTTACCCAACCCTGTTGCCGGCGTTTTCGCCGGCTTTTTTATAATAGCTAGTTAATCATTCACAATGATAGAATAATTAACACTGCTTAATTTAGCCTGATTAAATGCCTAGAAATACACTTCCAAATTCTGTAGGTGTTGGATTAAAAGCCCAGCACTACCAGGAAATTATTGATACCCAACCTGATATTGGTTGGTTTGAAGTGCATCCAGAAAATTATATGGGTGATGGTGGCTTGCCCCATTATTTTTTATCAGAAATTCACAAACATTATCCTCTTTCCATGCATGGCGTCGGATTGTCACTGGGTAGTGCAGAGGGTGTAGACCCAGAACATTTAAATGCTCTGGCAAAGGTTGTTAAACGCCATCAACCGGCGCAAGTCTCTGAACACTTAGCCTGGAGTCATTCAAATAGTATTTTTCTAAATGACTTATTACCCGTTCCTTATACCGATGAATTTCTAAATATTGTTATCAATAACATCAATAAGGTTCAAGACAAACTACAACGCACCATCCTTATTGAAAATCCGTCTGTTTATCTTGGTATTGAACTTGAGTTAAAAACCAAAGCAATATCAGAAACCGATTTTTTACGTGAAATTGTTCGACAAACCGGTTGCGGTCTACTACTTGATATCAACAACGTCTACGTCTCTGCCAACAATCAAAAGTATGATTGCAACGAATATATGAATGACTACCCACTTGAGCATGTTGGGGAAATACATTTAGCTGGGCACGCACAAGATATAATAGATAACGAGACAGTCCTTATCGATGATCATGGTTCAGCTATTATTGACGATGTTTGGCAGTTATTCTCAGAGACATTAGAAAGAATACAAAAACCGGTACCCGTTCTTATTGAATGGGACACTAACATTCCTGATTTTTCCATTTTATTGGGTGAAGCAAAAAAAGCAGAAAAAATCATGACGGACCTGTCACTAGAGAGGGTCAATTGTGAGTAGTATAGATAACGCCTCAAAAGATATAACAGCCAAGCAATGGCAAACTTTATTTACACAATCCTTGTTTGATGGATTATCAAAAACTTTAGCTGAAACACTGACAACGGAAGAGAAGCATCAACAACAGCGTTTTGCTATTTATCAAAATAATGTTTTCTATTCTCTAAGCCAAGCACTTGGCGATTTATACCCTGTTATTAAAAAATTGGTTGGCGATGACTTTTTCAATGGGACAGCATCTATCTATATTCGTCAATATCCGCCTACCCAAGCAGCAATGGTGTATTTTGGCGAACAATTCCCTGCTTTCTTGGCCTCTTTCGAGCATACGCAAACCATGCCTTATCTTACTGATATCGCTCAACTTGAGCTTGCCCGCCATAAAGCATACCATGCAGCAGATAAAGCAATATTAACACCGACAGACTTTGGAGTCGTCGATGCAAGTACATTCGAACAGTCCACCGTTATACTGCACCCATCACTTACCATGGTAGATTCCATCTTCCCTATATTTCAGATATGGCAAGCGAATCACCATAATATTGAGAATGAAGGTGATATTCACCTTAATGAACCTGAGTCAGCAATTATTGTCAGATACGATTATGAGTGCCATGTATTTAATGTTGATCAAGGGACTTACCGTTTTTATGATGCATTAAGTAATCAAATGACGATAAGTGAATCAGCAACTTATGCTTATGAAGATGAGGTTAGCAAAAGTAATATTGATGAAAAAAATAAGTTTGATATTTCGTCTGCCATTGCCTTAGGCATTCAAAATGGTTTTTTTTCACAATTAATAACTCAACACTATTAGCTACTAAATTAACACTAATTTAACTAAATAATACAAATATTATAGAAAGGAAAAGTAAAGCAATATGAAAAACATCGTCCGAAAAATTCTTTCACCTATTGATGGCATATTATCCAGCATACCCGAATGGTGTGTTAACTTAGCGATGCGTTTAGTTATATTCAAGGTATTTTGGTTCGCAGTGCAAACTAAAATTGCAGGGTGGACAATTGCAGGCCAGCATTTTGCTTTTTGGAATGTAACAGATAATACTTTTTTACTATTCGATTTTGAATATGGTATCCCTCTTATTCCTACTACGCTCGCTGCTTATATGGGCACCTTCGGTGAATTCTTTTTGTCGATAATGATATTGCTAGGCTTTTTCACTCGCTTTGCTGCGTTAGGTTTATTCCTTATGACGATGGTGATTCAGTTTTTTGTCTATCCTGATGCATGGTGGACAGTGCACGTTTACTGGGTACTACCATTGCTCTATTTAATGAAATATGGCGGTGGGAAAATTGCTTTAGATAATATAGTTCTGAAAAAATAAATAAAAAATAGATGATAGGGTACACCCTGTACCCTATCGATATTAATTAGCACTAACAACATAGTCGATCGACACAACTTCTAGTACACACTCTTCGTTTATCATGCGGCAACGCCAATCTACATCAACATCTAATATACGCATTTTATAGGTTCGACTTTCATCGTTTTTTTGATAGGCAGGCCTAGGATCTTGCCTCAACACTTCAGTCAACAACTGCCTTAGCTTTTCATTTTCACTATAACCTTCACAAAAACTATCTGCCTGTGCCGAAAAAGTAACATCCAACAAAAGTGGGGGCTGCCCAGCAATAGCATTTGCTGCATCAGTAACGCAGTCGACATAAGGGACATAAGGCTTTATATCGACAACCGGTGTACCATCAAGTAAATCTACACCCGACAAGTACAACACAACCTGCCCATTATTGACATCTACTTTATCTAACTTAACAACAGATAGTCCAAGATGGTTTGGGCGAAAGGAACTGCGGGTTGTAAAAACACCCAGTTTTTTATTACCTCCCAATCTTGGCGGGCGCACTTTGGATTTCCAGCCTTGATCGATATGTTGATGGAATAGGAATGTTAGCCAAAGATGGCTAACATGCTCTAAACCATCGACACAATCGGAATCATTATAAGGAGGCAGCAATAGTAATTGGCCTTTTGCACTTGGCGACAATAAAGATTGTCGAGGAATACCAAATTTCTCAGGGAAACAGGTATTGATATAGCCTAGCGGCTCAACTTCATACATAACATTATTTTAACCGGCGAATAGTCACGACAAAACAGGTCCCAAATGAATAACGTCGTCCCCTGTTTTTAGTGAGCCACTCTGTGTAATTCTTGCACATAAACCCCCATGCCCTAACATTGCAGCAACGCCATGCTTACCCAAAGCTTGCTCCATCCTTAAGCAAGGATGGCACAATGCAGTTGCTTCAAAAATTGCGCTACCAATTTGGAAACGTTGATGCCTAAGCGCCGTTAAGTTAATCCCCGATACCACTAAATTACGCCGTAGCAGTGATGGGGAGATTTCATCTCTTTTTAATAAGCGCGAAATAATATTAATATATTCAACACTAATAATAGTAGCTTGACGAGCAGAACCCGGTGTTCCACGGCAACGACGATCTCCAGCCAAACCTAAACCCTCGATAGCTTCAACCTCATCGACAATTTTCATAGGCACTTTACGTTCAGGTCGTAAACCAATCCATTCTAATTTACCTGCAGGCAAATCATTAAGGTAACGTGCAAAAAGGCGAGCTTGTGTAGACATAACTTATTTAATTAGCCGTATTAAAAATTATTATATTAAACACCCATGACCGTACTAAACCAATGATTTAGCGATGATTCATGTGAAGACTTAGGCAATATAAAATGGCTATATTCTCGACGTGAAATATAGTTTTTCCTCAAACCATCAAAATTATCGACTTGCCGAAGGCGCTTATCATCACCATCAATAGCGTAACATGACAAGAGTAACTGATTAAATTTTTCACTGGTATCAAGGCTATTATTTTCTATAGCATCTTCAGCGCTTTTACTAATGCCAGCTTTATCATTGGTTAATATACTGATTGCGTCAGGATCAGCAGGTACATTCAAATAATCACACAGCGCTTGATATATCATAAATGTTCCCTGTTCACGCCCCTCAATACTATACCCTGCAATGTGAGGTGTCCCTAAAACAATATGTTTTATCAACGCTTTATTAACCATTGGCTCATTTTCCCATACATCCAACACGACACTGAGTGGCCGCTTTTCAAGTTCAAACAATAAAGCCTCATTATCTATAGCCGCCCCTCGGCCACTATTAATAAGCAACACATCTGACTTCAATGCTGCCAGCGCTTCATTATTAAGTAGATGATAAGTAGGAAATGGACCCGTTTTGGTCAGAGGTGTATGACAGGTAATAATGTCCGCTTGCAACACTTCCTCGAAGCTAACTAAATCTTCATTATCTTCTGATGTGAGGAATGGATCATAACAAAGACAAGTAATACCTAATTTCTTCAATCGCTGATACAAGCGACCACCAATATTCCCACAACCAATAATACCTATCGTTTTACCCATCCAGTCTGGCTTAGCTTTAGCCATTGCACTTAATACATATTGCACGACTGCATTTGCATTACACCCTGGTGCATTTGCCCACCGAATATTTTGGCTGTTCAAATAACCGGTATCTATATGGTCTACACCAATCGTACAGCTACCTACAAATTTTACCTTGCTACCTCCTAGCAACTTTTGATCGACATTCGTAACTGAACGGACCAATAAAATATCGGCATCAGCAATATCATCAGTACTGATTTCTCTTCCAGATAAGCATCGAATGCTGCCAAACGTTTTAAACAACTCGTTAGCTAAAGGGATATTCTGATCTGCAACAATTTTCATTCATTATTTTCCGGTAGTGCGGTTATATATTCATTTTCATTCGTTGGAATAGTTTAGGGAAACCCATAGACGTACAAAACTGCTCTAATAATGTCCACTTCGGTTCTGCTAATGCTAATTCACTAACACTTTGAATCAATGGCAAATTAACAACGATAGTTGCTAATTGTTGAGCGACGTGTATCTGTTCCCGGTATTCTAGAATTTTACTACCCAATGTCTTTGCACCACGAATAGGTAGTGAAGGTAAGGCGTCTATATTGCTAAACAATTGCTCTATCGAAACATAATGAGCCAACAACGCTTGTGCCGTTTTATTGCCTATACCTGGTACTCCCGGAATATCGTCGCTAGCATCGCCCACCAATGCTAAAAAGTCGATCATTTGGTCAGGTGCCACACCAAATTTTTGGTGGATATCAGTATCGTAAAGTTTTCTCCCAGTGGTTTCGCTTTGCGGTGACAAACTATCCTTTGATAAATAATCCCATAAAAAATCCTGCTTACGCCTCAACAACTGAGCAAGGTCCTTATCCCGAGTCAATACCGCAATAGGAGAAGGCGAGCGTGTTAATCGCTGATATAAGCTCCCTAATAAATCGTCCGCTTCATGAGTTTTACTACCATAAGTATTTATACCCAATAAATCAGTAACCCTTCGGCAGGCTGACAGTTGAAAAGCCAAGGCTTCATCCGGCAAGGCGCGACTGCACTTATAATCAGGGTAGATATCATTGCGAAAACAGGTTTCGAGACTTTCATCAAAGCATGCCGCAATACGTTCAGGGCGCTGCTCACTGATCAAGCGTATTAGAAACGTACTGTATCCATAAACTGCAGCTGTTGGCCAGCTATCTTCCTCACTATACCAATTGTCGGGCAATGAAAAATAATATTGGAATATAAAAATAGAAGCATCAATTAATAACGCTGGCTTTGCCTCCTTGGTATGGCTTGCCGTCATCATTCACCTAATTTTGTTAAGCTATATCGAGAAGCATGAAGAACTTGGCTAGACTGATAATGACTTATCAACGTATTCAGCCAGCGGCTCGCTCTCTCATTTAAGCCGCTTACACAATAATCCTGAGCCTGTTTAACTATATTCTGCTTAAACTTAAGACTGGGCGCAGTACCTCCATCTAAATTATCTGCGCTAACTCGAAAAGACAGACCACAGGACTCAGAAAATAACCACTCCAATGCCTGAGGTTTAACTTCCACCTGCTCGAATGCATTTTGCTGTTGCTCATTACGTCCATCTGGTACATACCAATAACCATAATCCAGCATCTTTCGACGAGCCTCCCCTGCGACACACCAATGGGCAATTTCATGTAAAGCACTGGCGCTGTAATCGTGCGAAAAGATTATTCTATGATTAGGGAAGGAAATATCTGCGGGTATATACTCTGGCTCATGGCCACCGCCAACCAGAATCGTATTTGTGCTGGTTAGAAACAAGCCATTAAATAATTCTATTAAATCTTCTGAATTTATTGTTTTTTTCAAACCGCCGGCCAAGACCATTGATCTATTAGTGTCCATCATTTATGTCAAATTGATAAAAAAGTGTAAAAAAAAGCATTTATGTCTTGTGATTTTAGCCAACTAGATATACCTTTAATAGAAGAGCTATTTATTTATAACAATAGCTAGATATTGTGCTTACAAACAAGTTTCAACCCCACAGGTTGTGCTCAATATCGTATACCGTACTGTTTACTGCCAGGGGTGCATTATGAATACCTCAGACGAAACCCGCAACAAAGACAATGTCGTTGATATTTTTAGCGGCAAGTCACTCTCAAAACTCGATGATGAACGTATTATTCGCTTATCTCCAGAGCTCGACGGCCTGGAAATGTTGTATTCTAATGATGCCAGCGATGGACGCATGTTCAGTCTGCAAGTGCTGTGTTGGGGTCTCAAAGCCAGTGGTGAAGTTGTTGGTTTGGTGCCATGGCTAAACCAGATTATGTCTTGCCCCGAGTTATGTGACCCCCTCAATGGCCATTGGGAGGGTTATTATGACCCGGGAATTGATGACGTATTCGAAGAACCCCCAATTCATAAAGTTGTTGAATTAGAAACAGCTGCTGACTATTACGAATATCAGTGTGAAAATGCGACCGATATCATTCAGGAAGTACCTGACACTATCGGCACCCACGCGATATTATCTGCAGATGGTTTTCAGAGCCTGACATTATCAGAAGTGATTAGCTGGCGTTTATATTTTGATGGCTCTATTGTAGGCATGCTAGCCGACCAAGATAAGGTTATATCAACCCCTATTTTGCCCGGAGATGAATGTCTTTATCCTGCTCAGGATAACCCAAAGTTTAAATACTTTTTCCAACATCATATTGCCAATAAAATTAAGTCCCAAGACCCTGAGGCTATTGCAGCAATTTCACTGTTAGTTGAAGATGAGGGTGTTTAAGTCAGGCTTTTTGAATACAGTAACGATACTGACCATTTAATTCAGCCTGAGAAACTAATACATGCCCCAAAAAATGACAGAACTTGGGGATATCGCGAGTTGTAGCAGGGTCTGTAGCAATTACTTCAATAGTATTGCCTACCTCTAGCTCACGTATACTTTTATGCAGCAACATAACCGGCTCTGGGCAGAGCAGACCTGTGGTATCAAGGACCGTATCAATATTGTGTGTCATGGGGCGGCATTTTGTACTATATATCGCAAAAATTCAAAATATTCATATATTTATGCCCACATGTCCATTAGTGTGAGCAAACCTTAACGGAGTATATGAACTAAGTACTGTAAACGATGAGCAAAGAGAGTTAAAATACCCTATCGATGTAGTGACGGCAGTGTTACTTTGTAATAGAGAGGACACGCCATTTTAAGGAACAGGTAGTTATATAAAATATGATTACAGGTATAGATCCAAAAGCATTACAACTTACCATTATTCTACTGAGGCAATATCACCCTCGGCTTGCCTCTTTGTTGCCTGGCCCTGAGCAATACCCGTCTCCAGGAACAGAAGTTAATTTAGACCTTGATCCTGATAAGATTCCTGAAATTATCAAAGCCTTAAATGATTTAGGAACTGAATGGTTGGCTGAAAAACCTCATAACCCCACCGAAAAAAGCCGCAACTCTCTGCGCCAAAAATGCTTAATTTTTATATTGGATGAATGGATTCGAATTGGCGAACAATACGAGCACCAAGTTAAAGTTATGTTGCATTAATATCTGGCAACAATTAAAAAATTAAATAACACCTTTATTCATGGGCTATCAGCTGTCATTGACCACTGCTGATATTGTATTTTTGTCATCAGGTTTACGGTTTCTGTTGCTGCATCAAATACAATGACGATATCGCCTTGCTCTAATTGCTGCTTAACTTGTTGGACCTTGGTTTCTAAACACACCTCTAATGCACCATAGTCCGTACCTTCACGTGTGATAAATTCTTCAATAAGCCCTGCTAAAGCGTCACCACTCAAGCGTTCTGCAGGTATTAACATAAATAGCAGTCCGGTATTATAAATTGTCTTGGAGAGTAATTAATCTCCGCACTTAATAAAGCTTTAATCATAAGATTTATCGGCGCATAATACGATAAAAACATAATAAGGTATAAAAATATGTCCAATCAACACCTTATCATTACTCTACTCTGTGATGATCGAGTAGGCATTGTACAAGAAATTGCCGATACCATTACGAAAGCAAATGGCAACTGGCTAGATAGCCGTATGCTACAACTGGAAGGTAAATTTACGGGAATGCTGAGTATCAGCATTGCCGAAGAGAAAGTAAATAAACTTAAAGAAGCACTCGAAGAATTATCCAATACAGGCATTGAAGTACTGATTGAAAATGCTAACGACTACGAGCCAATTGTCAGTGGTAAAGTTTTATCTTTTGAGTTAATTGGCGCAGATCGCTTAGGCATAATGAGTGAGATTTCCGGTGCCTTTTTAGAAAGAGGAATTAGTATTGATAACCTAGAAACACATTGCTCAAGTATGCCCTGGTCTGGCTCCCCATTATTTGAAGCAACGGGAATTTTAATGGCGCCGGAAAATATCAATACTGAAGAACTTTTGGATCAGTTAAATGAAATAGAAGACCATTTAGGTATTGATATTTCTGTCACCGAGCAATTATAAATTATGCAGTTATTAAAGGTAACTCTGGAGTATAAAATCACTGCTAGCTAACGCTAACTATTGAAATTTTTTGTCCAGAGTTGTGCGGTGTTGCCCTGAAAATGAACCTGAACCACAGGAAGCGGCACTGTCTAGATGATAAAAACTATCATTAATTCCTGCAATGCCATTATAGTTGCCCTCTTGAGTAGCATCACAAGCATTACCGTTTTCATAGTGACAGACACAACTCACAACAACTCTACAATTATCTATACCAATAACAGAAAAACTTTGATTAATAGACGTCGTACTACAACGAGCATCTGTTTGTTGTCGATTTGTCACGGGAAAGAATAACTGATTTACAGCTAATTGAGCGCCCGTTTCTGCTGCATACACACTTTGTTTCGATACCACAGCAAGAGTCAAACCTGCTGAAGAATCATTTGCATGCTTTGACATTAATAGAACACCACCACTTGCAACAACTATCATAAATAATGCAAGAGGCAATAAAAAACCTTTTTGTTTTTTATTGAGTTTACGAACATTTCTCCGACGATATAAGCTAAGGGTCATAGCGTAGCGCTACCGTTTCAACATTGCTTAATTGATAGTCAGCATTCGTATATTCCAATGATAAAGTCACACAATGTTGACACCCACTACTTCCATCATCAACACTGAATACTCTATTAATAGCATTCACTGATCTTACTAATAAATCATATGAAGATGAAAGATCAACATTTGAAGCCGTTTGAGTTACATTATTATAATAACGTAGTTCATCGCCAATAAGGCAAAATGCTTTAACACTACCGATCAAATAGAACTTCTGTCTCAAAGAATTTCGTTGCCATTGATGATCCCTCTCTAAAGTAATATCTGCATTTGTACGAGATCGCACCTCTACCAAAGAGCGTGAATTATTACCGTATAATTCAGAGTTTCCACCTGCACCTACAGATATATAAATTGCATTATTAATATTTTCTCCTGCAATAGCATAATATGACGACACAGGTATTGGAGAACTTCTACCACTAGGGGGAAGAGCATTACTCTGATCAGGCAACGGGCTTAAATAAAAGCCACCTGCAATGATGGGCAAAAAAGTTAAGCAACGGCGATTATTGGTTACTCTTGGGCTAAAAGGCAATGCATTACGTAACTGCTTTTTGATTCTGTCATTAGTTAACTGAACATCAGTAATTAACTGGGATTCGTTTTTAATTAAGCGCTGTCCTTTGATTAAAGAAATAACAATATTGGAGCCAATGACTAGAATAATAGATAGAATAGTCATCACTATAATCATTTCAAATAATGTGAAGCCTTTATGGTATTTATTTACAGTAAAAGAAATCATAATTAATGATTAACCTTATAATCATACAGAGAAATACTATCTCCATTACTGGCCGTAACTGACACTGATATACGCTTCGCATGCTGTTGGCTGACTCCAAAACTTGTACCAGAATAAGTTACAGTCACACGCCGAGTAAAACCGCTCAATGGCTCATCTGTATACCCATCAAAATCATCGATATCATCAAAACTTTGAGGTGATCGAATATTTTCACCTGACTCTAAACCAATACCAGCGCAAGGAATTACCCTGTCACACGCAGTGCCATCATCCGGAGAGTTTTCATCGTATTTACGAGCAGTAATTTCTTCTAATTGCGATTGAGCCAACGAGAGTAACTGATTATTTATTAGAGAATGATTTCCAGAAACGATAGTTTGGCGATAAATACTAACAATAGAGACAACAATGATTGAAGTTACTGTCATAAATACTAGCAGTTCAATTAAAGTAACCCCTTGCATACGCCTCCTCAATATATTGCTGCGAGAAACAAAATTAAAAGAGATATCAGTAGACATACCCACTCCCAGCTACAGTAATTTGCTGAGTAGAATTACCATCTGTTAGCTGAATAATATCTGATCTTGTACTTCCTAAACGATCAAATACAAACCGCCCTCTTCCTTGAGTCAAAGTAATACCAGAAGGAAATATAAGAGGGTATTGAGTACCAGAAAACCGGATACTTGCAGCATTTTCTTGAAGATCAATAGAATTTGGTAAGGCTATAACAACAACTTGAGTATCGCTTTCTGCTCTCGCAAGAGCGATTTGACGAGCATGCCGTAATGCTGCCATCACATCACTTTGTGAATGTATTAACTGAATATTGTTATTTGAATAGCGTACCGATATTGTAATAGCCAGCACGCCAACAATGACGATTACAGCGACCAATTCTATTAGGGAAAACCCATTGGCAGAGTATTTAGACAAGATGCCCTCAACTACAGTCAAAGTATTACATATGAATGTTTATAGTATAGTTGAAGCTGAAAAAATAATCGTTGCGACCACCAGTACTACAGCTAAAGATGGCCACAACGATTAAATAGGGAAATTAAATTAAACTAGTTGATACATGTTGATTAACGCACACCATAGATAGTGAATATCTCTCCAGGCGTATCCGCTGCATTGTATCCACCATTACCACTAGAGTCGAATGCAACACGACATTCTGAAATACCGCCCTCAGTACCTACACCACCGCCACTAATTGTTGTGCCTCGACCACCTTGTATAAAGTACTGACTATCAAGGCCACCTTCAAGTAAGGCGGCGGCTCCGCGGCATGTAGTTACCCGCGTAGGTGTTGCTGTTGAAAGACCTGCATCACTCGCGATGTTGTTAGCATGATTGAGGCTTGCAGCACTCGTTAACGCACCAGCAATATTTTTAACTGAAGCATCTTGTGCAGCATCAGATAGATCGATGAATCGAGGAACTGCAGTAGCAGCTAGCACACCTAAAATAACAATAACTGCAATCAATTCGACCAGTGTAAAACCTGAAGCACGTGATCTCATAGTCAACTCCACAACTTATCTATCAAAAAAACTATTCATTAATCACATACAAACTGAGAAACAGCGCACAATCTATATGTATTAATAACTATAGCGTCGAGCCTTGATTATTCCACCAAAGAACTAGATAGTTATGGAATAGATAAAATAGAAGAGTAAGAAAAGAAGAATAATTGAGAGTTTAAAAAAAGTAGGGGTATAAAAAATGATAAATTATTGACGTATTCTATTCTATTTATAAAATAGCCTGTAATATTGACAAATTATTATCAGAAGCGATAGTTATCAATTTCGATGAATAACAATTATTTTTGAATATTGTACATTTCCCACATGGGTAGAAAAATCCCTAACGCCAATATCAATACAAATATTGCCATAACAACAATTAATAATGGCTCTATTTTTGAGCTTAAACTCTTCAGGTCGTACTCCACTTCTCTCTCGTAGTAATCTGCGACATCTAATAATAATGTATCAACTTGACCACTACTTTCACCTACATTGATCATTTGAAGTATTAACGGTGTAAATATTTCACTACGCGCATGAGTTCTTTTAAGGCTATCACCTCGTTCTACACCGTTTTTAATACTGTCAATCTTGTCTGAAAAATACTGATTATCGATAACTTGAGCACATAAACCGATAGCTTCAGTTAATGGCACACCTGCTTTAAGCATGATCGAAAAGGAGCGTGTATATCTAGCTAAAGAGGCTTTATTAATTAAAGCACCGATAATAGGGATTTTTAGCTTTTTACAATCCCAGATTGTTCGGCCCGAATCTGTCTTCAACCAAAAAACACACCCAATAGATGCCAACAAACTAAACGCAAGAAGCAGCCACCAATAGTTAACAAAAAAGTTAGAAAAACCGATCAACAAATAAGTTGCTAAGGGTAAATCTGCATCAAAGCGATTAAACATATCAGCAAATGCTGGAATCACAAAAATATTGATAACAACCATTGCTATTACCATTGCCGTCAAAATAAACAAAGGGTAGCGCATGGCGGCTTTAATTGATTTTCGCGTTTCTAAATCTCTTTCAATATAATGACTGAGCTGCAAAAAGACTGTATCTAAATTACCGCTATTTTCACCTACCTGAATCATACTAATAAACAAATTGTTAAATATTTTAGAATGTTGGCGCATAGCTAATGATAGACTCATGCCTGACTGCAAGCGGCTAACAATATCTTCTACTGAAGCTTTAAGCCCTCCATCTGTCATACTCTGAGACAGACTTTTCATACCTTGCGCCAACGATAGGCCTGCCTTGTTAATTGTGTACATTTGCCGGCAAAACATAATTAACTGCTCGTCGGGCACAGAGTTAGTAGAAAGGAGTCGGCTTACTGTTTCCCAGTTAATTGATAACGATGATGTTTGATGAAGATCGATATTAACCGGGATAATGCGCTGCTGAGATAAATACTCCGCCACACTATCTCTATCTGCTCTGTCAACAAAACCATTAACGGCTTCTCCCTGAGAATTTCGACCATAATAGCGATAATTTGGCATAATCAATCACTCTCAACACGTAGAGAAAAGCGCTGGATTTCTTCTAAAGAGGTTTCTCCATCAATAGCAAGTTGGATCGCACTTTCACTTAATGGCTTGTAAGTAGAAGAAATCGTTGATAAACGAGTAAATTCCGTTATATCTTTTTCTCGCAACGCATCAGCCATCGCATTAGTAATAGATAAATATTCAAAAATAGCTAAACGGCCTTTATAGCCCGAATTAAAACAATGAACGCAGCCATTGGCGCGATAGTAGCTCAATTGGCACTGTTGATCTGTTAGTAGATAAGAATATTCAGGATTGACGCTGGTTTGTATTTTACATCGTTCACACAAGCGTCTTACCAAACGTTGGGCGACAACGGCCCGCAAAGCAGAAGCCACTAAGAACTCATCAACACCCATGTCAATTAAACGCAACCCTGAGCTAATCGCATCATTTGTGTGTAAGGTAGACAGCACTAAATGCCCCGTCATAGATGCTCTCAATGCTATTTCTGCAGAAATAGTATCTCTGATTTCGCCAACCAATAAAATATCAGGGTCTTGTCTCAAGCTCGCTTTAAGTACTGAACTAAAATCCAGCCCAATCTTTTCTTTGATCTGGACCTGGTTTAATCTAGGCAACCGATATTCAACAGGGTCTTCTACGGTTATTATTTTTTTATCCGCAGTATTCAGCTCAGATAAAGCCGCATATAACGTTGTTGTTTTACCACTACCAGTAGGTCCTGTCACTAAAATCAAGCCATAGGGTTGATGAATAACAGAGCGAAACGATGATTTTATTGATCCGTCGATGCCTATTTCATCCAGTGTTCTTACTCCATCATCCAACACAAGCAATCGCATAACAACCGACTCACCATGCTGAACAGGCATCGTTGAAATACGCACATCGACATTCTTTTTATTGACTCGCAAATTAAAACGACCATCTTGTGGCAAACGCTTTTCTGAAATGTCTAAGCCTGAAATTAATTTCAAGCGTACGACCAATGCTGAAGCAATACGTTTTTCATTCATCACTTGCTCTGATAGTACACCATCAACACGCAAGCGAATCCTTAATGATTTTTCATCAGGTTCGATATGAATATCAGACGCTTTAAAACGTATCGCTTCTTCAAATATTTTTTGAATCAGCCTAACAACAGGGGCATCAGTATCCTCGACATCCTGCCCCATCGCGTCGACATCGACCGAGTCATCTTCAAGCTCATCATTGAGTTCTTCCGCTAAGGAAGCAATTTTTTCAGTTTCACCATAAGAATTATCTAAAACATCCAATAATTCAGATTCTCTGACAATAACAGGATCAATAGCCTTACCAAATAATCGAGTAACTTCGTCCAAGCAGAATATATCTGTTGGATCTGACATACCCAACATTAACGATGTATCTGTATTTTTTAATACTGCAACACGATAACGACGGGCAACAGTCTCTTTGAGAGAACGGACATCATCGCGTACATAGTTAAAATTCTGGAGTTCCAAAAAGGGAATGTCTAATTGCTCTGATAGAATGGAGAGCAATGTAGTCTCGTCAACAAAACCCAGGCTAACCAATGTTTTTCCTAGCCTTAGGCCAGTTTTTTTTTGCTCGCTTAACGCAGTAGATAATTGCTCGTCTGAAATCAAACGTCTTGCAACAAGAATATCGCCAATACGTATTTTTTTTCTTTCTTGTATTTGCTTCATAGCACTAATTAGATAGCAGCAGAATACGCTGCTCGATATACTCCTTCACATCAGAATTTGGTAAAGCATATTGATCAGCATAACGAAAAGCTTGCAATGCGGTATCTTCGCCGAGCGCATCTAAAGAAACAGCCAAACCTAACCAATAACGTGGATTCTCGTATTTTATTTTTAAGAGGTTTTTATACAATTCTGTAGACTCTTCGTAACGTGAACCCTCGTAATATAAACCAGCCTTTAGTGCATAATAGCTTTTGTATCCCGTCATGCTGGGAACATGACCATTAAGTAAGCCAATGGCCCCTTCTATATCTTCGTGAGCAACAAAGATACGTGCGACATTTTCAGCCATCTGAAACACATCCAGGCTTTTATTATTATTGACTAGCATTTCAGCCTTACTCGTTTGTAGCTGTTGCAGATATAGGCTTAATAACAAACGGTAAGAATCTCCCCAATAATCAGATAAGGAGGCAAACACTTCTAAGACTTTTATAGCGCCATCATAATCTTTATTCTCAATTAACCTTAATGCCGCTATAGCAGTTGCTCGATCAACTTCGACAACAGGGCGTTTAACCGCAACATCATCGTTCTCTTTCGGTTCAATGGAGCTTTCAAGAATACGACTTTCAGCGACATCGATGAAAACATTTTCATCATTGATATAAGACGCGTATTTTTTCAGAATTGGTGACATATCAAAATATTTATCGCCAACCTTATATGCATTTTTAATTAAGCCTGCTACTTTATACGCTTCCTTCTTTTTAATCACTTTATCCGCAAGGGAGGTGTAGCGTTTTACAATACGCTTAACACCATCAAGTGCCTCTTTATTTGAAGGGTCCATTGAAAAAACCAACTCATAGGTATCAAAAGCATTATTTCCTTCTGGAGAAGTTAACTTATCTGCTTTTAATAACGCACTTGCCTCCAAAAGTAGCTCTTCTATTTTCTGTTCATTTTTCTTTTCATCTATAATTTCGTAAATAACAATTTTTTGTTCATTCAAACCCTCTCTGTGAACAATCGAAGAATCATCATAAAGAAAATTAATAACATCCTCTGGTGCCTTTTCCTTATTTGAAACTGTGTTATTGACAGTCTCTTTTTTTTCAATAAAAGACGTATTATCAATAAGAATATTACCTATTTTTAAGGGTTCTATCGTTTCAGTAATCTGAAGCTTAGAAACTTTTTCATGCCGGCCTATAAAAAAAATAACGATGGAAGCCAACAGCAATACTAAAATCGAAATCTGCCTTTTATTGATTTCAGGTTTCTTAACAGGTTTCACAAGCCTCTCATCTATAATAACGTTATCCATTTCAACCGATTGATCCTGAATAGTAGAAGACTTCAATATTTTATTTGCAGCATTCATGAGGGCTTACCTATTTTCACGCTCAGCACATCTTTTCAAAAAACAGCTGGTTTTTTTAATCGATCAATTCTTTTTTTACTATTAACAACATCGCTTCGCCAACTGCTCTCTTCTACAACAATTGGTTTTAATAAAATAATTAGTTCAGATTTCACCTGACTTTGTCCAGTCGTTCGAAACAGGCGACTAACAATAGGGATGTCTCCGAGAACAGGTCGTTTTCCATTAGAATTTATGGACTTTTCTTGCATCAAACCACCCAGCACTATAATTTGATTGTTTTCTGCACGAACAATACTGTCTGACTCTCTTATATCTCTCAGAGCAAGAGGTAAAGAAAATTCGCTATCCCCTACTGATATATCTTTCTGTTCCTCAGTAACAGTGCTAATTACTGGGTGTATATGTAATATTACCCCGCCATCATCCGATATCTGAGGAGTAACATCTAAAGATATCCCACTAAAAAAGGACGACAGTTCAACTTCAGGATTATTCGTTGTTGATCCTGAAGACGTTGTTGTTGAGTTAGAAACACCCGTTACAAAAAACCTGTCAGAACCAACACGAATTACGGCTTTTTGATTATTGACTGTAGAGACTCGAGGGCTCGAAAGAACTTGTACATCACCTTGTGTTTGCAGCAATGATAATAGTTGGCTTATATCCGTCACTTTAACCAACGAAGAAAAGATTTCTCCAACACCTTCACTAGCAAGAGTAATAGAGTTCGGTGAGGTAAATTCAGAAACATTATTACTCAGTAATAGCTGGCCACTAATTTCACCCCAATTAATTCCGGCCTGATAATCTTTACTTAATGCAATTTCCAGAATTTTTGCCTCAATAATGACTTGTTTTCTAACGTTTAACTGGGCCTTTTCGAGAAAATTTCTGACTGAAGCTAAGTCATCAGGCATTGCTGTTACAACGACAACACCGGTTTGAGGGTTCACAATTACTCTGCTTTTGTTGTTAACATTGCCATTATTTACGTCTCCTTGAGCACTTTCTTTTTGTCGATCTGCACCAATGATCTCAGCAATCGATTGTTTTAATGAAAACCAGAAATCAGTTTCGCTATGAGTTTGAATACGTGACCCTGGCAATATAGAGCTCCCTGAACCAACTAGGTCTACTTGATCACTCCCATCACTCGATGAAGATTCCGATTGCGATGATGATTCTATATTTCCCGTTAGTACACTGGTGTCAGAGACACCGACACGTTTCACATCAATATAGTTAACAGGGAAAATTTGCGTCCGCATTTTTTTTGAATAAATTGTGTATATACTATTTTCGTATTTATAGTCATACCCATAAATATCACGGACAACACGAAGCAACTCGTCAATCGTTATCTTCTTGAGGTTTAATGTTATTTCCCCTTCAACATCAGGGTGTACTACGATATTAATATTTGTTCCCGACATTAAGTTTGCAAAGAACAACCTTGCAGGCACATCGTTCACAGCAATATCAAAACGCTCATCATCTTTTTTTGTTAGCTCTTCTTTATCCACTGAATCACTTAGTATTTCTTGCTTTTTTTGTTTTTTTGATATTTCTAATTTTTTTTCTGTAACAGTTGATACTTCCTGCTCTATTTGAACCATCGCATCAGACACTGGTGTTACTTCTGAAATCTGAGAACAAGCTGACAACAGTGGCGCTATTAAGAGAATAAACAATGTCAATTTCATTTTATTCTTACACCCTTATTATTAACCACATAAAGATTAAGCACTTTCTTTTTTTCCTTAATTGAAACAACGACATTATCATGATTAATATGGTCGATTCGATATCGCCCCATTTTTTCACCTTCTTGATATTCTTTATTATCAATAACAGCAATTTTTTTATTAGGGCTTATAAATGTCGCTTGCAATATATATTTATTTAGAGATGCTTTCGACAATACACGTTTAACAGAGGAAGATTTCAATTCTGGCTCAACAAAGGGAGCTGTTGGATCTCTTAGTGGTAAATCATTTGCACTGACACTAAAACACATGAAAGTAAAAAAAATAGATAGAAAATACCCTGAACAAACTATAGGTTGGCAATTAATTCTACGCATCTATCACACTCCCCTCAAAAGACAAAGTGTAAAGCAGCAAACTGATTGCTGCTTCAGGATGCTTATTTACCTTATAATTAATATCTTGCGTAAATAAACCCCACTTTAATGACTCAACTTGCTTAAGGTATCGCGTTAAGTCAATATAATTACCTTTTAACTGAAGGTGAATCTTATGTTTATACAATACAATGTTTTCTTCATTTAATTCAGCAACATCGTATTCGCTCTCACTCTCAACAGCGCTTTCATTCACATTGTAATAATTTTCTACATTAACTATCTCTGTTGGTAATAACTTTAACTCTTCGACAACCAAACCCTGGTTAGACTCTAATAGCTCTTTAACAATAACTAACAGTTCATCAACAGAACCAATAATTGAAAAATGATGAGATAAATCACCATTTAACTGCTCTACTTCCTTTTTCACAAGTGTAAGCCGATTATTTAGCAATGCTATATCTGTAGCATCTATTGAAGAAAAGGAATCATCACCATTGATCTTCTCGTTAAGGTAAGAATTTTCGGCCTGCAAATTTTTAATTGACTGATTAAGTGGCATTTCCAATAGAAAATACCAACCCATATACAATACAGATAAAATAGAACAGAGAATCAGTACTCTTTGCCTAAATTCCAAGGCATTGTACTGGCATTTCATCTTGGCATACTGACTTAAAGATCTAGTCATTATCAATTTCTCTTAGCATTTCGAATTGATAATAACTACTACCCTTAACTCGATTAATAACTAATAACCCAAAATTTGTCATTTTGAGCGCACCTTCCTCTTTGAGCCGTTTCAGGTAATCAGGAATCCTCTCTTTACTTTTTGCTGTACCATTAATAATTAATTCTTCACCTCCGTTGTAGATGGCTATTTCAGACACCGATATATCGCCATCTGAATACTTACTAATGTTGGAAAAGACACCATAAAAACTTGCAAAGTTAGCATTAATACTACCTTGATAAATTCTTTTAATTTTTTTCTTTTTTTTGACATCGTTTGACAGATTAGAAATTTGCATTTCCAAATTATTTTTTTTGGTCATCATTTTTGCCATCAAACCATCTTCAGATGACTCACTTTCCGCTCCTCCATTGACTAACATAAGTCTTTCATTTTCTTTTTCCAAATCAAACATACCTTGATATGTATTGAAATAATACACGGATAGCGCTATTAGAAATGACAGAAAAATAAAGGAGCTATGATTAAATGACAACCATATCTTCTTTGGCATAAACTCTAGCGAGTAAAGATTGACATTTTGCCTCATCAAGCAGCATCTCTACGTAATACAGCACCACTGATCACAACAGCTTCATCACCTTGAAAGGTCAATTTACATTCACTTTTAATATCTTCGATATTAATACATGAAATTTTTTGCTGGAAACTTTCCCGAATAACTGCCGTTATTTTCTCTTCAGTTACGTTTCCAGAAAATAGTATTTCAGCCGGAGCCGCCTGCCCCATTTGACGCTCATAATAATCTAGTGATCGTTGTAACTCTAAAATAATATCGTCTTCAGGTAGCTCATCAAAAACGCCTGCACCGTAGTCAATAGAAAATCGCCTTGAAAAATAAAGATTGCCTTGTTTGACGATAAGCAGTTTTCCCTCATTCTGTCTTACAATGATCAGTGCTATACCTCTATCAATCATGGAATACGTGTCAAGAATATTTCTATAAGACAATTCAGCAATATCAATAGATTTCAATACCAAACCTACGTCATTCACAAAGCCAATCAATGATAAAATATGCTCTCTTTTAGCCACTACGGTATAGAGCATTTTTTTATCTGGCTGATGAAATATATCGATTACTGCATTTTCTATTTCAAAATTGATAAGATCCCGTATTTTCCAGCGTATTGCCTCCTGCAATTCATTATCAGGAACCTCAGGTGGATCAACGAGTAGTAACTGATAATCTTTTTCGTTGAGAACGCAATAACAGGGAAGATCATTCAAACCTTTGTCTTTAATAAATTGGGTTACTTGTGCTTTACAATCACTAAGTGAAAACTCAGATGTTAAGTCATAATGAAGCGCTTCTTTAATGACAAAATTTTTACTATCTAGCTGTTCATTAAGCCCTTCTATAACCAATACAGATACACATTCATCAGAAAGTGACAAACCAATGCGCGTACTGCTTTTTTTACGGCGAAAAAAGGACAACATGTAAACTCCAAATAAAGGTATAGCTCTGTATACAAGCTTAGCCTCTATTGCTTGCAATGCTAGCTATCCCGCTACCCTTAGTAATAAAATACACATATTACCGATGATTTTTATTATGTTAACGTCAGGCTTTTGACTCTTTCATTAACAGTTCTATAAAGCCGATAATTTCTATATAATCGCCGCCATTGTTTTGACGATACTTGTCGTTTGGATAAAAGCTTGATTAACAAGGACTGGCATGAAAATAGCCACTTTTATTGTGTTGCTTTATAGTGGTCCTGCTATAGCTTTTTAGCCATTATTTTTCCAATATTGAAACTGTTGCCCTAACCATGATTCAAATCGTTTTAGTTGAACCTGAGATACCCCCAAACACAGGCAATATCATTCGCCTAGCTGCCAATACAGGCTGCACAATGCATCTAATCAAGCCTTTGGGATTTGAGTTAGATGATAAGAAGCTACGTCGTGCCGGACTAGATTATGATGAATGGGCAACACTCACCGTGCACGAAGACTGGGAGTCCTTCCTGAGGAAAGAGCAACCAGGTAGGTTGTTTGCCATCAGTACAAAAGGAACTAGCGCTTATACCGATATTGAATTCAAAGAAAATGATTGCGTTGTCTTTGGTCCAGAGACTCGGGGACTTTCCCCAGAAATATTACATCACCACAGCATAGATACTGTGCTTCGTATCCCTATGCAGCCTCACAGCCGTAGCATGAATTTATCCAATGCAGCCTCTGTCATTGTCTACGAGGCTTGGCGACAGTTAGATTTTAAAGGCGCCATTTAATCACTATGAGTATTGATGGGAAAACAGCTCCTATTGGCCTTTTTTATGGCAGCTCGACCTGTTATACGGAGATGAGCGCCGAAAAAATCCAACGCTATTTTGGTGAGAATGAATCAGGTAATAGTAACGTTGATATATTTAATGTTATCGATGAACCCATTGCTACCATACAATATTACCAGCAATTGATTTTAGGTATCCCTACTTGGGACTATGGTGAACTTCAGGAAGATTGGGAAGATATCTGGGATGATATTGACAGCATTGATTTCAAAGGGAAAACCGTTGCAATATTTGGCTTAGGTGATCAAGTCGGTTACCCGGATTGGTTTCTCGATGCCATGGGCTTTTTACATAACAAAGTACTCTTACAAGGAGCAACCTTAATCGGCTATTGGCCAAATCAAGGTTATACATTTACAGCATCCCAAGCATTGACAGACGACGAGTCACAATTCGTTGGTCTCGCTCTCGATGATGAAAACCAATTCGATCAAACTGATAAACGTATCGCAGATTGGTGCGAACAATTGAAATCATCATTTGTACTATAAATCCTGCAAATAATATGAATGATCCCCATCAAAAAAACTCAGCTGATTATAACAGCACCATCGATTGGGATGATGAAGGACAACCATTATCAACCGAATTTGACGATATTTATTTTTCAAAAAAAAACGGCTTAGAAGAAAGCCGTTATATATTTTTACAACACAATCATCTAAAACAGCGATTTTCTGAACTAAAAGAATACGACACATTTGTTATAGGTGAAACAGGTTTTGGGACTGGATTAAATTTTCTTGCTTGCTGGGAATTGTGGCAACAATATGCCCCTACGACTGCCCGGCTAACCTATATCAGCGTTGAAAAGTATCCTTTACATCCAGATGAGCTACAACGTTCCCTTGCTCTATGGCCAGAACTAGCCTCATACCAAGAAGAATTAGTCAACGTATATCGCGATAATTTTATTGGCCAAGCACAATCACAATTTCAAGTACTCACCTTCGCCAATATTCGCTTATTGCTACTTATTGATGAAGCAGAAATTGGGTTCCAACAACTTTTAGCGAGTCACCATCCAGAATTTCATACCCCATTATGGTCAGGGATCGATGCATGGTTTTTGGATGGGTTTGCACCCGCCAAGAATCCTCAGATGTGGACAGAATCATTATTTTTCCTTCTCGGTCATCTCAGCAAAAATGATACAACCTTTGCTACGTTTACTGCTGCGGGTCACGTAAAACGTAATCTCATCAGTGCTGGCTTTGCCGTAACCAAAGCGGCCGGCTTTGCACATAAACGAGAAATGCTAATAGGTTGCTATAATGGTGTTCCAACAGACACATCAAGCAAAGAATCAATTGCAGAAAAACCACAAATAAACTCAATAGGCCCAAATTCAATTAGTACGCCATGGACCGTACCCAAGCATTTTAAAAACGCCATTCATGGCCAGTCTATCGCCATTATTGGTGCTGGGCTTTCTGGTTGTCATACAGCCCACGCTTTAGCTAAACGGGGCTTTAAAGTAACCATTATTGATCGCAATAATTCTATTGCCACAGAAGCATCAGGCAACCCACAAGGCATTGTATATGCCAAGCTTTCCGCACATAAACAAACGCTAAGTGAATTTAATTTATCTGCCTTATTATTTGCACAACAGCACTACAAGAGCTTTTGGAAAGAAAACCCCACATCAGGCAAAGCCTGTGGCGTATTGCAGCTAAGCCATACAACTCGCAATCAAAAAGGGCACGAGCAACTATGTCGCCAGTTCGAATACGCCAATTTTATTGATCACATCAATGCTGAGAGGGCAAGCAGGATAGCGAATATACCGCTAACACACAGCGCATTATTTTTTCCTTATTGTGGCTGGTTGAAACCGGTGGAACTTTGTCACTGGCTGCTGCAATCCTCTACTGCCAGTGACAATATTACTCTCACCAACAATGTCCATATTACAGAAATGGAGTGGGATAATCGCAGCTGGAAACTCATTGGAAAAGATAACTGGGAGCAAGAATTTGATCATGTCATTATTGCCAATGCCAATAGTGCGCGTCATTTTGACCAAACAAGCTGGTTACCGATTAAACCAGTGCGTGGGCAAATTAGTTATATAGGATCACAGACACCATTAAAGAACTTACAAACCGTTATCTGCGCCAATGGTTATATTGCCCCAGCCACAGCTCTAGAATCACATAGTGATGGCCAGCCCTCCCATACCATTGGTGCCAGCTTTAATTTACATAGCCATACGGCTAGTCTGACTGACGAAGATCACCAAACAAACATAGAACAACTGACCCAACAGCTACCCAGCTTAGAGCTTGATTCTCCGATTAAAGCAAAGGGGGGGCGTGTAGGGTTTCGCTGCACCAGCCCAGATTACCTACCTCTAGTAGGCTTAACACCCGATAGCCAGTGTTTTGAAGACGATTTTAAAATACTTAGCCATAATGCACATACAATAGTACCAAGCCCAGGACAATATCTACCAGGCCTGTACCTTAACATCGCCCACGGCTCACGAGGGCTAACGTATACTCCTATCGCAGCCGAACTCTTGGCCAGCATCATTGCGGGAGAACCTTGCCCCATGCCTCAAACGATGGTCGATGCTTTAAACCCTGCCCGCTTTCTGATTAGAAATATTAAACGTAGAAACTCCTGACTTACAAACCCTCTGATATACAGCTACATCTGTTATTTGAATCCCCTTCTAGAAATACAGCCAATACCATCTATACTTTATGAAGTTAACTAACCAATAGAGTATTTTGCCATGCTACTTAGTCGCCGTCGCAATTTGGCTTTCACGCCTCATGATACAAGCAGTGTTCATAATTATTATGAGCGACTTGTCACTGAAGCAATATCAAGCCAAGAACCTCGCGCCAATACCGATTACGATTTTATGGACGATGTTGCCTGTGTTGCATTGAACCATTTACCACCGCGCTACATTCGCCACGATGTGGATATGAGCTTTTACCTTTCCCCCGTTGAACACGAAGAAATTCAGAAAAAAGTTCACAAGGCCGTCAAAAATGCTATTGAGTTTGTTAAAACACGGGAACAAGCGAAGCGAGATATTCTCGAAGGTAAAGCCGATGAACAGAGTGATGGCTTGGAACACTAACTCTCCTCTAGCAGAATGAAATAAAATCCCCTAGACTGGCGTTTTGTCACAGGAAACGCCATTGAAGCCCCGTCCACTACTTTTAGCTTGTATTGCCTACCTCATACTTGTGCACTCTGTCGTAGCAGGCTCTACGCTATATTCTACAGACAAAAATAATACCCACCTTCTGGACGTGCCATCGATCAGCGCTCAACTTCTTGAAATACAGGCACATAACCCAAACTGGTTTACCCAAGGCTTATACTCGGACGAAGGTGGCTTTTTTATCAGCAGCGGACTCTATGGCAAGTCATCACTCATTTACCAAAGCAAAAAGAAAAATTTGCGCCATACCTTGCCCAGAAAGTATTTTGCTGAAGGCTTAACTGTCATTGACGACAAACTTTATTTGCTCACCTGGAAAGAAAACACTGTATTGGTTTTCGATAAAAAGACATTGCAGCAAAAAGGAAAATTAACCTATAAAGGCGAAGGTTGGGGACTTACTCATACCGACAAAGAATTTGTAATGAGCAATGGCAGTAATAAGCTACTATTTCGCAATAAAGATACATTTGCCATTAATCGGACAATGATTGTAAACGGTATTAACTATATCAATGAACTGGAATATGTTAATGGTATTATTTGGGCTAACCGCTGGTACGACGATCATCTCTATGCTATTGACGCGAAAAATGGCTGCCTACTCGCAAAAGTCAATATTAACCACTTACGTAAACAAGCAGGCAAACCAGACAATAAAAACATTACAAACGGTATTGCTTACGACAGAGAAAAAAAAGGCTTGTGGGTAACAGGCAAATATTGGTCTAAGAGGTTTTTAATTCAGTTACCAAAAGTTCAGTCTAAAACTTGTTAACAGAAATCCATTAACAGTAGACGTTAACTCTTTCCCTTTATTGAGCACTTAATTCATCAACAATATTCTGAATATTATGAAGTGTTGCTATATTCTCTTGCAAGACTGACTGACCAACAGCTTTATGAAGAATCACGTCCAAACCTGCCAGCAACTGCCTCGAATCTGACATCAACCGTTCTCCTAACTCAGTAAACACAATACGCTTTTGCTTTCCTGCCGCATCGAGTTGCTCCAAGTAACCAACTTGGCATAACGATTTGACTGTTTTAGCCACCATTTGCCTGGACACACCAAGGTTTCGGGCAATATCGGACCCATAATTTTCTCCGCACTCCAGAGCACTAAGAAAACTAAGCACGGAGGGAGTCACCGATTTATAACCTTTTGTGTTTAATGACACAGATAGATAGCGAGAAATATTTTCATGCACCCCAGCAGCACCAAATACTAATTGTAGTGATTGGCTATCCACCATTGGGATGCCTTTTTTAGTCAACCTGGTTGACATAACCCAGACCTTACAGTAAATTAATGTCAACCTAGTTTACACGGGAGATATTCTATGGTCACGTTAAAACATGTTTTACAATTAAATTCTCTTAGCTGCATAGGTTTTGGAATTCTTTTTGCTATCTTCCCTTATCCCATATCAGCCTTTTTAAGTAATGATAGCCCTGCCCCTATTCTTATTTTATTACTGTTAGGTATCGGCTTAATTTTACATGGCCTCCATTTGTTATGGGCATCATTACAAGCAATCCCCAATAAGGCACTAATTCAGTATTTTTCGGCAGGTGACTTTCTATGGGTGCTAGCAACAGCTATTTTGATCGTCTTTAATATTTGGGTTACTACCTTACACGGTATAAGTACGGCAATATTGGTCGCTATCGTTGTTGGTCTCTTAGGTTTAGCCCAGATAAAGCAAGCTGTAGATATAGAAAAACCTAGCAACTAGGTTAAAAGAGTTTGGCTATATAAAAATATACTATGAGTGCGACAGTTTCTGAAAATGCTGCCCTTCAACGATAGAGATTCCTACCAATTGTTGGCTGGGGTTTTGTTTTTCAAGACATTTCTTTTCAAGGCAATAGGCATAACTTAAAAAAACCATTAAGAAAATAGCTAAAGGCATGAGTGAAGCCAAGAGTAAAATATTGTTAATATCCATAGAAAGCAACCTTATGTATATTGAATAGAATTCGTACAACGCAAAGTAATAGTAGCGAATAAAATGTACACTGTAGGCTTTGGTTTTTTATTTTGTGACTAAATTCCGTTAATAACTTGCAAAACTAAAAAGCACATACTATTAGCAACTTTTTTTAAGCTTATCGATAACTTAACGCTATAAAGTTAGATTAATGTAGCTAGCGTTTCTTTTTTTTAATAACCAAAGCTAATAGAAAGTAGAACTGTAAAACTCTTCATAAGGCCAATATTAGGTAAGTCATTAGTTTCTAATTAAAACCAAACTATGTCTTAATTTTTTATTATTATTAATATTTCGATAACAAAATGAAATAAGCAAAGGGGGTCACTAGATAGTCATAAGCACTATATAGTAGTTACTCACCCTTTACTTTATATGGATCAGAGATGGAAAGGTATCAACCTTTTGGAAGTATAACTGTATCAATCACGTGAATAATGCCATTACTTGCTTCAATATCAGCACTCACTACTTGAGCACCATCAATAAAGACTGTGCCATTTTTCACTTCGATTTGTACATTTTGACCTTGCACAGTTTTTGCTTCCGACAACTTAACTACATCTGCGGCGCTTACCTTGCCCGCCACCACATGATAGGTAAGTACATTAGCCAACGCTGATTTATCCGCTAGCAAGCTATTCAGTGTATCGCCAGGTACTTTTTCAAAAGCAGCATCGCTGGGTGCAAATACAGTAAACGGGCCATCACCTTTAAGAGTTTCAACCAGATCAGCCGCTTTCACAGCCGTAACTAACGTGTTAAAATTACCCGCGCTGACAGCAGTATCAACAATATCTTTTTTGTTATAACTACCTGCAAAAACAGCTGCAGCCAATGTAAGAGAAAGAACAGATACCGCAATAATAGATTGGAAAATTTTCATAAGAGCCTCGATAAAATTATTAAATTTAATTAGCCGTCCTAACAACATCAAGAACACAAAGTAATACGATCTATTTTTTATTCGGATCAAAAAAATAAATAATTATAAAAATAATTTATCAATTTTAGAAAAAACAAAACCAACCTAATCCATCAAACGTATCATTGACAGTTAAAGATTAAGTTTAGTAACAAGACTGGATATTCAGGTAAAAAATTGATCTATATAGGGGCAGCTGAAATATTTTAAAGGAAGTACTATCTTCATTTTTTGACAAGTAAAAATAAGATAATAAAAACGCTCTCATAACTTTACAACAGAGCCTTTACCACGGCTATTTTCTTACCAGTTTAATTCTCTCAAAATCTTAATATTATATGGGACCTAGCTCCAGGAAATCACTAAGCGCTAGATTAACTTATAAAAAGATATAGCTGTAATACAAAAAAAGCATATATAGACCTGTAGCTCACCCCCTATAGCAGTCAGTAAACCACACTTTTTTGTTCAAAAAACAACCTTGTAACCGTAATAAAAGATGTTTATTATGCTTCTTGATAGGTGAATATATGGCAATGACTTGATAATAACGAATAAGTAGAGCTTCATCACTTTCACCGCTTCAAGAGTACTAAGTTAATAATTTAAATAAAAACTTATACTAATTTATTCTGTCTACGAACTATCTTCTGCAATGGAAAAGAGGTATGTATGACGATATTTATTAAAAAATATCAGGGTCAGTCCAGCAATAATTTCATTTATTTTATGGGGTTTGTCGTTACTGGAATCATAGTGCTTGCTGCTTATTGGTACATGCCTGGTGGCGATGAAAAAATAGAGGAAATTATTTCTACAATATCTCCGATAGAAGAGCCTATAGAAGATGAATCTGATAGTGAAACCTTGAGTGCATTTATTCGTGATACGACAGAACCACCAAAAACACTAGACTCATTGCCCGAACCACCACCTATTCCGCAAACTGAAGCAAGTACACCACTACCAATGTTATATGAAAGCGACCCAGTGGTCGTTGCAAGCTTAGGCCCTTTAAACTCTTCTCAACAATTATTACCTTTACTGACCTCTCAAGATATTTTGAGAAAAACGGTACGCGCTGTATATGCTTTAAGTAAAGGCAGCCTAGTTAAGGATCACCGACCAATCAACTCACCCAAAAGTCAGTTTAAAGTCAAAAAAGTCATTGCTAAAAAAGCACCAAAAGAATCTAGCTATACCATCGCTGAAAATAATTATAAGCGATACACCCCTTACATCAATATACTCACAGGTAGCGACAGCAAAACTGTTGCTAAACTTTACCAACTCTATTTACCATTATTACAACAAGCATATGAGGAACTGGGATCTCGCCAATCTAATTTTCATCAAATAACTATACAAGCTATTGATGTGTTACTGAGTACGCCGAGAGTCAGCGACGAAGTTCAATTAACGAGCTCATCCGTTGCGTATAAGTTTAAAGATAAGACATTAGAAAGTTTACCCCCCGCACAAAAATTGATGGTGCGCATAGGCAATAAAAATCGTGATAAAGTAGAAGCATGGATCACTGAATTTAAAAATGAACTACTAAAAATGGGGTAATACAGCGTTAGTAAAACATCCAATAAAAAGTGTCTTACATTATGACTTCGATTTCGCTTTCTAACTGATCGTAATACTCGAAGCAACGCTGACAAGCACCATCAGACGCTACCCATTCAGGGTGTTCTTTCTTGATCATATTGATCACGATATCTTCCAGCTCCTGGTTAAGCCTTTGTGACTCAGTGCCGCATAATTTACATGTTTTCATGTCTGCTATCTCTTGGGTCGATTAGAATTTCCTACTACATGATTCTTTGTTACTACTAATCGCTACTACCAATTACTATCTATCATGATCAAATACTAATTGAGCTATAAGTTCGAGCATAATTTCCTAAAAAAGTTCTTACTATATCCCCTTAAGATAATGGTGATTGTGCATGTATAATCAAAATATATAATGCTTCATCTCTTAATCTAGGTTCTGTATTGAGCACAAAATGCATAATCTAGGTTTAGACTTAACAATACTCAGGCTCACAACCCATGTCCAAAACATACCGTAATATTGTCATACTGACCGGTGCTGGAATTTCAGCAGAATCAGGCATCAAAACGTTTAGAGCTGCTGATGGCCTATGGGAAGATCATCGAGTGGAAGATGTCGCTACACCTGAGGGTTTTATTAAAGACCCACACTTAGTGCACCGCTTCTACAATGAGCGGCGCCAGCACTTACTCAACGGTATAGAGCCTAATACCGCTCATTTGGCAGTGGCGTCACTCAGTCAACAGAGACAACAAGAAGGCCACGGGCAGGTAACATTAGTCACGCAAAATATTGATAACCTCCATCAGCGAGCAGGTAGTGAGCCTATTTTTCCCATGCACGGTGAATTGCTCAGAATTCGATGTAAGCAAAGCGGAGAATTATTCGATTGTCATGAAGATACTTCGCCAGAAGATCACTGTCCCTGTTGTGATATTGCCGGCAATTTACGCCCCCATATTGTCTGGTTTGGCGAAATGCCACTCTATATGAATGAGATAGAAAGAGCACTCAGCCAGTGCGATTTATTTGTTGCCATTGGCACTTCCGGCAACGTTTACCCTGCTGCAGGCTTTTTTGAGACTGCCAAGCATTTTGGCGCATATACCGTGGAATTAAACCTGGAGCCTTCTGTTACTGCCTCTAGATTTGATGAACAGTACTATGGCCCTGCAACGGAGCTTGTTCCCCGTTTTTTTGATTCACTTAATTAGGCGTATAGTCATTAATTCATTTGATTTGTTCTACAGTGAATCACGCTTCTCTGGTATGATTGCCCGCCTCCAATCCCTTAATCCTATAACCTTATATTGGCACGTTTACTATGCTATCTGGCGATATCCTCTCCCAACTTACCACCCTTAAAAAAGAAATCCGTGCCAGTAAAGATACTGCTCAGGGCACCGTTCGCGGAACGACGGGCCGCTACGGCTTTGTAACACTTGATGATGGTCGTGATGCTTTTCTTAAGCCGGATATAATGGATCGGGTCTTCCATGGAGATAGAGTTGAAGTTACGGTTGAAACCAAGACGACAGATAATGATAAAGAACAATACGAAGCCAAAATAGAAAAGCTGATCCACTCCCCTTTAAAACAGTTAGCGGGACGTTATTGTATTAGGGGCAAAGGACATTTTGTTGTTGTCGAGCACCAGCAGCATAGCCGTTGGATATTTATACCACCTAAGGCCCGAGCCAATGCTAAAGACGGCCATTATGTGACAGCGAGAATTACTCAGCACCCTTATGAAACAGGTAAAGCTCAAGCCAGAATCATGGGCGACATAGGCAATGACACCAATATTGATACCGCTAAAAAATACACACTGGCAATGTTCCAATTATTTGATAGTTTTCCGAAAGAAGTACTGGAGCAAGCAAAGAATCTATACGGGTTACCTGTTATACCCAATGATGCAGCTGATAATAAGCCCCAAGATCAAAATTCACGAGCAGACCTTCGAGAACAGCCATTTCTTACGATAGATTCTGCAGGTACGCGAGATATGGACGATGCCTTGTCCATCAAAACAACAGATGACGGCTGGCTGTTATCTGTTGCTATTGCTGACCCTGGTAGTGAAATCGAAGTAAATTCAACACTGGACAATATCGCATTGCGCCGTGCCCATACCCTGTATTTACCCGGTAAGCCTGTCCCTATGTTGCCAGAGATGCTATCGACAGAGAGATATTCCTTATTGCCAGAAAAAGACCGGCTTGCGCTGGTTGTTAAACTAGTTATTAACACATCAGGGAAAGTCACCGACTATACTTTTGAGTCAGCTGTCATACAATCAAAAGCTAAACTGAGCTACCAACAAGTCAGCGCTTTATTAAATGATGAACCGTATAACGCTGCCCCACACCTCAGCGATATAACACCGTTTAAAGAGCAGTTATTAACACTGAAGCAATGCACAGATACGTTAAATAGCTATCGTAAAAGCCATCAACTAGTCACCCCAAATCGCGATGATTTTGCTCTGCTACTTAATCAATCGGGCAAACTGGAATCTATCGAAAAAATAGAACGCACGGATGCCCACACGATTGTTGAAGAGTCTATGATCATCACTAACCAATGTGCAGGTGAATTTTTGGCAAACGCTCAAACAGGGCTGTTCATAACTCAACCTGGATACCGTGATGAACGTCGCGATGACATCACCAAGCTACTTTCAGAGAATCTGGGAGAAGAAAACGTTGGGGACACAGCTAAACTCGATGATTACATAAAAGTCATTCGACAGCTTCAAAATGATGATACTTACAAGAATTTGTTCGCCAAACAACAACGCTTTCAGCAAGCAAGTGAACCTTCATTAACATCAGCTCCCCATTTTGGACTAGGCGCTAATTATTACGCAACAATCACCTCACCTATTCGACGTTATCAGGATTTATATAACCAACGCATGATTCATAAGGTATTGGAAAAGAAAAAACCAGCCAACCTTAGGAATAAGCAAGTTGATAAATTAAAAGAAGCGATTGCTAATAATAGAAGTGCATCACGCCTAATGGAACAGTGGTTAATTGCTGATTATATGCAAAATAAGATTGGACAAACATTCAAAGCTTATATTGCCCTACTTACAAATCAGGGCATTGGTGTTCGCTTACACGATACCGGTGTCGAAGGTTTTATTGTCAGTATAAAAGCAGATAAAAATAAGCCAGATGCCGCCTACGATAAAATATCGTTCAATAACCAACGTATGGAACTAACTTGGAACGATACTGAGCTATTTTTAGATCAAGATGTAGAGGTAACGTTAACCTCTGTCGACATGGATAAGAAAAAACTGAGCTTTGATTGGGTTAACCGACCTTAAGCTGTATATATATTTTATTTACAATAAGAATCAAATAGAAAATACGCTCATTATTAACGGACAATTTGCGACATAACATAAGCATAGATTAACAATTTATTAGGTTCACTAACCTCCTTAAATTGAATGCCATAACTAAACTGTCCCTCTAATTCTGAAGTTGAGCGTATTATTCCATCTATTTTCAGTATTTTTTCTGTTTCTAATACCTTAATTTTGATTGTAATAGCAATTTCTTCTTGCTCCTCACCTAAAAATTCCTTGCTTAATAACTTTAACCCATCAACACTCAAATTATTAATCAAAGCTGACTGGTTTTTTTTGCGATACTCCTCATAAGAATTCACTGAACAAATTAAATTAACATTCGCCCGCACATTATTACGAACTTCACCAATTTCCATCTTATCGGGAATTGCTAAGAACAGATGAGGGAATGGGGTAATCGATGTGTAATTTATTTTAGTACGAAAAGCACAGGCACAATTTAAATGATTAACAAAGAAACGAACGACCACTTGGCTATCTTTGTGACAAGCTATAGGTTTTCCACTTTGTAAGGGTGTCGATACAATAATATTATGGGTTTGATGCCCCAAAAAAATACTAAGCCCTTTCAAAGAGCTATATTGCTCCGAGCGTAAGTCGAGTTTAGTTCCCGGAAGGAGCTTTAAGTCATCAAATTTTAGATCACTATCCAATTATGAACCCTTACAATTCCGATTTTTAATTATGATAAGCTTTTCAAATATACCAGAATAGATATATTAACCAACCAGTAAAGCTTCAATGGCTGTAACCATTGGCTTCATAAAATATTTTTCTTCTGGCATCACAGCAATAGTAAACCCTGCCTGCTCTAACTGGTCTGCAACAACAGGGCCAACAGCTACAATTTTAGCTTGTTTTAAGCCATTTTCCAGCAAATTTGTCATATCGAGGTTTTTGGCGACCCCTTCGAGTCTCTGGTACTGCGCCTTACTGGTAAAGCAAATAATATCGACTCGCCCTTTCGACAGCCGCTCGATCAATTCAACCACCCGATTGGTTTCAACATCTGATGCATAAATATAAGGAGCAACAGTGTTATAAGCCACGTTTCTTTGTTTTAAATAATCTTGTAATTTATCATTTGGATCTTCTCCGTACAGCTGAATAGAAAGGCGTTTCTCATTCAGATCCATCACTTCCAATGATTGAATAATGCCATCTGTCGTCGGCTGTAAACCTAACTCATCAGCCTGTAAGTCTAACGTTTTTAAAATGCGGTTTGGCTTTGGGCCACGCGCCAACTTATAGACTTTAGCTAAAGCTAACTTCCAATCATTTTCTATTCCAGCTCGCTCAGCAAACCCAGTCAGGCGCTTAATCCCTTCACCGGTCAATATCAACAATATATCCGGTGGTGAATCAATGAAATGTCGTAACCACTGCTCTACCAAATCTACTTGAGGGCTATCATGTATGGATACCAAAGGACACCTGAAAATGTTCGCCCCTCTTTTTTCAAAAAGGTTGGCAAGTACATCTAATTGCCGACTTTCTGGTAGCGCAATATATAAACCTGTAAAGCTTTGCTTAATGGAAGAAGACACTATAAAAACCTGTTGTTATTACATTAATCAGAAGAATTGAGAATACGAATTTCTCGTTGAGGATAGGGAATTTCAATAGAGTGCCCTTTTAACATATTCCATATAACCAACACTCAATAAGTACTGATACAACTTTACCCCTCAGAAATCCCTTTTTTCTTTAGTCATCAATAAAAATTTTTCGATTAAAAATCATACTAGCTTAATGAATAATTGTCATTATGTTAAGCACTTAGTAGATTAACCCAAAAGTGAAATATAAGATTCATTTTAATTCAAGCACCCCCCATAAGAAAAACTAAAGCAGCAATTATTTCGATGTGTACTCTCACCTTATTAGCTATTGTGAGGTATTTAAGCATCTAATTTAATGTTTTACACTTATATGAATGTATTATCGTTTAATTTCGAGCAGCACTCAGTATCATTACGGGTTACTGCAAATAATAATAGTATGTCTAAGGACGCTAGCATGAACATCTATCGTATATTATTAGTAATTACTTTCCCCTTATTGGCTGCCTGTCAATTGAGCCCACCTGTTGATACTCAACTAAAGCCTTTAACCGATGAGGTTTTATCCTCAAATCGGTCTGCTGTGCTGGGCGCTTTCAGCAGCGCTCGTATATTGAGAGATAACGATCACGCATTTGAAAATAAATTAGCGCTTATTAATAGTGCGACCCAAACAATTGATTTAGCTTACTATATTTTTGACGATGACTATAGCTCATCGGTCCTCAGTCAAGCACTGTTAGATGCAACTAAGCGTGGTGTGGCTGTGCGCATGCTTGTAGATTACCATTCCGCTTATAAAGATCTTGATCGCTTTTCCATGTTGGAACACAAGGGAAATCAGTCGACAGGCAGCCTTCACGTAAAATTCTATAATCGCCCTACCCCCTTGATGATTAAAGACGCAATATTTATGACACTAGGCTGTCGTCATCCAAATATTAGTAAACGTGAGGGCTGCAGTCAGGAAAAACTGGCTGATATTGATACTCTCGTAAATACCAGTAAAGATGTTGCCAATATAAACTACGGTGGTTCGGGGTTGTTCTTATCCGGCCTCTATGCAAAAAATCCACAGCTAATGGCACTAGCAGTAAATGAAGCGCATCAATTAGATGTACAAAATGTATCTCAGGCGGGTAGTAACACTCAACAACAAGATGCCCTTAAAAAAATAGGTCAAATATATTGGCAAGCCTATTATGGCTCAACTGCTGACCGCATTATTAATCGCACTAAATTGTCGATGGCATTTTTAGTGCACGGGGATACATTAAACCCTGTTTATGACGCATTTTCTTCTTTTTTGCCAGTGGAAAGGGAGCAAGCAAGTGCTGCTCGGAGAGATTGGGATTTTTCAACCGACTTTCTTCATCATAAGCTTCTTTGGGTTGACCAGCGGCGCGTTCAATTAGGTGGGCGCAACGTGCAAGATGCCTATCACCTTCAGCCCAGCGACCTGTCTGACAAATATACTTTTGTGGATAATGACATTACGATTGATCTGTTAGAAACCGATGCAATGCTGACATCGGTGTATGACAGGCTTTGGCACTTTTCAATGACTGCAAGTTTAAATGAGGTGAGAAAACACGCACCTAATGATTTTTTAGTGGCTCAGCAACATGCTGCCAATATGTGTAAAGAAAGCATAATTGATAGTTGTTTTAAAGATACTTTTGATAAAGCTCTCTCAATCCCATTGTCTGAGAGAATGGCACTCCACTACCAACAGATGCAGCAGCATCTCACGACATTTGGCGAACGCTATACACCTTTAATGGAAACAAAGCGTCGAGAGGTATTTGATGTAGATTCTCAGGCAAGGATTAGCTATGTTGAAAACCTTCCTTTTACTATTAACTCAGAAGGAAACCTAAGCGATCGTCATTATGGCTCTATTAATGGCAAAGAACGTGAATCAGGTAAACACATCCATGCCGTCTGGTTGGCGGCCTTAAAATCCGCTTGTGAGAAAGCCACAATAGCAAACCCTCAGCAAGTTATTTTCTATAACGCTTATGTTTTTTTCCCGTCGAATATCTTGTCGCAATTAGCTCAAATGATTGATGGGCGTCAACCATGTTCAAATGTTTCTATAGAAGTGCTAACAAACTCGATTGAAACTACCGATTTGAATGTTGTTAACATTCTTTCTCGCCATTCTATTAAGGCACTGTTAGAACACGCTAGTGAACATTATAACCCAGCTACAGGTGCTCGCTTTCGTTACTATGAAACACCTGCGGGCAATAATGTGGAATCAACATTATCACTTCACGCCAAAGTAATGTTATTTGGTGATCGATTATTTATTGGGTCATCCAATGCAGATTTGCGTAGTTTGATGATGGATACCAATAATGGATTATTAATAGATAATGCGCCACGATTAACATCGACATATAGACAATGGCTAAATGAACAATTTTCCGATCCAGCAAAAGCCCTTAATAAAACGGATGAATATATGACCATAAGTCGAACAGACCTATTGGCCGAAGACAATAAGGCTATTGATTTTATGATCGAACGTTATCGCATTAATCGATTTGTTAAAAATGATGAGAAGATCGAAGAAGCAAAACAAAAAATATATGCTTTATTGGAAAAGTCATATCAGCTGAGCCGCGAAATTATTAAACACCACGGCGCGTCTAGAAAAGCTCAGGCTGAATTTAATAACTTATTTAAATTAATTTAGCACAAGGGGAAGTTAAAAATCCCAGCATACTTTAAAACCTCAGCAACATCCGTTTTGGACGATAGCGGATAAAAGCTAGTAGGCACTTTAATACTTTAGGACTTTGCTTCTCAAATACAGTAGCCAACACTTCTAACGTGCCGGCTTACAAAGCGCTATATTTAAACCAGAGAAGCTATTGTTAAGAGAAGGTCTTATCGATATATCCATAAGAGACCTTCTCAATGACGCTATTCTGAAGAATTGAGAATACGAATTTCCCGTTGAGGATAAGGGATTTCAACAAAGTGCTCTTTTAATACATCCCATATTATCAACATTAAATCAGCATCAACACGGCTCTTGCCATCATCAATACCTTCTATCCAATACTCGACCAGGATATCAACACCGGAATCACCAAAACCATTAATTTCAACATCCGGCCATTCTTCTTCTGGAATACCATCACCACTGAGTACCTGGGGGTGACTGGCAATGGCCTCTTTAAGGATAGGAAAAAGCGTGTGAAAATCTGTTTTATAAGACAGTTGAAATTCAAGCGAATAGCGCTGCTTGATGTCTTTGTGCGTCCAGTTCGTAAAACTAGTAGTAATAAACGTTTCGTTAGGTACCACGATATCTTTACCATCAAATGTTTCTAATGTAGCGGAACGCATACCTAACTCTCGAATAGTGCCACTACGCCCATCCTCTAATTCAACATAATCACCCACGAGAAGAGAACGGTCCAATAATAAAATAATGCCCGATATAAAATTGGACGCGATTGCTTGTAAACCAAAACCCAAACCGACACCAACCGCACCACCAAACACTGCCAGAGTCGTTAGGCTAATACCCATTATTTGTAATAGTACAAAAAAGATAACGACAAGTAATAACACTTCAAATAACTTAGCAAAAACTTCTCGAGTTCCAACATCAATTTCTTCCTGACGTCTTATCAATTGTTGGCCAAAATTATTAGAAACCCTTCCCAACCAAAAAAGAATAAGTCCAAAGAATAATGTTCGTAGTATTCCATATGCAGAAAACTCGATGTTACCAACGTCAATAGCAATCGTATCCAGATAAGCTATGGTTGGCTCTAACCAACCAAAGACTTGCAATACCGCAATTGGCATCACTGTCCATTTAAAAAATACTTTTAGTAATGGGCTGACAATAAAATTAGAAATCAATGTATAAAAAGTAACGAGGACTGCCACACCTTGTACTAATCGAATCAGCCAACTTTGTTGGACCAGTGTGCGGCTAAGTTCTGCTGAGATCGCTAATGCCAAAATAACCATTAAAGGCGTAACCAGCCCTTTAAAACGATAGACCCATGTTTTAAAACCTAGGGCTGAATCTTGTTCTGGCGGCTCACGTAATAGAGGAGAAGACTTAACAATCCACTTAGCAATGGAATAGGCAATTAAAATAGCAACAAAAATTAAGCCACACTGTGCATAAAATTGAGGGCTGGTAAACCAATCAATGATATTTTGCAGTAATGTTTGAGCATAAGATTGAAGTTCAGCAAAATCCATACTTATTCTCCTTATAGAAAAATATATTATTATTAATGTATTCTTACATCGAGTAAGTATTACTCGTCATTCTAAATCAAATAGAATCGATGTGGGTTCGGCGTAAACCATACCAGACAACAGCTGCAGCCAGCAAGACAGCAAATGAGCTAATAGTGAATAATAACTGAGCACTGATATCCCATAAAAACCCACTAGTTACAGCGCCTGAAGCTCCCCCAATACCAAAGCCTATAGCGCTATACAACGCTTGCCCTTGCCCCGCATTAGGACCATGAAAAAAACGTCGAATAAGTTCAATACAGCCTGCATGAGCAGCACCAAAACTTAATGCGTGAATCGTTTGAGCAGCAATCATAACCACAACATTATCCGCAAAAAAAGCAATCATTAGCCAACGCACAGCGGTTAGTAATAAGCTCCAAAAAAGTATTGTGGCAACATTAATTTTTGACATTATCCGGTGCATGTAAAGAAATAGAATCACTTCACAAAAAACACCTAAAGCCCATAGCAAACCGATACTCATCCGTGTATAGCCGTAACTTTCAAGGTGCAAACTAAAGAAACTGTAGTACCCACCAAAGCTAAATTGCAATAAAAAGGCGGCAATAAAAAAAGCAATAACGGCGGGCTTTTTAAACAACAATAGCCAATGTATGTGATCGTGATTATGCACTCTACCTGGAGGCTCTTTCACAACCAAGGTACTCAACCAGATGAAAAGCAAAAATGTCCAACTAATAGGGATCAAATATTGAATGGAAAAGTGGTCAAACGACCACCCTAAAATCACTACCGAGGCAATAAAACCAATAGAGCCCCAAACACGCACTTGGCTATAGCGGTGGCTATCCTCATGAAGGTATTGAATAGTAACGGTATCGAATTGTGAAAGAACAGCATTCCAAAAAAAACTGTAAAGAAAAGTAATCAGTAAAATAGGAATGAGTGATTGCCAATAAAATAAACCGCCAAAACACATCATCGCAACAAAGCTACCAATTGCAATAATGCGTAAACGCTGGCCTGTACGATCACATAGCCACCCCCACAAATTCGGGGCGACTATTTTAGTCCCCATTAATACACCATTAACAGCACCAATCGCTTGGGCAGTTAATCCGATATCTTTGAGGTATAAACTTAGATAAGGGCTAAGGGCGCCAACTAAGGCAAAATAGAAAAAGTAAAAGCTGGATAAACGCCAATAAGGAATGCCAGCAATCACTTTTATTTACCTACTTTAAATAGCAAGTTACGCTTGAGGAGGAATAACAGGTATATCGTGTTTTATATCGCCATTTTGTCCACGATGGCGTAATACATGATCCATTAAGACCAATGCAACCATCGCTTCAGCAATTGGCGTTGCGCGAATGCCAACACAAGGATCATGTCGCCCTTTAGTCACAATATCAACAGGGTTACCATGAACGTCAATACTGCGGCCGGGAATATGTAAACTGGATGTTGGCTTTAATGCAATATGCGCAATCAAGTCCTGCCCGGTTGAAATACCCCCTAAAACACCACCAGCGTTATTGGATAAAAAACCTTCGGGTACGATTTCATCACGGTGCTCAGTACCTTTTTGTTCAATCGAATCAAAACCTGCACCAATCTCAACGCCTTTAACGGCATTAATACTCATTAAAGCATGGGCTAACTCTGCATCGAGACGATCAAATATAGGCTCGCCCAACCCCGGGATCATTCCTGTCGCTACAACAGAAATCTTGGCACCCACAGAATTCCCTTCCTTCCTAAGTGCCTGCATATACGTTTCCATTTCTGGCACTTTTGCTGAATCAGGAGAAAAGAATGGGTTGTTTTCTACTTCGCTCCAATTCCACTTTTCAATGGGCAACTCTGTTTTAATCGGACCTAACTGTGTTAAACAACCTCGAATAAGGATACCCAGCTCTTGCTGTAAATATTTCTTAGCAATCGCACCGGCTGCAACACGCATCGCAGTTTCTCGAGCAGAAGATCGACCACCACCACGATAATCTCTTACACCGTATTTTTGCATATACGGATAATCCGCATGGGCAGGACGAAATTGATCCTTGATATTGCCGTAGTCTTTGGAACGCTGATCGGTATTTTCAATCAATAAGCCAATCGGCGTACCGGTAGTTTTACCTTCAAATACACCCGATAGTATTTTGACTTGGTCTGGCTCGCGCCGTTGGGTTTCATACTTATTTTTACCGGGGCGGCGGCGATCCAAATCACCCTGTAAATCCGCTTCCGTCAATTCAAGCCCAGGTGGACAACCATCGACAATACAACCCAGTGCTAAACCATGGCTCTCGCCAAAGGTCGTGGTAGTGAATAACTTCCCAAAGGTGTTTCCTGACATAATTTCAACCAGTTAATACGTTCAATTGACGCCTACTATATCGCCATGACTAATATTGATGGGTGGGGATTATACGTGAATTAGAGCCGAGCCGCTTGAGAAGAGAGTAAGATTTATATTTGTCGTCGATCTTATTCCCGCCATAAATCTTGGCATGAAGCACCATCGACAATATCTGGGAGTAGAAAGCATACATATAAAAAAACACCATAGCTCCAAGGAAGCTATGGCGTTGCATTGATTAAAATATAAACCGCTTTATTTACAAGCCCGGAGCCAACGGAGGTGTTACAGGTGCAGGCTCTCGCCTAAAAAAGCGCTCAGGGTCTTGAGTTGATGGGAAACAACCGTTGATACCACCAGGGTAAATATTGGCAACGCAAGTCCCATACGTTGATTGCAAAGCAATAAATGATGTTCGGTCAGTATTCCCTTGGTCATAATCGAAGGTATTATGGGCTATAACAATATCCAACCATAGCTCAGGGTCAAGAGCGTTGGTTTGATAGAATGTGCCACCATCTCGTGTTCCAACCGGAGCGCTTGAATCACCTATCTGGTTATGAGCAACAACCTGAAAGCGGCTGGTGTGTACAAATTCGCCTGGCGAACCCACCGCCTCTGTCTCGGCTCTTGTTTTCATCGTACCATCAGCATTCATGATAGGGTCAGCCCATGTTGCAGGTAGATTGGCTTGCGTTTTCCATCCCCCCCCTTCCCAGCCAGCCGCAAGACTACCGGAACGAATACAACCTCGAGGGGTTATTTTTTGCTTTGACGGAAGCTCATGCTCACCTCGAAAAAGACTACGCATAACATTCATACGATACCACCCGGCAATTCTGAGGTGATGTTCCCGCGTACGCTGAACGCTCATATCAGTAACCCCCAAGAAGTTAACCATTGAGCAAGCTGTCTGCACAATGTTGACACCAGGGCCACCATTGCCGCCCGAAAATCCGACGATGTTCACCGAACTTATATACCCACCTTTAGGCAAGGGCACATTGGAGCATGAAAGAGAATCATTGTTATAACAATAATCTGAGCTTGTATTCACATTGATAAACCCACCGTCAGTATATGCTGATCGATCCAAATCAATATCGTGGATACCCACTTGATTATAAGACATGGGTAAATTAAACCCTTCTGCAGCAATACCTTCTATATAAATATTAGAAGGCCAACCTAAAGAAGCGACAAGCGCATCGGTTATATTATTATAATTAGCAGCTTGCCCCCCATCCTGATTAAAGATCCTTGTGTGACCTAACTCCAAAACACCGCTAACATTAGGTTTGTTATCCGCAGCATTACCAAACCCAGTAATTTTAAAATTACTCTCATTCGGCAATGTTGCTAAACCATAATTAAAAGTATCACCGCGTTTCAGCAGAATTAATTTATCACCGTATTCTCCTGCAAGAGGAAGGGCACTTTGTTTTGTTGCACCAACAGGACATGCTTTATCATAACCCGTCCAATCATCAGCCGTATTTAACGTATTGGAAACACACACCGTATTAGCAGAATTCCATTGCGACGACTCTGAATTAACGGTAATCGTTTGATAGGCATCATCGTAATCACCCGCAACATTTTGCGCGCGCATACCAACAGTGTAAGTACAACTCCCAGTTTCACATAAGAAGGTTTTTGTCACCAGCGGTACATGCCCAGATTCAAATGCAGTATCACCATTTACATAAGTGTAATTTTGATTATAAAGGGCACCATGAGTGTCGCTTTCATCCGTATCAAAATCCCAATGGTATGACAATTGAGACCAAACACCATGTTCATCAAGCCCATCTGCGGTTGTTCTCTCTGCACTAAAAACAACGGTGCATGGCGACGTACAACTTGTGCGAGACGGTAAAATATCTGCACTTACAACACCGTCACCATTGGGTGTAGCATCACATGCATCACCTATACCATCGCCATCAGAATCTAACTGATCAGCGTTGGCGTCGACAGGACAATTATCGATTGTATCGAGAACCGTATCGCCATCACCATCGGGAGCAGTAAAGTATTCACCTGGAATAATTTGAATGGCTGTCTCATTCGGTAATTGCCAACCCACATTGACATGATCTCTTGCGCCCCATTGTTTATGAAGAACTTCAAGATAGTAGGGTTGCCCCGCGACTAACGTAATCGGTAAAGATTGTTGTTCTGGGTGTGAACCCCAATCGTTAGGATTAACCGCAACAGGAACATTTGCAATTAGTACTTTGTTTGCTGCATTGCCATCATCGCTTAGATACAATTCAGAGTTGTTATCACTCGTGACCCAAAAGGTATAATCACCACTTACTGGCGCATAAAAAACACCTCGAATACGAGTGCCGTAAGAACTTCCCCAGTTAATAGGGCCCGCAAAATTATTGACTTGTTCATCGGCATCCGGGCTATCAGGGAAATTGGGAGACTGCGTTAAATCAGACACCTGAGGCCCACTTAGCCCCAACCACCACTCGCGCCAAATACCGACATTACGGCTAGCGTCGTTCGGATAAAGATCTTTATTATCACCGACACCATCGCCATCCGTATCCGCTGTTTCGGTTGGGTCATTATCAAACACATCAGCGTTGTTGCCGACGCCATCGCCATCGGTATCAATCGTTTCTGTTGCGTCATTGGGAAAAGCATCTTCGCTATCAATAACGCCATCGCCATCCGTATCTGGCGAATTGACGGTAATATTAACCACGGCTTTAGCGGTCTCTCCATCGGCATTAACAACAAGATACTCAAAACCAGCGGCGCCATTAAAGCCCACTGTCGGCGTAAAATTAACACCGTTTGAGCAAGGGTCTAATGTCACACTACCATTTTGTGAACTACCCACCCAAGCAACCGTTAACTGACCGGTAGTATCAGTATCATTACTCATTAAGTCGTTGGCAGACAAATTAATCGGTATATTAATAAGCGTCTCGTAATTATCATTTTCAGGCACCGGAGGTGCTGCAAAGCTTGCCGCACTACCGATTAATAGTAGATTTGAAAATAACAACCGAGAGCAGCTTTTGACTAGATTATTCATAAAGCTATTCCTTTAAGATCTAAGAAAAAATATAATTTTTTGACAGTAAGAGAAGAATAAAACTATAAAGACAGTTTTACATTAAAAGAATATTAGAAAGGAAAGCGACCGACAATAAACAAAAAAAAACAGCGTTGTGTAAAAATGCACAGAGACAGAAAAAAATAATTCTTGTATATTTACAAAATAAATAAGTTTAAGAAATCAAAAAATGAATAGGGCAGTAATGAAAAATTATTATGAAAAAATTGAACGATTGGAATAGACTATATCCGCAATAAAATTTGATGTTTCTTTGATGCGATTAATATTCCTCACATCTTCATGAACCACCAACCAAAGTGTTTGCTTTATTTTTATTTCCTCTTCTAACACTTGGGTTAAATTGCTGTACTCATTTTTCATAAAGTAAGGCATCAAGCAAATACCATACCCATTTTCGGCTGCCTTATACTGTGCAGCATGATTGCCGCTACGGAAAGAAATTTTTTTACACTTTTCAATAATACTGTTTTTTATTATATCTTCGCAGTTTTTATCGTCTACACAATTAATCAGCTTATGTTGAAAAATATCGTCTTTTTCCTTGATTTCAGGGTTTACATCAAAATACTGATTGGATGCAAACAAGCCTAGAGTGTAATCGGCTAAGCGTCTAACAACCATCCGTTCATTAGAGGGCCTATTAGTTGTGATCGTTATATCAGCTTTTTTCCCCGAGGCATTAAGGTCTTGATTATTGGATAACATATCAATTTCAAGCTCTTGATATTTACTTAAAAGCTCTGGCAACCTCGTTGCTAGAAAATATATTCCAAAATCTTCCGGAGAACTTATATTCACAGAGCCTTTTATTGTCTGGGAATCGAGGCAAACTTTTTCTTTTATTCCAAGAACAGTTCTTTCTATTGTTTCAGCATAGTCAATTAAATTTTCACCTGCGACAGTGACCTCAAAGCCACTTTCTTTTTTTTCAAAAAGTTTAGTATCCAATGCTGACTCTAATTCTTTTACTCGTCTACCCACAGTAGTGTGATCAACATTTAACGATCTTCCCGCAGCGACTAAGCGACCATGCCGCTGCAATGCTAAAAAATAGCGTAAATCATCCCAATACATGACTGAACCCTCTCTTTTCAGAAATCCCTATAAGCACTACTCAAACCGTGTTGTTATCGTGTATTCTGTGCCTTGATCAGCATTCACTAAGATATACCAAAAGGCAGGCGTCGATCGGTTGCTACTACAACTTGCGTCAATAATTCCAGAACGAGTTCGACAGCGATTGATATAGGTTGTAGGCCTTATATCATCAGAGATAGCAAGTGTCGCAGAATTCGTTTTATCAGTAATTTCTGCCATGAATGTATTACTTCCCTCAGGAGTTGGCACTTGGTATAACTGACCGTATAAATATCGGCTGCTACCTATTTGATCACGTAGAGATATTCCCGGTTGCAAATCAATAATTCTCTGTTCGTCAGTTCGAATTGTATAATTACCTGGAGCCGCATTTTTAACAGTAATATACCAATCACCAATACCATCATTTATCAAACGGCAATGATGCCAATCGTTGCGATAGTCAAATCTAATATGGCAAACAGGCACTCTGTCTGAAAGATTTTCTTTAACTGTGACATTAAAATCAATATCGCTGTGTTCGATGAGTTCTATAACAAGAGCTGTTCCTATCGGCCCTTTAGGAATACGATAGTGCTGAATAACAGCGGCTTCAGCTTCGACAAAAGTACTCGAGTTTGCAGATAACATATGCTCTTCTGCTAATTGTGTTTGTGTACTCGCTAATAAATTAAAAGTAAGGCCTGGATCACCGGCAACAAGTACATACCATTGTGCATTTTCGTTACTTGAAACAACACAAGATTTATCATTTAACGGAATAAAGAAGCTTCTATCCGTACAGTCAAATTCGTTATATATAGGTGGTGCATGACGGCGAATGCTTAATTCTGAAGCATCACTAACATCCGCCAGTAAAACACCAACATTAAGGTCATTTTCATCGGTATTAAATGTATATAATTTATCAAAAGGACCCGTTAACGTACCATTAACTTCAACACCTAAGGAAAGCGGTGTTGGCACAATAAAATCAACATGAATGGTATATTGCTGATTATCAACGCTATCTAACGATAAATACCAATTATCAACATCATCGTTTTGCAGCCAACAAATTCTATCTACAATATCGTCACTGTCTTTTACTTGATTACCAAGACGACAATCGAATAAACGTTCTGTATTACCATTTACCCTACTATCGCCTTGTATGTACAGCTGACCATTATTTTGAAGCCCATCAACCATGACGGCTAATAAAGAACCTGCTGGTGCTTGCGTTGTTGGTAATCGATATAGATTTCTATCACCCGCATTTAAAGAAACTTGTACTGAGCCCCCTGGAGCAATCTGTTGTGCACTTGAGAATGGCGCACGGCGAAAATAAGCCGTTAATTGATAATTGGTAGTAATGTTATTAGAATTACCTCTAATTCTAATTTGCCAAGTAGTTTGGCCATTGTTATCTAAATAACAAACGCCATCGTTAATACTATTTAGTGCATATAATTCACATTCTAAAATAGCCTGACCATTTTCTATTTTTTCTACGAATAAAGAAGCGCCGCTATTTAAATCTGTCAGCGTCACCCATAGGCCCCTATCAGATTCACTAGATTCAATGGTATAAACAATATCACCACTGCTTAAATTAACCGAACCATTAAATGATATAGGCCCGGTATGAATAATAGATATCCGACGTGCAACTACACTGCCTTGTGTATTTAATTGCCCCTCTATTTGCAACCGTGCATCTAAGCCTAAATCATCAAGTGAGCCATTTTCAATAATCGTATTAGTAGTAGTAACGATATCAATATCGCTAACCGAAAAGTCAGTAGCAGACACAAATGTTGTTACCAAACCTTCTATGCTAAAAATATCTTCAGCTTCACCAAAAGAAATATTGACGACTTGTACTGTGTCAGCGATAAAAGAACCATCTTCACTAAATTGCGTACCGTTCACTTTAACTATTTCGCCATTAATAATATTGTCCGTTAGTTCTGCATTTTGATAACTCACGATGAGCTCGTTAATTCGAAAAGTCATCAAGCCTGTATCTAGCTCATTCACCATTCCTACAACTTGGTAATTTTCAGTATTAATAATATCAATACGGGTTGCCTGTATGTCTCTATTACTCGAAATTAAACCGCTGATACGAACAGTTTGTAGATGTTGTAGGTCACTGAATTCTGTCAGACCATTCCCCAAAACTGTCGAGCTATCAAGGCTAATGTTTTGGCCTAGTACACGAAAGCTAGAACTGATTTCATCGATTGATGCAATTGGGCCAATAACATTACTCACATATTCGATAGTCTCTGCTGCTGCGGTCAGGTTGTTACTATCAGCATCTAACTCGCCACTAACAATTAAAACTTGCCCTGTTTCTACATCAGATAGAACACCAGAATTTCCATCAATTTGAATATCTGTATTCGACGTATCAAACCCGATACCATTGACTTCGAGTTGATTACTTTCATTATTAACCGTACCAGACGCGATAATTTTTTGTTCTGGAGATCCTGTACCATCAATTCCACCGCTGCTACCACTACCTCCACAGGCAGATATCACAGCACTTAGAAATATAACCATAATTAAATGGATATATTTATATTTTTTATTGCGCATTCGCTAACAATCCTTATCTTCTTTCGTTTTGTATCCAATAGGTACCAAAACCTAACCTAACAGCTTTAGCATTCTGTTTATTTTCATCAACTCGATGAGCATTCAACCAATCGTCAATATCTTCGAGCATAGCCTGGCCTTTAATCGAAATATATTGATGAAATTTTTCAACAGCATTTTCATCAACCTGATAATTAGTCACACGACGTTCAAACCGGGAAGGCAAACTAGCTTCGGTTCTGTAAAGGTTATGAAAAATTGTTGTTATATGATCATCTAAAATACTACTGGCGTGCAGGATAGGTTTGGGGTCAATACTATCAGGCACAAACTCAGCACTAGGGAATGGGTTTGGAACAAAGTGACGCTTTAGCACTCTCAATTTGCCAGATGCCAGCTCTTCAATAACGCCTGAACGTTTAAACTCTCTCAATAAAGTAATAATTGCTATATCACCACCATGACTATTAACCAGTTCCGAGAAACTAGCCTCCCCCTCTAATGGCAAATCTATAGGCTGCCCATTTCCTGACACATAAGCAGGATGGGTATGCCAAGCACTTAAAATGCGGGAGATACGATCTGGGGCATACTGATCACTCCAGTCATCACCTCTGTGCAACTCGTCCTTTAAACGTTTAATGTCTTTCCGGTTAATCCCTGTCATTAATGCAATTCTCGACACATTCGTTTCTCGACCACTAACACCATAATCTGATGCTGCGACTTCAACATACAATCTTTTGCACAATTCTGAGAATTGCCTAAAAGTAATACCGTTACGTAAAGCAAGGCGGATAATGGGCTTTATTAACGCCCCAATGGAATTCACTATGACTTGCAGTAGTTTATCATTCATTATTGGGAATTTTATCCCCAAATATTAAATTATTCAATAATTAAAATTAAATATGAATATGCTTCGCACACCATATACCGCCTTCACAAGAAGTTATTTTTAAAAAACAAAGGGTTACGAGTCACAAAAAACTGGCTAGACCAAAGAAAGTCAAACAAAAGAGGAGTCAAAAAGAGATGGAGTAGATGGTTATGAAAATGGGGGGGTAAAGTAAGTAACCTATATAATACAAACTACTCGAATTCGGCTTGGTAGCTAAGAAGTTCCGTCTTAGTCATCACAAATACGCCATGGCCGCCCTGCTCAAATTCTAACCATAAAAAAGGGATCTGAGGAAACGCTGCTTCCAAATTGACCCAGCTATTGCCTACCTCAACAATCATAACGCCTTGATCTGTCAAATGATCAGGGGCTTCACGTAAGAGGCGTCGCGTAAAATCCAAACCATCAGCGCCCGACGCTAAACCTAGTGCAGGCTCAGCTTGGTATTCTTCAGGCATAGCGGCTAAGTCATTTTCATCAACATACGGAGGATTCGACACGATTAAATCAAATTGTTGGTCGCCGAGATGACTAAAAAGGTCAGAAGTTACGGCCTGAACCCGCCCCTCCATAGCATGTTTTTTTATATTTCGATTGGCAACAACAATCGCTTCTGAAGAGATATCACTCAAAGTGACACTAGCATCGTCAATCATCAATGCACTGGCAATACCGATACAACCACTGCCAGTACATAAATCCAAAATACCAGGTTGTTGCACTGCTAACCATGGCTGAAAACCATTAACAATTAACTCTGCCAGAGGTGAACGCGGTACTAAAACATCTGGATTAACAATAAATGCATAACCGGCAAACCATGCTTCCCCGGTTAAATAAGCGGCAGGAATTCTCTCATTGATACGGCGTTGAAATAATTCCTCAATCGCACGGTAATCTGCATCATTAACTGGGCGTTGTAAAATACTCTCTTCACAGTCCCAAGATAAACCTAATTGGTAAAATACCAACCATAAGGCTTCATCTGCAGCATTATCAGTACCATGACCAAAAAATAATTCGGCATCGGCAAAGAGCTTTTCGCCTTGATTAATGCAATCCTGAACAGTCGATTCGACAAGTTTTAGGGACAATGATTTATCCTTTCGGAGAAGGGGTTACAACAACGATCTCTGTATGCGCATAGACACGGCGATTACCTCGCCTAACAACATATAATGTGGCATATTCTGATTCATTTAATTGATAAGCTACATAAAATTGATACTGGTCCAATCCGTATAGATGCTTAATACGAAAATGGTTATTAGCCCAGCTATTACTTTCGCCACACTTTCTTCGTTCACAACTGTACAGTATTTTTGCGCCTTCAGGGATTTGGCTTTGATAAAACTCAAACACCTCTTCCTCATCAAATCCTGATGCCAGTTCGTGCGTCTCTTTAAAGACTTCTCCCTTCAAACGTATAAATTTTGTAGGCTTCCAACGATTTTCACGCTTTTTATAAGGACTTAAAGCAAGCTGATAATTTCGAACTGTTAACTGGTCTTTTAAAAAAACCTCAGCTTGATCGTAGGGTAACAATTGCAAGGAAGGAGATAATGAATCGTTCGCCAAAGATTGAGTACTAATAAAAACTAACAATACAACTAGAAAACTCTGTAATTTATTCATCGAAAACAAAATCCTGAATGGCTTGTGCAACATCAATAGCAGCAGATTCCATATGTAAATAATGGCCGTCATCAAACTCTTGTACGTTCGCATTTAATTCGTCGATCAATTGATCCAACATAACTTCATAATCAGACCCAGGCTTAATCAGAGGCTTTAAACCATGCTTACCTAACAAAATTAATGTTTTTGCTTTTATATTGGTAACAAATCCTTGTATATGCTCCACTGTTAACGCGACATTAGATGGTGCCCATAATTTCCCATCAGCATGCCAGTGAAAACCCTGCTCTAAATGATCCAAACCTCGAGAAGCAAGTAATTCAGCTGACGCTTTGCTTACTTTACCAAATTCACTTTTACAGCGCGCATCAATAGCCAGTTCATATGTCGGGTAACATGAGAGTTTTCGTTTCAAACGCCTCTGAATTTCCCGAATGCTTTTTACCATTCTTTCAGGCCCTAATTCAGCCTTAACAGGCGGTGGGGCCATAGCATCCAGTAAGACAAGGTGGGAAATACGTTCAGGAAAGATTGCTGCAGCCAATAAAGACATCATTGCGCCTCGAGAATGGCCGATTAGTACAAATTTCTCCCAACCCATGGCATCTGCCATCGCGTAAATCGCCATAATCTCAGACCATACTGGATAATCACTTAGACCTTTGTAATGATCACTTTGACCATGACCGGCCAAATCAGGGGCTAATAGATGAACATTATTCAGTAACGGTGCCAAGACATCAAAACTGGCACTATTATCCAACCAGCCATGTATCGCTAACGCAGGTACCTGACCTTGGCTACCCCATACTTGTCCAGCATAACGAAAATTGTTAAAGAAGAATTCAGACTCCGAGGCAATGCGTTGACTATCCGCTTTCATTGGGTGTATGACTCTCTTAATTGACTATTCTGGTTGGTGCAACCAGAGCAAGTCTCCACAGCCATACATCATCGCATCAGTTTCAATGCAGGCGATAGCAGATGTACCCATTCGATGCCTACCCGTTTCCAAGCCTGCCAAGCGGTCTACCAAAGTCCCCAATAATGGTTGATGGCTTACAATCAGTATTGTTTTTTCTGCATTTCGAAGAGCAGCTAGGATCTTGTCTGGGTTATCGGTAGGAGTCAAAAAGTCCTGAGTTATTACTGGCTTATGAATTCGCTCTGAAACTAATTGTGCTGTCTGCTGAGCTCGGACATACGGACTCGCCCAAATATCATCTACAATGGTTAACTCCTGCTGACAACGTGCGATTGTCTCAACGACATCTTCTCGTCCATCAAGAGTCAATTGCCGAGCCATATCGGACTCAGCTTGAGTAGTCGCTTCGCCGTGGCGCATAAAAAAAGCATGCATAAGTCAGAGCCTGTTTATTGTATTAGGTGGACCTTTCAGTCCTCTTTTTCACTTTCCGGCCAATCAGCAAAAGGAAAAGGTTTAGCTTCACTGTTATAGGTTAAAAACCGCAATATCTGATAAATATATTGAGAGGCACTACTACCAAACTCACGTAGTTTATCATTACCCTCTCCAGTTACTAGAGCCCATATAAATTGTAGTAGCACTACAGCTGCAACTACGTAACTAATAATTCCTAAGATAAAAGCAAATAGCAGCATAAAAGCAAACCGCAGCCAATGATCAGCGGATAAAAGCCTCTCACTCCAACTAGGCTCAACCGTTTCTACTATTTCTGCCTCAACACCCTTTGGCTCAATTATTGTGGACTCCCGACTTTTAGGATCTTTATTATCATCATTCATCGTATCGCTCCCGTAAAATCTACGTCGCTATTCTGTTCACTCATCATCAGTTGTTTAATAATACTGTCTGCAGATGCACCTTCAAATAACAAGGCATGTAATGCAGCAACTAAGGGCATATAAACGTTTAATTCTTCTGCTTTATTCTTGACCAAGCGTAGAGTATTAACACCTTCTACCACCTGACCAACACTCTTCATTGCTGTCGTCAAAGACTTACCTTGCCCCATAGCGTACCCCACACGATAATTTCGGCTCAAATCGGAGTTACAGGTCAAAATAAGGTCACCAACCCCTGCTAAACCAAGAAACGTCATAGGATCTGCACCTAGAGCATGAGCAAAACGCCCCATTTCAGCCAAAGCACGGGTCATGAGTAATGCCAGTGTATTTTGCCCGTAATTCCTAGCATGAGCCATACCGGCAATGATGGCATAGATATTCTTCAACGCTCCTGCTAATTCCACACCATAGCAATCATTACTGGAATATATCCTGAACAGCCCAGAACCTAATACATCCTGAACACGCTCAATTAATGCCTTATCCAGACTCGCAATGACAGAGCCCGTCAATTGCCCCTGAATCATCTCCTTAGCAAAGTTAGGTCCACTGACTACGCCAATTGATGCATCTGGCAGCTCTTGAGACAAAATCTCGCTCATCATAACAAAGCCATCACGACCAATCCCTTTCGTCGTGCTAATTACCATAGCGCCTGAAGGCAGGTATGGTTTAACTAGTTTGGCAACATCACGGAAAGAAGAACTCGGCACGGATAGAAAAATCAAATCACAATCTTGGACAGCCGCAGCCAAATCACTAGTAATCGTTAATAAATCAGCTAAAGGATAGCCTGGCAAATAAGCACTATTCTCACGAGATGTTTGGGTATTGCTCGCTCGTTCAGGGTCTCTCATCCACAGTCGAGTGGGAAAACCATTACCTGCAATAACATTGGAAATAGCCGTACCAAAACTACCACCACCAAGGACAGCCACTGTAAAAGATTCTTTCATAATTATTATATGTGCAAGCAGTCAAATTAGATCTTGTATGATAGCAAGCAACGGCTACGAGTTGTAGATGGAGTGAATTAACTATTTATTACTTATTTATCCGTTATGTAGCATAAGTAATTTATCGATATATTCGGTAGCTCTTACATAAACAAGAGCTACCGATATCCTTAACTTAGTTAGATAATTCTAATAGAAGTTTATTAAGACGACCCACATAGGCAGCTGGATCATCAAGTTGGCCACCCTCAGCCAAGTTGGCTTGATCAAATAATACGCTGACAAGATCCGCAAAGCGATCTTCATCAGGCTCTTGATCCAGCTTTTTAACTAAAGGGTGCTCTGGGTTTAATTCGAAAATAGGCTTGCTTTCTGGCACGTCTTGGCCAGCTTGTTCCAACAAGCGTCGCATTTGAGCACCCATATCAGCTTCACCTACTACAACACAAGCGGGAGAATCGGTTAAACGATTTGTTAAACGAACATCATCAACTTTATTTTCAAGTGCTTTTTTGCTGCGCTCAACTAAGCTTTTAAGTTCTTCATTAATTTTTTCTTGTTCTTGTTTTTCTTCTTCGCTATCTAAATCACCTAAATCAAGTGCGCCGCGCCCCACATCTTGTAACGACTTGCCATCGTACTCACGTAGATGACTCATTGCCCAATCATCAACGCGATCCGATAACAATAATACTTCGATTCCTTTTTTACGAAATACTTCTAGATGCGGAGAATTTTTAGCGGTATTAAAGTTTTCAGCAGCGACATAGTAGATTTTATCCTGACCTTCTTTCATACGTGCAATATAGTCATCTAAGGACTGATCTTGATCAGCTTTATCCGTATGAGTTGATGCAAAACGCAACAACTTGGCAATTTTTTCTTTATTGGCAAAATCTTCGCCTGGCCCTTCTTTGATTACTTGGCCGAACTCTTTCCAGAACACGTTATAGTCTTCTGGCTTTTTCTTCGCCATTTTTTCTAACATATCCAATACGCGTTTAGTCAATGCAGAACGCATAGCATCAACATTAGGATCTTTCTGTAAAATCTCGCGGGAGACATTCAATGAAATGTCATTAGAATCAACAATACCTTTCACAAAACGTAAATATAAAGGTAAGAATTGTTCAGCTTCATCCATAATAAAGGTACGTTGAACATAGAGCTTTAAACCACGTGCAGTATCGCGGTTATACATATCAAACGGTGCTTTTTTAGGAATAAATAATAAGCTGGTGTAATCTAATTTACCCTCAACTTTGTTATGGCTCCATGTCGAGGCTTCATTAAAGTCATGAGAAACATGTTTATAAAACTCTTGGTATTCTTCGTCTGTAACTTCACTGCGCGAACGAGTCCATAATGCTGTCGCTGTATTAATGACTTCATCTTCAAAAGTAACAATGGGCTCTTTAGCTTCTTCACCTTCTTCGGGCTCGGCAACAGGCTCAGTCACTTCTTTCTGCATGATCACAGGCAAAGATATATGATCAGAATATTTCTTAATGACCGAACGTAAACGCCAACCATCAGCAAACTCGATAGCATCTTCTTTTAAATGAAGTACTATGGATGTGCCACGTGACTCTTTTTCAACAGATTCAATAGTAAATTCAGCATCACCTTCACACTGCCAATGCACACCTTCGGATTTATCAGCGCCAGCGCGACGAGTAAAGACTTCAACATTGTTCGCAACAATAAATGCTGAATAAAAGCCCACGCCAAACTGGCCAATTAGTTGAGAATCTTTTTGTTGATCCCCGGAGAGTTTCTCCATAAATTGAGCCGTTCCAGACTTGGCGATAGTGCCTAAGTTATTGATGACTTCTTCACGACTCATACCAATACCATTATCACTAATGGTAATTGTTTTCGCTTCTTTATCGAAATCGACACGAATGGCCAGATCAGGGTCACCCTCATACAATCCACTTTCTTTGACTGCCTCAAAACGCAGTTTATCGGCTGCATCAGATGCATTAGAAATCAGCTCTCTAAGGAAAATCTCCTTATTGGAGTAGAGCGAATGAATCATTAGTTGGAGTAATTGTTTAGCCTCAGCCTGAAAACCAAGTGTTTCTTTCTGAGTAGCAGTTGAATCAGCTGTCGCGGTCACGAGAAGCTCCTTAGGTTAATAAAAAGGAATCAATATAAATAAAGCGTTAATGGTGCTTACATATGGGGCAACAATTTGCTAATTTCAAGCCCTGAGATAACCTAATCACTACTGTCTAAGCACCTACTAGTCACTTGGCTTGTCTGATACTATTCAATGGCACTGATTACCCTATTAAAATATTCATTACTCTCATTGATTTAAGGGATAAATATCGCCTTAATCTATCTCTAACCGATACCTCAGAAGGATTGCATCATTTTTACACGGCTTTATTCCCAACCTTACCTACTTCTATCATTATCTTCATTATTTTGGGCTGGTAACGCCATTATCGGCCGAATACTAAGAGACTATGTAGGGGCTATTGATATCAACCTTATACGCTGGGTGATCGCTATCATCATATTTTTGCCTATCGCATACAAAGCCTTGAGAAAAGACTATGATCTCATCCTAAAACACTGGCCCTTCATCGCGTTATTAGGTATTTTGGGGGTCGCCAGCTTCCAAACTTTCCTCTATCTATCCTTACAAACCACCACCGTTATTAATGCCTTACTACTACTGTCATTGTGCCCGGTGCTTATATTTATCGGTAATATCCTGTTTTACAGAGAATTGCCGAGTCAGTTAGCAATGGCAGGTCTAGCACTGTCTTTTTTCGGTACAATGGTACTGATATCTCATGGGCAGATACACATCCTAAAAACACTTTCTTTCGCCCCTGGAGACTTGTGGATATTGTTGGCGAGTGCTATCTGGGCTGCTTATTCTATTGCTTTAAGAAAGAGGCCCTCAGGGCTATCCCAGTCCAGCATGTTGTTTGGGAGTATGGTTACTGGTGTATTATTTCTAATACCAATGTCGCTACTCAACAGCCCCAGCGAACAATTGTTAGATTGGACAATTAACGTCTACGTTGCTTTGCTTTATCTGGCAGTTTTCCCTTCTATTTTGGCATTTATCTGTTGGAATCGTGGAGTTGAGCTAGCAGGCTCAAGCAAAGCAGGAGGTTTTTTACATTTAATACCTCTCTTTGGCGCAGGTCTGTCAGTTATATTTCTGGGGGAAGGTATCGCATTGTTTCATCTCATCGGTGCGGTATTTGTTTTTGGTGGTATTGCTTTAACAACCAAACAGTGAGTTTGAGAAATAAAGCTTCTGTTGTTTAATTTGTGGAGCCTGACATTAAATCTACACGCTCAATGACATCAGTAGCATCTATCCGCTATAATTGCCGGATAAATTCGTTTGTATCGGAGATTACAGTTAATGAATCTTGAATATTACATTATCAATGGTCGTGGTGATGGCGGCTCGAAATTTCAACTTGCAAAATTACAAGATGAATCGGGCAACACATATAAAGGTCAGTATGATATGGCTCGTCATTTTTCATCTTTAGATGAAATGACAAATTACGTGGCTGCTGAGGTTGTAAAGAAACCTGTTGGAGAAATATCGTTGCAACCAATGAACATTTAAACATTTGGGCTAGCAATTCAATCAAGCAATAAAAAAGGGTGCCATATGGCACCCTTTTTTATTGCTTGATTGAAAACAGTCGAACTAACTAAAATATCAAACTAAGCCCGAAAAATAGAAATAATAAACTAACAATCGCAGCCGTTACTGTTAGTACATTCTGTGGCATACCAAATTTTTTAGCGTAATCGCCATCAATTTGCCAACCTGCCAGTACTGAATTAAGGCAGCTAAATATTAATACAACCGCCAAATAAATTTTAAAGACTTGACCAGAAAACAATTCAGTTAATGAAGCGTAAGTTATGCTGTCAGCATATAGTAATTCACACAGCAAACATAAACCAAAACTGATTATTAGCGCGTTACTAACTCGCTGAAATATCCATTGTTTTACACCGCTATTCATTATGCCCATACCAACACTCCCGCCAATAATCCAAGTACTACACCAATAACAATAGCTGTCCAGGAAATAAGCTTTCCGCCTTCGAAATCTTCACAAAAACCAAAGTCCTGAATAATATGCTTAGTAGTCGCTAAACAGTAATAGCCAAATGCGGTAAGGAAGCCCCAGCTGACAAATTGCACAAGAAAGTTAGTTTGCAACACTTCGGTAACTGACTTAAATCCTTCCTGTGAACTCAGCGCATAACACAACACTAACAACAGGAAGCCAAGCGCTACCCAACTTATCACTGCACAAATGCGATGAAGAATCGATGCAATTGCTGTAATTGGAAAGCTGACGGTTGCCAGATCCAAATTAACAGGCCGTTTATTATTCATTGATGTATCTCCCACGGGTCTTAAATCGCATAATAACCGAATAGCCGGCTATTATGCTCACTTATTTTTCTTACCAGCCAGTCACTTCTTTCAAAGCGCTGCCGATATCAGCAAGGCTGCGAACGGTTTTCACACCGGCATCTTCTAATGCTGCAAATTTCTCATCAGCGGTGCCTTTACCACCTGAGATAATCGCGCCTGCATGTCCCATACGCTTACCAGGAGGTGCTGTAACACCTGCAATGTAAGACACAACTGGCTTAGTTACATTAGCTTTAATAAATGCAGCAGCTTCTTCTTCTGCTGTACCACCAATTTCACCAATCATAACAATTGCTTCTGTTGCCGGATCTTTCTGAAATCTTGATAAGATATCAATAAAGTTAGAACCGGGGATAGGATCACCACCAATACCAACACAAGTAGATTGCCCAAAACCATGATCCGTTGTTTGCTTAACGGCTTCATAGGTTAATGTACCTGAACGAGAAACAATACCTACACGACCTGGCTTATGGATATGACCTGGCATGATACCAATTTTACACTCGCCCGGCGTGATTACACCTGGACAGTTAGGCCCAATCATCGTTACGCCTTTCTTATCAACGTATTCTTTAACAACCAACATATCTAACGTTGGGATGCCTTCGGTAATTGTGATAATTAATTCGATACCTGCATCTGCAGCTTCGATAATTGAATCTTTACAGAAAGGTGCTGGAACATAAATGACACTAGCTGTTGCACCGGTTGCCTCTACCGCTTCTTTAACGGTATTGAATACAGGCAAACCTAGATGAGTTGAACCACCCTTACCGGGTGTTACACCACCAACCATCTGTGTTCCATATTCAATAGCTTGCTCAGAATGGAAAGTACCATTAGAGCCAGTAAAACCCTGACAAATAACTTTAGTATTTTTATCGATTAAAATAGACATTATTTGCCCTCCGTAGCAGCAACAACTTTTTCAGCTGCATCTGTTAACGATGTTGCACCTACTAAATTCAGTGTACTTTCATCAAGTAATCTTTTACCAGCATCAGCATTGGTTCCCTCTAAACGAACAACCACAGGAACTTCAACCCCTACCTCTTCAACAGCACCAATAATACCTTCAGCAATCATGTCGCAACGTACAATCCCACCAAAAATATTAACCAATACGGCTTTAACATTTGTATCCGATAAAATTAATTTAAATGCCTCGATAACACGTTCTTTCGTTGCACCACCACCTACGTCAAGGAAATTAGCGGGCTTACCGCCATGCAAGTTAACAATATCCATTGTACCCATGGCCAAACCTGCGCCATTCACCATACAACCTACGTTACCATCAAGCGCAACATAGTTCAGCTCGAAAGAGGCGGCATGCGCTTCTCTTTCATCTTCTTGTGAAGGGTCGTGCATTTCACGAATTTTAGGCTGGCGATATAATGCATTACCATCGATATTAATTTTACCGTCTAAGCAATGTAGATTTCCTTCACCGGTAATAACCAATGGGTTGATTTCGAGTAATGCGAAATCAAAATCTTCAAACATTCTTGCCAGACCTAAAAAGATCTTGGTGAACTGTTTAACTTGCGCAGGATTTAACCCTAATTTAAAAGCAAGCTCGCGCCCTTGATAAGGTTGAGGGCCAACCAAGGGATCAATAATCGCTTTGAGAATTTTTTCTGGCGTTTCTTCAGCCACTTTCTCAATTTCAACGCCACCTTCAGTGGACGCCATAAATACAATACTGCGAGTCGCACGATCAACAACAGCACCCAGATACAATTCCTGATCAATATCAGTACATGTTTCTACCAAGATACGGCTAACCGGCTGACCATTTTCATCTGTTTGATAAGTCACTAGGTTTTTACCTAGCCATGATTCAGCAAATTCTTTAACTTCATCTTTAGAATCAACCAGTTTTACACCGCCCGCTTTACCACGGCCACCGGCGTGAACCTGTGCTTTAACTACCCATTTATCACCACCGATTGTATCGGTTGCTGCTACCGCTTCCTCTGCTGTCGCAGCTGCAACACCAGTAGAAACAGGCAGACCGTATTCGGCAAACAATTGTTTTGCCTGATACTCATGCAAATTCATAATATTTTCCGCTATTTGACTCCTAACGATCTATACTAAACAGAACGTTAGAAACGTTATTAAAATAAATAGGTGTATTACCTATAGTGATGTATGTAGTTATGTCTGTAATTACAATTTCTCTAATCGTAAAAATTATTAGGCAATGAATTTACACAACAAACTCATTACCTTAACAACATCTATCGTCTCTTACGATTTGGCATATGAATAGCGTGGCCATTCGCCGCCAGTGCAGCTTCCTTAACTGCTTCTGAGAAAGTAGGATGACCAAACACAATCATCCCGATGTCCTCTGCCGTTGAACCAAACTCCATGGCAATTGCTACTTGCTGCACCAAGTCAGAAGCACTTGGTCCCACAATGTGGCATCCTAAGATTCTGTCAGTCTTAGCATGAGAAATGATTTTCACCATTCCATCTTGGCTATCCGCCGCAACAGCACGCCCTACGGCTAAAAATGGAAATGTTCCCACTTTATATTCTTCGCCAGCTGACTTCAGTTGTTCTTCTGTTTGGCCAACAGATGCAACTTCTGGATAGGTATAAATAACATTAGGAATAACATCGTAGTTCATCATTGCTTTTTGGCCGGCGATACGCTCAGCGACAATAACACCCTCTTCTGATGCCTTGTGAGCCAACATCGGGCCACGCACGATATCACCGACTGCCCATACACCCGGCACATTGGTAGAACAGTTTTCGTCGACAAAGACAAAGCCACGTTCATCCATATTAACGCCACTGTCTTGCGCCAATAAACCTTCGGTATAAGGGCGACGACCAACAGAAACAATTAATTTATCAAAGGTTTGGTTTTGTTCATTACCTTCTTTATCAACGTAGGTAACTTCCACTTTTTTACCTTTGATTTTAGTACCCGTTACTCGGCAACTAAGGCGAACATCCAGCCCTTGTTTCTTGAAAATTTTTCCTGATTCTTTCGCAATCTGCTGATCCATCATGGCGAGAAAATCATCCATGGCTTCAAGACAAACCACTTCTGATCCCAAACGGCTCCACACACTACCTAACTCTAAACCGATAACACCTGCGCCAATAATACCCAAAGTCTTTGGCACACTGGAAAACTCTAAAGCACCGGTTGAATCAACAATAATATCGTTATCTTCAGGGTCAACAGGGGCAACAGGAATATTAACCGGCACCGAACCTGACGCCAAAATTACATTGTCTGCTTCGTATACGGTTGCTTGGCCTTTGGTATCAGTAACTTCAACTTTTTTACCTGCCAACAACTTTCCTTTACCTGAAATAGAGGTAACTTTATTGGCTTTAAACAAGCCACTCACACCACCTGCCATTTGCGCAACAACTTTATCTTTGCGCTCTAACATAGCAGGAACATCTATTTTTAATTTCCCGGTGCTGATCCCATGCTTCTCAAAACCATCATGGGCATCATGATAACGGTGTGAACTATCGAGTAAGGCTTTCGAAGGGATACAACCAACATTTAAACAGGTACCACCATTCACTGTTTTTCCAGCTTCATTAGCCCACTTCTCAACGCAAGCTGTTTTCAAACCTAACTGAGCAGCTCGAATAGCTGCAACATAACCACCAGGGCCAGAACCAATGACAATCACATCATATTTATTATCGGACATAATTAATTTCCAAAATTAAAATCTATATTCACGGGGAAAATACAGTGAGGTATCACTACCTCACGACTACAGTCTGTCTAAAAATTATATTTCCAACAAAATACGTGCTGGGTCTTCCAATAAATCTTTAATAGCCACAAGAAACTGAACAGCTTCTTTACCATCAACCATACGGTGATCATAAGAAAGGGCTAAATACATAATGGGTTGAATAACAACTTGGCCATTAACCGCCATAGGACGTTCTTGGATTTTATGCATCCCTAAGATAGCAGTCTGTGGTGGATTCAAAATAGGTGTCGATAATAATGAACCAAAAACACCACCATTAGTAATAGTAAAAGTACCACCGGTCATTTCATCAATAGCCAATTTACCATCACGTGCACGCATACCGAAATCACGAATACCAGACTCTACATCTGCTAAACCCATGTTTTCTGCATTTCGCAATACAGGAACAACTAAACCTTTTTCGGTTGATACTGCAACACCGATATCTTGGTAACCATGGTAAACAACATCGTCACCATCAATAGAGGCATTAACAGAAGGAAATTTCTTTAACGCTTCCACGGCGGCTTTAACAAAGAAACCCATGAAACCTAAACGCGTACCGTTATGTGTTTTCTCGAATTGATCTTTATATTTTTTACGCAACTCCATAACTGGTTCCATATTCACCTCATTAAATGTGGTGAGCATGGCAGTAGTCGATGTCGCTTCTAATAGACGCTCAGCGATACGCTTACGTAAACGCGTCATTGGCACACGTTTTTCAATGCGATCACCTGTTGCTGCTATAGGTGCAACACTAGGAGCTGTTGGAGCTTTAGGTGTACTCGCAGAAGTAGGTGGGGCTGCTGCCGCAACAGGAGCTGCAGAAGCATTTGTCACATCGTCTTTTGTAATTAAACCACCTTTACCCGTGCCTTTTATTGTCGATAAATCTAGGCCTTTTTCAGCCGCTAATTTTCGGGCTGAAGGACTAGCAACAGCATCATCGTTAGCTGGTGTGTCTGCTGAAACAGCTGGCGTTGCAGCAGCAGGAGCCGCCGAAGCCCCTTCAACAACATGGGCAATCACTTCGTTGCTTAATACTGTATCACCGACATTTTTAATAATATCGCCCATGACTCCATTTTCTGGAGCAACCACTTCTAAAACAACTTTGTCTGTTTCAATTTCAACAATTAGCTCATCGCGGCTGACTGCATCACCCGTATTTTTATGCCAAGCAGCAATAGTCCCATCCTGAACTGATTCAGGGAATGTTGGTGTCTTAATTTCAACATTTGTGCCTGCTGGTGCTGTACTTGCTGTTGAATCACTTGCAGCAGCTGGTGCAGGTGCCGCTTCACCACCTTCGTTCACAAAGGCTAAAACTTCGTTGCTTAAAACTGTATCACCTTCTTGTTTTGCAACATCAGCCAAAACGCCATCGGCAGGTGCTACAACTTCTAAAACAACTTTGTCCGTTTCAATTTCAACAATCAGCTCGTCACGACTCACTTGTTGACCAGGTTGTTTGTGCCAAGTGGCTACAGTACCGTCTTGTACCGATTCGGGAAATGTAGGTGCTTTAATTTCAATTGCCATTCTTTAATTTCCTATTAGTCGTGATTTTCTTATATCAAACTTATCAAATTGGATAATCGTTAAGTAAAAATAATTAGTTAACGGTTAATGCTTCATCAATGAATTTCTTCTGCTCTTCTAAGTGAAGAGACATATATCCACATGCTGGCGCTGCAGAAGAAATACGTCCAACATACCCTAATTTAATTTTTGGATACGTTTCTGATAATGCATCTTCTAAACGGTGCCGGACTTGGAACCATGCGCCCTGATTTCTAGGTTCTTCTTGACACCAAACAATTTCTTTCAATTTTTTGAAAGGCGCTAGTGCTTCAAGCAGCTCTGCTTTCGGGAACGGGTATAGTTGCTCGATGCGAACCAGTGCAACATCTTCTTGTCCGGATTCCATACGTGCCTCTAATAAATGGTAATAAACCTTGCCACTACACAACACAAGCTTTTTGGCTTTCGCTGGCTTAATCTCAGTATCGGTTAAGACATTATGAAATTTACCGTCAGCTAATTCTTCCAATGTAGATGTCGCTAATTTATGTCGTAAAATCCATTTTGGACTCATAACAACCAATGGACGACGCATTGGTCGTATCACCTGACGACGTAGCATATGGAAGACTTGCGCTGGTGTTGTTGGAATACACACTTGGATATTATGTTCTGCACACATCTGTATGTAACGCTCAAGACGTGCGGAAGAATGCTCTGGTCCCTGGCCTTCATAACCATGTGGTAACAACATGGTTAAACCACACAGGCGTCCCCATTTGTGCTCACCACTGGTAATAAACTGATCGATCACCACTTGGGCACCGTTGGCAAAATCACCAAACTGAGCCTCCCAAATCACCAATGTATCTGGCTTCGTCGATGCATAGCCGTATTCAAAAGCCAATACAGCTTCTTCTGATAATAACGAGTCATGAAGATGGAAGTTTCGTTGCCCCTCGAACAAATTGGCGAGTGGCATATATCGACTGCCATCCTTTTGATTGTGAATAACTGCATGACGATGCGAGAAAGTACCACGACCAACATCCTGTCCAGTTAATCGAATGCCAGCCCCCTGGTCTATCAAGGTTGCATAAGCCAATGTTTCTGCCATACCCCAATTAATAGGCAAAGAGCCGCTGGCCATTTTGTTACGATCTTCATAAATTTTTTGAACCTGACGCTGAACTTGAATTCCATCAGGGATCTCACAGGCTTTATGGGCAAGCTGCTGTAGTTTTTTAAGCTCAATACTGGTATCGGCAGGGTCATTCCAGTCATGGCCTAGGTAAGGTACCCAGTCTACAAATAATGACTTATCAGGCTCACTCACCAGGCCTTCAGCAACATGATCACCGCGATCAAGTGCCGCGCGGTAATTATTTGCCATCTGGTTACTTTCTTCCTGAGACAAAACACCTTCAGCAATTAACCTATCTGAATAAATTGTTCGCGTTGTTTTATGCTTTTTAATCACTTGGTACATCAACGGCTGAGTAGAAGATGGCTCATCAGTCTCATTATGGCCACGACGTCGATAACAGACTAAATCAATGACAACATCTTTCTTAAACTCATAGCGATAATCCATCGCTAACTGAGTGACAAACATCACCGCCTCTGGGTCATCACCATTAACATGAAAAACAGGTGCGCCAAGGAATTTAGCAACATCAGTACAGTAAGGAGTAGAACGTGCATCTTCTGGATGATTCGTTGTAAACCCAACCTGATTATTAATAACAATATGGACAGAGCCACCCGTCTTATAAGCACGTGTCTGCGACATTTGCAGCAGTTCAAACACCACACCCTGACCAGAAAACGCTGCATCACCGTGAATATTAATCGGGACAACTAAATCACCGGTTTTATCTTTACGGCGATCCTGACGTGCACGGACAGAACCCACAACCACTGGAGCCGCAATCTCAAGGTGAGACGGGTTAAAGGCCATCGCGATATGTAACTCGCCACCTGGCGTCATTACATTCGAAGAAAAGCCCTGGTGATATTTCACATCACCGGAGGTATCAACAAGCTTTTTACCTTCAAACTCATCAAATAAATCAGCAGGGTTTTTACCAAATACATTTACCAATGTATTTAAGCGGCCACGGTGAGCCATCCCCAATACGATTTCTTTAGCGCCATAAGTACCTGCACGCTTAATTAAGCCATCCAGCATAGGGATCAAACTTTCCCCGCCTTCGAGGCCAAAGCGTTTGGTGCCCGGGTACTTACTATCAAGATGCTTTTCTAAGCCTTCGGCAGCACTTAAACGTTGCAAAATACGTAATTTAACGTCTTTAGAATAGGCAGGCTTGGAGCGAGCACTTTCTAATCGTTGCTGTAACCATTTAAACTCGTCTGCATCACTGATATGCAGAACTTCAGCACCAATATTGCCGCAGTAGGTTGCTTCAAGATCGGCGATAATATCTTTTAACGGTGCGTTTTCGTAGCCAAAAAATAAGTTACTCGCATTAAAGACAGAATCCAGCTCTGCAGGTGTTAAACCATGATAATGCAGCTGCAAATAATCACCGGAATGCCGTTGGGATAGACCTAAAGGGTCAATAGTCGCTTTAGTGTGCCCACGTGACCGATAAGCTTGGATCAGCTGTGCGACATTAACCTGCTTCTGATCATGATCTGCGGTCGCAGCATGTGCAGGGGTATTAGTCGACCCAGAACTAGGCCGGTACTTTGCAAGTAGTCGAAATTGCTCACGAACGACAGAGTGCGGCGTATCGTGTGCAGATGCATTGTTAATGCGAGGAAGTTGATCAAAATATTCACGCCACTCTTCGGGAATAGCGCTAGGATCGTGAAGATAGGTGTCATACAGTTCTTCAACATACACTGCATTACCACCGGAAATATGAGCGGTACTCCACAAATGTTCCATACTATCTGGCATGGACAAAATCTCTCTGTTGTCATTTAAGCGATAAAATTAACGCTTGATGTATTTCAGAGTGTTTACATAATTAAGTTTAATTAATCATGAGGATCTACTGAAATACAGAAGCTCCTGTAACCAAGTTGCCAACTTAGCCATTAACATAAAAACACTTTCCAGTAGCGGGGCTAACCACCACTCTAGTCACTTAGTAAGCTCGTCGACTAACAAACAAGGTATACCTTAACGACTAAACCCTAAGTCTACCATGCCTGTCAAAAAACTAACGACCAACTACTGTGATAGCAGCATTGAGCGAATATGTCCAATTGCCTTGGTTGGATTTAGACCTTTAGGGCAAACAGACACACAATTTTGAATGCCCTGACAACGGAATACGCTGAATGGGTCACTCAAATTCTCTAAACGTTTAGCAGTCTCGGTATCACGACTATCTGCCAAGAAACGATAGGACTGCAATAAGCCTGCTGGGCCGATAAATTTATCCGGATTCCACCAGAAAGAAGGGCAACTGGTAGAGCAACAAGCACACAGGATACACTCATATAAACCATCGAGCTTTTCGCGCTCTTCTGGGGACTGAAGTCTTTCTCGACCTTCAGTTGGCATATCAGTTTGTAAGAAGGGCTCAATTTTACGATATTGATCATAAAATTGGGTCATATCAATGACGAGATCCCGAATAACGGGTAAACCAGGCAAAGGACGTAGTACCAATGTATTGTTTTTGACACACTCTGACAATGGAGTGATACAGGCCAAGCCGTTTTTGCCATTAATGTTGACGCCATCAGAGCCACAAACACCTTCACGACAAGAGCGGCGGAAAGACAAGCTATTATCCTCCCCTTTCAGCATCTCTAAAATATCCAAGACCATATAATCGCGCCCTTTAGTGTCCACATCATAGGACTTCATATAGGGCTCTTTATCGGTTTCGGGATTGTATCGATAAATTTCTACTTTAAGCATTTCTTATCTCCCCGATTAATAAGTACGAGCTTTTGGCTCAAAGGTGTCGACTGTCGTCGGATCAAAGTTTACATCGCGCTTGACCACAGTTTTGCTTTCTGGGAAGTACAATGAATGGCATAACCAGTTTTCATCATCACGATCTTGGTAATCTTCACGGGCATGCGCACCACGAGACTCAGTACGAATTTCAGCAGGAATGGCTGTTGCCTCAGCTACTTCCAGCAAGTTCTGTAATTCCAAGGCTTCAATACGAGCAGTATTGAAAGCATGACTTTTATCTTCAACAGTGACATTGCTTATACGCTCACGCAAGTCAGACAGTTTTTTAACGCCTTCCTGCATGAAATCACCACGACGGAATACGCCAAAGTGGTTTTGCATCACTTGTTGTAACTCTTCGCGCAATACAGAAGATGATTCTCCACCGCTATTCGCATTCAAATTATTTAAACGACTCATGGCCGCCTCAATATCAGAGTCAGATGCGTCACGATGCTCGATACCTTCTTTCAAGGCTTTTTCAATAAACACACCAGAGGCGCGACCAAATACGACAAGATCAAGTAGTGAATTACCACCTAAACGGTTGGCGCCATGAACAGATACACAGGCCGCTTCACCACAAGCATAAAAACCGTCGATGACTGTATCTTTACCATCAACCTGAGTTAAGGCCTGACCATCAATATTCGTTGGAATACCACCCATCATATAATGGCATGTTGGAACAACTGGGATTGGCTCTTTCACTGGATCAACACCGGCAAAAGTACGGGACAATTCAAGAATACCTGGCAAACGGGCATTTAGGGTTTCTTCACCCAAGTGATCAAGCTTTAGCTTAACATGATCGCCATTTTCACCACAGCCACGACCATCCAGAATCTCCATAACCATTGATCGCGCCACAACATCACGACCAGCTAAGTCTTTCGCATTAGGTGCATAACGTTCCATAAAACGCTCACCATCTTTATTAATAAGATAACCACCTTCACCACGACAACCTTCAGTGACCAAAACACCTGCACCTGCAATACCGGTTGGATGGAATTGCCACATCTCCATATCTTGTAATGGGAAGCCAGCACGTGAAGCCATACCGATACCATCACCAGTGTTGATATGCGCATTGGTCGTTGAGGCATAAATCCTGCCGGCACCACCTGTTGCAAAAACAGTGGCCTTGGATTTGATATGTACAACTTCGCCGTCTTCAATATTAATGGCAATAACACCTGTAACAACGCCATCTTGGTTTTTAACCAAATCAACAGCAAACCACTCATTAAAGAAGACGGTGTTATTCTTTACATTACTTTGATAAAGCGCATGAAGTAGAGCATGACCAGTACGGTCAGCTGCCGCACAAGTACGCGCTGCCTGCCCACCCTTACCAAATTCTTTAGATTGGCCACCAAATGGGCGCTGATAAATTCGCCCATTTTCTGTACGAGAAAATGGAAGCCCCATATGCTCAAGTTCGAAGACAGCTTCAGGCCCGACAGTACACATATACTCAATAGCATCCTGATCACCGATATAGTCAGATCCTTTGACAGTGTCATACATATGCCAACGCCAATCATCATTTGGATCAGAGCTTGCAATTGAACAAGTAATACCACCTTGCGCTGATACTGTATGTGATCGTGTTGGAAACACTTTTGTGATCACAGCTGTCTTAAAACCAGACTGCGCCATTTGTAAAGCGGCACGCATACCAGCGCCACCACCACCAACGACAATGCCATCAAAAGAAACGGTTCTTATAGATGTCATGGTTTGTACTCCACCTGTTAGCTTAAATTTATTTGTTCAAATGATTTATCAACGTTGTAACAACAATGAATAATCATGAGAAACGTAATGAGTGTAGATAATAAAATTGGATAAGTGCTATCGATCTGGACTTAAACCTAAATTCACAAAAGTAAGATGGTAACTCGACATGAACAGTTGATGCTGGCATGAAGTAAGAAACATTCGAATCAGGTTGAATTTTATTCACCTTGTATTATTACCTTTGGCTCTGGCTAAGATATAACTCATACTATTTTAGAAATAGCCTGTGCAAAATTTGACCGGTCAATATAATTAGAATTAAGGAAACATCCTAACTAAGATAGCCTATCTAGACCTGCTTGTCACAATAGCCCCAAAACGCGCGAAATTATAGAGATTGCTGTCTTAAAATTCAAACCAAACGATATAAAATCACTAAATCTTATTCTATTTTTCTTACTCCATTTTTATACTGATCACTTTTTACACAAAAAGAATTAATAAGTGCATCTTATTTCTATTATTAGCTTACCTTATTGAAGCATATTATTTTATGCGCACTACTAATGGGCACAGATTACTATAATATGTAAATTGGTTATTATCTCGTTATTCAAAAAATTATAATCATTCAACAAACTAATACAAAGTTGCTATAATGGCCGGCTGAGGTGCCCATTATTTTTAAAATAAAGTACCATTGCTCCGAAATTCGGACATTTTCATAATGATGTTAATTGTCATGATTGCTCTTTAGGCTATTTCGATGATATAGCTCCCAAGAAGCTTTCTCTGACGATAAGCTTACCTAAAAAGCGTTAATAAAGGTAAGTTAACGAATTTCTCCACTTAACATTACATTAAGGAGTACCCATGACAGATAAATTCGCCCGCCTATCAATAGATGGTTCAGATGAAGTAACCGAACTACCTATCCTATCAGGTAGCATCGGCCCTGACGTTATTGATGTACGAAATTTAGGCTCTACTGGCTATTTTACATTCGACCCGGGTTTTTTATCCACCGCATCATGCGAGTCCAAAATCACCTTTATTGATGGAGGAAAAGGAGTACTTCTACATCGTGGTTACCCTATCGAACAGCTTGCAGAACATTCAGACTATCTGGAGACCTGCTACCTTCTATTGAATGGGGAATTACCCAACAAGCAACAGAAAGCAGCTTTTGAGGACGAAATTACTCAACACACTATGGTCAACGAAGCGATGGCCAGATTATTCCGCGGCTTCCATCATGATGCTCACCCAATGGCAATGATGTGTGGTGCCGTTGGTGCAATGTCTGCGTTCTATCATGATGCATTAGATATTGCTAACCCCAAGCATCGCGAAATTTCAGCATTACGTCTGATCGCTAAAATCCCGACATTGGCAGCCATGTGCTACAAACACCATATCGGCCAGCCATTTATGTACCCAAGAAATGAACTCAGCTATGCAGAAAACTTTTTGTATATGATGTTTGGTACACCATGCGAAGAGCCAAATGTTAACCCGATCATTGCAAAAGCAATGGACAAAATATTCTTGCTTCACGCTGATCACGAGCAAAATGCTTCTACATCAACAGTACGCCTTGCTGGATCTTCTGGCGCCAACCCGTTTGCGTGTATCGCTTCTGGTATTACTGCTCTTTGGGGACCTGCTCATGGTGGTGCAAATGAAGCTGTATTAAAAATGCTAGATGAGATCGGCAGCGTTGATCGTATTGACGAATACGTTCTAAAAGCAAAAGATAAGAATGACCCATTCCGCTTAATGGGCTTTGGTCACCGAGTTTATAAAAACTTTGACCCTCGCGCTAAAGTCATGAAAGAAACGTGTGATGAAGTATTAAAAGAGTTAGGTATTAGCGATCCTCAACTTGAAATTGCTAAACGACTAGAGCAAATTGCTTTGGAAGATGACTACTTTATTCAACGCAAGTTATATCCAAATGTTGATTTCTACTCAGGCATCATCATGAAAGCGATTGGTATCCCAACCGATATGTTCACTGTTATTTTTGCAACAGGTCGCACTGTAGGCTGGATTGCACACTGGGCAGAAATGGTAAGCGAAAGCTACAAGATTGGCCGTCCACGTCAATTGTATACCGGTGCAACAACTAGAGATTACCAAGATATCGATAAACGATAAACGATATTTTATTTGCTTGTCAAAAAAGGCCGCTTTTACAGCGGCCTTTTTTATTGCTATTACCTAACAATATCAGATATAAAGCAGGCTCTACTCATCAATAGGCGCAATCATATGGAAGCTTTTTTTGGGGTAACAGTTATACAAGCAAGCCTGCTATTTATTATTATTTTTGTAGCAGGCTTAGCGAGAGGCTATGCAGGATTTGGCTTATCTGCCGTTGCGATTACAGCCGGCGCCATTTTTATTGAGCCCGTTAAACTAGTACCAGTACTCTACTTGTTAGAAATTATTGCAAGCATTCATATGCTGCGCTCTGTTTATAAAGATATCGATCGCACCTTACTTATTTATGCGTTAATAGGTTGCGCGATCGGTATGCCTATAGGGCAAGAATTACTGCTATATTTGCCTGAAAGCAGTACCAGAATAGCCCTCTATAGCGTCGTTGTTCTTTCTACCATTGTTCTACAAAGTGGTATCACCATTCCACTGACAGTCAATCGTACTTTTGGTGTCGTTATCGGATTAATTGTTGGTGTCGGCAGCGGACTGGCAACCATTGGAGGGTTGGCAGCAATGATTGTATTGCTGGGTGTAAATTACGATGTCATCAAAGCACGAGCCACAATGGTTATTATGTTTTTTGCTTTATATGTCTATGGCACAATTGTTGGCAGTTATAATGGCATCGTTACGGTGGAGTCGTTAAAACTGACAAGCTTGTTTATCATACCGTTATTTGCTGGATTGGCGTTAGGTCAAAAAGGATTTTTACTGACAACAAAAGAACAGTTCCTTAAATATTTATTAATCTTCCTGACGGCCATCTCAACGATTGGCTTAAGTAGAGTCTGGTTCTCTGATAATAATCGCTAAAAGTATAAAAATAGCTAATAATCAAAAGCTCAACCATTGAGCTTTTGATTAAAGAGAAAAACTATTTTAATTCAGCTTCCATTTTTCCTTTTAGATTTCCCCAACTTGGTAGATTTTTAGAGACATCTCCCTTCACTGCTCGGGCGCGTGACTTTGCTAACCACAAGCCATCACCATTGAAGCTATAGATTGGCAATAAATCCTTACGCTTTGATGCTGGCAAAATTGTCTTGTTGATATTATCTAAAATTAAAGGTTCTGCCGAAGGCGTTGGGTAATACGCTAACACCATATGCGCTAAATCATATTCAAGTGCTTTAACATAGGTAATACGCAACTTGGATGTCTTCATACCAAGACTGGTCAGAGAAAAATACTTACCAATCGAATAATCCTCACAGTCCCCACCATTAGAGGCCAGAGTCTCTATCGGGGTTGCCCAATAATCTTCCTGTCCCCAATGATCAATATCCCATAACCAATCGACCTGGTTAAAATAATTATTGGCTTCCCTGATATATTTGGCATCCTCAGGGGGGACTCTATCTGCTAGCTGATTCAATAAATCGCGCCAACCTCCTACACGATCACGGGCTTCAGCACCATATTGGTCTTCAACTCGGTTAAGTGCTTTTTCGGAAATATGGCGATAATTAGGAACGGCGGCCGCAGTATAAGAATGAAACAAATTAAATAGAACAAATAACCCCAAAAAACGCACAGCATTCCCGCCTCAATGAATAGTATCTCAGTTGAGTATAGTTAATTCTCAGGGAAGTCTATTATATTTTAAAAGCACGTTTCTTATTAATACTGAATTATTAGGCGCTCGTGATTCAATAGCAAAGAGGAAGGAATTAAAAAGCAATACACCTCAAACACACTTTATTATTACCACATGGATGCTTAAGGTTACTTATTAGATATTTCAGGTATATTCATTTTCAAGAGGTCTAGCAATCTCATAATCTCCGTGTTTATTCCATACGGAACCATCCTCAAGCTGAAACCAAACACCTTCTCCAACATCCTTTTTTGATGTATAAACACCCACAATGTTGTTCATTTGAAAGGGATAATACAAACCTCCAAAAACATTCTCTGGTTTCATGGATCGAATCCAGCCTTGATCATAGGCTTCTTGAAGAGCACCATTAATTATCTTTTCTATTTCACTTTTATCCGTAATCATCATTATTCTTAATTATTGAGATTTTTATTGCACCCTTAAGGCACTGAGACTAAAAATATACGAGCTTACTAAATTTTATAGCCTTAATTTATTACTTTTAAATCATACAACTCACCCATAGCAAGAGTGATCTGCATAGATGATTCTAATTCGTTTAATATCGTTAAACATTCTTCCGTTTTACCTTCTGTAAGCAATCTCTTAACGGCACTAATATTTTCAATATAATCTTCTGCAAGCATTTCTGACTTGATAAATTCATTATTTAACATATTTATAATCTATTTTTTCACTTCTATTAATTTGTAATACATCCAACTTCAGCAATACATCCAAAAAATTCTCTTGATATAGTAAATGTGGGCAAAACTACCATTTCTATATCGGAGGAGCTTTTTATGTCTATTAATGAAATTTGGATAAACGATCGACAATACCGCTATTCTTTTTATGAGAGCAATCACAGTAATGCTCCATATGGAATTTTTTTAATGGGAACGTTACAAGAAATAGAATCAGTCACTTTTCTTTCTGAAAAATTCTCAGAAGAATTGAATCTATTTGTTGTCGAAGTTCCAGGAACAGGTTTAACTGATCCACTGCCAGCAACCTTTTCTATCCAAGACCAAACCGAGATGCTGCGTAGCTTCATTGCATATATGAATATACCCAGCGCCCATATTATGGCCATTTCATATGCCACCCCTATGGCAGTAGAATTATGTGCATCATGGGATGGCGCACTGTCTCTATCAATGTGTGGTGGAATGGCAGGTGTAGTGGGATCATTACGTTTAGGGACGATGGCTCTATTAGCTGACGCTTTACGAGACAGAAAAGCATTTGCTGAAAACTTTATTAAGGGAATGACTGTTGACGACAAGAGCATCCCTAGAGGTAAAGTTATTGCTCGCAGCGCACGACAGAAGATACTTCGCCATTCAGAAAAGCAAATCGCTTGTTTTTGTGAAAATACTGTCCGCTTACTAGCATACAAACCATCAAGCAGTATTTCGACAATACAGCAGCCTTGTTTACTCTTCATCGGCGAAAAAGATCCTTACGTAACAATTGAAAAAGCCAAAGAACTCGCATCACAATTACCCAACTGTCATTTTGAAACAGTACGCTATGCCGATCACTTAGTTCACTTAGAACATCCTGAACGCACAGCAGAGCTCATGATTCAACTCGCAAAAGATGAATCAGGCGACAAAATGCTGGGTAAAGTGCCAGAGTCTGTTGTTCAAGCAGTTGCCTGATACTGAACAAAAATGCCTTTAATATCAAATCAATTCAGTAGGCAAATGGAGTAAGATTTTTTACACCGCTTTTAAATAATTAGGTGTACTAAGACTTATGTAAATACATGGAAGAGAGGTTTGAGACGATAGCAGAGAAACGCTTTTTATTTTGTTGGTCGAGATGCTTAAGCATAGCGACCAACAATGTTTGTCTTATTTCTTGAACACGTCTGACCGTATGAAATTGAGGATACTTCTTCATATAAACGGTAAATGGCAATGCATTTTGAAGCCGAAACCCAACTTGTAAACGTGCACCTAACTCCACAGGAAGCGGGACTGGATTATCAGGGTTTTCACATTGTTTATAGCGGTGAGTCGATAAACTAAGAACATGTGCCATGGTTTCCATGCTTATCTTATTTTTTTTGCGGAACTCTTTAAAGCTAATCGCTAACGAATAATAGTAATCTTGACCGAATTCATTAATATCAATGGCCTTCGGAAACATAAAATCATCATCTTCATAATCTTCCAACAACCCATAGCTAACTTTCATTTGTTGTTCAGAAAGCGCAACATCTTTTTTTTGTTCTTTGGTCAAGAAATCATAGAGATGAGCGATAATAATTGCGAATTGATTTTTTGGCAGCAAGCCGGAATGAATGAGACATTCAACGGATATATCATCCATATCCGGATAGGCTTCTTTGACATTCAATCCACGATAAAAACACGACATAGGTAGCATTGTCAGCCAACTATAAGCCGCCACTACATGAAGAGGTCGCATTTTGTTGTAACTGGGTTGCAAATAACGCTTCCATGTCGAATTCGATACACCATCAAAACGATTATCTAATTGTACGAAGGTCCACCCTTGAAATTTGCGTATATAAGCCATGGACATAGAGACAGCAATATGAACGTCTTTAAGCATGACGTTAATATGCGCTAACTCTTGTTCACTAACCGGGGTGATACGCTCCATAGAGTAAAAACGTCCTAATATTTGCAAAAAGTTATTTGTAGCGGACAATGGTAAGTCCACTACTCCAGCAAAGCAATCGACTTATTTAAGCAATGTGAAGGCGGTCGATCTTATTCTTTATCAATAAAATCTAAAACAACTGATTACGAACCCGATTTATTCAACCATTGCAAGGTTTCAAAATAGCCTGCATAGCGGCTCATATACTCAGGGGAGAGGCTGTTAATCTCCTTTAACAAGCGTATGGCCAGTATTTCTGGATTGAGTGGGCCTGGGTTTTCCGGAGTTTCATTAAAAGCGATATCGATAAAATTATCGACGCGTTTCTTCTCCTGAAATTGCTGATAAACCTGACTTGATTTTAATGCAGTTATTGTCGGTGTAGCTAAACCAGCGTTGGTATTACGCTCTAAGCCATTTGCAAATGAATGGCTACTGTCATTAAGTAATTCTTTATCTTGTCGTCGTAGTTGTTTGGTAAAATCACCGGAAGCAGATACGACTTTATCTCCCTCCACCTCATTGACTAAAGGGTCTGCAAGATATTGTCGCAATTCAGCTAAAGCTGAGACTATGTTATTGGTGCTTTCTTCTGCCTTAGTGCCGCATTGCCATTGACGAACGAGCTGTTGAACTTTATTGAAATCCCCTTGCTCGTGATAATCTTTCGCTTGCATAGCCAGCTGGCTGACACTCGCTGATACAGTACTAACTTCATCATCCGATGACGAAACAAAAGCCGTACTGATTATACTTTCAGATTTTACTCGTGCGCTTTCTCTATCCACCAAATAATTATCGAGAGCCAATTGTACTTTTGACTCAAGCAGCTGCTGCACATTCCCTCGTTGCACTGCCGTCCGTCGCGCTAGGGAATCGATAAAACCAAAGCGAACAGGATCATAACGATGCATCCCTTCGCTCTTTAAATTATCCAATTGCTGCAGAAAGGTATTCGCTTCATCAGCAGGTTGGGCCGCTACTTCAGGAGTTTTTCCCAATGCCATTTCCTGTACTACGCCCAACGCTATCTCGGTGGTGACTTCAGCACCTGATTCATCAGAGTGACAGCCACTTTCGTTATCTAAAAGGTTATTTAAAATGTGATCATCCATATATGTATACCGTACCGGCTTATATACCGGTGCCCTTAGGTACCGGCGCCATTTCAACTCGCCGGTTTTGTGCTCGGCTGTCACGGTCTGTATTCGGTACAACGGGTTGTTGATCACCGAAAGCAGCAGCAAATACCATCGAAGACGGCATACCTTCTTCAATCAAGGCACGAGTCACTGTAAGCGCACGCTGTGCCGATAAATCCCAGTTATCAACATACTGTAAATTACCGCTTTGAATCGGCAAATCATCAGTAAAACCACTCACCATTAACAGCTGCTCACGCTCACCCAAATACACCTTTAAAGGGGCAACCAATGTGCGTAATAACTCGCGCCCATCATCTTGTAGCTCGGATGAATTAATCGCAAACAAGACACTGCCACTAATGCCTATACGCCCATCGCGCAATGTGACTCGCCCTGTCGCCAGCGGGTCTGAAAGGGCTTCCTCTAATGCTATGCGACGCTGCTCTTCTAGCTTGCGCTTGTTAATTTCCGTTTCCAGATTTTGAGCAAGTTCCAACTGAAAGCCTAGAGCCCAGACCAATAACAGAACAAACACCCCCACTAAGCCTGCCATCAAATCACCAAATATTGGCCATACAGGCTGGTCCTCGACACCTTCATTTAAGCGATTCATACTGCTGCTTTCTCAACTATGGAGGCATTGCGGCCAAGTTGACGCAACTGCTCGATAACTTCTTGCTGCGAAAGAATGGTGTGATCAATAATCTCGCGCGCTTGCGCAACGTAGTAACCCATTTGCTCATCACTGCGTTCGGCACTGGTTTGAAGAGATCCTTCAACTAGGGCCAACATTTCACTCACATCCCTATTAGACTGAGTGAATTGCTCTACCGCTATACCAAACGCCTCACTCATACTGGCGAGTTCAGTCGCACTGCCAGTAAAATGGTCCGCAGCGGTAGCAAGGCGTGTGGCTTCCGTATCAACCTGTTCACTAAAGCGGGTGCTGATATCCTGTAACGTACTGGCTGAGGTACTCGCAAGCCCTTCCAAGGTATTACTTTGTGCCGTGGATGATTGCTCTAGAGCATTCGCAACACTACTTAGCTGTTCAAAAATCTTCTGTCTTTCTACCAATAGTTCGTTATCACGCTCCACTGTATTGGATATTTCTTCACGCAGCTGACTAATCACTTCAGCGGCAGCTCGTGGAGTTTCAGAAGCGGTTTCGATCAAACGAGTCATCGGTGCCTCTAAACCGCTACCCAAACCTTGAAGGTGTTGAGCTACTTCGCTACTTAATGCTTTAAGCTGTTCTACAGCAGCATCTCCACGGCGCGATTCTTCATCTCGTAGAGCGCTGAGCTGTTCACTCAATTGGGTCGTTAATTCATTCGTTCGCACCTCATAGCTATCGAGCCATAGGTTTTCATTTTCTATTCGGTTTTCAATTAGCTTTTCAGTAGCATTCAGTAGAGAGCGCATTTCTTCAAGCATCTCTTTTGAGAGTGATTGATGACTGGCTGCAACCACATCGATACCTTGCTGAGCATCTTTCGCTGTTTGCTCAAATGCATCATGCCATTGGGTCAGTTGCTGTTGGCCTTGTGTTTGTTGCTGCTCAACCCATTGCTCACTTGCAGTACCAAAGCGGGTAAGCATCTCACTGGTTGAACTCACAAACTGATCGTTGTGGCTCTCCAAGGTATTGGCAATACGCTCAACCATCTCACCGCTGGTACGTTGATAATCATTAACGCCCTGCTCCCACACTTGCGCTGAACCCTTGCTTGTATCGACCACCTGCTGCGACAGCTTGCTGAATTGCTGCTCTAGATTATCGGCCAAATGAGTTTGCGACGCTGCCACACTTTCACTGACTGACGTCACCATTGTAGAAATCAGAGGCTGCAATTCAGTAATGGAGTTCTGAAGGTTCTCTCCTAATAAACGGCTACTGTCATTTAAACTTTGCTTTAAACTTCCATCTACTGAAGTCGCCAGCGTCGAATACGTATTACTAAGCTCACTATGAAACTGCTCTTGGTTAGTGATAAGCTGCTGGCTGATATCACTGCTGAAATGCTCCAAACGCTCCGCAACCCTTGCCAAGGTTTGCGCAACAACCGGTAATGATTGTGCTTGTTCTTGCATTGCTTTAAAGGTTTGATCGCGATTGTAGGCAAGAGAAAAACCCTGAAACACAGTAGTCATTTTGCTATCAAGTACTTGAGACGCTAACGATCGTTGGCGCCGACTCAATGTCGATATAAAACCCAGCATCGCAGAAGCACTAATACCGGCCACAGACGTACCAAAAGCCAGACTCAAGCCCTTAATGGGCGCCGTTAAACCAGCGCGAATAGCCTCTAACTCTGTTGTACCCTCTAAGGCAGAGACTGCCCCTTTTAAAGTATCAACCATACCGGCAAAAGTACCCAATAAGCCAAGCATGACCAACAAGCCAACCAAGTAAGGCGTCAGCATTGGCGCTGGTAAAGGTGCATGCTCCCCCTGAATCCGCAAATTTACGCTACTACGCAAAGAAGGTGACAGCAAACCTAACCATTCACCTAAATCAGTGATTTTATTATCCGCAGATGCCAGTGCATTATCGAGCGTATCGGTATCTCGCTGGAACCGCATTAACTCCATAAAACCAATAATATAAACAGCACCTATAACACCCGTCACAACAAAAGCTAACAGGTTAGCCCCCATAAAACTGAGCCCCATCCATACCACAATGATTGCGCCTAAAATAAAGGCGGCGACAGACAGCATTCTTGTCATCTCGTGCTTTCTTCCTCTTCTTGAATTAAGGCCTCTATGAGCCCTAATGTGGGTTGTAATCTACTATCCAGTTCAGCAAGCAGTACACTCTGCATCTCAACTAAAAAAGTCTGCAATGCCTTATTCTCTTTATCGCCCCCCTCTGCTGTTTCGAGTGGGTCGACATGTAGGAAATGGAAACGCTTAGCTAACAGTGCAGGAATGGCCCCTAGCGCTTTGCGGCTATAACCTAAAAGAATTTCATTCAACTTGCTTTCAAGCACCACCAACTGCGACAACTGTGGCGAGTACGCTGAAACACGGCGGCGAATAGCAATCTGTAACTTTAGAATATTGGCTTCCATCTCACTCTGATGTAGCGCATAAAAACGCTGATAAGCACTCAGCCCCTGGTCTTCATGAGTAAAGGTTGCATCACTTGCTAATGGTAATCTCAGAGAAACCGGGCAGTTCTCGGTGATAAAGCTCTGGGCGATAAAGGTCATCATTTCACCACGAGCCCGAAGGTAGTGTTTCCTAGCAGCTTCCGAGCCTGTTTCAGCGCACTCGTCATCATTACTCGCAGCACTAATAGCATTATTCGCCGTACGGTGGGCATCAGCAGCGGTATAGGCCAAATCACTTAATAGCTCAGAAAGCGTCATCGCCTCTGAAAAGTCAATAAATTTGCCTACGGTTGCTACAAAACGTGAATGCGGCTGTGCACAATCCAGCACCGACAAACCATGCAATTTTTGCATTAACGGAGAAGTAGTCGAGGTAGTCTTTAAGGCACTCTTGGGCATAAATCAGCGTTTAAAAAAAGGCAGGCATTCTACCACCCTTTGTCAATGGTTACGCTAGGTTTTCCAGCCCCATATTTTGAATGTGTAAATCGCGTCAATTTAGCAGACTCTTAGCACACCAAATAAGCAAGCAAGAAGGCTTGGCGGCTATGTATTCCAAGTGGATTAACCCATTCACCTGCCTCTTAAAGATTGTTAACTACCTCTCAATTTAGATAGCTAGTTCACAAAAAGCTAACAAAATCTAATACAGTTCGACTAATAAAATAATCGAGTAGAAGGAGCTTGCCGATGCTATTTACCTTTGCTGTTACTAGCCTATTAAAATCCTGCAAACCCTCCACTCTATTGATATCAGCCATTAAAAGGCTATCAGTCCATGTTGAAAAATATTAAATTCGTTTGCTCATGGTGTTTGATCACTATGAATCTCTATTTGTTACCGTCATATGCCTTAGGAGGAGAGTTCATGGGTATATTAAAAAAAGAAACAGCCTATCCTTTTTCTAGCTTTTCAGGTCAATTGCTCTTCAAAGGAAAGCCCGCTGTTCAGGCTAAAATCACTCGCCAATACGAGTTATTGGACGACAAACATGAAGAAACTATTATTGCTGATACTGAAGGTCGATTTTCATTTGAATCTATTCCAGTTAAATACCGCACCCCCTTGCTTGCCACCGTTGAATTTTCAGCACTTCAAGAGGTTTTTGTTGAATACCAAGGTAACAATTATCAAATTTGGGCTTCCAGTAAGAGAATCAAAGATGAACATGGAGAATTCGGAGGAAAGAAACCAAAAAACTTTTATTGCGAGATCACCGATGAACTAGATCGTTTTGATAACCCTATCATTGGCTTTGCTGCTACCAATTGCCACTGGGAATAAGAAATAATCCAGTAAACGACCAAACCAACCTAAAAATAAAAAGGAGTATTATTATGGGTTTTGTTTCTGCAAAACTGGCTTCAAATTTAGCCTCTGAAGTATATGACGTTCGTACTAACGCTTTACTTAAAGCATTTCTCAAACGCTCCGAATTTTCTCAGAAAGAAAGCGAGAAAAGTGTATTAACCGCAACACTCGGTAGTCGTTTAATTAATACACGAGATAATTTTGGTTTATGTGCTCGTGGAGGAGGTAAATATAGTAATGACCTTTTCCTTATTTTTCGTGGCACTACTGGAAGTAACTATGGCGCAGATATTATTACTGACCTTCGTACTGGTTTAAATATTTGCTCTACAGGCTCCATTGTACATGCAGGATTTAATCATACTTTTAATAGTTTACGTTCAGAATTAACAAACGTTATCAACTCTCAATCTGGCATCAATACAATTCATTGTATAGGCCACAGCCTCGGTGGAGCAATTGCCAACCTAGCAGCAGATTGGGCTGCCAATAATTTTAGCGCCAAAATTAAATTATATACTTTTGGGTCGCCTCGAATAGGCTTTGGACAAGGTGGCTTTTCTAACAAGCTAACAACCAAGCTAACTACCGATAATATTTATCGATCTTTTCATGCTACAGACCCTGTACCTATGGTGCCATTATTCCCATTTCTACACGCACCAACATCTGGGCACGCCTGTTATCTGCCTTATGGAGGTTTAGTTGTTAACCCAAAAGCACATTTTATGGATAACTATATCAGATCAGTAAGTGGTAAAAACTGGAATGAGCTACGTCGCCCTGAACCATCATTTTCTTTTTCTGTCGTCAAGCAGTGGCTAAAAAGCAATTCAGTCGAAAATACAAATAGTGTTACTTTTTGGGATAAACTTAACTATGCTGCTGGCTATCTTGTAAAAGCTATTCTATCCATTGCTTCTGTGCCTGTTGTTACTGGCTTAACGGTCGCTGATTATCTAGCAATGATTTTGCAAAAAGGATTACAGGCAAGTGCCGACATTGCCAATTGGGTATTTTTACTGATCCGCAAAATGATGCGTATGCTCGGGATGAAAGTCGTTAAAACTGCAGAAGAACTAACGACTCAGTTATTACGCTTGGTACTTAATCGCATTACTCAAAAAATTTACCAAAAAGTCAAACAAGCTATCAGTCATATTAATTAACCAATAAAAAGGATGATTAAAAATGCTTAGCTGGCTTTTTACCTTTTTTTACTTTAGTTTTTCTGTGTATTTAGGGGTGATAACTATTTTTGCTGTCTGCTCACTAGACCGAACTTTTGTCATAACAAAAATAGATAATATTATTCTCACCTCTGCAATATTTGCATTGCCCTTATCTGGCTTTGCAGGAGAAAGACTGGGCACCTTAAACGATAATAACTGGTGGTATGCACTACCTCTCTTATTTATCGCTATTTATGTCTTTTATGTTTGCCTATTTATGAAGAAGGCACTGTAACTTAGCTTTTACCTAAAAAAAGCCTGATCTATTTCGAAATCAGGCACGGTTATTTAAAAAATATTTTAGGGTATTATTTAATTAACTATCGGTTGAATAAGTTTTTCATTTTCTGAGTAAAAGGAGTAGGTTCAATACCATGCCTCTTTTCTAACTCTATGATATAGCCTGTTTTATGCCACTCAATCACGGTTTTTTTCATAAAATCATACAAGTCTTGCTGGCCTAATTTCACTGCCAAGCCCCAAGGTGCATCATCAATGGTTTTAAAAGGCATTTCATAATCTTTTGACCATTCACCCTCTGATAAACGGCTTAAAATTAAAGAGTCGTCAAAAACATAGGCAATACACTTCCCCTCTTTTAACGCACTAAGTGATTCATTGGTTCCAGCAAACTCAATTATTTTAGCGCCGAACGAATTAGCAATGAACTCGTTATAGTAGGCCCCTTTATTACCACAAACATTTTGTCCTTTAATATTCCCCCATTTCTTTAAATTAGCAGACTTAGCAGCCAGGACATTTGTCCCAGAAGAATAATAAGGAGGGTCTATGATATAGACAACTTTTCTACGGTCAGGCTTATCGGTCATTGTCGCTATCATCAAATCGGCTTTACCATCCGCTATGGTTTGCATTCGAGTAGAACTGGTTACATCAACAAACGAAACACTAACACCTAAACGTTTTGCCACATCTTTAGCCAAATCAATTTCAAGACCAACATTTTCTCCCTTATCGTTCTTATAGCCATAGGGCTTATAATCGGCTTTTACAGCAACTACGATATTACCACTGCTCTTAATCTCATCAATTGATCTTGCTTGAGAACCCACACTAACAACAAGCATTAATACAAATAAAAATCTTACCAATACACAATTATTAAAAATCATTATTTATGCCTCAAATATAAAATTGAAATTATTTTTCCCTGACTTTTTAAATAACCAACATCAATCTAGTACAAAAAAATTATTATTCAAAGCAATAAATGACAAGATTTAAGGGCATTCAAAAAGGCATAAATCAATAAATACATTATAAAAATTAATACCGATTTTATAAAAATTGATAACAAACAAGATTACGTTATAAAACAGTGTCTATTTGACGCTTTTAATCGCCATAACAAAAATTATAATTTTATTTATTTAACGATATCTCTATGTATTTTTTATTGTTATTATTTTTGTAGAAACGCCACTTAACCTAATACCAAACAAAATCACGCTGTATAAATGATTGAAATTTAAGTAGTAGAGCATTAAAAATGGTAAGGTAAAAAAAGAGTATTGATTCTATTCTCAGTACGATGATATTTTTAAATCAGAAAAAAGTGTGACTTTCAAAACAACATAGACTTTGTGTGAGCAGCATAGAGAAAAGCTATACGTATTAACTGAATATTATTGAATATGTTAACCGGTGGGAAGCCAAACAGAAAAACTTTAAACCAAATGCTTTAGCTGAATGGAATCATGCGCTTAAAGGGTCATCTCTCGACAGTTCAAAACCCAAAAACGAGCGTGAACCGCCGTCCATTTAATACTCCTAAAATACTCTTGCTTCCCAGATCATGGAGGTTGAGCTGCTAAATAGAACTAAAAGACTAGTGCTTTAAGTGATCCCGCAAGAAACGGGTCGAGGCCATATATTTTTCATCCTACTATTAAAAAACTTTAAAAAGGATTAGCCATGTCTCTACTCGAAAATAAAGTTGTGATTATTACAGGAGCAAGTTCCGGGATCGGGCGCGCTGCGACAAAGTTATTTGCCAAAGAGGGCGCAAGTGTTGTTATTGGAGCAAGACATGAAGACAGACTGAACGAGCTTGCTGAAGAAATTGAAAATGATGAAGGACAAGTCAGGATTCTAGCTGGGGATGTAACATCCGAAGGATATAACAAGGCTCTAGTCGACTTGGCCATATCGGACTTTGGAAAGCTGGATATCGCGTTTAATAACGCAGGCATATTGGGAAAACTTGTACCACTGCCTGAACTGAAGCTGGACGATTGGAATTCTGCGATCAATACCAATCTCACCTCTGGTTATCTCGCGGCAAAACATCAAATTCCAGCTATGCTTGAGAATGGCGGCGGTTCGGTTATTTTCACCTCATCCGTTGCCGGAACTACAGTCGCTATGCCGACTAAATCAGCATATGCCGCTGCAAAAGCAGGGCTCGTAGGATTAACCAAGACGCTAGCCTGTGAATATGGAGCGCAAGGCATCCGGTTTAATGCCCTCGTCCCAGGCGCCACAGCAACACCGATGGCCGATAAATTAGGCACGGACCCTGAATTCATTAAATTTCTCGAAAATATGCATGCGCTCAAACGTCGGGCACAGCCGGAGGAAGTTGCCGCATCAGCACTCTACCTCGCATCAGATTTATCAAGCTTTGTAACCGGGTCGATGGTACTGGTTGATGGAGGAGTATCAATATGCAAGACATAAATATAAGCTAGGTGAAAAATGGAAAACCAAAAAAAAGTAGATTATGTCCGAATAGAAAAGGCCATTCATTTCATCAGCAATAATTTCAAATCGCAACCATCATTAGATGAGATTGCTGAAATTGTGCATGTTAGCCCGTATCATTTTCAGCGTATGTTTACTGAATGGGCTGGCGTTAGTCCTAAAAAATTCATGCAGTATGTCTCTCTTGACTACGCTAAAAATTTACTAAAAAATCGAACGACGGTGCTAGATGCTGCTTATGAAATAGGGCTATCCGGGTCGAGCCGTTTGCACGATCTGTTTGTCAATATCGAAGGTATGACCCCCGGTGAATTTAAAAATGGTGGCGCGAACTTATCCATTAATTACTGCTTTGCCGAAAGTCCATTTGGAAAAGTCATTGTGGCTTCTACGCCAAAAGGCGTGTGCCACATGTTTTTTGAAGAGGATGAAAACAAGGCTTTGCTCGATCTAAAAGCGCGCTTTCCGAATGCGGGTTATCATCAGATCACCGATAAATTCCAACAAGATACCTTGTTTATTTTTCAAAAAGATTGGAAAAAGCTCGATCAAATCAAGTTACATTTGACCGGAACGCCTTTCCAATTGAAAGTGTGGGAAAGTTTACTCAAGGTTCCAATGGGAATGCTTTCAACTTATGGCGATATTGCCAAAGATATCGGTAATCCCAAGTCATCCCGCGCAGTTGGTGCGGCTATCGGTAGTAATCCCATTGCATTTCTAATTCCATGCCACCGCGTCATTCAAAGCAGCGGCAAAATCGGCGGTTATATGTGGGGACCAGATAAAAAAACCGCCATCATCGGCTGGGAGGCTGCAAAAATGGACACGTCACATGGATGAAATAGCACATAAAATAGAACAAATAGACTGGCAGGCTATGTCAGATGAAATGAACGATAAAGGCTACGCTATTTTGCCGCGTTTTCTGAATATGCAGCAATGCCAGAGCATGATTAACCTTTTCGATAAACCGGATGGATATCGCAAAACCGTGATGATGGAACGCTATCGCTTTGGTCTTGGGGCTTATAAATATTGGGACTATCCCTTGCCGGATCTGGTGCAGTCTTTGCGAGAAAACCTTTACCCTAAGCTTGCACCAATTGCTAATCTCTGGATGAAAATCTTGCATGTTGATGAGCATTTTCCTGAGACATTTGAAGATTTGCGGAGTGCGTGCCATAAAAATAGGCAGCAAAAGCCTACCCCATTGATCCTGAAATATGGCGAAGGTGGCTATAATACACTGCATCAGGATTTATACGGGGATATCTATTTCCCTCTTCAAGCGGCCTGTTTTTTAAGTGAACTAGACGAGGGTTATACTGGTGGTGAATTTGTGCTAACACAGCAAGTTCCAAGAGCACAATCCAAGGCGATTGTCTTGAAGCCAAAACGCGGCGACATGATACTTTTTACCACGAATTTCAGGCCCGTTAAAGGCGCGCGCGGATATTACCGTGCTACGATGCGCCACGGTGTTAGTGAAGTGCATAGCGGTGAACGCTATACGATGGGCATTATTTTCCATGATGCAGTGAGTTAATATGATCAAACACAGTGAGATTGACGACACCACGCTCAGAACAAAGATTAATGATCGCTCCATTCAATTTGGTGGTAATAGAAAGTTAAAAATTTACGGTACTTTAGATTGTAAATCCGGAAAACGAATGAAGCGTGAAAACCGTGTCTTTTTTAAAAGCGAAGACAAGGCCATCAAAAAAGGCTTTCGCCCCTGTGGTCATTGTATGCGGAAGGAGTATCAGGTATGGATCTCTTTGAACAAATAGAGGGTAGACCGCGCAACTTGCTTCCCCATAATGGCACGGTAGAATATTACGGTCCCGTCATGTCATGCCGAGAGGCAGATCATTATTATGATACCTTAATGCAAGATATCATATGGAGGCACGACGAAGCTGTTATTTTCGGCAAGAAAATAATTACTAAACGCAAAGTGGCTTGGTATGCGGATCATCCCTTTTCCTACACCTATTCTAAAACTACAAAAACAGCTCTGCCATGGGTAAATATTTTACAGAAGTTAAAGGGTATCGTTGAGCAGGAAAGTGGCGAAACATACAATTCTTGTCTCTTGAACCTTTACCATGATGGCAGTGAAGGGATGGCTTGGCACAGCGATGCGGAAAAAGACCTGAAACGCAATGGGGCTATCGGTTCGCTTAGTTTCGGTGCGGAACGTAAATTTGCATTTAAGCACAAGAAAACGAAAAAAACGATTTTTCAAATTTTGGAAAACGGTAGTTTACTAGTAATGAAAGGTTCAACTCAAACCTATTGGCTTCACCGCCTGCCGCCAACTAAAATAGTTTTAACTCCACGCATTAATCTGACATTCCGCACGATTAGTGCTAACCCTATAAACACACCGGACCGTTGGTAGCTTTATCCGTCATAATGATTAAATCTTAGCTAGGCTGCTTATTAGCTCGTGCAGCCCATGTACGCAATAAATGGGCATCGTAAAGCGGCATTGGCATAACTTCATCACCGATTACCGTCGTTGCTGGCGACAAGTAACGCACACCGGGCATATTGGTCTGACACCCGTCATTAACGCGTATACCACCACTACGATTACAGATCGACACCCAATCACGATCAATTAACGAACGTGTCAACGCATCAAACTCAAATGTCGCCCCTGCCCCAGAGCAGTTTATAACGAACCCAGCTTTATACGGCACCAATGCATCCGTTTCATCTTTCAGCAACAGATTAACACCATCATCTGTCGACTCTATAGCACTGACCGCTCCGCGAACTACACGGGTATGATTCGTCAGGCTCAGTCGGTGGAAGTCATGCAGGGTGTCGCGCGTCCCGCCTCTAAACCAGTGACGCAATGTCGGAGGCACTAAACGCGCTTCGTGTAGATCGGGCACAAAACATTTCAGCCCATGCTCGATAAAAAATGCGCGGAAACCAGCCCTGACCTCACGCATCTGATGCCCCGCTGTCTGCGCCAGTTGCATATTGCGCTGGACATCATCAAGAAATGCTTTAGCGCTTGGATAAGGGCCACTGAGCTCGGGTTTTGTAATATCACGCGGCAAACGAGCAATAAGAGGCTCCGGCATAATGCCCCGCGGGCTACAGGCCGTGAACCGTAGTTGATCTTCCGGCACAACCGACTGACAAAGGCGCAATGCATCTAACATCGTCGCATTGGTACCAATACACCAGATTTCTGCACCACGTTTTGCATGATCCGCTATACGCTCTTCATGACCAAAAAGTTCTGGGGCACAGAACGGCCCATCATCACCTTCAATCCGCTGAGTTTTGGGGCCACCCGTCGCGATATCGACAGCGTCGGCATGAAGGCGTCGCCCTGAAGCCGTGAGCAATTTAAAACCATCGGCGCCCTGCTCCAACGATACCGCCTCATCATCCACGATGTCGACATTCACACCACGCTCACGTAACGCCGCAATCGCCTGCTGCGATCGCTGCTCCATATAATCCCCAAAGAAAGCTCGTGGCACATTAAGACCACGTTTATCATCACAATCCAGATAAGGCTTAGCCGCTCCAAGCCAGTCAGGGCTACGACCTACCATAGAACCTTGGATGTGCTCCCAATTATCGACAATCCATTGCCCAAAATCTGGATCAATATCATCTGCGGGTGAGTTCAATAAATAAGCATAGCGCCACGGGGTTTCCCTAGGCTCAGACATATAGGCTAACCCACGCCCAAGCTGTGATGCCTTGTAACCAGCAACAACCAGAGAGTCACCCGCCTGCGCAGTGCTTGTTTCAGTCAAAGCTGCCGCTGCAACGCCATCTCCAACAATAATACGGCGACGTGGGTGGACCTGGGTGTTCAAGTTGGTCATGTAATACCTCTTTTGTTTCGTAAAAGACGGAGTCAACCCCATCCATAAAATGTAGTCAAGCTATAAGCTTGGAAAGCTGCCGCTCCTAAATATCCAGAGCCAGCATTAAGCCCTTATGGCCGTTAAGCCAGCTGAATTCACTAAAATATAGGGGTTACTACGAGAATAAACATACGTATTCGGATTATAGAGTAACATGAGGGGTCACGTCATAAGTAAGCAACGGCAGCAGCCTTACCTACCAAACTTACATAGCTCAATGATGAGATGTATCAGCTATTAGTAGAGCCCTCCATTTGTTCAACAATTTCGCATCCAATAAACGAGTACAAAAATTTGATTATTGGCTAGTGTGTTAACACACAAACCAACAAAATATAATGCAGCCTGACGCATAAAATAAATCGAGTAAAAGGATTTTGTCGAAGATCAAGGCAGTGATTATCAAATTTGGGTTTCCAATAAGAGAATCAAAGATGAGTATGGAGAATTTGGAGGACATAAACCAAAAGGTTTTTATTGCGAAGTCACAGATGAATTAGATAGCTTTGATACTCCCTGTATAATGCGCTCGGTCTTCATTACCATTAATTGCAAATAAGAAATCAGCTACCACCAGACAGTGTTGTTAGCTGCGACCATGCCATACCGTTACGGGAACTTGAAGCGAACCCATTTTTTGTTAGAACAATCAGCCCGATATCGACAGAGTTATCGAATAGCTTCAGCGCTTTTTTTACAATATCTTGAGGGCTCATACCCTGCTCTAACCAACCATAAGCTTCTCTTGCCAATATTTTTAAGGCGATGAATTCACCATCACCGGTACAGGCAATCGTTCCCAACGGCCCACAATGAAGTCCGCAACCCGGCAGCGGCACATCACCGACACGACCAATGTCAGCATTAGCCAAACCGCCAGAACTTAGCGCCGTCGCAAACATCGCTCCATCAAAGGCAATCGCACCCACCGTATCGCAAGAGGGCGTTTTGTCAGATAGATCAGCGCTATATTGGTCATTGTTTGCGACAGTAGTATTCAAAGAATCAGTAGCAATATTATGCGCTTGTGCAAAAATTCGTGCGCCATCACCCGCTACGATTATATGATCAGAATGCAGTAATACACCGTGAGCAATTTTAATAGGGTTTTTTACATTCTCGACACAGGCAACTGCACCGAACTGACCATCACTGGACATACATGATGCATCCATTTGAATCGTTTGCCGATCAGCCCGACGCTGAGAGCCAGTTCCAGCATTAAAGCGAGGGTCGTCTTCTAGTAAGCTGACTGCATGAACAACAGCATCTAAAGCAGATTCCCCTTCGATCATTAAGACCATACCAGCCTGCGCAGCTGACAACGATCCATCAGCGTGATCAGGGTTCGAGCTGGCACCACCGTGAGTTAAAATAGCCCGCTCGAAAGGTAAATTTTCACAGAGCTTGAGCCGTCGTTTTTTGAGCGTTAAGTGCTTAATCATTGACAATTATCCGATGGCGATGCTCGCCTACTCCAGTGATAATAAAGCCATGTTGAACAACTGTTCGTAACGACTTCAATTACAACACCTCTATGGGTATTGCTTGACTCCTTAATATCTCACTGCATAAATAATTAGTGTGTATGCAACAGTATTCTATTAAGTAAAAAAGATAAGCTGCGTCCTAAGAAACGAATCTGCATCTACAGACCGATTCTTTATGAATATTATTCTTTTTCCATACAATCTTTATTTGTTGATATTTTGTTAGGTTCTGATGAATGGCTTACTTGAGTATCGTTACCATCCGACCTGGCATAATTCACAGCATCATTAAGCTTGCTATATTTATGTTCTTTATATCGATATACATAATTTTTCTCGCAAGTGATACCATAGGTTGTCATCAGCTCTTTGTCCGTCATATTCATAATAAACTCCTACTATATTGGCATGGTTACCATCTCATTTATATGCTGGCGGCGACAGCCAACCATCTTTATTTAGACAAACTTTTAGATTGAACTGAAAGTCCCGCTAGTAGAATCTTTTTTGGCTTTCTTTGCTTGCTTTTTCTCTTTTTGCGTCATGATCGGTTTTTTCTTATTTTCTTTGTTGCCTTTTTTTTCTTTAGACATAACTGTTTACTCCGATGATTGATTATTAACAAATCTGTTTGGTCCAAACACTGCTTTTTCTTTGAGCTGACTATCGAGTAATGATGTCTACGGTAGATGTCATGCCCTTTAGAAATTTAAATAAATCACTATCAGTAGACAATACAATAGTTGTTCTCTCCCCAATAATGGCGGGATACGAAGCCATGGTGCGCGTGAATTCATAAAACTCTACAGATTGAAGGCTTTGGTTATAGGCGCGGGCATAAATTTCTGTAGCTTTAGCATCGGCCAAACCACGAATTTCTTCGACTTTTCGATAAGCTTCAGATTGAATTTTATTTAAATCACGCACCCGATTGCCACGAATTCTAGCGGCTTCACCATTACCTTCAGAAAGAAAGCGTTCAGCAATTTGCCGGCGCTCACTAATCATCCGATCATAAATTTTGGGGCGTACACTTTCGTTATAGTTAATACGCTTAAAACGGATATCTAATAATTCGATACCAAACACTCCCACTTTTTCAGCAGCAGCAGTAAATATTTCTTGCTCAACTAATTTACGCCCTTTTTCAATCGGTACCAACGCACCCATATTGATACCCTGTTCAGTAGAAGACGAAACAGCACCGCCTAAAACGGTATCAATGAGTGGCACACGGTCTTTTGTAGTACGAATAATTTCAATCAACTCGTGTTTAGCGACAGCATTGCGGGTTTCACTACCGAGAATATCATCCAGTCTCGACTGCGCACTCCGCTCATCTCGTAAGCGCAAAAAATATTGCAAGGGATCGACAATTCGCCAGCGAGCAAACAAATCGACCGAAATATACAGTTTGTCTTTGGTCGGCATATCCGAAGGCGCCCCATCCCATTCAAGAACTCGCTTATCAATGGGATTAACTTCTTGAATAAAAGGGACTTTAAATTTGAGCCCCGCCTCAACGACAGGTTCACCTACCGGCTTACCAAATTGTGTAATAATGACCTGCTCAACTTCATCCACAGTGTAAATAGAACTGCCAACGACAAATACACCCACAATCAACATCAACAATAAGACAAATTGCTTAACAGTATTCATTCTCGACTCCCTTTATGAACATCAAGGTTGAGTAACGGCAGTAGCCCGCGCATCTCATCATCGACCAAAATTTTAGATTGTATGCTCGGCATCACATTTTGCATGGTCTCGATATAGATGCGACGCCGTGTCACTTCAGGTGCTTTACGATATTCGGTAAATAACGCATTGAATCGTGCAGTATCACCTTCAGCTTCGTTGATACGCTTAAGACGATAACCATCAGCCTCGCGTATTCGTTGATCTTTTTCGCCCTCCGCTAACGGAATAACCTTGTTATATTCACGCCTTGCCTCATTAATTAACTTCTCTTTCGATTGCTGCGCCTGATTGACTTCATTAAATGACTCTTGCACCGGTGTAGGAGGGTTAATATTTTTTAACTGCACCTGATCAATACTGATTCCCATCACATATTTGCTCGACAGTTCCTGCATTTTTACCAGCGCTTCCACTTCAATTTCTTGCCGGCCAATAGTAATTACTTCGTCCACCGTTCGATCACCCACTACCTCTCGCATAACAGATTCAGAGACGTAACGTAGCGTTTCACTCGGCTCGCGCACTTCAAATAAAAATTTAACAGGATCAGAGATACGATACTGAACGACCCACTCTACTAAAGCAGCGTTGAGATCACCGGTAACCATTTGCGTTTCTCGCCCGCCATTACGAGCCCCTTGATAAGGGTCTTTCGCTCCTGCCGTTGCAAAGCCAAACTCTTGTTTTAACTGCCGTTTGACGGGAACAATCGTTGCTTTATCAATACCTAATGGCAATTTGAAATGTAACCCCGGAGGGACTTCTTTTAGATGCTTTCCGAAGCGCTGTACAACCGCCACAGAATCACTAGGCACAGTATAATAAGATGACCAAACGCTCAGCCCAACGACGACTAGAATTAAAAAAATAAAGGTCCCGCCAAAGCCACTGCCAGGCAACAGACTTTTTAAGAAATGTATTGTGCGATTAATCAGTAGTTCAAGATCAGGAGGAGACTGAGATCGCCAAGGACCTTCAGAGTCATCATTATTTTGGGACGGCATACTATGTTGCCTTTAGTTAGTAACAAGTAAAATTACCTGCTACTTTTTATACTATGAGGGTTGGAAGAGTAATTAACAAGGGGCAAGTCAATTAAAATGGAGATTACTTCTAAACTAGACGCTTGACTAAGAAAAAAATAATCATCAAACAATGCATACGATAGTATTATGAAAAATCAAAACCAGAAAATAACACAAAAAACATCAGAGGTAGCATGTCTAATCCACACTATTTTTTCTCAAGGCTTATCATCTTGGCAACAATAAAATAAACTTCTACCCTACCCTGACAAACGAACAATACCGCTTAGTTAAATTGAAAGCAGCATGGGGGCTTTATTTTTTTCAGGGTGGCTGCCCGGTATAATATCCAATGGCAATCGGCACAAGCACGTATCTAACATCTGTTCAATCACATCATCATATGTCACCCCATTGTCTATTTCACATGCTTTAGGAAAGTAGCTTGATCCATGAGTCATGCCAGGAACTAAATTAGCTTCCATAAAAAAACATTTTCCATTTTTATTTAATTTTATATCGACTCGGCCAAAATCCCTTACTTCCAAATTAACAAAAACATCAGTAGCCAATTGTTTAACTTGATCCTTTATTTTACCTTCTTCAATATTCAGTAATATTTCTGAATCATCTTTTTTTGCCTTTGAACCCAAAATTCTAAGCCCACGTGATGACTCGACTGGCACTATCTCAATAGCAGAGACAATTAGATCTCCATCTGGTTTTTGGACAATAGCAACGGTAAATTCCCGACCACCCAAATACTCTTCAGCCAGTACGGGAGCCTTAAATTGTTCGTACAAAGAGGATACTTTATGCTCAAAATCTGAAAAGTTAGTTACGAATGACAAGTCATCAATACCATTACCATTTGCGGCATTAAGTGGTTTTAAAAACAAAGGAAATTTCATTGGCAATTCTTTTTCAGACCGAAATTGCCTTGGTGTCACAGTAAAAAAATCAGCGGTATTAATACCTAAATCTCGCAGGAATGTTTTAGCAAGAACTTTATTCGAGTCAAACTCTAATACATTGCGTGATGACCCCGAATAGTTGATATTATTATGGTCGAAAAAATCAGAAAGCCAGATATCTGCTTTATTCTTGATTGTAATATACTTAACCGCCAAAATTACTAGATCAGGGTTTCTCTTAACAACCTCAGACAAATCATTAATATTTTTGCAAACACTTAATCTTAAATTGTAGCCTTTGCCCATCATGGATTCTAATACGCTACCACAGGATTGAAGGTTGCCAAAGCCAGTTTCTTTTAACCCATCATTGGGTGCCGTAATAATTTCTATTTTCATCATAAACCTCTTTAATCGAAAGCAATAGCTCCCAACACATTGAAATAGCCATCAACTTAAGGCAAACCATAAATTTCAGGCGAAGCAGCACCTCTAATTTTCGTAGTGTGAAAAAAGTATGTTAGAGATGTCATGAACTTGACGAACAGATCATCAAGGTTTCGGGAACTATCGAGACCCCTATTCTAGTAGGGAGAAAACGCGACAGGGTTGAAAATAGATAAATCAACGATATCAATAGGTAGGTATACTGTTTACCTATGATCGTGGAATAGATGAAACAAGCTATCGTACCACATTAACACGATAGTATAGAGTACTATTTCTATCGTACTAAATAACACATGGATTGGCCTTGTCACCAAATTCATTCACTGGTCATTGCTTTATAAGGATGCTTCTGGAGCATCCATTAAAAATAAAATTCCCATTAACGAGAAAAAAAGAAACATCGTAAGCGCTACACCGACAATAAATACTTTTAAGGCAACAGCATACCAGCGAGGCATATACTTTATGGGGTCTTTAATTTTTCTTTTTTTGGTTAACGAAGGAAAAAACAAAGCCCAGCCAAACATGGCTGTACGCATCAGAAAGCCAGGAAATTGCGCCATAAAAATGGTTTCTACTACGGTAAAGTGAGGCTCTTTAAAATATTTCTCCAATAAGGTTTTAGGTGTAAAGATACTTAAGAACAACCATGTTATTGGCATCCAGATAACGCCTGCAAACATAACTATGAAAAATACAGTAGCTAATTGTTCGCCGGTTATTTGCATATTTGGTACGCACTAATCAATTTAACCAAGTCAAAATCCATAGAGCTTTTTTAAACAAAACCGTAGGTTTTTTCTAAAGAATAAACTGTACTAAAAAGGTCCATTGACTTACAGAGGACCTTCTGGCGGATCCATTAACAATACAAATCCCATTATAGAAAAAAAGATAAACATAGTAATTGCCACACCCACAATAAAGGTTTTTAAAGCTATAGCATACCAGCGAGGCATATACTTTATGGGGTCTTTAATTTTTCTTTTTTTGGTTAATGAAGGGAAAAACAACGCCCAACCAAACATTGCCGTTCTCATCAAAAAGCCGGGAAATTGCGCCATAAAAATGGTTTCTACCACAGTAAAATGCGGCTCTTTAAAGTACTTATCCAATAATGCTTTAGGCGTAAAAATGCTCAATAACAACCATGTTATCGGCATCCATAAAACCCCTGCAAACATAACCCAGAACCAAAATAGAAAAAGTTCATGCCCTGTTATTTTCATAATTTATCATTCCTTAACCTTGACTTCTCTTATTAGGTTATATCCTCAACCGAAATAGAGATAATTATTAACTCTGGCAGAAATATTTGTAAAGCATTTCATCACATTACAAAAGTGTTTCTGTTGGCTCCGTTAGTAATAAAAAGCCCATTAAGGAAAAAAAGATAAACATTGTCACTGATACCCCGATAATAAATATTTTTAAGGCAACAGCATACCAGCGAGGCATATACTTTATGGGGTCTTTAATTTTTCTTTTTTTGGTTAACGAAGGAAAAAACAAAGCCCAGCCAAACATGGCTGTACGCATCAGAAAGCCAGGAAATTGCGCCATAAAAATAGTTTCTACTACGGTAAAGTGAGGCTCTTTAAAATATTTATCCAATAAGGCTTTAGGTGTAAAGATACTTAAGAACAACCATGTTATTGGCATCCATAAAACACCTGTGATCGTAATAACCATTAAAATAAAAAATAAAGAATCAAACACTGACTGATCTATTGGCACAACTTGTCAACCCTATCCCTGAAAAACTTGATTATCTGCTCAAGCTGTATCTTGCTACCAAAATAGAAAAAATCATTAGCTTTGGCAGAAATATTTGTAAGGTATTTCACCACATTACAAAGGTGCTTCTGGAGCATCCATTAAAAATAAAATTCCCATCAGCGAGAAAAAAAGAAGCATAGTAATAGCCACACCCACAATAAAGATTTTTAAGGCAATAGCGTACCAATGGGGCACATACTTTGCCACATCCTTTATTTTTCTTTTCTTATCTAAAGAAGGTAATAACGCCAACCATGCAAAAATACCTGTCCGTATTAAAAAGCCGGGAAATTGCGCCATAAAAATGGTCTCTACCACAGTAAAATGCGGCTCTTTAAAGTATTTATCCAATAGAGTTTTAGGGGTAAAAATACTCAATAACAACCATGTTATTGGCATCCATAATACACCTGCAAACATAACTATGAAAAATACAGTGGCTAATTGTTCGCCAGTTATTTGCATATTTGATCAGCACCTGTCAACTTAACTAAATCATGCTGCTGATAAAATATTGCCTCACAAACATAAACATAAATATTAATATTAATATTTATGTTTATGTTTATGTTTATGTTTATGTTTATGTTTATGTTTATGTTTATGTTTATGTTTATGTTAATAGAGGAAATAATATTAGAGAGACCCATTGACTAAAAGGAAGCTTCTGGTGGGATCATCAAAAATAAAATTCCCATCAACGAGAAAAAAAGAAACATCGTAAGCGCTACACCGACAATAAATACTTTTAAGGCAATCGCGTACCAGCGAGGCATATATTTTATGGGGTCTTTAATTTTTCTTTTTTGGGTTAATGCAGGGAAAAACAACGCCCAACCAAACATAGCTGTACGCATCAAAAAGCCGGGAAATTGCGCCATAAAAATAGTTTCTATCACAGTAAAATGCGGCTCTTTAAAGTATTTATCCAATAAGGTTTTAGGGGTAAAAATACTTAGCAATAACCATGTTATTGGCATCCAAATGACACCAGCAATAGCAATACCCATAAGAATTAAAAATAAAATATAAGATAGTGGCTGGTCTATCGGCACAGCTTATCAACTCCTAAACCTGAAACAATATCCACTTCTTGCCCAAATTGAGTATACATACCTTTTAACCCTTTACCTGCTCCCATGGAAACAGCAGCAGCACCAACCCCCAATGCCAAAGCAGTTATCCAACCGGTTGGCGTGGCAATAAAATACACACCTAATGCCACAGTAGTGCCAACACTTGCAATCGTGCTACCAACAGTTTCAACAAAGATCTCATTCTTTTCCTGCTTTGATTGCGCCTGCGCAATGTTGTAGCACCCCACACCAACACCCGCTGCTGTTAAAATGGTACCCCCATGTTTGGCATATTGTGCCATACGACCTAAGCGCCCTAAATGGTGGTCGATATTTGCAGTAGCAGGAATCGCTTTAGAACGATTAATACGGGCTGCTTCGCGCGCAGTTTTACCTTTTAATAATAACTTTTCGAATGGGCCGATTTTCTGTGCGTATTTTTTAAGCGCCAGTTGCCGGCGGTAATCATATTGGTTTTTAGACAACCCACCACTCTGATACTGACCATACAATACTTTCACTTCAGCAATAAAAGCGTTATTCGATTGAGAAACCAAACCACCCCAAGCCGTAAAACCAGCTCCACTCGTGGTGCTCAAAATACCATAATTTTCGTGTAGCCATGCTAACGCCCAGAAGGCTTCCTGCTCTTGCGGTGAAGATGGAATATGGTGTTTAAAACGCTCTTGGTAATTACCCATAGGTTCTAAACGATGGCGCGTTGCTACAATAGCAGGCTTCTCTTGATAAAAGTCATCAGGCACTGGGCAAAAAGCGGTGGCATTATCTTCGTACAAAGGCAGTAAACGCAATAACTGGCCTGCGAAGATCTCGTTAGGGTCTTTAATAGAATCATTAAAATACAATACCGATGCCAATGCCGTTTTATAGCGTGGGTCAGTATAGTTAATACCGTAGTATCGCGTAATAATTCGGCTTAAAGAGTCACCCGGTTTAATTTTATAGACAACAGGCGTTGTTGATCTGTTGTTAAGTGGGCGTTCGAGTTGTTGTATCAGAGTGTCGGTGGCATCCATGAAGCTTCCCTTACTATTTATATTATTAACGTCCTACTCTTGATGTACCTATCAAGTAGTGCACGAAGGGTAAGAAAAACACACCCTAGATGCAAGCCAGCATATGTGACCTAGCTCACACCTATCAAAAACCACACCTGATTGCAGTATTTAGCCGACTTTCCGTTGAAATTCACGCCATTATTGTATGTAAAGCTTTTCATGGCTTTGAAATACTTATCGAATCACTTACTCTTGGTAAAAATAAAAATTGGAGTCGTTGATGTTTAAAGAAATATTATCCCTTCCTCATAAGATTATTCTCCATAAATTAAATTTAGAATATTAAGTAATGTCAGCTTACGATCCAAAGCGGACATTCAAGCATGATTCAAATATAGGCGATATATGGCAAGAGCACCTGATCTACGTGAAATATTTGACCCACCGGATGAAATCGTTCAGGCGGGACTGAATGGTGATCTCGTCTTTTTCGTTGGCGCTGGAGCTTCAATGCTGCTTGGTTTGCCATCATGGTCTGGACTCGCTGCGCGAGCCCTTGATGATTTAAGACAGAATGGGTATTTGAACTATTCAGAGCTTGAACAACTATACGGACTAGACCCGAAGAAGCAATTATCTATTGCGTACTCAATTGCCGAAGATAATAGATATAATTTAGATCTTACGAAGCACCTTGCTAGTAAAAGTGAAGGCGATGGTATCTATAAAGCGGTAAATGACATAGGCTGTTCTTGTGTAACAACAAACTATGACGAACTATTGGCTCCACGCTTTGTAGATACGAAAGATGGATCTACTACGGCTGCATCTGTTAACCGAGTGTTTGAGAAAGAAAAGTTTTTCGCAAAATTGTTAAATGAACCTGGAACGGTCGTTCATCTGCACGGAGCGACAAGTAAGCCCGAAACAATGATCGTTACCACAAAGCACTATCTTGAGCACTACGACCATGAAAATGTCCAAGAGTTTCTTGGCGAATTGTTTGAAAAAAAGACCATTCTGTTTCTCGGTTACGGTTTGGAAGAAGCCGAAATATTAGAACATATATTAAGAAGAGGGTCTGTAAAACGAACTAGTAATAGAAGACGTTTTGCATTACAAGGATTTTTTCTAAGTCAAAAACCACTTTATGAAAACCTGCATACTTATTATGAGAATTCATTTGGTGTGCACCTCTTGGGATTTGTTCGTGATCACGATAACTACAAACGTTTAGAGGAAATAATTAAAACTTGGAGAAATCAAATTGAAGTAAGAAAACCACCTTTAGCTGCTGATAATGATTTTATGGATGAGGTTCTTGGCAATGAATGAGCTGTCAGCTAAAGAACTGGACTTATTGCATCGCATTGATGAGAAGGAAGAGTTGCGCCCGCTATTTTTTCGTAAGGTGAAGGGATTAAAATGGTTCGATCCTCTCGCAGAACGTGGTTATTTTAGCCCTGAAGAAAATCCGAAACCTATGCCTGCTAAAGAAGAGGGATATGTAAATATACCTTTTTGGTCGGTAGTTGATTATCTTGTTAAAACAGCCCCAGAACTCGCTGATAAAGAAAATCTAGAATATGCAGAAAAGTTTCTTAATGTTCTAGTGAGAGCTACTTCTTACGCTAAAGAAAATGAGATGAGCAATTACAGAACTTGGTGGCAGTTTTCTGAAATAGTCTCACAAATCCCGCATGATTCAATCACCGTCGAAAATTTAGATATCATCGATTACTGGCTAGACGATAAATATGAAAGTGGTTTAGTTGCGCAGGTGATTGGTGAGAAATGGCTACCAAGTCTTCTGCAAGCAGGCGAAGACCATGCTTTGCAAATTGCTAAGAGAATTATCGAACTCCTTTATAAAGTAATATTTATAGAAAGAAAATATGGTGATAAATTTAAGCCAGACGCTTCACTCAGATTCGACTATTATCATGCCCAAAAAATTACTGTAAAAGTAGCTGGCTTGGCCGGTGAAAATTTAGGCTTAGAAGCTGTTCAAATATTTGATGTATTCATAAAAAATATACTAGAACAACTCGAAAATGACTTGTGGTCTTCAATTTGGCAACCAGCTATTGAAGATCACGAGCAAAATAAGCATCGAAATAATACTGAAAATGTACTCATTCAAGCCTATCGTGATTCAGTTGATAGTTACATTAATGTTAGTCCAGAAGAAGCGTCATTATACGTCAAAAGCCTACTCGATTCTGAATATCAGACTATTAAGAGATTAGCGATATATGTAGTTGCCAGAAATTACCACTTATTCACAGATGTAACTGATTCCCTGCTTGATAGTGAATATTTTAATAGTAACTATCGACATGAGGTGTGGCATTTTATAAATAAGAGTTATGCACATTTTTCGGATGCACAAAAAGAAAAGCTATTTAAATTAATAGCCAGCATAATAAGGCACGATGACAAGGGTGAGCATCATGAGGGAGCATCCGCCTACGATAAAGCTATTTGGCTTTCCGCTATAAAAGATTATGGAGAGAGAGAAGCGCAGCTCTATCTAGAAAATACAGAGATCGCGAAAACTGAACCAGATCATCCCGATTTTTCGAGCTATATATCTGTTGGATGGGGAGGTCGAAAGTCACCAAAAACACTAGAAGAATTGCAGGCATTGTCGGTTGATGAGCTAATTCAGGAATTAGTAGATTACAAAGACCCAGGTGGTTTTGATGAGCCAGGGTTGGAGGGGTTGGTAAAGGTCTTTAAGGAGTTAATTAAAACAGAGCCACTTAATTACTATCTGAATTTGAACAAACTCATTCATCTTGACTTGGCGTATATTCACGAAATTATTGAAGCGTATAGGGAGCTATGGACAGAGAAAGCTAAATTGCCTTGGGATGAAATATGGATAAAATTATTATATTTTTGTTCTGACATAATTGAACAGGAACGTTTCTGGGATCCAGAGAATGCAAAGCAGAGAGAACCATTCGTTGCAAATCGATATTGGATAGTAAGTGATATCGGACGACTAATAGAAGCCGGTACAAAATCAGATGGCCATGCATTTAGTGAAGAATATTTATCAGATGCAGAAAAAATCCTCGCGTACCTTTTGGCTCGAGAGGAAGGCAGCGAATACAAAGAAGATAGCGATGCTGTATCAATATCTATTAACAGTCCTCGAGGGCATTGTCTTGAGGCTCTAATTAATTTGACCTTACGGTCGTGCCGGGTTGCAGACAAAAGTAGTAATAAAGATCACTCCGAAGTATGGTCACACTTTCAGCATTATTACGATTCTGAGCTGAGTCGTGCTGATTCAGAAAAGCCTGAATATGAATTTGCCACGCTCGTTACTAACTATTTACCTAATTTCCTATATATGTCGAAAGAATGGGTAACTGAAAACCTAAACAGAATATTTGATCAAAGCCATTACTTAAAATGGCTGTGTGCTATGCAAGGTTATGCTTACGCCGGAACGATATACCAGGAAATTTATAAATTTCTAAAGGAAAGTGGCGGCTTACTTAAAGTACTTGATGATGACAATATAAGGGATAAGGTAGAAGAAAAAGCTATACAGAATATTGCGGCAGCGTATATAAACGATTTTGAGCTTTTTGAAGGTGACAATAGCCTTATCAAGGCTCTAATAAACAGAAATGATTATAAAGAAATAAGTCATTTAATATGGTTTATGTGGTCTTTGAGAAAGGAAGGTGATGACAATCTAAGACTCAAGATTTATGAACTATGGCCCAAAATTCTACAAAATATCGACTTGTCTGTGAGGGGCGGGAGAAAAATGGCTTCACAGCTATGTCATTGGGCAGTATTTGTCGATCAGATAGATGAAGAGAGGCGACAGCTGTTACTTAAAATTGCACCATATTCTGATGAGTCACACAATTCGTATGATTTATTAAAAAGCATAGCTAAAATCAGTGATGCTCAGCCTTTCGAGGCTCACGAAATTTGGATAAAAATGTTAGAAGGATCAACACCAGATTATCCAGAGGAAGCCGTAAAAAACATATTTGCTAATTTGCTAAATGCAGGCTCTGATGGGCTACGTAAAGCTAGAGAGGTAGAAAGCATATATCTCGCTAATAGCAATGATAGACCTTCACTTTGGTTGCGAGAAATCAGAGAAGAAACAAGAAGTGTGTAAAAGACGCACTTCAAATACATGTTATTTTGATAGCAGATAAGCTACCACTTTAGAGCAAGAAAGTAGTACCCAAATACTTATACTTTTAATGTCTGCTATTGGCCGTTCCCAGACCACCAACAAAGCTTCACTCTCCGTTAGCTTTACCCAATAAGGCTTTAAGATTTCCACGGAAGCCATATAGGAAAACCAACCCATCTACCCCACAAACAAAAAAAGCCTAACAATAACTGTTAAGCTTTTTTAGGTTTCCTTTAAATCAAAGGATTATTTGGTGGAGCCTAGCGGGATCGAACCGCTGACCTCAACACTGCCAGTGTAATCAAGCAATATAAATTGATAAACACTAATATATAAGAAAGAGCCTTAATGAAACATTAATTCCTTATTAATCAATGAGATAAATAGAATATTCAGTGTACCATTGTATATTGACGTTCCTTTGCTTATATTTCAGATGGACTCTATTGTGACTCTAACTTAAAATAGAGTTTTTGACAGGGAGATTGCTGTGCAAGTCAAACTCATTAAAAGCACTGTTCAAGCGCTTGAAGCCAAAACCAAAGAATACGATATTTTTGACACTCAATTAAAAGGTTTTCTAGTACGTGTCCACCCTACAGGGCGCAAATCATTTTACTATACTTATCGCAATACTGCCCGTAAACGTAAACGCATTATGCTAGGCGTATTTGGCACAAATACTGTCGAACAAATGCGAAGTGATGCGCTAGAACACGCCAGCAAAGTTGGAAAAGGTATCGACGTACAAGCCGAAAAAAAAGAAGCACGTAACCAATCGATTAAACAACTCTCGCATACCTTGTCAGCGTTTTTGGACAATCAATATACGCCATGGATAATGGCGAACCAGAAAAGCGGTCAGGCAACAATAAAGACGATAGAATCAAGCTTTAAGGATTTTCTATCATTACCATTACTTGAAATTACACATTCGTTAATTGATAGCTGGCGCGTAGAGGAAAAGCAACGAGGATTAAAAGCAACAACGATTAACCGTAAGGTCAATGCATTGAGAGGCGCTCTATCTCGTGCTGTTGATTGGAGTGTTATTAATGAACACCCTTTCAAAAAGCTTAAAAACCTCAAAACAGACAAGAGACCTAAAGTCCGTTACCTCACCCAAGCTGAAAGTAGCCGTTTATATGCTGTATTAGCGCAACGAGATAATGATATCAAAGCCGCTCGTGAACGAGGTAATCTGCATCGCCAACAGAGAGGCTATGCACTAAAACCTTCCCTGATAGACTGCCCTTATGCTGACAGAATGACGCCGCTCATTACATTATCTCTCAAAACCGGCATGCGACGCGGCGAAGCCTTTGACCTTTGTTGGGATCACATCCATTTTGAACAAAAACAACTGGCCCTAGTTGGCGACAACACTAAATCAAGCAACACTCGCTACATCCCCCTTAGTGATACAGCATTACACACCCTCACATCATGGAAAAAGCAAGCACCTACCACACCAGATAGACGTGTATTCCCCGCTGATGATGTGTTAGGTGGGCGACTAGATAATGTTAACAAGTCATGGACCAGTATTTTGAGAGCGGCAAAAATAATCAATTTTCGCTGGCATGATATGCGTCATGATTTTGCGTCCCAGCTAGTAATGAAAGGCGTGCCACTTAACACTGTTCGCGAACTGTGTGGTCATGCTAGTTTAGATACAACACTCATCTACGCACACCTCGCACCAGACCATAAAGCTGATGCTGTAGCCTTACTAGGGTAAACCGACAAAAAGTGAGCCAGTAATAAGGGAAACAGCGTGTACAACCAGATTACAGATCATTCTTACTACAGAAGCTAGGGTTAATGAGCCGGACAATATTTAAGAATTTTGCACTTAGTATGGTGCCAATTGCACTTTAAGAGATCCATTATATTCACTATTGGTAAAATCATACTCCCACCGTTTTATAGACTGATCTACACAAATTATTATGCCAGGAAAAATAATACCTCTAGGATCATCATCTAAAGACACCGTTAAGGAATTGGTATTTTTTTGTGGGATGCAATCTAACTTCTCCAGAATATAGAGTAGCTCATCAGAGTATATTCCTGATTGGTAAGACAAGTATATTTGCCCGATAATGTCTAATAATACACGGCCTTTTTGGCTCACTACATAGGACTCTTTTGATTCAATTAATCTAAGTGCATGAAGTAAAGGCAAAGTCTCTCGGACAGGTCCAGCGCTTATATCCATGCTTTTACAAAACGCAGATAAGCTGTTAAAACGTTGAGTTGCAATTTTATAGAGTACGGTAATGTGTAAGCCGCCTATCCCTCCTACATCAAATAACAACTTAAGGTCATTCTTATTCAAGTTACCAAAAATCACATTGAATAATATGTCATCAACAATTTGTGATTGAATAAGGCTGCTCACTTTTTGTCTATCAGACTCTTTATCAACATCCACTTTACTTGATATGATAATAGGTTTGACTTTGAACAAATCGGGATAATTCCCTGACCTCTTATAATCGTTCATGACCTCAAAAAAAGTTGACCGATGCGCGCTAGATAATGAAATTGCATAGATTTTTATCTCTGAATCAGTGTCATTAATGAGCGTTCTAATATCTTTATCAATTCCACCAGTATTTCTCCACAATACCTGCCCGACTAATGGGCGACTCCAGTCACGCTCAAGCATGCAGGCTAAATCAAACTTTCTCCGGTCAGCCTCGCTATAACCATACAGCTTGCTATTGGAGAATTTCTTTAACGTATCCGTTATACACGTTTTGATAAACTTATGCTCTTCGCTTTCGGCCATATTTTTACTATCTCCAGACTTAAAGTATTGATAATGAAAATTTATTACTATTACTCACTTTTTAATTATTACTAAGCTTTAGTCAATCAGTTTAACTTGTTATTCCTTTCCATTTTTTCGAGTCCTCGCGCTTATTTCCACTTTTTCCTATTTATCCCTGTTTTAACCTATTGACTCGTTTCCGGAATGTATTGTTAGCCTTGTTTACACCAGTGACATGCTGTTTTTTAAGTGTGCTGACAGGTTGCTACTTTTTATTATCGTTGACCTGTTGACTTATTTTCCGGAACGCATGTTTAGATAGGTTTTTCACTGTTAACTACACAATAGGTAAATGATAAATGGAATCACGCTTAACATCACGCGCACTGAACGAGATTGAAACTGCTGCCTATATTGGTATGAGTCGCGCTTATTTACGCCAAGCCCGAATGGAAGGACAGCGAGGTAATCGGACACCGGCACCGCCGTTTATTAAAATTGGCCGTGCCGTTCGATATCTTCGGGAAGATTTAGACCAATGGTTGAATGATCAGCAGAAGTTAGACCACTTAGGCCAGTGGAGTTAACTATCAATGGATTCTGTGAATACAGCCCCTTATGAACGCTTACGTCATGTCTATGGCACATGGGAGTGTGCCAAATGGCGAGAGGCTATCTTCGATAAGCATCAGCCCATCATGCGGTTACTCGTTAACCATTATGAAGCCTTATCAAAGCGCCATAGCTATGTAGCGGCGAATAATTGGCTACGGGAAACTCATCCCCGCCTAATGCTCGGTAAAACGCGCTTATGGCTACACAGTGATTTTGATGCATTAGTGGATTATGCCGAGTGGCGCTCCAAGGAATGGATGAAGCATATTTATCAGCTCACACAAGATCATGGCTTTCAATTGATGTACCGGATAATGAAAGATCGGGTACAACGTTTAGGATTAACGTTTCCTGAAAAATTTGATTGTCCGACCAAGGAGCAAATGAGTAGCAGTCTGGCCCGTATCACAGACCCACTGTGGTTACGCCGACAATTACGGGTCAAACAAGGCCGCGAATTGGAAACCCTCTTTCGAGAAATGGGTATTGTGTGTGACCGGAAGGGAATTTATATCAGTGACGTTAGCTTTAAACGCCGTTGTGACCAGAAACAACGAGGTCAACGCTTGTTAGAATCACTGGTGGCCGAGAATCAACTCGGCGATACCTATACGCTGGCAGAGTTGGCCGAACTCTCTACCTCTAATCCGATTAATCGCCGCCATGAATTAATGACACGAATTAGAGGCTTTGAAGAGTTTGCCCAACAGTCCGAGGATGACTGGCAAGCGGTCTTATTTACCGTGACGTGCCCCTCTAAATATCATCCTGTTCATTCAAAGAGTGGTGAGTTTAACGAAAAGTTTGCTCACTTTACGCCACGGCGAGCCAATGACTATTTGAATACGCTATGGCAGCGTACTCGCTCGGCATGGGACAAACAGCATCTTGAGTGCTTTGGGTTTCGAGTCGCTGAACCTCACCACGATGGAACACCCCATTGGCATCTCTTATTGTTTTTTAGAAAAGAACAAATCGAGCCAGCCGAAGCTATTTTTAAAGCCTATGCCTTGTTAGAGGATGGTGACGAAAAAGGCGCACAGGAACAACGATTTCAGACCATTCATATCGACCCCAATAAAGGCACTGCTGCCGGCTATATTGCCAAATACATCGCCAAGAATATTGATGGCTTTGGGGTGGATACGGATCACTACGGTAGAGATGCTGTGACCAGCGCGTTGCGCATTGAGGCGTGGGCGTCACTGTGGGGCATTCGTCAATTTCAGCAAATTGGTGGCCCTAGTGTCACCGTTTGGCGAGAGCTGCGTCGGTTGGATGTTGAGCACATAGAGCCAACATTATTAAAAGAGCTGACACAAGCGGCTGACGAAGGCGACTGGCAAACCTATACCCAATTAATGGGTGGTGCTGTTTGTCCGAGAGAAAGTCGTCCAGTACGTCCTTACATGATTATTCGGGATACTCTGAATAAATACTCTGAACAGATACAGATCATTAAAGGCATATTACATGGACCTGAGATTATGGTTAGCCGCGTTCACGATTGGATCATTAAAGCCATTGACGAACCTGCCAGCAATGATGAGTGCATCAGTGCTAACGATGATTATTTTTTATCTCAAGCACCGTCAGGTGCGCCCCCTTGGACTTGTGTCAATAACTGTACGGAAGGCATTGCTTGAGTCGTAAACGAATGAACAGAATGGATGAGAAGGAGGCGAAAAAATGAGAATGTAGTACAGACACAGTGACACAACATAAAGAGTTTACACAACACAAAAAGGTTAATGTGAATTAGATTTTTTGGCTTGTGGGCTACCTTATATTTACCGATTATTTTACCGTGCTTAACAAACGTAAAACCTCTGTTTTTACAGAGTGAAACGTTGATTCACACCGTTTTTAAAACACATGTATTGTTAACAACCATTTAACCAAGGAATACGCTTTTATGCAAACATTACTACTACCTGAACACTCCATTGAAGCCCGTCAATTATTACAACTGTCGCAAGCGAAAGTAGCGACTGAATCCGGTATTAACCGCGCCTATCTCTCACAGTTTGAAAACGACAAGCGCATTTTAAAAGATGCGGAAAATGACGCATTGTATGATTACTACGATGAACAAGGTATCGACATGGACGAGTTAATTAACGGAGTGTTACCAGAAGAGCAGCCGGAAGTCACCGCCGTTAAACCACTGATTAATACGATTCAGTCACCGGTTAAACAACTCAGAATCAAAGATGGCATGATGATTTACAAAGGGTTAGATGATGAAACGGTTGAAACACTGATGATCGAGTATTACGCCTTAGAAGAAACCATTGTTAAACAACTTGAACAACCGGTCATTCGCACGTTTTTATTCAATGATGTTGACGAAGAGGCAACGTTTAACAAAGCATTACCGTTGTTATTAGCCTGTTATTATCAAAGGCAAATTAAATTAACACTGCAAGGGCGCATTAACAGCGACAGTATTGTGAATGAAGATCAGATAGTGACTATGGAGCAATGGCTTGATACTAAGCGGAATGGCGTCTCCTGATTTTTCTTTTGTTAAAGGGATCAAGTGCGACGTTGCTCGCACTTGTGATGATTTTGGTGACAATTTTATTTATTGTAGAAAAATACACATCATTTCCCCGAAGGGCTGTGGTATATTCCGAGCACATTAATAACAGATAGCTTCAACCGTTTCAGGGAATAAGATAACGATGTCCTCACATTTGGATGTTTTCCACCCACGTCATGCGGGTGCGCCGATTAAATTTAGCGAAAACAATAAAGCCTTGGTGATTCCTGCAAGACCTCGACCGGTTTTGTTAGTCGAGCAATCCGTAAAGATCAATACCAAACCGCTCAACGATGCGCTCTCCATTACCAGCCCATCAACCTTGGGAACCCTACTAGGCAGTGGTCGCCACAAGGTCCCAGCGGGGAGCGCATTAACGTATTTTGCACAGAATCATCCTGCTCTTCGGCAAAAAGGCGATGAGCTGACTTATCTTAGAGGGCTGTATAGCTTACTGAAAAACGGCAAGGTACTGGCTTATCATTGGCCCTACTCATTGCCTGTCGGTATACGACCTAACCCACGGGCAGGGTTTGGCGCATTGAAAGCCTCCCCTGTCGCCAAACCAATCATCTCGAATAAAGACCTCGATATTGAAGCACTCAAAGCTGAAAAACGGAGAAATGCCGAGCGACCCCATCAAGCCCCGTCACCCGAAATGCCGGACGGTTATACTCCTGCAAGGGCGCCAGATGTTGGCTCAATCGAACCAATTGAGGGCAACCCCTACCTTGGGCTGTTTAAGCATATCATCAGCGAATCTACCGGTGGTGTTATCCTAGGAGATACCGGTTCAGTCAACAGCTTTAAGCCTTCCCCACAGGATATGGCGGATATCGCGGCTTTCAAAAAAGCCAGTCCCGATGGTTATGCGGCTGCTACGTTGATTGCACCGGGGAATAAAGTTAAGGCAGCGGGGAAAGCTCTTGGTAAAGCTGGCAGCTTAGGTGACAAGGTTACACCGAGTGCTATAGAAAACTACTTTGATGCGGCTACAGTGGGAGTAAGCCCAAAAATTATTCAAGCTCGTGAGCGTCAGGCAGCGATGCTTGATGATAATGTGGGTTTTAATATAAGCCCATCAGCTTGGGATAATTATCCAACAATTGGCCGTAATGGAACGTATATTTCTGATAAACAAGGAATAACAGATGTTATAGGCGATTTTTCTGGTCAAACCCAATTAAAACTGGATAAGTCCAAAGTTAATAAACTTGAAAAATCATTTGGTTTAGAAGAGGGTTCTTTACAAGATGGATTTAAAGTTCGTCGTGTTGACAATATAGCTGATAAGATGAGTAGAAGCCCGATGGAAGGAAATCAGTATTTTCTAGGGCCTGGAAATCATCTTCCTAGTGGAGCACCCGAAATGGTTATTGATTCTATACCCACAGTAGATACAAACGATGTCACAACCTTATTAGAGGTGTTAGTAAAATGAATGAATTAGACTTAAAAGCTTATGTCACAAAAGCTGATGGAAAAGTGATTAGGGTTAAAGTAACAAATAATCTAATAGCTTCCGATCTGGAAAAATTAGGATTTGTATTTGACAATGACTTATCCGAATTTGTTTTTCAAACCGCTGACAACGCTGAAAAAGGTGCACTATTTTCAGATTTACGAGACAAGGGAGTTTCTTTCTCTGCTGGAAAAGAATGGTGTCCTTCTGAAGTTTTTGAATATTTGCGAGAGATTGGTATGGTTAACGGTAGCTATCAAAGAGTGAGCTGGAAAGCACCTAAAGAGCCTCATATAACTATTGAGTAACTCTACTAGAACCATTTAATTCTCTAATAGATATAAAATCACTAGGAAATACCTTGGATTATTCTTACAACTAATTGCAGCGCGTTATAGATATATTAATAAAGCCTTAATATTCTAACACTCTCAAATAAGCAGCTATCCATAATGGAGATACCTTTCTGAACATAGAAGAAATTATTAGCAAGCTTAGCCGCTACAATGACTTTGAAAAAAAAGAAAATATTGATCATTTTAACTATCTTTTGACCGAGATTGCTTCACTAGGGCACCCCTTATCAATCAAGTATCTTATTCAATATTTAGATGATAGTTCAGCTCATGCTGTTGTATTATTTAATATCGTGCACGCCATTGAAACATTCAATAAGAATATTTATATAGGAAAGCTTCTACCTCTTTTACCTGAATTTATAAAATGCTCTCCTGTATGGGCAGAGATAATCCATGAGCGAATTCTGTCAGATATAGAAGCCACAGATATCTATAAAGAAAGACTTTGGCATACAAAAGACTATACTAGAGTCGCAATTAAAAAATTCCTGAGATCATTCAAAGAATCGAAACCTGAATTTAACAGCCAGTGTGACATTTTACTGTCTACCATCAAAAAGAAAGAATTAAAGAGCTTTCAATTACCTCTGGATACTGACAGATTTAAACTGCGACTCGAAAAAGCCTGTATCGATAGTTTTCTGAAAACCAATACCGATCATTTAGGTGAGCATCTTTGTGGGTTTGGTTTGTATTGTGACTCAAATAGCCTTTCTATTGTTCCTTCTGTGAATACACAAGCATATTTGCACCAAACCACAGAGAAGGAAAGAGACGCTATTCAGTGGTGTCCTGAACTATGGATTTATTCAGGCGAGAATGGTTGTTTCTTCAATGACTTATCAGAACAACTTGCCAGTAAAATACAACACTTTACTACGGATGATGAAAAAGAATATTTTAAACTTTCTATTTACGAATTATGTGTGAGCGTATTGGAAAGTATGAGAACGCATGGCTTTTTTAAGCCTGACAGTATCGTTGCTTTTGCTGAGCTAGGTAGCCAACGTGGCTCCCATGATATAGAGTGGATGGAACAGCTAAACCTTCAAGGAATTAAGCCATTTATCCAATGGATTGACCAGTCTCAACCCCTACATGAAGAAGGCTCAAGTACTTCTTTGCAAACGACTGATGTAGTGGTTACATAGCGTATTAACAGCCTCTTTAAGCTGATTGGCTTCACTATTAAGCCAGTCAAGCTCTTCCTCTGTAATTGCGTAATGCTCAGAGTATCGGGCGTCAATATAAGCCCGCTTAAGCCGCTGAAAACTTCGGCGTTGGAAACGGTCTTTGCCGGAAAAGATTGCAGCTAACGGGCTATCAGGGTTGGTATGCTGAATCGCCATGTTACGTAGACGTTCGATGTTGTGTGTTTTAGGCCGATAGTTGGAGAACACCAGCAATACGCAAGCATAAAACCGCTCAACAGATTGGTGAAGTTCAAAAGCCGCTTTTTTTAAGCTACCTCGATTAAAGGCATTGCCATAATCAATCATAAACTCATTAGCACTATCGAACCATTGACCATAATGTTGTTGTGCAATAGGTAACTTTTCTTCATTAGTTAAATGCTTCGGCTGTGGTAGGCCTTTATCCGGTTTAGAGGTGTAGAGATAAATACCTTCTGTTCGAATATCAGTAAAAAAGTAATGGCCTTCCTCTAACTTTTGCGCCACTTCCTCGTGGGTGTGTACAATCAGATTTAAGGGCGTCCGAGTTAAGTGGTCTGCTTTTTCTTCAATCCCGTACCATAAACTAGTATCGTCAGCTAAATCACGCCCATTGACCGCGACTAAGATATCAAAGTCACTAATATAGCCATTTACAGAGTCTTCTACATAAGTCCCGCGTGCATAGCTACCAAATAATACCATCCAAACAAGGTATTGATTACGATTGCCTTTCGTAAATTTGCTCGCTTCATCAATAATTAAACGACGAATCTCTTCTAGGGTACGCTGCTTGCCTTCTGGCAAGTGGTCTAGGCTGGTTTTTATCATTATAGATAATGTATTAATTTTTTAAGTAGAGGTAGCGTACTATAAACGAATAAGAGGAGTAGAAACAGATATGTCATCGGAAGTGCATCTATTTTTTGAAGGACTCCATTTGGACTCTAATATCAAAGCCGCAAGTAGAAGACAAATCAAACCTTTCGACTAAACCATTGATTTTTATAGATATTATTGGTGGAGCCTAGCGGGATCGAACCGCTGACCTCAACACTGCCAGTGTTGCGCTCTCCCAGCTGAGCTAAGGCCCCATATAGCAAGAACTGCTTTGAAGGAGGCGCATTCTACCGGGAAGCGCCCTATCTGACAACTTTAATTATCACCCATATCTAACGATCCGCCTCGTGCCTGAACCCTCACTATTGTTAGTGATTCTATTCACGGGCTGGCTTGTTATAGTACAAATTAACTACAAACACAGCCTCTACACTCTATAACAACAACTCGCTAAAGGTGGTGAATAATGTCGATCCTTGGTTATGCTTCTGCAACATCTGTCACTTCTGACGAGACTATTAGCTTTCACTTAGGTTCAGATAGTGGTCATTCAACACGGGCTTTGCTGCGATTAGAGCGCATTGGTAATGCATTGACCAATGAAACATTTCAAACAACGGTCCTACCGCATCAACCACCTACCAGCAATGGTTGGGAAGGTTATAGCTGGCCAGCGACAATCAATTTTACGATTCCTCGTCATTGGCCTTCAGGGTTTTACCGCTTATTTGTTAATGAGGCCGGGCAAAATAATAATATACTAACTTTTGTGATACGTGCCCGTTCCCCCGGAACTCATTCTAAAGTGTTATTTCAGATTAGCTATTTAACCCCGGCCGCCTATAACAGTGTAGGAGGGAAAAGTTTTTATTCCCCTCCAAATAATGCAAACCGAGCAAGAAAAGTTTCACTTAACCGACCATCCCCCTACCCCAGAATTGCACATGATGGCTCTCCTGACAGGTTTATTAGAGAAGCTAAGCTGGTTGAATGGCTACAAGGAGAATCGATCGATATTGAATGTTGCTCCAGCATCGACCTTCACGCCGACCCTAACTTGCTCGATGATTACGATTGCTTAGTGATTGCCTACCACGATGAATATTGGACAAAAGCCATGCGTGATCACTGTGAAAACTTTGTCAGGAATGGAGGTAACCTGATTATCCTGTCGGGCAATACGTGTTTTCGCCAAGTACGCTTAGAAGAAGACGATAATGGAACCGTTAATAGAACCGTTGTTTTTTATAAATTCGCGAACCTAGACCCTATACAGAACAACGATGAAACCAGTATTGCCTGGGCTCAACCTCCTGTAAATCGCCCACAAAATTCACTGTTAGGTGTTGGTTTTACCCATGGAGCATTCAGTTTACGCTGGGCAGAAAGAAGAGCCTATACCATTCGCCACCCACGTCACTGGGTATTTGCAGGGGTTTCCAGCAATAGCACAACGCCTTTTATGTACTACGAAACCGATGCCGCTGCCTTTGTTGAAGAGCCTGAAGGTTATCCGCGAGTTACCGGAGCAGAGCAAACACCGTTAAATACAACGATACTCGCTACAGCAGATTTACAACACTGGTCAGGCAAGCCAGGTTGGGCCACCATGACACTCTATTCTCGCAATGGCACAGTATTTAATGCAGCAACGACTGATTGGCTCGATGCACTCAGTACTGATGCTGCTGTCACTCAAATCACTCGCAATGTATTTAATAAATTAAAACGACCCATTCCCTGGAACTGGGAATATATTGGGCACGCCAATTCCGCAACGGCAATGACGGCACTGGAAGGAAAGATTTTCTTAACCACAAACAGGCATGAGCTGTGGCGGCGATTTCCCGTAGGCACAGAAGTACCTTGGACAAAGATAGACCGCGCTTACAATGTTATTTCCATGGCCAGTATGGATGCTCATATAGTGTGCTTAACCAGCAGTAATACATTGTGGCAACGACCAGCGGCTGAGACTGATGTCGACTGGCACGCTATAGGTGAAGGACCAACGCGATTAAGAACTATTGCGAGCGCAAGCGGGCTTTTATATGCAACGGATTATTCTGGGCAGCTATGGCGAGCATCAGTACAAAATAACAGTATTCGCTATTGGACAAGAATGGAGGGGTTTAGAGATAGAACCGTAAAGGCCATGACGTCCTATAACGATATATTATTTGCTTCAACAGAAGACAATCGCTTACTCAGAACCAATCGTGACTTTATTGCAGAAAGTGATGCATGGCACCGAATACACCACTGCAATTCGTCCATTGGACTCGCAGTGGTTGATTGGATGCTGTACGTCTGCACATCGGGTAACGGGCTTTGGCAAATTGATTTATCAGGATTACGAGAACCTTAACGATTATCGCAACCCTAAGATATCCAAAACGCTTAATCTGTCGCCGTTAAGGATTGATAAGCCTTTTCCAGCTTCTTAAGCTGCTTTTTACCCGGCTCACCACAAATACCATTTAATGTGTACCTTAGGCGTGCACGTGTGATTTCGGGGCCGATTAATGCCATGGCATCCATCACTGAGAAGGAAGAGGTAGTACCCGAGATAGCGAGGAATAATGGTGCCAAGAAGTCCTTCAACTTAATGCCCATGCCATCAGCCAAGGCTTTCAGCTCATTGAAAATACTATCTCGCTGCCAGTCACTTAATGCTTCCATTCTCCATAAAGAAAATTGCAGTACTTCTTTTAGCTGTTCTTCAGTGAGTTTTAAGTCAGCAAATTTAGCCGGCTCCAGTGGCAACATACCGGAGGATAAAAATGCAGTCAGCGGTATAAAGTCGCTGAGGGTTTCCATGCGAGGGATGGCATGCGGTAGTACTTTCATCAGGTTATCGCGATTCAGTGCCCACTCCTGCAAACGATCTGCCAACTGGTCAACAGAGAGGTTTTCACGCATCCACAGGCCGTTTAGCCAAGAGAGTTTTTCAGCATCGAAAATGGGGCCGCCTAACGAGACGCGATTAATATCGAATTCGCTGACCATGTCATCAAGGGTAAATTTCTCGCGCTCATCCGGCATGGACCAACCCATGCGGCCTAGGTAATTCAATAAGGCTTCAGGCAAAAAGCCCATGCGTTGGTAGTACAAGATACTGGTTGGGTTTTTGCGTTTGCTGAGTTTGGATTTATCTGGGTTGCGCAACAGCGGTAAATGGCACAGTACCGGCATATCCCAACCAAAGTATTGGTAGAGCAGCTTATGCTTAGGGGCCGAGTTAATCCACTCTTCACCACGAATTACATGGGTGATTTCCATTAAATGGTCATCCACCACATTGGCTAAATGATAAGTGGGTAAACCGTCTGATTTAAGCAGAATTTGCGCATCAACCTGCCCCCAATCTAATTCGATGGTGCCGCGCAGCATGTCATCAATAGGACATGGGCCGTCTTCTTCTGGTACTTTCATGCGCACAACGGCGGGCATACCCGCGGCTTTGCGTCGGGCCGCTTCCTCTTCAGGCAGCAATAGCTCGCTTGGTTTAAGCGCCGTAAAGCCACCTTGTGCACGGCGGGCTTCACGCAATTCGTTTAGCTCTTCTGGTGTACGGTAACAATAAAAGGCGTGGCCTGCGTCTACCAGCTGATCGGCATATTGTTTATAAATATCGGCTCGCTCACTCTGTCGATAAGGGCCATGGGGGCCGCCAACATCAGGGCCTTCGGCCCACTCCAAACCTAACCAGCGCAGGCTGTCAAAAATCGCTTGCTCAGACTCACTGGTTGACCGTGCTTGGTCTGTATCTTCGATACGGAGAATAAATTCCCCACCATGTTGACGAGAGAAGCAGTAATTAAACAATGCGATATAGGCAGTACCAACATGAGGGTCGCCAGTAGGTGAAGGCGCAATTCGAGTACGAACGGTCATAAGTTATTCATTCTATGTAGGGTGATCAAAATGGCGGCATTATACCCTGTTGATTAGGCTTTTTCTGGCATTCTCAACAATAGGATTAAATAATATTCGGGGGCAATTAGGCAGCTTGTTTTCTTTTTATGGGTCTTTTTATAGGTCTCTGTATAGTTTTCCGCATGTATTTCTTTATAGCTATCTTTATATCCCTAATGAAAAAGCCCTACAAAAAGGAGTGTTAAATTTATCACTAGTCTCAAAAAAGCATCGGTATGCTAGAACACTTGCCAGTTCTGGATAAAAACTGATAACAACCTCAAGTATGTAGCGAGTAATGTTCGTTATCAGCGACAAAATAAATAAAAAATCAAGTTTGGCACCCAAAGTAACATCATTTTTTTAAAAGACACTATAATTTTCTTATCAATACTTATTAATTGAATAAATTTACAGGCACCTGTAGTTATACTCAATCATGCTAAGTTTACATAAAGAAAGCTGTCGTATAAGGATTCTATGCGTATGAAAATACCCGAAGTTTCTGGTACTTCTTGTGCTTTTATTCCTGTTTATTGTTATTACGACAGAGACAATGGTGGCGAAGTTAAAACACCTATTCTATTAATAGATGATGAAACTTTTCTGATGAAGGCCATTATTCTAGACATTGACCCCAGCATCTTTACAGAAGATGAGCTGAAAGATAACTTTATCGAAGCCTATTATGAATCAGCGTCTAACAAACAGGAAAAACACGACTCGCTAGATGCTTACGATATATACCCTCAGTTAGCGACAACGTTGCACACCGATAATGAAGAAATTTCTATCTATATTTGTGAGCTTTATGAGAACAGTGAGCGCTACTTTAAAAAGTCAAACAAAAGCAATGTCATCGAGTTAGTAAGTTATAGACAAGGAATTGATGAATTAATTAAGAGTGGTGTACTGGAACCATTAACCGAAAAAATATTAATTTGCCTATCAGAAGATAACTTTATTACTGCAGAAAATGATGACAGTTCTAACTCTATCGAGCTATTTTAAGGGTATCAGTGCAAGTTTAAACAGTTGCATAATTGGCCTGGGTGTATTGGTTTTACAAGAATTTTTTTAACCTGCTGATAACATAAGCAACGTTCATAATCCTCGTTCCTTATAGACCCTGACAGCATGATTATATCGGTTGAATTGCTATCATTAACGCGATCATAAGCTTCAAGAAAATCATAACCATCCATGCCTGGCATATTAATATCGAGAAATATGACATCTATTTTATTAACGCACTGCTCTATAAAAGATAAGGCTTCTTGGACACCAAATGCTCTATTAACAATGATCGACGTATCATAACTTTCTATAAAATGTTGACATAAAAACTGGTCAGCTTCATTATCGTCCACGACTAATACATGGGACGCTACCATAGTTAAACCTCTTTACTTCTACATCTACTTCTTAATTACCTATATTTGAAGCTAAAATTAATCTTAATGTTTTCTATTAAAGAAAACATTAAGTCTTCCAGCAAATGCATTAACATCTGTAGGGTTAATCGCTTTTTCAATATAATGTAAATCTATTTCATCGGCTTTGAGCTGTAATTCAGCCAACTTATTACCACTCATGAGTGTAATTTTCTCTACAGAGACACCACGCTCAACCAGCAATTTAGCAGTTTCGTAACCGCTAGGTTTGCTGACATTGGCATCGAGTAAAAACCAATCGATATCCGACATTTCTATTTGTTTATCGAGCACTCCCTGGCCAGAAGGTACATCGATATATCGTGCGTCATCGAAAATTTGTGATACCGCCTCTTTAACCAGCATTCGAGAAAACAAACTGTTATCAGCAACGATTATATTATTTGGCATACTACCTACTCACTTCTCACCAACTTTTTATCCGGTACTTTTTATCTAGTAATTTTTATTCATCACTCTTAATTAAGTACTCTCTAATTGGATACTCTTTTCTTTAGCACCCTTTTCTTTAGTACTCTGTTATTCCGTACTATTTAAAATTTCATAGAGTCCTTCCAATACAATTCCAAGGTCTTTTTCAAGCTGCTGGGTTGATTCTCTTGAATTATCTAATTGCTCCGTTGCTCTGTAAGCCAGAGCCATTAATGTCGCTTCTTGATCTTCATCTAAGCCCAAGCTAAATAACTTAGCTTCTAACTCTGTGATCATATTCGTCATAATTTCGCGTACTTCGTTATCATGCTGAATAATTTTTTCGTTAAACGCTTTAAGTTTATCTTCTGTCACAACAATAACGCGCCCTAATACACTGCTACGCTGGCTCGCCAAATCTTTTTGTGCTTGCAATGCCATTAAACGGCCATCGCAAATACTCACTAATACAGCAAGGTGGTCTTTGATACGGCCATAGAGGCTTTCATCATCTGTCGGCATATTCTTAATGAGCAATGTAATTTGGTCACTTTTAACAATAGTGCGCACACCGATATTAATGATACGTTCGGAGCTCGTTTTCGCCTTATCAAGCACTTTGGCTTCTAGGGAGTTCTGTTCACAATACGCGTAGGGCTTACTTGCACCTATAACATAAGCGCAGGCATTTAAACCAAACTCTTCTGCTGCTTCACAGACTTTTTCACCCATTTCTTCGAGGGTTTTTATTTCTTGAGATTGCTTTACAAAATCAATTAACTGGCCAATTTCACTACTGTATGTCATTGCCTCTAAAGCAACATTCATCGAATCTTTTGCTTCTTGTTGAGCTTTAGCAATCTCCAGATGTGACTCAAGATGATAGCTCACACGCTCCAGCAGCTTTTCACCATCAATGGGTTTGGTAATATAATCGTCCGCGCCAGCTTCATACCCTTGAAGGCGTTCTTCTGGCTTGTATAAGGCCGATACAAAGATAATAGGCGTACTTGAGGTCGCTTCCTGTTTACGCAAATGCATGCAAGTTTCGTAGCCATTCAGGCCCAACATATTCACATCAAGCAAAATAATATCAGGAACGGTTTCCTGTACTTTTTCGATGCAATCCTCTCCTGACACCGCTTCCATGATTGTGTAGCTTTCTTCAAGGATCATTCGCTGCAACATGCGGTTATCTTCAGCATCATCAACAATTAGCACTGTAGCACTGGACATAAATCTACCTTTGTATAGTTCTTCTTACTTGTTCAAGGGGATGTGTGTTCAATCACAAAACGATCGCACTAAAATTTAACCTTTAAGATTCAATAACTTAAAAACAAAAAAGGAGTAATAACCTCTGACTTACATACACGTCAAAACCCAATTAGGTACTATTAACTATAGTCAATATTTCTCTCTTTCGTACAATTAATCTCTTAGATTTAACACAAAAAAAAACCTGCTTATTCCTAAAGCGTCTAGAAGCCAACCTATCTGCTCTCTAACCTCTTTGCTCTATGGTGCTTAGCAATTTATCGTACTGCGGGATGACATTGGGCCAAAGCTCTTTCACTTCGTCTAAATCATCGTTTTTCCCTGCATGCTCAATTTTTTGCGCCAAGTCAGCTAACTCAATACCCCCCAAATTACTGACCGAACCTTTCAGCTTATGGGCAAGCAAACCGGCCTCTTCTGTTTTGTCTTGGCTTATGGCTTGCTCCAACTCTTCTATCGTTTTCGGTGTATCCGTTTTAAAGAGGTCGATCAACCTTGCCGCTATTTTTTCATTGTTCATAATGCGGTTCATAAACCCGCTTTCATCCCATACATTGTCGTCATCACTCATCGCATCAATGTCCTCTGGTGTTGGTTCATCATTACTATCATCGGGAGTTGCTGTCGTTAAACGCAACCATTCGTCTAAAAGGGACCATAATTTTTCAGGGTCAATTGGTTTGCTTAAATAACCACTCATCCCTGCAGAGAGGCACTTTTCTTTATCTCCTTTCATCGCATTCGCCGTCATTGCGATGATTGGAATCTGAGGGTTAGGCGCTTTACCTGCACGAATTGAGCGTGTCGCTTCGTAGCCGTCCATTTCAGGCATTTGGCAATCCATCAACACCAAATCATAAGGAGCATCCTCGGGGGCATCACCCAGTGCTGCGATAGCTTCAATGCCATTACCGGCAATATCAGCGTCTAAACCCAGACCTTCAAGTATGCCTAAAGCAACCTCTTGATTAATGACATTGTCTTCAACTAATAGAATACGCACATTTTTTTTCACATCGCTTTCTCTACCGATAAGAAAGGCAGTATTAGCAGGTGTATTTTGTAGCTTTTTCGTTGAGTTAATTGCCCTAGCGGAAGAGTCTTGAGGAGTACCTGGAGTTAATGACTCCAACTCTTCACCTAACAGAGCATCTAGAGTGCAGAATAAATCATTAATGGTTGCAGGCTTGGGGAACCAGCTAGAAAAACCAGCATTAACAAACCGCCTTGCATCACCCTTTTGGCCAAGCGAAGTCATCACTGCCAACTTCACAGCACCAAAACGCTTGTCACTTTGGATTATTGTGCCTAATTCTTTAGCATCCATATCCGACATTTTCATAGCAATAAAAACAGCGGTATAAGATTGTTTATTCATTAACGCTAATGCTTCACTGCCGTTACAGGCACCCTGTGCATCAGCACCCCAAAGGCGTAATTGCTTCACCAAAACCGCATTATTAGCCTCATTACTATCAGCAATTAAAATACGCTTGCCTTGTATATCCGTCGTTGGCAGTAGGTCTGCCGTTTCATCACTCTTCTCTAAATAAATATCAAAAGTAAATTCACTGCCATGACCAAAGTCACTAGAAACACGGAGATCACCGCCCATTAACTCACACAGTTGTTTAGCAATTGCCAAGCCTAAACCGGTGCCACCATATTTACGTGTCGTCGAAGCATCTACTTGAGAAAATGAATCAAAAAGTGTCGTTATTTTTTCAGTAGGAATGCCTATGCCGGTGTCGCTCACAGAACAGGTCAATTGTAATTTGTTGTCTTCATCACTAGTTAAACCTACGCGAATAGTCACTTCACCTTTTTCAGTAAACTTAATCGCATTGCCCACTAAGTTACTTAAAATTTGGCGTAAGCGCCCCGGATCACCCTGTACGACTGTCGTATGGATACCCGCCAAATCTAAAACAACTTCCAATCCTTTTTCCTGTGCACGCTGCGCAATAGCCTCAGAAAAATCTCCCAGCATTGACGATAAATTAAAGGGAATAATCTCTAATTCCATTTTCCCCGCTTCAACTTTAGAAAAGTCCAGAATATCGTTAATCAGCGTTAGAAGAGATTCGGCACTGGACTTCGCTAATCCAACATAATGGGCTTGCTGTTGATTTAACTCCGTTCGTTTAATCAAGCCTAACATACCTAAGACACCATTCATCGGCGTTCGAATTTCATGGCTCATACTGGCCAAAAATTCTGATTTTAACTGAGCAGATTCCTCTGCTTTAATGAGAGCTTGTTCGCGCTCAAGGGCTAGCTGTTTTCTCGTGGTGATATCCACATTTGTACCGATCATACGTACCGGATTATTACTATCACCTTTAACAATTCGGCCATGAGCAGCAACCCAACGCTCCTGCCCATTTGGCCAAATAATCCTGAATTCTGTAACAAAATCCTCACCGGTTTCTACCGAGGCATTTATTAACTTATCGGAAACTTCTAAGTCATCGGGATGTACACGTGATGTCCATGCTTTGTAATCGCCTGAGAAATTGTTTGCTTTTATGTGATAAATATCGTGCATTCGTTCATCCCAGAACAACTCTCCTGTCACAATATCATAATCCCAAACACCAATACCTGGGGTTTCTAATGCGAAATCAAGGCGTGTACTTAATTCTTGAATTTCGGCAGTGGACTGTTTATTGAGTGTTAGATCTTCACAACAGATATAGAATCCTTCAACATTGTTAAAATCATCAACCTCAGGGGTATAGGTGAAATTAACATACCGTTTATCCGAATTACCATAGACAATTTCTGTTTCAAAACTTACCGGGTTACCCTCCAGAACATGATTAATATAGGGCTCTAATTCAGCAAAACCTTTAGCATCAACAACATCATCAATACATAAGCCAATTAAGTTATTCAGTGATATACCAGACCAGCGTTCATAACATTGATTGGCAAATTTATAGGTTAGATTTTTATCCACATAAGCCAATAGAACCGGTGCCTTATTGGTTATCCCGTCCATATAATGGCGAATCTTTTCCAGCTCGCGTTCTTTTTCTTCGTTGTGTTTAAATAAGTTGTAAAAGCTTCGAGATAAGACTCCCACCTCATCAACTGCTTTTACCGGCAACAAATTAACAGCAGCTCCCCCTTCATAGGCGGAGATTGCAGCAGACATATTTACTAAAGGCTTCAACATTTTACGTGTAATATAGAACACAACGAACAGCGCTAAAACGGCTAACACTATTCCTACGGCAAACAATTGATGACGCAAATTTTTAAGTTCACCAACATACTTGTCATTATCGTAAATTAATAACAACCTTAAAGGTTTATTTGCGCCGTGGTGGCTTAAATTCAAAATGGAATAAAATCCAGGATGTATGATTTTGTTAACACTTGAGGGGGCAACGTGGTAGCGATCTTCATTATCTTCAATAATTGGTACCAATTCAGGGAAGTCATTCCCAACAGTATTTAGACTTACTTCATTATCTAAAAAATACTTATTTTCGGGGTGAAATAGATATTCACCTTTATCATTCATCAGAAATAGCTTAATGCCATCAACTTCAGAATGAATCAATTCCCGGATAAACATATCAAAGTTAACTTCAATCAGCATCACCAATGTTACAACATCCGTAAACTGGCTCTTGAGAGGAATATAGGCACGCAATACTTTTTTATAATAAGGTTTTCCACTCGCCCAGTAATTAATTAGAGATACATCAGAGAAATAAACATTCCCAGGGGAATAGCGAACAGCTTCATAAATATCATGTTCTATGTTGGTTGAAGATTTTTTTTGAGTCGAAAAAATATTAGCTGATACATCACGCTCTCTATAAACACCCATTACGTCATTGGTTTTCATTGAAAAAAATGAGATATTGGCGTAATAAGGTGTATTAATTAGTTGGTTTTTAAAAATGGCTTTAGAATTTAAAAATGTCTCTATTTTAGAAGGGTAATTGGCCATTGTCTTAATATCTGAAGATTGGCTCAACAATAACATATCGCGTTTTATATTCGCATAGAAGTGGTGAAAACTTAAATTGGTAAAGTTTTCGGTATTCAATAAATCATTAGATTCTTGCTGTAGAATAATTTTTTCAGACTGCTTATAGAATAGTATAATTAAAACAAAAATAATGGCCAAAATAAGTACAAAACTAATGATAGGCAATACTATCTTAAGCGGTCGCTTTACAGAACCAACATCAAGCTCCTCTGGTTTTGATGAAAATAAATCGATGGATTCATCTTCTTCGATCGATGCTTGATACGTTGAGTTTGTATTCACCGAATTCATACTCAACGTCGATTATCGATATGATTCAATAATTTATTGTATTTTGGTCTCACTTGGGACCATAGCTCTTTTACTTCTTCAAGCTTTTCTGATTTTCCCGCCTGCTCTATATTTTTAGCTAAATCTGCAAGCTCGATACCACCCAAATTAGCGACAGAGCCTTTCAACTTGTGAGCTAATAAACCTGCTTTTTCGGTCTTATTATCATTAATTGCACTTTCAAGTTCATCAATCGTTTTAGGTGTATCTGTTTTAAACAAACCAATTAATTTTTCAGCAATATTCTCATTATTCATAATCCTTTTCATAAACCCATCTTCATCCCATATTACGTCTTGCTCTCTTTCTGAATCAGCCGGTTGTTCTTTTTCTTTTGACCGTATTTTTCTACGAGAGTCTACCCACGTTTGTAAGCAGTCTTTTAATTTTCCTGGATCGATAGGCTTACTAATGTAATCATCCATGCCCACCGCTAAGCATTTTTCTTTATCGCCTTTCATCGCATTCGCTGTCATAGCAATAATGGGAATACTCGAATCCGGCACTTCCCCTTTACGGATCGCTCTAGTGGCATCGTAACCGTCCATATTTGGCATTTGACAGTCCATAAGTACAACACAATACGATGACTTATTAAGGGCCTCCAATGCCTCGCATCCGTCATTGGCTACATCAACACTGTAGCCCAACATTTCCAACACCCCTAGCGCCACTTCTTGATTAATTAAGTTATCTTCAACAAGCAATAAGCGACTCACTGGCTCTTCTATTACTATATTATCGTCAACCTCATTTTCACCGACATCGCCAATATCATTAGCAGACAAAAGGGTAATCGATTCTTGTTCTTCAGGAGTGTCATCTTGAGCTTGTTTGTGATTGATTATTTCAGAAAGGTTCTTTTTAAGTAATTGAGTATTAAATACATCGAGTAAATCACTCAATATAACCGGCTTTGGAAAAAAGGCTGAAAAACTTAACTGAGACAGCGATTGTTCATCGACACGTTGATTCAATTCAGTCATCATGACTAATTGTATGTTGTCACATCTTTTATCTACGCGAATTTTCTGGGCCAGATTTTTCCCATCCATATCAGGCATTTGCATATCAATAAAAGCAATTGTAAAAGGAGATGATTGAACTGAGTTAATGCATTCTAATGCCGCAATACCACTTTCAGCATCTATCGTCTCTGCACCCCATTGGTTTAGTTGAGCAACTAAAATATCCCTAGCAATTCTATTATCATCGACAACCAGAATTTTATGATTACCAATAGTGCTAGCGGGTACTAGGCTGGCTTGCCGTTCACTTTCATCCAAAAGTATCGTAAATGTAAATTCGCTCCCTTCACCAATATTACTCTCTACAGTAATATGCCCATCCATTAATTCACATAATTGTTTAACAATTGCCAAGCCTAAACCTGTTCCACCATACTGACGAGTTGTCGATGCATCGACTTGAGAAAAGGAATCAAATAATTGATCAATTTTATTCTCTGGAATACCAATACCACTGTCAACAACTGAACACTCAAATGCCAAGCGACCCAACGGACTTTTTTGCAATGATGTTCGAATCACGACATCACCTTGCTCAGTGAATTTAATAGCATTACCAACTAAATTCGTAATAATCTGTCGTATACGACCTGGATCACCCTTTACAAAAGCAGTATCGATATCAACAGTATCAAGGGTCAGCTCCAACCCTTTTTCCTGAGCACGCTGCCCCATAGATTCAGCTAGTTCACCAAGCATGTCAGGTAAATGAAAATCAATAATATCAAATTCCATTTTGCCAGCTTCAACTTTGGAAAAATCTAAAATATCGTTAATTAATAGCAATAGCGATTCTGCGCTGGATTTAGCTAAGTTTGTATAACGAGACTGCTGATCCGTTAAATTTGAATTACCCAATAAACCTAGCATCCCTATAACGCCATTCATCGGGGTACGAATCTCATGGCTCATACTGGCTAAAAACTCTGATTTCAGTTGAGCCGATTCTTCAGCTTTGAGCTTAGCATCCAAGAGGTACTGTTCTGCTTTAACTTTATCAGTAACATCGAGCTGGATACCCAAAAAATGAGTTACCTGATCCTGATGATCACGTATTGGTGTTAACATGAGCTGGTTGAAAAATTCTGTCCCATCTTTACGGTAATTGAGCAAAACTTCTGATACTTGCTCTTTATTCTTTATTGCACTTCTAATATTTTCTATAGTATTTTTGTCAGTTTTTTCACCCTGTAAAAATCGACAATTTGTACCAATAGCTTCATTAACACTGTAGCCAGTCATTTTTGTAAACGCTTGGTTAACATAAACTAAAGGCATATTTTTTTCTAGTGCATCAGCAATAACAATACCATTACTGGCTTCTTCAATTGCTCTATTCTTAATATGCAGCTCTTGCTCAATTTGCCTGGCAACAGTCACATCCATACCAACAAAAATGACGCCTTCTAATTCACCTTTTTCTGAATAGTAAAGGCTTCTTGACCAGTGAATAATACAATTTTTATTTTTTGTTTTATTATCAGATATAGGGATTATTTTATAAACACTTTCAAATTCATTGTTTTTTTCTTTTGCGTCAACAATATTATCTTTATATTTTGAAGGGATTATTTCATCAAGATTTTCCTCTATCTGAACATCAATTTTATGAGACAGCCTATCAAAAGCACGATTTGTTAATGTAGCACTCCCTGAGGTATCAAATACAACAAGATATTCGCTTAGTGAATTAAAAATACTTTGCACGCTACTTTTTAACATTCTTGCTTCTGACAAGTCATTCGCAAGCGATCGAAATTGCATCCCTATATTGACAAGCTCATCAGGGTCGTTATCATTAACCAAGTTAATGCTATCAGGCTTATTTAGCGCTTTTATAAATCTATTCAATGTATCAGAAATGACTCTAGAAGATAGAGTAATACTGACCGCTGTACACAATACAGCAACACCAATTGCGACCATCATAAAGACTAATAAAAAGTAGAATTTCTTTTGAGTTACACTTTTTGGTTCTGCAGAAACCACTCTATATCGTTCAGTCAATATTGATTCTGACAAAAACCAATCAGAATAAATTTTTTGATCATACTTTGACCGCAACGGAAAGTTATCTTTATCTGAAGTATAAATAATATCTTGATTTTTATTGATGATCACTAGAGGATGAGTCACATCTTTTAGTGAAATAATTTGGTGCATTTCAGAAAAGGGGATCTTGGCAATCACTGCACCCTCAGGTGCATTAGAAAAACTAATAGGTGCAGCAATAAACAATCCGTTCTCATCGAAATAGCGGTAATTCTTACCATCTTCCAACACACCTTCTTCCCAATTTAAATGCTGGAATATTTCAATTTCAGGCAAACTACCGTTATGTGTAACCACTTCTCCAGAAAAATCTGTAATGGCGATATACGATTTATCAATACCTGCCAAAGCAAAAGAACGAATAAACAAAGGGATATAGTGTTCTCTTTCTTGAGGATCGATCAAACTGTTGATGATTAATTCATTATTGGCAACATTAACAATTTGCTGTTCAAGGCCATTTAACGTATTTTCGAAATTCTTATGGAACTGATCAAGGGTTTTATTATGATCATTATGCAATTGATCATCGACAATTTTTTTTGTTAAAAAAAGTAATAACCCACAGGATATAGAAAGAATTAAAACCAATAGCGGAATGGTTTTTGATGCAATAAAAAAGTTAATACTTTTATTTTTCATTGCGTCACTTCATTATTTTTTTACTGGCACTATATAGCCATCTTCATCATAGGTGGCCATAACATAGTCACCCAAAACTAATGCATCGTGATTACTTTCAGAAAAAGGTGGATTAAAGTTTTTCACCACCCCATCGTGAGACGCCAAATTTTCAAGTGCATTTCGAACGTGAACTCGATCAATCGTTTTCGCCTCTTTAATTGCATTTGCCAAGATATGCACTAAATCGTAGGCGTGTACGACACCAACTGGCGCAGGTATGCTTCTGGCTGTTACATGACTGTCATATTTTTGTTGGTATGCCTTCAGTAGTGATTGCATTTTATCTGGGTTACTGGGAGACAAGAAAGAATAAGTCTGTAAAACACTAATATCTAACTCAGTGATATTCTCAATACCCGCCATATTGACAAAAGCTCCACTAGCTATACCCCAATGTGAAATAATAGGGACCCGCTCCTCTTTACTAACCTTCATCATTTCTTGAACAATTGCAGCGCCTTCTGGTGCATTTGATACTAGCAAAATAGCTTTTGCACCTGCATCCAATAACTTCCCTATTTGTTTTTCCATCGATTTCTCACGCCAGTTGAACCATTCTGTACCAATAATATTTACACCCAACAACCCAGAAGCAGCTTCCATTGATTTTTTATTCGAGCGACCCCATCCGGTTTGTTCAAGCAACAAGCCTACTTTACTTAGCTTTCTTTTTTTGGCGTGATTGAGCAGAACATGTCCTGCATGTTCATCACGTACTGATAGTCGAAATACATAATTAGGTTGATAGCCATTATCGACAACAGAAGTGCCAGCTGCCCAAGGCCCTAGGTAAATCATTTTATGCTCGTGAATAGCAGATAACTCATGCAGCGCCACGGGTGTATGTACGCCACCCAAGACAGCAACTACATTGTCTTTTTTAGCAAATCGCTGGATATTCTTTAACCCACGGGCAGGATTACCACGGTGGTCCTTAGACTCCAATATTAGCTTACGACCTAATACACCACCTGCCTGGTTAATTTCATCTATTGCTATAGATGCACCTCGTTGTATAGCAATACCACCTTCAGCAGCAACAGCTGAGAGATCCGCATCAAGGCCAATAATAATTGGCTCATCACTAGAAAAAACTGCTTGAGAAAATACTAAGCAAAAAGAAAAAAATAAAGTTTGTACATTATTTTTCATGACAATAGTGTCCAGTTAATAATACTCAATAAATAATTCAGTAAAATGCTCTATATTTTTCAAGCGAGTCGCCTAAAAAATTTAACGATTAAAGAATGCGATCAGTTGTGTCATATCCTGTGCCTGCTCAGAGACACCCTGGCTAGCTGCCGCCGCTTCTTCAACCAATGCTGCGTTTTGCTGTGTCATTTGGTCCATCTGTAGTACAGCTGAATTAACTTGTTCGATTCCTGTCGTTTGTTCACGAGCGCTAGTGGTGATATTGCCAATCATGACACTGACTTGCTCAATCTCATTGACAATAGATTTGAGTGTTTCGCCTGAAGCTTCAACCAATGATGAGCCATCATTCACTTTATTTACTGAATCATTAATGAGATCTTTAATTTCTTTTGCCGCACTGGCGGAGCGTTGAGCCAGACTACGCACTTCACTCGCTACAACAGCAAAACCACGCCCTTGCTCGCCTGCTCGCGCCGCTTCCACCGCAGCATTCAATGCCAGTAAGTTGGTCTGGAAAGCAATTTCATCAATCACGCTAATAATATTTGCAATTTTAGTACTGGCTTGAGTGATTTGATTCATGGCGGTAATGGTTTCTTGTACGCTGGAATTACCTGCCCTTGCATTTTCACTGGTGCGTATAGCCAGTTCATTGGCTTGTTTAGCACTTTCTTCATTTGAGCGAACAATCTGGGTCATTTCTTCCATGCTGGCTGCAGTTTCTTCCAATGTAGATGCTTGACTTTCAGTACGGTTACTCAAATCGTTATTACCAATGGAAATTTCTTTAGAACCTTGTGATATTAACTCTGCCGAACTATCGATGTTACCGATAACTTCGCGTAATTTATCGACTGTATTATTAGCATCCGTTTTTAATTGCCCAAAACCACCATCATAATCACGCTCAATGCGCTGCGATAAATCACCATTGGCTAATGCACTGAATACACGTTTGACATCGTCGATTGCGACACTGGTTGTATCCAGTAAAGAGTTCAGGCTTTTGCTCAAATTAAGAATAAAACCTTCCTTACCCGTTAAGTCGAGTTTGTTATCAAAGTCACCACTTGAAGCCGCACTGATTATCTTATCGATATCATTTTCCACTGCTAATTCTAAGGTTCGATCAATCCACTCAACAACTGTTCCTAAACGCTTACCTTCATCAATAATTGGGGTTGCTGTAAACTTCATTGTGCGAGCACCAACGACAATACTGGTCGTATATGCTTCACTTAGCTTATCAAGCATCCCGCGCTGGTGAGCGGGGTTAACATGAAAAATATCGATGTTTTTTCCAACCAGTTCATCGGCTTTAAAATCAGGAAATACCTGACGTATATCGCTTTCCGCCTCACCCATCATTTTTACAAGCGATTCATTTGTGTAAAGAAGGTTATAGTCTTCGTCGGCAATCATGGTCGATGTAGCTGAATTATCTAATGCTTTTTTAATCACTAAAACATCTCTGGCTTGCGCTTCTGCTTGCTCTGCTATTTCCTGAGATTTGGCTGAACTTTCTGCAGCCATAGAAGCCATTTTTTCCTGCTCTGCATTCGCTGAGCGAATTTTGCTAACGGCATCGTTAACACCGGATGCCAATGCTCCTAACTGGCCCGGGTACTTATCTTTGACGGTTTCGTCAAAATTACCATGACTGATATTTTCTAGGACGTGATTAGTTTCATTAATAGACGTTGCAATATTACCTATTAGGTGATTAAACGCTCGGCTAGTCTCACCAACTTCATCGGAGTAATCATTTTGAATAGCTAGCGTAAAGTTACCATTCTCTTCTACTTCCTTAATCGTATCTGCAAGCTCAAGAATAGGAGCAGATAACAAGCGGCTGACATACCAAGCAAAGATGGCAATCAGAATTGCACCCACTAAACCAATAATCATTAGTGCTGTAGTCAATGTAGAAACGCCAGCAAAAGCCTCGGCTTTATCGATTTCTGCTAGGATTGCCCATTTAATACCACTGCCAATTTTAACGGTAGAGAATGCCGATAAAACAGGGTTGCCATTGTAATCAATAATAATATCCGTTCCCTTTTCACCTCGGAATGCCCGCTCAGATGCCTCTGTTTTAACAGAGCCTTTTTCTGGATTTTTAAAGGAAGCCGCAACCGTATGATGAACAGGATCTAAGAAGGAATCAGAGCGCATTAATAGGTCTGTGCCTACAAGATAACTTTCGCCAGTTTCTCCCATGCCATCTCGCTGTCCCATAATTTCGTTAATGACTTCCAACGGCATTTGAAACACCAAAACACCACTTAACTGATTGCCATCGTAGATAGGCGATGCAACAAAGCTGGCAGGAGCATCATATGAGGGGCGATAGGTATCAAAATCTTTTAAGATATATTGACCTTTTTCAAGCTTACTGGCTTCTCTAAAAACACTAGCAAAGTTAGTATTCGCATAAGGTCCATTGATTAAAGAGGTGCCATAATCTAACTCCTTGTAAACAGAATAAACAATGACACCATTTTCTGGTTCAACAAGAAAAATATCGTAGAAGCCGAAGCTTTCCAAAAAATGTCGAAAGCCGTTATGATAGCGCTCGTGCAAGCGATGGTAGTTAGACTGCCCACCTGCCCTGTCTAATAAATGTTTTTTCCCTAATGCGTACTCATTGTTTTGAATATATTGGTATTGAGCAGCAATCGCGCTTGCAGATAAGCCATCCATTAATGGAATTACATCAATATCACTATTATTTCGATTTTTATATTCAGGCTGAAACTCTCTTGTATAGTAGTTTGCTAATTCTGCTTTAATTTTCTCTATATCGCCTGCCGTTTCGAATCCATCGGCAGATGCCATTAAAGCGAACTCCCGCTTTAAATCAGCCATAGCATCGACTGTTTCTTTCGTCTCAGCTAGGTTAATAACCTGTTCTTCGATAGTGGTAAAGTAACGCTCAATCGCTGCCGCTTTAATTTCTCTAACAGACTCTAACTGATGGTAAGACTGCTTTGCCAACTCACCTTCAGACACTCGACCCGCAATCAATGCTGCAACAAACATAGGCAGCAAACCGACCATCAATAAAATCATGATCTGTTTACGCGCCAAGGATTGATTCATAAATAGTGATTTCACTACTTTTTCCTCTCTTCTCTAATAAGATTTAACATTCCATACAAACGTGTGCTTAAAATTCTTCCCAATCATCATCCAGACCAATATCGTGATCACTTTCAATCACATGTGGCTCTGCTTTAGGTTCTGGCGCTGGTGTTGCTATAGGCGCAGCTGATACTGGTTCGTCTTTTAATACATGGGCAGCCGTAGGCTTTGCCGCTGGCTGTTTCACTTCTGTATCGACACTAGATGCTTTAGGTTTTACAGCAGACTCAAATTTAGTGGCAGAAGGGGCTGAATAACTGGGTGCTGAGACCTTAGATACAGCAGGTGAAGATTTCACACTGATGCTCTTATTCACTTTGTCTGATTCAGATATCCTGAAAAAGGAGACTAACCCCATCAGTTTTTGTGCTTGTTCAGAAACACCCTGGCAAGCCGCTGATGACTCTTCAACAAGGGCTGCATTTTGTTGGGTCATTTGATCCATATCCACAACAGATGTATTGACTTGTTGAATACCAGTGCTTTGCTGACCGGTTGCTACTGATAAACTATTGATAGCGATATTGACTTGCTTCACAGAATCGATAATTTCTTTTAAGGTTTCGCCAGATTCATCGACTAACTTACTGCCATTTTCGACACGCTCAACAGAATCATTGATTAAATCTTTAATCTCCTTCGCTGCACCAGCCGACCGCTGCGCTAGAACACGTACTTCACCGGCAACAACAGCAAAGCCTCTACCTTGCTCACCGGCTCTTGCTGCTTCTACCGCAGCATTAAGTGCCAGCAAATTCGTCTGGAAGGCAATTTCATCAATTACGCCGATAATTGCAGCAATTTTATTACTGGCTTCATTGATCCCCTTCATTGCAGTGACTGCACTCTCAACCGCTACACCACCAGCAACGGCGCAGTTCTCAGCGGCTACTGTCATTTCATTCGCGTCTCTGGCATTAGTTGCACTCTGCTCAACACTACCGGTCATTTTTTCCATATTCCGTGCGGTCTGCTCAAGTGACAACGCCTGCTGTTCAGTACGCACACTTAAATCATTAACACCAATGGATATTTCGCTTGACCCGGAATTCACCAGCTCTGAAGATTCATGGATTTCTGAGATAACATCTTTCAGGCGATTAATCGTCGCATTAATATTATTCTTAAGGTCGCCAAAACTGCCTTGGTAATCTCTGCTGATACTCTTAGTCAAATTACCTTCTGCAATAGCACCAACAACCGAAGAGGCATCATCAATAATTTCGCTCGAAGTCTTTGTCAGCTGATTTATACTGTTACTTAACGTATGGAAAAAGCCTTCTTTACCATTTAGCGATATCTCCTTATTAAGATCACCATTAAGTGCAGCACTGACAACATCTTGCACTTCGATCTCAATGACGTTCTTAATTTTCTCTAATGTTGTATTCGCATCGTTTTTAAGCTTCAGAAACTCACCTTCATATGACGAAGTAATTTTTTGGCTTAGGTCACCTTTCGACATTGCGTCAAACACCCTCACAGTATCAGAGACGACCTTCTGATTTTCACTGACAAGCTGGTTAATCTTTTCACTTAACTCTAAGAAGAAGCCTTCCTTACCATCTAAACTGATTCTTCCTGATAAATCACCTGATGCCGCCGAATTAATGATATTCTGCACATCAACTTGAATAGTCTGTCGTAATTTTTCGATCGTGTAGTTTGCATCCTTCTTAATTCTGGCAAAATCACCCTCATAGTTCGATTTAATGGATGTACTCAAATCACCCTTGGCTAACGAAGAAAAAACATCAACTGTTTCATCAATTACTTGCTCATTAATTAATAATAATTCGTTAATTCCTTCCGATAAATTTTTGTAACAACCCACTTTATCTTGGGTCGCTATTCTTTTTGATAGGTCACCTTGACGAGCTGAATTAATAATTGATTGTACATCTTTTTCTATTATTTTCTGCAACCTTTCTCTTAAATCAGAAATTGTAGACAACAACTGTCCCATCTCATCTTTAGACTGTTTTACATTTATCGCATCTAAGTTACCTTGATCTATTCGTCCAATCGTATCAGCAACTATATTAATTGAATTTGAAAGTCTTCTAGTAATAAATCGCGATAAAAATACTCCGATGGTTATCGCTATAATCGCGAGTACAAAAGATAAAATTTCCATCCATAGACGTTGACTATCAAGCTTCGCTTCATCTTCATACAATGAACCCTCTACTGCAACAGTGATATCTTTTAGAAGCGATAATATTTTAGCGGCTTTTGGTGCAGCTTCTTTTCCTAGGTAATAATTGGCCATATTCCATTTGTTAGACCCACGAATAGAAAACATTTTTGGCGGTAAAGGCGCAAACTCTGCACGTACTTTACTGTATATTGAAAAATCGGCTTTTTGCTTAGCATTAAATAGGTAGCTGTTTTCTTTTAAGGAGTTAAACCGAGCCTCATTGACTTGCCAGCGTTTATCAAAGGATTTTTTCCATGATTCATCTCCGCTTAATAGATAAGCTCTGATGGACGCAAGGCCGACAGCAAATGAACCACGTGAGTCAGCAAGCAAAGCTAATAAAGCCTTACGCTCAGGCGTTGCTGGCATCGTCTTTTCTTCGTTAATTATATTAGTCACTGCCTGAAGTATTTTACTTGCTCTAGGTTCAGCTTCAGTCAGTAGAATCTGGCTCGCTGGGAGTGCACTTTTTGAGTGAGCGGTCGCTTCGACTTTTTCTTGAGCAGCCTTAAATTCTGATAGCAATGCTTTTATTTCATTGTACTTATTATTTACGTCTTCATCAAAACTTTGTAGATTCTTATCGATGGTACTGATCATGTTATCAATATCGATCCAGGCATTTTCCCTCTGTATTTTAAATTTATTATCCCCTAAAATCATATACCCCCTTAATGCAGCTAACGATTCATTAACGTCACTTTTTAGTTCGAGCTCAGCCTCTACAACAGGGACAAGAACACGACTAATTTCATGCTCTATAGTCGCTATTCTTTGTGCCGCAATGAAGTTAACAATAACAATAACGACCATTAGTGATAAGATAATGCCGAAGCCAAATGTCAATTTTTTGGCAATAGGGTAATCATCAAATTTGTCAGCAAAGGATTGTGCTTGATTACTGTCGAAAGAACTCACATTACTTCTCCGATGAATTGGTAATAGCTTAAAAAAATAAAAAAATTGCATATCTTAATAAAGCTTAGTTTAAATACGAATGAAAACCAGAGAATTAAATTGATATCGTTAATTTTTATAAGAGATGATTAATCAAGTGTCAGAAGGGAAATTTAAACGTGCGTCAGTTTCTTTATTAGCACTTAATGATAGGAGTTTAGCAATTAATATAATATTGGGCGATAACCGTTCGGCCATCATCACGGTATTGTACATTGGAACACAGGTTTTTGACCACATTAATACCATGGCCATAACTTCTCAGTTCATCGCTTTCGGAAAATTTTATTTGATCAGTATCAAATCCATCACCCGTATCTGTCATGGAGACTGTTAATAAGCCGACAGAATTATTTTCTGAGGGTTTATATTCGACGTTTATATTTATTTCCCCTTGCTCTAGAGAAGAAAGCTTTTGCTTTCTGGCAATATAGTATTCGACAAAACCATCCTCTGCTTGCTTGATATCTGCATTGAGCTGAAGCAAACCATGTTCAAGTGAATTATTATATAACTCAGATATTACCGTCGATACGCAATCCTGATGAGCATTAAGGTCAATTGAGTTATCCAGAAAGCGAATAATTTGGGCAATGGGGTCTGTTGTTTTAAATTCACGTACGGATAAAGGAAAATTCATTGACCATGGCACGCTTGGAGTTGATGACCGCTCTTTTCTTTCTATTGTTTGCCCGAAATCATTTTCATCACTATAAAGTACTTCAATTAGGGTAATATCATCATCCTGCCCATTCGTATCGATAAACTCGTTATTTGCATCGATAATGCGATCGAATATTTTATCCGGGTCGTCACGAAATAAGCCTTGAAAACGCTCCGTACCAAACATCTCCCCTTCTTTGTTATTAGCTTCTTCAATACCATCCGTATAAAAATACAGTCGATCACCATCCTGCAATTGAAAGACATCTACATCCCGTCGAAATTTCTCTGGCTCCAGTACAGACAAGGGAGCATGACGAGAGACGACTTTTCTAGCGATATTGCCCCTATTATCGACAATGATGACTTCGGGCATGCCACCCGCCCAAATAGATGCCTGACCACGAGAATAATCCAACTCCATAATAACGAATGCCATCATCATATTGTCAGGCAATAGGTTTCTCAGAGAGGTGTTCATTTCGTCGGCAATATTGCCAATGCTGTTACCTTTTTTGGCCATATTGCGAAAGGTAGAATAAACAGGCATGGCGCCAATCGCGGCAGCTAGCCCATGACCCGTAACGTCGCCTACTGCAAGATACAGCGAACCGGATGGACCTTTTGCTGTTAATAATACATCGCCATTAAATATAGATGCAGGAGAAATATAGAAGCGAATATAGTCGGATTCAATTAGATGGCGTTCGTAGTGATTAGCAAAAATGCTTTCGACTAGATCGTGCTCTTGCTTGACTGCTTTTTGATATTCCAGCAATTTAGCATTTTTTTGGGCAAGCATGCGATTTAGCTCTCGACGCTTTAAATGATAATGGATGCTGGAGATTAATAGATCACTGCTGAACGGCTTTAATAAATAACCGTCGCCATATTTTAATGAGCGAATATAATGAGAATCGTTATGCTCGGAAAGCAAGAACACAATCGACGCAGTTATTTTACTTTTCAGCTTGTTTCTAATTCGAGCCGATTCTTTAAAGCCTATCTCATCATTAGCCGCAATAGAAACAAGCATAATATCAATAGAATAGTCGCTGTGAGTTAGAAACCATTCATCGAATTCTGAAAAATCAGAAAATACTATATGATCAATTTCCAATTGTTGACAGTATTCCTCAAGCAGTGCTCGAGACTCATCCTCCTTGTCAACAACAATAATATTTGGCATTAATTAATGTTTAAGCGTGAATTATGAGATTTGAAATTGCTCATCAAAGCGTGAGACAACCAGAATTTTTTTAATTTGAGATTTACAATTGATCAAATCAATTGGCGCGTTCTCTGTAGACCGCTTCATATTAAGCAACATCCCCAACCCCGAGCTATCCATATAATTAGTTTCTCTGAAGTCAATAGTATATTTATCAGAGGTATTATTCTCATAGGCAGATTTAAATTCATCGACACCCGAAAAATCAAATTTATCGCCCAAGTGTATGACAATACCACTGTCGTTTTTTTCAATCTTCAAGGTCATCGTTCCTCCTAAAATAAATCTATGTCACCCTCATCCATATTGTGTTGAGCGACGATTTTTTTTGCTGATATATTCGAAAGTTTTTTACGTATCCCTGTTAGCTCTGACTTCATCATTTCTAAATCTTCGTCAAATGTGTCGGAAAGTTCACTTTCACATAGTTTGGATAAGATATCGACTGTGAAACGTATATCGCCAATGTGCTGGGCTACGCGCTCTGATATCTGGCTAACAATATCTTCGAATTGCAAAGCACGGCGTATATCGTCGATATTCCGTTGAATAAGCTGATATTCATTGGCGTATTGCGCATCATTAATCGATGATTGATCAATTACCTCCATTGCATTTGAAATGGTATCAATGCACTGTTGCACACCTGATTCCAATGTCGATGAACTGCGAACAACAGAGCTGGCATTATCGGCCATTTGTGTCACAACGCTGCCACCACCGGTCATCTGCGCAGTATCAATGGATGTATTCTTTGCCAATAGTTGCGTTTGTAATGAAATATCTTCTAATGATTTTACCGACGATAGCATTTCCTGCATCTTGTTCATCACTGAATTCAGAGCCGTATTATCTATCGGTGCCTTTTTATCTTGATTATTACTTGAATCGTTAACTGGTTGTTTATTTTGGCAGATAACAATTTGAGCATTAATCGATTCAACGCCCTCTTGAAGGATACCAATCGAATCAACAACAACGCCTCGAATACGTAGTACATCATCCTGAACAAGCGCCAACTCTTTATTGACCAAGGCTTGTAATTCAATACTGAAGCTTTTTAACTGATTAACCCTTTCGACAACCACCGCATGTTTTTCAGTGTCTTCGTGGTTTGAATAAAGCTCTCTCACCCAGATACCAGTAATAGCCACCATTGACAACAAGAGAAACCAGTATTCTCTGAACGATAATGCACAGATAAATACTCCGCAGGTCAGTGCAATAGATATTCGGTGAGTATTAAATAGCGTCATCATGGCTCACAACCTACCCATAACAACGTTCAATTAAAAAGGGAGCAATTTTATTCAGAGGTAAAACATAGTTAGCTGCCCCTTGTTCTATGGCAACTCTCGGCATACCCCAAACAACAGAGCTTGCTTCATCTTGTGCGATAGTCACTGCACCACTTGCTTTTACTTTTTCCATGCCCGCAGCGCCATCAACCCCCATGCCCGTGAGCAATACTGCAATGGTTCGCCCTTGAATAGACTCGGCAACTGAATCAAATAGTACATCGACTGCCGGACGATGGCGGTTAACAGGCTCTGAATCTTCACAGTGGCCTAAAATTCTTCCACCACTTGTGCGCACAGCCAAATGCTGATTACCATTCGCAACATAAATATGATTAGGAAGTAAAGCGCGATCGGCACCAATAAACTCAGAGACGTCAGCTTCAAGCAGATTATTGAGGCGGCTGGCATAGGATGTCGTAAAACCAGCTGGCATATGTTGAACAATAACAATGGGAGGCATTTCTTTAGGCAGTTCAGCTAACAAGTACTTAGTTGCTTCAACACCACCGGTTGATGCACCAATAGCAATTAAACCTATTTCGTCTTTCAGTGTTTTCTTGCCTACACTGGGCTTAAATGGAACGACATTGTTGGGTTTATTTTCAGTAAGAGCCGTTATATTCGCTTTTGCAGCAATACGTATTTTTGTCACAATATCGCTTGCTAGTGCAGGAAGCTCTTCGGCCACTGATATTTTGGGTTTGGCAATATAATCCACTGCGCCTAGTTCAAGTGCCTGCAAGGTTACATTAGAGCCTTTATCTGTCAGGGTTGAAATCATTACTACCGGCATTGGGCGTAAGCGCATTAGATTTTTTAAAAAGGTAATGCCATCCATTCGTGGCATTTCAACATCTAAAGTTAATACATCAGGGTTAAGTTGTTTAATCTTTTCACGCGCATCGTAAGGGTCTGCTGATGTACCTACAACCTCAAGAAATTCACTACCGTTAATTATTTCTGATAATAAATTTCTAATCAGTGCTGAATCATCGACAATAAGTACTGTAATCTTCTTCACTTTCACCTCAAAAGAGATCAATATCACCAGAAACTGGCTCAACATTAATTGTTTTACTGTAAGCTTTTTCTCGTGCTGCCAGCGTTTTATCTGCAGAGTCCCTAATTCTTTTCATCCAAGCTCGACCGCTTAGCGGGTCAAATAATACTTTTCTGGGGTACACATCCCCTAAATCCTGAGAAATTAACTTTAGACCTTCCATTCTTACGTAGTCCAATACAAAGTTTGCGTTTCTTTCTCCAACATTACCCAGGCCTTCTAGGATTTTTCCTCCACCAAAAAGTTTAACTTGAAAATCCTCTTTCTCTCCGCCGTGCTTTAACAGCTCGTTAATCAGATATTCCATTGCGTAGTTACCATAACGAGCCGCATCGGTTGGCACATCACCCCAAGTTACATCTGTATCACTCTTTTCTGTCGCAGGTAGCATAAAGTGATTCATGCCACCGACTTTGTGCTTTTCATCCCAAATACAGGCAGCAATACATGAACCTAATGTTGTCGAGATATATTCATTTTCATTTGTATAATAATATTCCCCTGGAAGTATTTTTATGCAATATGCATTGCGCGCCTTATCCCAATAGCGAGCAATGGATTTTCCTTCTTTTTCTACGCCTATATGCATAATCTAATTCAACTTTTTTCGGTAGACAGTTTTTCCAAGCTGCTCAAAATCATCACTGCCTTTTAGAACAGACTCGCTATGGCCTAACATCAACACCCCATTAGGCTCTAATACGTCATAAAATCGTTCGACTACTTTCTCTTGTGTTGGCTTATCAAAATAAATTAATACATTCCGGCAAAAAATAACGTCAAATTTACCCTTCATAGGCCATGGACCCAGTAGGTTTAATTTATTAAAAGTAAGGGGTTTTTTAAGTTCAGGCTTTACTGAATATTTCCCTGAACCAATATCGTCAAACCATGTTTTTTTTAATGAAGAGGAGAGATCTTTAATTCTATCGTAACTGTATATGCCAGCTTTTGCTGTTTTAATGACTTCTGTATCAAGATCAGTTGCTAAAATCTTTGCGTCTAGTTGTCTAAGCCTGTCACCCATTGACTCTAACAATGTGATTGAAAGGCTATAAGGCTCTTCACCTGTAGAGCTGGCTGATGACCAAATTCTAAGACGCTGTTTTCTTTCTTGAATAAAATTGGGGAAAAACTCTTCTTTAAGAAAATCAAAATGATGAGCTTCTCGAAAAAACGATGTGAGATTAGTCGTAACCGCATTGGTAAAACTGACCATTTCATCCCTAGCATCGGAACGCAATATATTACAATATTCACTGACCGCTTCGATATTAAGATCGCGCATTCGCCGAGACAATCTTCGCTGGATCATTTCTTTTTTATGATCAGCAATAACAATCCCGGTTTCATCATAAATTAATTGTTGTATGAATTTGAAATCTCTATTACTAAGAGAACTGCTGGCTATCATTAACTTTTCCAATTACACTTGAAATTAGTGGTTAAACGCTCTCTAACGACAGTAATCTAAGAAGCTATTTTATTTAAGCTACCCGATATTTGATATAACTCTTTAACATCAAGCAATTTAACGGCATCAAGGATGACAATAATTTTTTCATCTGTTGTTGCCATACCATGAACAAATCGATTATCAATTTCTGAGCCGAAGTCAGGTGATTCTTTTATATCTTTACTTGAAAAATTGTAGACATCAGAAACAGCATCAACAACGACACCCACAATAATAGACTTATCTTCTATGGCTTGCTTCAATACGATGACAACTGTATTTTCATTGTATTCTATTGGTGATTTATTAAGCCGCTGGCGCAAATCAACAATAGGAACAATTACGCCACGCAGATTTATCACACCCTTAATATAGTCAGGCGTATTTGGCATATCAGTTACGGTGGACCACACCCGAATTTCCTGAACAGCAAGGATACTTACGCCGAATTCTTCGTTATCAAGAATAAACGTTAAATACTCGTTTGTTGGATCAGACATAATTAATCCTCAATCATCCATCGATAATAATTGTGATACATCGAGAACAGTAACTACATTCTCATCGTTATTAACCATACCTTGAATATAATTGACGGGTACGGTTCTATCGAAATCCGGAGCGGCATTTATCTCTTCATCTCTTACATTAAGCACATCAGATACGGCATCTACAATAAAACCTACGGTGCGCTCCCCTACTTCGGTTTTTCCTGACAAAATAATAACCACGGTTGTTGGTAAATAGGTAGGCTCACCAACATTAAAGCGGATGCGCAGATCAATAATGGGAACAATTGTTCCACGAAGATTAACAACACCTTTTACATACGCTGGAGAATTGGGAACAACAGTAGCATCATCCCAACCACTGATTTCTTTAACAGAAAGAATATTCACCCCGTAGGATTCATGCCCTAAATCAAAAGTCAGATATTGTTCGCCATTGGCAATAAAGTTATCTTCTGTATGAATATCTTCATCACCAACCTTTTCAATTTTATCTACATCAAGTTGTGCATTCATGAGATCGAGTATCTTTTGGTTAATAAGTAGTTAATAATAACTAATCGAAAACTAAGCAGCATGCTGCCCGTCAGTGGGCAAACGTCTGGCCGACATATTAATTAATCCTGGTATATCAATAATCATGGCAACAGAACCATCACCCAGAATTGTTGCACCGGAAATTCCATTAATTCTTTTGTAGTTGGCTTCTAAACTTTTAATAACTACTTGTTGCTGTGCTAGAAGGTCATCGACGAGAAGACCAACTTTACAACCATCCCCTTCAACAACAACTAATAATCTGTCATCTAAACCTGCATCATCTGTCTCTATACCAAACTCTTTATTCATGGCAATAATAGGGACATTATCTTCACGCAATCGATAAACTTTCATATTACCTGAAACATTTTTTACTAACTCAGGCTTAATTTGTAGTGACTCAACAATAGCAATCAGAGGAATAATATAGACTTCTTTACCGACTCGTATTAACTGGCCATCAAGAATGGCGAGAGTTAATGGCAGGTGTACACGAAAGACTGAGCCTTTACCTTTTTCCGACTCAATTTCAATGCGGCCACCCAATGCTTTAATGTTCCGCCTTACCACATCCATACCAACACCGCGACCAGAGATATCGCTCACTGATTCTGCCGTAGAAAAGCCTGGCTCGAAAATTAATTCAAATATCTGTTGATCAGTCATTCCAGTAGTATCGCTGACAACGCCTTTCTCTACTGCTTTAGATGCAATAACTGCGGCATCAATCCCTTTACCATCATCTACAATTTCTATAACGATATTACCGCCTTTATGAAAAGCATCTAGCTTTATCGTGCCCTCTTCAGGTTTGCCTGCCGCAATACGATCTTCTGCAGACTCAATACCATGATCAATCGCATTGCGTACCAAGTGAACGAGAGGATCGCTGATTTTTTCCATAACAGTTTTATCTAACTCGGTCGTTTCACCATTAATTTGTAAATCTACTTTTTTTCCAATTTTTACAGAAAGGTCGCGGATCATGCGCGGGAAACGATTAAAGGCAAAACTAATCGGTAACATACGGATACGCATAACATTTTCTTGCAGTTCTTTTGTATTTTGTAAAAGTTGATCTAGCCCACTAGAAAGGCGTTCGATCTTATCCATATCAAAGTTATTACCTAATTCTGACAACATGGATTGAGTAATCACTAGCTCCCCAACAAGATTGATAAGGTTATCCACCTTATCAATACCGACACGGATAGATGATGTTGCTGGTGCAGCAGCAGGTGCTTTCTTTTCAGCAACGGCTGGTTTTACCTGAGGTGTGGCTTCTGGTTTATTTTTTGTTTCTGCTTCAGCGGGTTTTTCTTCTACTTCAGCCCTGGTATCTACTGCTTTTGCTTCAGTAGCAGAAGCTTCTGAACTTTTCTCAGTAATCGTGAGCTTACATTCATCGATGACCCACTCAAAGACTTCTGCAATATCGTCTTTATCACTTTCTGTTGTGAGTTCGATACTCCAGCTAAGATAACATTCGTCCGCAGTTAACAAATTAATATCTGGTATCGACGCTATATTTGCAGTCGCTTTAAATTCACCCATCTGCTCTAGCTGACGGAATAACCTAATCGGCTCATTGCCCGTCATTAGTACATTGGATTCAGGGATAAACTCAATCAACCACGTTCGATTTTTGCTTGTTTCTGATGTTGCTTCATCTTCTGCAACTACAGCTTTATCTTCAGTTTTATCAGCGCTATCTCCACCATCACCATTTAGCATGGCTTCGTAAATGGCAACTAATGGTTTAGAGATTTCTGTATCCAGAGGTTGTTTAGCCTGTAAGCTATCAAACCAGACTCTTAAGCAATCACAGGATTTTAATAAGGCATCAACTAGCTCTGATGTTAATTCTCGATCACCGTCACGCACCTCATCCAAAAGGGTTTCCATAAGGTGTGTAAATTCTGTTACTTCAGTAAAGCCAAAAGTACCACTACCACCCTTAATTGAGTGAGCAGCTCTAAAGATACTATTGATAACTTCAGAATCTACCTCGGCATCGATATTAATTTCAACCAAAGCCTGTTCTACCACATCAAGATTTTCCAGACTTTCCTCAAAGAAGACCTGATGAAATTGTTCGAGATCAATCGACATATGATGCCCCTATATTTTGCTTCTAGCCTAAAACACGATCAACAGTCGTTAATAATTTTGCGGGATTAAACGGTTTTACTAACCATCCTGTCGCGCCAGCATCTTTACCCGCTGCCTTTTTGTCACCAGCCGACTCTGTGGTTAATAACAAAATAGGGGTATAGGTATATTTCGATAATGAACGCAGCTCTTTAACAAGGGTAATCCCATCCATTACAGGCATATTGAGATCAGTAATGACTGCATCAAAGCTATCTGATTTCGCTATATCGAGTGCTACCTGGCCATTTTCTGCATCTTTCACGTTATGACCTGCCGACGATAATGTTGCCATTACCATATTTCTCATAGATGCCGAATCATCTACAACCAGTACTTGTGCCATGCTTCTCTCCTACTCGTGTGTTCTAGGTGTTACTGTATTTAATTCTGTTTAATCGAAATTGAATGATATAAATTATGGATACTGCTACTCGAATGCCATATGAGAAGTCAGGCCCAATGTAGCTGCCGCCTGAACCAAGGCCTCTGAAGGCTTATCCCACAACATTGTTCCATCCATCTTTTTAAGCTCATTGGACAAAGCCACTATGACCTGTAAGCCTGCCGTATCTACCTTTTCAATTGCAGTTGCGTTCAACTTAATTTCTGAAGAATCCTCTAAGGCTGCAAGTATCTTTTGATGTAATTCTGTTGCATGGGAGATCGTCAACGAATCGCCACAATCTACTATCTTTACGTCAGCCGCCATAAAACCACCTGTTATTGGAGCTATATAAATAAACGAATACTTTGAGTGTAGATAGAAAGAATTGTATTCGCCAACTATCTGATAGGAATTTTTGATCGGCACCTAATTCAGCAATAGTTATGCGATATTGATAGAAGTTTTAACCTTGTTAGTCATCTTTGTTATAGAAAAAGAGTTTTTATTAATGTTTTGTGATGGAGAATGATAATGCGCAAATTTTAATGCCAACAGGCTAGCAGTAATATGACACTATTTTAGTCTTCTTTAGAAAAATAGGTTTATTTAAACATTAATCTACTGCGATACTTTGCCTATTAATTGAAACAAGAAAGGTTATTAGCGTTAGATGAACTAACCCATAAGCCGTCAAAGGTCTAGAAAATAAGGAATGAAATTAACTGTTAGAAAGGAAATACGTAGAACTGTTAAGTAGTTAGTGTTGAATTAACAGATTTTAATTTTTAATAATCGAATTAATAACGACTAAAAATGATTATGCTGGGACCGCCCCACATAATCATTTTATACATCGTTTTTATTAGAGCTTCGCTCGAATCTGTTTTAATGCTTTAGTCGCGGTAGGGTTTAACTCATCAGCAGAGGTTTCAATATTGGCACATACTTTTTCCCGCATTGGGCGTGCCCAAAACATGCTGATATGAGTAACGACTCGATCTACAGCATCTTCTTCAGACACACCTACACCAATATTAGAAGCGATTTGATTAGCCATTTTTATCAGGTGGCCTAATTCATTTGTACTCACAAAATATTCCTCATTAACTATTTACTGATAACTCATTTGCATCCGACTGACAATATATTAACTGCCGACCCGGCCTGACAAAACCAATCAAATTCATTTGCGCTTCTAACGCAAGGTCTATTGCCATACCTGTAGGTGCTGACGCTGCTACTAACGTACCAATAGATTGGGTAGCTGTTTTATACACCATTTCATAACTTGCGCGACTGGAAACAACGACAAAACCATCATTCTTATCAATTTTTTTATAGGCTATTGCACCTAATAATTTATCCAATGCATTATGACGGCCAACATCTTCTCGCAAGAGTATTATCTTTCCATCATTACCAACAAAAGCGGACGCATGTACAGCACCACATTGCGATTGCAGTACTTGTTGTTCCTGCAATTGTTTTATGCCATTAGCAACGGCATCGTAATCGGGTAATTGTATATTTTCCGATGTGCTTTTATCTCTGCAGATTTTTTCAACCGCAGGTTTCACTGCCTCCAATGATTCTAAACCACAAATACCACAACCTGAACGACCACTGAGCTGACGGCGGCGTTGTTTGAGTTGCATAAATGCAGAGCTGGCAATATCCATTTGCAATTCATAACCCAAGTCGGACTGAACAATATCAACACTTTTTAACTGACTGGGTTTTTCAATAATACCTTCCGTTAAACTAAACCCTAAAGCGAAGTCAGCCAAGTCTAATGGTGTTGCCATCATCACTGCATGGCTAATACCGTTATAAACCATTGCCACTGCTTTTTCTTCAGCAATGTTGTCATCTTTCAGTTGGGAGCCATCGGGCCCACGTACTAACAAAGAATATGTACGTGTGCCACTATCTATGGAGTTATCATCTATCAACTTTCGTTTCATCGCTTAGGTTATACCAATCACACATCCAAAAAAGCAATTTGCTTTTTGGTAAATTCAGCAAATTTTTCCTGCCATTCTGAAGACTCTTCGGCATTTGCAACTTTACTGACTTGAACCGCAGTGACTTTGTATTCAGGGCAATTTGTGGCCCAATCAGAGTTATCCGTTGTAATAACATTCGCGCCACTCTCAGGGTGATGGAATGTTGTATAAACAACACCGGGCTGCATACGCGATGTCACTAACGCGCGCAAATGAGTATCCCCTGCTCGGCTAGCTAGAGAAATTTTATCGCCATTATTGATGCCTCGATCTTCTGCATCATGTGGGTGAATTTCTAATACATCTTCACCATGCCACGAAGAATTTTCTGTACGCCGTGTTTGTGCACCAACATTGTACTGAGACAAAATACGACCCGTTGTTAATAGCATCGGGAACCGCTTCGTTACTTTTTCTTCTGTTGGTACATATTCAGTTAATGCAAAGTAACCTTTACCGCGAGTAAATTCATCAATATGCATGATGGGTGTACCGTTGGGTGATTCATCATTACATGGCCATTGTAACGAACCTTCTTTATCTAAACGATCGTAAGAAACATTGGCAAATGTTGGCGTCAGTGATGCGATCTCATCCATAATTTCTGATGGGTGGTTGTAGTGCATCTCGTAACCCAAGGCTTTCGATAAACCCAGTGTCACTTCCCAATCTGACAATTCACCCAGTGGTGACATCACTTTACGTACAGGAGAAATACGACGCTCTGCATTAGTGAATGTGCCATCTTTTTCTAGGAAGCTTGAACCCGGTAAAAATACATGAGCAAATTTAGCGGTTTCGTTGAGGAAGATATCCTGAACAATTAAGCATTCCATATTGCGTAAGGCTTCTTCAACATGATGCGTATTCGGATCAGACTGAGCGATATCTTCGCCCTGAACATACAAACCCTTATAAGTACCTTCAACTGCAGCATCCAGCATGTTAGTAATACGATAGCCCGGCTCAGAATCTAGAGTCACACCCCATGCTTTTTCGAATTGGTCACGCACTTCCTGACCAGAAATATGGCGATAGCCTGGCAACTCGTGAGGGAATGAACCCATATCACAAGAGCCCTGCACGTTATTTTGACCACGTAATGGATTCACACCCACACCTTCGCGACCGATGTTGTTGGTCAACATCGCAAGGTTGGCAATACCCATTACCATGCTGGAACCTTGGCTGTGCTCAGTCACCCCCAGTCCGTAGTAAATTGCACTATTACCACCAGTGGCATATAAGCGGGCTGCTGCGCGAATATCCGCTGCAGGAATACCGGAATACTGCTCGGTCTCTTCTGGAGAATGACGCTTATCACTGATGAATTTTTTCCAAACTTCAAAGGCTTCAACATCACAACGTTCCGCAATGGATTCTTTTGCTTCTAAACCTTCATCTACGATTACGTGAGCCATTGCATTGATAAAGGCAACGTTAGTGCCGGGGCGCAATTTCAAATGGTAGTCTGCTTTGACATGAGGACCATCAACCAAATCGATACTACGTGGATCAACGACAATTAATTTGGCTCCTTCACGCAAACGTTTTTTCATACGTGAACCGAATACAGGATGAGCATCAGTCGGATTGGCACCAATCACCATCATCACGTCGGTTTTCTCAACCGAGTCAAATGTTTGCGTACCGGCTGACTCGCCAAACGTCGTTTTCAAACCAAAACCTGTTGGTGAATGACAAACACGTGCACAAGTATCCACGTTGTTATTACCAAAGGCTGCGCGTACTAGTTTTTGTACAAGATAAGTTTCTTCGTTGGTACAACGCGATGAAGTAATACCACCGACTGAATTACGGCCATATTGTTTTTGAATGCCTTTAATCCGATCGGCAGCAAAGGTAAATGCTTCTTCGTAAGAGACTTTTCTCCAAGGCTGGTCAATAGATTCACGTATCATCGGTGATGTAATACGATCACCATGTGTCGCATAACCAAAAGCGAAACGGCCTTTAACACAGGAGTGTCCACGGTTTGCTTTACCACCTTTCCACGGTGTCATGCGAACCACTTCGTCGCCTTTCATATCAGCTTTAAACGCACAACCCACACCACAATAAGCACAAGTGGTAATCACAGAATGATCAGGTTGGCCTTTATCGATAATGGATTTTTCTGAAAGCGTTGCAGTTGGACAAACCTGCACACAAGCACCACAGGAAACACATTCTGAATCCATAAAGGGTTGATCTTGGCCCGGTGATACTTTTGAATCAAAACCGCGAGAGGAAATAGTTAATGCAAAGGTACCTTGAGTCTCTTCACAAGCACGGACGCAACGTGAACACACAATGCACTTGCTCGGGTCAAACGTAAAATATGGATTGGATGTATCTTTTTCTGCGTCTAAATGATTATTGCCGTCATAACCGTAACGCACATTGCGTAAGCCAACCACACCGGCCATATCTTGTAATTCACAATCGCCATTGGCAGAACAGGTTAAACAATCCAGCGGGTGATCAGAAATATACATTTCCATTACGTTGCGACGTAAATTAGCGACTTTTTCATTTTGTGTTTTAACTTCCATGCCTTCTTCAGCAGGCGTTGTACACGATGCTGGGAAACCACGACGACCTTCAATTTGTACCAGACACAAACGACAAGAACCGAAAGCTTCTAAGCTATCAGTTGCACACAACTTAGGAATATTAATACCCGCCATTGTGGCTGCACGCATCACAGACGTCCCTTTAGGCACACGTACTTCGGTTCCATCAATGCTTAAAGTAATCAGCTCTGATATCGGCGTCGGATCATTTGTGGGCGCAGGCGTGCCGTAATCCATTTCAGGGTCGAGATCTGTTCTCGGATCAAAAATTTGGGGCTCGGCAATTTTTGCAGCAGAGTCAGCCTGATTAAAACTCGTTGAATCTGGATTGATTGTGTCAGAGCGTTGCAACATATAAGTAACCTCAACAATAGCTTATGCTATTTAGCAAAATCTTCAGAAAAATGTTTAAGTGCACTTTGTACGGGGAATGGCGTCATCCCACCCATTGCACATAAAGAACCATCGACCATGGTTTCACAAAGCTGTTCTAATAATTCGATATTATTGTCACGGTCTTGATTCGCACGAATTTTATCGATGACTTCTACACCACGGGTTGAACCGATTCGACACGGTGTACACTTACCACAGGATTCAACCACACAGAAGTCCATTGAAAAACGCGCTTGTTCAGACATATCGACAGTATCGTCGAAAGCAACAACCCCACCGTGCCCCAATACCGCGCCTAAGGCAGCCATTTCTTCATAATCCATGGCCACGTCCCATTGGGATTCTGGCAAATAAGTTCCTAAAGGGCCACCCGCCTGTACTGCACGCAATGGGCGACCAGTTAAACTGCCACCACCAAAATCGTAAAGCAGTTCTTTTAGCGTTACACCAAACGCCGTCTCTACCAGACCAGCATACTTAAGGTTCCCAGCCAACTGGAAAGGCATAGTGCCGCGAGATCGACCCATACCAAAATCTTTATAATAGTCTGCACCTTTCGCTAAAATAATCGAAACGCTGGATAAAGAAATAACATTATTCACCACCGTAGGCTGGCCAAACAAGCCGACCAAAGCAGGGATTGGTGGTTTAGGCCGCACCATTCCTCGCTTACCTTCAAGGCTTTCTAATAATGCCGTCTCTTCACCACAGATATACGCTTTAGCCCCTAAACGGACCTCTAAATGAAAGGCCTTGCCCGACTGAAGAATATTATCGCCGAGGTAGCCATTTTTCTCTGCAATGGCGATAGCTTCATCTAAAATTTCGTGGGCATGAGGGTATTCTTCACGAAGGTAGATATAACCCTGAGTTGCACCAACAGCCAAACCAGCAATTGTCATCCCTTCGATTAAACCAAACGGATCAGCTTCCATTTGCAGGCGATCTGCAAAAGTACCGGAATCCCCTTCGTCAGCATTACAAACAATGTATTTCTGCTCTGCTTCAGCACCCAATACTGTTTGCCATTTAATGCCAGTTGGGAACGCTGCGCCACCACGGCCACGCAAGCCAGACTCTTTGACTTCATCAACGATAGCTTGAGCGCTCATTTGTAATGCTTTTTCTAAGCCTTTGTAGCCTTCAGTGGCTCGGTAATCATCAAGACTAACAGGGTCGATAATACCTGCTCTCGCAAAGGTTAAGCGCTGTTGTTTTTTAAGGTAGGGAATCTCTTCAGTAAGACCTAAGCAAAGAGGATGATCCTGATTGCCTTCCAATAAGCCTTGCTCAATTAGACCAGCCACATCTTTCGCTTTAACAGGACCATAAGCTACACGCCCTGCTGGTGTTTCGACTTCGATCATGGGCTCTAACCAATAGAGAGCACGAGATCCATTGCGAATAATTGTGACGTTTTGCCCATTAAGGCCTTGTTTCAGTGCTGAAGCGACTTTTTCGGCGCCCATGGATAAGGCTGAAGAATCACGGGAAATATAGACACGAGTGGTATTTTCAGCAGACATTAGCGACCCTCCAGTGGAGCGATATCTAAGGGTACGGTTGTTAACTCATCGATTAATTCATCAAAGCTCTCATTATCAACACGCCCTAACATTTCTTTACCCACACGCACTGATGGAGAACACGCACAGTTTCCTAAACAGTAAACTGGCTCTAAAGTGATCTCACCATCACGAGTCGTCTGATACCAATCAAGCCCAAGCTTCTCTTTGGCATATTTTTCTAAATTTCTACCGCCAACAGCCTGACAGGATTCAGCACAACAGACTTCAACAATATGCCGACCACGAGGTTTAGTGCTGAAGTGATGGTAAAAGCTTACAACACCATGTACTTCTGCTCTGGAAAGACTGAGCTGAGAAGCAATTTCAGAGATGGCTTCATCGGGAATATAGCCTAAGTCATTTTGTATATCGTGCAAAATTGGGAGTAAAGGGCCGGGTCTATTTTTATGTTTTTCTATATGAGCAGCGATCGCAGATACCACAATATCTTGGTTGCGAGCTTGAGAGTTATTCATATCTCTACCTTTTTAACAAAATGTCTAGTATTTACCCGATTAATTCGGTATAAATATGTACCAAATAGCTTATATACCTAGCTAGAAACGGTTTATTTTCTATAAATACACCATAACACAGGCCAAATTTCACAAAAATATGTTTTTTTATGCATATTAACATTTTACCCAGATGGGACTATGAAGACGGACAAGGGCAGCGATTGCACCCGATGGTCCTGTCATTATTGGAGCATATCAACCGACGTGGTCGACTGACAACGGCGGCTAAAGATTGCGGCCTATCCTATCGTCACGCCTGGAACTTATTGAACGAAAGTACCACCTTTTTCAATAGTCCACTGGTGTTGATGGAAAAAGGCCGAGGCGCTCAGCTGACTGCTCTGGGCCAAAAGTTACTTTGGAGCAATCAACGTATTGAGGCCCGTTTACATCCAGAAATGGAAAGCCTCGCAACCGAGTTGAATGTAGAGCTACAAAGCAGCATGGCAAACCATACCCCGGTTGTAAGGATCTATGCCAGCCATGGTTATGCTGTTGCTTTAATGACTCAATTTACCAGCGACTATCAAGTAGAAATTCACTATCACGCGCCTCAGCATGCATTGATTGCTCTGAATGAAGGCCGCTGCCGTATCGCTGGCTTCCACCAACCTATTGGTATGGATATCCCCTCTCAGAAAGCGCGTTACCAGAAGTTATTAGACCCCCAGCGCTTCGGTATCATCCGATTCGTGCGACGCCAACAAGGCTTAATGTTTCCAGCAGACAACCCGCATAACATCCATAGGATTGAGGATTTAAGTAACGGTGATTTCCGCTTTATTAACCGACAAAGCAATTCAGGTACGCGAGAACTGTTAGAGCAATTGCTGAGTGATAAAGAAATAGACACCAGTACTATTTCTGGCTACCAAAATCAGGAATACACCCATTCTGCTATTGCGGCTCATATTGCCTCTGATATGGCAGATTTAGGGTTTGGAGTTGAAGCCGCAGCTCGTCGCTTTGGCTTAGGCTTTGCGCCGATTATCGAAGAATATTATTTATGGGCCTATCCTTTAGAAGCTGAAAAGGATGATGACATTCAAGCTTTTATCGCAACCCTTTCTAATCCTGAATTTCAATCCAAAGTGAACCAGTTACCGGGTTACCAATGCGACCATTCTGGTGTAACCTGCTCAACCAATTGGTTGCTATTTTCATAGGGCCTGTTCACACTAAACTTTATTGATTAAGGTTATGAAACTTGCTTTAGCATCAGACCTGCATTCTGAATTTTATCGAGATACTCATTGGCTACCCTCTTTCACAGAGGAGCCAGATATTTTGGTACTGGCAGGTGATATCGATGTCGGCATAGAAGCCGTTAACACTGTAAACAAAATTGCTGAGACTTTACCTGCTACAACAATATTATGGGTAGCAGGTAATCATGAATTCTACCGCCAAAATATTCTTCAAACCAGACAAGCATATGCTCAAGCATTTGCCTCCAACCCACGTATCCATTTTTTAGATAACAACAGTATTACGATCAATGGTTGGACATTTCTTGGTTGCACATTGTGGAGTGGGTTTGATGGTCTTGGAGTCGAACAACAAAATCATGTTATGGAGCTAATATCCAGAGAGATACCGGATTTTAATTTAATTCGATGGGGAGATGACCAGCAATTATTTTCGCCGAATATGGCCCTGACATTACACAGAGAAAGTTATGCATGGCTTGATAGTATGCTATCTGAAAACGATCCCGATAAAACCATTGTAATCACACATTTTCCCCCATCGCTAAAAGCCCGTCATCCTCATTTTGCAATAACAGAACAGAATGCTTACTTCAGCGCACACTGCGACACATTAATTACGAAACACCAACCTAAATATTGGCTGTATGGACACAATCATTGGAATGATTGTATAAAGATGGGCAATACGACATTAATCAGTAATCAATTTGGGTATCCAGAAGAACAGGGTATCATTCCGCTGTATGATGAGGATTTTTCAATAAATTTAAATCTATAACTTATTTAAATAATCGCTGCACATCTGCATCTATTTTGAATTCACAACCAAACCGAATTCACGCGATGCGTCTTCTAACCAGAGCCAGATATAATCTGCAAAGCTACGACGGATTACTAGCTCCCATACGTCTTCATTTCTTCGACAAATAATCGCTTGTGATTTTGCAAGGGTCGATGTCACTACTTTCCCTACTGGGAAATTACTATCATCTACATCATAGGCTGTAGATTTCATTAGTACATCACGTACATTGTCGCCACTGAGCACCAATAATGTTTGGCCCCCGGATACATTGACGATAGCATAGTGCCCTTGTACTGCAGCACGCAATCGCTTTTCTAGCTCATAAACTTTATCGCCAGCACAAATCACCAACCACTCATCAGGAGATACCCAACGGATAGATAGTTCATCAACATAAATACACTGTAACGTTTTAGGTAAGCCAGTACCTAACACATTGTTAATAGCAATATTAAAGGCTTCATCATCACGATTACCACGAATCAATAAATGTCCTGCTAATTTATCTTCCTGTAATAACACACCCGCGCTATTTGCGTCTTTATGAGTATTGATACCAGCTCCTATATGAAACAAAGGGCTCTCTGCCTTAGCATTCACTTCTTGAGAATCAGGCACTTGATCCATAACAGCAATATCAGACATTTTGACGCTCTCCTTTAGGGTCTAAGAAAATAGTGCTGCAAATTTCTGCTTCAATAACAGAGCCATCTGCCTGCGGATAGTAAACTTTTTCTCCCATACGATTAATCCCGCCTTTGATATACCCCATCGCGATACTATGACCTAAATTAGCACTCCAGTAACTCGATGTAATATGCCCCTGCATATCCATGGGTAAAGGTTGATTAGGGTCATTCACTGCTTGCGAACCTTCTGGAATGACCTGTTTAGGATCATTTGTTTTTAAACCGACTAACTGTTTACGGTTAGGCCGTACACAATCTTCACGCGCCATGCCTCGCTTACCAATAAAGCTAAAGGTTTTATTCGCACTGACCGCCCAACCCATATTCAAATCGTAGGGGTGTACGGAGCCGTCTGTATCCTGCCCCGCGATGATAAAGCCTTTTTCAGCACGGAGAATATGCATTGTTTCTGTACCATAAGGTGTGATGTTAAATTTTTCACCATGTTCTATTAATTTTTCCCAAACAAACATACCGTAGTTTGCCTGTACATTAATTTCGAATGACAACTCACCGGTAAAAGAAATCCGGTAAACACGTGCAGGCACACCAGCCACGGTTCCTTCGCACCAGTCCATAAATTTAAAATTATCTTTATCCAGATCAATATCGTTAGTCAGCTCCGCTAATAGTTGCCGACTGTTTGGGCCAGAAATAGTTGCTGTCGCCCAATGGTCAGTAACAGAATTAAAATAGACTTCCATATCAGACCATTCTGTTTGATGATATAGCTCTAACCATTCTAATACTCGTGCAGCACCGCCAGTTGTTGTGGTCATTAAGAAATGATTCTCACCTAAGCATGAAGTCACACCATCGTCGAACACCATGCCATCTTCGCCACACATTAAACCATAACGACATTTCCCTACCGCCAACTTTGCCCAGGCATTAGTATAAACACGCCCCAAAAATTCTCGGGCATCCTTACCTTGAATATCAATTTTACCTAATGTCGATGCATCTAAAATCCCGACACTTTTACGAGTTGCTAAACACTCTCTATCAAGAGCCTGTTGCATGGTTTCACCCGTTTTAGGGAAATACCATGGCCGTTTCCATTGACCTACATCCTCAAATAGAGCACCATTTTTTTCATGCCATTGATGCATTGCGGTGTAACGTTTTGGGTCAAACAGTTCGCCACAATGACGTCCGGCAATGGCACCGAAAGTGATGGGCGTATAGTTCGGGCGAAAAATAGTAGTACCGGTTTCTGGTATCGACTTATTCAGCGATTTTGCTGTAATTGCCATACCATTAATATTGCCAAGCTTGCCTTGATCGGTACCAAACCCCAGTGCGGTATAACGCTTCACATGCTCAATCGATTCAAAACCTTCACGAGTTGCCATTTCAATTCCGGCGGCTGTCACATCGTTTTGTAAATCAACAAACTGTTTTGGTGCACGGCTGGTAGGTTCAGTATGTGGAATATGAAATAAGGCCATCGCTGGCTCTTCATCAACGTCGATAACGTCATTGAAACTAGGTTGAGGCATTTGCTGAAAACCTGCATCTGTCGCCGCTTTGCAACCACGCTGATAACCTTCCTGCAAACAGGCTTTTAAACGATAACAACCATTGATGCCGCCAGCGGTGAGCTGTTTCTGTATCGTTTTACCGGGCACAAACCCTAATATTTTTTCATCCCAGACAGGTTTACTCCCCGTATGACAAGACAAATGCACTGCGGGGCTCCATCCACCGGAACTCGCAATGGTATCGCAGACAAGAGGCTTAATTTCACCCGTAATTTTTTCGCCGCTCTTATCAATGGACGCAACTTTCACACCACTGACTCGATGATTACCCGACACATCGATCACCGCAGAACCGGCAATAACTGTAATACCTAATTCACGTGCTTGGTGTACTCGCTGCCCCTGAGGATTTGCACGGGCATCCACAACAGCAACAACTTTACGACCAGTGTAAAACCAATCAATCGCCGTTTGATAAGCGTAATCATTGGTAGTCATCAGCACTAAGCTTTTACCGGGAACAACAGCGTATCGATGAATATAAGTTGATACTGCCGAGGCAAGCATAGAACCCGGCACGTCATTATTGCCAAATACTAACGGCCGCTCGTGAGCACCAGTTGCCAGAAGCACCGTTTTAGCACGGACACGATGCATACGCTGGCGAATGGTTTTCTTTGGCGCTTCTGCAATAAAGTCAGCGATGTGATCTGTACGACGTTCATGAATCGTTAAAAAATTATGGTCGTGATAGCCATTCACTGTAGAACGACTTAGACAAACAACATTCGGCGCATTATTTAATTGCGCTACAATTTTGTCTACCCATACTTGTACTTTTTCAGCATCGATCAATTCGGTACTGTGCAGTAAAGAGCCACCAAACTCTGCTTGCTCATCAGCAATAATCACACGGGCACCAGTTTGTGCTGCAGCCGCTGCCGCAGCAAGGCCTGCAGGCCCAGCACCAACGATTAACACATCACAATGTCGATGGATGTGATCATATATATCAGGATCATTTTCCTGAGGGGAACGACCAAAACCTGCGGCTTTGCGAATGACCTTCTCATATGTTTTCCACATAGACTGCGGATACATAAAGGTTTTGTAATAAAAACCTGGTGACATCACATTGCCACCCACTTTGCCGACATAACTCATTAAATCGAAATCTTCGTTAGGCCAGCCATTCGTCGCTTTACATTCCAGCCCCTCAAACAATTCTTGCTGAGTAGCACGTACATTAGGTACTTGTGTTGCTTCGGTTGCGCCCATTTGTAAAATCGCATTAGGCTCTTCTGCACCAGCAGCAACAATGCCGCGAGGGCGACTGTACTTAAAACTGCGTCCAATAATATCGACACCATTGGCGAGCAAGGCAGAGGCAACGGTGTCACCTTCATAACCCGCATAAGGTTTACCGCCATAACGAAATGAAATGGGCTTATTTACATTAATCCGTCCGCTACTTTTATTGGCGCTTTTATTTACATCAAGGCGGTTTTTTTGTGTCATAGTGTGTGTCATCGCTTTTGCGGGAAGTGCATCGTTATTTCATTCAGTTTTTAGCGTTATACAACCGTAGGCTGCTCACCCACTTTATACGTTTCTTTAATTTCGTAGGTGACCGTATCACGCGTCATGTTAAAGAATTTACGACAGCCAATCGCATGAAGCCATTGTTCTTGATAAAGGCCCCGCGTATTTTTCCGCATATATAAATATTTCGCCCACTCAGCATCACTTAACGAATCTGGGTCGAGAGGGCGATCAATATGAGCCTGCCCTACCACATGAAACTCTTCTTCTTCTCGGTGCTCTTCACAGTAAGGACAGTAGATGTAAAACATTATTTTTATTCTCTTAATAATTTAGCTATTAATGAGTAATGCTAGCTTCGTTAATGAACAACGCCGGCTCCTTTAATGGGCAACGCCAGCGGCACCATGCTCATCGATTAAAGCACCGTCATTAAATCGGAACATAGAAAATGGCTCGGCTAACGGATGCATTTCGCCTTTGGCCAATGAAGCCGCAAATACATCACCAGAACCTGGAATCGCTTTAAAGCCACCTGTTCCCCAGCCACAATTAAAAAATAAATTATCGACAGGTGTTTTAGAAATAATAGGACAGGCATCCGGGCAGGTATCAACAATGCCGCCCCATTGTCGATTCATACGTACACGGCTGAAGATAGGAAATAATTCGACTATCGCTTGGATAGTATGCTCCGTAGTCATATAGGAGCCTCGTTGCCCATAACCGTTATAGCCATCAATACCAGCACCAATAACCAAATCGCCTTTATCGGATTGAGAAATATAGCCATGTACATGGTTAGACATCACTACGGTATCCAAAATGGGTTTGATAGGTTCAGACACTAAAGCTTGTAGTGGATGAGACTCCAGAGGTAACTCAAAGCCAGCCATTTTAGCTAAGACACCAGAGTGACCGGCAACAACACAGGCAACACGATTACCATAAATAGCACCATATTGCTTAGTGGAAACACCGATGGCAGTGCCATCTTCGATAATAATATCGTCCACTTCGCACTGCTGAATTAGATCCACACCCAATGCATCAGCGGCGCGGGCATAACCCCAGGCAACAGCATCATGACGTGCAACACCCGCACGAGGCTGCCAGGAGGCACCAAGAATTGGATAACGTGTATTAGCCGAACAATCCATAATAGGTACAAGCTCTTGCACTTGCTGAGTATCGAGGACTTCACCATCAATACCATTTAAACGATTGGCACTGACTCGGCGTTGAATATCACGCATATCCTGTAAGGTATGGCCAAGATTGAGTACCCCACGTTGCGAAAACATCACGTTGTAGTTTAAATCTTGAGATAAGCCTTCCCACAACTTCATGGCATGTTCATATAAATGCGCTGCTTCGTCCCATAAATAATTAGAGCGAACAATCGTTGTATTACGTGCAGTATTACCCCCGCCTAAATAGCCTTTTTCAAGCACAGCTACATTGGTGACACCATAGCGTTTAGCTAGATAATACGCACTAGCTAAGCCATGGCCGCCACCGCCGACGATAATGACATCATACTTTTTCTTGGGAACAGGATTACGCCACACTCGCTGCCAGTTTTCATGATGGCTAAGGGCATGTTTAAGCAAGCCAAATCCTGAATACTTTTGCATCTACCGCTTACTCCTAAAAATGGCTTCTAAAAAATTAACCTTTTTAAAATAACCCTAAAAAAACGTTGTCGAAAGCATAATAATCAACACGACATTCGCGGCATACTAAAGAGCAATACCCTATGACTATTGCCTACAAACGTCGACTAAATACTAATTTGCGACACAATTTGTTACACACAAGCACCCATAAGCAAAGCAGGCAATGTTCGTTAATAAAGCGAATGTAGTTATTTAGATAAAACCGCTAAAACTCGATCGTCACAGGGCCTTTAGCAACACTGCAACAACTGAGAATATAGCCACTATCAATATCTTCATCGGTAATGCCGCCGTTATCATCCATATCGACCTCGCCTTCCAATTTACGTACTTTGCAAGTGCCGCAAACGCCCATCCCACAGGCCCGGGGAATTGTCAGATCTAGCCTCGCTGCTGCGGCATGAATGGTCTCATCTGGTAAGGCAAGAATACTTTTTCCAGACTTAGAAAAGGACACCTCAACCATATCGTCTGTGGTTTGTTGTTTCAGCTCTTCGGAAACTTGGGCAGCACTCTCCTCTGCACTGGCAGCAATGCCTTCTGGTGTGGCACCAAACAATTCCTCGTGGTAATGCGCCATATCGAAATTATTAGCATTGAGGATTTTTTTAACCGCATCCATATAAGGCGTTGGACCACAACAAAATATTTCACGGTCCATAAAGTCCGGTGCAATCATTTCTAATTTAGCCTGATCAAGAAACCCTCGATAACCATGCCATGCCTGGCCGTTTTCGCATGTCTCACAAATTAAATGCAGCGAAAAGTTGTCGATACGCGCACACATATGCTCCAACTCACGTTGATAAATAATATCTCTTGGTGTTCTTGCACTATGAGAAAAAATCATATCGATATCGACATTGGTATCAAAAAACCAACGAGCCATTGACATCACCGGTGTAATACCAACACCACCAGAGAGAAACAGCACTTTATCGGCTGGGTAATCAATGCAGTTGAAAGCCCCGACAGGACCATGAACCGCTAAAGTTGAACCGACCTCTATATTGTCATGCAGCCAATTTGAGACTTTACCGTCCGGAATCCGCTTAATAGTGATAGAAAAGCTGTAAGGTACAGAAGGCGAACTGGAAATAGTATACGAACGCATAATCTGTTCATTATCGATATCTAATTCCAAAGTAACAAACTGACCGGGTTTAAAGAAAAAAATCACCGGTTGTTCTGCCATAAAGCAAAATGTACGAACATCCCATGTTTCTTTAATAACTTTGACACAACGAACCTTGTGACGGCCGTTGGCCCATGTTTGAGTGTTAATAGGCGCAAATGCGTCTACGGAATTTTTATTATTGTCCGATGGGGGCATCAGTCATTTCCTCGTACTTTTTATAACTTGCTTATTCAGTTTCTACAGAATTTTTCACCTATAAACAGACATTACACTATAAGTTTATTCTGTTTCAAACCTAAAAATACACTCTCCTGAATAAAATTGAGAAGGTCGAAATTGATTCGAATCGACGTCGGTTTTAGGTAAGCGCCATCAAAAATTATCGTTAGACTGTAATAATCTAAAAATAAAAATTTTCTATCCCCTCATTGACAGAGAAAACTTATGAGCGATTACCAACTGCTGAAAATTAAGTCATCCAATACTGAAATCACTAGAGAACATGTTCAGCAAATGCTATCGGAGCGCAACCCCAGTTATACACTTGAGCAGCCCTTATATAACGATCCGCACATTTTTCAAATGGACATAGAGGAAGTCTTTCAAAAAGAATGGATTTTTGTTGGCATGAGCTGCGAAGTACCCAATCGTGGCGATTACATTACTGTCGATATTGGCCAAAACCCTGTACTCATTGTTCGTGATGCTGATGGCTCAATCAATGCATTTCATAATACCTGCCGCCACCGTGGCTCACGTTTGTGTTCTGCAGACAAAGGCAAAGTGGCTAATTTAGTCTGTCCTTATCACCAATGGACCTATGACTTAAAAGGCAATTTATTATTTGCAGGTACAGATTTAATAGAAGATTTTGACAAATCAAAACATGGATTAAACAAAGCCCATTGTGCGGTAGGCGGTGGTTTTATTTTTGTCAGTCTTAATCAGCAAGAGCCCGACGATATACAAGCCTTTGTAGAATCCATGAATGAATACATGGAACCTTACGATATCGAAAATACCAAGATCGCTGCAGAATCCAGTACCATTGAAAAAGCGAACTGGAAATTAGTGATAGAAAATAACCGCGAGTGTTACCACTGCGCTAATGGCCATCCGGATTTAAATAATTCTCTACTGGAGTACGACGACATAAATGACCCTCGTGCACCACAAGAGTTTTTAGATTACTACGCAGAACAAGCAGCCAAATGGGACGCCGAAAACATACCCCATGCTCGGCGTGACCATGGCCTGCGCAATCGCCTTGTACGGATGCCGCTGAAAAAAGGCACCGTAGGTATGACCGAAGATGGCACTAGTGCCTGCGACTTATTAATGGGGCGCATTACCAACCCAGAAATGGGCTCACTTCGCATATTGCATCTACCTAATTCATGGAACCATATGCAAAGCGACCATTGCGTTGTCTTTCGTGTGCTGCCTATTTCCGCACAGGAAACCTTAGTCACTAGCAAATGGATCGTTCATAAAGATGCCGTCGAAGGCAAAGACTACAATATCGAAAAATTATGTAGAGTGTGGAACTCAACTAACGCCGAAGATAAACGTTTTACCGAAGAAAATCAGCGAGGCATTAACTCTATAGGCTATCAGCCAGGCCCCTATGCACCGGACTACGAATTTGCCGTGATTAATTTTGTGAATTGGTATAGTGAAACGATGTTAAAAAATATGAAGGAGTAAAGTGTAGTAATATTTCCAAGATATATTTAATTAATACATGCGTCCTCTTTTAAGATCTTGCAGTCTCACCGCCATTAATAGGAAAAAAGGGGTATGTCTCTTAGGAAATTTTAAATTCAAAACCTAAATTCTGGGAATTCATAAACATCCTACGTTTTCTAGCTTCACCAATTTTTCGTTCTTTATTTGCATATTCTTTAATGCGACTATCAATGTAAATATAACTATCAAATATTTTGTCAGACAGAAGAAGTGTATCTCCTACAAGTTCATACTCTCCTTTATTATCCTCGAGAAAAAGTAATAATTCTTCAGTACTTTTGATCCAACCATCTCTACATTTATAAAACTCATACTGTTCGTCAATTTTTTTCTGCAGTTTAATCTTGTGATTTTTGATTAATTCAACACTCTCACTTTCTGATAAAGAATCTAATGAAGACAATACTTCTTCTTCAAACTGAACTAATAGCCGGCTATACGTATCTTTGTGTAGTTCCGATAAGTCTCTCATTTTTTTTACTTTTTCTAACGATTCTCTCCTTACACTATCAGACGCTAAGGATTCAGCAAAAAATATACTTTCCAAATTTAGTGATAATTGTAGTTGGGACAGTTCATCGCTGAGTTTTACACTAATATTTATATATTTTTTAACGATATCAACTGTATGAGTCACAATCTATTACTCTGGCCTTTCTTAGGCTATCTCCGCGATATATCTGACTTAGCTAGCATATATACGCAGTGCCATTAACTTTGTAGCTAATGATAATCATTATTACCCAAGTTAGTCTATTAATTTGGATTTCACGATCAATCACCACTTCTTCACAGTCTCATTTTTCAAAATTTTTATCATAAAAAACGTCAATTTCAATGGAACATCCTAAATATTAGGCCATACTTTATATATTAATTGAATGCTCGAGAGACTCCATGAAGATCAAAACCCGCTTCCTTTTATCACTGGTAGCCAGTGTCCTATTACCTGTCATTATCATTTCCTCCTTAGTCATTATGAGCGTAAGAGATAATGCTTTAGAGTCTTTTGAACAAAATAGCCGAGCAGAGATTTCGCATATCGATACAGCTTTTAGCTTGTATTTAAATGGCCTATCAGAAGCAGCAGCGTATTTGGCCAAAAGCCCCGAAATTCAGGCGCTAGATAGCAGTGTGATGACCTATATGGGTAAGCCTGAAATGATGATGACGCCCGATCAAAACTCGCCGGCAGAACAAGCCGCTTATCAATTAATGGATCGCTTCGCTAAGTCTCACCCCGATTTAGCCTATATCTATTTAGGCATGAATCACGGGGGTTATCTGCAATGGCCAATAGGAAAACGCAGTGCCGACTTCGACCCGCGTGGTAGAGCCTGGTACAAAATGACCATAGATGCAAAGACACCAAAACGCGTACCCGCTTATGCAGATTTAACATCGGGTGTACCTATTGTTGATTACCTCGTACGCTTTGAGGGGAAAGATGGAGCATTTGGATCAATAGGTGTCGATGTGACCTTGAGCAAGCTAACCGAGATGGTGCAAAAGGTTAAATTTGGTACTCAAGGCTACATTATGCTGATTGAGGACACGGGTACTGTCCTTGCTGATCCCAGCAACCCTAAGAATAATTTTACGAGTTTAGTCTCAATTAGTGATGCTCATACAAAACTAGCCGATGACTTCAGTGGCATGATTAAGCTAGAGATGAATGGTGAAACTTGGTTTGCCAATAAATATAAATCCCCAGCATTAGATTGGGATTTTATCGGGCTTATTCCTGCATCAGAAGTTTATGCTCAGGCAGATAGTTTGACAGAATATATTTTTTTAGTAGCCGTTGCTATGGTGGCTATATTTAATGCAGTTGGTTTTTTTGTGGCGAATGTTGTCACCAAACCCATGAGTGTTATCGCTGAAGGCTTAGAAGATATTGCTCAAGGCGAAGGTGATCTGACACGTCGCTTGGACATCCAAGGTAATGATGAATCCGGGCAGATGGCAAGCGCCTTTAATAGCTTTGTTAAGTCCATTAACACTTTGGTTGATCGCATTAAAAATTCCAGTGGAGATATTAAAGATATCTCCCACCATTCAAGTCAGCTATCGAAAAAAATGCATAGTGTGGCAAATGAACAACTCGATTCAGTTGAGTCGGTAAAAAGTTCGTTTCAGCAAATGCTCGACAAGTCTACTGAGGTTGCTTCAAATTGTGCTGAAGCTGCCTCCGCATCAGGTGATAGTCAGGGGCAAGTAGAAGAAGGCCATCAGCTGATCCAAAAAACGGTTAAATCTGTCAGCCAGCTTGAAGTTGAACTGGGTGAATCCAATAAAGCGATGAGCGTGCTCTCGGATGAATCTAACAACATTACCGTTATTTTAGATACGATTAAAGGCATTGCAGAACAGACTAATTTGTTGGCCCTAAACGCCGCTATCGAAGCCGCCAGAGCGGGTGAACAAGGCAGAGGCTTTGCCGTTGTTGCAGATGAAGTACGTACTTTAGCAGGACGTACATCTGAATCTACCGAAGAAATTGATCGCCTGTTAAGTCGACTTAGAGATCAGACGGAAAATGTCGCAGAAAAGCTAACATGTAGCATGACACAAGTAGAAGAAACCGTAGACTCTACTCAAAAAACCAGTGCAATATTCGAGTCTATTATGCAGTCATCTGTTGTCATCAGAGATATGATGTCACAGATTTCAGCATCCGCTGAAGAGCAACATATGGTGAGCGAGCAAATTAATCAAAACGTAACACATATTCACGATAATTCAGCAGAGACAAAAGAATTATCTGAACAAGTGGATAAAGCGTCGGATAATTTGGATAAACTGGCATTAGACCTTTCTGAATTAGTGTCGCGGTTTAAAGCTAGCAATAACTAATAATAGATCAAACGCAGGGACATTTATTCATGATAGATGTCCCTCATTACTTTCTTTCCTACTTATGCTGTAGGAATAGGTTAGCATTCTCTACTGATATTATTGATACATCGTTATTGTGCATTCAATAAAGCAATTGTGTTATCTAACATACGATTTGAGAAGCCCCATTCATTATCGTACCACGACATGACTTTGACTAAGTTACCATTTACTTTTGTTTGGTTTAAATCGAATATCGATGATGCAGAGTTGTGATTGAAATCAGTTGAAACCAGAGGTAACGAATTGCACTCTAAGATTTCTTTTAGGGGACCCTTGGATGCATTAACTATAATCTCGTTAACTTCATGAACTGTGGTTTTCTTTTTGGTATAAAAGCTAAAATCTACAAGAGAAACATTAATAGTAGGAACTCTAACGGACATACCATCCAGCTTACCATTTAATTCTGGCAACACTAATCCAACAGCTCCAGCGGCCCCTGTCTTTGTAGGAATCATTGACTGTGTCGCAGACCGAGCTCTGTATAAATCGGAATGATAGACATCACTTAATTTTTGATCATTAGTGTATGAATGAATCGTAGTCATTAACCCACTTTCAATAATAAAATGATCATTTAATGGCTTAGCAACTGGAGCCAAACAGTTAGTTGTACAAGATGCATTTGAAATAATAGTATGATTTTTTTTCAAAATATTGTCGTTGATACCGAATACTATCGTCGCATCAGCATCAGGGGACGGTGCAGAAATAATTACTTTTTTTGCCCCTGCATTGATATGTAGTGACGCTTTTTTATTATTATTAAAAATACCTGTACATTCATATACGACATCAACATTTAAGTCTCCCCACGGCAAATTTTCAGGATTTCTCTCAGAAAAAATAGCAATTGAATCGTCATTAAATTGAAGATGGCTTTCTGTATAACTTATTGATGATTTAATTATACCATGCACCGTATCATACTTTAAAAGATGAGCATTAATCTCAGCACTACCCAAATCGTTAATAGCTACAACCTTAATAAACTTTCTATAATCTGATTCGTATAGAGCACGAAGAATATTACGACCAATTCGGCCAAAACCGTTAATGGCTACGTTTATAGTCATGAATTACCTCTGCGGTATAAACTTATTTACTAAGCTTTTTGACATTAAGAACATTATCAAGCAAGCTTGACAATAATGTATTTATTTTTATTTAAATGATTCAAGCTTATTCAAAAAATTTATAGTGCTTTTTAATAGATTCATGAATTTCCCATGATACAAGTTGTCCTCTCTGAACCGTGACTAAGTCTCCAGAAGAAATATGAACATCACCATCAGCATTAGTTGATAAAGTAGCGTTTCCTGACACCACATAAAATGATTCTGTCTTTTCCTGATCATAGTCAAAAGAACAAGGTTCTTTATCCCAAATAGGCCATTGGGTTACATCTTGTAACTTAGCTGAATCTGGTTTTTCTATTGTTATCATGTTTATACTCTTATGTGAATGAAAATGTAGTTTTTATGCTTACTGTATGTCTAAACGATTTACGACTACGAAAATTTTACGTCTAAGGCGTCACGAGCCTCAAAGTACTTTGTAGTTATGCTTACTCCCACCTCGTGATAGCGATGACAAAAAAAGGGGTCATAAGGCGTTGTTGGTATTGACATGTCTTTCTGTTTTTTACCTAAGATGCGTTCAGAGAGAATCCGGCCCATCACTGTCCCCATAGCAACTCCTCTCCCATTGCAACCGAGCCCAGCTAAAATACCTTTCGCAGGCTCATGTAGGTGAGGTAAAACATCTTTAGTGTGAGCTATTTTCCCCCCCCAATAAAATTCAATATCTTCAGGCTTAAACTGAGGAAATACTGTTGCAAAAGCTTTATGAATACGTTCTTTATCTGGACCTATACAATACTCTGACGCTCCTAAACTGCCCAATAGAATACGGTTGCGATTATCTTTCCGGCCATAATAAATAACTCTCCGTGTATCGGCGATCGTATGACCTTCGGGCAATACTTGGGCATATTCTTCATCACTTAATGGACGAGTTGCTGCTTGCACACTGATTAAAGGAATGATGGTTTGTTTTAACCCTTTTAAAGTGTCATCGGTGTAACCATTTGTACAAAAGACGACCCACTCACTATCTATCGTTGCTGAGCCTGTTGTCAGCTGCCATCTATCTCCTTTTTTCATGACAGAAGAGACTTCGCTATTGCCAAATATTTTTGCCCCTTTCTCTATAGCGACACGGGCTAATTCGCGTGTATAGGACAATGGATGAAGAGAACCTCCCGATTTGACGCGAGTGGCTACAGAGTATGCCTCAGAACCTACTAAGCGATGCAATTCATTCCCTTCTACACTGTCAATATCCAAACCTAAAGCAGACCAATTTTCAGCCATTTGTTCCAGTTCAGGGATAGCTGAGCGGCTATGAGCACCACGAAGCCAGCCACTCCGTACAGAGTCACACTTAAGGTCATACTTTTCGATAAGATTAAATACTTCATCAGCAGAATGGATGTAGTTATCTAACATTCTAGGACCAAAAACAGGGCCTAGTTGCTTTATTATTTCATTAGGTTGTGCGTGAGCCAGTGGATTCACTTGCCCCCCTGACCGCCCTGATGCCCCCCAACCTGGCTCATATTTATCGACAACAGCAACATCAACCCCCTTGCGAGCCAATTCTAGTGCTGTACGCAGCCCGGTAAAACCGGCTCCAACAACAGTTACATCAACGTTTAGTGAACCATTTAATGTATCAGGTGTAGGCAACTTAATAGCTGTGTGTTGCCAAAGGCTATTTTGAGCCCCATTGGAATTACGCATTATTTCTACATCTCTTGTGGTATTCATGAAACCGAGTTTACAGTCAAACTATGAACTAAGGACTTCGTAAATACAGCCTACTTGGCGCTACTTAGCATAAAATATGAAGCTACCAAGAAGCATTAAATATGCCTAAAACCTATACAGAAAAGCTTAAGTAGAGTCATGAAAATAAGATTGAAATTTATTGTAGTTATTTTTATATCTATCACTTATGCTAGGCTTTCAATTCGGTTAGTGAACAACTATGTCCTATGCAAAATATGAGCAATAAAACAGATTCTATTAATTTTTCAGTCAACTTAAAATTTCTATGTGGCTTCTATAGCTCTATATCTGAAGTTTGTAGAAAATTGGAAATTAATAGACAGCAATTTAATCGGTACTTAAGTGGAAAATCTTTTCCTTCCTATAAAAATTTAAAAAAAATTTGCGATTTCTTTGGTGTTGAAAGTGAAGAAATCACCATGGCACCGATTGAATTTCAAAAAATTGCTGGATTACCCAACACTAACGAAAATGAAGGGAATATACCTAAACAATTGGCAAATATGATCACGCCTTTAATGAAGGATTCAAAGCAACAATTAAAACGGTATGAAGGTTACTACTATCGATATTTTTATTCGTTTAGCTTCCCTGGTTATATTTTCCGCTCCTTTGTAAAGCTTTATCAACATGGTGATTATTACTACATTAAACACATTGAACTATCCCGCAAAAACGATGCCCTATCAATCCCTAGGCTTGTCACAAAATATCATGGCATCGCATTTCTTGTAGCAGACAGATTATTTATTTTAGAATCAGAACCTGCGTTAAATTCGACCATTTCTGAGGCTATTTTAATGCCTAACTATCGCCCTAACAGCCCTTACCTTTCTGGCTTAGTGATATGTGCATCATCCGGCAGCTCTCATCAACCCAGCGCTGGTAGAACTGTTTTTGAACATCTCGGTAAAAACATAAATATTAGAGAGGCTATGAAGCAATGTGATTTATTTCATCACACTGATAATAACATCCCAAAAAATATTAAAAACTTGATAAAAAATGAGATTAAAAAAGAGCAGTTCACGTTTCACCCAGAAACATACTTTTAATAAGTATTGCTCGATGAGATAGCATTACACCACTTTGAAAAAGCCTTTCCTGCCCAGAAGATCACATGTGATGCATGTTAATAGCGCCACATGTGAAGCTATTAAGCACCTACTAGCTTCATTAGAACAAATGTTTACATAGCTTTTTATTGTTAACCTACCGACATGAAATTTATTTGTATTTACACTTCGATCTAAAAGATAGAGAACATATAGAATAGCATTTCATTTTCATGACTTAATATAAGCAGAGGAAAAATATGAAACCAATAAAAAGATTTTTTAAAAAAACATACCTAGCAGCAACTTTTATGGCTATAGCATCTTCTGCCAGCGCAGATATTAATGTAGCTTATTTCCTCGAATGGGCCACCCCTAACATGATTGCTAAAGCCGAAAAAACCTATGATCAAGCATTAGGAGAAAAAGTTAATTGGGTAAATTTCGCCACAGGGACAGCAATGACAGAAGCAATGCTGTCGGGCGATATTGATATTGCTTACAGTCAGGGTATGACACCATTTATATCTGCCATCAATTCCAATACACCGTTGAAAATGATAGGTATAGCCGTTGCTTACGGTCCATCAGATGACTGTATTGTCGGAGAAAACACAGGGATCACCAAAGAAAATGCTTTTGAGTTAGAAGGAAAGTTAGTTGCTGTACCATTCAATACCATGGCCGATTTTGGCTTTAGAATGTCTATGCAATCTTTAGGTGTCGATGTAAACAAGATTAAATTAGTCGATCAAGAGCCCGCCGACGGTGTTGTATCACTCGCTGACGGTCTTGTCGCCATGACATGTGGTTTCGGTGGTGCTGTTTTGAAAATGAAAGAATACGGCAAGCCGTTATTAACGGCTGAAGAGAAGGTTGCAGCGGGAATCACAAGCTTTGACATTATTTCGTCTACTGAAAAATTTTCTCAAGAAAATCCAGAATTATTAAGGCGTTTTCTTGAGGTTACAGCACAGGCAAATGCTAATTTTTCCAAAGATCAATCAAAACTTAATATTATCGCCAAAGAAGCTGGCATGGATATAAGTGCAGCAGAGAAACAAATTGCTGGACTTGAATTCCCTACAGTCGAAGAACAATTAGATAAATATTTTAGCAAAGAAGGATTAGTAACAACACTAATGCCGTTTATGGGAAAAATGTTTGCTACATCCTCCGCACCTGCAAAAGATGACTACTCCCCCTACGTAGACCTTTCTTATATTAAATAGACTTCAGTTTTAATTAGCTCTCTAGTGAATAAGTAGAGAGCTTACCTAAATCCATAAATCTGCTAGTAGATTCATGCAAATAAATAAGAATTTTTTAGCTTTTCTAACTAGCCTAACCTCTTACCAAAATAACTCACGCTTTAAGAAATTAAAAAGATGACACAATTTATTAATAAAAAAGAAAATATTGTTACCGAATCGATAGACGGACTGCTATTAACATCTGGTGACAAGCTGGCAAGATTAGATGGTTACCCTCACATTCGTGTAGTTATACGAAACGACTGGGATAAGTCTACAGTAGCGTTAATTTCCGGGGGAGGTTCTGGACACGAACCCGCACACGCAGGCTTTATTGGCCGAGGAATGCTCACTGCAGCAGTATGTGGTGATATATTTGGGTCACCTTCTGTTGATGCTGTGCTATCTGCCATTATTGCCGTCACTGGCCCTGCTGGTTGCCTATTAATTATAAAGAATTATACAGGCGATCGATTAAATTTCGGACTTGCTGCAGAACGTGCGATAGCCATGGGGTACAAGGTAAATATGGTCATTGTCGGCGATGATATTGCCCTACCAGACCTACCTCAACCACGAGGGCTTGCTGGCACTCTCTTTGTGCATAAAATTACTGGAGCATTAGCTGAGACAGGAGCTTCTCTTGATGATGTAACAAAAGCAGCAAAAACAGTAATAGAAAAAACAAAAAGTATTGGGATGTCACTTGATACATGTACTGTCCCAGGTTCGCCTAAAGAAAAGCGTATCAAAGAAAACGAAGCTGAACTTGGTTTAGGTATTCATGGAGAACCCGGTTTTGAGGCATTACAATATATTGATGCCAAACAGGCCATGTCCGCCATGCTGGAAAAATTAGGCCCCATTATAGACGAGCCACATGTTGTTTTACTGAATAACCTCGGCGGCGTATCTGTATTGGAAATGTCACTTCTTGCCAATGAACTATTAACATCTTCAATTGCGAATGAACTCAAGCTTATTATTGGGCCAGCTTCATTAATGACAGCAATTGACATGAAAGGATTTTCTATTTCTATATGCCCTTTAAGTGCAGCAGATGAGAATTTGCTCAATGCTTATTGCGAGCCTGCCGCCTGGCCAGGTTGTAGAGAAATTAAACCATTAACCGTTATGGACTTACCCAGTGGAATAACCACTGCCAAAGAATCCCCTTCAAAGAACAAAGAAACTGCAGCTCTTATTATGAAATGTTGTGAAGTATTGATTGAATCTGAAGCTGATTTAAATGCACTTGATGCCAAATCTGGGGATGGTGATACGGGCTCAACTCTAGCAGGAGCTGGACGGTCTTTATTACAAGTTATCGATCAACTACCTCTAGCTGACAACTCGAAACTTTGCAAAGCTATTGGCCAGGAACTTAGCCAAGTGATGGGAGGCTCTTCTGGTGTGCTGCTCGCTATATTCTTTATCGCGGCAGGAGATACTGTTAAAAATGGAGGTTCAATAATTGATTCATTAAAAGCGGGGTTAGAGAAAATGCAGGCAGTCGGAGGAGCAACACTAGGAGACCGCACAATGATTGATGCGCTTAAACCCGCGCTGGATCAGTTAGAAAATGGAATGACAACTGCGGCACTCGCTGCTCGCGAAGGCGCCGTACATACATCAACAATAGTAAAAGCAAAAGCTGGACGCTCATCTTACGTCAACGAAGAAAAATTAAAAGGACACATAGACCCAGGAGCAGAAGCAGTAGCCCGCTTATTTGAACGGCTCGCCAATTAAAAATAAAAGGATGTTTATTCTCTGCGAATCAATTCAGCATACGATAGGTGTCTAGCTTCATATTGTCTTGCATCAATTGGGAAATACATTGATCTATGTATTTTCCTTATTACTCGCAGGAATTAACAGGTTTATATTAATTTTATGACTTGATCTAACCAAGTCAAACAATCATATTTTTTGACACTGTTATAAAGCCAGCCTTATAGAAAACGGAGAACCCCGAAACAATCAGCTCTACTCTTCTCCCTAGATAAATTATCAAATATTATTTTTCTAATTGATTTTTTGATTTAATTTCGGTGCATCATAAGAAGCCAATTGATTATTTTTAATCATCTGCTGTATCTCTTGCACATACTCTGCCCCACGGGATGAATAACGCAGCAAACCCGTTGCCAATATCACGCCCTTAAACTTTATATCGGTCGATTTAGCCCGTATATTTCTCAATTTTTGATAAGCACGGCCTGAGTTAATATTATGAATATACGCTTTGACAGAATCTCTTACCGATGAAAAGCTTGCGACTTCGTGGGTTTTTCCCTGAGCCCGCGCTTTGGGCACAAGACCACAACCAGGAGAAAAACACCACTGCCCGAATAAATTATTAGCCTCACGGGCAAAACGAGATGTCCCCCAAGCTGACTCATTAGCAGCCTGAGCCATCGCTAAAGATGGAGGAACTTGATCGATGCGTAACAATAATGCTTTAAAAAAAGCATCGTCAATGACATTACCTTCTTTAAGTTTGTAATCTTCAGCAAGTTTCAGTAAAAGCTTTTTATCCTTATCTTTTACCGTATATTCAGTTGTTTTTTTAGATTTTTTCTGAATAGCGATAACTTTTTCCCTTAGCTCTCGAATATCAGTATTTACACTGCCAACAACAGGGGCAAGGAATTCAAAAAATGCTTGCTTTTTCTGTTTGCTATCAGAAAATGCAGAAAAATCGGGCAACGAATTCGGGTTTTCCTTGGAAGGAATAGAATCCAGTATAAAGGGGTAAATAATAGCAACTAAAAACAACACTGCCATAACAATAAGAACCCTTGATTTTATTATTTTAATGGGTAAATCCTTATTTAATTCTTGTTCAATGACTATATATTCTATAGAAAAATAATATCAACACAATAGCACATACTAAAGAGCTTACTTTCTTATAAAAAATGTATTCAAGGTATAAACTACTGGTATTACTCAGCATCCGAGGGGTTTTGATTATTTATCTCATCGAACTTTGCTGCCATCGTTGGGTTACGCCGAGTTAACTTCTTTATCGTTACATCTTGCGCCTTGTCATTTGCAAGGCGTAGGTTACGGTCTGTACCGAGCAAAGCATCCTTCGTTTTCTGAAGATGATCGATTGACTTATCAATTTCATCAATTGCTGTTTGAAATTTCCTAGAAGCAAGATCATAGTTCTTTGCAAATGCTGTCTTGAAGATATCGAGATCATTTTCAAAGTTAGTTATATCAACGCTTTGCGCTTTGACACGTGCAAGTTCCGTTTTATATTCAAGCGACTTCATCGCCGCATTACGTAGTAGTGTAATGATTGGAATAAAGAACTGCGGTCTAATAACATACATTTTGGGGTAACGATGGAACACATCAACAATCCCGGAGTTGTAGAGATCACTGTCGGGTTCAAGTAAAGATACTAACACTGCGTATTCGCAACCCTTTTCTATACGATCCTTGTCGAGCTCTTTTAGAAAGTCTTCATTTTTTTTCTTCGTGGCAGTGGTATCGCTTTCGTTTTTCATTTCAAACATGATTGAAACAATTTCAGTATCAGCTTCATCTGAGTCGCGGAAAATATAGTCGCCTTTACTGCCTGTACGCGTATCATTATCTTTTTCGAAATAGGCCCTTGGAAATGCGGTTGCTCGAATACGGTTAAACTCTGTATCACAATGCTGCTCGAGGGTTTCACCAACCATTTTGGTCGACAAGCGGGCTTTCATATCACGGAGGCGCTCAATCGCATCATCGCGATCCTTAATCTGCGTCTCGTACTTATCTCTAAGTGATTTTTCAGCAAGTTGTTTTTCAAGCTCTACTTGCTTAAGGCCATTCTTTAATTCGTCGCGCTCTTTTTCGACCGCATTTACTGCTCCAGTGATCGCGACCTTCTGCTCAATCAAAGTCGTATCAAGCTTGGCTTTTAGGTTCTGAATTTCTTTATCTTTTATGGCTGCAGATTCTTGTAACTCCTTGGCAAATCGTGCATCGGCAAGTTCGGACGCTGCTTGTTTATCGCGCTTCATCTGCTCAAGCTCGCTAGCAAGAGCATCTCTCTTTTGTTTAACTTCATTTAACGCTTCGGTTACCGCTAGCTTTTTCGTAACTTCGCCAGCATCTAATTTGGCTTTTAACGATTGTATCTCGGCATCCTTGGCTGCAGCGGCCTTTTGCATTTCGCTACCAATTTCGCTCTTGGCGAGCTCTACTGCATTTAATTTCTCCTTTTCTGCTAGCTCAAGCCGCTCGTGCAACTGCTCTTCAAATTCACTGTCGTGAACCTGCTTTAGAATATCTGCATATCCAGCTTCGTCGATTTTAAATGCTTTATCGCAATGCGGACAAATAATTTCATGCATGTTTATTCTCTCTCTTTGATGACAATTTATATTTGCGTAGTTTGTAACACTCTGCCCGTCCATTCAGCCATCGGCAAATGGACCTACAAAGCTACTCAGATAGCTGTGATTAGAGTGGTGTTTAACGCTATAACTCAAATATCAAATTATCATTAATATCTTGGTAAACTCTACTTATACCTTGGAATAGTGACGAAACAATAAGAGGGACGCAACTGTTTAATTGAACAAATACTATAATTTCTTACCTCAAAAGCAGTACACCCACTGTCGTGACCCAAGCCGCTGCCATAAATGCCTTTAGATTAACCCCTACCTTATCGGGTTCAGCACCGCTATAATCCGAGTACGGTTAAATACCCTCTATTTAATAAGCGGCAGCAAACAACAATTATGAGTGATGAGATCAACTACAAGAGTAACCCCCTACACGGGACGAGCCTAAAAAAACTGTTAACTGAAATAGTCGATCACTATGGTTTTGAGATTCTTTTTGCGTACTTGAAACTCAACTGTTTTAAAACCAACCCAAGCATTGATTCCAGCATAAAGTTTTTAAAAAAAACACCGTGGGCCTGTGAAAAGGTTGAGTCCTTTTATCTCTATCAATACAAAAATTTACCCAGAGCCTCTAATGAGCAGTTTGAACTCTCTCCAAGAGATCGCGTTATTCCCGAAGGCCAAATGCCTGGCGAACCCAAAGAATTAAGCCTAGAGGACGCAAAACAACTCAACGACAAACGCACCAAAAAAGCGGCTGAGTACAATAAAGGCTCAAATAACCATTCATCGGGTCGCCCACAACGAAACAAAAGTTATTCAACACAACAACCATCGTCAAGTGACGAGGATAACGATGACCCTTGGACCAAGTGGCAATAGATTTCAATCGACAAAAAGGATCATCAAGGTCTTGCTTCATGCATTAATAGAGGGAGTTATGCTGAATATTAAAGTACTCGCCCTGGATTGAGTATATTTTTTGGATCCATAGCTGACTTAATCGTTTTCATCAAAGCAATTTCGCTATCTGTTCTCGACAGCGGCAAGAATTCCCGCTTAAGCACACCAATACCATGCTCTGCGGTAATAGCACCTGAATACTCACCGATCATCAACATAATATCTTCATTGATTTTAGCCTTATCATCTTCACGGCCAGTATAAGCACAAACATGCAAATTATTGTCGCCAATATGGCCAAATAACAACACACCAATATTGTCGTATTTATCCTTAAGGCGCTTATCGAGATCCATAGCAAACACATTAATATCGGTGACAGGCAGGCTTACATCTTGATTCGACACTGGACCCAAGACCTGAAGCAACTCACCGATACCGTCGCGTATCTGCCAAAATACTGCTGCATTCTGAAGCGACTGAGCGATTAACACATCCATTAATAAACCCGCCTCAAATTGGGCAAATAACGCCGATTCAAAACGCTGCTTGCCTGAGACTTTATCGTTGTCTTGATACTCAATTAATAAATAAAATGGATGCGACTTATCGAAGGGGCTGACTAGATCAGGTACTACCTCTATCACTTTATCGTAGTAGCTATCCCACATTAGTTCAAAACCCGTCAAACCAGACCCTAAGCTACGCTTGAATTCAATTAACAGTTGAGTAACTGCTGAGTAACTATTCAGTGCGCATAATGCAGTGTGTGTGCTGCGAGATTTTGGCTGCAACTGCAACACAACACGGGTAACAATACCTAAAGTGCCTTCGGAGCCAATAAACAGATGTTTGAGGTCGTAGCCTGAATTATTTTTTACCATTTTATTCATGGCATTAATCACCGTGCCATCTGCCAAAACAGCCTCAAGACCCAACACCATTGATCGAGTCATGCCATAACGAAGTACTTCAGTGCCACCGGCATTAGTGGCTACATTGCCACCAATCATACAGCTACCACGAGCACCTAAATCTAGAGGTACAAATAAATCATGCTCGGCCGCAGCTTCTTGCAACAACTGAAGTGGTGTACCCGCACAGGCAGTCAGAGTCATGGCGGTGGTATCTATTTCTTCGATCGTATTCATACGTTCGAGAGAAATCGCAAACTCACCCTGTTGAGGAGTTGCACCACCCGCCAACCCCGTCAATCCACCCTGAACAACCACCGGCTGATCGTACTGATGGCAAAGGGACATTATTGTAGAAAGCTCTTCAGTTGTTTTGGGTTTTAGCAATGCCACGGGCGGGCAAGATGTGGCACCACTCCAATCAGCAAAGTACTTATCGCTAATGGCATCACCAATAATAAGACTAGAGGCATTCAGAGACGTTTTAAGTTGATCGAGTAAGGTTTTCATTTAGTCGGTGTTTTGCTATCAATGTTAGCTGGCAAAAAACAACCTTTACCATTTGTCTTCACGTGTTTGCAATCGATCGAAAGATTCACCAATCAACACACCGAGTTCTCGCTCTTCACCTTCTTTAAGATGGACACCAGGGCGACCATGGGCAAAGCGGTAGTTGCAGATCAATGCAACATCGCCGACCTTCCAAGGAATTGGAATGCCATGGCGATCATAGATATCAATAAACAATTGCTTCTCTTCACGAGTCATTTCAGTCAGATCACCAAAGGTCAACTTTAGTGGTCGCTCTTCTGCTGGCAGATGCTGAACTAAAGGCCAGGTATCAAACCATGCGCCATCGTCGGCAATACTGCTATAAAGTAAATTGCGATCAATATGTGGGAAATACTCGAAGGCAGAGGTGATATAGCGAGTTTTTAACTTACGGTTTTCGCCCCATTCTGCGGCCAAACCGCGAGCACGTGCCTCTGCAATAGCCTTGTCTGGATCCTCTGTCAGCATCGAAAGCTGCCAGTGATTGTAAACACCATACTCAATACGATCTTCAAATGCATCACGATCAGTAAGATCACGGTGATAGCAAATACCTAGCTTTTTCAGCTTTTGACCAAAAGGCGTCGCTAAAATAGATTCAGTGGCAGCCACATTGTCAGAGACAAAAGTATACCCACCTTCCGCAGGGATTTTATTACACATAAAGCTGAGCATTTTGGTACTTGAGCCGATATAGGCCATCTCATGATGGTAGTGCAGCCAGGCTTCCAACGGTGCACCGACTTCATACACATTGGGTTGCAGTGCTTTACGTGGATTGGCGCCACCTTCATATTTGCGTTCATTTTTCAGTACTTGAGTCGCAATAAGACGCATGGCCTGCATATCGGTTAAACCTGTATTGATGACATGCACCAGGCCAATATCATCAAAAGTCTTTTGCATGCGTTCGGCAAGCTCTTGGCTGGGCCTTAATGGCTCGTCAGAAATGCGGAATTCATTGCCATCAATAGTGAATAATTCGGGAGAAATGGCAGGTGTGCCCGTCCACCACTTAGGCTCGATAATATCGTCTAGAGGATCAAAAATTTCAGGTGCTGTGGCAATAGTCATGCTTTTTAGTCTTATTTTGTCAGCGATCAAGCATTTTAGCCCTGAACTTTCAATACGACAATAAAAATATAACAACCACTTGAGTCTAATATAAAGGCTATTCAAACATCATACTAAAATATGGTTTATTAGGCAGATACCCGCAGGGTATGGCTCTATAGTTTATTCAATCACCTTACCACGTAGTGACTTCGTCTTCCCTCGGAGCGTTTTACTATCCATACGTCTTTTTTTGGCACCTTTACTTGGCTTAGTTGGGCGCCTAGGTTTTTGTATAACGGCAGCACTCTTAATAATTTCTTGTAAGCGGGCAAGTGCATCTAATCGGTTTTTTTCTTGGGTACGAAATTTTTGGGCTTTGATAATAATAACGCCCTCTTTACTGATTCGTCGATCCTTAATATTCAATAATTGCATCTTATAAAAAGCAGGTAATGAAGAAGCCTTTATATCAAAACGCAAGTGAATCGCTGATGAAACCTTATTAACATTCTGGCCACCGCTGCCTTGAGCACGGATAGCGGAAAGCTCAATTTGATCATCAGGAATAGAAACATTCTGACTAATTTCAAGCACAAATATTTGCCTTATAAAATGCGTAAGAAGCACTAATCAATCGAGTCTGAGACATTGATTGATGGAGTTGGGGTTATGGCCTACAAGCTTAATTTAGTGTCTTTTAGCTTTGTCTTTTTAATGTTAACTCTTAGACACTACATGTCATCAATGAGCGACTCAATATAGGCTAATCGACTGGTCATTTCTTGATGTAGTCGTTGCAGCTCATCTTTTACAACGGCTGCCTGTTTTAAATTTGTTTTCTTGTTGCCTATGATATCCTCCAGTTCAACGACAGCTCGCTGTAAGAAAGGCGAAATTTCATAAATAACATCTGCTTTTTGTGTACCACTATCGGTCATCACCGTTTTGCTCGACCGTCCAAATTCAAATCGTTTACTCGTCGGTAACAATGACCCTTTCTTTCGGCGATAAATAATTCGTAAATTGTCTACTTTTTTCGAGGTAGATAAAGAGAATCTTTCGATTTGTTCTGGGTTATTAACACCCATTTCAGTTAACGTAGGGTAGTTTTTCATATTTCATACACCTGCATATTTAAAATGCCCAAAATTTTGGGGAAATTGCTCTAGTTACTGACTAGGCAATATCGATAATAGCACTAATTCCGTTTATTTTTCTTATTCTATATAAACAGCTAATTTAGATAGCAGTGAATGGTCAATTGGGGTACGAATGGCAATAAAAAAGACGCAGTGATCTAATTGATAAAAGGCATAAATCATTATCTGAAAATAAATACGCCCTCTTTATTTTTCAATCAAATCTGATTCTATTAATTGCTCATCACTGGCGAGAAATGTTTATTTTATTTCTAACTTGCCCCTTTGTTTTCTACAACGGCCAAAAATACAATAGAGAAGGTACAGAGACAACCACAACCAGTATTTCCAGTGGCAATCCCATTCGCCAGTAATCACCAAAACGATAGCCACCTGGCCCCATGATAATGGTATTATTTTTATGACCAATGGGCGTCAAAAAAGCACAAGAAGCCGCTACGGCAACGCCCATTAAAAATGGATCTGGGTTGGCACCAATCGCATTGGCTACATTCAGGCCAATAGGTGCAGCGATTAACGCGGTTGCCACATTATTTAAAAAATCTGATAGCGTCATGGTGACCATAATCAATACCGTGAGTATCGCCCAATGTGGCCAACCTTCGGTTTGTGCCACAATAAACTCGGCTATTAATTGAGTTCCACCTGAATTTTCTAATGCAACACCTAGCGGAATAAGTGACGCCAGTAACACAATCACTTTCCACTCGACACTCTCGTAAACTTCGCGTCCCGAAACAATATTAAAGGCGGCAAATGCGATGACACAGGCTGCCAGAGCAATGGGCAGATACACCAAACCCGCTACCGACAAAGCAATGGCCCCCAAAAATAAACCAATGGTCAACATGGCTTTTTTACGCTGGATGACGAGATGCTTTTTATCAGCTAACGGCATTACACCCAACCAATCGGTGATTTCTGCCAAGCGGTCTTCTGGCCCTAATAGTAATAGAACGTCACCCGATTCTATAATTAACTTTCGGACTCGATCGCGAAAACGCTTACCCTGACGCGATACACCCAATAACGTAATGCCATGGCGTGTTAACAATTTTAAATCGTGGCTACATCGGCCATTAATGCGACTGCCTTCGGGCACTATTACTTCGATCAAATTGAGTGAGGTACTGGTTAACCCTATTTTATGTTTTTCTTTACCCGCGAAATCAAGTTGAGCTCCGCCGAGAAAAGCTTCGATTGATTTTGGATTACCTTCCAATGCTAAGTGATCACCCTTGCGTATTTCTTCATAAGCTGCGAAACCGGCTAAGCGCTTGCCATTTCGAATCAAACCCAAAACAGTAATATCATGTTCACCTGCCAGTGGGTAAAGCTCTTTTACGCGCAAACCAATCGTTTTCGATTGTTCTGGCACTTGCGCTTCGGCAACAAACAACCCTATATCGCCTTCGTTATGAATATTACCTGCGCGTTCGCGCTTGGGAATCAACCGCCAACCTACCAAGGCCACAAATAAAATACCGACAATGGCTACGGTCAGGCCAACGGGGGCAAAGTCGAACATGCCGAAGCTTTCACCCAACGCACGCTCTCGATATTGTGCGATAACGATATTGGGCGGCGTACCAATGAGCGTGATCATACCGCCTAAAATAGTGGCAAAGGATAACGGCATTAAACTGAGTGCCGCTGCGCGCTTTGCTTTCTCTGAAGCCTCAATATCGAGTGACATTAATAAGGCCAACGCAGCAACATTATTAATAATGGCCGAGAGCCCAGCACCCACCACGGACATAACGCCAATATGCACCGGTAACGAGCGATCTGAAGACAGCACAACACCGGATATCATTTCCACCGCACCTGAATTCAATAATCCCCGAGAGACAATGAGCACTAGAGCAATAATCACTACAGCCGGATGACCAAACCCCGAAAATGCTTCATCAGGCGTAACAAAGCCCGCGATAACAGCAACCACAAGTGCGCCAAAAGCGACCAGATCGTAGCGAATCCGCCCCCAGATTAATAAAATAAAAACAACGCCAAATAAAGCGAAAAGGAATCCTTGCTCTGTTGTCATTACCTCTATAGCTCCTGAATATTTTTATATTTATAAGAAGCCTCAGACTTGATAAGAGGCTCATAAGCTAAAACCGAGTGTGTTTATCGCCTTCTACTATAAATCTAGTGCAGTAAACCTAGTGCAGTTTACAGTATTTAACCGTATAGGTTGAACTGGCGGATATTTTTCTGAATTGAGGAAGGCCTGTGTATTTTTAAGCCTTGGGGGTTCGATAATGACAATTCTAACTAGAGACCGAAGCTTGTTTCCATGGAGATCAGTTACATCCTGGCGCATTCGATAAATACCACCAAATATTTTAGTAATTGATTTGGACAGTATTTTTTATTTCTCGCATGCTACCGAACTAAATATTCAGTACTGTATTTTTACTCTGGCCCTAAATATTATGCAGCTATAGGAATTAAAGGTGATGGAGGGGTTTAATTTCAACCAAATACAATAGATTAAATTTGAATCCCTCCATCACCTTTTCTCATTCTCTCTCAACGATTTTTGGGGCTAAGAACAGGAGGCTGGCAAGAATAAACAATATAAAATGCGGCATTGTCACACCAGATTTTCCTAGTTGTTGGAGATATCTATTCTCGGCCTTACTTTTAGTCCATGAACTATCTACCTGAAGGGCTGTGCATGAATTACTTTCTCCTCTTTTGCATGCTTCTATGGCCTTCATCCTAGGATAGTAGCTAGTTTGGTATTGTTTAAATTTTGCATCCACTAAAACAAAACAAATTGAACTAACACAACACAGAAGAAGTATTGATTTGTTTTTTTGCTGAAATGCATAGCCAATCAAAGCCAATCCTACTGTGATGGACCAGCCTTTAATACTCATAAGGTACCCATCGTAGGAATTTATTATATCTATGATCTTAAAGTATTCTTGGGCTAACAAATCCATTAGTATGCTCCTTGATATATTTTAATATGGGCAGCTAATAAAGGTGGCGGAGTGATTTATTTTTTCTTCTATTAAGCCTTAAACTAAAAATAGTCGCTTCCCCTTTTACACATTAAGTACTGTATTTTTATTTTGGTCTTAAATACTGCATCCCTTTATTTTTTCAATGGAGTCTGTCCACTATTGATTGTCTTCTTCAAATTTTGAAATCACAATTTCTAATAAAGTTGCATCATTAACTAATTCTTAACTTTCGTCTTCACTCAATTCACTATTATTCAGAGCAGTTTCAATTGACGTCATATACTGCCGTAAAGCAGCTAGAATAATCGCCTTCTCTTTTTGGCCTAAATTCATGTTAATTTACCACCTTTTGCATAACTTCAAAATCAGGCACTGCCAATTTTGAAAAAATTTCTAAATTATTAATAAAAACCTCCAATGGCATGTCATACATGGGGCGTATAGTATAGTGAATTTGCCCCGTTGCTTTGTTAACCATCAAAGTCCACAATAATTAACACACCCTTTGCCGTATCATAAAGAACAAGCAAAGCATAAACGAATATTCCCGTTACAATTGAATTTAGAAGTAATGGTATATTCTGTATTGACTGCAACGCTGGTGATGCTTTCACAGACAATATCACAGTAGCCAATATAATTAGACCTATTTGCTCTTTTATAGAAAGTAGCATATTAACTCTTGTTTTCTTAAACGCATCAGCGTTTCCATTTTTATCTATGAGGTCTCGCATCTTCGTTAGTACAATACCCATTGTGGCAGCATTAACAGCTAGAAGCGCTACCAATATTGTTATTAAATTTGACTCAAAAAACACATGAAGAAACTTTGATTGAAGCCAGCCGTTTGATAGCTCAGCGACAAACCCAACGCCAAGGGATATAAAAGAAGTAGTAAGAACCTGTTTAATCATTTTAATAAATCTTTAATTACGGCCGCTACTTCTTCAGCATTACCTTGTATTTCCATATCACCTAGCTGTATTTCTTTAACTGTTTTGGAAGTGTGGTATGTCTTTTTGACACCATCAATCTTCAAAGATATATTTCCACCACCTTCACTACTATAGTCAACTAAACCTTGAAGAGTCCTATTACTTTCTTCTAGATGCAACGGAGCCTCAGGATCTGACTCAATTTTTAATTTATTCCTTGTTGAATTTGTAGCTTTTGCAAAATCTTTTAAGTCATCAGATAAAGAGCCAGAAATATTCGCCATATTTGGCGTAATAATTTCAAATTCTACAGATTTAACCTTCCCTTCATATTCATGCAATAACGACCAAAAATATTTTTTCTCAAACAGAGGTTCATGTATTGCTCTTAAGTGATGCTGAATTAACTGAGCTGATAGAGCACTTAATATCATTTTAACGACGACGTCACAGGATGAGAAAGCAGTAGATCTTCTTTGCACCGCAATATATTGTTTATCAGGTAAGTTCCACAATGCGACCAGTATTGAGGGCCAATTATCAATTACCTCATCACGAAAATCTTTAGTCTCTCTATGAATTGACCTATTATGTGCAATACGAAATAGAAAGAAATCATCTTCTTGATATAGTTTTTTAGTTATAGTGTCATGGCGCCTGTCAGAAAAGCTCTTTGTATCTCCTATAGCCTCTGAGAAAAACTCATTTTTTCTAGACACAAGTTCATCAACTGATCCCACCCCAGTCAATAAATTACCCTGAAGATATCTATCAATAGGTAAAAGCTGATATCTAAACAACTCAAAGGAAGTCGATTTATTGCTCATATATTTCCTTGATGGTTAACGCCCACATAAATGGCGCAGCTTTGCTACGTCCGGCGCCGGAGGCGCGTAGTTGATTGACTTGTTATGTGAGATCCCTTACAGCAAATGGTTCTAGGACAGAATAAGTATTGGAAAGCCCGTCTGGCAATAAAGATAAAAAAGACTTTTTTAACCCTTCTTTTATCCCATCCATCACTCTTGAGTTACTTACCCCATCAATATCTTTCCCTTTTTTAAGTTGTCTAACAATGATTTGAACTATTTCTTCCGGAGTATAATTTTCATTTTGCTGAGCCAATTTTGACAGTTTGATATCTATTGCCTTCTCCGCGTCAATATAAAAATTACCCTTCCTTATACGGTAAGGCACTACTAACATGTCGGTACCGCCGGAATATTGCCAGTTATCATTAGTTATTTGTTCAAATTTTTCTTGTACATATGAAAAGTGTCGAGGAGAAAAATACCAGTCTTTTTCATCTCCGAATAAATTACCTGCAGATTTTTGGCTATAAGATCCAAGCTCTCGATCACAAAAACCTACAAAGTAAAAATGCACTTTTTCTCCGGTAAGCTCATGAAGATAATTTAAACTAGGGGCAATAACTTCCTTACATATCTTTTCTTCGGGCCTTGTGAATAAAACCACACCTAAACGCCACATATTAGTCCACTTTGCGTGTTTAGCTTCATAGTCAGCAATTCGCAGCGAATAATCATCGAAAGTTATCATAGTTTTATACTACCTTATTCAAATAACGCCAAAATCAACCACGTGTTTTTTGCGTCGACTGAACTTTCTTGTTAGCACTTCGCTCTTCAGCAACTAATTTAGCCCACTGTGTTTTCCCTTTCATTTTAGAAGCTTCTTCTATAGTCACTCTTGTCTTTTTTTTATTTTCCACTTTTCCTCTCCGATGCTGGCTTCATTTCCTTTAACTCTTTTTCAGTTAAAATTGGGGTGTCAGGATCTGACATACTTTGCTCAAGAATATCTTTTTCTGTCGTCTCATCAAATTTTTTTTGATCTGATCGACTTTCCATTTGCTCAACCTCTTCCAATGTATACCTTTTAATTTTACTCATTGCGCTAACCTCGCATGAAAAGTCATAGTTTCATAATCCCTTTTTTCTCGTTTATTAGCCTTTCTGACAGAAATTATACGTATAACCTCTTCATCCCCTTCGTATGCTCGTTCAGTATAAACAACAAACAACAACCCAAGCTTTGACATACCTATAGTTTGCATTCTTATTTCATCGTACTGTTTCCGGTGATCTACCCTCTCTTGTCTTCTTGGGTCTCTCCATATTTTAATAGCATCAACGAAATCGATACTTCTTTCCCTTAGAGTTTTCTCCCTTTTATCTTCATCCCATTCAAATTGCATCTTAACATCCTATGTGTAATTGTAATTAAGTGCTAACAGTCTATTAATAGGGCGGCCCGTATATTTATTGTCGCCCAAATCAACAACATAAGCCTTTGATTTAATAGTATTTATTAAAAGCACTTATCAAGTCAACTATTAGTGAGACGACACGCCTTATTAATATATGAACGCGGCGAAATATTTGAAAGGAGTTAGCGTAATAGGACTGACAACTGAAACAATGTAAACGATGTTCATTGCAGTAATGCCTAAAAAATATCGAGAAGAAAGGCAATTAAACCAAGCAGGCAAACGCCAACAATTAATTTTATAACAATACTCGGTGAAGTTTTTTTTGGTTGAGGAAGGGTTTTATGTTTTCTATAGCTTTTAGATGACTCTATTTTTTCCATTTCCTCTAAGGTGATAATTCTCTTGGGAATATGGTCGGGGTTTTGCAGCAGTTGAACCGCATCCTCAAATTGATCATCAAACTCAACCCATAGCTCTATGCGTACAGCACCTGATTTAGAGGGCTGAATAAAGTGAGGATCGATAATAGCAATGTCCGCCATAATACCGGCTGCACGCAATTGGGCTTTTGCTTTGGTTGCATCACCTGAGTCGACATATTGAGTGACTACTTTCATCATATTCACCCATATCTAGTAACGATATAAAAACTTTACAACTTACTCTTTATTGTAATCCTCTTTATCAATAAAAGCGATGCCACAACTACTCCTTAGTTCTTAACCCTTAATTCTTAGTTCTTGCCTCTTACTTTCTTATTTCTTACTTCTATTTTTATCCGCTAGAGTGCTGGCAGCACTGCTTAACTTTTTTTTCACATACGCTAATTCATAATAATCACACAGAGCTTTATTTTCAAAACATCAAGGTTATAGCGAATGATTTTAGTTAAATACGATATAGTTATCCGGACCATGCACTGGATTTCAGCCATAGTAATTATATGGGCATCGCTGTCTGGATTGTATGCTGCACAATTACCCATTGGCGACAATACAAAACATATGATTTCTTTTATTAATGTTTCTCTAACAACATTATTTATACCCTTATTTATCTTTCGATTATCGTATAAATACGGTAGCAGCTTACGGAGAGGGAAAGTTCATCAATCAAAGATTATCCAGAAAGAAAATAAAATCGCCAGCACTGTTCACCATCTAATGTATGTAATCATTTCCATTGTTTTAATCACTGGCGTATTAATGATGCAACACCCTATTAATATTTTTAATTGGTTTGCTATTCCTCATGTCATTACTCAACCAGAGCTACATCATTTTTTTGAACAACTACATATATACGCTTGTCAGATATTGGTATTATTTATCGTACTTCATATTAGCGCGGTTATTAAGCACGAGATATCGGGACTACGTATTCTAAAACGCATGCTCTAAACCTAGCTTTTATAGCTAGGCACACATTAATTAGAGGAAATATAAAAAATTTCTAGTAATTTCAAGTTTATTCACTGGCTATTTAATACATTGTATTGTTATGTTTTGAATCTTCCGGAACACTTTGAATAGAATCCCAGTGCTCTACGATTTTTCCAGCATCATTGAAGCGAAAAAAATCCATTGTCACATAGTGATCATCACCAGGCCACGTTTGATGGGTATGAAGCGCAACTAAATCACCTTCTGCAATAATCCGCAAAAATTCGATCTCTTTTTTAGGGTACTCTTTTTGCATTTTTTCAAAGTAGTCGATAAAACCCTGCTTGCCGTCAGCAACAGCTGGGTTATGTTGGATATATTGCTCCCCAACATATCGCTCAACTGCTTTTGAGGGTTCACCCAAATATGCCGTTTGATAAAAATTTATTGCCGCCTTTTTGTTAGCCTCTATATTTTGAGTCATTTTTCACCCCTTTTTTAAAATCATTACTATTAACCACTCTTACTGTATGACAACAGGTAGTAATAAAAAAGCCCCAACAATGTGGGGCTTTTAGTTATCCATTTATTTGTTATTAAATCTAAGACTTAGGTTTTTCATTTTTGGGGTCGTATAGTGGCTTACAACCCACGGCTTCTACTTTAATTTTATAAGGTTCATTAAAGTATTCCATCGCTAGCACATTACCTTCTTTTGCGTGTTCGTGGGGTAAATAACCGAGGATAATATTTTTACCGAGGGATGGGCCGTATGAAGTGCTCGTTGCGTAGGAACGGCGACCTTCTGAGTCGACAAGAATATCGCCGGTATCAGGATTAACAATGGGCCACTGACCAACAGGGTAACGTGCGACTCCTTTGGCGTCGGTATTTTCCATCATGGTCATGATACATAAGTAAGCGGGCTGATGGTCGCGCTCACGCTGTTCCAGATAAGCCGCTTTACCATTAAAATCGGCCTCTTTTACTTTAGGGCGAGAGAGCCCTGCTTCGTAAAGGTTGTATTCACTTAATAGATCCGCGTTTTGCAAACGTAAACTTTTCTCTAAGCGACGGCTAGTGCCGTATGTTTCAGCCCCTACGGGCACAACGCCTTTTTCGATAAGCATATCCCACAAGGTAATACCGTAACTAAAGGGCACATACAGCTCCCAACCCTGCTCACCCACATACGAAATTCGGAAAGCCCAAATGGGGATACCACTGACACTGATTTCTTTGGTGGTGACGTAAGGGAAATTTTCGTGGCTTAGCTCTTCCGGTTTATCAACGATAGATTCCAATGTCTTTCTGGCATCGGGGCCCCAAAGACCTAAGGCTGCAATTTGGTCAGTGCGCTCTTCAATATAAACGGAGTAATCTTTGCTATCGGCCATGCGCTTCATCCAGACATAATCGCGATGCCCGGTATCACCCCCACACATAACACGGAAGCGATCTTCCATCATGCGCACGATGGTTAAGTCAGAACGGACGCCACCATATTCATCAAGGAAGTGGGTATAAACACCTTTCCCCAACGGCGTAGTGCCACCGACCTTAGCGACACTTAAATATTCCATTAATGCTTCAGCATCTTTACCCGACACATCAAAGATCGCAAAGTGGGAGACGTTAACCATTCCAACACTGTCACTCATCGCTAATTGCTCGGCGTTAGCCACACGCCAAAAGTGGCGGTTGTCCCACTCATTCTCGCGCACAGGTACTTGGTCGGCATATTTTTCTAATAGATGTTCGTTAGACGCATAGGCTTGTGCTCTCTCCCACCCGGCCGCTTCCAAAAAATGGGCACCGAGTTCTTTTTCCCTCGGCCAGAATGGGCTACGGCGAAGATTGCGGCCTCGAGTGTATGGCTCACGCGTATGAATAGGCGGGTTATACACTTTGAAGGAAGATTCGTAGCAGCGCTCATAGGTGTAGTTTTCTGATTTTTGAATGGGATAAAACCGTGCGATATCAATACCAAAAATATCCAATTCTGTTTTACCGTGTGTCATTAACTCCGCAAGAATTTTGCCCATGCCGGGGCCGTCTTTTACCCAGACCGCTTCGCAAATCCAAAGGCCACGGGTATCTGGCGATTCACCCACTAATGAGCCACCATCAGCAGTGACTGATAAGAGGCCATCGAAGGAGTGTTTTTCATCAAAGCCCAGTTCACCCAAAATAGGAGTGAGTTCCATGGCACGCTCCAATGGGGCCATAATTTGTTCAACATCCAGATCGAGCATCGAAGGTGATAGTCGCGCATCTTCTTGCTCCAAAATATCTCTTGGACGTACTAAGCGCGGATTGTTTTCTTCATAGTAACCCCATTCGATTTGCCCACCTTCGGCAGTTGTTGGGTCGCCAGTATCACGCATGTAAGCAGAATTACCCTGATCACGAAGCAAGGGGAAACCAATATCTTTACCCGTGCCTTCGAACTCATTGTAGGGACCAAAGAAGGTTAAGGGGTGACATAATGGCATCATCGGTAGTTTTTCGCCTGCCATATCGGCGACTAGCGGTCCCCAGATACCGGCACAAAGAACAACGTTTTCCGCTTCGATATAACCTTTGTCGGTTTGTACGCCACGAATACGGCCATCTTGGACATCAATACCTGTGGCTGGCGTATTAGCAAAAGTGGTTAATTTACCTGTGGCAACAGCATCTTCTATAAGGATACCCGTCACGGTTTGTGAACGCGGTGACACTAAGCCTGCATCCGGGTCCCACATAGCCCCTTGTATCATGTCCTCTTCGAGCAGTGGGAATTTCTCTTTAGCCTCACTGGCACTGATTAAGCTGACATTAGTGCCAAATGCTTTACCAGAGCCCACTTTGCGTTTTAGCTCTTCCATACGTTCGTCGTCGCCGACACGAGCAACTTCTAGACCACCTACACGGGTATAGTTACCCATTTTTTCAAAAAACTGTCGACTATAAATAGTGGTGTAACAGCTCATATGGTCATGGGATGTCATATAACAAAAATCAGATGCATGAGCCGTAGAACCAATATCCGTTGGGATTGCAGACTTGTCCAGCCCCACAATGTCGTCCCAGCCTAACTCGATTAGGTGATGCACAACAGATGCACCAACAATGCCACCCTGACCGATGATGACAACTTTTGCTTTTTTGGGAAGTTCAGCCATTGACTGGGGTCTCCTGCACAATTAGATTCTTGATAAGGGCTATGGCAAATACTGTTATTTTTATCTCAACGTTAAAATTGTCGGCTGACTCACCAGCAACCCATAACGGCCATAACATTGCTTTCTTAGTAGCACTTCAGCTCATCAGTTTATTGGAATTTAACGACATAAACTCACTATAAACGACACTCGCCATCGAAATATCGTCAACTTAGTAAATAACCCAGCAGTATAAAAAATAGAGTTCTTTATGCTGCCTTTAGCACACAATATTATTTTATTGACAATTGATCGAACGCATCATCAAATGGTCTATAGCAAAACGGCTCGAAAACAACCGAAGCCAATGAAATGAGCGTTAAGGTATTTTATGAAGACAAGTAGTATGAGCGGTTTCGACCCTAAAAAAAGCAACCCTCAAAAAATCGGTTTTCTATTAATTAATAATTTCACGATGATCTCCTTTGCATCAGCCATTGACCCATTACGAATGGCCAACCAATTGTCGAGTCAGGAACTCTACCAATGGATTGTGTTCAGCGAAAATGGCAAACCGGTTAAATCCAGCGATGGCATTAAAGTGTCAGCGGATGCCAGCTTGGATAATGGAATTAATGACGGGACTAATAAAACGATTCATTTGGATACATTAATCGTTGTCGGTGGAGTGAATATCACCCACAGCTACACCAAGGGCCAACTCTCCTGGTTAAAACAACTGGATCGTAAAGGCATTCAGTTGGGGGCCGTCTGCACAGGCGCCTATGTTTTAGCAGCAGCAGGCTTGTTGGATAATCGCGAATTCAGCGCCCACTGGGAATGCATTCCATCCATTAACGAAAACTTCCCTAAGGCTAACAATAATAACCATTTATATTCTTTATCCAAAGACAGGCTCACTAGCTCTGGCGGTATTGTGCCTCTGGACATGATGCTGGCACTCATTCATCAACAATATGGTAGCGAACTAGTCGCGGCTATTTCTGATATGTTTATCTGTGACCGCGTACGCTCAGAAGCTGATTATCAACGAGTGCCAATGCGACATTCTATTGGCAATATGCAACCTAAATTAGTTGAGCTAGTATCGTTAATGGAAAACAATTTAGAGGAACCGATTCATCTGGATGAGTTGGCGAATTATGTGAATGTCTCTCGCCGGCAACTTGAACGGCTTTTTCAAAAATACTTACACTGTACGCCTTCGCGTTATTATTTAAAATTGCGCTTAGCTCGAGCACGACAACTATTAAAACAAACTTCACTCTCTATTATCGAAATAGCGACCGCCTGCGGTTTTGTATCGACTCCCCATTTCAGCAAATGCTATCGAGATTATATGGGTATGCCACCCAGAGAAGAACGCCTCAATTCGCAGACAAATTTTGGTGGCAAGCAATCAGCCATTACTTCAAATAAAAGTGCTAATAAAAACATCCATAAAAAGAAAAAAATATCGAACAAAACTAAAAAATCAATGCCTTCTAAAAAGTCAGATGTAGCTCAGCACGAACCGAGCTATGGAAGCATCGAAGTTAAGCGTTGATATTATCTGAGAATAAAAATCGCTAGCAATTTTTAAACGTATCTTTTTTGTATCACAACTATCAATATTGCCTTGCCTATTTAGTATCAAATGACAACAATCCTCGAGCGGCTCCCTCAATTCCCGACAGCTTTTTTGGACACGCAGCTTGAATGTGAAGCTGATGCCTAACCTGTTGTACATAAACCTTTTGTGATAGCCCTTTTGTATGCACTATCACCAACGATATCATACTGTAACCGGATAAGGGGTAATGCAACCAGAACAAAAAGTGTGAGACAGATCATAAAGTTATTTTGATGTCGTCATAATCTTCTATAAAAATATAAGCATCTGATAGGATTCGCAGCAACAATAATAGGGAAAGATAGCGATGAATAAGAATTTCATTAATAACAAGCTAAAATTACTGAAAAAAGATAATCAAAACTTATTCTCTGGCCTTGCTGAACCTTTAGCAAAAATGGTTGAAAACGGAGAAGTTTCTAAGGTTGTAAAAATACCTAGCGACGGCAATTGGTTTAACTTATCTTTTGATGCTGTTGAAGTTGCCAAAAATAGGTTAGTTATATCAGCTGAAAGAAATCGTGATGGCCTGCAACCTAGCGGAATGTATCAAGCATGCTTTGAATGACACAAGAGCAGCCTATTTATATGGCTTCTATAAACAAAATCATAGAGTATTTGGCAAACCCTTTATAACCTGGGATATCAGATCATATACCAACCATCCTAAAGAATCAGACACTCGTGTTTATATGCATGGATTCAGAGCAAGGAATGAACTGAGCCGATTAATAAAAGTCATGGAAAGGAAGTATAATACGAGTAATATTTCCAACAAATACATTAATGATAACCTTACACGATTTAGATCTGGAATTAAGCTCGGGAAGTCGCCAGAAGATATTGAAAAAGCTTGGTCCCAAGGATTTATGGAAAGCTTGGGTTATAATTATGTAGAGGCTTTCGATAACGGCGCTCCTAAAGGAGCTTGGCATGATGTCGAAGTCCATTGGTGTAAAAATGAATCCGATAGAGTGACATCATGAATGACAACATACATTTAGCATATGACTCTGAGTGGGAGAGCATATGCAAAGATTTTAAGATGCTATCCGACAGTGGAGCAACTCCTTCAGAGTCCTTAAGGAAAGTTATTGCAAAGCATGATAACTATATAATAAATCAAGATGTTACTTTGTCTTTACTGATGAGCACGTACGATATTATGCCTCAAGGCGTTATTGACTGGCTTCATGAAAACCAATATCCCAATAGAGTTGATTTACTTAGCGATGCTGAATTTGATAAAAAGATAGATGAATTGATCAAAGAATCTCAGAGCCATTAATAGCTTTCTTGCCCAAACAAAAAGGCCTTAATCAACTTAGGATTAGATATATGAGCTCTTTAAAGCATTGGGGATAAATTGCTTAACTTCACGACCTAAACTAACAAGCCATCAAACAGATTACCTCAGTAATTATTCTCTAAGCCTTTCTCCATATTAGTCTCATTAACATGTTTAATTAGTGTAGAATATAAACTTAAGCCTTTGTTTACTATAGAGTTTTAATTATCGCTACAATCAGTCACTACCATAATATACAGGAGTGACCATTAAAGGCCTCACACTGCCTTAAGTAATTGTTTTTTATGAAGTTTAATTCCCACCGTTTTTGCGTCGCCCCCATGATGGATTGGAGCGACCGCCACTGTCGTTACCTATGGCGCCTTATCTCACAGTATTCTCTGTTATACACTGAAATGGTCACCACAGGCGCCTTGCTGCAAGGGGATAAAGACCGTTTTCTAGCTTACAACGACAGCGAGCACCCAGTTGCTTTGCAGCTAGGCGGCAGCAACCCCAAAGAGCTGGCTGAATGTGCACGCCTGGCTGAACAATGGGGCTACGATGAGGTCAATTTAAATTGTGGCTGTCCTAGTGACCGAGTACAAAATGGAATGATTGGTGCCTGCCTGATGGCTCACCCTACCCTTGTGGCTGATTGTATTAAAGCCATGCAGGATGCTGTAAGTATCCCTGTTACGATTAAGCATCGTATCGGTATTGATGATATGGATGATTATCAAGGCTTGGTCGATTTTGTCGGTGAAATCGCTGATACCGGTTGTACAACGTTTATAGTCCACGCACGCAAGGCTTGGTTACAAGGATTAAGTCCAAAGCAGAATAGAGAAATTCCACCACTTGTATACGAGAATGTTTATCGCCTCAAACAAGTCATGCCTCACCTGAACATTGTTATTAATGGAGGCATTAAATCATTGGAGGAATGCGACACACAATTGCAACACGTTGATGGTGTGATGATTGGCCGAGAAGCTTATAGTAACCCTTACTTACTGGCCAATGTCGACCGGCAAATATTTAGTGCAGATAAGCCTCCGCTCTCTCGTAAGGATATTATGCTTGCTTACATTAGTTATTGTGAAAGGGTATTATCCAGCGGGAAAAAGAATGCCACTCGCCTGCACCATATGAGTAAACATAGTCTTGGGCTGTTTCAAGGTGAGAAAGGTGCACGCGCTTTTCGTCGCTATATCAGCGAGAATGCGTATAAAGAAAATGCCAATACCGATATACTTTATACGGCATTAGACAAAATCCATTAATATTACAATCACAAATATTTTAATTCAGAACGGCTTATACACTTATGACTTCAGCATTAGAACAATTAAAAGGAATGACCGATATTGTTGCCGATACCGGTGATATTGAGGCAATAAAGCTCTATCACCCATTAGATGCAACCACGAACCCTTCTTTACTTTACAAAGCCGCTCAACTTCCACTCTATGACGTCATTTTTAAAAAATCAGTCATATGGGCAACACAGCAATCTGCCGATGCTGATGCACAAATTTCTTTGGCGATGGATAAATTCGCTGTGATGATCGGTTCGGAAATCCTGAATATCATTCCTGGCCGAGTATCAACTGAAGTGGATGCACGCTTATCATTTAATACTGAAGCGACGGTTGAGAAAGCACGCCATTTAATCTCTCTGTATCAAGAACAGGGAATTGGCCGCGAACGAATACTCATTAAGATTGCTTCAACCTGGGAAGGCATTAAGGCAGCAGAAATATTAGAAAAGGAAGGCATTCATTGTAACTTAACTTTACTATTCAGCCTGACTCAAGCCGCTGCTTGTGCAGATGCTGGTGTATTTTTAATTTCCCCCTTTGTAGGTCGCATTTTAGATTGGTATAAGAAACATACCGGACAAACCAGTTACGAACCACAAGAAGACCCGGGGGTTTTATCAGTTACTGAAATTTATCAATACTACAAACAGCACCAAATTGACACTATCGTCATGGGCGCAAGTTTTCGTAATAGCGGTGAAATTATCGAGCTTGCAGGATGTGACCGACTCACTATAAGTCCAGATTTATTATCTGATTTAAATCAAAGTAGCGAGACGATTACTCGAAAACTATCGCCAGAAAATTCTAACACCACCATAGAAAAAATGGTATTAGACGAAAACCAGTTCCGTTATCAGCTTAATGATGATGCCATGGCTACCGAAAAGCTAGCAGAAGGCATTCGCAATTTTGTAAAAGACCAAGTAAAACTTGAAGCTCTTATCCGCGAAAAAATAGCACTATGATAAAACTTTTTGAAAAAATATTTGAGAACGTTTCAAATACAGATAACCAAGTAGAACTTTCAAATAAAGAGTTAAATTTAGCAACAGCGGCTTTACTGGTTGAAGTTGCTGTTATCGATCAGGACTTTGATCAGAGAGAGCAACAACAGCTGCAGAAATTATTAATGGCAGAATGTGGGCTAACTGATGTTGAAGCTACAAGTTTAATACAAGAAGCAAAAGACGCTTCTGCCAATTCTTCCTCGCTCTATGATTTTACGCAGTTAATTAATCGCCATTGCGATTACCAACAAAAAATATCATTAGTCTCTGGCTTATGGAAAGTTGCCTATGCTGATGGGGAACTGGATAAATATGAAGAGCATATTATTCGTCGAATCACTGACTTAATTCATGTCAGCCATCGAGATTTTATTCAGGTAAAAATTCAAGTAAGAGATGAAGTGGAGAATAAAAAGTAATATTCTAGCTACACTTTTTAACCTAGCCACATTTTAGCATTTGGACAAGATCTTTAAAGGTTTCCTGATTGGTTTTATTGAGACTCATCAATACACAATGAGATTCGAGTACTTTTGCTTTCACAAGGTCTTCATCATTGCCCTCAGGCTTTAAACTGACAAAGTCCGTCTGTTCACAATAATTCTGTGGGGGCTCATCAATCACTTCACAGACATCATCTAAACCCATCGTTGTTAACAAACGAATAATCGCAGGTTGATTACAAATAATAATAGGGCTTTTCTGGCTTTGGGATTTGCTTTTAACGGCGAGTTTTGCGATGAGACCAAGAGTGGTGCTATCCAAACCAAAGGCTTCGTTGAGGTCAAATAAAACTGTGGAGAAGTCTTTACGAGCGATGAGACCTTCAATACATTCATCGAAAGGGATACACAGTGTCAGGCGCACATCTCCTGACATTTTGATCACATACACTCCATCGTGATCGGCGACTAGAATTTCACCGGATGATACATCTGATTTCAATTCAAACAACCTCTACTATACCGCTAACGTTAACTACCCAACTTTAGAAACCGATTCAAGTCTCATTTTATGGCGACTTAAACTTCAGTTCCTAACTTCATTTTAGCTCACTATTATGATCTAGCCATGAGTTAGACCTCGAGAAATCGACAGTATTGCAATATCGTCGGGTGCTTCTTTGATTCGTCCTAAACCTAAGTGGGCATCAATTGCTTCCAGGCTGCCATCTGTCTCAGATACCAATTGTAACAGGGTTTGTTCTTTTTCCAGTAGATCTTTTCCCGATATAATTTCCAAAATACCGTCAGAAAAGGTCACCAAAGAAAACATTTCCGGTAAGCGACAATGATAAACCTGCCATTGATTGTCATCAAACAAGCCAACCGGCTTACCTGCCCCTTCAAGATAGACAGCTTTTTGTGGTGTCACAAGTATTGGTAGTGGCAAATGGCCTGCAATGATATAAAACAGCTCATGGGTTACAGTATCAATAATGCCGACAATCATCGTCATATGGTTATTCAGGTGAATATCCATCAACTCATCATTTACCACTGTTACCAGCTCATGCAGAGTTTCATTCATGGCATCAAAATCTGATAGTAGTTTCCTCATACGCACAAGCTGTGACACTAGATTCTTTAACCATATGGTCACAAATGCTGGTGCTGAGCCATGGCCGGAAACGTCAGCAATATAAAAAGCATAATAGCGCTTTTCCAGTAGTGCATAATCAATACAATCACCGCTGAGAAATAGTGATGGCATCAATTTATACGCACAACTGTAATCACGCGCAATAAAGGGGGTAATTGGCAGCATACTTTGCTGTACAAAATGCCCGGCACGCTGGTCTTGCTCTAGGGAGTCAATATGATTAACCAGCTGTTTATTCACTTTTTCCAGTTCTGTACGATAAGCCTGGTTTTCGAGTAATAGATGCCGACGCTCCAGACTCCGCCGTACGGAATGGACCAATAATTCCATATCAACAACAGGCTTAATAAAGTAGTCGATAGCACCCAATCGCAGAGCATCGACGACATCACTCATGATACCTGCTCCTGATATCACAATAACGGGTAGATCCGGGTATTGCTCATTAAGAACCTTAAGAAGGCTAAGCCCCCCCATACCAGGCATCTTTAAGTCGGTGATTAATAAGTCGGGAATAAATTGCTCAAACAAAGCGAGGCCTGATTTGGCATCAGGAGCATCATATACAGCAAAACCACTGTCTTCGAGGTAGGCTACAAAACTCTGGCGCACACCGATATCATCGTCAATCACCAGAAGTTTATAATCTGAATTTTGCATTGAATCTAAAGGATGTCCTTTGAAATTGAAGAGGCAAATCAATAGGTTGCCACATTACTCTCTTCTATAGGCTCAGGCAAGCACTCGGGATAGTTTACTGAAGGTGCAGTAATTTTTTAACAGATAAATAGTCAGCTTGGCATCAAACTTGTTTATTTTAGTTAATAAATCTACCAATAGTCACTTTTTTGACTATGCTTAACTATGACATAGCGATACCGATAATGAATAAAGGTGAAACCCTATGAGCCAACTCAACAGAGAATACAGTGAAAAGCGGGACTTTATCCGCATGAAAATTAACGCTCCTGCACAAGTCACCATGGTCGAAGAGGATAGGACTGAAGAAGATAATACCGTCCGTAACGCGGTATGTCATGACCTCAGTGGTGGAGGTATGTTGTTAACGTTAGATCAAGAACTAGCTCTTGATACAGAGCTAATCGTTACCGTTACTTCAGTCCATGGGCATAGCCCAATACTTCAGGCTCGCTGTGCAGTAGCTCGCGTAGAACAGGGACCAAAGCAGTCCTATATGCTGGGATTAGAAATTCAAGAAGTTATCGAAAATAAAAAAGAAGAACCAGAAGCTGAAACTGAGTAAACCGTGCTCCTTATTAGTAACTTACTAATAAGGATGCCCCATAAAATACACCTTATAAAACAAGATTATCGTTATATGACCCTATAGCGATAATCATTAAGTCTTTCCGAAAACTAAAAATCCCCACTTTCATCAAGGCTATTACTAAAGTCGTCTTCCACCTTGCCATCCTCAATCAGATATTCACGTCGCTGCAAATATGCATCCCGAATAAATATATAACGATCTCCACTCAATAGCTTTTCGGTATCGAGTAAACGAGCTCTAGTATCGATAATCTCCCCAGCATTTAGGGAATTCCTTACACGAACTTTATCGACATAAGTAACCGGGTCTAAATAAGCATCCACTGGTAAACCCAAACCATCCCGTACAGTCGATGGTCCCAAGAAAGGCAAAACAATATAAGGGCCCGAACCAATACCCCAAACGCCCATGGTCTGACCAAAATCTTCACCATCAAGCTTATCCATTCCCATATGTTGAGCAACATCAATAAGCCCTAAGACACCTACCGTACTATTGACCAAGAATCGCCCTGTATGTACTGCAGTTTTCTTACCTTTTGCTTGAAGGCCCGAATTAAACAGGTTGCGAATTTCTAACAAATTGGAAAAAAAGTTACTCACCCCTGTTTCCATAAAATTAGGCGTAATAAATCGATACCCTTGCGCAATAGGCTTTATTAAATAAGTATCCAAACCATTATTAAAACCATACATCGCCCGGTTAAAACCTTCATAAGGATCAACGTTAGGCTGCTGAGATGTATCACTTGAAGGCGGTGTTGAAGCACAAGCAGCTAACACGGGAAGCAACACTGCGATTAATAACCATTTTTTTACTCTTGTATCCATTAGGAATCCTTACAATAAGAACAATGCTATATAGAATACTAGGGAACCTTAGAATAAGTCTAGGTACTAGGGCTTGTTAACACTGATTGAAACAATGTTACCTTAACAATCAAGCATTTATTCGACCCCGGGTAACCAAGTAATAATGCCGGGAAAAATAATCAACAACAATAGCACTAGAAGCTCCACTAATAAGAAAGGCATGATCCCTCGAAACATTTGAGAAGTATTAATCTCCCCTTTCGCGGAACCAATAACTGCAAAGAGGTTAAGCCCCACTGGCGGCGTGAGTACACCGATCTCAATAATTTTGATCATGATAATACCAAACCAAATAGGATCGAAGCCCAAGCTCATAACAATGGGATGAACAAAAGGAACGGTGACAACAACCATAGAGAGCGTGTCCATAAAGCAACCCAAAATTACATACATAACAATGATTGCAGCAAAAACCAGATAAGGATTGATAGAGAAAGAATCTATGGCTGAAACAATTTCGTCGATAAAACCAGAGTAGACAAAAAAACGCGATAAAATTAAGCCAGAAACGATAATGAGAAAAAGCACCGCGGTGGTGGTTGCAGCGGAAGTCAGGGCGTTACTCACTTCTCCCCACTTGGCCCGGCGACGCATGACTAAAATAATAAAGGCTCCGGCTGCCCCCACTGCACCCGCAGAAGACGGAAACATCATACCTGAATAGATTCCGCCAATAATAAGGGCTGACAGCAATCCAAATGGCCAAATCTTGCGAAAGCTCTCTAGCTTCTCGCGTATCGAGAAGCTCTCCGAAGGTATCGGTGCCCAATTGGGTTTAATGCGCACAAAAACTGCAATGGCCACTAAATAGGCGGCGGCAGTAAAAAGCCCCGGTATAATTCCTGCGATCAGGAGCTTACCAATAGATTCCCCTGTAATAAGTGCATAGATCACCATCATTATCGAAGGAGGAATCAAAGCAGCAAAGGTACCAGCAGCTGCGATACAACCAGCAGAGATACCACGGTCGTAACCAAAGCGAATCATCTGCGGTAATGCCAGCCGAGTAAAAACGACAGCATTCACCATAGTGGAACCAGAAATAGCAGCAAAGCCAGCAGAAGACAGCGTAGTAACCATCAATAGTCCACCACGTACACGCCCCAGCAAATGGTAGAAAAAAGTATAGAGCTCTCGCGTAATACCGGAAATTTCGGCAAAACTACCCATAAGGATAAACATGGGTATCACCACAAAACTGTATTGACTAGAAAAAGTATAAGGTAAGCCCTCAAGGGTGGAGACGACTAACACTTCTCCACCAATCGTATAAAGCCCTATCAAACCTACCAATGCAATAACAAAGGCAACGGGAATACGGATAAGAATAAGAGCCAACATGGTCACAATTGCGCAGAGACCCAGTGCCAGAGGGCTCATAAAGAAGGCCTCTTATCATCATGAGAAATCAATATCGAAACCTTGCTTGAGCCCTGAAAGTCAACAAACAGAACATGAACTAATTGCCGACAGGACTCCAGTAAAGCCAGACTTGCACCGATGGCAAAGCAGATTTTCGACGGCCATATCTGGAAGTCATACACGGCCACTGCACGTTCATCGATTAAGTAACTTTTAATAGCCAGCTGCCAGGCACCAAATGTTAGTCCAGCAAAAAGCAAGCAGGAAAAAACTAATGCCAACAATATGGTCAGGGTAACAAGACGAGACGGGAGAAATTTTGTTAATAGATCAACCTGAATATGCTCTTTCTTATACTGCGCATGAGCCATAGCCAGAAAAACAACGCCTGGCAATAAGGCTGAGATCAAATCGGTCATGATCGGAATAGGAAAGCCAAAGAGGCTGAAGGAAAGAACATCAACAGCCCCTAAAAAGGCCATGATTGCCAGAAGGCTGGCCGAAACAACCATCGACCAACGCTGAAGCACAATAATTGCCGTATCAATCCTTCGGAAAAAAGATAAAGAGCTATTAATCGTTGAGTCCGTTTTCTGTCCTGTAGAAGGCATGAAGCTGTCTTCACTCACGGTTTTTAGTACTTAGAATTCATGCAAATGGACAATCGTGGCAAGACCTACCACGACTGCCCGCAGAAGATATACGTAACCCACTAATCCTTTAGGTGTTCTCGCCAGTACTTCGCGACCTCGCGAGCTTCTGAGCCCAAATTTTTACCGGACTGGTGTTCAACCCACATTTTTAAGAAGTCCGGTGTGATAGCCTTAAGTTTGTCCATTTCGTCAAACTCAACTACCGTGACACCACCTTCAACCATAGTTTTAAGGCTATTCTTGTTGGCTTCAACCATAGCATCCAGACTACGCTGAGTGGCTTCGTTGCTAACATCCATAATCAACTTTTTAACCGCTTCAGGATATGCACCGTCATGCCATTTTTTGTGGTTGACGTAAATTGGCCAAGCAGCCTGTGGCCCAAAACTCGCCATAGAGAGATACGTGGCAGCTTCATAGAGTTTTGTTGCGCTATAAAGGTTGGTAGAATAAAAGCCACAGTCCAAACGCCCCTTTTCCAGTGCTTGATAGATTTCCGCTGGCAATACCGTCACCCCGACGGCACCAAGAGAAGCCCAGAGTTTCGGTTGGAAAGGACCAAATCCCCGAATACGCATATTTTTAAAATCCTCAATATTGGCGATAGGCTTACTGCAAAGTGGGTGATAAGGATTAAGAGTATGGTACATAAGCGGCCAGACATTATTTCGCTTCAACTCATCTTGTACTGCGGGAACATTTTCTACCAAGCCCTTAGTTACTTCTACCGCATTGGCATTAGAAGTAAAAACCAGAGGCAACGAATTGGTCGACCCAAATAAAGGCAGTTTACTTGGTGTATAAGCCGGAGGGGTCGCTCCGAAATCCACTGCTCCACTACTGACTAGATCAACAATCTCGGTTGGCTTACCGCCAGAACCTGCCCAGAAAATACGAACTTTGATTTTGCCGCCACTGCGTTTTTCAATCTCATCTGCCCACCACTGATCTACTTTGGTCTGAGCCCAATTAGCAGGGAAAGCATGTGCGAGACGCAATGACATCTTTGGATAATCGGCAGCTAGCACTTGGCTAGTAAGAGCAATTCCCACACATAAACTAAATACTATTTTTGCGAACTTAAAAATCATTACTAATTCCTTTCATATTTATTTTTTTGTTATATGACCTAGCACGATACTGACAGGACAACTCAACTCATCTACTACCAAGCAAGGGACGCAATCGTAGATTAGGAATGACAACCTCACCATGTTCGATCTTGCTCGACTATTGTCAATTCTTGCTATTTAACAATCTTGTCGCCTATTACAACAATTACACTCTAATGGCATTCTTATCTCTAACGTTATGGCCTTTAATTTATGGCGAAAAAATAAAAATAGAAATAACATTAACAAAAACTTACGTTATATTTTTATACCAGAACCTAAATAACAAGCATTAAAAAACATAAGCTTAATTGAAAGGTGAAATTTTTTACAATATAAAAACTATGGCGAGGACGTGAATAATGTGAATTTATCAGCATAGAAAACCTGATTAAATATTTTCTATACCGTAAGTTTTAAGCCAATATCTGAAAAATAAAAAACTATTATGCAAAAATTAACAATTGGAAAGATAATTCATATTAGAAATATTGTATTTTAGCTATCCTTGCAAATAAACATCCCACTGTTTATTCAAGCGTTTAATAGACACTGGAAGAGAAGTGCCTAAGGACTGAGCAAATAGTGAGACTCTTAGCTCTTCCATCATCCAACGGTAGTGTTGTAACTCAGGGGGCAATTCGTTACGAGATTCAGATTTAAAAGTATAATGGATGGTCGCATCAGTCTTCAGCGCATCTTGAAAGCGTAGCCATAGAGGTTCCAGCTCGGCAATATGTACACGATCTTGCTGAACATGCATCGGTACTTTTTCTAATCTCATCTGGATAGCTTTTAAATAACGTGGATATTGTTGCAGCCAGTTGTAAGGTGTCTCATATAAGCAGCCAGTATAAAATAAATTATCTAATTGCTGTTTAATATCTGACATAGCATAAGCAATAGTTAATTGATTCTTGGATTGCTTTGCTTGTTTTTTTATTTCACCAATCGTTGTCAAACTTTTTACTAAATAATCAGCGATACTCTCTGCCCGCTCTACCCATTCGCTTCTACCTTTTTTAATAGCGATAAGAAAATCTCGCTCTTCACGAATTAACGTTTGCTCAGATAAAATATCAGGAAAACAGGTTTGCCTTATCGCAGTACAGATAATGTCGTCCACAACATGATCACGGCTACCCATATCCACCAGGCTTAAGCCTAGCTCACGATTTTTTAAGAGTTGCTTACGCAGATACTTTATCGTTTGCGATTGAGACAACATTGCCAACCGTACCATACCTCGCAAACTGTTCGCAGTTGCTTCTTGTGCATTATCGTAGAGTTTTAAATTGACCGATTCGCCACAATCTAGCAAACCGGGATAGACTCGAATCTCTAAACCATTCTGACTCAATATATGAGTACTGGGCAGTTGGCCAAAAGACCAGCTTGTTAAACCTGTTTTCTCAAAACCATCACCTACGGTTTGCAATTGACCTTGCACATGATCACGATAACGCTCTCGTAATACCGTCAAATCCCTCCCTTGATCAAGCAGTTTACCTCCCTCATCCAATACATGAATATTCAGTCGATAGTAATTATCTAACAACGATGGTTGCCAACACTCTGAAGGAACTTCTACTCCTTTGTATCGATGCAATTGCTCAGTAACAACACTGGCAAGAGACTTATCGAGCACTGATTGATCAATAGTGATTTTTGGCAGAATTTTTTCTACTGTCGAAGGCACAGGGGCAAATTGCTTGCGCCACTGTTTGGGTAATGCCTTAATCATAGCGGTAATTTTTTCAGCCAATAAACCTGGGACTAACCACTCTAAGCGCTCAGCTGATAACAAGTGTAAAGCACTCACAGGCACTTTAATTGTCACTCCATCATCCTGATGTGATGGATCAAAGTGATACACCACGGGTACACGTATTCCACCCATTTCCAAGCTATCGGGAAATTGAGCAGCAACAATATGTGTATCAGCTCGCTGCATCAACTGTTCACGTTTAATGAATAATAAGCGAGGCTCTTCTTTTTCTACTGTTTCACGCCAACGTTCAAAACCATCCAAATTAATAACATTTTCAGGAATACGTTTATTGTAAAAGTCGAATAAAATGTCATCGTCAACAATAATATCTCTTCTTCGCGACTTGGCTTCAAGATCATGTAACTCTTTCAGTAGCTCTTGTTGCCAACAGAAAAAATGTGTTTTGTCCGTATTGTTTTTTATCACACTCTTGATGCGCTTGTGCTCAGAGTAACGGCCTTCAACTAGCGCTGCTCGTATAAAGACTTCACGACTCTCTTCTGGCTTTATTTTCCCGTAACTGACTGGTTTTTTTTCGACGAGGACCAAACCATATAAACTGATTTTTTCGTAGGCCATCACTTGGCCATGACGCGCATTGTAATGAGGCTCCACATATTGGCGTTTAACCAGATGCTGGGCGACTGACAACACCCAGTCTGTTTGTATGCCTGCCACAGTATGCGCATAAAGCTTGCTAGTTTCTAAAAGCTCAGCAGCCAAAATCCATTCAGGTGTTTTTTTAAATTGTGAAGAACCAGGAAATATATGAAAACGACGATTGCGAGCACCCAAATAATCTTTGGTTTTTTCTTTAGTAAAATATCCGAGATTACCCAATAAACCCGTTAATAATGCGGTATGTAAAGCAGCATAACTGGCAGGTTCATGATTAGGTTTAAGGCCTAAGCTTTTTGTAGCCATAGCAAGCTGGGTATGAATATCTCGCCATTCTCTCATCCGGTTATACACTAAATAGTGTTGTTTACACCATTTCTGACATTGGCTATTTGATAATATCTGCCTTTGTTCTTCGTATGTATTCCATAACTTAACATAGGCTAAAAAATCAGAATGGTCATGCCAATGCTCACGATGCTTTTGATCTGCGGCTTGCTGTTTATCGGCAGGACGCTCTCTAGGATCTTGTACAGACAAAGCACTGATAATAATGAGCATTTCCTGCAAGCAATTCCACTGTCCCGCAGCCATCAGCATACGCGCAAAGCGAGGATCAACCGGCAATTGCGCTAAACGACGACCAGGTTTTGTCAGCATATTACGGCTGTCGATCGCTTGTAATTCCTGTAACAACTTATAACCATCATTGATCATGCGATGATCAGGCATATCCACAAAAGGAAACTTGCGAATATCTCCCAGCTTGAGCTGCGCCATCTGTAAAATAACTGCGGCTAAATTTGTCCGCAGGATTTCAGCATCTGTAAACTCAGGACGGCTCAAAAAATCCTGCTCGCTGTATAAACGAATACAAACACCTTCGCTGACACGGCCACACCGGCCCTGGCGTTGATTTGCGCTGGCTTGGGAGATAGCCTCTATCGGTAAACGCTGCACTTTAGTACGAAAGCTGTAACGACTTATACGTGCATAACCAGGATCAATCACGTAGCGAATACCAGGAACTGTTAATGATGTCTCTGCAACGTTGGTCGCTAATACGACTCGTCGCCCACGGTGGGGCTGGAAAATCTTATTTTGCTCACTGACACTTAAGCGGGCATAAAGAGGCACTACACTTAGATGAGGTATTTTCTCTCTGCGTAGTCGTAAGGCAGTTTCGCGAATATCTCTTTCGCCACTCAAGAAAACCAAAATATCGCCTTGGTTATCGATCGTTGTTATTTCATGAATAGCATTAACAATTCCATCCGCAAGTGATTCACTTTCAGTATCCAATAAAGGTCGGTATAGCGTTTCTACAGGATAAGTGCGTCCGGAAACTTCGATAATAGGCGCATTGTTAAAGTGCTGAGAGAATTTTTCAACATCAATGGTAGCGGACGTAATGATGATTTTCAGATCAGGGCGCTTAGGCAGTAGCTGTTTTAAATACCCCAATAAAAAATCGATATTTAAACTACGTTCATGAGCCTCATCAATAATAATCGTGTCGTATCTATTGAGATAACGATCATTTTGAATTTCTGCTAGTAAAATACCATCAGTCATTAACTTGATGGCCGTTGTATCCGATGCGTGGTCAGTGAAGCGAACTTGATAGCCAACCAAATCACCCAAATTCACACTTAACTCTTCGGCTATACGATTAGCCACACTACGCGCGGCTATACGGCGAGGCTGTGTATGCCCTATTACACCATGTACACCACGGCCAATAGATAAACATATTTTAGGCAACTGAGTCGTTTTACCAGAACCCGTTTCTCCTGCAACAACAACAACTTGATTTTCTTGAATGGCTTTAGCAATTTCTGCGCTACGCTCAGAAACAGGGAGATCAGGAAAAGTAATATCAATTTGGCGGCTTTTTCTCAAGCTTACCCATTCACAGGATTTTTCAATATCTGCCGCTAGCCGAGAAATTTCTTCATCTCCGACATTTTCCTTTAGCTGATCCAATTTTCTTTTGAACCTATGCCTATCAGAAATCTTACAATCAGATATTCTATCTCTGATGTTATGCTTACTTGAAACCAAGGATTATGCCTTACTTACTTAAAAGGCAGCAATTCTATCTTATACTCAGAACAGCTTCACCTATATTTAACAGTCTACCGGCCTGCCTATACCATAGCCTTGAACATAATCGATACCAATAGACTTCAATACATCTTTTATCTGATCATTTTCAACGAATTCAGCAATGGTTTTCATGCCCATAATATGAGCGATAGAGTTAATAGATTCAACAATTGCTCTATCAGTAGGTTCTGTCACAATATTTTTAACTAAGCTGCCATCAATCTTCAGATAATCCACAGGGATATTTTTTAGATAACCAAATGATGATGCCCCACTACCAAAATCATCTATCGCAAACTTGATACCAATACTCTTCATTTCCTCAATAAATTCTAATGCCTGCGATAACTGAGATATAGCGGCTGTTTCTGTTATTTCAAAACAAATGTTTTCCATACTAATATTGGATGATTTAGCCAGTTTTTTTATTTTAGAAATTAGATCATCATTACTGAGTGTAATACCTGAAAGATTAATAGAAACGAGTGTGTCTTTATTAGGAAAATAGTCTTCATAGCAACTAAATATAGTAGTTAAGACCCATTCATCTATCATTCCTATGACACCATGCTTTTCTGCCGCAGGTATAAATAAACCCGGAGGAATTTGATTGCCATTTTCATCTTTATAGCGAATCAATATTTCATAATGTGCAGGTAATTGATCATCGCTAGCGAGTGGTTTAATTAACTGCTTTGCCAGATAAAATTGATTCTGTTCAATAACTTGGGTAACGTTTGCTATGTACCCCATCTGCAATTCTTCTGAATACAGGTCTTGGTTTGCAGGGTCAGCAATATAAACTCTATTGCGACCAGACTCCTTCGCTTTGTAACAGGAAAGATCGGCTTTACTCAATAATTCCATTGCATTGAAATTGTCCGTAACTGGCACCATACCAATGCTCAAACCTACATTAAAATATCGTTGATTCCAGTGATAACGATAATTAGTAACATCAGAAATTATCTTTTCACAAATAATTTGTGCCTGCGCTTGGTCTTTGCCTATTAAAATTATCCCGAATTCATCCCCTCCTAGGCGACCAACAACATCATGAGAGGTTATGCAATCCTGAATAACATCCGCTATTTCAGCCAGCATCGCATCACCAATTAAATGCCCTGCTATGTCGTTAACTAGCTTAAAACGATCTAAATCAAGAAAACAGAGGTAGGCTTGTTGAGAAACTTGCTTATTCAATGTTACACATTCTTCAAGTCGATTATTAAAGCTTGTTCTATTAATAAGGCCCGTTAAGGAATCATATGTCGCTTGATACGCCAACTTTTGAGTGAGTGTATGTTCCTGGGTGATTTCTTTAATAATCCCACGATAGCCTTTAAAAACTCCATTTTTTCCATAAATTGGATGGCCATTAATCAAAGCAATTTTCACATCATCACTTACAAGCTTCGTTTTAAAGATTATGTTTTCAATAGACTTATGTTCATTTACCAGCTGTTGAAAATTATTCCACGGAAACTCAACAATAGAGTCGCTTTCATACACTTGATTAAATGTTTTTTTCAGCATTTCTTGTGAGCTAAGCTGAAACATTGTCTCTGTATTGCCAGAAACATAACTGAATTCTTTTTGACTATTGGTCTCCCAGAATATATTTGCACCTGCATGAGCAAGGTCTTTATAACGCAATTCATTCTCAGCTAATATGTGTTGGTTATGTCGGCCTCTACGGTTAATTTCAATAAGCATGATAATAATTAAGATAGCAGCAATAAATGCTGAGCTAACAATCCACACCATCAATTTATGTTTTTCGTAGAAAGATTCATCTTGATTAAGAACTAACGTATTCATAGGAAGCGAGTCCATACCTATACTACGCTTCTTCATATTTGACCAATTAAAAATCCATTCACTTTCTGCTGTAGTAATAGGCTTTATATCATCAGCAGATGTACCTTGTAGAATCTGTTTAATAAGGCCAGAAGCTTTTTTAGCATGTTGACTCCCATGCAATTCATGAGCACCAACGGCTCCATACTCTAAAGTGGTAACGGCTATAGTAAAAACAGGATTTTTAAGCCATTTGGAGACTTCTTCTACCCCCCCATTCCAACTGAGCAATGCATTATTATGATTAGGGCTAACCAATTGTCCAATCAATAAAATAGGAACATTTTCGGCAATACCTTTAAATGCTTCAGCAATATTATTGTCTCGAAGATCATCAATGATATGAATTTTTTTAGGTGCTTCAGGCCTTCCATTAATCGCTTCAATTTTTGACACATTAGCTTTTCCAGGAGAAGATTTATCAGTAATAACAACAATTTCATCAACACCCGTAACTGATTTAATATCCATGACAGTCCGCCCAATATTCCTATTTTCAAATACTCCGGTCATATTAGGCGTATCAATCAATGTCTGATCGACTTGATTGATACCGAGATAAACAATTGGAATCTCTGGAAAGAAATTTTCCCGATTACTTCTAATTAAAGTCAGAGCAGCATCATCAGAGGCGACAATGGCTGTCAGGTTAGAAGAGGTATATTTTTCTTTTAAGTAATTAATGAATATTTGCTTGAATTCACTATCAGGATACCGTTTAGCATCTAGGTATTCGTGAAAAAGGCGGATATTACCATCATCTTTAAACGCTGTTTCAAATCCCTCTTTGAGAAAGGCAGTCCATGGATGCTCGTGATGATAGGAGTGGACAAGCAATATATCTTGCCCAGCCAATGCAGGTAAACTATTTGAAATAAATGCTAAACATAGGATCAACTTACAGGAAAAAGCTTTTATACTTCTCATAAACTGCTCACTGATATATACAGACATTATTATATAGGATCTTATTAACAAACACATCGAGGGTTAAATTAGAGAAAATGCCCCCCCTATTACTGCTGAGCTTTGGCTATCAAAGAACCCAGCGTTTAACATAAAAGTATTGATTATTATTGTAATTTTGTCGACTCTGTCCGTGCTAATAACGAACATATTGGCTAGTATCGCGCGAGCATTAAATTGAATATCACTAAAAAGCATACCCCCTAACTAGGAGTTCATTATGAAACACCGTGTACAACAGTACTTATTTTTAGCGTTAACATGTTTAGGCCTGCTACTATCATCAAGTATAGCATCTGCTGATGAGACCTACGCATGCCTTTACAATGGTAACGAACGCACAATTCGAGTCGCTTACACTTACCCCGATAGCAAAGTTCCTTGCGAAGTTGTTTATGAAAAAGGGAGTGGTAGCCAAGTACTGTGGAATGCCCAAAGTGAAGAAGGTTACTGCGAGGCCCAAGCACTAAGCTTTGTTGAAAAACAACGTGGATGGGGTTGGGATTGCGCTAAATTAGAAGCGGCCATCGAAACATCTGAAACGCCTGCACCATTAGAGGCAACTACTGAAGTGACGCCAACAGTACAGTAATGATTAAACAATAAAAAAGGCCAATGATGGCCTTTTTTATTTTATTAGTAATCTGTAATGCTTTATCGTGAAAGAATAACCGTCTTTTCTTTACCTCCGGTACCATGTACCGAATCTACTCCACGAATAGTAATCTTTTTTACCGACGCTGGGATATCCAAGGTATGACTTCGAGAAAAAGGCTGTTCATTTACATGAGGATGATGCAAAACACGCTTACCAATTACATTGCCTCGCTCATCTAATATTTCCCATGCATTTGCATAATGATCCCAACCGGTATCCGCATGCTTCAGCGTAGTAATTATCTGAAAACTATTACCGCCATTGTGACGCACTTTAACATCGACAACATCCGCTTCCCCTGCATAAGCAACGGGTATACATATACATAAGAAAAATAATACAACTGCCTTCATGTTTATCTCCTAAAAACTGCCTAGGGCCTGTTATTAATAGCCATTGGTTGATTACTATGCTATTGATTGCCTAAAAAACCACCTGATTGATGCGACCATAATTGAGAATATATCCCACCAGAATTAATCAATTGCTCATGATTACCCTGTTCAACAATACTCCCTTCATCCAATACGATCAATCGGTCCATTGCTGCAATTGTCGATAAACGGTGGGCTATCGCAATCACTGTTTTACCTTGCATTAATCTATACAGATTTTCTTGTATTGCAGACTCAACCTCAGAATCCAAAGCTGATGTGGCTTCGTCAAGTACTAATATAGGTGCATCTTTTAACAAGACACGGGCAATGGCAATACGTTGACGCTGGCCTCCCGATAATTTAACACCGCGCTCACCGACTTGTGCTTCATAACCAACTCGGCCATTTAAATCATTTAATTCTTGTATAAAGTCATGGGCATGGGCTTTTTTAGCCGCGTCAATCATCTCCGCTTCCGTTGCATCTGGCCGCCCATACAAAATGTTATCTCTGACAGAGCGATGAAGCAAAGACGTATCTTGAGTTACTACACCTACCGCTGCACGCAAGCTTTTTTGTTCAATATGACTGATATCACAGCCATCAATCAGAATCTTACCAGCCTCAGTATCATGAAAACGTAATAACAGGTTCACTAATGTGGATTTTCCTGAACCAGAACGGCCAATCAATCCAATTTTTTCACCTGGTTTAATGGTTAAAGAAAACTTCTCAAATAACCCTTCAGGTTGACCATAATGAAAACGTACCTGATCGAATTGAATTTCTCCATTGGCTACATTCAGAGGTGGCGCATTTGGTTTATCCTGAACTTCCCTAGGCCGAGATAGAGTGTTAATGCCGTCCTGCACTGTCCCTACGTTTTCAAACAAAGCTGAGACTTCCCACATTATCCATTGAGACATACCATTGAGGCGTAGGTTTAATCCTATCGCTATTGCTATTGCTCCTGTCGATACTGCGCCTTCCAACCATAAATGAATAGATAAGGCACCGATAGAAAAAATAAGCAGAGAATTTAACATCCACACTGTAAATTGAAGCTTGGTAACCAAACGCATCTGCGGATAGACCGTTTTTAAAAACTTCGCCATCCCTTCTTTAGTGTATGAAGATTCTCGTTGAGCATGAGAAAAAAGTTTTACTGTGCTGATATTGGTATAACTATCAACAATTCGCCCGGTCATAACCGATCGAGCATCCGCCTGCTTTGCGGAAATATCCCGTAAACGCGGAATAAAATAGGATAAGGCAATAATGTAAGCAACAAGCCAAACGATTAATGGCGTAATTAAACGAAAATCTGATGTCGCTACGATAAACAACATGCCCATAAAATAGACAGAAACAAATAATAGAACATCGAGTACTTTCATCACCGATTCACGAACGGCTAACGCTGTTTGTAGCACTTTTGTGGCAACACGACCTGCAAATTCGTTTTGATAGAATGAATAACTTTGCCCCAACAGATAACGATGCATATTCCAGCGAATTGCCATAGGGTAATTACCCAGCAATACCTGATGAATAAAAATTGAGTGAAATAAAACGGTCAGAGGAATGGCAATTAAAATAATAAACGCCATCCATAATAAAGTACCTGTTTCCTCTTCGAGAAAGGTGTCGGGGTTTTTTGATGAGAGCCAGTCGACAAGTTGACCAAGAAAGTCAAACAAGGAGACTTCGAGTATTGCCAGTAACCCTGTTAACACTGCCATAATCAGCAGGTGTTTTTCAGCACCTTTGGTGTAATGTCTACAGAATGCCAATAAGCCTGAAGGAGGTTGTTTAGGCTCTTCTGGGGGAAAAGGCTGGATAAAACTTTCAAAAAAGCGAAACATGGGATGCAATAAGATAAGTTTAAATAGGTGACTAGAGTAACCGCTTTGCTAAGCATAGTCATCCATTAAAGGCATTAATTTTTCTCTCTTTCCCTATCACGAAAATATACCAATGAATTAAAGGTACATAAAAAATTAATAAAGCATAACTAGAACCGTTAATTGGGGCAGAAAGTATATGCTAATACTGGTATTAACTCATTAAAAATAAAGTAGCTATATGCTTGATATAAGTCGTAAGAATAGATTTTATTTGCTCTAGCGATCAAGCTTTATTTTTACTTATACAGGCTTAGAATAACCTATTGCAAAAAAATAAGGAATAAGAGATGATCCAATTCCTTAAGCAACAAGGAACGTGCTGACTTTCATTCCAACTATGCCTTTCCTGCTTGCTATTATCGACTGCTTTAACGTAGTCATTTCTACTTTTTATTAATAAATTCAAAAATTTAAGGAAGAGATCATGAAACGATTAACTTTAGCATTGCTAATACTACTTTTGTCTAATTTTACATATTCATATGGGGTATATAACGGGACAGTGAAAGATGTTCGAATAGATAGAGGGGGCTGGGGGATAGTAGCTTTTGATGGTCCAGTAGTAGGCAATCCGGCTGCATGCAGGAGCACATTCTATACATCTCAAATGTCATTCGATGCAAATACAGAAGGCGGTAAGGCTATATTTTCAATGGCTTTAGCAGCAGTTGCTTCAGGAAAACAAGTATCAGTTATCGGGACAGGTCTTTGCAATGATTATGCGAATACAGTGGAAGGGCTCAGCTACTGGCACTTTTTAAAATGAAGATTTAACTACATTTACTTTTTCGATAATGATTGCTTAGGCAACTCACCAGGCCAACAGCAATCACTATCGTTAACTAATAAAGCTAACCGATTGTGTAACCACGAGGCGTATAACAGGGTCTGGATAATCTTTATTATTTTTTGTCTCCATCATCGCTATCATCATCCAGCTCATCAGGAGCAAAATCGTCGAGCGAAAATTCAGGGTCTTCATCAAGGTCTGTGCTATCGCTATCATCCAAAGAAAGGTCTGTATCGAATGGGTCATCATCTAAAGACTCTGGAGATAAATCATCTAAAGGATTTTCTTCTATAGCTTTATCTTCACTATCGTCTGCCGCCAAGTCGATATCGTCGTCCAGATCATCAATCACCATTTCATCCATCGGCGGCTCTTCAAATGCAGGAGCTGCAGGCTCTGGAGAAGACTCTTGCGTGCCTTTTTTAGGATCAGCGGATTCATCTTCCTCATCTTCTATAACAGATTTTTTCTTACCAAAGAGTTTACGATATAGAATATAGATAACTAATATGATCAGAATATTAACAATCGCCAATGATGCATACAGTATCCACTGCATCATATTACTATCTTCTTCGGCTTCCTCATCTATCAAATCTTCCTCAAGAAGCTCTTCATCGCCCTCTTTATCTTCGGAAGTCTCCGACGCTTTAATTGGCTTCGGTGCTTCTTTTGGCTCCTCTTCTTTCAATTCATCTACTTTTGGCTCTTCCGCCAAGGCTTCAAAGAAACCATCCTCTTGAGGATACTTAAAGGATATAGGTTCAGGAATAATATTATTGGCTTTACCACGATCATCAGTAGTCGTAATACGTAAAGTCAGATGATAAACCCCTTCCTCTTCCGGGGTTAAAATCAACTCCCACAATTGATCCTGATTAAACGTAAAATTTTTAATATGACTGGTACCAGAAGGCTCTTTAAGTTTACCGACAACTTCTGTTTTGGCCAAATCAAACCCTTGGCTTTGAGGAATTACCTCTACTTTAAATAAGGTTTTCCCATCCTTATTAACCGTGCTGGTCTCTACAGCAAAGGGAGTACGTATATTAACGCGATGGTTAGAGCGGCGCTGGAAACTTTTACCATCAACATTTACTTCTATTTTATACTGACCAACTTTTTTAAAGTAGTCTAACGATGCATTGTAAACACCATTGCCCGGCACCAAACCATCTGACAAGCGCTTAGACCACTGCTTATTGCCATCGGTATATTTAACAGAGACATCGATATCAAGCAATTCGAGAAACTCTGCGCGTGCAATCACCTTGTTTTCTTCGCGCAACGCTAATGATAAGTCGACAATATCATTGACCAAGATATTGGTAGGAATAGACTTAACTACTAGGCTTAAATCACTCACCACAGTAATGCGACTTTGAGGCTCCAGCTCGGCAAGCACTTTCCATTCACCCTCTAATGGACGCTTGATGGTAATTAAGTCGTATTTATCGGTACGATACCAATTCAGATTAGGGTCTTTTGTCGATTGATTATATTCGCTTTGGTCCGGTGCAATCAGACGCGTTTCCGGAGAATTCGGTTTGCGAAAAATCAGGGCGGTAAATTCTTCAATACTGGAGTCTGTTAGAAAGCTATTCCCTTCAAAAGGCAACTCTTCTTTTGGCACTGCCTGATCAAACACCTGTAAAAATACATTCATTAATTCATCGGCTGTTTTGGCAACCACCGATCTACCATTCGTCGCCAATGCCAATCGATCCATCAATTTCTTATCGGCCTTATCTGAGAGAGAAACCGTATGAATGGCATAACCCGCATTTTGATACATGGGAAGAATCTCATTCAAAATACGATTGCGCTCACGGCTATTTACTGCAGGATCTCGATCAATATCGACCATGCCATCCGTTAGTAAAATCACATGGGTTTGAAACTTATCTTTTGTAGAATAACTCTTATCGTAGGCAGCCTTCTCAAGTGCTTCACCGATATTGGTAAATTGAGCAACAGAGTTAATGGTGTTGGATTTGATGCTAGCTTCTTGCTTCCAGGCCTTATCAACGGTTCGATGTTTTACCAGCATATTGACGTATTGACCAAAGGTCCATACCCCGGCTTTGCTCCCTTCTGGCAATAACTTCACCAACATATCCAGTGCCGGACGACGCAAATTTTGCGGATCGTTTTTTTTCATACTGCCGGAAATATCAATCACAATCCGGACATCAGAGGGTTTAGCCGCTTCCGGGGCCTGGGCAAACGCTACCGTTGAAAACAGTAAACAACAAACTAATAAGACAATATTACGAATCGCACCACGAAAGACGATCTGTCGTGGTAAAAACAGCTTAGGAAGAACAGTTATCATGCTGTATTTATTACCCTTGAGAGCATAAAAGTGCGATTAAGTGACAACAACGCCTTTTAAATGCTTTATATAAGAAATTCCACTAAAAACAGTAATGCACCCTATAGGTATAGCATTAATGTATGAAATCGCAACGGTAATAAAGTGATGATTCAGGTTTTAGGTTGACGCTTCTGCTGATAGAAATGAACCACGATGAGAAGCACGAGATAGACAATCAAAGTAAATAACACGCCGATGATTAAGCTCCGCCCAACAGGCCAGAACCCTTCAACACCAGTAAAGATTAAGTGCAATAATCCTTTTACCCAAGCAGGCGCCCAATAGATCGGCATCGCTTCAATGGTAGCAGGTAATAACAGTAATGCAGCTACTACAAGGCGGAGTGACTGCCTAAAATGAAGCCAAGGGATGGAGCGTGTCATTCGCCAGAAGACAGCCAATAAACCAATAACAGCGACTAGGTAAACAGCCCAACCAATAATATATTCTTCTACACTAAACATAGGACCCATACAGCCTGTTAAACAATATTCTTAAATGATCCACTGTATGACGCGCTCTTCATATTCATCGGGATGGACATAGGTTTCGGACAATACCCGACCTTTTACAGAAATACCAGCCTTATGTACGCTGTCCCTGCATCCCGATAACAGTGGATGCCATTCCGCTAAGACATCACCCTGTGCCAGCAAACGATAAGCGCACGTTGACGGCAACCAATCTATATCATTCACAGTATCCGGGCTTAAACGTAAACAATCGGCCACTTTTTGTTTGCGATGAACGTAGTCCTGACAACGACAACTCTCAAGGTCCAGCAACTGACAGGCAATATCGGTGTAATACACTTCACCAGTATCTTCGTCCTCTAATTTATGTAGGCAACATTTTCCGCAACCATCACAAAGAGACTCCCATTCATCAGCAGTCATCTCATTTAATGATTTGGTTTCCCAAAAATTAGTGGCCACAGCCCTTATCGCTCAAGAAAATCATTTGCTTCTGAAATTGCCCGGCTGGCTGCTTGCGCTTCAGCAGCAGCAGAGGGTGGCATTTGTAAATAAAACCCCTGACTATCAATCGCAAGTAATATGTCTTCAGCTTTCGCTCTAGCCAGCTTTTTATCAGGTGTAATCATCAGTGTCATAGCCAATTCCATACGACCTGTTTTTTGCTTTAATGTATCAGGCAACTTTTCTAAACCATCGCGTTTATCGATATAAATATACATCCCTTCTTTCTTAGAACAGCGATAAATTTCGCAGATCAACTGCTGGCTATTAGCATCTTCTGTTTTTTCTTCAGTACTCATTTTGAACTACTCGATAAATAATTTAACAAGGGTTGACCAATAACATCATGCCGCCAACCTTTTAAGGAGCTAGGTAATTCAATTAAAGAATCCTGAGCCCCCCTCACTAAAGATTCTATATCCTTTTTACGCACCAAAAACTCAGGAGGAATATTGAGTGACTCTGCAATTTCGACCGATATCTCTTTTAACGATTTAAATAAAGTACGTTGGTCCAAAGTCAATGGTGACGACAAGCGTTGGGGGTGAGTACTCGGATCACCATCCAGCACTTGCTGAATCAACTGCAAGCAATGAACACCATACTGATCAATAAAATTTGGGTAGATATCACGCAACCGATGCAAGTGTTTATTATTTTCAGGCAGCCGTTGCGCCATCTCTAGCAACGTCGCATCTTTTATTAAGCGATTGCGTGGAATATCTAACTGTCGCACTTCATGCTCTCGCCAGTGACATAATTGTCGTAAAACTGCCAACTGATGTGACTGTAGTTTCCACGCAGACTTCACACGTAAATAGTACTGATCTAATTCGTCTTGCGCTATTTTTTCCAATAACTGTTGGCATTCCAATTCAACCCAAGGTAAACGTTGCTTCTGTTTTAGTTGCGAGCTGAGAGTTTCATAAACCTCTAATAAATGCACAACATCTAATGCTGCATAGTTTAATTGCGATTGACTCAATGGCCGCTGTAACCAGTCAGAACGCGTCTCTTCTTTGGGGATGACTTCATCTTTAATATGACTAATCAGATTCGCATAACCAATCGACGCTCCATAGCCAGCAAACGCTGCCGCAATTTGTGTATCAAATAATGGTGCGGGCAATACTGATAAATAGTGTTCAAAAACACTTAAGTCTTCCGAACAAGAATGTATGACTTTTATAACGCTGGTATTCTGCCAGAGCTCCTTTAAAGGTTGTGTATCGTCAAGCACTAAAGGATCAACAAGATAAACACCTTGATTATCGGCAATTTGTAATAAACCAATTTTTGGAAAAAAAGTGCGTGTCCGAATAAATTCAGTATCCAAAGCAATAACCGCTTGCTGCTGCCACTGCTCACATAATTCAGCCAGACGCTGATCATTGTCGACCCATTCAAACTCTATTGGTGTAAGCGCTGACATCATTAATAACCCTTAAAATGCTCGTCGGCTACTAAAGGCATGTGCCAGCGTTCCACCATCAATATATTCCAGTTCACCCCCAAGTGGGACTCCGTGGGCAATGCGCGATACAACAACACCATACTGCCGTGCACGCTCAGCAATGTAGTGAGCTGTTGCTTCTCCTTCTACTGTAGGGTTTGTTGCCAGAATAAGCTCTTCCACATCGCCAGATTGTAAACGCTGCTCTAAAATAGGTAAGCCTATCTCACTTGGGCCAATACCATCGATGGGTGATAGATGCCCCATTAGCACAAAGTATTTGCCTTGATAGGTTCCCGCTTGCTCAATCGCAACAATATCGGCAGGCGTCTCAACTACACATAAATGTGCTACCTGGCGTTTAGCACTGGCACAAATACCACAAACAGTTTCTTCCGTTAGTGTACGACACTGCTGACAATGACCAACTTGATCAATCGCTTTATCAATACCAACGGCTAAACGGTGGGCACCTTCGGGATCCCGCTCTAATAAATGAAAGGCCATACGTTGTGCGGATTTGCGACCCACGCCAGGTAAGCAGCATAAAGCGCTGATAAGCTCATCGATCAATGGACTAAACATTAAACAGGGATACTCTTTATAAGATAACTAGAAGACAACATCACAGGAAATAGTAAACAGGATAATTTAAAACGGCATTTTAAAACCGGGAGGTAAATTAAAGCCCGAAGCCAAGTCACCCATCTTATCTTTATTCGCAGATTCTACTTTACGCACCGCATCATTTACTGCTGCTGCCAATAGGTCTTCCAGCACTTCTTTATCTTCACTTAGTAAAGACGCATCAATATCGACATTCTTCACATCGTGCCGCCCTGTCATCGTGACCTTGATCATGCCAGCACCTGATTCGCCGCAGACTTCGATATTAGCCATATCTTCCTGCATTTTCTGCATATTTTCTTGCATGGCTTTCGCCTGATTCATTAAATCACCGAGACCTTTCATCTTTTTCCTCTCAATAACGGTTTAATTTTATAACACTTCATTATTTATCAATTGGCTTAATCGAATCTTCAACAATGACTGCACCAAAGGCTTGCTGTAACTGTTGAACCACCGGGTCCGACTGTATTGCCAATTCAGCTTGTTGCTGACGCTCCTGCTGTAAACGAATAATAATTTTCGCAGGAGTTTCTATGGTTGGCTGGCCGGTCGCAATACTAACGTCCAGTGGCTGTTGAAAATACTCGCTGAGTAAATCCGCTAACCGGCGTTGATGCTCTACATCATACAAAGTGCTTTGTTGTTCATCGAGCACAAACATCAGCGTATTGTCCTCTCGCCCCATATAGGCACAATTAGCAACAGTACTTTGTAAAATACCACCTGCATCTATCTGCTCATAAACCTCAAGCCAATTATCTGAACTGAACTGCTCCAGTGAAACAGAGCATTCTTGTTGTTTTTCAACCTGCTCAGCCGGTGCCGCTCCGGCAGGTTGATCACTGGTATTTTCCACTGATTGCTCAACAATAGGTTTGGATACCTGACCCGATGCAGCGGCTTTTATGGCATCTAGGCTTTTTTCGGCGGCTGCGATACTTTCCGAGCCCTGTATTTCTTCTGCGTCTGGCGTGGTGTGATCAGTAACGCTTTCTTCTATCGTATTTGTGCTATCAGCAGTCGGTGCTTTAACAGGGGCCTCTTCAACCGGAATGTCTATCTTTACATTAGTACTTTCAACAGCATGAGCATGAGCTTCAGCTGCATTACCTACAACATTCTCATCGAGTAAAGCCGTGAGCGCACCCATCGGAGGAGCTGGATCTAACACCGGCTCTACTGATTCTGCTTCAGGCTTTTTTACAGGTTCTGGAACCTCCTCAACCAGAGGGTGCGCAGGGAGTGTTTCTGTCGATGTAGTGTCTTGTACCTGACTCGGCTCTGGGTGTACTGGTTCAACAGACGGCTGTCGTACTGCTGACTGGGACTGCTCTATTTCAGGATGAGAATCTGTTGGGAGTTGAGGAACAGGCTGAGTTTTTAATCGCTGCGTTGGCAATTCCGCCACACCCTGTGGTTTAAATGCCAGCATCCGTAACATCACCATTTCAAACCCGCTGCGAGGATCAGGTGATAATGGCAAATCACGCCGGCCTAAAAGCGCTGTCTGATAATAAAGCTGTACATCTTCCGATGCCATGGCCTGTGCAAAGTCGTAAATTTGCTGACGGTCACCAGAGCTATTATCAATCGCCTCTGGTAATACCTGGGCAATAGCGATACGGTGTAGTACTGCAATCAACTCAGCCATCACGCCCATATAGTCAGGCGAATGCTCAGCAAGTTGGGCAATAGCGCTAAGAATAGCACTGCCGTCTTCGGCCATTAGGCCTTTCAGTACGTGGTAAACCAATGACTGATCGATCGTACCCAACATAGTGCGCACATCAGCTTCTGTAATCTTGCCATTACCAAAGGCAATAGACTGATCTGTTAAGCTCAGTGCATCCCGCATACTGCCATCGGCCGCTCGGCCAAGCTGCCACAGACCTGCCTCTTCGTGAGGCACCATTTCTTTTTCCAGCACATGCTGTAAATGCCCAACAATACGCTCAGCGCTCATATTTTTCAGGCTGAACTGTAGACAACGAGATAATACTGTCACAGGGAGCTTTTGTGGATCAGTGGTTGCCAGCAAGAACTTCACATGGGGAGGTGGCTCTTCCAGCGTTTTCAATAAAGCATTGAAACTACTGTTGGAGAGCATATGGACTTCGTCGATCAAATAGACTTTATAACGGCCCCGAGTTGGCGCATATTGGACGTTTTCTAACAGGTCACGCGTATCTTCAACCTTGGTACGCGATGCTGCATCGACCTCGATCAAATCAACAAAACGGCCTTCGTTAATTTCAGTACAGGAACTGCACTGATCACAAGGCTCTGAGCTGACACCCGTCTCACAATTCAGGCACTTCGCCAAAATACGCGCAATAGTCGTCTTACCTACTCCACGGGTACCCGTAAATAAGTAGGCATGATGAAGGCGATTATGGTCAAGGGCATTAATCAATGCCTTGAGCACATGCTCCTGGCCCACCATTTCACGGAAAAGTCGCGGCCGCCATTTACGGGCCAGCACCTGATAGCTCATGTATATTTATAGTCTTAGTCAAGAAGGTTGGAGATTATAGCAGCTACTGGCTGATTACCTAAAGGTAAGGATTAATAAGATGATATAACCGACCTCCTACCCTAATAAGGCTTTTATCGGTTACCGTTCAATAGCCCATTTGGTAGCTTGCTGTCATCAGTGTATACATAAGACCAGTTACAACTATGAGACATTGCTTGTCGCCTAAATCCCTTTTCAAGGTATAGCCGATAAGCTACCCTTCAAACCACATCTAGCAGCAGATCGATTATCAAACAATTCCACGCTAATTATTGCTTAAGCAATTGATGTTGTAACAAAACTTTATAGTCAGTAAGTTGAAAGGCTGATTAATTATTAAATAAAAAAACAAGGGGTTCCTCATAAAACTATTCATGGGGCCAACGGCCCTATTAATAGACTGTTATATTTAAGGAGAAAACATGAAATTTAAACTTTTTACGTTACTTTTTATATTGTCACCATTACAAGTAAGTGCAGCGGGTCATGTAAGAGATGCAACGATTATAAGCGTTTATTGCGGTTATGAAGGCACTTACAATATGTGCTCTGTTGCATTTGATAAGCCCATAACTACTAAAGATACTTGCCACACTATAAATTCAAGCCGTATGCAATTTAAGGCCGACGGCACAATAGGTGGATCTTTATTATCTTTGGCACTTACCGCTCATACAACACAGAAAAAAGTTCATGTATATAGCACAGGGGAATGCACCATTTATAATGGATTAGCCGATATACAGTACATCGAAATTATAAATTAATATAACAAAGCGTAATCACAGAGAAAAATATTTACTGCGCTTCATATTTCCCTGTGTTACAAGCGTTATACATCAAATAAATCTGAGATATGAATATTATTGAGGCAACACAAGAGTTTCATCGAAAAGCTTGGAGTAGTTATAATGACTTTACGGATTCTCTGGAAAAGGGTGTAACGATATGTAGGTCCGCATATGAAAGCGGTGAAAACTCAGCCGACGCAAAAACACATAATTGACTTTGGCGCCAGCACTCAGTTAGCCAATCATGTACGAAATTAAAGTAAGAAAAATCGTTAATCGACTATTAGTCTTTATAAGATCGACAAAAGAAAACTTTTAGCAATTGATTACAATTACAGTGTTGTAAAAAAATTTTTATAATCACTTTTTACATATCAAACCAGATACAAAAAATGATTCGAGAAGCAATAGAAAGTGACGCTAAAGCAATAGCTGAAATATACAATTACTATATACGCAATACGGTTATTACTTTTGAAGAAGAGGAGGTGAGCACTTCTCATTTTGCTGAACGAATCAACAATATTCAAAAGTCTGGTTATTCCTGGCTAGTCGTTATCGAAAATGATGACATTATTGGTTATGCATATGCATCCAAATGGAACGAACGCGCAGCCTATCGAAATACAGTAGAAATTTCAATTTACCTTTCTCACTCCACTACGTCTAAGGGCTGGGGTACAAAACTTTACCAAGCTCTGTTTTCCCACTTACATCACAAGTCCATCCATACAGCTATAGGCACTATTACACTGCCCAATACAGCCAGCATAGCTCTGCATGAAAAGTTCGGAATGGAAAAAGTAGCTCACTTTAAAGAGGTTGGCTATAAGTTTGGCAAATGGCTAGATGTTGGATATTGGCAGGTTAGACTAGATTCATAATAGATTAGTCACTGTTGCTCCGACAGCTATCAACGGTACAATCATTCATACTTATTATTGAAATTAGAAGAAGAGAATCATGTATTACCTTGGTGCAACGTTATTGATGTTCATAGGAGTCGCCCACTCTTATCTAGGCGAACGTTATATTCTTATACGGTTATTTCGAAAAGATAATTTACCGATGCTATTTGGCGATACCGAATTTACTAAAAATACTCTTCGATTTGCATGGCATATAACGACTATTGCCTGGTTTGGCTTTGCATTTTTACTGATTCATCTTTCAAGTGACACTATTAACATACACACTATTGGTAATATTATAGGCATAACATTTATTCTACATTGTGTTACGGCCTTAGTTGGTTCAAAAGGTAAGCATTTTTCTTGGCCTGTATTTTTGCTTATCGGTATTACTGTACTCTATGCGTCGAGCATATAAATAGCATTCGCTAAATTCTATATTATTCAAATTTGAGGGAGCTCAAATGGTCCAAAAGATGAAGTTCTGGGATAAAGCAGCGAAAGGTTATGCTAAGTCACCTATTAAAAATGAACAGGCCTATCAAAAAAAGCTAGAAATTACTCAAGGATATTTAAAACAAAATATGGAGGTATTCGAATTTGCCTGTGGAACTGGCACCACAGCAATGGCTCATGCCCCTTATGTTAAGCATATTCTCGCTATCGATATATCATCAAATATGTTGGAAATCGCACAACATAAAGTAGAGCAGGAAAATATCAATAACATTACCTTCCAGCAATCAACTATCGAAGAATTCAGCTCAGCCGAAGCCGCTTTTGATGTAGTGATGGGCCATAGTATTTTACACTTACTTGAAGAACCAGAAAACACTGTCAAAAAAGTGCATAGATTACTTAAGCCTGATGGAATCTTTGTAACCAGCACTGTCTGTCTTGGTAATTGGATGTTTCCCTGGAAGGTTTTAATTGGTATAGCACGTTTTTTTCGGGTATTACCTTATATCAATATCCTTAAAAGAACCAAGCTGGAAAGGTATTTTACTGACAATGGATTCGAGATTGATTACCAATGGGAACCTCGCAAAAAAGAGGCTGTTTTTATTATTGCAAAAAAAGTGATCAAGTGATGTTTTCAGTAAAATAAAAAAGAATATTATTATGAATATTAAAGCATTTTCAGTGTTAACAGGGTTATCGCCTTATACCCTTCGATACTACGAAAGAATTGGCCTACTCAAAAATATCCAGCGCAATACAAGTGGTCACAGAACATACACTAATAAGGATACCGACTGGGTTAAGTTTATCCTTCGCTTAAAAGAAACAGCCATGCCATTAGAAAATATTTTGGAATATGCCTCATTGAGAGAACAAGGAGATGTTACTCAATCTGATCGCCAATACCTTTTAAAGGAGCACCGAAAGAACCTAAAATCTTATATTCAATCGCAATTGGAGCATTTAACGGCTTTAGAAAGAAAGATCGAATTTTATGAATCGCAGAAAGTGAGTTGACTTACAGTTAACTCTAACTTTTACAGTGATGCTCCAGACACTTTCAATGGGAGCAAACAATGGAAAACACGCGATATACCACTGGCTTTGGCTTATTAACAGACATCGACGGCGAAGCAGGCCATAACGTGATTGAAAGCCTCAAGGACATCTGTCCAGATTTGGCTAAATATACTATCGAATACCCATTCGGTGATATCTACAACCGCAAAGGCTTGGATTTGAAATCTCGCGAAATCGCTACAGTGGCCGCATTAATGGCATTGGGTAACTGCCAGCCACAACTTAAAGTTCATCTGAATGCTGCTCTCAATGTAGGTTGTACAGAAGATGAGATTAAAGAAGTTATTTTGCAAATGTCTGTTTATGCAGGCTTTCCAGCTGCCTTAAATGGTATGTTTGCATTTAAAGAGGTTTTAGATAATAAAAAATAAGATAAATGTCCCCTTTAGGGCTCCTCATACGTCGTACCATTATATCGATTAGATACCGATATCATTTACGATAAATACAACTATTCATAGGAAACGATATGTCCACAAAAAATTACCTCTGTATTATGCGAAGCCAGCCTAGAAGCCCAGAGCAGAGCGAAACACCCTCTCCCGCTCAAATGGAAGAAATGTATGCAAAGTTTAATGCCTGGAAAGAAAAGTTTAAGGACAATATTGTCGATATGGGTGGCAAGCTCGCTGATGGTAAAGTCGTTACAACAGAAGACGTAACTGATGGACCGTTTGTAGAAGCCAAAGAAATTGTCGGTGGCTTTATGATTGTCTCAGCGAAAAATATAGACGAAGCTGTAGAGGTTGCACAGCAAAGCCCAGGTGTTTTTCCCGGTTCAAGTGTTGAAGTCAGAGAAATTAACACTCCCTGACCGTAAGTTTATTGTCATAATTTCTCGTTAATCATTAAAATAATATATTCATCCTTTAAGGGATTTAAAAAAACATGGTAGTATTTTAAATCTCTTTAATAATGATAGGGCTGTCAACGGTATAACTTACTATTAGTCTTACTAGGCAGTAACAGGAATAGATAAACAATGAATATCGACACTTTACTGATTTATGTCTTTGTCTCCTTCTTTTATGTCATTAGCCCAGGACCAGCTGTCTTTTTGGCCATCTACAATGGTGCTGTTAATGGCGTAAAAGTGGTAATGATCTCTGCATTAGGCAATATTCTAGGCTTACTGTTTCTCTCTATTTTATCAATCAGCGGCTTGAGCGCGATATTATTAACCTCTGCAACATTGTTTACACTCGTCAAAGTAATTGGCGCCTCTTACCTTATTTATTTAGGTATCCGCCAATTTCGTAATGCGAATAAAACGTCATCATTTTCTAACGCACAACATGATGACAATCATCGTTCTTTGTTTGCTTACTTCAAAGAAGGGTTTATTGTTGCTGCGACGAACCCAAAACCTATATTATTTTTCACTGCATTGTTTCCACAATTTCTCGATGTCGCTCAACCGATTGCATTACAGTTCAGTGTGATGACCGCTATTTTTATGTTTTTTTCATTTGTGTCATTATCAACGTATGGATATTTAGCCCGAAGTGCCAAAGGCCTGCTATCAACCAACAATAATGTAAAGTGGTTTAATAGAATCAGCGGTGGCCTATTTATCGGTATGGGAACGAGCCTCTTTTACGTCAAAAGCACGAGTTAGCAATACAAGTGACAACTGCTAATCATGATAATTGATCTAATACATCACGCATTACTATTACGCCATGTTCAATTTGCTCATGAGTCAATGTGGCATAGCCCATCAGTAAACCCAGTGTTTGCCGAGGCTGGTTATACAAATGATCGACAGGATAAAGCGCAACACCTTGTTTCGCTAACGCCATAAGAATTGCGTCTTGTTGATTGATATTCCATTTCGATAACCAGATCAAAATATGTAATCCGGCCATGTCGCCTTCGATACGAATATATTCACCAAAATATTTCGTTAATAAATGGACTAACAAAGCCCGATTGCTTTCATAGCGCCTGCGTTGCCGACGAATATGGCTGACAAAAAAGCCTTTGTCGATAAATTCGGCCAGCATATGCTGCTCCATCCAAGCACTATGCCGATGAGTGTGTCGAAGCGCTTCTACCATTCGGCTGACCCATGCATCGGGAAATAACCCATAAGCAATACACAAAGAAGGGCAAATCACTTTTGAAGCAGTACCTACATAGATAACACGGCCTTCTTTGTCCAGGGATTGCAAGGCATCGATAGGCTGCCCCTGATAGCGATACTCACTATCGTAGTCATCTTCCAAAATCCAAACATTATGCTGGTGACACCATTCCAATAATGCTAATCGCCGCTGTAAAGACATCACAACCCCTGTTGGAAATTGATGCGAAGGTGTTACGTAAATCAATTTAGGTGTTATGCCTTGTTCAATGGTTGCACGGGATAGCGCGTCTATATTTAACCCCTCGTTATCAACCGGGATTGAAACAATATTAATACCTGCAAGCATCAAGATATCGCGAAACCGATGATACCAAGGTTCCTCAATAACAACCGTATCGCCTTTTTGAGCAATCAATGACACGACCAATGTAAATAATTGCTGGGCACTGGATGTAACAACAATGTTATCAGGGTAACTACGGCAACCTCGATAGGTACTTAGGTGAGAATCAAGTGCTCCCCTTAGTGCCAACAAACCTTGAACATCGCCATAAGCTTGGGATTGTAAACGCGACCATTTAGCTGCAAGGCGTCGCCATTGCAACAAAGTGCTTTCACTCATTTCCACATGGCCATACTGGAAATCGACCGTAATCTCATAACCTTGCAGTAGGTGCTTTTCTCTACGCTGTTGCAGAAGCTGTTTATAAGCGCTGACATCATTAATCTGATTGGCCCACGATGACCATGCGGGCTCAATGCCCACCATCTTTGTATTAGCGTTCTTGTCATTCCTTAACCAAGGTTGGTCCGGCAAATCGTGACTCACATGCATACCATCCCCGACCCTGCTGGTGAGGTAGCCTTCGCTAACAAGCATATCGTAAGCACGAATGACCGTATTTCGTGATACCCCGCGTTCTTTAGCTAATACCCGTGATGCCGGTAAACGCTGCCCTGCGCGATAAGCCCCATGATTAATGGATTCGCGAATCTCTTCGTATAGACGCACATATCGTGGATTCATAAGCAGTAAAATTGGTTCTTAATAAAAATTAATTATTGGATATTTTTAAAGTACCAATATCGGCATAGGATAGCAATATAAATAGCAACATAGTTTGACAAACTAGGAGAAGAAAGATGCATACCCCAAGGAAATTTGAACAGAGTGACCTTGTTCAATGCAAAAAGCTTATAGACAACTACCCTTTCGCAACATTGATAACGCATTCTGAGTCAGGGTTAGAGGCTAACCATATTCCTTTCTTCCTTAATCAATCGGAAGGAAAAAATGTCCTTCAAGGTCATATAGCTAAGGCGAATAACTTATGGAAAAACCTGAAGGATAAATCCGATGTTTTAGTCGTCTTCAATGGCCCGAACTGCTATATAACGCCAAATCATTACCCGACTAAAAAAGAACATGGAAAAGCTGTACCAACATGGAATTACGTGACCGTTCACGTAAGAGGCATCATGTCATACATCACTGATAAACAATGGAATCTGGATATGATAAATAACCTCACTCATCAGCATGAAGCCAATCAGTCAGACCCTTGGTCTACAACAGATGCTCCCGATGATTATATCCAGAAAATGTTATCCGCCATCATTGGGCTGAAAATAGATGTGTTATCCATAAAAGGACAATGGAAAGTGAGTCAAAACCAACCCGAGAGAAACAAACAAGGCGTTATATCGGGTTTATCTAAAGAGGCTGAAAATAGCATACAAAATAGCGACTCGAAAAAAATGGCAGAGTTAGTTAGGCAATACGCTACTTAATTTAATCTAACCCAAAGTAGGAAATTATTATGGAAGCTCACGACAAGAATCAACTAGCGATCACCTCAACAAGTGGATTAACCCGACTAAAGGAGCGTGGGCACTATGACCGTGAGACCATTAATAGCATTCTTGATGATGGAATACTGTGTCACATCGGTTTTGAAGATAAAGGCAAACAAATTGTATTACCGAATGCTTATGTACGACGAGGTGATGAAATTATTATCCATGGCGCAGTGAATGGCCGATTCCATCAGCGTTTGGCAGAAGGTATTCCCAGCTGTGTGACGGTATCTTATCTCGATGGCTTAGTACTGGCGCGATCAGCCTTTCATCATTCAGTTAATTATCGTTGCGTCATGATATTTGGCAGCTTTAGTCCATTAGAATCGTTAGAAGAAAAACGGGCAGCACTGGATGCCTTTATTGATGGCTGCATACCCGGGCGATCAAAAGACAATATACGTGCAGCCTCAGATAAGGAGCTGCATGCAACAGCAGTCCTCACTATGAAGATTACTGAGGCCAGCGCCAAAATACGAACTGGCCCACCAAAAGATGACAAGAAAGATATGTCGTTACCGGTTTGGGCAGGAGTTATTGAAAAACAGCCTTCTTCGAATACCATCATTACAGACTCAGCCTGTATCGATAGCATTGAAGCACCGCCTTATTTAGATGCAGTTAACTTTTAATTCTGCTAATTACCCTGCTGTAAAAGGAAACTGATGAATATCGAATACAAAATTAATAAACCAATCAGTACCGATCAATTTATAGAGCTACTGGCAAAGTCAACGTTAGGAGAAAGACGCCCCATTGACGACCGTGAATGCCTAACAGGTATGATTTCAAATAGTAACTTGACAGTGAGCGCTTGGGAATCAAACCAACTAATCGGCATAGCACGGTCAGTAACTGATTTCCATTATGCCTGTTATTTGTCAGACTTAGCGGTTTCTCAAGACTATCAAAAAAAAGGAATAGGTAAACAATTACAGGTTGTTACACAAAATCAACTTGGACCGCGCTGTAAGTTAATTTTGCTAGCCGCTCCAACAGCCAGCGGATACTATGAACATATTGGTTATAGCAATAACCCACGCTGTTGGGTACTTGAGCACAGCACAAATATTCACAGCGACCAACATTGCTAATTTGACCAGCACATCAATCTAGCTTAACGATAAAGGTCTTACCATGAGTATCAATTATATTGACATTAATTCTCGTGCATTAAATATTTTGATGTCTGTAAAAAAACATACATCATCAATAGAAAACAACTTAAAGGTTTTACTTGAACTACGCGTTTCACAAATCAACGGCTGTGCTTATTGTATTGACCTACACTCAAACGAAGCACGCAAATTGAATGAACCACAACAGAGGTTAGATTGTCTATCGGTCTGGAAAGAGTCAGGGCTATTTTCGGACAGTGAAATGGTAGCATTATCCTGGGCAGAAAGTGTCACCAACATATCGACTGAAACCAATATAGACGATAAATTAGAAAAGCTACTTATGCACTATAATGAAACCGAAGCCGTTGATATTACGTTAATAATATCACTAATGAATTGTATGAATAGAATGGCGATTAGCTTTGGCGATAAACCTGAAATACGTAGTCGTTAAAAGATATTCATAAGAACTACAGGAGAACTTGATGCTCACTTGCGACCAACATGATTATATAGAAATCGCTTGTACATACCGGTTTTCTGTATTGCTCACATTGCACGATGGAACTACGTTGGCAGGAATTGCAAAAGATACAGCTTATAATGATGACAAAAAAGAATGCATCGTTATTGAAAGCAATAACGATGATCGATTGATTACATTAGAAAGTGTTCAATCAATGAAAGCGCTAACAGTAAACCCACACTTTGACATTGTCGATTTTAGCTAACGCTTTTCTTTCAATTACTTATACATTATGAGAACGCAAAAATACTGTTAACCCAGTTTTTTCAGTCGTCGAATGGCAATATCAATGGTTTTTGCCATTCTTGAAATCGCTTTTGCTAACTCACCCACTTCGTCTTTACGATCCTGTCCAATAACAGAACCAGAAAATGCATTCTTGCTGATCAAGTCAGTTATTTTAGTCAGCTCTTTAATAGGAGATGAAATATTGTAGCTTACTAAAAAAGATGACAATAAGGTAATAATAGCTGTGATAACAATCAGTGCAATTGCATTAATTTTAGCGTTCAAGTAGTTTTCATAAGCGTCGTCATAATCTTGCTGAACCACTAACGTCCAATCCGGTCCTACCGAACGAGTCACAAAGACTCTATCTTTGCCTTCATGGTTAATAATGCTGACAGCATTTTCTGTTATTTTTAAGGCTGGATGCTCACCGACATATTGAAGTTTACCCAATAACTTACTTCTTTCTCCACCATGAGCAACTAAACGCTTTTTGGAATCAACCAAAAAAGCATACCCGCTATTTCCTATTTTTGAAGTCGTCACATAACTTGAAATAGAAGCCAATGATGAACATTGAGTAATAATACCTACCGTTTGGCCTATAGTTTTTTCTATTGGAATAGCAAAACAATGTAAAGGGACAGGTTTTAACTTACCAATCAGTACTTGCTGGCCCATTTTCTCGCCAGCAATAACCTGCCTGAAATACTCCCTATCACTATAATTTTGTAATGGCTTACCATCGCTTCTCGCAACAGCGTCACCTAAAGGGTCTTTTACAAAAATTAAAGAGACCCATTCAAGATTTTGCTTAGCGGCTTTCAGCATAGGCACTTGGGCCTCTGCATTCATATTTTTAAAGGCATCCATACTGGCTAACAAGCTAGTATTATTTAGGTTGGTATCAACCCAGCTATCAATTTGGCCGCCAATTACCTTAGCCGATTGAAGCAGGTTTTGTTCAACGATGTTTTTTTGTTCAGTACCATTAACCGATATCTGATAGATGAACCCTGCAAGAGGAATGGCTGTAACAAAAAAGCAACTAAAGAGAATTTTTTGAAATATTTTTATATTTTGTAACATCTTACTACCTTCCATATTTATAAGCCGAAAAACACATTACTCTTCATGTCATAAAGCCAATAATCGCCCTTACAACACTGAACAGATAATGATCAACTACAAGATGTGCTGATTTTTGTAAGCTGCCATACAGCACATTCCATACCAACGATGGCAAACCCTAATAAATAGGGGACTACACTATAAATAATTAAATAGGATTAAAGAAAAAAGAAAAAATATTCCTTTTAAAGAGAAATTAACAAGAAAAAAAATTCTTATAGAAGGTAAATGAAGGCATAAGAAAAAAACAAGTTTGTTGATTTTCGTGACAGCAATCAGCAGTTAATTCGTTCTTAGAGCTATGAGAAATGACGGAAGAAAAATACAAATAAATTGAGGAAAAATAAAACATGAAAACTGGGCCACATACAATATATGTGGCCCATAAAAATTATCGACCGCCTACTGTACCGTCACGGCGTTTATCTGCTCCGCCGATCAATACTGTTTTAGGTCGATAGTAATGGTAGTAGTAACCATAGTGTCGTCGTTTTCGCTGCTGCACCTGAATAATAGATAATCCACTCGTTTGAGCAATGATACCGACTTCTCTATCATCAAAAGGGACATCAGGGTTACTGTGACCACGCTCTCTTAGAGCAACGGCTAATGACTCTGCATCATAATCCCAAGTAATACCAGGTATAGGATCTTCAAGATCCGTACGGCCATTACGGTTCATATAATGTGGCACATTGATCGCTTCCTGAGGGTCAAGATCAAAGTCAATCATGTTAACTAATGATTGTGCCGTATAACCAATAATACGCGAACCGCCAGGAGAACCTGTCACGATTTCAACACGACCGCGCTTATCAAACACAATAGTAGGCGACATGGAGCTACGTGGGCGCTTATTAGGCTGTACACGATTTGCTATAGGTAAACCATCCGAACCTGTCGCTGCAAATGAGAAGTCTGTTAATTGGTTATTCAACAGGAATCCACGCACCATCACGCCATTACCTAATGAGCTTTCCACTGTGGTCGTCATGGATAACGCATTACCATAGCGGTCAATAATAGACACATGACTGGTGCCAGACTCTTTAGTTCGCGTATCTGGCGCTGAAGGATCAAAGTCTCCTGGTGGTGTACCCGCTGATGCAGTACCTATATCAGTATCCGTAATCAACGCAGCACGGGTTGCTAGATAATCCTTGTTTAACATACCTTCCGTAGGCACAGTCACAAAGTCAGGATCACCTACAAAACGGCCACGATCAGCAAACGCTAAGCGACCTGCTTGTGTAAATAAATGAACCGCATCAACATCTAGTGGGTCTTTATCGCTCAAATCAAAGTTTTCTAAAATTCCCAAGATTTGGCCAACCGCAAGCGCACCAGAAGATGGAGGTCCCATACCACAAACATTATGTCCTCGATAATCGATACACACTGGCTCTCGCACAACGACATTATAGTTAGCAAGGTCTTCAATACTCATATCGCCCGGAATATTTAAATCACCCTGTACCGCTGCAACAATATCAGCCGCGATTTCACCTTTATAGAAACCATCAGAGCCAAAGCGGCGTAGCGTTCTCAAGGTATTCGCGTATTCAGGGTTCTTAATGATGGTACCGGCCGGCTTCGCTGTACAATCTGGGTTGGCAAAATATTCAAATGCAGTAGGATCACGGAAAAATAAACGGTCATCACAGCTTCGACCAAAGCGATCATTAAAAGCCAATAAGTTTGCGACTTGATCACTTGTTCGTTGTGTTAAAGGGTAACCGTTTCTAGCCAATCTAATAGCAGGACGATAGAGTTTTCTTATCGGTAAAAAACCATATCGATCATGCATAAATTCCATCATACGTGGCACACCCGGTACGCCAACAGATAAACCGCTCTGCCATGCTCCAATAAAACCACCGGCATTTGCAAAACGATCCTCAGTTGCGGCTGATGGTGCTTTTTCTCGCGCATCAATAGTAATTGTTTTATCACGCCATGCATCGTAATACACAACAAATGCACCACCCCCAATACCACTGGATTGCGGCTCCACTAAGCTTAAAACTGTTTGCACAGCTATCATTGCATCAACTGCTGTTCCGCCTTTCCTTAGAATACGTTCTCCAGCAGCAGTCGCAAGAGGGTTAGCGGTCACAACCATTTCTCTTTTTTTAATGACCGATTGCGCAAGCTCCTGAGAACTTCCATCAGGTGTTGTATCTCCTTCTGGATTACCCGATGGGTCATCTTGAGAAAAAGAGAAGGAAGAAAAGGTAACAATAAATATAGGTATTACTATTTTGGTAAGAATATATTTGTTCATAACACTAGATACCTCTGAGTTCTTATTTAGATTTATTATTGATAAAACCTGAATACAACTAAGTTTTAATCATAGGTCAAGCACGTTTTATGCTATGCCTATAAAAACTAAAGGTAAATTAAATTATGAAAAGGTATAACAAATTCTATACCTATTTTGTTCTAGCCCCTGGTCTCGAAAAGATTGGTTAACAATTACCACGAATTCCCTGATATCAGTAAGGCATTACCCCTCTATAACTACTACGTGCAACAACGCTGTGAGCCATACAAGCAAGTGTTGTTAAGTCAAATACTGGCAGCTTGAGCAAGGATTGTAAACGTGCGGCATAAGGGGGGAGATCAGTACACTCCAATACAATAGAGCGAATATCAGGGTTATTATTAAATAACTGTTGAGCAGCCTGAACCACCTCTTCCTCTACCAACGTTATGTCCATTGAGGTTCGTAGATTTTTTAAAATAACCTCTGAAAATTCATGGCTGTTTTCTAAGCCCTGTATTGCGACAGGAATGCCACCAGCTCCTGTTGCTTCAAAATGCTTGGTGGTTAGCGCTTTTGAATTTGCAGTAATAATACCCACAGGAGATAAGCCCCCTGTCATATGAAAGGCGAGAGGCACTTGTATCAAGCTAGACGCAAAAACAGGAATATTAACCGCGGCAGCCAACTCTTGTTGAAACATCGCTAAAAAACCACAGCTGCCGGTTATTGCTCTAACACCTTCTGTTTCAAGAGACTGTGCGGCATCAATAAATGGTTGAAGCAATTCAAGGGACGGATTATTTAACAACTTAGGCACCGTCACTCCAGATACGACTTGATAAAGTACAGGGAATGGTAAGCTTGAGGGGTTCTTAATATGCCCAGGCGGTTTAGGAAAGTAACTTTCTAAACACAAGACACCTATTGTTGCCCCACAAATATTTTGACCTCCTGAGTACACGGTCATTAGTTTTTCCTCATGTAAGAGTCGAGATAAAAAATAGTGTGGACGATGGATTTACTAAAAGCGAGAGGAAGAAAACAGCGATAAATCCACGCTTGTTTTCTCTCCGTTAAGGTGTTGTGATATTAATCGCCCTGTAATACTGGAAAGTGTTAAACCAACATGTCCATGCCCAAAAGCTAGCATAATATTCGGGTACTTTTCTGACGGCCCAATAACGGGTAATGAATCAGGTGTAGATGGACGGCTGCCAACCCACCTTGATTTAATATCGGGTTGCCCTCCCAGCATATTTTTCGCAAATTTTAATAAATGCTGTATACGTTTGTTATCTGGAGGCGAGTCAGCGTAAGCAAATTCTGCAGTACCAGCAACACGTAACCCATTTAACATCGGTGTTAAAAAGATACTCTTATCTAACCAAGAAACAGGTCTACTTAGCCCTTGATCACCAGACTCTAATTCCAGATGGTAACCTCGCTCACTCACCAATGGTATTTTAATACCTAAGGGCTCTAGCAAATACCGTGATGCCACACCAGCAGCCATGACCAATCGATCTGCCGTTAAATGCCTTGCTGATGTTTCTATTTTGATCGATTCACCATCAGGATCAATATGAACAACATCTTCCTGTAAGACTATGCCACCATTCTGCTGAAAATGTTCTGCATATTTCTGACAAATACCACCAGGATTAACCGTATGTCTGGAATTGGGATAATAAACACCACCCGCATGAAAATCTGCAAGTCCGGGCTCCAGTTCATGCACTTGATCGGGCGTTAAAAACTCCACACTAACATCATGCTCTATACGCTCCTGCATTGGGCCATCTTTCGTTTTTTGAAACCCTTCCTTTGTTCCCAATAAGGCCAAACTACCATTACTACGCACCAACTCAATAGCACCGCTGGCTTTTAGCAAAACATTATCCGCCTCAGGGGCTACTTTTAACAACTCGGTTAAAGCATGACAACCTCGCAAATAATTTTCAGGCAGACAAGCTTTGACATAACCTAAGCCATAAGGGAGCATGGTGGGAACATAACGCCCCTGTATCGATAATGGGCTTTCTTCATCTAATAACATACCTGGAATCTGGCACATCGTTTTCAGCTTTGATAAGGGCAGTCGTGCGAAATCGGCAAACACGCCTGCATTACCAAAAGACGTACCAGCACCTGGGGGATTAGGGTCAATAAGATGGACTTGATGACCAGATCGTTGCAACCATAAAGCAGTTGAAAGCCCAATAATTCCTGCACCAATAACAGCAATATTCAAATTTTTTGACATAAAATATAGTGATGAAAATTCATCACACCTTATTAATTAATTAGCTGCAATAAGCTGCATTTCTACAAGTAATTCTGGCCTGGCTAAACGTGCTTCCACACAAGCTCTTGCGGGTGGGTTTTCACCATTAATCCATTCATCCCACACGGCATTCATTGCTTGAAAATCCTCCATACTGGAAATCCAAATAGTCACTGATAGCAATTTAGATTTATCCGAACCAACAGATGTCAATAGCTCTTCTATTTGCTCAATAATCTGTTTTGTCTGTCCAGTGATATCCTGACTATCGTCTTTTTTAGCAACCTGACCCGCCAAATAAATAACGCCATTATGACTCACGATTTGGCTCATACGTTGGCTAGATTGATAACGTTCAATCATTAATACTTTCCTTAAACTGATAAATTAAAAATTATTTTTCTGGCAAAAAAACCCCAATTTATTCAGAAGATCGGCTTCGAATAATTGGGGAAAGTTCACGACACAAGATTAAACAATAATAAGTAACTTTCTATTTTCCATAACTGAAAAATTAAGTATTGATTAGCCCTCTTATTTCTTTTTGGCCTTCGCTGCTGCGTCTTTCATAATGCCAGAGGTCACTTTCATACTTTCAATCCATTTATCGTCATTGCCTTGACGGAAATCAACAAGAGCACCCATGTTGGCATACGCTTTCAAAACCTTAGGGTCTTTCATGACTTTTGTCGTTGCTGCAATTAATTTATCAACAACTTCCTGAGGTACCCCTTTAGGTGCAAAAATACCTGCCCAGCCTTCAAAATTTCCTTCAATACCATAATCGGCAAAAGTGGGAACGCCAGGGAAATCATCCAATTTTTGATTCATAACCAAGGCTCTGGCACGACCAGACTTAACATGAGGACCAAAGGCAGGAGGGAATGAAACGGCAGAATCAATGTGGCCACCAACGACTGAAACCATCGATTCCGCAGTAGTATTACCATGAACATATTTAGGCTTGTAACCTGCCTGATCTGCAATGATATTGCCAAGAATAGTACCCGATGAAGCTGCACCCCAAGAGCCTTGAGTTAATGTCTTTTTCTTGGCTCCAGCTACAAAATCATCAAACGTTTTATAAGGGCTGTCTTTTGCGACAACAACAGCAAGTGGTACGGCAGTCATCTTAACAACAGGCACAAAGCTATCAAAAGTATATGGCGTTTTACTAAAGTTGGGGTTCACCAACATGTTACCAAGGCCCGCATTAATTAGTGTGTATCCATCATTTTTTGAATTCGCGACAAAAGAGGTACCGACTACACCACCGCCACCCGCTTTATTAATAACAACGACAGGGACGCCCAATTCTTCTTCTACTGCGTCAGCCCACACTCGAGTCGACAAATCAGAATCACCACCGGCACCGTAAGGCACGATGACATTAATAGGTTTCTCAGGCCAAGCTGCAGATGCGGTATTTGCAAACACACAAATACTGACTGCCGAAATTAATGTACTTAACGGCTTGTTAAAAAATTTCATAATATATTCCTCATGATGGTTATTTTTATTTGTTAAATATTTAGTGGTCTAGTTAATCTCTTTGATAATGTCCTTGTTGTTATTGAGCACCTCCTTTTTGATCGATCGTTTTCTCAAGAGTGGAAGCTAAAATACTTGAGCTTTTCTTTTTCATTCGCATACTTGAATACACAAAAAATATAGAGAGCGCGATAAACACCCATGAAAATGGTGATGCAAAAAACAAGTGATAATCAGTACCCACAATGGCAATCGCTTGATCGAGGTTCTGTTCTAGAAATGGTGTAAGAATGAATCCAATAATGAATACGGCAGGGTTAAGACCAACAAGACGCATACCGTAACCAATAATTGTAAATACAATCAGAATCAACACATCATTCATATTTTGCCCTGCTGTAAATGCACCAGCGAAAGCAAAGATAGTCACACATGGGAAAATGAAATGGCGCTTTAAAGATGCGACGCGAGTAAAAAACCCAAAGCCTGAGCGCGCAATGAATAGTAAAAATAAATCTGTTAATAGAAACCCAGCAAAAATCGCATAAATAGTTTCGGTATGCTCAAAGAAGATAAGTGGGCCAGGGGTTAAACCATGGATAAGGAAAGCCCCCATTAATAAAGCGGCCACATCATCACCAGGAATACTTAACGTCAGCATAGGAATTAGGCTCGAGCCACAGACTGCGTTATTGGCTGATTCAGCAGCAGCAATACCCTCAACAGAACCTTTCCCAAACTTTTCAGGTGTTTTAGATGTTCTCTTAGCCTCACCGTAAGCCATAAAGGCTGCCGTACTTGACCCCAAGCCAGGGAGCGCACCAACAAAGGTACCAATGCCCGTCGACTTCAAGATAGTTCTAAACACAGAACGGAATTCTTTGAAGTTTATCCGATTATCATCTGGGTTAGCAGATTTACTGAGCGCTAAATCGTGATGCGGTTTATGGCGCAGACGGATAGTACTAATGACTTCAGGCATCACAAGTATTCCAATTAACATAGGGGTAAACGTAAAACCCGCCATTAACTCTGTTACACCAAACGTAAAGCGCGAAGCACCAGTAATTGTCGACAAACCGACCATGGCAAACAACATACCCAACACACAAGATAGTAAACCACGCGGTATTGATTCGCCTGCCAAAGAGCCAATTACAGTAAAGGCAAAGAGCAAAAGAAATACCTTTTCGATAGGGCCGGCCTGCAAAGAAATAACAGAGATTGGCGCTGCAACAAATATCAGTACCAGTGTTGCCAATGCTTCGCCCGTCACAGAGGAAAACAATGATATATCGAGAGCTTTACCTGCTTTACCTTGTTTGGTTAGCGCATTACCGTCTTGAGCTGTGAGAAAAGAAGCCGCTGCACCTGGTGTATTAATTAAAATTGCCGATATGGAACCACCATAAATGCCTGCCTTATAAACCGCTAACAGCATTGTGATTCCAATGATAGGATCAACATAGAAAGTCAGTGGTAAAATAATCGCAATAGCCATAATTGCAGAGATGCCGGGTATCGCACCAAAGATAATACCAACAAAAATACCAGCAATAATGCCAAGAATGGGACCAACCGCTAGGATCGAAGAGAAGCCGCCAATAATATTATCAAACATCTAATCATTCCCCTTACGACAAAGACCATGTTGGTAAAAAGACTCTCAAAAAATGACTAGAGCCATAGAAAACTAATACAGGGGTAATAATTGACACCGCCGTCATTGCAAACCAACTTCGTCCTCCAAGTAAATAAGCAATAGCGAACATGACAAAAGGTGTCACTAAAAGAAAACCAACATAAGGGACGAGAAACCAATAAAATATAAAAGTCCCGATGTAAATATTGACGCCCATAAAACCAGTAAGATCTATTTTTTCAATATCTTCCATTCGTGCTTTTTTACTCAGTTTGAGTAATGATTGAATACCAATAACAGCTGAAAATACGATAATGAAACATGCAACAATACGTGGCAAAAACATGGAGCCAAGATCAGTCTCCACACCACCTTCTGATAAACTGTCGTTTGTCAGGATAATCAACGACACAATGATTAGTATCGCTGAAATAACGACATCTACTTTTCTTCTATCCATTAATTCATCTCCAAAGTTAAACTTTCCACCAATATTTATAAGCGTAGTCCAAGCATTCAATACTCTTTATAACTACGATATAAAAAATTTGAAAATTTTAACTCCTATTATTTTTTATTATTAACGACTAAAAATAGGTATTACTTTATCGATTTTTATTGATACAAAATTTTTATTTTATGGTTATGTACTCATTTACAAATAAAATATAGGCCGATATGCGACTGAGTTACACAAGACTCCATCTGTAAAGAAGCTGGCTCAATAAAATAAAGGCTGCTGTTTTTATGTTAGTCAATTTGGCACGAAATATTGCCTCAACCTTGGTATCTAATTTATTGGATATAATATATAATTTCCAATTGTATTTTCTTAACAAATCATCAATTTTTCTTATGATGTGGGAATGAATATGAATTTACGTCAAATGGAAGCATTTCGGGCAGTGATGCTAACAGGGTCAGTCACACAAGCTGCCAAACAGCTATTTAAAACTCAGCCGGCTATCAGCATGATGATCAATACCCTTGAAGAAGAACTGGGGTTTTCCTTATTCGAGCGGCAAAAAAAGCGCCTCTATCCGACACCAGAGGCCAATTACCTCTATAACGAAGTAGAAGCTATCTTTTCCCGGATTAATGATGTCCACCAAACAGTTCAGGATATTCAGAATAAACAATATGGCTTTTTGAGGATTGGCTGCATGCCAGGTCCTTCAACATTTTTTGTCCCAGAGCTATTAGCTGACTTCCTAGAAGAACACCCGAAAGTACGGGCATCCCTGCAAACACGTACGTCTGATGAAGTCGCTAAATGGGTAGCATCTAATCAATATGATGTTGGTTTAGCCGAAGTGGGAACAGGGCACCAGAATGTTAATAAAACAGATCTTTTTAAATTGCCTTGTATATGCGCCCTTCCAGTAGGACACCCACTCGCCAAAGAAGAAGTTATCACCCCGGCTCTGCTCGATAATGAACCAATGATTACCCTACATCCAGACCATATGACATTTCATGACTTGTCACAGCTATTCGAAAATAGCGGATACAGAATGAATGTACGCCTGCAAACACGGTTTTTTATACCGGCCTTACAGTTTGTTGAGAAAAAGTTGGGGATCTCAGTCATGGACCCTATCACTGTTAGAAGTTACTGTAATTATGCTTCGCCAGGAAAGATTGTATTCCGCAAGTTCGAACCCACACTCTGGTTTAAATTTGGCATTATCTATCCAGCAGATACGCCTCAATCAATGATTACGACATCATTTACAAAACAATTGCACGATAAAATTCGTGAACTGGAGGATAAACCTGAGACACTACTGAACTGGGGAGAGAATAAGCGCTAAGGATATTTACACTACCCATCAACAGATTGAGACCTTTGCACGGAAGATGATTTTGCTTTCAGGCAAGGCAAAAATGCACGGAAAGAGGGAGTTTATGGGTTATAAATAACCGATTGAGTACATTTTTAACGCCGCATGAGAGTAAAATGGCTTTCGTGTAAAGGTCTCGATTATTATTTTATATAAAAGCCTTTATCCGCTGCATAACCCAAATCTAACCCGAGCTTTACTTTCCATTTATCCGCTATCTTTTCAAAGAAATCTGTCTTCTGAAGTTCTATTAAAGCAGCTTCCCATGCCTTTACCGTATCAGAAGGCGTATCTTTGGATAACATAATATAGCTTGGCGCCTCTTTAATAATATAAGCAACCGCTATATCGTTTATATCAACATTGACAGATTTTGCTACCGAAGGGGCTTCTATATCAGAGGTAACCCATAGATCAATACGGCCTCTCAAAAGCTTTTCGAGGTTTTGCTCTGGCTTTCTTACATCTTCTATATTATTTTTTTCAAACAATTTTCCTCGCCAATCTTCTCTAAGAGCACCCACTTTATAATTTTTATTTTTAATATCTTCAATACTGGAAACAGGCAGGTAGCGATCAGCCCTCCTCCACAAAACATGTTTACGAGTCATAACAGGACCTATAAAATAATAACCATGATCGATTCTCTTCTGAGTTTTTCCTGCGGTAAAGACAGCGACATTAGGTTTTTCTGAAACCAACTTTATTGCTCGCGACCAAGGCATAAATTCAACGCTGCTATTACTTTTCAATTGCTGAACAATACCTTTAACAATATCTACAGTTGTACCAACGATTTCGCCGTTTTCTTTATAATTAGTTGGCGGCTCATCAGCTGTAATTATTCTTACCTCTCCATATGACAGCACCGAAAATAACATCAACATTAAACCGTTTATTAAAACTCCCATGACCACAACTCTCAATATAATTAATTATTTTAAAATGAGGTTAAATTTTATGAGAAACTAATTCTAATTATATTTTTTTATATAAACATAAAAAACTTTTATACTAAACAAAAAATTTACAACCCGTAAAATACTTTACGGATAAATTATAAAAAATTTTAAACCACAAAAAACCATCAAAAATCATCGATAGAACCAAATCAGTACCATTTACCAACCAAAACATCAAAAACAAAAATAATAATATTATGAACTTATAAGAAAAACTTATTAATAAAAACAACTCAACAACAATAAATTGCGGTTTTTATTTTATCATCTAAAATTTAATTAAATTAAAACCTAAATTATATTCAACAAAAATGTCAGGTCTGCCATGATAACTTCAAAAAAACTCCTACAACTTTCATGGAAGCAAAAACTATCCATTGTTACTATCGCAACAATAATAGGCCTATCTCTACTCGCAAGTTCTTCTATAATCGGATTAAACAACGTCAACAATAGCGTTATAAAACAAAACCACACGCACGAGTACAAACAACTTTCTCTAACATTTGTCAACAACCTACTCCACCTAGAGCTTCTCTCCAATAAAATCACACAAGACAACGCCAGTGATTTTATAAAAAATGTAGAAAAATTAGTTGAGACCTCAAACTTAATAGAGAATAAATCCAAAAACCTAAAATATAACGACCTCGAGAAAATTTCAAAAAAATTACCCGAGCTATCAAAAGCATATTTAAATTTACAAAAAAAATGGATTAAAAACAGGGATACCTTAGGGTTTACACCCAGCAACGGACAATTACTGACATTATCGACCGCTGCAAAAGACCTTTTAAAAGTGTCTTTTTCAAATATAGAAGCACCAATCAATAACATTATCGTCACACAAAAAGGTTATCTTTCTTCAAAGAGCAATGAGGCAGAAACAATCATATTTAAAGACCTTGAAACACTTAACGCCGTAGTAAAAGATCTAAGCTGGGAGGAAAATGAAATTGGCTTAACTATAAAAAAATATGGAAACATCTTTGCAGAAACACAACAACTAGTCTCCATAGAAAGAAAAATCAGCAATGAAATTCAACCAATATTCGCTGAACTTAATACACTCATTTCGGAACAAAACAGTTTTTTAGACAATAGCGTCATTAAACAAGTTGCTGTTGATGCCGATATCGCCAGGTCAACAGCAATAAAGCTAATCACCTCAGCCGTGGTTGTCGTCGCCTCCATTGTATTCATTAGCCTGATGACGATTGCACGACAATTAAACATCCAACTAAAAGACATGCAACTCTTTTCAAAACAAGCAGCAGAGGGAAATTTCTCTCAACAGCTGTCAATCAATTCAAACGAAAAAGATGAATTTACTCAATTGCGTAAAGCATCAAACCATATGTCCAATGGTATTTCTCACCTTATATCCAAAGTAGTCAATGGCAATGGAGATTTATTGGATATAAAGACAGAATTAGAAAAAGCCGTTAAACAATTATCAGCTGTTGGCGAGGAAGTTGAACAGAAAACGCAGCAATCAACGGTAGCCACTCAGCAAATTTCTATTGCAGTCAACGATGTCGCCAATCGTTCTTCAGATGTAAACGAAACGATACAAGATACCTCGAAATCTGTCCAAGTAAACGGTGAAATTATTAACAACTGCGTTCAATCAATGTCTAGCATCGTTACACTGAGTGAAAATACTCATAAAGAAGTTTCAAAGCTCACCCAATCGAGCTCGAAAATGTTAGGCATCATTGATGTTATTAATGGTTTAGCCGACCAAACTAACCTGCTCGCACTAAACGCAGCCATAGAATCTGCGCGCGCAGGGGAAGCAGGACGAGGCTTTTCTGTGGTTGCCGACGAAGTTCGCGCCCTCGCTCAAAAAACTGTCAATGCGACTAGCAGTATAGGCGACATCATTAAAGGCTTTAACGATCAGTCCAAAACCATGGGACGCTTAATGGAAGATGGGATTAAATTAGCATCATCTGGACAGAAAAACGCAAACGATGCCATGTCTTCATTTCAGCATATCGATAAATCTATTCAAAAAGTAATGTCGGAGATGGATCAAATCGTAGTCGCAGTAGAAGAAATATCTTATAACACTAACGATATCGTTGCCCAGATAGAACATATTTCAGAACAAAGCGACAGTACAAAAAACACAAGAATGACTTTAGAAAAGCATACCAATAAGTTATCTACACAAGCTGAAACACTGAGGCAGTTAACAAGCCGTTTTAAATTATCAGATAATAGATAGCTGGACTAAGCCTTTAGATTTATTGATATATGATTGCATGGCTACTTTTCTAAGATCAATCAAAAGACCAACAGCTTAACTGCTGCAATCATTGCCATACCACGAATCAACCATTTGAACTGCTTTAAATTTAAACGTCGCAATACATAATAGCCAATACCAGCGCCGATTAATAAACCTGGCAGGCACTGCATACTAATAATAGTTGTCTCCCAGCTAATTAACTCTAAAAAGTATAATGTGGGTAACTTCGCTAAATTAATAATAAAGAACGCCCAGGCACGGGTACTGACATAGGCCTCTTTTGATAATTTCTGCTCAATTAAAATAAGGCTTAATAGCGGCCCAGCAGCATTAGCAATCAAACTAATAAAGCCTGCAAACAAACCTGTCATATAGATAACAAAAGGATGCTTCATTATATTGGTTGATTGATAGTCCAACCAAATACCTAAAATAAGAATCGCAATAATGATGATGCCTAGCATTACAGTGAATTGCTCCGCGTCTATCCCTGACAACCACCACCCGCCAACAACAATACCGATTAGAGCTAGCGGTAATAAACGGGCTAACACGGCCCAGTTAATATTTTGGCGATACATGTAGATCGCCATCACATCGGTAACCAAGTACATGGGGATAACAATACCCAAAGCCTCTGGCCCCGGAAAAGCCAACATAACAATTGGCAGTATAATTAATCCCATGCCACCGATAGAAAACTTAGAAAAACCTGTCACCAAACCCGCAGCCATTAGGCTCAGCAGTACGATATCCAATGTAATATCCTTGCATAGCTTGAGATAGAGTGCGCTAGCTTAATAGAATCAATGATTGTAAGATAATTGCATCTTTCATTTAAAATGAAAGAAAAAAGCTATTATTTAACACATATTGATAATCAGGTAATTAGGCACCTATGACCAACGATCAGCTAAAAGCGTTTGTAACAGTCGTAGAGCAAGGCAGCTTTCGCGCTGCTGCTGAATACCTTTTTAAAACACAGCCTACCGTTAGTGCGGCCGTGCGCACGCTGGAGCAACAATTTAATTTTCAGTTATTGAGCCGCGAAGGATACCGACCAACACTGACAGCTGAAGGCAAGGCCTTTTATCGCCAAGCCAAGCAAATACTGGCCCAGACTCAAAAACTAGAGCAATTAGGTCATCAACTTGCCCAAGGTGTCTCCCCTACGCTATCAATTTGCTTAAGTGCGATATGCACTAACGCCTCAAGTTTAGATTCCATTAAACGCTTCTGCGATGAGAACCCCGAAGTTCAACTAAATATCAGTACAGAACATTTACATGGCGTACAAGAGCAATTGCAATTAGAAAAGGCAGACTTGGCAATAGGGCCTCATTACGGGCTGGATGACAGACATGAGTTTGTCGAATTGACACAAGTCGATATGATTACCGTCGCTTCGCCCTCACTGATTAGCAGCCTGCCTCAAGAAAAACCGGTCCGCCAAAACAAGCTATACCAACACCCCCATATTCTCATTGCTAATACAGGTTCAGGCTCTTTTGAACACCTGAACGTTTTGCCCTTTGGTCAACGCTGGTACGTGAATGATTACCAAATGAAGAAGGCGTTATTGATTGCCGGCATGGGCTGGGCAAGGATACCCGTGCATATGATTGACAATGAGCTAAATAATGGCCAACTCATTCCTATTGAGGTGGAGAACTTTAACGATAGAAATCAGGTGCCGATATACTTAATCCGGCTACGCCACCATCCACTCGGAGAATTAGCGGATAAATTTTGGAAAAGCATGGTAACAATGAAGTAATTGGCCAGAACGGCCAATTGATCAAATATTACTGAATTGAAGAGCGCAGAGTATTACTCAACAACCAATCTTTAAATAAATGAGAAGCCACGGATAGCTCTTTATCGACATGGTGGCAAAGATAATAGCCACCTTCAGTGTCAATACTTTCAGCAAACGGGGCGACTAGCTGCGAAGCGAGAATACCTTGCTGCATTAGCTCGTCATACATTAAACAGACACCGACACCATCGGCACACATCGACACTGCTGCTGCGTGGCTATCCGTATATTGGCGAATCTGCATATCGAGGTCAGATAAGTTCATATGCTCTAACCACTGACTCCACCCCTGAGGCGTACCAATAACATCAACCAATGGCAAGGTAATCAAGTCACTGGGCTGGCGTATTCTTTGCGCGTTAGCTGCGGTACAATACGGCCGCAATTTTGGCTTAAGCAAGGGAAATGACTCAAAACCCGGCCAACTGCCTGAACCATAACGAATTTCTAAATCGGCAGTGGAAATATCAAAATCCGTCGACCAGTTAGTACTCCTTTGCCGAATCGTGATTTGTGGATGAATCTGGCTAAAATGCAATAGGTGAGGCGCCAACCAGAGCACTGCAAATGTCGCATTGATATTCACATTAACAACCGCATCATTAGACGCGGCAAAAATCTGGGCAGCACCAACATTGAGTTGATGAAGAGACTCACAAACCAACGGAACAAATGCTTGCCCCGCATCAGTTAATCTAATGGCTCGATTCGCTCTGACAAAAAGCTTTTGATCCAAATGATGTTCTAATAATTGTATTTGCTGGCTAATAGCAGATTGGCTCATACTCAGTTCTTCTGCCGCTGAGGTAAAACTGAGGTGCCGACTGGCGACCTCAAAGGTACGCAGCCAATTAAGCTGTATGGTATTTGTTAGTAATCGTTTCATAGTTGCTAGCGAATTATTTGAACCCATAAGTATTACTTATTAATTCCGTAATAATATATCGCTTGTTCAGGGTCGGGCAACTTATATATTATCCGTGCCACTTATTTTTTACATGGGCGACTCTCTGTCGATAAAGAGTCGCTTGATCTTTGGAGTCGTTATAACTATGAAAAATAAAACTGAGGTGTTAATCATTGGTGGTGGTATTGCAGGTGTCAGCACCTTGTACCACTTAACAAAAATGGGCTGGACTGACATCATGCTAACCGAAAAAATAGAGCTGACTTCTGGCTCTACTTGGCATGCTGCGGGTAACCTACCTCATTTTAGCAACAGCCTGAATATGGTAAAGCTACAGCAGTACAGTATTGACCTGTACGGCCGTCTAGAAGAAGAGACTGGCAGTGCTGTTAACCATTTCCCTACTGGTGCTATTCGTCTAGCGCATACACAAGATCGTATGGACGAATTTGAGCGCGTTGTTGCCATGTCTGACCTGACTGGTTTGAACCTAGAAATGGTAAGCGTTGAGCGTTTAAAAGAACTTTACCCTTACCTAGACACTACTGGCTTATTGGGCGGTTTATGGGATCCAGCTGATGGTCACATTGACCCAACCAGCGTAACAAATGCCATGGCAGCTGGCGCAAAAGCCGCTGGCGCTACCATTGTTCGTGGTAACCCTGTATCTGCCATCAAACAAAAAGAAGATGGCCGCTGGGAAGTAACCACTGAAAAAGGTGTTATTGACGCAGGTATTATCGTTAACGCTTCTGGTTTCCGTGCGAACGAAGTTGCCGCAATGGTTGGCCACCAACTTCCTATGAATATCATGGAGCACCAATACATCGTAACTGATGATATCCCTGAGTTGAAAGAGCGTAACGAAATGTTGCCGATGATCCGGGATCCAGATGTGTCTTACTACCTACGTCAAGAAGGTAAAGGCTTTATCTTAGGGCCTTACGAAAAAGGTGGTATTCCTTGGGCAGTAGACGGCGTTCCAGCGGCTTTCGGTCAAGAGTTATTACAACCGGACCTAGACCGTATCGAAGACATTATGTGTACTGCGATGGAACAAGTTGATCTAATCACTCAGGCAGGTATTAAAACGGTTGTTAACGGCCCTATTACCTATACTCCAGACGGCCACCCACTGATCGGCCCTGTTCACGGTTACCGCAACTACTTTGTATGTACTGGTTTCAACTTTGGTATTGTTCAAGGTGGTGGTGCTGGTAAACACATGGCAGAGTGGATTGTTAACGGTCACCCAGAATTAGAATTCTTCGAATTAGATCCACGTCGCTTCGGTGACGACTATGCAGATCACGATTTCTGTGTTGCTAAAGGTACAGAAGTTTACGCTAACGAATATCAGTTAGGCTTCCCTAACGAATATGCAATGCGCCCTGCTGGTCGTGAAGCGAAAAAATCGCCTATTTATGAATCACAAAAAGCGAAGGGCGCTGTATTCGGTGCTTACTATGGCTGGGAACGCGCTAGCTGGTTTGCAACAGACGGAAAACCAGGCACTCAAGAAGAGCACAGCTTCCGCCGTGGCAATTGGCACGATGCTGTTGATGCAGAATGTCAGCACGTACAGAACAAAGTGGGCGTATTGGATCTTTCTCCTTTCACTAAATTCCAAATTTCTGGTGCTGGCGCGCACGAGTGGTTACAGAGCATGTCTCCTAACCGTGTTCCGACTGAGGTTGGTGCAGTTGCCCTATCTCACCCACTAACGAAAGAAGGTGGTGTTGCTTGGGAATTCTCAGTCACGAAATTAAGCAGTGGCACTTACTATATGATGGCACCTGCTGCTGGCGAACAGCTAATTGAAGACTGGTTGGAATCTCGCCTACCAGAAGATGGTTCAGTCAATCTGAAAAACATCACTCAAGAATTTGGTACGTTAGTCATCGCTGGCCCTGATGCTCGTAAAGTATTGAGCAAAATCACTGACAGTGATCTAAGCAACGAAGGCTTCCCTTGGTTTACTTCACAAGAGATCACTGTTGCAGGCGCACCTGTTCGCGCATTGCGTATGAACTTCGTTGGTGAATTAGGTTGGGAATTACACCACCCAATTGAGCACCAACAAGCGATTTACGATGCATTAATGGATGCAGGTAAAGATCTTGATATTCGTGACTTCGGCTTACGCGCAATGGAATCAATGCGTTTAGAAAAAGGCTACGCAATGTGGGGCCACGATCTAAACCTAGAGTACACCATACTTGAAGCTAACCTTGGCTGGTTTGTTAAATACGACAATGGCGACTTCGAAGGTAAAGCAGCTCTAGAAGCACAAAAAGCAGAAGGCGTTAAGCGCAAGCTTGTATTGATGGAAGTAGATGCTGATGTTGATGCCTCTGTCGGTATGGAGCCTGTTTACTCTAACGGTAAAGTCGTTGGTGAATCAGCTTCTGGTGGTTATGGTCACCGCGTACAGAAAAGTTTAGCGCTGGTTTACATGAATGTTGACGCTCTAGAAGCTGATGATCTGAAAATCAGAATCTTGGGCCAATACTATCCTGTGACTGTCACTTCAGGTTGTGTCTATGACCGCAAAGGTGAGAAGTTAAAGTCTAACGACTAGATCATATTTTATGGGTAGAGCTGCGATGATTAAACAGCCCTACTCTTAAGATCACTTTCAAAAAATAATGCGCCTATAAGGCGCATTATTTTTATCTACCCACCAATAATTTATATCCTATTATAAACCTGCGTACTACTTAGCTCAACTGAATAGCCTTAACAACTGATTTATAATTTAATCTCTTCAGGCAATGAAAAAATCTGCCACTTATCTTTAGATATATCGGCAAATATACGCTCATACTTGTCGACTTTGGTGATGGCACTATCAACTCTCCGTATTAAAATACGCTCGATCTGTTCGGGATATTTCGAGGCAACTTCAGCATAGACTTCGGCATCTTCCTCACCACTATCGCCGATTAATATAAATGATCGTTTAGGGTAGGCCTGCAATATTTTTTCAATGACTATTGGTTTTGTTTCTGTACCTTTTTTAAATAAATCTAATAATGTCTTATCCTTGAAACGTATTTTTTTCAGATTTAGTGTAGCCTTTGGAAAACAAAAGCTATCAAAAAAACTCTGAAGAGGCTCATACAAATGCCAAGGGCTAGAGGATACAAAGTGAAAAGCATAATCTTGAGCATGTAACTTATGATAGAGCTCAGGCATACTAGTAACAGCATCAAAGTCATTAAAAAATGTGTTTGCCAATAGTGACCTTCGCTCAGTGACCTGAGAAATTTTTACGGTATCGTCAATATCACTGATAACAGACTTTCCTTCAGGAGAAATAACTAATGACTCTCCTCGAAACACACGAGAGTCCTCTACATTTACCACCGCCTGAAAACGAATAAGCGTTTCTTTTAGATCCAGCTTAGAAACTGGCACTTGCAATACTGTTTCAAAATGCCCATTAGGACTTGATTTTGGCAAAGAATAAACAGAATCTCCCAGCTTTATAATGATACGTCTCCCTCGCTTATTATCCGCAATGAGTAAATTAACACGCTCACTAATATTCTTTTCATCCTTTTTCGTTGGAGCCAAATCGTATGTAGACTTTAAGATTTTTAAAAAGGCACTTTTTCGAACTTGACTGTCTTGCTGCTTGTAAATCCAGCCATGTATAGGGATATGTATAATTTCTTCCTGCTCATCCAGCCATGCGCTAGTTCGAAAGAAAACAAGATGTTCATCTTGATTAACTTCACTATACTCTTTGGAATGACCATTTTGATCAGAAGATATTGGCGACACGTTGCATACTCAAGGGAAATAAGTCATTAGAAAGAATGGAAAGCTTATGTAGCATTATTATTTTTAGCGCTTAAACGTTTTAAGCATCGCCATATTATTATCAAGCAGCCCATCTATCTTGTTGACCATCTCTGTATTGCCACAACCGGAATATTGTGAAAGATTGTTTTCAATATCCGGCAATTGATATAAAAAGGCAGAAATAGAAGTAAAATCAGGTGACAAACACTGCTTACCTAAACCATGCTTATCTAGCATATAAGCATTCAGGTGTTGTTCAAATTGCCCCTGCATTGGAAATGCAAGATAAGGTTTAGCCAAATAAAGCGCTTCACTGATCAATGTAAAACCAGCGGTGGCAATAACCGCTTTAGAAGTAGCAAGGTCTTGCAGAAAACCATCTTCACTAAATGGGCGAAAATGCAGATTATCCTCTTGCTTATCTTCGTTATAGCCATACACATAGAATGTTTCACGAGAGAATGCTTTTAAATTTTCCAATAGAGAATCAAACCCAGACGTTACATAAACCAAAATATGCTCACCTTTGGAAGGCTTCAAATCGATAACATTCGGGCGTATTAATGCCGGTACTACTGAACAATGGTTATTTTTCAACTTTCCTTGATGAAAGGTCGTAATCAATGAATACCAAGGCTTGGGAACCATACCCCGTATAATTGTTTCCGTTAATAAAGCCTCTTTTTTTAAGTTATCAGGACATTGATATTCCATGTAACGCATGCGGTGCTGATTATCCAAACTTACCAAAGGCAAATCGTAATGATTGGCCAGATAGGCCGTGCAAGGCTCAAAATCAGTAAAAACACAGTCAGGCTGGAAGGTTTTGAATAATTCGCGTAAACGATTAAAGGCACGCGTACCATTGGGCAGCTTGGCAATATTTTCCATTAATGTTTTGAGTATCGAGACTTTGTTATCAATACTGGCTATAGATAGCCCTACAATCTCCAATACATCAAACGCATCCCGAAGATTTTGATAACCACGGTCATACGAGACAATTTTCACCTCATGCCCCTTATCCACAAGATGCTTGCCTATTAATTTCGCACGAGAAGAATGACCAGACCCCTCTCCTGATACACCATAAATTATTTTTGCCATCTATTTATATCCATTTCCACATTACACGCTGTGCTCTAATGAGAAGACTAAATACAAACCATTATGATCGCAACAAACTTTACCTTACGTCCATATCATACAAACAAATTTGCTCCTGCAGTTTGACCTTACCTTACGTCCATGTAAGGCAACGGGCAATCAAGAGCTTGGGCGATACAACTGATAATCTCTACTTCTCTGCTATCAACAACACCATCATGCTGAACAATTCCGATACAGGCTTTTAAAAACCGAGGTTTTTCCAACGGCTTCAAATCACGAACATGCTGCAAAGATTGAGTTAAAGAGGGAATTGTTAGTTCTTTTATAGGATACCAACGCAACGAAAAACCTAACGAACTTCTCGTCACATTTAAAAATATTGCTTCTGCTTCCTTCTCCGATGACGCACCAATACTGGCAAGCGCAGATAAAAGTTTTGCCATAGCAGGTTTACGCTGCTTAAGGCTGACCATATGCAGTCGATTCAGCTGTGTTGGGCGGCAGTAATATTCAACTAAATAAAATAATGCCCACTCTCGCAATTCAACCTTTTTATCAATTTTAATCAGCCGCAGCATTTGCTGTTTAAATTGTCGATATTGATCATCACTCAACAACTTTAATATAGGTAGCGCCATATCTAAGAGCAACATTGGTTGCCTTGATTCAAGCTGCTGTAATTGTTCATCAATAGATTGGGTTTGCTTCAATAAGATATTGTCACAATATTGTTGTAAACTCTGCCACTGTAATTGCTGAATAGAACTTCGCCGATCAAGTAACATCGCATACACTAAACTTCTTGCATTATAAGGATCATGAATCTGAGAACAGAGTGTTTCAAATTTTATTTGCAGCAATGACAATTCTTTAACTGCACTTGTGATTGTTTCATCATTTAATTGTCCCGAATGATCAACGGCTTCCATTAAATCATCAGCCGCCAAAGATGAAACCATTTCAGAAGATGATTGATTAACCGGTGAGCTCGCCGATGCCACATTACTGACTGAAGATGGCACAGTGAAATCCCCATTCCAACGTGGATCAATACGCTTGATACGCCGATCTAATGGGGGGTGCGTCGCCATCCAACGATTAAAGAAACTAAAGTGTAAACCTTGAGCGAACAGCATATGGCTAATTTCATTCACATCGTGTTTTTGCCATACAGAATGATATGACAAGCCGCCAATCTTTTTTAATGCTCCACTGATACCGTCCTGACTGCGAGTAAATTGTACAGCAGAGGCATCGGCTAAAAACTCTCTTTGTCGAGAAATTGCCGCTTTAATCAAATTACCAAAAAATACCCCAAGATAGCCAAGTAATATTAAGGCTAAACCAATACCTAAGACCGCCCCACGATCTTTACTTGAATGACGGGTACCATGTAATAAATAGCGCCCTGACAAAGCAATGATTACAATACCGTACACGATACCGATTAAACGTAAATTCAGTCGCATATCGCCATTGAGGATATGACTGAACTCATGGGCAATAACACCCTGTAATTCTTGCCGGCTTAATTGCTCAATTGCACCACGAGTGACACCGATCACTGCATCGGCAGGTTGATAACCAGCTGCAAAGGCATTAATGCCAGGCTCATCCATTAAATAAACACTGGGGACTGGCGTTCCTGATGCTATTGCCATTTCTTCCACTACATTCAGCAATTTTTTCTCAGATGCATCTCTAGGGTTTATGTTGATTAAGCGCCCGCCCAATTGCTCAGCTATCACACGGCCACCAGACTTTAACTGTGACATTCGAAACAAAGACGCTAATGCAACAACAGCAAGTACGGCAAGCGCAATACTACCTAAATACTGCCATTCAAAAACAACTGTTGCGATTTGCCATACAGACTGTCCAGTTTCATAGCTCTCAAACCGAGCATTGTGCATCCCTAAAATATAGGCAACAGCCGCAATCACAAAAGCTGTTAACAAAATTAAAGCGGCTAAAGCCAGCATAAACAATAGAACTAATCGTCCAGTCTGCTTTCGCGCCTGATCCTGAGATTCATAAAAATTCATAGATGGAAATAGTCAATGACGCTTAAAAACTTACCTTCGGTGCCGCTTGAATTTCAGCAGTATCGGCAAACTCTAATAACGTTGCATCTTGTGGATGACCAAACATGGGAGCTAGCGCAACCGGAGGAAAACTCTGTCGATACTCATTGTATTGGGTCACTGCATCATTAAAGGCTTGGCGAGCAAAAGCCACTTTATTTTCTGTCGTCGTCAGCTCCTCAGACACTTGCATCATATTTTGGTTGGCTTTTAAATCTGGGTAAGCTTCTACCACTATATTTAATTTACCCAGTGCTGAACCTAACATACCCTCAGCTTGGCTTAGCATATTCATCGCCGAACCATCAGAAGGGTTGTCTGAAGCTTTTTCTAGGCCTTTCATTGCCTGATTACGCGCTGAGATCACAGCTTCAAGGGTTCCACGTTCATGCTTTAAATACGCCTTTGCAGTTTCTACTAAGTTAGGAATCAGATCATAACGACGCTTCAACTGAACTTCGATTTGTGCAAAGCCATTTTGATAGCGATTTTTTAAACTAACCAATCGGTTATAAATATTAATGACATAAAAGAACAGTAAGGCGATAACGATCAGCGTAATAATTGCAGTAGTAGACATTGAGAGCTCACTTTTATCATTGTTAATAACTTAACTGCCATCTTATCAGAACTTCAAAGAGTATTTTAGGTATAGTACATAGAAAAATAATGTGCATATTCTCTATATTTTCACTGCCAATATGCTGATTGAGATTTATTTAATAGAGCAAGCCAGCCTGTTAAGTACTTTCCATCACTAAAACCGGTTATTTAATAAGCCATTATAGTAAATACACTTAAATAACTATGGGCTTACTCTCTATTGCAGCCTTAATCCATCCGTTAAAGTTTTATTCTCACTATATGGAGCGTTGACTATTAACACTTGAAAAATCACGGCCCATAATAACAGGCAATTTCTCTTCTATTGCAATTGCGATATAAGAAATAATCAAGACCCCAACATAGGTAGAATGCTCGAGCAACTCTGCTCTGTCACCTACCACTACATCAAAAATAGCGAATGCCAAAAATATTCCAATAGAAGCAACAATTGGTATAGAAGAATATCGAAAAACATCTTTTTCCAAAAATGAATTTATAATAGGCTGTATAAATAAAACAGCAACAATAATTTCTACTAACCCTAACGACAATAATACCGGCTTAACAAGAGATAAATCCAATAACAAACGATCGAAATACATCTCAAACTTTTCTACCCTATCATTACCCCACCAACGAAAACCAACAAACATTTGCCTAGCAAATATTTTATCCAGAGCATTAAGAAACCAAAAAAGACACCAATAAGTTAACAGACTAAATGAAATCAACTTTATCTTACTCATAGAAAATTACCCTCAGCAATCGTTTTAATTAATGAAAAAGTCAACTCAACTGACCGACTCACAGTATCAATAACACTGAGTTATATCTATAGAGTTAAGCGACAAAAAATTAAACAAATTCAATAGGAGAAAAAATTTATATTTTCCGCTAGGAATATAATTAGTTCTATAAACTAAAAACTTAAACAGCTAATACGTAGAATAGGTAGTTTTAGCGGCTAAGGATTAATGTAAACCGGGAGTTAGAAAGCTCTACAAGAGACTATTATTTATGGGAATATTTGCAAATAGTTTATGGTTATTTTTAGTACGCATTAAATTTACATCACCGAAATATTGTCATAATTTTCATTAGAAATTTATAAATTCGACATCCCTGTTGGGCGCGGGGATTGACATTACTGAATGTAGCGAATAAGACAACTTTATCCATTGGTTATGTGTGACTGCTCATCGTTGGAAAAGAGTGGTATCATCGGCGTTTTTGTAGATAAGAGCATTTTATGACTGAGTCAGATCAGGTTATTAGGATTATCAAAAAATACCCTAACCGCCGCGTATACGATACAGAGCAAAGCAAATATATTAAAATGGACGATTTACGGCAGATGGTTGTAGACGGTACTGAATTTAAGGTAATTGATACGAAAACTGAGAGTGATGTCACTCACAGTGTACTGCTACAAATCATATTAGAGCAGGAGTCTACAACAAACCCCCTGTTTACAACAGAAAATTTAAAGTATTTTATCCGTTATTCAAACCAACAATATCATCAATTCTTCTCTGAGTATCTGAGTCAGAGCCTATCTGTATTTAATAAACAACAAGAACATTTTACAAAAAACTTGCAAGGATTTTCCGGTCAGAACGTTATGGAAGTATTTACTGATTTAAGTAAGAAGAATATCGATATGTGGCAATCTGTACAGCAATCTTTTTTCGATCAGTTTGAACAAAAAAATGATACCGATAAATAAAAAGCCATCGGCAATACTACCAATGGCTACACTAGGTCATATTAATATTAGTAAGGTATCTTCAAACGAATTACTTACTTGATGCTTTTGCGGTTTCCTTTGGTGTTGTCATAGTCTTAATACTATCCTCAAAGATAGTTTTCGCACCATCGAAGAATTTAGCATTCAGATCTGCTAAAGCTTTACTGTCTTCCATGAACATATCGCTCGCTTTCTTAACAATACCTTTCTGCTTTTCGGTATAAGCAACTAATTGATCAAAATTAGATACTTTCAATCCATCAGCAAAATTATCCATACCTAGTTTGGTGTACGCTTTCATTGAATCCATTTGAATTTCTGCAGCTTTCTCTGCAGTTTCAACAGCAATCCTACCATAAGTCATAAATGGTCCAAATGCTTGTTCAAAAGTTTGAGTCTGTGCTGTAGCCATTGTAATCTCCCGATTGGTAAGTGAGGTAAACGCTTAATTTGTGCATAGCAGCATAACAAATAATTTTGTGCGCCGCAACATTTTTTTGCGGCGCACAAATCATTCGTTTCTGGGGGCAATATCCTTATCTAACCAGTCGATAATTGGTTGAATTTGCTCCTTACAGTTTAAGCTGGGTGTATGCCCAACCCCGCTAAACTCAATATATTCACTATGTGGCAGCTCGCCTTGCATACGCTGCATCAATTGCTCTGTCAAAAAATCAGACTCTGTTCCTCGTAACACTAACACCGGACAATAGATACTTTTCCAGTAATCCCAAAGATTGAAGTACATTAATAACCAGTAGCGCCGGTAGTTTTCGGTAATCAATGGATCGTAAGCCAATCGATACCCATCTTCGGTCTGCATCACGCCATGCTTAGCCATTTTTTTCCATTGGTTACTTTTCATAGGCTGTATGGGCGCGTATTTATCACGCATATAAGCTTCTACGTCCTCCAACGTCTTAAACAAGGGATTCTCACCCAAATACTGACTTAAGCGTTGCAAAGCATTCATGGGGATTTCAGGTGCAATGTCATTAATGACTAAACGACGAATTTTACTGCGATCCATGCCAGCCAATATCATTCCCATGAGCCCACCAAGAGAAGTGCCAACAATATCGAAATGCTGAAGGTTTGAAGCAGCTGCAATAACGGTCGTATCAAGATTATATTGCGAAAGATCATAATCATCAGGGGAACGCAACCAGTCACTATGACCTCGACCAACGGTATCCGGGCAAATAACCCTGCGATTCTGAGATAAGTGTTTGGCTAGGTCATCAAAATCACGACCATTACGTGTTAGGCCGTGCAGGCAGATCACAGGAGTTTTCTGCTCGCTTTCAGGGATATCCTGCTGGCAGCTCCAGTCCCGATATGCCAGAGTATGAAAACCTTTACTACTGATACTGTCAGCAAACCGGTAAGGGGCTACCTCTGACTCCTCAAGTAATAATCGACTAGAATTGGAATGTATTGGCGTACTCAATGTTAAACCACTGCTTTGATAAAAGCTGGCTCTAGAGGTCGCGTCATAATGGGAGCACTCTGTAATGTTTTACCCTGCTGGTTAATATCAAGCCCCTTCTCTTTTAATTCGGCCATTAGTCGAGCACGTAAAAAAGAATCACCAACATAACTACAAGAACTAGAAAAATACCTCTGCTCTAAATTATTGAACATTTGAGCATAAGGCCGGAGCAACGCATCTGGCACATCAAAGTCGTCATACCAAAAATGAGCCGGTATCCGTTCCGATATATTGGCACACAGCCCTTTAATCGAAGCATAAATATTATCAATATCCTGCTGCCTCTTAATGCTGTAGCAACGCAAGTTGCAATAAAGCTCACCCTGAGTAGAAAGCTCTATGCGACTATCGATTGGGGCATCAATAAAATCCATACGCAAGTCCATTTTTTCCGGCATGAAAATCCGCGAATCCATGATTTTAAATGAATTAATAATAGGCCTAAAACTCATCAATGAGAGAATATCTTTTTCAAGGTCAATCCCAGGTGCAACTTCTATTAACTCTATACCGTCTTGATGGATTTTAAACACACAACGTTCAGTAACATATAGCACCTCTTGTTGCCTCTCAGCTGCCAGGCGCCCAGAAAAAGTAATATGCTCCACATGATCAATAAACTTTGTTACTTTACCTTCTTGTAAAATGGTTAACTTGCCACCGTCAACACTGGCATTAAAGCCACCCGCAGTGAAACCACCCGCTAATATTAGACGTTTTGCATTTTGACTAATATTAATAAAGCCGCCAGCACCCGCGAAACGAGTACCGAATTTAGAAACATTAACATTACCAAAGCGATCAGCCTGAGCCATCCCAAGACAAGCCATATCGATACCACCACCATCATAAAAATCAAACTGTGTATTCGTTGAAATAATGGCATCAGGGTTGAGTGCTGCACCAAAATCCAAACCACTTTGCGGTGCTCCACCAATAGTGCCAGCCTCAGCAGTTAGCGTCACAACGTCCAGTAAGTCTTCTTCGGTCGCCACGGTCGCCACACCTTCAGGAACCCCAATGCCTAGGTTGACCACGCCTCCTACAGGTAGCTCCATCGCTGCACGTCTGGCAATAATCTTGCGTACCCCCATTGGCAGTGGCTCCTGCTGATCCAGAGGCACACGCAGTGCGCCACTGTAAGCATGCTTATATGGAGTGGCATAGGTTTGGCAGTGATTTTCCGGCGTTGACAAAACAACACAGTCAACAACATTACTTGGAATATCCACAGACTTAGGGGGTAGTGAACCTTGCTCAGCAATACGCTCGACCTGAACAATAGTGATACCATCAGAATTGCGTGCAGCCATGGCTGAAGAACAGACATCCAACTTAAGTACTTCACGCTCCATGGTTGTATTACCACGTGAGTCAGCAGTGGTACCTCGTAGCAGCGCCACATCGATCTTAAATGAGTGATAGAACATCCATTCTTCACCATTCACGTGATCAATCGATACAAGCTCCTCGGTAGTTCGCTCATTCATGCGGCCACCATCTAAGCGAGGGTCCACAAACGTATGCAGACCTACTTTGGTACGTAATCCGGGTTTGCCCCCCGCAATAACGCGATACATTTGCGAAATACAACCCAGTGGTAAATTGTAAGCCTCTATCTCATTATTCATTGCCATAGTGGCTAATTTAGGGACAAGCGACCAATGCCCACCAATTGCACGCTTGATCAAACCACTATGAGCTAAACGGTTTAATCCGCGATCTCCTGCATCACCCGGCGCAGCAGCAAAGACTAATGTGAGATCTCTAGGGTGCCCTGTTTCTAAAAAACTTTTTTCCAAAGCAATTAATAATTCATCAGGTGTACCTATACCAACAAAACCAGAGACTAAAACTGTATCACCATCATTTATAACCTTAATAGCATCTGTAGAACTACTGACTTTATTTCTCACCATTTGAGTCCTCTATTTTTTGTTTGACATTCCGACTGCCCACTTGGCGAGCAGACAACCACTCAAAAATACTGCTACTGACCAGATCTTGTAACTTACTACTGACATAAATACCTACATGACCACCATTAAGGGGAAGTTCGGTATAATCCTCGCTACTGATATATTTCCCTAACGCAGTAGAGCAAGGAGGCGGAATAATATGATCCTTTTCAGCGAAAACATTAAGCACCGGCATATTGATCTCGCTGAGATTAATTTTCTTCCCGTCCAGCACAAACTCACCTTTAATTAACTCATTTTTTTGATAAAAATTAATAAGCCATTGTTTTGCTGCAGCTCCCGGATGATGAGGACGATCAGCCAACCATTTTTCCATTCGCAAAAAATTCAACAATTTTTTACGGTCAGTGGCCATATCTGCTAAATTTAAATTGTATTTTGTCAGTGAACGTACGGGGGTTAACGCTTGAAAAACTGCTCCCATTACCTCACCGGGCAAGTTGCCATAAGCATCGATTAAGTGTTCGATATCAATAGAATTTAAATTACGCGTCCATAAATTGATAAAACCATGACTCGGGTCTGCATCTTCTTGATCTGCTGAAAAATCGATAGGTGTGATAGACACAATCATATTACTGACTTTTTCAGGGTATTTTGCTGCATACAATGTGCTAAAAACGCCACCTTCACAAATGCCAAATAAATTAATACGATCAATGCTTTGTTGCCCACAAATAGTATTAACGCATTCATCCAGATAGTGACACACATAATCATCGAAATTTAGAAACTGATCTGCACGACTTGGATACCCCCAATCAACAACATATAAATCTACACCACGCGCCAATAAATTCCGCACCAGCGATCGATCTTCCTGCAAATCGATCATAGTGTAACGACCAATTAATCCATAGACGATTAAGACCGGGGCCGTTGTCGCTTTGCCTGAAACCGTAGATTTATAATGATGCAACGTCACCTTATCAAATTGAGCAATTTGTGTTTTAGCAGTAGTGCCTACCTGCACTTCGTCAACATTTACCTTCCCTAACGTTTCAGCTCCCGTCGCCAGCTGTTTACTATAATCAAACATATCTGACATAGAATCAAAAATCTGATGTAGAGGTTTACTCACTAACCCACTCCTTCTGATTTTTTATTGTCAGTCTTATTATTTTTATTTACATTTTTTTTACTAACCACAGGTGATTCTTTTTCTGTTTTATCAACTAGCTGACGCTTTAGGGTACGAACTTCTCTCCGCAATTGATATACAGTACGATGTAAATCATCTATCTCAGAACGAGTAGGCATTGACATAACTTCACACCATTCTTCAATGATATTTTTTTGTTTAATCTTATATTCTGTACTTGCTTTTAATAACTTCTTCTGAGCATTTAAGAATTCATCACTACGTTGCATGTCGACAAGAAAGTCATTGGCTGTATTTAACCAGTTATTTAACATGTCCTTTGGTTGTAATGGTGAGCTTTTCTGTTTTTCTGTGAACTCTTCTGTAAATAAACTAAATGCCTCTGACCATGTTTTAAAAATTACGGCCTGATATTCGGTACTCGCTGAGTGCATTTCATGCCAATCTTGATTAATACGCATGAATTTTTTTTCAAAAACACCAAAATCAGCAAAATCTGGCACATCAAGCAAGCGCTTGAACACCTGATCAAGCTCCGTAATACCAGAATTAAAAAAAGCTTTAGGATTAAGTAAACGCTTCAACACATCCAATGACTCAGTATTAGAATCTTCGTCATCAGATGAGGCATCCTTATAGATAGACCACTCATCCATTGCCGAAAGCCAAGCATGATATTGCTCTTCACATTTTTCCCAACTGTCTTTAGCACTTTGCAACACTTCTGTTATATCAGAAGATTCTCCCATAGCGGTTAAAGAAGCCAACCAATCGGATTGGACACGCAGAGCCTGCTCTGAGCTCTGCCACCATGCATCAATTAACGGATTACCAGTCATAGACGATTGTTTTTTCATTTTTACAGTGCTTTTTGGTAAATAGAGAATGCAGCATCATATGTTACTTCTCTAGGGTTATTGATTAGCAAACGTGTTTGCTTCATTGAATCAGTTGCGAGCAACTCAAGGTCGGTTTCTTTAACACCGACTTCACGTAATGTCGATTGCAGCCCTAACTCTTTTCCCAAGGAAGCCGATAAGCTCAACATATTGTCGAGCTTGCTGTTCTCAGGCGTACCTTTCAATTCAGGGAAGACAAGATCAGCTAACTCAAGATAAAGTGAGCTCGCTTCAGGCATGTTATATTCCAGTACGTAAGGAAGCACCAAGGCATTAGACAAACCATGAGGAACATGAAAATGTCCACCTAGTGGATAAGCCAAAGCATGAACCGCAGCAACAGGTGCGTTTGTAAAAGCCATACCGGCCAGCATAGAGCCAAGTAACATATTGGCACGTGCATCACGATCATCAGGATGGGCACATACCTGCCTAATATTCGAACCCAGTAATTCCAGAGCTTGGCGAGCAAGGCAGTCAGCAATAATATTTTTTTTGATCTTAGAGGTATAAGCTTCAATAGCATGAACCATTGCATCGATGCCCGTTGCAGCGGTTACTGATACAGGCAGACCTACCGTTAATTCAGCGTCCAAAATGGCGTAGTCTGGAAGTAGCTGGGGAGATACCACACCCTTTTTCTCTGTTGCACCCGTTGTGACAATAGAAATAGGAGTAACTTCTGAGCCTGTCCCTGCAGTGGTAGGCGCCAGAATTAAAGGTAGACGCTCACCTTTTACCATACCGACGCCATACATTTCTTCAATAGTTTGTTCTGAGTTGACCAACACAGCAATTAATTTTGCCGTATCCATTGAGCTTCCTCCTCCCACAGATACCACACCATCAACACCTTCTACCTTTGCCTGCTCCACAGCGGTTAGAATAAGTTCCTGTGAAGGATCGGCAACAACATCAGAAAATATCCAGACATCTAGACCGGCCTCTTTAATACTGTCTATTGCGGCATTGGCCAAGCCTAGCTCCAAAATCGTAGAGCCAGTTACAAAAGCAATTTTTTTACAACCGCGATCAGCCAGAAGTTGACCAATTTTCGCAGTTGCACCAACTTCGGACAAAACTGAACGGGTCGTTTGAAAACTAAATGAATGCATAGTAATTTCCTAATAATCGTTACTTGAATTAAATTTTTCTAAATTAAACGGTTGTTGCAAAATGAAAGCCGTGATTGTTTGTGAAAGATGTCTCGAGTGAATATTTAAATAGGAGGCGTTAGATTTTCTAGCTTTTCTGTCAGCTTCATATTTTCAGAATAATCCACTGGGCAGTCGATAATAGAAACAGTGCCATCATTAAGCGCTTCATTAAGAATAGGGAATAGGCACTCTGCGCGCTCAACACGATAACCTTTAGCACCAAAACTCTCCGCGAATTTAATAAAATCAGGGTTATTAAATTCAATCGCGGTAGAACGACCAAAGTGACGTTCTTGATGCCATTCTATTAAACCGTATTTGCTGTCATTAAAGATGAGAACAACAATATCCAAACCCAATCTAAGTGCAGTATCGATTTCCTGATTATTCATCATAAATCCTGCATCACCACAAACAGCCACGGCTTTGCGATCAGGGAAAGCTATTTTTGCAGCGATCGCTCCAGGCAATGCGATACCCATTGATGCAAAACCATTCGATATAATGCAGGTATTGGGCGCTTCGGCTTGGTACATGCGCGCCATCCACATTTTATGAGCACCGACATCAGAGATAACAATATCTTCTTTATCTAGAGCCTGACGTAAGTCCCATACAATTTTTTGAGGTTTGACAGGAAATTCCACACAATTTTTATGCTCAGAAACTTCATCAACCACAACTTGATGTAACTTGTGAATTTTAGTGTCTGCAGATTTCTTGCAGGATTGAGCAATAACATTTAACGAACTCGCTATATGCCCAATAACGCCAGCCTCCAAAATATAATGCTGGTCAACTTCACCGGGGCTACAACAGATATGAATAATTTTTTTATTTCGATTTGGATTCCAGAGACGAGGATGGTATTCAACCATATCGACCCCAATACAAATCACTAAATCAGCTTCTTGAAATCCGTAAGAAATATAATCAGGTGCCTGTAAACCCACAGCTCCCAGGCTCAGTTTATGGCTAAAAGGAATGGTGCCTTTAGCCATAAACGTTGCAGCTACAGGAATATTAAGCTGCTCTGCAAATGCAACCAATGCGTCACTAGCATCTCCTCGAATAACGCCATTACCCACCATAATAATAGGTGCTTTAGCCGAAGAAATGATGGTTGCGGCTTTTTGACACGCTTCAAATGTTGCTATCGCAGGTTTGGGGCTTTGTTTTTTTAAAGGTGCTCCTTCAGGCAACTCCATGGATGCAATATTTTCGGGGAAATCAATAAAACAACAGCCAGGCTTTTCTGATTGTGAGATTTTAAATGCCTTGCGTACAACTTCTGGAATAATTTCAGGGACCCGAATTTGTGTTGAGAATTTTGTAATGGGCTGAAATAAATCAACCAAATCAAGAATTTGATGACTCTCCTTATGCATTCGATCTGTCGAGCCCTGACCAGCAATCGCAACAATTGGCGCTCGATCCATATTAGCATCAGCAACACCTGTGACTAAATTGGTAGCACCAGGACCCAGCGTAGACAAACAAACACCGGCTTTTCCTGTCAATCTTCCGAACACATCCGCAATAAACGCTGCACCTTGCTCATGACGCGTTGTCACAAATTGAATATGACTCTCAACAAGAGAGTCCATAAGATCAATATTTTCTTCACCAGGAATGCCAAAAATATATTCCACGCCTTCATTTTCTAAGCAATTGACCAGTAACTTACTAGCCTTTATGCTTTCTTGCTTAACTGCATCAAGTTGAAAAACTTGTGAGTTTTTTTCAATTTCACCTTCGGCATGCATCATTTCAATCGTTACCCTTCAATAAATTAAACATCTAAAATATAAATACATTAAGTCAAAATCATTACAAAAAACTAAAATTTACGAATCAAAGATACAAGTACTGCCTTTCGCTCTTAGGTCTTCTTTAAATACTCGTCATGCAAATCATTTTTATGGCACATGAAACAATCTTTCTCTAGAATTGAAAATGTCGTTCCAGTCACTTAAGAACCGTATGAAAGCTAGCTAATGCATTTTGCTTGCCAGCGTTAGCACTTCATAATCAAAAAATAGAAAATGCCCTAAATTCATACACTGAAGAATTTATAAAAACAAAAATAACCTCTTGTAAAATAAAGATTTTTTCCAAAAAAAAATTAATTTATATTTTTTTCATAAAAAGTTAACAAGTATTTAACAAAACCGTAAATACAAACGCATCCGAATAGTGCATTATTTTTTCGATCTTAAAAAATGCATTCAAACAGTGCACCCCTCTTATTAGAGAGCCCCATTACTTCTCCCAGATTTAAATTTTGTGAAAAACATTTAATAAATAAGACTCACATCACAATGGCGCACGACAAAAGCAACAAAAAAATACCCCATTGATAACGCTAATTATCATTAATGACCGCAATAGTTCTTTACATAAGCCCAATACACACAAAGAATGGCACTTTAAAAAATAATTTTTATATAAATTTGATTGAAATCAACGATTAGTCAAAAATATTCAAAGACATGATGACCATATGTCGACCATTTTTAGAGAGGAATAAACTTTAGAATAAGGAATTAAACGACAATACTTTTATTAAACATTATGACTTAGAGTTATTGATATTAGATTATTATTTTTTCTCATTAATTTTATCTTTTAACAAACCACTCGACTTCATTTTTGGCTCTCCTGACTTAACCAGGATATTGGGATCTTCTTTACTTAAGCGTACAGTCACCCTGCGATTTTGAGATCGACCCTTGGGTGTACGATTAGACGATACTTGGTAACGCTCACCGTGCCAGCGAGCAACAATTTTATCTTTATCAATGCCTTGCTCAATCAAATAATCCATCACTTTTTCTGTACGGCGTTGAGATTTTAATAAATTTTCTCCACGAATACCTTCACTGTCAGTATGACCATCCAGATAGAACGTTTTAACTTCAGGATCTTCATTTACATAGGCAATGATTTGATCCAGCCGTTTCTTGGCCTTATCTTTCAGATCATCATCATCATTGTCATAGAGTAACGTCGACTTTTTAACTTGCTTGTAATTAGCGGTGAGTAAATTACCTTGGCACTGCAAATAACGCTGGTGGCTATTGCGAAAACCAATACTAGAGAGTGTTACTTGGATCGTTTGTGAACCGCCATAAAGTGGGGCCCGCTTAAAATCCAGCAACATGCCACTTTCCAACTCAGCCAACATTCTCTCTGAGAGTTTACGGCCAATGGTAATTGGCATCATACTTTCTTTCACCGATACCATAGAGAGCTTATTTTGGCTGGATTGTGACGACCAAGCAGGGGGGCGAACAATTAAGGCTGCCTGCCCCGTCTTCATCCGTGGCATTTGAGAGTTAAGGTAAAAACGTGTCTGCTCACCCGCTTCTTTCTCGAATACCGCTTCACCAAATCCCTCCACCTCATGTGATAGACGACATAGGAATTTTGAACCTTGAGTTTGCCATTTTACAGCCTCTGTTCGAGTGGCATATTCTATAGACGCATGTGCACATGCCCCTACGAACAACGCGCAAGCGCCTACTAATGAACGAGCCAGCCTTATTTTGGCAATCGAAGCCTTGTGTTTAATCAGTGACATAGTATTTATATCGGCTGTTTCCTTATATGCTTTAAACGACTTTTTCTGTAGGATGCAGCTTTATCTTTTCAAGTAAGCATTTAGCTAAATTTAGCCGAGTAGCTCTAAAACACCAGCTATCCTGTATATTTAATCCACACTTGCATAACAAGATTAAAAAATGAGCCGAAAAGATCTAACCAGGCCTCATTTAATAGAAATATAGACTAAGGAACCAATGTGACGAATTTTGGACCCCCGACTGCTCTTGCAGACCGCTTTCGCGGCTTTTTGCCAGTCGTAATAGATGTAGAAACAGGAGGTTTTAACGCTAAAACTGATGCGTTATTGGAAGTAGCCGCAGCCACTTTATCGATGAATGGCCTAGGCATATTGGAAGTTGACGATATCTATAGCTATCAAATCGAGCCCTTCCCTAATGCCAACATTGAAGCGTCCGCAATAGAATTTACAGGCATCGATATCGAAAGTGGCAATCGCGAAACCGAGCCAGAAATAAGTGCCTTAACCGACCTATTTAAAGTAATCCGTCAATCAGTGAAAGCGAATGATTGCTCTAGAGCCGTTATGGTAGCCCACAATGCACATTTTGATTTAGGCTTCATCAATGCCGCTGCTGCTCGGTGCAAGATTAAGCGTAATCCTTTCCATCCTTTCTCGTGTATGGATACAGCCACCCTTGCTGGCCTAGCTTACGGTCATACTGTACTCGCAAAAGCTTGTGAATTAGCTGGAATTGAATTCAGTAATCGCAAGGCACACTCGGCCGCTTACGATGCACAAAAAACAGCCGAGCTATTCTGCTTAATTGTAAACCGCTGGCAAGAGCTCGGTGGTTGGCCTTTAGAGCACACAATGTCGGATGACTAACAAGGAAGGACAAGCAAGAACAAACATTGACTAATTATCGTGAAGCAATGAACTAAAACAAAAAAGCCCGCTAATGCGGGCTTTTTGATAAACAAACAGTAAAAACTACAGACTTGTCGCATTATCCGTTAAGTAAGAAGCAACACCTTCTGGGTTAGCTTGCATACCTGAATCACCTTCTTTCCAACCCGCAGGACATACTTCGCCATGCTTTTGGTGGAATTCTAACGCATCAACCATACGTAACATTTCATCAACATTACGTCCTAATGGTAGATCATTAACCACTTGATGACGAACAACACCTTCTTCATCAATCAAGAAAGAACCACGATACGCAACACCACCGGCTGACTCAACATCATATGCCTGACAAATTTCATGCTTCATATCAGCGACTAACGTGTATTTTACTTGGCCAATACCGCCTTTATCAGTCGGCGTATTGCGCCATGCATTGTGTGTCCAGTGGCTGTCAATTGATACACCGATAACTTCAACACCGCGTTTTTCAAATTCTGCCATACGATTATCAAAAGCAAGCAGCTCTGATGGACATACAAAAGTAAAATCCAATGGGTAAAAGAAGACAACCGCTTTTTTACCTTCAGTTGCTTGAGAAAAGTTAAAGTTTTCGCTAATTTCACCAGAACCAAGTACAGCTGGCGCTGTAAAATCCGGAGCTTGTTTACCAACAAGTACTGCCATAAAGTTTTCCTTTAGTAAGTGATTTAAAAAAATTGAGTACAAAGCTTCCTGTGGGGCGCGCATTATAGCGGCCCCAAGAAGCAAATAGCGATTAAATTAATTAATAAGAGTAATAGAAAAAACTGAAGCTAATTAGTTTGTTTTAGCGACATTAAGATCCATAGTAGGATAAGGAATACCAATGCCTACTTCATCAAAGCGGTTTTTAATCTTTTCATGTAAATCAAAATGGACGCCCCAGTAATCCGCACTATTCACCCAGGGGCGAAAGACAAGATTAACAGACGAATCGGCTAGCTCAACAACACCAATAGTCACCGCAGGATCTTTAAGTATACGATCATCAGCATCGGCTATAGCTTGAAGCTCGTCTTTCACTTGTTGAATATTGGCGTCATAACTTACACCAACAACTAAATCAACACGACGTGTTGGCTGTGTTGAATAGTTAGTAATGTTAGAACCCATTACTGAGGAGTTTGCAACAATAATAGTTTTGTTGTCACCCGTTGTTAGTGTGGTTGAGAAAATAGAAATTTCATTAACAACACCGGCAACACCAGCAACTTCAACAAAATCACCCACTTTGATAGGGCGGAAAAGAATAAGTAAAACACCTGCAGCAAAGTTTGCTAATGAACCTTGCAATGCTAAACCAACGGCTAAACCAGCGGCACCGACAATCGCAACGAATGAAGCAGTTTGTATACCAACCTGACCTAATGCTGCAATAATAATGACTGTCAGGAAAATATAATAAAGAATGTTTTTGACAAATTTGCTGATGGTTACATCAACGTTACTTGCCATCATTCGTCTTTCAATAAACCCGGTTACGCGTTTAGCAACCCATTTACCAACAATAAAGACAGCCAAGGCCAAAACAATTTTTGTGCCATAGGTCAACACAAGAGTGCCTATCTGCTCAATCATTTTCTCATCAAACAACGATTCCAAATTCATTATTTTTTTCTCTCCGATCTGGTTAAATTTTCAAAAAATTATTATAGGTGATTTATAGTATATGAGTTATTAGCTTAGCCACGCTTTTCTCTAAGAGTTTTAATGACCGCAACAACTCGTCGATTTTTAAGCTTATTGCTTTTAGAGTCATTTTCCACCAACGGTCTATCTTCCCCAAAACCAACAGCCGTTACTCGCAGTGCAGGCATATTAAACTGTACAACCAGCACTCTGGCAACTGCTTGTGCTCTTCTCTGTGACAAGTTTCGATTATATTCGCTGGGACCATCACTATCACTATGGCCTTCAATAGTCACACGAGTTAAAGAGTTCTCTCGCATAAAGACTGCAATTTTTTCTACTTCTGAAAAATACTCTGGTCTGACGACAGATGAATCAAATTCAAAATTAATATTTAAAGTGATTTTATTCGATTCTTTAACGACGACATAACAACCACGTTCATCAACTGTTGTCCCTAATGGGGTTTTGTAGCACTCATCGTATTTATCAATGACGCCATCTTCATCGGAATCAACCATTAATATCTGAGGTTTAATTTCTTCTTCTGCATACGCCAATGAAAACAGAGTGCAAGCTAGGAAAATTGCAAAAAAAGACAAACACTTATTCATAAGTAGTACCTTTAACTCACGATTATTATTTATTTTTGTTAAGTTTTAATGAAAATTCATCGGCATCCTGCCAGGCAGGAAATTTATGCCGATAGGTATTTAATAATTCCATATCAAACGTAACTGTTTCAACCCATTCATCTGGCTGATCTATTAACAACTCACCTAAGTAATCAACTGCTAGAGAATCACCAGAATAACGATAGCCTTTACCATCAACACCCACGCGATTAACGCCAACGACATAAGCTTGATTCTCTATAGCGCGAGCTTGCAATAAAGTACGCCAATGATGGCGACGAGCCTCCGGCCAGTTGGCCACACAAAGCATCAAGTCATAATCATTACGATTACGACAAAAAACTGGAAAACGTAAATCGTAACAAACCGTTAATAATAAACGCCAACCGTTATAGTCGATCACACAACGTTCATCACCGTATTGATAACGTTTGTGCTCATTATACATTCTAAACAAATGTACTTTATCGTAATGAAATAACTGGCCATCGGGAGTAGCGAATAAAAGACGATTAACAAAAGGAGGCAACGCCTCTTCTGTTTCTTCTCGCTCACCGCTCCCTAAGTAAACCTCTTCGTCATCAGTATCAATTGCGCAAGCCACGCTTCCCGTAATTGCCGAACCCACTCGCCGCGCTTGATCTAATAGCCACTCACTGGCGTTCCCACTGGATGTCAGGTTTTCAGGGTGATTAGTAAAACCAGATGTAAACATCTCTGGCAGCACAATAAGATCCGTCTTACCTTTAACTGACGCTAGCTTTTCAGCTAACTGCTGTCGGTTAGCATCAGGGTCGTGCCAATGAAGAGAGGTCTGAACTAATGTGACTCGTAGGTTATTTACCATTAACCCTCATTAACATTTTCAGCAGGTACCGCTTTATCAATCAAGGTCTGTAATTCACCAGCTTCATGCATTTCACTAATGATATCGCAACCACCTATGAGTTCACCATCGACCCATAACTGAGGGAATGTTGGCCATTCAGCATATTTAGGAAGATTTGTACGAATTTCAGGGTTAGTCAGGATATCAACGTACGCAAACTTTTTGCCGCAAGCCATAATGGCTTGGGAAGCGCGCATAGAAAAGCCACATTGAGGGGCATTTGGCGAGCCTTTCATATAAAGAATAACGGAGTTGTCAGAAATTTGTTGCTTAATAGTATCCATGATATCCATGGGGTTTTAATACCTCTTACTCAAATTAAAATGCTAGTAAAAATCAGCCGCCATTCTAACTGATTCAACCTATAACTGCATTATTCGATTTTGGCATTAATTTAGACTTCAACATCCCCATTAAACTCAACATTCTTAAACTCCCCTCTCAGTTCAGTTATCCTCTTTTGACCTTATATCAATCATATGTCGTCGATTTCTTCTCAAAATAGTAATAGCCTGTAGCTTACTAAAAACTTATTCTCATAAGCCGCAATTTTACCTCAAGCGGGACTTGTCACTGCCGTTAGCCTTATAAAGTAATATCGATAGGCTATAAGTTTAATGTTTTCCTCCTCACATACGGATCATTCAACTGTAACCCCACCACCGGCACTCTTGATCGTTGATGATGAAAAGCATATCTGTTCGGCTTTAAAACGCTTATTCCACCAAGACGGATACGTTATTCATACAGCCACATCATCAGATGAGGCAGATTATATTCTTGATGATCATTCTATCAATGTCGTTATTTCTGATCAGAGGATGCCAAAAGAGCTGGGAACTGACTTTTTGAATCGGGTACAGGGAAAGCATCCTGAGACCATTCGAATGATTTTAAGTGGCTATTCCGATATCAATGATATAACAAGAGCAATGGATACCGGAGCTATCTACAAATTCCTGACAAAGCCATGGGACGATTCATTGTTACGAGCCAATGTGCGGGAAGCTTTTCATCGAGCCAATGAATTAGCAAAACTAAAAAATATCCATTCAGACCTCAATGTTACTGATTCAGTTACAGGGTTGGGTAACCGCCAACACCTGGCAAAGATGTATACCCCGATGCTAAAAACAGCATCAAGCCAGAAAAACAATTTATTCGTTTTACTTTTACATCTCGATCAATATGAACCTATATTGCTTCACCTCGGTGAAGCATCTATTAATATGTTGCTGGAACAAATTGCTAATGCACTTTCGAATAGCTTTGGGCAAGAAGTTGAGTTGGGCTATACAGGGGAAGGCACATTTTGTGCGCTGGTCATCGATATCGACATCGATACATGCTTGGAACGTATCACCCAAATTATAAAACATACATTCGCTACTGTAGTTGAACACGACAACCACGAAATGCTGATTACCTTTAGCATTGGTGCTGAAGACAGTACATCAATAGAACATACTTTTAAAACGCGATTCGAAAATGCACGTATTGCTCTGCACGATTCCATGACATTTGGCCATAGCGGCATCAGAGTATATGATCGTCAAATTAGCACTAGTGGGAAAAGACGGCTCACCATCGAAAATGATTTGAAACGTGCAATCGAATGTGACCAACTGCAGCTTGTTTATCAACCACAAATCTCCGTCGCTGATGGCGGAATATCCGGATTTGAATCATTACTACGTTGGAAACATCCAGAACTTGGTTCAATCAGCCCTGTCGAATTTATTCCCATTTCAGAAGAGAATCGTTTGATCATTGATATAGGCTTATGGGTACTCGACCACTCAATCCAACAATTTAAGGAATGGGAAACAGAAGGCCTGTCCCCCAAAGCATTATCAGTGAATGTTTCACCAGTGCAAATGCAACAGCCAGGGCTAGCGGATCAGATCGCACGTATTATGGAAAAACATCAATGGCCAAAAGATAAGTTAGTTATCGAAATTACTGAATCAACAGATCTATCCAATACCCAAATAAGCCAAACATTAATTGAATTGCATACACTTGGAGTTGCATTAGCCATTGATGACTTTGGAACAGGTTATGCTAACTTTACCAACTTGACTCAACTGCCAATATCCAAAGTAAAAATAGATCGCTCATTAATTCTCGCTGCTACATCCGGCGAAAAGCATCGCCGCCTATTTGATAAGGTGGTTAGCATGTCTCACGACCTCGGCTTTGAAACAGTCGTGGAAGGCGTTGAAACACCCGAAGAGCTTGCCATAGCAACAGAAAATGGCTGCCATATCATCCAGGGTTATTTCTATAGTCCCCCTTTGGTAGCAGAGCAATGCTACAAGCTTATCAAGGACTACCAGCAAACCCAATAACACTCCCTCCTCAATTCTCAGGCAAATTCAAGCGATTACTACACAATTGCCAAAGTACGCAACATAGCCGATAATAGCTCCTTAATTAGGCAGCTACCGCTGCCTTTTTCAATTTTAGGCGGTAGCAACTTTTGATTCACTCATTATTAGCGATATATATAACATGACAACACAAGCATTAATTAACGCCTATGGAGAACGAGCATTAACCCTGGTAAAAGGTGCTGGTTGTTATGTTTGGGATACAGAAGATAAAAAATATCTAGATGCATTAGCAGGCATCGCTGTCTGCGGTTTGGGACATTGCCACCCCCATGTCACTACTGCAATTAAAAACCAAGCCGATACTCTAATGCATACCTCAAACCTCTATAATTTGTCTGTTCAGCAGAAAGCAGCTGAAGACCTGTGTAGAGTCAGTGGAATGGAAAAAGTATTCTTTTCTAACTCTGGTGCAGAAGCCAACGAGGCAGCCATCAAAATTGCGCGTAAATATGGTTGTGAAAAAGGCATCGCGACACCCACCATCATCACCTTAGATCATGGCTTTCATGGGCGCACCATGGCGACACTCACCGCCACAGCCAACCCAAAAGTAAAGCATGGCTTTTCGCCACTTTTAGAAGGCTTTATACATTTACCCTTCGACGATATTAACGCTATCAATGCATTGGAAGGTGATCCTGACATCGTTGCAATTATGGTTGAGCCCGTACAAGGCGAAGGCGGCATCCAAATCCCAGCAGATGACTACTTACCAACATTGCGTAATATCTGCGATAAAAACGGCTGGTTATTAATATTGGATGAGATACAAACGGGCAATGGTCGTACCGGCCACCATTTCGCTTATCAAGCTTATGACTTTTACCCTGACATCATGACAACAGCAAAAGGCTTAGGTAACGGTCTACCTGTTGGTGCCTGTTTGACACGCGGCAAAGCTAATACCATTATTCAACCCGGCAACCATGGCTCGACCTACGGCGGTAACCCTATGGCCTGCGCTGCTATCAGTGCAGTGATAGAAACCATGGAACAAGAAAATATTTGCGAGAAGGTGAATGCTCTAGGCAATTACTTCGCGAAAGGTTTTGAAACCGCTTTAGCAAATAAAAGCCAAGTGAAAGCGTTCCGCCACAAAGGTTTAATGATAGGTATTGAACTAGACCAACCCTGCCCCGAACTGGTACAACAAGCCGCTGAAAAAGGCTTGCTAATTAATGTCACCGCTGGCAGTGTTATCCGACTACTCCCACCGTTAATCATGACCGAAGCTCAAGCCGATCAAGTAATTGAAATTGTTGCTTCACTCATTCACTAATTTTTAAAACAGCTACGATACGCGACAGGACTCCCTGCTATGGCTAGACACTTTTTAACCCTAATGGATTTGTCTCCCAACGAACTGAATACTGTTATTCAGAGAGCCATTGAATTAAAAAAACAACACCGTGATGGCACCGCTGCCAAAACACTGGATGGAAAAGTATTGGGAATGATTTTCGAAAAATCATCCACGCGTACTCGCGTTTCCTTCGAAGCCGGTATTGCCCAGCTTGGTGGCAGCGGATTATTTTTATCGTCAAACGATACACAATTAGGCCGCGGCGAACCCATCGAAGATACTTCTCGCGTTATTTCCAGCATGGTCGACATTATTATGATCCGTACCTTTGGTCACGATATCGTTGAGAAATTCGCTCAGTATTCCAGCGTGCCCATTATTAATGCTTTAACTGATAGCTATCACCCCTGCCAATTACTGGCCGATATTCAAACCTATGTTGAGCACAGAGGTGACCCTAAAGGCAAAACTGTTGTATGGATCGGCGATGGCAATAATATGTGTCATTCCTATATCAACGCCGCCAGACAATGCGATTTTAAGCTACGCATTGTGTGTCCTAAAGGTTACGAACCCGACCAAGCCTTAGTGGATGCCAATAAAGAGCGGTTAGAATTCTTCGACAACCTTCCAAATGCTGTAACAGATGCTGACTGGGTCGTTACTGACACGTGGGCATCCATGGGGCAAGAAGAAGAAAAGCAAGCGCGCCTCGATGCCTTTAAAGGTTATCAAGTCACTGAAGAATTACTGACGCTCGCTAATGATGATGTTGTTTTGATGCATTGTTTACCAGCATACAGAGGCATGGAAATTAACGATACGGTTATGGACTCGAAGTATTCAGTAGTGTGGGATGAAGCCGAGAACAGACTACATGCCCAAAAAGCATTAATGGAATTTTTGATGGGCAAAATTAGCGTATAGCACTACCCTATTACCTCGCCAGCCTAACCTGCTTAGCCAAACTCCGTTTTATTTTTTGACGAGTAATAAATTAAATTATGAAACGTGGCTGAGCCGGAGTTGAGATTGCGATATCCATGGGGCCTGTCTGCGGCAAAACGGACAGCACCCCCTTCTTGCAACTCCAACCATTCACCATTAACAAAAACATCCATTTTCCCACCGGTGACAATGACATGCTCTACTACACCCGTTTCATGAGCCTCAGATAATCGTTCATAACCGGGCAATAGAGTTAACTCAAACATTTCGAACCCATACCGGTCGTCATAAGGAAAGATAGGCGCAACTAACATATCATCACTGGCGGGTTGATGGCGCAAATTATCTGCCCAACGAAAAACAACTCCTTCATCTTCAACAGGATGCGGTTCGATCAATTGCGAAAGCGATACATGAAACCCACCGGCAATTTTCCAGAGTGTCGCTATTGTTGGACTGGACTCTCCCCGTTCAATTTGCCCCAACATAGCTTTACTGACACCCGTCTCACTAGAAGCACGATCAAGACTCCAACCATTATCCTGACGAATCAGCTTTAATTTTTTCCCAAGATACTGATTTAAAGCTTTGGCCATCTATTTCACCTCTCGAATAATATTGTGGCAGCGTACCAACCGATAACAGACATATCATTGTGCGTTATAACGCACAATGATATGATTTCACACTTGTATGCTATAGCGCACAAACATAATACACTGCCAGAGAAATATCATCATGGAGCTATTCAACATATCGCGACTGTCTGCGGGGTTTATTACTGTTCTGGTTGGCTATACAAGCTCGGCTGTCATTATATTCCAAGCAGCGTCAGCCGTTGGCGCATCACAAGATGAAATCAGCTCCTGGTTATGGGCACTGGGAATTGGTATGGGTATCACCTGTATTACCCTGTCACTGTATTATCGACACCCCATTCTTACTGCATGGTCAACACCCGGTGCAGCCATACTCGTTACCTCCTTATCAGGTGCCTCATTAAACGAGGCCGTTGGCGCATTTATTCTTAGTTCGTTACTCATCATTATCTGCGGTGTCACACGCTGGTTTGAAAAGCTGATGAATCTTATCCCTGTTTCTATCGCTTCAGCGATGCTGGCGGGTGTTTTATTTGAGTTCTCTATTCGTGTATTTACCTCACTTGAAACAGCTCCGATATTAGTGGGCACCATGCTAGGAACATATTTAATTTCACGCACCCTGACTCCTCGTTATGCAATTCCTTTAACATTGGTAATTGGCCTAGTGATTACCTTCTCACAAAATGGCCTGGCAGGATCTAGCCTGTCATGGGAAATAACAACGCCTGTTTTTATCTGGCCAAGTTTTTCATTGACTCATTTTATTGGCATCAGCTTGCCACTATTTATTGTCACCATGGCCTCACAGAATATTCCGGGTATCGCAGCATTAAGAGCGCACGGTTATAACACCCCCAGCTCACCACTAATAAGCTGGACAGGGCTTACAGGTCTGTTACTTGCTCCGTTCGGTGCATTTGCCATTAATTTATCCGCTATCACGGCTGCTATTTGTATGGGGAAAGAAGCCGATGAAAACCCAGCGAAACGCTACATTGCTTCTATTTGGGCAGGAATTTTTTATCTTATTGCCGGCATATTTGGCGCCAGCATTGTCGGTATATTCGCTATATTCCCCAAAGAAATGGTGGTCGCGATTGCCGGACTCGCACTTCTCAACACTATCTGTGACAGTCTGTCTAACTGCCTGTCAGACCCTACTGATCGACCCGCCGCATTTCTAACATTCATTGTAACGGCCTCCGGGGTTACCTTGATGGATATTGGCAGTGCTTTTTGGGGGCTGCTCATCGGCATTCTACTTTTATTACCTCGTCGCCTGCCGCGTTCACCAGCTTAAAATAACTGGTATCTACAAGGCTGGCTGGGCAAGAACAATACCCCCATAAATAGTGTTGTGTTAATGCCACTTCCCACTACAACGTTGCTACCAAAACAGGATTAACATGGAATAATGAGACAACTCGTCAGCTAATATTAAAAGTCTCTTAAAATATGATTTCCTATAGAAAAATAATATAACCTGATATTTATTTAACCGACCCTTTAAGCAGATCAGCCTTGGTGGCCCTTCATAGATTAGTGCTTACTGACATTATGATTTACCCACACTTTATCCACAGCTATATACCAGAATCATTGGCTTGCACTTTGACTTAAAACGCATTATCTTGTGCTGACTTTTTCACAGACCCCAATATATTGGGTTAATGTTTAGTTAAGTACCACTAAACGTTACATAAGCAATACAACCAACAGTTATCTTTATTACAGACATATAACGATAGTGATCAAAAGACAATCAAGTGCAGTTACCGGCCACACTGGTTTTCACGTTAATTATTATAAGAATGCCCGAAAAGCAGCGGTTCTTGATCTTTGATACCAACGTCGACGATACATATTTATGTAAATAAACGCTTACAGCACTTATTGAGAGACCCTTATTAATTAATACTTTTTAATAGAGCCCTCTCAATAAATAACCTTATATTTGTAGAACACCTGTTTATATAAAAATAGACACGTAAGACCCAGCATTTGCACACAATGGAGACAACAATGCATACTGAAACTGATGCAAACCGACAACAAGGCCAGCACCAACCGACCCCCTCAAGCAATACTTCGACAATTTCTGCGACAGCTCCCGGTAAATTACGTGTTATTAAGCGTAACGGTACCGTTGTTCCTTATGATGAATCAAAAGTTGAAGTAGCAATGACCAAAGCCTTTTTGGCTGTTGAAGGCGGCGTTGCGGCAGCATCAGGTCGTGTACACGATATCGTTAAAGTACTTTCTCAGCAGATTACCGAAACCTTTAAACGTCGCATGCCATCAGGCGGCACTGTTCATATAGAAGACATACAAGATCAGGTTGAACTTGCCCTAATGCGTGGTGGCGAGCACAAAGTGGCTCGTGACTATGTACTGTACCGTGAAGAACGTGCTCGCTTACGCGCTGATACAAGTAGACCGACGCTATCAGCTGAAGAATTAGCTAACTACCCTAAAATCAATGTCACCATGCCTGATGGCTCCATTTCACCATTAGATATGGAGCGCCTGCATGTTGTTGTCACCGAAGCCTGTGACGGTTTAAAAGACGTTGAAGCAAAAGTCATTCTGGATGAAGCCACTCGCAACCTTTATGACGGTGTTGCACTTAATGATATCAATACTTCATTAGTTATTACCGCACGCACCCTCGTTGAAAAAGAACCTAACTATACCTATGCCACAGCACGTCTACTGCTGGACAAACTACGCGCAGAATCACTAGGCTTTTTAGGTATTGCTGATCTTGCTACCCATCACGAGATGGAACACTTATACGCAAAAGCATTACCTGCCTATGTCACTAAAGGTGTTGAGCTGGAATTATTATCACCAGAATTACTTGAGTTTGACTTACAACAATTAGGTGCTGCTCTCGATCACGAGCGCGACAATCAGTTTACGTACTTAGGCCTTCAAACACTTTACGACCGCTACTTCATTCATAGCAATGACGTTCGCATCGAGTTGCCACAAATATTCTTTATGCGTGTTGCAATGGGCTTAGCGGCAAAAGAAGATAATCCCAATGCTCGTGCGATTGAGTTTTATCGTTTACTGAGCTCGTTCGATTACATGAGTTCGACACCAACATTGTTTAATTCTGGTACTTTGCGACCACAACTATCATCGTGCTACTTAACGACAGTGCCTGATGATCTTCACGGAATTTATGGCGCCATGCAAGACAATGCCATGCTGTCTAAATGGGCTGGCGGTTTAGGTAACGACTGGACGCCAGTACGTGCATTGGGCTCTTACATCAAAGGCACTAACGGCAAATCACAAGGTGTTGTACCTTTCTTAAAAGTAGCTAACGATACGGCTGTTGCAGTAAACCAAGGCGGTAAACGTAAAGGCGCCATGTGTGCTTACTTAGAAACCTGGCATCTCGACATCGAAGAGTTTTTAGAACTGCGTAAGAATACCGGTGATGACCGCCGTCGTACCCACGACATGAACACGGCCAACTGGGTGCCTGACTTATTTATGAAGCGTGTCTTCGATAATAAAGAGTGGACGCTATTCACACCATGTGAAACCCCTGACCTTCACGACCTTGTGGGTAAAGCCTTCGAAGAGCGTTACGAAGAATACGAGCGCATGGCAGATGCCGGTGAAATTAAAACGTTTAAACGCGTTTCTGCACCTGGCTTATGGCGCAAAATGCTGGGCATGTTGTTTGAAACAGGCCATCCATGGATCACCTTTAAAGACAGCTGTAACTTACGTAGCCCTCAGCAACATGCTGGTGTGATTCACTCATCAAACTTGTGTACTGAAATTACCTTAAACACCAAAGCGAATGACGAAATTGCCGTCTGTAACCTCGGTTCAATTAACCTTGCTCAGCACATCGAAAATGGCAAATTGAATCAAGAGAAACTGAATGCCACTATTAACACTGCCGTACGTATGCTCGATAACGTTATCGACATTAACTACTACTCTGTTGAAACAGCGCGTCAATCCAATATGCGTCACCGTCCAGTCGGACTTGGCATTATGGGTTTCCAAGATGCACTATATAAGCAGCGTATTGCTTACGGTTCTGATGCCGCAGTTGAATTTGCTGACCGCTCAATGGAAGCCATTAGCTACTACGCCATCAGTGCATCAAGCGAATTAGCCAAAGAACGTGGAAGTTATAAAACCTACCCAGGTTCGTTGTGGAGCAAAGGTATTTTACCGCTCGATTCTATCGAACTGTTAGTTCAAAACCGTGGCGAAAAATATATCGATGTTGACCGCAGTGAAACCTTGGATTGGGTTAGCTTACGTAACAAAGTGCAAAACCAAGGCATGCGTAACTCCAACGTCATGGCCATTGCGCCAACAGCAACGATCGCTAACATTACCGGTGTTTCGCAATCGATTGAGCCAACTTATCAGAACTTGTATGTGAAATCGAATTTGTCAGGTGAGTTTACCGTTGTAAACCCTTACCTTGTTCACGATCTAAAAGATCGTGACCTTTGGGACAATGTGATGGTCAACGACCTTAAATATTATGAAGGTTCCGCGCAGCAAATCGATCGCATCCCTGAGGACTTAAAAGCGTTATATGCCACAGCATTTGAAGTAGAACCTAAGTGGATTGTAAGTGCAGCCAGTCGCCGCCAAAAATGGATCGATCAGGCACAAAGTTTGAACCTGTATATTGCAGGTGCCAATGGTAAGAAGCTCGACATTACCTACCGTATGGCATGGTATAGCGGCTTAAAAACAACTTACTATTTGCGCGCTCTGGCAGCAACATCAACGGAGAAATCAACCGTTGATACGGGCAACCTTAATGCTGTGTCTTCTGGTGGTGGTACTGACAACGGTGTTAGTGCGGGGCCAGCCGCCGTACCACAAGCTTGCTCGCTGGATGATCCAGACTGCGAAGCTTGTCAGTAAAAAGAATGAACGCCTATGGCTCTATTGATGTTGAGCCGTGGACGTTTTACTACAAAAAATTTTAGAACTTAACACACAGAAATATAGGAAAGAATTTATGCTGAGTTGGGACGAGTACGACGATGCGGTAGAGACACCAGAACCAGTGAAATCTGCCGTTCAAGAAACAGTAAAAGCTGAAGCACCTGTCGCTGAAAAAGCAGTGGCACCGGCGACGAAAGTAGATACGATACTGGAACAAGCGGTAGCGCCTGCCGTTGAAAAACCTGCGGCAGAAGTGAACACAGCGGCACAAGCAACAGCGGCTCAAATTTCAAACGACCCTGTCAGCGCAGCTAAAGATGCGATCAAAAATATTGATAGTACTGCTGGCATCGAAGAACTGGAAATGGGCGCTGATCGCGTTCAAGTCGATCAAAAAGCAATGATCAACTGCCGCGCTGACCTTAACCAACTCGTTCCTTTTAAATACGATTGGGCATGGCAAAAATACTTAGACGGCTGTGCCAACCACTGGATGCCGCAAGAAGTGAATATGACTGCGGATATCGCCCTGTGGAAAAGCAAAGACGGCCTGAGTGAAGATGAGCGTCGCATCATTATGCGTTCATTAGGTTACTTTTCTACCGCTGACTCATTGGTCGCCAATAATTTAGTACTCGCGATTTACCGCTTGATTACCAACCCGGAATGTCGCCAGTATATTTTGCGCCAAGCCTTTGAAGAAGCCATTCATACGCATGCTTACCAGTACTGCATTGAGTCATTGGGTATGGACGAAGGTGAAGTCTTTAATATGTACCGCGAAGTACCCTCTGTTGCCAACAAAGCAACTTGGAGTATCAACCATACTCAAGGTATCAGCGACCCAACCTTTACCACAGGTACCCCTGAAACTGATCAGGAATTATTGCGCAACCTTATTGGTTTCTATGCCGTTACTGAAGGCATCTTTTTCTATTGTGGTTTTACCCAGATCTTATCCATGGGTCGCCGCAATAAAATGACCGGTGTTGCCGAGCAGTTCCAATATATTTTGCGTGATGAATCCATGCATCTTAATTTTGGTATCGACATCATCAACCAAATTAAACTGGAAAACCCACACTTGTGGTCTGCCGAGTTCCAACAGGAAGTCACACAAATGGTTCTTGAAGGCACTGAGCTAGAAATTGCCTACGCACGTGACACTATGCCACGCGGCGTGCTTGGCATGAATGCAGCCATGATGGAAGAGTACCTGCAATTTATTGCTAACCGTCGCTTAGCGCAATTAGGTCTAAAAGAACAATATCCGGGCGCGAAAAACCCGTTCCCATGGATGAGTGAAATTATGGATCTACGCAAAGAGAAAAACTTCTTTGAAACCCGTGTTATCGAATATCAAACGGGCGGCGCATTAAGCTGGGATTAAATTATCAGGATTAAACCAAAGGGGCCTTTGGGGAAAGCTGCGATCAAGGAGAGATCGCTACTTTTGTCCATCTAATAATATTATGGCAATAGATGAAACCTTAGATGAGGATGTCATGTCTGAGAAAGAGGACGATGTGGAAGAAAAAACCGCATTAAATCAGCGCTATACAGCGTCTCAGGAAAAACTCATGACCTCCATCGACCAGCTCTGCCAGGTGTTGGATATTATGGGCAAACTGGCGCATCGCATTAAACACCAAGTGGAAGCGATGCCCACTGAAGAAAAAATCGAAGATAAAACCGCACTATCAAGTGATGATGAGGCCACTGAAAAAAAAGGCCCAGTATTACATTGATAAGCAACATTAGGTGTTAATTAAGTCGTTAAACTTAAGGGGCAAGTATTATGTTGGCAGTTCATGAACCAAGCCGTGTCTATTTAGAACAACCCAATGGCACACGAGTACAACGTCAGATCACTCGCATGATCCGACACCTGCGCGACCAATATCATGCCCGCTACCCTGCCTACTCCATTCCCTCTAACTGGTTACTGGAAGAGCTAGTCATTAACGGCGCGAAAAACTTTATAATCCAAAAAGATAACTGGCAAGAACGTGTCCGCCTGACACTGCGCCAGATTATTCGAGACACCTCCTACGACGACTGTATGTACATCAACAGCCGCACCAACCTCCCCCTCTTTCCCAACAACGAACTATTCGACGCCTGGGAAGTGCACCAAGTCATGAAAGCCATGCTGCATTATTTGGATGAAGAGTAAGGAATACGAACAATAATCTTAGTTGATATGAAGATAGGGATAGTCGATACGAATACTATGTTTTTTGCTCCCTTACCAATGGGTGGCATGACTGTCCCTTTATTAACTTATCTAAAACAAATATACGGTTATTAACGGTATGTTTAGCTATTATGCATCAAAGTGAGTATTGAATGGACGCTGAACTATACAAACTAACTTTAGAAGTTATTTCCGATAGTATCAAAATACTTGGGCCTGCGATCATTACTGCAATTGTTGGCTATAAGGCTGGGCAATTTCAACTCAAGCTTAGAATCGAAGAGCTAAATAAGAATAACGAGTTTAAAGCCAGAGAAAAAATATTCGAGTTCCACAAAGAAAAGCTGACGAAAGTAGATGAGTCAATTTCAAAATTAAATGATGGATTGGGTCAATTTGCAGGTATGGCACTGGCCGATAGGGAAGATGAATCAATGATTACATCGTTTGTAGCAAGCCACCTTACTTCATATATCGAAGGGCTTCCTTTTCAGTTAAACCACATAAATGATGAGCTTAAAAAATACTCTAACGATATGCCGAGAGAAGTTGCTCTTATGTCTCAGTACATCAAAGAGGCTCCCGAGGTTAAGTTACCTTCCGATCCAGAAGGAGTTCAAAGGGCAATAGTAAAGCTATTAGAAATGTACGGCTCTTGTAGCCATTGCCTTCGATTATTAATAGAAAGAGAAGCTCTTGAAATTTTTGAATCATATACAAACAATGCATAATATGTTTAAAAGAGATGCATTTATTTTTAGCTTAAAAAAGATGGTTTTACCGATTAAATAGTTGTGTCCCCTTTATTGGGTCAAACATTTTTTATTAAAAGCAACAGCAAACTTATTTGACACATAAAACAACATTCAAGATTGATTTATCAAAAACATAACGTCCTTAAGTTCAAACCGTGATTAATATCACGCTTTGAGTTTTGAAAGCTCTCCAGGGATACAGTAAAGTAAATAAGAAATAACTGACGCACTATTTATTACACGGATACATGGATTGTTTCGTTATGGATATCACTCAACGTACCCTTGCCTCAAGTGAATTGGTTGGCTTTGATTTTGGCGTCGACAATTGGATTTTTGCCGATCAATTCTTTAAACCCTCCTACTGGCTAATTTTAAAACGCGAAAGCTTTAGTCAATTCAGTCACAACCCGCTGGAAGCAATCGATATATTAATGTATCGATTGGACACTCACCAATTAATACAAATCTATCACTTAAGTGGTGTTTATGAAACGGACATAGGTTTTTGGGATACGCTGCACATACGAAGTAGAGTCGAATCGCTGATTATGAGTGGTTATATTCAAGTATTTAATGTCGGTGATGCCATTGCTGATCGAATGGCAAATGCGGATGACCCTATCTACAGTAATCCACAGAACTACGCCAGTACTGGCAACCCCATTTCTGACAAACGTAATGAATTGGCAGAATCGTTTGGTTACGACATTACTGAACGTTGGCTAGGTAAAGTAGCAGCTGACCAATTACACTTTGACCGCTGGCAACTATGGCAAAACATTATTGAAGCCTATGACTCCGGTATGACCTTTGCGGATACGGTATGGGACCTGCTGGTTGGCTTAAAAGATATTGCAGTGTTTGCGGTATCAGTGGTTGGCAATGAGTTGGAATTTCAGTTTAAGGTCAACAGTGCTGCACTGAAAGCCGCTGGCAATACATTGACGGGTGATCAGGCAGCAGCACGACAAGCGCTCAATGAGTGGGGCATTGTAATTGGCGACCGCATCAAGAGCCAACAAGAATTTGTGGACACGGTGTCGAAAAAAGCCAAACAAGGCTACGAAATGCTGATAATGCTTTACAATGATGGGCTCACTCGCACCTTGCTATTCGATTACTTCGATAGCCTGTATAAAAGTATGCCTTACCGCAAACAACAAACGATCGGTGATCGTATCTTCTTTGAGATTGGGATCGAGGTCTTACTGGCTATTGCAACGGGCGGCCTGATAAATGCGGCCAGACGGGGCGGACAACTTGCCGCCAATACCACACGGGCAGCCAGAGCAACAACGGCAACCAAACGTATTGGTCCATTAACCGTAGAGGCGATTGATCATTTATCTGATTTGGCTAAGATGCTGGATAAACCCACACTGAAAACTGAAGAGCCACTTATTAAGGTTTACCCGGAAGACTTACCAAAGAAAAAACCGAACTCAGATCAGCAGCTTAATAGCGGCGATCGATCCAAGAACAACAGAAGAGAGAAACCTTCTGCAGAAGAGGTCGAATTAGCAAAATCAGAAGGTACAACACCAAAGCATATTGCTGCTCGCGAAAAGGTTTCTAGAGATTACTTAACTAACAATGGTTTTAAACCCTATCAAATTGATAATGCTCTCGGTAATACAGATAAAGGCATTAATGGCGGGTTTGATCTTAGTAAACCTGTTGAAATTGTTAAATTTCCTCCTCCAGATACTATGACTCAATATACTAAAGGGGATGGAAAGCCTGGGAATTGGTTCGACCCTTTTAGTAATCAAACAGCAGACTCTCTTGGTATTAGCAGTGAAGGAAGAACATTAAGTTCTTTTAAAATGCCAGAAGGCTCTGGCATTCAATCTTACGCAAAGCCTGTAACAGACGTTTGGACAAACCCAGATAACCCAGTAGTAACCCAAGGAGGCGGAGTCCAATTATTTGTAAATAACACTATAAAACAATCTAGTTTAGGACTATAGCAATGACTCAAAAAATATCGAACTTGATAGAGCAAGTTTTAAAAGAATTAAGCATTAAAGAAAAGAATGAGCCAGATGATAAAACTTATCCAACGATAATAAAACAATTAGAGTTTGTTAAAGAATGTATTGAGAATGGAAAGAAAGTAGTCGATGAACTAAATGGACGAACATTAAGTTTTGGAATTATTGCGTCTAGAAACCTCTCAGGGTCAGACCCGGACTTAGAAGAAAAAATAGGGGAGATATCTACATTCGTAATTCGACAATAAAATAAGTAGGGTCAGATACAACTTACACAAGCTGTTATACAATATTAGGATTCCATTATGGACGAAGCATACGATAAAATTTTAAAAGTAAGCTTAGGTAAATTTTCTCGCTTTTTTAGAAACATCCCCAAAATAATATCAAGCCCATCAAAATTCTTTGACAAAGTTGACAACAGTGATAAGGAGTTTGTAAAAGCCAGCACTTTCGCTCTCATCGCAGCAGCTCTAATGGCTTTACTGAGCATACCGTCGTATCGCCTGCATGGCTTACATTTGGATTCGTTATTCTTTATAATAAATATTGTTATTGCATGGATTTTATTTATCTTATACGCATTTCAGATATGGTTAATTTGCAAAATTTTCTTTGGAAAGGGAGGAATTCTTCAAACCATATCTATGTTTTTTTATTCAGTGTCAATTTTAGTATTCGTAAAAATGTTTGAAATACCATCTCGAGCAATGAGAGATAATGAGTTGTTAAGGTGCGATTTAACAGCCCTGTCAGCACATAATATGAGTAAAGCCATTAGTTCAAACATATATTCTATGTCAAGCGAAATTTATGTCGCACTTGGTTATTTCATATATTTTATCGTATTAATTAATCTTGTAAGATCTGCACATAAATTTGGCATATTCAAATCTATTTTTGTTAGTTTAATAAGCCTTTATACAATCTCTATAACTGTTAGCTACCTGCAGAGACCTGTCATTGGAACCCTACTCTGTGCATTCAAAGAAAATATATAAAAAATGAATTAACTTAAATCAACAGGGTCATATACGACTTATATATTAATTAGATTAAAAAATATTAATTTAAAATAAGTAGGGCCAGATACAATTTTTTCTCGACATAAAGTCGGAGAATACACTGACGAAGAACGTGAGACATTCAATTCTTTTCCAACTGACCTTAATACTTATGGCTAACGCGAAAGAAATTAAATAATGCCCATAGCTCAAATATCAGAAAATTCGTGGGATGCCATCCAGAAAATACAACAGGAGGCTTATACGGAGCTTCCGCCAGAAGATATCAGCATTCTCAAAAAGAAGTGGACTTTTTCTCCGGATACTTGCTCAATATTTACCAGCAATGACGGTGAAATATTAGCCTATTTATTATCTCACCTGTGGGCAAGTGATAAGCCTCCAACGCTCAATGAAGATATTTCCATAAGCAATCAACAAACTTCTACTTTATACCTTCATGATCTCGCACTATCTAATAAAGCTCGAGGGAAAGGTATCGCTAAAGCTATGGTAAAAGACCTTATCGATAAGGCAAAAACAAAAAGATTTACAAAAATATCACTCGTAGCAGTACAAAGCTCAAGCTCTTTTTGGGCTCAATATGGATTTGTTGTGATAGATAATGCAGCTATCTGTCCAAGTTATGGTAGTTGTGCAAAATTAATGATACTGGAGCTATAAAAATAAGTAAGGCAGATCTAATTTCCGAATAGTATTTATTCAAACAATTGAATCAGCCCTACTGTTATTACCCATCAAGCTGTTAACTACCGTATAATATTAACAAACGCTGAAATCTCATTTTGGTGTCTGTTAATATCAAGGTCTTCCGTACAATCGATATGAAGTGCACCACCATAATTCATCCCTAGATAACCAAATGTTTTGATAAAGGCGTCTTCAAAGGTTGAACAAAGTTCTCTACCGATAGAGGTGGAAACGACGTAAGCATGCTTTCCTCTAAGTTCACGCCCGGTATCTAATAACTCAGGAAATATGAGCAAATCAGAGATTCGATCTAAGAATATTTTCATCGCCGGGCTAACCGAGTACCAATAAACCGGTGAAGCAAAAATGATATGATCATAATTCAGTATCTTTTTAATCAACGGCAGAAAATCATCTCCACTATGCTTGTTTTCATAATTGAAGGGAGAAATATTCATCTTATCTAAATCGATCACTTCTATACCCGCTTGATCCGCCACCTGATCCATTAACATACCGGTATTGCCCTGCCTCCGAGAACTTGAAAATAATGCAATTGCCTTCGTCATTAAACTTAACCCTCATGCTATCTATCACTTGAAAGGCCTGCATTTTAAAACCTCAACTTAACTTGAGGTCAATAGTGTTTTTATATAAAGTACTACACCAATACATTGCTGTAGTACTGGATACGAGGTAAATGAAAAAATCTCAAGCTATTAAGCAAGTGAAAGAACTCAGTGTAGGCACTGTTGCCAAACGTGCCGGAGTTGCCGTATCAACAATTCACTTCTACGAGGCAAAAGGACTGATTCAAAGCCGAAGGAATCAGGGTAACCAACGTCGCTACACACGAGATGTATTGCGCCGGATTGCAGTGATTAAAGTCGCGCAAAAAATTGGAATTTCATTACAGGATATTATGGAATCATTCAAAAGCCTTCCCAATCAGCGAACACCCACCAAAAAAGATTGGGATAAGCTATCCAACAAATGGAAAAAAGATCTTGAAGCAAGGATCCAGCTCTTAACTCATCTTCGCGATGATCTAACGGATTGTATTGGATGCGGATGCTTATCGACTAGCGACTGCCCATTGCGCAACCCTGATGATATATTGTCGTCGCAAGGAAATGGGCCACAGCTCTTATTTGAAACCAAAACAAGCGAATAATTCATAAAGTATTAAAAGCTTATTCAAGGAACTACATGAATATAATCACAACAACAACAGCGGACGCTGAGATCATTTCAGCCATTATTAGCGAATCCAATAAGGATGTTGCAAAAGAATTTGGCCTCAATATTAATAACAACCCAAAACATCCTTCGTTTTGCAATAAAGATTGGGTGCTATCTGATTTTAATCGAGGCGAGGAGTACTTTATCTATAAAAACGGAGAGGCTAACATAGGCTGTGTCGCTTTCGAAAACCCAAAACCTAGCGTTGCTTATTTAAATCGCCTTTCTGTACTACCTCAGCATCGACATAATGGCGTTGGCGAAAAACTAGTAAACCATGTTATTCGCTATGCCAAAAATAAGGATATCCATAGAATAAGTATTGGCATTATTGCTGAACACATAAGACTAAAAAAATGGTACCTGAAGCTTGGGTTTATAGAAGGGCAAATTAAAACTTTTCCACACCTTCCATTCGATGTCCAATATATGAGTTTTTCAGTCTAAACATATGTTAATAGCCAATTGAATTTACTATGAGAACATATAAAACGAATAAAGCATAATTTATGAATCAACCTACTCTTTAACACATTAACCCTGTAAAACAGGAGGGGAAATATGGCGAATACCAACCGAAGAACGTTCATTAAGAGAGGCGTTATTGGTGGCACATTCAGCCTATTCGCCAATGCTACGCTTGCACGCACCCCCACTCCAAAAGAAATCGAGGGCCCTTTTTACCCTGTCATTGCTCAGAAAGATAACGACTTTGACCTGACCAAAATTGAAGGCCAACAAGAGCAAGCCAAAGGGAAAGCCATTATCATTCAGGGGCAAATCTTAGATACAGAAGGCAAACCAATTGAAGATGCCGTCGTTGATCTCTGGCAGGCAAATGCTGCAGGAAGATACCGCCACCCCCACGACACCAATAAGGCACCATTGGACTTAAATTTTCAAGGTTGGGCTATTGTGCTAAGTGGCAAAAATGGTGGGTTTCGTTTTAAAACCATTTACCCCGGGGCGTACCCAGCTTCGCGCACATGGATGAGGCCACCTCATATACATTTTAAAATAAGTAAAAAAGGCTATAGCGAGCTCGTCACACAAATGTATTTCCCTGGCCATAAGTTGAATGATTTAGACCGTTTATTGAATCGCAAGAGTAAAAAAGAACGTCCGTTAATGATTGCCTCCAAAGTTAGCCGTAATCCTGAAGCATACGAATATGATATCGTATTAAAAAAGGCGTAATCATAGAAAAACGTCATGTAACTGCCTTAACTTTTCCTGTATTGTGAGCCTTCTATAAAAGGCAAATAGAATGTACACCACTCACTGGGAGAAAATGAATGAGTAATGATAGAGATATCGAAAAGTCGTACCCAAAATCAGAGTTTGTAGCCAAGTTACGCCGTCTTGCCGATGCCATAGAAAATGACGAGAGATTCGAAATTCAAATTGCAGGGGAAAGGATCTATGTCCCTGTGCGAGCTGAATTTAATATTGAGCATGAAAGAGAAGACGGCGACGAAGAAATAGAATTTCAAATTAAATGGTCTACTGAAGACTAGTGAAATATTGGATATTCATAACTACGGAGATTAAATATTAAAATTTTAGTTTTTTTGCTGATATTGGCAGCGATAACGAGCTGTTCTCAACAAACCCCGTATCCACAACGAAGTTACGAACCTTGCCAAAGGTTAGAGAGTTGCATTATTTTGATTCGCAATGCAATATCAAACAATTGGAAACGCCCCGATGATGCATACTTAGGCTTAGAGACATTAGTAAGAGTGCGGCTTGATGATGATACTAATTTAATTGAGGCTAAGGTAATTAAATCAAGTGGATCGATATCCTTTGATAACAGCACAATTGATGCCATCAAAAAAACTACACCCTTAGTTGAACTAAGAGGATTACCTAAAAAAATCTATAATAAAGAGTTTAAGAAATTTATTTTTACTTTTAAACCTCAAGACCTAGCCAAGAAAAAATAACAACATTGATACTTCCACCCTAATTTTGTCCGTATCTGATACATACTCAGGAATTGGAGAAGCTCGCATTGGCAATACACGCACAACGATCCGATAAAACAACACTTGGTATCATACTGATCGTATCAGCCGTGTTTATGATGTCAGTACAAGATGCCTTATTTAAGCATTTCAGTAATGATCTTTCACTCTGGCAAATTTATAGCTTACGCGGACTTATTGCATTACCGTTATTCTTTATCCTTGCACTGATACAAGGCCAACACAAAAACTTATGGGGTCATGCCTTAAGAAAATGGTCGCTAGTACGCGCATTGTTCATGACTTTAATGCTTACCTCATTTTATGCCGCCATCCCGTTTTTAAGCCTATCGACGATTGCGGCAGGGTTTTATACCAGCCCGGTTTTTGTAACCTTACTATCAGCCTTTGCTCTTCGCGAACCAGTAGGCTCACGCGGTTGGATCGCCAGCTTTATGGGGTTTAGTGGCGTACTATTTATTCTCCAACCAGGTGGTGATGCCTTTACCTTCTGGACAGTCGTGCCGGTATTGGGCGGCTTCTTTTATGCGTTATCGAACATTACCACTCGCAGTAAATGTCAAAACGAACCTGTCACGGCGCTATCACTGTCAGTGAGTCTAGTCTTGCTGCTAATGGGGATTGTAATGAGTGTCGTTATATTACTTTGGCAGCCGGTAGATGAATTAACCAGTAGATTCCCTTATTTATTAAGTAACTGGTCTGAAGTAAGCCAATTAAACTGGCTTATCATCACACTACTCGCAGCCTTATTAGTCGGAATAGGCATGGCTCTTGCGGGCGCCTATCAAGCTGCCCGCCCTTCCACTGTTGCCACATTCGATTACAGCTATCTTATCTTTGCAGCACTGTGGGATTATTTATTTTTCGCTACCATTCCAAGTGTACTAACAGCTTTTGGCATGATGCTGATTATCTGTGCAGGCTTATTGGTTACGCGCCGATGACAATGGTAATTAATAAAATAAAAATACATCACACTTTTTATTTATTATGTAATTTTTATTAATATTATATTAGCTTAGATGTTAGACTTTAGCTTAAATCAGGGAGAAAACTATGCAAACAACAGTTTTGAAAGATGTATTTATATCGATAGGTGAACTAGAAAAGTATTATGAAGGTTTTGTACCTATTAACCTTTGGAGAGGGTTAAATATTAAAAGAAATGCAGGGTTATTCGATTTAATACAAACTCCATTTAAAATGTCGAATGGCAGAATAAGAAAGCCTGATATAACCATCGAAAATGGTTGGGTGAAAATAAAGCATTGGCCAAGAGGAATATCAACTTTTGACCAGCCTGGAGTTCCCAAAGGAAAAGATTGGGTACATTATAAAATTCCAGCAGGTACAAAAATACCTAAAGGTTTAGCAATAGTTAAAGACTCATACAATGATAGTGTGAAAGCTACTCACTATACTATTGCTCCAGCTCACGACATGCCAATATCTGCATTCAAATCATTATTAAATAAATTTTCAGACTCAATTATGAAGGAAGCAAAATGATTGAAATTTCAAATGCTGCCGCCCCTCTATTAGTTCAAGCACTTAGAGATTCAGTTCGCTACAACGAGCAGTTATTAAATAGTGAAACGCTTAAAAACAGATCAGAGTACGAAGAATTCTTTGTAGAAGTAAGCCAATTATATTCCGAAATAAAAACTCAGTATAAGAGGATTGAAAATGACGTTGGCATACCCCTTAGTGAATTAGAGTAGGTTATAGACACCTTAGTTTGATATGAAGCGTCAAAACGTAGATATTAGTTTCAGCGAGAGTAATGCGAGATATACTCTACTTGCATTAAGAGACCTGAATGAAAAGCTTCATTCTTTAGCTCATGATGAGAATATCGATGAAGATGAAAGGTTTTTCCATGCCAATGATCTAATGGAAAGCTCAAGAGTGTATAAAAACCTCGAAAACGCATGTATAACAGCTTTTGGGGAACAAATTCTCGAACATAACCATGAAACTCTTTAGGGAATAAATAAGGGTGTAATCAACGTAATATATGGTTACACCTTATTTAATTATTGGGTTAGAGATAAGATTAAAACGAAACCATTAAAATCTCTGCAAACTCATCAATACTGATACACCCCATCACTCTTTAATTAACTTCTTAAACTGCGCTTGCACTTCAGGTGAAGCTTGTTCATACCAATACATCAATGTATAGATAGATACCTCTTTGGTTTTTTCTAATGCACTAACAGCAGGAGCGGTTGATGTTGGCACTGTTACTGGAGCTGAGCCAGCAGGCAATGGCGCTGTACTTGCTATCGTAATTTTCGGTATAGCCAGTTGTTTAACCGCTGCAATAGAATCTGACTGGTTAAATGCTTGTAACTCCTGCGCATAATCGCGACGGAGTTGAACACCGGCTTTTTTTAATACTGCCACTTTGGTCTCTACAGTTTGGCCTTGGTTATCTAACAGTTTCCACTTTGGTTTTTTATTAAACTTATCAAGTTCCCTTATACTTTCGATAAGAGGAACGGACAGTGTTAATGCTTTATTTTCGCTACCAAAGGTAATAACAAACGTATCTGTTGTTTCATACCCTAGCTCTCGATCTACCTCTACTTCAGCATTGTAGTGTACCAATAACTGGTTGATGCCATTTTTTAACGTAATCTTATTATCTTTGACAGGAGAATACTTTTTGTTAATCGCTTTTCCATTTTCTGCCAGTAAAACAATATCTTCTGCTAGCCTAAGGGAAATATCAGCAGATGCAGTAGAACTCATAAATAACAGAGCCATTGCAAGGCAGTAAAAGTGATGACATCTAGCTTTTCTTTTTGGTAGTTTCATTCAAATATTCCAATTAAATATCTAATCAACAATGGAGAAATGACAATATTAATACACTTATGTTACAAAAATGATAAAGCCTTCCCTAAATGTACTCATTGCTAACTGACTTATAACTGCCGACTCACAAACTCTAAAAACCACTTGGCCTTCAAGGGAATATTGCGCTTATAGGCATGAACATAATAGATATTATCTGACTTTGTGTGCAAATGGCTCAATACATGTTGCAACTGACCGGATTGAGTATACTGTTTAACATAAGTGTCTGGCAGCAAAGCAATACCCGAGCCCAATAAGGCCAACTCTAATGCAGTATTTGCATTATTAACTTTGAATTTAGGTTTAAGTAGCTCATTTTGCATTGACTTATTTTCACCTTCAAATGATCGGTCAAGATACTCCATTGTCTGCCAACTAGTCGCAATAAAGGGATGCCTGCCCAGGTTCTCTATATCAATTGTCTCACTTAGGGCCGCAAGATAGTGAGTTGAAGCAATCAATATCTCTCTCTGCTCACCAATTTTTTTTGCCTTAAGGTCACTATCTTTGAGCTCACCCACACGAATAGCAATATCGATTCCTTCTTTCACAATATCTTGATGACTGTCATCAACGATAAGATGAGGGTCTATTTCAGGGAAACGTTTAAGTAGCTGTTGAATAGCAGGCAACACTAGTGGTTTCACTAAAGCTTGAGGGGCAGTGATACTTAAGCGGCCTGCGGGCTGTTGCTTTCCCTGATTAACTTCATCAATAGTGATATCCAATAACGTTTTTAATTCTTCACTGCGCTGAAATAGGCTCTTACCTGCCGTTGTTAAACTTAAACTCCGAGTAGAACGCGTTAATAACTGCACATCAAAATGCTGCTCAAGATGGCTTACATGCTGACTGACGCCAGACTTTGTCAGGTTTAGTTTTTCAGCCGCAGCCGTAAAACTACCCTGCTTTATGACCTCATTAAAAACTGTAAGCCAGAGAAACATATTCTTTTGTTCACTTTTCATGAACAGTAATTTAACAAATAGAGCATTTATATACAATTTTTTAAACATTAATATGCTCTACATAGTCTAAATCACGAAATAGCGGAGAATACGAATGAACGACAATACAGTTACAACTGAAGTGTTAGAAACCAGTAAACGATGGATTGAGTCTTTTAACCGAGGTGACGTAAAAGCCTGCGCCGATAAATACACACATGCTGCCATTATGCATGCGAGGCCTATGGGTAGCTTCGAGGGTCGAGAAGCAATCTATGAGTTTTGGAACAATTTCGTTAGCTCTACTAATGCCAACAACCTTGTTTATACCGACAGTAAAGTGGAAGTCATTGATACAAACCGTGCGATCTTGTCAGCCCAATGGTCGATGAATGTCGGTAAAGGTTTTATCGCCAAAGAGCTATGGATTAAAGAGAATAATGAGTGGCATTTATTTGAAGATGATTTTACGGTAGAAGAACAGTTTTAAAGTAATGACAAAAATCATTAAGGCGTATAAAAAGCATAATGCTTTTTATACGCCTTTTACTGATATTTAATAATTTAAGAGTATCAACATACAGCCAACAAAAAAACTAATACTGGCATATGCCGATGCAATGGTGCGAATATGATTCCAGCGAGTCCAAGAAAATACGTAGGTTTTCCAATAAGATGCCGTATCGATTAACGAAGGATCAAGTCGGTCCAGATATTTATTCATAGGAACATTGAAGGCAACAGTCACAAAAAAGACACCAAAGAGATAGCTCACGGCCCCAGAAACAACCCAGATAAATACCAGACCTGATAGAGTTAAATAGCTTAAGGCAATAATAATCATAGAGACCATAGCCATTCCTATTAACAGTATAAGAAAAACGGAGCCATATACTTTTTGGTTAATCATCTGCATTGATTGCACACCACTCAATGGGTCTATTGTTATCAACGATTTCATGACGAAGTCTGAAAACGTTAAAAAAACGCCCGATACCATTGCGCAAATGATTGCCGAAAACCCTAACAATAATAATGTCCATTCAAGGCTCATAGGTTTTCTCCTTTCGTAACCGGGTTCAAATGGGCCGCTGTTAATTCAGTATTAAGGGATGTCTTCCTAAATAATGATAAAGGCCAAGATGATTGTTTTGTTTTAGTCATTGTAGGTGCTATTTTTTCACCCATTTTTTCTGCCTTTTTAAGCCATTGCTGAATTTTTTCAGCATCAGACATTTTAACTGAACCGAACTGAATAATATTTTTAGCCTCTATACCGCAAAAATTCAGTACCTGATTTTTAATTACCCGTCTCGCAGGCTTTCCGTATAAGAAAGTATCCAGCAAAGGAGGTGTATCCGATGTAATAATAACGTCTGCCGTTTTTCCTTTTAGTAATTTTTCCCAGCCCATGCCTTTGCGATGATATTTAAAACCAAAACCCGGTAATAAAGCGCGATCCAGTACTGCTTTTGCCTTAGCCGGCATAGCCCCCCACCAATAGGGGTATACAAACAATAAATGATCTGCCCAAGTGATATTTTCTTGCCAAGCTTTCAAGTCTGATTCCAATGGCTCAGCACCATCATAACCCGCAAATTCAGTAGAAAATGACATCTGACTGAGAGCCATTTGCCGTATTTCTATACCTTTGCCACTCAAGCCAGTTGCATAACTATTCGCTAGTGCCTGACATAAAGAATCCGATTTAGGGTGTGCCACCCAAATAAATATACGAGTAGAGTGAGTCGTTAATGGTTGTTTCATCGTTAAATTCCTATCTAGTTTAGTTGATGCCGATAATGAAATAGCAATTTCATCACCATCAGCGATGGGGTAATTATCGATAACAACAGAAAGACTAACAATCATTAAAAATCTATTATATTTATCCTTAAGTCCAAAATTATAGACTTAAGATCAATTCATATGGCAAAATCAATACCTATGGCATACACACAACGATCCAAGCAAGCTCTTGATACTAAGGCTTCTTCAGACCCTATTGGAGAAACACTACATCTATTGCGGCTTACTGGCACCCTTTATTGCCGCTCAGAACTCACTGCTCCATGGGGTATAGAATTACCCCCATTTGATAGTTGTATGATGTTCCACATTGTTACTGCTGGCCACTTTTGGCTGGAGATGAAAGGAGAAGAACCACGCTTACTTCGCCAAGGCAGCTTAGCGTTGGTACCCCATGGAACAGGTCATATTATTCGAAGTGATTCCGGTGCTACCATCGATGCGCTATTTGATATTCCTGTCGAAAAAATCAGTGAACGTTATGAAATTATGCGCCATGGTGGCGGAGGTGATTTCACTCATCTGACATGTGGCGTTGTACAGTTTGATCAAATAGCAGCACAGCAACTAATTAAGTTACTGCCAACAGTATTACACATAGAAAGTTGGGATGATGATGAGGGACATTGGCTACACAGCACACTCCGCCTGATTGCTCGCGAAGCAAAGGAGCAAAGGCTCGGAGGAGAAACGGTTGTTACACACTTAGCCGATATTTTAATTATTCAGGCAATCCGTTCCTGGATTGATTCATCAAGTGAATCTCAACAAGGCTGGCTGAGCGCACTACGCGATACGCAAATAGGCAAAGCACTGACACTTATACATCGAGAGCCCCAAAAAGAATGGTCTGTTGCATTATTAGCAAAAGAAGTGGGGATGTCACGCTCAGGGTTTTCGGCTCGATTTACTCAGTTAGTGAGTGAATCTGCCATGCATTATTTAACTAACTTACGCATGCAATTAGCACGCACACAGATTAAAGAAACCTCGGTCTCTCTTGCTGTAGTTGCAGAACGATTCGGCTATCAATCAGAGGCTGCTTTCTCTCGTGCATTCAAACGTATATTTGGTGTTCCGCCAGGAAGTACTCGTTAGAAAGCAATCGGAAGGTAGCCCTCGTTTTCATACAACGGCCTAGTTAATGATTCGGCTAGAAAGTTGTTCGACTTGATCACTGTAGTGATACTGAATAACCGCTTTCATTGTCGAACCATCTTCTGCGGTGATATTTACATTGCCTTTATACACTAATAATCGTTGGCTTTGTTTATCGTAAATCAGGGCTAATGGTTGTACAAACAAGTTAATCAGCACATTACTGGGATGAATTAAAAAACAAGCCTGAGATACTTGGTCATATATTTCTTTGTTGCACCGTTCGCCAGCAGCCATCTCTATAGTCAAAGCAATTTTGCGTAAATGTACTGGCGATAAAAAATCCATTTTAAGCTTTTGCCCGGCTAGCAATTTATCCCAGGACTGACGAATTGCAGGATCAAAACCCGCATCAATCACCAGTTTATCCGATGCGGTTAAATTAACGGCTTTGGTTTTTTCTTTATTGGGTTTCCGGTAACGAACATCAATACCATTTGATGCAGATTGGTTAGATAGCATCTCGCGTAACTCACCATGCCTAAAATCCTTTTGAATAACATCTGGCTTTAACCTATCGGTCGAATAGTCCAGTTCCTTTTTAGCGATGACTTCCTGTGACAGATTACGGTACTCAACAATAAAACGATTGCCTAAATCCTGCGAGTAATGATACTCACAGTACATTGGCTCACCGCTGACAGTATCACTTGCCAAACCAATAATAGATGCATACCCATTATCAGACACACCTTTCGGGCAATAATTGGATACTGCAAAAGCGTTGTTAGCAACAACCAATAGCATGATGAGTACAATAATATTCATAACAAAGCCTGTTTCATACAGTTAAGTTAGACGACCTGAGGCAACTGCAAACATCGAGGTTTTGCCATTAATATTTGAAGGGTTCCAATGGTTCGCTCACGGAAACCTCCTTCACAGTAACTTAAATAAAAATCCCACATACGGATAAAGACTTCGTCGTAACCCATCGATTTAACCACTGCCAAGTTCTCTAAAAACCGTTCTCGCCAATCCTGTAAAGTCTTTGCATAATCTAGAGTGATATCTTCTATTCCAACTACTTGCATATCAGTATTTTTAGCTATGTGCTCCGTCAGTATAGATGGACAAGGCAAATGCCCGCCGGGAAAAATATACTGCTGAATAAAATCAGCTTGCTCACTGGTTAACTCATAACGTTGATCGGGCATAGTGATACTTTGTATCAACATTAAGCCATCTTTTTTAAGCAACTGACTACACGTAGAGAAATATTCTGGATAATACTGAGGCCCAACAGCCTCTATCATTTCGATAGAGACCAATTTATCAAACTTGCCATCTGGCCCACATTGCAGATCTCGGTAATCGTCAAGTAATACCGTAACCTTATCGTTTAAACCTGCAGCAGCCACCTGCTCCACGGCATGAGAATATTGCTCTTTAGAAATAGTTGTCGTTGTCACTCTACAACCATAATGCTTGGCTGCATATATGGCCATACCACCCCACCCTGTTCCTATTTCCAATAGGTGATCTCTCTCATTGAGTTGTAGCTGTCGGCAAATATGGTCTAGCTTATAAATGGCAGCTTCATCCAAAGATGTTGTTTCATTGGGGTAAATCGCAGAGGAGTACATCATTGTGGGATCGAGAAATAATGAAAAGAAGTCATTACCTAAGTCATAATGTGCTGCAATATTTAGCTTTGCATTTTTCTTATTGTTCGCACGAAAACGATGAAACCATGCGGCGAGTGTCTTATTAAGATTAGACCAGCCAGAATTAATTTGATTAACCAGCTCCATGTTCTGGCACATAATACGCACTACATCAACGAGATTTGGCGAACTCCAAGAACCACGCATATAGGCTTCACCAGCACCAACGGTACCGTTAAATAAAATATCCCGGTAAACGGAATCATGATGAACAATAATTCTTGCAGTAATACTTGTTTCTTGTACAGTTTGTCCAAAGTGATGATATTCGCCACCATCTTCTATCACTAAACTGCCTTCATTAAATTGATCTAACCATTTAAATACCAGCTTTTTAGCCCATGTATCAATCATTATTGATGAAGGCTGGCTGATTTTTTTATTATCGATACTAACCGCTTTCATTATTTAGCTCCTGACATACATTTAATCTGCGGGTGACTCACTGTTTATTCGCAATTGCATCAGCATTTGGATTGGAATAAAAAGGAATACGTTTAAACATGAGTTTTACTGCTTGCCAATAAATGCTGGCAAAGACTTTTAACGTCATCCATGGATAACGCAGCAATACTTTATTCATCATCGTTGCCGTCATAGGTTGATGCTTAAGTGTCATAGTGGCATCAAATACGGACTGATGTTTATTGGTAACATCGATATGAACAAATAGATCGTGTGAAGGGGTTTTGCCAATCCAATGGTAGTCTAATTCCATTGGCTGGAAAGGTGATACATGCATGGCTTTCGAAAAAGTAAACCGCTGTTTATCGCTCTCAGGCTTATCGACATTGAGGATATAATGGCACCGCTGCCGCCAGGGAGTATTCGTCACCTCAGCAACTACTGTTTGAAGTTTTTCACCGGTTTTATCGAAGCAGTAGTAGCACGTAATGGGGTTAATAATAAAACCAAAGTAACGTAAATTTGCCAACATTCTAATTGGTCCACAAGGTCTTTCACCATTGTGTTTTTCGACTAGATCAGCGACTGATTCATAAAGAGGCTTATCGGAATTTTCATCAAAAAAATCGGTACGCTTAAATCGAGCAACGTTAACACGATCCTTGGACCACCATCGACTTTGAGAAAATACCTCGTCCAATTCATGCAGATCAAGATAGACCATAAATATTTTATATGAAAACTCATGTTGTTTAGGAGTAAAGCGGCGATGCCTGATAGTACCTTGATAGATAGCACTAGACAGATCTTTTTTAGAAGCCGAATGACAGTCAAGCATTACAGTGTTGCTCCTAATTTTTCTGCGACTCTTAATGCACTAACAACGCCATCCTCATGAAATCCATTCGCCCAATACGCGCCGCAAAACCATGTTTTGTTCACACCATTAATACTCGACCATCGTTCTTGTGCCTCAATAGCATTTAATGAAAAAACAGGGTGATCATAGTGGTAAATCCCCAGTATTTTTTCAGAATTTATGGTATCAGTATTATTCAAAGTGACACAAAATGTGTCATCACTGTCGATAGATTGTAAAATATTCATATCGTAAGTTAATACGGGAGGAGCTTGTTCATAGACTACATTGTCGTTTTTCTGACTGTTATTTTCTCTGGTACTTTTATTTTCTCTAGTAATACGATAATTCCAACTTGACCACGTACTGCGCTTTTGAGGAAGCATTGAAGTATCAGTGTGTAATACAACTTCATTCTTCTGATAAGGAATCGCGTCCAATACACTTTTTTCTGCCTCACTGGAATCGGCTAACATTGCTAATGCTTGATCACTGTGAGAGGCAATGATTACCTGATCAAATATTTCATCATCATTATGTGTGCTTATCGTTACATTCGTCTCATTTCTGCAAATAGCTTTCACGGGACTGTTTAGTCGAATCTTATCGCGAAAGCTTTCAATAAGAGGGTCGATATAAGAACGCGACCCTCCTTCTATGACATGCCACTGAGGACGATCATTAACACTGAGCAAGCCATGATTGCGAAAGAAACGCACAAAAAACTGTAATGAAAAGCGTTTAATAACAGCAATAGAAGCCGACCAAATCGCAGCGCCCATGGGAATAAGGTATTTATCAATAAATGTATCCGAGTAATTCTTATTAACCAGATACTCCCCTAAAGTCATCTGTAAATAATCCCCTCCGCTCTCGACATCAATCAATGCTTCTTTATTAAAACGAAGAATATCTCGTATCATTTTCCAATGTTTTAGATTGAAAAGATTATGACGCTGAGCAAACATAGTATTTAAGTTAGTACCGCTATATTCCAAGCCTGTATGTTCACACGTTACACTGAAACCCATCTCTGTTGGCTTTGAAGCAACCCCTAACTGCCCTAGCAGTTTCTGAAAATTAGGATACGTCCAATCATTGAAAACAATAAATCCTGTATCGATCGCATAATCGATGCCTCTATGATTAACGTCTATCGTCGCTGTATGTCCACCTAAGCGGTGACCCGCTTCGTATACAACCACATCATGATGTCGATTCAAAACATAGGCAGCAGTAAGACCAGAAATACCTGCACCAACAATCGCTATCTTCATTCATTACCCTTTCTATAAATTCGTTTTAACATCTACGCTTATGATTTCTTGTTACGCTATTTTTTCGTTATCCATGGCGACTCATTTTAACTGCCATTTTTCGATACCACAGATTGGAAGAGAGGGACAACAGCTTTAGCAATAAATTAAATCGTCGAGGAAAATTAATAAACAAGGGGCGTTTATGCATCCCCTGAATAATTCGCTCGGCAGCAGCATCTGCTGTCATGATAAATGGCATGGGGAAGTCATTAATGGCTGTCATTGGCGTTTTAACAAAACCAGGGCGAACAATACTGAGGTCAAATGTTTTTGAATCCAAATCCATTCGTAGGGATTTCAAAAAATAATCAGCCGCCGCTTTAGATGCACCATACATTTCCGCACGTGGAAAACCAGCAACAATAGTTAAGCTGCTTACACCGACAATATAGGGGGTATGAGCTGATTTTTTGAGTAAAGGCATGGCTATCGCTACTGAATTAACAAGCCCAAAGAAATTGACGTCAAATACTCTTCGATATTGTTCAGTTTCAAAATCTAAATTATCTTCGTATTCAACAACACCAGCGGCAAAAATAGCAATATCAATTGCCTCTACGCGATCGGCCAACTGTTGCCTGACTTGATCACGAGAAGAAGCATCAGTTATGTCGAAAGGTAGGGGTAATAACTGCTGAGGAGAATGACTGGCAACCTCTGCTAGTACGTTAGCTCGGCGAGCACTGATGATAACGGTGCATCCTAACTTGGCTAGCTTAATCGCGAGGATTCTACCAATCCCAGAACTAGCCCCCGTCAGCCAAACTGTTTTTCCATTCCACGTATTCATTGCTTATAAGCCCTTGCCTTCTCCAGAATGAGGCTCGTAAACATTGCTGTTAATTGACGGTTCCTTATTTTTAGTTGATGCTCCGTTATTATGAGTTGATGTCCCTTTGTTATGAGTTGAGGACTCTTTGGCAAGGCGAGACTTAATCATGCGCACAGCACTACCTAAAACGGGTATATGCTCATAAAGCATGGCACCCATATCATAGAAATCTTCGTGATATTCAACTTTGTCAGAAAATTTTATCAAGCTAATGCCTGTTAATGTCAAAGGCTTGTTGCGCTTGATGGATGGATGGCGGTAATGCATCTCCCACTTAAAGCAGGCACTATTTTCATCCACCACCTCGTCAACAAACTCGAACTGGCAATCTGTAAGGTTACCGCACATTTCTTTGAAGTATTGTTTAAGTGTATTCAGGCCTTGTATCTCGTGCACAGGATCGGAGAATACGACATTATCTGAATAGACCTGGTCGAGATCATCGAATAGTTGTCGATCAAAGGCCTGATAGTACTGTTTGAAAGCCTCCAAAGGCGCTGGCATTAGGGTTCTGGAGTAATCAGAACGGACAGGATTTAGCAGTAGTTTATTAGTAGACATAGTCCAAGTTACGCTCCAGAAAAATACCCAGATCACTTAGGGCCTGTGAATAGTCATTGAATAGCGTCTGCTGGTGTTTATTTTTTTCACTCGCAAGGCGCCATGAGCACATTGTAGTTGCTCTACATAAGCGATTGGCAACACCGCGAGAGGGAAAAATAGTCCAGCCCTGCGGGTTGCGCCTAAAATAGTGTCACTCGTTGTTGCTCGTCACTCATTTGGAATACCCCCTTGAGGAGTAAACTATGCTCCCCGCACCTAAATTGACACTATTTCAGGTGCAACAGATGCTATTCAATGACTATTAACAGGCCCTAGTTACTCAATAGATCCAATATGAGTCTACAGACGTAATTAACCTCGTAATCATAAATAGCAAAAGCATAGCGACTACACAGGAATAAAGATATATGACAACATTTGAGATACGCTCGCAGTTAACGCTCAATAATTGTCCACATTTGATAGCATTAATGGATATTTATAGTCGCCGACTAAAAGCAACAGACACAAGTCAATACAAAAACTGAAAAGCATTTTATGGACACATTACCCAGCACAAAACAACATTTAAAAGTATGGAACGACCATCTGATGAATGTTGGACGATCACAAGATCGCCAGGCATTTAAGGCTCTGTTTGAGCACTTTGGGCCGCTACTGAAAAGTTATTTTATGTCCAAATTTCCATCGCAGCATTCGGTACAAATGATGGATGAGCTGGTGCAGGAAGTGATGATTAAAGTGTGGCAAAAGGCGATGACCTTTGACCCGTCAAAAGCAGCAGCCAGCACCTGGATTTTTACCTTAGCAAGGAATACTCGTATCGATATGCTAAGGCGTCAAAGTAAATATGCAACGACAAGTTCGTTGGAAACTGAAGATATATGGGACGATACAACAGAAGATGGCCCTTATCAGCTGCTACAACACAACCGTGACTCAAGTCAGATTCAAACTTCATTAAAGCAGTTACCAGAAGAACAATCTCTGGTTATCCGCAAAGTTTATATGGAATCAAAATCCCATAGTGAAGTAGCAGAAGAACTCAATTTGCCACTAGGTACAGTGAAATCTCGCGTACGTTTGGCACAAAGTAAATTACAGTCGTTAATCAAGCGATAAGTTGATTTAAAGGTATTGATTTATGATACACCACCATCCAGATGACAACCTGCTAACTGAATATGCCGCAGGCACCTTAGATACAGCACAAGCGATTGCCATTACTGCGCATCTGCATTTTTGTACCCAATGCAAACATAAGATAATGCTTATGGAGCAAACGGGTGGCGCCATGTTGGAAACGCTATCACCTGAGCCCATTGCACCTGATAGCTTCGATAGCTTGATGTCTATGATCGAGAAGGGCGAAAATAATAGACGTTCTACACCCAGAAAAGCGGGCGATTTACCGAATGTTGTATCAAAAATGATGGATCACCAATCATTAAAGTGGCGTAAGGTTAATTCTTCTCTTAAAACGGCCAATCTTGTTGCAGGTCAAAAACAACACGCTGTATCACTGCAAAAAATCAATGCCGGTGGGGTTGTACCCGAACATGATCACCGTGGCGTTGAAATCACTGTTGTGCTCAAAGGTAGCTTTTCTGATAAGAATGGTATCTATCAAGCAGGTGACTTCGTTCTTAAAGAGCCTGGAGATGTACATCAACCTCTTTCAGCCAGTAATGAGGATTGTTTATGTCTGTCAGTAGAAAGTGCGCCAGTTAAGCTGACAGGGCTATTTAGTCGCTTATTGAACCCGTTTATCAAACTCAGAGTCGCGTAAAACAACGCTACGCGTTTATTACATTACCCGGCAATTATCTGTTTGGCAGCCAAAATCATGCATTACGTATCATGACAGTCACTCTACATTAGCACCTTGAAGGTGCTAATTGGGCTATTCCCACAGTAAAATCTTCAAAATCCCACCAATGACATAAAATTATAAGCTATGCTGTAAGAATAACTGTTTTACTCACATAGACTTACGATTACTTATGTCAGAAAAAACCTCAACGTGTCGCAATGGCGACCTTTGCCAATTAGAGCCAGAAATCAATGCTCTAAAGCAAGAAGTGGAGCAACTAGCTGAACTCGTAAGTACAGATACCCTCACAGGCCTTTATAACTACCGCTATTTTAGCAGTGCGATTATGCAAGAGCTTGAACGCTCACAGCGTACAGGACAAGCTACAACCTTGGTTATGCTGGATGCAGACCACTTTAAAAAGGTCAATGATACTTGGGGTCATGAAATAGGAAATCAGGCACTCAAGTTAATTGCCAGCTGTATCAAAAGTAATATTCGTAAGATCGATATTGCCTGCCGCTATGGTGGTGAGGAGTTTGCTGTCATATTACCCAGCACTGACATTGTGACCTCCATCCAAGTCGCGGAACGGATACGCGCCGCAGTCGAAAGCTCGCTACTTGAGATTGGCGAAAAAGATGGAGAAGCTGACTCAATTTCGCTGACTATCAGCCTTGGCGTCAGTAGTTATTCTAATTTCCAAAGTGACTATGATTGGCATAAGCTTGTTGAACAAGCTGATAATGAGCTGTATCAAGCAAAACAACAAGGACGTAACCAAATCTGCTACACCCCCAATGAGACATCAGATCAGCAAATTAATGACGACGAAAAATCTGCATTATTTGATATGTTTCGTGACCCATCGTAAGTACCACTGTTATGCCTGATTAAAGTGGTTTCATCAATAACTTCGACGAAAATAAGCATCATCCCAGTAAGCACTGAAGCGCCCAGCCCCACTAATACTTTGAATTACTGTAAATTTGACGCTAACAGATCCTACCGGTGCAACCATTCCCTTAACTGTTAAATTTTGCCAGCCAGCAACAGGTTTAGGGTCGACATCATATTTAGTTTTACCGTTGCCAGTACAATTAGCGACCGGATACCAGGTCGCTCGTAAACGCCCCCCTCCGCTTTGAGTATTACTGTTATCCTGTTTAAACCGAATACCCATATCGAAACGGCGATTAGCACCAAAGTTAACGCACTGAGAGAAGGCACTCTTGCCAATCGAGCTTGATGTCGAACTGGAGCTGACTTTAAGCGAACCACGATGCTGATAATCATTCGCCCAGCCATTGATCCAGTTTCCCAAATCCCAAGCAGATAAATTATTAGCAAAACTCGAATTCTTAAGATAGTTCTTTCCGCTCGCTAAGGTTTTTCCTGCTGCAATACGTCTCTCTAACGCAGGCCCGCGTTGCTGTATTGCTAATGAGATATTATCCCAAAACACGGGCACACCATCAGACTTTCGTCCATTTTGAGTAATTTCAATTTTGGCCGCTATGGCACCGGCAAATGGTTTCAAATTACGTTTTTCTAATTGCTGCCAGCCCGTGGTTTGTTTTTTGACATCGATATAATCACCAAATTGCCCACCGGCGCTGCAGTCAATGGTCTCATACCAAATAATATTCACTCTATTCGCATATGCTTGAGAAATCGCTTTCTTTAGCCGAGCGCTAGCACCTAAAGTAAACACAGCTCCTCGCCCTAAGGGGATGCATTGCTCGATTTTAGTCGTATAAATAAATTTATTATCTGGAGGCCTGACGGCAGCAAGTTCTAACACTGCTGACGAATAATTTTCAATATTCGCCCGATGATTAATACCTTCTTTGTTCGCTTTAATATCCTGAATAAGCCAATGTTTTAAACCTTCTTCAAAGCCATGATTTTTAACGAGATTATTCACACTGACAATATTTGAACTAATACTATTGCCAGAGTTTGGTACTTCGAAAGTTTGTTGTTTCGCTCCCGATTGACAAGGGTAATCCTGAAAGCTTAATTTCCCTGCCGCATTAGTACAGCGATATAATTCAGCATAAGCTGGAGAAGTTAACAATATAGCGCAAGCGATCAAATATAAGAGATGAGTTTTTTTACACATTGTTATTTGTGTTGATATTGATAAAAGTGTTTATTAATAATCAAGTGTAGCAGCTGCTTTTAAGAGTGCCGCGACGGAAATTGCATCCACAATTTCTCCCGCATAAACCATTTCTATTGCTGACTTTAAGGGTAAATAGCGCACGGTAATATCTTCGGTATCTTCAAGTTGCATATCACCTTGAGATAAGCCGCGAGCTAAGTAGACCGTTGCCAGTTCATTAGTGACCGAATTCGACAATTGCATATCCAGCCACTTTTCCCAATAAGAAGCAGATAAACCAGTTTCTTCCAATAGTTCTCGTTTAGCAGAATCCAGTATATCTTCGCCTTCTGGCGACCCACCTTCAGGAATTTCCCAAGTTTCACAATTATGAGGATAACGTGATTGGTGCACCAGCCAAGTTCCACCATTATCATCAATTGGCAGTACACCCACAGCGTGATTTTTAAAATGAATGCGGCCATAGATCCCTTCTGAACCCCCGGGAGTGATCACTGTATCGTGACTGACTCTGATCCAAGGGTTTTCATAAACCACATCGGATGTTTTTTGTTGCCACCCTTTTTTACTACCGTTCGACATAACCACTTATCTATTTTTAGTTTAATAATTTTTGTGTACGTTGTTGCAGAACAGGGATTACTTCATCTGCAAACCATCCATTTTTCTTTAACCACATTTGATTTCGTGGCGAAGGATGAGGCAAGGGTAAATAATCTGGCATATAGTACTGCCATCGTTTAACTCGATTCGTTAACGATAAAGGTTTACTTCCTTTCTCCTGCGTTTTTAAATAATATTTTTGAGCATATTGGCCAATGAGTAAAGTCAATTCAACATTTGGCATATAGTCTAATAATTTTTGATGCCATAACTCAGCACACTCTTTCCGAGGAGGTAAATCCCCTGACTTACCTGTACCCGGATAGCAAAACCCCATAGGCATAATGGCAATTTTAGATTGGTCATAAAACTGCTCTCTAGACACATTTAGCCATTGCCGTAAACGATCTCCTGACGGATCATTCCAGGGAATGCCACTTTCGTGTACTCGCCTTCCTGGTGCTTGGCCGATAATCAATAACGTTGCGGTTGTCGCCATATGAACAACAGGCCTGGGACCATGAGGTAGATGGGCTTCACACACATCACAGGCTTTCACTTCCGTGAGTAAATGATCCAGTGCTGTTGAAGCAATTAGCTTATCCGTCATATCATGACTCCATTATTATAATATCTATGGCCGACGATGCTCACAGAAAATCATTTTACGCTATTTCATGTTTTTACAGGAAAAAATGCCCGAGGTAACCCAGCAGCAGTGACTATCGTAGAAACTCTACCTGATTTTATCGAACATGAAACAATGCGTTCCCACTGCGATACCACAGTTTATATCACGCCACGACAAAATAATGAATTTGATATCCGGTGGTTTAATGATACAGGCTCTATTAAACGCTGTGGTCATGGTACTCTAGCGGCAGCGGCTTACCTACAAAAGAGCCTCAAGGGCAATAAAGAGTTGATCTTTTATTCAGACACAGAAAGCTTAAAGGTTAAAGTAAACGACGGTAGTTTTTCATTAGAACTGCCTATCGAGAACCTCATAGGCTTCTATATGCAAAGCGCTCAAATAAAGGGCTCTCCAACAAGAAACTATCAAATCACAAACCTTCCCTTTTCTTATAACCGACTGGCCTATACAGAAGATGATCAAGGTTATTTGATCGTTGAACTGCAGGATGAGTTATCGATCAATGAATTTACACTTAACACACCGATTATTAACGCTATAGAGAAAAGAGCATTAATCATTACCGCTAAAAGCGAACAACCAAGATTTGATGTTGTTTTTCGTTATTTTGCACCCCAGTATGGCCCACCGGAAGATAGCGCAACAGGGTCTGCTGCCAGCATACTTTGGCCGTTTTGGAACAATCAAAATCCTAGCGGCATACATAATACTCTATATTGCTACCAAGCCTCTAGCACTGGCGGAATAATCACAATAACCGGTATGCAAAATCGTATTTGCGTTTATGGAAAAGTAATTCAAGATTGATCAATAGAGAAGCTATCGTTTTTCATCAGCTAGTTCAAATAAAACGATTTATGTAACAGAAAAATAATTCACACTAAATAAACTTTCCTCATCCTGCCAGGTTTTTTCATGTTTAAAACCAGCCTTTTGTGCCAGTTCAGAAAACTGTTGAACGGAGTATTTATGAGAGTTTTCTGTATGAATAGTCTCATTTTCATGAAATGAAAAAGATTGATCTGCAATATCGATCTGCTGTGATTCATTACTGACCACATGCATTTCAATACGGCCTTTTTCTCGATCAAAAATAGCTTTATGGCTAAATGAATTTAGAGGGAAATTCCCGCCCAATTCATTATTAATACGGTGCAATAAATTTAAGTTAAAATCTGCCGTGATGTTAGCTGCATCATTATAAGCATCTTCCAAAACATCAGTATCTTTTACTAAATCAACCCCAATCAATAAACCATCACCTACTTGTAAATTATCAGAGAAATGCATTAAGAATTGCTTCGCCTCACTCGGTGAAAAATTACCGATCGTAGACCCTGGGAAAAATATGACACGCTTATTAACCAGAGGTTGAGAAGGCAATTGAGCAAAGATAGCGTGCAATTCATCTGCATTTAAAAAATCAACCACGATAGGGTTAATATCAACCTCTGGAAATTGACTCGCAAGTGCTTGGCTTGACCCTTGGAGTATTTCTTCAGAAATATCCATAGGGATAAAACCTGCGGGCTGCTGTAATTTTTCTAGTAATAAGCCTATTTTTTTTACTGAACCTGCGCCAGGCTCTATAATTAGCGCTCGTTCACCAATTAATGCTGACATTTCATCAGCACAATCTTTATAAATTTTACACTCTGTGCGCGTCACATAATATTCAGGTGTTTCACAAATTTTTTCAAAAAGGAGCGACCCTCTTTCATCGTAAAAATACTTACAAGGTAATGTTTTTGGGGATTGAGACAAGCCCTCAAGTACATCATCTAAAAACTCTTTATCAACCTCAAATTCGCCAAATACTTCATTCATTACAGAAGATTGTGTTGCCGAAGACATAACTATTCCCTATTTCATTGTAGTTTTATTATGAATTATTTTGCTAAACGAATACCTGTAAATTGCCATTGTTGATGCGCATAAAAGAAATTACGGTATGTTAGTCGAGCATGACCTATCGGTGTAACACAAGAGCTACCCCGTAGGATATTCTGGTTAGACATAAATTTGCCATTATATTCTCCCGCTACACCACTAAAGGGAGTAAACCCTGGGTAAGCCGAATAATTGCTGGTTGTCCATTGCCATACCTGCCCAAATGCATCACTCAGTAGCTGATTCGATGCTTGATTGTTATTAAGAGACGGCTGTAATGTAATTTTGTTCCATTCAGGCATAGTTTTTAACTGTTGAATGGCATATTCCCATTCAAACTCTGTGGGTAAACGAGCGCCTAACCAGTTAGCATAAGCGCTTGCCTCATAAAAATTGATATGAACAACGGGTTTCTGCTCATCTAATGGCAATAAACCATACAGTGTAAATTCAAACCATTGATTATTTTTTTTGACCCAGTACAAAGGATGTTTCTGTTTTTGTTGCTGCAACCATGCCCAACCATCAGCTAACCAGAACTCGGGGTTATTGTAGCCACCGCTGGCAATAAATTTTTCATATTCGCCATTTGTCACCAAGCGGGATGCTATTGCAAAGTCGTGAATATAAACAGAATGAGAGGGACGTTCATTATCAAAACTGAAACTTTGGTTACCCGACCCTATTGCCCCTAAACCACCGTTTATACTCAACCATTCAGAAGCTGTTCCCGCACTATTTAAGTGATTTTTTGGAGCTTGACGATATTCAGGATATAAAGGGTTTTGAAATAGACCATGCTTTATATCGGTTAACAATAGCTCCTGATGTTGCTGCTCATGCTGCAAGCCCAGTTCGATAAGGCCTAACAGTCTTTGTGCGTTAGCAGATTGAACTGAATCGTTTGGCGTCTCTGATAAGAATTCGTCTAACCAGTGAATAAGACTGGAATTAACAGCCTGTCGATATTCGAGAATCTCAGCTAAAGAAGGACGGCTAACTAATCCCCTTTGATGCCTAGGGTATTGCTCACCGATGCCATTGTAGTAAGAATTAAATAGGTAGTTATAAGTCTCATTAAATCGGGAATAACCTTTCACATTAGGACATAAGATAAATGTCTCAAAAAACCAAGTGGTATGTGCTAAATGCCACTTCGCAGGGCTTGCATCGGGCATTGATTGCAATTGTGCATCAGCTTCTGAAAGAGGAGCTGCCAAGGCCTCCGTTTGCTGACGAACTTCTTGAAAACGGTCAATAACAACTGAAGGTTGAGCGATAGCTAGTGAATCCATGATCTGGGACTCTATTTATTATGTTAAGGGCTAGTAAAATGAAGGTTTACACTAACATTATTAAAATCCCATGTTAAGGTTACATTAAACAATTACAAGAAATTATGGTGATGTTTATCATAATCATTGATATGCCAGAATTGAACAGAGTCTGACGCAAAATTGATAAATCGACATTGAAAATAGGTATAACTATATTTATATCTGAATCTGGTGACTAACCTGCGACACTTATGTTTTTTGTTCCAAGAGCCCACCAAGAAAACTCACAAAATAAATAAAGAAAATGACATACAAAGCCTCCCATCATTAGTTGATTTTTCCACTATTCCTAACTAAACCTATAGTGAGGCCATTTGTTGATCCAAATTTCTATAGGTATCTATTCAGCGTATGAAAATTCAAAATAAATTAGTTATTGGCGCTAGCAGCCTAGTGACCATTGCTTTGCTAATTACTAGCATTACCATAGGCTATTCAGCAGCCAAACAATCAAAAGACGTACTCTCAGAGGTCGCGTTTAAAGACATGGTTGCCATTACAGGCATGAATAAAAAAGCCATTCAAGAATATTTTGAAGAGATCAAGCACCAAGTACAAATCATGTCAGTTGACCCAAAAGTGATTGAACATACGTATGTTTTACGCCAAGCATATTACGGATATTATGAAGATGCCGAAGGTCTGCCTGATATTAATAAGCAGAAAAAAGCCGTTAAAGATTATTACCAAAACCAATTCAACAAAAAATATCAGACCATTAACGGGACAAGTATTGATATTGACAAAATTATCAATCAGTTAGACCCAAATACAATCGCTTTGCAATATCAATATATCGCCTCTAATAAAAACCCTCTCGGTAATAAAGATGCATTAGATCACATTAAAGATACGACCTTATATAGCGATACCCATGCTCAATTACACCCTCATACTAGAAATTTTTTAAACCGTTTTGGATTTTATGACATTTTTATTGCAGATGCTGAAACAGGCCATATCCTTTATTCTGTCTATAAGGAATTAGATTACGCAACATCATTAATCGATGGTCCCTATGCGGAAACAGGTATTGGTGAAGCATTCCGGCAAGCAGCCAAAGCCACGAGTGTCGAAGCTGTATCCCTCATTGATTTCGCTCCATACACACCTTCATATGAAGCAGCAGCGTCTTTTATTGCATCCCCTATCTATTCAGGCAATGAAAAGATTGGTGTCCTTATTTTTCAGATGCCGGTCAGCAAAATTAATGACATTATGACTCATTATGGGAGATGGGAAGATTTTGGCTTGGGCCTAACAGGAGAGACTTTACTCATTGGTTCAGATAAAACACCTAGAAGCACCAGCCGTCAACTTATCGAAAATAAAGCGGAATTTTTATCATTACTAGATAGAAAAAACCTAGTCGATCAAACAACGCTTAACCGTATCGATGAATTAGACTCTAATATGCTGCAACAAACATTCGACAACCCAGCTATTACGGCTGCACTAAAAGGGGAAAAAGGGCATACTTCTTATAAAAAGTATACGGGCAACAAGGTATTAGCTGCTTATGAACCTTTAGAAATTATGGGGCAAAAATGGGTAATACTGGGAGAAACAAATACAGCTGAAGCAACAGCACCACAAAAGAAATTAATTTCAGAGATTACCTTTATTTCTGTTGCAATTTTGTTAATCGTCATTGCTGCTGTCATTGCCTGTGTCATTGTCTTTTCTCGCACACTGGTGAAACCCTTGAACCAAACCATTAATGTCATGCAAGATCTATCTGCAGGTGATGGAGACCTTACCGCGCGGCTCAATAGTCATAGAAGTGATGAAATAGGCATTCTTTCTGGTTGCTTTAATACGTTTATCGAGAAAATACAGTCATTAATGCTTCAAGTAGAGCAGGAAGCCTTAGTATTAACAAGCACATCATCAGTGATGGCGGAAGCAACTACTGACAACAAAAATGGAGCAGAAAAACAACAGGATGCTACCAAAGCTGTTAGCCTCTCGATGAATGAAATGAGTATTGCCGCTCGTGAGGTGGCAGAAAGTGCAAGTTCTGCGGAACAAGCTGCAAGTACCGCGAGTGAAGTTGCCACCGAAGGTGCCAGTATCGTTGAAACCACAACAGATTCAATTCAAAAACTTGCGACCAACGTCGAAGATGCTGTGAATATTATTCAGGAGCTGGAAGCTACCAGTGAAAATATTGGATCAGTCGTTGGTGTTATTAACAGCATTGCAGAACAAACCAATCTTTTAGCATTGAATGCAGCGATTGAGGCTGCACGTGCAGGCGAGCAAGGTAGAGGATTTGCCGTTGTGGCTGATGAAGTACGTGCTTTAGCAAGCAGAACACAGGAATCAACGTTAGAAATTAATAACATTATTGAACAACTCCAAAAAAATGCGAATTCGGCGGTTGGAATTATGAATAGCGGACATGAAGCAGTGGGCATCTGTGTTGACGAAGCAGAAAAAGCCAAACAGTCACTTCACTCCATACTTGAACAAGTTACTGATATCACCAATATGAATTTACGCATTGCTACCAGCGCAGAAGAGCAAAGTGCTGTGGGTACAAGTATGAATAATAATATTTCTGAAATTGATACCTTGGCAGCCTCCAATGCTAATAGTGCATCAACAGTGCTCAATAAGAGTGAAGAGATTAATAACGCAATAAATACACTTAATAACGTTCTCAAACAGTTCAAACTGCGTTAGTTGGGAGGGAAGAGTTCAAAATAAGGTTAATTGTTGACTCTGTAAGCCATCGGATGGAGAGAAGCGGACACCAACGCCTAACAATCGAACAGGTTTTTTATATCTCGACCATGCCTGTTCGAGTAACTCTTGACACTGGGCCAATGAAAGCGCTGCCGCCCCCATTTCAATTGTCGTTCGTTCAAAATCCGAAAACTTTACTTTAACAAAGCATTTCTTAATCGTTTGTCGTCGATCAACCGCCTTCAAGCGATCATTCAGCTTAGCAATAAGCTGAGTCAATGGCGGGTAACATTCATCTAGAGTTTCTAAATCATCATCGAATGTATGCTCTACACTTAATGATTTTCGGTATTCACGCGCTTCTACAGGTCTATTATCCTCTCCTTGGCCTAAATCGTGTAACCTCCTGCCAAATTTACCAAACCACTGAATTAAATCAGCCTCTTTGACTCGTTGTAGGTCATTGCAATTCATTATTCCTCGGCTGTGAAGTTTTTTGGCTGAAGATGGCCCCACACCGGGAATACAACTCACCGGTAACGTTTTTAGAAAAAATTGTATTCTATCCGGCTCAACGACTGTTAAACCATTTGGTTTTTGCCAATCACTGGCAACTTTCGCTAAAAATTTATTGACTGCAACACCTGCTGAAACAGTAATACCAACATCTTTTTGAATCCGGCGACGAATATCTTTCGCGATCAGTGTTGCACTGCCTAAACAATGATGACTTGCTGTTACATCCAAATAAGCTTCATCGAGAGATAAAGGTTCAATAACATCAGAATAATCTAAAAATATCCGGCGCATTGCCATAGCCGCTTCCCGATATTTCGTCATATTATGAGGAAGAATAATTAATTGAGGGCATAAACGCTTTGCATAGGCAGAAGCCATTGCAGAATGCACACCAAAGGCACGCGCTTCATAACTACAGGTGGAAATAACACCGCGCTTACCTGGATCGCCACCCACAGCAACGGGCAAACCTTTTAAATCAGGTGTATCTCTTATTTCTAGAGCGACAAAAAAACAATCTGCATCGCAGTGAATAATTTTTCTCACTATTTTTTACCTATGAAAAGCACCAGATAATCATTAACAATCTCAGAGCGACATTAATTTTACCAAAATACTGTATATAAAAACAGTGTTAGGCGTGTATGCAATTTTGAAAGATACAAAAAATAGTTAAATAACTGCTCTGAGGAGCCAAAAGAATTACAATTCCGTTCCTCGAGTATTTATTGTGAGTAATAACTAATGACAACAGAAGTTTGGGATCCATCCGCTAACAATTCAGATAAATCTTATACAATTGAGCAAAATTTTCTGAGAAAAATTATTCTTAAAATAGATCCGGATAACCTGGATAGCTTAAATAGTTTTCTGACAGAAAAAGAAAGAGAAATACACCGCCCGATCATGCTAATAGATAAAGAGACATGGTTTTCAACAGCAGATAACTTTACTGATGAGGAGTTAATCACCCTCATACAATTTTTTACCTTGGCTGAAATGCATTATACAAACTGGTCTGCTGAGGAAAAATCACCCGTTATTTGGCTGACAAAACTACTCAAAAAGCGTAAAAAGTCACTGGATAAAGAATTGCTGAAATGGATAAAAAACAATAACAATAATAAATTTTTACCGTTTGGAGCGCTTTAAAAAGAAAAAAAGGCAATTTTTTTATAAAAAAGGGGGTTTTTTTTATAAAAAAAAGTTGCACAATATTTATTCTGCTACTATTAACTGTATAATCGCGTTTGTAAAAACGATAACACTATCATTATTATTATCTTAAATTTAAGGAACATAATATGGCCGCACGCAAAAAATCATCTGTAGATCCTGTACAAAAATTAGAGGCAGAACTTGCCAAGCTGAAAAAAGAACTCGGCAAAGCTCGCGCTCAACAACTCAACAATCTGAAGAAAGAAATTGCTGCGGCAAGCAAAGCCGCTGCTTCAGCTACTAGCAAAGCAAAATCTGCTAGTAACAAAGTTGCAGCTATCCGCAAAAAGAAAAAGACTGCTGCTAGCGCAAAACAATTAGCGGCAGCTGTAAAAGTCGCTAATGCTGCTAAAGCTGCTGCTAGTTCAGCAAAAGCTACTTTAGCTGATGGCAAAGCAGCTCTAAAACAAGTTGCAGCTGTTAATAAAGAAGCAGCCGCTATCGATAAATCAGTTGCTAAAGCCGAAGCTGCTCTAGCTAAAAAGCAAAAGGCTGCTGAGAAGAAAGCCGCCGCTAAAGCTAAAACTGCTGAAAAGAAAGCTGCCGCTCGCGCTAAAGCTGCTGCTAAAAAAGCCTCTGCTAAAGCTAATGCTAATGCTAAGAAAGCTGCTGTTAAAGCCAGAGCCGCGGCTAAAGCTAAAGCTGCCAAAGCTAAGTTAGCTGAAAGAAAAGCTGCCGCTCGCACTAAAGCTGCTGCTAAAGCTAAAGCCGTTAAAGCTAAAGTCGCTGCCAAAAAAGCCGCTGCTAAAGCCAAAGCTGCCGCTAAAGCCAAAGCTGCTAAAGAAAAAGCTGCTGCTAGAAAGGCTGCCGCTAAAGCCAAAGCTGCTGCCAAGAAATCTTCTGCTAAAAAGCGCCCAGCGAAGAAAAAAGCAGCTAAAAAGCCAGCTCGTAAAAAAGCAGCTAAGAAGAAGTAATTAGTTTTATAGCAATATCTCGATCAGCCTCAGAGATATTCTCTGAGGCTGATTTTATCCCCTTTCCCTGAACTACCTCGTATTCAAACCTCTCATTTACCTCAAAAGGCTAAAATCACTTATCCTTTCGTGCGACTACTGCAACCTTATGCTCTGTAAGCGAACTAATATCACAGCTAACTTTATAATGTAGAGACTCTTTTTTCGGGTTTTCCGCATCAAATAGCACAATATATGTAAATTTTTCGCCTTCTATAATAGGATCAGGTATTCCCTTCGTTAATACTTTTATATTATTGAACAACTTCAACCGCTTTCTCATAGCCTTACGGCATATTTTCCAATAACGGCTCTGTTCACTTCTAAGCTTTGCTAACCGTTCAGCCTCTATTCGATCAGCTTCTGCTTTTGCAGCTTCTTCAGCGAGACGTTGACGCTCTTCTTCTGCTTTTTTCTCCGCTTCTTTTTGCTTTTTATACACATTGGTCACTTCTAAGCTTTTTCCGTCAACTTCGATTGAAAAAGTCTTTCGGTCTTCAGCTCGACAGCGAAAATGAAAGTACATATGCTCCTGAGTAGAACGGCCTTCAATCATCCCTCCACTTATCAAACGATGGCAATAAGGGTCTTTCTCTACCTTTTCAGCCGCATCTAATAATCTCAAGTAATGGTCTTGGTATGTTTTCGGCAACCATAAATCAACATCTGCAAAGCGCTCGCTAGCAAAGCTTGATTGCTGAAAGCTTGTCATTACCATGGAAAAAGCCATTAAAAAACGATAAATCATAAATTTGCTCATATTTAGCCGACTTATTAAGTGTAGAAGCAGAGACCTACCATCGCCAATAGCACTAGATAAAGACAAATTGAGTAGGAAAACGGGTTACGGCAACACTCTTATCTGTTTAAAATACACCTAAAAACAGATTGGGCCCTAAGTAACATGGAAAAATACGAAAACATCACTCTTGAAGATGCTCAGATACTCATGAGTCAAAGCGATGCGAATCTTGCAGATATTCGAGACCTAGCAAGTTTCCAGACAGGACATATTGACGGAGCAAAGCACCTTAGCAATGATAATCTACAAGATTTCATTAGAGATGCCGATTTAGACAAACCATTAATTGTTTATTGTTTTCATGGCCACTCTAGCCAATCAGCAGCCCAATTTTTACTTGAGCAGGGGTTTGATGAAGTGTACAGCCTGATAGGCGGATATGCAGCTTATGAAAATCAACAGGCTAAATAATAAAATTTGAGGTTAATTATATGGCAATGTTTGGCTCTGGAACCTTACCTTCAGCAACAGATAAACTGCCAAATGCACGATTCCACTCCACTAACAATTTAGCAAAATCAGTAGATTGTTGATGAAGCGCATGTAGTTCATCTAAGCCACCTTTTGCACCGCTATATATTTTTATAGCACGATGCTTATCCGCCAAAGCATTATCTCTATACTTAGAGCGATACATTTCCAACTTCCAACGTAAACTTTGAACCATATGGCGGTAATAGGTTAATTTCGTTTCTAAAGACACAATATTAAAATTGAGTAATTGCCCAAACATACTAAAATCGGTGCCAAAAACTAAAGCTTCACGACAGTTTTCATCGACACTTACGTCTGCTGTTCGAGGAGACTTTAACAAGACAGATAAATCCCCAAAAACCTCCCCTGGAGTCACGTAGTTAACATGCAATTGGCGACCAAATTGGTCAGGCAGAGAAACAACTAATTGACCTTTTACCAAAAAATAAGACCAGCTATCCATTTGGCCCCGAGTCAGAATTTGTTCATTACAACCAAATTGGAAAATGCGCGAATATTGTAATAATTCCTGATATTGCCCTTCATTTTGCTTTTTGACTGCCTTATAAAATGGGATCGCTCTCAATAACTTTTCTATGGTATCTGAAGGAAGAGCAGCAATATCACGAGCATTCATTATTAATCCTTATTATCGGTTAACTACTTGAAATTTATACCTAAGTATTGTTCAGGGTGTTGGTTTTGTCGAGTAACCACACTACGTTTTTGTGGATTACATTGTGATCATTTTGCATAACTGTGACCTATTTATAAGTTTTCATTTTTATGTCACACGTCGACAAAGGAAAAGAAATAAGAACCTGGCTTTTTTATAAACAATTTATAGTATTGCACTTTACTTAAATAAACCGCTAAAGTGACACAAAACTAACTAGTTGTCGTATGAGGCAGAATTAACGACATCACAGAATCTATGTATTCATTAACGCACCTATTATTAGGTATTACTTTATTTTAGTCAGATAAAAGGCCAATATGCCTTTAAAACAACTTTCATTTTCTCAGCAGTTTATCAACTGAGTAAGCATTTTTTCTAAGGTCAAATCAACCCTCTATAGCCATGATCTACGCTGGACATCAATTTGGCGGTTATTCCCCATAATTAGGCGATGGCCGTACAAGCATTGCGTTCATCTATTAGAGAATATCTTGCTGATGAAGCCATGAATCACTTAGGTATGCCAACAACACGTGCCTTGCATCTGTTGCAAGAGTTTCGCGATCACATATTCGCTTTGAATACTTTCATAATCAGTAACAATTTGAAGCGGTGAAATAGTTAGCCGATTCTGTCATAAGTTTATTTTTACCTGAGGCAAAAAATACAAAAGACAAATATGCACAGTTATTGCAGTTTACAGTGACCGGTACCGCAAAACTGACTACACAATGGTAAAGTATTGGTTTATGGAATTTAAGTACTTTGGCCCATGCTCTCTCGTCATTAATCGATGACGATTCTATTCTCGACATACTTCAAAGTTACGAATCCATACTGATAGATAATTATGCTGCTCGTATGCGAAAAAAACTGGGGTTGAAAACAATATTGCCAGATGACCATTTACTCTACTCTCGCATATTAGGCTTAATGGCTAGTGATAAAATAGACTATTCTATTTTGTTTAGTCTCCTCTGTATCTTTCAAGAAAACCAGGAGAATAAAAGCTTAGTCGAGCTATTTACTCAAAAAGAAAAATGTATAGATTGGTGTCAGCACTACACGCTACGTTTACAACAAGAAGACAGAAACAAAAATAAACGACAGCAGAGTATGAAATAAATAAACCCAAAATACATTGCGCTGAACCATCTATTCCAGAGAGCTATTCATAAAACACAGCAAGAAGATGATATGAGTAATATCGACACTTTATTTACACTATTGCAATCGCTATTTGAAGAACACCCAGAATATGAAGATTAAGCCAACCCACAACCGGCAGAAGAGAAAGGTATAGAGATCAGCTGCTACAGCTAGATGATTACAATGACATAATCCCTTAGGAAATAAGCCAATTATTTCAATCAATTAGAGTAGCACTCGCTTTTTTTTGATCTACACTAAAAGGAGAACCGTTTATATCGATTGAACACTTAAGGAATACTATGAGTTACCCTTCTGTCAATGCTGAACAAGCTGCCAGTCACCTTTCCGCAGCAATAGAATCAGGCAATATTGAAGTCCCTGTACTCCCCGAAACAGCACAACGCGTGATAGCGCTTACTCAAGATGCTGATTCTGACGCATCCCAACTCGCCGTTATTATTCAGTCTGATCCAATGATGGGGGGACATGTCATGAGAATTGCTAATTCGGCAGCCTATACCCCTAACTCCAACTTGGTCTCAATACAACAAGCAGTCGCTCGTTTAGGAATGGTAGAAATCAGTAACATTGCATTATCGACGTCTCTTAATAGCAAAATGTTTCATGCCCCCGGGTATGACCAACACATTATAACGATTTGGCAACATGCATTAGCAACCGCTTTATGGTCAAAAGAGGTTGCGCGAGCCATGCGCAGCAATGTGGAAGCTGCTTTTCTATGTGGCCTTCTCCATAGCATTGGTCAGCCTGTTATTTTACAAACGATTGCAGAATCAAAAGGCCAACTCGCCCCGCTAACGGATGAGGAACTCAAGCAGATATACGAAGAGTTTGAATCATCTTACTGCCAGGTAGTCGCCAAAGAATGGGGATTACCAGATATAGTTGCTGAAGCGATAGGTTTTTATAAAAACTTTAGTAATGCACCTTCAAAATCAGATTTAGCACCTACAATCTTTTTTGGTAGCCAACTCGCAACTCTCATGTTGCATCCTGATTCAATAGAAAAAGAAACCATCCTTCATTCGCCAGCGTTGGATTTTATTAATCTTTACCCCGATGAAGTGGCCATACTCCTTGAAAAAGAAGCCACGATAAAAACCAGTATGGAAACATTATCATCATGAGTTACGACTACGATGTAATCGTCATTGGCAGCGGGCCTGCTGGGCAAAAATCTGCTGTACAAGCGGCTAAATTAGGCAAACGTGTTGCTCTTATAGAACGCGATCGTTACCTCGGTGGTTCCTGTGTACACCGTGGGACAATACCATCAAAAACATTAAGAGAAAATGCTTTACGCATTACCCACCTACGCTCTAATGCCAAGCTTTCTGACTTTGCATTAACCGATAATTTTGAGATGGCTATTTTAATTGATCGGCTTGATGAAGTACTAAAAGCGCATGACAATTATATGGAACGGCAAATTCAGAGAAATAATATTGATCGTATTCATGGGCGAGCAGGATTCGAAGATGATCATAATATTAAAGTAACACCAGTTCGTGGAGAACCTAAAATTTTCAGTACAGAAAAAACTGTTATTGCAACAGGTTCCTACCCACGTACTCCGAATAATATTGCCGTAGATCATGAGCATATCTATGACAGTGATTCAATTCTATCTATGCTCTACCTACCTAAAAGCTTGATTGTATTAGGCGGCGGTGTTATCGCCAGTGAATATGCATCTATCTTTCAAGCACTAGATGTTAAAGTCACAATGATCGACAAATACCCTCAGCCACTAGGTTTTCTCGATAGAGATTTAACGGATAAGTTTGTCCATGCATTTGAAACCATGGGCGGTACTTGGATGGGTAATACCATCGTTAATAAAGCGAATTGGGATGGCCACCAAGTTATTGTCGAACTGGAAGATGGCAGCACCGTGACAGGTGAAAAGCTACTCTGTGCCGCAGGTCGTATCGCCAATACAGAAAATTTACAATTAGACAATATCCAGTTACCTCTCAATGAAAACAGTTTGATCTCTGTCGATTGGGAATTACAAACGGATGTACCCTCTGTGTTTGCAGCAGGCGATGTCATCGGCCCTCCGGCTTTAGCATCTACAGCAATGGAACAAGGTCGACGAGCAACCTGTAACGCTTACGATGTACCCATCGGCGAAATGAGTCAAATGATACCCACAGGTATCTATGGTATACCTGAGCTTTCAGCCGTTGGTTTAACAGAATCTGTTGCGCGTAAACATTTTGGTGAAATACTCATAGGTAAGGCGTTATTTGAAGAAATTGCCCGGGGACAAATTTCCGGAATTCAAGATGGCATGTTAAAAATTATCTGTGACCCTGAAGGTGAAAAAGTACTGGGCGTCATGATTATCGGAGAAGGTGCGACAGAATTAATTCACATTGGGCAAATGGCTATTTTGGCTTCAGCTAATGTCGATATATTTGTCGAAAGTATCTTTAACTTTCCCACACTGGCTGAGGCTTACCGTGTCGCTGCGCTATCTATTATAGGTCAGCGCAATCAGCTTAAAAGCAGTTACTAAAACTGACAATAAAACATGGTGGTGGCGCAAGCTGCTTTTAACACCTTTATGTTAGAGCTTATTGTCTAATGCCCATTGGTATAGATCCCTTTTTTTCAGCCCTGTTAATTTTGCAGCAATGGCGGATGCCTGCTTAATAGGGAGTTCATCCAGCAGTATTTTCATCGTTTGGACGACTGATGCATCAATCCTGATAAATTCATCTGATTTTTTATACCCTCCTAGCAGAATAACAAACTCGCCTTTCTGCTGATTATGATCTTCTGTGACCTTAATGACTAAGTCCTGCAAAGAACCATCCAACACTGTTTCGAACGTCTTAGTCAGCTCTCGGGCAATGACCGCTTTGCGTCCGCTACCAAAAGTGTCCGTCATATCTTGTAGAGAATCCAGCAAACGATGTGTTGATTCATAAAAAATCAAAGTACGGCTTTCACGACGTAAAGACTCCAAGTAAACTCGTCGGGCATTTTGCTTCGCCGGCAAGAACCCTTCAAAAATAAAACGGTCAGAGGGTAACCCTGCCACAGAAAGTGCGGTAACCATTGCACATACACCAGGAATAGGAACAACCCGAACACCCTCTTTACGGACGACTTTAACAAGTTGATAGCCAGGATCAGAAATCAGTGGAGTTCCAGCATCTGAAATAAGGGCAACGGACTGGCCCTCAAGCAATATTTGCATGATTTTTTGCAATCGTTTCTCATCACTGTGATCATGGTAGGCAATCTGCGGCGTAGTGATGTTAAAATGATTCAACAAACGGGCACTATGGCGAGTATCCTCCGCGGCTATATAATCAACGCACTGGAGTGTCTCAATCGCTCGTTGAGTCATGTCACTAAAGTTACCAATGGGTGTCGCGACGATATAAAGTATGCCAGTATGGTGCTCTGTCATGGAGTCATTCTCTTGTATATTAATTGTTTAATTATGCTTATATGAGCTATCTTATGCGTTTATCATCGACTATTCAGGCCTTACGCCACTATTGCAGCCTATTGCTTGTGGCCATTCTCGTCACTGCTTGTGGCAGCACACCAACAACACAGGCCCCCACCCTTTCATTAGATAACTTACCGCAAGAGATAGCCTCCGCAGAACAGCTTAGCTCTCCAGATAAAGATAATCGTTTTATCGAACTTGCCAGCCAACTCTATGATTTGGCGGAGATAGAACAGGCCTCCAGCTTAATTGATCGCGTTGATTCAAACCAGTTAGATGACGACCAATATCTTAACTATATTACGGTAGCCAGTAATATTTATAGTGCTGACCAGGCCATATTCCGGTCTAGTGAACTACTCAATAGTGACCGATTAACGCAATTATGGGACCGCTTAAGTATCGAGCAACAGCAACAGCTATATCGACAAAAAGCCGATACCTACAGCCAGCTAGGTAACGCTCAAGCCAGTATTATAGAACGTATCGCTTTAGATCAACTATTAATAGACACATTGGATATCACCGAAAATCATGAAGCGCTATGGCGAGAACTAAGTCAATTATCCGTTGAACAATTAAGTGAATTGGAAACAACGAGTGAAGACCCCATTAGTCGAGGATGGTATCAACTCGCTAGCATTAGCAAGCAGAATCAAGCAAACCTTGAAATTAAGCGTATTGAAGTAAGCAAGTGGACAGACGTAAACCCGACACACCCTGCCAGCTTAGAATTGCCAATGGATTTGCAACTATTAAATACATTAATAGAACAACGCCCAAGAAAAGTCGCTTTGCTATTACCGATGCAAGGCAAATTAGCGATTGCGGGGAAAACCATTCGCGATGGCTTTTTTGCAGCCTATTACAACCAGGAACAAGGCGATAAACCTGAAATCAGTCTATACGATACCAGCCAAGAATCCGTTACTAGCCTATACGATAGAGCCGTTAGTGAGGGGGCAAACCTAGTTATCGGGCCTCTTGAGAAGAATAAAGTCATAGAGTTACAGCAGAGAGAACAATTACCTATAACGACCTTAGCGTTAAATTATAGTAATAGTACGAATACTAATACTAATACTAATACTAATACTAATAATACAAGTAGTAACAACATTAATGAAGATAGCGATATTGATGCATTACAACCGACTAATGCGCCTGTTTTCTCTAAACCCTTATACCAGTTTGGCTTATCGCTAGAAGACGAGGCTATTCAAGCGGCTGATCGCGCCTGGCTGGAAGGCCACCGCTATGCCATGGTGGTTTCATCGAAAGCAGATTGGAGTAAACGGGCCGTCAATGCTTTTGTTGAACGCTGGCAAGAACGTGGCGGGAAGGTTATTGTTAATCGCGAATTCACTGCTAAAAATAGCTATTCAAATACCATTAAATCTGCTTTTGCTATTGACCAAAGCCAAGCAAGGGCCCGTAAACTTAAACGCTTATTTGGTAAGAATTTTGAGTTTGAACCTAGACGTCGCCAAGATATAGATATGATTTTTCTGGTCGCACGCTCAAGCGAAGGCCAACAAATTAAACCCACATTAGCCTTTCATTACGCAGGTAATATCCCTGTCTATGCAACCAGCCAAATATATTCAAGCTCACAATCTGTTGGCAAAAACCGAGATTTAAATGGGATACGTTTTACTACCTTGCCCTGGACACTCGACCCTGAAAACCGAGATAAAAATTTAGTGACACAAAAGTTAAAAATACCGCCCAATTACGAACGTTTGTATGCGATGGGAATTGATGCATTCCTCCTTCATGACCGACTGAACCAATTGGCAAGATTGCCCAACACCTCTATTTTTGGCACCACGGGTAAGTTAAGGCTCGATAACAAGAAACGTATCGTTCGAGAACAACCTTGGGCAGAAATAGTAAAAGGAGAGGCAAAGCCACTGCCTTATTTAACGCAAGACAGTGAGGACTTTTTTAATTAGGGAGGGAACCCATGCTGAAACGTTTAAGTACTCAGCGTATCGGCCGTACAGCAGAAAAACTAGCTAAACGGTATTTACAAGATCAGGGATTATCATTTATTAGCAGCAATTTTAATTGTCGCCATGGCGAAATTGATATTATCGCAAAAGATTTACAAACACTGGTATTTATAGAAGTACGCTATCGTCACCAGAAATTATTTGGCCATGCATTTGAAACGATTGACCGCAGAAAACAACAAAAAGTTATTAAAGCTGCCGAATATTATTTATATCAACATCAACTCACGGAGTCTGTTAGCAGTCGCTTTGATGTCATTGGCATAGAGCCCAAAGATGATCATCGTAATCGATACATAAAGAATGTAGATGACTATGATGTTCATTGGATTAAAAATGCTTTTTGCTAGCAATATGATTTATTTTTATGACCGAAGAACGCCTTTATAAACTATTCCAACAAAGTGTCGAAGCCAAAATGAATGCGGGTGAAGTTCTTTTCCCTGACATTCTCGCTGCGGGCGATATCATGGTTGATTCGCTACTGAACGGAGGGAAAATTCTCATTTGTGGTAATGGCCCATCAGCAGCACTTGCTCAGATATTCAGTAATAGTTTAATTAATCGTTTTGAACGTGAGCGCCCTAGCTTACCTGCAATTACTCTTGGTTGCGATCTTACTAATGTTACAGCCATCGCCAATGAAAAGAGTTTTAATGAGGTCTTTGGTAAAGAAATTAAAGCATTAGGCAATGAAAATGATGTACTCATCATATTCACTTCCAGCGGTAATCCTTCGAATTTAGTGCAGGCAATACAAGCAGCCCACGAAAAAAATATGCATATTATTGCGTTGAATGGTAGAGATGGAGGAAACATTTCATCACTACTTGATGTCAATGATAAAGAGCTTAGGGTACCTTCGAATTCTCGTGGCCGCATTCACGAAATTCACTTACTTATTATTTTTTGCCTTTGCGATTTAATTGATGAACAACTATTTGGACCGATAGAGTGACACTTACATCTATGAATACCACGATTAATAAAACAATAAAATATTTAATGCTCACGATGATAACGTTTATCATCTATGGCTGTACCTCAATTGTTGATTCAACAACAAAAGAACCGATTCAGCCAGATCCAGGACAACGTTCTCTCGGCACTTATATCGATGACAAACGCCTGCAAGTCATCGTCGGAGTAAACATCAGAAAAGCCGACATCCAATTAAAACAGTCTAATATCAATGTGACGAGTTTTAATGGTATTGTTTTATTAACAGGCCAAGTACCTACTCAAGAACTTCGTTTACTCGCTGCTCAAACAGCCAGTAACGTTAATGGTGTTCGTCAGGCCTATAACGAACTACAAATCACAGGTAATACATCATTCCTCTCTCGAACGAACGATACGTGGCTAAGCACTAAGGTTAAAACGGTTTTACTAGGCGATGAAAATATCAAAGGGCTTAGAGTAAAAGTCATTGTTGAGGATGGCGTTGTCTATCTCATGGGCTTATTGACACAACAAGAAGCCGATATCGCAGCAAACCTTGTGAGTAACACAGGGGGAGTAAAAGAAGTCGTTAGGGTATTTGAATATACAAATTAAGCTTGTGGAAATAATATGAGGGCATTGCCGCCCTCGTACTTGCTCAACTTATTGCTTGACCACTCACTATTGATCAAGAGCATCCTTCTTATCTGAAAAGACACTGACCGCATTAACGACTTCGGTCAGCTTCCCTTTAATTTCGGTGATCACATCACCAGCTTGCCCAGCAAGTTCAACACCTGATACAGACTGTGATTGACAGGTTGTCATGCTGGTAATAGCAGAACCTGTCAGAGTCTGAATTTTTTCAATCATCTCAGAGATTTCTTGCGTCGAAATACTGGTGCGACCGGCCAACTGACGCACTTCATCTGCAACAACAGCAAAGCCTCGACCTTGATCACCCGCTCTAGCTGCTTCAATAGCCGCATTCAATGCAAGCAAATTAGTTTGTTCAGCAATACCGCGAATAGTATTCACAATATTGGTAATTTGTTCTGACTGGTTTGCCAAGTCACTTACCGTTTCGGCTGATTCTGTGATCATTTTAGAAATATTATTCATTTCTTGCACTGCTTTATGAATAACTTCAGACCCCTTTTCAGCGGTTGAATCTGTCTCAATCGCTAATTCATGTGCTTTAATGGCACTTTCAGCATCCTGATGTAAACGCACAACTCTTTCTGTAATATCAGAGGCAAATTTTACAATCTTATATACCTCGCCTTGCTCATTGCGGATTGGATTATAAGTCGCTTCTAACCACAAAGGTTCACCAGTAGCCTTTATACGCTCAAAACGCCCACCAAAAGCTTCACCTTTATTCAAGCGATTCCAAAACGCAGCATAATCACTTGAACTGGCATACTCCTCTTTACAAAAAATTCTATGGTGCTTACCTACAAGGTTATCTAATGAATAACCTGTCGCATTACAAAAGTTATTATTGGCCTTTATTACTGTACCGTCTAAATTAAATTCGATCACAGCAACCGATAAATTAAGGGCATCGTGAAGGCTTTGAGTATCCTTAAAACAAGATAACTTCTCAGTAACATCAGATGCAAATTTAACAATTTTGACAATATTGCCTTCACTATCACGAATAGGGTTATACGACGCTTCCAACCAGAGATCACTGCCATCACTATGGCGACGCTTAAATTCACCCGATATCAATTCACCATTAGCTAGCTTTTTCCAAAAATCCTTGTATTCAGCGCTTTTTGACAAACTATCATCACAGAATATGCTGTGGTGTTTTCCTTCAATATCCGACAAGCTATAGCCAACCGTATTTAAAAAATTCTGATTTGCCGCCTGGATAATTCCGTCTGGCGTAAATTCAATCACCGCCATAGATTTATAGATAGCATCTACTATTACATCATTATCCTTTGATGTCTCTTTGATTTCCGTCTCTTTAGCTTTGGTCAAAAAATTAAACACAAGATTACTCTCCACCGCTTTCTACTGCTGTTAACAATCATATCTAATGAAAGCATAGACAATCTAAACTGTTTTACAAGAAACCCACGCCAACCGGATAATACGTACTTAATTCTCTTTTAGATTTAAGAAATAAATAACTTAATAAAATCAAAACGTTAAAAAGGAAATTTTTTAGTTATAATTGATGGACTATCTAGCATAAGTTCATCTAAGCCTCATTTCCGGCCCTATAAGGCTAATTACCAGCCAGTCATTTAAGAATCTATATTTCGATTTGCATGATTTTAATATGAAAAAACCGCCATAAAGACGGTTATATAGCATTTAAAACTACGCTATTTATACGCTAACAAATTACTTAATAAGAATCTATGTTCACCTAAATTTATAAAATGATTAACGTTATAAAGTTTGCTCCACCAACCTTTCTTCATCCATTTTCCAAACAGCAAAAGAGTCATCAAATAAAGGGGCCTCTATACCGATTTGATAGAGAGCCAGCAATATAATAGTCCCTGCATAACCCGAACCACAGGACGAAATAATTGATGCATTTTGAAGATCATTGATATGTGAGCTAAAAACGTCCTTCAATTCTGAATCCGATTTAAATAAGCCCGTTGCTTCATCAAGCACTGCCCGAAAAGAAATATTAATTGCGCCAGGTATATGGCCTGTTCGAGGATCATCAGGTTTACCACCGTAATTAATAGGTCCTCGGGCATCCACCAAACAATCACTATCTTTTAGATTAATAACCTCATCCAAACTCACTCTCAATAAGCTTCTTAGCTCTGACACAGGAAAAATTGCTTTTGAGCTTGGCGCACTCATTGAAGCAGATCCCACTTCTGCTTTAGCAATAGGCATCCCTTCGGCTTGCCATTTTTTCCAGCCACCATTGAGCACTTTTACATTATCGAAACCCCAATAACGCATGGCCCACCAGATACGGCCGGCAAGCATGTGATCGTAATCATCATAAAGAACGACAAGGTCATCCGCAGAAATATCTAAAGCTTCGAAAGAACGTTGAGCATTTTCTTTGGAAGCAACCGGCGCAATATTAATCGAGACATCAGGCTCTAAAAAATGATACATCCAATCAAGAAAACTTGCCCCTTTAATATGACCTTGAGAGTATTCATTAAAAGCATCACTGACAGAACCATTCCATTTGCCACGAACATCAAAAATCTTTACGTTGGGATTATCTAACTTCTGATTCAGCTGATCGACTGAAATAAGAGGTGAAGCATTAGATTTAAGAGACATTGTTTTTCCTTCTTAAATAATATTATCGGAGCAAATAAAAACCTGCATTTAATATGCATGATTTAATATGGTTCTTGATATATCCAAATCTAAATCACCGGTTTCAGAAAGTGAATCCCGACCATTTTTTTTGAGTGCATCAACGATATTTTCAATATGATTTTTCTCAACACCATAAGCAGAGAGTTTGGTTTTAATACCAAGACTTTCAAAAAATTCCTCTGTCTTTAAAATCGCTATAGAAATCGCTTTATCTTCATCGGCCTCATCAATATCCCATACTCTTCTCGCATACTGTAAGAGCTTGTCATGCTTTTTAGCTGTCCGAATACGCCATAAAGAAGGTAATACAATGGCTAAGGTCTGAGCATGATCGATATCAAACATAGCGGTTAATTCATGGCCGATCATATGGGTTGCCCAATCTTGAGGAACACCTGCACCAACAAGACCATTCAATGCATTCGTCGCACACCAGACAAGGTTAGCTCTTGCATCGTAATCTGTTGGATTATCGACAGTTTTCCTACCAATTTCGATCAGTGTTTTTAAAATTCCTTCAGCAGTTCTATCTTGAAAACGTGCATCAACTGGCTGAGTAACATACTGTTCAACGGTATGAACAAAAGCATCAACAACACCATTAGCCACTTGAATAGCGGGCAATGTAAACGTTAGAGAAGGATCTAACAACGAGAATGTTGGGAATACGTGTGGACTAGAAAAAGCATATTTTGCAGCGTTGTGAGTAATAACCCCAAATGAATTCATCTCAGAACCCGTAGCAGGTAAAGTAGCGATGAGGCCAAGCGGAATAGCACGTTTGACCGTCGCATTCGCGACTCCCGAGCGCAATAAAATCTCTGTATTTTTACCGTCATACTGAGCAGCCATTGCGACAAATTTTGTTCCATCCATCACAGAACCACCACCGACACCCAAAAGAAAATCAATACCCTCAGCCTTTACTAAATCGACCGCCTTTGCCAAAGTTTCGTAACTGGGATTAGGCTCAATACCACCGAACTCAATCACTTTTCTCTGGCCAAGTGCTGCAATAACCTTATCCAACACGCCCGTTTTTTTTACTGAACCCTTACCATAAAGAATAAGCACATTGGCGCCTTGATCAATTAAAGTATCCAGCTCATTAAGCCGATCTTGACCAAAAATAATTTTTGTTGGATTGTAGAAATTAAAATTGTTCATACTTGTCTCTATTTCTCATCTGCGCCTGAACTATAATGTCGACACTTTCAATTAATTGATACATTACACGGTATCTTAGTCCGCACCGAGTAATGCATCTAATTTCGATTTAACACTTGCGCCTTATTGTGGGGCCAGCACACTACTCCACATATCGCGGTGATACTTCCAATTTGTACCTTCTTTTTTCCAATAAATCAGGTATTTACCTTCATCAATAAGCATCTTTTCTTCACCGTGCAGCACATAACTTCCGATTTCAACCGCTGTATCACCCTGTATATTAAGTTCAATGGTTTCAAGCTCAGCCCCTTTAACACCCGCTGTAAAAGCAGCCTGCCAATATGCATAAATGTTATCTGTACCTGAAATTATTTTGCTATTAGGTGGCAGCAATTGCCCATCTCGTGTATAAATCGAGGTGGCTTTGGCAGGATCAGCGGTACTGAGAGCGACCTCAAGCTGTTGATTGACTGCTGCAATTGCATCCACAGCCTTGGTATGATCACCTTTTCCTGAAGCATGGACATTACTTGTTAAAATGAGACTTAACAAAATGCTTATAGCTGAAATAGATTGATACAACTTCATTCTCATAAAACTCCTGAATTTATGTAAAATACGACTAATATAGATACACATCACTGATATTATTAGTGTGTGGCAGGAGGAAAATATAGCTTTTGCTATGAAAAGACTCCATACACTATTTTAAGAAGTATATGGACAAAACCTAAAGTACGAGCGCATGACAACACCTAATGACTCTTCTGACACTATTGCTTATTTATATAAACAAGAGACAGGTGAACAAGCAGTCAATAATAACCCCCTGCTAACTATTCAGGCAGCTACTGGTACGCCACCAGACTACCCAACCAACCTGTATCGCTTATATTTTGTAGAAGATGGAGCGACTGATATCACTCTGGATCACCGGCAACTGCGGATTGAAGCTGGGCAACTTTTAGCTTTATCCCTGACAGAACAGGTAACTTTCGATAATACAGCCAAGCTGATATCCCTAGGATTTCATCACGATTTTTTCTGCGTTAAAGTGAAACGTACCGAAGTATACTGTGATGGGGTTGTCTTCAACCGGATATCAGGGCAGCCTCAAATTACACTGCCTGAACAGGAGTGGCCGTTACTGCGACACAGATTTGAAGAGCTGAGAGAAATCGTACAATCACAAAGCCTCTTTACAGAAGAACGTGCAATCAATAGCCTACGCTCGCTACTGCTACAAGCCGCTGACTACAAATTAAGGCATATTGAAAATGGCGCAGACGAAGCCCTCCAAAAGACCCGAATATCTGACCTCGTATTACAGTTCCAAGACCTATTAGAGAAGCACTACCTCGACCGAAAAGATTTAGAATTTTTTAGCGATCAGTTGGGAGTAACACCTGCAAAACTCAATCGACACCTCAAAGCTGAGTTAGGGCAAACGGTCTTACAGGCTATCAATGAGCGCATTGCAATCGCTGCGCGGGTCGAACTGAGGTCAGGACAAAAATCTATTAAGGAAGTCGCCATAGACCTAGGCTTTGAAGACCCGCTCTACTTCTCTCGCTTTTTTAAAAAACAATTTGGCTCATCTCCTTCTTATTATTTTTCTAATCCACAAACCGAAACTAATATAACAAAATGAATAGAACTATAAATTCATAAATCTTGCTGATAAAACTGGAAAATACTTTATATATTAGAAGGACGAAAATAAAAAGAGGAAGGATAAAAAATATTACCGGCGACACATTCACGCGCCTCTCAAGAGTGGCCCGCATACTAAACTGCTCTACACAGACATTTGTCGAGTTTAGATAGAACCAAATCTCATACGCCCTTTTCTTTACCATACATAAGATCCTAGCTTGTAATTAAAACTTTCATCATATAAACCTGTATACCTTGTAAAAACTGCAAACCAATACATTATCAACGTCGAGCTAGATAATTACATGGATTGATGACTGGCGTTTAACTTGCCTCGAAGATAAACTAATCTATACACGGGTTAATATTTTTATTGAGTAGTTAAAAGAGGATACAACTAAAATATTTTAATCGAGTTATCATTAAAAATGGCAGTAAACTACATCACGAGATAACCAATAATCAAAATAGAGAAAAAGAATACAAATAATGAACTCTACATATCACATTCCCAGTCATACAATGGCCAGCTGGCAAAAAGTCATTGACCTAATGGCAAAAACAACCAATACACCAGCCGGCTTAATTATGCGACTTGAACCGACTAAAGCCATGAGTGTTTTTGTAAGCAGTACATCAGAAGGTAATGCCTGGAAGCCTGGAGACCAATGTTCCGAGTCAGGCTTATATTGCGAAACCGTCATTAGAACAGGTGATGCTTTATTAGTCCCAGATGCACTTAAAGACCCTGTCTGGGACCATAATCCAGACTTAAAACAAGGAATGAGTTTTTATTTGGGTTACCCTTTACTATGGCCCAACGGAGAGCCTTTTGGCACTATTTGTGTGCTTGATACTAGCACTCAAAATCATGCTATTGAGTGTAGAGAGCTTATCGTACAATTTAAAAATATTATCGAAAGCGATTTAAAGCTAATTGTAGAAATTGAAGAGCGGAAAACTATTGAATCACAATTGATCGCCATCAAATTAGATTTGGAAGATATTGTAGAACAAAGAACACAGCACTTACAGGAAACTAATACCGCTTTAAAAGTGTTACTAAATGAACATGAAGCCACTAAAAAGACACTGGAGTCTTCTATGTTGGCCAATATTAATGAGTTAATTATTCCTAACCTACACAAGGCCAAAAAAAGTATTAAAAATGTTAAAACAACGTATTATTTAGACTTGGTAGAATCTAGCCTTAACAATATCACTTCAAAATTTTCTAGTGAATTAGTACAAAATTTTTCTGATCTAACCCGTGCAGAAATTCAAGTGGCCAACCTCATCCGACAAGGTAAAAAAACTAAAGAGATTGCCGACTCCTTGAATATTGCCACCTCAACCGTCGATTATCATCGAGCTAATATCCGCAAGAAAATGGGCTTACAAAATCAATCCACAAGCTTAAATACACATCTAGCATCGTTCTTCGATTAACCATCCACCCATTTTAATGGGGGGAATTCCCCCCTATTACCCTCATATATTCCCCTGATTTCTATTTGCCGCCTCGCCACTTATTATAAAAAATGCCTCATTACTATTGGTTAATGCTCCGCACCATTTAAGTATATAAATAAAGAGGTATTACAAGGACGGTATTACAAGGACAAAGTGCCCTTCAAATATTATGGTATTGAATAAGAATAATATAGCTATGGCGAGTGTATTAAGTCCTGAAATATTCGGTCTTGGCTGATTTGATACTGCAATCCTTAATTCCAAGCCTTGTAAATTCATAAAAAACAATAACAACTTTAAGAGGAAAGGCGAATGAAAATCAACAATAGACTGGTCCTTACTGGACTCATTACTCTTGGCGTCGTTGGTGGTGCAGCCAATGGGGCCTTTAGCTCGGGCCTTGATACCTGGAAATCGGGTAAAAATAATAATCGTATTATTGACGTTCAAAATAAAGGCGGCACACAAGTTGATACGGGTAAAGTCGGCATTGATTTTTTCAGTAATTCATCTTTCCGTATTACCTCACCACGGGGTATTAGTATTATTGTTGATCCATGGCGTAATGACCCATCAGGCGCTTGGGGATTATGGTACCGAATGGATTTTCCGAAGATTGACGTCGATATAGGGATGTCTTCGCATGCGCACTTTGATCATGATGCTATTGATAAAATTGATGCCAATATGTTGCTGGATCGTATGGCAGGTTCATTTAGTCTTGGCGATGTAAAAATAAGAGGCATAGCTGATAAACACCAGTGTGTAGCGTCTGGCTCAGTTAATTGGACCGAAGCAGTTAAGCAATTTGAAGGACGTGAGAATATATGCCCACCAACGAATGCGCGCCATTTTGACAACACGATGTTTGTTATTGAAACCGGCGGCCTTAAATTATTAATGTGGGGAGATAATAGACCTAACCCACCTAAAGAGGTTTGGGATCAGGTGGGTAAGGTCGATATGATTTTTGTACCGGTTGATGGTTCAGAACATATTCTTAGCTATAAGCAAGCAGATGAAGTATTTAAAAAATCAGGTGCAAAAGTGGCTATCCCTCACCATTACCTCGTACCTGAAACCACCTTCTATACCTCAACTCTGCAACCAGCAGATGAGTGGGTAAAAACACATGAACATACCCTGCTTGACTCTGCTTCAATTCAAGTATCGGCGAAAGATATTAAATCGAAACGAAATCACGTCATGTATTTTGGTTCCAACAATATGGTAACCAATTAGGAAGTAGATTTTCTGTATGTTAAGCAATCTAAAATCAAAATGGCGCAATGATTGCGCCATCCCTCTTTATTCTTTTCTTATTACTGCTTTTTTATTCATAAGCCTAGTTCTATCAACAAACGTCAGTGCCCATTTTAATCTTAATGTTAATCTCCGAATCATTCATATCAGCCATGAAGGTGACGGCTTAAGAATGTTTATCCGGTTACCACTGGCTTATCTTGTTGCTGATAAGTTAGGGCCAGAAAAAGGTGATGGAACGCGTGATCCCGCACCATTTACACGTAATACATTTGAAAACGATCAACTTCAACATTACCTAGACCCAGAAGCGTTAAGATCAGACCCTATTGGCCTAGGTAAGATTATTATAGATGGACATTTAATTAAGGTTGACAATATTATTCTTAAGGGTGATTTTGTAAAACTACGGGCTTATCCAGCTTTACAACAAGCTCCATTCGCAACACTCAAGGAAGCACAAGCAGCGGTAAAAGGCGATATTTATCACAAAGAGTTTGACGTAACCTATGTAGGTGACACTGTTGTTGATGCAGAGGTTTTTTATCCTATAAAAACTAAGAACACGATAACTCACTACGAATTACAAAGTAGCTTAGATCCTGGGCTGCCACTTCAAAATGAAACGGCGAATTTGATTCTTGATCATTTTGGAGATGATAGCCTGATTTTTAGAATTCGCGGTTTACTGAATACACCAGTGGAGATATCTCGTTCCGCTCTTCAGTCATTTATCAGTTTTGTCATTGAAGGCATAGACCATATTTTAAAAGGCCTAGATCATGTTTTATTTGTAATTTGCCTTGTTCTTAGTGCACTCACCTTAAGAGGCTTACTGTGGCGGGTAACTGGGTTCACCATTGGCCATAGCATCACCTTATCAGCTGGATTTTTTGGGTACACCTTAAAAGGAGATTGGTTTATACCTTTTGTTGAAACTGCAATTGCGATATCCATCATCTACGCTGCGGCTATTGCACTTTCAAAGGAAAAACGAGAAAGCGGAATTGTAATGACAACAATAATAGGCTTATTACATGGTCTTGGATTTTCTTTTGTGCTATCAGAAATTTTAACAATTGATGCTCCAAATATCTGGCCAAGCATACTAGCATTTAATGTAGGTGTTGAAATTGGTCAACTTGGTATTATTTTAGTGAGCTGGTTATTGTTATTCACACTATTTCCCACTCGCATTATTGCGATTCGCTGGACTATTGCCGTTCCTTGCATAGCGATTGCCAGTATATGGACAGGCCAGCGTTTTCTACAGTTAGTATCTACTTTTTTATAGTCTTTTATGTATTTGGCCACTCTGCTATAAATGACGCTATAGGTAAACTTTTTAAACTGTTATCAGCCCTATCAAGAAGTAAAAAATCACACCGCGAATCAGCACTACCAGACTATAATGGCACTTTTCGAACTGCATTCGATGTTTTGGGAGAACCCTTATCAACTCTGAACTTCAGAGTGATTGAAAGATAAGTGAATAGCCCTAAAGTTGGTGTTTACCCACCACGAGCATGTCACCAAAATCAGGGATTTCGGAGCACTGATTTTTCGTTACCTTTCTAAGGAGTTAGATACCCTAAAGAGAGTAAATGTGAAATGGCGGAGAAGGAGGGATTCGAACCCTCGATACCGATCAAGGTATACTCCCTTAGCAGGGGAGCGCCTTCGGCCACTCGGCCACTTCTCCGGAATCGATTTGGATGCACTGCATCAAAAAGAGCGGCGCATCATACCATATTTTTTGAAAATTCAAAGAAGAGATGAATCAGAAAACAAAGGATTTCCGAATTGGCCTCTTAATAATTTACACGTGTACTTATTACAATTATCGAAAGACAGCCTAGCCTATCAAGGGCAGGATATTAACCAACGAATTGCAAAAAATAAACCGTTACTCTTAAAAAGTAACGGGTAACTTATTCGTCAGTTGTTTGCGGTTGGTTTTTTTCGCGCTGGATGCGGTCGTAGATTTCTTCACGATGAACAGCCACTTCTTTAGGTGCGTTAACACCAATACGAACCTGATTACCTTTAATTCCCAAAACGGTCACAGTGACTTCATCACCAACCATGAGAGTCTCACCAATACGACGAGTTAATATAAGCATTACTGCCTCCTTAATATCCTGTAAATTGTTATGTATCTATTCTTGATTAAGACCTAATCGAGTCCTATCCGTTCAGCTACTATAAATATAATTGTGCCTACCCATGGGTCACAACAAATATCAACAATAATTAGTTACTTTGATCCAGTCCAAATGCACTGTGTAAGCTGCGAACCGCCAATTCCAAATAACGTTCATCTACAATGACTGAAATCTTGATTTCAGATGTTGTAATCATTTGAATATTAATATTCTCTTCCGCAAGAGTTTTGAACATAGTGGCTGCAACACCTGCGTGAGAGCGCATGCCAACACCAACGATAGATACTTTGGTAATACTATCATCAGTTATAATTTGTCCGGCACCCAACTCAACAACAACTGCCTCCAAAACAGTTTTTGCCTTATCCATATCAATACGGTTAACCGTAAAGGTTAGATCTGTCGTATTATCTGCTGCAACGTTCTGAACAATAACATCAACCTCAATATTGGCCTCACCAACAGGCGTCAGTATCCTGGAGGCAACACCTGGAATATCGGGAATCCCCTGTACTGTTACTTTGGCTTCATCGCGATTAAATGCAATACCTGAAACAACAGGTTGTTCCATAACATTCAACTCCTCATCGAGTGTAATTAAGGTCCCCGGACCTTCTTGAAAACTGTGTAATACTCGGAGAGGCACATTGTACTTACCTGCAAATTCGACTGCCCTAATTTGCAGTACTTTTGATCCGAGGCTGGCCATTTCCAGCATTTCTTCAAATGTAATTTTATCTAATCTACAGGCACTAGATACCACTCTAGGGTCTGTAGTGTATACGCCATCAACGTCGGTGTATATTTGACATTCGTCGGCATTAAGGGCTGCGGCTAACGCAACAGCCGTAGTATCTGAACCGCCTCTGCCTAATGTCGTGATATTGCCTTTTTCATCAACCCCCTGAAAACCAGCAACGACCACTACCTTGCCATTACTAAGGTCTGAGCGCATATTGTGCTCATCAATAGATTGAATCCTGGCTTTAGTATGAGAGTCGTCAGTCAGAATTCTCACCTGAGAACCGGTATAAGACCGAGATTCACAGCCACGTGCTTTAAGTGCCATACATAATAAGGCGATGGTTGTCTGCTCTCCTGTGGACAGTAGTACGTCCATTTCACGGGGATCTGGAGTCGCCTGCATTTGACTGGCAAGGCCAATCAAGCGATTAGTCTCTCCGCTCATAGCAGAAACAACTACGACAACATCATTTCCCAGACCACGGCAAGCAGCTACTTTATCAGCAACGGCCTGAATACGCTCAACAGTACCAACTGATGTACCACCATATTTTTGAACCAAAAGGCTCATTGATTCATCCTTAGTAAAAAAATTAAAATGTTGATTTACGCGCCAACACTAAAGGGCTGCGTATTTAACACCATATAGGGGGAAAAGTTAATAGCTTGTACCAAATTAGCTCAAAACTAATACAACTATTTCTTCGTTTTTGATACCCAGTCATCAACAGCGGCTAAAGCCTGGTCCACACCAGACGGATCAGTACCCGCACCTCGTGCCATATCTGGACGACCACCGCCCTTACCTCCAACCATTGGGGCCACAATACGCATTAAATCACCTGCTTTATGGCTCGATGTTAAGTCTTTAGTAACGCCTATAATCAATGATACTTTATCGGCCTCTACGCCAGCCAATAAAAAGACTCCACTCTCAAACTTAGATTTGAGGGAATCTGCCAAGGACCCTAAGGTTTTAGCATTAGCCCCTTCAATTTGATGGGCCAAGACTGCTATACCTTCGACATCTTTTGTATGGCTTAGTAGGTCACCACTGGCTGCAGCCGCCATTTTAGCCTGCATTGCAGCTAGCTGCTTCTCTTGCTCTTTGGATTGGGCCACTAACTGCTCTAATTTATCAAGCATATTTGCAGGGTTAGCTTTAATGATTTGAGCTGCCTGCTGCAATTCAGTCTGCACCTCATCAAACATTCCTAGCGCTTTTTCACCGGTGATTGCTTCAATTCGACGAACACCGGCTGCGATACCTGATTCTGAGACGATACGGAAAAGGCCAATATCCCCTGTACGCTGTACATGAGTACCACCGCAAAGCTCGACGGAATACCCTTCACCCATTGTCAGCACACGGACTTCATCGCCATACTTTTCGCCAAAGAGCATCATTGCGCCCTTTTCCTTCGCTTCATCCATTGAACACAGGTTTGTCTCAACAGCTGTATTACGGCGAATCTCTTGATTGACCTGCTGTTCAATTAGCTTTAATTCTTGCGCAGTCACCGCTTCAAAATGTGAGAAGTCAAACCGCAATTTTTCAGAATCAACCAATGAACCTTTCTGAACAACATGATCACCAAGCACATTTCTTAAGGCAGCATGCATCAAATGCGTTGATGAATGATTTAACACCGTTGCTTGACGTAAATTATTATCCACATCCGCTACCACGTCATCACCAACCGAAATAGCGCCTTCGAGAATATGGCCAATGTGAAGATGATTATTACCACTCTTTTGGCAATCACCCACTTCAAAACGGTTATCGCCTGCTGTTAAGTAGCCTGTATCGCCTACCTGACCACCAGACTCAGCATAAAATGGGGTTTGATCAAGGACAACTATACCATTATCACCCTCGATTAATTGCTCAACAGCTTTACCTTCTTTGTACAGGCCAACGACCTGCCCTTTATCCAGTAAATTCTTATATCCAGTAAAATCGGTGTCGCCCTCGATAGTGATATTATCGGTATAATCAACGGTAAACTTACCTGCAGCCCTTGCACGTGCACGCTGTTCGGCCATTAAGGTTTCATAGCCATCCATATCCAGTGTTAATTCACGCTCACGAGCAATATCATTGGTCAAGTCAGTAGGAAAACCATAAGTATCGTGAAGCGCAAAAACAACATCACCAGGAATTTCTTTTCCTGATAAATTGGATAATGAATTTTCTAAGACTGCCAGCCCTTTTTCGAGTGTTTTCTCAAACTGATGCTCTTCTGCTAGCAATACCTTCTCAACCTGGGCCTGTTGTTTTTTAAGCTCAGGATAAGCATCACCCATTTCCTTAACTAGCGCTTGGACTAGCTTGTGAAAAAAGACATCTTTCTGCCCTAATTTATGCCCATGACGCACAGCACGACGAATAATGCGGCGCAACACATAACCTCGGCCTTCATTAGAAGGCAAGACACCATCAACCACTAAAAATGCACAGGAGCGTATATGGTCTGCGATCACCCTCAGTGATTTATCTTCTTTGTCTTTAGCATTAGTGACATCTGCAACAGCGCTTAATAAATTTTGAAATAAATCGATTTCATAATTACTGTGCACGCCCTGCATAATCGCAGCGATACGCTCTAACCCCATGCCCGTATCGACAGAAGGTTTAGGCAAAGGGTTCATTTCGCCATCAGCACTGCGGTTGAACTGCATAAAGACGATATTCCAGATTTCTATAAAACGGTCGCCATCTTCTTCTGGCGAACCTGGAGGGCCGCCCCAAATATCGGCGCCATGGTCATAGAAAATTTCTGTGCAGGGTCCACACGGGCCCGTGTCCCCCATTGCCCAAAAATTATCTGATTGGTATTTAGCTCCTTTATTATCACCTATACGAATAATCCGCTCTTCAGGAACGCCAATTTCTTGCTTCCACAAATCATAAGCTTCGTCATCATCCGCATAAACAGTCACCGTCAGTTTTTCAGACGGTATCGCCAACCACTCTTTAGATGTTAGAAATTCCCAAGCGTAGATAATTCCGTCCTTTTTAAAGTAATCACCAAAACTGAAATTACCTAACATTTCAAAAAACGTGTGATGACGTGCGGTGTAGCCCACATTTTCTAAATCGTTATGCTTACCACCCGCTCGAACACAACGCTGAGAGGTTACTGCCCGACTGTAATCACGCTTGTCACTTCCTAAAAACACATCTTTAAATTGCACCATACCTGCATTAGTAAATAGCAATGTGGGATCATTACCAGGCACAAGAGAACTGCTGGCAACACGAGTATGTTGTTTGGATTCAAAAAAACGTAGAAAGGCTTCGCGCAAATCAGCGCTGTTCGCAAATGGGGCTGTCATAAAAAGATCAAATTAATAGGTAAGTGATTGATGATTATAAACTAATCAAGGCAAGACAATCTATGAACAATGGCTATAGAATGGATCAATAAAAGCTTTGTGCACTAAACCATTCCTTCGCTAAAGGTTTTTCCCGCCAAAATATGTAAATGTAAATGAAAGACTGTCTGCCCCGCATTAGCACCATTATTGATAATGACTCTAAAGCCATCGCCAACGCCAGCTTCTCGTGCGATATCGCCTACCTTTAACATCAGATGGCCTAGCAAAGCTTTATCCTCATCACTGGCATCAACTAAACGGGGAATAGGCTTACGCGGAATGACTAATAAATGGGTCGGCGCCTGTGGAGTAATATCCCGAATACAAATACACTCATCATCTTCATATACTTTATCAGATGGGATATCGCCATTAATAATTTTAGTGAAAATTGTTTCTTCAGTCATACTCATCTTGGCTTAAGTTGTTATTTTTTAGATAACGTTAGATTAAAATTGCTATACATCGATAGTTTACCGATTAGATAGCTACTTATTACGCCACTTCTCTTTTTCTTCATCTGATAACTCTCTGGCTTCAGACTCTAACATCACAGGAATATCATCACGAATAGGGTAAGCAAGGCCACTTGCTACAGCAATTAACTCTTGATTTTCGCGATCATACTCTAATGGCGCTTTAGTGACAGGACATACCAATAATTTCAGTAATTTTTTATCCATAGTTTTCAGGTCTTCTATTTTAATAATCTGCTTGTATGCTTACAGTTTTTATTTGTATTAATTACGCCTTTCAGGCAAAGAGTCCATCAGCAATTGTGGATCCAGACGTTGCTCAAACCAATTCATTCTCCAATCGAGATGTGGACCTGTTGCTCGCCCTGTAGAACCAATTTCGGCTATTGCCTGTCCTTGCTCAACAACATCGCCCTCTTTCACTAAGACTTTATGTAAATGAATAAAAGTAGAGGAAACGCCATGCCCATGATCAACAATTAATGTGCCGCCAGAAAAATACATATTTTCATGGACTAAAGATACTTTACCCGCAATCGGCGCCGTAACGATAGAACCTTGAGGTGCGGCAATATCAACACCATAGTGGGGCCGACGAGGTTGGCCATTATACACTCGCCGACTACCATACACACCAGAGATGATTCCTTTGGCCGGCCACTGAAAACGTTGAAGAAAATCCTGCCTTGATGAGTCAACCTTACGAGCTTTCTTAGTGAGTTTCACTTCCTTACGAATACGAGTTAACGCCTCTTCTGGTACTTGCACCGTACGCTTAGGCACCCCTTCGATACGCTGCTCTCTATATTCTCGCTGCTTTACAGTAAAGGTGTGCGTACGCTCTACCCCCGAAGGTAATAGTTCTACCAGCTTCACTTGCTTAGGTGCATCCCTCCCTATACCAACAGCAAAAAAGCCATCCGGATTAACACGGACATCGCGCTTAAGAAAACGGATACCATTACCTGGATCAGTTTGCCCAATAATCAACCTGCCTTGAATCCAAGGGCTTTTGATATCAAGAGCGGATGAAAAATTGCTTACAACAATAAGTAGAAGAAACGCTATTAATTTTGGATAGATATTTTTCATGGCGCTTATCATACTCAATCCTTGTAGAAGGGTCTAAGTAAAACCATCAATTTATTTTTGAATAGGCATAAAAAAACGGCGACTAGAAAGTCGCCGTTTTGATTTAAGAGCAGTTTAGATTAAGGATTATCTATGTTCAAGTTACCATCTGAGATCAATTGCGCCAGAATAGCTGATGAATCCCCTATAGCTGAAAGATCCACACCTTCTAAGACAATTGTAAGATCAGTATCAGCACCTACCCCATCGGCATCAACAGTAATAACACTATCTGCGCCAGCAGTTACTGTAAGGAAGTTATCAATAATAGCTTCTGTTTCGCCTTGTAGAAGATCAGAAAAGTCCAAAACATCCCCACCGGCTCCTGCTGTAAAGTCAGTGATAGTATCTGTGGAACCATCTGCATCTGCTGCTTCCCAAGCAAAAGTATTAGAGCCAGCACCACCACTTAAGGTATCTGAACCTGCTCCCCCCGTTAAGGTATCGCCTCCGTCACCACCAAAAATAATATCATCGCCAGCCAATCCTAAAATAGAATCAGCGCCTGCTTCACCAGCAATCACATCATCTCCAGCAGAAGGAGTATCGGTATTAAGACCAACGATTGCAATCGTACTAGTTGCACCTTCAGCATCTGTAGCTGTGTACTCGATAACTCTCGGGTCACTATTTCCATCAGGGCTAGTCAATTGAATAGCTTGGATTACACTTTCGTAATTGGTAATACTAGAATCGCCGGTTAGTGTCAGTGTATTACTTACCGGATCAAAACCTGTAGTTGTAATGCCCGTCCCAGCTAGGTCGGCTGCGTCAATAATAAGCTCATCTGTGTCAGAACCTACGGCTATGCGGATAGTGGCAGAGGATAATTCTGTACTATCTACATCAACAATATCTAAAGTTGGATCGATTTGCGTAATATTAATTCCAACACTCTCTATCTCAACCGTGAACACTAAGTCTACCAAATCCCAATCCACTCCAAGAGTAGGATCAACTTCAGGCAGAGGAGCAACGAAGTCCTCAAACGAAATAGTCAATGAATTAGGATTGCCAGGGGTTACGCCAGAAACAACATGCTCCAGAAGATCACCATCTCTGCTATCACCATTTAAATTTGGAAGATTTGAATGGACAGGTGCTTGAGGAGGATCGCTGGGATCAGAACCAGGGAAACTTTGTCCTAGCAGCGGAATACCCACAGTTCCAGGGTCAGAGTTAGCATAGTAAACTAGTATAGGAGGGAATACACCCGCACCCGGGTCAGGAGCAGCATCACCTGTTTCTGCAGGCACACCAGTGCTTGTAAACCCATCATCTGTTGTTTCGAAACGTACAAATGCTCCAGTTGTTGAGTCAGCTAAATCTGCCAATATTGTAGCATCACCCAATATAGCAGGATGCATATCCGCACCATCTTGCAGTAAAAAGAACCCAATTTCACTGCCAGCAGATAAAGGGGCAGGTAAGCTAAAGGTCTCTCCTGTTGTTCTCTGATCGGAGCCTGGCCCTTCTGTAGTGTTACCCCAAACAATTGTAGTATTAGAAATTTCTCCAGTATCACGATCTATTTCGTAATAACCAAATGTATTATTAACACCTCCACCCGCTGCAGATGATTCAAAAGTCAGAGTTACATTACTTGCTTCTGCCACGGTCAAATTAGAAGGGTCAACTCCCGTTGCTGCTGTCTCATCAAAACCTGGGGGAGTTACGTAATCAGGACCGGTAAATTCAACACTTTCAGTTACGGTAGTAAAACTAACAGAGCCATTTGATGTAGTGATAACAGGGGCATCATTTGTACCAGAGATTGTTAGTGTTACTGTTTCAGTTGAAGCATCACCATCACTGTCTTCTATCGTGTAACTGAATGTATCCGTGACACTGTCGCCCGCATTCAATGCCTGCGCTGCTGCATTCGT